>OZ244885.1:0-2906306 GCA_965221385.1 Dehalococcoidia bacterium
GTTCATCCGGGGGTTTAGGTCGTCGATGCGGCGCAGGAACAGTTCAGTCAGTTCAACACACGATACTTCGCCGGCGCGGATCAGGTCGCGCAACTCGGTGGCCGGCTTGAAAGCCAATTCTCGATCCATCTTCCCGCCCCCTGCCGTGTCTTGGGTATAGCCTGCCAATTCTGGCCAATACTCGCAGAAAAATCAGATTGACCTTTACATAAGGGTGTCTCTAAAATCCGGGTGATTATAGCAGAGAAGCGCCGGCATATATGCCGGCGAGCCAGGCCAGACACACCGTGTCCGGCGAGAGGACTTTACCTTTGGGCACAGTGGGCATTATCGCCAATCCGGCGGCCAGCAAGGACATCAGAAGGCTGGTGGCCCAGGGCAGGGTAATCCCAGACTGGGAAAAGGTGAACATCGTCCGGCGGGTTATGGTGGGCCTGCAGGCGGTGGGTGTACGCGAGGTTGTCGCCATGCCCGACAGTTCGCACCTGTGCGAAAGGGCCGGCGAGGACTCCCACCTGGACTTGAACGTCAACGTCCTGGATATGCCCGCCTACCACACTGAAGGGGATACCATCCGGGCGGCCACCCTCATGGACCAGATGGGCGTGGGGTGCATCGTAACCCTGGGTGGCGACGGCACCAACCGGGCGGTGGCTGTAGGCTGCAGCCGGGCGCCCATCGTGCCGATTTCCACGGGGACGAACAACGTGGTTCCCCAACTGGTGGAGGGAACCCAGGCGGGCTTGGTGGCCGGCCTGGTGGCCGAGGGCCGGCTGCCGTCGGAATGGGTGTCGGTGGTCAGCAAGACCCTGGCCGTCCACGTGGATGGCGAATACCGGGACATGGCCCTGGTCGATTTGGCCCTCTCCCGCGAGCGATACGTGGCTACCAGGGCAATCTGGGACCTGTCCACCCTATACGAGGTGTTTCTCACTCGCGCGGAGCCCACCTCCATTGGACTCTCTTCGGTGGGAGCGCGGCTGCTGCACGTATCTCTGGAAGACAGCGGCGGCCTGCGCTACGTGCTGGGCGGCGACGAGAATGGGCTGGAGCCGGCCGGCGTTAACCTGGACGAGGGCCAGGCGGATAACATGGCGCACTCCGGCGGGAATGTGATGGCCCCCATCGCCCCCGGTATCGTGACGCAGGTCGAGGTGGCCCGCTGGGAGCGACTGAAGGAGGGCGAACGGTACACCCTGGAACCCCGTCACAGCACGGTGGCCCTGGACGGGGAGCGGGCGTTCACGGTGACTCCCCAACAGCAGGTTGAGGTCTCGATACAGCGAAACGGACCGCCACTGGTGCAGGTGGAGAAGGCTTTGCAGGTGGCCACCGAAATGGGTTTATTCAGAATTTAAGCTCCCGGTTACTTTGCCGAGGGTGTGGGATAGGTGGTGAGGAAGTATGGCAATGCTCGTCGAACTGGAACGGGACAAGGTACTACTGGATAACCGCAGGCTCTGCGATTGTCCTCCCAAGCACATCAATTGCATGACCGCCAAAGAATGGATCAAGTCCCAATTGGGGGTTTGGCAATTCCACTACGAGGCCAGGGACGTGCGGGACAAGACGGCCCACCCGGCAACGTATCCCATATCCCTCGCCTCCCGTTGCATATCTCTGTTCACCCACGAGGGAGAACTGGTACTGGACCCCTTCGTCGGCAGCGGTACGACCCTGGTGGCGGCCCGGGACTTGAACCGGAGTGCCATAGGTTTCGACCTCAAGGGCGAGTACATTGAACTCTGTCGGGACCGGCTGGCCGAAGCTGCCACCCGCAGCGAAACCAACCAGCTCGCCCTCTGCGCCGACGCCCGTGACATACAGGATTACCTGGAACCGGAGTCGGTCAGCCTGATACTGACCTCGCCGCCCTACGCCAACTTGCTGAACCGCCCCCGCCTGAACAAGAGCCGGCGCGGCCAGGAGCGCAAGAACAGCCAGTTCCTGAAGACCGAGCAATACAGCCAGGATGCTCGCGACCTGGGCACATTGGAACTGGAGGACTACCAGGAAGCCATGGCCGAGATCTACGGCCGGCTATTCCCCTTCCTGAAGGAGCGGGGGCACTGTGTGATTGACGTTCCGGACATGTGGCTGGACAATCGTCGAATCACCATCCATACGGCGGTGGTCGAGGCCCTGCGTTCCGTTGGCTATGAACTGCGCAACACCATCATTTGGGACCGAACCAACATCGTCAATCGGGTTGGCATCTTTGGCTGGCCCTCCAACTACATAACCATGGGAACCACCTTCGAATACCTGCTGGACTTCTGGAAGCCCTGATGCCCCTGCGCCGGATCATTAACCCGTTCCTCGCCCACGAGAGGGGAGGGTCGCCGACAAGAAGGGCGCCGTTAAATGGGAGGCAGCCCTGCTAACCGGCGTCGAACTGATCATCGTCTTCCTGGCCGTGGTGGTGGGGGCAACCATCATGGGCACGGTCAGCTTCGGTATGGGGCTGGTCGTGGCTCCGGTGCTGTTGCTGTTCCTGGACCCCAAGTCGTCCATTGTTACCGTCAACGCCATCATTCCCATTCTGCTGTCTCTGGTTCTGCTCAGCACCTGGCGAAGCCTGCAATTTCACCGGCTGAAGGGAATGGCTCTCGGCGGCATTTTGGCCGTGCCCCTGGGGGTGTTTGTGCTGGAATCGGCCAACCCAACCGTCCTAAGGATCACCATCGGCGCCGCCATCCTGGGACTGGGAGTGCTCAACCTGTTCAACATTCAGTTGCCAATGGCCCAACGGCCGGGCTCGGGCATGGTGGTAGGGTTCCTGGCCTCTCTCTCCATCACCAGTCTGAGCATCGGCGGGCCCTTGGCCGCTGCATACGTTGTTGCCCAGCACTGGCAGCGGGAACAGATGCGGGCGGCCCTGGCGTTCTACTTTCTCTGCACCTATATCGTAGCCTTCGCCCTGTACTCGGCCACGGGCTTCGTGGATCGGGATTCGTTGGTCAATATCGCCATGGTGACCCCGGCCCTTCTGGTTGGCTTCGGCGCCGGCGCCTACCTCGCCCGGCGCATGAATACGGCCGTTTTCCGATACGTTGCCATCGGGGTAATCATAACGGGCAGCCTGGTGCTGCTGGGGCAGGAGGCATACAAAGCCTTCGGTGGTTAGGGGGGTCTGCCGCCCTGGCCAGTCAAAGCCGGGATCCGATAGCAGGGCAGGCGAGACCCTGAAGGCAATATCTTGCGGTAAGGAGTTTGCGGCAAGAAGAAAAGGGGGCTTTTCGAAGCCCCCTCCGTCTTCAGTGCGGGTGATTGCTAGGACGTGAGGTCGTGGAATGCCGACAAGGCTGCGGTAATGCCGTCGCCAACGGCGGCACCCAGCTGGCGGGTGGAGTCGGCGCGAATATCCCCGCAGGCATATACGCCGGGAATGTTGGTCCGCATGTGCATATCGGTATATAGGTGGCCCAATGCGTCCATCTCCATCTGCCCCCGCAGATACTCGGAATTGGGGTGGAACCCCACGTAGATGAAGGCGGCCGCCGTCGGGTAGTCATAGACCTCACCGGTCTTGAGGTCCCTGACCCGGGCATGCTCCAGAGCCTCGTTGCCGGTGAACTCCTCGACCACGTGGCTCCAAAGCCACTTGTACTTGGGGTTGGCGAAGGCCCGCTCCTGAAGTACCCTGGTGGCCCGAAGTTCGTCCCGGCGGTGAATGATGGTAACGGAATTCACGATGCCGCTGAGGTAGTAACTCTCATCCATGGCGGCATCCCCGCCACCGACTACAACCACGTCCTGGTTGCGGAAGAAATTCCCATCGCAAACGGCGCAGTAGGAAACCCCCCGGCCGGAGAATTCGTCCTCGCCGGTAACGCCCAGCTTGTTATGAGAGCCGCCCGTGGCGATGATGATGCTCTTGCCGGTGTACTCCCGGTCGTATGTCTTGATGACCTTGACCGGCTGGTCCAGGTTATCAACGTCCTCCACCTCGGCATACTCCAGCGTAGCGCCGAACCGGGTGGTTTGCTCCTCCATCATCGTCGCCAGTTCCTGACCCTTGACCCCTTGGGGGAAGCCGGGGTAGTTTTCGATTTCGTCGGTTATCAACAACTGCCCGCCGGGCCCCAGGGACTCGAGGATGAGGGTCTTCATCATGGCGCGGGTGGTATATAGGCCCGCCGCCAAACCGGCGGCGCCGGCGCCCAGGATAATGGCATCGTACTCAGCTTCCATCGATGGATGTGTCCTCCCAGCTAAATGTTAGTCAACAGGTTCAGGTTGCCCCCGCCCCTTTGCCAGCGTCAGCTCTGGCGTCGGGTAGAGGTCATATCGCGCTGACAGTATTCTACAGTCCGGCGCAACCCCTCTTCCAGCGTTACCCGCGGTCGCCAACCCAATTGCGACAAAGCCTCCTGGCTGTCCAGCCAGATTTTGTGGACCTCTCCGGGGCGACGCGGCCGGTGCTCCGGCTGGTGGTGGTAGTCCAGCTCACCCTTAAGGGCTTCAAACAGGTCATTGACGCTGGTGCCCACTCCGGTGCCGATGTTTAGGGTACGGTTGTGGCCGCCATCGATGGCCCGAATATTGGCTTCCACCACGTCCTCAACGTATACGAAGTCCCTCTCCTGGGTACCATCGCCGAATATCCTGGGCCGGTGGCCCTCCAGCATGGTTTGGGCGAAAATCGTCACGACGCCAGCCTCCCCTTGGGCATCCTGCCGGGGGCCGAAGACGTTCCCATAACGGAGGTTGGTGAAATCCAGGCGGTAAAGCCGATGGAAGAGCTCAATATATTGTTCGGCCACGTACTTCGAAAGGCCATAGGGGGAAACCGGGATCACGGGAGTTGATTCATTACATGGATTGGTTTCGGGGTTGCCGTATATCGCGCCACCGGTGGAGGAGAAGATGAACTTGTCCAACCCCATCCGCCGGGCGGCTTCCAACAGTCTGAGGGTTCCAATGACGTTTACTTCCGCATTATCCACCGGGTTGCGGGCCGAGTGGGTAACGCTGACCCTGGCGGCCAGATGGAATATCAGGTCGGGCTTTTCCCGGTTGAACACTTCGTCCAGCGCCGGTTGGGTAATGTCGGCGTGGTAGAAAGTGGCAGCCGTGTTCAGGTTCCGCAGCTTACCCGAGCTCAGGTCGTCAATAATGGCAACTGAATACCCTTCTTCCAAAAGACGGTCCACCAGGTGTGAACCGATGAAGCCCGCCCCTCCGGTAACCAGGGCCTTGCCAACTCCTGCCATGACATCCTCTTGAAACTATGTTGGGAAACAATGATACGCCCTGTGGTGGCTGCCAACAACGGGGAGACCTACGAAAACCTGGCGCAAATTAGCGCAGCCAATCATTCTCCGACCCAATATTGACTTAAACAAGGAAAGCCAATCACTTTCGGAAACAAGTGGACGATCAGTGGCCAACGAGGTTCCCGATTTCAACGCCCAATGATAGCCAGAGATTGTCCCCATTGGGAAGGGGCAGCTGTCAGTGGGTTTCGGGTCGGGCCGAGTCCTCTTGGGGTGCGGGCGCTATTGCCGCGCCATGGTACGCCGCCGGCGAATGCTGGAAGGGCCCCTTTGCCTGTGGTACAGTTTCAGGCGGACATCGTGCGCCAGCATTCATGAACGGCGGGCGCAATTAGGGAGAGGACAATGGCTGAGCAGATTGGATTCATCGGTCTGGGAATTATGGGAAAGCCCATGGCCCGCAACCTAATGAACGCGGGCTACGAACTAACCGTGTATGACGTGGTGGGCGAGCCGGTGGAGGAACTGGCTACGGAAGGCGCCAAGGCGGCATCGTCCAGCCGGGAAGTGGCGGCGGTTACGGACAAGATCATTACCATGCTTCCAGATTCCGCCGATTCGGAAAGGGCGATTCTGGGTCCGGACGGGGTCCTGGAGGGCGCCCGCCCCGGGTCCATTATCATAGACATGAGCTCCATTTCCCCGATCATGTCCCAGAAGATTGCCGGCGAGTGTGCATTGAAGGGCGTGGAAATGCTGGATGCTCCAGTGAGCGGCGGTGAACCCGGAGCCATCAATGGCACCCTGGCCATTATGGTCGGTGGGAAGCAGGAAATTTACGACCAGTGCCTCGCCCTCTTCGACATTATGGGGGGCACGGTAAACTTGACCGGGGACATTGGCGCCGGCAATACCACCAAACTGGCCAACCAGATCATCGTGGCCCTGAACATTGAAGCCCTGAGCGAGGCCCTGGTACTGGCCCAGAAGGCCGGCGTGGACCCGGAACGGGTGTTCAATGCCATTCGTGGCGGTTTGGCCGGCAGCGCCGTCATGGAGGCCAAGGCGCCGATGATGCTGGACCGGAACTTCCGCGCCGGCTTCCGAATTCGCCTGCACCAGAAGGACCTGCGCAATGTGTTGCAAGCCGCCCAGGAACTGAACGTTCCCCTGCCCGTGACGGCGCTGGTTCAGCAGATGTTGGGTTCTCTCGTCAACGATGGCGACCAGGAACTGGACCACTCCGCCATTCTCCATTTCGTAGAGAAGCTGGCGGACATTGAGGTCAAGCGCGGAGGCTAGATTCTGGAAGCCGGGTGGCGCTGGAGCAAAGCTACCCGGCCCTCACCCCGTGGGCCCGTTTGCCGACTGGGGGATAGGTCATAGGGGAAAAGAGGGCTTCAGACGACTGCTGGAAACTGAACCGGAACCCGGGTCAGGGTTCCCGAACCTCCACAACGCATTCCACTATGACGGCAATGTTGCCGGGCAGGGCAGCCATTCCCGGGGCCGAACGGGCGTGGCGGCCGGCCTCCCCGTACAGCTGGACGAACAGATCGGACGCCCCATCGAGGACCGCCGCCTGCCCGGTAAAGTCGGGGTGGCTGTTGATGAATCCCACTACTTTGACGAACCGGCTGACCCAGTCCAGGTCGCCCAGTTCCGCCTTCATGCGGGCGAGCAGGTTTAGAGCGCAATAGCGGGCGGCGACGTAACCCTCTTCGGGGGACAGGTCCCCGCCCAGCTTGCCCGATATCCGTGTGCCATCGGCCATGCGGGAACCCACTCCGGCCAACCAGAGTTGATTGCCGCTTCTGCTGGCCGGAAGGTAGTTTCCCGCCGGTTCGGGCGGTTCGGGAAGGGAATAACCGAGGGCTTGCAGCCGATGCTCCACTTCTGGCATGTCTTGTCCTCAACTAAAGCTGGTTGCTTCAATATATACCCGCAACAATTCCTGGTAAACCGGCATTGTCGAAGGTATCTGTTTACGTTTGAAGGCCAAGGGCGTTCCCCTTGAACGCGATCAGTTACATTCCGGGCCCTATTGTCCGGGGAAAAGCAATGTTCAAGCGCCGTCCGGACCGGTTGGCGGATGGTGTTATAATCCTTCGGTGTTTTCAGTTGGAAGCTGGGTTGAGCCTTGCTGGCCCTCGTATTGGGTTGAGCGGTTGTGACCCTTGCCTGGAGGGGCTGACGGCGTTTGGGCATCGATTTTGACCTTAACCGGGCCCTGTTCCTAACCTACGTTGGAATAGGAGCTTCATTCTTGGCCCTGGGTTCGATGGTGGTATTCACCGCCCTAATTGGCAGGTGGGGCGATTGGAGACTCCGCCGGGCCACTGCCAAGGCTGAAGTGGTGGCCGATGCCGGCCCCGATCCTGATGACCAGGTTACGGCATCCCATCTTGACAGCGAATCTGACCCCCAGTTGGTCGCCGCGATTTCTGCCGCCGTAGCCCTGGCGGTGGAGTCGTACCGACGGGAACGGGAAACGGGGTCGGCCCACGGGGGCACGACAGCCCGCCCCGATGGCGACGGCTGGCGCGAACAGGGCAGAATCGTCGCCTTTGATTCCCGTCGGATACGGGAGCGAGACCGCTAGCAAAAGCATACCTGATCTGCAAAAAGGCGTATGACGGGCGCCGGGTAGTTATCCACCAATGGAGTTTATCCTAGAATCCGGTTTTGCGAATGTGAGTTGGGGCAACGCTCTCCTGTTCTTGTTGGGGGGAGCGTTTATGTTGTTGGCCATTGGCAAGGGCATGGAACCCTACGTTCTCCTGCCCATTGGCATTGGAATCATCATCGGCAACCTGCCTGGAACCGGGTTGGTGGACTTCGACCCGTCGGGAGAATTACAGACTTCGGGAATATTCGGCCTCATCTTTCACTACACCCTGTCCTCGTGGAACATTCTGCCGCCCCTGATCTTCCTGGGCTTGGGAGCCCTGACCGACTTCGGACCGATAATCGCCAACCCCAAGACGCTGCTGCTGGGGGCCGCCGCTCAACTGGGCATTTTCGTCGCCTTCTGGTCGGCCCTCGGATTGGGCGTCGTTACATCGCCCGACCTGTTTACGCTGGAAGAGGCCGGGGCCATAGGCATAATCGGCGGGGCCGACGGGCCGACCACAATCTTCGCTTCCGCCAAGCTGGCGCCCGATCTGCTGGGTATAACGGCGGTGGTGGCCTACTCCTACATGGCCAGCGTGGTTTTCGTTCAGCCCCCGTTGATGCGCCTGCTGACCACCGAGCGGGAGCGTAGGATTGAAATGAGGACGCCCCGGGAGGTGTCGCGAACGGAAAAGTTGCTGTTCCCCACCGGGGCGATGCTGATAATCATCCTTTTCGTTCCCGAATCAGCGCCGTTGATTGCCATGTTCATGGTGGGCAACATCTTCCGGGAGAGTGGCGTTGTGCCTCGCCTCAGCAACGCGGCATCCAACGAAGTGCTGAACATCGCCACCATTTTCCTGATGATTACCATCGGCGCGGAGTTGACGGCGGAGCGGGTGTTCGACCTGAAGACCCTGGCCATCTTGTGCCTTGGAATTGTGGCCTTTTCCTGCGGCACCATTGGCGGCCTGCTGTTCGCCAAGCTGATGAACCTGTTCGTCAAGGACAAGGTGAATCCCCTGATCGGTTCGGCGGGGGTTTCGGCGGTGCCCATGGCGGCCCGCACGGCGCACAACCTGGGCCAGCAGGCCAACCCGTCCAATTACCTGCTGCCCCATGCCATGGGACCAAACGTCGCCGGGGTTATCGGTTCTGCAGTGGTAGCCGGGGTGTTCATATCAATTCTGGGATAGATTGATATTTAAGCAGAGAGGTGGCGGGTTGGCTGGGCCCGCTTCTTGGCCCCATCCCTTTACGATGCCGGGGCGCCTCAGCTTCGGCAAACCCACCGACAACGCCCTCGGGGGTACCTATTCCCAAGCGTCGTGGAATTGCGGGGTGCAAACGAGGGGTGCTGCGGTAAATCGCGGGCGGGATTGCGGTATTATCCCCTACCCCAGTTCCCGGAATCGGGCGTCCCGCCAATCCAGGGCGGCGCGAAGGCCCCTCTCCTGCCGAATGGCGTTGAACTCCGTCTGTTCCGGTGTAATGCTGGTGTCGAAGTGGGTCATCAGCTCCAAATTGTGCTCGATGGCCGACAGGAATCCCATGCCTTCCAGGGCGCGGTTAACGGCGATCTTCGTCATCTTCACGCCCACTTCAGAAATCAGGCATATTTTGCCGGCTACCTTTTCGCACTCGGCCATCAGGTCGTCATGGGGCACGACCCGGCTCACCAGGCCGATACGGGCCGCCTCATGGGCGTCGATGGTGTCTCCGGTAAGCAGCAACTCCTTGGCGGTGGCCAAGTTAACACTGAAGGGGGTAATCAGTAGCGGCGGGCCGACGCCGGCCCGAATTTCGGGTTCGCCCATGATGGCCCGGTCGGAAGCAATCTTAATGTCGCAAACCTGCACCAGTTCGCACGCCCCGGCCAGGGCATACCCGTTTACCGCCGCAATGACCGGTTTGCTCAGGCGCCACACCTTGAGGAAAGTATCTATGTGGCTCTTGAGGTGTGCGCGCCACTGGTCGGGCTGCATTTCCTGGGGGTCCGACTGTCCCGGTTCCCGGTTGATGTCGAAGCCGGCGGAAAAGGCTCGACCGGCGCCGGTAAGGATAACCACCCGGACATCCGGGTCTTCTTCTACCTCATCCAGCGCCTCCCTGAAGTCGGAAAGAAGCGCGGCGTTCAGGGCATTCAGGCGATCCGGCCGATTCAGGGTCAGGTATCCTACGGCCCCTTTCTTCTCATAGATCAGATTTTCAAAGGTCACGTTTGGTCTCCCGAACGGGCAAGCGCTAATTGCCCTCTCTGATCTCTATGTGCTGGATCACCACCTCTTCCACCGGCCGGTTGTTGCGGTCCCTGCGGGCCACGGATATGGCGTCCGCCACCTCCTGGCCGGCAGTAACCCGCCCAAAAATTGTGTGGGATCCGGTCAGATGAAGGGTGGGGGCAACGGTGATGAAGAACTGGCTGCCGTTGGTGCCGGGTCCAGCGTTAGCCATGGCGAGGATGCCGGCGCTGTCAAATGTGAGGGAAGGTACGATTTCGTCCTGAAACCTGTACCCCGGTCCACCACCGCCGGTTCCGGTGGGGTCGCCAGCCTGGATCATGAAATTGGGAATCACCCGATGAAAAATAACGCCGTCGTAGAAGCCCTGCCGGGCCAGGAAGACGAAATTGTTGACGGTAATTGGCGCGTCCTCGGCAAAGAGTTCAACGGAAATGGTACCTTGGTTAGTCTGGATGTCCGCCGTGTAAGCCCCTTCCGCATCTATTTCCATCTGGGGAGGCTGGGCGTATTGCCTGATGGTGCGGCCCTCAGCGGTCAGGGAAGTAACGGGTGTGGGGGTGCCAATTACCGCCGGCGTGGGAGTATCGGCGATGCGGGGTGTCGGGATTACGTCGGGAATTGGGGTCGGGGTCGCCTCTTCCACGGGCAACTCGCACGCGACCAGGCTCAACATGATTAGAAACAGGGAGAAAATAATCAGCGCTTTCATCTGACCTCGGGGTTTTGGAGCCGGCAACAAGTTTCTGCCAACAACGGGACGATTTCCTACCAGCCTTTTCCGGCGGCACGGAGTTGGGTGGCGGCGAGCCTGCCGGGTTGTTGAAGGCCGCCGCCCCAAACTGTGGGATTAGCTAATAGGGCCGAGTTATCTTGGCAACTTCCTTCAACTTCTCCAGCGTGAAGTCGGAGGATTGGCACAGGCCAATAGTCTGCTGCTCGTAGTCGGCGATGGTCTGAACCATATCCGGTATTTGCTCGGCAATCTCAAAGGGTATGTTGGTGACGCCGTGCTTGTCACCGTGAAGCAGGTCCCCCGTGTTGACGGTCAGGCCGCCAACGGTGACGGGAATGCCGATTTCCACCAGGTGAACGTAGGCGTGGGAGGCAGAAATTTCCTTGGCGAAGAACTGGAAGCCCAGGGCCTCCACCTCGTCAATGTCTCTCACCGTTCCGTCGGTGGCCACGCCCACCGCCCCCAGGGCCTTGTGAATGTTTCCCTGAACCTCGCCCCAATAGGCCCCCAGCGGTGGGTTGTCGATGTCGTGGAGTACAATGAACCGGGGTTCGGGAACGGAAACTATCAGGTCCCACCAGTCTTCCCGAGAGACGTTGCGGCCCTCGGGCTGAACGGCGCTGATGACGCCGGTTACCGCGTAGCCCACGGCCGGAGGAAGGTTGCGGAAGACGCCCTTTATTTCGGGCAGCATGAACCCTTCCTCTTTGCCCCGAACGTTGAATCCCTCGATGGCGTTGCAGATGCTGGGTGTGTCAATCTTGCCCAACGCCGCCATGGTTTCCTTGCTTATGGTCTGGTACACGAACTAACCTCCTGAGATTTTAGGCTGCCGAACCTGATTCCAATATTGCGATTTGCCAGTCATCCGAACCTCTTGATACCGATCATTTGCCCCGATTGCTATTCGGCGCCGCTGATGGTGGGCCGGTTCGGAACTAACGGGCAAGGTCAAGCAAATTTCTTCCATACTCTAACCCTTCCCAACCCCAGTGGCAAGAACGCTTGACGAGGCGGGGTGTGGTGGCTCACCGCTTCATTCCTCCTCGTCCCAGATTCGGTCCGGGTCCTCCCATGGTTGCAGTCCTTCGGCCGGGTCTCGCCGGTCAGGCTGGATGGCCTTCCACAAATACTTGGCCGCCAGAACCAGGGATACCAATAGGATCAGTCCGCCAAAGACCCAAATGTCCAGGAAGAGCAGGGGGTTGGGTGGGGTTGGCGCCGCCTGCTGCCAGCCCAGTAAGGCAATCTCGCCCTTTGCGGCTCCTACAGACATTCCCGCCACTCCCAAGTCCGCCACGGCTTCAACACCCCTTGCCGGGAGAATCGTCAGGATGGTAAACGCCATTCCGGCGCTGGTGAATGCCAGCTTGCGGAGGCGTTTCAGGCCGGTTCTATTTTCAGGATTCAGCCGCTTCCTCAATTCCCAATCCTAAAAGATACCGGAAGTCTCTTGAAGCATATTCGTGCCGACGGAATCTGTGGGAGTACCTGGCCTGAAGGAGCCGGCGGTGCCAAGATAACACAAACGCGTCGGGTATGGGACGGAAGGCGCCCAACCGTTCAGCGACGCGCTGGCCTGCCGTGGTGCTGCGGGACCGGGAGGGGCTGCCGACTATTTGGGTAAGTGTCGCCGAAATTCCCATAAATCGCACCGGTCGTGTTAGGTGGCGGTTTACGTAATCTTGTTAGAATCCCAGCATCCCCTTCAATGAAGGAGGAAAGCATATTAACCTCGCTATTTGGGCGGGCGTTATGGATACGGGGGCAATGCTCATGATGAAGGCAATAGAAGAGTTCCTGCAGCACTTGGTGGTGGAAAGGGGGTTTTCGCAGCACACCCTGGACGCCTACCGAAATGACCTGAGTCAGTTTACCGATTTTCTCCGGGAGCGGCTCAATGGAAGCCTCGAGCGGGAGGACGTATGGCGTCAGGTTGACCTGGATCTGCTCAACAGCTACATAGCAGACCTGCGGGGCAGAAAGGGATACCGGGATACGACAACGGCGCGGAAAGTCGCGGCCCTGAAGTCATTCTTCACCTTCCTGGCCCAAAACGGCGTAATCGACGAGCCGCCAACCGAATCCCTGGGTTCTCCCCGGGTCGGGAGGTCCTTGCCCAAGTACCTGACCGAGGATGAGGTGGAGCGGCTGCTCCAGGAGGCGGAAAAGGCGGGTACCGTGGAAGGGCAGCGGGATTCCAACATCCTGGAGTTGCTGTATGCAACGGGCCTGCGGGTCAGCGAGTTGGTGTCCCTCAACGTCCAGGATGTCGATTTCGAGGAATCCTACATTCGGTGCTGGGGCAAGGGCGCAAAGGAGCGAATCGTGTATGCCCACGAGCGGGCCCTGGATGGCCTCCAGGACTACCTGTCCTCCAGTCGTATGTCCCTGATTGGCGCCAAGAAAGACGAGCCGGCCCTCTTCGTAAACCACCGGGGCGAAAGGCTCACCCGGCAATGGGTCTGGAACATATTGAAGACCTACAGCCAGCGGGCCGGCATCGACCGCAAGATTACTCCCCATACCCTGCGCCACAGCTTCGCCACCCACCTGTTGCAGAAGGGGGCATCCCTGCGCCATGTGCAGGAGTTGCTGGGACATTCCAGCATTTCCACCACCCAGGTTTACACCCACCTGACCTCGGATCATCTGCGGGACGAGTACGAAAAGAGCCACCCACGGGCAGTCTGAAGCGCAATAATCCTTGTCCATTTCTCTGCGCCGGCGAAACAACCCGCCGGCGCTTCGTTTGCGTTTGGCGGCCAGGTTGGGCGATAATATTGCATCAGGCATTCGAGATTGGACTTTCGACTTCCTCCATGTCTTGATTGCTGCCCAGGTTGGAATATTTCGAATTCAATGGCGACGGCGCCTCCTCTCCGGGTGGAAAGTCAACCGGTGGACGTGCCCGTCGCTCCCCGTAATCAGGAGGTAATCCCCCATGCCAGCAAAGGGTAAGAGGGTCGCGTCCCGCCAGGCCCAGCTCAACCGTCGCCGGAGGCGCCAGATTCGAGGCAACGAAGAGGGCGTGGCAAGGGCCGAGGAGTTGGGCGTTCAGCCGGCTACCACCAGGGTGGCGCCGCCGCCGGAACAGGCAACGCCCGCCGTTCGCCCGCCGGACGCTGAAATCGCGCCCCAACCCAGTCCGGTTGCGGCCCAGTCGTCGGAACGCCCGACCGGCCAGTCCAGGTCAGGCCAACCCCTGGCCTTTACCCACCTGGCCGGGGAACTGCGGCGCATACTGATAATGGCCGCAGCGCTGACGGTGGTTCTGGTAGCCTTGTCCTTCCTGCTGTAGGTTCCGGCCATTTCCACCGAAACCTCCAGATGGCTGACGAATGCCCCAACTGGCTGAAACGAGACTGGCTACGCCTGGGTGGCTCATTGGAGAAGCGTAAACCGGTAGAAGGGTGGTGAGCATGCCTGCGGCTCAGTTTGAACATCGATTGCGGGTGGTTCCGGAAAAGCCGGGAGTCTATCTGATGAAGGATGCCCGCAACGAAGTGCTGTATGTGGGCAAGGCCAGCGTACTTCGCAACCGCCTGCGCTCCTATTTCGGCTCTTCCGCCGGGCAACCCTCCAAAATACGGCGCATGATGTCCCGCATGACGGACTTTGAGTTCATCGTGACGGACACGGAAGCAGAGGCGCTGATTTTGGAGAATACCCTGATCAAGCGCTACAAGCCCCATTTCAATGCCCGCCTTAAGGACGACAAGACCTACCCCTACCTGAAGATTGACCTGACCGAAGAGTTTCCCCGGGTCTATATCACCCGGCAAGTTGCCGATGATGGCGCCCGTTACTTTGGGCCCTTTGCCACCGCCAGCAGCGTCCGCAAGACCATGGACCTGATCAAGAAGCTTTTTCCCTATCGGTCCTGCACCAAGGTGATAACCGGCAATGATCCCCGGCCCTGCCTGGAATACTACATCCACCGCTGCGTTGCCCCATGTTCCGGTCTGGCAACCCGGGAGGAGTACGACCAGGTCATCCAGCAGGTGATCATGTTCATGGAGGGCAACACCGAGGCGGTAACCCGCGAATTGAAGAAGAAGATGGACCAGGCGTCGGAAGAACTGGAGTTTGAGCGGGCTGCCGTGCTGCGGGACCAGGTCAAGGGCATTGACCAGGTGGCGGAGGAGCAACAGGTAAAGGTGGAATCCAACCCCGGCGGCGATATGGATTTCATCGCCCTCTCCCAGGGAACGAACGAAACCTGGGTAGAGATTTTCTTCATTCGCCGGGGCAAGCTCATAGGAAGGGATCACTTCTTCATGGAAGGAACCCAGGACGACGCTCCGGAAGTGGTCATGGGCCAGTTCGTGCGCCAGTTCTACCAGAATGCCCTCGTTATTCCCCCGGTGGTTTACATCCAGCATCCCCTGGAAGACCAGAAGTTGGTGCGGGACTGGCTGAAGGAGCGTCGCGGTGGCGCCGTCCGGCTGGTCTGCCCCCGGCGGGGTCAACAGAAGAAACTGATGGATGTGGTGGCCGAGAATGCGGTGCAGGGACTGGCCCAACACCGCATCAAGTGGCTGAACAACTCGGACGTTCTGCAGCAGGCCATGTCGGAACTGGAGGAGGAATTGAGCCTGCCGGCCCTACCCCTGCGTATGGAGTGCTACGACATTTCCCACGTGCAGGGTTCCAACCTGGTCGGCAGCATGGTGGTATTCCAGGATGGCCGGCCAAAGACCTCCCACTACCGGCGCTTCCAGATAAAGTCGGTGGACGGCGTGGACGATTACGCCAGTATGCAGGAGATGCTGCGGCGCCGGTTCCGACGATTGGCCGATGCCCGGGCCGAACGGAGGGAATTATCCGCCACCGACTATGAAGACCGTCAGAAAGACCTGACGGCCTGGGAGATTGAGCCGGACCTGGTGATAATCGATGGGGGCAAGGGGCATCTAACCGCCGCGCTGGAAGTTCTGCTGGAGCTGGGTCTGGACGAAATCCCCCTGGCGGCCCTGGCCAAGGAGAACGAATTGCTCTTCGTCCCCCACACCTCGGAACCCATAGAGTTGAAGCGCAATTCCCAGGGCCTTTACCTGGTTCAACGCATTAGAGATGAGGCCCACCGATTTGCCATTACCTACCACCGAAACCTCCGCAGCAAGTCGAGCCTCAAGTCCTCCATAGACATGGTTACGGGGATTGGCCCCAAACGAAAGCGCATGCTGCTCCGCCGCTTCGGCTCCATTCAGGGCATCAAGGACGCGGCGGTGGACGACATCGCGGCGGTGCCGGGCCTCACCCGCTCCCTGGCCGTTCGTTTGAAGCAGACGCTGTAGCCCAACCGCTACTGGCCCCCATGGGCAGGTACGGCCACCGAATAGGATGCCACCCCCAACGGAGGGCCAGCGGTCAGAGGGAAGGAAATCGCCAGCGAACGGGGTGTCGCGCAGTCCGTGGGGGGCTCGCCGGCAAATTTCATCGCCGTCTTGATTCCCCGGGATGAGCCGGTTACCATAACGCCAAAGGTCATAATCGCTGGGTCCTTGTCGCCGATGCTCAAAGTTTCTATTACCCTGCCCAACAATGCCCAGATAAGTCTGGAATCTGAAGACAGCCAGGTCATTGACCAGATTCTAGGGATGGTGCTGGCCGATGTTACCCGTGCTTTGCTGGATGGAGTTGCCGCCGTCAGCGTGGCTCCCGCCCCTGCCGGCGGGCCCATGCCCAAGGTAACAGCGGCGGAGGCCGTCCCGCCTCCCTTCCACCCGCAATCAGTGGAACAGGAACCCGCGGGCGCCAGCTCAGTTGGGGTGGTTTCTGCGGAAGGCAAAGGGAATCCCCGGCCGGCGGGACAATCTGAAGAACCACCGCCAAACTACCCCGAGCAATCTGGTTCGGAGAGCACGGAAGAATTCCTGGAGATTCCCTCCCAGATGACCACGGACTGGGACAATATCCTGGAAGAGCCGCCGGACAGTCCTTGGCCGGAACTGGAGGACGTGGGGCCGTCCACGAGCCTCGGTAATGGTTCCCATTCCTACGGGGCGGATATGCGGAAGGGCCCAGCCAGTGTCGAGCCGGCCGTGTCTAAGCAGGCATTTGTCGATTTTTGTCGGGCCGCCAACCCTCTGGGTGATATGCGCAGGGTGGTGGTGGCTGCCGAGGGAGCCAGCCGCTACCTGGCCATGGACGGGGTGGACGCGGAGGCATTGGGGTTGCTTTTTGATACCGTCGGCTGGCCTCGCGCCCACAATTTTGTCCAGACCCTGCGCAATGCCGCTCGCAGCAAGTTCGGGTGGCTGGAGCGTATTCCCGGACGGGCCGGCCACTACACCGTCACCGAGCTGGGTCGCTCCACGGCGCTCGGACGTTAGCTCTCTGGCTCCACCCTTCTACTGCAACCGTATCGCCGAAAAATAGCTTTCCCCCTCTTCGGCCAATTGCTCTCCATGGACCCAGTCCGGATATGCTAATATTGGGTCAGTTCATTCGTGGCCGGGAATCATGGCCCGTTGACGATTCGCTAGGGAAACCCGGGGAAACAGGAGGTTCAGAACAATGAAAATGTATGTAAGCGGCAATTGGATCGATAAGGCCGAGACCATGCCCGTCTACAACCCATTCGACCAGTCCGTGATAGACACCGTTCCCCGGGGCAACGCAGCGGATGTTGATGCCGCCATCACCAGCGCAGTGCGGGGGGCCGAGGTCATGGCGAAGCTGCCAGCCTACGAACGCTACGCCATCCTGCGCCGAGCCGCCGACATCATGGCGGAAAGGGTGGAGGACTTGGGACGGACCATCACCATGGAGGAGGGAAAGGTTATCGCCGAGGGCCGGGGCGAAGTCCTGCGCGCGATCCAGACCATTACTCTTTCGGCGGAAGAGGGCAAGCGCCTGCATGGCGAAACGGTGCCCCTTGACGCCGCGCCCGGCGCCACCTCCCAATTCGGGTTCACCATTCGGGTTCCCGTGGGCGTGGTGGCGGCAATTGCGCCCTTCAACTTTCCGCTGAACCTGGTCTGCCACAAGGTAGGCCCGGCCCTGGCCGCCGGCAATGCCGTGGTATTGAAGCCGGCCGGCGACACTCCCCTCTCCGGTCTCAAGTTGGTGGAAATCCTGCTGGAAGCGGGTCTGCCGGCGGAGGCCATCCAGTGCGTTACCGGTTCCGGCGGGGAGATAGGCGATGCCATCACCGGCGACCCCCGGGTTCGCAAGATAACCTTCACGGGAAGCATGGAGGTGGGGGATCGAATCTGTCGCAACGCCGGCATCAAGAAAGTCACCATGGAACTGGGCTCCAACAGCCCCCTGATCGTCATGTCCGACGCGGACATTGAGAAGGTGGCGGCGGCCACGGTGGCCAGCGGATTCGCCAACGCCGGCCAGGTGTGTATTTCCACCCAGCGGGTTCTGGCTGACCGCCGGATTTACGCCGATTTCCTGGATGCCATCAAGGTTCCCACCGAAACCTTTGCCACGGGCAATCCATTGGACGAATCCATCAAGATGGGCCCCATGATCCGGGAAGCGGACGCCACCCGCGTGAGCCGTTGGATAGGCGAAGCGGTGGACCAGGGGGCGCGCGTGGTTGCTGGCGGCGACCAGGAAGGTACCATCCATGCTCCCACCGTGGTGGCCGACGTTCTTCCCGACATGAGGATTTCCCGGGAGGAACTCTTCGGGCCGGCGGTGGCGGTGAGTTCCTTCTCGGACATTGACGAGGCCATCTCCATGGCCAATGACAGTCGCTTTGGACTGTCTGCGGGCATTTTCACCCAGAACGTGGATTGGGCCATGCGATTTGCCCGGGAGGTCCAGTCCGGTAATCTCCACATCAACTCCCACCCCCAGTGGCGCGCCGACCTGATGCCCTATGGTGGCCTCAAGGACAGCGGCATGGGCAAGGAGGGGCCCGGCTATGCTATCGAGGAGATGACCGAACTGAAGATGGTGGTCTTCCACCTCTAGACCGGAGCTTGGCGAATTTAGTCCCGGTCGGGAGTCAGGGGGCGCCGGTTATGCCCACGCATGTCGCCGCCGGTCCCGACGGCCTTGGTCAAGATTAGGAAGGATGGTTCGACACAATTGGGGATAGAAATAATCACTGAACCGCCCCGAAGCGCCATGGTGGTAACCCCTCACCCGGATGATGCGGAAGGCGGTTGCGGCGCCACCATGGCCAAGTGGATTGCCGAGGCCGGCGCCGAGGTCGTGGTGGTGATGTGCACCAACGGCGACAAGGGTAGCGGCGACCGGGACATGACACCGGAGAGGCTCGCCAAGATTCGGGAGGGCGAACAGAGAGACGCTTCCGCCTACCTGGGAGTCAAGGACGTCGTTTTCCTGGCCCACCCCGACGGAACTTTGAACGATGATATGCAGTTCCGCGGCGAGGTGGTTCGGGAGATACGTCGCTTCAAACCGGAGGTGATCTTCTGCATTGACCCCTTCCGGGTGGCGAGCCACACCCACCGGGACCACCGGATGAGTGGCCAGGTGGCGTTGGATGCGGCCTACACCTATGCGTGGAGCTGCCTTCACTTTCCCGAACAAATTTCAGTTGAGGGACTGGAGCCCCACAGGGTCCGAGAGGCATATCTCTGGGGAACCGAGGCGGCGGATGTTTTCGTTGACGTGGAGGGCTACCTGGAAATGAAGGCCGAGTCCTTGAGCCGCCATGCCAGCCAGATGCGGCAACGAACCCCGGCAGACCGCCTGGAACGCATATCCAGCGGTTGCGCCAGGCAGGGGGAGAAGGCCGGTTTGGCCTACGCCGAGGGCTTTCGCCGGGTGAAGTTCGACCTGGGCAGCCTGGATTGGCAGTTTCTCCACTCCTGAACATCCGTGACATCGAGGAGGATCAAGATGGCATTCACCAGACTCTACACGGGCAGCGACGGGCAGTCCCACATTGAAGAGATGGACCCGGCGACCCATCCCACGCTGCAGGAGTTGCTGTCGGCTACGGGCATCTCCTTCAGCATCGCCGAACCCGGTCGGTTCATAGACTGGCACACCGCCCCGCGCCGGCAGTTCGTAATCACAGTTGCCGGGGAGGGAGAAATTGGCTTGGCCGACGGTTCGGTGCATAAATTCGGACCGGGCCACGTCAGCCTGGTAGAAGACCTGACCGGCCAGGGCCACACCACCCGGGTTTCCAGCAACGTAGCCAGGATAACCGCCACCGTCAGGCTGGAAGACCAAAACCCCATCGGGTGAATTGCTGTGGCGGAGTAGGGCAGCCCAGTCGCCCTCCGTCAGGCCATCCCTGAATAGCTAATGGGGCCGCTCCCGCATCTCAGGGAAAACGGCCCCGTCCTCTCCAAAGCGGACTCCCTGGGCGCGCATCATTGCGTTGGCGTTGCTTCGGGCGATGGCCCGAAAGATGTTGGACATTATTCCGCTGTTCTTGCGAACTTCCTTCTTGTCAGCGGGCTTCACAACTTCCGGGGTTTCGTTCAAGAGCCCCCAGACTGGCGGTACGCTTTTCACTGGCACCAGTTTCCGCGGTGCCATGATGTAATGATAGTCGGCTATGGCCAGGAAGCGGGGGTCGTGGAACTTGACGCTGAAGGTGGCCACCCGCTCCCGGTAGCTCTTTTCCTCCCGGCGCAACCGCTCATAGTCGGCCAGGGCCAGCCGGTAGGATGGTTCCTCGGCCCAATCGTCGTCGCGAACCGACCGGGCATAGCGGGTTGCCTGGGTCAGGGTGCGGCGGGCCAACTGTCCCCGGCGCAGCAGGGGGTCGTTCAGTTCCTTGAGGCTCGCCAGGTCGCTGTGGGTGTGGTTGTCGCGGGCGAAGTCGGCGCGGGAAGCCTTGACCTCTACAATGTAAATGGCATTGCCCGGACCGACCGCCGCCAGGTCCACTATCCTGCCCCCCGGACCCTCCAGCTTAACCTCGAAACCGATGCACCGGCAGCCGGCTTCTGAGTAGAGCCACTCCCACGCCGCCCATTTTAGGGAGTAGGTCAGCGGGCCCTCGCTCCCCTGTTTGAAGACCGGGTTAAAGTCCGGTTCGGCGACCCTTCCCAACTCCCTGCTCCGCCCTGATTCAGCCACCTTCCCCTCCCAAACCCCATCCCAAATTCGGCCACCCGGACCCTTGTACCGGCTCAATGCCTGAACCAGTTTCCCACATCGTTACTGAAAGGGACAAGAAGCTACGTTGCGTAAAGTCACAAAATCGAAGTGAGAGTGAAATGAAAGTGGGGAATAGTGGGGTACGATTGGCGCTGCCCATACACCACCGGCCAACCGTCCTTCCTTACCTGCCTTTTCGACATTGACGGAGTATGGTTACTATCCGCCGTCCTGCAGTTCCCGGATGATCTTCTTGAGTTGCCTCTCTTCTCCGTCTCCCCGGGCGGCGATTCCCAGGCCAACCTCATCCACCAGACCGCCGTACCGGTCGAGAATCTTGGCGGCGATTTCGCCATAATCCCCAACCACGGCAAAAGCATCCAGAATTTCGTCGGTGATCAGGCCTCCCATGTCCTCCCACCTGCCCTCCAGCGACATGCGGTGCAGTTCATGGCCCACCTCCTGGAATCCGTGACACTCCAGAACCGGGAGATAGGTGCGAGTGGATGCGTAGAAGGCAATCCGTTGCCGGGCCTGGCGCTCCGCCTCCCTGACCGACTCCTTATTTGGGCCGGTAACCACGAACCCGCCGCCGCTGATGGTCACGTCCGCCGGGTTCCTCCCAGCTTTCCTTGCTCCTGCTGCCACGTTGGAACGAACCACCCGCTGCAGGTATTCGGCGGAGGTGAAGGTGTGCAGAACCAGACCGTCGCTGACCTCGCCGGCCACCCGGCAGTTGTAGGGATTAACGGCGGCGTTGAACACGGTCGGGTTCGGGAAGGCTCCTGGGCCGGGGCTGAAGAAGGGAGTCATCAACGAGAATCGGTAGAAGTCACCATCATGGTCGAGGTTGCCGCCGGTGTTCCAGGCGTCCCAGATGCTGCGGAGGGAGAGTATGTAGTCCCGAAGCCTGGGGCCGGGTGACTCCCAAACCGTGGAGAAGCGACGCTCGATATGGCCCTTGACCTGGGTGCCAAGCCCAAGCCGAAACCGGCCGTTGGAAAGGTCCTGCAGGTCGCGGGAAGTATAGGCCACCACCATCGGGGAGCGGGGGAAGGCGATGGCGACGTGGGACTCCAGGGTAACCCGCGCCGTGGAGGTGGCAGCCAGGGCCAAAGCGATAAATGGATCGTGGGCGGTTTCGTTGGCCGCTACGCCGTCGTAACCCATCGATTCCGCCCAGGCGGCTTCCGCCGCAACGGCTCGGGGATCCCCGGCGGTGAGGTGGTAGGTCACCCGCATAGCATCTCCTGCCTTCCCCGGTGGTCGCGGGGGCCACTAGCCCTGCGTCAGATCCTGAAAAAGCATGTCCGTCTTGGCCGCCATGATGAAGTCGTTGCGATGCAGGTTGCGGATCTTGTGGGTCCACCACGTCACGCCAACTCGACCCCATTCCGTGACAATCTTGGGATGATGGCCCTCCGACTCGGCCAGGCTGCCAATGGAATTGGTGAAATCCAAGGCTTGCTGGAAATTTGAAAAGCGGAAAACCCGGTCCAACTTCGGAATGCCGGCGTCGTCCAAGAGTTCCCAATCGGCCACGGTGGGGTGAAGCTCTCGCACCTCATCCGGGGTCACCGGAGGAGAATCCCTTCGGCAGGCAACGCAATTTTCCTGGGACAGTTCAGTCATGTCAGCCTCCGTTGACGCTGGTGGGAATTGTCGGCGCTTGGGTCAATCTCTTGCCCGCTCAATTCTAGCACAGTGGGTGTGTCCCTCCGCCCAACTCCAGACCGGGAAGGAGCGGCGGGAGCAATGCAAATTCCTGGCATCGAAATTGGGAACAGGGCGAGCCAGGTTGAGCATTTGGCACAACCTGGCGTATAGTCACCAATGAGAATTTAAGAGGAACGGCTGCAGGAGGCGCGCACCTATGATATTTGGAGCCATTACCAACTCGTGGCGCAACCACTTGATGGAACAGGATCTGAAGGCCCTCATCGCCGAGGCCCAGGAGAGGGGCTCAGAGCACGTGGAATTACGGCAGACCTGCCTGGGCAACTGCGAGACCGGCCAGGGCGATGACTGGCGTCCCAACCTCGAAGGATTGCGGGATGTGGTGAGATCCTTCCCTGAGCTGCAATTCGACCTGGCAATGGCCCTGCCCTGCTTGACCCAGCCCATTGACCCCGTGGGCGAACTGTTCCAGATGTCGTTGGAGGGAGCGAAGATCGTGGGGCGGGAAACGCCGCATCTCAGGCTGGTGGATCCCGGCTCATTTGATGGAGTTTGGAGCAACCCATCCGACATACCGCCCCAGGCGCTGAACCTGGTCAACCTGGCCCGGGAGGCGGCTCGGCAGGGAGTAATTCTCTCCCTGGAAAACTCCGGCCAGACCATCGGGGGCATGGCCCTGCTGGTTGAGGAATGCCGCCGGCAGTTGAAGGAAGAGGAGGGCAGTTACTTGGGCCTGTGCCCCGACCCCACCAACCAGTTGCGCCGCTTCCCCACAAGCTCACCTCTGGACGACCTGGACAGTCTCCCCCTGAATATGTTGAAGATAGTTCACTTCAAGCAGATTCGGGGTGGCGACCCCCATCCTTCGGTGGATGTGGGGGACCTGGACTGTGGGGAGATGCTGCGGCTCCTGGAGGCTAAGGGGTACCAGGGTCCCGCAATAATGGAAATTCCGCCCCATCCGGAGGTATTCGAGAACCTGACCGCCAGCTTTGACTTTCTGAATGCGGCCAGCAGTAACCGGAGCCAATAGCCGGTTTTCGCCGTGATATACTGGATTTCGCCGCAGCCCGTACCTGGTCTTTGCCGGTAATGCTTGGCTGGAGCGAGGGCGTCCCGTGAACGACCACAGCAGTTACACCGTATCCATTCACTACGACCGCCGCCTATACCGACAGGACATAGCCGGCTCCATGGCCCATGCCAGAATGCTGGGGCGTCAAGGCATCATCTCCATGGAAGACGCCGAGTCGATCATTTCCGGGCTGGCCGTAGTGGAGCGGGAAATCGAAAGTGGCGACTTCTCCTGGGACCCGTCCCTCGAAGACATCCACATGAACATCGAGCGCCGGTTGACCCAGCTGGTTGGTCCGGTTGGGGGAAAGCTGCACACCGGCCGCTCCCGCAACGATCAGGTTGCGCTGGACATGCGCCTCTACACCCGGGAAGCTATTCGCGATACGGTATCGGAAATCAGGGGAATGCAGCACAGTCTGGTGGACCTGGCTGGCAGGTACCCGGATACCTTGATGCCGGGCTATACCCACCTGCAGCGGGCCCAGCCCGTGCTGTTCTCCCACCACCTCCTCGCCTATTTCCAGATGCTGCAGAGGGACATTGGCCGGTTCGAGGACAGTAACCGCCGGGCCGATGTCTTGCCCCTGGGCAGCGGCGCCCTGGCTGGGGTGCCCTACCCCACGGACCGGGAGTTTCTGGCGGGAGAGTTGGGGTTTGCCACCGTTTCGGCCAATAGTATGGATGCCGTATCGGATCGGGACTTTCTGCTGGAGTACCAGGCTGCTGCCTCGGTTTGCATGATGCACCTGTCCCGTTTTTCCGAGGAGATCATCCTTTGGTCCAGCCGGGAGTTTGACTTCATCCGGCTGGCCGACGAATACACCACGGGCAGCAGCATTATGCCCCAGAAGCGCAATCCCGATTTCGCCGAACTGGCCCGGGGCAAGACTGGCCGGGTTTACGGACACCTGCTGGCCCTGCTGACCCTGATGAAGGGCCTGCCACTGACCTACAATCGGGATTTGCAGGAGGACAAGGAGGGCTTCTTCGATACGGTAGATACCCTGCTTTCTACGTTGAGGGTGTTCCAAGGCATGCTGGATGGTATGACCCTGAACGATGAACGGGTCTCCCGCCTGGCCGGGGAGAGCTATATGCTGGCCACCGACATGGCGGATTTCCTGGTCGGAAAGGGAGTGCCATTCCGCGAAGCCCATGGGGTCATGCGCCGCCTCTGCGCCCACTGTGAGGCGGAGGGCAAGGCGCTGGGAGAGCTCAGCCTGGAAGAGTATCGCGGGTTCTGTCCGGCCTTCGATGAGGGCGTGTACCTGATAACGGCCCTGGCGTCCGTTACGGCGCGGGACAACCCCGGCGGAACCGCTCCCCACCAGGTGTCGCGGGAATTGGCGCGGGCCAGGCAGTTGCTGGAGGGACCGTTCAATGCCTGATTCGAGGGAAACCGGGCCCCGCGTTCTGATTGCCCCTTCCATCCTGGCTGCTGACTTTGCCAACCTAGGTCGTCAGGTGGAGGAGGCCACCAGCGCTGGGGCAGACCTGATCCATGTGGATGTAATGGACGGCCGGTTTGTCCCCAACATATCCTTCGGCGAAGTGGTTATCGATGCGGTCCGGCGCCATACCGACCTGCCGCTCAACCTGCACCTGATGGTTGAGGAACCCGGCGGACTGTTGCCTTCCTTTCTGAAGGCGTCAACGGACCAGGTTATCGTCCATGCCGAGGCCTGCGCCCATCTCCATCGCACCGTCTTTCAGGTGAAGGAACAGGGGGCCGAGGTGGGCGTCGCATTGAACCCCGCCACTCCCATAACCGCCGTGGAGGAAGTCCTGCCCTACCTGGACATTGTGTTGGTAATGACGGTGAATCCGGGGTTCGGGGGCCAGAGCTTCATTCCCGAAATGACCGGGAAGATCCGGCGGCTGAGGGATCTAATCGAAGCCAACGGCTACCCGGCGCGGGTGGAGGTGGATGGTGGCATCAAGGCGGACGCCACCGCGCAGGTGTCGGTGGAAGCGGGGGCAACTATCCTGGTGGCAGGAACGGCCATTTTCAGCGACAGCGAGCCCGTAGCTTCGGCCATGGGGCGACTCAGGGGCTGCGTCTGCGGCGTAGCCCCTGGGGGTTAGAACTGTCAAGGCTCGGCTAGCGGTAGTACGGGCGAATGCCGCACACTCCTCAAGCCATTATCATCTACCACAACCCCGGCATTCTTCCCCTTTCAGTCCCCAGTCGGTGGGGCCGGGGCGCTGGCTCAAAGGCCTCGCCGCTGGCTTAACGTCAGGATATGACGGCGCCCCGGCGTTGCCGGGGAGGCTTGTTGAGCGTCCTCAAGCAGCGGCTGCAAATCTTGACCTTCTGCACCTTGCCGTTCAAGGAGATGGTCTGCTTGTGGACGTTGGCCTTGAAACGGGTCTTGGTATGACGATTGGAGTGGCTGACCATGTTGCCGGACATACCGGCCTTCTTGCATACTTGGCACTGCATAACTGAAACTTCTTTCTTGAGATTGGCTGATAGGTTACCACAGCTACCCTGCTTCAAACAAGGCGCCAGCCATGGTGGGTTACATTTTTGAGGCGATGGGCACCTGTCAACGCGGGCTACAATGGCAGCCTGTCTGCCCTACCCACAACCTTGAACGGCCAAAGTTGGTAGGGGCCGGTTGCCGGTGCGCCGTCCGTTCCTTCATAATGCGCCCCAAGTTTACAGTCCAACTCAACACGACCCATGGGAGGTGGCAATCATGCCAGGACAGATTCCAACGGAAGAAGAGGTTCTCAGCTATTTTCAGAAGTTCAACAACTGGGGTCGCTGGGGCGATGACGACGAATTGGGCACCCCAAACTTGATCACCCCCGAAAAGACCAGGCGCGCCCTGGCTACTGTACAGGAAGGGACCTCCGTGTCCCTGGCCCGCACGGTGATGTTTGAGCCCAGCCTGGATGCTCCGGCGCCCCCGGTGCACTTCATGGTCGAGAGCGGTGAGGGCTGGGCCAGCGGGGATAAGGTCAGCAGCAGGCCCAATGCCGCGGCCATCGATTATTTCGGGATGATCTTCCACGGATACACCGTGACCCACGTGGACAGCCTGGCCCATTTCTTCTGGGAGGGCAAGACCTACAACGGCAAACCGGCCCACATGGTATCCACCAGCATGGGCGCGACCGTCTGTTCGGTCGAAGCCGCCAAGAACGGGTTCATGTCCCGCGGCGTTTTGGTGGACGTGCCGCTGGTTCGCGGGGTTGACTGGCTGGAACGGGGCGAGGGCGTCATGCCGGAGGACATCCTGGCCGCCGAGGAGAGGTGCGGATTCAAGGTGGAGGAGGGCGACATCCTCCTGGTGCGCACCGGCCAGCTCCATCGCCGGGAAGTGGAAGGACCGGTCGAGCGGTCGGCGGGGTCCACTGCGTGCCAGGCCGCCTGTCTGCCCCTGTTTCACGAGCGGGGCATCGCCGTCCTGGGTTCTGACACCGGCAACGATGTGAGTCCCGCCCAATACTCGCGGGTCCTCCAGCCCATCCACCAGGTGGGGATAACCGCCATGGGGCTGTGGATTCTGGACAACGCCAACCTGGAGGATGTGGCCAGGGACTGCCAGGAGCGGAATCGGTGGGAGTTCCTCGTATCCATTGGGCCCCTGCGCCTGCACAACACCACCGGCTCGCCGGTGAATCCAATAGCCGTGTTCTGAATCGGTTAATCGAATCAACACTTCCCGGTTAATTCAAGGCTGGCCGGGTCTAGGTTTACCTCACGCCCGGCGCCGGTGAAGGATGTAGGCGCCTGTTCCCAGCAGCAATATTAACGCCAGTACACCCGCCGTTACCGGTAGCCTCCAGGAGGACATGCCCCCAGTGGAGGATCTCCTTGCTCCTGATTCGCTTGTCCCTGTCGGAGGGGGCAGTGGCGCTGTCGCTGCTGCGGCATCTGTTGCCAGCACAGGTTCATGTTTGGGGACATCCTGTAGTGCCGTAAAAGGTTTGTCTGAAGTGGCTGGTTCCTCCATCTGGGCTTTACGGTCTCCAGCTACGGGAGCTTCCTGCCCACCTAATTTCGTGACGGGAGGTTGTGACTGGTGAGAGTCAGAGCTCAACTTCTCAAGGTTTGCTACTGCCGGCTCCTGCGGGGAATCGGCGACCGCGGGAGACAAGGGAGTCGGAAGCAGCTCGGATTCGGTTGCACCGACAGTGGAGCTATCTGGCTGAGTGCCGTCCACCAATTGTGCTCCATTGGTGAAACCTAGTGCGACCTCAGAGCGCAAGGGCTGGGGTTTCGCTTCTCCAATGCTCCCCACCGCATCCACCGGAATACCCAGCGCGGGTAGCAGAGTGGGAAATGCTGAAGTAGCTACATCCCTGTCCAACACCAGCACACCAATGACCTCTCTAATCTTCTCCGGATCGTTTATCGGAACTCCATTGGTTCCAACCCCCGCTCCTAATATTCCTACAGTGTTGCCCTTGGAGTAGGCAAATCGGTTCAGAATCACTGCCCACTTCCACAACTGCCCCAAGTCGTACTTCACTGGGATGATTTCTACTTCAAAGTGTCCAGCCTCGTGTATCGACCGAAAATGATCTGACATGATGTCCAGCCTTAGTTGTTCCAGCTTGTCACTCTGAATTGGTATAGGCTCTTTCACTTGGTAGTACCTCGCATCGGCACTCGAATGACCGTGCACACCGGCAAGACCCAAGTGCCCCTTGGTTTCCCATAGCCCACAGTAACCATCGCTCACAACATAGGACTCTATGTGCTTACGGCAATCGTTGTCACCCAGGTCGCTCTTGGCGTCCACGTCCGATACGTCGAATACCATTCCATTTACGTCAGCGCCGGCTGATGCTGGTCCCACGTCCTGCTGGGGCCACAGCTGCCGCCACGAGGCCCAGCCCGGCCTCTCCTTCCGCGCAGCCGCTCCGCCCAGCAGCAGATAAACGTTGTCATAGGCCCCTGATGGCCAGTTGTAGAAGCCCGCGAAACCTCGGCTGTAGGCATAGGCGCCCTTGTCGTGGTAGGTAATGCTGTAGGGTTCTCCCCCGTACCGCAGGGGGTCGCTGCCAAATCCGGGCCCGCTGAACTCCTTGCTGATGCAGGCCTCCCGACTGTTGTACTTCTGGCAGACGCTTTCCAGATGGAAATACTCGGCGGCCTTGGGAGTTCTCACGAACTCCGCAGCCTTCAGGGCGAAAGCCTCTGGCAAGCCCCGGTCCTCTACAGACTCATCCCCAGCAATCAAAACGTACAGGGGGCCGTTCAGGGCATGGTATATCCCCTCCACAAGCAGCAATCCATCCTTCTGGGTTTCCTCCAGTATGTAGCAGGTCACCGGCTCCGGATTAAGGGCTCCGCCCCAACAATCCCCTGGCGGGTCCTGGGCCTGGGCCGTGGCCTGGCCCACCAGTAGCAGGTAAGCCGCCAGTGCTAGGACGGCAATCAAGGGAACAAGATAGATCATCTTCCGGTATCGGCTCATGACGTTAAACATGCTGCTCCTCCCGTATTAGCCCTTGCTCAGCCACCAGTTTCGCCTGCCATTCCAGACGTAGCAGAGCTGCCGTTTGTTCCGGTTCCCCCGCACACGCGGGGATAGACCCCAGTTGTCTTTCCAACTCGGCTTGCCGTACAGGGTTCCCCCGCACACGCGGGGATAGACCCGGTCGATTGACCACATACTTTAGGGCTTAAGGCAACATGCTTTCTTAACTACCTCTGGTTATTCTACATCGTCCGCACAGAGAATAATCTCGAGCCGCATCTAGATCGCTGGTGAGTGTCTCTTCCGTCAGCAAGAGGAATCGTCAATTGGCCTTAGAACAAATTGCTGCTTCTTTAAGGAGAAATTATGAAGTGGGCCCGCGAACTTTGAGGTGGCGACTTGTACCAGTGCGACCACTTCTGTCGGATGAAGGAACCGCCCTGAAGGTAGGGAAGATAATCCCGGTTTGGGCATCGGGCAGGGTTACTGTCTCTCGCGGGCCTATAGACGCATTCCGCGCCGGCTATCTGCCCTGACGTCGGACCTGGGGGTCCAGTATGTCTCGCAGACCGTCGCCCAGCAGGTTGAATCCCAAGACTGCAATGAAAATGGCCGCCCCAGGCAGAAGTATGAGGTGAGGAGTTGTTTGCAGGTGGGGTCGGGCATCGTTTAGCATGGCGCCCCATTCCGGTGTGGGTGGCTGGGCGCCCAGTCCCAGGAAGCTGAGCCCGGCAATTCCCAAGATAATCGATCCCACGTCCAGCGAGGCAATGACGATGATTGGGCCCAGGATATTCGGCACAATGTGCCGGAGAACTATGCGCAGGTTGCTGGCTCCGATGGCCCTCGCCGCCATCACGTACTCCATGTTGCGCGCTCCCAGCGTAACGCCACGAACGATACGTGCGTGGGACACCCACCAAACGGCTCCGGCTGCCAGCAGAACGTTTACCAGGCCCGGTCCCAGAGCCCCAGCCACGGCCAGGGCCAGAATGAGCGAGGGAAAGGCCAGCAGCAGGTCCACCACGCCCATCAGCGCCGTGTCGGTCCAACCGCCGTTGTAACCCGACACTATGCCCACGGTCAGGGCAATGGTCATGCTTAGTACCAGGGTGGCCGCGGCGGCTAACAGGGTCATTCGGGCGCCGTACACGATGCGGCTCAACGTATCCCGTCCCAGATGGTCGGTGCCCAGGGGGTACTCCAGGAATGGAGTCAGCAATCGATCGGGAAGGTTAATGTCGGTTGGGTCGTCCAGGGGGAGCCAAGGAGCAAACAGCCCCGCCAGCAGCAGGGACACCACCAGGAACAGTCCCAGCGCAGTCCCTGGCTCCCGCAGCAATCCTGTCCACTGACTCCGTTGCCGGGAGCGCCCCTGAGTAAAGACTATTGGGAAGCGGTTAGCGACCCTTCCGGTATTGCCTGCCATAGACTGCTATGCCTCTCTCTGACCGAAACGCAGGCGCGGGTCGGCAATGCGAAGGGCTATATCAGCCGCCAGGTTCACCAGAAGTACCACCACAGCAACAAAGGTCACGAACCCCTGTACCACGGGGTAGTCACGGGTCAGGGCCGCGCTCACCATCAACTGCCCCAACCCGGGCCAGGTGAAGATGGTTTCCACGATAACGGCCCCGCTTAGCATGTAGCCCAGGTTGACTCCGGTGGCGCCGATGGCGGGCAGCAGTGCGTTGCGCAGGGCGTGTCCGATGGCGACGGTTCGCTCGGAAAGCCCCTTGGCCCGGGCCGTGCGAATGTAGTCCCTACCCAGGGTTTCCAGCATGCTGGCTCGGATTAGTCGCATGAGTTGCGCCATGGGTCCCAGGGAGAGCGCGATGGCCGGCAGAACAACCTGGGATGGAGATCCGTAGCCCAGGGTTGGCAGCCAGGACAGCTTTACGGCAAAGAGGATTATCAGTCCGAAGGCCAATGCGTAGGATGGAGCCGCCGCCCCCACCAGTGCAAACAGTCGGGCGACGGCATCCATGGCGCTGCCCCGCCGTTGGGCGGACAAAATGCCCGTGGGTACGGCGATCATCAAGGCCAGGGACATTGCCGCTGCGGTGAGCCGGGCAGTTGGTGTGGTGCGGCGCAGCAACTGTTCGGCCACCGACTGCTCTGTTAGATAAGAGCGCCCCAGGTCGCCAGACAACGCCCGGGACATCCAGCGCACGTATTGCGTCAGAAGTGGATCATTAAGGCCCAGTTCGGCGCGCATGGCCACAATTGCGGCTTGGCTGGGCATCTGACCGGGGTTGCGCTGGCGCAGGACAATCTCAGCAGGATCGCCCGGCGCCACGTTCAACAACCCGAAGCTGGCCGCAGAGATGCCCAGGAGCAACAAAGGCAATGTTACCAACCGCCGGATTAGGTATGCGCCCATGCCAAATAGCCTGAAGCTACGTCAGCCGTATCGGTTCTCTGTCATTCGGTCAGCCCCACGTCCTGGTTAACAAAGTACAGGGTAGTCGGATGGGGGACGAACCCAGTGACCCGGTCACTGACGCCGTACACCAAGTAGGGATGCGCCACCGGCAGGTAGGCCATTTCTTCAGTGATCAACGCCAGGGCCTCGCATGCCAATCGCTTCCGTCCCTCCGGGTCAGTTATGGTCCGGGCCGGCGCGACCAACTCCACCAGTTCCGAATTGTCGTAGTGCCCGTAGTTTCTTGCGCCACGGTTGACGTTGGACAGGAGCCCGGCAAATTTGATGACGTTCAGTACCGGGTCTCCGGTTTCAATCACGTTGTTGTACCAACCGAAGAGGTCCCAGTTGGGTTCTCGCACCGCAGCCGATTCTGTGATCTGTACCTCGGCGCTGATTCCCACGTCGGAGAGCATAGCCTGGGCGGCTTCGGCAATGATGGGCAGCTGAATCCGCTGGGGATAGCCGCCGATGATAATCTCCAGGGGCTGGCCATCCTTGTCCAGGATACCGTCACCGTCACTGTCGGAGTAGCCGGCCTGGGCCAGCAGCTCCCGAGCCTGATCGGGGTCGTAGTCCAGAGCATTCACCCCGGGACAGGAAAGCAGAGCTTCCGGCAGCATCACCTCGGCAAATGAACCTGAACCCTCCGGGGCGACCAGGCCGGCGATACTCTCGCGGTCAATGGCCTGGGCAACCGCCTGTCGCACCAACGGGTCGGCCAACGTACCCCGCTCGAAATTGACCCACCACATCACCACGTTCGTGCCGACTCCCGAAGTCTGGGTGGACATACCAGGCTGGGCATTGATTGCCTGAGCACCCTCCGGCGATATGTTGATGGCGAGGTCCACATCGCCGGCTTGCAGGGCCAGTTCCCGGCTGCTGGTGTCGGGGATTGCGATGTGATCAATGCCAGCCAACGGCGGGGCGCCACCCCAGTAGTCGTCATTGGCCACGCTGTAGAGGTGTTCCTTCTGAACGTACTCAGTGGGGATGTAGGGACCGGTTAGCGCGCGGGCCTCCAGGAAGTTTCCTTCGCCAGCCGCGTCGACCGCCGCCGCGTCGTGGATGGCGTTGACCGGAACAGTCAACAAGCCCGGCATGGTTGGCTGCGGCTCCGTCGTAGAGATGAGGATGGTATGTTCATCCTTCACCGCCACGGAATCGATGCTCAGGTTCTCTGCCGATGCCGCAGACATTCGAATGGTCCTTTCCAGCGATGCCTTGACCGCCTCGGCATCCATGGCGTTCCCGTTGTGGAACCTGACGTCCGGGCGTATCGATATTTCCCAGGTCAGTGGTTCCACCTGCACCGCTCCGGTGGCCAGCCAGGGTTCGGGAGTGATGGTGTCTGCGGACAGCCGGAACAGGTTCTCGGACAAGGCCGACTGGTTGGCAACCCAGCCGCTCTCGACGGGATCCAGCGGGCTGCTCAGCCATATCACGCCCACCCTCATCGTCGGACGCTCTTCCATGGCTGGGTCCGTAGCCTCGCCCTGTGGCTGGACCGGCGCCGGGGCCTCCGATTGCTCAGCCGGGGCCTCGGTGGCCACCGGTTCCTGGGTAGCTGGCGCGACAGCAGCAGCCTTCGGCTCTGGGTCATTGGCCGGCGCGGGCGGGGCCGGATCGCTCGGTGCTGCGGGGGCGCCGCAGGCAACGGCCAACGCCAGCAACAGGGCAAGCAGGCCAGGAATAAGGGTTACGGCGCGTTTTCGCAAAGGGTGAACCATATCTACTCTCCTAATGGGTATTGAGGGACAAATGTTTGGCTATGGCTTAGGCTCGTTACGGTCAGTACTTCGGTAGGGGGATGAGCTTAGGTCGTCACCCATGTGGGAAGACTCTGACTCCACCTTCCTCAATTGGTACTCGGTTTCGCTTGGGCGGCGCTGGGTTAAGAGACAACCCCCTCTTCGTGCAACTTCCTGGAAGCAACCCTGAGCGCCGCGGAATCGGCATCGGGCCCGAGGTACGCCAGCTTGCTGACCCAAGTTGCTTCTTTCGACCAATAGTAATATCGATATGCCGTATCGATAATGAAGGAGTCGATATTACTCAGCCCTTACTTTACTTGTCAAAGCATTGTAATGACGGAAGGGACTTACTAATGGACCAATGGTGGAGATAAAATGGCTAGTTGGCTGCCAAAAAGAATGACGTTACGATGGAGTTATGCCAGTTTAGGGCTGTCACTGACCATGACATCATATTGATTCTTAGTTCCGATTGTGGGACGGCAGCCGGCATTGACCAAACGGATGGGTAGGGAGGAACGCCGGGCCGCAACGAGGATGCGCGCAAAACAGAAGACCCGGGACAGGGAAGGGGTTCCTCCACTAGACCAGGTCCATTTTCCCCAGGATGCCGCTAAGCCATCCTAGCCGTCCTTCGGGGCGTTGGCCTTCAGCCACTCCCGCATTAGGGGGATGTTCACGTTGTCGAAGTAAACCCAGCCCTCGTTGCCGGTGTTGTAGGGCGGGTCGATGTAGATGCACTTGACCTTGCCAGCGTAGCGGGGCAGCAGGGCCTTCAGCGCGTGGAGGTTGTCGCCGTGGATGATCAGGTTGTCGTCGGCCCCCGCCGGATTCAACGAACGGTCCGGGTCGCACACGAAAGGCCGGTAGGGGACGGTCAGGTGGTGGGCATAGACGTGCTGCTTGCCCTTGAAGTCCAGCGTGGGCAAGGCGAGAACCTCCGGGACAGATTGGGCGCTGGGTCAGCTGCGGCAGACAATCGTAGATTACCTGCCAACGGCGCCCCAACGCAAGGCGGTGGTGTCAGTGGGCGAGGGGAGGGGTGGCTGGATGGCGCCCTGAGGCGGGAGGACTTGAATGGCTTCGGCGCTGCACTCGCGCCGCTCCGATTGATTTTCGTCGGCTAGGAGATTCGTCTGTGGTCGTGGCTTAGCCAGAGGGATGTTGGGAGACTCTGCAGGCGCATAACCCCCTTACCTCCGCCACAGGCTCAGGGACAGCACGCGCCGGAGCAGCAGTACCCGTTTGGCCCTAGCCAAATGTTCGCCGCGCCTCGGCCAGGACCTCTTCCTGCCAGCGCACTTGAGCGCCTCGCCGCGAATCATCCAGAGGGGATGTTGCGGTCGACAGGGCTAGGGCGTAGTCCTGGCTTGACAGCCAGGGTATCTAACAGCATAGTTGGGCCAAGTTTCAGAAGGGGATCGGAACAAGAATGGGAACCGTGATCTTGCTGGCAGTCATTGTCCTTGCCATCGTGGCAGTGTTCGTGTGGAGCAGGAATGGAAGGCAAGGCTCTTTCGAGAAACCGGGCGCTGTCAGCAAGCCCTCAAAGCTCAGGGGCAATCCGGCAGGACACTCCGGCGCCACCATTATCCGGAGCTTGGAAGCTTACTGGCGCTACCTGGTGAAATCGGAGTACGGAATCGTGAAGGAATACGATAGCGTGGAAGAAGCCGACGCACTCGTTGCGACCCAAATTGAAATTATCGAAGTAAAGAGAATAGACGATACCACCGCCATCGCAGTGGTTCAGAGCGAGGGTAACTTCTCCGACCTGCCGGTCTGGACCAGGACTCTTTTGCTTGGAACGAGCGTAGATTTGGCGCAGGGTGTTGAAGCTCGGCGTCGAGTTTCCATGGAAGAAGTGATGGAGGGACCCTGCCCGGCCAATATGATGATCATATTCGCTACGTATGACGAGGATGATAGTGGATGGCAATTCAGTGTTGGTCAAGAAGAGCAATGGGGCGCCAAGGAAGAAATGTACGGCGATCACGTTTTGGTCGGGGAATCGCTCCAGATGCAAACGGACTGGAAGGAGGCTCCCTTTGAAATAACGGTCCTGGGTTCCCCCGAGAAGGTCGCTGAAGACATGATCCAAGTACCGGTCCGCCTCACATCCCTGGTGCCCCTGTGGTCAATCGACAGCATTCGGGGCTTCATCCTGGCATTCTTGTCTGGCGAACGGGATGAAAATGGAAACTACTATTATTGGGCGAGCTTCCACCCCAATATGCCAGATAATACCTTTGAGAAAAGGGTCCTGGTTAAGGGCGGTTCGTGCGATGGCCACATTTTCTTTTGGCCGGACGAGGATTTTGAGGGTGTCGGTCTGGCACGCAATGCTCTTGCGCAACCCAATGACTTCGTGGAGCTTTCCTTTCTCGACGGGAACGATATGTCCCTCACCGTTGACCTGACCCGCAGCGCCACTGCCAGGGAGCGGGTCCGGTTCGAGAATGGGTTTCCAATAAACCCGGCCCAGTTGCCCACCTTGGGACGACGCTTGAAGGTCAGTTACCTGGCGGACCTGGAGGATTTTCCTGTCATTGGCATTGGAGAAACCGCCACAATAGGCCCATTCGACGGGGAACCGGAATTCGAAATACAGGCGTTGGGGGCAGCAGAATCCTACGGGGAGCGGACAGTACGGCTTCCGCTGCGCTTCACCAATCGTAACGAGGAGGCCATGGGGTTTTCATACTTCCCTCTTCAACTTTCCACTTGCCCTGACACCTTTGGCCAGATTCACCACCTGTGGGAATACGCTTCAGACTGGAGAGCTGACCAATTGGAAGAAGAGCTGCCTGACTCCCTCGTTAATCTTTCGGTGGAGCCAGGTGAGTCCGGCCAGGCAAACGCCTACTTTATGGCTCCACCCGAGGGATATGCCCGCCCGGAGGAACCCTTCACCCTGCTTTGGGTTCATGTAGACGAGCACGTCTGGCGACCCATCAGCTTGACCTGACCCAGTAGTGCAGAGTTTTCGAGCAGATAAGGGTTTGGCAAGTATTGGTCGAATCGATTCAGGGCCTGCCAAATCCTATCAGCGTCCCTGGAAACTGAACATTACCCTTCCCATCACGCCAGCATCCGCTTCCCCGATATAGGACCGAACTTGGTCGAGTGCCTCAATTTTCTCCAATTCGATTACATCCCAATCCCTCTGATCGAATTCTTCAGGCGGGGACAGTTCATCTATGCACTTAAACCCCAAGAATCGCCAGGGCAGGTAGAAATGCTGCGACGACACGTGCTTTTGGTCCCGCTCAAGAAGTTCATCCTTTCCTTTATCGAAGGCGGAACATTTAGCGGGTCGTTGAATCCAAAGCTGGCTAATTCTCGCCCATCCCTCGCTGCCCTATGGTCTAATGCCATCAATCCAAGGACATGACCTTGCCGCACCTTTCGATGAGGCTCGAAATCTTGGAGAAAGATGGAATGGCAATCCACTTACAGATTGTAGGCTCTACCAATGTCGTTGTTCTGTAAGTCCACTTGGACGGTGACACCTCCAGAGGGTCGTTCGTCCACCGCCACTATCCGAGCGATTGTATCCAATTGACGCGGGTGAGAGTCGAGGTACGTTAGCTCTTGAATCTCCGTGCTCTTAACCAATTGCTTTAGTTCCTTCCATTTCAAGAACCAGCCAAAGGGATCAAATGACAGATTAACCTTACTTCCACCTACCGAGGTCTGTATTTCTGGGTAGCCCTGGCGCAAGAGGTTGCGCGAGACCTGCGGCAAGGCCCTGACTGCCGCCGAAGCCAAGAGCGGCAAGTACACCTACTACGTCTGCCAATCCATGCTCAAGCTGGGCAAGGATGCCTGCAACTGTCCCCGGCTGAATGCCAAAGACTTCGAACAGCTCATCATCTCCACCCTTCGGGAACACATCCTCACCGAGTCCAACATACGAGATTTGGTCAAGATGTTGGATGAGGAGATGGACGGCGTGGCCAGGGATCAAAGGGACCGGCTGGAGACGGTGGAGGCGGAACTGGCCGAGGTTCGGCGGAAGATGGACCGCATCTGGTATTTTGTAGAGAACACCAAACTGGACATGGCCGACGCCTCGGAGCGCATCCTAGAACACCGCCACCGGCGGGAGCATCTGGAAGCGGCCGCCGAGGAAGCCAGGGCCGTCCTGGCGGAACGGAGGCAGTTGCTGGACAGCGCCGACGTGATCGCCGCCTTCGCCACCGAGATGGGGGAGTTCCTGCGCACCAGCGAGATCACCGAGACGCGGGCCTTCATCCGGTCATTCGTGAAGGAGGTGACAGTGGTTGCCGGCAAAGCCACCATCATCTACACAATCCCCACCCCCAAGGACAGCCCCATCAGGGGAGCGGACATGGCGGAAGTGGCTTTGAATGGAGGTTTTCGCAGTACAATACATGATGGTGGGCCCGGCTGGGTTCGAACCAGCGACCTACCGGTTATGAGCCGGTTGCTCTTCCACTGAGCTACGGGCCCTCCTTACTTCCAGCTTAAAGACGGCAGGTTTTCGTGTCAAGAACGTGCCTTTGCCCCATTGCCTTGGAAATCGCCGGTTCACTTCCCATCCTACATTGCTTTTCTGAATTAAGGGGTTCCCCGTTCCAGCGCTATCCCAACCCCAATCGCTCAAGATAGTCCGGGTCATACCCCGCCAGCAGACCCTCTTCCACTGCCCGGTTAGGCTCCATCTGCGGGGAAGGTTCGCCACTGGTCGGCACCGAAGTGACTATCGTTTCGTCCAACAACTCCTGGTAGGTTGGCTCGTCTTTCCCCAGTAATTCCCGCAGCAGGGACGCGTTGTGTTGGCCGAAGGCGGGACCGGGGCCGCGTATGCTCAAGGGAGTGTGGGAAAACTTGTAGGGCCGACCCATGAGAAAACGACTGCCAACGCCCCGTTCCTCGGGGAAGTCCACCCGTTCCAAAAAATTCCGGCGCTTGTAGTGCGGGTCAAAGTGGATGTCCCGACCGGTCAGGACGGGGCCCGATGGGATCCCTACGCCCTGCAATCGGTGCATCAAATCATACTTATCCGAGGCTATGGTCCACTGGGATATTAACTCGTCCAGAGCGTCGTGGTTGCGATGGCGGGACAGAATATCAGCAAACCGCGGGTCTTCAACCAAATCCTTCCGACCCATCAAGATACATAGGGACTGCCAGTCCTCGTCGCTGCCCACCGAAAGGGTAATCCATTGATCGTTGCCCTTCGCCGGATAGCATCCCTGGGGCGCTCGGTAGGGATGCCGGTTGCCCAGTCGACCGCCCTCCCGGCCATTGATGGTGGCGTCCATCAGGTATTCCGACAGAAACATAACCCCGGCCTGGTACATGGCAATGTCAATCCACTGGCCCTTGCCCGTCCGGTTGCGCCGGTACAGGGCGGCGCCCAAGGCGAAAATGGCGCTCCAGGTGGAGAGAAAGTCCACGAAGGAGGCGCCGGCCTTGGCTGGACCGTCGTTCATGTACCCGGTTATCCAGCAGTGGCCATGTGTGGCTTCCTGGGTGGTGGCCTGCGCGGGGTAACCGGAGTAGGGACCGTCACCGTGGCCGTAGCCGGTGTTGGAGACCAGGATGATGTCTGGCTTCAGCTTTCTCAGGTTGGGGTAATCCAGGTCCCACCGACGCATCACCCTTGGCGTGAAGTTCTCCATAACGATATCGCTGACCGTCACCAGTTCACGAAACAGGTCCCGTCCCCGTTCGTCGCTCATGTCCAGCACCAGCGACTTCTTGCCCCGGTTCAGCAGGTTGTAGGTTGAAGGGCGGTTCCACCAATCCTCGCCGGCATCGTTCTCGGGGAAGGATCCTGCGTAGCCTCCGGTACGGGTTACGTCGGGACGGCCCGGGCCTTCAATCTTAATGACCTCCGCGCCCAGGTCGGCCAGGTGCCCCCCGGCGTAAGGTAAGGCGAAGACGTAGGTGGAATCCAGGATGCGAATACCTTCCAGGGGGAGTCTTGGCATGGGGAGTACCTCGCTTTCTGGACTGGAGGGATTTCAGATTGGTGTTCGTTGAAATGGGGGGTTAGCTGGAGATTCGGTTAGATCACGTTCAGTTGGCGCAGTTGGATAAACTGTTTCTCGTCGTACTTCAGGCCTTCCACGAAAATTTCCTGGTTGTCCTGGCCCAGGATTGGCGCTGCTCTTTCCAGCCTGTAGGGAGTTTCGCTCAACTTAAAGAGTTCCGCCGGCACCTTGACCTGACCCATGACTGGATGTTCGATTTCGCGGAAGAAGTTGCGGGATTCCAATTGGGGACATTGGGCCAATTCGGAAGGGGTTTGCACCAGCCCGAACAGCATCCGGTAGTCGGCGGCCTTGGGGAACAGTTCCCATTTTCCCCTTTTGGAGATGGCCTCAATGACCAGCCGGTCAAGTTCCTCGCCGTTCATGGCCCGCTGGGCCCGGTCTGCGAATCGCTCTTCCAGCATTTCCGGACACTGGAAGAATTCGGCCAGGTCTTCCCACGAGGCTCCCCCGCCCGTCTGGACGATTATCCAGCCATCCTTGCAGGGCATGGGGTGACCAAACATGCTGCCGCTGGCCCGCCGCCGCACCTGGGTTCCACCCATGAATGGGTACATGGTCTGGGTTGCCATCATGGTGGATGCGACACATTCGGTAATGGATACGTCGATGTGTTCGCCCTGGCCGGTGAATTCGCGTCCGAACAGGGCCATGGACGTGGTGGCGGCGGCGAAGAGACCTCCCTCGTACTGGGCCTGGAACCCGCCATGCTTGAGTGGTTCTCGCCCCTGCACCCCGCTGATGCTCATTATCATGCCCATGGCGTAGCTGACGATTTCCTCGCCTCGATATTGGCTGTAGGGACCGTCCTGTCCAAATGGAGTAATGGAGGTGAGAACCAGGCCGGGATTGAGCGCCTGCAGTTCGTCATAACCCAACCCCAGGGAGGCCAGGTAACCGGGACGGTAACTCTCAACTATCACATCGACATGGCAGGCAAGTCGTTTGAAGATGGCCTGGCCGGTGGTCGTCTCCAGGTTCAGGGTGGCGCCCTTCTTGTTCAGGTTCAGGACGAGGAACATCAGGCTCTTTTCCGGGTGTGGGTCGTCGTGGAAAAATGGGCCCATGCGGCGAAGGGCTGCCCCCCCAGGGGGTTCCAGTTTCAGTACCTCTGCGCCATAGTCAGCCAGCAGACGTGCGCAAAAGGAACCGGCGATGTCCTCGCTGATGTCCAGAACTTTGACCCCTGCCAGCGCCCCGTCTTGCATGTCCGAACAATTCCCTCCGTGCTACGTGGACTGAACCGGATTGTAGCCGAAGGCCAGGGGTAAGGCAATCAGGCCGCGACGCTCATCGGCTCAAACCCTGACAGGAAGATAGAGGCGGGGTTTGCTTTCCTGGTTAGTCGTCTGCAGCCTCGCGGTAGGTAACCCGGCGCCAGCTGGCCCGCAATCCTGACCTGGTACCCCCTTTCACCTCCTTGCGCCAGACCCTCCGGTGGTCAATAATGGGCGGAAGTTCTTTTGGAAGGAGTTCCCCATGCGTGAGAATCGGGTAAAGCGAGTAATGAGCGAGGGTGGGCTGGCCCTGGGAACCTACGTTACTTTCGCCGACCCGCAGATCGTCGAGATCATCGGCCTTGCCGGTTACGATGCTGCCTTTATTGACATGGAACACACCGACTTTGATCTTCGCCTGGTGGGGGAGATGATCCGCGCCGCCGACCTGGCAGGAGTCACGTCCATTGTTCGGGTACCTGACAACGATGAAAAGCTGATTCTGCGAATTTTGGACGCCGGGGCGGAAGGCATTATCATTCCCCACGTGGATGGGTTGGAGGGAGCAAAGCGGGCCGTGGCTGCCGTCCGATACCCTCCCCTGGGACATCGGGGCGGCGCCGGCGGGACCCGCGCCGCCGGCTACGGCACCATTTCCTGGGACGACCATTGTCGCCAATCCAACGAACAGATTCTCCTGTCGGTAATGACCGAGGACGAAAAGGGCGTTAATGACATTGAGGCCATCGCCGCCCTGGAGGGTATAGACCTGGTTTCCATTGGGCCCACCGATTTTTCCGAGTTCATGGGTATTCGAGATCCGCAGAGTCCGGAGTTGAGAGCAAAGTTGGAAGAACTGGCCGGACGAATCAAGCGAATCGGCAAGGCCAAGATGCAGTTCCCCATGAACCACGCGGCCATGCCCCTGGGCCCCAGGGAGTTGCAGGAATTGGGCGTGGGCTACACCCATGTGGCCCCGGCTCCTCCCTCGGTGTTGCTCCGTTCACTGCGGGAACGCCTGCAAACCATCCGGGAGGAAATTCAGTAGGGTTGTATAGTCGGGCGGGGTCTTCCAGGTCGCTGCCGACCAATGCTGGCGCTGCGGCAACCTGCTGGACAGCCGCCCTTTCGTGGCCCGTGAATTAACATGCGCTTCTTTCACGTCTCTATGCTTCTGGCTTTGCTTATTTTGAGCGCCGCCTGCACTGAAGCTGGTTTGGCTGAACCAATCAGCCTGCCGCAACCTCTTCCTACGGAAACGGCGGTTCCTGAAGTTGGATTATTGCCCACGGTCACCCTTTTGCCCGTGGCAACTGAGGTACCCGCCCAGCCCATGCTGGCGGAGGCAACGGAGTTACCTGCGCAACCGATTCTACCGGCAGCAACGGAGATTCCCAGCGTTCCCCGCGAGCTGCCGGCCACGGCCTTGCCCACGGCGGTATCCGCTCCGCCCGCCCCGGTCCTTCCAACCCTGGCTCCCGCCGCATCGGCCCCTCCTGAGGCCACCCCCGCCGCTATTCCAACACAAGCCCCGCCCCTGGTGACCATTGGCGACGCCAGTTGGCCGGTGGAGCTGGCCCACACCCCGGGGGCACGGGCGCGGGGTTTGTCAGGCCGAGACGTATTGCCCGAAGGCACGGGTATGCTCTTCGTATTCGACGAAGACCAACACCTCACCTTCTGGATGCCCAACATGAACTTCCCTCTGGATATGGTCTGGATTGGTTCGAAATGTCGGGTGGTGGATGTAACCCTGAACGCCTTGCCTCAGCAGCCAGGCCAGTCCCTCGATGACCTGGAGCGGTACTCACCCGAATCTCCCGCCAGGTTTGTACTGGAAATTAACGAGGGAGAATTCACAGGGGCAGGGCTGGTTAGGAATGATTCCGTCAAGTTCGGAGGCGCCATCGCGGGACAATACGGTTGTTGATGGCGTGCGAGGGGCGCCATTTCCCTTCCCTGAAGGCGCGGCCGGTTCGGGCGCAAACGGGTTGGATGGCTACTTGTTGCAGGCAAGTGATCCGCTCGGAGTCGTCGGCCTTCCTCGTTGCTTCCGCTCCAGACTTGGGTTAGAGTGAACGGGCCCATGGGCAAATTACTGCCAATTCCCAGGCAAATCGCGAGGAAAACTTAGCATGGAAATACTGGTTTCCGGTTCCCTGGCCTACGACCGCATAATGGACTTTCCCGGGCGTTTTTCCGACCATATCATGCCCGACAAAATCCACATGATAAATGTCAGCTTTACCGTCAACGGGTTGAAGGAGAACTTCGGCGGCACGGCGGGCAACATTGCCTACAACCTCTCCCTGTTGGGCGAGAAGCCCCGAATAGTTGCCACCATAGGCCGCGACTACCATCGCTACTTCGAGTGGTTCGAGGAGTGCGGCCTGGCCACCGCAGATATTCGCGTCGTCCCGGAGGAGGCCACCGCCTCGGCTTACATAACCACGGATCTGGCCGACAACCAGATTACGGGGTTCAATCCCGGCGCCATGAAACAGCAGGCCGAGTTTGAATTTGATGGATTGACTCCTGCGGACTGCCTGGCCATCGTGGCCCCCGGCAACCTGCAGGACATGGCCCAGTTTACCGAGACCCACAACCGGATGGGTATTTTCTCCATCTTCGACCCCGGCCAGTCGCTGCCCGCCTGGGCCGGGGATGATCTGGCCACCTGCATTGCCCAATCCAGGATGCTGGTATCCAACGACTACGAACTGGCCCTCATTCGTGACCGGACGGGCAAATCCACGGAGCAACTGGTGGAGCTTGCCGGTTCGATCATCACCACCAAGGGCGAGGAAGGGACGGAAATCCTGACCAGGGACGGCGCCATTGCCGTTCCCGCCATTCCCACTCCGGACGTGCTGGATCCCACGGGCGCCGGCGATGCCTTTCGCGCCGGTCTGATCAAGGGCCTGGTTGAGGGCGCTACCCTGGAGCGGGCCGCAATGATGGGAACGGTCTGTTCCCACTACGCTATTCGCAAGCTGGGAACCCAGGAACACTCCTTCCTGCCCGATGAGTTTCAGGCCAAGCTGGTGGAGCACTTCGGCGGGTAGGTTTCTCTGCCCAGGGGCCAAAGCATCCAAGGCCAATGTTCCGGTTTGCCAACTGACATTGAGATTAGGTAATCACGCTGGAAAGCGCCCCGCCATTTGTGGGTTGGCGGGGCGCTCTTCGCTGAGTGTGAACACCGTAGGGCCTGGATGTTCGCTGGCCCTTTCTGTTGGTTGGTTAGGGAACCTGAATCGCTGGTGGGTTGACGACGTGAGGATTGTTCACCACCTCAGGGGTCAGGGTATCAACAGTGGTATGCCCGCAGTGACCCAGAACCAGGTCCACCTCGTGACGCAGGATTTCCAACATCAGCCGAACGCCGTCGGCGCCGTCCCACGCCAACCCCCAGAACAGCGGACGCCCCACCAACACTGCCTTGGCCCCCAGGGCCAGGGCCTTGATAACGTCACTGCCCCGGCGTATGCCCGAATCCAGGTAGATTTCGGCCCTGCCCTTAACCGCTTCCACTATTTCGGGCAGCATTTCGATGGTGGACAGGGTACCATCCAGTTGCCGGGCGCCGTGGTTGGAAACCCAGATTCCCTCCACCCCGTTTTGCACCGCCTGGTAGGCGTCCTCGGCGGTTCGTATGCCCTTCAAGACTATGGGCAGGGAGGTTTGGGTTCTCAGCCAGCCCAATTCTGCCCAGGTCAGGGGAACATTCCAGGGCCGCTGGTAGTAGAGGGCCTCCAATGTGTCCGGTACCAGGCCCAATCCCGCCTCCTCTCCCACGAAGTTGCCGGGGTTGAAACCACGGGGGCGCTCGGAGCCATGCCGGATGCTCCGCTCGATGGGGCTGTTGATCGGTGTATCAATGGTTAAGGCTATGGCCTTGTAGCCAGCCCGTTCTGCCCGCTTAACCAGCATGGCGCTGGTTTCGTGGTCCTGGTGGTACAACTGGAACCACAGGGGGCCGCTCGCCGCCTCCGCCACCTGCTCCATGCTGAAGTGAGACCCGGTGGCCAGAGTCATCAGCGTACCGGCGGCCCCAACGCCTCGGGCCGTGGCCAGTTCGCCATCGGGGTGGGCCATCTGGTGGCCGCCGGCGGGAGCGACCATCACCGGAAAGCTGATCTTCTCCCCCAGCACGGTAGTGGAAAGGTCCCGATCCGATACGTCCTGCATGAACCGGGGCCGCAGGGTGATGGCCTCCAACGCCGACCGGTTGCGGCTTACCGTCACTTCATCCTGAGCGCCGCCGGCAATGAAGGCCCATGCGTGGGGGCTGATGAACCGGGAAGCGTGTTCCTCCAGTTCGTAAAGGTTCAGAGGCTCCAGTCGCATTACATAATCCTCCCAACTATTCGTCAAAATTGGTCTCCATCAGCATCGGGATGGAAACGCGCGGAAGTGATTACAACAGGTGGCAGTGGCGCCCCCGCACGCCGGAAAGTCAATCCAGCCTGTACCGCTAATGCAGGTGGGAACCCGCGTCCACCATTATGGTCTCGCCGGTGACGTGCTCGGCCCCTTCCAGCAGCCAGACCACCGGTTCTGCCACGATGTCGGGGTGGCCGGCGGCCTTGAGCGGGGTACTCTGGGAATAGCGTTCAATGAAAGCATTGTAGTTTTCTTCGCCCAATCCCTGTCGCCACCATCGGGTCTGCATTACTCCGGGGCATACGGCATTGACCCGAATTTCCGGCGCCAGGGCCCGGGCCAGCGAGAGGGTCATGGTATTGAGGGCGCCCTTGGAGGCGGCGTAGGCTATGGAGCTGCCCGAACCGCTGAAACCCGATCCAGAGGAAATGTTGACGATGGCCCCCTGTCCCTGCTCCTTCATCGCCGGGGTTACTGCCCTCACCATCTGGTAGGCTCCGATTACGTTTACCGCAAAGATCTGCTCGAAGTCTTCAGCCGTCAGACCTTCCAGGTCGGCGTGGGCAACTATCTTGGAGCGGGCGGCATTGTTAACCAGGCCATCGATGCGACCCCACTGGGCCAGCGTTTCGGCGGCCATCTTGCGGCAATCACCATCTACCGAAACGTCGGCCTGGCAGATTAGGGCTTCACCGCCCAGTTCGGTGCAAGCTGCCGCCGTCTCCTTGGCCTCCAGCTCGCTGCGAGTATAGTTGATCACCACCCGGCCACCCTTACCGGCCAGCCGCTTTGCCACCGAGGCCCCCAACCCGGTGGCCGAACCGGTTACGATGAAGACTCCGCCTTCCACCCTCATCTATCGCCCTCGCGCTTCCAGAATCAGGATAACGGCCTCATTGTAACCCACGAACGCGCCGGGCGGGATGGTTCCAATCCCATTGGGGAAACGCTTCCGCCTGGCATCGTGGGGCGAAACAGGGTGCCGCAAGGGCATTAACCTGATTTACGAAGCCCCGGTAAAGCGCTAACGCCATTGACTACGCCCAAACCCTGGGTTAGCCTAAAGCCAGTTCCCCCGAAAAGGAGGGGTACCCTAGCGAGGAAGCTGATAATGACACAGGAAACTCAGTCGGCGCTTACGCCTGAAGTCCGAGCCATGATTGGAGTGGCAGGAGAGGTGGTGGAGGCATGGGGCGTGGTGGACGCCGAGTACTTGCGTCGCTTTACCCAGGCAGTGATGGATCCGGATCCCAGGTATTGGGACCAGGAGTTTGCCGAATCCACTCACTACGGCGAAATCATTACACCGCCCATTATGGTCAGCTACCTGGCCTCCCGAATCCGGCCCGACCAGGACGACCCCGTAACCAGGGCCTTCGACGAAAACCCGGAGTCCGACGGTATCGGTTCCGTGGAGCGGCCCGGCGAATTGCCGCCGGTGCCCACCAACCTCATGCGGGTGCTGAACGCCGGCAACGAACTGGAGATTTACCGTTACCCCAGCATTGGGGACAGGGTATTGTTCCAGAACCGCTACTCCGATATTCGGGAGCGGGTGGGACGCGACGGGCGGGCATTCCTGATCATCACCCGGGAAACAACCTACACGAACCAGAACGGTGAGACCCTCTGCATTACCCGCGCCTCCACCATCCGGCGGTAGCGCGGCTCTGACCTATTCTCGAACAACATCGCAACACCAACAACCTGGCGAGGTGGCAACCATGAGCCTGCCATTGGAAGAACTGCTCAAACTTGAACCGGAAGAAATTTTGGCCCATAACGACAGGCCAAAGGCCGACGACCTGCGGAACAAGCAGCAAATCTACTACGAAGACGTGGAAGAGGGGATGGAGTTGCCCAATTACGTTTACCATCCGACCCCTACCCACCTGTTCCGATGGAGCGCGGCCATAGAGAACTTCCACCGGATTCACTACGATTTGGACTTCGGCTTGAACCACGATAAGAACCCCAGCATTCTGGTTCATGGTTCGTGGAAACAGAGCGTGGTGCCCCAGTACCTGAAGGATTGGACCCTTCCCAAGGGCTGGCCCTGGAAGGCCCAGTTCGAGCACCGGGCCATGCTGGTTCCGGGCGACATTCTCATCATGTGGGGCCGAGTAACCAGCAAGTACGAGAAGAACCAGATGGGGTTCGTAGAGTTGGAAATTGGAATGAAGACCCAGGATGGCATCGAGAGCATGCCCGGCACTGCCACCGTGGTGCTTCCGCTGCGCGGCGGGCCGGACATTCCCTACCCCTTCGTTCCGCCTTCGGATTAGTTTGAACTCTTCCCTGGCGGCGCCCAGCGCTGGCGCAATCAGCCGCGTGGAATCAATATTTCGCCGGTCGGGCGGCGGGAGGGAGGAAGAACCGCCGATTCCTGTGAAGTGAGTGTGGTGCCGTGGTTATGCAATTGCGCCGCCGGAAGCCCAGCTTTTTGACACATATACCAGAGAGGTTAGCAATAGATGGCTCGATTCATTGCCATTCATAACGTGCCGGGAATTACCGAGGAGGCCTTTCGGGAAAAGCTCAATGCCGTGCGCAAGTGGCGTCCCGACCGCCGCACCACTATCTTGAAGGTCTATGGCGACCTGGGGAATGGGAGGCTGATCTCCGAGTGCGAGGCCGTTGAGCAGTCCCACTTCGAGGACTGGATCAACCTGGTTGGTTGGCCGGCCGAGTCCATTCACCAGGTTGATATGATCTGTCAGGTGGGTAACTTCTGGAAGGTATAGGTCAGGAACCAAGCGTGCGACCTTCTGCGGGCCAGTTGGTCGTATTCCAGGTCAGGCCCGTATTCTGTCGTAACCCCAAGTAAATCGGGGCGGGTGACCTTGCCCGCCCCTACGTTGTTTACTCCCCTGGTCCCCGGCTCTTCTCTACCCTCAAAGTCCGGCGGACGGCCTGCCATCAGTCCCCTCCTGGAAATCTTCGTTCTCCGACCATGCCCACCCTCGGATTCTTTCAACCCGTTCCTCCGGATGGTAGGCCTGCTGGTAGTTGGAGCAGATCTCCGCGCCCAAGGTGAGAATCAACGCCGAAAGAAACACCCACAGCAGGAAAATTATGGTGGAGGCGATTGAACCGTACAATACGTCGTAACGGGCGTAGTGTTGAAGATACTCGGCAAAGACCTCCTTGCCGACCTCGAACAGGAGGGAGGCTACCAGGGTGCCAACCCAAACGTATCGCCATTTGACGTTGCAATTGGGCAGGTATCGGTAGATCAGCAAGAAACCCACGGCCGTAACGCCCCAGGAGGTAATCCTGATCATCACGTTCAGCAAGCCCGATTCACGTATCAGCTGCTGGAAGGGGTACCCCAGTTCCATGTTGAGCACAATTTGGGAGGCTGAAGTTACCGCCAGCCAGAAGAGGAAATAGACCACAAAGGCAAGGAGGAACAGGATGTGTTCCATACGGTGGATATAGAAAGGTTGCCCCTGGTAGATTCCCCACGCGCGGTTCACCACCCGGCTAATTGACCCAAAGACCGAACTGGACGACCACAGGATGCCCACTAATGCGATGACAATCAGCTGGGTCCGGTGGGAGTCGATGAACGTGATGTTGGTGGTGATTATGTGCTCGGAACCCGGCATGTTTCCCATGACGAACTCGAGGAGCTTTGTCTGAATCACCTCGGCCTGGATGAACAAGCCGGAAATAACCATGATTCCCAGCAGGAAGGGGAAAATGCCAAAGATGGAGTAGTAGGCCACCCCTGCCGCCAGGTGATTGGCGTCCCGGGTGACCATCTCCGAAACCACGTGGACCATGATCTTGGCCGGGCGGTTTACCATCAAGGGATGGCCCCATACCCAACCCTTCAGCCGGTCTTTCTTGTTCTTCAACATCAGGACAGGACTTGCCATCTTCAAATGCGCTCGTGTGCCATCGGCATTAGTGGCCGTTGACAGTCATTCCTCTAACTAGACTATGGTTGGCGTTAAGCCATGAACCCCGATACGGTTACAGTATTGCCGGCGGCCAGTACCTGGCCCACACAATACCCAATACCGATCCTGCGGAAATGGGACCGAAATACCTGCTGTCCTCGCTATCTGACCGGTTATCTCCCAGGACGAACAACTCATCCGGTCCATTGACCCACTGGTTGGCTCCCCTTGCGCGGGCCCGTTGGGATGGCAGGACGTATGGCTCATCCGTGGCAACATCCTCCACCGACAGGTTGCCGTCCCGGATGGCCACAAACTCGCCGGGCAGTCCCACGACTCGCTTGACATAAACCCTTTCCGCTTTTAACGGATGACGAAAGGCGATAATCTTGCCTCTCATGTCCTTTGTCTGCCTGCCCCCGAGGGGTCGGGTCTGCACCCATTGACCGTTTCGCAAGGTGGGCTCCATGCTCCTGCCGGTGACCCGCAAGATTCTGTACCGTCCGTTTAACATCGCCCCTCGAAAAGGCGTTCATACGTCTGTTTCTGCGCCAGGAAGATCCAATGCACTTTTCTTAAGGGGAAATCGCTTTTAACCCTGGAACAGTTTCGGCTGCCCAACGTTCAAGCGGATAGATGGTACCCCTTGCTTTCGGTAATGGCAACCCAGGCAATATTGTTCCCTGCAGCGAAGTATCCGGGCCCAATCCTCCTGATGCAAGGTACGTTGTCAACGAAAACGCCCCTGCAACCAGGGGAGTTGCGGGTGAATCAGCTTGCCAGCTCCGTTTCGACTCAAGATGACAATGACCTGGGGCTGCCCTATAATCGGGGCTGATTCGAGTATATACGTACAATGGGCAGAGGAGGTTTTCCGTGGCAAATGATGCAATTCGGTTGGGGTTGATTGGAGCCGGACGAAACACCCGTGACCGTCATATCCCCGGCTTTCTGCAGGTGGAGGGTGTGGACTTGGCTGCCGTGGCGAATCGCAGCCGGGAATCGGGCCAACGGGTTGCAGATTCCTTCAATATTCCGACTGTGTACGACAACTGGCGGGACCTCTTGGATGATCCCAGCATCGACGCCATCTGCATCGGCACTTGGCCCTATATGCACCGGAACCTGACCCTGGCGGCCCTGGAAAAGGGAAAGCACGTGCTGACCGAAGCGCGCATGGCCGCCAACGCCCGGGAGGCCCGCGAAATGCTGGAAGCCTCCCGCAATCATCCCCACTTGGTGACCCAGATAGTGCCCGGCCCTTCAACCTTCAAGGTGGACAACCTGGTCCAGCAGAAGATTACCGAGGGATACCTGGGAGACCTTCTGGCCGTGGAGGCGCAGGTGGTGACCTCGGCCTTCGCCGACTATGGCGCCTCCTTGCATTGGCGTCAGAATCGCACCTTCAGCGGCTATAACATAATGAACATGGGCATCTGGTACGAGTGCATGATCCGGTGGACCGGCCCAGCCGTTCGGGTGATGGCCATGACCAAGGTCAGTGTTCCCGCCCGCCTCGATGACGACGGCAACATGAGCGCGGTAACCATTCCCGACCATGTTGATATTCTGATGGAGTTCGCCAATGGGGCGCAGGGACACATGCGGGTCAGCGTGGTCACCGGCCTCGCCAGGGGTACGGAGGCCTGGCTTCACGGCAGCCAGGGCACCCTGCACATCGACCCCCAGCTGAATGTGTACGGCGGGCAACGGGGCGACAGCCAGCTTTCCGAGATTCCCAATCCCCCGGAAAACCAGTATTCCTGGCGGGTGGAGGAAGAGTTCATCAGCGCCATTCGCGGGCTGGAGCCGGTTACCCACACCCCCTTCGATGTGGGCCTCCACTACATGGAATTCACCGAAGCGGTGACCCGCAGCGCCCAGACGGGCCAGGCCATTGCGCTGCCCCTTTAGCCAGTGCCTGCGCCTTCACCCAGGGATATGGAGCCCCGAGCCGGACCCAGTTCGGCCGGGGCCACAGGCACATTTGGGGAGGTTCCAGCGATGCATGTACCCGAGAAGATTGAACCGTCCAGCCTGGCGGACTATCTGGAAGTGATGTGCAAGTCGGTGTTCCAGTCGGGAATTTCTTGGCGGGTGGTGGAATCCAAGTGGCCAGGGTTGCGGGAAGCCATGCACGGCTTTGACCCCCAGACGATCTCAACCCTGGATGAAGCTGCGTTGGACGCTCTGACCCAAGACTCCCGGATGATCCGGCACCGGCGCAAGCTGTCGGCGATCTCCGCCAATGCCCGGCGGATGCTGGAATTGGAAGAGGAGCACGGCAGCTTCCGTGCCTTTCTCCGGTCTCACGGGGGATTTGAGCCCACGTTGAATGCCATCCGCAATGAGTTCAAGTACATGGGCGATGCCGGAACATACCATTTCCTCTGGACGGTGGGTGAGGAAGTTCCTCCCTATGAGGAGTGGTGCGCCACCCACCAACGTAAGGGTCGGTGACGGCCCGGCGCCCTTGGCCTGGGCTACTCCCGGGCTGGGCGCTGGCGCCGTTGGTCCCGGTAGTTGGCGGCGGTAATGTGGTGCCAATCCACCAGAGATTGGTCCACCAGCCGGGAGCCGATGTTCGGCCAATCTCTGGCCAGTTCGTCCACGCTGTCCACCGATGTTACCACCGTGGGCAGCCTCAGGTCATAGCGGTGGGCGACAATCTGGTAGAGTTTCTCCTCGGCCCAGGGGGTGCTCACCTGGGTTCCCAGGTCATCGAGAACCAGCAGATCTGCGGACTTCACCTGCTCAAAGAGGTCGTCGTAGCTGATTGGACTGTCCGGGCTGAAGGTGGCCCGCAGGTGGTCCATCAGGTCCGGCACAAAGGCTCGAAACACTGAAGCGCCTCGGCTGGCGCACTCGCTGGCGATGGCAATGGCCAGGTGGGTCTTGCCACAGCCGCGGGGCCCCGTGAGCAGCAGCCAGCCTTCCGGGTTACCAGCGAACCTACGGGCGGCCTGCCAGGCCCGCGTCAATGACTCCCGCCCGCCCTGGTCTGTATCGGGTCGGCCGTAAACGTCGAACAGGTCGAAAGTCATTCGGCGCTGCATGTCTTCAGGTATGGAACCGATCCGCCGGGCTACCCGGGAAGTGTGCTCTCCCAACCGGTAGGTTCGGGAAAAGCCGCTCACCGACTCCAAACGGGTTCGCAAACCCTCGTCCAGTCGCTCCACCGGCCCCCGCACGGTGATGATGGTTGGCAACGATTCATTGAAACGGTGGCTGATAATTTGGAGGAGTTTTTCCTGTGCCCATGGAGTGGAATACTGGGCAGAAAGGTCATCCAACACCAGGATGGGGGCGTTTCGTACCTGCTCGAATAGGTCATCGTAGGAGACGGGACTGTCCGGCGCATAGGTGGCCCTCAGGTGGTCCAGCAGGTCCGCGGCGACGATAAAGTAGGTGGGCTGCCCCCGGTCAATGCACCGATTGGCCACGGCAACCGCCAGGTGAGTCTTGCCGCTGCCGCTTGGTCCGGTGAACACCAGCCATCCATGGGGATGCTCGGCAAAGGTAACGGCGGCCTTCAGGGCCTCCTGAAACAGCGGACGGCCGGAGGCGTCGGGCAACATGCCTTCGGGGCGGGTGCTCTCGAAAGTGATGAATCGCAACGCCCCCAGGTTACTGTAGCGGCTGAGGGCATCGCCCCGATGGGATGGGTCTCGCTGTTGTTGGCAACGACAGGGGAACGCTTCGCCAAAGTCGGGATGTCCCACCTCCACCCGCTTGCTGACCCAGCCGGCGCCGTCGCAAATGGGGCAACGGTTCTCCTCCGGTTCATCGGCCCCAAAGTAGGGCAGCCCCTGGCTACCGCCGTTGGCGACTTGGGGGTTGTCGCGGGCCGTCACCCGTTTCAGAATGTCTCCCAGGCTCTCCATGATTCCTCCCTTCCGCTTCCCACAGGGTGGCGCCCGCCTGTACGCCAACTCCCGGATGATGTTGAATCAGTTGAGGCGCTTCCGTTGGCGGGTCCAGCGCGCCGCCCCGTCCTTCGGCGCCCCATCGCCTTAGAATGGCGGCGATGTAGCCCCAGGACCGTTTATTGTTGAAGACCGCCAGCTTGAAAGCCTCCTCGATCCAGTTGGGCGGGTAACGTTCCTCGGCCTCCGCCAATTGCTCGGCAACCAGGGGCCCGAAGGTGCCGATGTTATTCTCGTAAAGGTCGTAAATGGTTGACCCAGTTCCGGGGCTTGCATCCGGTATGCCGGGAGCAGTGGCCGCAAACGCGTTCAGGGACCCGTCCGGCATTGCCATTCCCGACCTGGCTGCCAGTTGCCGGCGATTTGAGTCCGTGTTCAGCAGGTAGTACCGGTCTTCCGGGTTCCCCTCTGGAGAGTGGAGTAGCACCGTGCCGCGGGTTGTAACCAGGGCCAACGCCTGCCTAATTCGGTCTGCGGGGTCGCCTCCCAGGCTTCGCAGGGACCTGGCGAGGGTGGCATCCGTGAGTATTTCCTGTTCCCGCAGGAACCGCAGCGATCCCCGTTTCTGTCCCAACAGCCAGACCAACCTCAGGGTGGTCTTCAATTCTCCCAGGTCGTTGATTTCCTCCAGCAGAGAGTTGAAGAGAGGGTCGGGCGCTGGCGTGGCGCGGACATTGCGGGGAAAGCCGTCAAATGCCATGGTTAGAAATCATCGTCCCGGCCCAGGGCGTCGAACCGGACCAGGTGGTTGCGGAAACGTAATTTCACCCCTCCCGTTGGGCCGTGCCGGTGCTTGGCCAGGATGATCTCGGCAATGTTGCGAGGATAGGGGCGGTCTGGAAAATGCTGCTCCCATTCCTCCTCGGTGTAGTACACATCCTCCCGGTAGATGAACATAACAATATCGGCGTCCTGCTCAATGCTGCCACTGTCCCGCAGGTCAGACAGCATGGGCCGGTGTCCCGGTCGGCCTTCCACCACCCGGCTGAGCTGGGAACAGGTGATGATGGGAACGTGCAGGTCACGGGCGATGCCCTTCAACGAACGGGAAATCTCGCTGATTTCCTGCACCCGGTTCTCACCACCCCGGGAGCGGCCCTGCCCCTGGATCAACTGGAGATAGTCCACTATCAGCAGGTCCAGACCCTGGGGACTGAGGGAAAGACGTCGGGACTTGCTGCGCATTTCCGCAATTCCCTGGAACGGGGCGTCGTCAATAAAGACGGGCAACTCGGAAAGATTGCCGATGGAGTCGATGATTCGCTGCTCCTCCGCTTCCGTGTAGAGGCCGAGGCGCACCCGGTGGGCGTCCACTTCTGCGTCACCGGAAAGGATGCGCAGGGCCAGTTGCTCCCGGCTCATTTCCAGGCTGAAGATTCCCACGGTGGAACCCTGCCGGGCCGCGTTGATCGAGACATTGACCGCCAGCGCGCTCTTGCCCAGGCCGGGGCGGGCGCCGAGAATCAACATGTCTGATCGCTGCATTCCCCCCAACAATTCGTCCAGGTCGTTGTACCCGGTCAGAATTGGAGCCGAATCTGCCAATGGCGCGGTAATCGATGCCCGTTCCTCCAGGAACTGGTCGTAAATCTGGCGCAGGGGTATGAAGCCGCTTTCCTGGCGCCGGGTTCGGACTGAGAAGAGCAGGTCCTCTGCCTGGCGCAGGGTGGTTTCCACATCGTCGCTATCCCGGTAGCCAATGGCCGAAATACCTGATCCCGCTTCAATCAGCCGCCGCATGGTGGACGTGTTGTACACCAATTGGGCGTAGTAACCGGCATGGGAAGAGGTTGGGGTGGTGGCCACCAGGTGGCTCAGGTATGCCATCCCACCAGCATTTTCGAGATTGTCGGTGCGTTGCAGCTCCCGGGCAACCGTTATCTGGTCTATGGCGTCGCCCCGCCGGAAGAGTTCGGCGCAGGCGGAAAAGCAGACCCGATTGCGGTCTCGGTAGAAGTCATCGGGCGCGATGAGGTGGGAAATGTCAAGGAAAGAGTCGCCGTTAATCAGGAGCGACCCAATTACCGCCTCCTCCGCCTCAATGCTGTGGGGAAGGAGTTGCTCCGCGTACATTTCCTATTCTTCAACTTCGGCCACAATGTTGATGGTAGCGGTGATTTCCGCAGAAAGGCGCAGCACGGCCTCGTATTCGCCCGGTTCCCGAATGGGTTCGATGGTGGAAACCAGCCGCCGGTCTATTTCCCGGTCCAGGGTTTCCGAAAGAGTCTCGGCAATCCGCGCGTCGGTGATGGCGCCGTAGTACCGGCCGGTGGGGGTGACCCGGCCGGACACGGTGACGGTGGTGTTGTCCAGAATCTGGGCCAACTCTTCCATAACCTGGGTTTCCCGGGCGCGCTGTTGGTCCCCGGCCACCTTAATCTTGTGAGCCCGCTTCAGGATTTCCGGCGTGACGACCTGGGCCATGCCCTTCGGAATCAGGTAGTTGCGGGCATATCCGTCAGCCACCCGCTTGATGTCCCCGGCATGGGCCTGGTTGGCCACGTCTTGCAAAAAGATAACCTGCATGTTCCTTCCCTTAATTCGGTGCGGTTAGAATGATTTCCGGCCATTATACCGCAAAAGCGTTGGCGCCAAAACCGGCAAGTGTCACCCTTCGGGCGTTGACCGGGTCAGGAAGCGCTGCCTCTGGGTGCGTGTAGTTCGGCCCAGCAGCTGAAAGTCAGCCGCCATCGCCTCGCCGATTGACCGGGCAAGGACTGCCAGCTATGATTTCGCCAGGCTCGCCATACCGGACTGAACCCTCGCCAAAATGTGGTGAACCATTGATCCCGACGGAGATTTGTCATGTCCTTCGCCGACAATCTTGAGCACGAAGCGCGGTTCGTGCGCCAGGCAATCCTGGATCACCCCTTTGTGACCGGAGTTGGTGACGGAACCCTGGACGTTGAGAAGTTCAAGCACTATGTGCTGCAGGACTATGTTTACCTGGTCGATTACAGCCGGGTTCTGGCCATGGCAGCGGCCCGGGCCGGGGATTTGGACACCATGAGTTGGTTCGCGCGGCTGCTGGACGAAACCCTGAATGTGGAGATGGACCTGCACCGGGGCTATTGCGCCGAGTTCGGAATTACCCCGGAGGAGTTGGAAGCCACCACGGCCGCGCCCACCACAGTTGCCTACACTTCCTACCTGTTGAACGTGGCCCACCAGGGCAGTTTCTCCGACCTGGTGGCATCCCTGGTGCCCTGCCAGTGGGGTTACTGGGAAATTGGCGATCACCTGGACCGCAGGGGGCAGCCGGCGGACGCTCCCCTCTATGCCCAGTGGATTCAGATGTACACAACTACGGAGTTTTCGGAGCTTGCCGGGTCAATCCGCAGCCTCTTGGACCGACTGGGGGAGCGGGCCGGTCCGGACGAGCAGGATTCCATGCGAACGGCCTACATGACGAGTTTGAGGTTCGAGTACCTCTTTTGGGAAATGGCCTACAACCTGGAGACCTGGCCGGTTTGAACCCTCCACTTTAGCCGCTATGTCTTTAGCTTTGTGCGAGCGGATGGGTGGAGCATTCTTGCTGTCGGGGTCAATCCTGCAAGAGAGAACCGTGCAAACGGAATCCGGGGCGGTTAGGCTTGTGCAATGATTTGCCACCCAATATACTTGCCCCATGTCACAGCCGCGTCAAATACCTCCAGACGACCTGGTTGAATTGCCTCTGTTCCCCCTGAACGTGGTGCTTTTCCCCGGTATGCGATTGCCCCTGCATATATTTGAGGAAAGGTACAAGGCCATGATTGGGGACTGCGTCGAACGGGAGGCTCCCTTCGGTATCGTATTGATCCGTGAAGGGCCGGAGGTGGGCGGGCCCGCCGCTCCGCACAGCGTTGGAACCACCGCCCGAATCGCCCAGGTTCAGCGCCTGGAGGAGGGCAGAATGAACCTGTTGACCCTGGGGGAAAAGCGGTTCGACCTGGTGCAGGTGGTGCAGGAAGTCCCCCACATGGTCGGCCTGGTAGCCTACAGGGAAGAGTCCGTAGGCGAGGCTCCCGCCGATGTCCTGACCGAAGTGGAACAAGAGTACGGCGCCTTTCTTCAGCACGTTGCCACCCTGGCCGGCGCCTGGAACGCCCCGGTGCAGGTGCCCGAAGAACCAGTGTCTCTGTCTTTTGAGGCGGTTGCGACCCTCACCGGCAGCATTGAACTTCCCCAGGGAATGCGCCAGGAATTGCTTGAAGTGGAGACTGCCGGCGAGCGGCTGACCCGTCTTCTCCCCATTCTGAAACGGGCCAACGAACTGATTGCGGAGCAGGTGGAGAAGAACAACCCCTATCGCGGGCCCAGGCTAAACTGAGTCACTGAGTCTCCGAAACCTGTCCTGCCCTGCTGAATTGTCCCGGTCCTGTGCCCCCTCTTCCTCTCTGAACCGGTCTCTGCCGTTATATGTAAAGGGACTCTTCGCGAAGGATGTGTTCCCCTCGGGGCGTTTCTACCAGCCCATTCACATACACTCCGGATAGGTGAATGTCGTCTGGGTCCAGTTCGCCGATGGGCAGTATCGGGTTTTCCACCTCTGCCAGGGTAACCGTGGCGGCCATGGCCATGATTGGATTGAAATTTCGCTGGGCCAGGCGGAACCGCAGGTTGCCGAAGGTGTCGGCCTGCCAGGCGCGGACGAAAGCATAGTCCGCCCGGAGGGGGTACTCCAGCAGGTAGGTACGCTCACCGAACTGGCGGCTTTCCTTGCCTAGGGCGATTTCCGTGCCGGCCCCGGTCGGCGTGTAGAAACCGCCTATGCCAGCGCCGCCGGCCCGAATCCGTTCAGCCAGCGTACCTTGCGGCGTCAATTCAGCCTCGATCTCTCCGGCGTTGTACATTCGGACGAAGGGGGTGACCCGTGAGGGGTGGGTGGCGGCGGTGATGGAGCAGATCACCTTGGCAACCCTGCCGCCCTCGATGAGGGTTCCCACATCAACCCGGCCATCGGTACCCCCATGCTCGTTGGAAATCACGGTGAGGCCACCAACGCCGCGACGATAGAGGGCAGCAATCAGATGCTGCGGCGCTCCGATGCCCCCAAAGTCGCCGAACATGATGGTTGCGCCGTCGGGTATGTCCGCGACGGCAGCATCGAAGGTTGGCTGTAGCTTGCTCCTCAACGTCTCTCCCCGTCGCCCGTTGCCGGCGCCAGGAGGTGGCTGACCAGCGCAAGGCAACTGAAGATGATGAGGGGTGGGGCGAAGTAGGATGTAATCCAGGCCCCGGGAAAATATATGGCCAGCGCAAAGGCGCCAAAGGCAGCCAGCCCGCCGGCCTGCTCACACAGTGGAACGGGCCACTGCCAGAAGCGTAGCCAGTCCGGTACGCTGGGCCGCCAACCGACCTGCAGCCCACAATAGCTGCAATTTTCGGCGCCCCGACGATTGGCTGTTCCACAACGGTGGCAAATGAACTCGCGACCCATGTCGCCCTTCTTTTCCCGTTCGGGAAGAGATACCGCGCATACTTTCCCGTGGGGTTTCCTGTAGGCTAACACAGGGCAGGGCGGAATCGCCAGAGCGGTCTGGCAATACCGGCATCCCAAATCAGCTTGAAGACGGCAGTTCCGTTTCCATAATGTCCTCCGCCCGGTTGCCGTCTCTTGGTTGGATGCCTACAATGGCCGGCGTCTCAACCATAGAAGAGAGAGGGGCAGACAGTATGGCCGGGGAGAACCAGTTGAACCATCAGGAAGCGTCACAGAACAGCGCAGCGCAAACCATGTTCGGAGCGCAGGCGTCCTACTATGCCACCAGTCAAGTTCACATAAGTGATAGTCGGCTGACCACTCTGCAACGGATGATTGCCGAGGGTCCGGCGGCCAAATGGGCAGTTGATTTGGGTACGGGGGCCGGGTTCACCGCCTTTGCCGCCGCCGAGCATGTGGCGTGGGTGGTTGCCAGCGATGTAACCCCCCAGATGCTGCTGGAGACCCGCCGAATTGGTATGGATAGGGGCCTGACCAACGTGGGGCTATGCCTCAACCGGGCGGAGCAATTGCCCTTCGCCAATGAGTCCCTGGACCTGGTTACCTGCCGGGCTGCCGGCCATCATTTCAGCAATCTGGGGGCCGCCTTCCGAGAAATACACCGGGCGCTGAAAACGGGCGGTTCTCTGATGATGGCCGATTCGGTGGCTCCGGAGGACGATTATCTGGCCGAGTGGTATAACGACGTGGAGTTGCGCCGAGATTTCAGCCACGTGGAGAACAGGAAGGTTTCAACGCTGGTGGAGATGCTGGCCCAGGTGGGGCTTGAGGTGGTGGAACGGCACGACGAGCGTACCCACATGACCTTTGATGATTGGGTTGAGCGCACGGCAACCCCGGCTGCGGAGGTAGTTTCCCTGCGCCGGGAGTTTAGCGAGGCCAGGCCGGAAGTTAAGGAAGCCTTCCTAATTCGGGAGATGGGTGAGGACTTTTCTTTTGCCTGGCCCAGCCTGGTGTTTCGGGCAATAAAGAGATGATGCCTGGGCAGTATTCTGCGAAGAACGGACTCTGTACAGAAGGGGCCTTCCCAGCGTAGTGAATGAATTCTGGGGATTCCCCTTGGAAGTGTTCCGGCAGGAAACGCTCCGGCCCCCTTTGCGCACCCGCCCTCCCTCGTATCGCTAGCCTGTTCCGGCCGGCAAAAGGCCAATGATTCCGCGGATGAAAGGAAACTTCACCAGTCGTTTGACCTGCTCATAACCTTTCATGGCCGCAGCGCTTTCCGTGACCGCTTGCCCAAAGGGACAACCTGTATATAATTGGAGTGTCTCCAGGGCGCCAGTTGACGGGCTCCATCTGTTTCCCGCCTGGCATCCGTAGAATTAGGTTGAATGTGGAGGACTGCCTTATGGGCGCGACCGAAACCATAGCAAAATGGATTGTCAACACCAGCTACGAGGACATACCCCCGGAAGCCATTCGGGTGGCAAACGAGTCCTGCTTCGACCTTTTGGGGGTGATTCTCGCCGGGTCAACCCAGCCCGTGGGGGAGATCATCCAGCAGTACGTGGATGATAGTGGCGGTTCAACCCAGGCCACGGTTCTCGCCTCCGGTTTGCAAACCTCCCTGGCAAATGCGGCCCTGGCCAACGGCACAATGGGCCACGCGCTGGACTACGACGATTTTGGGGGCTTTGGACACCCCACAGTCGCCATATTTCCCGCGTTGCTGGCCCTGGGGGAGAGCCTCAATTCCACGGGGCGAGACCTGCTGGAGGCCTACGTCATCGGGTGCGAGCTGGGCCTGGCGTTACAGCACACTACCAAGTACGCCCAGATGGAACGGGGATTTCACAGCACTGCCGTCATCGGACGTATGGCTGCCACCGCCGCCTGCGCCAAGTTGGCAGGTTTGAACGAGGATGACACGGTGGTTGCCCTGGGGATTGCCGGGTCCATGGCCAGTGGGGTAATCCATAACTTCGGCACCATGGTCAAGCCGCTGCACGCCGGCTTGACATGCCGGGACGCAGTGATGGCCGTCCAGTTCGCCCAGAGGGGGTTCACCGCCGGCCACCAGATTTTCGAGCACCCCCTGGGCTTCACCACACCAATCTTGGGCGAGGGCATCTATGACCTGGACCGGATGGCCGAGAACATGGGCAACCCCTTCCGGGTGCAGGATGCCCTGATAATCAAGAAATATCCCTGTTGCGGTGGCAACCATGCCATGCTGGACAGCCTCTTCAGCCTGATGCGGGAGCACAACTTTACCTGGGAGGACGTGGCCAGCGCCGAAGTTGACCAGTCCTACCTGTCCATCGTCATGCTGTACCCCGAACCCGATGATCCCCTCAAGGGGAAGTTCAGCGCCAAGTACAACGTGGCCGCCGCCCTGGTGGACGGGGAAGTAAACATCAACACCTTCAGCGAGGAGAAGATTGCCGACCCGGCCATCGCGGAAGCCATGGATGGCGTGACCACCCGGGTGCTGTCCAAGTGGGAAGAGAGTTCGGGCGAAGTCTCCAGAGGCCTGCCGGTACGCATCACCCTCAAGGACGGCCGCACCTTCGAACACATCACCGACCGGGACATGATCCTCGGCGGCGCCAAGAATCCCTGGGGATTCGAGAACATCAAGGGCAAATTCGAGGTGAACGCCGGCCTGGCGCTGCCCCAGGATCGGGTATCCGAAACGGTGGAAGCCTGGTCCGACATTGGCGAAGTCACCGACCTGACGGAAACCATCAGGAACACGCTGGTGGGCGCCAACGACTGACTTTCTGTCTCCGCCTTGGGGGCAATCGAAAACCTGCTCTGATTGATGGCGAATTTCTCGGCACAAGGAGCATCGACATCGGGGGAAGACAATTAGGCTCAACTATAGCTTGAACCAACTGAAAGGGGACATCTTCGGAGGCGTCACCGCTACCATTGTGGCGCTTCCGGTTGCGTTGGCCTTTGGCGTGGCTTCCGGTCTGGGCCCCCAGGCCGGCATCTACAGCGCCATCGCCGTCGGATTCTTTGCGGCGGTCTTTGGTGGAACGCCGTCCCAGATTTCCGGGCCCACCGGCCCCATGACCGTCGCCATGGCGGTGGTGGTGACTCAATATACCCAGGGCGACCCGGCTCAAGCCTTCACGGTGGTGATCCTGGGCGGGCTGTTTCAGATTGCGCTGGGCCTGCTTCGGGTGGGGCGCTTCGTCACCTACACCCCCTATTCCGTCATATCGGGATTTATGACCGGCATAGGGATCATCATCATAATATTGCAGGTGCTCCCCTTCCTGGGTATCAAACCCGTGCCGGGTGTCCCGGTATCCGTGATTCTCTCCTGGCCGGCATTGCTGGGCACCTTCAATACCGACGCCATCATCGTGGCTCTGGTGGCTCTCCTGGTGGGGTTTGCCTGGCGGGGATGGCCCGCCAAGTTTGTGCCGGGTCCGTTGGCGGCCATGCTGGCAGGCACGTTGCTGGCCGTATTCTGGCTCAGCGGCGCTCCCACCATCGGCGACATCCCCCGTGGCCTGCCGGAGTTGCAGGTACCCCAGGTCACGCCGACATTCCTGCTGGCCGTAATCCAGCCAGCCATCATTCTGGCGCTGCTCGGTTCCATAGATAGCCTGCTGACCTCTCTGATTGCCGACACCATAACTCGCACCCGGCACCGTCCCAACCGGGAACTTGTGGGCCAAGGCCTGGGCAACATGGCCTCCGGCTTGATTGGGGGCCTCCCCGGCGCCGGCGCAACCCTGGGTACGGTGGTTAGCATTCGTGCCGGGGGCCGGACCCCCGTGGCCGGGGTGCTGCGTTCCGGGGCGCTGGTCGCCCTCATACTGGGCCTGGGTTGGTTGGTGGAGCCGATCCCCCTGGCGGTATTGGCTGCGGTGCTGATGAAGGTGGGCTATGACATCATCGATTGGAAGTTCGTTGCTCGAATTCGTCGCGTAGGCAAGGATCATCTGTTGGTGATGCTGCTGACCTTTTCGCTGACGGTTTTCCTGGACTTGGTGACGGCAGTGGCCATCGGCCTGATCGCCGCCGGATTTGCCCATGCCCGTCGGCTCGAAACCCTTGAGGTGGATAGCGTGGTCTCCACGCCCCTGCTGGATTTGGACTTCCTGGGAGTGGCTCCACCGGCAGAGGGCAGCCAGGACGGGGCCGATCCGTTCAGCGCCCGGGTGGGTCTGGTTTCCTTCCGGGGGGCATTTTCCGTGGCATCATCCAGCCGGCTGGTGCAGGCCATCGGCCCCGACCTGAAGGACCACGAGGTAGTAATCCTGGATTATTCCCACACAACCTACGTGGACGATAGCGCTGCCCTGTTGATGGAGCAGCTTATTTCCACAGCCGGCGAGGAGGGTACCACCTGCATTGTCATGGGGTTGAAGGAACCGGTGCGGGAAGAGCTCGATTCGCTGAGCGTGTTCAACAGTGTACCGGAAGGCAGGTTCGTCGAAGACCTGGATGGGGCAAGGACCCTGGCCCGGGAATTGCTGGGAGTGTCTATCGGAGAGCCGGAGGAGTAATCTTCCAGAGAAAAGGAGCCGTTCCAGCAATTGGGGAACGGCTCCAGAACCTTCCCGCCCAGCAGGTGGGGCGACGGTGAGTGGGGTCGGCGTGGTCACCACGCCGACCTTTGCTAGACTCTACGGTTCGATGCGTATGGAATCGCCCACCTTGATGGCGCCGCCGCTGATCACCATGGCCAGCACTCCCCGCCGGTGATTCAATTCCTCCCTCAACCCCATGCGGATGGCGTCCATCTTGCGGCAGGGTTCGCATTCACCCACAATTTCCATGGTCACCTCATCGCCGATGAAGAACACATTCCCCGGTTTTGCCTGGGTCAGGTCCAGGCCCTCGGTGGTAATGTTTTCCTTTATCTGGCCGGGCGCCAGGCCAAACACGTCCAGGGTTTCCCTGTCCATCACCAGCACCTGCCGGGCATTCCCGACCACGCAACTCCGGTCCCCCTCCAGACCGCGGGCGGAAATGGCCGTAGCCTCCTGCACCGGGTCGGAAGGAGTACCCTTAACGCGGGCGATGTGTAGATTCAAAATCGAGCCTTGCTGCATTGTCTTACCTCCACCATTGGGGCCTGCCCGTGGTTGGCCGGTCGGGCGTCCCTTGAACTGGTGGCCCGATTATAGAGGGCGTCCGGAAAAATTACCAATCCTTATGATAGAGTAGCTACGCAATGAAACAGCCGCCCGCGAAAACGTTCGGGGCTGGGGCGAGAACAGCCAATGGGCCCGGTGGGAGAGGAAAACAAAATGTCCAACGAATATGTCAAGGTAGATGAGACCGAGGGGGTGCTGACGGTCACCCTGCATGACCCGGCCACCCGCAACGCGATCAACGGGGATATGGCCGGGGAGTTCTTCGCTGTCCTGGAGCGGTTTCAGGATTCCCCGGAATTGAGGACTCTGGTGCTGACCGGCGCTGAACCGGCCTTCTGTTCCGGCGCCAATGTTCGGGGGTTCAGCAACAGCATCCAGTCTCGACAGGCCCGGGGCGAAACGGAACGCAACCGGCCCTGGGGCAGTATGGAGGCCCAGTACGGCAAGCAATTCGACCCGGAGTCCTCCCGCGCGCCGGAGATGGTGCTACGACTCCAGGAGTTGCAGAAGCCCACCATAGCCGCGGTCAACGGTCACGCTGTCGGGGCCGGCATGGGTCTGGCCCTGGCCTGCGATGTTCGAATAGCGGCGGAGAAGGCAACTTTTTCCGAAGCCTTCGTGCGCATGGGATTGATTCCCGCCGATGGCAGCTGCTGGAACCTGCCCCGGCTGATTGGCATAAGCAATACCCTGCTGCTCCAGTACACCGGCGACCGGGTGGATGCCGCGGAGGCCCTGCGCATGGGATTGGTCAGCCGGGTGGTACCGGACGAGGAGTTGGCCTCGGAGGCCATGGAGTTGGCCCGGCGCATTGCCCGGGGCGCAACCCAGTCCCAATCACTGATTAAGTACCTGGTGCACCGGTCCGACGACCAGAGTTTTCGGGAACACCTGGACTTGGCCCACGTGGCCCAGGACCAGGTGCGTACAACGGAGGACCACCGGGAGGCGGTGCAGGCATTCCTGGAAAAGAGGTCGCCGGTGTTCACGGGGAGGTAGGGGGATGCAAGATGAGGCCGAGTCGCCGGGTGGATGAATCCAAGACCGGCACACGAAACCCGGTGAGGGGCATGGTACGAGGAATTGGCACCCAATACAGGATGGGGGTGGGAAGAGGCGCTTCTGTGCCGGGTAAGACCGGGAGTTTGGCGGGCGTCTAACTGGTAGCAAGGGACGCCGGATAGGGCCGGTCTGGATAGGAAGTAGGGTAGGAAATGGGCAATTGCCGCCAATTTCTGGAATACCCCTTGACGGGGGGAGGAAGGCTGACTATAATTCCACATTACAGAAAAGGCGGTGACAGCAGGAAGGTATGAAAATTACCTGAAAGCGAAAGGATAACCGGGCGAACCCGAACGGCGGTTTGGGGTAACCCATCCGCCCTTTTCTTTGCACCTTAAAAGCTGAATAAGGAACCTTGAGAAATTGTCCTGAAAACCCAAACTGAAAAGTTTGGAGTTCTTAGCGTGGGTCAAATTTTTAAGGGCTTACGGTGGATGCCTTGGGACCAAGGGCCGATGAAGGGCGCGGTAAGGCTGCGATAAGCCTCGATGAGCCGTCTAACAGGCATAGTCGGGGATGCCCGAATGGGGTAACCTGTTCCGGTGTTGAGCCGGTTCATCCCGCGAAAGCGGGAGGGTAAGCGGGGGAACTGAAACATCTAAGTACCCTGAGGAAAGGAAATCAACCGAGATTCCCTGAGTAGTGGCGAACGAAAGGGGAAGAGCCTAAACCGTTATGACCGAACGGCGGGAGGGCCTATGTCATAGCGGGGTTATAGGGAATGCCTAGGGTCGCCTCTCCAGACCTGAGGGAGTTACCAATCTTGCTTCTAGCCGAAGGACCCTGGGAAGGGCCGCCATAGAGGGTGAAAGCCCCGTAGGCGAAAGAGGCAGGACTTCCGGCATTTACCTGAGTACCACGGGGCACGGGAAACCTTGTGGGAAGTTGGGGGGACCACCCTCCAAGGCTAAATACCCTTGGTCACCGATAGCGCACCAGTACCGTGAGGGAAAGGTGAAAAGAACCCCTAGCGGGGAGTGAAATAGACCTGAAACCGTAAGCCTACAGAAGGTCGGAGCCTCGATTCAGTTCGGGGTGACGGCGTGCCTATTGAAGAATGATCCGGGGACTTACTGTATGGAGCGAGGTTAAGGAACTGGAGTTCCGGAGCCGTAGCGAAAGCGAGTCTGAATAGGGCGCTTAGTTCCATGTAGTAGACTCGAAACCGGGTGAGCTACCCATGGCCAGATTGAAGGTTCGTTAACGCGGACTGAAGGATCGAACTCGTGGCTAGTACAAAAGCTTGGGATGAGCTGTGGGTAGAGGTGAAATGCCAATCGAACTCGGAAATAGCTAGTTCTCCCCGAAATGCATTTAGGTGCAGCCTCGGGCACAGGAGGACGGAGGTAGGGCACTGAATGGGCTAGGGGGCGTGAGCTTACCAAACTCAATCAAACCACCAATGCCGTTCTGCCGATACCCGGGAGTGAGACAGTCACAGATAAGTGCGATTGTCAAAAGGGAAACAGCCCAGACCACCGGCTAAGGCCCCCAAGCGCAGGCTAAGTGGGAAAGGAGGTGGGGTTCCCAAAACAACCAGGAGGTTGGCTTAGAAGCAGCCATTCCTTTAAAGAGTGCGTAATAGCTCACTGGTCGAGGGGTCCTGCGCCGAAAATGTAACGGGGCTTAAGTCTGCCGCCGAAGCCGTGGATGTTCAGGTACAAGAACCCAATTCCATTCTTGCGATCAGCCGCCGAAATGCGTTGGTTGCAGGGGTGGAGTGAAGGTTCTTGAAGCTGCCTGGGCGTGGTAGGGGAGCGTTCCTCGGGCGATGAAGGTAAGTCGTGAGGCTTGCTGGAGCGCGGGGAAGTGAGAATCCCGGAATGAGTAGCGTAAATCAGGGTGAGAATCCCTGACACCGAAAGCCCAAGGTTTCCTACGCAACGTTTATCGGCGTAGGGTTAGTCGGTCCTAAGCCGTAGGCAAGCGCCGAAGGCGATGGACAGCAGGTTAATATTCCTGCACCGCCGTTGTTTTGTTGATACTCGGAGGGGTGCGGAAGGGTAGGTCGGGCGTCTTATTGGATTGGCGTCCTTTACTGTAGGCGAGCCGGGGCAGGCAAATCCACTCCGGCGCTAAGCTGAGGGTTGAGGGAATCGTAGCCCAAGGGCTAACGAAACTCGGCTGAACCCAAACCGACAAGAAAAGCTTCGTTTGGAGAAGCAGCGGCGACCGTACCGCAAACCGCCACTGGTGGGCTGGGATAAGAGTCCCTAGGTGTTCGAGCTAACCTCCGCTAAGGAACTAGACAAAAGAGCCCTGTAACTTTGGGAGAAAGGGCCCCCTGGGGGGTGAAACCGCTAGCCGGTGGAGCGCTTCGGGGGCGCAGACAAGAAGGCCGGGCGACTGTTTAACAAAAACACAGGTCTGTGCTAAGGGGAAACCCTACGTATACAGGCTGACGCCTGCCCAGTGCCGGAAGGTTAAGGGGAGGGGTGCAAGCTCCGAACTGAAGCCCCGGTGAACGGCGGCCGTAACTCTAACGGTCCTAAGGTAGCGAAGTCCCTTGTCGGGTAAGTTCCGACCCGCATGAATGGTTGAACGACTTGGCCATTGTCTCGGCGGAGGGCTCGGTGAAATTGCGGTGCCCGTGAAGACGCGGGCGACCCGTGGCAGGACAAAAAGACCCCGTGGAGCTTTACTGTAGCCTGGTATTGGGCTGGGAACTGTCATGTGTAGGATAGGTGGGAGGCTATGAACCTTCAACGCCAGTTGGAGGGGAGCCGCCGTTGAAATACCACCCTTGGCTGTTTTTGGTTCTAACCTCAGCAAAACTGAGGGACAGTGCCTGGTGGGCAGTTTAACTGGGGCGGTTGCCTCCTAAAAGGTAACGGAGGCGCCCAAAGGTCCCCTCAGGACGGATGGAAATCGTCCACAGAACGCATTGGCATAAGGGGGCTTGACTGCGAGACCTACAAGTCGAGCAGGGACGAAAGTCGGGCAAAGTGATCCTACGGCACCGTGTGGAAGGGCCGTGGCTTATCGGATAAAAGCTACCCCGGGGATAACAGGCTTATCTCGCCCAAGAGTTCACATCGACGGCGAGGTTTGGCACCTCGATGTCGGCTCGTCCCATCCTGGGGCTGAAGGCGGTCCCAAGGGTCCGGCTGTTCGCCGGTTAAAGGGGTACGTGAGTTGGGTTCAGAACGTCGTGAGACAGTTCGGTCTCTATCCGCCATGGGCGCAGGAGGCTTGAGGGAACCTCTCCCTAGTACGAGAGGACCGGGAGGGACAGACCTATGGTGTTCCAGTTGTTCCGCCAGGAGCAGCGCTGGGTAGCCATGTCTGGCAGCGATAAGCGCTGAAGGCATCTAAGCGCGAAGCATCCCCCAAGATGAGGCCTCCCTTCCCGATTAATTTCGGGAGTAAGACTGCAGAGAGACTATCTGCTTGATAGGTCGGATGTGTAAGGCTGGCAACAGTTTCAGCATACCGATACTAACCGGTCGAGCGATTTGACCCACGTTATGGACTTCAGATTGATCGGTGCGGGCTTCAGGGCAATTACTCAGGGTTTCTTCTTCCAGCTTTTCCCGTTGGTCTCGTTCCAACGACGCGGGGTGGAGCAGTGGCAGCTCGTCGGGCTCATAACCCGAAGGTCGTAGGTTCGAATCCTACCCCCGCTACCAATAACCTATAAGCTAACAAGAACAGCCCCCGGCATTTGCCGGGGGCTTTGCTATTATTCTCCAAGTGAGCCGGGTCTGCGGAACCCGCCGGTCCGACACCCGACCGCTCCCCATGCACCGGGCTATAGCGCCTTCAAGAATACTCCTGCCCGTAGCGGCGACCTACTTCCCCGACACTCTCGAAGATCGTGAAGGCGATGTTCACTTGGTTTCGCCTTTGGGGTAGCAACAGGGGTGAATGACGACTCTTTCCTGTATGGTACAATGCCAATGTCACCTTGCATCTTTCAGGAATCTACCAAGGGAGAGGATTGGCCATGTCCAACATCGTACTTTCAAATACCGAGTACAACGTGGTGGGTACTCGCCCGGTGCGTCCGGATGGCACCGATAAGGTTACCGGTAGGGCCAAGTACGGCGGCGACTTCCAGATGACCGGAATGCTGCACGGCAAGGTCCTCCGCAGTCCCCACGCCCACGCTCGGATCAAGAACATCGACACCATCAAGGCCGAGAACTACCCAGGCGTCAAGGCGGTGATTACGGGCAAGGATCTGCCACTGGCCAGCATGACAAACCCCAGCCGGGGAGTCCGATTCTCCAGCGAGAACATTCTGGCCCAGGACAAGGCCCTGTACCGGGGCCACGCCGTTGCCGCCGTCGCCGCCAACAGCGCTCATGCAGCGGAAATTGCGGTCGGCCTCATTGAAGTGGAGTACGAGGTTCTTCAGCCGGCGATGAACGTGGTTGACGCCATGAAGGACAACGCGCCCCTGGTCATCGAAGACATGACGACCACCGAGTTTGGCGAGCGGACCGACCGGCTGAGCAACATAGCTACCCACTTCCAGTATGAGATTGGCGACCTGGACGCGGGCTTTGCCGAAGCCGACGTGGTGATTGAGCGGGAGTTTCACACCAACACGGTGCATCAGGGCTACATCGAGCCTCAGAATGCGGCCGCCCTCTGGAATTCCGATGGCAAGCTGACCGTTTGGACCAGCACCCAGGGAGCTTTCAGCGCCCGGGATTCCCTGGCCCAGATACTCGACAAACCGGTTTCCGAAATCAAGGTTGTCCCCATGGAAATTGGTGGTGGATTTGGCGGCAAGATTCCGGTTTATCTGGAGCCGATGGCTGCCATCCTTTCCCGCAAGACGGGCCAGGCCGTGAAGATGCTGATGTCCCGAACCGATGTGTTCGAGAGCACTGGCCCAACTTCCGGAGCAATGGTCCGGGTCAAGGTGGGCGCCACCCGAGACGGGAAGATTACCGCCGCCGACGCTACCCTGGCCCTGGAGGCCGGGGCCTTCCCTGGCTCGCCGGTAACCATGGGCGCTCAATGTATGTTCGCCCCCTATGACATCGCGAATGTTCGCGCCGAGGGCTTCGATGTATTGGTAAACAAGCCCAAGGTGGCGCCCTACCGGGCCCCAGGCGCTCCCATCGCTGCCTTTGGCGGCGAGCAGATCATGGACGAAATCGCCAAGGAAATTGGCATGGACCCGGTGGAATTCCGCCTGCGCAATGCCTCCAAAGAGGGCACCCGGCGGGTGGACGGACCGGAATTTCCGGTTATCGGCAACATTGAATGCGTCGAGGCCGCCAAGGCCACCGATCACTACAACACGCCGCTTACCGGCCCAAACCAGGGTAGGGGAGTCGCCTCCGGTTTCTGGTTCAACATTGGCATGCAGTCCAGCTGCAGCATAGGCGTCGCCGCTGATGGAACCATCAGTTTGGTCGAGGGTTCCACCGACATTGGCGGAACCAGGGCATCCATTGCCATGCAGGCTGCCGAGGTGCTGGGCATCCCTGCCGAAGATGTGCGGCCCAGTGTTGCCGACACCGATTCGGTGGGGTACACCTTCCTCACCGGAGGAAGCAGAACCACCTTCGCCAGCGGCTGGGCGGCCTATGAGTGTGCCCAGGACATCAAGCAACAGATGATAGATCGGGCCGCCACCATCTGGGAGGTTTCCGCCGAGGATGTGGAACTGGTGGCCGGCGTTTTCCAGCACAAGTCAGACTCCGATCTGAAGATGACCTTCAAGGAGTTGGCTGCCCAACTAAACGGTTCCGGCGGTCCCATCTCCAGCCAGGTTAGCGTGGACCCCAGGGGAGCCGGTGGGGCATTTTCCACCCACCTTGTGGACGTGGAGGTTGACCCGGAGACGGGCAAGGTTGACATCCTTCGCTACACCATTGTGCAGGATGCTGGGAAGGCCATCCACCCCAGCTATGTGGAAGGACAGATGCAGGGTGGCGTGGTCCAGGGCATAGGCTGGGCATTGAACGAAGAGTACTTCTTCAATGACGACGGCCAGATGGTCAACTCCAGTTTCCTAGACTACCGGATGCCGGTGAGCCTGGATCTGCCCATGATCGACACGGTTATTGTGGAGGTCGCCAACCCCGGTCATCCCTATGGTGTACGTGGTGTGGGTGAGGTGCCCATTGTTCCTCCCATGGCGGCCATTGCCAACGCCATTTCGGATGCTATTGGTGTTCGAATGGAGAAGCTGCCCATGTCGCCCGGCGCCATCCTGGAAGCCCTTTGGGAACAGAAGGGTGGGAGAATGTCGCAGGCCGCCGATTAGGTTCCCCGGTTCATGGTTACCGAATCGAGAGGGCGATTTGGAGTACCCAGTGTGCGGGGAAGCGCCCTGCGCTGGTTCTACGCTCTTTTCGGCGTGGGCACCGTATATCTGACGGGGTCCAATGTCTTCGGCCAAGTGGCGAGAGAGGGCCCCGTTGGTTGGCTCCATTTGCAGTCAATCATAACCGACCAGATTGTACGGTCAGCCGGGGCATCGCTCATTGTTGCCTATATTCTGACCGACGGAGGAGACATGGTCATTTCAGCCATTCTTCGTGAACGAAACCGCCGGCGATACTTGGCGGTGGGACGCCAGGAGGGGTTGGAGGAGGGACGCCAGGAGGGGTTGGCTGACATGCACTTCAAGTGGGAGTCCTGGAACCGGCGACGGGAGGAAGCCCTACAGAATGGATGGGAGTTCAACGAGCCTCCTCCGAGTTTAGAAAACCCTAATGGGCAGTCGAAACACGCTGGCGAGAACGGGAAGGGATAGACGGCGGGAGTGTCCTGACCGACGGAGGAGACATGGTCATATCAGCCATTCTTCGTGAACGAAACCGCCGGCGAGACTTGGAGGCGGGGCGTAAAGAAGGGATTCAAGAGGGGATAGAAGAGGGACGCCAGAAGGGGTTGGAACAGGGACGCCAGGAGGGGTTGGCCGACATGCACTTCAAGTGGGAGTCCTGGAACCGGCGACGGGAGGAAGCCCTACAGAATGGATGGGAGTTCAACGAGCCTCCTCCGAGTTTAGAAAACCATAAAGGACAATCGGACCAAGTTTAGCAGGACAGGAGAAAATACATGGCTCGAGTTCCCTTTGCCAACCGAGAAAGCATGGACGCCGCTGGGCAGGCGGTTTGGGATGAAATCGAGAGCAGCCGTGGCGGAGTGCAACGCAATTATGCCGCGCTCTTGAACAATCCCCAGGCTTCGGGGGCATTTGCCGGCCTGGGGGGATACGTAAGGTTTGAGACTGCCCTGGATCCCCGGGTCAAGGCCCTGGCTATCCTCACCGCGGCGCGGGAGGCTGGCGGGCATTATGTTTGGACCGTAAATCAGAGGGGAGCGAGGGAAGCCAATCTGAGCGCAGAGGTCATAGCCTCCATTCGGGAGTTCCGGGCGCCAACGGGCCTGGAACCCGACGACGCTGCCGTGGTCCAGTTTGTTCTCGAACTGTTGCGCCACCACCGTGTCTCCGACGTGACCTTTGAGGGGCTGCGCGGGCTGGTTGGCGACTCGGGCATTGTGGACGTTCTCGTAGTGGTTGCCTACTACCATGGACTGGCCCACAGCCTCCAGGCCCTGGAGGTGGAATTGCCGGAGGGCGTGGACACGGACCTGACCTATTAGGTTTCTGGGGCGAGTGATCTGCGGGGTGGGGTTACAAAGCCCGCTAAAAGTGGCTTTCGGACACTGCTGACGGCAGCTAACGGAAGGGTCAAAAGAAAGGAGCGACCGGGAGTCGCTGAAGGAGCGGCTCACTGTTGGTCGCTGGACTACGATTCTAAAGCCAAAAAGTCAACCGGTCAACCGGCCCCCGCACCAGTTCCTTTATTTCTACCTTGATGGAGAGCTTCGGCATGGCTGAGTATGTGTACCTGGTGCAGATGGACATCCCCGCCCATCTGGAACCTGAATTCAACCGAATCTACGACACTCAGCACATTCCCAACATTGTCACCGTTCCGGGCGTCCACAGTTGCACCCGGTACCGTCTGGAAAGCGCAGACGTGGAAGGGGTGGCCAGGTATGCGGCGCTGTACGAGGTAGATTCTCCTGAAGTGCCCTTCTCTGAAGCATGGGTGAGCGCTTCCGACACGGGAGACTGGGCGCCGATGATCCGGCCCCACACCACGAATCGCTCCCACATAGTTTACCGAAAACTGTAGCCCCTCTGCCCCTTTGTCCCCTGCCCCCCGTACAACGCTGTTAGAGGCCCCGCGCCGGCTACCAGTGCGCTTCTTCGCCGTGCCAACTGATTAGCTAGGTATGCAGGCCGTGGTGGTAATCTCTACCAAATTGTCCGGCTGTCCGAACTGCACGATTATCGTGGTACGCGCGGGGTAATTGTCGGGAAAATACTCGGAATAGGTCTCGTTGAAGCCGGGCAGGTCCTCCCTCCTCGTTACGTAGCAGGTGTTGGTGAGAACGTTGTCCAGAGACGTCCCCGCCTCTTCCAGAATCATGCGGATGCGGTCCAGAGCGAAGCGGGTCTGTTCGCGGATATCCGCCCCATTCGCGCCGGTGGTTGGGTGGCGGCCCGTGCAGCCCTGGACGTACACCATATCCCCGAAGCGTGTGGCTTGAGAGAGGGGGTTGCTTCCCTGAGCAATTTGAGGGTGGGTGATTACTTCCTTCTGCGGCATTATCTTCATCCTGTATTCGATTTGGCCCAAGCCATGAGGGAGATACTAGATAAACCCTGCTGCACTGTCAAATCACCTTCTGCCTGTCCTTGAACCAAATCCGAATCAGGTGTGAGAATCGCTGACGCCAGGGCAATTGACACCGCCTGAACCACGTAGTAATCTGCCCCTGATGAGAGACCGACAGGAACGTGTCTCGCCAGATTAGGGATTGGGAAGACTATCAGTTTTGGAGGTACAAAGATGCCTTACGAGGGATTGATCGCGGAAACCGTTAACATTCATGGTCACAATGGGGACCTGATTGATGCTTACTTGGCCCGACCACTCGGTTCCGGCCCCTTCCCCGGGGTCGTGATGATTCACCACATGCCCGGTTGGGACGAAGCCACCAAGGAGATGGCTCGGAAACTGGCCCACAATGGCTTCGTTTGCATCTCCCCCAACTTGCATTTCCGGGAGGGCAAGGGCGATCCGACGGCGAATAGCGCCAGCGTGCGGGAGGCCGGCGGCATGCCCGACGACCGAACCCTGGGAGATGTTTCCGGCGCCAGGGACTACCTGAGGACCTTGGCCTATCACAACGGCAAGGTCGGAGTGATTGGTTTCTGTTCCGGCGGACGCCAGACTTACCTGGTCGCCTGTCGCCTGGATGGGATTGATGCCGCAGTCAACTGTTGGGGTGGCGGCGTGACTACCGTGCCCGAGGGTGAGTTGGAACGCTCCCGCCAGCCCGTGGCGCCGGTGGACTACACGGCGAACCTGAATTGCCCCCTGCTTGGGCTGTTCGGTAACGAGGATGCCCGCCCTTCGCCTCAGGATGTGAACGACTTGGAAGCGGCCCTGAAGCAGCACGGCAAGAGCTACGAGTTCTTCCGGTATGACAATGCCGGCCATGGATTCTTTGCCGTTGACCGTCCCAGTTACCGCCAAGAGGCCGCAGTGGACGGATGGCAGCAGGTGCTGCGCTTCTACAACACCCATCTCCGAACCGAATCGCGGGAACTGGCTGGAGTTGCCGACAACGACTAGCCCGCAGCCCATCCGAGACCAGCCATGCCCGGAAACACCACCCCCGGCCCTTTGGGCCGGGGGTGGTTTGTAGAGTCTGTGGAACCAGGAAAGCGCAATTGCCCTCCCTTCGCCAGAGAGTAACGAGTACCCAAATGGCCGTTTCAGAGTGAATGCCTCTCGACAAGAGCGCACCCGAGTGTTGCGGGGCAACCGTGAAAGGCAGAAGTCTTCAGGTATTTTGACCAGTTAGTCTTCTGCCTGCGGCGTTCAGTGTTATGGAGCTTCATTGTTGTTGACAAGGCGTTTATGCTTGTGATAATTTGCACACTATAAAGGCTATGATGGAGACGAGTAGGCCGGGCCTGGCGTTCAGCGAACCTGGTTTGGTGTGAGCAGGTACGTCAACTCTGTCGAAAATCCCTCCGGAGCTGCCAGCCGAACGGCGCCGACAGTCTGTAAAGATTGCGCCCAGTAAGCCCGGACGAGGTTCGTCGCTCGTTATCCGTGACGCGGCATGATGGTGCCTGTATAGAGAGGTCCGGCTCGCCGGATAAATAGGGTGGTACCGCGGGAATTATTTCATCCCGTCCCTATGTGGGGACGGGCTTTTTGTTGTCTTGCGGCCGTCATTCCCGATACCTTTCTCGAAGGCAGTAGGCAAACTTTATGGAGGCTGCTGTGAAACTCAAAGGTTCGGAAATCATCTGCGAAGGTCTGTTGAAAGAAGGGGTTGAGGTAATCTTCGGCCATCCCGGCGGAGCCATCCTTCCCTTCTACGACGCTCTTTGGGAATATCCCCAGTTGCGGCATGTGCTGGTGCGCCATGAGCAGTCGGCCTCCCACGCCGCCGATGGCTACTCCCGGGTTTCGGGCAAGGTGGGCGTGTGCGTGGCCACATCAGGACCCGGCGCCACCAACCTGGTAACCGGATTGATGGGCGCCAAGGCCGATTCGGTGCCGCTAGTGGCCATCACGGGCCAGGTAGCCCGTACCGCCCTGGGGTCCGAGGCCTTTCAGGAATGCGACATCTGCTCCATCGCTTCCGTATGCACCAAGCGAACCTACCTGGTGATGTCCGCCGCAGACCTGGCCCCCACCATTCGCGAGGCGTTCAAGATTGCCCAGGAGGGCCGGCCCGGTCCGGTGCTGATCGACGTTCCTCGGGACGTGCAATTGGAGTTGGCTGAGTTCGAGTACCCCGATTTTGCCGAACCCGCCAGGGAACCCCTGTCGTCCGAGACGGAGCAGGCCCTGGAGAAGGCGGCTCGTCTCATAAACGAGGCGGAGCGTCCCGTCCTGATCGCAGGCCACGGCATACTGGCCTCCCGCGCCTGGGAGGAGCTGATGCAGCTGGCCGAGGGCACCGGCATTCCCGTTATCAATACCCTGCTGGGACTGAGCAGCTTTCCGAGAAATCACCCTCTCAGCCTGGGAATGCTGGGTATGCACGGCATGTATTGGTCAAACCTGGTGGTGGACCAGGCCGACCTGGTGGTGGGTTTGGGGATGCGCTTTGATGACCGGGTTACAGGCCGGGCTTCAACCTTCGCGCCCCATGCCCGCATAATCCACCTGGACATTGAGCCCAGCCAGGTGGGTCGGAATGTGCCGGTGGAGGTGCCCCTGGTGGGCGATGCCAAGGTCGTCCTGCAAGCCCTGCTGCCCCTGGTTAAGAGAGTGGACCGGCCCGAATGGATGGGCTACATTGAAGAGCTGAAGCGGGACCATCCCTCGCTGGCCATCCCAAAGACGGACAGCCTACTGGCCCAGCACGTGTTGTCCGAGATGAACGAACTGATCCAGGAGAACCCGGAAACGGTGGTTGTTACTGGCGTGGGTCAGCATCAGATGTGGGCGGCCCAGTTCCTGTTTTTTAACGGCTACAATACCTTCGTGTCCTCGGGTGGATTGGGGGCGATGGGGTTTGAACTCCCCGCAGCCATGGGCGCCCAGGTTGGGCAACCCAATGCCCCGGTGTGGAGCATTGCCGGAGACGGCGGGATACAGATGACCTCCCAGGAACTGGCTACCGTGGCTCACGAGAATATGCCGCTGAAGATTGCGCTGATCAACAATGGGTACCTGGGGATGGTGCGCCAGTGGCAGGAGATGTTCTTCGAGAATCACCTGAAGGAGGTCCCCATACCCGGGCCCGAATTTGTGAAGCTGTCCGAAGCCTACGGCATACCGGCGGCCAGGGTTACCCACCAGGAAGACGTGATGCCAGCCCTCAGGAAGGCCCAGGCCCACGACGGCCCCTATTTGATCGAGTTTGTAGTTGACCCTTCGGTAAATCTGTATCCCATGGTTCCGCCGGGCGGGTCCCTGGGGGAAACCATGGAAGATCCCTTGACCGCCGGTTCCACCTCGGGCTGACCTGTTTCCCGGTGCACTCGGCAGTCATTAACCCCAGCAGAGGAGGGATGCTGTTTTGGAAGAGGTTTCAATTCAAGAAGCGTCACGACGATTGAACGTGTCCCAGGACGTAATTCGGCGGTACATCCGGGAGGGAAGGCTTAAGGCGCGGCGACAGTCCGAAGGAGAAGGCCGCGCATGGCTGGTGGAACTGCCGGAAGAGGGTTGGCTGGATGATGCCAAGGACCACATTGGCGGCCTGGCAAAGCAGCTCACCCCTTGGTGGTGGCCCAATCCCAACCGGAAGGGCGAGGTTCACTATGTGGACAGCCTGGGCATCGAGGAAGTGGAGCCGGTTTACCTTTGCGGCCTGACCTCGGAGGATGTTTGGCCGGCGGTGGGCCATTCGGTCGAACAGCGCTGTCCCATCTGCGTGGACGAGGTCCGACATCGGGGTCTCCCCATGGAAACCCGGGAGTAAGGGAATCGCACTCCGTAGATTCCCAAGATACAGGACTATGGCATACAGCGAAAGAGCCAACCTTCTCTCAAAGCAATGCCTGAGAGAAGGTTGGCTCCTATTGTTATAACTCCTGGCGGGCAGGGGCAGGCTAGTTGACCTGGTACACCCAAACTTGGTGTATGACTTCCGGTTCTCCCTTGGGAAGGGGCTGGAAGGTGTCGGAGACCTCCACCAACTTCCAGGCTCCGGAGGATTCAAAGGCGTCCATCCTTTCTTTGAATCCCTTTTCCAGGTAGATGTCGGTCCGGAGGCTGAAAACGATGTGCCCTCCCTTTTTGACCACTCTGATCAGTTCATCCAATGAACTGGCGGGAGCATGGCCTTCGGTGAACACTCCAACAATGATGGAGGCGTCGAATACGTCGGAGTCATAGCCCAGCGTCTCCCCCATGGTCATCTGGTCCAAGGCCTGGTAGATGCCCTTGCGCCGAGCCACGTCCAGCATACCGGTGGAGAGGTCCATGGCCGTCAGGTTGCGGTAGCCCAAACGGTGGAGGCATTCCCCCACCAGGCCGGTGCCGGCGCCGGCATCCAGGATTGTCCCATCCGTTGGCACGTGCTTCGCCAGGTATTCTGCGGTGCGCTGAGGGGAGATCCAGCCGAAATCTCTATCCAGATCGACGTCGTACTCCTCAGCCCACTGGTCGTAACGCTCTTCCAGCTCCTGCTCGTTCTGCGACGAGTACACCCACCTAACGCGGTCATTCTGTGTCATGGTAAACCTCTAAACCCGTTTGCCTGATGGGGCGAACGGGGGTTGTCCCTCTACTTGCGGCAAACGAACATTGCCCAGCCCACCTCTTCTCGCTCAACGGCCGCGGCGGTTTCCCGGTAGGCCTCCTCCAGATAGGCGAACCTTTCCCGGTGGTCCTCGTTGCCCCGACCTGCGGCGTCGCTGAGCATCAGGTAGCTGGTTCGGAGATGCCGGGAGATGTCCTCGGCCTCCACCACCTCGAAGCCCGCGTCCTTCAGGGCGCCATGGTAGGACTGGAAGCTGAAGTCGGTATCGTAGAGCAGGCGCTCGTAAACGAACTTACGGGCCTTTTCGCTGATGTTGGGCTGTGGCTTGATCAGGTCGTCGAAGACGAAGATGCCACCGGGTTTCAGCACCCTATAGACTTCCTGGAGTACCTTGACCTTGTCGGGAACGTGGTAGATGGTGGCCTGGCTCCAGGCCCGGTCGAAGGACTCCTTCCCGATGGGCAGGTCGGTGGCCGACCCTTTCTGAAAGGTGACCCGGTCCCGTATCTCCTGGGGCTGGCTGTCTAGGGATTCGATGGCGTTGGCGATGCGAACCCCACTGAGGTCAACGCCGGTTACCTGGCAACCGTATGACTTACTGAGGGCGATGGCGGTGGTGCCGCTGCCGCAACCAACGTCAATCACAACGGAATCGGCGCCGATCCTGCCCCGGCGGGCCATCTCCTTGTTGAGGTTGGCGCCGGCCTCCAGGAAGGTCATGTTGGCGCCGTCCTCGAAAAGGCCCCAGTGGACGCTGCCGTCCTTGTCCCAGAGGGCGCGATATACGGCGTCCTCGTGGTCGTAATATTCCTCGGTTTCGGCTTCGCTAAACTGCAACGGCATTTTCAATCTCCGTCAAGTAGTAGTCGAACTCGTTCTCCTCGGTCACGAGAATCGCTTTGGGGCGAACCGGGGTGTCGGTAACCTCGAAGGCCATGATGATGACCTTATGTCCCGGGTTGGTCAGCTTGGCGGCGGCTCCCTGAACGGAGATGATGCCGCTCCCCCGCTCGCCGGAGATTGCGTAAGTCTCGAACCGGGAACCGTTGTTCACGTCGCAGACCAGGACCTTCTCGTACTCCCAGATGTCCGACTTGTCCATCAAGTCCTGGTCGATGACTATGCTGCCGATGTAGGACTCATCGCAGTTGGTTACGGTTGCCCGGTGAATCTTGGACCTCATAAGTTGACGCATCTAGTTCTCCTCCTGTGCTTGGTTGATCTGCCTGGTGGGGGGTGGTCAAGCCCGAATCAACGCGGCCTGCGCTTCAATAGCACACCAACGGGGTCGTTCTGCATCGCTGTGACACCTTGAGCCGCTTTTGGCGACAAAGTATCAACTGGGTGTGACGATCACCAGGTGCGGGATCTAGTCAGCGGAAAAAGCTAAGGTTCGCAGGGAAGTTGGCGGCTGGGAAGGGAGGCAGTGTTGCCGAAGCTGGTAAGTAAGGGCTCGGTTGGCTGGTCGAACCTGGCACCGGGGCAACAAAACTCATGCCCCCCAGGCTCGGTAGAGTAGGGTATTACCCTGCACTCTCGTGCTAAACTTATACGCATCCTCAGTTACCCCCTTTGCTTAGGGTGCGTTGCAGGTTGCATGATACTTTCCTCCCTATCCCTTGTCAAACCATCCTCGGACGGCAATCTATAGATGATGGGGACAGGATGAGGCGAACTGCCCTTCCAAGTATGAAATTCGTTGCGAATTCCGCAGTTGGCGCATTAATGCAATGGCCCATTCCAGCGTGATGAGCCAATGGGAAAGAGAGAGGCGCCCTGATGTTTGACCTTCTGATTGACCGGGGCCGAATTATAGATGGCACCGGTCAAACCTGGTTCCGAGGCAGCGTCGGCATTGCCGGCGATACCATAACCGTGCTGCGGGGCGATACTTCGGCTGTGGCGGCGGGGCGAACCATCGATGCGGTGGATCGCATCATTTGTCCCGGCTTCATAGATATGCACTCCCACTCCGACCTGATGTTGATCACCGAACCCGCCAATGAAGCCAAGCTGCGGCAGGGGGTAACCACCGATGCGCTGGGAATGGACGGGTTGTCCTATGCTCCCACCTCGCCGGCCCACCTCGAAGAATTGCTGCACTACCTGGCCGCCATAAACGGGACGCCTCCCATTGGCGTTCGTTGGGGACGGGTGAGCGAGTTCCTGGACCTGCTGGACGGCCGAACCTCTTGCAACGTGGTCTATTTCGTACCTCACGCTGCCATTAGAGTGGAGGCCATGGGCTGGGCGGATCGCCAACCCACCGGGGAAGAATTAACTCGGATGCAGGAATTGGCCAGGCAGGGGATGCGCGATGGAGCATTCGGTTTCTCCACCGGCTTGACCTACCCGCCCGGGGCCTACAGCGATACGGACGAACTGGTTGGGATTTGCGATGCCATCAGGGATAGCGGAGGATTCTACATGACCCACGCCCGGTACAGCCTGGGCGACCGGCTGTTGGATCCCTTCCGGGAGGCCATCAACGTCGGCCAGAGGAGTGGGGTTCCGGTGCATATTTCCCACTATCACAGCCCGGTGGAGGGCCTGGGACGCCGCATGGTGTCCCTGGTGGACGAGGGTCGAAACGCGGGCATTGACATTACCTTCGATCAGTACCCGTATCCCGCCGCCAGCACCGTGCTTCACTCTCTTCTCCCCTACTGGGTCCATGCCGGCGGGCCCGGCCTGCTGCTCCGCCGAATCCACGAGCAGAGCATTCGGGACGAGATTGGGGACACCATAGAACCTCAATGGGGCCTCAGCCTGGAGCATTACATCTTCAGCCACATCGGTTCAAAGAAGAATAAGGAATGGGAAGGCCGGTCGCTGGTGGACTTGGCCCAGAGTCAGGGCAAACGAATGGTTGACGCCGTCTGCGACCTGCTCATCGAAGAGAATTTGGACGTGGCCTTCGTGGCTCGCACCGGGAATCCGGAGAACATCCGCGCCATCGCCAGCCATCCGGCCCAGATGGTGGGTTCCGATGGCCTCCTGACGGGGGACCATCCCAATCCCCGCAGCTATGGCACCTTCCCCTACGTGCTGGGCCAACTGGTGCGGGAGGAAGGCCTGTTTCCCCTGGAGGAGGGAGTGCGGAAGATGACATCCCACCCGGCCCAGCGGCTGGGCCTCAAGGACCGGGGGATAATCCGGAATGGAATGAAGGCAGATTTGGTGGTGTTTGATCCGGACGTGGTGGAAGCCAGGGCCACCTTTGACGAACCGAAGCAGTACCCGGTGGGTATAGATTACGTCCTCGTCAATGGCCGGGTTGTCATTGACAACGGACGCCACACCGGCGCGCTACCCGGCAGGGCCCTCCGGTCCCAATAGGCGGGAAGCGGGGTCGGATAGTCTGCGGCCAATCATGTGCTGGTTAGCCAGTCAAGTCTGGAATGAGAGGAACGTAAGAGAAAAAGAGCGTGACCCGTAGGGGCGCACAGCCGTGCGCCCCTACCCTGCCAGGCAACTATCCCTCTGCTTCATCCCTATTGCTCCGGACCTGACCAACCTTCCGTGACTAACTCGACAATAGTGAAGCTCCTTCGCCCGTACTTATCCTGAACGAGACCGGCGCCTCCACATTGTGAGGCGACGTTTGCTTTTCCATTTGGCTTTGGCGACGGACTGGAGCTAACGACCCTTCCAGACGGGAGCCCGCTTCTCGGCAAAGGCGCGCACACCCTCCTGGGCGTCCTCCGTTTCCAGGATTTCGTCCCGCTTCTGCTGGGCAAAGGCCACCCGGTCCTCCATGCCCATCTCAGATCCCTTGATTGACGCTTCTTTGATGGCGGCCAGGGACAGGGGAGCGTTGGCGACAATCATGCGCGCCATTTCCTCAGCGCGGGGCATTACCTGCTCCGGTTCAACCACGTAGTTGACCAGCATCAGGTCCAGGGCCCGTTGGGCGTCCACGAACTCGCCGGTGAACAGGAACTCAAAGGCAATGTTGCGGGGCACCACCTGGGAAAGCAGGGCCGGGCCGCTTACCGAGGATATTCCCCGCTTGGCCTGAGGCCAGCCAAACCGGGCTTCAGTGGAGGCGATTCGGATGTCGCTTCCCAGGGCGATACCGCAACCCTGGGCCAGGCAGATGCCATTTATGGCAGAGATGATAGGTTTGTAGATCTTCGACTGCTCCACGTAAAGATCGCCCGTGGTTACGCCCTCGTTGGCCTGGTCATTGGCCATGGCAACCAGGTCGTGGCCGGTGGAGAAGGCCCGGCCCCGGCCGGTTACTATGGCGCAGCGTACCTCGGGATTGTTCTTTACGTCCTGGAAGGCCTCCCAGAGCAGCTGGCGCATCCGGGGATCGATGGCGTTCAGCTTTTCCGGACGGTTCATTGTGATATAGGCAATCCCGTCCTTGATTTCGTATAGGGCTTCCGCTTCCGTCTGGGTGGTCATCTGATTCCTCCTGAAGGTTATGGTCAAGGGTCGGAGCCGCCGGGCGTCTTCCCACGACGATACTAGATAATACGAGACCCGGTGGGTTTGGTTCCGATAATGCCGGAATCCTGTAGGTCATCGATTTCGTCTTCGGTGAGTCCCACCAACTCCCGGTAGATTTGGCGGTTGTGTTGCCCCAGGGTAGGTGAGGGCCAATGTACCTGCCCGGGGGTCTTCGACATGCGCCAGGCAAAACCCTGGTACCACTTGGGGCCCACCCTGGGGTGGTCCACGTTGTTGAAGGTGCCCCGATCAACGAAATGGGGATTCTCCAGCAGGTCGGGCCCCCGCAGCACTGGGCCGGCAGGTATGTCGGCGGCCTGAAGCAGGTTGGTAACCTCCCAAATGTCCTTGTCGGCAACCCAGGGGGCAATGATGGCGTCCAACTCTCGGCGGCGCTGCAGCCGGGCTGCCGTGGTGGCGAAGTCGGCCTCGTTGGCCAATTCCGGTCGTCCCAAAACCGCAGTCAGCCGGCGCCACTGGTCATCGTTGGTTACCGCAATTGTGACCCAGCGATCTTCTCCGGCGCAGGGGTAGGCGTTGTGGGGAGCATACCAGGGCGAATGGTTGCCCATGCGTTCCGGTTCCTGGCCGCTTATCTGGTAGGCGACCACCTCGCCACCGATCATGGCAACCGCCGATTCCTGTTGAGATACGTCCACAAACATGCCCTTGCCGGTGCGGCGTCGATACCGTAGGGCGGCCAGCAACGCCCCGGCGGCGTGGGAGCCGGTTATGGGGTCGCCGTGGTTGATGCCCGACTTCATGGGGCCATCGTTTACATAACCGGTCATGTGGGCCATGCCCGATAGCTGCTCCTGGCCAATGCCGTAGGCCACGTAACTTTGCCACGGGCCGGTGTTACCGAAGGCCGGCATGGAGGCATAGATCAGGTCGGGTCGAATCTGTCGCAGGGTTTCCCAAGTGTAGCCCAGACGGGCCAGGCTGCCCTGTCGAAAGTTCTCCACCACCACGTCGCTGATCGAGACCAGCTCCTCGAACACCCGGCGGCCCTTCTCCTCGGTGAGTTCAAGGGTGATGCCATACTTGCTCATGTGCAGGCAGTTGAACCACCCGTTGCGGTTCCAAGCCTCTTCTCCTGGGTCGGAGTCGGGGTAGGCGGCGATGCCCGGCGCCGGGTTGACCGGCCCCCGGTGGGAGTCATACACCCGCATGGACTCCATTTTAATGACCTCGGCCCCCATGTCGGCCAACAACTTGGTGCAATAGGGTCCGGCCCAAATGCGGGAAAGGTCGAGGATGCGGAAGTTCTTCAGAGGTTGCGCCGCGCTCACCTAGATGACTCCTTCTGCGAAGAGGCGTTCAACTGCCTGGCTGTCGTAGCCCAACTCACCCAACGCCTCCAGGTTATGCTCGGCCAGCAGGGGGGCCCGGCGATATACCCAGGGGGCCACCACCTGGGCGTCTGGGCTGATGGGTGGACCAGGGTACTTGTGGGAACCGGCAACCGGGTGGTCCAGTTCCACAAAATAATCGCGGGCCACCAGTTGTTCCATCTCCAGGATGTCCTCCATGCCGGCCACGAAGGAGAAACCCAGGCCATGGTCCTGGCCCGCCTTGAAAATATCCACCTTGTCGTGTTCCAACAGCCAGGGGAGCATCAGGGCATCCACCTCGTCGGCGTTGAGAAGACGACCCTGGCGCGAGGCGAAGCGGGGGTCGGCCAGTTCCTCACATTCCATAATATTGGCAACCTCTGGCCAGTTCTGGTCCGGCCCGGCGATAATGCCCACGAAACCGTTCTGGCAGGGATAAATGCCCCAGGCGGCCCGGCCGTATCCCCGGTTGCCCACCCGGGTGAACTCCACGCCGGAGTAGCTGTATTGCATCAGGGCGTTTTCCAGCACGTTGGTGGCGTATTCGGCGATGGACAGGTCTATGTGCTGCCCCTCCCCGGTGTCTTCGGCGTATATGAGCGCGGTCATGGTGGCCACGAAGGCGTTTTGGCCGGCCCCCAACTGGGCCAGGGGCGCTCCTTCCTTCAGAGGTGGCTGCTCCGGCTCGCCGGTGATGTTCATGAGCCCGCCAACGCCGTAAAGGTTGATTTCGGACGCCTTCCAATCCCGGTAGGGCCCGGTCTGCCCGTAGTTGGAAATGGAGGTCATCACCAGCGCCGGATTGACCGTGCTGAGGGCAGGGTAGTCCAGTCCCAGCCGTTCCATGACACCCGGGGAGAAGTTCTCCACCACTATGTCCGCCTGCTTCACCAATTCCAGGGCAATATCCCGTCCCTCTTCGGACTTCAGGTCCAGGGTCACGCTCTTCTTGGAGGTGTTCAGGTAAAGATGCCAGGCGCCGCTTTCGCCCGGCTGGCGTGGATTGGCAAAGGGAGGTATGGCTCGGATTGGGTCGCCGGAACCGGGCCGTTCAATCTTGACTACCTCGGCCCCCAGGGTTGCCAACAACTTGGTACAGTAGGGTCCGGCGAAATAGTGGGTGAAGTCAACGACTTTGACGCCTTCGAGCAGTCCGGGCATGGGGCAGGTCTCCAGTAACGGCGGAAGGGGTCATAAAGTTTCAGGCCATTCCGCCTATCCAATAGTCAACCGGGCAATGGGCAATCTGCAATGGTGCAATTGTTGCATTGGGTCAGTGGAAATGCAAGACCCGGTATGCTGACTGCCGGGTCGTTCGGTACAGTGAAGCTAATCAAGTCAGCTGCGCAACGCCTGAAGACCGCAGTGTGTTGATGATAGCTGAGTAGGGTTGCGATTAGGGACGGGGCTATTGAACGGCCCGCCGGTATGCTATGCTCCCCACGTCACCAGACTACCTCAAGAGGAATCAGTTATGGAACGCCCAATCTTTCAGCCCATTGGCACCCCGGAAGAGGAACTGGACACCCCGGCGCTGGTGGTGGACCTGGATGCCATGAACCGGAATATTGCCGTAGTTCACCAGTTCTTCAGTGGTGGAGAGGAGGGCGATGACATAACACCGGGTTCGGCTCTCAGGCCCAATGTGTCCTGCCACGGTTGTCCCGAAGTGGCCTTCTGGCAGCTATCCTCGGGTGAGGACCCGGAGGATGTTTCCTCCTTCTTCTCCGGTGGTATCGCGGTAAACTCCCTGGGTGAGGCGGAAGCCTTCGCGGCCTCGGGAATCAACGACATCTTGATTACCGGCCGGGTCGTCACCATACCCAAGATTCGGCGGCTGATGGCGCTGGCCCGGGACAACAGCATTGTTGTGGCGGTGGACAGTGCCTCAAATGTGGAGCGACTGTCTGAAGCCGCCGATGCGGAGGACGTGCTGTTGCCCGTGGTGGTGGACATCGACACGGGCCGCGGCTTCGGCGGGGTTTTGCCCGGCGCTGACGCGGTGGAACTGGCTCATCTAGTTAACGAGTCTCCACACCTGATTTTCAGGGGGATAACCACCAGCGAGGGGCCGATCAACGTTCCCGACTCCCGCAGGCGTGGTCATGAGACCTTTGAACGTTTGCTACCCCTGTCGGAAATCGTAGAAACGATGGGGCGAGAGGGCTTGGATGTTGCCATATTCAGCGCTGGCGATGCCACCAACTACGATGCCGCCGCCATCATTCCGGGCATTACCGATGTCCAGGCCGACGTCTATCCCCTGATGGACGCCCATACCCTGGCCCTGCGTCCGGAGATGGAACCGGCGGCAAAGGTCCTGGCCACGGTCATCAGCCATCCGGCGCCGGAAAGGGCGGTGGTGGACGCGGGACACAAGACCCTGGCTCCGGACTTCGGGTTGGCCCAGCTGGACGGCGTTCCAGGGGCCATTGCCACCCGGTTCAGCGCCGAGCATGGAATTATGGAGTTGGAAGGCGTGGCTACGGGACAGTTAAAACCCGGCGAAAAGGTGAAGTTGATTCCCTACAGCCTGGCCCTCTGCACCAATCAGTTCGACTACATCCGCGCTGTTCGAGACGGCCGGCTGGTCGGCTACTGGCCCATAGTGGGCCGCGGCAGGCTGGACTGACCCCTGCGGAACGGCCAGCATTTCCGTCGGGCTACAGCAATCGAGACCGGAGGCTTTAGTATGCACAACCTGTATCGCCCCCTGCCGGGTACTCCGGTAAGCGAATTGGATACCCCGTGCCTGATACTGGACCTGGATGCTCTGGACCACAATATGGACGTGATTGCCAGCTTTTACGAGGGTCGCCACAGCAAGCTGCGGGGACACAGCAAGAACCATAAGACGCCGGCCCTAGCCCTGCGCCAGATTCGCCGGGGCGGCACGGTGGGTGGAGTATGCGCCGCCAAGGTGTCCGAGGCGGAAGTAATGGTGCACGGTGGAGTTCCCAGCGTATTCGTAACCAGTGAGGTGGTGGGCCAGGCCAAGATCGAACGGCTATGCGCCCTGGCCAGGGACGCGGAAATCCTGGTGGCTTGCGATACAGAACAGAATGCCCAGGATCTCTCCCGCGCCGCCGCCTCCCTGAGAGTCAATATTGGGGTGGTCATCGAGCAGGAAACCGGACTGGTTCGCTGCGGGGTACAGGACGTGGCTGCCGGGGTTGCCCTGGCCAAGCGAATTGCCGACCTGCCGGGGCTGTCGTTCAAGGGGATAATGAGCCACCAGATGATGGCCGAACCTTCCTCGGACCGGGAGGACCGGGTGACCGAAGCCCATCGTCTGATCCAGCCGGTGCTGGACTTGAGAGAGGCGGTATTGGCCGCCGGCCTGCCCGTGGACATTGTTTCGACCGGTGAGACGTGGAGCTACGACGTGGCCGGAGAGATGCCGGAAGTGACAGAAGTCCAGGGCGGCTCATATCTGGTTATGGAAACGGGCTACGATTACATGCCCGACTTTCAGTTTGCCGGAAAGGTGCTGAGCACCATAATCAGCACGGCGAAGGAAGGAACAGCCGTGGGCGATGCCGGCGCCAAAGCGGTGGGCGCCATGAAGGGCCTCCCCCGGGTGGAAGGCCGTCCCGGCGTGGACGCGGTGGAAATGGATGCCGATCGAACCGTTTTTCGAGTTGCTGACGGGGTTTCGCTGGAGGTGGGAGATCAGGTTACGCTCATCCCCGGCCAGCAGGATGCCATGGTCAGCCGGTGGGACCGGTTCATAGGGGTACGTAAGGGCGTGGTCGAATCGGTGTGGGACATTCAGGCCCGGGGCTGCCACAACTGACGGAGTAACCTGGCGTTAGCAAGGGCTCGGGTCCGGCCTGTCACCTTCGCCGGGCCCCAGCCTCTGTGCTCAGTCGTTCAGGCCCGGCCAAACGGGGACGGAAAGCAGGTCCTTCAACTTCTTGGCGCTGCTGTGGGGGCCGGAAAGGACCGGCACCTGGCAGGCAGCCTGCAGCCGGGTCAGGGCGGAAGCCATGGAAAACTGTCCTAGCAAGACGGCGTCCACCTTGTCCGACAGACCGCCCACCAACTCTTCCAACCGGCGATTGAAGGCTTCCTCCCCCTGGCTGCGGTAGAGGGGGATTAGTTCCTCGGCAAAGCAGAGTTCCGTTTCGATTTCCTTGCCCTGTTCCGAAGCGGTGCGGTGCAGGTAGTACTCGGAGTCCCGCAGGGTGGCTTCTACGGAAGCGATTATGCCGATCTTGCTGCCGGCCCGGACGGCTTCTTCCATCACCGGACTGTAGGAGGACACCAGGGGCACGTCCACCAGGTCCTTGGCGGTTTCTACCACCGGGGCGTAAACGGAGCAGGCCAGGCCAATGGCGTCGGCTCCGTACTCTTCGCAATAGCAAACCAACTGGCTCATCCGCCGGCGCAGTTGGGGGGTAATCTGGCCCCGGAAGTCTATGAACAGGCCCTCATCCAGCAGGTTGATAACCTCAGCCTCGGGGAACACCTCACCAAATGCCACTCGGACGGGGGGCACCGACTCCGCCAGGGCATGAATCATAACTACGCGCATCTAACTTCCTTGCCCGCGACTGTCGGGGGCATTCTGCGATTCAACATTGTTGAATCTATCTTACCACTTGCGCCAGGCAAATTGAACGATTTAGAGCAGCCCTTGCCGGATTCCACCCAAACAAAGATGGGGGTATAGCTTACGGCCGGTCCGATCTGCTTTCTGCCAGAAGTTCCCGCAGTTCCTCCTTGGCCTTTCGAATCTCTGCCACCTTGGACTCGATGGCATTGAAGAGGGGTTCCCGGGACCTGATTCCCTCGGCAATCAGGTAGGCAGCAGCTTCCGAGCGGCTGCCGGCCAGTTCCGCTTCGACCAATTCGTCCAGTTTGTCCAGGCTGGCCGAATCGATACGCACCATAACCACGTTATCGCGGTTGGATCGTTCCCCCGAGGTTTTGGACTTTATGGTGTCCTTGATGTTGCCTGCAAATGCCGCCGCCTCATCGGTGCTGCGAACGACCGCCTCGGTTACATTGCGGCTGACTTCCCGAATTACCTTTTCCCGGCGGCTGCCTTGATTCTCTTCCATTACTATTCTCCTATAGGGTAATATGAGCCAATCACTTACATGTAATATATCCAAGTACCTTACAATGTGTCAAGCATTTCGGGACAGAATTATCTTGCTCACAGAAACTGACACGCCCCATCCTATGTTGAGGACGGGGCGCTGAGCGATGCTGTGGGGGGCGGGCTGAATCCGGCGGGTACTAGAGACCGATGATTTCCCCCTCCGGGGAAACATCCATTTCGAGGGCCCTAGGGCGTGTGGGCAATCCGGGGAGGGTTTCAATGCGGCCGGCTAGGGCATATAGGAAGCCAGCCCCCACCGAGGCGCGGATGTCGGCCACCGGAAATACGTAGCCGGACGGACTGCCCCGCAGGCTGGGGTCGTGGGAGACCGACAGGTGAGTCTTGGCCATGCAGATGGGCAGATTGCCCCAACCCAGGGCCTCGAAACGGCGCAGGCTGCGACGGGCCTCCGCGCTCCAGGAAACACTCTCGGCCCCATAAACCTGCCGCGCCAGGGAAAGCGTCTTCTCCATCACCGGGGCATCCAGGGGATAGGCGTAGGTAATGTCGGGTTGTCCTGCGGCTGCCTGAACCACCGCCTCGGCCAATTCCGTCATGCCCTCGCCGCCCCGGGCGAAACCGTCGGCCGCCACGGCCGCGGTGGCTCCCGACTCCTGGGCGATGGAACGCACCACCTCCAGTTCCTCCGGGCTGTCGGTGTCGAAGCGGTTGATGGCCACCACCACCGGCAGGCCAAAGCCCCTGATGATGCCTATGTGGTGGGCCAGGTTGGGTCCGCCTTCCGCCACGGCCTCCGGGTTGGGGTTGGCCAGGTCTCTCAGGTTGACGCCGCCATGAAACTTGAGCGCCCTCACCGAGGCCACCAGCACGGCGGCATTGGGCTGCAGACCGCCCTGCCGGGTCTTAATGTGCATGAACTTCTCAAAACCCAGGTCGGAGCCGAAGCCCGCCTCGGTGATAACGTAGTCTCCATAGGCCAGGGCCACCTTGTCGCCGATGATTGAACTGCACCCGTGGGCAATATTCCCAAAGGGACCGGCATGGATAAGGGAGGGCTGCCCCTCCAGGGTCTGGACCAGGTTTGGCATGGTGGTGTGGCGCAGCAGAGTCATCAACGAACCCGCCACCCCCAGGTCCTCCACAGAAACCGGGTCTCCCTCATCGGTGAAACCCACGACCATGCGGGAGATCCGGCGACGCAGATCTGCCGGGTCGGCGGCCAAGGCCAGCACGGCCATGATTTCCGAGGCGGACACAATGTCGAAGCGGGTTTCCCGTAGAGGGCTGTTGTTGCTGCCACCCACGCCGGCGATGATGTTGCGCAGGGCCCGATCCGAGGCATCGGTGACCCGCGACCATCGGATGCCGGTGGGGGTGAAGCCGGGAATTTGTCGCCGGTACACGGCATTGTCCACCAGGGCGGCCAGCAGGTTGTGGGCGGAAGCCACGGCGTGGGCGTCCCCGGTGAAATGGATGTTAATTTCGTCCTCAGGAACCACGCGGGCCTTGCCGCCGCCGGTGCCGCCGCCCTTGATGCCGTAGATGGGGCCGAGGGTGGGTTCCCGCAGGGTGACGACGGGCCGGTAGCCCAGCTTGCCCAGCCCCTGGGTCAACCCCACGGACGTGGTGGTCTTACCCTCGCCGGCCGGGGTGGGAGTGATGCCCGTCACCACCACCAGCTTCCCCTGCTGTCCCTCCCTATCCTCCAGGGCTTCCAGCGAAATCTTGGCCTTGTACCTGCCATAGGGAACCAGATGTTCTTCCGAAATGCCCAACTGGGCCGCAACATCAGTAATGGGAAGCATGGGTACTCCTGCTCAATAGGAACACGGGCGATTCAGCATCATCCTTTCCCTGGACTGCCGGAATATTTGGTTGAGTGGTGAGGCGGAGCCTCCACCTCACCCCCCAATCTCCGCCTCCAGCCGCTCGATGTCCTGTTCGCTCAGGTTGAAGTAGCGGGCCTCCGGGTGGTGGAAGACAAGGGCGGATACGGAGCCTTCCGGATCCATCATGTAGCCCTCCGTTAGTTCCACGCCAATATTGTTGGTCACGTCCAGCAGGCGGAACAGTTGCTCCTGGTCCTCCAGCCGGGGACATGCCGGGTAGCCAAATGAAAAACGCCGGCCCCGGTACTGGGTGCGGAACAGGTCCTGGTAGCTCAGGCCGGGCGGGTCGCCGATGCCCCACATCTGGCGAATCTGTTTGTGCAGCAGTTCCGCGAAGGCCTCCGCCGATTCTAGGGCCAGCACCTGCAGGATGTGGGACTTCAGGAACTCGCCGTTTTCCCGCAATTCGTCGGCCAGGGCGCGGACCGCCGGCCCAACGGTGGTTGTGAACATGGCCACGTAATCGGGCTCGTCGGAACCGACCGGGCGGGCAAAGTCGGCCAGGCACAGGCCCTCCCGTTGCGATTGGCGGCCAAAGTAGAATCGTTCCGATACCGAGGAAACGTCGGGGCCATAAACCAGCAGGGACTGGCCATCGGAACGACACGGGAAGAACTTGAACACGGCCCGAGCCCCAATATCCGGGTGGGCCAACATCATGTCCTCCACCTGGCGCACCTGGTCCCGCAGCGCCAGGGCGTCGGCCTCCTCCCGTTCCAGGGCCTCGGCGAACCGCCCCTTGTATCCCAGGTGTCGCACGTAGAGCATCTGCGGGTTGATGTAGGGGAAGATATCGGCCAGATCATAATCGTTGATGACATGCAGCCGTAGGTCCGGCGGCTTGGGAACTTCCAGACCATGGTCAACCGTGGCCGGGGCAACGCTTGCTGGAGCCGCCGGGTCGGTGCCGGAATCGCGTTCCTGGACCGCGCGGAGTAGTTCGTTGGTTTCCGCTTCGATCTCCGACACCAGCTTCTGGCGCTCGTCGGCGTCCTGCAGGGTGTTGGCCAGCGCCAGACCACTCATGGCGTCCTGAGCGTAGGCGACTATGCCGTCGTACTCCGGGGCGATTCGCAGCCGGGTGAAGCGATTGGAAAGGGCGGCGCCCCCCACCAGGATGGGCGGCTCCACACCGGCCTGCCGGAAGTCCCTGACCGTTTCGACCATCATCTGGGCGGACTTCACCAGCAGGCCGGAAAGACCAACCATGTCGGGTTCATGTTCATGGCAGGCGTCGATCAAATCCTGGGGCGGCACCTTGATACCCAGGTTGATTACCTGGTAGCCGTTGTTGGAAAGAATGATGTCCACCAGGTTCTTGCCGATGTCGTGAACGTCGCCCTTGACGGTGGCCAGCACCACCTTGCCCTTGGTGGCGGAATCGGCCCGTTCCATGTGGGGTTCCAGGTGTGCCACGGCGAACTTCATGGCCTCGGCAGACTGGAGCACTTCGGCTACGATGAGTTGGTTGGCGTTGAACTGGCGTCCCACCTCATCCATGCCAGCCATCAGGGGGCCGTTGATCACTTCCAGGGGAGCCCGGCCCTGCAGGGCCTCGTCCAGATCCTCAGCCAGTCCCTCCTTGACGCCCTCGATGATGGCCAGGGAGAGACGCTCGTCCAGGGGCAGGTTCTTCCGTTCCTCGGTGGTTGCCCTTGGAGCCTTGTCCCGGAAGTGGGCGGCAAAGGCGGCCACCGGATCCTCTCCCCGATTCCAGATCAGGTCTTCGGAAAGCTGGCGTTCCTCCTCGGGTATGGAGGTGTAGCGTTGCATCATCTCGGAATTGACGATGGCCATGTCCAGGCCGGCCTGAACGCAATGGTACAGGAACACGGAATTGAACACCTCGCGACCAGCGGGGGGCAGGCCGAAGGAAACGTTGGATATGCCCAGGATGGTCTTGGTTTTGGGGAGCGCTTCCTTGATCAGCCGCACGCCCTCAATGGTTTCCGCGGCGGAGCCAATGTAGTTCTCGTCCCCGGTGCCAGCGGGGAATACCAGGGGATCGAAAATCAGGTCTTCTTCGGGAATGCCGTAGCTGGTGGTCAGCAACTGGTGGGAACGCAGGGCGATTTCCAGTTTCCGCTCCCGGGTAATGGCCTGGGCCTGCTCCTTGTCGTCGTCAATGCAGCCAACCACCAGGGCGGTGCCGTAGGCCCGGGCCATGGGGGCCACCGCCCGGAAGCGGGCCTCGCCATCCTCCAGGTTCACCGAGTTGATGATCGACTTGCCCTGCAGCCGCTTCAGGGATTCCCCGATGACGGCGGCATCGGTGGAGTCGATCATTATGGGACACTTGACCTTCCTGGTAACCAGGTCCAGGAACTGGGTGACATCTGCCATTTCGTCCCGGTCCGGGTCCTGGAGGCAGACATCGAGGACGTGGGCGCCGTTTCGAACCTGGCGGCGGCCAATTTCCGCCGCCTCCTCGAAGGAGCCGGAGCCAATGAGCCGGCGAAACCGGCGGCTGCCCAAAACGTTGGTGCGTTCCCCCACTATGGCCGGACGGGTATCCTCGTCCACCACAAGAGCCTCAATTCCCGACACCCGCGTTTCCTGGTGCCGAACCGGTACGCGAGGGGCGACGCCCTTCACCCGGTCGGCCAGCAGGCGAATGTGTTCGGGTCCCGTGCCGCAACAGCCTCCAACCACGTTCAGCCAGCCGTCTTCCACAAACCGGCCGATGGCCGTAGCCAGCATTTCCGGGGTTTCGTTGTACCGGCCGTCTTCGTCGGGCAGGCCTGCGTTGGGCAGACATGCCACGGGGAAACGGGACAGGCCGGCCAGGGTGCGGATGTGGTCGGTCATAAAGGTCGGGCCGGTGGCGCAGTTGAACCCGATCCAAAGCAGGTCCCGGTGGGCCAGGGAAGTGTAGAAGGCCTCGGCGTCCTGACCGGCCAGCAGCGTTCCCATGGGCTCAATGGTACCCTGGATGGCCACGGGAATTTCGAACCCCAGCTCGCCGAAGGCCTGGTCCACGCCGATGAGTCCTGCCTTGACGTTTATCGTGTCCTGGGTTGTTTCCAGCAACAGGAGATCGGCGCCGCCCTCCACCAGGCCCAGGGCCTGCTCGCGGTAGGCTTCGGCCAGCTCGTCGAAGGTGATGCCACCGGTAACGGAGATGGTCTTGGTGGTTGGCCCCATGGAACCGGCGACAAAGCGGGGTTTCTCCGGTGTGCTGGCGGCATCGGCAACCTTCCGCGCCAACTCTGCGGCAATCTGGTTAATGCGGCGAGCCTCGTGGGCCAGATCGTACTCCGCCAGCACCACCGAGGTGGCGCCGAAAGTATTGGTCTCCAAAATGTCGGCGCCGGCGCTCAGGTAGTCCTGGTGAATATCAGATATAACGTCCGGCCGGGTGATGATGAGGTACTCGTTACAGCCTTCGTAGTCAGCGCCGCCAAAGTCCTCCGGACCCAGGTTCCTGCTCTGAATGGAAGTGCCCATCGCGCCATCAACGACAAGGATTCGTTGCGCCAGCAGCGATTTCAGTTGATTAATTCTTTCCTGATTATCCATATATTCCCACTGATTAATGAATATGCGCTGGGGCAAAGCCTACAGTCCGGGGCGGAGAGTGTCAAACGGGGTGTTGACAATTGGGACCAAGAGCGGGGAAGCGGGCGGCAACTCGATTCAGCCGAGGGAGCTATGTCCCCTGGTTTCAGCCACCGCAAGCGGAGCCTGGCTGCTGAGGAACTTGCTGATTACCTGTTTGGTATGGACTATTATCGCCGGCAGGGTTGTATGCCACCCAGTAAGCCATGAGACGATTACCCTGATGGCTAAGGGCAATCGTCTCTGGCACACCAAAAATTTCGAAGCCAATCAGCCCATGGCGGGATATATGCCGATGGGCCTACCCAAACCGCTTCCCCAACGCTTCCCGGTTCAGTTCCAGCCAGCGGGAGTTCAGCCGCACCTTTTCCAGGGATTGGCGGATGGTGCGCTCGGCGGCGGGGGCCGGGTGCTCCCTGAAGAACTCCTCCACCTCCGGTATCTTGGCGGAGTCGGTGAAATTGCCACAGACCGAAACCAGCCGCATCAGACCAAAGCCCCCTGAACCATAGCGGCGGTCGAACTCTGCCCAATTGTCCTTGACGAATTGCCATGCCAAATGGCGTCCCTTCAGGTTCGCGGCTACCGCGGTGACTACGGAGATGGTGTCCTGCGAGCGAACCTCGTCCGTGAGAGTGCGCCGCAGGGTTTCCTCCAGCAATTCCGCCTGGGTGAAACGGCACACCGCCAGCAACAGCCGAATCTTCTCCTCCTGCAGGTCCGCGTCCCTCTCCAGTTCCCAGAGTTGGTCGTAGGTTTGCCGGTCGCCGGCCTGGGCCGCCAGGCTAAAGACAACCCCCCGCAGGTCGGGGTGAAGGGATGCGTTGTCTTTCAGGTAAGTCTGGAAGCGGTCGGTTGCCTGGCCCAATATTCCCGGGTCGCCGTAGCCGCCGGCCTGACCCAGCACAGTGGAACGGAGCAGAGCGTCCAAGTGACCCTCGCCGGGCCGCGCGTCCCAGCCGATGCGGTGGGCTGCCGGGCCGAAGAGGTCGCGGGCGAAGGCCCGGTAGTTTTCGTAATATGGCTCGTCCGCCACCAGCAGTTCGATGTCCCGCAAATTGCTGGCCAGGTCGCTCCAAACGGAGGCGTCGGTTTCGTTCTCGTAGGCAGCCGCAATGTCGAGGAACTGGGTGATGGATAGAAGCCCCGCCTTGGAGAGTGCGTAGGCGTCATTCTGGATGCCCAGCCGGTCGGTGGCCGCCAGGGTCAGGGCCTTGATCGCGGGAATCAACCGCTGCCAATCATCCTCCGAATAATTCACCCGGAAGAATCCGGTTTGCGACGGGTTCACCTTGAAATAGCCATCACCGCGGGCGGGCCGGGGCAGCTGTACCCGGGCATTGGGCGCGTCCATCACCAGGGTAGCCGGGGCGTCGGAGCCCCCTTGGGCAATTCCCACGGGCACCTGCCATACCAGGCCCTCGGACTGCGATTCCCCCAGCAGATTGTCATAAACGAAACGCTCCTGGGATATGGCAAGTTCCAGTCCGTCACCGGAGTCTTGGGTTTCCACCTTCAACACCGGGTACCCCATCTGACCGGTCCAGGTCTTCATAATGGCGGATACGGGGAGTTGGGAAGCCTCTTCCAGGGCCGCCCATAGGTCCTCGGTGCAGGCGTTGGCGTACTGGTTGGCCGTTAAGTACTGGTGCAAACCCTGGCGGAACACTTCGGGAGTCAGGAACTGCTCCAGCATTCGGATTACCGAGGCGCCCTTGCTGTAGCTGATGGCGTCGAACAGTTGGCTTATCTCCGCCGGATCCTTCACCTCCTGCTCGATGGGATGGGAATTCTTCAAACCGTCCAGGCTGAGCGCCCGGTTGGTATCCATGTTGACGAACTGGGTCCACATCTCCCAGTCTGGGAAGGCCCAATCGGTGGCCTTCGTTCCCATCCAGGAGGCGAAGCTCTCGTTAAGCCACAGGTCGTCCCACCATTCCATGGTCACCAGGTCACCGAACCACATGTGGGCCATTTCGTGGGCCACAACCTCCGCCACCCTCTGGCGGGTACCGGCCGAGGAATTCTCCGGATCAACCAGCAGGGCCGTTTCCCGGTAGGTGATGCAGCCCCAGTTTTCCATCGCCCCGGCGGCAAAGTCGGGTATGGCGATGTGGTCCAGCTTTTCCAGCGGATAGGGAATGCCAAAATACTCGTTGAAGAAGGTGAGCATCCGGGCCGAGGTCTCCAGGGCAAAGCGCCCCTGCTCTTCCTTGCCCCGGGTGGTCCAGACACCCACCCGGGTGCCGCTGCTGGCTTCCTGTTCAATATGGGTGAGGTCACCAATTACGAAGGCCATGAGGTAGGTGGACATAATGGGGGTGCGGGCGAACATGATGGACTTGAAACCGGCATCCAGGCCGGCCTGCTCCAGGATGGGGGTATTGCTGACCGCCACCATGTTTGCAGGAATGTTCAGGGTCAACTGGAAGGTGGCCTTGCAGGCGGGTTCATCCCAGCAGGGAAAGGCGCGGCGGGCGTCCGTCGCCTCGAACTGGGTGGTGGCCAGGTAGCTGACCTCGCCCTCCGGATTCAGGTACTGGCTGCGGTAGAAGCCGCGCAACTTATCGTTCAGTTCCCCGGCGAACCGCAGGTCCAGTTGGGCCGGCCCAACTCCTATGGTTTCGGGAAAGGTCAGGGTTACGGTCTCCGTCTCTTCGTCCTGGGCAATGGAGGAGGCGCGAATCCAACGGCCATCTTTGATGACCATACCGGCGGATACGCGCATTTCGCAGGCATTGAGGACAATGGTCGAAGTGGCTTCGATTACCTCGATTTCAATGACTTCCAGCCCGTCAAAGGTGAAATTGGCCATATCGGGCTGCAGTGTTATCTGGTAATGGGTGGGCCGCACGTTGGTTGGCAGCGTCACGGCGTCAGCATTGGGCATGGCTAAGCTCCTGTTATTCACTGTCTAATGGCGAGCCTGCTTTTTCAGGCTACCTCAGGTCGCCTGGCACGACCATTACCATGATACGGGCATTGTCAGTCCGGTTCAACATAGGACAGGCAGTTACCGAAACCGGACACCGATTCCCCTTTCCTTTGCTGTCAACCCAAGGGCAGGATGGTATAATGGCCGGAACTTGCCGCTTGCCCTTTCAAGCGGAGCCAATGCTGCGGGAATCGCAAACTTTTACGGAGAGTTCTTACCTATGGCGCCAAGGACGATGTTTGAAAAAATCTGGGACGCTCACCTGGTGCACGAAGAACCGGGTCAGCCTTCCGTACTGTATGTTGACCTGCATTTGATTCATGAGGTCACCACCCCTCAGGCCTTCGAGGGGCTGCGTATGGCCGGTCGCAAGGTTAGGCGTCCGGACTTGACGGTCGCAACGGTTGATCACAATACCCCCACCTGGGACCTGTCTCTTCCCATCACCGACGAGATTTCGCGGGGCCAACTGGACGCCATGGTGGAGAATACCCGCGAGTTCGGCATTCCCCTCTATGACCGGTACAGCCCCTACCAGGGAATCGTCCACGTCATCGGCCCGGACCTGGGGTACACCCTGCCGGGCAAGACGGTCGTGTGCGGGGACAGCCACACCTCCACCCACGGCGCTTTGGGGTGTTTTGCCCTGGGCATTGGCACCTCGGAGGTGGAGCACGTGCTGGCTACCCAGACCCTGCGCCAGTTCAAACCCAAGACCATGGAGGTGCGGGTCAACGGCCAGTTGCCCCCCGGCGTGGTGGCCAAGGACGTCATCCTGGGTATCATCGGTCAAATCGGCATCGGCGGCGGTGTGGGCCATGTCATCGAGTACACCGGCGAGGCCATACGCTCCCTGTCCATGGACGGCCGCATGACCGTGTGCAACATGAGCATCGAGGGTGGCGCCAGGGCTGGCATGATCGCGCCCGACGAAACGACCTTCCAGTACGTGTCGGGGCGCCAGTATGCCCCCAAGGGCAAAGACCTGGAGAAGGCCATCGAAGAATGGCGGAAGCTCCCAACCGACGCCGGCGCGACCTTCGACAAGCTGGTGGAAATCGATGCTGGCGCGTTGGAACCCTTCGTCACCTGGGGCACCAACCCCGGCATGGTGGCGCGGGTAACCGACCGGGTGCCGGACCCGGCTTCCTTTGATGACCCGGCCCAACGGGAAAACGCCGAGCGGGCGTTGACCTACATGGACCTGGAACCGGACACTCCCATTTCGGACATCAAGTTGGACCGAGTGTTCATCGGCGCCTGCACCAACTCACGCCTGGAGGACCTGCGGGCCGCCGCCGAGGTGGTGAAGGGGCGCAAGGTACACCCCGACGTTCATGCCATGGTTGTTCCCGGTTCCGCCCTGGTGAAGGTGCAGGCGGAGACGGAAGGCCTGGACCGTATCTTCATGGATGCCGGGTTCGACTGGCGGGTGGCAGGCTGCTCCATGTGCCTGGGCATGAACCCGGACATCCTGGCTCCGGGCCAACGGTGCGCTTCCACCTCCAACCGGAACTTCGAGGGACGCCAGGGCAAGGGTGGTCGCACCCACCTGGTAAGCCCGCCCATGGCCGCCGCCGCCGCCATCGCCGGCCACTTCGTTGACATCAGGGAATGGTAGGGGCGTAACTCCCCGATTCTCCGCGGAATTCGGGCGGAGATCAGAATCACTAGAGATATGGAAGAAGCGAGGAGATTATGGAACCCTTTGTGAGAATCAACGGCGTGGCCGCTCCCCTGGATCGGGTGAATGTGGACACTGATGCCATTATCCCCGCGATTCACTTGAAGAGCATTAGGCGCACCGGTTACGGACAGTACCTATTCGAGCGGTGGCGGTTCAATGAGGACGGCAGCCCTCGGCCCGAGTTTGTGCTGAACCAGCCCGACTATGCCAACGCGAACATCCTCATTGCCGGCCGGAACTTTGGCTGCGGCTCGTCAAGAGAGCATGCGCCGTGGGCTTTGAATGAGTATGGTATTCGCTGCGTCATAGCGCCCAGCTTCGCCGATATTTTCTTCAACAATTGCTTCCAGAACGGTCTCCTGCCCATAGTCCTGCCCGAGGAAACGGTGCGTCAACTGATGGACCTGGCTCTAAACAACCCTGGCATCCAGTTGCACGTTGACTTGGAAAGTCAGCGAGTTTGGGACGAGAACGAGGAAGTTGTCGCCGAGTTCGACGTTGACTCCTTCCGGCGCTATTGCCTGCTCAACGGCCTGGACGACATCGGCCTGACCCTTCAGCAGGAAGACAAGATCGCCGCCTTTGAATCGGCGCGGGCCTGAAGAGTTCCCAAGTTCCAATGCCGCCAAGCAACTGCTGCGTTAGGACTTCCCGGCAACAATCTGCGCGAATCCGGGCACGGGGTGAAAGCGCCTGAAATCTATGGAAGCAGGGGGATAGGGGAATGAATACCATTGAAGCCATATCCGAAATCTTGAAGCGGGAAGGCGTTGAATATCTCAGCTGCTTTCCCACCACCCCCGTAATCGAAGCGGCCGCGGCTGCCGGTATCCGCCCCATCGTCTGCCGCCAGGAACGGGTGGGTGTGGGCATTGCCGACGGCTATAGCCGGGTCACCGACGGAGAGGTTCCGGGGGTCTTTGCCATGCAATATGGCCCCGGCGCCGAAAATGCCTATCCCGGTGTGGCCACCGCCTACTCCGATTCCACGCCCATATTGCTGTTGCCCCTAGGCGAGCCGCGGGAACGTCAGGGCATTATCCCCCACTTCAACTCCGTGCCCAACTATGCCGGCGTAACAAAATACGTCGAGCAGATCAACGCGCCCTCGCGAACATCCCAGATTATGCGCCGGGCCTTCGCCAGCCTGAACCAGGGACGGGTGGGTCCGGTGATGGTGGAAATCCCGTCGGACATTGCCCTGGAGGAAGTGCAGGAGTCGGACTTCTTCTGGAGCGGCCGGGTAAGGCAGGTAGCCTCCCAAGGCAACCCCGCAGACGTGGAAGCGGCGGCTCGCGCCCTGTGCAACGCCCGCTACCCAGTAATTCACGCCGGCCAGGGCGTCCTCTACGCCCGGGCCTATGACGACCTGATTGAGTTGGCCGAGTTGCTTCAGGCGCCGGTCATGACCACCCTGCTGGGCAAGAGCGCATTTCCGGAGACCCATCCCCTGGCCCTGGGCAGCGGCTCCGGCGTCATGTCCGGCCCGGTGTACCACTTTGTGCGCCGCTCCGACGTTATTCTTGGTATCGGGTGCAGCTTCACCAAGCATGGCATGTCCATGAACATCCCGCCGGGGAAGACGTTGATTCACGCCACCAACGACCCCCGCGACATCAACAAGGACTACGATGTGGACCATCCCATCGTGGGCGATGCCAAGCTGGTCCTGCGCCAGATGATCGAGGCCTGTCGGGAAATAGTGGGTGACAGTCGCAAGAACGATTCAAGCAATGCCAATGAAATTAGCTCGGAACGGGACGCCTGGTTGAATAATTGGGTACACAAGCTCAACGATGCCGGCGCCCCCATAAATCCCTATCGCATAATCAAGGAGTTCATGCAGACGGTTCCCCCCAGCGAGGCCATCGTAACCCACGATTCGGGCAGCCCTCGCGACCAGATAATGCCCTTCTACCGCACCGAGGGACCGCGCAGCTACTTGGGGTGGGGCAAGTCCCACGGCCTGGGTACGGGTTTGGGGTTGGTGATGGGGGCCAAGCTGGCCAAGCCCGAGAAGGTATGCGTCAATTTCATGGGCGACGCGGCCTTTGGCATGACCGGTCTGGACTTCGAGACGGCGGCCCGTTGCGGCATACCGATTATCACTGTGGTCCTGAACAACTCCACCATGGCGGTGGAAACGAACGCCATGGCCACCTCCCACGCCCTCTTCGGCACCCGTGACCTGGGCGGCAACTATGCCGACATGGGCCGGGCCATGGGCGGCTACGCCGAACGCATTGAAGACCCCTCGGACGTGGCGGCGGCCTTCCGCCGGGCCCGGCAGCAGACGGAAGAGGGTCGCGCCGTGCTGCTGGAGTTCATCACCTCTGCCGAGACCGAGACATCCCACCGTCGGGCCTTCTAGTCGTCGCCAAGAGAGGGACGCTTTCTCTCAAGCAGGGTGAGGAACCCAGGGTTCTGCTGAGCCCTTCGGTGGCTTGGTGCGCGCCTTCAAGGGGAACCCGCTACCTGTCCATCAACCCGCGGCTCTAATTCACTTGTCAGGAGATCGAAAGATGGCCCCACAATCCAGGTACCTTTTCATCGCCAGCATGGATGTGCAGCCGGATAGAGAAGCCAGGTTCAACCAGGTTTACAACGAGGAGCATTGTCCCATGCTCTCCCAGGTGGAGGGGGTGATCTCCGTGGCCCGATTTGAAACCCAGGAACTGGTCATGGTCATGGGTGGGGAGACGCGGCGCATCGTCATCGAGAACGAACCCAAACACCACGCCATCTATGAACTGGAATCGCCGGAGGTGCTGACCAGTAGCGGCTGGAGTGAGGCGGTGGACGCGGGAAGCTGGCCGGAGGATGTCCGCCCCTTCACCCTGAATCGGCGCCACACCCTCCTGAAGCTCACCTACCCGGAGGGCTAGTAGTCAGAAAGACCTGAAGCGGCAGAGGCGATCATTTGACGAAATGGGCAGGGGCGCACATCCGTGCGCCCCTGGTGGTATTCGACGCCCTTCCCGAAGGGTTCCCCTTGCGGTTCCGGTTCGGCAGGCTTACCCCTGGTTGGCCAGGGGAATGGTGGCGGTGACACAGGGTACGTCGCCGTAGGTGGCCGTAGTATGTCCCTGGCCGGTGGTGTCGGCCACCAAGCGGGCGTCGCCAGGGCCAAAGACGTGCTTGGAGCCGTCCCCCAGACCGATTTCCAGTTGGCCCGACAGAATGATGACATATTGCGCCCGGGGCGCCGGGTGCCAGTCCTGGAAACGTCCCACCGGGGCCTCCCTGAAGGTGATGGTCGTGGCATCTTGGGCGCTGGTCCAGGACGGGGTGTTATCCAGGTCGATGGTCTCGATGTGGGTTTGTCCGTCGTTGCCGGTGTACATCCGATAGGTTCCCATTGTTCCTCCCGTAGTGAAGTATTGAGTGGTTCTGGGTGGTTGGTTGGGGGTGGCCCATACTTGGGTCAAACGGTCATTACAACCTTGATGATGCCGTCCTCCTGGTTCTCGTACATTTCGAAGGCCCTTTGCACCTCCTCAAAGGGCAGGCGATGGGTTAGCATCTGGCCCGGGTCGCACCAGCCCCGGTGCTTCAGGTCCACCATGGTGCGGATGGGCGCCATGGGTTCGCGCAGGCGACCCCCCGTGGTGGGAATCAGTTCCGGTTGCCGTTCCATCAGCAGGTTGTGTTCCACCGGAATGAACTCCTCGCCCTGAATGCCGAACACCATTACCTTGCCGAACTGAGCCACCAGGCGCAGGGCCGTATTGAAACTGTCCGGGTATCCGGCCGCCTCCACCACTACGTCGGCGCCTCGCCCGCCCGTCAGTTCCTCCACCGCCTCTATCACGTTTACCTGGTCGGGATTGAAGGTATGGTTGGCGCCCAGCTTCTTAGACCAATCCAGCCGATAATCTAGGGGGTCGATTCCCACCAACCTATGGGCGCCCAACTTGGCGCAGAGCATGGTGAAGGAAAGGCCGATGACTCCTTGGCCGACCACCACCACGTCCTTGCCCAGCAGGCTGCCCATCTGCTGGACTGAATACAGGACCGTTCCGGAAGGCTGGCACAGCACCCACTCCGCCAGGTCTCCCTCATCGGGCAGGGCGCACATCAGGTCGGGGCCTGAGGTGATGTATTCCACCAAACCCCCGGAGTTGGCGCCGCGACCGGGGTAGATGATGACCCGTTGTCCCTCGGTGAATTCCTGGCAACGGCTTTCCACCACCACGCCGGCGCATTCATGGCCCGGCACCCCGATGCGGCCCGGGTAGTGGTCTTCCAAGAACAGGTGGCTGTATTCGTGGCGGATGTCGCTGCCGCACACCGACAGTTTCTCCAACCGGATGAGGCATTGCCCATTATCCGGTGTGGGCACCTCCGCATCAATTATTTCAAACTGCCGGGGACCGACCAGCCTGGCTGCTTTCATTCCCTAGTTTCCTCCACAAGTTGCGAGATTCCAGAATTACGGAATTGCCGGAAATTGGTGGATTGCCCGGCGCCATTTTGCCCTGGCGCCCGGCGTTGGGAGATTTCCCAGCGGGCCGCCCACCCGGATCAGTTGCCGTGCTCCCCCGACTGCAGTTCCTGCTCGATGCGCAGCGCCCAGGGTTTCAGGATACCGTATAGGGTGTCGTTCACCGGCGTGGGTACACCGTATTCCCGACCGAGGCGAATGGCAGTCCCGGTCAGGCCGTCCAATTCTACCGGACGCCCTTCAAGGAAGTCCTTGCCCAGAGACGACATACCAGTGGCCGGAAAATTGTCCAGCGAGGTCAGGCACCAGTCCAGCGAGTCGTCCATGATCGGGGCGCCGGATGCCCGGCCCACCTCCAGAATTTCCTCGATGGCCCGGCGAATGACGTACCTGGTTTCCGGTATGGATCGCATTTCACCGAAGAGAGTACGGGTGGCGGCGCCCACGGCCGCTGAGCCGGCCAGGTAGGAAAACTTCTTCCAGAGCATTCCCGGCATATTTTCTTCCAGGTCCACTCGCCAGTTGGCCTCCCGGAACACTGCCAGCAGTCGCTCGCACCGTTCCGTAATGCCCGGTTCCAATTCCCCGAAGGATGCCCTTCCGGGCCCGCCTTGGGTAACAACGCCCGGTTCCCTGATGCGGCCCTCCAGGTAGCAGGAACCGATCAGCACCCGCTCCCGCCCGAAGGATTCGGCCAATTGCTGCCCGTTGTCAATGCCGTTCTGCAGGGTGAGGACCAGGGAGTCGGGCCCCAGCATGGGCTTCACCGCGGCCACGGCGCCGGCGTTGTGGTACATTTTGACGGTGAACAGCACCAGTTCCTGGGGGCCAAGTTTGGTTGTATTTTCAACGGCATTGCCGGGGACGGTAAAGGTACCATCGTTGGCGCTCTCCACCCGAAGGCCGTTGGCGCGGATGGCTTCCAGATGCGTCCCCCGGGCCACGAAGGTTACGTCATTGCCGGCCCGGGCCAGCAACCCACCGAAGTAGCCGCCCACGCCACCGGCGCCCATTACCGCAATCTTCATCCTTCCCTTCCTTGTCGCGTAATCCGGTTGCTTTTCACAGCCGCTTGCTACGGCAGGCCCTGAGAACTGTACTCGGTTGAGTCAATAGCGTTGCTGGGAACGGTCAACTGTCTCTTGCCCGTTTCGGCATTGGCGCAACGCCATGGACGTCCATTAGTCATCCACCGGGTAGCTGTACTCCTCGCGCAGGTCCCGCTTCAACACCTTGCCCATCACATTACGGGGCAGCCGGTCTATGAACACCACGGACTGGGGGCGCTTGAAGCTGGCCAGACGCTGGGAACAGTATTCGATCAGCTCCGCCTCGTCCACTCCATCGGAGGAGCGAACAACCAGCGCCCGAACCTCTTCGCCCCATTCCAGGTGGGGAACGCCGATGATGGCCGCCTCGTCCACCAGGGGATGGGACATGAGCGTCTGCTCCACCTCTTCCGGCGAAATCATCTCTCCGCCCCGCTTGATGAAGTCTCTGGCCCGCCCGGTCAGAAAGATGTAACCATCCTCATCCTGGTATGCCAGGTCGCCGGTGTAAACCCAGCCGTCACGAATGGTATCGACCGTGGCTTCCTGCTCCTGCCAATACCCCTTCATCATCCGTTCGCCCCGTGCAACGATTTCTCCCACCTGGCCAGCTGCCACGGCCTGTCCCTCCTCATCCACGATCAACACTTCCACGTCCTCCAGGGGCTTGCCGATGGAGGAAAGGCGGCGCAATTTGGTCTCCACCTCCTCCGGTGAGCCGTCCAGCACGTGGTCTTCTGGGGGCAGCATGGTTATGGTGGAGGCGGTTTCCGTTTGCCCAAAGGCATTGATGAAACGGACGCCGGGGAACTCTTCAATGGCCTGCCGGATAACCGGAACCGGCATGGGCGCGGCGCCGTAGGTAATCACCTGCATGGAGGACAGGTCAAAGTCATGGAAACCGGGGTGATCCATCAGCCGCTTTAACATGGTTGGCACGAGCATTGCCCGGTTGGCTCGGCAATTCTGGGCCAGGGTAAGCCATTCCTCCGGTTCGAATTGGCGCATGATTGCCAGGGTACGGCCCCCGTAGATCGCCGCCAGCGCTCCCTGCAGGCCGGCCACATGATAGAGGGGAACCGTCAGCAGGTTGGTCTCCTCCACGTCCGGGTCTGCCGGCTCCACGGTGGTCAGCAGGTAGGAGGTAAAGCTGCCGTGGCTCAGCTGGACCCCCTTGGGGACGCTGGTGGTACCGGAGGTGAACATAATGACCGCAACGTCCTGGTCGTCCCCTTCCGGGAAATGGAGCTGGTCGGGAGAAGCCTGCAGCAGATCATCGTAGGAATGCTGACCTGGGCCGGCGGGGCAATCCATGGTTACCACCTGTTCCGGAGCCAGCCAGTCCACGTTCTCGATCAGGGGCAGGTAGCGTTCTCCAATGAACAAGAACCTGGGGTCGGCAATCCTGAGCATCTGGGCCAGTTCCTCAGCCTTGGCCCGGAAGTTCAGGGGCACGTAGATGGCGTCCAACTGGGCGGCGGCAAAGTAGAGTTCAATGCTCTGGTGGGTGTTCACCTGCATGGTGGCAATCCGGTCACCCGGTTGTACACCCCTTTCGTCCAGGGCGTTGGCCAGGGAGTTGACCCGCTCCTGCAACTGGGCAAAGGTGATGCGCTGCTCCTCAAAGAGCAGGGCTGGCCGGTCGGGTACGATTGCGCCGGCAATCATCAACAATTCGCTAGTGTTCATCCGGTCACCGATCTAATTTCCTCTGCAATCTCCCTGGCTACAGGGACCTGGTCGATGGGATGTCGGGGCTGCCCCGACCTGCCCGGTCGTGTGCTTACGGTGCACAATTGGTCTGCCCCTGCCAGGCCCCGCGGGCCAACCGCTCCTCCAGTTCCAAACCCGTGGCCAGGTCCAGGTCTTGCCCTTCGCGAAGGGCCCGCTTGACGGCGGTCAACTGCTTGCCCGGAACGGCGGCCAGGCTCCCGGCCAACGCCCAGGCCTGCTCCATCAGCAATTCAGGTGGGGCGACGCGGGTGGCCAGGCCAAACTCAAGGGCCTCCACGTACCCCAGACGGCGTCCCGTCAGCAACAGATCCAAGGCCGGCGAGGCTCCCACGTGGCGGGGCAGGGTTTGGCTGCCCCCGGCTGCCGGTATCATACCCAAGTGGGTTTCCGGCATGGCAAACAGGCTATCCTCGGCGACGATTCGCAGGTCGCACAGCAGGGCAATTTCCACCCCCGAGCCGATGCAATAGCCGTGAATGGCCGCAATTGTTGGGATGGCGATACCGATCAATTGCCCCCATACATCCCGCTGCCAGCGCACCTGACGGGCAATTGCCAGGGACGGGGCCGTGCCAAACTCGGTCAGGTCGGCGCCGGCGCAAAAGGCCCTGCCCTGCCCCGATATTATAAGGGCTGTTACTTCGTCGTCCCACCCAACCGCCTCCAGCGCCTGGGAAAAGTCGTCCCGCATCCGTATGTTGTAGGCATTCAGGGCGTGGGGCCGGTTCAGCGAGAGGTGGGCCACTCCACCCCGTTTCTCGTAGAGGATGGTGGCGTAGCCGGACATGGGAACTCTCTCCGGCTCCGGCTATCCCTGCCACCGTTCCAGGGGCATGGCGCGGCGATAGAGTTCGTCCAGCTCAACCTCGGTGTGCCGGATACCCAGGTTCTCCAGGACGTGGGCGTCGCTCACCGAGACCGTCATCAGGGAGTTGGCGTCGGCTACCTCCTGCACCAGGGGCTTTCGGATATGCCAGTTGTGGATATGGTTGTCAATTTCGATGGCGTGAACATCCTCCTCGATGATGATATTCGGAGAGTAGTAGCCGGGGTGGCAGTAGATACGAAAGACCCCCCCTTCGGGCAGGAATAATTCGGCAACCTGGTATTCGTCAAAGGGACTGTGGGGCGGGCGTATTTCAATCTCCCAGCCGGGGATGACGATTACCTCTCCCGGGAAGTGTTCGTCCACCAACTCCTTGAATTCGGCGCCCCATTGCCAATTGTGATGGTCGGTAATGCCGATGCCATCGATGCCCTGGGCCTTGATTTGGCCTATGACCTTTTCGGCGATGGACAGGGACGGAGGCTCGAAATTGAACGCCTCCCATACGTGGGTGTGCAGGTCCAGCTTGACTTTCAAAGGATTCACTTCCTATTGGCATATCGCCATGGTCATGCCCCGCGGAATCGGGGGCCGCGCCGCTCCTGGAAGGAAGCAATGCCCTCGGCCCGGTCCTGCGTACTCTGGAGGATGACGCTCAGGTCTGCCTCCAATCGCAACCCCTGCTCCAGGGCAAGGTCCATTCCCTTTTGCACGGCTTCCTTGGCGTACTGGGACGCTATGGGGGCGGCGGTCAGGCATTCTTCGATAAGTTGCCGGGATGCCTCGTCCAGCTGCGCCGGGGCGGCCACCCGGTTGACCAGGCCCAGCTTGAGGCCTTCCCTGGCGCCGACCTGCCGGCCGGTCAGGGCCAGGTCCAACGCCCAGGATGGACCAACCAGACGGGGCAGCCGTTGGGTGCCGCCGTCCCAGGGCATGCAGGGCTGTCCGGGTTCCCAAAGGGCCAGCATCGCCGTCTCCGTGGCGATTCGCAGGTCGGCGGCCAGAGCCAGCTCCAGCCCCTGACCAATGGCGTCCCCGTTTATGATGGCCAAGGTGGGTATGGGCAGCGAAGCCAAGGCGTGGCTCACCCTGAGCCTGCTAATCTGGTTCGCAATCTCTTCCCCGTCTCCGCCAACGGCGCAACGGCCCACGGAAAAGGCATCACCAGCGCCGGTCACCGTCAGCAGCCGGCAGCCGTCATCCTCGGCCACCTGGCCGCAGGCATCCCGAAACTCCTCCGCCATCGCCTCGTTAACCATGTTGCGAGACTGGGGCTGGGAAAGGCGAAGGGTCGCCGTGCGCCAGGTTCCCCATTCCTGGTAGGTCAACTGGATATGCCGGTATGCTGCGTGGGAGTTCATGTCAGACATGGTTTCAGTGGCATGGCTAATACTAAGCGGCAGATTATATCTTGACAAGGAGTAATGCCTTTATTACGATGAATTAGCAGTCTCTGCCGGAGACTGCTAAAATTGTGACAAGGCAAAGAAGATTCGAAAGGAGGAACAAGCAGATACCATGGCTAATTTTGCTCCACTAGGGGAGCGGATAATTATCAAGCCCATCGAACAAGAGCAGACCACCCGCGGCGGAATTTTCCTGCCGGACACCGCCAAGGAAAAGCCCCAGGAGGGCGAGGTAGTGGCGGTAGGACCCGGCCGGGCCACCGACGACGGCAACCGGATTCCCATGGAACTGAGCGTTGGCGACCGGGTTATCTACTCCAAGTTCGCCGGCACCGAGTACAAGGATGGCGACGACGAATACCTGATCATGCGCGAGAGCGACGTTCTCGCCAAGGTTTCCTAAACAGAGTTTCGCGCCGAAAGCCGGAGCACCCGAATGGCGGATGGCAAGACCGCCGGGAACACTTGAAATCAAGCTAGATTCAACGCAGGAGGACAGAGATGCCCGCAAAGAAAATGGCTTACTCGGAGGAGGCTCGCAAGACGCTTCGAGTAGGTATTGACACCCTGGCCGAATCGGTCAAAGTTACCCTGGGGCCCAAGGGCCGCAACGTGGTCCTGGACAAGAAGTTTGGCCCGCCCTTGGTCTGCAGCGATGGCGTAACTATCGCCAAGGAAATCGAGCTCCCCGACGCCTTCGAGAACATGGGCGCCCAGTTGCTGAAGGAAGCCGCCACCAAGACCAATGACGCCGCCGGTGACGGAACCACCACCTCCATCGTGCTCGCCCAGAGCCTGATCAACGAAGGCTTCAAGAATGTGACCGCCGGCGCCAACCCCATGGCCATCAAGCGCGGCATCGAACACGCCGTCGCATCCGTGGTGGACGAGTTGCGGGGCATGGCCCAGCCCGTGGAGACCCGTGACCGCATCGGCCAGGTTGCCAGCCTGTCCGCCCACGAAGACGCCATCGGCGAGACCATCGCCGAAGCCATGGAGAAGGTCGGCAAGGACGGCGTGATAACCGTCGAAGAATCCAAGGGCCTGTCCGACGAGATTGAGTACGTGGAAGGCATGCAGATCGACCGCGGCTACATCTCTCCCTACTTCATCACCAACTCCGACCGGATGGAAGCCGTCATCGAAGACGCCTCCCTGATTATTACCGACAAGAAGGTTTCGGCCGTGGCCGACCTGCTTCCCGCCCTGGAGAAGCTGCTCCAGGTGGGCCGCAAGAACGTGGTTGTCATCGGTGAGGACGTGGACGGCGAAGCCCTGGCCACCCTGGTGGTTAACAAGCTGCGCGGCACCCTCAACATCCTGGCCGTCAAGGCCCCCGGATTCGGCGATCGCCGCAAGGCCATGCTGGAAGACATCGCCATCCTGACCGGCGGCACCGTCGTCAGCGAAGAGACCGGACGCAAGCTGGATTCCGCCGTCGTCGAAGACTTCGGCCACGCTCGCCGGGTCAGTTCCACCAAGGACGAGACCACCATCGTCGAGGGTCGCGGTTCCGAAGAGGCCATCCAGGCCCGAATCAACCAGATCAAGACCCAGATTGAAGAGACCACCTCCGAGTTCGATCGGGAAAAGCTGCAGGAGCGGATGGCCAAGCTGTCCGGCGGCGTTGCGGTCATCAAGGTAGGGGCCGCCACCGAAATCGAGCTCAAGGAGCGCAAGGCCCGGGTTGAGGACGCCCTGTCCGCCACTCGTTCCGCGGTTGAAGAAGGCATCGTCCCCGGTGGCGGAGTTGCCCTGGTTCGCGCCCAGCGCGCCCTGGACAGCCTTTCCGGCCTGTCCGACGACGAAGAGGTCGGCGTGAACATCATTCGCCGGTCTCTGGAACAGCCCCTCAAGCTCATCGTGGAAAATGCCGGCTCCGAAGGCGCCGTCGTCCTGAACCAGGTCAAGCAGCAGGCCGACGACTACGGCTACGATGCCGACATCGGCGAGTTTGGCCCCATGATGGAGCGCGGTATCGTTGACCCGGTGAAGGTCACCCGCTACGCCCTGCAGAACGCTGCCAGCGTCGCGGCCATGGTCCTCACCACCGAGTCCATGATCACCGAAATCCCCGAGCCCGCCCCGGCCGCGCCGGCCATGCCCCCGATGGACTACTAGACCCCATCGGTTCGGCGCCGGGCTGTAGAGCCTAATGTGGACCGCCCCGAAATTTCGGGGCGGTCTTTTTCTTTTCTGGCATACGCTCGCCAATTCGGTAATGCTTCACCCTCGAAGGAAATGCTGTTAGAATTGGCGGCAGATTCAGGAGGAGCTCCCCTTTGGCCCAAGGTAAGGTTTACGACTCGTTTCAAGCGGCGCTGGCCGACCTGGAGGACGGGGCGACCGTGCTGGTTTCCGGGTTTGGCGGATACGGCATGGCCGCCGGTCTGTTGGACTGCCTGGCGGAAATGGGAAAGGGTGACCTTACGCTGGTGTACTCGGCAGGTCCCCCTCTCCCGGACGGCCAGGGCGGGGGAAGCAATTCCGACCCGGTGGCCCGCCTGGTGGCCAACGGCCAGGTGAGGAAGCTGATTACCTCCCTTCCCTTTGCGGTGGGCGACGGCGGCTCAGTACAGGAGCGGTGGCAGTCGGGAAAGCTGGAAATCGAGGTGGTTCCCCAGGGCGTTTTGGTGGAAAGGTTGAGGGCTGGCGGAGCCGGCATTGGCGGTGTATTCCTCCCCACCCCGGTGGGTACCAGGTTCGAAGCGAGCAAAGAAAAACGATCTTTCGCTCAGGGCGATGCCGTCTTGGAACTTCCCCTGAAGGCCGACTACGCTCTGATTCGGGTGGTGGCGGCAGATACCCTGGGCAACGCCAATTATGGAGGTTCGGCCCGCAACTGGGGACCAGCCATGGCCATGGCCGCGCGCATAACCGTCGCCGAGGCGGACCAGATAGTTGAACCGGGCGATTTGGATCCGGAAGGCATAATATCCCCCGGGATTTTCGTAAACCGTATTGTAGCTGCGGCCTGATTCCCCAGGCCAGACCTGCGCCAGGAACGGAATGCCAGAGAGACTAGACACTTTAGCCATGGCCCGACGGGTGGCCGCCGAGTTCAGCCCCGGCCAGGCTGTGGCCCTGGGCGCCGGCTGGCCCACGCTGGTCGCCGAGGTCCTACCCGCCAATGCTCCGGTGCAGTTGTTGTCCGAGGGTGGCGTTATTGGCTATGGGTTACCCTCGGTCGGGGACATCCCCGCCGGCAGGTACGCAGTGGACGCCAACGGTCAAACAGTGGCCCTGAACCCCGGTGCGGCGTTTCTGGGCATGGCCGACTGGGCCGCCATGCTGCGGGGTGGCCACCCGGACGTAGTGGTGATGCAGCCGGCCCAGGTTTCCGCCAATGGTGACTTTGTTGGTTACCAAACCGCCGCGACTCCCGGCATTTTTTCGCCGGGTTCCTCCGTGGACCTGGGCGCATCGGGGCGACGAGTAATCGCCATGCTCCCCCACACCGGCTCCGATGGCAGCCCCAATATTGTCGCCCAATCTTCCCCCGTAGCAGATGGTCGGGGTTGCGTTGACCTGATTGTGACCGACCTGGCAGTGATCGGGGTGGAAAGGGCCGGGCTGGTCCTGGTCGAGGTGGCGCCGGGTTGGACGGCGCCGGAGGTCGCGGCCCTTACCGGCGCTCCCCTGTCGGTGGCGGAGGGTGTGAAGGAAATTGCCCCCGACCTGGGAGGGCTAAACGGTCAGCCTCCGGAAAAGGTCTTTCCCGATGCCGCATCGGCAATTGCGGATATGCCCGATGGGGCGATGGTAATGATCGACGGATTCGGCGGCCCGGGCGGTATGGCCCACTACCTGCTGGTTGCCCTCCGGGACCAGGGTACCAGGAATTTGACCATTATCAGCAACACCATTGGCATTGCCCGGATCGTAAATTTTGGCACCCCCGCCGGCAAGCTGGCCATAGACCACTCAATCCTGGTGGAGAGCGGCCAGGTGGCCAAGGCAATTGCCACCTACCCGGTCTCACCCTCGGCCTCCAGTCCCAGCACCTTTGAACTGGCCTTCCGCCGGGGAGAGGTGGAACTGGAACTGGTACCCCAGGGAACCCTGGCGGAAAGGCTCAGGGCTGGCGGCGCGGGAATCCACGCCTTCTATACCCCCACCGGGGTCGGTACCCTCATTGCCGAGGGCAAGGAATCCCGGGTAATCGACGGGAAGGAGTACATCCTGGAAGAGGCCCTGCGAGCCGACTACTGCCTCATCCGGGGGCACAGGGCGGATACGCTGGGCAACGTGGTGTACAAGGGTACCTCCCGAAACTTCAACGCTGTCATGGCCCCAGCAGCCCGAACTACAATCGTGGAAGTGGACGAGGTTGTAGAGGTGGGGGAGTTGGACCCGGAGCTGATTGTCACCCCTGGAATCTACGTGGACCGGCTGGTGGTACGTCCGCCAGATTTTTCACCCTACGAGTAATCCCGCCACTGGGGGCGAGCTGCGAGGCGAAGCGATGGTGGTAGAGAAGGAACGGCTGCCCCGGGAGGTGGTCGCCATGCGGGTGGCCAAGGAGTTGCCCGATGGTGGCTTCGTCAACCTGGGCATCGGCATACCCACGCTGGTTTCCAACTTCATACCCGATGGCAGCGTGGTTTTCTACCATAGCGAAAGCGGGGTATTGAACTGCGGCCCTCTGGCGGAAGAGGAAGAGCAGGACATCGACCTGATCAACGCCGGCGGGCAGTTCCTCCAGATGGTTCCGGGAATGGCCTTCTTCAGCACGGTGGACGGATTCGCCATGATACGGGGCGGTCACGTGGATGTAACGGTGCTGGGCGCCCACCAGGTATCCGCCACGGGCGACCTGGCAAACTGGATGCTGCCTGAGCGAGGTGTGGGCAATATCGGCGGCGCCATGGACCTGGCCGCCGGAGCCAGGCAGGTCATCGTGGCCATGGAACACACCGACCGCAACAACGGCCACAAGGTGGTGCAGGAATGTACCTATCCCATCACCGGCAAAGGCTGCGTGTCGCTAATAGTGACAGACCTGGCGGTAATGCAACCCACCCCGGAAGGCCTGGTCCTCAAGGAGGTAGCCCCCGGCTGGACTGTCGATGAGGTTCAGGAGTTGACCGGCGCCAGGTTGTTGGTACCAGCAGACGTGAGGGAGTACGAACTGTAGGCGTAACGGGTTTGGAAGTTGGTAGGGGCGCCTGCCGTTGAAGAGGCCGGTACACTAGTAGTTGGTCAAGCTAGGAATGACAGCTATGAATGGGATAGATGGTTGCCTGGTCGGGTAGGGGCGCACAGCCGTGCGCCCCTACGGTTAGCGCACACTGTTTCCCATTGTTCCCGCTCTTTTCAGCATGACAAGTCTGGGTTGACAAAGTACTAGAGCCGCCTGGCCGCTGATCTACAACCATTCCCCTTGCAAATGGAAAGTTATCCCAGCCGCTCGGCAACCGGCAGCACTTCCCTTGCCAGATGCTCCATGACTCCGATGGTGGCGTCAATTCCCTCCACCCGGAAGTCGTAGGTCAGCTGGTCTATCCCCAATTCCCGGCAGTAGTAAACGTCGTCGATTACCTCCTGGGTGGTGGCTACCAACACTCCGCCAGTGCGTACCGACTTCTCCTCGGAGGCAACCAGGTCGGTGAAGTGTAGGCTGCGCTTCAACGAGATGGATATGGCGTCGGGGTCTCGGCCAGCCCTTTCCGTCTGCTGCCGAAGGTAACCCAAGTTCTGGGCCACGAAATCGGGAGTCTGGCGGGTGGTATGCCAGCAATCGCCAAACCTGGCCACCCGGCGCAGGGCCGCTCGGCTGTGGCCGCCCACCCAGATGGGCACATGGGGTTGCTGCACCGGCTTCGGGTAGAACTGGATGCCCTCGATATCGAAGTACTTGCCGTGAAACTCCGGGTCGGCCTGGGTCCACAGCGTTTTGAAAATCTGCAGGTATTCGTCACTGATTTGACCCCGCTCCGTGTAGGACACTCCCAGGGTGTCGAACTCCTTCTCCAGCCAGCCCACGCCCACGCCGCAGATCATGCGCCCGTTGGACAGGACGTCCAGCGATGCAAACATCTTGGCCTGGACCAGAGGATTGCGGTAGGGCAGGATGATGACGGTGCTACCCAGCCTTATGGTACTGGAGCAGGCGGCCATATAGCCCAGCATGGTCATAGTCTCCAGGAAGGGTTCATCGGCGGGTCGGGAAAAGGAACCGTCGGCGGTGTAGGGATACTGGTTGGTGCCGCCCGTGGGCAGGAGTATGTGGTCTCCCGCCAGAACCGACTCGAATCCCAGCTCTTCGGCCCGTTGCACGAAGCGTCGAATCCCTTCCGCGTCGGGCAGCCGGGGAATGCTCAATCCAATATTCATCGAAGAGGTGTCTCCTACGGGTGGCAGGGATAATTGAAGGCTACCCTAGGGGCAGACCCGAAAGAAGGGCCTCAGGGTGAAGCGTCAAAGGGAATCCTGGTCAATATCCTGGGGCCGGTGATTGCTGGTGCCGAAGGTCGGATTCGAACCGACACGGGATTGCTCCCACCGGTTTTTGAGACCGGCGCGTCTACCATTCCGCCACTTCGGCATGGGAAGCGACCCATACTGAAGGCATTCCGTTCGGTGGACTGGAGCCATGAATGGCCTCCGAACCAACCGAAGCTGGCCCAATTATACCACCAAAGTCTGGGCGCCACACCGCCTTGACGCGAATGTTGCGTCAACCCTATAATCGTTGCACTGGAGTGTACCCGTAACATGCCTAAGAGAACTTATCAACCTAAGAAACGCCGTCGCGCCCGAGTCCATGGCTTCCGGGCCCGTTCCCGTACCTCCGATGGGAGGGCAGTCCTCCGGCGTCGGAGATTCAAGGGCCGCCATCGCCTTACGGTGTAGCGCCCGCTCGGCCCCATGCAGCGCCGAAACCGATTGACCGAAAGCAGGCGATTCGCCCAGATCCACCAGGAAGGCTGTAGCGCAGCCAATCGGCTGTTGGTAATAAGGGCCTTGCCCAATGGCATGGAACAGAGCAGATTTGGGTTTGTGGTCAGCAAGCGAATAGGCAATGCGGTTACCAGGAACCTGGTGAAGCGCAGGTTGCGGGAGATTATCCGGCAGAATAAGGTCAAGGGAGGATGGGACGCGGTCTTCATTGCCCGTCGGGGCAGCGCAAACGCGGATTTCCGGCAGATGAAACAGGCTACCGATAACCTTCTGCGACGCACCAGATTGACTTTGGATGCCTCCCCTCGCGATTCGAACCTTACATGAGAAACGTCGCCATCGGCTTCATCCACCTATACCAGGCGGCCATATCTCCTTACCTGCCCTCGGTTTGTCGCTACACTCCAACGTGTTCCCACTACGCTGCCCAGGCGATCTCCCAGTATGGTGTATTCCGCGGGTGCTTCCTGGGAGCGAAGCGCATTATCAACTGCCGGCCAGGGGGAGGTGAAGGGTACGATCCGGTGCCTTGAGAGATGTCCTTGTTTTCGATGTTCCCAAATTCCTCTGGATTGTTGCCCGATGGGGATTCTGCCTCCCGTTTCACCGGCCGGATAACCAGTCATACCCCCAAGTTCTTGGGTTCCAGAGTGGCAGTGACCTGCTTACTGCTTCTTCTTCTGGCTTGGGTTGCCTGCACCCCCAACCTGGGCGGCGACAACATTGGCTGGGCGCCGGTTTCGGTGGTCTTCTCAGAAACGGATGGAGACCCGACCCGGGTTTTTGTTGCGTCTGCCCTGGATGGCGACCTGGATGACCTGCAGACCTTGACCGGTTTGAATCTGGATGACGATCGCCGCAAGGTTAAGGTGCGCGCCCTGGAGGATTTCGGTTCCGGAACGCCCAGGGTGGTGTGGACCTATCCAGCCCTGGGAAGCGGCGAGGGGTTGGAGGGCATGTTTGGCCCCCCTGCCTTCAGTCCCGAATTGGGGTTGGTATTCGTGGGGGCAGTTGATGGCTATATCTATGCCCTGGATGCGGAAACGGGTGAGGAAACGGGCGGCTGGAAACGCGCGGTCAGGGACGACCCCTCCCAGGAACCGGCTCCGATTATCGGGGCGCCCGTGGTAGCGACCGTCATCGATAGTGAGACCGGGCCCGCTACCCTCCTGCTGGTGGTGTCCGAAGATGGCAACCTGTATGCCTACCAGGCGGCTACCGGCGATGAACTTCCCTGGTCTCCCTTCTCAACGGGTGGCAAGATCTGGTCAACTCCTTCAGTGCAGAACGGTATAGCCTACTTCGGCTCCCAGGACCATTCAGTCTATGCGATTGACCTGAGGGATGGCAGCGAACTGTGGCGCTACGAGACCGGCGGAGCCGTGGTTGGCAATCCCTTGCTGTTTGATGGCAAGGCAATTGTCGGGTCCTTTGACCGGAAGCTGCATGCCCTGGATGCGGACGATGGGGAGTTGGAATGGGTGTTTGAAAGTGAGAACTGGTTCTGGGCCGGTCCCGTAACGGATGGTGAGACCATCTTTGCCCCTTCCATGGATGGCAAGGTCTATGCCCTGGACTCTTCCAACCCCGCCGCCGGGGCGGAGAAGGAAGAGTTGTGGCGTCACGATATGGGTAGCCCCATTGTCTCTACGCCGGCCCTGGTGCCCTTGGGCCTTGTGGTTGCGACGGTGGATGGAACCATGCGGTTGCTGAGCGCCAATCCCACCAACTTGGTGGACGGGGAGGTAGTCAGCAACCTGCCAACCCTCGAAGGCGGGGGGATCAAGGCTCCCCTGGTGGTGGGAGCGCCGCCCGATCCTTCCCTGGGTTCCGACGCGTTGAGCCTTTCAGTCATACGGCGTTACTCTGTCTTCGCGGGCGGTGACAATGGAATAATTCGCCGCATTTCAGTGACCGAGGGACAGGACATGGAGTCAATTTGGTGCTTCGACAGTTCGGTACACCGGCAATGCAGTCAGTAGGGCAAAGCCGTAGCCCCTTCGGCGGGCTTGCCTTCGCGCCTCCAATGGCGTCAATAAACTAGGAGACCCTTTGGACTTTTTCTTTCTCATCTGGAACGAGGCGATAATTCGCCCCATGCTCAACACCTTGATGGTGTTGTACGTTGTCTGCTTCAACAATATGGGCCTGGCCATTATCGCGTTCACCGTGCTGGTGCGCCTGGTGACCATGCCCTTGACCCTGAAGCAGATTCGGCAAATGCGGCGGATGAGCGAATTGCAGCCCCGCATGAGGGAGATTCAGGAACGCTACAGCGGGGACCGGGCCCGGGTTTCCCAGGAAACCATGAGGCTGTACCGAGAATCGGGAGTGAGTCCCATTGGCTGCCTGGGACCCCTGGTGGTGCAGCTTCCCATTCTCATCGGGCTGTTCCGGGTGTTAATCCAGACCCTGTTCACCAAGCCGGAAGACCTGGTTGGTCTTTCCGAGAAGTTGTACCCGTGGATCACCTTTGTTTCCATACACTCCGCCGCGCCGCTGAGTGACCGGTTCCTGTGGCTCAACCTGGGGGAACCGGACCCCTCGCCCATAGTTTTGCCCATCCTGGTGGCGGCTTCCACCTGGGTGCAGCAAAAGATGACCATGACCCCGTCGCCGGACCCGCGCCAGCAGTCCAGCCAGACCATGATGCTGTGGATGATACCCATTTTCCTGGGGTTCTTCTCTTTGCAGTGGCCCAGCGGATTGCCCCTGTACTGGATCGTTTCCAATATAATCGGCGTGGGCATACAATATTTCATCACCGGCTGGGGCCCCCTGTTCCCCTTGATTCCCAGGTCGGCGCGGGCGGCAAGCCCACCGACCCAGACCGCCGAAGGCAGCACGGCGTCCGAGGAGATAGAGAACGATGGAATCCGTCGAACGAACCGCCAGAACCGTAGAAGAGGCCGAAGAACTGGCGCTGAAGGAACTAGGCGTCGACCGCAACGAGGTAGAGGTAGAAGTACTAAGTAGGGGGAAAGCTGGCTTCCTGGGCATTGGCGCCGAGGTGGCCCGGGTTCGGGTTACCAGGCTCGGTTCCACTGACACGCCCCGTTCCCGCCCGACAACCAGTACCGACAGCGGCGGCGAAGGAAGGGACAGTTCCGACGAGGGCGCGGCAGCTCCGTCCCCATCTCCCTCTCCGGTATCGTCCGGCGCCGGAGAAGGCGAGGGTTCTGTGGCAGGCCTGGCCCTGGTGGCCTTGAACAACATTGTCACCACCTCCGGCGTGAACGTTACCTGCACCATCCGCACTGCCCATGATGCCGAGGTGGGCGGGCCGATCATTGACATTAGCGGCGAAGACTCGGGCCTTCTCATCGGCCGGCGCGGCCAGACCCTTCAGTCCCTCCAGTTCATCGTGAACCTGATTGTGCGGGGTGAGTTTGGGGAAGGGATACGGGTAGCGTTGGATGTGGAGAAGTACCGCCAGCGCCGGGAGACTTCCCTGAGGGACATGGCCAACAAGGTTGCGGAACGAGTCAGCCAGACGGGCAGAAGCATCACCTTGGAGCCTATGTCGGCGGCCGACCGGCGCATCGTCCACCTAACCCTGGCTGAACGGGAAGAGGTCAGTACCGAGAGTGTGGGGTTCGGCGATGACCGGAAGGTGACCATCATTCCCAAGCGGTAGGGTGGCGCCAATAGTGGCATTCACGGGCTGGCTGCGTTGACCTCTGTTGCAAAAGGCACGTAAAATATCGGCGTGAACTTTGAGCAAGTGAATTCCCTTCCCCGGTTGCCCTTCGACCACCCTCGCGAAGAGTGCGGTGTCGTTGGCGTATATGTCCCGGGGGCCGAGGCCAGCCGGATCGCCTTCTTTGGGTTGTTTGCCCTCCAGCATCGGGGGCAGGAAAGCGCCGGAATTGCCGCCTCCGACGGCCACCAGATAAACGTCCATACCGACATGGGTCTCGTCACCCAGATTTTCCGGGAGAGGGACTTCTTTCCCCTGGCTGGCGAGTTGGCCATCGGGCATACCCGCTACTCCACCACCGGCTCAAGCCAATTGTGCAATGCCCAGCCCCTGGTGGTCGAGGGCCTCGCCGGCAAGCTGGCCCTGGCCCACAACGGCAACATAATCAACGCAGCAACCCTGAAGCAGCAGTTGCAGGAACAGCGTGGTTGCCGGTTCCAAACCACCACCGACTCCGAGGTTATTGCCCACCTGCTGGCCAACGCTCCCGGCAGCAACTGGAAGGAGCGAGTCTTTCACTGCATGCCCCAACTGGAGGGCGCCTTTTCCCTGGTCGCCATGACCGAAGACACGGTGATAGCCGCCCGGGACCCCCTGGGCATACGGCCCCTCTGCCTGGGTCGCCTGGGCGAAGGGTGGGTCGTGGCATCCGAAACCTGCGCCCTGGATCACCTGGGCGCCGAGTTCCTGAGGGATGTGCAGCCGGGCGAAGTGGTTTTGCTCAACAGCAACGGCCTGCAATCATCGGTCCGGGGCGCCGGCGGACGGCCACGGGCCATGTGCATTTTCGAGCACATCTACTTCGCTCGCCCCGACAGCATTCTGGATGGGACCTTGGTGTACTCCTCACGGCAACAGATGGGAGCCCAGTTGGCCCGGGAACATCCCGTTGATGCAGACCTGGTTATCGGCATCCCTGACTCTTCCACCGCCGCCGCCGTAGGTTACGCCCGGGAATCCGGGATTCCGTACAGTGATGGTCTCATCAAGAATCGGTACGTGGGACGAACCTTCATCGAGCCGGAGCAACGACAACGGGATCTGGGGGTGAGGCAGAAGTTCAACCCCCTGCCAGAGGTAATCCGAGGCCAGCGCCTGGTGGTTGTGGATGACAGCATCGTGCGAGGTACCACCACGCCTCACGTGATCAGAATTCTCCGTAGGGCCGGGGCGAAGGAAATCCACATCCGGGTTTGCGCCCCGCCAATAAAGTTCCCCTGCTATATGGGGGTGGACATGGCCGACCATGCCGAGCTTATCGCCGCCAACAGGACGGTGGACGAGATACGGGAAATATCCGATGCGGATTCCCTGGGGTTTCTGAGCGTGGAGGGCCTGCTCCAGGTGGCGGGCGGAGAAGAGGGCGGCTTTTGCGATGCCTGCTTCACCGGCAATTATCCGGTTCCGGTTCAATTGCAATTTGGCAAGCTGGTCCTGGAGAAGTGACCCTCAGCCCTCCGGTCCAAAATGGGAGGGGGATGGGGCCAGCCGGCTCCGGCCCCGCTGGCGTGGACTGATAGGCTCGGGCAGATTGGAGAACAGCTACATTGGCCAGTGAAACTTACCAGGCATCGGGCGTACAATTGGACGCCATGGAAGACTTGAAGGACCGGATCAAGGCCTTCGCTTCCATGACCCACGGCCCGGAAGTGGTGGCCTCCGGCGGAGGTTTCGCCGGTCTGTTTGAACTTGCCGGTTATCGACAACCGGTTTTGGTTTCCAGCGCTGATGGGGTGGGCACCAAGCTGAAGATCGCCGCCCAACTGGGGCATTACGAGTCCATCGGCCAGGACCTGGTTTCGCTGAATGTGAACGACATTCTGACCAAGGGCGCCAGGCCCCTGTTCTTCCTGGACTACGTGTCATTCAGCCACCTGGACCAGCAACGGATGGAAACCCTGCTGCGAGGCATAACCTGGGGATGTCGGGAGGTGGGTTGCGCCCTCATCGGCGGTGAGACGGCCCAGATGCCGGGAATGTATTCCACGGAGGATTTCGACCTGGCTGGCTTCCTTGTGGGGGTGGTCGAGCGGGATGCCCTGTTGAACCCCGATTCCATCGTCCCCGGCGACGTATTGGTGGGAATTCCGTCAACTGGTCTGCACACCAACGGATTCTCCCTGGTGCGCCGGGTCTTCAACTCCGATGACGACCCCTCCGTACTGTTTCGTAGCTTCGAGGGCCTTCCCCACCGCCTGGGTGAAGAACTCCTCACCAGGCACAGGTGCTATTACCCCGAACTCCAACCGATCCTGGCCTTCTTCAAGAGCCTGGCTCACATAACCGGCGGGGGGCTGCCGGGAAAGATGCCGGCCTCGCTGCCGGAGACGGTCGCCGCCAGATTTGTCACGGGTAGTTGGGAAGTTCCGCCCATATTTCCCGTGATTCAGCGCCTGGGCAACATTCCCGCGGCGGAGATGTTGCGGGTATTCAATATGGGTCTGGGCATGGTAGGGGTCTGCGCCAGCAATGACCTGGACGCCGTAATGGCTGCCGTTCCCGATGCGGTGGTTGTAGGGGACATCGTGGAGCGTACCGGAGACGAGCAGACCCAGTTCGACGGATAGCCCTGACTTAATTCAACGGGTCGGCGAACTTTTGGGTTGCTGCCCTCCCGTAAACTTTGTGGGCCTCCTGGGCCCGTTGAGGAATTGTTTTTTTGAGAGCTCTGATTAGCGTATTCGATAAGACCGGTGTGGTGGAGTTTGGCAGGAAATTGGTGGACGCGGGCTTCGAACTGGTCAGCACCGGCGGAACCCATCGCACCCTGTCCGTGGAAGGAGGATTGCCAGTAAGCCAGGTTTCCGATGTTACTGGGTCGCCGGAAATACTGGATGGCCGGGTGAAGACCCTGCATCCGGTGATTCACGGCGGCATCCTGGCCCGGAGGGACCTGCCCGCCCACCTGAACGAACTGGAAGAACACGGCATTGGAACCATCGACCTGGTGGTGGGCAACCTCTATCCCTTCGCCGAAACCATCAGCAATCCCCAGGTTACCAGGGATGATGCCCTGGAAAACATAGACATCGGTGGCCCGACCATGTTGCGGGCGGCGGCGAAGAACTTCCCCTCGGTGGCCGTGGTGGTTGACCCGGCAGATTACCAGTGGGTCGCAGAAAGACTGGCCGGCGAGGGCCTGAGCGACCAGGAGCGTCGCTCCCTGGCGGCCAAAGCTTTCCGCCATGTGGCGGAGTACGATGCAACGGTCGCGGGCTATCTGGGTCGTGAAGAGGGTGAGGAGGCGCTTTCAGAGAACCTGCTGTTTTCCTTCGAGCGAGTTTCAACCCTGCGGTACGGCGAGAACCCCCACCAGCAGGGGGCGTTGTATGTTCCCGCCAAGTTCGGGGACCAGACCGCAGCTGGTGGCATTGCTTCGGCCAGGCAGCTGCATGGCAGGGAGTTGTCCTACAACAACCTGATGGACGCCGATGCTGCCTGGCGGACGGTAAGCGACTTCGGAGACCCCACGGTGGCGGTGATCAAACACGCCAACCCATGTGGCCTGGCCAGCCATGCCGACCTGTCTCAAGCCTATCTCCAGGCCTACGAAGGGGATACGGTGTCGGCATTCGGGGGCATAGTTGGATTCAACCGGGTCGTCACGGCCGAAGCTGCAGAGGCAATGAATCCCGTCTTCTACGAGGTGGTGGTCGCCCCCGGATACGAGCCCGAAGCCCTGGCGATTCTGCAACGCAAACGCAATCTTCGCGTGTTGGAGGTGGATGCCGGCGGGTCGGAACTGGGTGGTATTGCCCTGGATATTCGCCCCATTACCGGCGGTGTTCTGGTGCAGACACCCGATGCTATTGCCGAGGTGTCCGGCGACTGGAAGACGGCCACCGAGCGGTCTCCCAGCGACACGGAAATGGCGGACCTGGCCTTTGCCTGGACTGCCGTCAAGCACATCAAGTCCAACGCCATAGTTTTTGCCAGAGACCGCACCCTCATGGGCATGGGGGCGGGACAACCCAACCGGGTGGTCAGTGTCCACCTGTCCCAGCGTATCGCGGGCGAAAAGGCCAAGGGCTGTGTCCTGGCGTCCGATGCCTTTTTCCCCTTCCCGGACAATATTGAACTGGCCGCCGAGGCCGGGGTTACCGCCATCATTCAGCCGGGCGGCTCCATTCGCGATGATGAGGTCATTGCGGCGGCAAACCAGCATGGCATCGCCATGGTGTTCACCGGCGTCCGCCATTTTCGGCACTGATGTTCATTGCCCTTGCCGGTAACGACTCTATGGCGTTGCTTCAGGCCATCACTTCCGTTCCAACAGGCAGGCGCCGCTCACTCCGGGGCGCTGCTGGCTGGCGCCCAGGTTGCGGGCCCGGCCGCGGCCGCCGTTGGCATTTGTCCACATCATACCGCCTCGGTTCCGGTGGTGGCCGATGACCGCATCGGTTGAAGTGGTGGTGCCGGTTTACAATGAGGAGGCAGCTCTTCCCGGTTGTATTGAACGTCTGACCTCATTCCTCGACTCCCACCTGGAGAATCCCTGGCAGGTGACCATTGCCGATAATGCCTCGGTTGACGGCACCCGCGCGGTTTCGGAGCAACTGGCAAGCAATTATGCCAATGTCCGGTACTACTACTTGCCCCAGAAGGGACGGGGCCGGGCGCTGCGGGCGGTATGGCTGGAGAGTACCGCGGACATAGTGAGCTACATGGACGTGGATCTCTCCACGGACCTGGCCCATTTCCCTCCTCTGGTGGAGGCGCTGGAATCCGGCTACCAGTTGGCCATTGGCAGCCGGTTGAGCCGGGAATCCAGGGTTACCCGCGGATTCAAGCGAGAGGCCATATCCCGCTGTTACAACCTGCTCATCAAAGCCATGTTCTTCACCGGTTTCCCAGATGCCCAATGCGGCTTCAAGGCCCTGACCAGGACGGCGGCCCAGGCCCTCATTCCCCTCGTGCAGAATGACAACTGGTTCTTCGATTCGGAGCTACTGATAATTGCCGCCAAACGGGGTTACCGGATCAAGTCCGTTCCCGTCAGGTGGGACGATGATCCCACCAGCACGGTTAACATAACCGGCACGGCCATTGAGGATGTGAAGGGCTTGCTCCGGCTTCGTTTTGGGGGCATTCCCAAGGCGCCACCTCCGCCTTAGCCCGTTCCAATCTGATGGGTTTTCCGACGGTTCAGCCGGCATAGTCGCCGCTGTCGGAGCGACAGCCATTTGGATCAGTCTGCCAGGATGAAGTTCGCCGAGGAGCATTGTTATGGAACTGGGTTTGAAGGGCAAGAACGTAATTGTAACCGGTGGAGGGTCCAACATTGGGCGAGGTATTGTCCACGCTTTCGCCGCCGAGGGTTCCAATATCGCCATTGCGGAACTGACCCCGGAGCAGGGGCAACGGGTGGCTGACGAAGTTCGAGGCATGGGCACGGGCAGCCGGGTGGAAGTGATTCCCACCGACGTTACCGACCGTTCACAGGTTGAGGCGATGGTGGAACGGGCCATTGGCCAGTTTGGCAGCGTGGATGTGCTGGTCAACAACGTGGGCTGGACCGTTGACCGCCTGTTCCTGGACAAGCCCCTGGCCGAGCACGAGAAAGAGGTTGCGGTCAATCTGTGGAGTCCCATCAACTGCATCCATGCGGTTCTACCCCACATGATGGAACGGCAGGGGGGATCCATAGTCAGCATCAGCTCCGACGCCGGCCGAATGGGCGAATACCGAGAGGCCGTATATTCGGCCTGCAAGGGCGGAGTAATCGCCTTGAGCAAGGCCATCGCCCGGGAGATGGGTCGGTACGGTCTCCGGTTGAACGTGGTATGCCCGGGCCTGGTGGTACCGCCGGACGATGAAGAAATCGGTCCGGAGAGCATGTGGAACCAGATGAGGGACATCTTCACCGACGAGGTGCTGGAGCGGGTGCAACGGGGGTACGTGCTTCGGCGCATGGGTACTGCGGGGGAGGTTGCCAACGCCGTGGTATTTCTGGCTTCCGATGCGGCCAGCTTCATCACCGGGCAGACCCTCAGCGTCAGCGGTGGCTACACCATGATGTAGGTGGTGACTTGGGCCCTTCTCCAGGGAAACGAGAGCGCCGATGTGGAGTAGGATTCCCTTGTAAGATTACAAGCGAATAGAAAACGGCCCGGCAAACGTGCCGGGCCGTCGCCATTGGCTCGGGTAAAGAGCGGGTTTATCGGACTACAGGGCTGCCACCCGCTCCCGGAGGGTCTCGATTTCCTTCAGGAGGGCTGCCTTGGGGTCGCCGTCCCGGTTCTGGTTCTCCACAACCAACTCAAGGGCGCGCTTCTCAATGGCAGGCATGGTGGCCTGGAGGAGAACCTCGTCCACATCGTTGGCGATGGTCGGATAGCCGGCCCGTTCAATCATCTTCTTCATGTTGCCGGCATAGAACTGGTCCAGAGTCCAGCGCAGGGTGTCACCGGAAGTGGTGGTGTCCCAGTAAATCCGGATGTCCTGGTTGCGCGGGCCGTAGTGGTAGTGGGGGCCGCTGTTGAAGCAATCGAAGGCCAGCAGTTCCACGTTCTGACCGGCCACGTCGGAAAGGACGTGGATGGCCAGGCCCTCGCTGTTGATCTGGGGAAGGATGCGATATTCGAGGCCAATGCGCAGGTTGCCGACGGTGAAGACGTCGTCTTCAAGCATCCGCTCGAACATGTGGGTTACGGTCCGGCGCTTGCTGATGGCCATTTCCCGGCCCTTTTCCTCGACGGCATCCAGAACCGAGGCGGAAACGGGGTTGGCTTCCACGGCGTCGGCGAGGGCATCGTACCCAGACCGGCGAATCATGGCGGGCAGCTTGGTGCGCAGATGGCTCATGGTCCAGCCGAACGGATTGCCGACGGTGGTCTTGTCCATGTTCAGCCGGATGTTGTGGTTTGCGGGGCCGTAATGGTAATGGGGCATCTGGTCGAAGCAATCGAAGCGCAGGATCTCCACGTCCTGGCCGTCAACTGCGCCAAACACCTGAACGCAAAGGCCCTGATCGGGCATCAATTCCCGGTACTCCAGGGTAATGTCCACGGCGCCGGCATTGAAGACTTCACTTCCCTTGTCCATGGTAATCCTCCTAAGAATATTGAAGTGTCCTGATGTCAGGGTCGCCAAGTATCCGTCAACCCGTCATGGGGTCGAAAAACGCGGGCCGAAACACCATCCTCACTTCATCCGCCACCGCCATTGATTGATTGCCGTTCGGCTGGAACCATCATGCTCCAAATGACGGCTTTCTGGGCTCGCCTGTCTAATCTCCCCGATTATAGCACGGCGGCAACATTTGGCAACTTTGCCGTAGCCCCGACGCCAGGCTTTTGGGGGGTACAAGATGGGTGGCGGGGCCGGGTTACCCGGCTAGAGTCCGTTTTCCTTGAAGACCTTGGCCCGCTCCACCAAGGAATGCGCCGTGCGCTGCATGGTGGCTATCTGGCCTTCACTCACCTCCCGTTTGACGGCGCCGGGTATTCCCGTTACGAAGGAACGGTCCGGTACATCCGTGCCCGACAGGACGACGGAATTGGCGGCGATGAGGCATTGGCTGCCAATGGTGGACCGGTGCAGGAAAGTGCAGTTGTTGCCCAGAAGGGAACCCGTGCCAATTCTCATGCCGTGGACCACCACAGCATGGCCGATGGTTACATAGTCTTCAATTACCAGCCCGTTGCCGTGGATTACGGCTCCCTCCTGGACGTTGACGTGGTTGCCGATGACCACCTTCTCCCGACCGTCGGCGCGGATGGTAACTCCGGGCCAGATGCTGCTGTACTCGCCAATCTCCACGTCACCCACTACGTAGGCGAACTCACTAACCCACGCCGTCTCCGCAATCTTGGGGGTCTTGTCTCCCAGACTCCTGATCAAGTCTTTTCCTCCTGGCTTGAGCCGCGCCGCCAACTGCGACCGGCCAAATGCTGTCGCTGAATGTGTGAATGTTTTTACCGAGGCGAATTATACCCCAATCCGGCGGCAATGTTGACGCCCCAGACGAGGTGATATGGGGAAGGTTGCAAAGGAAGGGCCGTGGATGATGCGGAGGGGAACGCAAGGAGGGATGGCTCCCACCCCGTCTCGCGCCCTCTTGGCGCGAAAAAGACCATTGCCGAATCAGGGAAGAGTCATCTCGGTGCGCGGGCGCTTCGGTGGGAGATAGGTCTCCAACGGCACTGTAACCGCGGGGTTGGCCATGTTAATGGCCCGTGGGTCCACCTGGCCCTGGGCCCCCGATACGCAAATGGGTGGCGCCTCGGCTCCCTAGCGGGTAGCAGCCCTGACCGCCTGTCGGGCGGCCAAGTCCATTTCCCGGTCGCGGATGGCCCTGCGCTTGTCGAACTGGCGCTTCCCCCGGGCCAGCCCCAGTTCCACCTTGGCCACGTGGTTCCTGATGTATATGCGCAGAGCCACTAGGGTCAGCCCCTTCTCGGCAACCTCCGAGGTTAACTTGGCGATTTCGTCCCGGTGAAGCAGAAGTTTACGGGGCCGCCTGGGATCATGGTTGAAGATGCTGGCCGGGTCATACTGAGCTATGTGACAGTTGAGCAGCCACAACTCGCCGCCCTGGGCCCGCGCGTAGGCATCCCGGAGATCCACCCGCCCGGCCCTTATGGACTTGATCTCCGTTCCCGTCAACACCAGGCCCGCCTCGATCCGGTCCAGAATCTCGTAATTGAAAAAGGCCTGGCGGTTGCTGGTAATCTGCCGGTTGTTGGGTTGTTCGTCCTTGGTCGCCTGCTTCTTTTTGCTTGGCATAGTCCTGCCTTCCCCGGTGGAAGTCGGGGCGCTGTTCGGCCTTTCGCCGTTCTAAAACTGCTGGGATGGTGAGGAGCCGATCTGCTCCATCAGCAATTCCAGGGCTCTTTGCAATTGCGGGTCGGATTCGGCCTCGGGGTCGGCAGCCACCACGTGGGTGGGAGAAATTCCCGAACCTTCAATTTGGGCGCCGTCAGGGGTGTACCATCGGGCGATGGTGTAGTAGATTCCCGAACCGTCGGAAAGGCGATGGCGGGTGTTTACGCTGCCTTTGCCGAAAGTGACATCTCCCACCACCGGCGCCCGGTCGTGGTCGATAATTGCTCCGGCAAACACCTCGCTGGCGCTGGCGCTGTACTGGTTGACCAGGACCACCATGGGCACGTCCCGGGCGGTTCCGCCGGATTCCACCTGCCACTCCCGTCGGTTTCCCAATCCATCCAGTTCATAGGTCACCAACCCCTCCTCCAGGAATTGGCTGGTTACATCAACCACCACTCCCAAAAGACCGCCGGGGTTGTGGCGCAGGTCCACCACCAGTCCCCGGCCGTTGGCATCGCGAAAGCTCTGGAGGGCTGCCACCAACTGGTCTTCAGTGGTGGAGGCGAAACTGGTAATCTGGATCAGGCCAATGTCACCCTCCAGCATGGAGAATCGAACCGTTTCCAGGGGAATCTCACCCCGTACAATGGGGATGATTTCCGCTTCCGGCTGGTCGGTATGTCGGACCAATAGCTCCACGGTGGTACCCTTCTGCCCGCGTATGCGAGACACGGCCTCCTGAAGGCTGAGGTTCTCGGTGCTAACCCCGTCCACCTCCAGTATTACGTCCCCGGCCCGAATTCCGGCCCTTTCGGCCGGGGCGCCCGGCAGGGGGGCAATGACGGTCAGCAGGTTGTCCCGAATGGTTACCTGGGCACCGATTCCCTCAAACACCCCCTGGATACGGGACTCCTCCGCTCCAAATTGGTCGGGATCCATGTATGAGGCATAGGGGTCGTTCAGGGCGTCTAACATGCCTCGGATGGCGCCCCGGCTCAGGTCGGAGGCGCTCAGGGAACTCCGGTCGATGTGCTCTCTTTGGAGCAGATCCCACACCTCTCCCAGTCTCTCAAATTCCGGCGGCAAGGCGGGGCCGGAGGATGCCGTGACCTCATCGGGTTCCTGGAAGGCCCCCTGGACACCGTAGCTCACCGCCAGGGTCAGGACGGCTCCTACCGCCATGGCAACCAGGTAGCTACCAAAGATGGCGAATTTACTCAAGACAGCGACTTCCTTGCCAAAATGGGGTGGGGAACCGAACGGGTTGCCGGAACCGATGCAAGATGTTAACCCCAGAATCAGAATTAGATTCTATCACAGCGCAATTGTCTGCCCGTTTCTGAGTTAACCGATTGCCCAAGTCGGAAGACCGCAAAAGAGGGGTGATTAAGGTGAAGTGAGAGTAGCCCAGGCGTCCAGACAGAACATCTGCCATGGCCGAGGCCAAATTGACACTCCAAATCCGGCGCTGATAGCATACGCCCATCTTAAAGAGTGCAGTTAGGGGATTCCTTTGGCGGGAATTATCGCTCATGGCGCATACGTCCCCCGTTTCCGGCTGGGAGCGGACACGGCAGGCTGGCCTGGTCCGGCGGAGCGGGCGGCCGCAAACTTTGACGAAGACAGTGTCACCATGGCCGTGGCCGCCGGCCTTGACTGCCTGCAGGGGCGGGACCGGCAGGGGGTCGATGCCCTCTATTTCGCCAGTTCCACCATGCCCTATGCGGAGAAGCAAGGAGCGGCCATTATCGCAGCCGCCCTGGATTTGCGCCGGGACATTTTCGCCGCCGACGTTACCGATGTCCTTCGCGCCGGCACCACGGCCCTGCGGTCGGCCCTCGATGCCGTATCCGCCGGTTCGGCCCGACAGGCGCTGGTGTTGGTCGCCGACAGCCGGCAGGGCGCCCCCCGTGGCGAGACGGAATTGCTTTCCGGCGACGGGGCAGCCGCCTTCCTGGTGGGCAGCGAAGATACCATCGCAGATCTGGCGGGTTGGCATTCGCTAACCGAGAATATGCTGGACAACTGGCGCTCCGCCGGTGACGGCTTCGTTCGTTCCTGGGAAGACCGCTTCGCGACGGAAGAGGGACTGGAACGAATAGTTGCCGATGCCTTCGACGGTTTCCTTGCCAAGTACCGGCTGGACGTGGCTGATGTAACCCGCGTGGCTACGTATGCTCCCGATGCCCGGCGCCATGCCAGGTTGTCCCACCGGCTGGGACTGCATCCCGACCAGGTTCAGGACCCGCTGTTTGGGAAGCTGGGCAACACGGGTACCGCCTTTCCCTTGATGTTGTTGGTGGCAGCCCTGGAAGCCGCCAGCCCCGACGAACTGCTATTGACAGTGTCCTATGGAGACGGCAGCGATGTGCTGGCCTTTAGAACCACATCCCTTGCCGACCCGGGTAGAGTCGACAAGGGCGGACTGGCCGGCCACCTGGCATCCGGGTCCCCCCTGGGAGATTACGAGACCTTTGCCAAGTGGCGGGAGGTTTGGATAACCGACGATGCGGCCCGTCGTCCCGCCCCTTCGTCTCCCTCTGTTGCCGCTCTTTGGCGGGAGAGCAACAAGAACCTGAAGTTGTATGCCGGCCGGTGCAACAGCTGCGATTACATTCAATATCCGCCGCAGCGGGTGTGCGTGGAGTGCCGGTCCACCGACGGATACCAGTTCGTCCGGCTGAGCGATCGGCCCGGCCACCTGTTCACCTATTCGATGGATTACATTGCCGGCGCTGTTGATACGCCCCTGGTGGTCGGCGTGGTGGACTTTGAGGGTGGCGGTCGCATCATCTGCATGATGACCGACCGGGAACTGGAAGAAGTGCGGGTTGGAATGCCCGTGGACATGAGCTTCCGAAAGCTCCGGGTGGTGAATGGCATCCACAACTATTTCTGGAAGGCAGTACCGCAACGTTTTCCGCCGGGACCGGCCGGCGTTTGAGGAAATAACCTTCAAGGTGGAAAGGGCATGAACGGCATCAAAGATCGGGTGGCAATCATCGGGATGGGGTGTACCAAGTTTGGGGAGCGCTGGGACGCCAGCGCTGCTGATCTGATGGTGGAAGCGGCTTACGAAGCCTACGCCGACGCCGGCATTGAAGCCAAGGATGTGCAGGCTGCCTGGCTAGGCACGGTTGGCAGTTTTCGCACCGGGCAGCCCCTGGCCGAGGCGCTGAAACTGGACTACATTCCCATCACACGGGTGGAGAATGCCTGCGCCACCGCCACTGACGCCTTTCGGAATGCCGCCTATGCCGTTGCCGCCGGTATCTATGACATTGTGCTGGCGGTGGGGGTGGAGAAGCTTAAAGATTCAGGCTTCTCCGGGTTGGCCGTTCCCGAACCCCCTGGCTCCGACGTGGCGCCGCCCACTCCGCCCCCGTCGCAGTTTGCCATGGCGGCCACCCGGTACTTCCACCGTTACGGCATTTCCTTCGACGAGGGCAAATGGACCCTGGCGCAGATTGCGGCCAAGAACCACCACAACGGCTCCCTGAATCCCCGGGCCCACTTCCAGCGGGAAATAAGCGCTGAGCAGGCGGTGAACGCCCCCATGATTGCCTGGCCCCTGGGTCTGTTCGACTGCTGCGGCGTCAGTGATGGGGCGGCGGCGGCCGTCATCACCACCCCGGAAATTGCCCGCAGCTTTCGCCAGGACTACGTGCTGGTGAAGGCCCTGGCCTTATCCGTGGGGGCTTTTGGCGCCATTCGCAGCGATTGGGACTTCACCCACTTCCCGGAAAGTGTCCGGGCATCCCAGGCTGCCTACGAAGAATCTGGCATTGCTAACCCTAGGCAGGAGCTGGACATGGCCATGGTCCATGATTGCTTCACCATCACTGAGCTGATCATCTACGAGGACTTGGGTTTCAGCCAACGGGGACGGGCCAGCGAGGACGTGGCCGGCGGCGCCTTCACCCTGGAGGGGGAACTCCCCGTAAACACCGATGGGGGACTGAAGTGTTTTGGACACCCCATTGGCGCCAGTGGCATCCGCATGATCTACGAGGTGTATAAGCAACTGCAGGGCAGGGCGGAGGAGCGCCAACTGCGCAAGGCTGACTTGGGCCTAACCCACAACCTGGGAGGACGACCCGGTTCCTTCACCTGTTCCGTGGCTGTGTTCGGCTCGGCCTCCTAGAAATCAGTCAACCCTGGTTTGTCAGGAAGAAGGGGGCATAGTCGGGAAAGTTGGGCCTTACTCGTAGGGGCGCACAGCCGTGCGCCCCTACCCGACCAGGCAATTATTCCTCCTTTCATCCTTTTCAATCCTGGGTTGACTGAGTACTAGGAGGCCTTCAAGTTAGGAACGGCGGGGTAGCATCGGCAATTGCCATTTCCGACTACATTCGAGGAACCCCAGCTGCAGTAAGGAACCGTCACCGCCATGCCCGGCCCCTCTTGGTTGCCATTCCGAGCGAAAGCCGGGGAATTCCAACCGTAGAAGGCGAGGATGCCTGGGTATGGCAATGACGGTTCCGCCGCACCGTTGAGATTCCCCGACAGGCGTGAAGTCACACGGACAGCCGCCGGGCCCGGCATGTTCTCGTCCGGTTGACAGCGATGGAACGCCCAACTACACTGCCGCAAGCTCTACCGCCGGCTCTGATACTGTCCTGGCCGTAGCGGAAAGATGACGTTTCAACTTCTGGAAGGGTGCACACCATGACGCAGATCAAGAGTTTTGGAACAATGAACGTTGACTGGGAGGAGCGCGTTGACATGGAGCGGCTCCGTACCCAGCGGCTGGATCGGGCCAAGTCCCTCCTTAAGGCCTCGGACATGGGGGCCATTCTGTCCTTCGATATGAACAACATCCGGTACCTGACGGCCACCATCATTGGAACCTGGGCGCTGGATAAGCTGGTCCGCTTCTGCCTGTTGCCCCAGGATGACGAGCCAATCCTCTGGGATTTTGGCTCGGCGGCCCGGCATCACCAGCTCTACTGTCCCTGGCTGGGGGAGCGCTCCCGGGCGGGTATTTCTACGCTGCGTGGAGCCACGCCGCCCTCCGCCAACCTGGCCGAGGACGTGGCCAAGAAAATCAAGGCGGAGTTGGAACTGCGAGGCCTGCAAAACGAACCGGTGGGCGTGGATGTGGTGGAGCCGGCGGTGCTGTTCGCCCTGCAGAAGGAGGGCATCCACGTGGTGGACGGCCAGCAACTGATGCTGGAGGCCCGCCGCATCAAGACCCAGGACGAGATTACCCTGCTGAACACAGCCTGCGTTATGGTTGACGCGGCCTACGACGTCCTGTACCAGGAATTGCGGGCCGGTGTCCGGGAGAACGACGGTGTGGCCCTGGTAAACAAGGTACTGTACGAGTTGGGGTCGGAATTCGTGGAAGGGGTTAACGCCATTGGTGGGGAACGCACCAGTCCCCATCCCCACATATTCTCCGACCGGATACTGCGGCCCGGCGACCAGGTCTATTTCGACATACTTCACAGCTACATGGGTTATCGCACCTGCTACTACCGCACCCTGGCCATAGGCAGCGCATCCCAGGCCCAGATAGACGCCTACAAGAAGTGCCGGGAAATCCTGGACATTTCGATTGACGCCGTAAAGCCGGGAATCACCACGGCGGACATCGTGCAGCACTGGCCCAAGGCGGAGGAGTTCGGCTTTGCCAACGAGGAGGCGGCCTTTGCATTACAGTATGGCCATGGCGTTGGCCTGAACATCTGGGAAGCCCCCATATTCAGCCGCCTGTTCTCCCTGGAGCATCCCCAGCCCATTGAGGAGGGAATGGTGTTTGCCCTGGAGACCTTTTGGCCGGCATCCGATGGCTGGTCTGCCGCCCGCATTGAAGAAGAGGTTGTCGTCACTGCCGACGGGCCACAGGTGATAACCCGTTTCCCGGCCGAGGAGCTGATAGTGGCGGGGGTGAAGTACTACTCTGCCAACGGCCCGCTGAACACCACCAGGGATTCCCAATCCCACCGCAACCGCCCTGCCATGCCGGCGGCTCATTCCTAAACCAAGGGCCGGGGAGCCGGCACCGAAGCGCTGGTACAGAAGTACCGGACTCCGCAGCACGAAAAGACCGGGTGGAAGAGGGTTCCACCCGGTCAGCCATTTCAAATGGGGTAAGGCCCTGCCCTACTGGTTTCCCTCCGGCGGGTCCGACATTCCCAGCAGTATGTCTTCCAGGGTACGGTCAAGGGCCGGGTCCAGGTCCACGGGCTCCACGTAGGGGATCACGTTGTAATCGGCCCTCACCTGTTCGATGATTCGCTTGGCCTCAGCATTATTCTCGGAGATGCGGTCCAGGCTGGCCTGCAATTCCCGGGATTCGGATTCGCCGAGGGACAGCAATTCACTGAGGTCGATGTCCAGCTTGAACATGGCCTTCAAGCGGCGCATAAGGTCGTAGAAAGAGCGGTGGTCCCGGAAAATACCCATCTGCTCGTTGTTGGCAACTACAAAGGGATACATGGGAGCCATGGCGCCCAACCGGAACATCTGCACGTCCGGGTACTCGAAGTGAGCCATGGACACCATTGCCATGCCAATGGTCGGGCCCCGGCGTCCTTCCGACCCCCGGCTGGACATTATCAGGCCATGGCGTTCCAGGGCCTCCTTCATCTCCGGCCGGCTATAGACGCAGTTGATACGCCGCTCCAACTCCGGGGGCGCCGGGCCGTTGACACCTTCGACGGCCACCGTTTGTTCAATTCCCAGGTCGCGCACTGCCTGGAAGAAGCCGGCGCCGTAAACGTCGATTCGGCTCCAGGGCTCTTCCCCCAGAAACACGATGAGGCCATTGCCTGCATCGTAGAAGTCGTTCTCCCGGGCCATGGGCTTGGATGGCAACCCATCCTGGAAGGCGGCGGCGGGCCGAAAAGTATCGTGGGTGCCGGCCACCTGGAAGGGATAGCAAAGGGAGGAAACCTGACTGCCCAGGCTGCCAATATGGCGGGCGCCCAATTTCTCTATCAGGTAGCGGGGCAATCCGCTGGAAATGCGGCCGCCGTTGGACCATTGTCGGCGCCAACCGGCGATCATGTATTTGGCTTCGGGTTTTTCGTGGAGGACCAATAGCTCTTCTGCCATGCAACGCTCCTCCTGTTGTTATTCTTGATACTGTAAGAATCGGATTGGGTGGCAGAGATACCCTGCAATTATAGCAGGATATTGAACCTCGACAAAAAATTGCCACGCTCAGCGGGCTTCCAATCCACCCATGGTCGCGAACCTAAACCGGCGGGACCGGCTCCCAAAATTGCGACCAGCTATTGCGGCACAGCTACCTCGCGGCAGCAAAAGAAACGTGGCCAGAAGGAGCGCATCTCCCGCCGGCCACGCAGAATCGCCCAGTGTGAATCTGCTAATCGTCGGCAGGGACCGGCTCCGCAATGCGGTTTTCCACCAGGTCTGCGGTGCAAGCAGCGTCCGTCAGCAGCCCCCATTTCACCATCCAGTGATAGGTGTCCTCAACGATTTCGTCGTTGTAGGGGGTGTTGTAGGAGTAGCGGATGCGGGACAGGTGGAAGTCCTCGGGGGTGATGCCGCCATACTTAACCGCCACCGATGCAAATCGCGGCTCATCGATCAGGTAGTGGAGGTACCGGCGCTTGTCGGCGTTGATCATGTCCACGGCCTTGACCACCGCCCGGTTGATGGCTGTAAATGTCTCCTCGTCCATGTTGTCGCTGGCATTCTCGGCGCCCAGGTAGTGACCCTCGCAAACGGGACGGCAGCCCAGCTTCTCCGCCAGGGTGATCCACGGTTCCATGAGGGCGGCGGCGTCCACCTCGCCGTTCATCAGGGCCTCGAACCGGTACTGGGGAGAACCGTAGTGAACCAGCTTCAGCTTCTCTTCAGGCAGGTAACCGGACAGCAGCCGCAGGGCAACGTAGTGGGAGCCGGCGTGGAACTGGACGGCCACCGATTTGTTTCCCAGGGTGCCCGGATAGTAGTGGGGAGAGTCGCCCCGCACCAGGATAGCCTGGCTGGCCACCGCGGAACGAAGGGCGATAATCTTGGCGCCCTGCCTGCTTTCATAGGCCCGACGGACCTGGCCCTCCTCTCAAGCGCGGTAGATTGATACCTTGGCGTCCTCGAAGGCAACGTGCCCCAGGATGGGATTGACCTCCTCCGGATTCTGGGTATGTTCCACCTGACCGCTGCTGATGGCGGTCACGAACTCCATGTCAATGCCCTCGGCCTCGAAAAGCCCTTCATCCTTGGCGACCAGCCAGGGAAGGCTGAAAATTGCCCCGTTAATTTCGCTGACCACCTTCTTCATAGCTGTGTTCCTCCAAAATTCGATGAATCGGGAATCATCATCAGAAATGTGGCAAAAGCAATTTGGCCCAGTTTAGCAAATGGCAGGCCGGGCGTCCAATGTCTGCTCCACCGGTACTGGATGAGTTTTGCATTCGCAGAACCTGCCCCTGTGTTGTCCCGCCTTGACGCTATTCGGCGCCCCAACTACAATCCGTGCCAACATACCTGACTACGAGGCTGGGCGAAGGCCGTAATGCCGGATGGAACAGGGAGCGCCGAACACGACCTGCCGATTGAGTTAAAGGGCCGGCTTGGACCAGCTTTCAAGGTTGCGGGAACCGGCGCAGAAACAGGCAATAGAGGAAAAATATGGCAAGAATGACCGGAGGACAGGCTCTGGCCAGGTCCCTGTACCTGGAGGGTGTACGGGTTATATTCGGGTTGCCCGGAGTGCAGTTGTACCACGCTCTGGACGGACTGCACGAGGAGCCGGGCATCCGGTTCATTACTACCCGCCACGAACAGGCCACCACCTACATGGCCGATGGCTTCACCCGGGCCGGCGGTGGTACGGGGGCCGCCATGATGGTTCCCGGGCCCGGCCTCCAGAACGCCTCCGCCGGCATTGGGACGGCCTATGCCGCCTCATCTCCCATCCTGGTGGTTTCCGGCCAGATTGACCGCGAACTCATCGGCGTTGATCGGGGGATACTCCACGAGGTGAACGACCAGTTGGATACCATCCGTCCGGTAACCAAGTGGGCCAGGCGCATCCTGGATCCGGCGGAGATACCCGACGCCGTCCACGAAGCCTTCTTTCAACTAAAGACCGGGCGGCCCCGTCCCGTGGAGATTGAGATACCGCCCGAAACCCTGGCGGAAGTGTCGGACGTGGAACTGCGGGAGCCGGAGGAGTACCCCGCCAAGGCGGCGGACCCGGAGGCTATTGGAACCGGCGCCCAGATAATGGCCGGGGCGGCCAACCCGCTGATTTGGGCCGGCGGCGGAGTCATTTCCTCTGGAGCGGAGGAAGCCCTCCGGCGGGTGGCCGAGCATCTGCAGGCGCCGATCATCACAACTCCTGAAGGCAAGGGCGCCATTTCCGACAGGCACCCCCTGGCCCTGGGCGCCCACCGCCTCCGCAACGATCCCATAGCAAAGGATGAACCCCATTTCGATGCCATCCTGGCCGTGGGAACCCGCATGGCCAACCCGGCGTGGCTGGGTGGTCAACGCATAGTTCAGATTGACGTTGACCCGGCGGAATTGGGGCGCAATTACAGCAACACCTTTGGCATCGAGGGGGACGCCCGCCTTGCCCTGGACGGGCTGTACGAGCAACTCCTGCAACTGACTCCGGCCAGGCAAAGCCGGGCCAGCGAGTTCGATGCCCTCCGCCAGCAGCGGTCGGAGAGCGCCCTCCGGGTCGAACCCCAGGAATCCCTGACCGCCACTATTCGCGAGACCATGCCCGACGATGGCATTCTGATTTCCGGGATGACCCAGGTGGGTTACTACTGCCGGGCATTCTTTCCCGTTTACGAACCGCGTACCTTCCTGACCTCCTCCTACGCCGGCAACTTGGGGTACGCCTATCCCGTGGCCCTGGGCGCCAAGGTAGCCCAGCCGGACAAGGCGGTGGTGGCTGTATCGGGCGACGGCGGGTTTCTCTTCAATTCCCAGGAACTGGCAACGGCGGTCCAGTATGGTATCAACGCGGTGGTGATTGTCTTCAATGACAACGCCTACGGCAACGTGTTGCGTGACCAGGTGAACCGGTTCGAGGGCAGGGTTTACGGGTCGGCGCTCCACAACCCTGACTTCGTGAAGTTGGCCGAGGCCTACGGCGCCCGGGGTGTACGGGTGGAGCCGGAACGGTTGGGGCCAGTCCTGCAAGAAGCCCTTTCCGTGGACGCGCCCACCCTGATCGAAGTTCCCGTGCAGGCCATGCCCACGCCCTTTGAGTAGCGGCGAAGGAGTACCGGGCACTCGACGGGACAAAGGAGGTTCCTTTGCAGCAGGCCACCCCAAGCCCGATTGGCGATTCCCCTGTTCGCTTTGGCATTTTCGATTGGATAGACTCCAATGGAGGCTCGGCCACTGAACTGTACGAGCAGCGGCTGAAGTACCTGGAATTTGCGGATGCGGCCGGGTTCTACTGCTACCACATGGCGGAGCATCAGGGCACTCCTTTGGGGATGGCCCCATCTCCCAGCGTGTTCCTTTCCGCCGCCTTCCAGCGTACCCGCAACCTACGCATGGGGCCCTTGGTCTATCCCCTGCCCTTCTACAATCCCCTCCGCCTGGTGGCAGAAATTTGCATGCTGGACCACCTGAGCGAGGGCAGGCTGGAGGTGGGTCTGGGACGGGGAATTTCGGCTTACGAGCTGGACTTCTTCGACATTTCCGTGGACGCTTCCCGGTCCATGTTCCAGGAGGCTCTGGAAGTAGTATTGATGGGCCTTCGCACCGGAAGGGTGGACTATGAAGGGAATCACTATACCTTCAAGAACGTTGACCTCCCGGTTCGTCCCGTGCAGGAGCCTTATCCGCCCCTGTGGTATCCGACCGCCAACCCGGACTCCATACGTTGGATCGCTGCCGAGGGTATCAGCACTGTTACCCACTACCCTCCCATGGAGGTAATGCGGGAGCATATCGACCTCTACAAGTCGGTATGGGCCGAAAACTGTGAAAGGGAAGACCGCATCAACGGCCACGAGCGGGAGCCCAAATTCGGCATCACCCGGCACATCTACGTGGCGGAGACCGACGCGCAAGCCCTGCAGGAGGCCAAAGCCGCTTTCGCCGATTTCATCGCCAACTTCAACCACCTGCGCATTTTGAACGGCGACGACACCGGTCGCACCGACTATCTGGCAGATTTCGAGGGCCGCCTGGCCGATGGCCTGCACATTGTCGGCTCGCCGGAAACCGTAACGCAGGTGTTGAAGGAACAGTTGGCCATCACGGGTTCGAACTACTTTGTGGGTTCCTTCTTCTTCGGCACCCTGTCCGAAGCGCAAACGCTGAAATCCCTGAAGCTGTTCGCCGAGAGGGTGATGCCCCATTTCAGCAGCGGCGGCAAGCCTTAGTTGGCTTCTTCCCGTTCAACCAAGGGAAGAGCGTCCACTGGGCCCAACGGGCCGTACCCAGATGCCCTGTCCCAATTGCATGGGGCCATAGTGGAATGTTCCCAGTGTCCCCGCCTGGTCACATATCGGGGTAAGGTTGCCGAGGAAAAGGTCGCGCGCTTCCGGGACCAGGAGTATTGGGGCAAGCCCGTCCCTCCCTTTGGTCCCCCGGACTCGAGGCTGATGATTTTGGGATTGGCTCCGGCAGCCCACGGCGGTAACCGTACCGGCCGCTCCTTCACCGGCGATGCCAGTGGCGATTGGCTCTACGGGGCCCTGTACCGGGCCGGGTTCGCCAACCAGCCCACTTCCCTGTCATTGGGAGATGGACTGGCTCTGGATGGGGCTTACATTACCAACGTGGTTAGGTGCGCTCCGCCCGACAATCGGCCCACACCGGCGGAAAAGTTAACCTGCCGCCCCTTCCTGCTTCGGGAGCTGGAGTTGCTGACCCAGGTCAAGGTGGTCGTGGCCCTGGGCAAGTTTGCCTTTGACGCCTACTTGCAGGCCCGCAGCGCCGCCGGCCTGACCAACCCCAAGCCTCTACCCCGGTTTGGCCATGGCGTCTGCTGCGACCTGGCGGGTGGCCCAACCCTCATAGCGTCTTACCATCCCAGCCGCCAAAACACGCAGACGGGGAAACTGACGCAGGAGATGTTTGATGAGGTGTTCCAGCAGGCCAACCGGCTGCTGGCGAACGTGCCAACCTTGAGCCAATAGCCAATCAATCCGGGGATGTGAAGGAGAAAGAGGGAAAATCATTGCCTGTTGTTGTAGCGGCGCACAGCTTTGCGCCCCTACGGGAATTACCCGCCTGGCCACTTCGGCCTTCCCTCAATTTTCCCAGCGTAACAGGCTCGACTTGCTACTGGCTGGTACGCCAGCACCCTGTCAGAATCCTACCCCTCCCGCTCCAGGAATCGTCGTACAGATTCAATCATGGGAGACCGGTCATAGGTGACATACATGATCTGGGCGTTTCGAACCAGGTCGCCGGCAAAGAACCGTTCGTAGTGCAGGCTTCGGGAACCGAAAGCGCTGCAGGAAATGTCCCAGGCCAGGTGGAACAGCTTGCTCCGTTCCATGGCCGTAGCCGTGTCGGTGGCCAGGTATTGCTCCAGAGACCCGCCGATTTCCGAGTCGAAGTCGGCCTGGGTGGGCAGTATCATCAGGCTGCTGGAACCGAGCAGCTGCAAGATTTCCACCATTCGGGGGTAGAAGCTGCGGGCGTACATATTCTCCGCCACCGTCAGGGGGAAACGGGCCGGGGTGAACAGCCCCCACTCGTCGGGGGCGCCTTCCACCTCGGCGGTGCGCAGCAGGGCCCGGATGATTTCCAGGTGCATGATCATCTCGGCAATCCGCTCCTGGACGTGGGCCTGCTCCCCGGACCCCAGGGTATCCACCATGAGGGACGCCGTTCCCAGCAGGAACTCCGTTTTGGCCACCAGCCGGGTGACCACCTGGTGGAAGCTGTGGAATATCCATCCGGTGCGGTTGGTCATGTTGTTGCAGCTTTCCACGCTGCCCAGCAGAAATACCCGTTCCCACGGCACCAGCACGTTGTCGAAGATGGCCACGGCGTCCATCTCTTCGAAACGGGAACCGAGGGGATGGTCAAAGGCATTGCGACCGTAATCGAAACTCTCGCGGCACACGTACCGCAGTCCCGGGGCATTGCTGGGAATGGAAAAGGAAACCGCGTACTGGTCGGCATTCTCCGCGGTGTGGTGAGAGCGGGAGGGATAGACGGCGATTTCGTCGGAAAGCGGCCCCAACGTCGCCAGCACCCGCGCTCCCCGTACCACTATGCCGGCGTCCGTCTCCTTGATGACCTTCAGCGCCACATCTTCTGCCAAAGAGTCGGTTATGTACCGTTGGGGCGACCGGCTGCGCTGGGGATTGACCAGGGTGTGGGTCAGGCAAAGGTCCCGCTCCCGGACTAGTTCGTAGTAGCTGCGGACGTTTTCGCCAAAGCCCTCCCGGTCCTGGTCGAAATAGGGGGCAGCGGAAGCCATGGCAACGAAGGCAGCGTTCATGTAGTCCGGGGTGCGGCCCATCATGCCACCGTGATGAGTGGCCCACCGGTAGAACATTCGCCGGCGCCGTTCCAGGTCTTCCAGGTTCCTGGGCATGATGAAGGACATTCCAACCCGGTCGCCGGAGGTTGGAGATTCGTAGGTTAGCTCGTCCCGCAGCGAGGGGTCATGCTGCATGTCGTACAGGGCCGCTATGGACTTTGCCCCGTTGGCAAAGCCCGGATGGGAGGTAACGTCTTCAACCCTTTTGCCGTCAATCCAGACTTCGGGCGGACGTTCCCGCAGCCCCTGCAAGTATTCTGCCCCGGTGCGCGCCGGCATGTCCCTTCCCTCCGCTAGCTTTGTCTGTCCCTGCCATTTCCCTTGATTCAGTATAACAGGGCGGCAGCAGCGTCCTTTGCGTCTTGGGCGTTCCTGGAGGATTGACGCAGGGAAGCGGACACCTATGGCGGCCCCTGGGCTGGGGGGAGGTTGACGGTGGCGCCCATTCCTGCCCCTGGGCTGTGATGCTGATTGCATCCGAGGGAGAACGGGGTTATATTCTTGGGGACGTGGCAGAACGCCGACCCCAGTCCCGGGAAGGTCCTTGCGCCCCGCCCCGGTTTATTTCTCTGACCCGTAGCAATGCGGCTATGGGGGAATTGATATGCCGGCGGCGGAAGGCCGTAGGTGTGGGTCGGTCAACCAGTCGGATTCGATACAGTTGAGGAGAGGCCATGATTTACGAAGTTAGAACCTATACCCTTGAACCCGGCACCGTTCCCCAGTTCGAGGCGAGCTTTGCGGAAGCGCTTCCCCATCGGGAAAAGTACTCCCCCTTGGCTGCCTTCTGGCACACCGACATAGGAACCCTGAACCAGGTGGTTCACGTCTGGGGCTACGAAGATTTGCTGGAGCGGGAGAAGATTCGGGCCGAGGCCGCCAAGGACCCCAACTGGCCGCCCCGGGACACCAGCATGATAATGACCATGGAGTCGGAAATCTGGAACCCGGCCTCTTTCATGCGTCCCCTGGGTGGCGGCCAGGAATTGGGCAACGTCTATGAGATGCGCATCTATACCTACAAGCCCGGTTCCATCCCCGAACTGCTGAATCGGTGGGAGAAGGTTCTGCCCTGGCGGGAGCAGTTCTCGCCCTGCGTGGCCGCCATGCACTCCGAGTTGGGCGGCCTGAATCGCTGGATGCACGTCTGGCCCTACAAGGACCTGAACCACCGGGAAGAGATACGGAAGGCCGCCGGAGGCACGCCAAATTGGCCCTCCGGCGCCCCCGGCCGCATCAGGCAGGAGAACAAGATCCTCATTCCCGCTGCATTCTCTCCCATGCGCTAGGACTTCGAAGGTTGACATTGCGCCCGCACAACCGGGTGGCTTGTTGCGGGCGCAATGCTTACGCCACACCTTTTCCGATGCAGAATTGCCCACTGCCAGCCCACCTGGAAACGCCGGCCTTCGTGCTCGACCTGGACAGGGTTCGCAGCGTAATGGCCGTGGCCCAGTCGCTCCAGGAATCCACCGGGTGCCGGGTTCTCTATTCGGTCAAGGCCCTGTGTCTTCCACCCATGCTTACCGTGATGGCGCCCGTTCTGGACGGATTTGCTGTTAGTTCTGCCTTTGAAGCTCGGCTGACCAGGACTGCGCTGGCTGGGCCCGTTGACCTGCACTTCACCAGCCCCGGGATTCGCCCGACCGACGTTGAAGCATTGGCGGAAGCCTGCAGCTACGTTTCCTTCAACAGCCTGGGCCAATGGAAGCAGTGGCGGGACAGTTTCCAGGGTCGGGCCAGCGTGGGCATCAGGATTAACCCGGAACGATCCTTTCTCGATGACGAAAGGTACGACCCCTGCCGTCCCTATTCCAAACTTGGTGTGCCGCTGTCAGACATTGCCGCAAGTGCGAGGGTGGGAACATGGGGCTTGGGAGACATTGAGGGCATCCTGGTACACTCCAACTGCGAATCCACCAATTTTGCCGAACTTCGGGAAACCGTTGACCGGCTGGTGGCGGCCACGCCAGACTTGCTGGGCCAGGCGGCATGGATCAACCTTGGTGGCGGCTACTTCCTGGACGAGGGCATAGACCTGGAGCCCCTGCGCGATTCGGTGGCCTTTCTTCAGGGTGAATTCGGTCTGACGGTGTTCATCGAACCGGGCGCTGCCTTTGCTCGAGCGGCGGGATTCATGGTTTCCACGGTCCTGGATGTATTCGCCAGCGGCGGAAAAAAGGTCGCCATCCTGGACGCTTCAGTCAACCATATGCCCGAACTGTTGGAGTTTGATTTCGAGCCCGATGTTGTCGGGCACCGGGATGAGGGCCGGTATGAGTATGTCCTGGCCGGCTGCACCTGCCTTGCCGGTGACGTTTTCGGGGAGTACCGATTCGACCGGAGCCTGTCCGTGGGCGACCGGGTGACGTTCCATAATGTGGGTTCCTATTCGATGGCGAAGGCCCACACCTTCAATGGCGTAAACCTGCCTTCCATCTACGTAATGGATGCTTCCAGGGAATTGAGCCTTTACCGCAAGTTCGGTTACGACGATTACTCGTCCCGTTGGCTGGCTGATGACCATTAGCCTTTCAGAACGAGAACTGACCTTTCCCCTGGGCCTCAGAAGCAAGAGTCTCCTGGGGGAATTGGAGAGGGCCGTTTCGGAGCGCCTGGGTGACGGAGAGGTGCCCGTTCGCCTGGCCGTGGCCGCCTCCACATCGGGAGAGAGTACGTGCGAAGTCGGCTTGCTCTCCGGACCCGTTGAAGCAACACCTGCTTCCATCTTCCAGTTTGTCCCCCGCCCCTATGAGAATACGTCCGGGTTCAACTGCGTACTGCTGGTGCCGACGGGTATCGGGGCGGAAATTGGCGGCCATGCTGGCGACGCCTCGCCCGTAGCCGCGCTTTTGGCCGCCGCCTGCGACACCCTGATAACCCATCCCAATGTGGTGAACGCCTCGGACATAATTGATATGCCGGCGAATGCTTTGTACGTAGAAGGCAGTGTCATTTCCCGGCTGCTGATGGGAACCATCGCCATACAGCCCTCCCGTAACAACCGCCTCCTGGTCGTACTGGGGCATCACGATGACGAGCTCTTCCTGAACGCGGCGATAAACTCCGTTAACGCGGCCCGGGCAACTTACGGCCTGGTCGCGCCGGAGATCGCAGTGATGGGCCCCGAATTTGAGATGGAGTCGGCATACGTTGGTTCAGGCCGGGCGGCCGGCAGTGTCCGGGGCCTCGATTCTCTCTTCACCCTGCTGCAGGAACGCAGGGGGGCCTTTGACGCCGTGGCCATAAGTTCCCAAATCCTGGTTCCCGAGGGGTACCATACTGACTACTTTGAAAGTAACGGCGAGATGGTGAATCCCTGGGGTGGCGTGGAAGCCATGCTGACCCATGCCGTTTCTGCCCTTTTCGACGTTCCTTCCGCCCATGCTCCCATGCTGGAAACGCGGGAAATTGCCAACGCAGACCCGGGGGTAGTTGACCCGCGGATGGCGGCGGAGGGTGTGTCGCTGGCGCTGATCCAGTGCATCCTGAAGGGACTGCAGCGAAGCCCCGCCATCAAGAACGCAACCAATGCCGCGGGTTACCCTGGTACCCTGACCGCGGCCGACCTTTCCTGCCTGGTCATACCGGACGGTTGCGTGGGCCTGCCCGTGCTGGCGGCCCTGGAGCAGGGAATAAGGGTCATAGCGGTGAGGGAGAATCGCAACCTGATGAGAAACGACCTGACCCAACTTCCCTGGGGAATGGGCCAGTTCTTCCAGGTTGAGAATTACTGGGAGGCGGCCGGAGTCATGGCGGCTTTGCGGGCGGGAATCGACCCAGCCTCAGTGCGCCGGCCAGTTCTCCCATCGCAGGTACTGAAACCCGAAACTTGGGGAAGGTAACGAGGCAAAACAAGGGTTCCCAATCGTAATCAAAAAAAGGAGGCGCTACTGGCGCCCCCATAAATGTCCTGTCGGCCTTAGATGGTTCAGCCGGGCACCAGGCCATCCCCGGTGAAGATATTCTCCGCCTCTTCCAGGGTCAGGTCGGTCTCGGGCAAAATGAGGTCGGACTCCACCAACTCATCCACGGGAATGGGGGTGCCCCTTTCCCGAACCAGGGCCTGCATATCCATAAGCAACTGGCCCAGGGCCGCCCGATCCTCCAGCTCCACCGCTTCCACCATGCGGTTGTCCAAGTCGTTAAGCTCGTCGATTGCCGCTCCGGGCAAATTGAATTGCCCTTCACCCAAAATTCTGACGATCATGCCAATACCCTATTCCCCCTGGTTTGTAACCTGTTCCGGTTATGTGGTGGCTTCCACTGGACCCCAAAGTCCTAGCTGGACTCGGGCAGGCTGCGGCGGTTCGCTGAAGCGGACTTCAGGGCGGCCAGCTCGTCCTCGACCCCCTGGGTAATGGACAATTGGGCCAGTTCCCTTTCGATGTCGTCCCGGGGGCCGTTGAAGTCGTCCAACACCCCGGTTGCCACCAGTTCGTCGATGGCGCCCGCCTTGGCCCGCATCTGGTCGGTCTTGTTCTCGGCCCGCTGCACCGCCAGGGATACGTCCCCCATCTCCTCGGAGATGCCACCCAGGGCCGCGCCAATCCTCACCTGGGCCTGGGCTGCGGTGTACTGGGCCTTGATAACCTCCTTCCGGTTCCGGAAGGCGTCCACCTTGGCCTGCAGCCGCTGCTCGGCGAGGGTGAGCTTCTGCTGCTCCAGTTCCATGCCCTCGATCTGCTCGTCCAGCCCCTGCAACTCTATCATGGCATTCTGCTTTCGTTGCAGGGCCAGCCGGGCCAGGTCCTCCCGGTCGGCATCCAGGGCCTGTTTGGCCTGGCCGTCCAACCTGGCGATGTTTTCCCGCACCTTGGTGGCCTGCTGCTGAATGCGCCGCTTGGCCGTAACCATTTCCACCACGCCACGCTTGACGTTCTGGAGCATCTCCAGCTGCTTTTCGTAGGAATAATCCAGGGTCTCGCCCGGGTCTTCGGCCGAGTCCAGCAGCCGATTCATCTTCGACTTTACGATGGTGGACATCCTCGAGAACATACCCATGAGTAAAACCTCTACCTGTCTGTATCGGATCGGCTCCCAATCAGGTCAGCCCTGGTTAGGGCGCTAATGGCTACAAAAGTGGGAAATTGGCGCCGCTGTCCGGTGGTATTTAGTTAGAATCTCTTCTTCATACCAAATATAGATATAACGCCCACGATGATGCCCAAAATGATGCTGGCGACCCCGATTATCCAAAGCAAGAAACTCAGTATCCCTTGCAGTACGTCGCTAATTAGCAGAATGCCCAGAAGGATCAGGAATATTGCAACAACGATGCCACCTAGTGAAGCCATTTCTGTCAGCAAACCTGCCTTCTTCAAGATGCCGGGACGCGGTAAACTGGGGCCGCCCCACCTCGGGCCTGGCAACCAAGGGGAAAGACACTCTCCTACCCCTGACAGTGGTTGCGCTTCAACTCTAACGATACCCTTACCGCCCAGCCAGGGTCAAGTGCGGCGGGAGAAAGCAGGAGCGGATTTGTTCCCGTGGCTGGGCGTTCCCAAGTTCAGGCGGCATTGCACATCGTGCTATCATGGGAACGTCGGCAACGGAGTCTTACAGCCCATATCGGGCCATGATGGGTAGAATGGAAGGCGCCAATCTCCCACTGTCGTTGCCAAAGCCCGTTGCGGTGAGGTCGTAGGAAGGGGGAATTACCTGCCATGTTGCGTTCGCTTTTTGGCCGGGGTAAACGCCGACCCCAGGCCGCAGGTCAGCGAGTTGTTTCCAGCATTCGCGATGCCCGGGTTGGAGACGTGGTTACCATCCAGGGGTTTGCGCTGGAATACGATGACTGCTACTTCGTGGTGGAAAACGTCCACAGATACGGCGGCGGCATGGTTTGGTTTGAAGTGGTGGCAGCCGATGCTTCCAACCGTATCTGGCTGGAGTGGTCCGATGACGGGCCCGACCTGTTCGTCACCGCCACCGACGACCGCCGTCCGGTGGGCCTGGAAACCATTGGCATTACCGAACCGGAGCTGATGGAGATGGATCAGCAACACTCCATTGACCGGTTCATTGTGGTGGAGGGCCAGCGTTACTACTATCGCAACAGCTTTGAAGCCTTCTACTTCAGAGACAATCGCGCCGGTGAAGGAGAAGGGTTCTACATGTGGGACTTCCTTTCCGAGGACGAAAGCACGTGCCTTGCCATCACCAAGTTTGAAGGCGCACCATTCGAGGCCCACTTCAGCAGTGTAATCCCCGCCGAGAGCATTCAACTCTATCCTGGAGAACGCCCGTAACCGGAGGGTATGAAGCCTTATGGAAGACCTCTATAACTCCTTGCTATTCTTCCCCAGGGGCCTCGTTTACGTGGTTCTGGGGATTGTCGTGTTGCTGTTGGCCAAGCTGATTCGAGACCTGATTACCAAACATAATGAAGACGAGGAGGTTGTCCAGAAGCAGAATTTCGCCGAGGCCCTGCGCCTGGGCGGTTACCTGTTTGGCGTGGTGCTGGTGTTCGTAGGGGCGGTTTACCAGCCGGTTCACGTGGCCCTGCTGGACGTTGGCGTAGGCTTCGACGCCGATTTCGGCCTTGACGTACTGCGGGTTTTCCTGTATTCCCTGGGTGGCATCATTGCCCTGAACATTGTCCGCCCGGTAATGGACCGGCTGGTTTTGTACAAGTTCAAGGTTGAGGAGGAAGTGCTCCGGGACCAGAACGTGGGCACCGGCGCGGTGGAATTTGGCATCAATGTTGCCGCCGGCCTGGTGATTGCGGGGGCGGTGTCCGGGTCCGCCGGCGGCAACGAGTTGCTGGGGGCGCTGGCCACCTTGGTGTTTTTTCTGTTGGGTCTGGCTGTCCTTGTACTGTTCGCCCTTGCCTACGAATGGACCACGCCCTTCGACGTCCACGAGGAGATTGAGCCGGGTAATGTAGCGGTGGGTGTGGCCTTCGGTGGCAACCTGATCGCCATCGGTCTGGTGATGTTAAAGGCCCTTTCTGGCGACTTCCTGGGCTGGTGGCAGGGGCTGGTCGAATTCCTGGTATTTGCCGTTGTTGGGGTCGTGCTACTCTACCTGCTGCGGCTGGTGGTGGATTTGCTGGTGCTCCCCCGGGTGCGGGTATCCCAGCAGATTTCGGAGAATGCCAACGTGGGCGTGGCTTTTCTGGAAAGCTCGGTTGTGATTAGCGCTTCCCTGATACTCTTCTTCGCCATTTAGCTTTCATTTCGTTGGATTCCTTCGGAAGAAGGATAAACAACCCGTCCGGCCAAACGGGAAGCGGTCCGCCGGTTTCGGTCGGCCAAGTACGCTGATTCCAGGTGGGCCATGCCCGCGTCAATGATTCTTTCCAACAGGTCGGGCGGGGTGATGCTGCGGTTAACGACGGGTTCCAGCAGGCTGTTGAAGAAGTCGGGGTTGGCAATCTCTTCCCGCCACGTTGCCGCACAGCCGTCCAACGAACCGTCGTAGAGCCTGAGCAGAAACACGGTTCTTATGGGGTCAAGTCCCTCTTCCAGGTACACCTCCACGCGCAGGTCGGCTCCGTGGCCGCTGCCGAACAGGGCCTGCTCGGCGTCCTCATCCCAGCACACGTCCTTGAACAGGTCATACCGGTCGATGAGCGCTTCCGTTTCCGACAGCAATCGGCCGATGAACTTCCTTCCCTCAGGGGTAACGTGGGTTTGGCCGCCCTCCGGCGCCGTCTCCACCAGGCCCATTTCGATAATTCGCCCGATGGCCACCGGCGCCGCCCCGTCCGTTATAGCTGGGCCGTCCATGGTCAGGGCCTGCTCGTGCTTGTCCATAAAGTAGAGGGCAATGCAGGTAGCAAACCAGGCGAGAATATCCGGTTCCCCAGCGTCGAAGCCATTGGCAGCCGCGTACCCCAGGGCATCGTATCTGGGCGTTACTCGCAAGTGGGTGGGACTGGTTGGGGGCTGCGTTCTACCGCTTCCGTCAGCAGTGTGGGGCCGCCCTGGCTCAACCGGTGAGCCGCATGGGATGGTATCCGTTGCGACTTCCAGCTGGCACAATCCGTGACGGCTCTGCTCCACCACGGCCAAAAGCTCTCCATAGATTTCTGGCAAGTCGGGATTGCGCGCCAAGTTCAGGGACGCTTCCACCGATTGTTGGCCTGCCTCATCGGGCGGAAAAAGGCGGTCAAGCAGTTCCTCGGGGGTGAGGCTGGAATGGCAGTCGGGCAGGTCCATTTCCAGGAGGGCGTCCGCCGGAAGCCCGTCCAAAGCAAGGGTCACGGTGGTTGATTGTTCACCCACCGGACCTAGTCCCGCCGTCTCAACAGCTTCTGGCTGCCGCCGCCTCCGCTGAAACTCCCACTCCTTCCCCTGGAGACGGAGGAACCAAACCTGGACCCGCCGGCGGAACTCGACCGGGAAACGGCAGAACTGGAGCGGAAGGCCCCGGATGTGCGCTGGGTCTGCTGGTAGGATTGCCGGTTGGAACTGACGCTGCCCCGGGTTTCCTGGTAGCGGGAACCGGCGAATCCCTGCTGCCTGGCGGCGTACCGGCTATTGCGCGACACCTGCGAGCCATACCGGCTGGACTGTCGGTAGGTGGAACGGGACTGCCGGATCGCCGGCCCCCGGCTGATGGGAGTGGAGTAGAAGTAGGGGCCGGGAGACATCATGCTGCCCAGCATGTAGCCGAAGAGGAAGCTCCCCGGCCCAAAGCTGCTGTGATAGTAGCTGTTGGCATGGTAGCCCCGCATTTCGTACTGGTCGTTATCCTCTACGATGGTGAACAACAGGTCATCCCGGGAGTCCTCAATCTCGTTGTTGGCGTTCAGGTCTTCCCAGCCTTCGAGGGTCAACCGATTGCCGTCCTGAAGGGCGCGAATGAGGATAATGCCATCGCCTTCGTAGATTTCGTTCACTCGGTTCTCGAACTCGGTGGCGCTGGTGGACTCCTTGAAGGCCTCTTGGACATCGTCCAAGTTAATGCGCCCCGCCGCGCCGTCGGTGGCCGCCCAGGTTTCGTAGGATTGTCCTCCACCGCAGGCGGCAACCAACGGCGAACCGGCCACGGCAGCCCCCGCGAAAAGGGCAGCGCTCATTCTTCGAAATCTGTGTGCCATATTTGCTCCTTGTGTCCCTGTGAATATGGGGTGGCGCTGGGAGCCGAAAGGATCCTACGCCGCCATCAGGTATGCCAGTTCATTCTCCAATGTTGAGTCCGTTGCCGATTTTGGCAGAGCGCATTCGGAAATCCCGGCGGGATGGTTCAGCAGCCGGACGCAGAACGCCTCCTCGACATTCTCCCGGAACCTCTCCCACAACTCGGTGCAGTGGATTACGTAATCGGCAACTGCCGACTTGTGGCCGTGTTCGCCGGTCAGGGAACCCAGCGCCGCACTCTGCAGGGCCACGAGGTGCTGGCGCCAGGCTTCGTCTCCGGATTCGAGCAGCACGCTCCTGGTCCAGTTTCTGAATTTCTTCGGTGTTGCCGAAGACTGAAGCATTTCCAGCCTGGACAGCATTTCCTCTGCGACAAGGGAGGGCAGGGCGTCCAAGGGCTGGCCCTCCAGTCCCCTTACATCGACGTGGTATATTCGGGCCGCTTCCCCAACCAACTCTTGCAGTCGGGAAGCATAGTCGAAAGTGTCGTTGTTGGGAAAGTTCTGGTTAACCAGTTGGGCGGCACGGCGGTGAAAAATGGCCCTCCATGAACTGGAAGAACCACCTGATTCCAGCAGGTCCTGCCGACGGGAATAGTAGGCCCGGGTATGGGCGTCGCACACCGCCGCGTAGTCGTAGGCCAGGGAGCGTTGGCGAGCCGCTTCCCCTTCAGCCTCGGCCTGCCTGTGTTTCAGGTAACGTTCAACATCGGGACCTTCATGATAAGCAGGAGAGATTCCGGCTGATTTCTGGCACCCTTCCATTGGCGGGGCCTTTCTGCCCGGCGTCGTCAGGTAAAGGTCTTCCCAGGACAGGAGAGACACCGTTGAACCAAAGAGGCCCTGCCGCCCGCTTCTGCCCTGCAATTGCAGGGCAACCCGGGGGAACCGGATGAACTCCGAGTTGATTACGTGAAGGCCCAGGCCAAACTCCAGGATTGATCCGGGGCTGCCTTCCACGTCAACGGGAGGGGCATCGTCGGAGCCGGTGACCACCAGGGCGGGATATGACTCCAATGATCGGCGATTGACCTTCAATTCGCCACAGTCACGAAGGGTGGAAGCCAGCAGATCCGCCTCTTCACCGCTATTGCAGCGTACCCAGATTGGCCCCTTCCCCTTTGCCACGGAGTCCAACAAGAGGCGGGACCAGCGCTGGAGACATTGCCCGTTGATTCCCGGCGACAGAATGATGTCGGTGCCCCGGCCCGCCATGTTCGTGGCAACGGTAACCGCCCCCAGTTCTCCGGCCCTTCTGATGATTTCCGCCTCTTCGTCGCTTCTGATGGCATTTAGCGCCTGGTGGTCGATGCCGGCCGCCGCCAGGGCTTCGCTAACCTGTAGAGATTTCCCCACGGTTTGGACCCCCACCAGCATCGGGCGACCGGTCAGCCGGCAGTGAGCCACTTCCTCCACCAGCGCAGCCATCTTGTCGGCCTCACTGGCATAGATTCTGGCCGGCAAGTTCGTTCGCCTGGTCGAACGGGCAGGCGGAATTCGGACTGTGTCCAATGAGTAGCGCAGCCTGAACTCGTTGGTTGCCGGCAGGGCTGTACCCGTAATTCCGGCCACATGGCAGTAGCGGGAAACGATTCCGGCCACGGAACTCTGGGCCGCCACTTCGTATTCAGGTCGAACGGTCAACCTCTCCTTGGCTTCCAGCGCAGGCTGCAGACCGTTGCGATAGGTACTGTCCGGCTTATTCCTTCCCGTGTGCCTGTCCAGCAGGATTATCGTGTCGTCCACGACCAGGTAATCCACGTTCCGTTCCAACAGCACGTGCGCCCTCAGGGACTGAAAGGCCTGGGAGGCCAGCCGTAACTGCCTCTCTTCCTTCCGGGAAGGAGCGTATCCCACTTCCCGTCCTGAGGTTCGCCCGGCTGCGGCAAAGGACAGTGAACCCAGCCTCGATTCCAGGTAGCTGACCCCCCGCTCGGTAAGGGTGACCATACGCTCCCGGTCGTCAACCAGGTAGAACAGGCTGGTGGTAAGTTCCTCGTCTGGAACGTCCCCTCCCTCCGGGTGTAGAGCCGCCATCCCCCGGCGGTAGGACTTGGGTTCCTCCCTGGCAATGTGCCGGAGTTCAGGGTGGCGAGGATTTGCCAATAGCCCCAGGCACAGGGTCTGACCCCTGTCGGAAGGGTGGAGGCCCTGGGCCAACTGCCGGGCGAAGGAGTCGGCCAGAGCATTTTGCTGGCTCACCATGTCGGCTACGGCCCGGTTCACGGCGGCCCAGGGAAATGGCCGTGCATCGGGTTCACCGGCAATGATCAGGGGAGTGTCCGCGTCGTCGATCAGAGCCAGGTCCGCCTCATCAATGATGGCTGCCTCCACGGAAGGCTGCACCTGGTCGACGGTCCGAAGCGCCAGGTTGTCCCGCAGGTAGTCAAAGCCAAACTCTCGCAGTGTCCCGTAAACGATATGGTTGGAATAGGCCGCCCTTCGCTCGAAGCCGTCGAGGGATTCCACCACTGCGGCTGTGGACAGTCCCAGGGCGCGATAGACCGGTGTCAGCAGTTGGCAGTCCCGCTCGGCCAGGTAGTCGTTGGCGGTATGGACGTGGACGCGCCGCCCCATGACCGCCTGCGCAACGGCGGCAAAGGCAATGGCCACGGTCTTGCCCTCGCCGGCCTCCATTTCCACCACGTTTCGTCCCAGCAAGTGCAGGCCAGCCAGCAATTGCTCGTCGGTGGGTAGGAACCGGTAAAGGCCGTCGCGATCCATCCCATTGAGGGCCCGGTAGAAGGAGGCGGGCAACAGTTGGCCCGAATCAATGTGTCCGTCCCCGGCTCCATTCACCTGACTGAGGGCAGCCGCAATCTGGCGCTGGTCGGCGTCCAGGTTGGTAGAGTCGGAGTCTTCCAGCGCCGCCCGAAGGCGTAGGTTGGAAGAATTTGAGGTGGGGGGTTGACTGAAAAAGCGCCACGCTCCCAACCGCCGGCGGATGGTTTCGTCAACGATGGCGTAAACCAGGACCAGCCCCTCCTCCCACTGCCGGCGGGTAGAGTTTGGCTGCAGGTTTCTCTTTGCCGAGGAAATGGCGTGGCGCAATTCCCAATCCGACCAGTCTTCCAGTGCACGCTGGGAATGGAGGCGGCGAATGGCTTTTACCATTCTTCCTTCGGGGCTCCCTCCCTTCCAGGGGAGACAGTGATCCGACAGCCACCCGATTACGTTCTTGGCCGAGTCGTCACGACCAGTCCCGGCTCCGGCAATAGGGATGCCGCCCGGCAGTGGAAACTTCACGAGGGATTTGGCGAAGGGTTTGGCCATAAAACCCTGAGGCTTGAACAAATAGCTGGGAAAGTCAGGTCAGGCGAAATATCGCCAGACCAGCGTCGTGACCGGGAACGTCCCAACCATTATAGCGCACCAGCAACTCCTCTTTGCTCTCCAGTATCCCCCTGGCGGCGGACGGGTGGGATTGGGCGAACTCCCGGCCCAGACCGGAGTTCAGTTCCCACTCTTTGCTAATCTGGCAGGCAAACCCGGCTCGGGCGGCAATGGCCGTGTACTGGGCCTCCAAACGCTGGAATTCCCGCTCGCTGCGGAAGGGAATGGGCGTAACGTAGTACTGGCTGGAAAGGTACAATCCCAGTTCATTCTCAAAGACCTGCACCAGGTCGGTCTCCCCAATCCAACTTTCCATGGCAAAGAACAGGTTGAGGGGTATGTCCTGGGGCGTCCGGTGGTAGAAGTACTCCTCCTCCGCTTCTACCATCCGCACCGGCGCCCCTTTCTTCCCTTCCTCCCGCAGCATTTCCTCGGCGCTTGGCCCCACCAGGAAGAGGAATGGGATGTTGCCGTTGGTCACGTCAACCAGGACGGGCACGCCATCTATGTCGTAGAGCAGGGCGGTGTGCTGCCAATAGCGCATGTAACGCCTGGCGAAGGTGAAATCGCGGGATTCCAGGAGGCGCCGCAGTTCCGTGATAGGCAGTGACCCGCTGGCCCCATCGCCGCCTACCAGGTACTCCGATTCAAAGCCGTAGTGATCCGTGAGGAACTTGAGCGCCTGCACCTTTTCTGCGCAGATGCCGCCGGCGCCCCCGGCGATATTGCGGACCGTTTCGTCTCCCGTCTTGAATGGAATCTTTGTCCCGGTGAACCGGGAATAGTTCTCGAACTCACTCTCCCAGATTTCCCGCCCCAGGGACTCCACGAAGGTGAGCCGGCGCTGGTGGGTGTCCAACTGCAGTACCCGTTGGGCCTCTTGAATTCCCAGCCGCTTGCCCAGAGCGCCCATGACGAACTGTTCGAAGAAGCGCGGGTCTGCGTCCCAGCGACGTTGGTGAAAGCCCGGCCAATTGCGCTGGTATCCCACGCTGCTCCGGTCGATAGTCAGGTCAATGAGGGTCACCGGACTGCCCTGGACAGCAACTTCGCCTCCCGACGGGACCGATCCAAAATCCAGGGGAGTGTCCCCCTGCAATATGGCAATGCCGTCATAGATGGTCGTAAGATTGCCCGCGTCGTCACAGGCGTAAACCATGTCCTGGAGTGCGGACAGGTTCAGCAGGGCCGGGGCAGAGATGCGCCCCTCGGCCAACAGAGTCTGTTGGTCCAGACGAAGGAGGTATCTTGTGAGGAGGGTCTCAACCGTTGATCCATGATCCTCGGCGCACAGGCGAAGAATCGTCCACCTTCTGGTGTAGGAGTCGGTAATCCTGAGAAATCGTGGTGAGTCAGTCACGGGGTAGTCAACCTGACCGGCCACCGTCCAGGCGCGGGCGCAGGGGAGCGGGGCAATTGGGCCGAAGCAGGATTGGAGCAGGATGGGCGCCAGAGTCTGCCGGCGTCGTCAACCAACAGTGGAGGCCCCAATATACGGAAAAATGAGACGGGACCAGGGAGAACAATCGGTCCCAACAAGAGGGTTGGGTTCACATTTCCCAACCTTGGCAAAGGTGGTCGGGGTGAGAGGATTCGAACCTCCGACCTCTTCGTCCCGAACGAAGCGCGCTAGCCACTGCGCTACACCCCGATGCTGGCTCCTGAACTTCATGGAGTAGGGCCAACTAAACAAAATTATACTACACAACTCCATCCAGCCGAAAGAACGCTTGACACAGTTGCCGGCCTTCAAGAGCAGACAGAGGCCGAGTGCACAACCAATGCTCGCGCAATTTCCCGCTTACTCAAGGTGTCGGATTTTCCATATAATGGGATGTCCAAACCAGCTCTCCACTGTCAGAGCCTACTATTGGAGGAACCCTGGAATGTCTGGAAGAATCGAAGTAGTTCACACCGCCGACCGGGACCCCTCGGTCAACCTTCCCTACGCGCCGGCCGTCAAGGTTACCGGCGGTTCGCTGCTGTTCCTGGCCGGCGTTAACGCCGCCAAGGTGTACCACAGCCACCCCCACATAGAATCGGAATTTGATGACATTCCCCAGGACATGGCCGGGCAAACCCGCATGGCGCTGGAAAATGTCCGAAAGGGTCTGGAAGCCTGTGGCGCCACCTTCAGCGATGTGGTTCAGGTGACCCGCTACCTGACCAACGTGGACGAACAGGATCAGATGAACGAGGTTTGGTGGGAGTACTTTGGCGACCATCGCCCCGGAACCGCCACCATCGAAGTGACCCGGTTGGCCACCCACGAAAAGCTGAAGGTGGAATTGGCAGCCATCGCCGTCGTAGATTAACGCAAACAACTTCCGGGCTTTTCCCCGCCAAATATCCCGACTCGCCCTTAAGAATGGTTTTGCCCGGAAAACAGGAGGGGCAACCAGCATTGGTCCGGCTACAGGTCGCCAGTTTGGTGGACGATGCGCCCCCCGACCATGGTTAGCAGAGACGTGATGTTCGGGATTTCCGGCTCGGGACAGTCCAGCAGGTCGTGGGACAATACGGCCAGGTCGGCCAGCTTGCCGGCCTCCAATGAACCACGCCGTTCCTCATCGAAGGAGAAGCGGGCGCCGCCCAGGGTGAAGGCCCGCAGCGCTTCCATTCGGGTGAGGCGCTGCTCGGGTCCCAAAACCCGATCGGTGATCCGCTCCCGGCGCGCCACCGCCGCCCAGAGGGTTTCAAAGGGGTTGTAGGGCTTGTTGTCGGTGCCAAAGCTGAAGTGCACCCCCAGTTGCAGGTAGCGCCGGTGAGCCGCCGCCGAGTCAGCCGCCGGGGCATCCTCCAGGTATTTGCCGCCTCGCAGCCAGAGTTCCGTCAGGGGTATGGTCTCCACCAGCAGGCCCATGTCCCGAATTCTCACCAATTGGGAATCGTCGGTTTGCAGCACGTGGGCCAGCGTCCACCGGCGGCCCTGGATAGGAAACTCCCGGTCAACTCCCTCGAAGGCGTCCAGAACTTCTGCCAGGTTGTCCCGAACCAGGGTGTTGACCCGAATGTTGTGGCTCGCGGCCAGCCTGATCACTTCGGCGAAGAAGGCTGGGGAATGGTGGCTCTGGATGAAGCCGGCCCAGCCCGTGTAGGGAAGCAGAGAGGAACGGGCCTCAGCCGTGTACCGGCTGCCGCCGTACTGTATGAAGTAGCCGGACACCCGCAGAAATTCGTCGCCAAGTCCCGCCCCGGAAACGGTGTGGCCCCATCGTTTCATTTCCTCTCCGACCTGCTCCAGGGAACTCCAATGAGGGCTGGCGGTAAGGTTAGCCCGTACCGTCATCGCGCCGGCGTCCCACACCGCCCGGTAGGCTTGCAGCACCTCCGGCGCAACTCCGTGGCCTTCATAGATGCCGGTGGTACCAGCCGAGTTGTAGAGACGCATGGATTCCTTCAGGGCGGTGCCCCTTTGCTCCATGGTGAAACGGGGAGCTGCCTGCATCAGCGTGAACTCGACCGTAGGGTAGCGCCCATTGTCTATGAAGACCCCCGTTGGCTCCCCGCCCGCATCCTTCTCGATGATTACACTGGAATCGGGCGACTGGGTATGGCGGTCTATTCCAGCCAGGCGAAGGGCGGCGCTGTTGGCAATGGAAACGGATGGCGGCACGTTCCAGGGCGTCCAGATTCCCTTGATATATACGGGATGCTCTGCAGTGGCGCGGTCCAGGTCGTGCCGGTTGGGGAAGCGTCCTTCAGCCAGGCCGTGGGGCAGGTCGGCGTAGTTTGGAGGGGAACCAATGGGCATGGTCACCACCCATTCCCCCGGCGCAGTCTCCCCGGCCAGTTGTCGGATACGGTCAACGATTTCTGCGATGGAATTGAGTCCGGCCAGGGAGGGATAAACGGATTTCAACCCCTCCCGGTCCAGGTGGGCGTGAATGTCCACGATGCCGGGGATGACGGTGCGACCCAGCAGGTTCAACTCGGTAGTTTCGGCGCCGGCCAGGGCGCGGATTTCATTGTCCGTACCCACCGCCAGGATGGAGTCTCCGGCAATGGCGATCGCCTCCTGTATGGAATCCTGCCCGTCAACGGTGAGGACCCTTCCGCCATACAGTATGTAGTCAGCCGTTCTGTGGGAAGTCATTGCCCAAACCGATTCCTTCAAGGTTCCCGAGGCGGGAGCTGTATTGTCCAGGCCCAAGGGGACGGGGCGCCGCTTTTCTGCCACCGCAACTATACACCATACCCCAAATTGACACTGGCAAAGGGCGCCTATAGAATCGTGGGCAATCAACTCCGTCCCACGAAGGAGGCAAGCAATGACACAATTGCTGGGAAAGGTCAGCCCCGAGGAGGAGCAGCAGTTCTACGACAACACCGAGTCGGCCGGGTTGCGCGCCGCGTGGATGGGCCGACGGCTGGAACGAAAGCCCCAGGTCGAACCCTATGCCTGGCGTTGGGAAGCGGCCCAACCCCTGGTGTTGCGTAGCGGGGAAATAGTGACCCCGGACCGGGACGTGGAACGCAGGGTATTGCGCCTGGCCAACCCGGGCCTGGACCACGGAACCACCCACACCATTTCGGCGGCGTTACAACTGTTGCTGCCCGGCGAAAACGCCCCGGCCCACCGGCACACGCCAACCGCCATCCGGTGGGTGCTCCAGGGTACCGGCGCCTACACCACCGTGGAAGGGGACAAGTGCTACATGGAACCCGGCGATCTGGTGCTGACCCCCTCGTGGACCTGGCACGACCACAACAACGAGGGGAACGGGCCGATGATTTGGCTGGATGGCCTGGATACCCCCCTGGTGAACAATCTGGAAGCCACCTTCTACGAGCAGTTCCCCGAAGACCAGCAGCCCATAGTGGGCGTGGGGGAATCGGAGCGCAAGTACGCTTCGGGCGCGCTACGGCCGGCCTGGGAGGACAACAATGTCCCCTACTCTCCCCTGTGGCACTATAAGTGGGAGCGAACCCACGCCGCCCTTCACAGCTTGGCGGAAACCGACTGCAGCCCCTTCGACGACGTGGCCATGGAGTTTTCCGACCCGGCCACCGGTGGACCGGTACTGCGAACCATGGCCTGTTGGATTCAAATGATCCGCCCAGGCATCAACACCAAGGCCCATCGGCACACCACCAGCGCCGTTTACCAGGTGTTCCGGGGCAAGGGGCACAGCGTCATCAACGGCCAGCGGTTCGACTGGAATGAAGGCGATTTCCTGGTGGTGCCTTCCTGGGCCTGGCACGAGCATGCCAACGATACCGATGAGGAGGCTATCCTCTTCTCCATCCAGGACATCCCGGTGATGAAGGCTCTGTCCCTGTTCCGGGAAGAACCCTACGTTGAGAACGCCGGCCACCAGCCGATAACCTCTGTGTTTGAAGGGTAGGGCTGATACTTTCGTCCAGGCTGACGAGGCATGACAATGTAGAGGGGCGGGGGAGACCTCGCCCCGTTGCCATTGGCAAGCAACCCCGGTGGTGAACCGGAGAAAAAATAGGGGGCAGGCAATTTGCCTGCCCCCTTATTCTTGTCCGTCTCCCCCTTTGTTAAGGCTTGAACAGGGCCACGCACTTGTTGGAGTTGAAGATGTAGGACTCCACGTAGTCCACTATCTCCGTCTTGTAGTCCAACTCCTGCATCGCCCCGGCAATGCACATCCAGTTCAACAGTTCCTGCTGGCCGGCATCCTCGATCTGGTCTATGGAAATCCGGCTCCATGCAGCGTAATCGCTGTCCTTCAATTCCTCGAACCGGGCCCGGTCCGACTCCACGTCCGGGTAGAACCGGTGATGCTTGTCGGTCAGGAAGGCATGGGACCAACTGGAGGAAGCGATCAGGGCCACCCGGTAGGGGCTGTCCTTCAGTACCCGGGCAACGGCGGCACCCACTTCCATGCAGCGCTTGGGCGAAGGGCCGGGCGGGTCGAACTCCTCCTCGTACTGTACCGCGCCGCCCCGATTGCGAATCACCTTGCTGCCATAGCAGTTCACCAGGAAAGGCACAACGGGGTAATCGAAGCCCTTGCGGTCGTAGTCCAGGTAGAGCAGGGTATTCAGAATGGCATGGCCCAGGCCGCCCTCCTCGTGGAGGGGCTTGTAGGCGTAGGACATGTCCACGCCCTCCTCGATGAGGCCCCGTACCAAAGCCCGGGCTGCGGTACGGTTGCCCTGGTACTTGAAGGTGGTTTCGCCCGGCTCGTTCCAAACGTTATTGCGGGTGCCACCGTCCTTGGTCAGGAAGGGTTGGCACTCCATTTCGTCGTAGGCCATCACGCAGAAGGGTGGAATGATGTCCTCCCGGAAATTTTCGTACTGGTCGTCGCCCCAAATGACTACAAAGTCGGGGTTGAAAGCATCCAACTCCTCCCTAAGCCGGCGGAAGCCGCTCACGATGCGTTCGCGAGCCTTGATGGCTGAAGACAGGCCCTCATCCTCGCCGAACTCGATTCGCATGGGTTCCGGCCAGTTGGTGGGTATCTTGAGCTCCGGCGGCAGGTTGGGGTTGCGCAGGCTGCGGAAAATGGAGTAATCCTTCTCCTCATCCGGCTTGATGAAGGTAGGAGAATGGGTCAGGCCAAGGCCCAAAATCTCTGCCATGTTCTTGCCTCCTTTCAACTTTCCCTGTTGGAGATTAAGAGCAACTATACCCCTTTGCCATCCCGATTGGTAGTCTTGCTGCGTTCCTCTCCACGTTTTCGTACCGTTACCGGGTCGAGCCGGTACGTCAGGGTTGTCACAACTGGCGGCTGCCGCTATCATCGGGAAAAGAACCTGGGAGCAAATACATTTTAACCTTACGTCGCTGACTTGGGGGGAACGCAAAACATGGCAACGATGACCGGCGCCCGATTCCTTGCGGAAACCATGCGCGCTTTCGGCGTTACCCACGCGTTTTACATGCCGATGATTGTGACCAGAGCCTTGGTCGAAATGGAGCAGGTGGGTATTGCCCGAATCATGGCCCACAGCGAAAAGGCCGCCGCTTATATGGCCGACGGCTACGCTAGGACCGCCAAGCGGCCGGCTGTGTGCATGGCCCAGAACGTGGGCGCGGCAAACCTGGCCGCCGGCTTACAGGACCCCTTCCTCGGTGGCTCGCCCGTGGTGGCGCTTACCGGACGGGGCGCTCCTTCCCAACAGAACCGCAACTATTACCAGGAAGTGGATCACGTGCAGCCCTTCAACGCCGTGACCAAGTTCAACGCCCTGGTGGACAACCCCGTCGAACTGCCCCGGCTGCTGCGCCAGGCCTTCCGGGAGGCGGTGACCGGCGCCCCGGCCCCGACCCACCTGGATCTTCAGGGTTCTTCCGGCGCGCTCATTATGGACATGGAGGCCGACCTGGAGGTGGTGGTTGAAGCCCCCTTCACCCACGTACCGCCCTTCCGGGGGGAACCAGAAACGGACATGGTTCGCGAGGCGGCCAGGGTCCTGACCGAAGCCCGCCGTCCGGTCATCGTGGCTGGCGGTGGCGTCGCCTCGTCCGGCGCCCAACGGGAGGTGGTGGAACTGGCGGAAATGTTGTCCATTCCGGTGGCAACATCGCTCAATGCCAAGGGAACCATCCCCGACGATCATCCGCTGTCCGTGGGCGTTTGCGGTACCTACTCCCGTTGGTGCGCCAACCGGGTGGTATCCGAGGCAGACCTGGTATTCTTCATCGGCAGCCACACCGGCAGCCAGGTAACCACGGAATGGCAGATTCCCAAGCCCGGTACGCCGGTCATCCAATTGGACATCGATCCCAGGGAATTGGGCCGCAGCTATCCTATTCAGGTGGGGTTACAGGGCGACGCCAGGGCCTCCCTACGGAAGTTGATCGAGCATCTTGAACCGATGGGCGGTCGCGCCGAATGGGTGGAGCGCGCCCAGTCCCTGGTGAGCCAGTGGCGGGAGGAAGTCGCTCCCCTGGCCAACTCCGATGCCGTACCCATACGCCCAGAAAGGCTCTGCCGGGAAATAACCAATCATTTGCCCGAAGATGCTGTGCTGGTTTCCGATACCGGCCATTCCGGCATCTGGACCGGCACCATGGTTGACTTGTACCAGCCCACCCAGACCTTCCTGAGGTGCGCCGGTTCACTGGGCTGGGCCTTCCCGGCCGCCCTGGGCGCCAAGTGCGCCGTACCCGACCGGCCAGTGGTTTGCTTCACCGGCGATGGTGGCTTCTGGTACCACCTGAGCGAGATGGAAACCGCCGTCCGGTACGGCATCAACACCGTCACCATTGTCAACAACAACCACTCCCTAAACCAGGAGAAGCGGGGCAACGAACGGGCCTACGAGAGCGTGGGAGTCACCGGCAACATCGATGAACTGTGGGTATTTCCAGACACCAACTTCGCCAAGTTGGCGGAGGACATGGGTGGGTTCGGTATTCGGGTCGAACGCCCGGAGGACTTGCCGGGAGCGTTGGCCGAGGCCGCCGCTAGCGAAAAACCGGCAGTGGTGACCGACATCGAGGGAATAGCCCCCCGGGCTTGGGTGGGTTAGGAACGTTAAGGCGAAGAGGTTCAATACATCCCCCCGTACAGCGAGGACGCGTAGATGCCTGAATCCCTGGTAACGGAAGAAGTTAGAAGTCTCATTGGCTCTGAGACGGAACCGGAACGAAACCGTTTCCCCATCAGCCAGGAAATGGTCTTCGACGTGGCCGACGCTATCGAGGATGGCAATCCCCTTTACCTGGACTTGGACTACGCCTCCAACTCCCGCTTTGCCGGCATTATCTGCCCGCCCCTTGCCACGTGGAAGGATATTGGGCCGCCCATTGGTTACTTCGGCGCGGGGCAGGAATCCCACTTCCAGGTAACCCTGCCCTTTAACAGCTATGGATTGAACGGGGGCAGCGATTGGCAGTTTCTACGCCCGGCCTACGTCGGCGCCTGGATTACCCGCCAGTTCAAAATCCTGGACATCTTCGAGAAGCAGGGCAGGTCGGGTCCACTGGTGTTCGTGGTCAGGCAGGAGACTCAGACCAACCAACTGGACCAGGTAGTCAGCCTGGCCAAACGGGTCAGCATCCACCGCAGTTTGCCGGACCAGGCCAGTCGCCAATCGGCAAGGGAGGACAAGGGCGGTGGCCTGCAAAACGTGCCCGTAGCCCCGCCCGATGCCGATACCATCCTGCCCAAGCCGGAACCTGCGCCGCAAGAGCAACGTTATTTTGAAGGAGTGGCGGTTGGGGACCCGCTGCCGCCGGTGGTAAAGGGGCCCATGACCACCACCCACCTGGTACGCTGGGCGGCGGCCAACGGGAACTACGCCCGCATCCATTGGGACCTGCCCTTCGCCCAGTTGGAGCAGGGTCTGCCCAACGTGGTGGTCAATGGCTCGCTCAAGAACCAGTACCTGGGCCAGTTGCTCATCGACTTCGCCGGTGAAGGCGGCTGGCTGAAGCGCTTCTACGTGCAGCACCGGGGCATGGACTTTCCCGGGGACACCCTCACCGCCGCTGGCGCTGTTACGGGAAAGCGGGAAGTCGATGGCTTCGGTCTGGTCGATTGCGCGGTGACCTTGACCAACAGCCGGGGTGAGCAGACCGCAGCCGGTCAGGCCACGGTGGTCCTGCCCCGACGAGGACAAACCCTGCCACTCATCTGGCCCGAGGAACCCTGGTAGCGGTGAACCTTCTAGCTGGCGTCAGGGTCCTGGAATTGGGCGAGGGCAGGTCGGCAGCCTTCTGCGCCAGACTCTTGGCCGATTATGGGGCAGACGTAATCAAGGTTGAATCACCGGGTATGGGTGACCCGGCCCGGCGAGAAGGCCCCTTCGCTGGCGATGACCCCCATCCGGAAAAGAGCCTCCCCTTTCTGTACCTGAATACCAACAAGCGCGGTATCACCCTGGACGTGGCAACCGTCACCGGCCAGCGCATCCTGCGGCAACTGGCCCAGAACGTCGACATTCTGGTGGAAAACCTCTCTCCCAACGATTCGGAACGGCTCGGGCTGGATTATGCCAGCCTGGCAGCCGTCAATCCTTCAATAGTTGCCGTTTCCATCACCCCTTTTGGACTATCCGGTCCCTACCGGGATTACTCCGCCGATGACATCAATATATTTGCCTGGAGCGGCCACCTGTACCACTCCGGCGATTCAGACCGGGAGCCATTGCGGAATACCCTTGACCAGTCCTGGTACGTGGCCGGCGCCAACGCTGCAACCGCCGCCATGTCCGCCCTGTTCCACCGTGTGCACACCGGCCGGGGACAGCAGGTGGAGGTTTCCGCCGTGGAGTGCCTGGCCGCCCACCTGGTGCAGGCGATTCCCTATTACAAGTACATGGGGGCCATCAAGGGACGGCGTTCCGTTCGGGGTTCGGGTTTCGAAGAACTAATGCCAGCCAGGGATGGCTATGTCGTACCTTCGGTGCAAGGTTCCCAACCCTGGTCCGTGGTGGCAGACCTCATCGGTCTGGAAGAATTGGCAGACGCCCGGTTCGCCAGTGGCGCCGGCCGGATCGAACATGGGGAGGAACTTAAACAACTGCTGGTAGAAGGCCTTAAACAATGGGACCGGAAGCCCCTGTTCCAGCAATCGGGAGAACGTCGCCTGGTCTTTGGCATGGCCCAGGACGCGGGAGACCTGTACGACTGCCCTCACCTTAACGAACGGGACTATTTTGTACCTGTGAGCCACCCAGTTGCCGGAGAAGCGTTGTACCCCGGCTTCGGGCCCCGCCTGTCCGGGCAGGAGTATGAAATTCTTGCCCCGGCTCCGTTGCTGGGCCAGCACAACCACGAAATCTATGGGGCAGAAATTGGTATGTCTGCAGAGGACTTGGCAATCCTGCGTGCGAACGGAGTGATATAGCAGCTGTGGGTTGGAGTCTGCCAAGTCCAAAGCGGCCAGGGCCAGGAACCCGGTTCGTCGCCCCGATTCAGCCATATACGCAAGAGGTACTGCTTTGACCCCTAATTCGCCCCTAGCCGGGATACGGGTGGTTGACCTGAGCCGGGTCTTTGCCATGCCCTACGTGGGGGCTTACCTGGCTGACATGGGCGCCGAGGTAATCAAGATAGATACCCATCACGCCGCCTTCGTGGACACCACCCGCACCCTCACCGGCCCCTACCCTGACAACGAGCCGGGGAAACGTCCCTGGAATCGGGCCGGTACCTTCCACACCCTGAATCGGGGCAAGCGCAGCCTGACCCTGGACCTGCGCCAAGCCTCGGGCATGGATGCGCTGCTGGACCTGGTTGCTGTCAGCGATGTGGTGTTGGAGAACTTCACGCCCAGGGTTACCCGGCGTTTCGGCTTGGATTATCCCCACCTGCGGAACGCGAGGCCCGACCTGATACTGGTTTCCAACACCGGATATGGCCACAGCGGACCATGGAGTGACTTCGGGGCCATGGCCTCTGCCCTGGAACCAACCCACGGCTCCGGCGCCTTCATGGGATACCTGGAGGAACGGGACGGCCGGCCTGCCGAAGGGGCCATCCCCAACAAGATTGGCAATTCCTACACCGACTTCCTGGCCTGCTGGTCGGCCCAGTTGGCCATCATGGCCGCCCTCTACCGGCGGGCCCAGACCGGGCTGGGAGTTTGGGTTGACCTGGCCATGTACCAGACCGGGGTTTCCTTTATGGGAGAGGGTCTATTGGACTTCGCCTTCAACGGACGGCGCACCCGCCGCATGGGAAACCGACACGGATACCGCGCGCCCCATGGCTGCTATCCCTGTCGGGGGGATGATGCGTGGCTGACCATCTCCGTGCGGGATGATGAGGATTGGTTGGCCCTCTGCACTGCCATGGGCCAACCGGACTTGGCTGACGACCCCCGGTTTGCTGAACCAATCTCCCGCCACCGACACCAGGATGAACTGGACGCCATCATAGCCCGTTGGACCGAAGGAATCACCCCGGTGGAGGCGGCAGACCAACTCAACGCCCTGGGGGTGCCGGCGGGGCCGGCGCTGAACGCGGGCCAGATGCTTCGAGACCCCCACCTTCGCCACCGGGGAATCTTTGAGTCGGTCAACCATCCGGCCGCCAGAGGGCTGGGCGTTCGGGAATATCTGGGACGCGGCTGGCGTCTGGACAATGCCGACGTAAAGGTACGGGGGCCAGCCCCAGACCTGGGTGAGGCCAACGATTTTGTATTGGCAGAACTACTGGCGCTGCCACCGAAGAACATTGCAGCCATGCGAGCGGATCAGGTAATCGGTGAGGAACTGCTGGGGGGCTCTCCGCCCAACGTTGTTCCCCTGGAAAGACAGGTAGAACTGGGCTGGGTGGCCGGATATGAGAGGGATTTCGATGTTTCGCAATGATGGGGTGTTTCACCGAGTTCTTCCACCCCAGTTATCGGCAATTTTCCGGTGGTGTTATACTCGGACCAGCGCAAGATTGGTCGTCGAGATTGATTGAAGAGAAGGTTCCGGTGTCTCCTGAATTGCGAGCCCGGCACACTTCACTGGGAGGGGCGCACCATGGCTGACAAGGAAATGGCCCTTATGGCCCACCTGATGCGCCGGGCCGGGTTCGGCGCCACGCGGGACGAATTGGAGGGTCTGGTCGCCCAGGGTTACGAAGCTACCGTCGAACAGTTGCTGCATCCCGAATTGGCCCCGGCGCTGGAGGAGGACATACTTCGCCGGTACCAGGTCGATCAGAACAGCCTGATGCTCATCGAGAGTTCCCAGGCCCACTGGCTATACCGGATCATCAACACCCAGCGTCCCCTGGAAGAGAAGATGACCCTGTTCTGGCACGGCCTCTTTGCCACCGCTTACGGCAAGCTGAACCATGCCAAGGCCGTGGTAAACCAGACCAATACCTTTCGCCGGTGCGGGTTGGGAACCTTTGGAGACCTTCTCCTGGAACTGGCCCGAGACCCGGCCATGATTTTCTGGCTGGACAACAAGGACAACCACAGGGACGCGCCCAACGAGAATTTCGGGCGTGAACTGCTGGAACTCTTCTCCATGGGAATCGGCAACTACTCCGAAGATGACGTAAAGGCCTGCGCGAGAGCCTTTACCGGCTGGACCATTGCCAACGCCGACTACATGAGCATCCGGGCCTCCCGCGACTCAATCTGGCCCCATGGCCGCCTCGACTGGCAGTTTACCTACCTGCCGGATGACCACGACCACTCCGACAAGACCTTCCTCGGTCACACCGGCCCATTCAACGGCGAGGATGTAATCGACATAATCTGCCAGCAGCCCAGCACGGCCCGATTCGTTGCCGGAAAGCTTTATGGCTTCTTCGTTTCAGATACCCCCAACGAAGAGGCAATCGAGATTCTGGCGGAGACCTTTGCCAGTTCTGGAGGCGACATCCGGGCAGTCATGCGCACTCTGTTGCTGTCCGATTTCTTCAAGGCGGAAGATGCTCGCCTCGCCAGGGTAAAGAGTCCTGCCGAGCTGGTGGCTGGCACGGCCCTCCTGGCCGGCAGCTACCAATTCCCCGAGTGGGGAATAGTCAACCTGGCGATGGACGCCAACTTCATGGGCCAGGAGATACTCAACCCGCCCACGGTTGAGGGATGGCACACGGGGCGGGAGTGGATTGATACGGGCAACCTGGTGGAACGGGTTAACTCCGCGGCATTGGAGATGGGCGACCTGGGACGCCCCGGCGTCCAGGCGGCGGTTCGGAGGGTGAAATCCGCCGGGGACCGTCTTGAACCCCATGAATTTGTTGATGCTTGCCTAGATGCCCTTGGGCAGTTCGACGTTACCCCCGCCACCAGGCAGAGCCTCATTGACCACGCCCATCGGGATGGACGGGTTGAATTTGGCCGTCGTGGCGAGGCCGATTGCTCCGAACAGCGGGTGGCGGAAATGCTCCAACTGATAGTGGCTACCCGGGAATACCAACTTGCCTGAACCTGGCGCCGTTCTGCGGTATCAATCTCGCCCCTCGTAAAGGGAAGGCGACCCTATGCCGGCAACCTCACCAACCTACAGCCACACCCTCGGCTTCATGGCCAACCAGGGTCGGGGATTCAACAACCCGGTTGACCTGGCCATCGACTCCCGAGGAACGCTGTTTGTCCTGAACCGGGCGGGCCCGGAGGTGGGCGTTCGCATAGCCTACAAGCGAATCACCATTTGCACCAGCGACGAAACCTACCTGGGAGAGTTCGCCACGGGAGGAACGGGCGACGGCGACCTCTGGTGGCCCAGCGCACTGGCCTTCGACAGCGAGGACCGGCTGTACGTGGCGGACGAGGCCCTGAATCGTATCAGCATCTTCGACCGGGACGGCAATTTTCTGGGCAAGTGGGGCGCCGCCGGTTCCGGCGCAGGCCAGTTCAACCGCCCATCGAGCATTTCCTTCGACGCCGACGACAACCTGATTGTGGCCGACAGCCTGAACCACCGGGTGCAGAAGTACACTAGCGATGGCCGGTTCCTGACCCAGTGGGGTGGGTTCGGCAGTGAGCCGGGCCAGTTTAATATGCCGTGGGGAATCGCTCTGGACGGGGACAGCAATATCCTCGTGTCCGACTGGCGCAACGACCGTATTCAGAGGTTCGACCGGGAAGGGTCGGTTCTGGCCTGCTTTGGCGAACCTGGGGCGGGAGAGGGACAGTTTCACCGCCCGGCCGGGCTGGCCGTGGACGCTCGCGGAAACATGATAGTGGCCGATTGGGGAAACGAAAGGGTCCAAGTACTGGACTGTTCGGGAAATTTCATCGCTGCGGCCCGGGGCGAGTCCCGCGACTCCCGGTGGGCGCAGGACTACTTCGATGCAAATCCCGACGAGGCGGCTGCCCGGCGATCGGCCAACCTAGAACCGGAGATTCCTGGCCGTCCCGAATTCACGGTGTTCCGGGGATTTGAGTGGGAGCGTTCCGCCCACGTGGAAAAACTGTTCTGGGGGCCAACGTCGGTCAGGATTGGGCCCGACGGCCTGGTGTACGTGGTGGACAGCATGCGGCACCGCATTCAGATCTACCGGCTGGGAAGTTGAGTGCAACGGGTCGGGGGATGGCACGGCGCCAGTTGCGCTTCGCCAGGAAATTACGATGGGGGCGGTACGTAATACCGCCCCCAATTTCTTGCTGTGGCGATGTGCCACGTCAAAGCGGGTGGCTGGTCAGATGGGCAGGAGTTTTTCGTCCCGGTTTGGCGGAAGTTCGGTGTCGAAGGCATTGATGCAGAAGGCCAGCATGGCGTAGTTCCCCATGATCAGGGTCAATTCCACTATTCCCTGCTTGCCAAACTGCTCGAAGGCCGCTTGCCAGGCGCCCCGGCTGACGTGGTGGGTGCGGTAGAACTCCTGACCGTAATTGACCACTGCCTCTTCATCCGGGTCCAGGTCCAGCAGCTCTTCACCCTCCCTAAGGGCGTCCACCAGCTCGTCGGGGACCCCGGCCGCGCGGGCGGAGGCGGCGTGGGCGTTCCAGATGTGCTGGCAGTCAAACTCCCGCGCGGTGACCAGCATGGCCAACTCCTGTATCTTCAGGGGCAGGCTGGATTCCCGCCGCAGGTAGTTGTTGAGGCCGGTAACCTGCTGGGCCGCCGCCGGTACGTGGATGTAAACGGAACCGGGTCCCCGGCTGGGAACAGCGCCATCACCAACCATGGCATCGAAAAGGTCTCGCTGGGATTCCGGTACGTTATCACGGGAAGCCAAGGGCAGTCTGGGCATATTCATTCCTCCTTGAGTGTGGTCGTCGCCATGGCATGATTGTACCCGATTGGGGCATGGCGAGAGATTTCATTCCCTTCCTAGGGGCATGAGCCCTATTTCTCGGGTGAAACGCCCCCAGGTCGCAGTCGGGGAATGGCCTCCAGGCTGGGAAACAGAGCGGCTACCGAACCTGCTGCTGCCTCTTCCTGCCCGTCTTTTCTTCAAACAGTTGCCAGGTGCGCTCGTTGAAGGGGTAATACTTGCCGGGAGAGCAGCGCTCCACCTCAAGCTGTTCCTTGATGACCGCTTCCACTTCCTCTCGTTCGTGGGCGATGGCGATCACCTGATCCACTGCGGCGCGGGGAACCACCACGGCGCCATCATCGTCGCCAACTATGGCGTCGCCCGGCCGGACCAGGACACCGCCGCACTGGACGGCATCGTTGACCTGCCAGGGCCAGAATTCGGCGGGACCCTGTTTGGCGGTGGTGGAGGCGGAATATACCGGGAAGCCATACTCCAGCAGGGCGTTGCTGTCCCTCACGGAGCCGTCAGTTACCAGGCCTCCTACGTTTCGCTGGTGAAGGCGCATGAACTTGATGTCGCCCCCGATGGAACTGTAGGTCCAGCCCATGGCGTCTATAACCAGCACCTCCCCCGGGCCGCACAGCTCGTAGGCCACGTACTCGGCCGACTGGTCTCCCTTGGGCTTATCCTCGGCCAGGTCCGGTCGGTGGGGAACGAACCGCAGGGTAACCGCTCGACCGGCCATGTGCTGTCCCCTCTGCAACGGCCGGGCGCCTTCAATGTAGCTCATCGGCCATCCCATAACCCAGAGGCCGTCGATTAGGGTCTGGGTGGGAATGGCTCGCAATACCTCCAGGGTTTCGTCGGAAATGGGCTGGGAAGAAGTCATTGATCACCTCGGCAGTGGATGGTCGGAACAATGGATGGAGGGCCATTCATGGAGGGCCAACGCTGGAGAATTATACCAGCCAAAAGCAGGGGGCGACCTCCTGGGCCGCCCCCGCAAACCATTAGCTCGTGACCGGCAGTCAGCCCTAGTTTTCGGGCCAACCTTCGGGGGTCTCACCTGCGGCGAGCGCCGCCTGGATGGCTGCACCGGCATCTTCGGTCACCCACTGACCCCAGATGTCGGGGTTGCTGTTCAGCCAATACAGAGCGGTGTCGTTGATGGTGGCATCAGGGTTCTCGCCGCGCCACCGAACAACGCTCTTGTAGATATCGATGTTGAAATCCCACTCCCGCAGCATGGCCACAACCTCAGGAGCGGTGGTGGGCAGGTTGGGATCCACGGCAATGAGAATGGTGGCATCCTGGTAGGCGCAGGCCTTGGTGGTGAACCAGCACTCGTCAGAGTAGGCAGGCTCCTCCAGGCGTACCAAGTCCAGCTTCAACGCCGGGTCATTGGTGCCCCACTGGTAGCCAAGCCAAGGCTCCTGCTTGTCGTAGGCGCCTTGCAGGTCGGCGTTCAGCAGCGCGCCGGAACCGGGGTTAACGATCTCCACATGGTCGGACAAGCCATAGCCCTCGACCTGGCTGGCGTTGACCACTTCGCAGGCCCAGCCGATGACGCAGGAAACCAACCGGGCCTTGTCGCCCGTTTCTGCGCTGGTGAACAGGTCCTTGAACTGCTGGTCCTTCAGGTCTTCCACGCTGTCCAGTTCGGGATACTGCTCCTGGAGATAGGCGGGAATGACAAAGGCGGATTGCCAGTCATTGCCCAAGCTGGTTCCCACCGAAACAACTTCGCCAGCGGCCCGGGCTTCGTCCCAGGCGGCGTTCTGGTTGGGGAGCCAGATTTCCATGGCCACGTGGGTGTCACCCCGGCGCAGGCCCTGGAACAGGGGCAGGGTGTCACCGGCCTTGACCTCGGTGGGGTAGCCGTATCCAAACTCGGCGATGTATTGGGCCACCCGGTTCTGGAGCAGGGCGCTGTCCCAGCTAAGGTCTCCAAAGATTATCGTTTCCTTGGGTCCTTCGGGAGCCATGACCTCGACTTCTACGATCCTTTCGACCTCGACCTCGACGGGGACCTCCACCTCAACAACCCTTTCGACCTCTACCTCAACAGGGACCTCAACCGCGACCTCTCTCTCAACGACCCTTTCGACCTCGACCTCAACTGGGACTTCCCTCTCGACCTCAACAACCCGCTCAACTTCCACCACCTGGGGTTCAGCCTGGCAGGCCACCAAGGCAAAGATGGCGAACAGGGCCGCCATGAGTGCGAACAACCGGAACTTGGTTCTCAAAGCAAATACCTCCTTGAAGCTTTATTGGTTCAATACTACGGGTCTCCGCAGGTAGCGGAAATGCCCGAAAAAGCCTAACAGCGACACTCTACACTGTCAAATATTGGTTAACGTCAGCAACGCCCAGCAACTCTTGGGGAATAGCATTCGAGCCGCCAAAGACCGGCTGGCAGGCCTAATTCAATCCCAGGGCTTCCTCGCGGCTGCGGGCCGCCGATTGAGTCAGTCGGTCGATGAGGATCGCCAACAACACAATGGCCAGTCCGGCGATGGCGCCGTTCCCAGACTCCAATTTTTGCAGGGCATTCAGCACGTTGTCACCCAATCCACCGGCGGCAACCATGCTGGCAATGGTCACCATGGCCAGAGCCATCATGGTCGTCTGGTTGATGCCGGCCATGATCGTGGGGAGGGCCATGGGAATCTGCACCTTGACGAGCACCTGACTGGGCGAGGCCCCAAAGGACCGGGCGGCTTCCACCGTCTCGTCCGATACCTGGCGAATGCCCAGGTTGGTCAGGCGAATTACGGGCGGCACAGCGTAGATCAGCGTGGCGAAAATCCCAGCGGGGGGGCCCAGGCCAAAGAAGAGCACGCCGGGCAACAGGTAAACGAAACTGGGCATGGTCTGCATCCCGTCCAGAATGGGCCGCATCAGGTTATCCACCGCCCGGCTGCGGGCGCCCAATACTCCCAGTGGCAGCCCGATGAGCATGCAAATGGCCGCCGCCACCACCATCAGGGCGATGGTTTCAATGGCCGGATCCCAGAGATCCATAAAGCCAATGAAGAGGAGGGCGATTCCGGCGAAAATAGCCAGGCTCCATCTCCCCATTACGAAAGCGAGCAGGGTAACGCCCAGGACCAGCGCCGGCCAGGGAATCCACTTCAGCCCATCTTCAATGTAATTGAGGGAATAGCTGATCGGCGTGGCAATGCCGTCGAAGAGCCAGTCAACCTCCACGGTGAGCCACTTGACCCCGGCATTGATGGCATCGCCGGTGACTTTCCGCAGGTCCCGGTCCACCTCGATCAGGTTTCCGCTGTCGGTAGGTATGTAGGAACGGGAAACCGTGGTGGGGAAGTCCATCTCCGGCCCCCAAATCGCCAGGCATACCACCAGGACCAGGGCAACGGCCAGAATGCCACCGGCCCAGCGGAAACCGACGGGCAGGGCCGCCAGAGTCTCCGAAAGGCGCAATGGGTTGTCAGAACGCCCAGTCCGCCCCTCCAGACCATCGTCACCGGGGGACTGCTGGGCTGGGGTTGAAGAGGAATTCTTCATTATTGATGCCATAGTTGTCTCCTTTCGGTAGGGCCACGTCCAACCCGCGCCTGTAAGCGAAGCCCCCAGAACCGGGCGCCAGGCAATGTAAGCCTGGAGTCCGAATCCCCTCAGTTGTCGTTTGCCTCGTTTTCAGCGGCCATGGCAGCATTGAGCGCCGCATTGGCTTCGTAGTCCGGATCCACCGATGAGGTTTCCGCCAGGGCTTCGGCCAACGCGCTCCGGTGAACCTCGCCCACCAGGGTATTGGCATCGTCAACGACGGGAATGGGGTGATCGCTGGCCATGGCAACCGGTATCAGTTCTTCAATATTCGTTGATGGCGAAACCGGCGGATAATCCTTGTCCACGTAGTCCCAGGCCTCGTCAAACCGCTTGACGCCAGCGCGCAGGGCCCGTTCGGCGTTGGAAATGGAAAGTAGGCCGACGTACTTTTCCCGGTTGTTCACGACCCAGGCCACGTCGCCATCGCTCTCGCCGATGGTATGCAGGGCCGCCCTGGGGCCCTGATGGCCCATCACGGTGGCCTTGGGCGCAACCATTACCCTCGCCGCAGTGAGGACACTCTCCAGGCGAACGTCGTGGGTGAAGTCCCACACGTACCGATCCTCCGGCCGTAGAACAATGTCCTCCGGCGAACCGATCTGGGCTACGGCGCCATCGTGCATGATGGCTATCCGATCTCCCAGCTTGAGCGCCTCATTCAGGTCGTGGGTGATGAAGACGATGGTCTTCTGCAGTTCCGATTGCAGGTGCAGCAGTTCATCCTGCATTTGCCGGCGAATCAGGGGGTCCAGCCCGCTGAAAGGCTCGTCCATCAGCAGTATGTCGGTGTTAACCACCAGCGCGCGGGCCAGCCCCACCCTTTGCTGCATCCCACCGGAAAGCTGGCGGGGGTAGGACTCCTCCCATTCGGCCAGCCCCACCACCTCGAGGGCATGCCTAGTTCGCGCGTATCGTTCTTCGCGGGAGACTCCCTGCACTTCGAGACCCCAGGCTGCGTTGTCGAGAACGTTCCGGTGGGGCAGCAGACCGTAATGCTGAAATACCATGGCTATCTTGGCCCGGCGAAAGTCCACCAATTCCTTGTCGCTCATCTGGGTGATGTCTTCACCCTCGATGAGAATATGGCCGGAGGTTGGGTCAATCAGCCGGAGCAGGCACCTGACCAGGGTGGACTTGCCGCTGCCGGAAAGCCCCATGATGACGAAGGTCTCGCCCTTGCGAACTTCGAAGTTAACGTCCCGCAACCCCACCACATTGCCCAATTCACTCTGGAAGAATGACTTGTCCCGGTCGGCATATTCCGGCAGCAGAACCCTTTCGGGATTCTTGCCAAATACCTTCCAGAGGGACCTTACGGAAATGTAGGGGATAGACCCATCCAGGTCATTCCCCGCCTCGGGCTTCACCGCAGTGGCCAGACCGGGATTGGCAGGCTCCGGGGACACATTCTCTTCATTCTGCATCGGTATATCCTCCAGGGGAAGGCGGGGCGAAGCCAGTAGGCTCCACAGCCAGTACCCTACTCCTGCGAATCAAGGGCCGACTCCAGCGTTGAACAATGGGGAAAAGCGGTGGAGGCAAAGGGAGAGCGGAACCTGAATCAAGGAGTTGGGGGTGACATAATCTTGTAAGTAGGGATCCGGGGCTGCGGCTGGTTGGCAGGGTACAAGCCCAGTCGGGCCGCAGGTTTGCCTGCATGAAACAGCTTCGGGCTGGCATAACCTTAATCCTCTTCCCAAATGCCATAGCCACGCCATACCCTACGTTCCTGTCCTTGATTTGTCAACCCTGGGCCTGATACGCCGCAACTGCCCCAGGTACCGAATGGGCTGATCTGAAACATCGGCGATTGCCGATGCGCCGCTTGAATTTGCCGGGCCTTCCAGATAGTGTAAAATGTGATACCAGGGAACCGGGAAACCCTCTTGAACAAACCTTTTGCCAGTGCAGCCTGAATTGGCGGGGAGCAAGACAATGCCTAGAATAGCTATAGTCGGCACGGGCTTGATGGGCTCCTCGCTGGCATTGGCCCTGCGCAAATCACCCCTGTTGAATTTGGAACTGGTCGGTACCGATTCCAGCGGCGGCGCCAGAGGCGTGGCCCAAAAGACGGGCGCCTTCGACCGCATGGAGAATCGCCTGCTGAACGCCGTTGATGGCGCGGACATAGTTGTCCTGGCCACCCCCATCATGGCCATGAAGGAGCTGATGGAGGTATTGGCCAACCATCTTGCCCAGGGGTGCGTGGTTACCGACGTGGGCAGTTCCAAGCAGGCGGTCCTGGCCTGGGCCGACGAGTACCTGCCCGAATCGGCGAGCTTCGTAGGGGGTCACCCCATGGCGGGTCGGGAAACGGCCGGGCCCGAGAATGCGGATCCCGACCTTTTCCGGGGTTGCACCTACTGCGTTATACCCAGTCCCAAAGCTACGGAGCGGGCCGCGGCGGAAATTACCACCATGGTCGAGGCCCTGGAGGCCACGCCCTATTACATCAGCGCCGGCGAGCACGACAGCTTTGTGGCGGCCGTCAGTCATCTGCCATTCCTTCTTTCGGTGGCCCTGGTGGGAGCCACCACCGGCAGCCCCAATTGGGATGACATCGCCCGGGTTGCCTCCACCGGTTATCACGATATTTCCCGTCTGGCATCAGGAGACCCGGTAATGCACCGGGACATTTGCGCCACCAATCCCGAAGCCATCGTGTCCTGGATAGACTCCTTCATACGAGAGTTGTACAAGGCGCGGCAATTGATGGCGGATGCTTCCAACCTGGACGAACAGGAGCTACTGGACCTGTTCACCAGGGCCAGGGAGGAGCGGGAAAAGTGGCTGGCCGGGGATTTTGGCCCCCATGCCCGGCAGTACAACCCCCATACCGAGCTGCCCACCTTTGCCCAGTCCATGGGCGATATGTTCGTTGGCCGCCGCCTCCTCGATGCCCAGCGGCGCCTGTTTCGCGGGGGTCGCGACGACCGCCGGGGCCAGTAGTGGCCACCGGTGACTTGAGGGACCGTATCAGGGCAGCCAAAATGTCAGCAGCCGCCGGTGAAGGAGAACCCAACGGCGCCAATGCCCTGCTGGTGGTGCTCAGCGGCCCATCGGGAGTGGGAAAGGACTCCGTTATTGCCGAGCTGAAGAAGCTGGACCGGCCCTGGCGCTTCGTGGTTACGGCTACCACTCGGCCCCCTCGCCCCGGCGAGGAAGATGGCGTGGACTACATTTTCCTGGAGGAAGGGGAATTCACCAAACTTCAGGAGTCCGGAATGTTCCTGGAGTCGGCAACCTACTCTGGGCGTTGGTACGGAACTCCCCGCGCCCAGGTTTCCGAGGCCCTTGCAGAGGGCAATGATGTTTTCCTGAAGATAGACGTGCAGGGCGCGGAGTCGGTAAGGAAGGTGGTGGATGGCGGTCTCTTCATTTTTCTCGCCCCTGCCTCCGTGGCGGAATTGGCCGCGAGGCTGGCACAACGAAACACCGAGAATCCGGCAGAGACTGAGCGCCGGCTCCAGATCGCCCGCGAAGAATTGGAACAGGCAGATAGCTTCGACTATCGCGTAGTCAATCGGGATGGCAATCTTCGACAGGCCGTTGAGGATATAGTTACCATCCTGGAATTGGAAAAGCGCCGGGTTGGCCGTCGTCCCCCCATATTGGATTAGGTTCCCGATGGCGTAATGACCCTGGCGAATTCTCGGCAAAGGAATAACGGATAGTGAACTCTCAACCAACCCCAGCGGCGCCGGTCAGACCCAAACTGCCTCCCTGGCTCAAAGTTGCCATGCCCGGCAACCCCCGTTACCTGGAATTGAAGCAGATGATGCGGGGCCACCGGCTGCACACGGTCTGTGAGGAAGCCCATTGCCCCAACATCGGCGAATGCTGGGGCCGAGGCACCGCCACATTCATGATTCTGGGTGACATCTGCACCCGCCGTTGCCATTACTGCGCCGTCACCACGGGCCGGCCCCAGGGTTTGGATCTGCTGGAACCGGCGCGGCTGGCCGAAACGGTGCGGAAGATGGACCTTCGGTACTGCGTAATAACCTCCGTCAACCGGGATGACTTGGCCGACGGGGGCGCCTTCCTGTTCGCCGCCTGCATCAATCGCATTCGGGAGGTGGCGCCCGAATGCAAGGTGGAGGTCTTGATACCCGACTTTGGAGGTTCCCGGGAAGCCCTGGCCCGGGTTACGGATGCCCGCCCGGACGTTCTGAACCATAATATTGAGTCCACCAAGCGAATTTTCCCCCGGGTACGACCCAAGGGGGATTACCGCCGCTCCCTGGACCTCTTGGCCGTTGCCAAGGAACTGGACTCCTCCGCCGTCACCAAGTCGGGAATCATCGTGGGCATGGGTGAGTCGGTGGCCGAGGTGGTGGAGACCATGGAAGACCTGCGCCAGGTGGACTGTGACCTGCTAACCATCGGGCAGTACCTGCGGCCCTCATCCAAGCACATTGCCATAGATCGCTTCTATCACCCTTCGGAGTTTGCAGACCTGGCCCGCATCGGGGACGAACTTGGGTTTAAGCACGTCGCCTCGGGACCCCTGGTGCGCAGCTCCTACCATGCCGACATCCAGCATGATTCTGCAATGGCCAGTTCAACCCCATAGCTGCTCCCGGGCTACGATGGACGCCGCTGCCAAGACCTCCCTGCCGCAACCGCATTGCTGACCTGCCCATGGATGGTTGGCGGTAACGAAGCAGGGGCTGGGCCAGCTGTCGGTTGCAAAGAGAAATGAACCGTCAAGCTAACCTGGTCCTCCTCAATGCCCAGGTCCTCACCATGAACCCAGCCTTGCCCCACGCCGAGGCGGTCGCCACCGTCGGGGAACGCATAGTGGCGGTTGGCAGTAATTCGGACGTGTCCTCTTTGGCCAGGGTGGGTACAGAGGTCATCGACTGTCGGGGCCTTCCCCTGATACCGGGGCTGAATGATGCCCATTGTCACCTTCTGGCCACCGCGTCAGCCCTTTCCCGTTTGGATTGCAGTCCCCCTCAGGCTGAATCCATAGAGCAATTTCTCGAGTTAATCCGAATCGAGGCCCGGCATTCAAGCCCCGGCCAGTGGATACGGGGCAATGGTTTGCAGCCCGATGCCCTGGTTGAAGCCCGGTACCCCACCCGTCACGAATTGGATGCTGTCGCTCCCTTCAATCCGGTCAGGGTTGATCACGCCTCCGGCCATGCCTTGGTACTGAACAGCCGCGCCCTGCAAGCGGCCGGAATAACCTCTGCCACCGTTGACCCGGTGGATGGGGTAATAGACCGGGATTCGGCCACCGGGGAACCGACGGGACTGCTGTTGGACATGGGAGGCTGGCTGCGCCAAAGGCTGGGCAACACTCGTCCGCCAGGGGAACTGTTGGAGGACATGGGTCGCCTGGGGCAGGTCTTGCTGAGCTGCGGCATTACCTCGGTACAGGATGCCGGGGCCACCAATGACCGGGCCCGGTGGGATTTCTTTTGCAAGCTGACGCAGCAGGATGGGTTCGGCCCCCGAATTACGATGATGGCCGGTTCCGGCAAGGTGAGAGAGTTTCTTGAATCGGGACTGACCTGGGGGTCAGGCGACGATTGGCTGAGGCTGGGCCATGCCAAGATTATGCTCACTTCAACCACGGGCGGCCTCCAGCCAGCCTTGGGGGACCTGGAGGAACTTGCCTCCGCCACCCTGGCCCAGGGCTTTCCCTTCGCCATCCACTGCGTCGAGGAGGAGGCGGTATCCGCCGTTGTGAGCATGCCGCAGACGCGTCAGCGCCCGGTCAGGCCAACCGCCGGTGCAGGGCGACGCGGGGTTCCACCGGCCCGAAATCGGATTGAACACTGTTCAGAGTGCCCACCGGACTTGATGAGGAAGTTGGCGCGCTCCGGCGCTTTCGTGGTTACCCAGCCCGGTTTCATCTACTGGCGGGGCGATGGATACCTGGCCAGGACACCGGAGCATCTATTGCCCCATCTCTACGACGTGGCGAACTTGATGGGCCTGGGGATCCCGGTCGCCTTCAGTTCGGACGCTCCGGTTATCGACCCATCGCCCTTGCCCGGCCTCTACAGCGCTGTCACCCGAATGACGAAGGGCGGGAAACGCCTGCCCAGCCCATTTGTGGATGATGGGGAGGTTTCAAGAGGGGAAACTTGCCCTTCCGACCGGGACGGCATCAGCATTCGGCAGGCCCTGGCGTCCTACACGCTGGCCGGGGCTGAAGCCGAGGGGATGGCCGGAAGCAAGGGAACCATTTCTGTCGGCAGCCTGGCCGACCTGGCTTTGTTGGATAGGCCCCTGGACGACAGGAGCGTTGAGCGGCTCCTTGAAGCCCGGTCGTTGCTTACGGTAGTCGGTGGAAAAATTCTGTGGAGGAATGGCCCGTAACTTTCTATACCCGTAACTCACTATAGGGCTAGAGGCTACCGGGTTCGCTCCCTGACGTAGGAAGCCATGGACTCCAGCGAGTCGCGGCTGGGGCCGGCTTGCAGGGCATCCAGCGAACCCAGCGCGTTGTCGCAAAACTCGCGAATGACGCTGAAGCAGTCGGATATGATCGACGAGTTGCGCATCATTTCCAATGCCCGTTCCAGTTCTTCGTTGGGTCCCGGTTCCCGAAACAGGTTGGCAATGGGGTTATCGGTAGGAAACCGTTCCAGCAGCATGATGCTGGGCAAGGTGAGCACTCCCTGGCGCAGGTCGTTCCCGACCGGCTTCCCCAGTTCCGCCTCATCCCCCAGGACATCCAGCAGATCATCCACCACCTGGAAGGCCATACCCAGGTTGCGGCCATAATCGCTCAGGGCCTGAACCTGCTCCTCGGTAGCCGCGCTCAGTACGGCTCCCGTCTCGCAGGCAGTGCGAAATAGTGAGGCGGACTTGCGATATATGCGGTCGTAGTAGCGGTCCAACTCCTGCCGGGGATTGAAGGTATTGAAGTACTCGATGAGTTCCCCGCTGGCCAACTCCATGATGGTTTCAGCAAAGCGCCGCACCACCCGCAGGTTGCCGGTATCGCAAACCAGGGTGGCGGAAGTCGCAAAAAGGTAATCTCCGAGGAGAACGGCCACCTCTTTTCCCCACTTTCCGCTGACGGAAGCCTGTCCCCGACGGGTATCCGCGTCGTCCACCGTGTCGTCATGGATGAGGGTGGCCAGGTGCAGGAGTTCCACCCCGGTGGCCATCTTGATGGGATTGTCGCTACCCTGGGGAAAGATATTGGCGGCCAGCAGGGTTAGGGCCGGGCGCACCCGCTTGCCGCCGTGGGACAGGGCATGATCGAGGAGCGGTTCCAGTTCCGGAATGGAGGTGTCTGCCAGGTCGCGAAGGCGACCCTCAACCAGGGAGAGATCTTGAAAGACGGGGGCGTAGATGGCGATGGCGCGCGCGTCGAGTCCCTGTACCAAAACAGCCTCTGACTATCTCCGCCTAGCCCAGCCGCCGGGTTTCCATGTCAACCACTTCCGGGTCCAGCTTGGTGTATAGGGGCGCCGGTTGGCGCAGGGGATTGCCGCCTTTGACCGCTCCGACCAGGGCCTCGTACTCCCAGGGTTCCCCCTCCACCGGGCCATCGAACCCCAGGTACTCGTGAAGCTTCTGGGAACTGAAGGGCAGGAAGGGCGCCAGGGCCACCTTGAGACAGTTCAGCACCTGAAGGGAGACGTTGAGGGTATTGGCCGCGTCGGCCCTGTCCTCCCGGATGGCCCGCCACGGCGCCTTGGCGTCCAAGTAGCGATTGGCCTCCTGGGCCAGCCCAAAGGCCTGACCGATGGCCGCCTTGAACCGAGTGTGCTCCAGGCTGTTGCCCACATCGTCCAAAGAGACCCGGGCCGCCGCCAGCACGTTCCGGTCAACCTCGTCCAATTCCCCGGCCCGGGGCGTCTCTCCCTCAAAGTTGCGATAGGTGAATGAAAGAACCCGATTGACCAGGTTCCCGTAGGTTGCCACCAACTCCTCGTTGTTCCGGCGCACAAACTCGGCCCAGGAGAAGTCGGCGTCTCCTGTTTCCGGCATATTGATGGAAAGCAGGTAGCGCAACGGGTCGGGCTCGTAGCGATCCAGGTAGTCTGGCGCCCAAACCGCCCAGTTCTGGCTGGTGGAAAACTTGCGATTCTCCAGACTCAGGAACTCATTGGCCGGAACATCGTAGGGAAGATTCAAGCCGTTGCCATACCCCATGATCATGGCCGGCCAGATGATGCTGTGGAAGGGAATATTATCCTTGCCGATGAAGTAATAGCTGCGGGACTTGGGGTCCTTCCAGAAATCCTCCCAGGAAGCGGGCTGGCCAGAACTGGCGGCCCACTCGACTGCGGCGGAAAGGTAACCGATGACAGCCTCGAACCACACGTAGATCCGCTTGCCCTCGTAGCCTTCCAATGGTATCGGCACTCCCCAGGTCAGGTCTCGCGTAATGGCCCGGTCCTTGAGGCCGCCCTTCAAGAAGCTGCGGGTCTGGTTGGAGACATTGGAACGCCAATGGGGTTGTTTGCGGATCCACTCCAGCAGGGGTTCCTGAAATGCCGAAAGTTTCAGGAAGAAATGCTCCGATTCCCTAAACTCCGGCACGCCGCCGCACAGGGTGCAAACCGGGTTATTCAGGTCCTGGGGGTCCAGGGTGTGGCCGCAGAGGTCACACTGGTCTCCCCGGGCCCGTTCGTAACTGCAATGGGGACAGACTCCCTCCACGTACCGGTCCGGCAGGAATCGTACACAGCCGGAACAGTAGGCCAGGAGCATGTTGTCGGTGTAGATGTAGCCCTTCTCTCTCAGGGATATGAACACGTCATGGACAACCGTCTGATGGTTGTCGGTGTTCGTGTGGGTAAAAAGGTCAAAGGAGATTCCCAGGCGCTGCCAGGTCTCCAGGAAGTCGGCATGGTAGCGGTCCACCACCTCGGCCGGCGTAATGCCCTCCTGGTCGGCGCGGATGGTGATGGGGGTGCCGTGGGTATCGCTGCCGGAAACCATGAGCACCTGGTTGCCCCGCATCCGGTGGTAGCGGGCAAAAATATCAGCAGCCAGATAGCACCCGGCCAGGTGGCCCAGGTGCAGAGGCCCATTGGCATAGGGCCAGGCAACGCCAATGAATATTTTCTCGCTCATGGTATGCTCGCTGACGAAAAACTGCCAGGCGCCGGAAGGTTGGCCGGTGGAACCTGTCCCTGCCCTGGAACTCCAATTTGCAATGCACTGCAACCGCAATTGACCAACGGTGTCTAGAATAGCATAAATCCCCTGGCAAGGTAACAGTTGCAGGTGGCAGTCAAATTTCGGCAAAACAGGCTGCCAGGGTCAATGCCTGGCCGAAACTCCTGCATTGCAATCCCCTGTCGTCGTTCCCCCAATTTAAGCTACAAATCCCGTATTGACACCGCCAGTGGTGGCTGGTATCATTCCTGATAGTGTTTATCCGCTTGGATAGGGAGTATTAAGAGCGGCCTGCCCCCAGAGAGCCGGTGTTTGGTGAAAGTCCGGCGGCAGAAGGGCTCCCAACTCGCCCTGGAGCGGCCCGCCTGAACGTTCGAGTAGGGCGCGGCGGTTGACCTCGTTATAGGTTGTAAAGAGATGTTCCGGTTTGCTGAGCTGGTTCGACAGCCGAAGCCGGAAAAGAAGGGTGGTACCGCGGGTTAGTCGATTAACAGCCCGTCCCTTCGGGGGCGGGTCTTTTTTATTTGCATTGTTCGAGGCAGTTATGGATTACACCGGCGCAGAATTAGTTTGCGAGAGCCTCCTCAGGGAGGGTGTGGACGTTATCTTTGGGCTGCCCGGCGGCGCGGTTTTGCCGTTCTATGGCGCCCTCAGTGGCTACCCCCAGTTGCGCCATATCCTGGTCCGGCACGAGCAGGCAGCGGCCATGGCCGCCGACGGTTACGCCCGGGCCACGGGCAAAGTGGGCGTGTGCACCGCTACCTCCGGCCCTGGCGCCACCAACCTGGTCACCGGTATTGCCGGCGCCATGATGGACTCCATTCCCATGGTGGCGATTACCGGGCAGGTACCCAAGCCCGCCATCGGCCGGGATGCGTTCCAGGAAACGGACATAACCGGCATCACCCTGCCCGTAACCAAGCACAACATGCTGGTGATGGAAGTGGACGAAATCGCCCCGGCCATCAAGGAAGCATTCTACATCGCCAGGTCGGGCCGGCCCGGTCCGGTGCTGTTGGACATCCCCAAGGACGTGTTGGCCGGAGAGCGACGCCCCTTCGTGTGGCCTGAATCGGTCGATCTCCAGGGTTATTACCCGCCCGGCGAGGCGGATGAATGGCAGCTTAACCAGGCGATTGAACTGATTAATCAAGCGGAGAGACCTGTCATTCTTGCCGGGCACGGTGTGTTGATCTCTCACGCCTACACCGAGCTGAGGGAACTGGCGGAGAAGGCCCAGATTCCGGTGATTACCACCCTGTTGGGAATCAGTTCCTTCCCCACCGATCATTTCCTGCACTCGGGTATGCCCGGCATGCATGGCATGGCCTACGCCAGCCTGGCCATTGACCGGGCGGACCTGCTGATTTCCCTGGGAATGAGGTTCGACGACCGGGTTACCGGCCGCCTGTCGGATTTCGCTCCCCAGGCCAAGGTCGTACACGTGGATGTGGACCCCTCGGAGTTCCACAAGAACGTCAAGGCGACGGTGCCGGTGCTGGGCGACCTGAAGCAGACCCTGGCACAGATGTTGCCGTTGGTGGAGCGAACAACCCACGTGGAATGGCTCCAGTACATCGACACGCTGCGGTCGGAGCATCCCTCCCTGTACATCCGCCAAACCGATGAATTGCTTCCCCAGTATGTGATGAAGCAGCTTTCCGACATCACCGAGGGCAGCGCCATCATCGTCACGGGCGTGGGACAGCATCAAATGTGGGCTGCCCAGCACTACGCCTACAAGGACCCCAATTCTTTGCTGACTTCCGGCGGATTGGGAGCCATGGGATTCGAGGTGCCCGCCGCCCTGGGCGCCAAGGTGGGCCGTCCCGACAAGGTGGTCTGGTCCATCGCCGGAGATGGCGGCTTCCAGATGACCATGTGCGATCTGGCAACTGCGGTGGAGAACAATATCGACGTGAAGTTCGCTATCCTGAACAACGGCACCCTGGGCATGGTTCACCAGTGGCAGGAGTTCTTCTACGACCGGGACTTCTTCGCAACCGTCTATTCCGGGAATCCGGACTTCGTGAAGCTGGCCGACGCCTACGGCATCCCCGGCATCCGGGTTACCGACAAGTCCCAGGTTGAAACCGCCATCCGGCAGGCCATGGATACCCCGGGTCCGGTGGTGGTTGATTTCATCGTCAAGCAGGACGAACAGGTTTACCCGATGATTCCTGCCGGTGAATCGGTCAAGGAAATTATGGAAGAACCCGTTCCGGAGAGGATCGTGTAAATGAGAGACGACGGCATGCATCACACCATTATCGCTCTGGTGCAGGATAAGCCCGGTGTCCTCACCAGGGTGGCCGGTCTCTTTCGCCGGCGCGGGTTCAATATTTCCAGCCTGGCGGTGGGCAACAGCGAACAGAAGGGCCTGTCCCGAATGACTTTCGTGGTGGACGGCGACCAGTACACGGTGGACCAGGCCACCCGCCAATTGGACAAGTTGATCGAGGTGGTGAAGGTAGCCAACATCTCCGATGAAGAAATCGTTTCCCGGGAGTTGGCCCTCATCAAGGTCAAAGTGACGCCAGAAACCAGGGGAGAAATTCTGGAACTGGTGCATCCCTTCCGGGCCGAAGTCGTGGACGTGGGCGCCAAGTCCATGGTTGTCGAGGTAACCGGTAGTGGGGACAAGATTATGGCCCTCTACAGCCTGCTGGAACCCTTTGGCGTCCTCGAATTGATGCGCACCGGCCGGGTGGCCATGGTACGGGGACTCTCGGACGGCCGGGTCAGTGATGACTTGGTGCTTGACTACCACGGCGATCATCTGAAGGTCAGCGATGCCTACGAGGTTGGTTCCTATTAGCATGGTTCTTATTGGCAGTGGAACGCCCCTCCTCACCGGTCAGACGCTGGCAGAGTTAGCGGTTTATCCAAACGGGCGCGGTTTTTCGGGCCGGCCCTGGAATCAAGCAACAACAGACGAAGAAGGAAGCTAGAGACAATGGTAAATGTTTACTACGATCAGGACGCGGACCTGGGAACGCTTGAGGGCAAGACCATTGGCATCATCGGCTATGGCAGCCAGGGCCATGCCCATGCCCTGAACCTGCGGGATAACGGGCAGAAGGTGATGGTTGGCCTCTATTCCGGCAGTCGCAGCCGGGAAGCCGCCGCAAAGGAAGGCTTGGAAGTCGGTGATGTGGCCGATGTAGCCGCCGCCTCCGATGTGGTGATGGTCCTGATTCCCGACCATGTGCAGGGCGAGACCTACCGCAATGAGATTGCCCCCAACCTGCAGCCGGGCAATTCGCTGATGGTGGCCCACGGCTTCAGTCTCCACTATCGGGAGATTGTGCCCCCCAACAACGTGGATGTGATGATGGTAGCCCCCAAGGCGCCGGGACACCGGATGCGGGAACTGTTTACCGAGGGTGTGGGTGTGCCCGGGCTTTTGGCAGTGCACCAGGATGCCACCGGCAACGCAAAGCAGATCGGTTTGGCCTATGCCAAGGGCGTGGGCTGCACCGGGGCCGGAGTCCTCGAAACCACCATCAAGGATGAGACGGAGAGCGACCTTTTCGGCGAGCAGAGCATTCTCTGCGGTGGCGTCACCGCCCTGGTCAATGCCGCCTTCGAAACCCTGGTGGAGGCGGGATACCCCCAGGAAATCGCATACTTTGAGTGCCTGCACGAACTGAAGATGATCGTGGACCTGATGTATCAGGGTGGCCATAACTATATGCACTTCTCCGTCAGCGATACGGCCGAATACGGTTCCCTGAGCCGGCGCAACCGGATCATCGACGAACACGTGCGGGAAAACATGCGGGAAGTGCTCCGGGAAATCCAGGACGGCACCTTCGCCCGCGAGTGGATTACCGAGAATCACGAGGGCCGGCCCCGCTTCGGTCCCCTGCGGGAAGCCGCCCAGAACGCCCCCATCGAAAGTATCGGCAAAGAACTGCGGGCAATGATGCCCTGGATGGACCCAAAGTAGGGGACAGTAGAGCGATAACACCCTAGATTCGGCGCAAACAGCAGTAGGGATGGTCCCCGCTGGTTCGGGGAATGACACTCCGGGGATTCCCCTCAGGAGGTACAAAATGAATGCGGAGGTAACCTGCACAGCAGTTCACCATCGCACGCTGGTCTTGGCTGGGCTGGCTGCGGTGGACTGCGGGGCCCTGGCCTCCCTCTCCACCACTGGTGATTAACCTTCTCCGGTGAAAAACGCGAACCGAATCTTACAGTTATACGAAATTTGCGGTCGTAAAGGAAGGCTGAGGTTATGGCTGACAGTGTAGTTAGGTTTCTGGATACCACCCTCCGAGATGGAGAACAGTCCGCCGGCATCGGTATGACGGTGGACGAAAAGGTCGAAATTGCCCGCCAGTTGGGCAAGCTTAACGTGGACATCATCGAGGCCGGCTTTGCAGCCAGTTCCCCCGGCGACTTCCAGGCGGTGAGTACCATTGCCAAGGAGGTCAAGGGGCCGGTGATCTGCTCCCTGGCCCGCGCCCACCCCAACGATGTGGACCAGGCATGGGGCGCCATTCAGCATGCAGAGTCGCCCCGTATCCACGTTTTCCTGTCCTCCTCGGACATCCACGTAATGCACCAGCTCCGCAAGAACCGGGAGGAGGTCATCGAAATGGCCGTCTCCATGGTCGAGCGAGCCAAGGGCCATTGCAGCGACGTGGAGTTCTCACCCATGGACGCCACCCGAACCAATCCCGCCTACCTGTTCGAAATGCTGGAGGCGGTCATTAGGGCCGGCGCCACCACCATCAACATCGCGGATACTGTTGGGTACGCCATTCCCTCCGATTTCGCCCGCCTGCTGCGGGAGATTCAGGAGAAGGTGGCTGGCATGGACAAGGTGACCCTGAGCGTCCACTGCCACAACGACCTGGGTCTGGCCGTCTCCAACAGCCTGGCTGCCGTGGAAGCCGGCGCCCGCCAGATTGAAGGGTGCATCAACGGCATCGGGGAACGGGCCGGCAACGCCTCCCTGGAAGAGATCATCATGGGCCTGGATACCCGCAAGGACCTGTTCGGGGTTGAACTCAACGTGGACACCACCCAGCTGTATCCGACCAGCCGGTTGGTCAGCCGCATAACCGGCATGTCCGTCCAGGCCAACAAGGCCGTGGTGGGCGAAAATGCCTTCCGGCACGCCTCGGGCATTCACCAGGACGGCGTGCTGAAGGACCGCTCAACCTACGAGGTGATGCAGCCGGAACGGGTGGGCGTTCCTGGCAGTACCCTGGTACTGGGCAAGCTCAGTGGCCGCGCCGGCCTGCAGGCCCGCCTGGAAGCCCTGGGCTACAGCTTGAGTCGCGAAGAGGTCTCCAACGTCTTCGAGTCTTTCAAGGAACTGGCCGACAAGAAGCGGGAAGTGACAGACCGGGATTTGGAAATCCTGATGGACGAGGAGAAGCGCAACACCGCCGAGTCCATCAGCTATAACCTGGAACACATCCAGTTTTCCAGTGGTGACCACGATATTCCCACGGCCACCGTGCGCCTTTCCGACGCCCATGGCAACGTGAGTTCCGACGCTTCAACGGGCAATGGGCCAGTGGATGCCGCCTGCAAGGCCATCGACCGGGTCATCGGGTGCACCACCAAGCTGGTGGACTTCAACGTGCAGTCGGTCAGCGAGGGCCTGGATTCCATCGGCACCGTGACCGTGCGCATTGAGAAAGACGGTCGCACCTTCTTCGGTCGGGGCGCTTCCACCGACATTATCGTCGCCAGCGCCAAGGCCTACCTGACTGCGGTGAACCGGATGTTGGCCGCCGACGAGGAGGCCGCCCTGCCGGCCGTTGGCACCACCCCGGACTAGCCTCGCGTCAAGTTTGGAATGACAGAAGCGGAGATTGATGGTCTCTGGTAACGTAGGGGCGCACAGCCGTGCGCCCCTACGGTCTTCCCCTTAATTCTCCTTTCCTGACGTGGCCGGCCGCCTCTCATTCTTCGGCGGCGCTGGCCGTACCTAAACCAGTTTCATCTGAAACCCGCCGTTATCCTGCGCCCCTCGCTTCCCATCCAGGTGGACTGCTGGGTAGCCCAATCCCCGCAGGTGAGAGGCCAGGTCGGGGTAGCCGTTCACGGTGTACACCCGCTGCGGTTTCACCTGCTTCACATATTCGACCAGGTCGTTGAAATCGGCATGGTCGCTGTATGCCAGGCTGGCGTCGCTTTGGCGACGCCAATGGCCGCCACCCCTGGCCGAAGCCCAGCCGGTCAATTCCATGTACCGTTTGCCCAGGGCAAGATTCATCTCCGTGGATTTGCGGAAGCTTGGCGGGCATACCAGCACTTGTCCCTCGGCCCAATGTCCATTGAGGCAGGAAAACTCCCCGGGGAAGATCACGCCAGCTTCCTGATAAGCCTCGGCCACCCGGAATATCCCCTCTTCCACCACCAATTCGAACCCCTCGGCCAGCAGGTGGTGCATAATCTCCTGAGCCTTGCCCAGACGCCAGCCCTGCACCACCGGACGTTCTCCCTTGGACAGCCACATTCTCAGCGTGTCGTAGGCCGACCGCAGTACCACCTCCTCATTGGGAAATACGTACTCCGGCCTGCCATAGGTGGCCTCGATAACCAGGGTGTCGCATTCCACGGGCGTTAGGGGTTCGTTCACGGGGCTGGGGCGGGCCTTGAAGTCTCCGGTGTAAAGGAGACGCTCCCCCGTGTCCCTGCTGGTCACCAGGGCCTGGGCGGAACCGAGGCAGTGGCCTGCTGGGTACAGGGTGAGGGTGTAATTGCCCCGGTCCAGCCGCTCCCCGTACTCCAGCGTAATGGGGCTGGATCGCTTGAGATAGTCTCCCAGCAGGAGGCGCGTATTGGGGGTGAGCACCGGCTGGGAATGCTTGGCGGTGTGGTCGGAGTGGGCGTGGGAAATCAGGCCGAATTCCTTCTTGCGCAACGAGTCGAGCCACAGGTCCAGTTCGGGCAGGTAGATGCCCCGGTCGAAGGTAACTTCCATGCCGGTAATGTACCACAGGAGGGATTGCCGATGCAGGCCTCATGGCTCGCAGTTCGGAGGAAAACAACCCAGGGGAGTGCCTCTTTCGGCATTGCCAGCGTTGGTTTGACACCCCTGGCCCCATTGCCTAGACTAGGGCCATTCCCACGATGACATCCCCCTCAAGTCCCATTGAGCCGAGTTCATTTCAGGAGGCCCAGCATGACTACTACCGTCCCAAACAAATACAACGTGGTCGGTACCCGGCCGGCCCGCCACGATGGATTCGACAAGGTTACAGGGGCAGCGCGGTTTGGCGCCGACCTGAACCTGCCAAATATGCTGCATGGCAAAATTCTGCGCAGCCCCCACGCCCATGCCCGCATCCGCAGAATTGATACCAGTCGGGCCGAGGCGCTCCCGGGCGTTGTCGCCGTGGCAACTGCCCAGGACTTCGAGATAGTGCGGCAACGGCCAACCATCGACTACGAGAACGCAAACCAGAACCCCCGCATTATTGCAGAGAACATACTGGCCAACACCAAGGCGTTGTATCGGGGCCATGCCGTGGCCGCGGTGGCTGCGACCAGTCCCCATGTGGCGGAACAGGCCCTGGAACTCATTGACGTGGACTACGAAGTACTCCCGGTGGCGCTGGACCTGCATGCCGCAATGAAGCCGGACGCCCCCTTACTGCACGACGAAATGACCACCCGTTTTCGGGTGGACCGCTTCGGCCCCGGCGACGATACGGGCGAGCGAAGCAACATCGCCGGCCACCTTCAGCACAAGTTGGGGGACGTGGAGAAGGGGTTCGCGGAGGCGGAGGTGGTCATCGAGCGGGAGTACGAGACTCAGACCGTCCACCAGGGATACATTGAACCCCATGTGGCAACCTCCCAATGGTCAACCGACGGCCGCCTGACCATCTGGACCAGCACCCAAGGGGCCTTTGCCGTCCGAGCCACCACGGCGGCCATCCTGGACCTTCCCGAGTCCATGGTCAAGGTAATCCCCATGGAAATCGGCGGCGGATTTGGGGCAAAGGGCGTAACCTACCTGGCTCCGGTAACCGCCGTTCTGGCCAAGAAGGCTGGGCGGCCCGTCAAGATTGCCATGAGCCGCAAGGAGGTATTCGAGGGCAGTGGGCCGGCTTCCGCCACCTATATGCGGGTGAAGCTGGGCGCCAAACGGGACGGCAAGTTAACCGCCGGTCAAGTTCACATGGTTTATGAAGCTGGAGCCTTTCCCGGTTCTCCGGTGGGCGGCGGAGCCATAACCAGTTTCGGCTCATACAACATCGAGAACGTGCTGGTGGACGGCTACGATGTCGTCTGCAACAAGCAGAAGGCCCAGTCCTACCGGGCGCCGGGGCAGCCCCAGGCCGCTTTTACGGTGGAGTGCGCCATGGATGAACTGGCGGAGGAACTGGGCATGGACCCCATGGAGCTTCGCCTGAAGAACGCCGTCAAGGAGGGCGACCGGATGCCCAATGGCGTGGCCCATTCGGTATTCGGGTGCGTGGAGTTGGAAGAGGCCATGAAGAACCACCCCCATTACACCGCTCCCCTGGGAGGTCCCAACCGGGGCAGGGGCGTGGCGGTGGCCTTCCGCGCCCAGGGTGGCCAGACCTCTTCGGCCACCATAAACGTCAACGGCAACGGAACTATCAACATAATCACCGGGTCGGTGGACATCGGGGGAACCCGCACGGCCATTGCCATGCAGGCCGCCGAAGTGCTGGGTCTGGCCGCCGAGGATGTTTTCCCCTCCGTGGGAGACACCGATAGCGTGGGCTATACCGCCAACACGGGTGGCAGCCGGACAGCCTTTGATACGGGCCTGGCCGCCATCGCCGCCGCCGAGGAAATCAAGGAAAAGATGAAGCGCCGGGCGGCCCTGATCTGGGAGGTGGAAGACGCGGACGTGGATTTCCAGGATGGATCCTTCGTCTGCGCCAAAACGGAAGACCGCCTAACCTTCAAGGAATTGGCGGGACGCTTGATGAGAACCGGCGGGCCGGTGACGGCGTCGTCCTCCGCCGCATCCACTGGGGTGGGGCCAATTTTCGCCGGCAACATCGTGGACGTGGAAGTGGACCCGGAAACGGGCAAGGTGGACATAACCAGGTTCACCGCCTTCCTGGACGCCGGGCAGGCAGTACATCCCAGCTTCGTAGAGGGCCAGATTCAGGGAGCCACGGTGCAGGGCATTGGCTGGGCCTTGAACGAGGAGTATTTCTACACTCCGGAAGGCACGATGGCCAACTCCAGCTTCCTGGACTACCGGATGCCCACAACCCTGGACCTGCCCATGATCGAGGCGGTAATCATCGAGGTGCCCAACCCGCGCCATCCCTTCGGGCTGCGGGGCGTTGGCGAAGGGCCGATCATTCCCCCGTTGGCGGCGGTGGCCAACGCGGTGTATCACGCCACCGGCGCGCGGGTGCGAAAACTGCCCATCACCCCCGGCGCGGTCCTGGAGGCTATGGAGAACCGGGCCGGCTAACGCCCCATCAACCCCGGCGGGGTAGGTATGGTCGGCATGGTCAGGAATGGTCAATGGCACTTAAGGGTAGGGGCGCACAGCCATGCGCCCCTACCCCTTTTGTCTCACCTGCGTTGGCCCGACGTTCCCTGCAGTTCTCGTTGGTTGGCAAATGCAACGTGGACGGAATGGCTACCTGACCGCCGCCGGTTCCATGGCCTCCACCTTGGCCATGAACTCCAGGAATTGAGCGGCGTAGAAGGTGGCCTTCATGTGGTAGCGGTTGGTGGCGGCTATGCCGGGGAAGGTGTGGTCATGCTGCCCCACAATGTCCCATTCCTCGTGAGACCATGCTGAGGGACGCAGCACTGAGTTGGGCAGCAGCCGGTGGGCGGCCTGGGCCGCAGAAACATGATGCACTTCGTCCGGGGTGTTGCCCTCGAACATCATCACCGGGCACTTGATGGACTCTAGCTGCTCCTCCGACAGGTCGCTGACCGGGTTGGGCCGGGAGTATATCTCCTGCCAGCGGCTCATCACGGCAATGAACTCTTCCGGGTTCATGGAAAGGAGCCTTTCCCGGTTGGCCGGGTTGTCGGCGATGCGCTGGGAGAAGTATTCGGTCTGGGCCACTGCTTCCATGCCTCCCCGACGGGCCGCATCAATGAATTGACCGTAGTAGTTGGGAGAGGTGGCCGCGGCGCTGTTGGGCCCGCCACTGACCTCCCAGATGAAGACGGCTTTCACCACCTCGGGCCGGCGAGCGGCCAGGGTGAGGCTGGTACGGGAACCGGCGGACCCACCAACGGCATAGGCCGGCGCGGCGTCCAACTGCAGGAGCAGTTCGGCCATCTCCTCGCCCCAGTGGTGTTGCTCGGACAATTCCCCGGCGATGAGAATGTCGGACTTCCCGCAGTTTCGCCGGTCGTGCAGAATCACCCGGCACTGGGCGGATAGCAGGGCTGCCAGGGGTCGGAGGCCGTTGGTATCGTTGCGTCCTCCGGGGGTGAGAATTACCGCCGGGCCGGTTCGGGGTCCGTGGTCTTCGTAATACAGGTTGACTCCGTTCACGTTTGCGTAGGCCATCTTGCGCCTCCTAGCTTGAACTATTCCCAGTCCAGAAATTCTTGATTGGCTACCCGGTCACGTAGGGAGTCCCGAAGCGTTCCCGGTGGGCCATTTCCTCCATCGGTTTCCTGGGTACGCTGGGTCGGCCCGATGGCAGCCCGGTTCGGTAGCCGTAGGGCATCAGGGTTATCAGGTGGTAGTCTTGAGGAATTCCCAGGGCCTCCTTGACGGCTACCTGCTGCTCTTCAGCCCGGACGCCCACGAAACAGGTTCCCAGACCCTCTTCCCAGGCCACCAGTTCCATCTGCTGCAGAGCCCGGCCCGCGTCCAGCTGGGGTCGGGGCGCGTCCGGAATCATGACAATGGCAATGACCAGGGGAGCATCGGCGATGAAGGGCCCCTGGGTTGCAATCTCCGCCAGCTTGGCAATGTTGTCGGGTTCGGAAACTACCACGAAGTGCCAGGGCTGGGAATTGCTGGAACTGGGGGACCACCGGCCGGCCCGCAGTATCTTTCGGACCACCCGTTCGGGAACCGGGTCTGGCTTGTACTGCCGTACCGTGCGACGGTTCCTGATGCACTCGTAAACGTCCATTTGCATCTCCTTAAGAATGTGTTCATTCCTGTTAGAATCGCATTATGGCATGATGGAGGGCGGTTGGGTAGCTTGGGCGGGCCTGGCAGCCCGTTAAAGCCGAAGGGAAAGGCAATTGCATCGTTGGATGGCCGGGTTGGCCAGTCTTCCAGCGGCCGGTTAGTGCTTGCGGGCCTGTTGGGGTATAATTTGGCTTGCATCCCCGAAGGGTGCTGCCACAGGCACTACAAGAACGAGGTGAATTATGCCAGCAGAAATTGGCGACGTTGCGCCGGACTTCAAGTTGCCTTCCGTTAGCGAAGGCGACATCGCTCTGAGCCAGTTCAAGGGCGACAAGCACGTGGTGCTTTCTTTCCACGTGTTCGATTTCACATCTGGTTGAACCACGCAGGCCACCTCCTTCCGGTCATTCAACGACCGGTTCAAGGAGGCGAATGCTCAGGTACTGGGCATCAGCTGCGATCACATTGCCGCCCACCGGGCCTGGAGCACGGCCATGGGCGGGCTGCCCTATCCGGAATTGTCCGATTGGCATCCCAAGGGCCAGGTCACCACGTCCTACGGTCTCTGGAACGAGGAGCGGGGAGCCGGGACCCGAGCCGTCATCATAGTGGACAAGGATGGAGTGGTACGGTTCCGCGAAACCTATACGCCCGGCATTCTTCCGGAGCCGGAGAGAATTCTGGCCGAGGTTGCCAAGCTGAACTAACCGGCTGGACAGCATTTTGATTGCTTCCCTTTGACGCGAAAACCGGGGTGAGTTGTCGCTCACCCCGGTTCTTCCTTTGACCGGACTTGGGACGCCCTCTCCGGGGATGGCCCCTGGGTAGCCCCGATGGGGAAGGATCAGGCGCCTATTTTTTCTACCACGTAACAGAGGGTACCCTTGGGAACGGATATTTCCACCCGGTCGCCCACGGCCTTGTCGAGCAGGGCCTGGCCCACCGGCGAAACCGTGGAGATTCGGCCCGATGCAACGTCGGCTTCCCGCTTGTCCACCAGGGTGTAGATGATCACATTCTTGGTTTCCACGTCCTTGATGGTGATGCTGCTACCCACGACGGACCGCTTGCTGGAACTGGCGCCAAGTTCGTCGGTGAGAATCTGGGCGCTGGCCACTTCGGATTCCAACTCCCGAATCTTGGCAACGACAAAGCCCTGGCGCTCCTTGGCGGCGTCCAAGGGGGCGTTTTCACGAAAATCCTTGCCAGCCATGGCCTCCTTGACCTCTTCGTCGGCCCTGACCTTTTCCTCCTTGTACTTTTCCAGTTCGGCTACCAGGCGCTGGTAACCCTCTTCGCTCAGGCGCGGCCCGGTGGCCATGCCACTGGCGGCGGTTGACTGGCGACCGTTGCCCGTGCGGCGAGCCCGGCTGGCCCGGAGGTGAACGGACAGGTTGATTTCAATCCAGTTCATCTTGCGCAAAAAGACGAGGAATTCCTTCACCGGAGTCAGGCGCTTCTGGGCATCGGAACCCCGCTGGGCGAATTCCCTGGCATAATCCTCGACCAAGCTGGGGGAAAGGTCATCTATCTTCCGGTCTCGCCCGTACCAATCGATGAAGCGGATTATCTCCTGGTGCCCATCCATCGATTTCTTGGAGTTCTTGCCACTTTTCTTGTCCATAACGAACAGGCCAAGGGCATCATGCAGGTTCTCGGGTATTGCCCGCTCAGCAGGGGGCGTTGCAACAGCAACCGAATCGGTGGAAGAGTTATTGGGCGTTACCAAGTCAGATACCTCCTATATGCTGGTGAGAAAGCGGCCCGGCTTGAACCTCGCCAACCTGGAAAACTGGCTACTGGAAAACTGGTGAAGGAAAACTGGGTTCGAATGCGGGGGGAAGAAACCAGGGACAAAACCAATGGAGGAGAGCAATTTGGCAGACTGGAGATGGGCAAGCAGCGGGCGACGGGATTACCTACCGGGCCAAAGAGGAACGTTTTCGTCAGTCCTTGCCACCCAGGCACCGAAAACTTGCCAACGAATGGCTGGCTTCGGGGCAGGGAACGGGTACGTTCTGCATGGGGTGGAAAGCCCTCGCGAAGATAGCTCTCATCTGCCAGGGGCCCCGTAGAAAACAACAAATGTTGCATTCCTGTTGACGAAACCAACATTAGACAATGGTATCAGCTTATGCCGATACTGGCAATTCGGCGGCGGCGCCGAAATGGGCTAAAACTAGGGGATATAGCGGCTCTCCTTCCCGTCTCCCGGTCACCCCAGAGATAGCATTCCCGGCGAGCTTCCCTGACTGTCGGGGAGCCACCAATGCAGTGTTATACTACGCCATGATTGTTTCCCGCATATTCGGGAATTCAGAATCCAGGAGAGGGAAAGATGAAAGCCGTACAGATTGATGAGTTTGGCGGGCCCGAGGTAATGCAGTATCGGGAAGTAGCTGACCTAACTCCCGGCGACTCCGACGCGCTGGTGGAAATGCAGGCCGTGGGCGTCAACTTCACCGACATATACAGCCGGGCCGGCATAAATCCTGGCCCGCCCCTGCCGAGGACCATCGGCGTGGAAGGGGCCGGCGTGGTGCGGGCCGTTGGTTCCGCCGTAACGGACCTGCGGGAGGGAGATGTGGTTGCTTACAGCAGCAGCCAGGGCTCCTACGCCGAGCAGGCGGTGGTGGCGGCCTCCCGTCTGGTCAAGATGCCCCAGGGACTGGGAGCGCGGGAGGGGGCCGCCGCCATGCTCCAGGGTATGACCGCCCACTACCTGTGCCACTCCACCTACGCCGTTCAGCCCGGCGACCGGGTTTTGGTCCACGCCGGGGCCGGTGGCGTGGGCTTGTTGCTCATCCAAATGATAAAGCGACTGGGAGGCTACGTTTTCTCCACCGTTTCCACGGAAGAAAAAGCCGAGCTGGCCCGGGGCGCCGGAGCCGACCATGTAATTCTCTACACCCAGGAGGATTTCGCCGAGGTGATCAAGGACGCCACCGGGGGAGAGGGGCTGCGGGCGGTTTATGACGCCGTCGGTCTGACCACCTTCGACAAGAGCGTCAGTTGCCTGGGGCGTCGGGGGTACATGGTGCTGTACGGGCAGGCCAGCGGGGTGGTGCCGCCCATGGATCCCAGAATCCTGGGCAACGGCTCGCTGTACCTGACGCGGCCCGGTCTGGGCGACTACACTGCAACGACCGAGGAATTGCGCCACAGGGCTGGCGATGTGCTGGGATGGGTGCTGTCCGGGGAACTGAAACTGCGGGTTGAGCACACCTTCCCTCTGGCCGAGGCGGCGGAGGCCCACCGGCAGTTGGCAGGGCGGGCCACTACCGGCAAGCTTCTGCTCATTCCCTAGCTCCCGATAAACCCAGGTTACTTGAACCGAAGGCAACTGATAGATTAGAGATGCTCCGGGCAACCGGATTGCCCAGCCCAGGCTATTGCATTTTTGGCATGGGCTGGGCCTGCCTGTTTGGCTCAACGGTTTACGGTTTCCAACCATGGGCAGCGTTGACCGGGCAGGCCGGGTTCCATATACTGGATTCAATCGACATGGGAAAGGAGGCCTGATGCCCGCCGAAGTAACCAGCGAAGAAGTTTACCAGGCGCTGAAAACGGTTTACGATCCGGAGATTCCCGTCAACGTGGTTGATTTGGGCCTGATCTACGATGTCCAAGTCTCGGACGACAGCAATGTTTTCGTCCAGATGACCCTCACCTTCCCCGGCTGTGGTATGGGTCCTCATATTGCCCAGCAGGCCGAATGGGCCATTCAGGACTTGGATGGGGTGGAAGAGGTTGAAATCGAACTCACCTTCGACCCTCCCTGGTCTCCTGAGATGATCAGTGAAGAAGCCCGCATGATGCTGGGCATCTGAGCCCATTTCGCGCCCTGGCCGGAGGGGAAGCAAGATCTCCGTAGCCCAATAGCCCCCGGCCAACGACTCAATACGCTCAAAGAGAGGGAATATGGCCTCGCCCCAGGACAATCCCAGGCTGGAACAGATCCGGCGCAGCTGGCAACAGCGAAGGCAAATTAACGAAAAGCTGGCCACCATCAAGACCAAGCTTGGCGTTTACAGTGGCAAGGGCGGGGTCGGCAAGACCACCGTGGCGGTCAACCTCGCGGCTGCTCTGGCCCAGGATGGCCACAAGGTGGGCCTCTTGGACGTGGACATCGATTGCCCCAACGTTACCAAGGTCCTGGGCCTGACCGACAAGGCGGACTACGTCGACGGCCAGATCATTCCTGCGGAAAAGTGGGGCGTCAAGGTCATTTCCATGTCCTTCTTCCAGGAGAACGAAGAGGAAGCCATAATTTGGCGCGGCCCCATGATTCACAACGCCATCAACCAGTTCCTCCAGTCAACCGAGTGGGGAGAACTGGACTACCTGATTGTGGATATGCCCCCCGGCACCTCCGACTCACCATTGACCGTTATGCAGACCCTGCCCATGGACGGGTTCGTGGTGGTCAGTACTCCTCAGGAATTGGCCAATATCGACGCCAAGCGGTGTATCAACATGATTCGCAAGCTGAACCTGAATGTCGTGGGGGTGGTGGAAAACTACACCGGAGACATTTTCGGTCAAGGCGGTGGCGAAGACCTGGCCAAAGAGGTGGACGCCCCCTATCTGGGAGCGTTGGAGTTGAGGGCCTCCTATCGGGACAGCGCGCGGCCAACGGTGTTGCTGGATTCGGAAGTTGGCGAAGAGTACGACAACCTGGTTGCGGGCATCAAGAGCAGCCTGAAGGCGCTGGGGCGGGAACCTGCCTGAACCTCTGGCAGGCAATAGTCAACACTCTCTAATCTACTTCCATGGGAACTGGCGGGGCTTCGAGGGCTTGCTTCGGAGCCCCTTCTTCTTTGCCTCGCTGAGTCCCACCCCCGCGCCGGGCGCCAGAAGTTATGCGCAGGAGGAGTTCCACCTCCCGGTCCATGGCCTCCTGCGAGTAGGAACTGGTTTCGCCCATCTGCCGGAATTTCCGGTACCGCTCTTCAAGTAACCTGTTCCGTGACACCCGGCTGAGTTCCCGAATTCGCCGGTGAAGTTCAACCTTGAGCGCGGCGACACCTTCCCTGGGACTGGTGTGGATTCCGCCCTCGGGTTCGGGAACAATGGAGTCAATGATGCCCAATTCCATGCAGTCCCGTGCGGTCAGCATGAGGGCTTCGGCGGCCTCCCGGTCCAGTTCCGGGTCCCGGTAGGGGCCACCGGGAGTGCGATTGAAGGAAATGGGCGAGAATATGGCGTACTGCTGCATCAGGGTCCGGTCGGAAATGCCCAGGGCCAGCGCTCCTTCATTTCCACCCTCGCCAACAATGGCCGCCACCAGGGGTACCGGGGCCTCCAACAGCATGGAAAGGGTGGAGGCGATGGCGTTGCCCATCCCATGTTCTTCAGCCTCCAGGCCCGGATTTGCGCCCTGGGTGTCGATGAAAGTCACCAGGGGCAGGTTAAACCGGGTCGCCAGAGAAATCATTCGCTGGGCCTTGCGCAATCCGTCCGGGTTGACGTGATACTTTCCCCCGCTTGCCGTATGGGGACGCTCCTGCCCAATTACCGCCACGGGAAGGTCGTACAAGTACCCTACGCCGGTCACCATGGAGCGGTCATCCCCGCTCAATCGGTCCCCGTGCAACTCGATGAAGTTGGCCAGCACGTTCCTGATGTAGAAGGTGCCGGAAGGCCGCTCTTCGTGGCGGGTGGCCACCACCGCCTCCCAGATTTCCGGATCGTCTCCCAAGGGTACCGGCCTGCGAGGTGGGGCCTGGTATTCTCCCTTCCCCAATTTCTGGCGCAAGAGCAGCTTCAGCAACCCCCCCAGGCTGGCCTTCAGGGACTCCCGCTCCACCACGTTATCCAACAGGCCGTGGGCCAGGTGAGCTTCAGCGGTATGGGCGTCCAGGGGCAGAGGCGACTGGGAGAACTCTCTCAGCGCGCGAAGGGGCGAAAGGCCAATGAGGGAACCCGGTTCGGCCAGTATGGCATCGGCCAGGTTGGCGAAGCTGGCGTAGGCCTGGCCGGTGGATGGGTTGGCCAGCACGACGATGAACGGCAGGCCCTTTTCCCTGAACCGATTTGCCGCCGTGACGGTCTTGGCCATCTGCATCAGGGAGAGAACGCCTTCCTGGATGCGCGCTCCCCCGCCGGTGACCACCGCCACCAGGGGCAGTTCCTGGCGGGCGGCTTCCTCTAGGGCCAGGGCAATCTTCTCGCCAACCACGGACCCCATGCTGCCGCCCATGAAGCCAAAGTCCAGCGCCACCAGCATGGTTCGTACCGCGTCAATCCTGCACGTGCCCGTCACGGTTGCCTCGGTCAACCCGGTGCGATTCTGGTCCTTGCTCACCAGGTTGCGATAGGAACCCCGTTGGGAGAAGGTGATGGGTGCTACCGACTTGAGGTACTTGTGGGTCTCCTTGAAGCTTTTCCTGTCCGCAAGCAACTGAATCCTCTGCCGAGCGGACAGGGAGTAATGGAAGCGGCAGAAGGGGCAGACCCGGTAGCTCTGGTACGATTGCGACTCGCGGATTTCCTCCTCGCAATAGAGGCAACGGTCATGGACGGAGGACGGAAATATCCGTTCCGGCTTTCCCTGGCGGCTGAACAGGTGGACCAGCAGGTTCCCGAGATTTCTCAACGTTCTTCCTTGTGAGGCGCAATTGGGAGCCCTACCCCATAAACCATGGCGGGCGTTTCCCAGGGGCAGCAGGCAACGCTCGGCACCCACTAATGATACATCCTCATCCGGTCAAAGGGGAAGATGGACTCCTCCTCGACCTGCCGCACCGGCCGGATGGTCCGAACTTCAAACTCAACATGCCCTCGCCATGCAGGGCGGTCATATCTTAGGAGTGCAGGGTGGGCCCGCCCCAACAGGGTTACCGGGAAACCATAGTTCATTGTATAATGGGCCAACCTTCCCCTATGGTGGGGCTGGTAGGCGGGGCCGAAGTGGGGAATGGGAACTCTAGCGCTGGATGGCAGGGCAGGGATCATCGCCGACCTTGCCAGCAACAGTATGATTATCGCCGTTTGCCGGGGCGCGCGCCGACCACAGCGACTGACTTCGGCCGGGGAAACCGAGGGTAAAGGAGAGGAAAATGGCAGAAGCCGCCAAGATAATCTACACGGAAACGGACGAGGCGCCGGCCCTGGCAACGCATTCATTGCTTCCCATCGTACAGGCTTTCACCAAGGGCACGGGCATCGAACTGGAGACTTGGGATATTTCCCTATCGGGGAGAATCATAGCCAATTTCCCCGAAAACCTTACCGAGAGTCAACGGCTGCCCGATTACCTGCAGATGTGCGGCGAACTGTGCCTGCAGCCGTCGGCGAACCTGATAAAGCTGCCCAACATCAGCGCTTCCATTCCCCAGTTGAAGGCTGCCATCGCCGAGCTTCAGGGCAAGGGCTACGACGTTCCCGACTATCCCGATGAACCGGCGAACGATCAGGAGCGGGAACACCAGGCCCGCTACGCCCGGGTCTTGGGAAGCGCCGTTAACCCGGTCATCCGGGAAGGCAACTCCGACCGTCGTTCTTCCACGGCAGTGAAGGAGCACGGCCAGCGGAATCCTCACCGTATGATGCGCCCCTGGCCGGAGCAGTCGAAGACCAGGGTGGCCTATATGCAAAACGGTGATTTCTACGGCAGCGAGCAGGCGGTCACCATTGCCAAAGCGGGATCTGCATCCATTGAGTTTGTGGATGGCCAGGGCGCAGTAACCCCACTGAAGCCGGGTATCCCCCTCCAGGCTGGGGAGATTATCGACTGCGCCGTGATGAACGTCAGGGCCCTCCGCCAGTTTTTCTCCGAACAAATATCGCAGGCAAAGGCCGAGGACGTTCTGGTATCGCTGCACGTAAAGACGACCATGATGCGGGTTTCCGACCCCATCATATTCGGCCATTGCGTTTCCGTCTTTTACCAGGATGTCTTTGAAAAGCACCGGGACACGCTGGCCAGCCTGGCGGTGGACCCGGATAACGGGGTCGCTGAATTGCTAACCAAGATACAGGCCCTGCCCGATGCCAAGAGGACGGAAATAGAGGCCGACATTGAGGCCGTGTACGCCAACCGGCCGGGGCTCTCCATGGTCAACTCCCAAAGGGGCATTACCAGCCTGCACGTCTCCAGCGACACCATCATCGACGCCTCCATGCCGGTTATCATTCGCGACGGCGGCCGCTCCTGGAGCCCCGACGACGAGTTGCAGGACACCATCGCCATGATTCCCGACCGCTCCTACGCCACCATCTACCAGGCGGTAATCGAAGATTGTCAGGAGAAGGGCGCCTTCGACCCGGCCTCCCTCGGCAGCGTGGCCAACGTGGGCCTGATGGCCCAGGCGGCGGAGGAGTACGGCTCCCACGACAAGACCTTTGAAGCACCAGGCGTGGGGAAGATTCGCGTGGTGGACGACTCTGGCACGACCCTGATGGAGCAGGACGTGGAGGAAGGGGACATCTTCCGGATGTGCCAGACTAAGGACGCTGCCATCCAGGACTGGGTCCGATTGGGCGTCGCTCGTGCCAGGCTGACCGGCCAGGCGGCCATCTTCTGGCTGGACGAAAAACGAGGCCACGACGCGGAGCTAATCAAGAAGCTGGACCAGTACCTGCCCATGCACGACACGTCGGGACTCCAGATCAGCACCCTGCCTCCGGTGGATGCCATCAAGGCCACCATGGAGCGAAGCCGGGCCGGTCAGGACACCATCGCCGTAACCGGCAATGTGCTGAGGGACTACCTGACGGACCTGTTCCCCATCCTTGAACTGGGTACCAGCGCCAAGATGCTGTCGGTGGTTCCCCTGCTCAATGGCGGCGGACTGTTCGAAACGGGCGCTGGCGGTTCGGCGCCGCGTCACGTTCAGCAGTTCGTGGAAGAGGGACACCTGCGCTGGGATTCCCTGGGCGAGTTCTGCGCCCTGGTGGCCTCCCTGGAGCATTTCGGTGAGGTTTACAATAGCGACAAGGCCAGGCTGCTGGCGAAAACCCTGGATCAGGGCATTGGCTCCCACCTGGACAATAACCGGGCCCCCTCTCGCCGGGTCAAGGAGCTGGACACCCGGGGCAGCCACTTTTATCTGGCCCTCTACTGGGCTCAGGCCCTGGCCGCCCAGGACCAAGACCCGGAAATGCGTAACCGGTTTGCCGAGGTTGCCCGTCAATTGGAGGCAAACGAGGAGCGGATTGTTCAGGAACTGAACGACGCCCAGGGCAGTCCGGTGGATATTGGCGGTTACTACCGTCCCGATGGCGCCAAGGCGGCTTCGGCTATGCGCCCCAGCGCGACCTTGAACGCCATTATCGATGCAAATTAGGGGAAGTGGGTCCGCCTGTCCGGGCCATTCCGCTCAAACACTTACAGGAGCAATTTCCAGATGAGAAGCAAAGTCACCGTGGTGGGAGCCGGAAACGTGGGCGCCACCGCCGTACAGAGAATTCACCAGTTGGGCTATGCCGACGCCGTACTGGTAGATGTGGTCGAAGACCTGCCCCAGGGCAAGGCGCTGGATATGCTGGAATCGGGCCCGGTCATTGGCTCGGATGCCATGGTCATCGGTAGCAACAGCTACGAGGCGACCGCCGATTCCGACGTGGTGGTCATTACTGCGGGAATCGCCCGCCGCCCCGGCATGAGCCGGGACGACCTCCTGTTGACCAACATGAACATCACCAGCGCGGTGACGTCGGAGGTGGTCAAGTACTCGCCCAACTGCATCATCCTGGCCGTTACCAACCCCCTGGACGCCATGTGCCAAAACATCCTGGAAACCAGCGGGTTCCCCCGCAGTAGGGTGCTGGGCATGGCCGGCGTGCTGGACACCGCCCGGTTCCGCACCTTCATTGCCCAGGAACTCAACGTGTCGGTCGAGGATGTTCAGGCATACGTCCTGGGCGGCCATGGCGACGACATGGTGCCCCTGGTCCGCTACACCACCGTCGGGGGCATTCCCATCAGCGAGATGTTGTCCGAGGACCGGGTGGAAGCCCTGGTACAGCGTACCAGGCAGGGCGGCGGCGAGATTGTGGCCCTCCTGAAGGCTGGCAGCGCCTACTACGCCCCTTCCGCCTCCATTACCCAGATGGTCGAGGCCATCCTGCTGGACAAGAAGCGCATTCTCCCCGGGTGCGCCTACTTGGAAGGAGAGTATGGCATCAACGGCCTCTGTGTGGGCGTACCCGTAAAGGTGGGCGCGGGCGGCATGGAACAGGTCATTGAGATCAAGTTGACGGATGCGGAACAGAAGGCCCTGGAGGCCTCTGCCGCCAGTGTCAAGGAACTGGTGGAAGTCATGCGAAACTCCAAATCCGAAAACTCCTGATAGGCCTGGCCTTGCTTGTCTGAAGGTCACCGGGTTCACCGGTACGAACTTAACGCTTGGGCAAGCGCCAATGGGACTGCTGTACCAGCTTAGGAATTTTTCGCGACCCCGACCAATTCGTCGGGGTCGTCTTGGTTAAGTGCGGGAGAATCCCCATAAATTCCCAATTTTGCCCCTTATCGTACTTCCATTGAGGGAATATCACCATCATAATGGTATGCAGAGGTAGTCGAAGCGTTAGGCCCATGGCTGCCGATTACCCCTCAGCATCCGCTGCAACGTCTCTCCCGGTAAGGGATGAACGGTCGCTCACCCTTGGAGGGGAAAGCTGCGGCAAAAGGTCTCGGCGTAGGAAGGTAGATTCAATCCGGCTGCCCCAGCGCTGCCAACGGGCAAACATATCCAAACTTGGGTTGAAGGGGTTATCTTATGGCCGACAGAACCGCGCGGGAAGAACAACTCCTGGAAAAGGCAGCCCGTTACCTGCCGGGCGGCGGTTCGGGCAATACCAGCTTTCCCGATTCCTTAAATTTTCTGGTGCGGGAAGGACGGGGCGCCCACGTCTGGGATGTCAGCGGCAACCAATACGTTGACTGGCTGATGGGGTCGGGCCCCATGATCCTTGGCCATGCCCATCCGGCTGTGGTGGAAGCAGTTACGGAGGCAGTGGCCCAGGGTAGCACCTTCTTCACCACCAACGAAAAGGCGGTCCTGCTGGCGGAGGAACTGGTCAATGCCGTTCCCTGCGCCGACAAGGTGCGCTTCACCACCAGTGGCACCGATGCCTGCTTCCAGTGCATGAGGGCTGCCCGCGCCTATCGCAAACGGGAGAAGATTCTCAAGTTCGAGGGCGGCTTTCACGGCACCAGCGACTACGCCCTGATGAGCGTTACCCCCACTACCACCGAGGAGTATCCCGTGGCGGTGGCCAACAGCGGCGGTATTCCCAAGGCCATACAGGAGTTGATGCTGATAGCACCGTTTAACGACCTGGATACCACCACATCCATAATCGACGCCCACCACGATGAATTGGCGGCGGTTATCGTGGAACCGTTACAGCGGATAATTGCCCCCAGACCCGGATTTTTGCAGGGCCTGCGGGAAATTACGTTACGGTATGGCATTCCACTGATCTTCGATGAGGTGGTGACGGGATTCCGCCTGGCCTACGGTGGCGCGCAGGCGCACTATGGCGTTACGCCGGACCTGTGCTCGGTGGGCAAGATAATGGGCGGTGGCTACCCCCTGGCGGCGGTCATGGGCCGGGAGGACATAATGTCGGTTTACGACCAGTCGCTGGTGGATTCGGACGATTACATCAACCAGATTGGCACCCTCAACGGCAACCCCATCGCCTGCGCCGCCGGTCTTGCCACCTTGGCAGAATTGCGGCAGGATGGGGCCTACCAACGTTTGTGGGACACGGGCAAGCGGTTGCGGCAGGGGCTGGTCGATATCTGCAACGAGAACGGACTGGCGGTGCAGAGCTGCGGCGAAGACCCCATCTTCGACATTTGCTTCTCGGAGAAACCCATTCGCAACTACCGGGATACGCTTGCGGCAGATGGATCTTTAATGACAAGGCTCAATCAGGGATTGCTGGAGCGGGGAATCCTGAAGGGATGGCCCCAGAAATACTACCCGTCCCTGGCCCATTCGGAAGCCGACGTGGACCAGACCCTGGAAGCAGTGCGGGAGGTCGTGCCCACATTGATCTAGTGCCTAGGCAAGTCCCGACCCTCAAGTATTACGGGAAGAATAGCTGCCTGTTCGGGTAGGGGCGCACACTGGTGCGCCCTTTTTTCATTCCAATCATAGTTTAGGAATCATAACCACGCCTTGAAACCAGCATCCCTACCCCCAACCAACCTAACTTGTCATACCGAGCCTGCCGAGGAATCCCAACGGTGCGGGGCCATGGCGTTTCGGGGTGAGTGGGATTCCTGGGCACTGCTCGCAATGACCACTACTAGTTGACCGGCTACCCGCGCTCACAGGAAAAACATGGCTGGCCGCTAACCTCGTGGCTCGTTGATTAGAACCAGTTCCACCAACAGCCCGAACTGATACCCAAGAACCTGCCCCGTTTGACGGGCGTGGTCCGTAAGCATCTGGACGGTATGCTCACCTGCGGGTCCCAGGTTTTCCAGGTAAGCCCGGTGCTCGCGCAGCGAGTCCATACCCTGCTCCCAGGAGGCAGTCACGTCAATGCCGTGGCTTGCTTTGGACTCGCCAACCCCCAGTACAGCCACGAAACGAACTCCGTTCCAGGGTTCGTACCCCTGCTCCACCAGTTCCGGGAAAATCCACCGGTTGCCGGCATCGCGGGCCGCGTCCATTATCGCCAACCCCACGTTGCGGTGGTCGGCCATGTTCAGGTGCCCCGAGCCAAACTGAAGGTGGTGGTTAATTGTGACCAGCACATCGGGCCGGTGAGTGCGAATGGCCCGGCTCAGGTCCCGGCGCAGGGATAGTCCGTACTCGATTACCCCGTCGGCGTAGTCAAGAAAGTCAACGGTGTCCACACCGACCACGGCGGCAGCGTTCACCTCCTCCTCGGCTCGCAGCGGGCCAACCTGGAAAGGGTGCATACTGTCTATACCCGCTTCGCCGCTGGACACCATCAGGTATGTCACCTGCTTGCCCTGGGCCGTCCACCGCGCTACGGCGCTGGCGCCTCCGTATTCCATGTCGTCCGGGTGGGCAACAATGGCCAATGCTCGTTGCCAATCTTCGGGCATGGCTGGTTTCGTTTCCGGTCCAGGTGGCATACTCCCTCCGTGTCATTGTGGCGTCTGATCCACCCCGGGCCTGACGCAAGAGGGCCCAGGCCGGCCAAAGAAACGGCGACGCTTCGTCCGCGCCGCCGTTAGAGAATCTCATTCAGAGGTTAACGGTGAACTAATGTCCGGCGCCCAGCTTAACCGTCAAACGCTGGGTGTTTATGATGTGCTTCTGCAGACCCAGGTCCTGGGGCGCAATGCCCATGGCCAGCCCGATTGCCTGGGGAAGGTGCAGAATGGGCAGGTCCACGTTACGCTTCAACTGAGCCGAGGCCTTGGGCTGGTAGCCGTCCAGGTTCAGGTGGCACAGCGGGCAGGGGGTGACCATGGCGTCGGCGCCCAGGTCCTTCGCCTCCGAGGTGTGCTTGCCCACCATGGCCATGGAGTTCTTTTCGTTGATGGTGAGGATGGGGAAGCCGCAACATCGGGTCTTGCCGGCGAAGTCCACGACGGTTGCCCCCAGGGTTTCGATAAGGGTTTCCAGGGAGGTCTGCCGCTCCGGGTGTTCCTCGATGTCCAGGGCCTCGGTGGGGCGCACGATGTAGCACCCGTAGAAGGGGGCCATCCGTACCCCGGCCAGGGGGCGGGTCACCAGTTCGGTGACCTTGTCCAGCCCCACATCCTCAATCAATATCCAAAGCAGATGCTTGGGCTGGGCGGTGCCCTTGTATTCCAGGCCCTCATCTGCCAGGTGACTGTTGATCTCGGCCAGGTAATCCGGGTCGTTTTGCATCCGCTTGTTGGCCTGGCTCATCACGCCCTGGCAGGTGCTGCAAATGGTCAGGATGGGTAGGCCCAGCTGCTCGGCCTTGGCAAAGTTGCGGGCGTTGAGCGTATCGGCAAAAAACTGGTTCTTTTCCTGCATGACGCCGGCGCCGGTGCAGGTCCAGCCCGGAATCTCCTCCAATTCAATACCGATGCGCTGGCAGATAAGCGTGGCGGCGGGATACAGTTCCGGCGCGGCTCCCTGGGAAACGCAGCCGGGGAAAAAGGCGTACTTCACTTTCCAGTTCCTCCTGTTGATCAGGCCGGTGGGCCCATACCTACTGCCAACAACGGGGAATGCCTCTCTTTTGGGAGTGGTTATTCTCGGAAGTTGGCCGTCTTTCGCAATGAATTCAGGGACTAGCCGAAAGGAGAATTCCTGCCAATCTGAGGCCCGGCCAGTTCCGGTTCCAGCTTGCGGAACAGCCGGCGGACATTCTCCACGTTTTCCACGTTCTTGTGCCGGATGGGCGGCATCTTGCCATGGGTGAGGGCTCGCCAACCCACCGGAGCGTAGCTCATCATGGCGGCAATGTTGGTTATACCTCCAACCGACTTGATCGGCAGCCGCAGTTCGTCCAACCGCCCACTGTGGCCCACCGATTCGGTGAAGGCGCTGGTATGGCGGGCGCCGTTGTTGTTGGTGAATCCCGCCTGCACCGCCTGTTCCCGCAGGGCCATAATCCGGTCCATGGGGGCGACGCCCTTGGGGCAGGCCTGGACACACTCATTGCAACGGGTGCAGTCCCACATACCCGTGGCCTCGCTGAGGGCGCGCAGCCGATCGCGGGATACCCCCTCTTTATCCCCGTCCCGGGGGTCGGCGGTGAAGCGGTAGGCCTTGGCCAAAGCGGCCGGGCCAAGGAAGGTCGGGTCCACCTCAAGCACCGTGCAGTCGGAGACACAGGCGCCGCACATGATACAGGCCGTGACGCCGGACAGGTGCAGCATGGATTCGTTGGAGGCGATGTACTCGCCCTCCGGTTCCTTTCCCTGGGGTTGCAAGTACGGCTCGACCGCCCGGATTTTGTCCCAGAACAGGTCGAAGTCCACCGTTAAGTCCTTGACCACCCGCATAACGCCGGCTGGCTCCACGGTAACGGAATTATTCTCGTCCATGGCGCGGGAAAGGGCGGTCTTGCAGGCCAACCCGGCGTGGCCGTTGATTCTCATGGCGCAGGAGCCGCAAATGGCGCTGCGGCAGGAGCACCGCAGGGTCAGAGTTCCGTCCATCTCCTCCCGTATCTTGATCAGGGCGTCCAGAACGGTGGCATTGTCCGGAACTGAAAGGGAGAATTCCTCCCAATAGCTGCCGGGTTGATCGGCCTCCGGGTCATATCGTCGGATTTTGATGGTAACGTCCATGGGCTAATACTTCCTCTCCTCGGGCTGCCACTTGGTGATGGTAACGGGCAGGTAGGATAGTTCCGGCCCCACCTCGCCCTTTTTGGCGACAATGTGCTTCAGCCAATTTGCGTCGTCCCGCTCCGGGAAATCGGTGCGGGCGTTGGCGCCTCGGCTTTCGCGCCGCTCCAGGGCGCTGAAGGCGATGGTATCGGCCACGTCCAGCATGTACCCAAGTTCCAGCGCAAACACCAGATCGGTGTTGAAAATGCGGTTCTTGTTCTGCACCGGTACGGTGGCATAACGCTCCCGCAGGTCGGAAAAGTCCTTGATCGCCTCGCTGATGGTCTGTTCGTCGCGGAACACCGCCACGTTGCGCACCATGGACTCGCCCATGGCCTGGCGTATCGCGCCCCAACGGTCGCCGTTGTCGGGTCGCTCGATGATTTCGGCGATGCGGCGTTCTTCCCGCTCCAGCACTTCCTGCTCGTTGAAGTCCAAGAATGGGAGGCTGAGGCAGGCATTGGCGGCATGATTCCCCGACCGTTCGCCGAAGACAATGGTGTCCAGCAGGGAGTTGGCGCCCAGGCGATTGCCGCCATGAACGCTGACGTTGGCGCATTCTCCGGCGGCATACACGCCCGGAATGCTGGTTAGGCCGTCCACATCGGTCTTGATGCCACCCATGATGTAGTGCATGCCGGGCCGGATGGGCACCGGCTCCCGGATCATGTCCACCCCGGCCAGGTCAATGCCTATCTCCCGAATCTGGCTGAGCTTCTCCATGATGAGGGCCTCGCCCAGGTGGGTGCAGTCCAGGAACACGCAGCCGTTCACGCCATTGCCGGCATTGATTTCGGTTTGCTCGGCCCGGGAAACCACGTCGCGGGAGGCCAGCTCCATCATGTTGGGAGCGTACCTCTCCATGAACCTGTTGCCGTCCTTGTCCCGCAGGTAGGCTCCCTCGCCGCGGGCGGCCTCGGAGAGCAGCACCCCGCTGCCGGCCAGGGTGGTGGGGTGGTACTGGACCATTTCCATGTCCATAAGGCCAGCGCCGGCGTTGTAGGCCAGGGCCATCCCGTCGCCGGTAACGATAAGGGCGTTGGTGGAAGGCTCAAAAATGCGACCGCAACCGCCGGTGCAAAGGATGATCGTCTTGGCCCGAATGGCATGGAGTTTGCCGGTGCGGATCTCAAGGGCGGTCACCCCGCCGACCTGCCCGTCCTCCATGATGAGGGAGGTTACGAACCACTCCTCGTAACTTTGCACCTGGGACTTTACCAACTGCTCGAACATCACGTGGAGCAGGGCCTGACCGGTGAAGTCCCCCACGAAGAAGGTGCGGGCGCGCCGCTGGCCGCCAAAGGCGCGGGTACCCAGGCGCCCTTCGTCATCCCGGTTGAAGGTCACGCCCATGTGTTCCATGTCAATCAGGGCCCGTCCCGCCGACGAGCACATGATTTCAATGGCATCCTGGTCGCCCAGGAAGTCGCTGCCCTTGATGGTATCGTAGGCATGTTCACTCCAGTCGTCTCCCTGGTCCAGCAGGGCGGCATTGATGCCACCCTGGGCAGCATTGGAATGGCTGCGCACCGGGTGAACCTTGCTGATAATGGCGGTATTGGCCCCGTTGGCGCTGGCGGCGATGGCTGCCCTCATTCCGGCCAGACCAGCCCCAATGACCAAGACATCGTGCTCAAGCATACTGTTCTCGTCTCCCCTGGTTTGCGGCAGAGGAAGCGCTCCCCTGCCGTTTAGGTCATCTAATTATCCACAGAACCGCCGTCCCCAACAACCCGCATGGCCTGGAGCAGGGCGGCGATGCTCTTGGCATCCTGAATTACGCCGGTCTCGATAAGTTCCATGGCTTCGGACAGGGACACTCGGCAAATGTCTATCATTTCATCGTAGTCTGGCTCCAGGGTGGCGGGACTGAGGTTGGTGGCGAGAAAAGTGTACATGTATTCGTCGCACCAACCGGGCGCCAGCCAGAATCCTGCCAGAGGCCGCAACGTTCCGGCAACCTGGGAAACCTCCTCCTGAAGTTCCCGCTGGGCGGCTTGCTCCGGCGACTCTCCCTCTTCAATGCCGCCGGCCGGTACTTCCAGCAGGGCGGACTCGGTGGCCTTGCGATACTGGCGCACCAGGACCACTCGGCCCTCGGAATCCACCGGTACCATGCAGACCGAGTTGGAGTGCTCCACCACTTCCCGGACGGTCTCGCGGCCGTTGGGCATACGGACCCGGTCCCTGCGCAGCTTGAGGATGACACCCTCATAGATGGTGGACGACTCAATTGTGCTTTCGGTCAGGTCTCGTTCCATTCTTTTGTCCGTTGCCCACATTTTCGCCCGGCGGCCCCCGGATGAACTCGGGGCAACCCTGATGGGCCTACTGGCCGCGAATGCTGAATCCCAGGCGGCGGGTCAGAGTTGCATAGAAATGATTCTTGGGATGGGCCCGCAAAAACCTGGCCTTCAGAGGACTCTGTTCAACCTCCACCCGATCGCCGGGCTGCAGTTGTCGTTCAATGTACCCGTCCACGCTCAGAACGGCATCCTGGGCGCCCTCCAGGTATAGGCCCACTCTCGCACCCGGCTGCAACACCAGGGAAGCGTTCAATCCGACGTGGGCAGCGACGGGTTTCAACACCAAGTCTTCCGAAAGGGGATCCAGTATCGGTCCTCCCACTGCCAAGCTATAGCCGGTGCTGCCGGTGGCCGTGGCCAGAATTATGCCGTCAGACCGTAGGGATGCCACCTCGGCGCCATCCACGGTGGTGCGTATCGTTACCACCCGTGAAACTGAACCCCGGGAAAGCACCACGTCATTGAGAGCATGAAAGGGGCCTTCCACGTTGGGCAGGGAAGAAGCCGCCGCGCGAATGATGCGGGCGCTGAGCATGTTGTGGGCATCAATTCGGGGGGAACCGCTGTAGTAGGACGGCAACTTTTCCAGGGCATCATGCACCTGGAGTTCGGTCATAAAGCCCAGGCGGCCCATGTTGATTCCCACCATGGGCACCCCGCAAGGGGCGGTAACCTGCGTTGCCCTCAGCATGGTGCCATCGCCGCCCGCCGTAACCACCAGGTCGGTTCCAGACATCTGATCCAGCAGGTCTTCGATATTCTCCGCCGGTGAAATCCAACTCCTCTGCTCCAGGGAAAGCTCGTTAACCACGGCGGTGCTCAAATCCAAAGCCTCGGGTATCCGGGCGTTGTAGATTAGGCCGACGGTTCGTATTTGGCTGGACAAGTTAAACGACCCTTGAGAGTTGCTGGCTAGGTGGGGGGTCACAGAAAGGCAGTCTAGCATTGCGCCAAATTAGTGTCAATTGACGCCGAATTGCGTGGACGTAACCGCAAGACCGGCCTGTCTATTAACCGCCAAGCAGGGAGTAGCCTTCCCATCCAAAGTTCCAGGCAGTTAGTTAACATAAAGGCGGCGGACTCGTCCCGCGGTGCAATGCTGGCAACCACGGCATTACGGGACAAATACGGCAGGCAGGGAGGATACCGCGCCCTCCGCCGCCTGTATTACGGGACTGAATACAATGCCCAGCAGCACGGCGCTCACCGCCACCAGGGCCAGGGCCACAATCGTGCAGGTCGAAACCCTGGAGGTCCTTGCCGTCTCCCCCGCCTCCATTTCTCCCCCCTGTACCTCCGCCAGGTCGCAGGAGGCAATGGCCTGGGATTCGGAGGAAGCGAACATAACCCTGACTATGCGAACATAGTAATAGGCGGAGACCACGCTGTTGAGGGCGCCCACCAGAGCCAGCCACGCCAAATCGCTCTTGATTGCCGCCAGGAACAGGTAAATCTTGCCCACGAATATTCCCGTGGGTGGGACTCCGATGAGGGCGACCAAAGCCAAGGCCAAGGCAACGGCCAGGAAGGGAAAACGGCGGAAAAGCCCCCCGTAATCTTCGATCAGGTCGCTGCCAATTCGGGTGTGGACCGCCAGCACCACGAAGAAGGCCGTCAGGTTGGCCGCCAAATAGGCAACCAGGTAGAAGAGAACGCTGCTGGGTCCGAAGGTGGAGAAACTGCCCGCCAGGACACTGGCGCCCTCCCGTATGCTGTTCAGCATAAGGTCAGGGTTGGCTGCACCTTCCGCCAATGACGCCGAATCGCTGAGTGCCGCCCATGAACCGGTACTGCCCAGCTGGGCGACGGCTGCCACGCCCACCAGGAGGTAGCCGGCATGAGAAATGGCGCTGTAGCCCAGCAGCCGGCGGATGTTGCTCTGGGCCAGGGCTGCCAGGTTGCCCACCGTCATGGTGACGGCGGCCAGGATGGCCAGGAGGGTTCCCCAATCGGCGTAATAGGGCAGCAAACCACTGTAGAGCAGGCGCAGCAGCAGCGCAAAGGCCACTGCCTTGCTGGCCACGGACAGGAAGGCCACCATGGGAATGGGCGCGCCCTCGTAAACATCGGGCGCCCACATCTGGGAAGGCGTGGCGGAAAGCTTGAAGGCAATGCCAACGGTGAGCAATGAGACCGCTACCAGCACGGCATAGCTGCCAAAGGGCAAGTGCGGAACCTCGGACCCCATGGCGCTCCCCAAGGCGCGGGCGATGCCCTCCAGCGTGGCGGCGCCCGTGAAGCCGTAAAGCAGGGCCATGCCATAGAGGGTCAGCGCGGAGCTGATGGCGCCAATGATCAGGAACTTCATGCCGGCTTCACTGGAACGGGCATTGGGCAGGAAGGCAGCAATGGCCACCAGGGGCAGGGTGGTCAACTCCAGTGCCACGTAGATGGTGATCAGTTCGGTGGACGAGGCCAACAGCATCATTCCGCTGGCCGAGAGCATCAACAGCGAATAGAACTCCCCCCTCAGTCGGGGTAGTCGCCGGACATAATCCAGGGAGGCAAGCAAAACCAGGGCCAGGGACACCACAACCAGGAGGCTGAAGAACAGTCCAAAGCGATCGACCGCGAACCTTTCGTGGAGGATACTGGTTTCGGGAACCAGGTTCTCCGCGCCACGTCCCAGAATCCCACCGGGGAAGCTGTCGATCAGTATGATGGTGAAGGCCAGGGGAACCAGCAGTCCCACCAGGGCCAGCGCCCCCAGCAGTCCCTTGCGAGGGATAACCATATCCAGCACGACCAGCGCCAATCCCAGGGCGGCCATGCTCAATTGCGGCGAAATCAGTAGTAGGTCGTGCAGTGACATACGGATATGTACCCGCTACCTGGCATCGGCCATGCCGGTCATGGCGCCGTTGATGTTATCCACCATGGGGGCGATGGCCGTATCGAATAAGTCCGTCAAAAGGGCGGGATAAACTCCTACCAGCACTATACTGGCCACCAGGAGGGCCATGGGAACCGCCTCCAGGGGCGTTGCGTCGGTCAGGCTTGCAAACCTTTCCCGTGGGGGACCGAACAGGGTCCTCTCCAGCATCCAGAGGATGTACCCGGCAGCCAGGATTATGCCCAGCACCGACAGGGCGGTCAGCAGGGGAAATGCCCGGAAGGCGCCGAAGAAAACCAAGATTTCCGAGACGAACCCGCTCAACCCGGGCAGGCCCAGGGAGGCGAAACCGGCGATGGCCAGGGACGCCGCCGCTATGGGCATACGGCCGGCCAAACCTCCCAGGTCGGGGATATAGCGGGTGTGCGCCCTTTCGTAAATGAAGCCCACCCCCAGGAACAGAAGCCCGGTGATGGTTCCGTGGGTGAACAGTTGCAGGGCGGCCCCGCTGAGGCCGGCCCCAGTCACCTGACCGGCCACCGCCCCCACGGAACCGATTCCCACCAGAACCAGGCCCATGTGGCTGACGCTGGAGTAGGCGATGAGCCGTTTCAGGTCGGTTTGCCGCATGGTCACCACGGCGCCATACAGGACGCCGATAACTCCCAGCAGGGTCAGCAGCCAGGCAAAGGCGTGAACCTCGCCGGGGAACATTCCCACGTTGACTCGCAGCAGGCCGTAGCCTCCCATCTTGAGCATCACCCCGGCCAGCATGACACTTGCCGCCGTTGGGGCGTCGGTGTGGGCGTCGGGCAGCCAGGTATGCACCGGCCAGGCGGGGAGCTTAACGGCAAAGGCCACGAAGAACAGCCAGAACACCGCCGCCAATGGCAGGGCCGCATTGGCCTCGGTCAACATGGAACCCGATTCCAGCAAGAGCGTCATGTCGAAGGAACCGGCGGGTTGGCTGGCAAACACCGCCACAATTCCGACCAGCATGAAGGCGCTGCCCAGGATAGTAAAGATCAGGAACTTCATGGCGGAGTAGGTCCGGCGTCCCGTGCCCCAGTTGGCAATGAGCATATACATGGGGAGCAGTTCCAACTCCCAGAAGAGGAAGAACAGTATGAAGTCCAGGGAGGTGAAGACTCCCATCACGGCGGTTTGCAGCAGCAACAGCCACACGAAGTATTCCCGCACCCGTTCCCCGATGGACCAGGAGGCGATTACCGCGCAGAACCCCAGCAGGCCGGTGAGCAGTACCAACGGAGCGCTGAGACCGTCAACGCCGAGAAAGTAGCTGGCGTTGATCGTTTCCGCCGAAATCCAGGGGATGCGGTCCACCAACTGGAACCGGTCAGCGCCCTCGCTGCGGTCGAATCCCAGGAACACCAGCAGGGCCAGGGCCAAGTCGGAAATGCCCACAAGGAGGGCAAAACCGCGAACTGCCCGGTCTCCCCGGAGAAACAGCAGTATCACCAGGGCGCCCAGGGCCGGCAGAAAGACGGTTGCGGTTAGCAGTCCGGAAAAGGCCAAACCCGTCTTACCCTCCCAACCCCGCGCCGAGGAACAGGTATCCCAGCAGGATAATTACTGCCCCCAGCACAATCACCGTGCCGTAGAACTGAACCTGACCGGTCTGAATGTGGGCAACCAGGCGGCCGAACTGGCGCACCAGCCAGGCCAGGACTTCCACCACCCCGTCCACCAGGTTACGGTCCAGCCAATCGGTGAGGCCAGCGACGTAGCGGTAGAAAATCCTGCGGACGACGAACCCCTCGTACAATTCGTCAACGAAATACTTTCGGGTCAACACGAGGTAAACCGGGCCGGCCTTGGCCAGGGCATCCGGCGCCGGCGCTCCTGCAATTGGAGGGTGACCTGAGTGGGCATGGTTTTCGGCGTTGCCCCCTGGTATGGCTCCATGTTCCTCCGAGGCCGCCACCGGCTCCGACTCCACGGCTTCCGGGGCGACACTGGTGCGGGAAGAACTGCTGCGCGCATATACGAGGAAGGCCAAGACGATGCCAACCAGGGCCAGCAGAGTCGAAATCCCGGCGACCATCCAATTGAAGCTGACCGCTGCTCCGTGTCCGTAAATTAGGGCCGACTCCACAAACTCGGAAAACCAGTGGCCGGGAATCCCGAACAGGCTCTTCACCCATTGGGGGTTCACCAGGTACCCGGCCACGACTGAACCAACACCCAGCGCCACCATGGGAGCCACCATCACCCAGGGCGACTCGGCCAGGTGTACATGACCGGAAACGGTGGGTGGAACGGGTTCTCCTCTTGCGACCAGGTCCGCCTGTTCCTGAGGGCCACCCCCGCGAAATTCACCATGAAAGGTGAGGGAAATCATCCGTATGGTGTAGAAGGCAGTGAGTACCACTCCCGCCGCCAGCAGCAGGAACACGACACCGGCAACCCAGGGCATGGCTCCGCTTCGACCCAACCATGCCACGGTCAGAATCTCATCCTTGCTCCAGAACCCAGCCAGGGGGACAATACCCACCAGACTAAGGCCGCCAATCAAGGTTAGGGTGTAGGTCCAGGGCATCCGGGAGCGCAGGCCACCCATGTATCGCATATTGAAGGTGCCGACGGCATGGTTGACACTACCCGAACCCAGGAACAGCAAGGCTTTGAAGAAGGCGTGGGTAAACAGGTGGAACAGGGCGGGACCAAAGGCGCCCAACCCCAGGGCGGCCATCATGTATCCCAGTTGACTCACGGTGGAATAGGCCATGACGCGCTTGATGTCGTCCATGACCAGGCCCAGGGTGGCGGCGGCAAAGGCAGTAAATCCTCCAATCAGGGCCACCACCATCATCGCCTCCCGCGCCTCCTGGAACAGGGGGAAGAAACGGGCGACCAGGAATACCCCTGCGGCGACCATCGTCGCGGCATGGATGAGGGCGCTAACGGGGGTTGGGCCCTCCATAGCATCGGGCAGCCACGAATGCAGGGGAAATTGGCCCGACTTGCCGGCCGCGCCAGCAAAAATACCCAGACAGATCCAGGTAAGGGCAGCGCCTCCCAGGATTGCGCCGCCGGACGCCAGGGGTTGAGTTGCTTGCCAGATGTCGGGAATATGGAGGGCGTTGAAACCCTCCGCAGCGAATTGCGGTGCATGGAAGAAGAGGGCGATTATCGCCAACAGGAAACCCACGTCGCCGATGCGGGTAACGATGAATGCTTTCTTGGCGGCGGCGGCGGCGGCGGGTCGATCGTGCCAGAACCCGATAAGCAGGTAGGAAGACAGGCCCACCAACTCCCAGAAGGCGTAAAGCTGAACCACGTTGGCGGACATCGTAAGGCCCAACATGGACGAGGTGAAAAGCGCCATGTAGGCGAAATAGCGGGCGGTTCCCGGGTCTTCGCGCATGTAACCCAGGGAATAGACTTGAACCAGCAGGCTGACGCCACTGACCACCACCAACATGATGGCAGTTACTGGGTCCAACAGCAGGCCCACCTCAATGGCGGCATCACCCAGGTCCAGCCAGGTACGGGGGGCAAAATCGAGCTCATTGCCACTGGCCGTTCTCGCCAATGCCCACAGGGAAAGGGCCAGGGAAACCGCCAATGTGGCAATTAAGAGGTAGCCGGAAAGCTGTCCGGATGCCAAGCCACCCCGGTTGAAGAAGGGTCGGATTACCAGGCAAATCAGTAGAAACGCCAGCAGGGGCAGCAGGAAGATTCCCCAGGCCATCAGTTCGGTGACCATCTACAGCTTCCTCAGAATCTCGTCGGCCACGTGCTCTCGGCCTTTGGGCACATACACATTGAAGGGAACCCGTTCCCCCCAATCCCGAATGTCCCCCACGGGAAGGATGCGGGTCGGCAAGCCCTCGGCCTCGAGAACCTCCTTCCACATTTCCGCCACGAACAAGTTGGGCGTTTTCCTGAATTCTACCCACATACGTTTTGCGTAACGATCAGACTCGCAAGTATTGGCAGGTGGACTTCCTTCTGCCGACGTTAATTTCGCAGTCGATTTGCCTCGGTCAGGGAGACCGAATCGGCGTTGCGGTACATGGCAATAACGATGCCCAGACCCAGGGCGATTTCTGCTGCGGCCACGGCAATCACGAACATGGCGAACACCTGCCCGGTCAGGACACTGCCGACCTCCTCACGCAGGGACAGGGGAGCGACATACTTGGCAAATGCGACTACAGTCAAGTTCACCGCATTGAACATAATCTCGATGGACATCAGGACGGCGATGACGTTGCTGCGAGCCAGGGCGCCGTACAAGCCGATGGCGAACAGAATCGCCGCCACTGCCAGCATGGACTCCAGAGACATGGTTCAGTTCCCCCGGGAGCGGGCCAAGGCCAGCCCGCCAATCAGCGCCGCCAAGAGCAGCAGGGATACTGCCTCGAAGGGCAGCGCGTATGAGCCAGTCAGCAGTTCGGCCAGGCCAACGCTGCTCCCCGCCGGCTCGACGGCTGCCAGGTCCATCCCACCGGCGGCCGGCTCAATCCTGGAGCCCGCTACCGCCTGGGTCTGGGCGGCGTCGGCAAACTCCCGGTCTGATACCCCTATTTCGCGCCAGTCCGTATTCATCGCCGCCGCGATCAGGCCCACCAGCAACAGGGAGGGGAACAGGACTGCGGGAATTTGCAGGCGATTGGGCGGGTTGCCTTCCTTCACGTTCCTGGTCAGCATGATACCAAAGACAAACAGAACCAGGATGGCGCCCACGTAGATGAGCACCTGCACCACCGCCAGGAATTCGGCGCTCATCAGCACGTAGAAGCCGGCCACCGTGATGAACACTAACGCCAGCAGCAGGGCCGAGCGGAACAGGTCCTTCACCAGTACCACGCCCAGGGCCGATCCGATGGCCAGGACCGACAACAACCAGAATGCCATGTCCTGCGCTACCGCCATGGACGCTGCCATACCCTCTGCAATCGGGGCCTACAAAGATTCAAAATACCGCAATCCCATGTCTTAATCATTGGCTTCCTGAAGGGGGGCTTCTTCCCCAACCACCGGAGCGGAGTCAGGAAGGGAAACGCTGCCGGATTCCAGCCTCATGCCGGCCTTTTCCTCCCGGTGCCAGCGCCAGGACTCCCGGCCAACCTCCCGCCAACCCAGTGGCGGCCCGCCCCGGGGATCGTAGGTAAACCGGGAATCTCCCTGGGCAATGGAGGGCGGTCGCCGGCGAATGTCTGCCTCGGATTCATTTCCCTCCAGCTGGGGCCGGAACCATGTACTGGGGTGCTTCTCGGCATTCCGCAACTGGTCGATGGTTATCACCATGTTCTTGCGACTGTATTGTCCCTGTTCGAATCCGCTGCCCATGAAGAGGGCGTCGTAGGGGCAGGCCTCAACGCACAACCCACAGAACATGCACCGCTGTAGCTCAATGTCGAACACCTCCAGCCGGTACTTGTCACCCTGGGGAATGGCGCTGCCGCTACGGGACGTTTCTATCTTGATGATTCCCAGGGGGCAGTACTTGGCGCAGGAGGCGCAACCGGTGCAACGTTCCTCGTACCAGGCGAACTCCTCCCCTCGGAATCGGGGATGCTGTTGGGCGCGCTGCTCCGGATACTGGATGGTGAAAGGTCTCTTGGTCAAATTCTTCAGGGTGACCAGCAGGCCCTTGGCCATGGCCAATCCGTACATTTCAATTCACCTCGATGGTGGGAACCCCGGGAATCGCCGGTTGGCTCGGACGACGAGACCGGAACTGCACTCGGTCGCGATGCAGGCTACCAAGAATAACCAGGGACGCAACGCCAACTACCAGGTTAACCCCCGCCATAATTCCCAGGTCGCTGGTGGTAAGCGCGCCGTCCTCGCCCCGCAGCAGGAATACCTCTAGGGTGACCGCCAGCAGGTTGATCATGGTCAGGGGCAGCAGGAACTTCCAGGAAAAGGCCATGATCTGGTCAATTCGCAGACGGGGAAAGGTGGCGCGAATCCAGATAAACAGGAACACGATTACCCCGGTCTTCATCAGGAACCACAGCCATCCCAGATACTCGGACCAGGGACCGGACCAGCCTCCCAAGAACAGGGTGGCGGCGATGGCGGAGACCACACCCACGCCGCCGAATTCCGCCGCCTGGATCAGGGCGAACTTCACTCCGCTGTACTCGGTATGGTAACCGGCGATAATCTCCGACTCTGCTTCGGCAACGTCGAATGGGGAACGATTCAATTCCGCCGACATTCCCGCCATGAAGACGAAGAAGGCCAGGGGTTGTACCAATACGAAGGGCAGGGCCTGGGCCTCCACAATTGCGCCCAGGGACATGGACGCCGCCACCATCACCACGCCCAACAGCGAGAGAACCACCGGAATCTCGTAGCTTATCAACACGGCGACGGAACGGGCCGCCCCAAATATGGCGTAGCGATTGTTGGACGACCAGCCGGCCATGAATATAGCTATGGATGTAATTGAGCTCACCGCCAGAAAATAGAGGACACCTACGTTCAGGTTGGCCAGGGCAGTGTCCATCGCAAAGGGAATCACTGCCGTCATCAGCACCAGGGGCGCGATCATGACGATGGGCGCCAGGGCGAAGATTATGCGGTCCGCTCCCGCCGGCCTCAGGTCCTCCTTGGTCAGCAGCTTGACCAGGTCTGCCAACGGCTGGAACAGGCCGAAGGGGCCCCACCGGTTGGGGCCAACTCGGTTCTGGAAGCGGCCCAGAATTCTCCGCTCCGCCCAGGTGATGGCCGCCGCTCCCAACAGAACGGCGTTGACCAGGATGAAGGCCATGGTCAAGCCGGCCGCAATATAGGCCAGCCAACAGGGGAGGAAAGAGCCGGCCAACTGGTAAACCACCCGGTAAAGGCCGTTGGCGTAGAGCAGGCTGTCGGGAGACAGGATGCAGTTCACCGGTCAACCTCGCCCATGTTGATGTCAATGCTGCCCAGGGACACGATCATATCCGCCAGTTTCCAGCCCACCAATAGCTGGTCGATGATGGTCAAGTTTATCAGCGACGGGGACCTAACCTTGCATCGGTAGGGAGCGATTCCACCGTCACTAACCAGGTAGAAGGCCAATTCTCCCTTGGATGCCTCCACCCTGCCGTAGGCCTCTCTGCCCGCTTCCGGGCGCAAGACCAGGGGAAGGTCCAGTCGTACCGGGCCGGGCTCGATTTGCTCGATACACTGGTTTATGATCCTGATGCTCTGGTGGACTTCCTGCATCCTGACCCAGAAGCGGTCGTAATTGTCCCAGTTCGACCCGATGGGAACGTCAAATTCCATGCGATCATAGGCGTCGTAGGGTTCCTGCTTCCGCCAATCCCAGTTGACGCCGCTGGCCCGCAGCACCGGCCCGCTCACCGAGCAGTTGATCGCCACCTCCGGGGGAATGGGACTGACGCCCCGAGTCCGTACCATGAGTATCTCGTTTCCCAGTAGCAACTGCTCCATCTCGGCGAACTCTTCGGCAAAGTCCTCCAGGAACCGGTTCAACGCGGGCCAGAATTCCCTGGGAGCATCGGCAAATACCCCGCCGGGCCGCATGTAGCTGACCGTTATCCGGGCGCCGCAAAGCATTTCGAAGAGTTCCAGAATCCGCTCACGGCTGCGAAAACCGTACATCAATGGAGTCCCGAAGGCCCCCAGTTCCTGGACGAAGAATCCCACCGCTATGAGGTGGCTGGCAATGCGCTGTAGTTCGGCCGTTAGGGTTCTGAGGTATTTGGCCCGGGGCGGCGGTTCGACTTCCAGTAACTTTTCGACCGCCAAACAATAGGCCTGGTTGTTGATCATCGACGAAGTGTAGTCCAGCCTGTCGGTCAGGGTTACCACCTGGACGTAGTTCCGCTCCTCGGCCAGCTTCTCCGTTCCCCGGTGCAGGTAACCGAAAACCGGCTCCACCTCCAGTATGTCCTCCCCGTCGAAGGTTATGCGGACGCGAAAGACGCCGTGGGTGCTGGGGTGCTGTGGCCCCACGTTAACGGTAACTGGTTCGGTGCGTATGGTCATAAGGAATGGCTTTTGATAGACAACTCAGGCTCTAGAAACGAAAACCGCTAATGCGCTAACCCTGAAACGAGGGAGAGCAAGGCGACCCGGCATGACTAGAGAAAATCCTTGCGCAAAGGGTGCCCCTCGAAGCCTTCCCACAGCATGATGCGCTTCATGTTGGGGTGCCCCTCGAACCGGATTCCCATCAAATCCCAGATTTCCCGCTCCTGGTAGTCGGCGCCCCGCCAAACTCCATAGACGGAGGGAACGGTCAATTGGCCCCGTCCGTACAGCCTGGCCTTGAAAATGGCGGTGGTCTGGCGACCGAGCGAGGTTAGGTGATACACCAAATCGAAGTGATCGACATAATCCACGGCGCTGATGGAATTCAGAAACTGGAAATCCAGTTCCGGGTCACTCCTCAGAAAGGCCGCCACGGAACCAATCTGAGTGGGATCGACCCAGACGGCGGTTTCGTTGAAGCCAACCACCGACCCGGGCAGGCTTCGTTCCAACACATCGGAAAGGTGGGAGCCGGACAAGTCAAGCATAACCATCAGCCGGAGGCCGCCTCTTCGCTCGCCACTGGCAAGTCCGGCGAGCCACCATTAGATTTCCGCAAGTGCTGGTATTTCTTGATCTTCTCGTGCAACTCCATTATCCCGTACAACAGAGCATCGGGCCGGGGAGGGCACCCGGGAACATAAACATCCACCGGTATGATGTGATCGACTCCGGGCACGACGGAATAGGAACCAAAATAGGGGCCGCCACTGGTGGCGCACACCCCCATGGAAATAACCCACTTGGGCTCGGCCATCTGGTCGTAGATTCGGCGAATGGGCGGGGCCATCTTCCAGGTGACGGTGCCGGCCACAATCATCAAATCCGCCTGCCTGGGCGAGGCGCGGAAGACCTCCATTCCGAAGCGGGCAATGTCGAATCGGCCCATGGCCGTCGCCATCATCTCGAAGGCACAGCAGGCCAGGCCAAAGGAGACGGGCCACAGGGCCGACTTCCGCCCCCAGTTGACCAGGGCGTCCACCGAAGTGACCAGCAGGTTGTTCTTCAGGTCCTCGGGAACCTCGATGGAGGGAACTTCAATCATGTCGGTGGAAACGGCAATCAGGTCGTTCACCAGCTGACCCTCTTCCCGATCTATTCCCCAGGTGCGGTGGTGCAACGGGCCCTGACCCGGCGGCAATTCCATGGCTCAGTTCCCCCATTCCAGGTCGCGCTTGCGCCAGGCATAGGCCCAGCCCAGCAACAGAATACCCACGAAAATTACCATTTCAATCAGCGCGAACAGTTCCAGGCTGATGAAACGGGTGGCCCAGGGATAGAGAAATACCACTTCCACATCGAAGATAACGAACAGTATCGCATACAGGTAGTACCGGAAATGGAACTGGTTCCAGGGCCCACCGATGGTCTGAACGCCACACTCGTAGGGTTCAACCTTGACGGCCGTGGGGTTCTGCGGGCGAATCCTGAGGCGGGAAAGCAGCCAGGAAGCAGCGATGAGGCTTATGGGGACTGCAAGGGCCACCACTGCAAATATGGCAATCAACCCGTACTGCCGGAAGTAGTCCTCAAGCATACAGTGGGGCCGGACCTCTTGACTGGGTATGCGAGGATTATAGCATAACCCCACCGGGGTCGATAGTGAAAAACTGCACAAACCCCGGTTCCGCCTCAGGTCGAAGCCGGCGATGATCGTCCCGGCGGCCTTGAATCTTGACTCTTGCCCTGTTGGGTTACGTAGCAGCGCCCAAGTCGTTCCAGATGCCTCCCGTAGCTGGGGCAACCAGTCCGGTGGCTAACGCGGGGCGTCCTCGCTAGAATGGGAAGCGCCGAACGGGTTAACAGCCACCATAAGCAAACCCAGCCGGTAGATGCGGCGGAGCAGGTTGGCGGAGGAACAATTGAACCAGGAAACGACACAGACCGGCGGGTTTGGCCCCCTGCAGGGCTTGAAAGTGCTGGATCTCTCCATAATTGTTGCTGGAGGGACTGCCAGCAGCCTGTTGGCCGACTTCGGCGCCGACGTGGTGAAGGTGGAGCGGCCCGGCAGCGGCGATCCCCTTCGCAACTGGGGCCCCTTCGCGAATGGCGTATCCCTGTGGTGGAAGGTGCACTCCCGAAACAAGAGGTCACTGACCCTCGACCTGGGGCGTCCTGAGGGACAATCCCTTCTGCTGGACCTGGCCCGGGAGGCCGACCTGCTCATCGAAGGCTTTCGTCCGGGAACATTGGAGCGGTGGAACCTGGGTCCCGACCAATTGTTGGTGGCCAACCCAAACCTGGTCATTCTGCGATACTCCGGGTTCGGGCAGACGGGCCCGTATCGGGAAAGACCCGGCTTTGGAACCATCGCCGAATGTATGAGTGGCTACATCGCCATGACCGGGTTTCCGGAAACGCCGCCAGTCCTGCCTCCCATACCGTTGGCCGACGAGATCGCCGGCGTGATTGGGGCCATGGCCGGCATGATGGCCATCTACCGCCGAGGCGTTCTGAAGGACTCGGAGAAAGCTGACGGAAATCGCCGGGCTGGTCAGGTTATCGACTTGAGCCTCTTCGAGCCGTTGTTTCGCCTCTGCATACCCCACATTCCCATGTATGACCTGCTTGGCATAACCCGGGAACGGGTGGGTAACGACTTCCCCGACGCCGCGCCTCGCAGTCTGTACCGCACCGGTGATGACCGGTGGCTGGGCCTCTCGGCCACCTCTCAAAGCACCTGGGAGGCTCTGGCCCACGCCATGGGCCTGCCGGACCTGATCGGCGACCCTCGCTTCGAGGACAACGCATCCCGTTTGGAGCACAAGGACGCCCTGAACCAAATACTCCAGGGCTGGCTGGGTGGGCGCTCCCTGGATGGAATCATGGAACAACTGGTGCCAGCTGGGGGAGTGGTAGGGCCCGTATACGATAGCGCCCAAATCGTCGCCGATCCCCACTATCGGGAGCGGGAGGACGTGGTGGAGGTGAATGATCCGGAGTTGGGAACCACCATAATGCCCGGCATCATTCCCAAGTTCAGCGATTCTCCGGGCGCCATAGCCCACGCCGGCCCCAGGCTGGGCGAGCATAACGAGGAGGTGCTGGCCGCCTGGCTGGGGTACAATGCCGAACAGGTGAACTCACTGGCAGCTGACGGCATAATCTGACTTGCCGCAGGGCCGGTACATTGAGTCTGAAGGACACTGGCAGACAGCTTCCCCATCAGCCTCTTCGGAGTTGACGTAACCAGACAATCGGGCGGGAGGGATATCCTTGGCTGCCACGCAACTGCTCATTGCCACCCACAACCGGGGAAAGGTGGAAGAATACCGCCACCTGCTCCAGTCTCTCCCAGTTGAACTGCTGTCCCTGGATGACCTGGGCATTGCAACCGATGTGGATGAGACCGGCTCAACCTTCCGCGAAAACGCCTGGCTCAAGGCCCGCGCCTATTCGGCCCTGGGCGGTATGCTGACCCTGGCCGACGATTCCGGGCTGGAAGTGGACGCCCTGGGTGGACAGCCTGGCGTCCACTCGGCCCGCTACGGTGGCGATGCCTGCGCCAATGACCAGGATCGGGTGTCCCTGCTCCTATCCAACCTGGCCGGGGTTCGGTGGGCCGAGCGAACGGCCCGTTTCATGTGCGTAATCGCCATCTGCCAGCCCGGTGGACCGGAGGTTTCGGTGGTGGGTTCCGTGTCTGGGATGATACAATACCAACCAGAGGGTGACCTCGGATTTGGCTACGACCCGGTCTTCTATCTGCCGTCCCTGGAGCGGACATTCTCCCAACTCTCGATGGAAGTGAAGAACCGGATCAGCCATCGGGCAGATGCGACCCATCGGGCCGCTGGGGTGCTGGAAAGACTCACCACGGAAGGGCATTAGATTAGCTTAGCGCGGTGAAATTTCCTTCTCTGAAATGAAATCCTGGGAAGGCAAAGGGCTTTCACCAGCCATCCACGCCATGTTGGAGCGTAACTGATTGGCGATACAGGACTTGTTCGGCCGTCCCTTGCGGGACCTTAGAATCTCCGTTACCGACCGGTGCAATTTCCGTTGCACCTACTGCATGCCGGCCGAAATTTTCGGAGAGAGCTACCAGTTCTTGCCCCGCGAGGAGATACTGAGCTTTGAGGAGATAGCCCGCCTGGCCCGCGTATTCGTGGAACAGGGTGTCACCAAGGTGAGAATAACGGGGGGAGAGCCCCTGCTCCGCACCGATTTGCCTAACCTGGTTTCCATGCTGGCCCAAATTGATCCGGCGGTTGACCTGACGCTGACCACCAACGGGTATTTGCTTCCCCAGCAGTCCCAGGCCCTCAAGGATGCCGGGCTTCAGCGAATAACCATCAGCCTGGACACCCTGGACGACGAGATTTTCAAGCAGATGAACGGACGGGGGTTCCCCGTCCGCCGGGTGCTGGAGGGTATAGAGTCGGCAGAGAGGGTCGGCCTGGCTCCCATCAAGATAAATGCGGTGGTCCAGAAGGGTGTCAACGACCACACGGTGGTTGACCTGGCCCGCTACTTCAAGGGAACCGGCCACATCGTCCGGTTCATCGAGTACATGGACGTGGGAAATCGCAATGGCTGGAAGTGGGACCACGTGGTTTCGGCTGCCGAGATTGTCCGCCAGATAAACGCCGAATTACCCCTGGAACCGGCGGAACGAAACTATCATGGCGAGGTGGCCAACCGGTACCGGTACCTGGACGGTTCCGGCGAAATCGGAGTTATCGCGTCGGTTACCATGCCCTTCTGTGGCGACTGTACCCGTGCCCGACTTTCCACCGACGGCAAGTTGTACACCTGCCTTTTCGCTTCGGAGGGGCTGGACCTGCGGGACTTTCTTCGCGCCGGAGCCACCGATGACGAACTGGCTAGCCGCATCGGAGGTATATGGGGCCGTCGTTCCGACCGTTACTCCGAGGAAAGAACCGCCCTCGCTCCCCTTCAAAACAATCGGCAAAAGGTGGAAATGTACCATATTGGTGGTTGAATCGGTGCGGGAGGGGAACCCGTAGTAGCGGCATGGGCCTCAGAACACCAGTTGGGAAGTTTCCCACTTTCCGATAGAGTAGCAGATTGAATGGCGGGCTAACAGGTACCCCTAGTTGGTTTCCTTCGTCAGGAACCCTTGTAGGGGTCGGGGCCGTCGCCATGTCGAAATGCACTTGCAGATTTCTCCGGAGGCTGGACGATGACTCAGAACCGAGAATACCGGGGCCTTTGGGATGCGGTGGAGGAATTAAAACGAAGGGTGGACGATTTTGAAGGGAGGAAGGCCGCAGAGGTTGCGCCGACCAAGTATGTCGCCAGCGCCCTCTCCAATCGGAAGACCTTCCATCGGAAGGAGTGCAAGTTCGCGCGAAACCTCCAAGACGTTCATACCTTCAGCTCCCATGACGATGCCGTGGCCGCCGGATTGGTTCCCTGCAAGAGCTGCCGGGCGTAATCGGCAGTGGATGGCGTTTTCGGGCAAGTCCGGCAGAATGCCACGGAACCAAGTTGGCAGGAGAGTACCGATGGACCAGGTCAGAACTAGCTCCCCAGACAATGAGCCGGCTGCCCTGACTCACCTGGACGAACAGGGGCGCGCTCGCATGGTGGACGTGGGTTGGAAACCCGTCACCGACCGCCAGGCCGTGGCCCGGGGCAGCGTGTCAATGCAGCCGGAGACCCTCCGACTCATTGTGCAGGGCCAGGTGAAGAAGGGCGACGTTTTCACCATTGCCCAGTTGGCGGGAATCATGGGCGCCAAGAAGACTTCCGAGTTGATACCCCTTTGCCATCCCCTGCCGCTGAACAAGGTGGACGTAGAGTTGGAAGCCGACGAGGCGAGTAGCGCGGTTAACATTGCGGCCACGGCCAGCACTTCGGGCAAGACCGGGGTGGAAATGGAGGCGCTCACCGCCGTTTCAATTGCGGCCCTGTCCATCTACGACATGTGCAAGGCCGTGGACCGGGGTATGCGCATTGGCCCCATTCGCCTGGTTAGCAAGCAGGGCGGCCAGAGCGGCGACATCACGCTGGAATAGGGGGAAGCCCACGCTATCAACCTCCCCGTCGGCGCAACTCCTGGAGCAGCAGTTCAAGGGCGCTGCCGGCATAGATGATGGTAGTCGTGGGGTCCAGATCCAACGGCGCCAAATTGTCCACCTGATCCGCCTCGGCGATACCGGCCACGCCAGAAATGGCGCTCAATTCCAGGCTGCACAGCCTGCCTTCCGGGTCCACCACTACACAACCCAAATCCTCCCGAATAGCGAAACGGGGTTCTACCTCCACGGCCTGCAGCGAAGTCATTCCCAGAAAGGCGGGGAAGGGCCTGAGGCGTCGGGCTGTGACCGCAAGTAGAGCTTCCAGTTGCTGGGCTGCCTCGAGGATCGCGCGGGCCGCCTCCGTCTCGATTCTTTCACTATTGAATTCGTTCATAGGGCGTCACTCACCGAGTATTGGCATGGAAGGGGAACGGTCTGGAGTTGGATTGAATGAGGAACTTTGGCCCCACGGGGCACGGTTTCGGCTACCCGTCAGGTGAATAGGCGACCGCCCCTTCTTGTAGGCGGCTAGAGTCAGTTCAAATAGCCCTCGGTCGGGCGGCCCCACTCATACGGTGGCGCCTCCGCCCAACGGGATTGGCCAATTGACAGGGCCCCCTTCCAGCTTTAATATTGTTGTCCCAGGCAACACTTGGCGTCTGGTCGGTGTGCCTGTCCGGTGGCGACGTAGCTCAGTGGCAGAGCGGGCGCTTCATAAGCGCTAGGTCGTTGGTTCGAATCCATCCGTCGCCACCAAATCTCCCCTACCCCCTCAGATGGGCAGGCCATCCTTGCCCCAGTCTAGCCCATGTCCAATTCGTCCCCTCCGGAGCAGATGCGACCATGCCATCTTACTTGGCGCCAGGCATAGACCCCAGCCAGGCCAGCCGGATATGTATGGAAAAGTGTCGCGCCATGTGCTGTCGTGGGCCGCTGGTACTGGAGTTGGCTGCTACAGAAGTGGATGATTTTCTAAAGCAAGCGGAAAGGCTGCAATTGGTTGTGAGGGTGCAAAGAAGTTCCAGTGGCGGGGGTTGGCTGAAATTCTCGGAATACGCCGGTGAATGCTGTCCCATGCTGGACACCAAAACCTTCGGCTGCCGCATCTATGAGAACCGACCTCAGCGATGCCGGGTGTTCCCCACTCGCCCAACGCCGGGGTGCCTCATCTCCGGCGGCTAGCTGAGAAACAAAGGGCAGACCGAAACGGTTCCGCTCCCAAACTAGTGACATACTCCAGCCGGCACGGGGTTTTGGCAAAGGCTGGCTACTCTTCGTTCTCCATCTGCTGGCCCAGTTCGTCGAGGAACCGTTCAATCTCTGGTGAAAGGCTAACCTGGGAGTCCGTATCGCCCCCTTCCGGCTGTTCATCCCGTTCCTGGGCGTCGTAGTAGGCTTCCATCTGCTCTATGAGGGTCTTCAACTCGGCATTCCGTTCGACGGCGGAGCTCAACTCCCGATACTGCCGTTGTCCCCGTCTCACCGGAGCCAGGTCCGAGGGTATGTTGGGGTACACGGAGCTCAGGCATTCGATCATGCGCGAAGTGCCGGTGAAATCCTCCTCCAATTGGAGGTACTGAGGTAGATGCACCATGAAGTTGATGGTTTCGATGCCCAGGCTGTCGATCCCCTCGGAAACCAGGTTCATAATGGTGGTGGGGCCCTGGTAATTGCTGCTTCGTAGCTTTAGGTTCGGCACCGGCTTGTTCTGGGGCACATTGCCCAATGAGCCGGTAACCAAGAGAGGTCTGGTATGGGGCACCGCGTCGTACATGGCGCCAAGCCGGCAATACCTCTTCACCCCGAAGTGCTTCACTACTTCCAGGATGGAATCGGTATAGTCCTCGCTGCCGGCATGGGGTTCCATCATGTGGAGGAAAATGTAATCGGGGCCGTCATCCGTTGTGGCGTACCGTAGATTGCTGTTGGGGATGGTCACCCTACGTTCACCCTGCACCAGGCGAATGTTGGGGCGGTAGCGGGTGAAGTCGAAAAAATTCCCCGGCCTGGCCAGTTTGCCCAAGTCCTTGGACCCCAGGTATCTTTCCAGGCGGCCGAGGGTAAGGGTTCCCACGCTTCCTACGTCAACCCAGGGGCGAATCATGGCGAAGGCGTGGGGGTCACGCAGTTCCGGAACGGGTTCTACTATTTCAAAAGCTCCAATTCTCATGTTGCCATATTGCCAGAAAAGACAGGGCAATTCAACCCGTTTGCAGCCATTGGCAAGGGCGGGAGTTGCTTTAACGGCGCCTGCGGGCGTACTGTTGTCCTGAACCCCATCGCGTACACCGCCGCGCGTTCTTTCGAGGAATAATTCGGTCTTGTCGCCTTCACCCTTTCCTGGGCGCCGCCAACGGCGTCTCATCACGTCTCCCGTGGGCAGAATCGCCTTTGCGCTGCGATACCCCGACTTTCGGGTGTTGTGGGTTTCCACCGTAGCCAACCAGCTGGGATGGGGAATGCAGCAGGTATTGTTGGGCTGGCTGGTGTATGACATGACCGGCAGCGCTGGCATGGTCGGCGCAGTGTTTGCCGCTCGCTCCGTGCCCAATCTGGTTGTGGGTTTGGTGGCGGGTTCGATAACCGACCGCTTTGATCGGCGGACCATCATGCGCCTGTCCTGTGTCGCCATGATGCTCCTTTCCCTGGGGGCAGCGGGATTTCACCTGGCTGGCCACCTGACCATCTGGCTGTTGTTGCTGGTCACCTTCCTGTTGGGAGCGGCCCAAGCCTTCTACATGACCTCCCGTCAGGTTTACGTCTATGACATCGTGGGCGGACACCGGGCCATAAATGGCATCGCGCTGGTCTCCCTGGCCCAGTGGGTCGGGGGTATTTTCGGTTCCCTGGCCGCCGGTGGGTTGGTCCGTTGGCTTGGGCCCGAAGCGGCTTTCCTGGTTATGGGCCTAACCTACGGGGCCGGTGTGCTGGTGATGGCATTCCTGCGGCACGCCGGCGCCGCCGCCCCCGATGCCAGGGAACCCATCCTGGAGAACATCCGCAACTACTTTCGGGCGCTCAGGGAGAACCGGGTCATGCTGTCCCTGATAATTTCAACGGCCGGCGCTGAAGTATTGGGTTTCTCCCACCAGGTGATGCTGCCCATACTGGCCGAAGAGGTGCTCAAGGTTGACGCATTCGGTCTGGGACTGCTGACCGCATTTCGCTTCCTGGGCAGCGCCATTGGCGTCTTCACCGTGGCCACATTGGAGCGAATCCGACGTAAGGGTGTCCTCCTCCTGTGCATCATCGGCATGTTCGGGGTGGGAGAGATTCTGCTGGGCCAGTCCACTTTCTTTTGGATGGCGGTGGCGTGTGTAATGTTCATCAATCTGCTGGCTTCGGCCACCGACATTTTGCATCACACCTTGCTCCAGCTCAGTGTTTCCAACGAACAGAGGGGCAGGGCCATGGGTTCCTGGATTTTCGGGATCGGCATGGCGCCGGTGGGCCAACTGGAAGTGGGTTTCCTGGCCAGCGAAACCGACTCCCGAACCGCCCTGCTGGTGAACGGCGCCGCGCTGGTGGCCCTCGCTGCGGTCATGGGGCTACTAATGCCCCGGCTGCGCCGATTGTAGGAGCCTGCTCGCCAGCTCCGGGCGGGTTCGCTGGTTCCACAACATCGCTGAGGGCCCCAAAGAAAGCAACCACGTCTCGACCTAACCATCACCGACAGTATCGCGGGCAAACTCATCTGGCCGTCCCCGGCAAAATGACAGATGCTCCTTTCCCGATGTAACCAAGTCAACTATAATCCCCCCCAACGAAGTCCCATAGGAGGCGCTGCATGATTACGAAGTTCGATAGCCTGTACGCCGGCCACGTGGACATGGAAAACGTGGGTTACGGCGGGACGCCGGTAAACGACCGCTCCTACTCCGACGCCCACCTGGCCACGGCCTTCGACAAGGCCCAGGCCATCGCCCAGACCATGGACCGGTTGGGCTACGATACCATGTGGATGGCGGAACATCACTTCCAGCCTGAAGGGTACGAGTGCATCCCGAACCTGCTGATGCTGAACGTTCACCTGGCCCACCTGACCAGGAACCTGAAATTCGGTTGCGGCTTCAACATCGCTCCCATGTGGAATCCCCTGCGGCTGGCCGAGGATTTTGCCACCGCCGACATTCTCACCAAGGGACGGGTCATATTCGGCGTGGGCCGCGGGTACCACACCCGCGAGGTCGAGACTTTCGGGTCGCCTCTGCTGGACCAGCCGGCCAACCGGGATCTGTTCGAGGAACAGGTTGAGGTAATCCTCAAGTCCTTCAACGAACGCTCTTTCTCCCACCGGGGCAAGTACTACACCATTCCCCCTCAGGTTCCCTACCGCGGCTATGAACTGGAGGAGATTACCCTGGTACCTCGGCCCCGGACCCTACCGGTGGAGACCTGGCAGCCCATTCAGAGCGCTACGCCCCGGGCATTGGACTTCATGGCCAAGCATGGCATCAAGGGCATGATCGGTGGTGGCGTTTCCGAGGGTGGCGCCATGTACGACGTGATTGAGGCCTACCGGAACGCCCTGGTCCGGGCGGGGCGCGAGGACGCCCAGTTGGGAGAGGACCTGTCCATCGGCTTCCACTTCTTCCTGGCCGATACCCAAGAGGAGGCCATCCGGGAAGCCAGATGCTACTACGAGGAGAATCTCAAGATGTTCGGCCCCCTGCGATTGGTGCGCAGCCTGTCCGATGAGCAGATTGAGGCGATGGGTGACCCGGTTCGGGCAGTCAACGCGGGCCTGCCCACCATCGAACGGGCCGTGGAGCGACAGGGGTTTCTCTGCGGGCCGCCAGAATTGATAGTAGAGCAACTGAAGGAACTGGAGGAACAGTATCCCGGCCTGGAACGTGTGGGCATGAGCCATCCGGTGGGCACCCCGGAGAAGGTAATTCTGGAGCAGCTGGAGTGGCTGGCTCGGGACGTTATGCCCGCCTTTACCACTTCGGAGGCCCAGCCCGTGCCGGCGGATTAGCGAGGGGGTTGCCAATGGCGTTCGAATCAGATTGCGTTTTGCCAGCCGCCCAGAGCCGATGCCCTCGGTCAATCCGGAAAATCGCTGCCTGCGTATATCTGCTGTAGGGCGGCAGAAGCGCAGGAATAGGCGGGGGACTTTCCGTATGCTAGTTGAGAGGCGTACCAGGGGCATCGGTTGGGTGACACTGCTTACGGCGGTTGCGTGGCTGGTTGCAACAGCGGCAATGTTGGCGGGGTGCCAAGCCACGACTCCGGGGCCGATGGAAGGAGAATCCACCACGTCCATCCGAACGGAACAGTTGGAGGGCGGGCCCATCGCCGTAACTTCCCCAACGCCAACCCCGTCAATCGCAACTCCCGACGGATATATACAGGCCCCTGAATTTCAGGGTATAGTCCGGTGGCTGAACAGTGTACCTCTGGTCCAGACCGAGCAGCGGGGCAAGGTAGTTCTCATAGACTTTTGGACCTATTCTTGAATCAACTGCAAACGCACCCTGCCGTATGTAAGGGACTGGTACGACAAATATTCAGAGCATGGGCTGTTGGTGGTGGGCGTCCATTCGCCGGAGTTCGAGTTTGAGAAAGTGGAAGCCAATGTACGGGAGGCTTTGCCCCGGCTGGAGGTGACCTGGCCGGTGGCCATGGACAATGACTTTCGTACCTGGCGGGCCTATGGCAACCGGTACTGGCCCCGAAAGTACCTGATCGACCAGAACGGCGTCATCCGCTTCGACCACATCGGGGAGGGGGCATACCTGGAAACCGAACTTCACATTAGGAACCTGCTGGTGGAAGCGGGCGCCGATGTTTCCCAGGTGAGGGTGGGGAGGGCGGAATAGCAGAGGCTTCGCGTACCTTTGTCGGGCGGGTGAGGAAAGGGAAAAGCGGTGGGGCAGGCCATACAAGCCTGCCCCACTCTCGTCCTAAAGACTATGAATCGAATCAGGATTCTGCCTACAGGTTGATGGCCGCCTCGGCATAGTCCCGCTCCTTGGTGTACACCTGGATGCGGTGCCTGACCGCCTCGGCTACGTAAAGCCGGTCCTCGGCATCAAGGCGGAGGGCCACCGGTCGGTTGAACCGCCATTCCACTTCCATGTTGGTGCGGCGGCGAGCCTTGGCCACGTCGGGGTTGGCGTCAATGTAATCCTGCACCCAGGGGGAAGGGGTTTCGGCATCGCCCACCAGGGCGGCGATGAACTTGCCGTCGGGTTCGTAGATCTTGACCTGGTGATTGCCCCAATCGGCCACGTACACGTCGCCGTCGGAGTCCACCGCCACATCGGTGGGCCGGTTCAAGCTACCAACGCCCTCCTCCGCTCCTTTGAACTCCACCAGGAACTGACCGTCGGCAGTGAACTTCTGCACCCGGTCGTTCTTCCAATCAGCGACGTACACGTTGCCCTGGGCGTCCAGGCAAAGGCCCCAAGGCTTGTTGAACTGGCCGGGGTTGCTGCCCTCGCCGCCCCAGCCGGAGAGGTACTGGCCGCTCGCAGTGAACCTCTGAACCCGGTGGTTTTGGCTGTCCACCACAAACAGATTCCCCTCGCCATCGACGGCAATACCGGAAGGGCCCCGCATCTGTCCTGGGCCGTCTCCCGTTTCACCCCACTTGGACAGGAAATTGCCGTCCTTGTCCAGCACGGTAACCCGGTGAGTGTTTTCGTCGGTTACATAGATATTGTCTTCCCCGTCCACGTCGATGCCCATGGGCCATACGAATTGACCGTCGCCCATGCCAAAGCGGCCAATGTCAGCCAGGTGCTGATGGGACAGGGTGCACTTGCTGATCCGAAGAGTTATCTCGTCAACCCCGCGATTCAATACATAGAGGTTGTCATTACTGCCCAGGGCCAGGTCCATGGGCACCAGGAACCCGACGCCGGAGGTGGAATACATTCCCAGACAATGGCTATAGTCGAATACGCGCCCGGAGGCGACCGTGGTCAGCATTTCTGCCTCCTCATGTTACATAAAGTGACAGGGTAAAGGTCCGGCCCCGGCCGCCGCTTCACCCTGTCTTGCAAAGTCCAGCTTGGCCGTGTCGGCCTACAGGAAGTCCAGCTGCTCGAACTGTCCACCGACGATGGGCTTGGCATCCAACCCCAGCCAACGCTCGGCGAAGGTGGAGTAGAAGCCGCGGAAATCGTAACTGGGAACCAGGTCCCCTTCGAACAGGTCCTCGGCCTTCATGGAGGGATACTCGCCGTACATGCCCGGGTTCACCGCATCTCCGAAGGCGAAGGCAACGCCGCCGCGGCCGTGGTCGCAGCCGGTGCCGTTGTCCTGCACCCGACGGCCGAACTCCGTGAATACGAGCATGACCACATTGTCCGCCGCGTCGTGCTCCCGCAGGTCGGCGAAGAAGTCGTTAACCGCGCCCGAAACATCGGTCCACAGCTTGGCGTGGGTGGGCAGTTGGTTGAAATGGGTATCGAAGCTGCCATACTGGGTGTAGAAAATCTGGGTACCCAGGTTCGCCAGGTGCACCTGGGCCACGCTCTTGAGACTCTTGGCGATGGGATTGTCGGCGTACTCGATGGTGGACGAGTACTGTTCCGGCGCGGTCTTGATGATGTCTGCGCCTTTCAGGGCGTCTCGGCCCGTCTGTCCCAGGTAGTCCATGACCGGACCGGTACCGATGGCCGGGGAATAGACCCGAGAGAAGAGCTCCAGCATCTGTTCCCGTTGGTCACCGCCGCCGATGGCGGGGATGTCAGTCAGTACGCCATAGGAGGACAGGTCTGAAACAGAAGTGACGGGAACACCCCGCAGAGCCATGGCGCGGGGCAGCCCCTGACCGAAATTAACGCCCTTCAGCACGTTTTCCCCGGTGGGGTCCAGGTCGCGGATGGCCCGGCCCAGCCAGCCTTCGGTGCCCACCTTGTCCGGCTCGCAGGTATGCCAAATGTCCATGGAGCGGAAGTGGGACCGGGAGGAATTCTCGTAACCGATGCCGTGGATGATGGCCATCTTGCCGTCATCCCACAGGTCTTTGACCGGGCCCATGCTGGGGTGAAAGGCCAGGTCGTCGGTGAACTTGATCAGCTGGTCTTCCGGCAAACCCAGGTTGGGCCGGTTCTCCCGGTAGAGGGGATTGGTAAAGGGAACCACCGTGTTGAGGTAATCGTTGGCGCCGGACAGTTGCAGTACCACCAGCACCCGGTCTTTCTTAGTAGAGGTCATCTCTTCGTCCTCCTGCTCGTTGGCTAACGGGACCGGCCCAGTCCTGCCGGTCTATGCAAACTGGAACTCGCGAGTTGCGGCAATCAGGGCCAGCATCACGCTGGCGCGCTTCTCCGACTCAGCGGCCGCTTCCTCGGTGTCCCAACTAATGTCCCCGCCCTGCTGGGCCTGAGACAGCAATTCCTGGAATGTTCCATCGTCCACCTCCACCGGGCCAACCAGGTCCAGGCAGGCGCGGACAAACTCGGCGGGACTCAATCGGCCCCGCTCCCGGAGACCGGCGACAATAGCCTTGACCCCAGGAAGGGTGGTATCGGAGAGGAGCTTGGCGGCGAAGTTGACCCGGCGCACCAGGGCGCCGCCGTCGATCCATTCGGAGCCGGTATGCCAACTCTCCACGCTGGGGGGATTCATCAGTTCCTGCCCCTGCCAGGCGCACTCGAAGGCCAGCAGCGGGAACCCGGTCCTGGGCTGATTGTAGTTGCCGGCCATGCGCGCCGTGCTGATAACCAGCTCGGCGGGACTCTTGACGTGTTGGAACCGGGCGTTCTTGAAGAAATCCGAATTGAACAGCGCTCGCAGAATCGCCTTGATGTCTGCGTCGGAATCCATGTACGCCTTTACCAGGGTGTCGATGGCCGCCTGGTCGTTGGGCGGCATGATATTCCAGGCTGGTACCTGCGGTTCATCGGCCACGAAGAAGTTGTAGAGGTGGCGGGCCAGGAAGCGGGCCGTGTCCTCCTGCCCGACTATGATGTCGATGATGTCATCGCCATCGAAGTTGCCGGAATGACCCAGAAACTTCTTTTGGCCATAGTCGTGGTCTTCGGGCTTGAACTCGAAACTCCAGTAGAACCTGCCCACGGGCTGGCGGGGAGGCTTGGTTCCCAGGGTCCAGCCGGTGAAGGCCCGGGAGGCTTCCTTTATGTCATCTTCGGAGTAGTGGCCCACACCCATGGAGAACAGTTCCAGCAGTTCCCGGCCCCAGTTTTCATTGATGGAGCCGTAATGGTTGCCATTGTTGTCCAGCCAGTAGATCATGGCGGGATTTTGGGCCAACTTGACCAGCAGACGGGGGAAGGTGGTCAACCCCTCCTCGCGGAACATGGCGATTTGGGCCAGTAGTTCCGGGGGATTGTCCACCTTGGAGTTGCCGGTGGCGAAAAGCTGGTGCCAGAAGAGGGCAATCTTCTCCTTCAACGGCCAACGGGTGTTGACCATACGATAAACCCATTCGGTTTGGGCAGCGACCGGCGCCAGCGAACTCTCGAACTGAGGGAAGTAGCGGTAGAGCTCGTCCTCGTCGATTCCAGAGTCGTCACCGGGGTTCAGGAGTTCTTCTACCGTGGCCTCGTAGCCCCTGGCGCATCGTTCCTCCAACTCGGCGCGGGAGGCGCCAAAACCGGCACGACGCATCAGGTGAGCCATCAAGGCAATATCTTCTTGGCTCGGCATACCTTCATCCTCCAAATCAACAAACAATGCCCGCGATTACATGCATCCAGTCGCGGTGAGGGGGCCAACGATAATCTCCCAACTATCGGGCCGCCACCTGCTGGGCCGCCATTTCTTCGTCCCAGGGGCCGGGGAACTGGCCGGAAACCCGACCCTCACCCATGAAAATATTATCCTGACGATACCACTGGCTGCGGGGCAGTTCGTAGGAAACTTCGATCCCGTTACCATCGGGGTCGTTGAAGTAAATGCCGATGGAAATGCCGTGGTCGGAAATGTGGCCTATGGGAACGTTCTTTTCCTTCAGCCGGTGGTACATCTCCTTAAGGTCCTCCAAGCTCTCCATCATCCAGGCCATGTGGTTGAGGCCAACCTGCCGATGCTGTAGGCCCGGCGCTTCCTCCCCAACTTCAATCAGGGCAACCTCGTGGGACTGTTCAATGTCCGCCGACATGAAGGCCGCGCGGCCCGGCTTGAAGTCGTAGGTGTGCAGGCCCAAAATGTCTTCGTACCATTCCTGGGAACGCTCGGCATTGCGAACGAAAATGTTCACGTGGCCCAGGTACTTGGGCTTGTAGCTCATACAAATACCTCTCAGCTAGCATTTTTGGTTGCCTTCTTCTATCCCAAACTTACCACAAAGCACCATCTGTTTCAAGAAGTTCGTAGCTGGGAAAAGCCAGCAGCCCCTAAAGCCAGACCATGCTCAACCCAACCCTTGCCTTCGAGGGCGAGTGTTGAAAAAGGGCGCCGACAGCGGTCTCGTCAGGTGCATCGTGGCGGCAACTGCCATCAGGCCGGATAATGCTCCAGCCACCAGCGGGCAATGTCCACCCGGCGCGGGAACCACACCCCGTCGAATCCTTTGGCATATTCAAGGAACCGTTCCACCGCCTGGGAACGGGAGGGACGCCCGGTAATGCGGCAGTGCAGGCCCACGGACATCATTTTGGGGTGAGTGGCGCCCTCGCGATAGAGGCAGTCGAAGGAATCCTTCAGGTATTCGAAGAAGTCGCCTGTGCTGGCCAGCCCTCCCCGCCAGAAGCGGGCATCGTTGGTTTCGAAACTGTAGGGGATTACCAGCCAGGGCTTGTCGGCTACCGTAACGTAGTAGGGCAGGTCATCGTTGGTGGCCAGGCTGTCGTAGATGAATCCCCCTTCGGCCACCACCAACTCTCGGGTATTGACGCTGGGACCGTACCGGGTGAACCAGCCCAGGGGCCTCTCGCCGGTGGTGGCCTCCAGCGAGGCAATCGTCTTGCGCATGTCCTCTCGTTCTTCATCCAGAGACATGCGATGAACCTCGGCCCAGCGGTACCCATGGCCACAGGGTTCGTGGCCACGGGCCGTAATTTCACTGGCCAATTCCGGGTTTCGTTCCAACGCTTGGGCGCAGCAGTAGAAGGTGGACTTGACCTGGTGCCGGTCGAACATATCCAGCAGACGCCACACCCCCACCCGGCTGCCATACTCGAAGAAGGACTCGTTGTACAGATCCCGTTGGTCTGGGGGAATGGGCGAAGGCACCTCATTGTTGCTCTCGTGGTGAGCGTCCCCGTCCAGCAGGGAGTACTCGGAACCTTCTTCGTAGTTGACCACCAGGGATACGGCAATTCTGGCTCCGCCGGGCCACTGTATTTGGGGCGTATGGCGCCCGTATCCTACGAAATCTCGTTGCGTTGCCAATTCCTCCACTCCTTGCTTCCCTGATTCAGCCTGAACGATTGATGCCATTATAGACCGGGAATCCCCCCCTTGAACCGGGGATGCAGCGCGGGGATGGACACCGGTTTGCGGTGGGTTACCCCGATGCCGTTAATCATGCAGTCGCCAGCCAGCAGTATATGGGCAAGTTTCTCTCTTCCTGACTTGTCCATAGTTTCATTATCGTTGACACCGAAACCTCGCCTGTTTACACTCGCCCGAAAACAGTGGGGACGGAGTAGAAATGCCCAACTTGCAAGAGCTTTTCGCCCAGGTGGACGCCTCCCGGGAAGACATTATCGACCTGGAGCAGGCTCTGGTTCGCATACCCTCGGTGAACACCGGTTTCATGCCCACGGGCAACGAAACTCCGGTCTGTGAATTGGCTAGGAACTTCCTGGCGGAAGATGGCATCGAATCGGAGATTTTGGAATCTGCCCCCGACCGGGGGAACCTGATTGCCCGGATTGAGGGTCGGTCGGGCAAGGCGGGACTGCTGTTCATGTCCCATACTGACGTGGTTCCGGTGGAGGACGAATCCAAGTGGCAGTTCCCTCCCTTCAGCGCCACCATTCACGAGGGTCGGATACACGGCCGCGGCTCCTCCGACTGCAAGGGCTTGCTCACCTGCCAATTGATGGCGATGCGCATCCTGAAACGAAACGGCATCGATCTGGAGGACGGCCTGACCCTGGCGGCTGGCGCCGATGAAGAACACGGCGGCAGATACGGCTTTGGCTGGCTGGCGGAGCGCTACCCGGAGAAGCTGGCGGCCCCCTACGCAGTTAATGAGGGCGGCGGTACCCCAATCAAGGCCGCCGGGGCCGTCACCTACGTACTGGGTGTGGGCGAGAAGGGTCGCCTGCAGGTGGAGATTGACATAAAGGGAACCAGTTCCCACGCCTCGGTACCCTGGCAGGGCACCAACGCCCTCTTCCGGCTGGGCGCAACCCTCAGTTCCATAGAGAGCTACAGCCCGGAGCGGGACACCTCCACCTCAATTTTCGACCACCTGTCCACCTTCGCCGTTGAGGACAAGCCCTCGCCAGCCAATGTGGATGCCATAATCGCCGAAATCGAGGGCGAAAATCCCCGCTTCGCTTCCATGCTTCGAGCATTGTCCCGCATGACCCTCACTCCCACCATGGTGCAGGGCGGTATAAAGTCCAACAGCGTCCCCGAGTCCATCCGGCTTACCTGCGACGTGCGCACCCTTCCCCACCAGGACGATGACTATGTGCGCCGCCAGCTGGATGAGGTGCTGGCGAACATACCGGGCGTTTCCTATGAAATCGACTATATGGCCCGACCCAATTCCTCGCCCTTTGATTCGCCCCTGTCCGCCAGCCTGCAACGCATTACTGCGCTGGCCCTGGAACGGGACGACATTCAATGGGTTCCGGCCATCAGCAACGGCTTCACGGACTCCCGATTTACCCGACCCCTGGGGACGGTTACCTATGGCTTCACCGGCGCCCACCCCGATGATGACCCCATGCTGAACAACACCCACGGAACCAATGAGTCCATGGGAATCAGGAGCCTGATCAGCGGGACCAAGATCATGGTCGGTCTGGCCTACGATATGCTGGCCGCCCGGTAGCCAACAGCGTCCATCCTAGGTATTGCCTCAAGCTGGCGCGGATTACGGCGCAGAGTGCGATACTTAGTTGCCCTTGCTTTCATTGACAAACCCTATCGGTTTCATTAGAGTCTGCTAAACTCCCGGTGATGAGAGTTTTCCGACAAGCGCTTCTGTCCGAATCTGACCTTCTGGCAGGCAGACATGGCAGTTACTGGTTCCGAAGGAGAAGTCGTACTCCAAGTGGACGACCTGCGCACCTATTTCAGCACCCGCTGGGGTACGGTGAAGGCCGTGGACGGGGTCAGCTTCGATTTGCGGCGGGGCGAAACCCTGGGAATTGTCGGCGAATCGGGCTGCGGAAAGTCGGTCACCATGCTCTCCCTTATGCGGCTGATTCCCTCTCCTCCCGGTGAAATTGTCGGCGGCAGGATTGTCCTGCAGGACCAGGACATCTTGCAACTAACCGAAAACGAAATGAGCAAAGTTCGGGGAAGCCAGATTGCGCTGATCATCCAGGACCCCATGACCTCCCTGAATCCGGTGTTTACCATTGGCAACCAGGTGAACGAGGCCATCCAGATTCACCAGGACATACCCAAGCGCAGCATACTCCAGCAAACCCTGGAGGTGCTGCGGAAGGTGAACATACCGGCGGCCGAGTCCCGGGTAAAGGACTACCCCCACCAGTTGAGCGGCGGCATGCGCCAACGGGTAGTTGGCGCCATCGGCATCTCCTGCGAGCCGGCGGTTCTCATCGCCGACGAGCCAACCACGTCCCTGGACGTTACCATTCAGGCCCAATACCTGAAGCTTCTGAAAGACCTGCAGCAGCAGCAGAACCTCGCCCTCATATTCATAACCCACGATTTTGGCGTGGTCGCCAAGATGTGCGACCGGGTGGCGGTGATGTACGCAGGGAAGATTGTGGAAATGGGCGACGTTAGGGAGATATTCAATGCTCCCTCCCACCCATATACCGAGGCCCTGCTGGCTTCGGTGCCCAAGCTCGAAGAGGACGTGGACCGGCTCTTCGCCATAGAGGGTCAGCCGCCAGCCCTCCATGACCTGCCCCCTGGCTGTTCCTTCGCCGACCGGTGCCCCTACGTAATGGACCGGTGTCGGGAAGAGTACCCGGACGTATTCCAGGTTTCGGAAACCCATCGGGCGGCCTGCTGGAGGTTGGAATGACCACTGCGGCGGAGTTTACCGGCAAGCAGGATCAGGGCAGCGCCCTGCTGGAAGTGTTCGACCTTAAGAAGCACTTTCCCGTAACCAAGGGCCTACTCTTCTCCCGTACCACGGGCTACCTGAAAGCCGTGGATGGAATTTCCTTCCAGATTGAGCGGGGAAAGACGCTGGGAATTGTGGGCGAGTCGGGGTGCGGCAAGAGCACCACAGCCAAGTTGCTGCTGATGTTGGAAGAACCAACGGAGGGTCGCATTCTCTTTGAAGGAGAGGACATACACCACACCGACGCCAACCATCGCCGCTCCTACCGCAGCAACGTCCAGGCCGTCTTCCAGGACCCCTGGAGTTCCCTGAATCCCAGGATGCGGGTGAAGGACCTGATTGGCGAGCCAATGGTGATTAACTGGGACGTGCCGAAGCGCGAGATTGATGAACGGGTGGAACAGTTGCTGCGGGATGTGGGCCTGAGTTCTTACCATGCCAACCTGTTCCCCCACGAATTCAGTGGGGGCCAAAGGCAACGGCTGGCAATAGCGCGGGGAATGTCCCTCAATCCCAAGATGATAGTGCTGGACGAACCCGTTTCCGCCCTGGACGTTTCCATTCGCGCCCAGATTATGAACCTGCTGAAGGACTTGCAGCGGGAATACGAGGTTGGCTACCTGCTAATCGCCCACCACCTGGCGACGGTGCGGTACATGTGCGACTCCGTGGCGGTTATGTACCTGGGCCAAATTGTCGAGTACGCCGAGTCGAGGGAGCTCTACCGTAACCCGCTTCACCCCTACACCAAGGCCCTGATGTCAGCGGCCCTGCCTTCCCACCCGGACATTGTCCAGGAAGAGATCATTCTGACCGGCGAGGTGCCTTCCCCGTTGAATCCGCCGGCCGGCTGCCGGTTCCACACCCGATGCCCCTTTGCCATGGATCGCTGCGCCGTGGAAGTTCCCGAAACCAGGGAGGTTGCTCCGGGCCATACCACCTCCTGCCACCTATACTGATTAGGCCGACCCGATGGTTGGCGACGGCAACTTCCTCCAGTGGCGCCCAGGGCCGAGTTCGCCCTCACGGGCCTTGTGCATATATGCCAAAGGTGAAGGCATAGACCGCGAAGCCTTCCGAATTCACGGAAAGCCGGAGTTTCCAGCGTTGGGTGTATTCGGGGTTGTCCACCACCTGGTACATTCGAGCCTCATTGACCAGCAGGTAACTCTCCCCACCCTCGCCGATCACAACGTCGGCTCCCCGATTTTCCTCAGTTAGGTATTCACCGTCCAGGGTTGCTATCACCTTGGAGGGGGAGGGGCCGGCGCCGGCCAGAACCCCGTTGACCGTTCGGGCGGAGAACAGCAACTCTACATGGTCCTCAAATTCTGTCGTCTCGCGAGCGTGGACAGCCTGCTGCCCCTGGTTGCGCCAAAGTCCCTGGAAGTAAAGCATGTCCGGTTCCAGGTAATCGGGCGCCTCCAGGTTAAGGACTTGATCCGGTTTTCCGTAGTATTCCGGCTGGCCAACGTAGCCCCGTCCGTAGTATTCCCGCTCAAAGTCACCCCGCTCGTAGCCGGCGTACAATTCGCGAGTTACAACGCCGTCGGGAGATGCTTCAAATCCTGGGTCAGGCAGATGTTCCAGGGACGCCGGCGTAGGTTCCGCCGACAGGTCGGCGCCGGCTTCCACCAGTAGCGACCGCAACCGTTCCTCGAAGGTCTCGTAATTGCCCTCCCCTATACGGTGGTACCGGAGCCTGCCCGTCGAGTCTATCAGGTACTTGGTAGGCCAAAAGGCGTTGCCAAAGTTGTCCCAGGTCACGTAATCATTGTCCAAAGCGATGGGCCAGGTTACCCCCAGGGAAAGGGATGCCTCGCGCACATTGTCCGGGTTCTTCTCGAACTCGAACTCCGGCGTGTGGATGCCAATGACAACCAGTCCGTCCCTGGAGTAGCGGTCGTTCCACTGGCGCAATTGGGGGATAGTTCGGATGCAGTTGACGCAGGTGTAGGTCCAAAAGTCGATGAGAACTACCCGGCCCTGGAGATGATTCAAGGAGATGGACTCGCTGTTCAGCCAAGCCGCAATGCCCTCTATTTCGGGAGCCGGAGGGTACGATTCCTCCGTTGAATTGGGAGAGACTGAAGCGGTCTGAGGCTGCCCCAGTTGAGGGACGGCCGCCAAAAGGGCCAGGGTCAGAAAGGCCAAGGCCAAGGCGCATACCAACAGCCGCAAGGGGAAGGCCAGATTTCCCCTGGCATTTCCCTCGCCGGTGGAGATGGCAGACATCATACGGGCCACAAAGAAGGAAGGGTTGGTCGCAGTTGCGACCAACCCGCAAACCCAAAGTCGGAAACTGATCTGCTTACCTGGGTACCAGGTTGGGGGTGGCGGGACCGTCCATGACTTCCACTTCGGCGCCGGGCTGCAGTTCGCGAGCCTTGGCTTCCAGAGCAGGCATGATGGAGTCGATCAGGTCCTGGTCGATGTCCGCGGCGATACCGGGGTAACCGGCCCGTGCGATCATGTCCTTCAGGTCCTTGTTCTTGAACCGGTCCAAGGTCCATTCCAGAGTGTCGGGAACGAGGGTCCGGTCCCAGAAGATCCGGTGGTTCTTGTTCCGGGGGCCATAGTGGTAGTGGGGAGCATCCCGGAAGCAGTCGAAGGCCAACAGTTCGGTCTCTTCGCAGTAGGTGCGACCGGGGGTGCCGGCAAGGTCGGCCAGAACGTGGATGGCGAGACCACCGTCGCCACCGGCCTGCTTGCGCAGTTCCAGGCCGAAGCGAATGTTGCCGGCCTCGAAAATGTCGTGGCCGCGGTTGTGCTTGACGGTGTTGCGACCGGCGGCATAGACCTCACGGGCGGTGGATTCCACTTCACCCAGGACGGACTCGACCTGACCCATGTTGACCTTGCTGGCCACGTCTTCGTAGCCGGCTTCCTTCAACATGGCGGGCAGGAAGTTCCGGATCTGCTTCACGGACCACATGATGGGGTTGCCATCAACGGTGGAGTCCATGCGGCACAGACGATTCTTGCCTTCCGGCCCATACACATAGCTTCGCTCGAGGTCGAAGCAGTTGAACCGGAGCATGGTGGTGTCGTTGGCTTCCACCAAGATAACCACACCCTGGTCGGAGTGGTCCTGAAGGTTGCCGTCCCAAAGCTCGTGCTGGATGACAAAGTTAACAGCGCCGGCTTCGATTTTTGTCCTTGCAGCCTGCTGCATAGCGGGGATTACCTCCTTTTGAAATTCTTCCTCAGGGTACGAGGGTTCTTCGATAGATTACAACATCCCAACGGGTTGCGGCAAGCCACCCCTACATACCAGAACGCAAATGGCTGGCAGCAGGACGGCTCGCCCACGGATCGGGTGTCTGCATCCCAGTTTCCCTCTAGTCCTGCCGGGCCAGATTATACCATGCAATACTACCGGGTTTGCAATATTCACCGGCGGTCTTGCAGAGTTCTTTTAGCCTCTATTCCAAGTCTCCCCGGTAGGCTCGGTAGGCCATGTTGCTGATCAGCCCCATGCGGTCCTGCCCCAGGTATTCGGTGAACTTTCCCAGCTTGACGCTTTCCGCCGCTTCCGCTTCGGACATACCTGCGTCGAAGCACTTTCGGATTTCGCCGTGCAAGTGCGCCATTAATTCCCGGGCTTCGTCGAAGTCCTGCTTGGTTCCCACCGGGCCATGGCCGGGCACAATGGTCTCAAATTCCATGTCCCTAGTCTGGTCCATAACGTCCAGCCACTTGGTAATGTGGCCGTCGGGGAAGGCAGGCAAGACCCGGTGAAAGGCAATGTCGCCGGCATACAGTACCCCATCCTGGGGAAGATGCAGCAGAATGTCCCCGGCGCTGTGGGCCCGACCCAGGTAGATCATGTTGATTTCCCGCTGGCCCAGTCGCAGGTCCATCCGATCGCTGAAGGTAACGTCGGGCAGGGTCATGCGAATCTGGGCGAGTTCGGGAATCAACTCAGGCCGGCCGCTGGTGTAGCGGTTCATGTTGGCGTCAAATTTCTCGATGAGTTCTCTGCGGCAATTCTCGTGGCCGATTATGGGAGCGGGCAGAAAGTACTGGTTTCCAAAAACGTGGTCGCCGTGATAGTGGGTGTCCACCAGGTAACGGATCGGCGCCTTTGACACGCCGCGTATTTCGGACATTAGACGGGTGGCCAGGGAAGGCGTCATCAGGGAATCGATAACTATGATACCCTCCTCCCCCACGATGAAACCGGCATTGGTTGCGCCATTGGGCTGAATGAAAGCGTAGGCGTTGGGGGCAACTTCAATCACCCCGGTATCGTAGATCTGGGTGGTCATGGCGCTTCTCCTGAAAATTGGTTGGTGGCGGATTGGGCCAAGTCTAAACAGGTCGAAGGGGGCAGTCAATGCGCTATGTTATACTGCGCCCCATACCCAGGCAGCCGGTGCATGGAAATGACAAATTTGCTGGAAGCTACAACCAACCCCTTCGGTGGCATCATCCCCAACCCGAAAGCTCTACCCATCAGCCCGGATGATTTCCGGGTGATGCTGGCGGACTCGCTGGTCGCCTGGCGGAACCAGGGATACAAGGCAGTGTGGCTTGAAGTTCCCATCGGCCTTTCAGGGCTGGTGCCGGTGGCGGTGGCTGCAGGCTTCTCCTTCCACCACTCGGGGGGTGGCCCCAGTTCCTATTCCCCCGGTATGGAGGATTACCAGTACCTGATGATGACCCTGCAGCTGGAGCCGGGAGCGTTCATTCCGCCCTTTGCCACCCACTATATCGGCGTGGGCGGTGTGGTACTGGACGAACGAAAGGACCTGCTGGTGGTGTGCGAGCGTCACCGGAACCCGGGACAGCCACCCTTCTACAAGCTGCCTGGGGGCGCCGTCCACCCCGGCGAACACCTGGTGGATGCCGCCATCCGGGAAATATTGGAGGAAACCGGTATCCACACCCAGTTCGAATCTCTGGCCTGCTTCCGGCATTGGCACGGGTATCGCTACGGCAAATCCGACATCTATTTCGTCTGCCGTCTCAGTCCCCTCAGCCGGGAAATAACCATTCAGGAGGAGGAGATTGAGGAGTGCCTATGGATGCCGGTGGAAGATTACCTGGCTTCCAGCGCCACCAGCCCGTTCAATCGCCGTATTGTAAGGGCGGCGCTGGAACACCCGGGCATTCGTCCCGAAAGTCTACAGGGCTTCGACGACCGGGAGCGGGAATTCTTCATGCCTCCCGACACTTCCTTGTCGTGATCTCCGGCCCGTAACTATCCCGGCCTGGCTGCGGGGCGCCCTTGCCTTACCACGCCGCCGCATGACCGTCGCCACGGGGGTCGGAAGCGCCACCCAATACCCCGGTTTTGGGGTCGCGAACAATCAGCTGCACCTTTCCGTCATTGATGCCGGGCCGGCGGCGGGCCACCCGGTGACCCAAGCCTTCCAACTCCCTGCCCACCTCATCGGGCATACCCGCTTCCAACCGCAACTCATAGGGTCTTTCCACGCTGGCCGGGTCGGTGCCGGGGAAGCTCCACCATCGGGGAGCTTCGACAGCCTCCTGAGGGTCCATACCATGGTCAATCAGGTTGGATAGAACTTGCAGGCCGCATTGGGGCTGGAAATCGCCGCCGGGCGTGCCACCAACTATCACAGGCTGACCGTCCCTGAAGGCCATGTAGCAGTTCAGCGTGTGCATGGTACGTTTACCCGGTTCGATAACGTTGGGGTGGCCGGGTTCCAGGCTGAATCCCCGTCCGCCTCGATTGTTGAACAGCACACCGGTTCCGGCGGCCACAAATCCGGAACCAAAGGCATTGGAAAGGCTGTGAATCCACGACACGCAATTGCCGGCGCCGTCGGCCACGCAGAAGTAGGTGGTATTGCCGTCGCCGTCTTCGGCAAAGGCCTGAGTACGATTGTTGGCGTGGGCCGGGTCTATCTCGGCGCGCCGCCGGGTGGCGTATTCTTTGGAAATCAGTTCCGCCAGGGGCCACTCCACGAAACGGGGGTCGCCGGCCAGCCGATTGCGGTCTCCGTAGGCGATCTTCTTCGCCTCGGCCATCAGGTGTATGGACTGGGCCGTGTTTTGTCCCAGGGATCCCAGGTCGTAGCCCTCCACCAGGTTCAGCATCTCCAGCAGCAGGAAACCCTGGGTGGGCGGCTGCGTTTGGAAGACAGTGTAGTCCCGATAGGTGGTACTGATGGGTTCGTAAACGTCCAGGCGGTGTTCAGCAAAGTCGGACTCGGTGAACAGGCCCCCTGCCTTCCGCAATTCCGCAACCATGCGGCGGGCCAGGTCGCCCCGGTAGAACTCGTCCGCCCCGCCGACGGCAACCTGTTGCAGGCTGCGGGCCAGGTCCGGGTTGGCCAGCAGGCGCCCTTCCCCGGCCATCCTCCCTTCGGAAGCATAGATAGCGGCGCTGGCCGGGAACTGCATCAGCTTATTTTCGGCATGGAAGAAACTCCGGCCAATCCCGGGGGACACGGGGAAGCCCCCTTCGGCGTAGCCGATTGCCGGTTCCAGAAGTTGGGCGAAGGGGAGGGTGCAAAGGCGGCGATGCATTTCCTCCCAGGCTGCCACCTCCCCCGGCACGGAAATGGAGTGGGGGCCATCAATCGGCATGGTTTCATGGCCGCGAGACAGATAGTAATCCGCCGTAGCGCCGGTTGGGGCCACGCCGCTGCTGTTGATTCCCGTCAAATGACCGGTGGCGGCCTCATAGGCCAGGATGAAGGAATCGCCGCCCATGCCGCACAGGGGCACCAGGGTTACGGCTTCGGTGGCAGCCACGGCCAGGGCGGCGTCGAAGGCATTACCTCCCTCCCGCATTACCTGTACTCCCACCGAAGCGGCCAGGGGAGAGTTGGAACAGACGATGCCCCGGCTGCCGTACACGAGACTCCTGGAAAGGTTTCCGTTCGTCATGTTGCCTCCTGTGAATTGGGACCTTGCAGGCGGGCATTGAGTACCCAATGCTGTGGGTTGGCGCGGCTATCCCGTGTCATCTGCCGCCGTGTACGGCCACCAATGGGGACGAATGGTAAGCGCTTCAGTCCTTGAAGGCATTGCAGGCGGTGGTCAGGGCCGCGGTTCCCCCCATGACAAAGGCCACGCCGACGGTCTCGGCGATTTCCTCCTCGGTGGCGCCCACGGCCCGGGCCCGGTTGGCGATGTTCCTGACGCCATCAGGGTGGGCCATGATTGCATCGCAGAGCATGGTCATCAGCACCTTCACCCTCAGGGGCAGGGCGCCCTCGGTCAGGACGTGGTTTCTAACGTCCATGATTTCCTTGTACAGTTCCGGCGAATTGGCTTCCAACTTGGCCTGCCAGGCGCCCGGATTGGGTAGCGTCATTATTTGATCTCCTGTGTGGAAGCGGCCAAACTTCCCGGCCGCCCCAATCTAAAGAATTTCAAAAGGCCAGATTCGAAAATGCCCTGTAGGTCTGCCGGCAAATCCTGCCATGCTATATTGGCGGCTTCCGCTCATGCCAGGGGGTTGCCTGCTCGTAGGCGTAGGCAGTATTCAAAACCGTAGCTTCCGCAAAGGGACGGCCGGCAATCTGTAGCGCCAGCGGCAATCCACCTTCGCCCGGATCCGTAAATCCGCAGGGGATGGAAAGGGCGGGACACCCACTCAGGCTGTAGGCACCCCGGAAGCTGCCCTCTACCAGGGCGCGGGCCGCCTCTTCCTTACTGGCGACCCCGGTGGTGAAGTCCAGCTTGCCCGCCGGACCGGAAGAGGTTGGTTGAATCAGCACGTCCACGTCCTGAAGCAAGTCCAGAACCTGCCGCCGTACCATGGACCGCAACTTTTGCGCCCGGTAATACACCTGACCGGGAATCAGGTTGCCGGTCATAAAGGCGATCCTGGTGTTGACGTGGTAGTCTGCCGGGCGTTCCCGTAGCCATTCCGGGCGCAAACTAACCCGCTCGGTATGGGTGATGGTGCGAACGATGGCTCCGGTGTGTCGAGCCAGGGGCAGCGATACCTCCCGCACCTCTGCGCCCAACTGGGCCAGCGTTCCGGCAGCTGCCCGGACGGCATCCCTGGATTGCAAGTCGAGACCCAGGTCCGGGTCCATGAGTTCGGTGACCAGGCCCACTCTCAGGCCGGCGATATTTCCGGTGAGGCTCGCTCGGTAATCGGGAACGGGAACCCGCCCGGTATAAGGGTCGTTGGGGTCATAGCCGGCGATTGCGCCCAGGGTGGCAGCGCAGTCGGAGACTGTGCGGGATATGGGCCCAATGGTATCTATTGACCAGCAGGCGCCATCCACCCCGTAACGGCTGACCCTGCCCCAGGTCGGCCTTATTCCCACCAACCCACAGTTGGCGGCCGGCCCCCGAATGGAACCGCCGGTGTCCTCACCCAGGGAGGTGGCGCAGAGAAACCCGGCGGTGGCGGCCCCGGACCCGGTGCTGGAAGTGCCGGGATTGCGCTCCAGGTCCCAGGGATTGCGCGCGGCCCCGAAGTAGGAACTGATTGGGTCGCCCATGGCGAACTCGCTCATGTTCAGTTTGCCCAGTATGACCGCGCCGGCCCGGCGCAGGTTGGCAACTACAGTGGCGTCAAAGTCGGGAGTGAAGTCCTCACGAATCTTGGACCCGTCGGAATTGCGAATGCCCCTAACGTATATCTGGTCCTTCACGCCCACAGGGATACCGTGCAGAGGGCCCCGGTATTCTCCCCGCGAGATTTCCTCGCCTCGGTCCCGCGCCTCCTGCCGAGTCTGCTCGGCGGAAACTGTTATGAAGGAATTTAGGTTCCCGTCAGCCTTACCTATTCGGTCCAGGTAGGCATCGACCGCCTCCAGGGGAGTGATTTCCCGGGTCTCGATGAGGCTACCCAGTTCGGTGGCAGACAGGTATGGAATGTCGTTAGGATTCATCCCTTACCTCCAAGCCATTTACGGTAATGGGCAGGGGTTCCACGAAACTTGCCCCCGGTGCGTTGATGGCGGCCATGGCCTCCAGCAGGGCGTTCAGGCTGTAGCCCACCTGGGTAAGTTCCGGTTCCCGAATGTCCAGGCCCACCGAGCGCCCCAGGGCATGAATTTCCTCGTTGGTCAGGTCAGCCATGGTAGCCTCCCGTTGCATTGGCATAACGCTGGCATATCGTACAACCGCAATGGTAACATACGGCGGAACTTTCGGGGCCGGGTTCAACCGATAGCCGCTACTCCAGACCTGGAACGCCATGGAAGTTCAGCCGCTGTACGGGGGAATAGTCGTAAATTGAGGCGAGTAGCGGATCTGGAGAACCACCAGAAGTTAGGGAGGCGCGAATTGACCGACCAGGGTATTACGCAGTCCACGAGGCGAACGAATTACCTATCCCGGGTCCGGGGCACTGCCCTCCTGTCGGGGGAAAGGGTGGCGCGGGTGCTTTCGCTGGACGATGGACTGCTGGACGAACCTTCCGCCAAGGGCCAAATGCTCATTGCCACCAACCAGCGAATCCTTTTCTTCAGGGAGGATGGCAACACCCGAGAAACTACCCTGTTACCGGTGGAAGAACTGAAGGGAGTGGTGTTGGAGTTGGCGCCGAAGGGTACATTGTCGCCGCTGCGGGGAATCCTCGCCCTGATTGCCGCCGTTGGCGTTTACCTGCTGATTGCCTATTGGTTGGCCGGCCAGGTGCAGGGGCCACAAATTCCGAGCATCAATATGGACTTGGCGCCCTTCATCCTTCTGGCGGCCGTATCCGTGATGGCATGGTTCTATTGGCGGCGCGGCGTTCGCCGGCCCGGCGGCAAGCTAACATTGCAGGGCCCCAACTGGAGCCTTTCCGTTCCGGTAAGTGGCGCCGAGCGAATACCGGAGGTCAACGAGGTGGTGGAGTGCCTCTTTGCCGCCCGACGGGAACGGGACTGGCGCCCGTCAAGCCCTCCGGAAGTTTGGCCCAAGAGCGGCTGAATTACCAGGGCGAGGGCCGTTCGCCGGAGCGGTTCAACCCAGGGGCAGGGCCGGATCAATATCCAGTTCCAGGCCGAACTGCTCGCCACGCCGGTATTGGAAATAGGCGCAGGCCGCTATCATGGCGCCGTTGTCGGTGCAGAGAACCGGTGGGGGTATGATAACCGGGAGGGAGGAAGCCCTGGTTATTTCGGCCCGCAGGCGAGCATTGGCGGTGACGCCTCCCCCCAGGACTATTCCCTTTGCGTTGTACCGCTGGGCCATTTCCAGGGTCTTGGCGACCATCACCTCAACCACCGATTCCTGGAAGTTGGAGGCCATCTGGCCAACCATGCGGCGCAATTTCTGCTGGGACTCTTCATCCAAGGCAACCTGCTCATCGGGAGGATAAAGGCCCTGGGCCTGGGCCAGGTGAAGCAGAGCCGTCTTGACCCCGCTGAAGCTGAAGTCCAGGGTATCGCGCATCCAGGCCCGGGGCAGGGGCGGATAATCGTGGCCGTCCATTGCTTCGGAGGCCCGTTGAATTTCGGGGCCGCCGGGAAAGCCCAGGCCAAGGATCCGGGCAGCCTTATCGAAGGCCTCGCCGGCAGCGTCGTCCCTGGTACGCCCCACCAGGCGATACACTCCGTGTCCTTCCATCAGGATGAGGTCCGTATGGCCGCCGGAGGCCACGAGGCAGGCCAGGGGAAAGCCCGGTTCCTCCTCCGGCGGCTCGCCCGCTTCCCGGTCCAGCCAGGCGGCGTAGATGTGGCCTTCCAGGTGGTTGACGCCCACCAACGGTTTGCCCAGGCTGAAGGAGAGGGCCTTGGCGGTATTCAGGCCGGTAATCAGCGAGCCAGCCAGGCCGGGGCCGTAGGTGGCCGCCACCACGTCAATATCGGAAAGTTCAACCCCTGCGTCGGCCAGGGAACGCTCCAGGGCTGGCCCCATGTCGCGTATGTGCTGGCGGGAGGCCACTTCGGGAACCACCCCGCCGTAGGGAGCATGCAGCGCCACCTGGGATGAAACCACGTTCGACAGGAGGCTACGGCCGTCTTCCACCACTCCGACCGCCGTTTCGTCGCAGGAAGTTTCGATTCCCAATATTTTCAAGCCCATTTCCCTTTCCTTATCCCGGGTCCAGATATTCCCTTAGCCGTCCAATCCTGGCATGAGAGGGGGCTGAAGTAAGTTCCCTGGTATGCCGGATTCCGCTCTCGAATCTGATTCCGCCGCCTTGCCCGATGCAATTTTCGGAGCAGCCAACTCCGGAACCCAGACCGGGGCGGTTGGGCTGGGCTGAAGCCAGGCAGGGCCGCCCTTCAGAACTGCATTCGCTTTGGCCCTTCCCAAATGGTCGCTAACTGATGGATTGTTAACATGGTAGGTATATTGGGCCGGAAGGTCAACTTTGCATTGGAATGGCCCAAATGCTATCATCGCTTATTGCCTGTTCGGCGCAACATCACGGTTGCAGAATCTCATTATCACAAGTTCAGGAGGCCATAGAGTTCAAGTATGGAATCTGACGATTTAGGTAGGTTAATCCTGTTGACCATCTGCCTCGGTCTGTCCGCCTTCTTTTCCTCATCGGAGACCGCCTTTATCGCCTTGCCCAGGGCTCGCCTGCTCCACCTCGTGAGCATTGGGCGGGCCAACGCCAAGCTGGTTGAGCGCCTGGTGCAGAGACCGGAACGTCTTCTGGCGACGGTGTTGCTAAGCAACAACCTGGTCAACACTGCGGCCGCCGCCCTGGGCACCACCATCGCCCTAAACCTGATAGAACATGAAGGAATAGCGCTGTTGGTTGCTACCGTAGGCGTCACCCTGTTCCTGCTTATCTTCAGCGAAACTCTTCCCAAGACCATCGCGTGGAACCGGTCAGAAATGCTGGTGTTCGCCTATGCCAAGCCGCTCACGTTGGTGGAATTCATCCTGTCCCCAGGCATTAAGGTGTTGCAGATAATCACCAATCTCTTCACCCGGGTGCTGGGCATCACCAACTCAACCGCCGAGGTCAGCGAGGGTGAGATTCGCTCCCTGATCGAGGTGGGAGCGCAGACGGGGGCGGTGGAACAGACCGAAGCCGAACTCCTCAACAAGGTATTCCGGTTCGGCGACCAAAAGGTCCAGGAAATCATGACTCCCAGAACCGAAATAGTTTGGGTTGAAAAGGGCACCACCCTCAAGAGCTTCCTGGGACTCTATGCGGAACACAACCATACCCGTTTTCCGGTCTATGAAGGGGACATCGAAAACGTGGTTGGAGTACTGTCCAACAAGGACGTGCTGCTGGCCCTGGGGAAGGGCGAACTGCAGCCCACAGACGGCGTTACCGACCTGCTCCGGTCGGCTCACTTCGTTCCCGAAACCAAGTCCGTGGCAGATACCTTCTCCGAGATGCAGCAGGCCGGCTACGGCATGGTCTTGACCGTGGACGAATTCGGGGGAATTGCCGGTTTGGTCACCCTAAAGCAGATGCTGGAAGTGATTGTCGGCCAGGTTGACGACGAGAGCGACGTTGCCGGCGAGGATTTCTCACTCCTGGACGAAGATACCTATCGCCTGAATGCCAGCATTACAATCCTGAACGCCAACGAAAGGCTGAATCTGGACCTGCCCGAGGGGGACTACCAGACCGTCGCTGGCTTCATCCTTGACCGGCTCGGCTACATCCCCGAAGCTGGCGAGATTCTGGTCCACGGCAACCTGAAGATCACGGTTCGTTCCATGAGCGGCGTCCGCATTGACGAGGTCCTGGTCCAGCGGGAGGAGGGTGAGGTCGAAGGGGTTTCGGCGTGAAGTTTTACCTGGTACGCCACGGCGAGACGGAATGGAACCAGCTGGGCCGATTCCAGGGGCAGCACGACACCACGCTGAACGAAACGGGTCTGGCCCAGGCTGGGGTAATCGCCCGGGCGGCCAGGGACTGGGGAATTACGTCCATTTACTCCAGCCCCCTGGTCAGGACCATGCAGGTGGCCACGGCCATGGGAACCGAGTTGGGTTTGCCCGTCCAGACCAGGGCTGGGTTGATGGAGTTGGCCCTGGGCGAACTGGAGGGAGTCCGAGGGGAGGAGATGCGGGCCGGCTGGCCGGAGGTATTCCAAACCTGGAACCAGAACCCGGAGCAAGTTGTCATGCCCGGTGGCGAGTCCCTGGAAGCCCTGGCCGAACGGTCCTGGCAGGTTATCCTGGAACTGGAACAGCTTCATGGACCGGGGGACACCCTCGCGGTGATTTCTCACAACTTCACCATCAGAACAATTTGCGGCAAGCTGCTGGGAATGCCTCTGGCCAACTTTCACCGGATGCGCCTGGCCCTGGGTTCGGTCAGCACATTCGAGAGCGACCCCAACGGACGCCGAATGCTCTCGTATAACTCCACCTGCCACCTGTTGCCCTCCGGTGGCTCGGTACCTGGTTGACAGCCAGCAGCCATGTCCGTCGTTGCGCAGGTGGATGGCAAGGTTGCATCCGCCCTCTGGAGGGCTGGACTGGCCGGGGAGGGGAAAGGGTTAGTAGTCGGCTGCTCCGGTGGGGCAGACTCCACGGCCCTGTTGTACAGCCTTTATCGCCTTCAGGATGCCTGCAGCATTACCCTGCGGGTCGCCCACCTGAACCATGATTTTCGGGGTGAAGAGGCCGACGAGGACGCTCGCTTCGTGGAGCGTATGGCCTCCGAATTGTCCCTGCCTTTCTCCGTTGCTAAGCAGGACCCCATCGCATACCAACGGGAACGCCACATATCTTCCTTCGAACAGGGCGCGCGGGAGATGCGCTACCAGTTCCTGGCAGAGGTTGCCGAAGAAGCCGGCGCCCCAGCCGTAGCCGTCGGACACACCACCGATGATCTGGCGGAAACGGTTCTGTTGCACATTCTCCGGGGCACGGGTTTGGCGGGGCTGCGGGGAATGACCGAAATCGCTCCCTGGCCCTGGCCCACCGGATTGGAGTCTCCCATGGTTTTCCGGCCCCTTCTGGAGGTGACCAAGGCCGAAACGGTGGGGTACTGTCGGGAACTGGGGCGCTCCTATCGCACCGACAGCGGCAATTCCATGTTCCGGTTTACCCGCAATCGGGTGAGGCATGAACTGATGCCATCCCTCGCCGACGGCTACAACCCACGGGTTCAGGAAGCATTGGCGCGCCTGGCCAATACCGCAGCCCTCGACCTGGACTACATGGAGCAGGAACTGGATCGCCATTGGCCGGAATTGGCGAATGTTGAAACCATTTCCGACAAGTCGGGAGACCCTTCGGTTGCCGTAATCCTGGAAAGATCGGGGTTAACCCGCCTGCATCCGTCCCTGCAACGGATGGCCCTCCGCCGGGCCTTTGCCATCGCCAATGGCGATCCCCGGCGACTGAACGAGAGCCACCTGCGAACAATGACCATTATCGCCGGCGAAGAGGGTCGGGACAGAACCATGTCCCTTCCCGGCGGGCTTTCCTTTCAGGTTACCCCTTTGCAAGTTGCCGTCCGGCAGGGAAGGTCCGCAATCGAATGCCCCTACCCGGAGTTGACGGAACCCTTTGACCTCCCAATGCCGTCCGTTTCCAACCGGCCGTTGGTCTGCAACGCTGGCGAATGGGAGGTGACCTTGGAGCTTCTTCCCAATCGAACGCAGGAAGTCATCCGACCACCCGACGACTTTACCGCCTATTTTGCCCCGGATTCCCTTTCTGGAGGTCTTTGGGTTCGCAGCCGGGAGGAGGGCGATCGCTTTCAGCCCCTGGGCATGCGGGGGTCGAAGAAACTTCACGACTTCTTCATCGACGCCAAGGTTCCCCGAGACTGGCGGGATCGGGTACCCCTGCTGGTCGGAAGACAGGGCATTGCCTGGGTGGTGGGGCATCGCACGGCGGATTGGGCCAGGGTAACCGAACCAGGGGATCCTGAGGCGTTGCTGCTCCGGATCAGGTTCCGCCTGAACGATTAAGCCATCGCCGCGAAAACGAACCGGGCTGAACCATTGGCTGGGAAGCGGGTGTCAACCGTCCAGCTGGGAGGAGAGGGAGGCCGGGTCGGTGACGGGCAGTTGGCAAGCGTAGTTCTGACAGACGTAGGCCGTGGGTTTCCCGTCCACCAACCCCCGGTTCTCCAACAACGGTATCCCCTGGGTGGCCTCGGTACTGGGTAACCCGTCCCCGCCGTTGGTTGCAACTGCCCCGGCCAGCGCCCGGTTGGGCAGGTAACGACCAAAGATTGCTTCCGTAAGCAGATTGGTTCGTTCATCATTCCTTGGCCCAATGATGGCGATTTCCTTGGGCAATGAGGTGTAGAAGTCCAATACCCCCAGCCAATTGGCAGCGCCGCCCGGAGCCTGAGTCATCAACCGGGCCACGGCCCTCAGGGGCTGGGAACCCTTCAGATTGAAGTCTTCGTTGCCCACCAGGATGGCGAGTCGCAACAGCAGTTCAGAGGCCACGGAACCGCCGCAGGGTTGGGCGTTGTCGAACACGTCCCGGGGCCTGGTGACCAGGGACTCATGGTCGGCGCCGGTGTCGTAGAAGCCACCAATGGCGTCGTCCCAAAAGAGTTCAATCATAGTTTCGGCCAGGGCGACGGACCGGTCCAGCCAAACCCGACCGAAAGTCGCCTCGTATAGGGACAGGTACCCCAGGGCAACGCAGGCGTAATCCTCCAGGTAACCGGGAATTTTCGCCTGGCCATCCCGGTAGGTGCGCAACAGTCGCCCTCCCTGCCATAACTGTTCGTGAATGAAGGTGGCGTTGGCCGAGGCGGCCGCCAGATAATCCTCCCTCTGCAGAGCCGCGCCCACCTCGGCAAAGGCGTTGAGCATCAGCCCATTCCAGGAAGCGATTACCTTGTCGTCCTTGAACGGGTGAACCCGCTTTTCCCGTGCGGCCAACAACAGAGGCTTGCCCCGGGCCAGCAGCGCATCCAACTCCTGAACCGAGATGCCGTGGTCCTGAGCGAAGGCTTCCGGGGGCTGGGGGACGTGCAGGATATTCTCTCCTTCAAAGTTACCGGCATCGGTAACACCGTAATATCCGCCCAGCATATTGCCATCGGCATCCCCAAGGACGGCGCGTATTTCGTCAGGCGACCATACGAAGAACTTCCCCTCTACCCCTTCGCTGTCGGCATCCTGGGCCGAGTAGAAGCCACCCAGGGGGTCGGTCATTTCCCGCAGAACATAATCCAGCGTCTCCTCGGTTACGCGGCGGTACAGCTCCTTGCCGGTAACCTGGTAGGCGTGAAGATATAGACGGGCCAGGAGCGCGTTGTCGTACAGCATCTTTTCGAAGTGGGGCACCAGCCAATAGGCGTCGGTGGAGTAGCGGTGGAAGCCGCCCCCCAATTGGTCGTACATGCCGCCTCGGGCCATCTTCTCCAGGGTAAGCTCGACCATTTCCAGGGCGCGGGGGTTGTGGCCCTGGTGATGGTACCGGAGCAGGAATTCGGGAGTCATCGGCTGGGGGAACTTGGGGGCCGAGCCAAACCCGCCGTTCTGGTAGTCGAAGTTGGCAGCCAGCCGCGAGTACGCTTCGTGGAGTACATCAACTGACAGTAGGGTATTGCCCTGGGACAACTGGCCGGATCGCCCCATCTGTTCGGTCAACTGCCCGGTTACCCGCTCTATTTCCCCCCGATTGGTTCGGTAGGCCTCGGTTACCGCCAGCAAAATACGGGGAAACCCGGGCATATTCATCCGGTCCGCTGGCGGGAAGTAGGTTCCGCCGTAGAAGGGGCTGCCATCGGGGGTGAGAAAGACGGTCATGGGCCAGCCACCGCTCCCCGTGAGCATCTGGACCGCCTCCATATACACCGCGTCCAGGTCCGGCCGCTCTTCTCGGTCAACCTTAATGTTGACGAAATTGGCATTCATCAGAGCGGCGATTTCATCGTCCTCGAAGGATTCCCGCTCCATAACATGGCACCAGTGGCAGGCGGAATAGCCAATGCTGAGCAGAATTGGCTTGTCCTCCGCGCGGGAGCGGTTCAGCGCCTCCTCTCCCCAGGGATACCAGTCCACCGGATTGTGGGCGTGCTGGAGCAGGTAGGGGCTGGTTTCGCCAATCAACCGGTTGGGCATCTACTTCACTTCCTCGACCAGAGTCTCCAGCAGTTCCGTCAGGGGCAAAGCTCCCAGGTTGCCCCCTTCCCGGGTGCGCACGGCGACCGTACCCTCCTCCTGTTCCCGGTCTCCCACCACCAGCATATACGGAACCTTTTGCATCTGGGCGTTGCGGATCTTCAGGTTCATGCGTTCGCTGCGTCCGTCCACCTCGGCGCGGAAACCCCTGCCTTCCAGCGTCTTCTTTACGGAGTCGGCGTATTCCTGGTGGCGGTCGGCGATGGGAATCACCACCGCCTGGGTGGGAGCCAGCCACAGGGGGAAGGCGCCGGCATAGTGTTCAATCAGAACGCCCAGGAACCTTTCCAAGGAACCCAGGATGGCCCGGTGCACCATATAGGGCCGGCTGCGCCCCCCGTCCGCATCCATGAAAGAGAGGTCAAAACGTTCCGGCAGGTTGAAATCGAACTGGACGGTGGTGCACTGCCAATCCCGGCCCAGGGCATCCTTAATCTTGATGTCGATCTTGGGGCCATAGAAGGCCCCGCCGCCATCGTCAATATCGTACACGAGGCTTCGCTCTTCCAGGGCGCGCCGCAGAGACTCGGTTGCGTGTTCCCACATATCCAGTTCGCCGGCGTAGCTTTCGGGTCTGGTGGACAGGGAGATGGAAAAGTCGGTAAATCCGAAGGCGTCCAGCAGTTCAAAGGTCAGGTCCAGCACGCCGCCCACTTCCGATTCCACCTGTTCCGGCAGGCAAAATATGTGGGCATCGTCCTGGGTGAATCCCCTCACCCGCATCAGCCCATGCAGCACCCCGCTGCGTTCATAACGGTATACCGTCCCCAACTCGGCAATTCGCAAGGGCAACTCACGATAACTTCGCAGAGCCGACCGGTAGATCATAATGTGGAAGGGACAGTTCATGGGCTTCAGGAAATACTCCTGCTCGTCCACCTCCACCGGCGCGTACATACTTTCCCGGTAGTGGGACAGGTGGCCGCTGGTCTGCCAGAGCTGCGCCCGGCCAATGTGGGGGGAGTAAACGATGTTGTAATCATGCCGGTAATGAAGGCCGCGCCAGTAATCCTCCACTAGGCTGCGAACCACGCCACCCTTGGGGTGCCACACAATCAACCCCGGACCAATTTCGTCGTGGATGGAATAGAGCCCCAACTGCCGGCCCAGGGTGCGATGGTCCCGGCGTTCTGCCTCTTCCAACTTGTGGAGGTAGTCATCCAGGGCATCCTGGCTTTCCCACGCCGTTCCGTAGATGCGCTGAAGCATCGGACGACCCTCGTCGCCGCGCCAGTAGGCCCCGGCGATGTTCAGCAGCTTGATGGCCTGGATGTCCGCCGTTCCATCCACGTGGGGGCCCTGGCACAGGTCCACGAAACCACCGTGGCGGTAGATGCTCAGCGTGGTTTCCTCGGGCAGGTCGGCGATTATTTCCAGCTTGTAGGGCTGGTCTCCGAAGAGTTCAACCGCCTCCCTGCGGCTGATTTCCTCCCGGACGAAGGGCTGCCGAGAGGCGATGGTCTGCTGCATCAGCTCTTCAATGGATTGCAGGTCTTCCGGCGTGAAGGGGCGGGAAACGTCGAAATCATAGTAGAAGCCGTCTTGGGTTGGCGGGCCAATGCCCATCTTGGCTTCGGGGAAAATCTGCAGCACCGCGTCGGCCATGACGTGCGCGGCGGAGTGACGCATCCGGTGGCGCAGGGCCTGGGCGGCGTCGGCATTGGAATGGTCGAGAGACCCATGGTCAAGCATAAGGACTTCCTGCAGTGGTCTTGGCCCTTGGTGAGCCGCCGATTGGGTCAGCAGGCTCGGGCCACCAACCAATTATACTCAACATAGCCGTGGAAAGTTAGTAGCGCCGCCATTTGGGTGGAAGGCGCAGGCAGCCGCAGTTTGAATCCATACCCTGGGCGATGCAGAACTAATTCAGGTGGGGCGGGACATTTCCTTACTGGCGGTCCGGCGTCCCATACAAGGCAACCTTAACGCTGCGCTCCCGGATGGCCCGCATCAACTGCTTCCGAATGGTTATGCCGTATACGATGGCAACCAATAGGGTCAAGGGAAGACTTAGGGCCAATTGATGCCACCCCGGTTGTGGGGCCAGCTGGTCCCAGGCAAAAACCCAGGCCGCCAGCAGCAGAGTATTCAGTGTGGCAAAGCCGATCACCAGGCCAGCAATGCCGTTCTTGGTACCGAAAGTGGCGATAATCCCAGGAATAAGGCTGATCATAGATGCCAATGGAGCAAATGCCAGGCAAATGCCCATAAGGGAGGCGGCTCCCTTGCCACCCTGAAACTTGAGCAAAATGGGCCAATTGTGGCCGGCCAGCACCGCCGGAGCCGTGATGAACACAGCCCATTGGGGAGCGCCCACCCAAAGGGGAAGCAGAACGGCAATTGCCCCCTTGCCGGTGTCGAAGATAAGCACCACGAGGGCCCACCAGGGGCCCACATGGTGGAACGTGTTCAAGGTACCGGCGTTCCTGCTGCCCACGCTGCGTATGTCGATGGCCTGCCGGTACCGGGCCACATAGTAAGAGGGCACGACCGACCCGATGAGGTAAGCTGCTAGGGCCAGAAGGGCAACGGAAAGCAGTTCCAATGGGGGCCTCCAAATGTGGGGTAATGAACCATGCGTTCCAGTTCACGGGAAGGATGCCAATCGCCGGCGATCGGCGACGAACTCCCTGATTCTACCAACCACACCCAGACGGGGCAAATTTGCCCATGACAGCAACTGTTCAAGCCAGCGTTCAGCCAATTAATGAATAACATCCGTCCCAGGGTCCAGAGCCACTTAGCCCTGCTCTTTGGGCACGGCCCGCCACCCCATTGCCAGGGCGCAGGCAAGGGAAACGATGAGGGAGACCGCCAACCATACGATGCTCGCGAGAGGGGCGAGACGGCGCCAGAAGGGGACATGGATCAGTGCATAACCAATCCACTGCTTGGGGAAAAGGTCCGAAGCGAAGTGGATGGTCAGTCCCAGGGCGAATCCACAGGCTATCAGAGGCATGGCGGAGGAATGCCTGAATTGGCTCGCTGCCCAGGTGGCCAGAAGGGCCAGCCAGGGGCCATGAGTGATTATGGAGCGATGGGTCAGGAAGGAGAATCTCTGGTCGATGTCCGGGGCAACCAGGCCCATGACGAAGGCCAGGCCAATCAATGAAATGATGAGGAGTATCTTCATTCTGCCCGTCCTGTTCCTTCAGTCTCCGTGAGCCGGACCGAGGATAATCTACGGCAACCATACTTGCCGCACCAATCATACACTTGCTCCATCTGGAATGCAGGTTCGCGCGCTCCCCCAGGTTTACATATCCCTGAATGGGTGGGTATCTGTTGAAGAGCGACAGCCTACCGGGCACAGACCTCGGTAGAAAGCGGGGTACGTTTTTCGTATAATGGAAAGCGGTAATTCGTAGCATGCCCAGGGGTCGGCCATTTTCTTGGACGCCCTGGATTGGAGAATGGTAGTGGAAGAATTGAAGCCGGAACTCGCCAACCTGGTTCAGAGAATCTCCTCGGTCGTGGAGCGGCTTTGACCTTCCTGCCAAAGAAACTGAGGCGGCCCGCCTGGAGCGCAACGCCGCGCAACCAGGGTATTGGGACGACCCACGGCAAGCCCAGACGGACATGCGTGCCCTGGGCCAATTGAAGGATACGGTCAGTCTGTGGCGGGGCATGGAATCCCAGGCGGCCACCCTGCAGGAATTGGCCGAACTGGCCGCGGAGGACGGGGATGAGTCGCTGCTGGAGCAGATAGCGGCCGATGCCGCAACGCTGGCCAGGAGCCTTTCCAAGGAGGAGCTAAACCTCACCATGTCCGGGCCTTACGACGACCGGCCCGCCATCGTTTCCGTCTTTTCCGGCGCCGGCGGCTCGGACTCCCAGGATTGGGCGGAGATGCTGCTGAAGATGTACGCCGGCTGGGGCGAACAGCAGAAGCGCCCGGTGCAGGTGATGGACATGGCTTACGGCGACGTGGCCGGCCTGCGCAGCGCCACCATGGAGATTGGAGGGCCGCTGGCCTATGGCCACCTCCGGGCCGAGCATGGCGTCCACCGGCTGGTGAGGCTTTCCCCCTTCGACCCCAACAACCTGCGCCACACATCCTTTGCCCAGGTGGAGGTGCTGCCGGCAGCCGGCGAGGATGAAGATATAGCCATTCGGCCCGAAGACATCAAGATGGACACCTTCCGGTCCAGCGGCCCAGGCGGTCAGAACGTGCAGAAAGTGGCGTCGGCGGTCCGGCTAACCCATCTGCCCTCGGGAATCGTCGTTTCCTGCCAGACGGAGAGATCCCAGCACCAGAACCGGGAGTACGCCATGCGGATCCTGACCGCACGCTTGCTGGCTCGCCAGAACGACCAGCGGGCCGAGGAATTGGCCCGGTTGCGCGGGGAAAGGGTAGCCGCCGAATGGGGAAACCAGATTCGCAGTTACGTCCTGCACCCCTATAAGTCGGTGAAGGACCACCGGACCAATCACCAGAGTACCAACCCGGAAGCGGTGCTGGGTGGGGATGTCACCGACTTCATCGAGGCCTACCTGATTTCTCAGGTGAATTAAGGCTGGCTGCCTGACGGGCGCTGGCACCAGTGTTCAGACAACTCAAGAACGCCAACACGAGCGGGGGCGGGAAACCCCTACCGGAGGGTAAGCAGTCCCGGCAAGGGCCGGGCGGGGCTGACGTTCGCAAAATTAAAGGGGCCGGTCACTACTGACCGGCCCCCACCATTTTCGCTACCAGCCTTCCGATACTGCCGGCTTCAGGAACAGGAGCCAAGGATGTGGCCCATGTGGACCCGCTTGGTTTCCATGTAGTCTCGGTTAACCTCATTGGCGGGCACTTCCAGCTGGACTCGCTCGACAACTTCGATGTTGGAGCTGGCCAGGCCGACCACCTTGCTGGGATTGTTGGTAAGCAGGCGCACCCTGCTTATACCTAGATCCGCCAAAATCTTGGAACCCAGGCCGTAGTGGCGCATGTCGGCGTCAAACCCCAGCTGCAGGTTGGCTTCAATGGTATCGGAGCCTTCGTCCTGTATGGAGTATGCCCTAATCTTGTTGTGAAGGCCGATTCCCCTGCCCTCCTGCCGCAGGTAAAGGAAGACGCCAGTTCCCTCTTTACTTATAACTTCCAGGCCCAATTCCAACTGCTCCCCACAATCACACCGCATACTCCCGAAAACGTCGCCGGTGAGGCATTCGCTGTGAATCCGCGTCAGGACGGGTTCACCCGGTTCCCATTCCCCCAGGGTGAGGGCAATATGCTCGCCGGGGTCGAAGGGACTTTCGTAGGCGATGACTCGGAACTCACCATACTTCGTTGGCAGGCGGGACTCGGCGACTCGCCTGGCCTGGGCTTCCACCCGCCGCCGGTAAGCGACAATCTGGGCAATGCTCAAGATCCGCAGCCCATGCTCCGAGGCGAAAACCTCCAGGTCAGGCAGGCGGGACATGGAACCGTCATCGTTCATAATCTCGCAAACCACGCCGGCCGGGTACATCCCCGCAATTTCGCACAGGTCAACAATGGCTTCGGTGTGGCCGGGCCGCACCATTACGCCGCCGGGATAGTACTGCAGGGGGAAAAGATGGCCGGGCCTGGAAAACTCATCGGGCCGAGCCTCCGGATCTATGAGGGCCTGGATGGTGGCGGCCCGGTCCCCGGCTGAAATCCCTGTCGTTGTGCCCACCTTGTAGTCCACCGACATGGTGAAGGCGGTGGGCATCTCGCTGGGGGAGTGCTCACTTTCAATCAGCTTGATTCCCAACTCGTTGAGACGGTCTTCCTTCATGGGCATGCAGAGCAGGCCCCGGCCATGGGTAACCAGGAAGTTGACGGCCTCGGGGGTAATCATTTCGGCGGCCATGACCAGGTCGCCTTCGTTCTCCCGCTTCTCGTCGTCCACCACCACGAGAATCTTTCCCGCCTTGAGATCTTCCAGGGCCTCTTCTATGCTAGCCAAAGGCATTGTACTTTCCCGTCTCCAAAAGAATTGGGATCAGCCTTTCCCAACCCTGAATGCACCGTGGGATCCGACTGCAATCATCTGCCCATCAGGTTTTCCACGTACTTGGCCAGAATGTCAACTTCCAGGTTGACCCGGCTTCCCGTTTTCTTGGACTCAAGGTTCGTGTGGGCGAAAGTGTATGGTATCACAGAAATGGTGAAAGAGGCAGGGCTGCACTTCACGACCGTGAGGCTGATCCCCTCGACGGTAATGAAGCCCTTCTCCACGATGTAGGGCATCAGCCGTTTGGGAGCGCGTATCCGGAAGATGAAGCAATCGCCCTCCGGCCTAATGGACATAACGCGTCCCGTTCCGTCAACGTGGCCCTGCACTATGTGCCCGCCCAGGCGGCCGCCCACTGCCAACGGTCGTTCCAGATTGACCGGTCCACCCTGGGAGAGTTCTCCCAGGGAGGTGCGCCTCAGGGTCTCGGGGGCCAGGTCAACCCGGAAAGCCCGGTCGGAAAGGTCGACCACCGTCAGGCAGGCGCCGTTAACCGCCACGCTGTCGCCCAGCTTGAGGTCATCCATGACCAGCTGAGCCCCGACCGTCATCCCGTACTCAGCGCGTTCGACCACCGCGCCCACTTCTTCAACGATTCCAGTGAACATGCCGCCCGCCTTTCATTGGTTCTCTCTCATTGGTTCCTGGTGGGATAACCGGAAATGAACCAGTCCGGCCCAACTTGCCGTAAGTTACTCTTTTCGATCTGCCAAGCCTGGCGCATAAAATCCGGGCCAGTCCCCTCCACGGGCGACGCGGCCTTGCTACCCCCGATAATCATCGGGGCCACGAAGACATTGACCTTGTCCACCAAGCCCGCGTCGAAGAGACTGCCCAGGGTGGCGCCTCCCCCTTCCACCAGCAGGTTGACGATACCCCGACGCCCCAGTTCCGACATGACCCTAGCCACATCCACCATCCCCGGCGATTGTAACGGAGCGACCCACACCTCGGCCCCGGCCCGCTCCAGACTCCTGACATCTTCCGCATTCGCCTCTTCCGAGGTAATCAGGAGGGTTTCCCCCGGCTCACCGAGCATCCTGGCCGTGGTGGGGGTGCGGCAACGGCTGTCCAGGGCTATGCGAAGGGGTTGGCGCTCCCTGGGAGAACCATCGGACGTTCGCGCCGTCAACTGTGGGTCGTCGGCCAGCAGGGTATTGATGCCCACCAGGACAGCATCGCACTCCCGGCGCATGCGCTGAACTTCTTCCCTGGCCGCCGGGCCGGTGACCCACTTGGAATCTCCGGTATGGGTGGCTATCTTGCCGTCCAGGCTCATGGCATACTTGGCCACGACAAAAGGCAGGCCGGTTGTAATGTGCTTGGCGAAGGCCTCGTAAAGCTGTTCCGCTTCCGGGCAGCCCTCCAAACGGCAATCAACGCCTGCAGCCTTCAGCAACTCCATGCCCCTGCCGCTCACCAGGGGATTGGGGTCGATGGTTGCAACCACGACTTCCCCTACACCGGCGGCGATGATGGCTTCAGTACAGGGGCCCGTCCGGCCCTGATGACAGCAGGGTTCCAGGGTTGTGTAGAGGACGCTGCCCCGCGCCAACTCTCCGGCCTGCCGCAACGCGCCGACCTCCGCATGACTTTGGCCGGGCGGCAGGGTATGACCCTCCCCGACAATCTTTCCATCCCGCGCGACGACGGCTCCCACCGCCGGGTTTGGGCTGGTGGAGCCCAGGGCGGACCGGGCTAACTCAAGGGCCCGCTGCATGGGAGTCACCGCACTCATGGGCTATTGACCACCTTCTTCCGGCAATGGGGCCGTGCTGGAATGGTACGGCCATTGCTGGAAAGGGTCAGCATTGGGCGCCGAAGTCCCAATGAAACCGGCTGGGGGTGGGCTCCCGCTGCCCTTGATACTTGCTCCCCAGGGACTCGGAACCATACAGCCGGTCGGCAGGTGTGCTCAGTTCCAGGAAGGAAATCTGTCCTATCTTCATCCCGTAGTATAGGGTAATGGGCAAACGGGCCAGGTTGCTCAGTTCCAGTGTCAGGTTCCCCTTCCAGCCGGGGTCCACAAACCCCGCCGTTGAGTGAATCACCAGGCCGATGCGACCAAGAGAACTCTTTCCTTCGAGGCGCGCCACCAGGTCTGCCGGCAGTTCTATGTGTTCCAGAGTGCTGCCCAGCACAAAGTCACCCGGGTGCAGAATGAAGGGCTTGTCTTCCTCCACCACCACCATTTCGCTGAGGCTGTCCAGGCTTTCCCGAACATCGATGAACGGCTGCTGGTGATTGCCAAAGACCAGAACCTTTCGGTCCAGGCGCAAATCCACGCTGGCCGGCTGAATATGCTCCTCTTCCAGAGGATCTATGACTATTCTCCCCTGGGCCAGGGCTTTCTTGATGGACCGGTCGCTCAATACCATGGGTTACCGCCGTGAATTCACCAGGGAATGCGGGGAAACTCACCTGTGGCCCCGGAATCTTCCGGGGCCACGGATTACTGTCTGCTGCGCTGATTCTAAAGGGCCTTGGGCGCTACCGCAACCGGCGGGCCTACGGGATTGGCCACTGCTACGTGGCCGGCCCAGGCCCGGTTGGCAACCACGCTGGCGACATCCAAAAAACCGGGTTAATCGCTATCGGCTATCAGGTATTGCCCCACCACCTGCACCTCAACGGAAACTTCGCCGGGGGCGATGGGTGTGCTGACCAGGGGAGCGGTATCGGCAGCGATGCTGGCAAAGGCCCGTTCGGCGCCAAAGAGGGGCGCCGGCGGAGCGGCGCCGAAGGTTTCCGAAAGAAATACCACGTCGCCCAGGGACACTCCAGCCAGGGATGCCATCTCCTCTGCCTTGGCCTTCATTTCGGCCATCGCGGCTGCCCTCGCCTCAGAACGTAGGGGCGAGGAGTCCTGGATGGAAAAGGAAAGGTTCTCAAAGCGAAAACTGTCCCCCCCGGCCTCAACTGCTCTGTCGATCACGTCGTCAACGTTGTCCAGGTCTCGAACCAGAACTACCACGCTGTTAACGACCTCGTAACCGGTCACCACCGACTGGTACTCCTGGAAGCACTCCTGTCCTTCAGGCTCAACGGTAGAAATAGCCGGGGAGTCCTTCCCCCCTTCAACGCCCGGCAGACCCACTCCTGAATCGGCGGCGTCACTCTCCACGCACCGGGTGATTTCCCGGCCCGTGTACCGGGGATGAATCCGGTAATGGCCACTCTGAATGTCCTTCTCCTCCACTCCGCCCTGTCGAACTGCGGCAATCACGTCGGTCATGTCCTCGGCGGCCCGGGTGCGGGCCCTGCTGACGGTGACATCCGTAACTTCTACCCCCAGCCGCAACGTTGCCAAATCGGGAGCCGCCTTCGCCGTGCCGGAACCGGAAACATAGATGCCTTCGGAACCGATGTTCCTTCCCGACACCTGCTGGATGGTGGTTCCGTCGTTCGAATCCGATCCCTCCCGCAAGAGGGTAGCGCTGCTGCCCACGCCGGCCGCCACGTCAACTTCGGAGGTCTGCAAGTCGGTGACTTCCGGGTCAACCTGGGCGTCCTGACTGCCTGCCGTCGCCTCCACTGCTGCCGACGTTTCCGAGCTAGCCAGTTGGGATCCCGCCGCCTCATCGACCCTTGCCGAATCACTGTTCACCTGGGCGCTGCCCACCGTGGCGCTGCCGGGCACCTGGGAAGTACACGCCATCAGAACCAGGGCCATAGTAAGTAAGAGTCCCAGAACAAAAGATTTACTGAGAATAGACCTGGACATTTGCCATTGCCTCCTTTTCGGCCCTTTAAGGGCCTTCCTATTCAATACAAGACGTAAGAGAAGTCCCAAAGGTTCCCCGCCGGGTGTTCTGCCTGCCCCGCAGAAAAGAGCGCCAGACTCCCAACAGGACCAGGACCAGGACGGCTGCCCCGACAACCACGAGGCCAATGGTTAGGACGAATGGGCCGTCAATGTTGGGCAGGCTGACCCCGCCGGTTCCCGGGGAGTCTCCCGCCGGCAGCGTATCCTTCGCCCGGTCCATTTGCCCCTCTCTAAGGGTTGCTTCTGGGGGTGACGGAACGGCCGGGTCGGGCTTGGCGGCCTCTGGCGACTCTTGCTGGGCGCCGATTGGTTCGGAAGCTGCCGCCGGGGAACCGGCAAGGGCTGAGTCCGTCAGGCTTTTCGGGCCTGTATCGGTCGATGGTTCTTCATCAACGTCGGCTGGCAAGGCTTCCTGGGTCGTCAGGACACCGCCCGGCTCCGGCGCTTCCACGGTCGTATCCTCCAGTACGGAAGCCGCTGCCGGTTCTACACCACCTGTCCTGGCCTCTTCCGTTACCGCAATTGCGGCAACGGGAGTTGGCATGGGCGCTGGCGTCACCGCCAAAACGGAAGCGGTCGCTGGCGCGGCGGTGGGGAGCGGCCTGGCCGTGGTTGCCGGTTCGGCAGGCAATGATGATTGCGCTGGCGGCGGGGGAGTCACTCCAACAACCTCTTCACCCTGAGCGGCCACACCTGGAGCCATGGGCGTGGGGATAACTGCGGGCAGGGACGCTGTGGACGCCTCCCCGTTATAACTTTCGCTACTGGGGCTTGGCAGCGTTTCCTCTGGGTAACCCGCAGGAGCGGGAAGCGCCGTTTCTTCGCCCCCGGCTGCTTCGGTCTCGGGAAGGGGTATGGCATTCTCGGTCGTATCGGCCGGCGGGGCCGGAGCGCTGTCAGCCTGGGGCGTTGCCACAGGTGCGGGAGCGTCCTCCGGGTCCGAAGGGGCAGCTGCTGCCGTGGGGGTTGCGCCAGCCGACGCCGGAAAGGGTGTTGGAACAGCCATCCCTGACTGTTCGGAAACCATTGACTGTTCAGAGGTACCCGGTGGATCCGCAAAGGGGGCGCCAATGCTTTCAGCCGCCGGCTCAGGTGGAAGTTCCGGGCCGGCCGAGGCCGCCGCCTGGGGTTCCGGGGCAAAGGCCGATTCGGACATGCTCTCCGCCGCCGGCATCATCTGGCCAAAACCCGGGGAGGCCGGGGCAGAGGCTGCCTGTTCTTGGGACGGAGCCATGGCTACAGGGGCTGCCGCTCCGGCCCCCATGCCCGTGGGGAGCCAAATATCGATTGCGCCGGCCAGTACGAACAATAGCGCGGCCAAACCGACGGCGGTTGCGGCTCCGGCATAGGCCCAGGTCGGCGCCGGTAACAGGGTTCGGAAAGTAGGCGCGGGACGGGTGAATGCGGGCCCGGCGGCTGGCACTGCCGAGAATACGAAACTACGGGGCAATGGCTCGCTCTGCATGGAACCAAGCAGGGAACGGGTCGCCGTTAACGACTCCAGCTCGGCACGGCAATGGGCGCAGTCGTCCGCAATCCGGTCCACCCGAAGTTGCTGCTCTTGCGATAGGCGGCCGCTGACGTAATCGGACAGCGAACCCTCCGTCAGATGTTTATGCTTTCCGAAAAGCCACATAACCCTACTGTTCCTGACGGAAACTGGAAGGCAGAAGTTCCCCGCATGCTCTCAAGTAATCCCGCAATTCCCGGCGGCCCCGGCTGATGCGAGACTTTATGGTTCCCACGGAACAGCCCAAGGCGGTAGAGGCTTCCTCGTAGCTGAAACCCTCCACATCCACCAATACGATCGCCATACGCCGCTCTTCCGACAGGGCCGCGAGTCCCAGATCAATTGTGCGCCGCAACTCGGAGCGAAGGGTGAAGTCCTCCGGCGACTCCTGGCCCGAAGGCAAATCGGTCGCGGAGAGGACGGCGGCATCCTCTTCGGGGTCGGCGGTAACCGGGTCCAGGGGCACTGTGGGACGGGACCGAATGGATCGGAGCGCGTCCTTGCAGCTGTTGGAAACGATGCGCAGCAACCAACCCCGAAGGTTGTCGCCACGAAACTGGCCAAAGGAGCGATAGGCGGAAGCAAGGCTCTCCTGCACGGCGTCTTCAGCCAAGTGGCGGTCGTTCAGAATTCGGCAGGCGACCCGGAAACACTGGTCTTGAAGGGCCACGATGATGCAGTTGAAGCAATATGCGTCGCCCTTCCGGTCCGCAACACGGATAGTGGGATGGTCGGCGCAGGCTTGGGCCGGGTCTCTCAGCCGCAACTCTTCCGTCGCCATTCAACCCGGGTAACCCGCCTCCCTTCGACAGGAACACTGGAACCCGGCGCGGAAACCGGTCGGCAGGGCGCGAACTGGTCCAATTAGGGGGGCCTGGTTACCCCTGGAAGGATACTCTTCCATCCAGCAAACCCCGAGCCATGACGAACTTGTGAATTTCAGAGGTGCCGCCGCCGATGCGGGCGTGGCGCAGCAGGTGATACCAATGGGGAATGGGCATGTCCAGAGTTTCGCCCAAGCCTCCGAAGACCTGCATGATTTTGTCGATACTGCGGCAGCCCCACTCGCCGGCGCAGTACTTGATCATGGATGCTTCCACCCGCACGTCTTCACCCTGATCCGCCCTGGCGGCCGTCTCCCTGGTTACGGCCCGGAGGTTCATAATGTCAATATAGACGTCGGTCAGCATCCATTGAATGGCCTGGCGTTCGCTGATGGGCCGGCCATAGGTTACCCGCTGCTTCGACCATTCGATGGCCATCTCGAGGGCCCGGCTCAGAATCCCTAAGGCCATGGATCCCCGGAGCAGGCGGTCATGGTGTACCAGCCATTGCTGGCCCAGGGTGAATCCCATGCCCACCTCGCCCAGCACCTGGGTTTGGGGAACCCGCACCTCGTCCAGGTTAACCATGTACTGCTGGGCCCGGGTGGGAACGATCCAGACTCGGATGGGGTCAAAACTGAGGCCAGGAGAGGGGTTGTCCACGATGAACATGGTAATGCCGCCCCTCTGCCGCTTGTCAGGGTCGGTAACGGCCTGTACCAGTATGAAGTCGGCGGTGGCTGCTCCCGAAATGAACATCTTGGAGCCGGTGATAACCCAGTCGTCCCCGTCCCGCACGGCACGGGTTTGCATCATGCCGCCCGGGTCGGAACCAGCCTGAGGTTCCGTCTGCCCGAAGGCATAGTTCAGTTCACCCTGGATGGCGGGGTTCAGGTACTTCTGCTCCTGTTCCGGGGTGCAGGAACCGATCATCATCATGGGCACGGGCGACGTGGGCAACTGGACAATGCTCTTGTGAATCTCCTCGTCCATTACCACGTGACCCAAGGCGCCCATTCCGCCGCCGCCATACTCCTCCGGAACGAAGGATGTGTAGATACCCGAATCCTTGGAGACGCGATTCAGCCGTTCCCATTGGGGCGGGGACAGGGAACCCACAATGCCCATCACCGTTTCGGCGATTCCCTTCGGTCCACCATCGTCCACTCCCTCCTGAGGAGGGTTGGCCAGATATTCAGCCTCCAGGGGTACGCACTCGTCCCGGACAATCTGGCGCACCATGTTCTTGAGTCCGTCGAGTTCGGGAGGGAGTCCTGCCTGCATGGAAAATGCTCCGTGGAAAAATTGAGGGGAGGGGGCTCTAAAGCCGAGCGGCGCCGGGTGACTTTTCCGGGTCAAGCCAATTTCAGAGGGTGCGAGGGGTCAACCGCCTTAATTCAGTGGAAGGGGCAAACATAGGCGAAAGCGCGAAAGACGCCGCCCTGCTCCTCGGCGGCCTGCCCGCCCTGCACTGCCCCATAATCCGACACCGCCAACCGGTTCAAACCATCTGGGCCGGTATCGGTGTAGGTTTGGGAGATGGCTCCAAATGCCGCCACCCCCACCGAAAGGGACAGCAGCACCAGAACCGCTGCGCCTACCAAAGTACCCTTCATAACGACCTGCTCTTTCGTCCGGGCCAGTTGTTGCGGTGTCATTAACGCTGAAAGTCTGGCTATTGTATTACGTTTCGCGGTCAATGCCAAATAGCCGACGGAGCGGGTAACTGTTGGCCCTTCAAGGGAATGGGCGGGTAACCTTCCAGAATGGCGTCTTGACCCAAGAACTATTGGTTTCGGGTTGGCGAGGAGAGATGCGTTTCGTGCTAGAATTAGCGTCAAGTTCCATCGTGCCGGGGTTCAGGTGGGCAGCCCTTTCGCCGGGGATCCCGCGCATAGACGGCGGCACTTGATCGAGGATTTCCAAGTTGACCCAACTTCGCAACATACCCAGCGTCGAGCGTGTTCTGTCCTCCGACAGCATTGCCGGCGAGATTCGAGCCTACAGCCATACGTTGGTGGTTTCGCTGGTTCGGCAGAGGCTGCAACGGGCCAGGGCGCTGGTACTGGCCGGAGGGGACGCGCCTACCGCCGATGAGGTGGCCAGGGACATCCTGGACGACCTGCACGGTATGGACCGACCGGCGCCCATGCCGGTGCTGAACGCCACGGGCGTCATTATTCACACCAACCTGGGCCGGGCTCCCCTCAGTCCCGCCGCCACCGAGGCTGCGCAGTTGGCGGCAAGAGGCTATTCCAACCTGGAATTCGACCTGGAAAATGGTCGCCGGGGTTCCCGGCAGGCCCACCTGCAGAACCTGCTCCAGGAACTCACCGGGGCCGAGGCCGGACTGGTGGTAAACAACAACGCCTCCGCCGTCCTGCTGGGACTATCGGCATTGGCGGCCGGAAAGGAGGTCATTGTCTCCCGGGGAGAGGCGGTGGAAATCGGCGGCGGGTTTCGCGTGCCGGACGTTTTGGTCCAGAGCGGGGCGACCCTGGTTGACGTCGGTACCACCAACCGGACCTACGCTCGGGATTACGAGGCCGCCATTACCGACCAAAGCGGGGCGCTGCTTAAAGCCCACGCCAGCAACTTCAGGGTTGAGGGGTTCACCGCCGAGGTTGGCCTGGCGGACTTGGTTGCATTGGGGGAGAAGCGGCAAATTCCCGTGCTGCACGACGTGGGCAGCGGTTCCCTGCTGGCTACGGAGAATTATGGCTTGGCCCACGAACCCACCCCCCAGGAGAGTGTGGCCGCCGGCGTGGGTCTCACCTTCTTTTCGGGGGACAAGCTGCTGGGCGGCCCGCAGGCGGGCATAGTGGTGGGACGGCGGGATCTGGTTGGCCTGTTGGAGCGGCATCCCCTGGCCCGCGCCTTCCGAATCGACAAGATGAGCCTGGCCTCTCTTATCGCCACGCTAATGCACTACCTGAAAGGCGACGCGGAAAGGGAAATACCCATTTGGCGCATGGTCTCCATTCCCCTTCAACTCCTGGAGGAACGGGCTGTCGCCTGGCAGAATGCCGTGTCCTCGGTCCCCGGCTTGAAAGCGAGGGTGATCCCATCCCGCTCTGCCATCGGGGGCGGCAGTCTGCCCGGCGAGACCCTTCCCACCAGGGTACTCTCCCTTGATTGCACCGCCCTCGCCGGGGGCGCGGAGGGCGTCATGCACCGGCTGCGGCGAGCCAATCCTCCCGTGATTGCCCGCATAGAAGAGGACCGGGTATTGCTGGATCCCCGGACCGTGCTGACGGAACAGGAGGATCAGTTCCTCGGTTCACTGCTGGGGGCACTGACAGGTAATTCTCCAAAGGCTACAAACCCATAGGAGTTCCTTTCGACCAACTGGCGGTTTAGCCCGGGCCGAGGGCCAAGGGACTAATGCGCAGGGAGTAACTCAACACAGGTATGACCGATTTCCTGATCGTCCACGATGTGGGCCAGAGCGCCTGGTTCTGGAACCGGGTTTGGGGCAGTATGACTGCCCCCAGCGAGCACCCTCCCCGGCTGGCATCACCCCGTTATTCCAGCCAATTCCACCTCCTTAACCTGCCCGGCCACGGCAGCGACGAGGAGGGTGACACCGCCGAGGTGAGGCTGGATGAGTGTATTCAGGCCATCACCCGGACGGTGGAACGAAGGGGAATGCGGGACCTGGTCCTGGTTGGTCACGGCGTGGGAGGAATGATCGCTGCCCTGGCCGCCCCCCTGCTTCCGGAAAATCCCAAGCGGCTGGTAATGCTGGCCGGCGTGGTTCCGGAGAAGAACCGTAGCCCCCTCACCCGCTACCCGGTGATGATACGAAAACATCTGTCCGGTGGCTTCAATTGGGCCAGGCTACTCGGTAAAGAAACCCGGCTGCCCCGTTCCATGGTGGCTCGCTACCTCTGCAATACCCTGTCCCCCAGCGAAATTACCCGGGCCCTGGGCTTCTTCGGCCCGCTGCCCACCCACCTACTGAAGACGCCGGTCGAGCTGGCTCTGACTGCGCTGCCCTGTCCCGTCAGCTATGTGGTGCTGGACCAGAACCGGCTTTTTGTTCCCACCCTCCAAATTGCCATGGCCCGCATGATACCCAACGTTGAATTGCTGCACCTGGATACCTGCCACCAGGCTTGCCTGCACCTGCCCGAGGAGACGGGGGACCTGCTGGAGTCCCTGGCCAGGTGAGGGGCACCCCATTACGCCCCATGCTGGACTGATCCCATGTCCTTCGTCGCCGACCTCCACCTGCATTCCTCCCATGCCTACGCCACCAGCCCCGCCCTGAACCTGGAGAATCTCTGCGAGTGGGCCGGGTTGAAGGGAATTGACCTTCTGGCCACCGCCGATTGGACCCACCCCGCATGGTTCGGCGAATTGAAGGAGAAGTTGGAGCCGGGGCCGGACAATGCCTTCAAGTATGTTGGCAGCAATTCTGGCGTCCGGTTCGTCCTGGGCACGGAAATCAGTTGCGTGTTCCACCAGGGCGGAAAGGGCCGGCGGGTTCACCTGCTCCTCTTCGTGCCAGACCTGGAAACGGCAGAAGGCTTGCGTACCCAGTTTGCCAAGTTCGGCAATCTAATTGCGGATGGTCGGCCCACGCTCAAGCTCTCAGTTAGAGATGCCACCGAACTGGCCATGAACGCCCACGAGGATTGCCTGGTCGTTCCCGCCCATGCCTGGACTCCATGGTACGGCATATACGGCTCCAGGACGGGTTTCGATCGCCTGTCCGAGGCCTTTGGGGATATGACCGACCACATCCCCGCCATCGAAACGGGACTATCCAGCGACCCGGAGATGAACTGGGCCGTCCCCGAATTGAACAACAAGACAATCGTTTCGTTCTCCGACGCCCATTCCCTGCCCCGGCTGGGCCGAGAGGTAACGGTCTTCCGGGGTCAGCCGGGTTACACGGGACTGGCGCAGGGCCTTCGCGAGAACCAATTGGCTTTTACGGTGGAGATGTACCCGGAGGAGGGGAAGTATCACTACGACGGGCATCGCAAGTGTGGCGTCACCCTTCACCCACGGCAGACCGCCACGGAAGGGACGCTATGCCCCCAATGCGGACGGACGCTAACCTTGGGGGTGTTGCACCGGACGCGGGACCTGGGGGCCGACAGCCCTCCTACCGTCAATGAAGTGTCCAGCCCCCCGGATTCGGACATGCCCGAACACTTGATTCTCTCACCGGACGGACGACGGCCTTTCGTTCGTACCGTTCCCCTGCTAGACATAATGTCTGCGGTGAGGGGCCAGGGCGCTGGAAGCAAGGGCATCCAGGCCGAGTATCGCCGGCTGGTGGCGCAGATGGGTTCGGAGATGTCGGTACTGCTCTGGGCCACCGAGGCCGACCTGTCCCATGTCGCCGGGGAAGAATTGGCCGAGGCGATAATCCGGGTGAGGCGCGGAGAAATCGTGGTGACGCCGGGGTACGACGGCGTTTACGGTCGGGTGAGCTTCGAAACGTCGGTCGGAAACTGATGGCCCGTGCCATCGCCAGGTTACGCCCATAAGCCAAAGCGAACGCGGTCGGGGCCAGAGTAACCGGATGTTGGCTGCCATGCCGGGCACGCAACCCTGCTAGAGCCGTGACCGGGGAGGCCCGCAACCCAAGAAAACAAGCCCGATTTCAAGGGCGCTATAACCCCGGGCCCGCCCGTTTCGCTCGGTCACAGCCTTAATTTCCTATGTTAAAATGCGGCAAAGGTGAGGGGCAACCTGGGTTCGCAGCGCTACAGCAGGATGTTGCCGAAGTATGGACATTGGGCTACGCCGGATGAAATCCGACGACATAGACCAGGTAATAGAAATTGAAAGGGAGGCCTTCGCGCCCCTGTTCATGGGAACTTCCCTGAAACGGGAGGTCAATAACAAGTACTCCCGTTATCTGGTCGCATGCCTGCCCCAGAGCGAAGAGGAATTGCCGGACTGGGAAGAACCCCAGCCTGACTGCCCGGAACCCACCGATTCCTCCCTGTGGGGGAGAATGGTTCGGGGGGTAAGGGGCATGGTGGGTATGCTGCCCAGCTCCGACGATGAGGTTTACCCCCAGGACATCGTGGGTTACGTGGGAATGTGGTTTCAGGGCAATGAGGCGCACATAACGGAAATCGCAGTCCGGGAGAAGCTCCGGGGCAACGGAATTGGAGAGCTGCTGTTGATTGGTTCCGTTCGGGTGGCCATGGAACATGGGTCGGCGGTTCTGACCCTGGAGGCCAGGGTCTCCAATTTCATCGCCCAAAGGCTCTACGAAAAGTATGGCTTCCAGGAAGTGGGTGTTCGCAAGAACTATTACTCCGACAACCGGGAAGACGCTGTGATAATGACCACCAGTCCCATCCACACCGAAGACTATCAAGCCAAATTTCGCCAATTGCAGGAGGGTTTCCTGGGACGCTGGGGTGAGATAAATATTGAGCTCTAACCCACCGTCTTCTTACGTCGGGGGGAATCCCGGGAATCGCCAAGAACATCGAAAACTGGCAATCAGCATGTGACGACGCCCGGAAGGAGACACCAGTGGCTCGCAAGGAAGGCGGGCTAAAACAGATTGCAAATTCCGCCCTCCCAGCAAGCGAAATCTGTCGCGGGGTTATCCCCAAGGTTGACCCATACCTAGCAGGTTGTTAGAATTGCCAAAGTCTTTTCGAACTTGGGGCCCTAATGTTGGTCATCGGCCTTACCGGCGGCATTGGCACTGGCAAAACCGAAGTCTCCAGGCTACTACAGGAACTGGGAGCGACCATAATCAACGCCGACCAGGTTGGCCACCAGGCCTACACTCCCCACTCCGAGGCTTGGCAGGCTGTGGTGGCGGAGTTCGGGGAGGAGATTCTCCAGGCAAGCGGCGAAATTGACCGGCGCAAGCTGGGAGCAATCGTCTTTGCGGATCCGGAAAGGCTGGCGACCCTGAACGGTATCATGCACCCGAGGATGGCTGCCATTGTGCGCCAAAGGCTGGATGCCCTGAAGGGCGAAGGCGCAGGGGTGGCGGTGGTTGAAGCGGCAGTCCTGTTCGAGGCCGGTTGGGACCAGTTGGTGGATGAAGTTTGGACCACCGAATCGCCAGTGGAGACGGTAGTCGCGCGTATACGGGAACGAAACGGGCTTCCGTCGGAGGAAATTCGCAAGCGAATAGCTTCCCAGATGTCAACCGAGGAGCGTTCGGGACGGGCCCAGGCGGTGATCAACAACTCCGGTGACCTGAAGGAATTGGAAAGGGCAGTTCAAGATCTCTGGAACTGCAGAGTAAATAGAAGGATTGAGCGAACGTAATGGTAGAAGCGGTTGAGTCAGAACAAGAACCCCAATACAAAGAATACGCCATTGAAGAGTTCCTGGTCAGAAGCGAGCCTTACTATCGGCCCGTAGGTGACGAACTGGAACTCTTTACGGCTGCCTACAATCAGCACATTCCCGTGCTGCTGAAGGGTCCCACGGGCTGCGGTAAGACCCGGTTCGTGGAATACATGGCCTGGAAGCTGGGCCGCCCCATGACGGTTGTGCGTCCGGTGGACGGCGGGCGCCCGGCCCAGGACCTGCGGGAGGGCGAGGTCCGGGTTCCCCTGGTCACAATCGCCTGTCACGAGGACTTGACGGCCAGCGACCTGGTGGGCAGGTACCTGCTGGATTCGGAAGGCACCCGATGGATTGACGGTCCCATGACCCGCGCCGTGAAGGCCGGGGCCATTCTCTACCTCGACGAGGTGGTGGAAGCCCGGAAGGATACCACGGTGCTGATTCACCCCCTGACCGACCATCGCCGGATTCTCCCGGTGGAAAAGACGGGGCAGATCATCGAAGCCGATGACCGGTTCCTGCTCTGCATTTCCTACAACCCTCATTACCAGAGCGCGTTGAAGGACTTGAAGCACAGCACCCGCCAGCGGTTTATCTCCGTGGAGTTCGACTATCCGCCGGCCGAAATCGAGGCGGAAATCGTCCAGAAGGAGAGCGGCTGCACCAGCGACCAGGCCGCCGCCCTGGCCAAGTTGGGCGAGAAAGTTCGCAACCTTCGCGACCACGGCTTGGCGGAGGGGGCCAGCACCCGCCTGCTGATTTATGCCGGCCGCCTGATGACCGAGGGCATTCCTCCCCGGCGCGCCTGCCAGGTGGCTATTGTCTGGACTCTGACCGATGAGGCGGAACTGCAGCGCAGTGTGGAAGAGGTGGTTTCCTCTATCTTCGAATAGGGGGCGCCACCGACAGAGGTTTTGATGGGTTCGTCCATCCCCGACCTGGTTAAGCAGGCTCTGGCCCAGCGGTCCAAGTGGAGCGTGTCCGATGACGGCCTGATGCCTGCTGCCGTTTTGGTAACCCTTTATCCCAAGGGCGACGATTTTTGCATTCTCCTGAATAAGCGGTCGGAGTTGGTTGAGCACCACAAGGGAGAGATTTCCTTCCCCGGCGGCGCCCGCGACCCGGAGGACCGAGATTTTCTGGATACGGCGTTGCGGGAAGCCCAGGAGGAGATGGGAATCAACCCCAGGGACGTGACCATCCTGGGTGAACTGGACGATGCTGTCACCCGAAGTGGCTTCGGTGTGAGGGTGTTCGTGGGCCAGATTCCCCATCCCTACCCCTTTGAACCCAGCGACCTGGAGATTGCCGAGGTGCTGGAGGTGCCGCTCAGGAGCCTTTACGACCCGGCCAACATTCGGTGGGAAACACGGTGGAGCGGGCAGGGCTTGAATACGGTATATTCCTATGTCCACCAGGAACACGTGGTCTTCGGCGCGACCGCCAAAATTCTCCAGCAGTTCCTTGATATTATGGCCGAACCATTGAGAAAGGAGGGGCTGACGTCTTGAGCAATGCTCCCTTTGATGAGTTAGAAACGGAACTCGCCAAGTTTCCCCCCGCGGTTGCCGATGCCTATCGGGAAGCCGCAGAAACAATGGAATCATCCTTCTCTTCCGAGGAATTGCTGCTGTGGGCCAAGGAAGGTACCGCAATCGCGGGGCAAACCGTCCGCTCTTGGGAAGCGGCCGTCGAGTATTACCGGGTTTGCCCCCAGGTGGCTCGCTCCCTGGCCTTTCCCTCCTTCATGCAGTGGGCCCGGTGCGGCACCTATCTTTCCCAGGATTCGCCGGCCCTGGCCGTTTCCTTCTTTAAGGCCAGTCCGGCTATTGTCAGCAATCTAAGGCCCCAGTATATTCCCCGCTGGGCGGGGCTGGGCCGGAGTCTGTACAAGGGCACATGGAAGTCAAGCACCCTGTCGGGTCGCTTCTTCGAGGTCAGCCCCGACTTGATCCGCAGTCTTCCCTTTTGGGACGTGGAGGTTTTCGCCTCTCTCATTGAGGCCCTGTCCTACAAGTCATACGATGTGGCGGTGGAGTGCCTGACCATGGGCAAGGACGTCCTGCCGGCTATGGGACGGGAGCGGGAGGCCTTCCTCGCCATGTGCCGCGCCCTTTCCGACGGAAATTGGCGCGAGGTGAAGAGTTGCTTTGAGGTTGCCCCCAAGGCCCTGCAGCAGCTTGACGAGGGTCAGACCAGCCGTTTCCTGAAACTTGGCGAGCGATTGACCAAAGTGGGCATTCGAGATACCGCCCGATTTCTTTCCGACGGCAGCCAGGCCCTGGGGCAAATTCCCACCGGCTCCCAGGCCCACATCCTGGACCTGTGTGAGGGTTTGCTGGCCGTAACGCCGGAAGCCGTCCCCTGCTTCCTGAAGAGCCTGGACAGCGTTATGCACCGGGTGACCATCAATCAGTTGGATACCTGGTTCCACAGTGGGGTACAGCTACTGAAGGACAACCCGGAGAGCGGCATCGCCTTCTTCAAAGTGGAGTCCAATACCTCCGAATCCCTTCTGGAAACCCTGTCATCCAGCCTGGAACTGGACCGGGTGAAGGGTGTGGTGCGGCTGTACTGCCGGGCCCTTTCCGGTTCGCCCATAGAGGTGATGAACACCCAGGAACTGGTGCGTCGCAACATCGGCTGGGTGGATGAGGATACGGCCTCCACCGATGGCACCAAGGTTTTCCTGCCGCCCGTGGTGGACCACTACCAGGACAAGACGCAGAATTTCTCCTGGTTCAAGGTGGTGGCCACTCACCAGGTGGGTCACCTGGAGTTCGGCAGCTTTGACTATGACTTCAGCAAGCCGGCATCGCGCTTTGAGGAGGAGAGACGCTACGTCCTGGAACGGGAGCGGGGCGCCCAGCAGATCTCCGAGGACGTGCTGGTTGGCGACCTGGAAGCCGACGGCCAGACTCGCGCCTACACCGACATCGGTCGTTTCCTGAGCCTGTTCGATAACCGCCGCCTGGCCTTCGACCTCTTCACGGTGCTGGAGGACTGCCGCCTGGACTATCGCATCAAGGTGGAGTATCCAGGTATTCGTGGTACAGCCATGGATGTCCAGGCCGATACCTTGGCCCGCCGTCCTGAGGTGGAAGACCTGCCCCTCCAGGAGGCTCTGGTCGAACTGCTCATCCGCATGAGCCTTGACCAGTTCAATAACCTTCCTGTACCGGTGGACTTCCGGGAGGAAGCTACCACCCTGGCCCAGATAATCCACGTGCTGCGGGACGCTGAGGCAAACGTGGAGGACACCGCGGAGGCGACCCTGCGGGCCTACGAGATTATTTCCCGGTTGGAGAACGAGACTCAGCCGGAAGACCAGTGGGAACCGGAAGACATGGAGGAACCTGGAGACTTCTCGGAGGAGGAGTTTCAATCCCTTCTGGACAAGTTGCAGGCTTCCCAGGATTCCTCCGGTGATGCTGGGGAGGGTGACCCATACGACTCACCGGATCCGGTGGATTATCGGGGCGATTTCAAGCCCGAAATGGTTCAGTTGTTGACCAAGTTGCAGATGGACCAGAACCAGCAGGGCGAGGGGGAACCCCTTTCCCAGGAAATGCTGGAGCAATTGCTCCAAGACAGCGCCGAGTTGGAACTGGACGCGGAGCAGGGTGACATAAACAACAGCACCAGCACCTTTGCCCAGAACATCATGAAGGAGGCCGGGGTCCCGCCTCCCAATTCCCAGCCCGGTCAGGGCTACGGCCCGCTTCTCCACGACGACGACCAGGGTGGTGAACTGGAGGCCCGGGAACCCAAGACCTACGTTTACGACGAATGGGACTTCCGAGCCAACGATTACAAGCCCCGGTGGTGTGTGGTCAAGGAGAAGTCCCTGGACGAGGGCGACGTTAATTTCTACAACGACTCCCTGAAGAACTACTCAACCCTGCTGAGTCACATCAAACGCCAGTTTGAGCTCATAATGCCGGAAACCTTCCGCAAGATTTACCGGATGGTTGACGGCGAGGACATTGACCTCAACGCGGCCCTGGAGGCGGCGGCCGACATCCGCATGAAGGTTCCCCCCGACGAGAAGATCTACTGGCGGCGGAACAAGATTGAGCGGGACGTTTCGGTAGTCTTCCTGCTGGACATGAGCGCATCCACCGCCGAGGCAATTGACGAGGGGCGCCATACGGTGGATGACCGGGACGCTCCCGACGACCCAGTGGAGTACATGGTTTGGCTCCGCCGCCGCCGCGAAGGGTTGGTGCGCCGCCACTACAAGCGAATAATTGACCTGGAAAAGGAGAGTACAGCCCTTCTGATCCAGGCTTTGGAGTCCATCGGGGACCACTACGGCATCTATGGTTTCTCCGGCTACGGCCGCGAGAACGTGGAGTTCTACGTCATCAAGGACATCGAAGAGAACTTCACGGAGCGGATCAAGCGGCGCATCGACAAGATCACGCCGCTCCATGCCACCCGCATGGGCAGCGCAATCCGTCACGCCATCACCAAGCTGGAAAATCAGGATTCCCCAACCAAGATCATGTTCCTGATCAGCGATGGCCGTCCCCAGGACAGGGGGTATAGTCGGGAAGGGGTGGAAAAGGAGTACGCCGTACACGACACCCACATGGCCCTGCTGGAAGCCAAGCGCAAGGACATTACCCCCTTCTGCCTGACGGTGGACAAGGCCGGGCACGATTACCTGAAGGAGATGTGCGGGGACATGGGCTATGAGGTGCTGGGCGACATCTGGATGTTGCCGGAGCGTCTGCCCATGCTGTACCGCCAGTTGACGGCCTAGGTACCGGCAGTGTCATCAGGAACCAAATGTGTAGGGGCGCACGGCTGTGCGCCCCTACGGATTTTGCCCATCTTTCTGCGTCCCTATACCCTCTCTCCTTCCAATAGAAAAAGTAGGGGCGCACAGCCGTGGGCCCCTACGGAAGCAGATTCCACCAAATTCTACCGCCCGTTCTCGGCCACTATCAGCTTGCGCAGTTCCGTGAGAGCGGTGTTGGCCACCCGGCGCTTGATAACGATGCGTCGGGGCGGAGTGCGGAACTGCAACTCCCTGGTGTTGTACCGGCCGGCAATGGCAACGTAAACCTGGCCCACGGGCTTCTCTTCAAAGGGGTCAGGCCCGCCAACCCCCGTAATGGCAACCCCGTAGTCGGCGTCCATACCCTTCTGTGCTGCCCGGGCCATGGCCATTGCCGCGGCCTCGCTGGCCAGCCCGTGTTCCTCCAGAACTGCTGCGGGTACGCCATTGGTCAACAGGGATTCCCATGTGGTGGCTACCACGCCTCCCCGAAAATAGGCGTCACAACCGGGAATGTCGGTGATGCTGTTTGCCAGGAACCCGCCGCTGCACGACTCCATGGTCGCCAGCGTCAGCCCATGCTCAACCAGGGCCTGCCCTGCCGCCTGCTCGGGCGTCTCCGAGTCATACCCCCAGATGTAGGGGCCCAGACGCTCGGTGATGGCCGCTTCTACCGGCACGATCATTCGCCGGGCGGTTGCTTCATCCCGTGCCCTGGCGATAACCCGGAGGTGAATGCCGTCGGACTTGGAATAGATGCCCAGGTAGGGATTCTCCTGCCCGAAGAACTCGGAAATCTCCTCGTCGATGGCCGCCTCAGACATTCCCAGCGTCTTGATGTTGCGGGTGATGGTGACCTCATCGTCCACCAATTCCCGGAGCCTGGGCGCCACTTCCTCATGCCAAATGGGCTGCATCTCCCCCGGCGGCCCTGGCATGCACACGATGAACTTGCCGACCTTTTCCACCCACCAGCCGGGCGCGGTGCCGTTCCGGTTGGTTACGAAGGTGGCCGAGGGAATCAGGTGGGCCTGCTTGATGTTGTGGGAGGGCATGGGAATGCCCCTGCCGGCGAAGTAGCGCTCCAGTCCGTCAACCACTTCCTGCTGTACCGTGGGAGTTTCGTTCAGGGCGGCGGCCACGGCTTCCCGGGTCAAGTCATCCTGGGTGGGACCCAGGCCGCCCGTGGTGAAGATGATGTCAGACCGCTGCCAGCCTCGAGTGAATGCCTCGGTCAGCTTGCCCAGGTCGTCTCCCACTATGGAGACCCATTCCAACTGTATCCCAAGGGCCGGCAGCTGGCTGGCTATCCAGGAGCCGTTGGTATCGGTCAACTCTCCCATCAACAGCTCGGTGCCGATGGAAAGAATCTCGGCTTTCAATGTAGCCCTCCATATGCCTGATTGAAGAATCAAGAACCGGCGCCCGAACCTCTACAGCAATACAGGGGCCCAATTATCGGGGGCAACCGGTCAGTTGTCTTCCCCCCTGGGGTAAGGGGGATCGGTAGCCAGCTTTTCGATTACGTCCGCCCACTGCGCCGGAACGGTAAACAGTTCCGTTTGGCCAGAGGTGGCCGCGTAGCGCAGATCTCCTTCCGGGGTCAGGTCGCCCAGGTAGAACTCGTGAGTCTGGTCCAACGCGGTGGCCAACCAGACGGTGACCCCTGCCGGCTCCAGGCCGTAGTTCTCCGGGTCATCCAGGTCTTCGGTCACTGTATCGATGACTTCCGGGTTGGCCAGCAGCAGGTCTGCGCCGGTCCACAGTTCCGGGGGCACGGGAATCTCCCTTTCTTCGCTGGAACCCTCGTCCACTTCCAGGATATACCAGTTGCCATCCCGGTCCGCACCGTAGATAACCTGTTCCCCGTTCACGGTAACCTCGAAATAGATTACCTCCTGCTTTCCCACATTCAGCAGTTCCCGGTCGGGAATGTCGGTATCGTATAGACGGGGGAAGGGGGGCTGGAATACGAGCCGGTTGACCACCCTGGCCCAGATTTGGGGTACTGAAAACAGTTTGGGCGACCCAACCAGGCGGGCGTACTGGTTCTGGCCGTCGGGGGTTTCCAGGCCCAGGTGGGCCTCGTAGGTCCTTCCGGTTCGTTCCACCAGTCGCACGGAGGTTATGGGCGGCTCCAGACCATACTGGGCCGGGTCTTCCATTTCGTCGGCCAGGGTGCGATTGACTCGAGGGCCGCTCAGCAGCAGGGGAGTACCGCTCCACTTATCCTGATAGACCTGACGTTCCCGGTCCTCCTCCACGATGAACCAGCGAATTCCGCCCGGCCGCTTTCGATAGACGACCGTGTTTCCTTCATAGGTGACCACGATCTCGGTAAGGGAGTTGTCGTCAACCCGCCACAGCCAGGCCTGTTCCTGCTTCGGTTCCGGTTGCCGGGTCAGCAAGACACCGGCAAAGGTGCCGCCAAACAGAATAAGGACAATTACCAGGAGGATGGTAAGCCGTATGTTCATCTAATGTGAACCTGCCAAATGATCGTAAGAATAATGACGAACCCTAGCGTCGCACCCACCACACCAGGGCGGCCATGAGACCCATGAGGCCGGGCAACAACAGCCAAGAGGTGAACTTCACGAAGTTTTCCTGGTTGCGGTCCACGTTGAACTCCCGGGTGGTCAGAGCCTTGGGCCTGAGAGATACCAGGGAATGATCTCCCACCAAGAAATTCACCGAATTCAGGAACAGATTCTTGCCGCTTCCCCGCTCGTAGAAGCTGTTGGCGACAAAGTCGGAATCCCCCATAACGACAATGCTGGCAATGTCATTTTCCTCGATGGAACCCGCGCTGGACGGGGGAGATGCCCCCACCGGCCCCAGGGCCCTCACGAAGGTAACCGGAGAGAAGGGCCCCCTGGGGTCATAGGAAGCCACATCGTTCTGGGAATCCGTCCCCTCCGCTCCCTGGGCCGGCGCATCATCGGGCGCAATGTTGGGCTCGGTACGCTCGGTATCGTCGATGAAATAACTGTTGGTCGAACTGAAGGCCAGGGGAATGGGCTGGCGCAGCCCGGAACCATCGTCAAAGGAGAGCAGGGAAGTGGCTCCTGGCATCAGCACCAGGCCCAGGGCCTGACCTCGGGGCGCCGTGAAATTCAGCAGAGTTTCCAGAATGTCGCGGGGCAATTGGGACACCACGTTACCGGGCAGTTCCAGGGGATTGACGGTTTCCAACCGCAGAGTGTGGGGGTTGCCCGGCAACGACCCTTCCAGGTCGCGAATATAGCCCTTGCCGATGACAATTCCCCAAGTGGCCATGAACTGCCGGAAGGATTCGGGGGTATCGGGTTCTGCCAGGAAGACCAATCGCCCGGCGGCCGGCCGCTCCGTGCCATCCGGGTTTCTGCCCTGGAGGAATTGGTTCAAGACCTGGGCATGGGCATCGGGCAAGTCAGTGGTGGGGCGGGAAATTACCAGGAGAGCCGCATCGTCCGGAATTGAAACCTCTTCATCACCGGCGCTCCAATGGAGGGTTTCCACGCGATAGTTGTCCTGTTCCAGGCCGGCGCGAACGGCGCTGTAGCCGTCAGCACCGGGGCTGGTGACGCTGCGTTCTCCGTGTCCGCCCAGGAAATAAACGGCCTTCCGCTCCTGGCCGGTAACCAGCAGGATGCTGGTGACCAGGTCCTGCTCCAGGTGACTGTATCCCGCATCCCTGGGCTGAATGACGTCCAGCGTATCTCCATCCCGCAATTTGACCACGATGGATTCGTTCACAAAGGCCACCGGCGTATTCCCAAAGTATTGGTTCACCCGCTGCGGATTTACGTCCGGGTCCACGAAACTGCCCGTGAACTTGGTGGGACGGGCTGCCTGGAATTCGCGAAAGGTCTCGCGCACCTTCTGTTCCCGCAGGAGCAGTTGGGCGGCAACATCCCGGTTGGCCTGGGGCCCCAGCGAAATCTCCTGTTTGTAGAAGGCGATTACTTCTATGTCATGCTCCAGGTCATCCAGCAGCTGTTCGGTACGGTTGGCCAGGCTGTACTGCCGGGTTTCGGTCCGGTCCCACCGGATGTTGTTGCCGAAGGACACGGCATTGGCCACGATTATGATTCCCAGGAAGGCAGCCAGCATTATCAGGGAATTGACCCCATAGCGTCCGGTACGGCTGATGAAGGCGGCCACCACGGAACTCAAGGATATGAGCCCGACCAGCACCAGCAATCCCACGCCGAACCCCAGGCTGATGAAGCCGTACAGTCGCATGGAACTGACGAAGGCCACCAGCAGCGCCCCCGCTACGATGGCCACAATGCCGGCGATTACCAGGGGCGCGCCGAAGGAACCAATGGCGTTCAGGGAGGGTTCCAGGAAGCTGAACAGGGTGCGGGAGCGTTGCTCACCCCCTTCCAATTCCTGTCCTTCGCCCTCCTCCAGTTCCGGGTAATCGGGTTCCTGGGATTGGCCCGTCCTGCCCCGGCGCCGCTGCCGGCGCCAGTCGCCGCCGCCCTCAGTGGGTTGTTCGCTCATGCTATCTCCATCTCCGGAATTCCAACGCCCGGATTGCCAAGAACAGAAATACTGCGGTAACACTCAGGAAATAGACCACGTGCTTCGTGTCTATAACCCCTCGTCCGAAGTCCTCATAGTGGGACTGGAAGCCGATCTCGGTAATCAGTACTGAGGCCACCCCGCTTACCAAGTCTGTGCTGAAGTGTACGACGTAGAGGGCGCCGATGACCCCGATGCCAACAATCAGCGCGACAATCTGGTTGCTGGTGATGGTGGAGGTCAACATGCCAATCGCCAACGCCGCCGCGCCATACAGAATCAGGCCCAGGTAACCCGAATAAATGGGGCCGGGGTCCGGTTCGGCGAAAATGTACAGCATCAGGGGGTAGTACAGGGTCAGGGCCAGCATAGCCAGCAGGAAGGCGAAGCTGGCCAGGTACTTGCCAATGATGACTTCCCAATCCCGGACCGGCGAGGTGAGCAGCAACTCAATAGTACCCAGCTTCTGTTCTTCCGACAGCAGCCGCATGGTCAGGGCCGGTGGCAGGAAAATGAGGAAAAGGGAAGTCCAGGAGAAGAAAGTATCCAATGTGGCGTCGGGGAAGGGGTTATTCTCGCTGGGCACTACTCCGAAGGCAAATACTATGCCGGTCAGGGCCAGGAATATCATTCCCACAATGTACGCAGTCGGAGTGCCGAAATAGACCTGAATTTCCTTCCAGGCCACCGCCTGGATTGTCCGCATTTTACAACTCCTCGTGAGTGGTTAGACGGAGGAATATGTCCTCCAGGCTCATGCTCACCAACTGCATGCTGAGCAGGCTCCATTCATTGCTCAGGATGGCTCGGGAAATCTCATCCCGCAGGTCCCGGCCCTGTTGCACCTGGACCATGAACACATTTCGCCCCTGCTGGTAGCGTTGGGACACTTCCGTAACGCCAGGAATTCGCCGCAAAACCTCCAGCACTTCCTGGGCTGGGCCGCCCACCTCAATCTGCAGTTGGTCAACCCCCTGCAGCCGCTGGGCCAGGTTGCCGGGGGTATCCTCGGCTACAATTCTGCCCTCGTGGATGATCAACACCCGTTCGCAGATCATGTTCACCTCGGGCAGAATGTGACTGCTCAGCACCACCGTTTGTTCCTTGCCCAGGTCCTGAATCAGACGACGGGTCTCCACCACCTGAATGGGATCGATTCCGATGGTCGGTTCATCCAGCACCAGCACCTCCGGCTCGTGCAGAATGGCCTGGGCGATACCCACCCTTTGGCGAAATCCCTTGGACAGCTTGCCGATGATGGTCTTGTGGTAATCCTGCAGCCGGCAGACCTCGATCACATCGCCAATGCGACTCTTGATTTGGCGGCCGGACATACCCCTCAGGGTGCCCATGTACTTCAGATAGTTGGTTACCTGCATTTCTGTGTGCAATGGCACCGTTTCCGGCAGGTAGCCGATCCTCTTGCGCACCTCCAGCGACTGTTCCACCACATCGTAATCGGCCAGGGTTACCTTGCCCTGGGTAGGGGGCATATACCCGGTCAGGATTCGCATGGTCGTGGTCTTGCCAGCCCCGTTGGGGCCCAGAAAACCCAGAATTTCCCCCCGATTGACCCCAAAGTTCACGTCTTCAATGGCCGGCTGGGGGCCATAGAAATGGGTCAGGTCCATCGCCTGGATCATCAGGTTTTGGTCGTTTTGCTGTTCCATTTGTGGCTTCGGGACGGGCGCTGGCCCGACGGGGCCAGTTCAATGGTGCTCAACCAACAAACCTGGTCGCGCCCGCGCCTCCCTTTCTCCAAGAATGTGATATGCACGAATATTGCGTTGAATTAAAGCAGTAGTGATGATATTCTATAGTTCGCCATTTGCCAAGACATAGACGGGGGACAGGCCTGTCCCCCGCTTGATTTTTGACCAAACGGAGGCGAGAGACACCGAAAATGCACCTGGTTATTGACGGCTACGCCGGTGACACTGGCAAGATGTGGGATGTGGAAATGGTCAGGGAGTTTCTGACGAGCTACCCCGACAACCTGGGGATGACCAGGATAACCGAGCCGAAGGTATTGGAATACAACGGCCCAAAAATTGAAGACGCCGGCGTAACGGGGTTCGTGATCATTGCGGAGAGTCACATCAGCATTCACACCTTTCCCTATCGCAACTACGTCAATATCGACATTTTCTCCTGCAAGTCCTTCGACCATGAACAGGCAACCAGGGACGCCAAGGACCTGTTTGCCCTGGGGGACACCAAGACCTGGCTCTTGGACCGGGGGCTGGAATGGCTGGACGAGGCCCAGGGAATGACCGAATCCAGGGAGCAACGCTCGGCGCTTCTGTCCTAGAACCATGAGCGATACACCGGCCGGAAGGGAGCGCGACGCCATGCCCTGGATTCCGGCCAATTTTCTTGCCCTTCCTACCGAGCAGTGCGACCCGGCCACCGCCGGGGCGCTCCTCATCCCCGTACCCTACGACAGTACCACCTCCGTTCGCAGTGGCGCCCGGTTGGGGCCATCAGCCATAATTGAAGCTTCCTACGCATTGGAAGACTACGACTGGGAACTGGACCTGGATGTTGCCAGCGTTGGCATCCACACCACCGCAGCCTTGGAGCCGCATACGGGCGACCCGACAATAATGCGAGACCGGATCAGGCAGGCCGTGGCGGCCTGGCTTGCGCCCGACCGGTTGGTAGGAGTAATCGGCGGCGATCACTCCGTTTGCATCGGTTCCGTGCTGGCCCACCGGGAGGTTTATCCGCGCCTTTCCGTGTTGTACCTGGACGCCCACGCCGACCTCCGCGACGACTACCTGGGAACGGCTTGGGGACACTCTTCCGGGGCACGTCGGATACATGAACAGTGCCCCATAACCTTGGCCGGCCTACGAACCATGGCTCCCGAGGAATGGGCCTATCTGAAGGAGAAGGCAATACCTGCCTTTGGTTGGCCGCCCCCTCCGAACCAGACCGGGCAGGAATACGCCGACCATGTGGTTGCTACGCTGAGCCACCAGGTTTACATAAGCATAGACTTGGATGTCCTGGACCCCTCCTTGATGGCAGCGGTGGGGACGCCGGAACCGGGCGGCATGTTCTGGCAGGACCTGATGACGGCGCTGGGCAAGGTTGCCGCCACCCGCCGCATCGTAGGGTTCGACGTGAACGAACTGGCCCCCCGCGAAGGCCCGCCGGCCTGCGCCTACACCGCCGCCAAGGTGATTTACAAGATCATCGGTTTGGCGGCGAACTCGCCCCATTCGCCTCTTTCCCCCAGGGCCGCCTGATTCCACATTTGCGCTAACTGTGACCCAGTGGCCTGCAATTCCGGGCTAGAAAGGGAGAAGGCATTAGCGGGGCTGTTGGCCCCCTTCGCTCCTGTCGCCGCCGGTTTACGATTACTCAATCGAGAGGAACCATTTTATTGTAAACTGGAAGGTAGCATTCCTCTGTCTTATAAACCCGGATACTCCGAAAGGACGGCAGCGAAAGAACCATGGATCCTTCGATCCGTCTAGGCAAGATTTTTGGGATACCCCTGGGGATCAACTACAGTTGGCTCGTGGTATTTGCCCTGGTCATTTTCCTGCTGGCCGGCAACTTCGAGGAGATGTATCCGCGCTGGTCCCTCACCGCCCGCTGGCTTGTTGCCTTCCTGACGGCAGTGTTGTTCTTCCTTTCCGTACTTGCCCACGAGTTGTCTCACAGCCTGGTTGCCCTGGCTTGGAAAATCCCGGTACGGGGAATCACCCTCTTCATATTTGGTGGAGTTTCGCAGCTTGATGGGGAGGCGCAGCGGCCCCTGACCGAGTTCCTGGTAACCATTGTGGGCCCGGCCACCAGTCTGCTAATTGCCCTGGTGATGGGAACGCTGGTGTTTCTGGTGGATGGCCTCAATTCGTACTTGGAGGGCATGCTCCTCACCCTCTTCCTCATCAATTTAACCCTGGGTATCTTCAACCTGCTTCCGGGCTTCCCCCTGGACGGCGGGAGGGTACTGCGGGCCTGCATCTGGGGAATGACGGGCAACTTTTGGCTGGCCACCAGGCTGGCGTTGCTCGCCGGCCAGGGGACGGCAATTATCCTGATTGTCCTCGGCATAATCCTGGTGGTCATGGGAGACTTCAATGCCCTGTGGGTAGCTCTCGTGGGAGGTTTCCTGCTTTACGTGGCCACCAAGAATTATCGCCAGGAGGCGCTGCGACAATCTCTCAAGGGCCGCCGGGTTACGGAGGCAATTTCAGGGGACTGGAGCCTGCTGCCGGGCGATCTGCCCGCCGTTTCTTCCTCGGCTCTCATGGCCTTATTCGTCAACGGCTACACGGGAATTCTGGTGGGCGGCCCACCCTTTGGTGTGGTCACGGGAAGGACATTGACGGAAGCCTCCCGTCGGGGAGTGCAGGATACCACCCTTTCGCAGGTGATGACCCCTCTCATCGACTTTCCGATTCTCGACGCCAACACGGCCTTGCTCGATGCCCTGGAGCTGCTTGACGAAGACGGCGTTACCGTGGCGGCTGTCATTGGCAATGGCGTCCCCCTGGGCCTGGTGACTCGGATAGCAATTCTGGAAGCGATAAGGGCCAGCCGGGGCCGCAGACGTTTCTGAAGGGATTGACCCACACCGTGGGCCGGAACATCGGCGGCCGTCGAGGCATGGACAGGGCCGCCACTGCAACGGGTTGCCAGGGGCTCAACCTGCCATTTCTGCCTTTGCGGCGGGTGGCTCCCACGGCGTTGGGGTATGGTTTCTACGAGTAGCTGCACTCTATGCTAAAATGGTTGGCAAGTCGCACAAGAGGTTGACCATGTCCTCCCCAGGCATCATCTACCTGGACCACGCCGGAACCACCCCGACGGACCCACGGGTGCTTGAAGCCATGCTTCCCTATTTCACCCAGCTATACGGGAATCCCTCCAGTGTTCACACTGTGGGACAGGAAGCGCGGTATGCCCTGGACAGGTCAAGGGAGCGGGTGGCGAAGGTTCTCAACTGCCGGACCAGCGAGGTGGTGTTCACCAGCGGCGGAACCGAAGCGGACAATTCTGCCATCATCGGGGCCAGCACGGCCCTCCACGAAACGGGAAACCACATCGTTACCACCAGCGTTGAACATCACGCCGTTTTGCACACCTGCCAGTACCTGGAAAACCTGGGTTACGAGGTGACCTACCTTCCCGTGGATCGATATGGAGCTGTTGAACCTGAGCAGGTTTACAACGCCATCCGGCCGGCGACAACGTTGGTCTCGATCATGTATGCCAACAACGAAATCGGGACCATCAACCCCATCCCGGAGATTTCCCAGGCGGTGCGCCGCAGGGGAGAAGAACTGGACCGAACCATTGTTATGCACACCGACGCGGTGCAGGCCGCCGGGTTTCTCGACCTGGATGTGCGCCGGCTGGGGGTGGACATGATGAGCCTGTCGGGCCATAAGTTCTACGGCCCCAAGGGCACCGGTGTCCTTTTCCTGCGGCGTGGCGCCCCCTTCCTTCCCCTGCTGCTGGGTGGTGGCCAGGAAAGGGAGCGGCGGTCTGGAACGGAGAATATCGCTGGCATTGTGGGGCTGGCCGAGGCCTTGGAACTGGCCAATTCGCAACGGGTGGAAGTTTCCCAGCGCTGCGCCGCCCTGCGAGACAGGATAGTCCGGGAAGTAACGGACGCCATGCCCGAAGTTAGCCTCAATGGCCACCCCACGGACCGGCTGCCCAATAACCTCAACCTCTCCTTCGAGGGCGTGGAGGGAGAATCCATATTGATGGGGCTGGATATGGCCGGTGTCGCCGCTTCCAGTGGCAGCGCCTGCAGTTCCGGCTCCCTGGAACCTTCCCACGTTCTGCTGGCCCTGGGACAATCGGCGGAATTGGCCCGGAGCAGCCTGCGCATCACCCTGGGCAAGGAAAACACCGACGAAGAGGTTGACTACCTCTTGTCGGCCCTGGTGGATCTGGTCGGCAGGCTTCGACAACTCCCCAGGCTCACTACAACCGGCGCTTAAGGCCCGGCACTTAAGGGAATGTATGAACAGGATCTCCGTACTTCACACCCCCTCTGCCCTTCCCATTCTGGTTGCCTTCGTAGCCCTGATTTTGCTGGCAATTGCCGGTTGCAGTGAGGTTTCTCCGGCCATCGGGAAGTACTACACCGGGCGGACTCTTCACCTGAGTGTCGTGGCCATGGATCGGGAACCGGAGGTGATTTACAGCCTGCACCGGTCGGGCGTCGCCCCCAAGTACTTTCGGATTGCGCCCCTGCAAGGGGATCGGGAACTTCTGTTGCTGCGGGTAAAGGTCGAAAACCACAAGGCTACCAGCGCCATCGTGAGCATTGACCAGAATGCCGCAGAAATTCGGGACTTCTTCCACGAAAAATACTTCCCCCTGGACGTGATGGCGCGGCCCGAGGAGATAGAGGCCCCGGAGGACATCTCCGGCCAGAGGATTGCCCGGTGCCCGCTGCAGGCGCCCACCGACCTCTGCTTCCTGTGGAACGCCTCCGTATTCGACGAATCCATCGGTGAGAATAAACCCAGGGCCTTCGAGTTGCTGCAGGGCTTCGGCGTTGACGGTTGGCTCATCTTCGAGATTCCGAAGGAAGCTGAAATCCGGGAGTTGCGCTGGCGCGCCGGTGATGGCCTGACCATAGAGTTCTAGTATCCCGTCCGGTTGGCAGATACCGAACGGAATCGGGGGCAAGATTTTGGGTGGCCAACCCCCCCTACGTCGTCGTTTCGGATTCGGTGGACTGGAGCCAGCCCACAACCCGTTGGCGAGTCGCGCGATTGGTGAATAAGCCGGCAGCAAATGGGAATATTGGTGGCCAGGGTCCCCCCTGGCCTCGCCGGCTTTTTCACGTCAGCGTTGGCACCGCAATCCCCGTAATAGCCATATTCCTCGACGAACCCTGGCCGGTCATCCTGTTGGGCATGATTGCCGCCGGCAGCCTGGCCTTGGACCTGGTGAGATTCCGGTTGCCCTGGCTGAATCGATTATTCCTGTATTGGCTCAGCCTGCTCCTGAAACAGGAAGAGTCCGCCCGCATAACCGGGGCCACCTACCTCCTGATTGCCGCCTGTCTTTGCTTCCTGCTGTTCGACAAGGAGGTGGCCATTGCGGTCTTGCTGTTCCTATCCTTGGGAGATCCGGCAGCCGCATTAGTCGGGCGACCCCTTCCGGGGCCCAGGCTCTTGGGCAAATCTCCGGTCGGAACCTTGGCGTTCATTGGCGTTTCCCTGGCAGCCCTTGGGGTACTTGCATCGGTGGGCGTGGCAGAATTCACCTGGATTCTGGTTGGCGCTGCGGTGGTGGCTGGGCTGGCGGAGCTTGCGCCCCTGCCCCTGGACGACAACCTTTCCGTGCCGCTCTTGTCCGGCGCCTTTGCCCAATACGTGCCGTCGCTCATTGCGTTGGCCCAGATCGGTTAACCTATCAAGAAGGGCGGGAAGTTGCGCCAAATGCCAAAGGGCTAGGTCGCAAACGACCTGGCCCTTTCTTGCTGTCCTGTCAAGCTGCCTTCTACTGCTCGGCCCCGTCGAATTCGACGACTTCCGCCCTTTCCCGCTGGAACCGCAGGTAGGCCTCCTTCTTCATGGCAGGCCGGTGGGAACTCATCACTTCTTTGGCCTTTTTGGCGTCGTCGGCCAGCAGATCAATTACTACCATAGCCATGATCTTGGCAGGATTCAGGACGGCGGCTTCGTAATCCGTGACCAGGTATTCCTTGCTGTGACCGGACCCCACGGCGCCGGCGGCATACGGGTGACACACCGGCATCAGTTGACTCAAGTCCCCCATGTCGGTCGAACCTCCCCGATTGCGCCGACCCGGAATGACCAGGGTGCGATTCTCCCCAAGCAACCCAATGGCATTCTGTCGGAAGAGCTCCTGCAGGTGGGTATCGTGCTTCATGGGCAGGTAACCGGGGATGTTGGTAATGTTCACCTTGGCGCCCACCGCCAGCGCTCCGGCCTTAAAGCACCGGTCAACGATAGCGGAATTTCGCACCACAGCCTTGGGTGTGGAGGACCGTACCCGCCATTCCAGGCGCACATCGGCGGGGACGGCGTTGACTGCCTCTCCGCCCTTGGTCATGATTCCGTGGACTCTGACCGTTTCCTCCCCCCGGAAGGCCTCCCTATTGTTGTGGATGGCTTGGAGGGCAAAGGAGGCGGCGTTCAGTGCGTTGATACCCAGGTGGGGAGCGCTTCCGGCGTGGGACCCTCTCCCCAGGAACTGAACGTACTTAACGATGTGGCCGTTGCTGGTGCCACCGACGGCAAACTTGTGCTCGCCCATGTCGCTGGCAGTGTGACACATCATTGCCACGTCCACGTCATCGAACTCGCCCAGGCGAATCAGTTCCTGCTTGCCACCCATGAACTCCAGCTTTCCCTCTTCCCGCAATTGAAGCCGCCGCGCCACCTCGATGAATTCTTCGGCGGGTACGGCGAAGGGCGCCAACTCGCCGGAAAGCTGTGCCAGCACCTCCGGCTCAGTAAGCCCCCGGATTGCACCCAGCATCATTCCTATCTGGCAATGGTGGCCGCAGGCGTGGGCGGCGCCCGTTTCTCCGTCGGCATGGGGGTGTTCGTTGACAATCAGCGAGTCCAGTTCGCCAATTACCGCCACCCTTGGACCGCTGCCCGCGCCGCCGGCGATCCGTCCCTTGACACCGGTCAGGGCCAGTCCCCGCCGGTAGCCAATTCCCATTTCGTCAAACTTATCAGCCACCAGTTGAGAGGTGCGGTGTTCGCTAAACCCCGGCTCCGGATTGTTCAGAATCTGGCGAGCGACACCAATCAACTCCTCCCGATGCTGGTCTATGGCGGCGCATGCCTTCTTCTTCAGTTCTTCTCTAGTCAACATATACTTCAGCCTGATAGGTCTGTTCACTGGCCAGGGAACGCATGAATTTCAGATAGTCGGGGCGAGTCATCTCGGGGCGGTGCTCTGCAACGACCTGGTTTGCCGACCCGGCCCCCTCGGCCAAGAGGTCAACCACCGTGGCGGCCATGGCCTTTGCCGCCGTGATTACCGCCAGTTGGTAATCGCGCACTACGTAATCGGCCCCGTGACCCAGGCCCGTTGCGCCGCCAACATAGGGATGAATGGCCGGCATAATCTGGCTGATGTCCCCCATGTCGGTGGAACCGGTGCGATGGGCTACATGTCCCACACCTTCGGCGCCCACCAGGGCCGCCGCGTTGGGTCGGAAAATCTCGTTCATTAGTCGGTCCTGGGCGAGGGGCATGTATCCGGGGATGGTCTGGATGCGAACACCGGCGCCAACGGCCATGGCCCCGGCCCGCAGGGCCCGGTCCACTTTAGCATTGGCGTCCATGATGGCATCAATGGTTTTACCCCGCACGAAGGTTTCCATGCGAACCTCGGCAGGTACGGCGCTGACCGCTTCTCCGCCCTTGGTAATGATGGGATGAACCCGCACCGTATCGGCATCGCGGAAGGTTTCCCGATTGTAATGAATGGCGGAAAGGGCCAGGGTAGCTGCGTTCAGGGCATTGATTCCCAGGTGGGGGGAACCCCCGGCGTGGGAGCCCTTGCCGAGGAACTGAATCTTCTTGGCAACGGTGCCATTGTTGGTGCCGGAGATGCAGAGCCGACCCTCCTCCACCGTGCTGGTGGTGTGGATCATCATAGCCAGATCCACGTCGTCGAATTCGCCCAGCTTGATCAGTTCCGGCTTCCCACCCAGGAACTCAATCTTGCCAACCCGACGGAGGGAGTCCCGGTATTCAATCTCGATATACTCTTCCGCAGGAACCGCAATCAGAGAAATACGCCCACTGAGGGCCGCCAGGATGTCCGGCTGGTTCAGCCCGACTGCTGCTCCGACCAACATTCCGATCTGGCAATGGTGGCCGCAGGCATGGGCCGCGCCCGTTGAAGCATCGGCATGGGGGTGCTCGTTTACGATGAGGGAATCCAGTTCGCCCAGCAAGGCCATCGTCGGGCCGGGGCTTCCGCCCAGCAGGTCGGCCCGCACACCGGTCAAACCCAACCCCGATCGGAAGGGAATGCCCATTTCGGCAAAGGCGGAACATACCAGTTGGGAAGTCTTGACCTCCCGAAAACCGGGTTCCGGGTTCTTCAAGATAGTCTGGGCCAGGTTGACCAACTCTTCGGCGCGGGCGTCGATAGCGTCAAAAGCCTGGCGTTTGAGTTCTTCTCTAGATGGCAAACAAGCCCCTCCCAGTGCGTCACCTTGCGGCGACGTGTCCCGATTTTAGCAGAGAGCAGCTAAAATGGATACCGGGGTATCCCGGTGTTTCGGGATTACGCTGGCGCAGGGCGGGAACCCGTTTTGCTGTTTACCAAAGGGGCAGACAGGGTAAGGTTGGGCGGTAACTGGGTCCTGATACCCCCTTACCCCTTTACCGGGTTCAGGGTAAACTGGGACAAGCCCACCGGCACGGGGTAAGTAACCTTATAGTTGAAAGTGGCGAGAATCCTGACTGGAAAGAGCTGGCCCAATTCCAGCGGAGTCAACTCTTTCGATACCCGGCATGAACCACCAGTAGAAACACAGGCGGATTACACGATGAAGATTGTCATAGCGCCCCAGAGCTTCAAGGGCAGCGCCATTGCGTTGGCCGCCGCCCAAGCCATTGAAAGGGGCGTCCTCAGGGCCGCGCCGGACATCGAAACCGTCCTGGTGCCGGTGGCCGACGGCGGCGACGGGACACTGGAGGTTCTGGTCAACAACAGCGGAGGCAAGATCTTCCGCAGCACGGTTACCGGCCCCTTGGGCCATGGGATCGAAGCCTCCTGGGGAGTAATGGGCGATGGAGAGACGGCGGTGATCGAGATGGCCCGCGCATCGGGACTGGCAATGGTCCCTTCCCGCCGGCGCAACCCCCGGATAACCACCACCTTCGGAACCGGCGAACTGATTCGCCAGGCTCTGGAGCAGGGCTACAATCGCATTGTGGTGGGTCTGGGAGGCAGCGCCACCAACGATGCCGGTATGGGCATGGCTGCGGCGCTGGGGGCCAGGTTCCTGGACAGCAGGGGCTCACCCCTTCCCAGGGGTGGCGCGGCCCTGGCCGACCTGGATCGCATCGACACTGGGGAACTTCATCCGGGCTTGGCACGGGCCACTATCATTGGAGCAACCGACGTTACCAATCCCCTGTGCGGGCCGACCGGAGCCTCGGCCATATACGGGCCGCAAAAGGGGGCAACACCGGAAATGGTCGCGGAGTTGGACGCTGCCCTGGCCAATTTTGCCCGAGTGGCTCGCCGTGACGTGGGAATCGACTTCCTGGAGGGGGACCATCCCGGGGCCGGGGCCGCGGGAGGACTCGGCGCAGGGTTGATGGCCTTTGCCAACTGCCGGCTCCAATCGGGGATAGACCTGGTTTGCGAGGCCCTGAAGTTCGAAGAGCACGTGAGGGAAGCGGACCTGGTGTTGACCGGGGAAGGTCGGGCTGACCTGTCTTCCATCTACGACAAGGCTCCCGTCGGCGTGGCCCGGAAGGCGGCGGCCTACGGCGTTCCCACCGTAATCCTGGCCGGGAGCCTGGGCGAAGGGTATGAAAACCTGTACCAGCATGGAATCGCCGCCATCGTCTGCATCGCTGACCGACCCATGAACTTCGAACGCAGCCTGTCGCGAACTGAGGAGATGCTGGAGGGAGCGGCGGAGCGGACGGTTCGGCTCCTGATGATGAAGAGAGCCGAGGGTTAGGGCTGCGGCAATTGCCACCTGTCAGTTCGTGAACGTTGGAAAGACGTGGTGGTGCAGGCAGTTGGCACTACCAGCCGAGTCCGGGAATCCCAATGCGCGGGGTAACCCTCCCCCAAGCCTGGGCCTGCGAAAGACATGACGACGAGGAATCCCAAAGGTGCAGGAGTCCGTCATTGGAATGCCCAAGCATTCTGGCCCTCTGAGGTTGGGATTCCTCGACAGAGTCGGAGGGACAAGGTGGGTTGGACAAGGTAGGTTGGTCTGGGGTGGGTTGGATGATTTATGGGCGCCGTCAGGGTTCCTCTACATCGCCCGGTGTGAAATCGATACGTTGAAACGGCGCCGACGCTCACGAAGCCAGACTTGACCAGCTACTAGCCCAGTCGTTCCTTCACGAAATCCACCACCGTGGTTGCCAGAAAAAGCGCCCGTTCGGCATCCACATCCTCGAAGGCTTCAGAACAAATGCCGCCGGGCAGAAACCCTGGGTAGCGTGTAATCTCGTAATACTTATCCAGCTGCCGAGCTTCGCTCTTAACCGTATCGAAGAACATCTCAAATATTTTTGCATCCTCGCAAAGGTCAACCAGGGAATGGCCCCATACGTCTTCGGCGCCCCGGTGATAGAGATATGCCTTAACCGCCTTCTCGGCCGCCTGTTGGCAAAGAAAACAGGCCAAGTTGAAGCGTTGCCCCTGCCGGTTGAATTGGGCATCCAGGATGTCCTGTTCGGCTTGGCGCAGCCAACGCGCCCCTTCGGCCAAGTTATTCGGCACTGTATATCACCCTTCCATGTTTGATGGCGGCCACCAGGGCCGGCAACGAATTCCTATGCTCCTCAAATTCCGCGGGGGTATATACCTGGCAATCCACCGCAACCATGCTGCTCAGGTGGTAGGAGAAGAAATCCGCCCTTCGTCCAAATGCCCCGTCCGTATCGTGCACCACCACCAGGTCAATCCGGCTGTCAGGCGAAATATCCCCGGAAACCATGTCGCCGGTCAGGTAAACCCTTTCCACGCCCAATTGAGGCAGCAGACTCATGATGTTCTCCAGTTCCTTCTCCAGCATTTGCCGCCGGAACTGGGTGAAACCGATTCTCACTGGCATGGCACGCCTCTCTTCACGGTGGACTGATGCACCCTACCCCAACATGACCAGGTGGACTTCCCTGGGGCCGTGGACGCCAACCACCAGCTTCATTTCTATGTCCGCAGTTCGGCTGGGGCCGGTGATGAAATTAACGTAGCTTCCCATCTCGCCACCATTGCGCCAATATTCCAGGCGACGGAGCAGAAATACGTCATCGAGGCTTTCCACCAGCTCTTCTTGCCGCACCACCGCCACATGAATTGGGGGTACCAGGGACACCAGGCGGGCGAGTCCGTTGCGGGGCATAACTATGACCGAGCCCGTTTCTGCAACGGCAAAGTCGGCGCCGGTTACCCCAATGCCGGACTCCGCAATCCTGGCGCGAAGCCTATCTCTGGATTCAGTTTCATTCCAGGCTACGGCTACCGTTTCAATGCCGGCGCCGAGCAGGGCACTGTCCAGGGGCAAATCCTCCATAACTGGCTGGGTCGTCCGGCAAACCTGCTTAACCTCCAGTTTCCTGGCGAGTTCAGCAATGTAGCCTACGGCATCCTCCGAACTGTTGGTGCGGTAAACGTTCCAACTTCGACGGGCCGCGGTTTCGCAGAACTGATCAACCAGACCGGTTCGGGTAGATTCCAAGTGCGAGCGAAGGATGGCGGCCCGAGCCCCCAGGTCCGCCAAGTCCTCGGCCAATGGCGGGTGGGTTGGAGAAGGTTCCTGACGGGCGGTTACGCCCAGGCACTGCCTGATCTGGGACAGGAATTGGTCTTTGGGTATCCCCAGGGTCGATGGATTCTGTAATTCGACCATCACGCCTCACCGGACCCACTTTCAGATTGGTCTGCCAATTCCCGCTCCCATATTTCCCGGAATGACCGGCGAGGCAGGGCGGGCAGGTCGCGGTTGGCCGTCCACCGGGAAACCAGCGGAAGGGGTACCCTTTTGGTGAACTTCCCCTCGGATACCAGGGGCGCCTGAAGGAGCCTACCCACTTTGTCCGCCGTGGTTAGGACGGCAGGGTTACTCATCAGCCAAGCATAACCGGATGCAGCCATACGGGCGGCGGGAGTGGCAACGACCTCTGCCTCCGCGGGGCCCTCGTTCAACCGTTGGCGCAGGTGCAGGAGCATGCGGGGAATGTCGATCTTGATGGGGCAGACCTCCCGACAGGCGCCGCACAGGCTGGATGCCTGGGGCAGGTCCTTCGCCTCTTTCAGGCCGACCAGCGCCGGGGAAACTATCGAACCGATGGGGCCGGGATACACCCAACCATAGGCATGGCCGCCAATCTTGCCGTAAACTGGACAAATGTTGAGGCAGGCCCCGCACCGGATGCAGTAGAGCGACTCCCGCAGGCTGGGGTCTGCCAACAACCGGGAGCGCCCGTTGTCCACCAATACCAGGTGGAACTCCTCCGGCCCATCCTCGTCATCGGAGCGCCGGGGGCCGGTAACCATGCTGACGTAGCTGGTGAGGCGCTGGCCAGTGGCGGAACGGGGCAGCAAACGCAGAAATACGGCCAAGTCTTGGAGGGAGGGTATCACCTTTTCAATGCCGGTGATACCAATGTGAATCCGTGGGGCAGAGGTGCAGAACCGGCCGTTGCCTTCGTTGGTGATGATAACCAGGGTACCCGTTTCCGCCACGAGGAAATTGGCGCCGCTTATGCCCAGGTCAGCGTTCAGAAATTTTTCCCTCAGGGTATCCCGGGCGACGCGGGCCATTTCCTCTATGTCGTCAGTCAGAGGAACTCCCAGCTTTTCGTGGAACAGCTCGGACACCTGCTCCTTGGTCTTGTGGAGGGCAGGAGCCACCAGATGGGAAGGCGTCTCTTCTGCCAGTTGGATGATGTATTCACCCAGGTCGGTCTCATAAACTTCGATGCCATTGGCTTCCAGGGTCCGGTTTAGGTCCAGTTCCTCGGAAACCATGGATTTGCTCTTGGTGGCGATTTTCACGTCACCGGCCCGGCAAATTCCAGAAACTATGGCATTGGCATGGGCCGAATCCCGCGCGAAGTGTACCTGTCCACCGGCCTGGGTAACCCGGTCATGGAGCAACTCCAGGTAGTAGTCCAGGTGGTCGATGGCGTGAATCTTGATTTGCCGGGCCTGCTCTCGCCACTCCTCCCAGGTTTCCCAAGACACCTCTTCAATGGCCTCCAGGCGAGCCTCATTGAAGCCGCCGCCAACCCGCTGCAGCGCGGTGCGCAGGGTGGCGTCCGCCATGGCCGAGGCGGAAGCCCTGGCAAAATCGCCGGTCTTTACGTCAGCCACCTTGCGACTCCCTCCTTTCTGGGAAGGTGTCCGGGGAAGCGTCCAGCGCCTGGGCAATGTGGCGAATGTTCACCGGATTACCCCTTCGACTCAGCCCGCCGCCGATGTGCATCAGGCAGCTCATGTCGCAGCCCACCAGGGTGTCGGCGCCGGTGGAAAGCACATTGGCAATCTTGTCATCCATCATTCCCTCGGAAATATGAGGATACTTCACGGAGAAGGCGCCCCCAAAGCCGCAGCAGGTTTCCGCCTGGGGCAGGGGCGCCAGTTCCAAACCGGAAACACCCTCCAACAGGGACAGGGGTTCCTGCCGAACCTCCATCTCCCGAATGAGGTGACAACTGGGATGGTAGGTAGCTCTGGCCGGGTAGGAGGCTTCCACGTCGGAAACTTTCAGGACCTTGACCAGAAACTCAGAGAATTCGTACACTCGCTCGGCCAGACGATTGGACTGTTCCAAAAGGGCCGGATCGCCGGCGAACAGCTCCCTGTAATGCAGCTTCAGCATGGCAGCGCATGAGCCCGAGGGAACAACGACGTATTCACTCTGATCGAAGGCTTTCAGCGTCCGTTCCGCCAGTTGGCGGGCGGGACGGGTGAAACCGGAGTTGAACAGGGGTTGCCCGCAGCAGGTTTGGTCCTTGGGAAAGTCCACCGCAACTCCCTGGCGGCGCAACACCCGAACCACGCTCACCCCAACCTCGGGGTAGAGCTGGTCAACAATGCAGGTGGCGAAAAGAGAAGCGTGAACTCTGTTGGTCTCGGACAACACATTCCTCGGAGCATATTCAAGCAGGCGATTATGGGGACACCCGACGGTAAAGAAATCGGATAACGGACACTATTGGCGGTTGAGGATGGCCCAGATCACTGTCCCGTTACGAAACACTGGCCCGTATCCGGAGAATGGACGCACCCATTGATTAAGGACGACCCAATCCCCGAAACGGCGGGGCTAATTCTCACCTTTAAGAGGGCAAGCCTTGACCAGGTAAGGGATTACATAAGAATGGCGGGAGTGCGAGGGAGTCGAACCCACCTACCCCGCTCTTCACGAGGCACAACGGATTTGAAGTCCGCAAGAGCCACCGGGCCCCTTCCACTCCCCTGTCGCTGCTCCTTCAATGGAGCGAAGGGCCGTCAGCTTCCCAGAACCGAGTCAATCTTGCGCTTCAAGGCGCCCTTGGGGACGGCGCCAACCACCTGGTCCACCGGCTGACCGTCCTTGAAGAAAATGAGGGCCGGAATGCTGCGAACTCCGAACTGCATGGCAATGTTGGGGTTGTTGTCCACGTCCACCTTGGCGACGTTCAGCTTGCCATCATATTCGAGAGCCAGGTCATGGACCGCAGGAGCTATCATCTTGCAGGGGCCACACCATTCGGCCCAAAAATCCACCAAAACGGGCAAATCCGAGCCCTCCACCTGTTCCGCCCAGGTACTTTCGGTAACGTCCATTGGTTCAGGCATTTGATCCTCCTGCGAAAGGGGGTCCCGGTCTGTTTCCTTTGCCCCCATCCCATGGAAGTGGGCGAGAAACGAATCGGGCTACTTACGAAGTATCACCAGTTTATCTTTACGCCGCCTTTTCAGTCAACCGGCTTCTGTCAGTAAGGACCTTGCCAAACTTCCCTCGTGCTAGGCTTCCCGATATAGCCAGACCAGGGACAGTATTCGGCGGATGAGGCGCGATGACAGATACCATCTTGGATAAACTCCAGGCTTTGGTTTATAGTGTGGAAGGAGAACTTTTGACTCAACAGAAATTGAGCGCAGGAGACAGGGTTGAACTTTCCTTGTCCAACTGGGGTCGGCTGGGAGAAGCAATGGCCGACCACCAGGGGCAGGATGTGTTCGTACTTGGGGGCATACCCGGCGAGAGGGTGGTGGCCGAAGTTATCCGTGTCCGCCGTAAGTACGTGGCGGCCAGGGCGGTGGAGGTTCTCGAACCTTCGCCCCACCGGGTTGAGGCGCCCTGCAATTACTACGGCCAGTGCACTGGCTGCCAGTGGCAACACGTAGATTACGAAGCTCAGCTGGAAATCAAGCGCAACAAGGTGATGGATGCCCTGCAACGGGTGGGGGGTCTGGAAGGACTCCACGTTTTGCCAACGATTCCATCTCCTGAACGATTTGGCTACCGGAACCATGCCCGGTTCACCGTCGGACGTCAGGGCGAATTGGGATTCGTGAATCGAGAAACCCGCCGTTTCGTTCGCATCGAGAACTGCATGTTGATGCACGACGGCATCAACAAGATTCTCGGGCAGTTGCAGGACCGATGCGGCGAAACCACCCAGTTGGCCGTCCGGGCGGGCCGGGACACGGGAGACTACCTGGTACAGCCGCCCTTGAAGAGTCCGGATATTGCAATTCCCACCGGTCAGAAGCACTACCGTGAATCGGTGAAAGGACGGGAATTTCGGGTGGCTTCCCCATCGTTCTTCCAGGTCAACGTGGACCAGGCCGCGCAACTGGTCCAGGTTGTCAGGGAGATGGTCGAATTGAAGGGCGAAGAGACCCTGCTGGACGCCTATACCGGCGTGGGTACCTTCGCCATCCTGCTGGCGCCCTTTGTGCGTAGAGTGTACGCCATTGAGGAGTCTTCAGCGGCGGTGGAGGACGCACGGGCCAACGCCGAAGGTATCGAGAACCTAGAGTTTCTGCTGGGCAAGACCGAGGCCGTCCTGCAGGACCTGCCGCAGGTGCCCGATGTTGTAATCCTGGATCCACCCCGGGCCGGCTGCCAGCCGGCAGCATTGGAAACGCTTTTGAAACTGGGCTCTCCCCGGCTGGTTTACGTTTCCTGCGACCCGGAAACCCTCGCCCGCGACCTGAAAATTCTGAACGAAGGGTACTCCGTGGCCCGGATTCAACCCCTGGACATGTTTCCTCAGACCCATCACGTGGAGTGCGTCGCCGTGCTTTCCAGGCGAACCGACCGTCCGGTTTTGACCCTGGCATCTGGGTCGCCGCGGCGCCGGGAACTGCTGGCCGAATTGGGGCTTCAGTTCCGGGTGGAAGCATCCGGGGCGCCAGAGGACCCCCTGCCCGGTGAATCGGCGGAGGAAATGGTGCGTCGCCTTTCCCGGGAGAAGGCGATGGTGGTCGCCGCCAGAATGTCCGATGGATTTGTCGTGGGAGCCGACAGCACGGTGGTACTGGAGGGTAGGGCCATCGGCAAGCCCGAAGACGCGGAAGATGCCCGGCGAATGCTGCGGGAATTGCGAAACACCGAGCACCAAGTTACCACCGGGTTGACCGTCATCAACGTGGCCAGTGGCCAATCCCTCACTGACCACATGACCGCCGACATTACGATGCGCGATTTCACCGATGTTGAGATGGAACTGTCCATTGCATCCGGCGTCCCCATGGACAAGGCCGGCGCCTACGCCATCCAGGACCCGGACTTTCGCCCAGCTACCATGAATGAAGGCTGCTACACGAACGTGGTGGGCTTGCCCCTGTGCCGGCTGGTGGCGATGTTGGAGGAACTGGGGTATACCCTCCCGGAGAGTTTCAACTCTTCAGCCGGCGGGCGATGCCCAGGCCCGTGTCCCATTCGGGAAGGAAAGGGAAGCGGGGAGTGCGGCAAATGAACTTGTTCGGTATTGGGCTGTTGGAACTGGCGTTCATCTTCATCATCGCCTTCCTGGTTGTGGGGCCGGGCAAGGCGATTGAGATGGCGAAAACGGCTGGCCGGCTGATCGGGGACATGAAAAGTACGGTCAATGACTTGACCGTGGCCGCCGATTTGAGCCAGCAGGCGCCGTCCCGGACTCCCTCTAAGTCGACGGCGCCCCCGGCCCAGCCCGTTTCGCCCTCCCCGCCAGCCAATGCAGTTCCCACCACCGGTCCCGGAGAGGCTGATGAGCAGCAGCCGTGAACTGACCCTGCTGGAACACTTGGTCGAGCTCCGAAAGCGGGTGTTCATCTGCCTGGTGGCCCTGGTCCTGGGGACCATGGTCGCCTTCCTCTTCTGGACCGACATCGTTGAGTTGTTGAAACGCCCCGCCCAGGAGGCTAACGATGGCCAAGGTGTGGAGCTGATAGCCACCCAGGTCACGGAATTGCTCTCCACAGGCGTGAAGGTCTCCCTGGTGGGCGGGTTCGTTCTGGCATTGCCGGTCATTCTGTACCAGGTGGTTCGGTTCGTGGCTCCCGGTCTAACCGGATCCGAGCGGCGGTACCTGCTCCTGTTCATGCCCGGGGCGGTGTTGGCATTCCTTTGCGGCCTGGCCTTTGCCTATTTCGTCCTGACGCCTCGCGCCCTGCCCTTCCTGCTGAGTTTCGGCGGGGGCGTAGCCGAACCCTTAATCAGAATCAGTAACCTGGTGGACGTAATGCTGCGGCTGCTCTTCTGGATGGGCTTGGCCTTCGAAACTCCGGTGGTCATGTACCTGCTGGGGCAGCTGGGAATCGTCAGCGCGCGGATGTTCTCCCGTTTCCGCAAATATTGGATAGTGATTGCCTTCATTTTGGGGGCCATAATCACGCCCACCTTCGACCCTGTGAACCAAACCCTGGTGGCGGCTCCCTTATTGGCGCTCTACGAAGTCGGCATTTTCCTGGTTTGGCTGACGGACCGAGCACGCCAGAAAAACAAACGGGAAATGGCGTCCCTTTCCGAGGGACCGTAGTGTTTCCAACCAAAAGGGGCCGGCTGACAGCCGGCCCCCGAATGCGCATTCACCCAGATACCTGATCAGTTCTTATCGACGGTTGAATCCGCGGACTCGCTGCTCACTGTAGTTTGCTGGGCCTCTTCCTCGCCGGTCACGGAACTCTTGAAGCCACGAATTCCCTTGCCCAGGGAGGCGCCAATTTCCGGCAGACGCTTGGCTCCAAAAATAAGGAGAACGATCAAGAGAACGAGGAGTATTTGGGGCCACCCAATTGTACCGAATCCCATGAGGCCTCCGCATCGGGTTTGTATTCGTCGGTTTGTGTAGGCTAATAATACCAGAAAGGCGTGGTTAATGGTAGATTCCCAAGGGAGGCGGCCCAACAACCCTCCCAACTTCAGGGCATCGATTATTCCCCGGTTCGGTATGCTGGTATAATCGGGCCAATCTCGATTTCGGACGGGTGATGATGCCGGGTGAATACGATGTGGTGGTAATCGGGGCGGGTCCCGGTGGCTATGTGGCCGCCATCAGGGCAGCTCAGCTGGGGCTGAAGACCGCAATATTTGAAAGAGAGTCCCTGGGTGGCGTCTGCCTAAACTGGGGCTGCATTCCCAGCAAGGCCCTGCTCAAGAATGCCGAGGTGGTTTCCTACTTCTATCGCGCCGAAGAATTCGGGCTGAAGTTCGAAAACTTCACCGCCGATTACACTGCCGCCATTGAACGTAGCCGCAAGGTGGTGGACCGGAACGTGCGGGGGGTAACCTACCTTCTCCGCAAGAACGAGGTTGAACACATCGCCGGCGAAGCAACCCTTCGAGGCAATGGAGTCGTGGAAGTTTCCCCCGAAGGACAGCGCATCGAGGCAAAGAACATCATCATCGCCACCGGCGCCAGGCCCCGGTCCATACCCTCCCTGCCCATTGACGGCAAGGACGTAATCACCAGCCGGGAGGCCATCCTGCTGGCCGATCTGCCCAAGTCCTTGGTTATAGTCGGGGGCGGCGCCATTGGCCTGGAGTTCGCCTACCTCTACCGTATGTATGGCGTGGAGGTGACGGTGGTGGAACTGTTGCCCCGCCTGGCGCCCAACGAAGACGAGGAAATCAGCCGACAGGTGGAGCGGTCCTTCAACCGCCACCGCATTAACATAATAACGGGCGCAAGCGTGAACGGCATGGAGCGCAAACCCGATGGGCTCCAGCTCACCATAACCAGGGGAGAAACGGAGGAGACCCTGCAGTGCGAGAAGGTTCTGGTGGCGACCGGTATTTCTCCGAACAGCGAAAACCTGGGACTGGATGGGGTTGGGGTTGCCACGGAGGGCGGGTACATAGTGGTGGATGAGAACATGGCAACGAATGTACCCGGAATCCACGCCATTGGAGACGTTACCGGTCGGCTGGCTCTCGCCCACGTGGCCTCGGCCCAGGCCATGGTGGCGGCCGAGGCTATCGCCGGCCTGGAACCGCTGCCACTGGATTACACCATGATGCCCCGGGCCACCTACTGCCAGCCCCAGATCGCCAGCTTCGGATTGACCGAATCGCAGGCAGTTGAGGCCGGTCACGAAATACGGGTCGGCCGGTTCAACCTCCAGGCCAACGGCAAGGCCATGGGCATGGGTGAAACAGACGGCATGATCAAGCTGGTTGTGGATTCCAGGTTTGGCGAAATCCTGGGAGCGCACCTGGTTGGGGCCGAGGTTACGGAACTTCTGGGGGAACTGTCCCTGGCCCGGCTGCTGGAAGGCACCACCATGGAACTGGGATGGATGGTTCACGCCCACCCAACAATCTCTGAAATAATCAAAGAGGCCGCTCTGGACGCGGAGGGCCGCGTCCTCCACATGTAGGGCCCATGTTGGCCTGAATTCCCACCCCAGTGCAGCAGGAGGCTGATTTGGCAACCACAATTGTGATGCCCAAGATGGGCTACGACATGCGGGAAGGCACCGTGGTACGTTGGTACAAGCAGGAGGGCGAGGAGGTGAGCAGGGGCGAGGTAATCGCCGACATCGAGACCGACAAGGCCACGGTGGAATTCGAAGCCTATACCTCCGGCATACTGCATTCAAGGGTGGCCCACGAGGGTGTTCCGGTTGCCGTTGGTGATGCCATTGCCATCATCGCAGAACCCGGCGAGGAATTGGGTGCCGAGTCGGCAGCCCAAACCGTGGTTGAACCAGCGTCGGCGCCAACGGGAGGCGCCCAGACCGGAGCCGCTCCGGTTGACACGATGGCGGAATCCACCACGCTGCCCCGGAACGCCGGAGAGGTGCGCGCTTCCCCAATTGCCCGCCGCCTGGCGCGTGAACGGGGCGTTGACCTGGCCCTGGTGGAGGGCACGGGGCCCGGGGGCCGGGTAGTCGAGAAGGATGTGCTGGAGTATGTGCCAGCGCCGGCCTCCGATGGCCAAGACGGGAGCTGGATCAAGGCCTCACCCCTGGCGCGGAGATTGGCCCGGGAGCGGGGCATAGACCTGGCCCAGGTTTTGGGAACTGGCCCCGGCGGCCGGGTGGTTGAGCAGGATGTACTGGCGTTCGTTCCTGCCCAACCGCAACCCGCTGCAAGCGGAGAGCCGGCGTCCAAAGATTCGGGCCTGGGAACAGCAGCGACGGCCGGGGCGGTAGCGCCGGCCGCCGAGCCGGAAACGGTCGGGGGATCAGAGCGGGTGGAACTGTCCAGGATGCGCCAGACCATCGCCAGGGTTACGGTTGACAGCAAGCGGCAGGCCCCCCACTTCTACGTTACTGCAGAGATTGACATGGGGCGGGCCATGTCGCTGCGGGCCGAGGTGAACGAGGCGCTGCCAGCAGAGGGCCGGGTCAGTGTCAATGACCTGGTGGTGCGGGCCTGCGCCATTGCCCTGGGCCGGCATCCCAAGTTTAACTCCAGCTTCCAGGGAGACCACCTACAATTCAACAATTCGATAAACATTGGCATCGCCATATCCCTGGAAGCGGGACTGATGGTACCGGGCATCAACGACTGTGGACACAAGACGTTGGCCCAAGTTGCCCTCGCAACCAAGGATCTCATCGCCCGGGCCAACAGTGGGTCCTTGAGCAACGAGGAATACAGTGGCGCTACCTTCAGCGTCAGCAACCTGGGAATGTTTGACGTGGACAGCTTCACCGCGATAATCTACCCGCCCCATGCGGCGGTCCTGGCCGTGGGCGCCGTCCGGGAACAGCCCGTGGTTCGCGAGGGCCAACTGGCGGTGGGACAGGTGATGAAGGCCACCCTCTCCACCGACCACCGGGTGGCCGATGGGGCCGAGGCGGCCCGATTCCTCGTGGAGATCAAGAACCTGCTGGAGCAGCCCGTAAGTTTGCTACTGTAGTAGGCCAACCTCTGAGGACACCGATTGCGGAAATGTTGCCGCATCAGAATCCATCGTCGAAAAGCGAAAAACCAGGGAAGACCAGACTGGAGATAACCCCATGACCACGGGGCAGGAAGCCGCATATCAACCCCGGGTTTACCCGTTGGACGCTCACAACCTTACGGAGGAAGAAATAGCCGTCGCCTTTGCCATGACCTCCCGGCGGCCCGAACCCTTTGACGAAATTGCGGAGCAGGTAACCCGGGAAAAGGCGGCCGATTTTCACGAGCGGTGGGTTCTGGGTTACGGCCATTCTTCGGTTGCCGAGCACGCCGTCGTCCATCTGGCGGTGGAGAACATATCCCGGTTGGCCTGCGACACCCTGGAAGACAACCGCCTCGCCTCTTACACGGAGAAATCCTCCCGCTACCAGGTGATGCCTCCGGATTACTTCCACGTTCCGATGGAACTGAAAGAGAGCGCGGAGCTGTTGTCGGTGTATGGTGCCACCTGCCGGGGACTGTTTGCTCACTACAGGACGCTCATCGACGGGGCAATGGCCCACTTGGGGGAAACGCTGCCGCAACGAGCCAGGGAGAGCGCCAACAGCTACAACCTGAGACTTCGGCGTCTGGCCACTGACAGTTGCCGTTCGGTTCTGCCGGCGGCCACCCTGACCAACGTGGGCGTTACCGCCAACGCCCGGGTGCTGGAACACGCCATATCCAAGCTGATGTCGTCGGGACTGATGGAGCAACGGGAACTGGGAGAGCGGCTCCGGCATCAGGCTCGCCAGATAACCCCGACCCTGATCAAGTACGCCGAGCGGAACCCGTACTTGGAAGCGGTACTGCAGCGGGACCGGCAGATGGCGCTGCCTTTCGCCACACCATCGGGGCAGCAGCCATCAGGAGCCATGCTGGTCCACTTTGACCCGATGGCGGAGGAAAAGGTGGCGACCGCCCTGCTGTTCAGCCAGTCTTCCGGGGGTTATGCGAATGCGTGGGAGCAGGTTCTGCAGATGAGCCGGGAGGAGCGGATGCAACTGGTCGAGGCGCTGGTGGAGAACCTGGGCGACCACGATGCGATCCTCCGGGAATTTGAGCTGGTGGATTACGTGTTCGAGTTGGTAATGGACTACGGCGCATTGCGGGAGTTCCGGCGGCACCGCATGCAGTCCTGCTACTCCCAGGCGCTTGAGGTGGCAGCAGGCTACAAGACCCCCGAACTTGTGCAGGAAGCCGGTATGAACGAGGAGTACCGACGGGCGATGGAGTTGGCGGAGGAGGGTTATCGCCATGTGGCGAAGCGCTCGCCTCAGGCTGCCCAATACCTGGTCACCCACGGCCATTACCAGCGAGTCCTGGCAAAGATCAATCTGCGAGAGTGCTACCACCTGTTCAAGCTGCGTACCTCCAGGGAAGCCCACGAATCCATTCGCGCCCCGATGCTGGAGGCAATGCGGCTGGCGGTGGAGGTGCACCCTCAACTCTTCAAGTGGCTCAAGCTCCGGGACTACCCCGATTGGTGGCCCTTCCCCCACTAGCCGCAGGGCCGGCAGCCAGAAAGCCAACCAAAAGGCAACTGTGGGCCAAACGAAAAATAACTGTGGGCGCCTGCACCAGGTCGCCCACAGTTCATTTCCGAAACCGTTTGGAATTCGAGCCGATGGGAACTAGACGCCCACACCCCTCTGGGTGCGCATGAAGTCTTCCAGGGCTTCCATGTAGTCCGGGCTGGGGAAGCGCTCGCCGTTGCGAACCTTCATACCGTCGGTGAATATCTCCAGACGGTTGCCGTCAGGATCCTCGAAGTAGAAGGAGCGGCTGCCGCTGCCGTAGATGTTGTTGTCGCTTTCTATACCGTGGGTGGTCGGGCCGTTGATAATCTTGACGCCGTTGGTGTGCAAATGCGCGAGGGCCCGCATAAATTCGTCTCGGTCCTCAACCTGGAAGGCAATCTGCTGCACCAGGCGGGCATTGGCGGGCAGGGCCTCGGATACGTCCACTCCCTCGGGAGCGGTGGCAATTACCACGTCGTGATGGGCCTCGTCAAAGCGCAGAAACGCGGTTTCGCTGCCATCGGGGCGCTTCCGGTGGTTGGTAACCTTGAGTCCCAAAACCTCGGTATAGAACTTGAAGGACCGCTCAAAATCAGAAACCAGGATGCCAATGTGGCCTATTCCCTTGATGTTTATGCTCATGTCTCGACCCTCCATTGGAGTATGAAGTTTCTCCCCCGATGCACCGCTTCCTAGCGAAAACGAAGCCGGATCGCGAATAGGGGCCTTGGGGGGAGTATAGCAGAAAGTTGGGGCGATTGGTAAAGACTTGCCGGCCGGGTACGGGGCCAGTCTCCACCTCCCAGCCCTTTCGGGGGCGGCCGGACCATCCAACCGAATTGGCTACGGGTCGGAGCAGTCACGGGTGAAGCCGCAGTTGGGACAGCTTATCTTGCATTGTCGCTGAACCATTTGGGCTCCGCATATCTCGCAGGTAAGTTGATCGGCAAAGTGGCAAATGCCAGGGGGTGAACTACTCCACTGGACAAAGAAATTTCCCCGTTTCATTGGCGCCCTCCTGCGGTCTCCGGGCCTAGCGGTCACCGGGCGACAGAATCCTGGTCTGTAGCACCATTTCGCTGCTTCCCCCCGGTTCGGGGGTATCAATGGTGAGGTTCATCCAGTCGAAACCGAACAGAGACTCCGGCGGGGAAAGGGCCATGGTGCCCCAGCCCGTGGCGTCAACGGAGATTTGGCCCGCCGGAAACCGCTGTCCGTTGCGGGCAAGCCACACCTGATAGGTCTGGCTGGGTTGCGAGGGTTCCATGTTGGCCAGCATCAAAATCGCCTTTCGCCCGTCGTTCGCCACCAGAAGCACACCCTCGGACTCGCTGCCGCCATGGGTCGGCAACAGGAGCAGGGGCTGGGTAAATGGCCGAGCCATCAGGTAATTGGTCTCCATGATCTGCTTCAGGGCTGCATCGGTCTGACGGCCCGACGCGCCCAGTTGGGAGATTCCGGAACTGGCGGACGCGTGGCCCCGCTCCAGCGCATCAAGTCGGGTCGCGGTGTTCGCTCCCCCCTGTTCCAGGGAGTTGAGCCGGCTGGTGGTGACCACGTTCATTATGATGGATGCTGTCAGCAGGCCCAGAACCAGGGTGGCAGCGAGAGGCATGGCAAAGGCGTTGAATGTGGCTCGAACCGGGGAGCGGTGGCTGGATGGGGTCCCTATGAGGGAGGATTCGTTGGCAGCGCTCGGTAGGACAACGGAACCAATGGAAAGCTGGTCAACGGCCTCCCGGATGGAATCCCGGAGGTGGGTTGGAGGGAACGCCTGGGGTACCGTACCAGCCAGGCCTGAAACGGCCTGCTCCAGGTCGGCAACTGCCCGAGCGCAATGCAAACAGGAGTCCAGGTGATCCTCGAAGACCTCCCTTTCGGATTCCTCCAGCGCGCCGAGGACATAGATCTCCAGCAGGTCGGCCGGATGGCCGGAGGTATATGGGAATTCCCGGTCAAATGTTGTCATTTTCCTGCAATTCTACCCTGAGCTTTTGCAGGGCCAATCGGGCCCTCGTCTTTATGGTGCCCAATGGTTGTCCCAATCTGTCGGCAATTTCCGATTGGGACAGACCACCAAAATAGGCCAGGGTGATAACCTCCTGCTGGGGTAGGGGTAGTTTGCCCATGGCGTCCCGAACCCTTTCCGCCTCCAGGTTTCTCTGAACTTCCTCGTAGGTACCGATCTGTTGGGACGGAAGCAAATCCAGCGTTTCGTATTCCTTTGGGTCCGACATGGTGGTGGACCGGCGGCGGGACCGAATCAGGTCGATGATCTTGTGGTGGGCCACACTCATGATCCAGGTCTTGGGTTGCCCCCGTGAAGAGTTGTAGCTGTCCGCTCTGAGCCAGATGTTAAGGAAGACTTCCTGCGTTGCCTCCTCTGCCAACGGTTCGGAGCGTAGCATGTACCTGGCGAGGGAATAAATGGCGCCCGAATACCGCTCATAAATTGCTTCGAGGGCATCCTTTTCTCCCCCAGCGACGAGGTCGATAAGTTCCTGGTCCTCCAGGGACTGGTATTCAGTCACCGCCTATCTCCCTCTGCCAGGGGGCAAGTGGCCATTCAAGCAGGGCCACTTCACTTCAGTTTACGCAAAGCATTGCAAACCGGATTGCCGGTAATGGTAGCTATATTCGCCCTTGGCCCACAGCCCCTTTCAATTCTGCGGCCAAAGTTTGCGCCCCGACCGGTCAGACCGACAGTGTTTCGAGCAAAACGGTCAGGTCTGGACAGTCTTCCATTCCCCATAGAATGTCCAAGGCGCTGGAGCATTGCTGTTCGGTAAGGGTTGCGGTCGCCAGATTTCGGAACTTCTCGTTGACTTCATCATCGGTAAAGGGCCGATTCCGGTGTCCCTTGGGGTACTTGGTCTCGGCCATGACCCTGGAGCCACTGACAGGTACCACCACTATGCGGCAATTGTACTGCTGGGGGTAGCGGGCGGTGAAACCCTCACCCTCCCGGATGGTCATTCTCCTCATCAGTCCCCGAAGCTCCGGATCGGCAATGCGCTGGGGTGTAAAGCTGGAGGGGGTCACCTCTCCATCCCGCAGGGCCATGGCCACCAGGAAGGGGATGCTGTGGTCGGCGGTTTCCCTGGTTTGGGGATCCCACTTTTCCGGTTCGGTATCGGGACTGCTGACCGCTGCCCGGTAGGTCTCGATGGTAATTGATTCGGCGTAGTTCAAATTAACCTGCGGCTTCAATTCCACGGCCAGACCGATGGGCGCCTGGGTATGGATTTGGGAGGGGTAGAACTTGAAAGTTGTGTCGTTTATCAGGAAGGGCTGGCCATCGCCTCCGAATTTGTCCAGGGTAACCTCCCGGGCAACGTTGGCCTGCTCCCACAAACCGCGGCGGCCTTCAAAGGGTTCCCCTGGCCCACCCATGCCCGCTGCGGCCAACTGGGCAGCGAAGACTCCGGCTCTTGTTGCCGCCGCAGTGGCGCAGCCCTTCCACATCGAAAGTTCCCCGGTACGGGTTACGCCCAGGGGCAGGTTGGGAGCCAGGGACAGGGATATGGCGTGGCCCAGCCGTTCCCGGTCCAACCCCATAAGGTAACCAGCGGCGCACGCGGCCCCCACGATGCTAAACATCCCCTGGTCCCAGCCCAGGTCGCCGGTGACAACCTGGTCCGACAGGCGGCCGAAGACCTCGTAGGCCAGGGCCGTAGCTGCAATGATGTCGCGCCCGCTGGAACCGTAGGCGTCTCCGACGGCCAGAACCGCAGCGATCATGTCACTGGGGTGCCCGCCGCCCGGAGAAAAGTAGGAATCATTGCAGTCCAGGTAGCGAATCATGCAGCCGTTGGCAAAGGCTGCCATATCTATGGAACTGTACTCGGTAGTTCCCAGCACCCGGGCGGGAGGATTTCCAGTAACTTGACCCGCCAGGCTGCGGGCGATCTTTGCCGGCTCGGACAGGTAACCACCCATGGCACAACCCAAGGTATCTATAAGGGTGCGCTTTACCTGGTGAACCGTGGCCTCGTCCAGGGCTTCGTAACTGAACCCGCAGGAATAGTCGCTCAACAGTCTGGTGGTCTTGTCCATTGGTTGCTCCTGATGGAAAAGGTCCTTGCCTGCTAATTGTCGGCCGCCTGGGCTTCGGGAATACGGCTGGTCAGTTCACTGAAATGATCCGAAGCCTGCTCCACCAGCAGGTCCACGTCCTCCGCCAGCACATATCCCTGCTCGACCAGCGCCACCGCGGCCTGCCGGACCTGGGCCAGGTAATCGTCGCGGGAGGCATAGCGTTCCTCGATGGAAGGCCTGGGGTCGCCGGAAGACTCCCGTTGCTCCCGGGTAGCCGGGAATGGAATCGTGGAGCCGGCCAGGGTTCCGCCAGTGGCGCCCCCGGACGACAGTATCTGGCCCTCACCGCCGATTTCGGCATGGCGCAGATTCCAACCCGTGTGAGTTGCCAGGGGCACCGTCACCAATGGCAGGCGAATTCCGGCCTGCTCATTGCCATCCGCATCCACCGAAGGCACCAACAGGGGATAGGGTTCACCAACCAGCGCAGGTACGTTGGTGGCCACTCCCGGTTCCGGCCCAAAGTCCATACGATGGAATCTGCGATAGGGTTGAGGCGTGTTCAAGCCGGGAATACGGCCCAGGGCCTCCGAAACCACATCCGGGTCGGCTGCGGTTCCATTGTCGAGGCGCGGGTACTGGCTGGCCGGGGCCGGACTGCCTTCGGAGACCCACCGGTCGAGGTTCACCAGCGCCGCCCTCAGCAGGGGACGGTAATCCAGGCAGTTGAAGGGCTGCTGGCCGCGGCTGCCGTTGGCCGGGTCGCTGTCTCGCAGGTAGGATGTTCCGAGGGGATGCTGGGCGCCGCCAAAGTGATACACCCGAATATCCTCGGGAATCTCCAGGTCCTGGGAACCGGTGAGGTCAATGTGTACCAGCGCTCCGCCACCGCCCCAGTACTCCGATGAAGTGTAGGTATATATTACCTTGGGCAATGGGCCCTGGGCGGCGGAACGGGTAAGAATGCTGTCGGTCTTGCCCGTCACCGGATCGGTTTGCTCGATGTCGCTGAAGGGGAAGAGGTTGTTGGGACTTCGGCTGGCCTGGCTGGAGGGTTGAGCGAAGCGCTGGTTGAACTCACCATGCTTGGCGCCGGCAACATGAGGGATCAAGCCATCGAAGACCCGCCGCCCCTGTTCGTCATAGTTCAAGCCGTAGTAGAGCAGGTCGCGCAGGAACCGGCCACTCTGGGAGGAGCCGAAGCTGTAGGCGTACTCCAGTGAGCCGGCGCACGGGTTGCCCTCCTCGGAGGAACCGTGGCGAAGGAAGGAAGCCAGTTCGCGGGTTGCCAGCAGGCCGGCTCCCACCACGGGCGCGCCGGTGGTGGAGTAGATGACCTGGTAAACCTTGCCCGGTTCAAACCCGGCTTCCCGGTAAACATAATTCGCGTCCGGCACTACCTGACCGCCCTTCCTCCGCGCGAACCGCCATTCCTCGCGGGGGATGACCGTCTCCGGTCCGTCCTCATAATCCTGGACGGTCATGTAGGCGTCCCAGTCTTCCAAGTTGTTGGCCGGATAGGGGCGGTGGTTTCGGTCGGATACGAATACCTCGTTGACAGGTTCGTTGGGTACGAAGGTCACCACCAGCTTGCCGGTTATGCGGGTACCGTCCGTGTTTCGCGCCTCCGGTGGGTATAGACGAAGGACGCCGGGCACATCGGGGGCATCATGCTGCCAACCACACCAGGCGACGGTGTAGCCTTGGCGCATGAGGAAGCCATTGCCGGCCTCCAGGGGCACGTCCGGCGCCAGGTCGGGGGCATTGTTGAAATTGCGCAGGCAGGGACCTCTGCCGCGATTGAGAATGTCGAAGAACAGCCGGCCATTGCCACGACTCTGGTCCACGGGCAACAGAATGCGAAAGTCGGAGTAGAAGTGAACCTCTCCGGTGATGCTGCGCGGGGCCAGGTGAAGGTCGGTGACCGTTTCGTTGAAGGGGTTTACCGGGTCAACGGTGAAGTAAACGGTGCCATCCAGTTGTTCGTAGGGACCCACGTTGCCGAAGGACTCACCGTTTGCGAAGGGTTGCCGGGAGGTGATTTCCAGTTTGCCTACTGCCATTTGCTGCCTCCTCTGCCGGGTAACGCTGTGTCAGAGTCCAATTTTCACGGTCTATTGCAGTAGATTGGGCAAAGTCCGAGGTGCTTCCGTTTTCCCGCCACTTTCGGCGATTCTTTGGGGACTTTCCACGGGCAATCGAGTGTTGTAAATGGGTCGGCGGTCAGAGCACCCCACTGGTGTCAACGTCCAGGTCTTCAGGGGGTTCGGTTTCCGTATTCTCCCGCCACCATTGGCCAAAGGCGTCTTCTCCCAGCTTATCCCGGAGCCGGGCCAGGTGAGCCTTGACCTGTACCAACACGGGAAGCTCATAGGTGGTTACCAACTGGTACGTGCGGGCGGTCCATTCCAAAGCCCCGGTCAGGTTGCCGGTTTCTTCGGCCACCATTCCCAACTGCCCGTAGGTGCGAGCCATCCTCTGGACGTCGCCCAGTTCCTCAAAAACGTCCCGGGCCTGCTGGTACCATCGTTCGGCTTCTTCGTACAGCTTCTGCTCGTGGAAGAGGACCCCCAATTGACGGCATTCATCACCGGCGCCTCTCCGGTCTCCCAGTTCCTCCCGACGCTCCAGGGCGGCCAGAAACCATTCCTCGGCCTCTTCGTACACTATTCCCCGGTCCTGTTCCAGCAGGCCGAGAAAATGCAACTCCGTAGCCATCTGCGTCTGGTTACCGAGCCGGTCGCATAGCCCCAGGGCCTGCTGATACCACCCCTTGGCATCGTCAAAGTTGTACTGGGCATGACAAACGGTGCCCAATTCGTGGTAAACCTGAACGGCGGTTTCCTCGTCCCGGTGTTCTTCAACCAACTCGCGGGCCCGTTGGTACCAACTCTCCGCCTCCTGGTGTTCAAACCTGAGTTGGGTAACCAGACCCAGCGCTCGGTAGTCCTTGACCATCTCCTCCTCATCGGGGAGCCGCTGGTGAATGTCCAGAGCCTTGCCGTACCATTCTTTGGCCTCGGTGTAGAGCCTCTGATGCTGGCGAACCTGCCCCAAAGCAAAGTAATCATCGGCCACCGAGGAGCGGTCTTCTCCGCCTTCGATTATGGCCAGGGAACGTTGCAACCAGCCGGCGGCCTCGTCCAGGCGACGGTAGGCCAGAGCTATGGCGCCAAACTGGTGGTAAACGGAAGCAACGCGAGGGTCGGTGTCCGCCCCGGGCTGAGCGGTCAGGTAATCGGCCAGCTGTTGATTCAGTTCCTGGGCCCTGGCCATGTCGCCCTGCTCCACCGATTCGCTGACATCGGTGCCGAGGAGGTAGAGCCACAGGTCAATGGCCCCGGCCTCCTGCGCGGCATCGGCGGAACCACCGACGGCCTCCAGCAGTTGCCCCCGAAGACGACGAAGTTCGGGAATGCGCCGTTGCATCCGGTAAACCTGGGCCAGGGGCTGAACAATCAACTGCGCGTTGTCCCACTGCCTTGCTTCCAGCGCCAGCCCCAGGGCCTGGTTCAGGTTTCCCTCCTCCGCCAAGACCGCGGTGGCGCCGGAGTCCTGGTTTTCGTAGAGGGATTCCATGAAGTAGTCGGCAGTGTCGGCGTAAACTCGGACGAATTCGGACTCCATACGACCAATGGCATCGGGACGCAACTGGCGGCCCAGCTTGGCGCCCAGGAAATTGGGCATGGCAGGGTGAATCTGGTAAACGCTGGGAGAGATCGGCTCCAGGAACCCGGCGGCCAGTCCCGACCGGAGCAGGGTTCGGCAGGCTCCCCAACCCAACTCTTCCCCCAGGGCTCCTCGGTAGGCCGGCTCCTGGGTTATGTGGGTCAATATGTCCATCATCACCCGTCGCTGAAACAGGGACAGGAAGGGCAGGTGAACCCGGGTGCGGTGGGAAAGCTTGGACCAGGCGTATTCCATCAGGGCGGAAAGATACTTGTCCCGGCCCGGTTCCAGTGCCGAGTCGGGCAGGTCGGCCATCGCCCGTTCCAGTTCATTGCGTATCACCGACGCCGGGACTTCCTTCAATAGGGGTAGAGCAATCTGGCAGGCCAGGGGATGCCCCTCAATGTCATCCAGCAGGCTGGCCACATCCTCGCTGACCCGGTCGGCGCTGACGCCGGCCTTGGCCAGAATTGCTCCGGCCAGTTCCCCGCGGGAACTCTGGTTCAATCCCCCCAGTTCTACGTGGCTGAGGGAAGGTTGTTCACCGGCCGAATCGAGCCAGTCCTCGGCTGGATTCCTGCTGGACAACAGAACCCTGCTGCCCCCCGAAGTTGCAACGCGTTGCAGAAAAGCGGCCAGGTTCGCCCGCTCGTTCTCCTCCAGCAAACCTGGCCTGCCCGGCGGAAATCCGGCGATGTTCTCCACTCCGTCCAGGATTAGCAACGATGGCTGCTGCGCCAGGTATTCTACCGCCCAGTCAAGTTGCCTTTCCGGACTGAAATCGGCGAAGCGGAGGCCCAGTACTGCGGTGCCAATCTCGTGGACAACCCGTTCCAGGCTGGCAGCATGGGCCACCTCAAAGGGGGTGTAGAAGACGCCGCCCGGATACTGCTCCAGGCCGGTTTTCTGAATCCAACGGGCCAGGCCCAACACCAACTCGGTCTTGCCCACGCCCGTGGCGCCGGAAAGCAACACCATGGGGTTCCGAACCAGTTGCCGTTCCAGGTCCGCCAGTTCGGCTTCCCTGCCAAGCAAACCATACTGGCCGGCGGCGGGGAATTGACCCTCCGGCTCCCCTTCCTGCTGGGGCTGGATGGTGGGTACACCGAGGGAAACGGGCCGGTGGAATTCCACCACCGGTGGGGCATACTCTCGCGCGAGGTGGACTGTGGGGGTGATCCAGTCCCAGGTAACCTGGGGGCCAGCCAGTGTCGGACGATGCGGTTCGTTCATCAGGGTGGAACGGCCGGCAGCGACCACGGCGCCCAGGTCGTCCCCTTGAGCCAGGGCCTGGTAGAAACGGCGCAGGAAGCTCTCGTTGGCGGCGGAGCCCCGCAGCCTGTGGGGAAGAATCACGGTCACGGGAACGCCGGCGCTGCTCAATCGTCTTCCCAAATCCTGCCACGCCTCCCGCTGTCCGGGGGAGCGGGCAACCCGATCCCCGGCATACAGGACAACCACCCTCGCCGAGGAACTGACCAACATCTCCGCAAGCTGGGCAACGGGAACGGTGGCCCCAGCTCCATCGGCAGTTTCCAGCAGCAGGGCGCCCTCATCATCAAACTGGATGCCATCCAAATGGATGAGGTGGTAGCTGCTGCCTTTGTTTTCGAGATGAGCGGCAAGGGTAGGCAGGGTGGCGGGACGGAGGAAATCCAGTTCAACCTGAAAGTCCAGGGACTCTAGGACAGGCACAAGAGACATGGCCAGGCCGCCCCCATAACTTCCCTTGGCTTCATCGGGGAACGGGGATACCAACAGCGCGTTCAATTGGCCGTCGGCAGGCGGGGGCTCAATGGAAGGCAGAGGCGAGGGCTGAACCTGACGTACAACGGATCCGAGGGAGGAAACCAGGTAACCCATTTCCGGGCTGTTTAGCAATTCCCAGGGCAGGGAAAGAAACTCTGAACGTTCCGAAACCAGGGACAATCGGTAGGTGGACAGGTCATCCTCGACCGCATGGGCCAGGAGCGCCCGTGCCTCGGTGGGGCCGAATACCGTTTCGAACAACAGGCGCCCCAGGTTGCGAAAGCCGTTCTCAACCGCTTCCGCCCGAATCCGGGCGGCGCCCAGGGGCAAATCCAGGTACTCCTGGAAATACCAGGAAATCTCCTCCATGTCGGAGGCTTCCAGGGGAAGACGGAAGGGGGTAGATGGGGCGTTTCTGGCGCCCTCATCGGTATGAAGCGTCAACTTCAACTCGCCGGATTCGGGCTGGTCGTAAATTTCCAAACACTTGGCCAATGAATCACCCCGTTGAATCCAACTGCCATCCCCGGGCGACGGCCGTGGTCAGTTCAAGAATTGCTCGAACTGCTCGCCAAATTATATGGCAGTGTAGCGGTGCGCCTGGGCCGCATTATACTATATTTGTTCAGATACAATGCCAAATTGGACGTTATCGCCGGGTTTATGCCAGGCCCGTAGTTGGAATGAAGGAGGATGACAGGATGATATTTCTGGATGACCAGATGCGGGAGCTGCTTTACACCGCCATGGATGACCGGTCCACCTGCCTGCTGGGAACGGCTACCGCGGAGGGCAAGCCGCAGATCAGCATGAAGGGCAGTGTTATGGTGTTCGACCGACACACCCTGGCCTACTGGGAGCGGGCCAAGCGGTCCGCGCTGGAAAATGTGGGTGCCAATCCCAACGTGGTCATCTTCTACCGAAATTCAGCGTTGCGGATAACCTGGCGGTTTCATGGAACCGCCAAGGTCTATGAGACGGGGGCCATTCGCAACAACGTTATGCACCGCACCGTTCAGGCGGAACTGGACCGGGACCCGGACAGGCTGGGAGCCGCGGTACTTGTCACGGTGGACACCATAACCGACCTGGCCGGCAACATACTTCAACAAAGGGAGTGAACCAGCTGCGGCCCAACAGCATACGACAGAAGGAGGATAACGGGGAATGGCGGCGGTTAACGGTAGGGGCGCACGGCTGTGCGCCCCTACCCCACCAGGCGACCACTTAACCCCTCTACAGGCTTGACGGTGTGTCAGCCCTTCAGGATGGCCAGAGCGTCTACGGCCCTTACCCCCTGTCCTTCCGGCAGAACCATCAACGGGTTGATGTCCAATTCCGAGAGGGTACCTTCCAACTGGGCGGCCATCTGGGAAACCTGCACCAATACGTCGGCCAGGGCGGAAATGTCCGCTGGCGGGGTTCCGCGAAAGCCCTTCAAAAGCCGGGAACCTCGAACCTGGTCAATCATCGCCAGGGCTTCGGACCTGGTTACCGGACAGTGGCGCAAGGCCACATCGTTATACACCTCTACCATGACTCCACCGGTCCCGAAGAGAAGCACCGGCCCCAGCTGGTCATCGTAGGAGACACCGACAATGACCTCCACCCCGCCGGAAACCATTTCCTGCACCAGGACGCCATTGATACTGGCATTGGGTACCGACCGGGCTGCGTTGGCCATCACCTGGTCGTAGGCCGCCCGCACCTGTTCGGCATCGCCAAGACCAAGCCGAATAACGCCGGCCTCTGACTTGTGCGGGATGTCCGGCGAGTCAACTTTGAGGGCAACCGGGAATCCGATTTCCGCGGCGGCGCGAGCAGCTGCCGCGGCATCCCCCGCAACAACTTCCCGCGTAATGGGTACCCCCCACGCCGAAATCAGACTCTTGCTTTTGGATTCCGACAAAGTTGTGAGCCCAGTAGCCTTTATTTCAGCTAATGTTGACTTCTGATTGGCGGCAATCGGCAAGACTTTGCCAAATCCTTCTGTTTGTCGCTGCTCCCGCCATCGGTGGTAGCCAAGTAGAGTCTTGAGGCCCAGGGCCAGTTTGTCAGGGACGTAGAAGATGGGTACCCTGGCTTCTTTCAGCCTGGAGAGACCGGCGGTGGCCGAGCGGGTACCCGTCCAGAGAAAGGCCAGGCCTCTTTGACTGGCATCCCGCTGGGCTATGACCTGTTCGGCCTGGGAATCGGAGCCGGCGCTTGCCACCACCAGGGTACCGATCTGCGGCTGTTCGCTCATGTGGCGCATTATTTCGGGGAAGGAATCGCTGTTGGCGAACCCGGTTACATCGGAGGGATTGGCCGCCCAGCCAAACCCCTTCAGCACATCGTTGATGCCGTCCCTGGCCTCGTCCGTCAAGGGGGGAAGGTCCAGCCCGGCCTGGCCACACATGTCGGCCGTCAGCGAGCTGATGCCGCCGGAATGAGAGACCACCGCCACGCCGGGCTGCAGGGGTTTAGCTGTATGGGCCAGCAGTTGGGAAACCTCCAGGAGTTCGTCGTAGTCCTGCACACGGGTTATGCCATACTGGGCGAAAACTTCATCGTAGAGGGCGTCGGAACCGGTGAGGGCGGCGGTGTGGGAGCGAGCCGCCCTAGAACCGAGATCCGACCGCCCAATCTTGATCAATACTATGGGCTTGCCCCGTTCCGACGCCAGTTTGGCAACTTCCAGCAATTTCCGGGCGTCCTTGAATCCCTCGACAAAACCGGCAATTACCCGTACCGAATCCTGGTCCAGCAGGTAGCGGGCGAAGTCGCAAAAGTCCAGGTCCGCCTCGTTGCCGGTGGAAATTATGTGGCTGAGGCCAATACCTTCTTCTACCGCCCGGGTGAGGAAGGGGCCAAAGGCGGAGGCCCCACTCTGGCATACCAGGCCAATGGGCCCGCTGAGTCCATCGGAACCCCGGGAGGAGGCCGAGGGCCAAATGTCCGCCTGGACGTTGGCGACTCCCAGGCAATTGGGGCCGCAGATTCTCAGCCCCGACTCCCTGGCAAAGGCTCCCACTTCGCCCTGCAGGTCCCGCCGGTCTTCCAGGTCCCGCTCCGAAAACCCGGCGGATATTACTATGGCTGACTTGGTTCCCATGGCGTGGCTCTCTCGAAGGACGTCCAAAACCTGGTGGTAGGGAACCACAACGCCCACCAGATCGGGGGCTTCCGGCAGATCCGATACGCTGGGATATGAGGGCAGCCCCATTATCTCCTCGTAACGGGGGTTGACCGGGTAGATGTTCACCCGGTCCTTGGCCTTGAGCATGGCGTTGAGGAAGCGGCCTCCATACTGCATTCGGGGCGTGGCGCCCACAACGGCCACGGACTTGGGATTGAGCATCTTGTCAATGGATGCCAGTTGGGCATCGGTCCAGGTTGCCATCGATTTCCTCGCTTCGCTTGGGGATTCTTTACCTAAGATGTGCCAGCAAAGTTGCCAGCGCTTTTTCTCTTCTGGGGGCAAGGGCAATATACCGAAATTTACTCCTGCCAACAATAATCCAATGGGGAAGGGCTCTCGGCAGCTGGAGCGGCAGGGCGCTATCCCCGAACTGAAACCGAATTAAAACCAGTTGGAAATTCAGGGCAGGTCCCTTGCCTGCCCTGAATTGAATCCCCCACCTTTGCGGGTCTGGCCGAGGAATTGGCCTAAGTTTCGCCGGCGGTTCGCAGGTCGGCCCGCCAGTCGTCGGGCGAAGGGCCCCGGTCAATTATCACGTCTATAACCGAGGGCAGCCCGGAGGCCTGGGCATCCCGTAGGGCGGCGGGCAGGTCTTTCGAGTCGCTGACCTGGACGCCGAAGCACCCAAAGCCCCGAGCTACGGCGGCATTATCCGTGTCCACGAACTCGGACGCTATTCGGCGGCCCTCCTGTTGGTGGTGGCGAACCATACCCAGGGCGTTGTCATTGAAGACAATGCAGATGAGCGGCAATTGGTACTGCATGGCAGTGGACAGGGCATTGACGGTCATCATGTAGCCACCGTCGCCGGTGACGCCAACCACGGGTCGGTCTGGGTACACCAGCTTCAGGCCCACGGCCGCCGGCAGGCCCCAACCCATGCCGGCGGTTCCGCCGGGGGCGAAGAAGGTATTGGCCTGGGCCGCCTGGTAGAAGTGGGCCATCCAGGTTCGGTTATTGCCGGCGTCCAGCGCATACACCGTGTCGTCGGGCATGGTTTCCCGTAGCAGCGCCACCAGACGCTGGGGCATTACGGGAGAAGAATCCAGGTGCATGGCCGGGTCATCGTAGTAGTTGGCTTCCGACTTGCGGCGGGGCAGACTGCCGGTCCACTCCTCCCGATTGGCGGCCGAGGCCGGGGCAGATTCCTGGGAAGCCTCTACCAACTGCTCCAGGATGCTACCGGCGTCCCCAATGAGGCCCAACTCCACGGGGAAGGTCCAGCCAGCGTTGCGATCGTCAATGTCTATCTGGATGATGCGCTGGCGGAGGGGATCGAAGACGTGGGGGCGCTCCCGCACCGTGTCCTGAGGGCTGAGTTTGGCGCCCACAATAATGACGGTGTCGGCATCGCCCACCGCCCGGTTGGCGGCCTCCTGCCCATAGACGCCTGCCATACCCACGGCCAAGGGATGGGTTTCGGCGATGGCGCTCTTGCCCTTGTAGCTGGTGGCCACGGGGGCGCCCCACAATTCCGCCAATTGCCGCAACTGGGTGTGGGCCTTGCCTTGGTGCACGCCGTTGCCGGCCAGAATTACCGGGCGACGGGAGGAGGAAAGAATCTCAATGGCCCGCTCAATGTCCTGGGGCGCGCTCTGGGGCTTGGCCGTGTTCAAATACCCGGAGGTATGGTGAATGAAAGGAGGAGTTTCCAGATCCACCTGGCCGGCGATGGCGGCCGACCGCATCACCACGGCGGCCGGGCCGGGCCGCCCGCTGGTGGCGTGCTTAACTGCCAGCTGGGTACCCAGGGCAGCCTCCTTGGGGCTGGTGGCCAGGGTGGTGTACTTGGTCATGGACTTCATGATGGTGGGCAGGTCGATGCTTCCATACTCGCCAGCCCCCGACTGGTTGGCGGGATGTTGGGCGGAACCTCCGTCGGAGGTGTCGGTGAGGACCAGCATGGGCGAACTGCTGAGCATGGATTCCATAATTCCGAAGCTGGCATTGGACCCGATGAACAGGCCCTGCCCCATAACCACGGCCGGCTTGCCGGTGGCCCGGCCGTAGGCGTCCGCCATGATGGCTGCGGTCTGTTCGTGGCGGCAGAGAATCACCTTCACCCGGTCCTCCCGGCCAACCAACAGGTTGTAGATCTGCCCCGTTCCCCCTCCGGGAATGCCAAAGACGTACTCTATACCCGCCTCTTCAAGGAATTGGACTATCAATTCGTCGGCTTGCGGCATGGGTCCTCCATCAACAAGGATTCGGCACGGGATTGTCGTGAACCGATGAAAGAAACCCGCTGAATTGAGCGATGATTTGGCTCGGTCTTCCTCAACCTAGGGTTTGGGGGATGATAACCTTGGGCTAAAGTAGGGTCAAGCAGGAGAGGACGGCGTTGAACGCCCCCCATCGGCGGCTGGTTCTCGACCAATTTGGTTTGGCGAGTCCCCTTCGGAGGTGCTGGTAGAAGACCTTGGCCCCCCGGACCTAGTGGGCGTTGACCGGCAGCTCGCCTGACCATAGAATCGCGACATCCCTGAGGGCTTGACTACATTCCAGACTACATTAAGGCGGTGGGCAAGATGCGGAGCGTAGAGATTGATCGCACCAAGCGCTTGAAGGACGAACCGGAAAAGGGTCACAACCGGTGGCACCCAGACATCCCGCCAATCCTGGAGGTGGAAGTGGGAGAGGAGGTGTCACTGGAAACAAGGGACGCCTCCGATTGCCAGATTCTACCGGGAATGACGGTGGCTGAGCTTGAGGGACTGGACGCCAAGGTGGCTCACCCCCTGACCGGGCCAATTTACATAAAGGGCGCAGAACCGGGGGATCTGCTGGAAGTGGAGTACCTGGACATCCAGTCCCAGCCCCATGGGTGGACCCGAAACCGGCCGGGCGCCGGCTTTCTCCGGGACATCTTCACCGAACCCTTCCTGGCTCATTGGGATATCCGGGACGGATGGGCCACCTCTCCGCAGATACCCGGCGTCCGAATTATCGACGGTTCCTTCATGGGAACCGCCGGAATTGCCCCCTCCCACGAACAGGTGACGGCCTGGGCCGCGCGCGAAGCGGATCTGGTTCGCCGGGGAGGGATGGCCGCGCCGCCAGACCCGGAAGATGCGGTTCCAGCCGGCGGTTCAATCGCGGAAACGGGGCTGCGCACCCTGCCGCCCCGGGAGAACTGCGGCAACGTGGACGCCAAGCAATTGACCCGGGGTTCCCGGCTGCTGATTCCGGTCAATGTGCCGGGAGCGCTCTATTCAGCTGGTGATGGTCACTTCGCCCAGGGCGATTCGGAGTGTTGCATAACCGCCATCGAGATGGGAGCGACCGTGGCAGTCAGGTTCCGAGTGCTGAAGGGCGAAGCCGCCCGGCACAACATCCGCTTCCCCAGGTATGCTCACCCCGGTTACTTCCTGCCGCCGGAATGGGCGGCCCCCCGTAACTTCATCGCCACCATGGGCATGCCCATCCGCAGTGACGGAACCCAGGAAGGGGAGGACCACCTGACGCTGGCGGCTAGGAATGCGCTGATCAACATGATCGAACTGTTGCAGGAGCGGGGCTGGAGTAAGGAGCAGGCCTACATCATCTGCAGCGTGGCGGTGGACCTGAAAATCAGCAACATCGTTGATCTACCCAATGTAACCGTGTCGGCCTTCCTGCCCGAGGACATCTTCCAGGGGTAACGGCCTGTGGGAGTACTCGCCTCTGGAACAAGGCTGCCGAGTGTACATAAATGTAACAGAATGCGCCAGGAGGGTCATACAGGCTCGTGATGGACTTGGGACGTGCCCCAATACCCTCAGCCGCCCGAATTCAGGCCTCAGATCCCCGACGCATTGCCCCTTTTGTTGACATAATTTTTGGAGAAGTTTGAAATTCGAGGAGGGAACCGCTGGCTGCCCGGTAACTGAAGTATGACGCAGCTATGTCCTGCCGCAGGTAGAGGTAGAACCGGCGCAAGCAACAGAAAGCCGCCCGAGCAATTGCTCGGGCGGCTGATTCATTGTCCCGCATCTGCTGGGACCTGACCCCTTTCATCACATCCACCACTTCGACATTGGGGCCACCCCAAATCGGGGGATTACCCGTGTTTACGTCGCTACTTGCCGGAATACCTGGGATTAACTGACCCGCTTGACCTCCAGGGTTTCGCCCGGCGCCAGCGCAACTCTCCGAACGCTGATACCCAACTTGAGCAGCCAATAGCCAAGGGTAGCCTTGCTGACGCCCAGTTCATCGGCGGTACTCGAAAGACCCCGATCGTTAACCATTTCGGGCAACAGTTTCTCCAGGGGCCGTTGGTGTTCCTTTTCTACACGCAGCATGAGCTTAGTCTTCCGGGCCATGGTACTCCTCCTCTAACCGTGGTGAATGTGGCTTGAGTCGATTGATGTACTAGATTGTACTTTCCGTTCCGTTCTTTGTCAATATATCTCTAATTCTAGTTTTATACTTTTTTTAGAAATCACCAGAACAGCGAATCAGATACGAAAACAGGGGTTTGGGGGGTTGCAAGACCTGCTCAGGGCCTAAACTGGCCGCATTTCAGCCCTCTGAAGGCTGAATTTTCCTGGACTTTCCGGAGGGTCGGGGTCGGCGAAGATTATTCGGCGTTACACTTTATTGACTACTCAAGCGGTCAGCGTTGCACGCGGGAAGGGCAACGCTTTCGCGGCGGGGTACTCCTTTGGACGTAGAGAACGCCTGGGAGGAGTAACTTGTGCACTCGGGCCGAAGTGGAGGAAGTGTTCCTCGTTTGCTTCCTACCCGGTTTGACCGCCGGAAACCCCTTTGCTAGGCTGGATTCACCGGCAACCTTCATGGAGAATCGGCGTTGCCAAGGGGAAGGGAGACCATGCAAGAAGGAACGATGATACAGCCGCCCACCATCAGGGACATATATGAGGCCAGGAAGACCATAGCCCCCTACCTGGCCCGCACGCCGCTGCACTACTCCTCAGGCTTGAGCCAGGTGTTCGAAGCAGAAATCTATCTGAAACACGAGGAATTCCATCCTCTGGGAGCCTTCAAGGGCAGAGGTGGCATAAATCTGTTGGCCCACCTGAGCGAGGAGGAACGGCAACGGGGGGTAATCACCGCATCCACCGGGAATCACGGGCAGTCCATCGCCAACGCATGCCGAATCTTCGGCGCCAGGGCCCTGATTGCCCTCCCGGCCAGGAACCCCAATCCCCTTAAGGTAGCAGCCATGGAGGCCCTGGGAGCCGAGCTGGTTTTCTACGGGGAAAATTTTGACGAGGCCAAGTCCCATGCGGAAGGCTTGGCCCGGGAAGAAGGCTACCGGTACGTCCATCCCACTGACGAACCCCTGCTGATCGCGGGAGTGGGAACTCTCACCCTGGAGTTGATCGAGGACCTGCCCGACGTGGAGACTATCTATCTTCCATTGGGCGGAGGCAGTGGCGTCGCGGGAGCCTGCCTGGTTGCCAATGCTATCTGTCCCCAGGTACGGGTACGAGCAGTCCAATCAGAAAAGGCGCCGGCGGGGTATCTATCCTGGCAGCAAGGTCAACTGGTCCAGGGGCCGATGGAAACCTTTGCCGAGGGAATCGCCACCATGAGCGGTTACGAACTCCCCCAACGGATTATCCGTCACCTGCTGGACGATTTCGTCCTGGTCAGCGACGATGAGATCAGGTACGCCATGGGCCTGCTGGTGGAGAAGGCCCATACCCTTGCCGAGGGAGCGGGCGCGGCGGCGACGGCGGGGGCGCTGAAGCAGAGGGAGAGTCTCAAAGGTAAGAGGGTGGCAATCGTAGTCAGTGGCGCCAACACCACCGCCGCTCATCTTTTGGATGCACTGGAAGTGTACCGGAAACAAACATAAATGTACTGCGAAAGACTAAGTTAAATGTACTGTCACGGTAGCACTGTAATCCATAAAGTGTAGTTGGCTGAATTACGTGTGCTTAAAATGTAGTAGCGTTACACTTCAGGATTGGCAGAAATGTAACGCGCCAGTTCATCCCTGGGGAATTCAGGCAGCGGTACCTCTCCCTGGTACCCAATCATCAACAACCCTTCTTCCGGCGCGATTATCTGGCCCACCTCCCAGGCATTGATGCCCTCTTCCTCAAGGGCCCGAAGGAGTCGGGGTACTTGGACAGAGGGCAAGGTGATAATCAGGCAGCCCGATGCCAACAATCCCAGGGGGTCCAGACCGAGAACTCTACAGATTTCTTCACACTCGGGCAGGACGGGGATGCTGCTCTGTTCTACGGCCAGACCCTTCCCCGAAGCCATAGCAATCTCCCGCAGGCCCGTGGCCAGGCCGCCTTCCGTGGGGTCGTGCAGAGAATGTACGTCGGCGACCGAGCAGGCAATCTGGGCATCCCTCACTACGCTGATACCGGGACTGCGGAGGTACCGACGGGCGGCGTCAATTTGTCCGGCGGACATTCCCTCCTTGAGCAATTCCTTCCGGCGTTCGCTGGCCAGCACGGCAGCGCCCTCGATGGCAATGCCCTTGGTCATTACAATGCTGTCGCCCTCCTGGGCGCCACCCGTGGTTACCATCTGCCCCTCTTCCACCGTACCGAGCATGGTACCCACCACTATGGGACGGTCCAGGCCGTAAGTAACTTCGCTGTGGCCGCCCACCAGGGCCACTTCCATTGCGTTACACGCCTCCAATATCTGGGTGTAAACCGCTTCCGCGTCATCCTCGCTGAACCGTTCCGGCACCAAAAGTGTAGCCAGGAACCAACGTGGTACACCTCCGGTACACGCCAGGTCGTTGGCATTGACCTGCACCGCATACCAGCCTATCTCTTCACTGGCAAAGGTTATCGGGTCGGACTTGGCCACCAGCAGTCGGCCGCCCAAGTCCATGACTGCCGCATCCTCCCCCACCCGGGGGCCGAGGAGTACCTGTGGGGCGTGTACTCCTTCCTTGTCCAGCAGTCTTTCCAGAAGGTGCGGAGGGAACTTGCCTATCTCCATGCCAGCCAGGCCTCCCTAAGGGATGGGACATCTGAGACTTCTGGCAACAGTTTAGCAAATGCAACTTCGCACGGGACGTGCCGACTCACCACGAATCTGCATCCACCTAGCAGATGAAAGTGTGGTTTCGTTTCTTTCGCCGCATGGCGACATTTGGGCCAATTCGGCGACTAAGATGGCCTGCAACACCCGTGAACTCCCCATTTTGCCTCTCAGCGCGCCGGGCTGACAACGGAATGGGGCTCTCCGCTCCTGCCCCGGCCATCCGGAAGCAGCGATTAACGCCAGACCGAATCATTCTCGACCCAGAAAGGGAGTCATGCTAAACTCAATCCTGACCGCAACTCTCCTGGAAAGCAGGTAACCGGTACTGCTAATGTCCCTTCCCCCGATTAGCGACAACGATAACTCCCTTCCCCAGCCTCCGATGGGGCATGGGAACTCCGAGTTGGAGTCCGCCCTGGTTGCCCTGCGTCAAGGGGGAGTTGTTGCCATACCCACCGATACTCTCTACGGGTTGGCCGCCAGCGTCCTGGACGACCGAGCATTGGAAAGGGTATTTGACATCAAGGGAAGGCCGGCCGATCTGGCCTTGCCGGTTCTGGTTTCAAGTTGGAACCAGGTAGCCCGGGTGGCCGATGTTGGTTGTTCCTGTCTGGCCAGGTTGGTACAACCCTTCTGGCCGGGATCGCTAACGTTGGTGTTGCCCAGGGCGCCCCAACTTTCGGGACTGGTTACCGGAGGACGGGACACGGTGGCCGTGCGGATGCCGAACCACTGGGTACCCCTGCGCTTGGCCGATGCCCTGGGCTGCCCCATCACCGGCACTAGCGCCAATGCCAGCGGACAGCCCAACCTGGGTTCAGCCAGGGAAATCAAGGAGACTCTGGGGGGCCGGTTGGACGGCATCGTGGACTTGGCCCCGCCACCGGCCGGCCTGCAGTCCACCATTATCGATGTAACCGGGTCATCTCCCGTACTCTTGCGGGAAGGGGCAACCCCCTTCGCCGCCGTCCAAGCGGTATGGGAGAGGATCATTGGGCCAGGCGACGGGAACGGTGGGGAGGTGGCCAATTAGTACCCTGCACACCATCCAAGGCTACCGCCAGGCGCTGGAGGAGGAACTGAAGGAGTGTTTCGCGGGTCGGGAGGGCTTCCTCTACCACATCCTGCGTTACCAACTGGGTTGGGTTGACCAGCAGGGGCAGCCGGCGGATCCGGCACCAAGGGAGAGTTTCCACGCCCTCTTTGCGCCCGCCGCCTGCGATGCCCTGACCGGGGAAATCGGTCCCTCGATACCCATAGCTGCCGGCGTAGAGCTTCTGAACGCCTTTTGCCAGGTGCATGGCGAAGTGCAGGCGGGGAAAATAGGCGATTCATCCCGCCCCAGCATCTGGTGGGCATGGGGGCCGGCCCAGGCCATCAATGCCGGTGACGGGTTTCACGCCCTGGCCAGGGTGGCCGTCTCCCGCCTCCTGCAAGGGGGTATCGCTCCCGGCGTCGTGCTAAGTGCGGCAGGTATGCTGGACCGGGCCTGCCTCGCGATCTGCGAAGGGCAGTACACCGACCTGGGATTCCAGGACCGGATGCTGGTTACTATAACGGAATACGATGATATGATAGCCCGGAAATCCGGCGCTCTTTCCGGTTGCGCTGCCGCCGCCTCTGCCCTGGTGGCCGGAGGAGATGAAAATACCCAGGCCAGGTTCGAAGAATCGGCGGTTCAGTTGGGAATGGCCTGGCAGATAACCCGTGATGTCGCCGACTTTTGGGGCGCTTCCGGCGATGGGGTGACGGCCAGCAACGTATTGAACAAGAAAAAGAGCCTTCCCCTCATCTATACGCTGGACAACTGTCCCATTTCCGGCCGACGGGAAATTGGCGCGGCCTATATGAAAAGGGTGTTGGAACCCGAGGACATCTCCCGAATAGTGGAAATAATGGAAGAGGTTGGCGCCAGGACCTTCTGTGAAGAGCGGGCCTCCGATCTGGTTCAGCAGGCGTTGGGCGCCCTGGACGAGTTGAACATTCCCTCCGAACGCCGGGCAGGGTTTCGGCAGTTGGGTGAATTGGCGTTGCAGTCCGAAGTTCGCGCAGTATAAGACTAGACCAGACCAGCAGGAGAACAGTCGGAATATGGCAAAGCGCACCCTTTCCTCACTTGATGTGGCTGGCAAGCGGGTCCTGGTACGGGTGGACTTCAACATACCCATTGAACAGGGAATTGAAGTAATCGCCTCCTACGACCAGCGGTTGCGGGCGACTTTGCCCACCATTCGCTATCTCCTGGAGCGAAACTGCCGGGTAATCCTGTGCTCCCACCTGGGCCGTCCGTCCGGGCAGGTGGTTGAATCCTTGCGGCTGGCCCCGGTGGGAGACCGCCTGGCCGAACTGCTGGGGCAGCCTGTCAGGTCCCTGCCCGATTGCATCGGCCCCGAAGTGGAGGCGGAAATCGCCAGGATGGAACCCAACCAGGTCGTGTTGCTGGAAAACCTGCGGTTTCACCCCGGTGAGGAGGGCAATGATTCGGAGTTCGTTTCAAGCCTGGCCGCTCTGGCTGATTGCTTCGTGATGGATGCCTTTGCCGTGGCCCACCGCGCCCATGCCTCGACGGTAGGCATTACTGGGCTGCTGCCCTCCGCCATGGGCCTGCTGGTTCAACGGGAAGTGGAACAGATGGGCCGGGCCCTGGAGACGCCCGCCAGCCCCTTGGCCGCCCTGATGGGAGGCGCCAAGGTCAGCGACAAGATCATGGTGCTGGAGAATTTGCTGGAAAAGCTGGACCATCTTTTCATCGGTGGTGGGATGGCGGTCACCTTCCTCCGTGCCCAGGGGTACGAGACCGGGGCATCCACCGTGGAGGAGGACCGGCTAGCCTTTGCCGGCGAGGTGATGGAAAGGGCGGCCGCAAAGAACATTGGGGTGCATCTGCCTAGCGACCTGGTGGTGGCCAGCGAGTTTTCCCCCAACCCTGCTGAAATACGGGTCGTTCCTGCCGACCAGGCCCCGTCGGGATGGTACATAATGGACGTGGGGCCGGAGGCGGCGGAGAGCTACGCCAGGGACCTGGCCATCTGTCGCACTATAATATGGAACGGGCCAATGGGCGTTTTCGAGATGCCCCGGTTTAGCGCTGGCACCCGAACCGTGGCCAACGCCATCGCCGGTCTGCCCGGCGTTACTACGGTGGTGGGCGGTGGTTCGACGGCGGAAGCGGTGGAGGAGCTGGGCCTGGTGGACGGAATGACTCACGTATCCACCGGGGGCGGCGCCTCCCTGGAGTTCCTGGAGGGACGGGAATTGCCAGGCATTGCAGCCCTTCCCGAAGCCTGATACTCGGCAAACCAATGGCGCCAATGGTGCCATCCCCCAAGATTACATAAAGCGAGAAGATGATGATTGACCTGGAGCAGCTTCACGATTGCTACGTTGCCAGTTCGTCCAAAATTGTTCTGCTGGTGGTTGATGGACTGGGCGGCCTGCCCCACCCGGACACGGGAAAGTCGGAACTGGAGACGGCCCACATTCCCAACCTGGACGCCATGGCCAGGGAGAGCGCCTGCGGCATGACCACCCCGGTGCTGCCCGGTGTGGCGCCGGGTAGTGGCCCCGGCCATCTGGCCCTCTTCGGCTACGATCCGCTGAAGTACATCATCGGCCGGGGCGCCCTGGAGGCCCTGGGCATTGACGTGGAGTTGCAGCCGGGAGACGTGGCGGCGCGGGGAAACTTCTGCACCGTGGATGGCGCGGGCAATCTGGTGGACCGTCGCGCCGGGCGCATCCCCACCCAGTTCAGCGCCCCCCTGTGCGAACGCTTGGATTCCATTGAACTACCCGGAGTGCAGGTTGACGTCTTCCCAGTGCAGGATTACCGGTTTGTGCTGCGCCTGCGCGGCGAGGGGCTATCGGAAGCCCTCAGCGAGACTGACCCGCAAATAACCGGGGTACCGGCCATGCCCGTCAAGCCCCTGGAAGCCAACGCCCAGAAGACGGCGGACCTGGTGAATGAGTTCGTGGCCCGGGCAGGAGAGTTGCTGGCCCCCGAGGAACGGGGCAACATGGTATTGCTTCGGGGATGGGCCCAATTGCCTTCCCTGCCGCCCATGGGCGAGGTGTACCGCCTGAACCCCGCCGCCATTGCCGCCTATCCCATGTACCGAGGGTTGGCAACGGTGGCCAGCATGCAGATTATCCCCACGGGGCACACCTTCAGCGACGAGGTGGATACCCTTCAACAGCAGTTTGAGAACCATGACTTTTTCTTCATTCATTACAAGCCGGCCGACGCCGCCGGCGAGGACGGCGATTTCGACGCCAAAGTGAAGACATTGGAGGACCTGGATCCGTTGATCCCCCAGATACGGGCGCTGGAACCGGATGTATTCATGGTCGCCGGGGATCACTCCACCCCAGCCATTATGGCGGCCCACAGTTGGCACCCGGTTCCCTTCATGCTTCATTCGAAGCTCACCCTGGGTGAGGGTGTTGAGGGATTCAACGAGCGGGCCTGCAATCGGGGGTCCATTGGCAGCATTCCCGCAACCAACGTTATGCTGCTGGCCATGTCCCACTCAGGTAAGCTGACCAAGTACGGACCGTAGGATTCGGGACAACCAAAACAGTTCAGGAGATTTGCGCGGATGCCGTCCACCCTAATCGCTGGTAACTGGAAGATGAACACCACCCTGGGCGAGGCCAGGGCCCTGGCTCAAGCGGTCAGAAACTTGGCAGCCAATGCACCGGGCGTGGAGTTGATTCTGTGCCCTCCTGCCATTTCGCTGGCGGGAATCAAGGGCGCGCTGGCCGGTTCGGATGTCCGGGTTGGCGCCCAGAACATGCACTACGAGGAGTCGGGCGCATTCACCGGCGAAATCTCACCCTCCATGTTGGCCGGGATTTGCGAGTACGTTATCCTGGGCCACTCGGAGCGGCGGCAACTATTCGCCGAAACCGACGCCCTGGTCAACCTGAAGGTCAAGGCCGCAATCGGCCATGACTTGAAGCCAATAGTGTGTGTCGGAGAGACATTGGAACAGCGGGAGGCGGGAGCAGCGGCTGAGGTAATTTCAAGGCAGGTTCGTGAAGGACTGGCCGGGGTGGAAGCAACGGCTGTAAACGGCCTGGTGGTAGCCTACGAACCCGTTTGGGCCATTGGCACCGGCCAGGCGGCGACGCCGGAAATTGCCGCAGAGGTGATGGGCGGCCCAATTCTGGAATCCCTGGATTCGCTATTCGGGCCGGCTGCCGCCGAAGTTTCGCTCCTTTATGGAGGAAGCGTCAACGCCGGCAACATCTCCGAGTACGCTGCCCAGGCCTGCATCCATGGCGCGCTGGTGGGCGGCGCCAGTCTGCAGGCCGATTCATTTGTGGAAATTGCAAGGCTGGCCGGCCTGGCCAAGGGCCTTGGTGTGTCTTAGGAGAAACGCCTTAACCGAAGCACCACGCCGGCAACTCGCCCTCGCCCCGGAACTTGGTCCCCACCCTTTGTGTCAATTCGTCCTCCCCTACGAATGGCAAATGGGATGGAGGACACCTAGAGTGTGAACGGTTCAAGCCATGCCCCAAACTACACTTCACTGTCGTGGCTGAAGATGCGCCCACTGCCATTTACATAATCGGCCCTACTGCCACGGGCAAGACCAACTTGGCTATCGCTCTGGCCCAGCGACTGAACGGAGAGATAATCAACGCGGACAGCCGCCAGGTCTATCTCCACATGGACATCGGCACAGCCAAGCCCACTCCCGCGGAGCGTTCCCAGGCCCCCCACCACCTCTTCGACCTTCTCCCTCCCAGCGAAGACTTCAGCCTGGGCGAGTTTCTCAGTCTGGCCAAGGTTCTGGTTGACGAAGTTGCCGCCCGGGGCAAGACGCCCATCGTTGTGGGTGGCACCGGTCAATATGTTTGGGCGCTCCACGACGGATGGGCCGTTCCCCAAGCGCCGCCCAACGCAGAGTTCCGGCGGGAATTGGAGGCCGAGGCGGCGGCAGGCGGCAGCGATACCCTCCACCAGCGTCTGAAGGCCCTGGATCCCCAGAGGGCTGCCGAAATTGACCCCCGCAACACCCGAAGGGTCATCCGCGCCCTGGAGATTCACCATCTGACCGGCGCAGTTCCATCCCGCCTTCACAAGAGTTCCGGAGACGGCCGGCCCGGTCTGATTATCGGCCTCACGGTAGAACGCACCCGCCTATACCAGCGAATTGACCAGCGGGTGGACCGGATGATGGAGCAGGGATTTCTGAACGAGGTCGAGGGGTTGGCCGCCAGTGGCTACCAACTGGGAAAGGGGCCGCTGAACTGCCCCGGCTACCGGGAACTGGGACTGTACCTCGCTGGCGAACTTTCACTGGATGAGGCGTTAACCCGAACCAAGTACCAGACCCACCGCCTGGTTAGGCGTCAGTACACCTGGTTCAAGTTGGATGACGCACGCATCCGGTGGTTGAACGGTGAAGACCCAAATGTGGCAGCGTTGGCAATGGCAGCAATTGCGGCGGCAGCAGGTAATGAGTCTAATGCCCCTTGAGTTCATTCCTGCTGTGTTAAAATGGGTTCAACCTGCTGTACGGGGGCCGGATGAAGTTTACCAAGATGCACGGGGCTGGCAACGACTACATTTATATCGACGCCCGCGTCATGGAAGAGGACTGGCCCGCGCTTTCTAGAACCCTCAGCGACCGTCATTTCGGTATTGGCGGCGACGGCATAATTCTGATTATGGATTCGGAAATTGCCGACCTCCGCATGCGCATGTTCAACGCCGATGGGTCGGAAGGAGAGATGTGCGGCAACGGCATCCGGTGTTTTGCCAAGTACGCCATTGAGCGGGAGATTGTACCCCGGCCCGATGACGGCCTGACCGTGGAAACCCTGGCCGGAATCAGGACCGTCCATCCCATATATGGTAATGGTGGGGTAGCCGGCGCGCGGGTATCCATGGGCCTTCCCCGCATGAATCCGCAGGAAATTCCGGTAAGTCTGGACCCGGCTTTGGATGCCAGCGCCGGTCCGGTGCTGAAATACCCCATACACCCCGGCGATTTCCGGCTGTTCCTGGCCTTCGTCTCCATGGGCAATCCCCATGCCGTCACCTATATTGACCAGCCCGTGGGTGAATTTCCCCTACACAACATAGGCCCGCTGGTGGAGGGTCACCCCATGTTCCCTCGGCGGGTCAACTTCGAAATAGTCAACCAGGTAGATTCCTCTCATCTGAATGCCCGCGTTTGGGAGAGAGGTTCTGGAGAAACCATGGCCTGCGGCACCGGCGCCTGCGCCATTGCCGTGGCCTCCCGGCTCCAGGGAATCATCGATGATCGCGTTGACATAACCCTTCCGGGAGGCACCCTCACCATCGAATGGGACGGGACCGGGGAGGTTTTCCTGGAAGGCCCGGCCACGGAGGTATTCTCCGGGGAGTGGTGAGCTTGGTTGCCGGCGAACCTCGATGGCGCCGACTTCAGAAACCCGGCAATTCCATCCCCCAACTTAATTGAAATGGAATCCCACGAACGGGCAAAGGGCGCTTGGCTCGTTCTTCACCCATAAACAGGAGTGGCAGAGTGGAGTTTTCCAGCAGACTAGGCAAGTTGGCCCCCTATCCCTTTGTCGAAATCTCGCGCATCATCGCCGAGAAGCGGGCGGCCGGGGCCGACGTGGTAACCTTCGGCATTGGGGACCCGGATATCCCGACTCCCCAGCCCATCATAGACCGGCTCCTCACGGCATCCCAGGACCCGCCCAACCACCGGTACCCGGAGACTGATGGCCTGCCGGAGATGCGGCGCGCCATTGCCCAATGGTACGGCAACCGGTTTGGCATCGGCCTGGATCCGGACAAAGAAGTACTGCCTCTCATTGGGGCCAAGGAGGGAATCGGCCACGTTGCCCTGTGCTTCCTGGACCCCGGGGACATTGCGCTGGTACCCGACCCGGCCTATCCCGTGTATGGCGTGGGGACGATGTTTGCCGGGGCCGAAAGCCACATCATGCCCCTTCGCGAGGAAAACGGGTGGTTGCCGGATCTTTCCGCCATCCCGCAGGACGTGGCACGGGCAGCCAAGGTTATGTGGCTGAACTACCCCAACAACCCCACCAGCGCGGTGGCGAGCGCGGAAGACCTGGCTTCCTTCGTAGCCTATTGTCGGGAGTATGACATTGCGCTGCTTCACGATGCCGCCTACAGCGAGGTGGGCTACGATGGATACCAGGCCGCCAGCATGATGCAGGTGGACGGCGCGATGGATGTGGGCATCGAGTTCCATTCCCTCTCCAAGAGCTACAACATGACCGGTTGGCGCATGGGCATGGCCGTGGGCAACGCAGACATGATCCGGGCCCTGTTCCAGATCAAGGCCAACCTGGACTCGGGCATACCCCAGGCAATCCAGGAAATGTCCATGGAAGCCCTGACCGGCCCCCAGGACTGCATCAAGGACAACCGGATCATCTACCAGCGCCGACGGGACCGGGTGGTTGCGGCCCTTCGACAGATGGGGCTTGCCGTTGCAGTGCCGGCGGCCAGCCTGTACATCTGGGCAAGGGTGCCCGAGGGCTTCACCTCGGCGGAATTCGCCGCCCGTTTGCTGGAGGAGATTGATATTGTGGTGACCCCTGGATCCAGCTATGGGCAGTACGGGGAGGGTTACATAAGGTTGTCCCTGACCACCCCCGACGAGCGGGTGGAAACCGGGTGCCAACGCCTGGAGAACTGGACCATCCCCACCCCAAGGGAGGTATGAGCCATTCCCAAGAAGAGTGTCAGTACCGAACCGGAAAGGGAACGCGCCATTCTGGTTGCGGTGGAATTAAAGAACCGGGACCAGCTGTGGGAACTGGAAGATACCCTGGACGAACTCGCCTACCTTACTGACGCCGCCGGCGCCCAGGTGGTGGCCCGGGTAACCCAAAAGTCAGACCGACTCACACCGACCTACGTGGGCAAGGGCAAGCTGCAGGAAGTCCAGGAGCTGGTGTACGAAGAGCGGGCGGAAACCGTCATTTTCGATGATGAATTGACCCCCACTCAACAACGCAACCTGGAAGCCGCGCTCCAGGTGAAGGTTATTGACCGTACCGCCCTGATCCTGGACGTTTTCGGCCGCCATGCCCGCACCCACGAAGGAAAATTGCAGGTGGACCTGGCCCAGCACCAGTATCTCCTGCCCCGATTGGTGGGCCAGTGGTCTCACCTGGAAAGGCTGGGTGGCGGTATTGGCACAAGGGGCCCCGGCGAAACCCAGTTGGAAACAGACCGGCGCCTAATTCGCCGCCACATCCAGCGGATTGAGGCGGAGTTGGACAAGGTTCGCGAACGTCGGTCAATTTACATCGGCCGTCGCAAGAAGGCGGGCATTCCCACCGCATCCCTGGTGGGATACACCAACGCCGGCAAAAGTACCCTGTTCAATGCCCTTTCCAACGCTGGGGTGGAGGCCGAAAACCAGCTGTTTTCCACCCTGGATCCGGTTACCCGCCGCATCCGGCTGCCCTCCGGGGATGAATTGTTGCTGACCGATACGGTGGGATTTATCCAGAAGCTCTCCCCCATGGTGGTGGCGGCTTTCCGGGCAACCCTGGAAGAGTTGGCGGAGTCGGACATTCTGCTGCACGTGCTGGACATAACCCACCCCAAGGCTCCGGAACAGGCAGAGGTGGTGGAGGAGACCCTGGAAGACCTGGGGTTGAGCGACAAGCCCCGCCTTTTGGTAATTAACAAGATGGATCTGCTGGCGGACCCGGAGGCTGGGGTGGCGGCCACCCCGCCGGCCGGACTCCAATCCTACCCCAGTGTCCTGGTTTCCGCCGCCAGGGGATGGAACCTGGACCTGCTGCTTGAAGAGATAGAATCCCAATTGGTGGCGCTGGAGGGCCCGATGACGGTGCTGCAATCGGCGGCGGGGGACTGACCTGGCCGCCCCGGCTGGCAAATGTATGTTGGCCCGCTTCCCGTTTTCTCCCTGATTCTGTTACCCGCCTGAGCCGACACCTTGGTTCGCACAATACACGTTATGTAACCCTTATGGCTGGGTCCGTTCCATGTTGTTTACATAAACTCCGGTTATGGCCAAACTCCGTTTGACCGTCCTTGATTCACTTATCGCCAGTCCCATTGCTCCCACAAGGTCCCAAACGGGCGGTCTTTGAAATAGGACGATAGGAGAGGAAACGATGCGAGTTCAGGGCAAAGTAGCGTTGATAAGCGGTGGCGCCAGGGGCATCGGCGCCGCCACCGCCAAGCTTCTGGCTGCGGAAGGAGCCGCCGTGACGGTGGCCGACGTCCTGGAGGCTGAAGGCCGGGCCACCGAGGCAGCCATAAACGAGGCTGGAGGAAGGGCTGCCTTCATGCGCCTGGACGTTACCGATGAGGCCAACTGGCAGGAAGTGGTCGACGCGACAGTCGCGAAGTACGGCAGGCTGGACGTGGTGGTCAACAACGCCGGCATAAGCGGTCGCACCTCGGTGGAGGAAACCCCGGCCCAAACATGGGACCGGGTGATGGCCGTTAACGGCAAGGGAGTTTTCCTGGGAACCAAGCTGGCCATCCCTGCCCTGCGAGCAGCCGGCGGCGGATCCATTATCAACATTTCTTCGATATATGGGATCGTAGGCAGCGAAGGCTCCGCTCCTTACCATACCTCCAAGGGCGCGGTTAGAATCTTCACCAAATCCGTGGCGATCCAATATGCCGCCGAGGGCATTCGGGTGAATTCGGTGCATCCCGGATTTGTGGACAGCCCCATGACGGAGTCAGCCCACTCCATTCAGGAAGTGCATGACCTGAGAGTTGGGAGGACTCCCCTGGGGCGAATGGGCACTCCCGAGGACATTGCGGCGGGCATACTGTACCTGGCTTCGGACGAATCATCCTTCGTAACTGGTTCGGAACTGGTGATAGACGGGGGCATGACGGCTCAGTGACCCCCCCGTGGTTTCCTCAACCACCTCGCACTTCCCTGCGGAAATCCCGCGAGCGCAAATGCCTATGGTTGTCGTCTCGGCAACGATTGAACCGAGGCGAAGTCGAAGGGTAGGGTTGCGTCCGGGCCTGCCTTTCCCTATAATTCTATTCCCAACGGAACCGATCGGGCGGTTAGCTCAGTGGTTAGAGCGCCTCGTTCACACCGAGGAGGTCGGAGGTTCAAATCCTCCATCGCCCACCATCTGGTATCCAGAGTTTGGTTCCGGTGTTGCCTAGCCGAGGTGGCGAAACGGCAGACGCGCTGCGTTCAGGGCGCAGTGTCCTTATGGACGTGTGGGTTCAAATCCCTCCCTCGGCACCATTCAGGCATTGGAACAATCGGATAATGTGCGCTTGTAGCTCAGTGGATAGAGCGCTGCCCTGCGGAGGCAGAGGTCGTGGGTTCGAATCCCGCCAAGCGCGCCATTCCGTTCCACAATTTATGTAAACCGCTTTTCCCCGCCAATCTTCCTCCCTGTCCTGCCGGGGCGGTTAGCTCAGATGGTTAGAGCGCCTGCTTTACACGCAGGAGGTCACTGGTTCGAGTCCAGTACTGCCCACCACCGCTTTTCCCTCAATACCTTCCTGAACTTTTGCTCCCAGGCGCCCAAAATTGGTCGAGGGTTGCCAACCACTGGGAAGGTCTGTCAGGGCCGATGATGTTCCCTTCTCATACAAACCTGTCGTGATACAATGCTACCCGGAACTGGCGAACGGGGCAGGCCGGTATGTTCTGGGCCCTTCCGGCGCCTATTTTGGAAGCCCGCATCGGCATTGGGGCAATCTACAGTTCGTAGGCTGGGAGAGGCTCGCTGGAACCACTGCCAAGGCCCTTTGGCCGGAATGAACATTGAACAAAGGAAATAGACCATGCTGCGATTTGTGGAAGAAATTCTGTTGCTGCTCCTCAGAGATGAGGATGGAAGGTTCATTTCGGTTCCCACGTGGTCCATCGATTACGCCCTTGCCGGGGCAGTTCTGATGGACCTGGCCCTGGAGAACCGAATTGATACGGACCTGGAGAATCTCATCCTGCTTGATGCCACTCCCGTGGGCGACGGCACGCTGGACCCAATTCTGGCCGACATCGCCGAACGGGGCAGCAACCGGACGCGCTTCTGGGTGGAACAGGTCTCCCACAGCGCCGCCACTATACGGGAAGCGGCGTTGGCCAGCCTGATCGAGAAGGGAATCCTGGAACAGCAGGACGACCGGTTCCTGTGGGTTTTCCGGTCGCGCCGCTACCCTTCAATCGACAATACCGTGGAACGAGAGGTGAAGCTGCGCATCCTGAACGTGCTGTTCTCCGACGAAATTCCCGACCCCAGGGACCAGATGATCATCTGCCTGGCGGATGCCTGCGGAATCTTCTCCCACATGCTGTCGCGGCAGGAACACGCCCGGGCCGCTGAACGCATAGCCCAGGTCAGCCAGTTGGACCTCATCGGTCAAACCATGTCCCAGGCCATCTTCGAAATCCAGGCATCCGTTGCCGCCTCCTGTCAGAGTCACATGATATGACCTGCCTGAAAAGAACCGACGGGCGGTAATGGCAAGGGCTGTCGGTCAGCTATGCCGTATAACCTTCAGGTATCCCACCGGCTCCCAGGAGCGGATGACGGGGACAGCACCGGTACCCTGGCGTTCCAGTAGCGCTTCCGGCACATAGGGGCTGGTCTTGGCCGGGAAATTGCAGTCTTCCGCATATCTCAAACCGCCAGTTGCTATTCTTGACATGGCGGTAGCGTTATTCTAGGCTTACGCTGTACCCGGGTTTCAAAGTTCGATACCTGCCGCATGCCATTCTACCGGGAACGCCCAGGATTATTTTATGTCATCCCGCGTATTGGACCGGATCAATTCCCCCACCGACCTCAGGGACCTTTGCCGTAAGGAACTGGGCCAACTGGCCGAAGAAATCCGCGAAACCATCATTTCGGTCATTACCGAGAGAGGCGGCCACCTGGCCTCCAACTTGGGCGTGGTGGAATTGACCCTGGCTCTGCATCGGCTTTTCGAAAGCCCGAAAGACCGTATCGTCTGGGACACCACCAACCAGATGTACAGCCACAAGCTGGTAACGGGACGTCGGGAAGAGTTCAAGGACATTCGCCTGGCCGGCGGGTTGTCCGGTTTTGGGGAACCCTCGGAGAGCCCCCATGATTCCCTGTGCGCGGGCCACGCCGGCACCGGCTTGTCCATTGCCCTGGGTATTGCCCAGTCCTTCACCTCTCGCAACATCGACGCCTGGACCGTCGCCGTGGTGGGCGACGGGGCCATGACTTCCGGCTCCAGTTTTGAGGCCCTCAATAACATCGTCCACCTCAATCCCGACAAACTGATTGTGGTGCTGAACGACAACGGGATGTCCATTTCCGAGAACATTGGCTTCCTGACCAACTGGCGGAAGCGCGTCATTACCCACCCCGAATACCGGGCGATGATCGGGCGAATGCGGACCCTTTCCAAGCGGGTGCCCACGGGCGAGGCCATATATCGGCTGGTAAAGCGTTTCCACGACAGCCTGGATACCCTGATTCTGCCCACCGTGTTCTGGACTGAAATGGGCTTCCAGTACCTGGGGCCAGTGGACGGTCACGACCTGCGGCAACTGGAGCAAACTCTCAATCAGGCAAGGCTCACTTCGGGCAAAGTCCCCCTGGTGCACGTCGTTACTCACAAGGGCCACGGCTACGAACCGGCCGAGGATGACCCGGTTAAATTTCATCAGCCCAGTTCTCCCCTGGGGGCAGGGACCGGCGCTCCCACTTATTCCCAGGTGTTTGCCGATACCCTCAGCAAATTGATGGCGGATGACGATGCGGTGGTGGGAATTTCGGCGGCCATGCTGGAAGGCACCGGGTTGGAGGGGGTGCGGCAGCAGTTCCCCAGCCGGGTTTTCGACGTGGGAATCGCAGAACAGCATGCGGTCAGCATGGGCGCCGGCATGGCCTCCGCGGGCCTGAAACCTTTTGTCTCAATCTACTCCACCTTCCTGCAGCGGGCCTTCGATCAGTTGGTACACGATGTTTGTCTCCAGAACTTGCCCGTGACCGTCATCGCCGACCGGGCGGGTATCGTTGGCGAGGATGGCAAGACCCACCATGGTTTCCTGGATATTTCGTACCTGCGCTGCTTGCCCAACGCGGTGGTGGCAGCGCCCATGGACGAGAACGACCTGCAGCGCCTGGTATATACGGCGTACAAGTATCCTGGCCCCTTTGCCATTCGCATCCCGCGGGGCATGGCCACCGGATGCGCCATGGACGAGCAGCTTCGGGAACTGCCCTTGGGCCGGGGCCGGGTACTTCGGGAGGGCGGCGACGTGATAATCTTCGGACTGGGTAAGGCCGCCACCGCCGCCCTGGAGGCTTCCGATCTGTTGGCCAATTACGGAATTGCCTGTGGCGTGGTGAATCCCATCTTCGTCAAGCCCCTCGACGAGAGCTTGGTGGTGGATTCGGCCCGCAGCGTCAATAGGATAGTTACCGTGGAGGAAAATGTCCTGGCTGGCGGCTTCGGCTCCGCCGTCCTGGAAACCCTGTCCGAGGCTGGGTTGAAGGATGTGGCCGTACACCGAATCGGCATGCCCGACTCCTTCGTTGAACACGGCACCGCCTCGGATCAACGCCACCTTTTGGAGTTGGACTCAGAGGGCATCGCAGCCCAGATTCTACGGGTTTTCTTCCCCGACCATGCCCCAGCCGTGGCATCCCGCGCCTAGCCAAACCAATTCCTACTGGAGACCAAAGCGATGAAGATTCACCGGATTTACACCGGAGAAGATGGGCAGGCCCACCTGGAGGAAATGGAAACGGACGAATTCCCCAATCCCGCATCCCTGGCTGAAATTACTGAACTGCGGTTCCGGGTGCAACAGCCGGGTCAGTTCTCCGATTGGCACGTGGAATCCCGCCGTAACTACATCATCACCCTGTCCGGCGAAGGGGAAATCGGGTTGGGCGATGGTTCCCTCCATCGGTTTGGCCCCGGCGCCGTGGTGCTGGTGGAAGACCTCACCGGCCAGGGTCACACCACCCGCGTTTCCAGCGATGTGCCTCGGATAACCATCGCCGTCCCCCTTGCCAACCAAACCCCCGGAACCTGAACCAGTCTCGTACCCATGCCGTATGTCGATTGCCACGGCGTAAACGTCTATTTCCGTACCAGCGGTAGTAACGGTGCAATGGGCGACGCCAGCGTCCCCTTGCTTTTAGCCCACGGTTTCATGCAAGAAAGCAAGGACTGGTTCCGGGCCAGCTATGTTGACCAATTGGCTTCGGTGCGCCCGCTGGTTTTGGTGGACTTCCGGGGGCATGGCCACAGCGACAAACCCCATTCGGCAGAAGATTATTCCATGCCAAGGCTGGTGGCGGACCTGGTTGCGGTCTTGGATCACCTGTCAGTGGACCGGGCTGATTTCATGGGCTATTCCTTCGGCGCGTGGGTGGGATTCGGTTTGGCCAAGTTCGCGCCGGAACGGGTTCGGTCTCTGGTTCTTGGCGGCATGCACCCTTATGTCCGCGACCCGGCTCCCCTGAACCGCCGCATCGACCGGTTCACCAGAACCAGGGAAGCGTTGGCAGAGGGTGGCCACCATGCCGACCTGATACCGGATTCGGTGAGGGACCAGTTCGCCGGCAACGATATTGAAGCCCTGATTTCCCTGACCACCGCCATACGGGATTCGGACAGCCTGGAAGATGGGCTGGACTCCCTGGAAGCGCCGGTCCTGATCTACTGCGGAGACAAAGACCCGTCCCACTCTCTGGCAATGAAGTGTGTCACCGGCCGCCCAAACCTAACCTTCCTTTCCCTGCCCGGCCTGGGCCACATGGAGGTTTGGGAAGACAGTAGCCTGGTTCTACCCCACGTTATCCGGTTCCTGAATCGAGTTGAGGAACCCTCCGTATCGCCCGAGTAAGGGCGCCCCTTAAACAGTTGCCCAAGTAAAGGGCCAGTTTGATTTAGCCCCCCGGCTGGCGTAGAATAGCGAATCAGTTGGGGCGGCAGCCCCGGTAGGAGTTTCCCCATGCCTCAGACTACGGAATTGAACTTGTTGTGCATGTCGGGCCAGGGTTCGGTACAGGCCGGCGAGGCCTTGGCCAAGCTGTACGCCGCCCAGGGTTGGTTCGTCTCGGTAAACGTTTATCCGGGAACTCGGGCCCGCAGCGGCCCGGTCATCAATTATGTAAAGATTGCCGATACCGAAGTGATGGCCAGTTGCGCCAACTACCATCCCTCCGAAGTTATCGTTTTTCAGGAAGAGTTGCTCCTGGCGGCTCGGAACAACACCCACGAACTCATCGCCGATGCCATAGGGCGCATGAAGCGCGGTACCCTGTTGGTGAACTCCCCCAAGCATCCCCAGGAGATCGACCTGCCCTTCGATTTGGAGGGCGTGGTGGCCACGGTGGACGCCACGGGCATTGCTGGTCGGCTCCTGGGCCGCAATCCGCCTCCGGTGGGACTCACCTTGCTTGGCGCCTACGCCCGCATCACCGAGGCCATCGACCTGGATGAACTGCTGGAAGTGATCCGCCAGACCTTCCCGGGTCGCGTGGGAGAACTGAATGTGGAAGCCACGCGGGAGGCTTACGAAACGGTACAGGCCATCGGCGGCGTGAAGTTCCAGGTGGACCGAACCCCAGCCCGGCTGGAGCATACGCCCGCTGAGAACCTGCCCCAGTACTACCAGTTCGACCGGTACGACAAGCTGCCCGGATTCACGGGCGGCAGCCCCTTCGTCTGGAGGGACAAGGTGCCGGTGTGCGAGGACAACAAGTGCATTTGCCCCGGCGTGTGCATCAGCGAGGTGATGTGCCCCGACGGGACCGGCTTCATCATACGGCAGGACCTGCCCCACCAGGGCTACCGCATCGACGTGGATTTCTGCCGGGGTTGCGGCATCTGCGCCGAAGTTTGCGTTGGCAGCGCCCTGACAATGGTTGACGAGGATCAGGTGAAGCGGGAAAACCCCGAATACCGGGACATCACGGCAGCGCCCCACCGGCCGGAAATCTCCGCCCAGCAGCGAATACATCTCGACATTTAGCCCTTGCCAACCTTACCAGGAGATTCTCGATGACCTCCCCGACCGCAACCGGCCGCCAGGCTCTTACCGGCAACAAGGCCGCAGCTCAAGCGCTGAAACTGGCCCGAGTTCAAGTGCTCTGTTACTTTCCCATCGGACCATCCGACGAGGTGGGAGAGGAACTTTCCCGAATGATTCTACGGGGTGAGCTTTCCGCCGAGGTAATAGAGCTGGAACACGAACGCAGCGTGATGAACGCCCAGATTACCGCCACCCAATCCGGCGCCCGGTGTTCCTTCGCCACCAACTCGGAGGGATTGCTGATCGCGGCTCAGCAGTTGATTTTCGCATCCTACGCCCGCATTCCCATTGTGGTTGTGGTGGCCCATCGGGCCCTGGAACCGCCCGCCATCGTGCGGTCCGACGACCAGGACACGATCATGTACCGGGATATTCACTGGATGCACTACCACTGCGAAAATGCCCAGGACGTGATGGACACGGTAATCCAGGCCTACAAGGTCAGCGAAGACCCCAATGTGCTGCTGCCGGCGTTCGTCACCTACGACGGTTGGGAGGTTTCCCACAACAGCTACCCGGTGCTGCCGCCCAGCCAGGAGGCGGTGGACAGCTTCCTGCCTCCCTATTCGCTGCCGGCTGAGGTAGATTTCATCAAGAACCTGGACTTCGCTGCCTACTACGGTGGCCAGCGGATGAGCGGCTACGGTTACATTGACGTGGAACGGGAGTATATGGAGCGCCGTTTCCAGATGGACGAGGCGCTGAACGTAACCGCCAAGGCGCGGCTGAAGCAGGCTCACCAGGATTACACCCGCCTGGTGGGACGCGGGTATGGCGGCCTGATTGAGACCTACCAGATGGAAGATGCCGAGGTGGCCATTGTGGCCATGGGGTCCCTGTCCTCCACATCCAGGCTGGCGGTGCACATGCTGCGGGAACAGGGCAAGAAGGTGGGGCTGGTGAAGGTTCGCACCTACCGCCCCTTCCCGAGCGAGGACCTGGTGGAGGCGCTGGCCAACGTCCGGGGCGTGGTGGTGTTGGACCGCAACACCGTGGCCGCCGTCTATCAGGACCTGCGGAGCGCCCTATTCGGGCAACCCAACCCGCCGGCAGTCTTGGGCCGCATCATCGGCCTGGGCGGTCGGGACGTGACCCACTACAATGTCGTCTATGCCGCTGAGGAAGCGCTGGCCGCCGCCCGTACCGGCCAGGTGTCCAAGCCCTTGGACTGGCATTTCGAGGTGATCGAAGACGAGGAGATGCTGAACCGGGTGATGAATCGCTAGACTCGTCCCCAGTTCCTTTTGCCAGTTGTGATTCCCAGTTGGGATTCGTTGAGAGTCCGGCGCACATGAAGGGGAGTTGAATCGATGCCCATCAAGATGATCCAGGATACCGCCGAACAGCGGGTCTATATGAACGTAACGGCCAACCAGTGCCCCGGTTGCCCGGAGAATTTGGCGACCCGCCTGGTCATGCACATCGTCTTCGACCACCTGCGGGAGCAGAATCCCATCATCTTCGGCCAGGGCTGCGGCATCGGACGGGACTTCCTGCAGCGCAGCGGTTTGGGAACCCATGACAGCGGAATCGCGGGAATGTTGACGGCCATGAAGGTTCGGAACATAGACCGGCCCATCGTGGTCATCGACGGCGACGGCCAGGTTGACCTGGGTTTGGAGGACCTGGCCACCAGCTTCCAACAGGGGTACAAGTATCTGCACGTGGTTTGCGACAACCAGGCCCACGCTGCCAGTGGCAGCCATGCAACCGGCAGCACCGCCCCCATGGCCCGCACCAGCGTCCGCCCTTCCGGCAAACTGCGTCACCCCAAGCACTTTCCGCTAATGCTTATGTTCAGTGGCGCCGAATACGTGGCCACCGCCTCCACCTCTCACCCCCAGGACCTGGAACGGAAGATCAAGGCGGCCTGCGACCGGCTGCCGGCGTACATCCAGATTCTTACGCCCTGTAACCCTTCCTGGGGCTACGACGACAACAAGGGCATTGAGGTGTCCCGCCTGGCCGTGGAGAGCGGTATCTGGCCCCTCTACGAGTGGAAGGACGGTGTATTTCAGCGCCAGAACATCATGCGCAAGTCCACAGTCCGAGACTACGTTGGTTCCCAGCGAAGGTACGCCCACCTGGACGACGAGGGCATCCGCCAAATGGAAGAGTACGTGGACGACCTGAACCGGATGATGATCCAGATGGAAACCGGATTTTCCCGGTAGGGGTGGCGCCGGCATGGTTGAAGACCGGAAACCCTGGGTCCACTCCTATTCGCCAGGAATGCGATCCACCCTCAAATACCCCCGGGAACCCCTCTACCATTTCCTGCAAGAGTCGGCTGCCCGCTACCCAGACCGGGCGGCCATCGTCTATATGGATCCAGCGGGGGGCGGAGACCCTACCACCGTCACCTACCGACAGCTGGACAACCAATCAGATCGTTTCGCCGGCGCGCTGGCTTCCCTGGGTGTAGGGCCGGGCGACCGGGTGGCGTACTATATCCAGAACTCCCCCGAGTTGGTCGTCGGGTTCTACGGCATTCTGAAGGCCGGCGCCGTGCCGGTGCCATGCAACGTTATGTATCGTGCAGAGGAACTGTCCTACCACCTGAACGACTCCGGCGCCAGGACCCTGCTCTGCGAAGCTCCCCTGTTTCCCACTGCCCAATCCATCTTGGCTGACACTCTCGTCTCAACGGTAATAGTGGCCGGCGGCGAGGTAGTTGGCGAAAATTCTGAGCAGACCGCGCTGGCATGGGAGGACTTGCTGGCGATCGCCAAACCACCGGACACCCTGCCATACCTCGACGTAGAGAGAGACCTGGCCCTGCTGCCCTACACCGGAGGCACCACCGGCGTTCCCAAGGGCGCCATGCTAACCCACGCCAACATGGTGGCCAACGCCGTGCAGTTCCGGGACTGGTTTGGCTACGAACCTGGGCAGGAGGTCTTCGTAGCGACCTTGCCCCTGTTCCATATCGGTGGAATTGCTGGCGTCATGAGTGTACCCATGGCCTGCGGCGGCACTATCGTCCTCTTCCGTCGGTTCAATGCCGAGAGGGTGTTGCAGGCAATCCAGGACTATCGGGCCACCCGTTTCCTGGGCGTGCCCACCATGTACATTGCCCTGCTCAACACCCCGGGGGTCGAAAAGTACGACCTTTCCTCGCTGAAGCCCAGTCGCACCAGCGCCGCCCCATTGCCCAGGGCCGTGAAGGAGTCATTTGACGGCCTGGTGGGCAGGTCGATACTGGTGGAAGGGTACGGCCTGACCGAAACCTCGCCACTGACCCACGCCAACCCGGTAGATGGCGCTATCGCCGGTTCCATTGGCCTGCCCCTGCCCGACACCGAGGCGCGGATCTTCGAGGCGGAGAACGGTATTGAAGAGATGCCCACTGGGGAAATCGGCGAGGTGGTGATACGCGGCCCCCAGGTGATGCAGGGGTACTGGAACCGTCCCCATGAAACGGACGAGGCCATTCGGGGCGGCTGGTTCTACACCGGCGACCTGGCCTACATGGATGCGCGGGGCTACTTCTACATCGTTGACCGCAAGAAGGACGTAATCAACGCGGCGGGTTTCAAGGTTTGGCCGCGAGAGGTCGAGGAGGTACTGTACCAGCATCCCTCCGTGCGCCTGGCCGCCGTGCTGGGCGTCCCGGACGAGTACCGGGGGGAGACGGTGCGGGCGGTGGTTGCCCTAAGGGAGAACCACGGCCACGCCACCGAAGAGGGGGCGCGGCAGGAAATCCTGGACCATTGCCAACGCCACCTGGCCAACTACAAGATTCCCCGAATCCTGGAGTTTCGGGACGAGCTTCCCGTCAGCGCAGCCGGCAAGGTTCTCCGACGGGTGATGCGGGATGAGAATACGCCGCCGAACTCCTGACCGGTGAGAACCCGTACCCGGTAAGGCCAGGAATGTATGCCCATCGGGCAGAATGTGATGGGGCGGGAAGCATCCCGCCCCATTTCTTGGCTGATTATGTTAAACCGTTTGGCGATGTGAACCTCATCGAATTCCAGGCAATACGTCGGTGTGAAAGCGGTGCAACTGCTCCATCTGGTTGGGTGAAGCAAACCGGACGATGAAATAGGTAACCCCCGCCTCGCGATAGCTGTTTATCGCCTCAACGCACTTGGAAGGCGGCCCAAAGACACACAGTAGTTGCTTGCTCACTGCCTCGTAGGGCCGGCTGTAGTAGGCCTGCATGAATTGGTCGCCCTCCGCCAGAGCGACCCCTTCGTCGTTGAGATTCACCGATATGTAGAGGGCGCGGGGCATGGTTCCCACGTCGCGACCCATGGCGGCGGCGTTTTCCTGAACCCTGTCCCAGCATTTCCGGAAGGCATCTACACTGGGAACGTTGGTAATCCAAGCGTCACCCAATTCTGCCACCCGCTTCAATCCCCGCCGCACCCAATTGCTGGAAATCCAGATGGGCAGCGGGTCCTGAACGGGGTGGGGATCCATGGTCACATCCTCCAGAGGATAGTAATCCCCTTCAAGGGTGACGTTCTCCTGTTGCCACAGGGCGCGCAAGGCGCGGAGGCCCTCCTCCATCCGGTCAGCCCGCTCCCCAACCGGAACTCCCACCGCCGAATGTTCGTCCACGTACATTTGGTTGTCGCCCCGGCCGGCGCCGGCCCCCAAAATCACGCGGCCGTTGGAGATGTTGTCCACCGTTGCCAGGGCGTGGGCCAGGTGAACCGGGTGCCTCAGAGCGGTCAACATCACCGCCGTACCAATCCGAACCCGTTGGGTGCGGGCAGCCAGCGCGGACATCATAGTTAGGGGTTCCAGCCTGGGCTTGGAGGTAATGCTATCGCCCACCCAAACCGAGTCGTAGCCCAGCCGCTCCACCGTTTCCGCCATCCGCCAGTTGAGTTCCACCCTGGGCCGGCCGCCCTCGGGATACACCAGCACACCCCGTGTAGGGAGCAAGACCCCCACGTTGTCAATTGGATCCATTTCTTCCTCTCCCCAGGGCCATCATTCGGAATGGCCCCCTGAACCTTGCCAGCCAATGGCGCACTCCCGCCGTTTACAGGATTGGCCAACGGGATGGGTAGGAAATACCCTCCCGTTCCATGAGATTCTCCCCCAACTCCTGCACCTGCTGAACCAATGCCCATTCGTCGACGAACAGGGGCCGGTGATTTTCCACCCGAACCTGACCGTCCACAATTACGGTGTGAACACTGCGCCCGTCGGCGTTGTAAACCAGGTTATTCACCGGATTGAAGAGGGTACGCCATTCGGCTCTTCTGGTATCGAACAGAACCAGGTCCGCCTTCTTGCCCTCTTCGATGGAGCCGATTTCGTCGCCCAGGCCCAGGGCGTTTGCCCCCCCAATGGTTGCCAATTCCAGGGCCGTTTCGGCGGGAATCATCCCCACGTCCCTGCGGGCGTCCTTGTAGAGCACCGCCGCCAGGTACATGGAGCGCATGGTCTCCAACAGGTTTGAGTTGTTGCCGGCATCGGTTCCCAGGCCAACGGTGACACCGGCCTCCAGCAATTCGGGAAGCATACCATCGTGGGCCAGACCCGTACCGCCCTTGATGGCAGCCGTGGGACACATAACCACCGTACTGCCGTTCCTGGCGATGCAGTCCACCTCGGATTGGTCAATGCCCAAACCATGGGCCAAGGCAAGGTTTGGGTTGAGGATTCCCAAAGACTCCAGGTATTGGGTGGGACGCAACCCGACTCGCTCCATGCATTCCTGAACGTAACGGCTGCTGTTGTTGAAGTGGAGGGTTACACGGGTACCGCAATTGTCGGCCAGGGAACCCGCCGCCCGCAGCAATTCCTCGGAGCAAAATCCGGGGGAGAAGGGCATGGCCCAGGAGCGAACCCGTCCCTCCAGCCGATTGTCATACGTCCGTATGGTCTGTTCCATCAACCGTATCGCCTCGGCGGTCTCATACACCGGCAGGTTGATGGGATTGGGGCGGTCGGCAACCTGCCACCCCAATATTATTCGACAGCCCGCCTCCTGGTAGGCCTGCATACAGGCGTCCAGGCCCTTGGTGCTGCCCGGGTCCACGAAGCAGGTGGTGCCGTACTTCAGCAACTCGGTGATGGCCAATAGCGAAGTAAGATACTCTTCCTCCTCGGTCATGGCGCCCTGCAGCCGGAAGACGTTGGAAAGATACGCCTGCCCCAGGTCGTCGGGAAACACGCCTCGAGTGGCGTGGGCGTAGCTGATGTGCATGTGGCCGTTCACGAAGCCGGGCGTTACCACCATTTCCCTGGCGTCAATCACTCGCTCTGCCAAAGCGTCGGCCAGTTCCTGGGCCTTGCCCACCCGCGCGATTCGTTGACCCTCAACAAGGATAGAACCGTCGCGGATGATGCGGCGTTCCCGGTCAACTGTGACCAGGAACCGCGCATTTTCTATCTTGAGCGTGTAGTCAGGCATACATATCCCTCAATCCGTTTGGCGATGGGCAGGCAAGAAAAGACGCCCAGCGTAGCCCTGTTGGGCATATTAGTTGCGCATCAGTCTTTGCGCAACCCAACCCGGCGGTACGGGGGTTGCTATAATCTAATCGCCAATCAGTGCGGGGAGTTGCCTGGAATGCCATTTCCTGGATTAAGCCTGGAGGGTATGACAGCCCTTGTTACCGGAGCCGGTCGGGGCATTGGCAGCGCCCTGGCCGTGGGCCTGGCCCAGGCCGGAGCAAGCGTGGCTGTCACCGACGTGGACGACCAGATGGACGGCGCGGAGGAAACGGCTGACCGGGTCCGCCGTGAAGGTGTCAACGGCGCCGTTTACCAACTGGATGTGCGGGACCTGAACAATATTCGGGACGTGATGAAACGGGCAGCCCAGGACTTGGGCCGGTTGGACATACTGGTCAACAACGCTGGCATCCGCCGTCGCCAACCGGCCCTGGAGGTCACCGAAGAGAATTGGGACGCCGTGATGGATACCAACTTGAAGGGATCCTTTTTCTGCGCCCAGGCCGCCGCCATCCCCATGAAGGAACAGGGTTTTGGCAGGATCATTAACATTTCCTCCCAGCTGGCGGTGGTCGCCGGGGAGAACCGGGCGGCCTACTGTGCCAGCAAGGCCGGTCTGGCCAACCTCACCCGGGTGCTGGCCCTGGAGTGGCTAAAGTACGGCATTACGGTAAATGCAATCGGGCCGGGCCCCACCGAAACGCCGGGGCTACTGGCCGCCGACACCCGTACCGATGAGGAGTTGGCCACCGATCTACAAGCCCACATGCCCCTGGGCCGGCGCATGACCGCCGAGGAACTGGTTGGGGCCGCCATTTACCTGGCCAGCCCATCCGCCGGCGCCACCACGGGCCAACTGCTAATAGTCGATGGCGGGTGGACGATAATATGATGCCCCGACCTGGCAGCATTGGAGCAGGTAGTGAACGCTGAACTCTCCGTTCGGCGGGCCACCGAAGCGGACGTGGAAGAATTGGCCGGCTTCAACGCCGCCATGGCCTGGGAAACTGAGGAGAAGACCCTTTCCCTCGAAACCCTGCGAGCCGGAGTTTTGGAGTTAGTCCGGGACGGTCGAAAGGGATTTTACTTGGTTGCGGAATCCGGTGACAGAATCGTAGGTCAACTTATGGTAACCTTCGAGTGGAGCGACTGGCGAAACGGACATTACTGGTGGTTGCAGAGTGTTTACGTAGCGCCCGATTACCGGCGTCAGGGTGTATTCCGTCGCCTCTATCGCGAGGTTGAAACTCTGGCGCGGCAGGCGGGAGACGTATGCGGCCTGCGTCTGTACGTAGAGCGCGCCAATTTGCGGGCCCAGCAGACTTATGCCGACCTGGGCATGGTTCACTCCCACTACGATATGTACGAGGTGGAGTTCGAACGTTAGGCGCATTGGCCGAGGGCTTGCAGTAGGCTGGCCGGAATAAAACGTCCCCTGTCCGCAATTTGCCCAAACTCAGTCCATTTTCGAGCCTATGTAACCTTGCTGCGATGGACGCAGTAACAGCCGGAATGTATATGGCCGATTCAGCCTCCGAATACGATTATCTGGCCCGTGGACAGATGTTCCTGCAGCGGGGAAACTTCAGCGCGGCCATCGCCGACTTCGACCAGGCGGTCACCATCAACCCCGACTTTGCTGCCGCCTACTACTACCGGGGAATTGCCCATCGCAACTCAGGCAACTACACCCAGGCGCTGACGGATTACACCACCGCAGTAACCGTTGAACCCGACTATCCGGTTGCATTCTATGCCCGGGGCGTGGTGCATCGTCATTTGGGAGAATACCGGGCAGCAATTGACGACTACGACCAGGCCATTGCCCTGGAACCGGAGGACGCCGACTTCTTCTACGCCAGGGGCGTCGCCCATGCCTCCCTGAAACGCTACGACGATGCTGTTGCCGACTTTTGGCGGGCCCTGGACCTGAACCGGGAAATGCCCAACGCCTGGTATAACCTGGGAATTGCACACCGCGACATGGGGCGTTTGGAGGAGGCTCTTGAGTACTACACCAACGCCCTGGCTCTCCGGCCAAACGATGCTGATTTCTGCTACGCCCGGGGAAACCTGTACAGTGATACTCACCGTTACGAGGAGGCCATCGCCGACTATGACCGGGCTTTGGCGTTAGTCCCAACCTTCGCCAACGCCCACTACAATCGGGGTATTGCCCTTCGCAACCTGGGTCAGCCCGAAGAAGCCATCCAATGCTTCGACACTGCTTTGCGGTTCAGCTCTGAATTCGCCAACCTGTACCTGAACCGGGGTATCGCCCATGCCGACCTCGGCAACTTCACCCAGGCCCTGTCCGACCTTGACCGTGCCCTGGACATGGATTCCAGCCTGGCCGCCGCTTATCGTGCCCGGTCCGGCGTCCACCAAGCCCTTGGAAATGCGCCCCGAGCGGCCGCCGACCAGCAAATGTACGAGAAATTGAGCCAAGAGTGACCATTAGATCTACAAATGCCCCTGGGATACCCATGGGTGAGCAGCTCGGCCACCTGGAGTACCTGGTCGATTGCGAGAAGCTACACCTTTTTCGCCAGGCTGTTGCCTTTCCCAATGCCCAATGTCCGAATATCGCAGCGCGGGAGCATTTCGTGTTGCTTTTACAAAATGGGTCTCTGGGGGAACTGGAGAGCGTTACCCATACCGACCGCTATTTTCGTCCCCCAATCATCGGTCGCCGGGTACAGGTGACGGGTTGGATCCGGGAACGCCGACGGGAAAGACAGGGGGAACGCCTGGTGGTCGAAACCTTCGCCGTCGATGAGATTGGCACGGAGATCATGCGCAGTCGTCACACATTTAGGTCCGGCACTGGCAGGTCACCGGAACGGTTGGGGAGACGCCCGTCTCCGGCGCGAACCTACCCTAATGGGGAAGAATTGCCACCCGTCACCAAAATTATTGAGGAAGAAACCATCGAGCAGTTTGAGTCGGTGCACGGAATGCTGGCCGGCCCATCCGCTGCCCCGGTTCTCCATTCGGTTGGGGCTTCCCACACTGGCGCCGGGCTGGCCAGTGGCATGGGATTGGCCGCTACAGTGGCTCCGGGAGAATTGGGGCTGGCATACCTTCACGAACTGCTGGACCGCAGGTTTGGCGCCGATTTTCGCCAGGGAGGAACCCTTACCGTCAACTTCCGCCGCCCCATGTACGCTGGCGACAGCCTCACCGCCCACGGCGTCGTCACCGGCAAGGAACCGGCCGACGATCGGGTCGCCTGGCGCCTGCAGGTCTGGCTGGAAAACCGCCGTGGCGAGGCGGTGATAACCGGCGATGCCCGGGTCACTGTGCCCAGTCCCCTAACCTGACGCGCCCTTCTATATGGAGGCGGCTCAAGCTGGGACCGGACCTGCCCAAAACCTTCAATCGCAACAGGGAGCATTTGCTTTGAGTCTCTTTTCCGAGCAACTGAGAAATGAGGCCGAACCCATCTGGCGGGCCATCTTTTCCCATCCCTTCCTGAGGGAAATCAGGGACGGAACCCTGCCGGAAGCCAAGTTCCGCTACTACCTGGCCCAGGACTACCAGTACCTGGAGGGATTCGGCCGGGCGGTGGCCATGGCCCTGGCCAAGGCTCCAGACTCGGACCGGCTGCAGGAATTATCCCGGCGGGTAATGACCCCGGTGGAACGGCCCCTGCACAGCCGCCTGTTGGAGGCTGCCGGAGTCTCCATTGCTGAAATCAACGCCGCCGGCCGCTCGCCGACCAACCAGGCTTATGTAAATCACATGTTGGCCACGGCGTCTCTCTATGGACTGGGACCCATCGCCGCCGCGCTGCTTCCCTGTCCCTGGACCTACCATCTCCTGAAGGACGAGGTTGGCCCATCGGAGCATCCGTTGTACAGCCAATGGACCGAATTCTACGTGGCGGGCTTTCTCGAGGATAGCGTCCATGCCTGGCGGGGCTTCGTGGATGCTGCCGCCGAACAGGCCGGACGGGACGAGTTGGCAGCAATGCGTCAGGCCTTCCTGGTCAGCAGCCGGTACGAGTACATGTTCTGGGAAATGGCCTACCAGATGGAGGGCTGGCCAGTGTGACATTGGTTGTGCCTTACCGGGCGCCAAAAATCTATGTGCAGGGATAAACGTAAGGGCGCACAGCCGTGCGCCCCTACCCCGTTGGTTCTGCGGTGAAGGAGCGCTAGGGGGCCATGCGGGCCGGGCCCCAGTTGTGAGGGATGTTGATCAAGTTGGATTCCAGGTTTTGTGCCGAGGTTTGTCCGCAGACGGCCAGGGCGCGGTCGAACTCGGAACGCAGGATTTCCAACACTCCGTGGACACCCTCGGCGCCATCCTCTGCCAGGCCCCAGTAGAGGGGACGGCCCACGCCCACGGCACGGGCGCCCAGGGCCAGCGCCTTGAGGACATCGCTGCCCCGCCGTACCCCGGAGTCCAGATAAACCTCGCAGTTGTTGTTCACCGCGTCCACTATCTCCGGCAGCATCTCCACGGCGCTCATGGTGGAATCGATCTGGCGCCCGCCGTGGGTTGATACCAGTATGCCGTTGACCCCACTCTCGGCGGCAATGTGGGCATCTTCAGCAGTTCGGACGCCCTTGAGCACCAGGGGCAGTCCCGTCAGGCCCCGCAGCCAGTCCAGTTCATCCCACGTCAACGGCGGTACCTGGGACGGCTGCCAGTCGGGAGCTTCGTCGGTGCCGGTTACCTCCGACAGGCGATCGGGGGTGGCCCGGAAATTGGCCAGTTCGGACGGGTTGACGTACTGGTTTCGGATGTCCCGTTCCTTCGCCGAGGGCACCGGAGTATCCACCGTCAGGACGATGGCCTTGTAGCCCGATTCCTCCGCGCGGCGCACCAGCATTTCCGTCAAGTCGTGGCCACGATGGTACAACTGGAACCACAGGGGGCCGGAGGCGGTGGCGGAAACCTCTTCCATGCTGTAGTGGGAAGAGGTGCTGAGCATCATCAGGGTGTTGGACATGCCCGCCCCTCGGGCGGTGGCCAACTCCCCTTCCGGGTGGGCCAGCTTATGTCCACCCGCCGGGCAGACAAATACGGGCATGCTGATTTCCTCGCCCAACATGGTGGTGGACAGGTCCCGGTCGTCGATGTTGCGGAGGAACCTGGGGCGGATGGTCAAGTCTTCGAAGGCGGTGCGGTTGCGGCGGGTCGTGAACTCGTCCATTGCCCCGGCTTCGATGAAGGTCCAATGGTTATGGGGCAGCTTTACCCGGGCCCGGGACTCATAATCATATAAGTTAATGGGGTCCATCTGCTGACACTCCTCAAAAATAAAGTGGGGAAGGTTTTCCCTACTTTAAGACTTGAAGAATGATAAGGCAAGGCAGGAACTGGACAAAAGAAACAAGGGCGCCGCCAATTGGCGGCGCCCTTTACAAGTCAACCAAAGCCAGGGTAGCAGCAGCCCTACTCCTCGGGCTTCTTGAAGGGGACCACGCCGGGGAGCCACCACTCGTCCCAGCTTTCGTCCACCCGCTGCTGGAAGAACTGGAGGTCCTCCTCGGTCAGATGGGCAAAGCGGCCTTGGCGCTGCAGGTACTCCTGCACAGGCTTGCGCTCGCGGACACCGCTCTGGATGGCCCGGGAGGGACCGCTGAGGGTCAGCTCTCCGTCGGCAATCTCATACTGCACCCACAGGCCCGTCTCCACGGCCAACATCCCCAGTTCGTGGGAATACTTGGGGTCGTAGTCCCAGCCCTTGGGGCAGGGGTCGATAACGTGAATGAAGGTGGGGCCGCCGATGGTTAGAGCCCGGCGTACCTTGTTGGTGAAGTCCAGGCCATAGGATGCGCAGGCGGTGGCCACGTACCGGCAACTGGGATGCCCCGCCGCCAGCATGGGAGCCGTGTTCTTCTTCCAGCGCCGGTTCATGATGCGGTGCACCTTGCCCGGAGGGCTGAAGGTCGAGTTGGCGCCCCAGGGGGAACTGCCGGACACCTGGATGTCGGTGTTGGCATAGGACTCATTGTCGTAGCAGAGGATGAGCAGGTTGTACTCGTCGTGCTGCAGGGCTGCGGAGATTCCGGCCAGGCCCATGTCCACTCCGCCGCCATCGCCGCAGAAAGCGATGACGTTGATGGGCTCGTCCTTCATCTTGCCCTTGCGCATCATGGAGGCCAGGCCAGCGGCGGTACCGGTGGCGGCAGCCCCCGAAGAACCCAACTGGGTGTGCATCCAGGGCACCACCCAAGGCGTGCTGTAGTAGGTGGTGTTGGCCACGTACATGCAACCGGTGCTGCCCACCACGATGGTGCGCGGGCCGGCGGCCTTGATCATCAGGCGCATGGTCAGGGCAGACTCGCAGCCCTGGCAGGTCCGGTGGCCCGAAGTGAAACCCTCCTGAATGGGTATGTTTTTTACACCCCGTACCTGGGGGAGATCCTGTACCAACGTCATAATTCTTACTCCCTCACTCCGATCCAGTTGCATTCCTGGTCTATCTTACCAGTATCGATGGCCTTCTGGGTAATTTCCACCATGTCTTCCACGTCCCGGACGCGGACTTCCCGACCGCCGAGGCCGGCAATGAAGTTTACCACATGGGGCCGCTTTTCCAGCGGGTAAAGGGCGGAACGGACTTCGTTGAAGAGTACGCCGCCAAAGGAGGGCGAACCAAAGGAGTAATCCCGGTCCACCACGGCCACGGCCTTGGCGTTGCCCAGGGCCTCCTGGACTTCCTCGGTGGCGAAGGGGCGGAAGAACTTCAGCCGCACGAAACCGACCTTCTTACCCTGTTCGCGCATCCGGCGAATCGCCACGCGCACCGGCAGGGCCAAGGTACCCATGCCCACCAGGATGATGTCCGGGTCGTCGTCGGTCATGTACTCTTCCAGGAAGGGGCTGGGGTCGCCGCGACCGAAGATTTCCTTGAACTCCTCGTAAACCTCTTTGATGATTGCGGGAGTCCGGTGCATGGCCTCGTCGGACTGGCGGCGGATTTCCATGAGCCAGTCCTCGTTCACCTGGGGAGCCACCGTGATGGGGTTGTCCGGGTGCAGTTGCAGTTGGCCCCGGTCATAGCCGGGGAGGAACCGGCGAACCTGATCCTGGGTGGGTACGTTCACGATGGCCTGGGAATGGGTCAGGAAGGAGCCATCGCAACTGAGGGCCATGGGCAGGAAGGCTCGGGGATCCTCGGCTACCCGCCAGGCAATCAACGCCATATCCAGGGCTTCCTGGGCGGTCGCGACCCAGTAGAGCATCCAGCCCAGGTCGCGGACGGCCAGGGCGTCGTTGTGCTCAACGCCGAAGGCGCCGGGGTCGTCCAGGGCCCGGTTGCCCACCATGGCCACCACGGGCAGCCGCAGGCCGGCGGTGACGGCAATGGCCTCGAAGGCGTAGAACCAACCCACGCCGCTGGAGCCGCAGAAGGTACGGGCGCCCACGGAGGAGGCGTGCTTCACGATTTCGAACTGGGAGTGCTCGCTCTCGGCCACGATGAAATCGCAGTCGAAGGCGCCGTCGGCCTTGAGCTTGGACACGTACTGCATGACCGTGTCGTAGGGCCGGATGGGATAGGCGGTGATCACGTCAACGTCGGCCAGGGCGCAGGCAATGGCCACGGCCTCGCTGCCGCTGATCAACTCCTCTTTTTCGACGGTAAACAGTTGTTCTTCGACGGTTGTCATTAGTCCTCCGCTACTTCAGCGATTTCTTGGGCGTAGCCGCCGACGTGGTGGAAGCCATGGGTGCGGTCAACCTGCTTCTGCTTCTCGATCAGAGAAGTCATCCACTGGGTGTAGCCGTCCTTGTCCTTCTGCCACATCTCGTACTGGCTGTCGTTGTCGTTGAACTCCGCCTCGTTGATCATTGTCACGCAGTCAGCCACCGGGCACACGGCTTCGCAGACGCCGCAGCCGCAGCACGATTCCATATTGGCGTCGTAGAGGCCGTCGGGGGTTACGTCAAAGCAGGTATCGGGGCACTGGAGCCAGCAGAGGGTGCACTTGATGCAGGTGTCGAAGTTCACGATGGGGCGCATGGAGCGGGTGCTGAACTTCTTGAAGACCTCGTTGCGCACCGGCTGGTAGCCGCCCTCGCCGCCGCGGAAGCCCGTTCCCTGTTCGATGCCCCGGATGACCAACCCCTCTTCCATCGTGGTCCAGCCGGGCAGATCGAAGCTGAAGGGCTCTTCCTGGTTGCCCTCGCCGGGTTCCACCGGGCGAACGGTGGCCCGGTCGTGGGCGCGCTCGGCGGAACGGACCTTCAGGTCGTCCCAACCCTGGTCCTGGATGGCTTCGATCATGGAATCGAGGCTCACCAACTGAGGGCAAACCTTGGCCAGGGCGCCGAGGATGCGCACGTCCGTGTGGTCGTCCTTATAGACCCAGAGACCGGAGAAGCTGGGCACGGAGGTAATGATGGACAGGTTGTACGCCTGGTCCTTCTGGTGAATGTCCTCAATGAGGGCATCCGCTTCCTGGCGGGAGGTTACGATCAACGTGCCGCCGGGCTTCGTCAGGGCGTTGATGGGCTGTAGGCCGTACCAGGCCCAGGACTCAATGCCCTTGCACATGGTATCGTCCACGTTGATGGTTACGTCCACTTCCTGGGCTTCGTAAACTGCCAGGTTCTCCTCCAGTTCCTCCGGATCGTCGGCGACGATGGCGAACTGCTTGGCGGGAATGCCGTTGCGCTCCGGTGAATCGCCGTAGCGACCGAAGGCGGTGCCGTACTTCCCTTCCTTCCTGGCAGCAAACACTATGGAGCGGACGATGTTTCGGGCCAGGGTCTTCTGGAAAATACCCCGGTACACCACCTCCACAGCTACTGTGCTCATAAGATTTCCTCCTCTAAGTGTTGGTTCTGGTACTTGCCGCGAATTCCGTCAAATGGTTCGTGATTTGTCGGGCCTGAAATCCTGGGCCACGGCTGTCCCTTTCAGAAAATCAATCGTCCGCCAGCAGGGCCATTTCCTCCCGGGCAAAGGCGGCCCGGTCCGATGGTTCCACGGCGATAAGATGGTGGTCCATGGCCTGCCTGGCGCCGGCGGTATCGCCCCTTTCCACCATGTCCAGTATCTGGCAATGAGACGCCAGGGAACGCTGGGGACGCCCCGGCTGCTGCAGGGAGCGGTCGCGGGACATCTGGAGAATGTCCTCAATGGCGCTGACCACCTTGATCAGGGCCGAGTTGTGGGTGGCGGAGGCGAGGGCAAAGTGGAAGGCGGTGTCCGACTCTACGCCGGTGCCACCCAGATCAATCTGCCGCTGCTGCTCGGCCAGAATGTCCCGCATGGACTGAACCTCGTCCGAGGAGGCACGCTGGGCGGCCAGGGCGGCGATGTGGGGTTCCATCAGGTGGCGCATCTCGAAAACATCCTGGAGTGCCGCCTCCCCCACGTTGAGGTTGGCCGCCACCAGGTCCAGGGCCGCATCCAGATTCTCGGTGTTGATGAAGGTACCGGAACCCCGCCGACTGACCACCAGCCCCTGCAATTCCAGGGAGCGGATGGCCTCCCGCACCGAGCTGCGGCTAACCTTGAACTGCTCCGACAATTCCCTTTCCGAGGGCAGGCGGTCGCCATGCTTCAGCGTCCCCTGGCGAATGAGGGAGTGGAACTGCTGCACGATTTCCTCGTACAGGCGGCGGCGCTTGACGCTGTGAATCCGTTCCTGCATCAACCCCACAAGGGCAAGTGGTCTGACCAATTCTAGGCTGGTGGGTATTATACTATGGAGGCGGGGGTTGTCAATACGTTTTGGGGAAACTGCCAGGGAATGAGTGCTGTCGTATCGAGCGGCGCATAGAAATGGCCTACAACTCCCAACCAGGCCGAAGAATACCAGCCATAGACCTGTCAATCCGAGCGACAGCCGAGGAATCCCAACCGACGGGGGGAAGAATTTCTAGGCATGGCAAGGACGGTTGCCCCGCACCGTTGGGATTCCTCGGCTGCCGCTCGGAATGACAAAGCAGATTGGGTGGGGAAGCCGATTACTCTGATGAACGAGGAATAAACTACTCTGCTGCGGAACTCCAAACAGCAGACTGAACATTATCGGATAATGCCGAGTCGAATTCTCTAACGTCATTAGTCCATTTCTCCCCAATCTGCATAAGGCTCAACATGATCTCCGGCAATACTTCACCGCCTATTTCAACCAAACTGGCATAGAAGCGCAGTGCGTCTCGTAGAATATTGGCAATTTCGAAGCCATCTACTGCCTGTTCACCCAAATGTTGACGTGCTGATGTTTCCATTCCATGAGCTCCCCCATGCGCTTTTTCGGAAGCTATTCTATAAGTGATAGCGAACTCTTCCGTCCACCCACACGCTTCAAAGATTTCCCTTGCTTGCTTCCAACTGCTACTTGGAACCAAGAGTTTAGCTATGCCAGCAAGGTCTTCATTCTCCCAAAGACCGGCAAGTTGCGCGTCTAATTCCTCTATGTTTTCATTCCCCAAACTTGGCCTGTAATGGTCCAAGTATGAAGGCAACCGATTTTCGACATCCAAGCTTATATAGCGGTTGACTGCTGCCAATTCAAGAATATGCCGAAGCAAGACCATTGAAGGACCATAAAGTTCTTCGCTCGCAGTAAGCCTCAGTGCCCGAAGCGCGTCCCTTGAGCTGATCCAGTGAAAATAGGCCACCTTGGGCCAATCTTCTCGCAAACTCTCCTGGCTCACGGAAATATCAACGGCTAAGACTTCGTCAACCAGGCTCAGTGCCCTCTCGATCGGGTCCATTCTCCCCTCCTATCCAACCTACTGCCTATATTGTACAATAGTTCTCAATTTGCCAGAGGAACACCCACCATGCCTACCTACACCATCACCCAGCTAAAGAACCACATGGGACACATACTGGACACTCTGCAATTGGGGGGCGAGGTTACCATCACCCGTTGGGGAAAGCCTGTCGCCAAGTTGACGGCCCTGGCGGATTACGCCGAGCCGAAGCCCAAGACCCGCTCCCTGCGGGGAATCTTGGCTACTCCCGATACTCCCGACTTGAGCCTGGACGAGTTGCAGGGTCAGATTCGGGAGATTCGGGACGGCTGGAAGGACCGGCTTTCTTTCGTAAGTTAGTTGTTGGGCCGAACTGCTTAACACACCCCCGGCACCCCTACTCCCCATTTGTGCTACACTGGCAACGCTCCAGGATTTCCCGCCCCATTGCAGGAGGTTGCCAACTTGTCCCCACGACTCAAGGCCGGCGAGGCCGTCATTGAAATGCTGCGCCAGGAAGGCGTCTCCCACATCTTCGGTATCGTGGGCTCCTCCTTCCTGGACATTCTGGACCCCCTTTACGACGATGATTCCATGCAGTTCGTTGGGGTCCGCCACGAGCAGGGGGCGGCCCTGATGGCCGACGGATTCAGCCGCATTTCCGGCGCGCTTTCCGTTTGCCTGGTCACCAACGGCCCTGGGGTGCTGAACCTCACCTATGGCATTGGCTCCGCCTACGTGGCCCATTCGCCGGTGGTGGTTTTGGCCCCCTCCGCTTCCCGCGACCATCAATACCGGGATTCCACCCAGGAATTCGACCAGGTGGCCCTCTTCAAGCCCATTACCAAGGCCAGCTTTCCCATCAACAAGATAGAACGGCTGCCCGACGCCCTCAGGCAGGCCTTTCGGGTCGCCACCTCGGGTAAGATGGGCCCGGTTCTGGTGGACATTCCCCGCGACCTGCTGCCAGGGGCCGAGATTGACCTAGACCTGCTGCCTCCCCAGTACTACCGCTCCGGCCAGACCCGTTCCCGCGGCGACCGGGACCTGATCGACCGGGCCACCCGAACCCTGCTGTCCGCCGAGCGACCGGTTATCGTGGCCGGCGGGGGCATCCAGTGGAGCAATGCCGGAGAGGAAGTGGCCCAGTTGGCCGACTTGCTGGGCGCCGCCGTCGTAACCTCCTACGGCCGGGCCGATGCCATCCCCAACGACCATCCCCTGTTCCTGGGCCACCTGGGCAGGCTTGGGTCTGAAGAGGGAATCGAAGCCCTTCGCCAGGCCGATGTAATTTTGGCCGCTGGCACCCGGTTGGGCCAATCTTCCACCTTCTATGACAACCGATACGTGCCGGCAGACGCCCGCATCGTCCAGATAGAGATTGATCCCGAAGAACTGGGCCGCAACTACCCGGTGGAGGTGGGCATCGAGGGAGACGCCGGCGCCGTGTTGCGGGAGATCGTCCAGGAGGTGCGGGAGCGGGAACCCAGCCCCAATGCCCGCTGGGTTTCAGACATTCACGACTGGGCATCCCGGCGTCAGGCCAGGCTGGACGCGGAGGCGCGGGACAGCTCCTCTCCCATCAAGCCCCAGCGGGTGTATGGGGAGTTGCGCAAGGTTATGCCCCGGGATGCCATAGTTGCATTGGACGCAGGGTTGGCCCCCAACTTTGGCCAGGACCGGCTCAACTATTACCATCCCCGCAGCCTGATAACCTCGCTGGACCTGGGAGGGCTGGGGTTCAGTTTCCCCGCCTCCCTGGGAGCGAAGTTCGCGGCCCCGGACCGGCCAGTGGTCAACTTCAATGGGGATGGCGGCTTCCTGTTCAATGCCCAGGAGTTTGCCACCGCCGTCCGCTACAACCTGCGGGTGGTCACCGTGATTATGAACAACGGCTGCTGGGGGTCGGAAAAGGCCTACCAACGCTACGCCTTCGATGAGCGGTACGTGGGCGCCGATACCAACAATCCCCGATATGACCGGTACGCTGAACTGTTCGGCGGCCATGGCTTCTACGTGGACCGCCCCGAGGACATCGGGGACGCGCTCCTTGCGGCGTTGGACGTCGACGGCCCCAGCATTATCGAGATTCCCACCGACCCGGATGAAATGCCCAGGCCGGCCCGATTGGCCGAGGTTCAGGCCCCGCCGGCCAGCGCTTAGGGTTGCCCCGGAGTCGCCCACAATGCGCCCACAATACCAGGTAGGGTTTTGAAACATGGAAGAGGCCGTATTCCCCAAAGAGGTCGAAATCGACGGGCCATCCATAGCCATCCTCTGGGATGATGGCCATCGCAGCGTTTTCCCGCACCGCATGTTGCGCCTGCGCTGCCAGTGCGCCTCCTGCGTGGAGGAAATGACCGGCCGGCCCCGTCTTGACCCCGACACGGTGGCCCAGGATGTCAGGGCGGTGGACCAGATGCCCGTGGGGAACTATGCCATCCAGTTCCTGTGGAGCGACGCCCACTACACGGGCATATACACTTTCCGATTTCTGCGCTCCATTTGCGCCTGCATTCCGTGCAACGAGGCCCGCGCCCTGGGGGACGTGAACCGCAACTAGGCGGCGCTAGGACCCGGGATCACCCTCCACCGAGTAGGAACGCTTGGGCTTGGTGGCCGGCTTCAGCTTTGGGGCGGTGAAAGAGTTGGATTTGAAGGAAAAAGTCGAAAGTTGACGCTCTCCTGGCTGGCCACAGCCCTTGCACGCCACGGGGTCATCGGCCTGGGAAGCGGGACGAATCGCCTCGTACTCAATGTTGCAACTGGGACAATGGTATTCGTAGATTGGCATATACCCTCGCTCAGTTTGGGTTTTGTTCCCCTAATTCTAACGCATGGTCCAACTCCATCCCAGCCCGCCTGACACAACCGTAAATGTCTTGAGGAGCAGTTCCCGTCATGGCACAAACCAGCGAAGTAGTTATCATCGGCGGCGGGGTGGCCGGCTGCGCTACCGCCTACTATCTTTCCCTTACCGGCATCAATGCCACCATCATTGAACGGGAGGGCATCAGTTCCCAGGCATCGGGCTATTCCGCCGGCGGCCTGAATCCCCTTGAGGGTTACTCCATACCCGGCCCCCTTGCCGATCTGGCCCGAACCTCCTTCCAGCTACACAAGGAATTGTGGGGGGCGTTGCGTAGGGAGAGCGGCATCGACTTCCAGGACCGCATCGTTGCCCTGACGAAGATTGCCTTCACGGAGGAAGAACTACCCGCATTGCAGGAATCGGTTGACCTCTTTGAAGCCGCCAAGAACGAGGGGTTTTCCGGCGAGTGGTTGAGCCGGGAGGAACTCCTGGCGTTGGAACCACGCCTTTCCGAGAACCTCATCGGCGGCGTTCGGCTATTTGGCAACGCCAGCCTTAGCAGCCTTCTCTTTACCCAGGCCCTGGCGGAAGCAGCCCAAAAACGGGGAGTTGCCGTGAGACACGGGGCCGCCCGGGGAGTCAGGCTGGACAACGGTCGGGTCCTGTCGGTAATCCTGGAGGATGGTGAGATAGCCTGCGACCAACTGGTCCTGGCCGCCGGCCCCTGGTCAAGGGAGGCAGAACAATGGCTGGACATCTCGGTGCCCGTGGATCCCCTCAAGGGCGAGATACTGCGGCTGGAATTGCACGGCCCGCCCCTGGCCGGCGATTACAACGGCGCCGGGGCTTCAATCTATCCCAGGGCCGATGGCCTGGTGTGGTGCGGCACCACCGAAGTGGAGGCCGGTTTCAACCGAGAACCGACTGATGAAGCCAAAGAGACTATTTGGAGTTCGGCTAAGGAGTTGATTCCCGAATTGGGATTGGCAACCCTGGTCAAGCATACGGCCTGCCTGCGACCGGTTACCCCCGACCACATGCCCATCGTGGGAAGAGCCCCCGGCTGGGATAACGTTTTCCTGACCACCGGAGCCGGGAAGAAGGGCATTCTGCTCAGTCCCGGAATGGGGAAGGCCACCGCCGACCTGATTACCGGGGTTGACTCGGACGTCCCCCTGGCCGGCTGCGAACCGGAGAGGTTTTCTCCCGCTGCCAGAGGGGCGAAAATTACCGGACGAACCAACTGACGCCCAGGTACTAAGAACTCCCTTCCAAGACCACTAACGCCATCAGGAAAACAAGACAGGAAAACAACACGGGTTGGGATTCTAGACTTCCATGCAGATACAAATCACCGCCGGAGCCGTGCAGGCCACGGCCACCCTCAATGAATCCGACACCGCCCGACAGATTGGGGCTGCCCTGCCCATCCACGCCCGCGCCAATACCTGGGGCGATGAAATCTACTTCGCCATACCGGTGGACGTGGGCCTGGAGGACGGCATGGAAACCGTGGACGTGGGCGACCTGGGCTACTGGCCGCCGGGACGAGCCTTCTGCATCTTCTTCGGCCCGACCCCGGCCAGCCAAGGCGACGAGGTGCGGCCAGCCAGCCCGGTGACGGTCATCGGCAGGATCAAGGGCGATGCCACCGTGTTCAAGGAAGTGGCAGCCGGAACTCCCATATCCATTGCAGAAATAGAGGGTTAGCAATGACCAGCGATACAGGCATCAAGGAAAATACCTCCGGGGCATTGCGAGGCATTAAGGTTCTGGAGTTTGGACACTACATCGCCGGCCCTCTGTTGGGCATGCTCTTGTCCGACCAGGGCGCGCAGGTCATTAAGGTGGAACGACCGGGGGGAGACTCGGCACGCCGGGAGTTGGCCTTTGCCACCTGGAACCGAGGTAAACGTTCCATCGTTCTGGACCTCAAGACGGAAGCTGGGCAGGCTTCGGCCCGCAAGCTGGCCCAGAACACCGATGTACTGATTGAGAACTTCCGGCCGGGGGTTGCGGAACGCCTGGGCCTGGGTTACTCAGGGCTGGCGGCAGTTAATCCGGGCCTAGTCTATTGCTCCCTCCCAGGATTCGGAGAAGACCACCCCTACCGGAACCGCCCGGGTTGGGAGCCAATCATCGGCGCAGCCACCGGGTTGTACCCCAAGGTGGAAGGCTCCGAGGAACCTCTTTACTCTCCTCTACCCATCGCCAGTACCTTTTCCGCCATAGTGGGGGCGGTGGCCGTCACCATGGCCCTATGCGCCCGCGACCACACCCAGATGGGCCAGCACATTGAGGCGCCCCTGTATGATGCCATGTTCACCGCCATGGGCCGTCATTTGGTTCAGTTCCATGACCGGGAAGACCCGGACCCTCGCAATCAACCCCGGCTTCCCATGCAGCGACAGTATCAATGCGCCGACGGTCGTTGGGTTCAAAACCATGGCAACTACCAGCGGTTCGTCCATCAGTTCCTGGAAGCGGCAGGCAATCCCGAATGGGGCCCCGACGCGGTCGCCGATTTCGGACAGCCCCTGGACCTGGAAACTGCAGATATGTGGATACGGCGATTCGAGGAGACCTTTCGCCAGAAGACTGCCCTGGAGTGGCAGGAGGCCATCAGCGCCGCCGGCGGAGCCTGCACCGTGTGCAAGACCGTGGAGGAGTGGCTGAACCATCCCCATCCCCTGGAAGCAAAGATGGTGGAGGAAGTCGAGGACGCCTCCCTGGGCGTGATGAAACAGCCGGGAGTCCAGGTGCGCTTGAGGGGAACCCCCGGAGCCATCCAGGGACGCGCCCCGTTGGTGGGAGAACATACTACCGAAATATTGGCCGAACTGGAACGCCCATCATCCCCTGCTCAGGCCAAACCCGAGGCAGCCAACGGCGGCTCGCCAATGGGCGCCCTACAAGGAGTGAAGGTACTGGACCTGTGCATCGTCCTGGCCGGCCCCACCTGCGGCCGAACCCTGGCCGAGTATGGGGCCGATGTTATCAAGATTGACGATCCGTCCCGTCCCTATGACCCCTCCGGTTCCATGGACGTGAACCGGGGCAAGCGGAGCATCTTCCTGGACCTGAAACGGGACGAGGGTCGTCAGGTTTTTTTCCAGTTGCTGGAAACTGCCGACGTGGTGGTGGAGAACTACCGCAAGGGAAGCCTCGCCAAGCTGGGGCTGGACTATGAGAGTCTGCGGAAACGCAAACCGGACCTGGTGTACGCTTCGTTGAACGCCTACGGTTATGACGGCCCCTGGAGCCATCGACCCGGCTGGGAACAGCTGGCCCAAGCCACCAGCGGTATGCAGGTGCGACGGGGCGGCCGGGACGATGCGCCCATGCTCATGCCCTATCCGGTCAATGATTACGGTACCGGCATGATGGGCGCTTTCGCCGTGGCGCTTGCCCTGCATGAACGGAATCGCACCGGACGAGGCCAGTCGGTGGATAGCGGACTGGCCCTCACCGCCGGCCTGCTCCAGTCTCCCTACTTCCTTGACTTCGAGGGCCACCGGCGGCAGGAACCCGAAGGCCGTGGGCTGCGGGGCAATTCCGCCTTCTCCCGCCTGTACCGCGCCGCCGACGGTTGGCTCTACCTGCATTGCGCCGACCAGGACGCGGTTAGGCGATTGCTGGCCCTCCCAGCATTCAACCACCTGAAGGAACACGGGGAGTTCTCCGAAGGTGAGGAGCCGCCCCAGCATGGACCGGCAGCAGACGGGTTGGCGCTGGTATTCGCCACCAAGGCTGTCACCCACTGGCTGCAAACCCTGGCCGACGCTGGCGTTGACGCCGCCGCCAACGTCGGAATCGGAGCCTTCCGCGATTACCCACAGGTGAGAAACGCAGGATTAGTCGTTACCCGCGAACATCCGGGCCAGGGCAGGGTGGATCACCTGGGCAACACGGCCCATCTTTCCCTGACCCCCATGCGCCTGGGTCGCCCCACTCCGTTGTTGGGAACCGACGCTGCGGAGATTCTCACCGGAGTAGGCTACAGTTCAGAGGAAATCTCCGAATTGATGCGGCAGGGGGTGGTCGCAGCGCCCTGATCAGCCTGGGCCATGCGGGTACGTCCGTTACGACGGACACCAAGAAAGGATGGGCGCTAACCGCGACCCATGTCAGGCCCCCTTACCTATCTTTCTGGCTGAACTGCGGTCGTATGCCTCGGATGCAAAGCTCCAGGTAAAATGCTAAACTTGCTTCAATATTGGCTCCGGCGGCGGGCCAGGTAACATTTTAGGCCATTTGGCCCCCGGGCCGGTAGCCCGGCAGGATCGAGCTCCGTGAGGAAAGTCTCCCCGCAGATATACGGGGCTTGTGAAGGAGGTTAGGAAGCCTTGCTGCGCCTTTACAATACCCTCACCAAACGGATTGACGAGATACAGCCAATTGAACCCGGCCGCATAAAGATGTACACCTGCGGCCCCACCGTGTACCGCTACGCCCACATCGGCAACCTGCGCACCTACATGATGGCGGACTGGATCCGGCGGGCCCTGATGGTCCAGGGCCTGGATGTTTACCATGTCAAGAACATCACCGACGTGGGGCACATGCGGCAGGAACTGGTCGAGGCGGGCGGGGACAAGATGATCATGGCCGCCCTGGCAGAGGGCAAGACCATCCAGGAAATAGCCCAATTCTACGCCGACAGCTTCTATCAGGACGAGGAGCGGGTTAACATCCTGCCAGCCCATGTATTCCCCTGGGCCACCAACCATATACCTGAAATGGTGGCCATGGTGGAGCAGCTCATTGCCAACGGTTACGCCTACGAGAACGGAGGCAACGTTTATTTCGACGTTCCCCAGTTTTCCCGTTATGGAGTCCTTTCCCACAATTTTGGGGGCAACCTGCTGGAGGGGGTCCGGGTGGACGCCGACCCAATGAAGCGGGACGCAAGGGACTTCACCCTCTGGAAGGCCGCCGAACCCGGCCGCGACGTGAAATGGGACAGTCCCTGGGGCGAAGGTTTCCCGGGCTGGCACATTGAATGCTCTGCCATGGCCCACAAGTACCTGGGAGAGCGATTCGACATCCATACCGGTGGCGTTGATAATATCTTCCCTCACCACGAGGATGAAATCGCCCAGAGTGAGGGCGCATTCGGTTCCACCCACGTGAACTATTGGATACATGCCCAGCACCTGCTGGCCGATGGCGCCAAGATGGCCAAGTCCTCCGGCAACGTATTTTTGCTGGACGACCTGGTTTCCAGGGGTATAGACCCTCTTTCCTTCCGCTACCTGTGCATGACAGTGCGTTACCGCCACCGTATGAACTTCACGTTCAATTCTCTGAAGGCCAGCGAAAAGGCCCTTTCCAACCTGCGCAACCGGGTGTGGCAATGGCGCGGCCTGCCCGAATTGACCAAGTTGCCTCCGGAGGCGGAAGAGTGGCGGACCAAGTTCTGGGAGGCCGTCAACAACGACCTGGACCTGCCAACCGGATTGGCGACGACTTGGGATATGGTTCGCTCGGAACTGCCCCCCCAGGCCAAGTTGTCCCTGCTCCTGGACTTTGACCGGCTTTTCGGCCTGGACCTGGATTTGGTTCCCAGCGCCTACCAACTGCCCGAATCCATAATCACCACTGCCACCCAACGTACATCCCTGCGGGAACGGGTGGACTATGCCACCGCCGACTCCCTGCGGGAAGAGTTATCGGCCAGCGGCTATGTGGTTCAGGACACCTCCGGAGCCTCCCGAATTCGTCCCAAGACGGCCCTGGAACAACAGGAGGAGCGCTGGCAGTGGGTTTCCTCATCCAGAGAGGTGGAGTCCTGCCTGGATGCCCCCGACTTGTACGACTTCACCTACGTCCTGAATGCCTACAACTACGTGGACGACATTCGACGTTGCGTATCGGCCATGCGCAACCACGCCGGCGGTTACCGGGTGGAAATTATCGCCATCGACAACGGCTCCACCGACGAAACGGCCGACTGGCTGGAGAGTTATCGGGAGCAGGATCCGGACTTCCGGGTTGTCCACTGCGACCACGTTATCGGCGACGCGGCTGGCAAGAACATTGGCATCAAGCTGAGCCGGGGCAAACACGTGATCATTCTGGACGCCTCCACCGAGATTACCGGCAATGCGTTGGACGCCATAGCCCAGCAGCTGGCCGACGAAACGGTGGGTATTTTCGGCCCCTACGGCCTAACTACCGACGATATGCAGCACTTCCACGAGGAGGTGGAACGGGGCGAGGCCGATGCCATGCAGGCATACTGCATGTCCTTCCGGCGGGAAGCGGTGCGCACCGTGGGTTTGATGCACGAGGGCTTCCGCTTCTACCGCAACCTAGACATCGACTACTGTTTCCAGTTCAAGGAACACGGCTACCGGGTGGTCGCCGACAGCAGCTTGCCCATGGTGCGCCACGAACACCGGCAATGGACGGAACTGGACGACGGACAGCGGGACGAGTTGAGCCGAAAGAACTTCGGCCGTTTCCTGCGCCGATGGGGTGACCGCCCCGACCTGCTCATTTCCGCCGGCGCGCGGGGCTTCGAGACGGGTTTCCGCCACTGATTACAGTCAGCCCCATTCTTGAGAAGCTATTCGGCCACCGCCCATCCTGCAAGGGACGAGCGGTGGCCGAACCTGTTTTCCCCTTCTTCCTTTTCAGCCCTTGGCGGACTCTGGCGGGCCCGGTCCGGTCAATTCCCGTTGGTTTGACCGCCATTCCTGGCGGTAGGTTGCCGCCCGAAAGAAGAGGCTATTCACCAAGACCCTTTCCCAGGGCCATCCAGCATTAGCTGGCCGGGGTCGGCTGGGAAGTCGTCGAGCAGGCTCAGCCCTAACCCAGCAGCCCAAGCCCCGGCTGTTGGATTAGAGGGGTCTTCCCGAAGCCAGCCGCCGGCGGGAAGCAGGACAAGGGACTTCTACCGGAGCTTCGGGTCGGCCTTTTTTTGAACTTGTAAAAAATGGCCGGAAAACGTTACACCTTATGCAAACGTCCTCATTTTTCGTAATTGGGTTGTCATCAAGCTGCGAAAGGCTTGAAACCGAGGGACAGAAACCAAAATTGCCCAGGTGGGTATCCCTATTGGTGTTACCTTGACGCTGTTTTTCGGCCGATGTTATGGTAATCCCTACCAAAGGGAGCTGCCGGGGTCTCTGCCGGATGAATGACGATGTTGCCAGGGTGTTGGGTGGAGACCAGCGAGCCATCTCGCGGACGATGACCTCGCTGGAACGGCGGGACCCCGCAGTTCACTTTGTTGTAAAGCAACTGGATCAACACACCGGCAATGCCTATACGTTGGGCATCACCGGGCCGCCCGGGGTGGGCAAGAGTACCCTGGTTGACCGCCTCACCGGACGCCTCAGAGCCCTGGGGCATACTGTTGGAATCATTGCGGTTGACCCCGATAGTCCCTTCAGCGGCGGTGCAATCCTCGGCGACCGCATTCGCATGCAGCGCCACTACCTGGACCCGGGTGTTTTCATCCGAAGCGTTTCAACCCGTGGCCAGTCGGGCGGCCTGCCCCGAATCGTAAAGAGTTTGGTGCGAGTGCTGGACGCCGCCGGCAAGGACGTAATACTGGTCGAAACCGTCGGGGTGGGCCAAACGGAACTGGGAATCATGGGTGTGGCGGACACTGTGGCCGTCGCCATGATGCCCGAATCGGGGGATGCTATCCAGACCCTGAAGGCAGGCGTCCTGGAAATCGCGGATATTTTCCTGGTCAACAAGGCTGACCGGGATGGCGCCGACCGAATGGCCGCCGCCGTCCGGTCCATGCTGCAAACGGCGGCAGAGCATCCCGACTGGGAGCCGCCCGTAATCCTGACCCGGGCTGACCGGGACGTGGGTATCGAAGAACTTTGGGACAGCGTTCAGGACCATCGATCATATCTTTCGGCCCCCCTGACCGGCGGGAGCTACCAGACCTTGCTGGAAAAACGTCGGGCCGAGCGGCGCATAGAGGAATTTTCTGAACTGCTACAGGAAGAGTTGTTCCAGCGGTTGAAGACTCGTTTGGACAACGAAATAACCCTTCGTTCCATGGTTGAAGACATAGGAAGCGGGAAGTTGGAACCCTATTCGGCGGCAGAGGAACTTCTGGAGAATGTCAATTTACAGGGCCTCACCTTCCCCCAGAGCGGGTAAAGACCTCGAAACAGAGCCAGGGGCAGCCATCAATTGGCTCCCTTTCGTATAGGCCATCTCCTCCGGTAAAGGGTTGTTTCATGTTGTACATGGGTGTGGACCTCAAGACTTCTGCCCGCCAATCCAGTTCCCTCTCGGTGATAGACTCCGACTCCCGCATCGTCCACCTTGGCGACTTCCATAGTGACGAAGAACTGATGGAGGCGGCGGAGACCCACAACCCCAGTCTCATAGCCATTGGCAGCCCCCTCACACTCCCCAGCGGCCTCTGTTGCCTCGAAGATGCCTGCGATTGCCAGATGGATAGCCCGGAAATGAAGGGCCGGCAGGCGGAACTGGAATTGGCCCGCATGGGGATCAGTTGCTTCTTCACCAACAAGAAGTCCATCGTGGCTTCGTTGGTTTACCGAGCGGTTGAACTGAACAGGCGGATGAAGGAGCGAGGCAACCACATCATCGAGGTTTACCCCCACGCCAGCAAGCTGTTGCTCTTCGGCGACAAGCTTCCCCCCAAGCGGGATGCCAAGAAGAGCCTGAACTTCCTGAAAGACAGGCTTCCCAACTTGGTTGACGGCCTGGAGGACTACCTGGTAAAGCTGAACTCCAGCGCCTGTGACTCCCTGATAAATGCCCACCTTTCCCTGCTTCATGCCAGTGGAGATACCGACGTGGTGGGCAACGACGAAGAGGGCCTGATAGCCCTGCCTAGGCTAATGAGAATCTGAGTCGCCCCGGCCGGTAGCGCCGCCCGGTCTGTTCCAATCAGGAAAAATGAACCCCCTGGGTCGCATCCGAGCGAATCCAGGGGGACGCTTTCTGTCACCGGCGGTTGAGCTCAGCCCTGCTGGTTCTGGCCGTCGTTTCCTCCGGCTTGCTGGCTGTTGCCCATCCCCAGGAAGGGCGAGAGCATGGAGGTGAATTCCATGGGAAAGATGAACTTGGTTGAGGGGCTGGAACCCAGAGACTTCAGGGTATCGAAGTACTGCAGGCTCATCGTCTTTGAATCGACGTTGTTGGCCACGCTATAAATCCGTTCCAGCGCAGTGCTGAAGCCCTGGGCGCGCAGAACGGTGGCCTGCTGGTCGCCCTCCGCCTCCAGGATGGCCGCCTGCCGGTTGCCCTCGGCCTGTAGAATGGCCGACTGCTTTTCGCCCTCGGCCCGGTTTATCTGGGCCTGTCGCTGGCCCTCCGACTCAGTTATCTCGGCGGTCTTGATGGCAGCGGCGGACTTCTCCCGCTCCATTGCCTGTTTCACCCCTTGGGGCGGGTCAATCTCGTTGATTGCCACGTTCCTGACCTTGACGCCCCACCTGCCCGTATTCTCATCCAGGGCCATTTGCAGTTGCCCCTGGATTCTCTCCCGTTCCGACAGGGCATCTGCCAGGGTGATGTTTCCGATGATGGAACGCAGTTCGGCGACGGCCAGGTTTACCACCGCCACCTCGAAGTCCTGCACGTCGAGGACCGCCTTGCGTGGATTGTCATCATCGGGAAGAACCTGGTAGTAGATCACGAAGTCCAGGTCCACCACCACGTTGTCGGTGGTAATGTACTTCTGGGTTGGTACCCGCTGGGTCCGCTCCCAGATGCCCACCCTGGTCCCATTGAATATGATGGGAACCAGGAACCGGAAACCCGGCCCCACCACCCGATCGAAACGCCCGAACCTCTGGACCACCATTCTCTCGTGCTGTTGGACAATAATGATTCCCGCTGCCATCGATACCTCCCCGGCCTCCAGGGGCCGGACACCAGACTTTAGTGCCTTTTATCGAGCTACCCCATTTCATCCAGGGGAATAACCGAGAGTACCAGGTCGTTAACCTCGACCACTATGACCCGGGCGCCCCGGCCAATTGAACTGCCATCATCGGCGACCGCAGTCCAGCTGCCATCCTCCATCTGGACGACGCCCCTGGGCGATAGCTCTGTCGTTACTGTGCCGATTTGCCCCAGGAGCTGTAGGGTATTTTCGCCCTGATCTGCCGCCTGCGACCTGCGAATCGACCAGAGCAGGTAGAGCAGCCCACCGCCGAGGGTTACCGACGTGGCCACGATGAGGAAGGGATTGACCGATATGGGCGCCAGGGTGGGAGAAGGGTCTCCAAATTGAGCGAAAAGCAGGAAGCCGCCCAGAATCAGGCAGATTATGGCTCCCACGCCCAACACCCCGAAGCCCGTCACCTGGGTCTCCAGGAACCCCAGAACCATGGCCAGGATAATCAGGGCCGCTCCCGCCCAATTCACGGGCAGACTGCCCAAGGCCAGGAAGGCCAATATCAGCAGTACGGCCCCCACCACACCGGGGATGATCATGCCTGGGTTGAACAGCTCGATTACCACCGCCAGCCCGCCGATGGTCAGGAGCAGGAAGGCAACATCCGGGTGGGCCAGAAACTCCAGGAACCGCTCCAACAGACTCGGCGTCACCGAACGGGTGGGCATATCCTCCGTGTCCAGGGTCCAGGCGCCGCTCTTGGTGGTGACCGTCCGGCCATGCAGTTGGCGCAGCAAGTCATCCACGTCGGAGGCAATGAAATCGACCATGCCCAACCGCACCGCCTCCCGGGCGGTGTACGAGGCGCCCCTGGTTACCGTATCCTCCAGCCTTTCGCCGTTGCGGTTCCTTTCGTCGGCGATGCTACGGATGAGGGCGGCGGCGTCATTGGTGACCTTGTTGGCCAACGTCTCGTCCATCTCCTGGCCGGTGGCCGACACGGGCGTTGCGGCGCCAATGTTGGTGCCCGGGGCCATGACCGCGAAGTTGGCGGCGGCCGTCACGAAGGTGCCGGCGGAACCCGCCTGCGAACCACGGGGGGCCACGAAAACCACGGTGGGTATCTCTGATTCCAACTGAATCTCAACCATCTTCCGAGTGGAATCCAAAAGCCCGCCGGGGGTATCCAGCCGAATTATCAAAAGGGGCGCTTCGGTATCTCCCGCCAGCTCCAACGCGCGTTCCAGGTACTGGACCTTAACGGGGTTGATGGCGCCGTCGATCTCCAAAACCAGGGCGGACGGGGAAGCGGATTGGGCCATTACCGATCCCATCAGGCCCAAGGCCAGAAGGCAGGAGGCCAACGCAATCACCAGGAAACGCCGGCCGATTACCCAACGCCCTGCAAGCCACGGCTTCACCTCGTACCGTGAACATTCTGTTCGGTAAACCATCCTGTTTCTATCATCCCCACACGTTGGGGATATGTCAATTGCCCCAGGGCCCGGCATTGATTCACGTAGGAGGGGGATGGCTGGTTCACCCCATACAAAGACAGGAATCTCGACCAGTATGGTTTGACTAGCCAAAGGGCCGCCCATACAATACCCCCAACGAAATGCGGCGCTCAATTCGGCAGGCCGAATGACGGCAGCCGCCCGAATCCAGGAACTGGGAGGCATTGATGGACTACGAATTTGTACTGGTGGAAAAGGAAGAGGGCGTTGCATTCCTGACCCTGAACCGGCCTGAAAAGCTCAACGCCATGAATCGCCAATTGAACCGCGAGCTGCAGGACGCCGTCCGGTCCATGAACGAGGACGATGAAGTGGGCTGCATTGTGATTACCGGGGCCGGAGAAAGGGCCTTTTCCGCTGGCGGCGACATTCACGAGCAGCGGGAACGGGACCGGGAAGCCGACCAGGAGGCCCGGGAGCAACAGGACCAGAATCGGTCCCGGGGCACTTACGAAATCAGCGCCTCCCTGAAGCCGGTCATCGGCATGATGAACGGCCTGGCCTACGGCGGCGCGGCGGTATTGTCCTCCTCCCTGGATATTCGGGTGGGCTGCGAGCGAACCAGTTTCCGGTTTCTGGCCGCCGCCTACGGGCGCATCAACTCCACGTGGACCCTTCCCAACCAGGTGGGGTGGCCCATAGCCAAGGAACTGCTATTCACCGGCCGGGTGGTTGAGGCCGAAGAAGCCCTCCGCATTGGCCTGCTGAACCACCTGGTTCCATCGGACCAGCTTCGATCAAAGACGCTGGAAATTGGCGCGGCCATATCCAAGAACCGGCGAGAATCGGTCATGGGCATCAAGGAATTGCTCCTTCAGCACATGGGTTGCAGCCTGGAACAACAGTGGGCCAACGAGAGGGATTTCACCACCAACCGGGTCAGGGGTTACAACGCCGAGCAGGCATTCCCCGAATTCATTGCCAGGAGAGGGCGGTAGCGCCGTGGCTTCCTGAAACGGTTTTCCCTGGTAAACAAGATGGGGGGCGGCTATGCGCCGCCCCCAAAATCTTTCTCCCGGAACGTTTATGTAAAGTCATACCGCCCCGGCGTCATTCATCCAGCGTTCCCTTGGTGCTGGGAACTTGCCCTTGAGCCCTGGGGTCCGGTTCCACCGCATCCCTCAGGGCGCGGGCCAAGGCCTTGCACAGGGCCTCCGCCTTGTGATGGGGGCTAACCCCCGCCAGAACTTTGGCATGGAGGTTAATGCGAGCCTCGATGGCGAAGGACTCGAAGAAATGGCGAACCAGATCGCCGGACAGGGTTTCAACCATGGTTTCGTCTAGGGTCGTTTCCACCACCGCGTAACTGCGGCCGCTCATATCAAGGGCCACCATGACCAGGGTCTCGTCCAGGGGCACTATGGCGTGACCCATGCGACGAATACCCCGAACTTCACCCAGGGCTTCCCGGAAGGCCCGTCCCAGCAGGATACCCACGTCTTCGACCAGATGGTGCCATCCAACGTGAACGTCCCCACGGGCCTTCAGTTCAATGTCAAACAGGCCGTGACGGGCTATCTGGCTCACCATGTGGTCCAGGAAACCGTTGCCGGTGTCAACCTCATAGCGGCCTTGTCCGTCCAGATTGACCATCAAGTTTATCTGGGTTTCGGCAGTTTCCCGGTTCAGGGAAGCGGTCCGGCCTCCCGCTTCAGGCAGGGAAGATTCAAGACCGGAATCGGCGCGCTCTAACATCTTGCTTCCACCAGTTCCTCCAGGGCAGCCACCACTTGGTCAGTCTCCTCAGGCATACCCACGCTGGCGCGAACGAAGTCCCGAAGCTGAGGCGTATTGAAGTACCGGAGGAATATGCCCCGGCGGCAGAGACCCTCAAAAATCTCCTGTCCCCGGCCTACGGGCAAGCGGCATAGTATGAAGTTCGCCTGGGAGGGCCATACCTGGATCCCCTTGATCTGCTCCAGCAGGCCGGTCATCCGGATTCGTTCCTTGACGATGGCCTGGACCCGGTTCAGCAGGGTGGCGCGGTCTCCGAGGGACGCCAGCAGGGCCACCTCCGCCGCCAAGTTGACGTTGTAGGGCGACTTCATGCTCATCATGGTCAGGGCAACATCCCGGTCCATTACGCCCAGGCCAATACGCAGGCCGGCCAGGCCGGCCCATTTGCTGAAAGTCCGCAGTACCACCAGGTTGGGGTATTCGTCCAGCAGGGGCAGGGCAGTATGGCCGCAAAACTCGTAGTAAGTCTCATCCACCACCACCACTTTGCCGGTGGACAGGAGGGCCCGAACCTGGGCCTCAGTGGCCACGTTGCCCGTAGGGTTATTGGGCGAGGCCAGGAAGATGGCCTTGGTACCATCATCTACGGCGTTGACGGTGGCCTCGGTGTCAATTTCAAAGGCCTGGTTGCGCGGGACCGACCTGACCTCGCCGCCGCAGACCTCGGCGGAGAAGGCGTACATGCCAAAGGTTGGCGTCGGAATGACTATATTCTCCCCGGGCCCCAGAAACATGCGCAGAATCATGTCGATCAGCTCGTCGCTGCCATTCCCAGCCACTATTCGTTCCGCCGGCACGTCCAGGTAGGTGGACAGCGCATCCCGCAACTGGCGTTGGTCCGGATCCGGGTAGTGGTTGAAATGCTGGAAGCTGCCCAGGGCCTTGACCACCTCCGGCGAGGGGCCGAAGGGGTTCTCATTGCCATTCAGCCGAATAACCTTGTCCGAAGGTATTCCCGCCTGCTGCGCCATCACCTCCATGGGGTCAACGCCGTCGTAGGTCTTTAGTTGGCGGATATGGGGCAGGAGCAGATCTCTAACTTCGGTCATTTCTATGTTCCCGGCGGCGCGGAGCTGGTCCGCGCTGCGCATTTCAACTATGGTTAGACTTGTCAGATAAACCGGGACCTAGTCGGCGACGGCCTTCAGGCTGTTGAGGCGAACCTCGATTGCCATCGAGTGTCCGGTCAGCCCTTCTGCATGGGCTATCCGTACCGCCGCGTCCCCCAAGTCCCGAAACACCTGGGGAGTAAGTCCAACGACCGGCATGGTACGCATGAAATGGTGAACACTGAGGGCAGAGTTGAACCGGGCCGTTCCCCCGGTCGGCATAACGTGACTGGGGCCGGCGATGTAATCACCCATGACCTCCGGGGAGTATTCCCCCAGGAAAAGACCGCCGGCGTTCTTCACCTTACCGGCCCATGCCCAGGGGTCTTCAACCATCAGGCAGAGATGCTCGGGAGCAATCCGGTTGGCCAATTCAACGGCTTCTTCCAAATCGGCCACCAGAACGATGCGGCCCTGGCGTTCCAGCGCCTCCCTGGCCATATCTCCCCGCTCCAGGGTGGCCAACTGCCGCTCCAATTCCTCTTCTATCTGCGTAATCAGCGCGCCCGAGTCGGTCACCAGGATGGCGGTGGACAGGGGATCGTGCTCCGCCTGGGCTATCATGTCGGCAGCGCAGAAGCTTGGCTGGGCCGACTCATCGGCTATAACGATGGTTTCAGTCGGGCCAAAAATACCGTCAATGTCCACCTGGCCCTGAACCAATTTCTTGGCGTAGGCCACGAATATGTTGCCAGGACCGCAAATCTTGTCCACCTTGGCGATGGACTCGGTGCCATAGGCCATGGCCCCAATCGCCGGAACGCCGCCGATCTGGTAGATGGCATCCACGCCACCGATGTGGGCCGCCGCCATAACTGCCGGATTCAATGGCTCCGAACCCCGGCGGGGGGTCGTAAGTATAATCTCCTTCACACCAGCCACCCTGGCGGGTATGGCGGTCATCAACACGGTGGACGGGTAGGCGGCCGTGCCACCGGGGGCGTACAGTCCAACCCGCTCCAGGGGGCGCACCATTTCGCCCAGTCCCTGTTCCAGGTCCACCCAGTTACGGCGCAGGGTGGCCTGGTGAAATTCGGTTATTCGCTGGGCCGCCAGTCGCAGGGCCGCGTCAAGCTCCGGCGAAATGGAGGCGCGGGCGCGGGCCAATTCCTCGTCACTGACCCGGAAATCCTCCAGGTCGGCGCCATCGAGAAGATTGGCATAACGCCGCACCGCCGCGTCACCTTCGTTTCTGACATCCCGCAACATGGTGACCACCGACTGTTCCGGGGAAACGTCCGCCCCGAAGGCCTGCCTGGTACGTTCGACCACCGCCTCGGGCAGCGAGCCCAAGTCCAATGGGTCGAAGCGAGCCAGAACTCCTTCGGCTTCGGCCAGTCCCTTCACCACTTTAAGCTTGACCAAGATGCTCCTTCACCTGCGACAGGGTTTGTGCCACGGCTTCCCGTCTGTAGAGGTCCAGTTTCTCCCTCGACACCATATCGTAAACCGAATCCAGACTGTCGGGCATATCGGCCAGGAATTGGTCCACCATTTCCTGAACATCGTTGTTGTCCCGGTACATTCGATTCAATGCCCGCTTCAAGCGTTGCCAGTCGAACTCCCAGGTCATAAATCGGGTCACCCATTGGCGCCACTCGGCCAGAAGTTCGGGGTCAATAAAGTCCAGCTCCACGCCCTGCTCGCCGTCACAAATGACCTCGCCGGCCACCGCCAAACCTTCCATTTCCCGGTAGGCTTGCCGGTCAAGATCCAGCTGAAGGGCGCGGTCCCAAATCTGGGCTTCCTCGTCGCTGGCAGCCGTCGTCCGCTCCCGGGAGAAATGGGGCCGGAACATGGTGGTAATCCACAACTCATCGGCCGTCAAATGGCTGAGGTAACCCACCACGAAGGCCCGGGTGGCAGGGTTCAGACGGGGGCCATCCGCCAGTTCCGGGTATAGCTCGAACATCCTGCGAGCGCCGGTGCCCACCTCCTCCAGACTCAGGGGCGCGAAATGGGTTCGTTCCCGGTCCCACTTGGTCATGGCCCTGATGTCCGGCGTGGTGGAACCGAGAAAGCAACTGCCCACGTGGTCGTGAACGAATCCCCAGTCCAACTCCTGGGCCACCTGCCGGGCGACGTATATGTGCATCGGTAAGTTGGGCACGGACCTTCACCAACCGGGAGCCTTCTTTTCGGATTCGCTGGAAAGCTTACAGAATACCGAGGATTCGCCCTGGAACAGGTAGCTCAACTGGGACGCGGAAATCTCTATTCCGCCGCAGTCTCGCAGGTGGTCCACGGCTTCCATCAGGCGGTCTTTGCGAACCAGCAGAGTAACCGCGTACCAGTCCTCTTCCTTCACGTTATAGACCCTGGCGATGGTGGGGCCCCGAAGACCGGAAACCTCCGGGCGGCTCAATACGGTCGCGCTGACTTCTTCCGGCGACGTGCCACGGACGTTGGCCGTAAGGCGGTAGTAGGGTTCCGCCCGCATGTGGGACTCCAACATCTCCACGAACTCGCGGGCCAGTTTCAGCGCGCCCGGCGATTCCATAAGTGTGGTGGTATTGGCTATCAGGCAGGACTGGGAACTGAGGATTGTGCCGCCATCCAGGGTTTTGAGCCGGTTTTCCCGAAGGGTTGTGCCGGTGGCGGTCAGGTCAGCGATCAAGTCGGCGTACCCGGCCACGGGCGCGGCCTCCAGAGTTCCACTCACGGGAACCAACGTGAAATAGTTAATCCCCCGCCGGAAAAGAAACTCCCGCAACAATCGGGGGTACTTGGTGGCAATCCGCAGCTGCTTTCCTTCCTGACGAAACTCCAGGGCCAGGTCGGCCAAATCGTCTATCGAGGAAACATCCAGCCACGCATCGGGCACGGCCAACACGAAGTCGCACCGCCCATAGCCGAGATCGTCCATAAGGCTCACGACAATTCGCTCGTCGCTCCGGTACTCCAGATAACGGTCCAGCCCGGTTATCCCCAGCTCGGCGCTGCCCTCCTCCACCTTGGTGGTAACGTCGGCGCTGCGCTGAAACAGCACTTCCGCGCCAGCCAGGGCGGGAATCGTGGCGGTATAGCGACGGGCGCTGGGCCGCCGCACCGGCAGCCCGCAGGACGCCAGGTAATTGAGGGTGGGCTCGTACAGTTCCCCATCGCTGGGTATTACCAGGCGCAAGGCCGCTGCCCTCTCCCCCGAGGTGAAGCCGCCGCCGTTCCTAGCGACGCTATTCAACTCCGTAGGCAACCTGTTCTCCCTCGGAATCAACGAAAATTACCTGCTCCATACCCCGTTGACCGGCGTACTGCAATGCGCCCTTCAAGTCGTGGCCCACCACGTCCAGTTCCACGGCCATGCCCTCAGCCCGCAACCGGCGGGCCGCCAGGAAGGCATTGTTGCATCCGCCCTCAGCTTCCGACACCACCAAGACCGTGGCGCGGTCGTCGGCGCCGAGTGAATCATCCTGCTGGCCTGTCAATGCTAACAGAGTTTCCAGGGTGTAGGCAAAGCCCAAGGCCGGAACATCCCTTGCCCCGCCCAGGGCGCGGGCCAGGCTGTCGTAGCGCCCGCCGCCGCCCATGGGGCCAGCCCAGTCCGGGTGCCGAACCTCGAAAATTATACCGTTGTAGTAGGCAATGCCCCGCGCCAGCCCAAAGTCCACCGTCACCCTGCCCTGGGTTTCGGGGCATGAGGCCAGCACATCCACCAGACTGGCCAAGCGATGTAGGGGATCGGTGTCCGCCCCGGCGTTTTCGGTCAACTCCAAGGCGGATGCAATGGCCTCGTCCGGATCGCCTCGAATGGCGGAAAGAGCCGCCGTCAATTCCAGGCCCGCTTCCAGTCGCCCCAATTCATCACTGCCCCGCAGTTTTCGGAGAAACCGATCCACTACTTGACCAGGGTCCCGCTGCCCAAAGCGGCGAATATCGGTGCCGTTCCACTGGAGAAATCCCTGAATCACCTGCCGGGCCTGCTCATCGCCCAGGCCGGCTATGGCGGCGCTCAATTCCTGGTTTTCTCGGCTGCGGTCCCCCAGGTGAAGCTGGGAAGCTCTCTCCCTGGCCTGCTCCAGAAACTCTGAGCCTTTATTGAGCTGGGGAACGCTGGCCAGTATAAACCCCCGGGCCCGGTCAGAAACACGGGAAACGTCCAGAAGGCTATGGAAGACGGCCAGATCAGCCAACTCAATCCGCCATCCCTCCAGGTTCGCATGGGCGGGAATGCTGGCGGCCAGGGTCAACAACTCTGCGTCGGCGACCACTCCTCCGCCCCCGATGAGTTCGGCGCCCACCTGGGTGAACTGCCCAGATCCCTCCGGATGAGCCACATCGTAGCGAAATACCGGTCCGGCATACTGAAACCGCGCCGGCAATGGCATTTCGGCGGCATTCTCCAGGTAGTGCCGCATGATGGGAGAAGTTAACTCGGGTCGGAGACTGACCTGATGGCTCCCGGCATCCACGAAGCTGTACATGCGGGAGGCCAGGTCGCCGCCCGACTGGCGAAGGAAAAGCTCGGTGCCCTCCAGGAGCGGAGTTTCCAGGTAACGGTAGCCGAATCCGGAAATCAGCCCAGTCAGGGAGTCCTGCAGGTTTCGCTTGCGAAGCCAGGACTCCGGCGGCAGGTCGTACATTCCCCTGAGGCGGGTTACAGGTTGCATTGACATCGTAGGCTATTGTACCCCAGGCAAATTGGGGGTTCAACGGAATCCAAAGCCAAAAGCGGGGTATAGGCTGATGGCTTTAGGAGCGACCGCAGTTTCCCTTGACCGCCTGGAACCCTGAATTGGGAAGAACCCGTTCCAACTCACGGGCGAACCACGTTTCGGAGCCGTCCCAAAGTAAGAGATTCTCTTGGCCAAGACACGTGCTACGGGTGGGCGTTCAACCCGCCATCAACATACACCGGCTGGCCTGTGGTATAGTCACAGCTTTCGGAGCAGAGGTAAACCAGCAGGGGGCCAATGTCTCGAGGGTGGCCCTTCCGGCGCAGGGGAATGTAGCGAACCAACTGCTCTTCCCGCTGGACTTCAAGGGGAATATCCTCGGCAACCGACCAACCGGCGCCAATGGCATTCACCCGTACATTGTGGGGTCCCCACTCAACCGCCAGCGAACGGGTCAGGGACAGCAGTCCTGCCTGGCTGACGCTGAAGGCGGAGCCGTTGCATAGGCCCCGTTCCGCCGTCCCGGATATGACGTTGACAATTCTGCCGCCGCCCTGAGCAATCATTCTTCGGCCCACGGCCTGGGACAGGATGAAGGCGGCGCGGAGATTCCTGGCCTGCACCTCGTCCCATTCGTCTACGTCTATCTCGGTCGCCGGCTTGGCGAACATGCTGCGCCCGTCGTTCACCAAGATGTCAACCTGTCCATTGCCGGCATCGAATTTCGCCAACGCATCGGCCGCTTCCTGCGCCGAAGCCAATGCGGATACCGTACCGCCGTGCCCGCCATCTTCCGGCAGACCGCTCAGGGCAGCGTCCAGCAACGTATGGCGGCGGGCGATGACAAACACGGTCGCGCCGGCTTCGGCCAGGGCGCCGGCCAGGAACGGGGCATCGTCGCCTCCTGACGTGCTGAGAATGGCGGACTTGCCCGCCAGGCTGAACTGGGGAAGGACCGGCATCGACTGCCTCCGGGTTAATCGCCAACTGAGGGATAGGGCCAGGAAGACTAGGGTTCCAATTCCAATACCGGGGCATACCCCGCCGGGGCCAAGCCGGCCGCCAGCCCACCACCATCAAGGGTAAGGATTTCCCCAGTCATGTAGTCCGACGCGGGCGAAGCCAGGAATACGGCCACGGGCCCGATGTCTTCCGGCACGCCCAGCTTGCCGGTAGGCAGGTATTGCCCTGACCGGGGCAGGGCTTCCCGAATTTCAGAATCGGTGCCAACGGTGGGAATGAAGCCGGGCACTATGCTGTTGGCGGTTATCCCGTACCGAGCCAGGCTGAAAGACAATACCCGGGTGAGTTGGATGATTCCACCCTTGGTACAACAGTAGGTATAGATATCCCGACCGCCCCGGAGGCCAAAGCCGGAGGAGACGTTTATTATCTTGCCCGAACCTTGGTCAGCCATTGGTTTGGACGCAGCCCGGGAACAGTAGAAGGCGCCGCTCAGGTTGACGTTGAGCGCCGTCTGCCAGTCCTCATCGGCTATGTCCCAGATGGGCGTGGGAACACTGTCGGAAACCAGGGCAGCGTTGTTTATCAGGACATCGACCCGGCCGAAATGCGCGAGCGTCGCTTCAATCAATGCGTTGGCCTGGGCCGAATCCCCCACGTCGGTGGGAACCGCGATGGCTTGGCGGCCCAGGGCTTCCACCTCCGCCACGGCATCCTCAATGGGCCCCGGCCTCCGGCCGGCAATGGCCACGTTGGCGCCGGCGCGGGCCAGGTGCCGGACCATTTCCAGGCCCAGCCCGGTGCCGCCGCCGGTAACCACCGCCACCCGACCGTCCAGGCTGAATCTTTCCAGCATACCTTCTCTTTCCATTAACTTAGGCCCCGCAGCGGGCGTTAGGGCGCCTGGCGAATGTAGGAGGCGTCCCCCGCCGTCAGGGTACGCACCTGGCCATCGTCCTCTCGAAGCAGGAGGTTCCCCTGGGAGTCAATCCCGTCGGCGAACCCCACGTATTCCTCTCCCTGCCAGGTCACCCTGATCCGTTGACCCAGGGTATCCAACAGTTCCTCCCATTCCTCCAGCGGGTTGTCGCCGTGGTTCAACTGGATATACAGGGAATCCAATTGCTGCAGAATCTCCCTAAGGAGTTCGTCCCTCGGTATATCTCCGGCGGAGGCCTGGTTCAAGCTGATGGCGTCTCCGGCCAGTTCATCAAATTGGTCGGCGTCCAGGGCGACGTTTACGCCGATTCCAATGATTGAGTGATGGACTTGCTCCCCCGCGATGGCGCTTTCCACGAGGATGCCGGCCACCTTCCTGCCATCCAGCAGGATGTCGTTGGGCCACTTTATACGGGGCTTGAGCCCGCTGATATTGGCGATGGCCCGCACCACTGCCACCCCGCAGAGGCTGTTAATGTAGGGCAAAGTCTGCAGGGAAGGGTAGAGGACCACCGACAGGTAAAGGTTGCCGGAACGGGATACCCACGCGCGCCCTTGCCGGCCTCGGCTGGCAGACTGGGTCTCGGCCACGATGACCGTTCCCTCATCCGTGCCCCGGTCGGCGCGAATTCTGGCCTCGTCCATGGTGGACGAAACCTCCTGGAAGAACAGCAGGCGTTTGCCAATGATGCGGGTGAAAAGCCCGCCGCGTATTGTTTCCGCCACCAAGTTTCCGGGCATCGTCTTCTCCCCGGATTTCCCCAATTCACCGATCCTGGGCATGGCGCCCAATTGGTCCAGCAAATCAGGCCAGTGAAAGCCGTTGCGCAATATGGTCATTTCCTCTGCCCACTACCCTCTCGGACGTAGCTCCCATCCCCTGGTGTTAGTTCCCGCCATCAAATACTCTAACGGCAATCAGGCAGGTTCTTCCCACCCCGAACCTACCAGCCATGCTCCACCTTGTCCTGGAGAATGCTGACCAGGCGCTCTATAGGCACCCTAACCTGGGTCATAGTATCCCGGTCCCGAATCGTAACCCGGTTGTCGTCCAGAGTATCAAAGTCCACCGTAACACAGTAGGGGGTACCAATCTCGTCCTGGCGGCGGTAGCGGCGGCCGACGCTCTGCGCATCGTCAAACTGGGCGCTGAAGTGGCGGCGCAACAGGTCGTGAACATTCCGGGCCGTGGGCGCCAGGCGTTCATTGCGACTCAGGGGCAGCACTGCCACGGTTATGGGCGCCAACTTGCGGTGGAGGTGCGACACCACCCGCACCGTGTCACCATCCGGTTCCTCGTCGTAGGAATCCAGCCAAAAGGCCAGCGTGGCGCGGTCAACGCCGCCGGAAGGCTCGATTACGTAGGGTAGATAGCGCTCCCTCGTCTCCTCGTCAAAGTAGGTCAGGTCCTCGCCGCTGGATTCGGCGTGGCGGGCCAGGTCAAAATCGGTCCGGTCGGCGATGCCCTCCAGTTCGCCCCAGCCCCAGGGGAAGCGGTACTCGATGTCGTAGGTATCCTTGGCGTAGTGGGCCAGTTCGTCCGGATCGTGGCGGCGGAGGCGCAAATTCTCCCGGCGGATGCCATAGCTGACGTACCAATTGAACCGTTCCTCAACCCAACTGTTCAGCCATTCTTCGTCCGTACCCGGCTTGACGAAGAATTCCACCTCCATTTGTTCGAACTCCCGAGTCCTAAAGGTAAAATTGCCGGGGGTTATTTCGTTTCTGAAGGCCTTGCCAATCTGGCCAATGCCAAAGGGCAGCTTCTTCCGGGAAGAATTCACCACATTCTGGAAGTTGACGAAAATTCCCTGCGCCGTTTCCGGTCGAAGAAATACCTCGTGGCCCGTATCCTCCACCGGGCCCATGAAGGTGCGGAACATCAGGTTGAAGCGGCGTGGCTCGGTAAAGTCACCGCCGCATTCCGGGCAGGAATCGGTCTCCAACTGGTCGGAGCGAAACCTGATGTGGCACTCCCGGCATTCCACCAGGGGGTCGGAGAAGTTTTCCACGTGACCACTGGCCACCCAAACCTGGGGAGCCATCAATATGGCGGCATCCAGCCCCACCATGTCATCCCGGCCAACAATCACCGATTGCCACCAGGCCTCTTGCACATGGCGCTTAAGTTCCACTCCCAGAGGGCCGTAATCCCAGGTGGACGCCAGTCCGCCGTAGATTTCGCTGCTCTGGAAGACGAAGCCCCTTCGCTTGGAAAGGGACATGATCTTGTCCATGTCGGCGTAGGGAAGAGTGCGTGTCAAGGATGACCTCGGTTGGCTAGGGTGGCGCTCCTCGGCAAGGGGAGCCTGACTTGCCTGACAGAAAGGTTACCAACTTGCGTTTGCCCTGTAAAGAATTGGGCAGGGGAATACCGTGAGTTTTGAAGACTTTCCCGGCTTACGGTACCACGCATTTGGGGGGGGTGGTGACGCAGTTGGTCGAACGGCAACCGGTCGGCAACCGGGGAGGGGACGCCGTCCGTCGTTATGGGTCACTCCAGACCGGGTCCGTCGGCAGGGGAAACTGCCCGCCCTCAGCGTCCCAACAACTGGTCGTAGAGGTGGCGCATTTCGGCCGTGCCCTGGCTGGACGCCTCGGCGCTTTCGGGGCCACTTCCGGGCAGTTCCCGCCGAACGGCATCGGCCAGGCTGTCGGCCCGCAGTTCCTCCAGCTTCAGGTACCTGGCGCCCATGGCCTCCGCCAAGGGACGGGCCATCTCCAGCTTGATGAAGTCCAGCTCAGTATCGATAACCACGCTGGTGATCCGCTTCTCCTCAAAAATGGAAGCGTACCCTCGCGCTTCTTCCAGACCATTTCCTCCCCTATCCATGGCGACGTTGGCCCTGCCGTCGGAAAGCAACACCACCAGAGGAGGCACGTTTCGATCCTTGAGACGCTCAATCTCCAAGATTTCCAGGGCCTGGTAGAGGCCACGGGAGAGGGGAGTGCGTCCACCCGTGGGCATCTCTTCCAGGTGGAGCTTGGCCAGGTCCACGCTATTGGTGGGAGGCAGCAGCAATTCGGCCTCGGTACCCCGAAAACTGACCAGACCTACCTTGTCCCGACGTTGGTAGGCGTCCAGCAGCAGGGACAAAACCGCGCCCTTAACCGCCACCATGCGGCGCTGGGCGCCCATGGAACCACTGGCATCCACCACGAAGAGGATCAGGCTGCCCGTCCTGGTCTCCCGAACCTTCTCCCGCAGGTCCCAGTTTTCGATTATCACCCTCGAATCGGACATTTCGAGAGTCACATCATTGCCCCGGCGCAGTTGGTGGGGCGCGGCGGCGCGCAGGGTTGCGTCGATGGCCAGGTCACTCGCCGGCCCCTGGGGAGACTGGGCGCCAACATAGCGACCCGACGTTGTGCCGCTGATCGTCGTAGCCCGGCGTCCCGAGGAGGGGCGTTCCCGACGGTCGGGAGGGGGCAGGAGAATGGGTTGGATGGCGTAGGGGTTCCCGGTTTCGAACCACTGGTCATTGGCGCCAGAGCCTGCGTTGCTTTCAGGCTCGGTATCCGGTTCTTCGTCGCCTAAATCAGGAGGTTCGGCGTCTTCCTCGCTATGGTCACCAGACTGGTTCGGGGAATTGTCCTGAGGCTCACGGCTGCGGGACTGATTCTCGTACTCCTCCAGCATGTTGTCCAATTGCTCGGTGACCAGGTGGGGCTGCTGGAAGGGCTGGCGCCGCTGCCGGTGCAACAGAGCCAGCAAGGCCGCCTCCCGCACATCCTCGACCACCACCTCGGTGCGCCCATCGTAGGCGGCGATGGCGCCGGCGGTCTTGTACATTACGATGTCGCCCCGGAGCCCGTCCACCTGGTATTCGGCGCAAATGTCGCTGATCAGGCCGAGAATGTCCTCACTCACCGCCACCTGGTTCAACAGCGTTCGGGCGCGCAGCAATCGCTCCCGCTCCTGCGCCTCTTCTTCCTGCCACCGTTCCATGAAGGAGAAGGGGTCATCCTCGTAGGCCATGCGCCGGCGTACCACCTCCCGACGCTCCTCCGCCGGCATTATGCCGTCCACCTCCACGGCCAGGCCGAACCGGTCCAGCAGTTGGGGCCGCAGGTCGCCCTCCTCCGGGTTCATGGTTCCCACCAGGATGAACTCGGCGGCGTGGCTGACGGAAATGCCCTCCCGCTCGACGTAGTTGCGCCCCATGGCCGAGGCATCCAACAGTACGTCCACCAGGTGGTCGTTCAACAGATTCACTTCGTCAATGTAAAGGATTCCCCGGTGGGCGGCGGCGATCAGGCCCGGCTCAAAGCTCTTGGTGCCTGACTTGATGGCCTGCTCTATGTCCAGGGAACCGACCAGCCGATCCTCGCTGGCGCCAACGGGCAGGTCCACGATGCGAACCTGGTGCATGACGGGAGGATTGTCGTTCAATCCCGACTCACACCAACGGCAAAGGCCCTGTCTCGCCTCGGGTGAGCAACTGTAGGGGCAACCCTGGAGCACCTGCACCTCGGGCAGCAAGGCGGCCAGGGAGCGAACGGCGGTGGACTTGGCGGTGCCCTTCTTGCCCCGGATCAGCACCCCACCGATGCGGGGATTGACGGTGTTCAGGAGCAGGGCCCGCTTCATGGCCGTTTGGCCCACAATTGCGGTGAAGGGAAAGGACGGTTCCCGGTTGGCCTGGGTCAAGGGTTGACCTCCGCGTGGTGCATGACTACTGGCGTTCGGTCCCGTGAGGAGCCGGCAACGTTTCGGATTCAGAACCGCCACCTAGCCCGTTGCTCTTATCCCCGTACCGGAGGTAACCGATTACTCCCAGACCAAGGATCATCCAGAGCAGGAAGTGGCCAATAATGGTGTAGGTCCGGAACATTGTGGGAAGAGCCGGCGGAACCCAGTCGGGCACGGGGTCGGATACGCCGGGGACGGCAACAAAAAGAGCCACAATCGCCACGGCGTAGCCCAGGCCGGCGATGCAATATGCAAATAGCCGGCGCTCCCCTTCATACCCGGCCTCCTGAATGTACCGCACGCCCAAGCATAGCCCCGCAGCCAGCAGAGGCGACAGGACCATGATGAGTAGCTGAAAAACCTGCCGGCTGAGGAGGGTGGCCTCTTCTCCCACACCCGGGGGATTGGGAGGAAACTTTAGCTGGGTGATCAGGGAAATCGACAGGAACCCAAGCCCTGCCGCAATGATCCCCCAGGACCAGATGTTCCATCCCGGCAGCGCCCTACGCACCAGATGAAACATTCCCGCAAACACGCCGCCGAATATGACTCCCAGCACGGCGAGACCGATTACCAACCCCACCCGCTGCATACCCAAAGTACCCAGGAAGGCGTAGGGCGCTGGTGATTGGGGGCCGGCCGGATCTAGGGCAGCGGCCGCGGCCTCCTCCAACTGGATGGCCCACTCCATGACCGGAACGACGATTATGTTAAGAAACAGGCCGGCCAGCGCTCCGGCAATGGCGCCCATCACCAGGGACAAGGGAAGAATGCTACGCATCATTCAACTCCAACAGCATCTTCCACGTCAAACAAAGCGTACACCCTGCGTCCCCTCCGAATGGAATTGCCATTCGCCGCAGCGCGACCCGCCTGTGGAGAACAGCCATGCCCCTCAACCGGGGCATGGCAAAAGCTCATCGACCTAGTGGCACATCAAAGCCACGTGGCGGGCATGGTGGAAGAACTCGTGGACGGCGGCAAGAACCGCCGGGGAACCGATGGCGGCCCCGTGGACGCTGGAGTCAACGTAGCCCACCATGTAGAGCGCGGCGGCGCCCACCAGCAACCAGGGCGCCCACACCGGGGCGGCGTTATCGCCAAACACGCTTCGCAGAATCGTCAACATACTATCCTCCTGCAATTTACTGCCGTACTAAGCCCCGAAACCGGACCTGACCATTTGGTTTCAGAGTCTATTACCCGATGGAAACTCTTACCTTGAAATCGGGCGCGTCACCGTCCGTTAAGCCACTTGCCGGCGCTTCCCGTTAACGTTGGACGTAAACGACGCCCTCTTCCCGGCCCACGTATCGGTCGCGCATTTCCACGAAGGCCTCGTACTTTTCCGGTTGGTAATCAACCCGGTTGTTGTCGTCGTCCAGGTATGGATTGGGCAGGTAGCACCGGACCAGTGTCTCCTCCCAATCCTTGGAAAACCTGACGTAGAAGGACTTCAACCCGCCGTGGCTCTCCGCCTCCACGAACTGGATGCCATTGACGGCTTCCTCGGAAAGGTGGAAGTGCCAATTTTCCGCTTCGATGGTGTACCAGCCGTTGCTGTACTCCGGCTCCTTTATCCCCTTGGAAGTGTTCTCGCTGGCCACCTGTCCGCCACCGATAACCCACATCATCTTGTCGCTGGAGGTCAGTTCTTGGATCAGTTCAGAGAGTATTTCCATGCCATGCCTCCCCGTAGCCTGTTGAGATAGCCATTATGGGGAAAGTCCGGCCTCTTGTCTAGCTTCCAGATCAGTTTCCAGTTCCAGGTACAGTTCCCGCAGTTTGTCCAGAATATCCGGGGGCGGATTTTCCCACATCCCCCTTTCGATGGCCTCCAGCAAACGTTCGATAATGCCCCGCATGGCCCAGGGATTGCTCTGCCGGAAGAACTGCTGCATCTCTTCGTTGAGAATGTACTCCTCGGTAACATCCTCGTACATCCAGTCCTCGACAACCTGGGCGGTCGCGTCGTAACCGAACATGTAATCCACCGTGGCGGCCAGCTCAAAAGCGCCCTTGTACCCGTGGCGCTTCATGGACTCCACCCACTTGGGGTTGACCACCCGGCTGCGGAATACCCGCCGAGCCTCGTCCTGCAAGTCCCTAACCCGCGACCGGGACGGGTCTGAACTGTCGCCGAAGAACTGGCGCGGATTGCGGCCGGTCAGGGACCGAACCGTGGCAATCATACCCCCGTGGTACTGCATGTAATCGTCGCTGTCGAAGACATCGTGCTCCCGATTGTCCTGGTTCTTGGCGGCGACTACAATTTGGCTGAAGCGCTGCCGGAACTGGGGCCTGGCGCTCACGCCGAAATCCTGCTGGGTATAGGCATAACCGCCCCATGCGGTATATACCTCCGCCAAATCGTGCACCGACTCCCAATTGCGCTCGTCCAGGGCCGCCAGGATGCCCGCGCCATAGGTACCGGGCTTGCTGCCGAATATCCGGTACAGGGAGGTTGAACCAAACTCATCCTCCGTCGATTCGCCGTCGGGGGCGCTGTCCCGTTGGGCCTGGTCCTCCTGCAGGTGCTTCACCACGAAATTCTGCCCCGGTGGTTCTTCCAGACCGGCAACCGTGCGGACCGCCTCATCCAGGAGGTATATCAGATTGGGGAAAGCATCCCTGAAGAACCCACTGATACGGATGGTTACGTCGATACGAGGCCGACCCAATTCCTCCAGGGGAATCACTTCCAGGCCCGTCACTCGTCGGCTCTCTGCCTGCCACACCGGGCGCACACCGAGCAGGTACATTATCTGAGCGATGTCGTCGCCATGGGTGCGCATGGCCGAGGTTCCCCAAACGACCACTCCCACCATTTCCGGGTAGGCGCCCTCCTCCTGAAGGTACTTTTCCAGCAGGGCGTCGCCCAAATCCGTGCCCACCGTCCACGCCACCGGCGATGGCAGAGTCTTGGGATCCACCGAATAGAAGTTCCGTCCGGTGGGAAGCACGTTCGCCATACCGCGGGTTGGGGCGCCGCTGGGGCCGGGCGGCACGAACCGTCCATCCAATCCCCGCAACAGATTGCCAATCTCATCGGAAGTGCGCATCAGGGAAGGGTGGATGAAATCCGTGACATATTCCAGCACTCGCTCCGTAGCGGCGTCGGAAAACCCCAGAATCTCCCGTACAACTCCCGGCACATCCTGCCTGGAGAAGTCGCCAGCCTGCAGCCCCTCATACAGCCCACGGCACACCATTTCCAAACGCTCTATCAAGTCGCCGGCGCTGCGAACCGGGGACTCCGGGTCAAGCTCCTTCAGCCTGGCCGGCGCCTCCCCGTTGACGGAACGGCCCGGGTCGTCCAGCAGGAGGGAATAGTCCAGACCAAAGGCCTCTGCAATCGAACGCCGTAGGCTGGGGACGCCGCTGATGTCGAGCCGGGTCAGGGCCGCCAGCAGGCCTACCATCTGCTCCTCCGTGGGAGGTTCTCCCAGAACGTGGAGGCCATCCTTGATCTGTACGTCCTTGATTTCGCACAGGTACCCGTCGATCTCCAGCATGAACTCACCGAAGTCGTCGGGCTGGTCTTCTACGCCCAGGTCCCGGTGCAACTCTGCCGCCTGCACCATTTCCCAAATCTGGCCTTCCAGCAATGGCAGCTTATCGGGGTCCAGAGTCTGGCACTGGTAGTGTTCATCCATCAACTGTTCCAACCGGGCAATGTCACCGTAACTGTCGGCCGTGGTCATCGGCGGAATCAGGTGGTCGATAATGGTGGCATGAGTCCGCCGCTTGGCCTGGGTGCCTTCGCCGGGGTTGTTGATGATGAACGGGTAGAAGAGAGGCAGATCCTGCAATGCCACTTCGGGATAGCAGGCCTCGGACAGGCCGATCCCCTTGCCGGGAAGCCATTCCAGCGTGCCATGCTTGCCCACGTGAACCATGGCATCTGCGCCGAATACATCCCGAATCCATCGGTAATAGGCAATGTAATGGTGGGTGGGCGTCAGGTCCGGGCTGTGGTACACGGAAATGGGGTTTTCGCCGAAACCTCGGGGCGGTTGAAGGCCCACGAACACATTTCCCAAGTCCAACCCGGCGATGGCGAGAGAGTCGCCGGTACGGTAAACCTGGCCGGGAGGCTCGCCCCAGGCATCCCGCAGCTCCTGCTGGACCTGGGGGGCAAAGTCTTCAAACCATCCCGCATATTGGCGCCGTTCCACGTGGCCGGCGGCCAAACGCAATTGCTCCTCGGTCAGGGAGTCCCGGTCATTGCTGCAACGTTCGATGATGCGGTGAACCAGTTCATCCCCATCGGCGGGGATGTCCTGTACGTTGTAGCCCGCCTCCTTGAAGGCATGGAGCAGGTTGATCACCGATGCCGGGGTATCCAAACCCACCGCGTTGCCAATGCGGGCGTCCTTGGTGGGGTAATTGCTCATAATGATGGCTATCCGCTTCTCGCCATTTGGCTTCAATCGCAGATTGGCCCACTTGACGGCCAGACCCGACAGCGCATCCATGCGGTCGGGGGCAGCCACGTAACGCTGCAAACGCGAGCCGGTTAACCCGTGCCCATTCCCACTGCCCTCATCCCCGGCGGTTTCTTCCTTGAAGGAAATGGGCACGGTGATGATTCGCCCGTCGAATTCGGGCAGGGCAATGTTCATCGCCGTGTCGATGGGACCCAACCCCAGGGAGCTTTCCTCCCATTCCTGGCGGGGGCCGGAACTGACGATACCCTGGATTATTGGAATGTCCAAAGCTTCCAGCAGGTCCACCGACCATCCCGTGGCGATGGTTGGGCCTTCCTGGCTCAGATCGCTCATGGCCAATCCCATGGTGTTGATAACACAGTCCACCCTGGGAACACCCTGCTCATCGGCCATGAAAGTGGCCAGGGTGCGGCTGCGCTGGCCGTCTTCCTCCGGGTTGTGCTTCAGGCTATAGGAATAAACGGGGAGAACGTTGGCGCCCTTCGATTCCAGGCAACGAATCAGGTCGTCCACGAACTGGAGGTTGCCGCTCATCCAATGGGCCCGGTAGAACAGCAGGCCCACGCTGGGTTGGCCGAACCGGAACCGCCTGGCAATGAACTGGTTCACGTCGCCCGCATCCGCCGGCGCCACATCCGGGTGGTAAATGCCCTCCCAGGGCACCGGTTCCGGGGCGCCATGGCCCAACTCACTGCCCAGGTAAGTATCGCTAAGGAACAGGAACAAGTTGCGGAAATTCTCAATCCCGCCCCGCATCAAGTAGGCAAACACCGTCTCCAGTTCCGCCACCGGCACCGAACAGGCCGTCACCAGGTCCTCGTCCCATTCCTGGTGGCCGGGGCAGGCGATCAGGGGAATACCTCGTTCGTGGCACAGTCCCACCAGTGCGTCGAAGGTGTCAGGCATGGCCCGCTTGCCGCCCAGCAGGCGAAGTACCACCACGCCGGACCTGGCCACCGCCGCCAGCAGCTCCTCCCGCGCATCCTCGGAATTCAGGGCTGCCGGATGGTAGGCGCGCACCTGGGGCCCGCCTTCCGGCATTCCAGAAAGGGCCCGGTCGGCGGTTAGGATATCGGTGTCGGCGGTGGTGACGAACACCACCGTGTTAACGACAGTTTTCGCTTGGGCGGTCAAGTTACGTTCACCCTCGGGTCAGTGGCCTTCGTGGGATTCCCGCAGGAAAACCATGATGGACAGGTCGCTAAACTCCTCGGTAAGGGAGGAACATTCCTCCAGGGTTCCGCGCCAGGTCTGTTCGCCCTCCAAAGTGAGGCGCTGGTACACGGTGACGGAACGTTCCGGGGAAATGCCGGCCTCAACCAGGTCTGCGGCAATCTGGGGCGGCATCAGGTCGAAGGGGCGTGGCAACAGGATAATGTTGCGCCGGCCCTCGGCCAGGTAATGTTCCAGTTCGGCCAGGGCCGATTCGGAACCATCACGCCGATGCAGGGTGATGAAGAGCGACTCCTCCATGGCTATGCCCGAACGGGCACAGGCCATCTGAATGGAGCTGATGCCGGGAATTAGCTCCACATGTTCCGCCCGACGGTACACTCGGGCCAGCAGTTCACCGGCGGAAACGTTCAAATCACCCCAGCAGCAGACTACGCACTTCTTGCCCGAGGCCACCTGGTCGGTGGCGTATTCCAGGACATCCTCCTGGTCCCGATAGCTCATCGGCCGCACTTCCGCGCCGCCGCACCACTCGGAAACCACGTCCAGCACGGTCTTGAAGCCCACGACCAGGTCGGCCCCCTCAAGCGCTTGCCGACCCCGCATGGTCAGCATCCGAGGGTCGCCGGGGCCAACGGCCAGAACGGTCATTGAAATGCCAGATTTTGCAACAGTCATGCCTGAAGTTTACTCGCTCGCTGAACTGCCAACTGGGTAGAAAACAAAAATCCCGAACCTTGCAGTCCGGGAGTCGGTCATCAAATACACCAGAGGGGGACGGGCCAGGGGCCACGACCACCCGTGAACCGACTCTGTTTGGCGCAGAGCAAAGGTCCCAGATTTCGGGGCAGGTCTCCTGGCTTACGGGTCATTGCCTCCCGGCGCCTTCCCACCGAATTCGTCGCCGCCATCCCAACAGGGCTGGGGTCAACGACTTTCGACAGTGACTCATTGCCGGGGGCTACCGTTTTACAGTGGCGCAACCGCTGCGGATTTTCACCGCCTTCCCAATTATGCCTGTTGGCGCCCCGAAAACATCACTCGATTGTTAAGTGCAAACCAAGCCATGGCCTGATTCAGCCCTAATGTAGCCTTCACCACGTATATTGTCAAGGCGAATAAACCGGAGCAGCCAATATTTTTGGGTACGTCTCTAGTAGTCAGTCAAATCTGGAATGATAGGGTAGTAGGAGAAACCTTCATTCCGAGCGACAGCCGAGGAATGACAGGGAAGCAGGGCTACGGATGGGAGGGTTAGTTGGCTGATGGGGGTAGGGGCGCACAGCTGTGCGCCCCTACGAGAAATACCCGCCCGGCCGCATCAGCTTTCCCGCAATTCTCCCTCTCCCTCCTAGTTTGACTGACTACTAGGGTACATCGCCCCGTAATGCCGGCCCACCATTTGGCCACCGAACTTGCCCGCCGACGCCAGGCCCTGGTTCCTCTCCTTCCCATAGTTGACACGAGGTTGCTCATTCCTTAATGTGGCGTAACTGAAATCTCTACTGCACGGGAGGTGCCAATTGGCATTTGGTTGGGGAATCGTCAGCACGGGCCTGCATCCGGATTACAAGATTGCGCCGGCCATCAACGCCGCCACCGGAGGGGAACTGACAGCTGTTTACAGTCGCGACCAGGGCCGGGCCAACGACTTCGCCGCCCGCCATGGTGCTAGGGCCGCCTACAGTTCTCTGGACGCGTTGTTATCCGACAGCCGGGTTGATGGAGTTTTCATCTCTTCACCCAATTCCCTGCACGCCAGCCAGGCCATCCAGGCCGCCCAGGCCGGCAAGCACGTGCTTTGCGAAAAGCCCATGACCACCACTCTGGACGACGCTCTGGACATGGTTCGAACCTGCCGCGACCGGGGTGTCAAGCTGGGGGTGGGGTTTGAACTGCGGCACAATCCCTGCCACACGCTGGCCCGCGAGCTGGTTGCCGAGGGGGCGCTGGGCCGCGTCACCCTGGCCCAGGGGCAATGGGGATTCGGCTCCCGGGGCCAGGATACCTTTCCGCCCCGGGAGGGCCTGCGCCAGTGGTGGGAAGATCCGGAGGCGATCGGCGGCGCTTCCACCCTGATGGGCACCGGCGTCCACGTTATGGACCTGCTGCGGTTCGTGCTGGGCCAGGAAATAATTGAGGTGGCCGCCATCACCGACGGCCAAACGGCGGAAAAGCCCCTGGAGCAGATCGCAACGCTGGTCCTTCGTTTCAGCGGGGGTTCGCTGGGGACGCTGGTATGCGGTCGGCTCCTGCCCGATACCAGGAACGACCTGGCTCTATACGGCATCAATGGCCGCGTGACCACAACGGAAACCATCTGGGAGGCACGCAAAGGGAGCATGGAGGTGGTTTCCGATACCGTCACTCGCTCGGAATCCTGCGCGGAAGATTATCTGGGCAATTTCGTGGCCCAAATGGAGGACTTTCAGCAGGCCGTGGCCGAGGACCGAGAGCCGGCGGCAACAGGAATTGACGGACTGCGGGTAGTGGAAACCACGTTGGCTGCCATCGAATCGGCCCGCACCGGGCGCACCATTAGGGTTCAAGCCTCCAGCCCTTAGCGTGAATGGCCTGCCTCACCCTTTTCGGAATGCGGAACTCCCTCGCCTCCTCCAACTGCATCCTTGGCGATGAGACTCCATAAGGGTAACCCTTGACCGCATCTCCCTGAGGGTACCCAGAAGGCCCATTGGGCAACTACCTCTGGGCTGGGCCTTGCAGGAAGGGTTCTAGACGAAAGCGAAGAGGCCGGGGTACAAACCCCGGCCTCTCACCTAATACCCAAAAGGGAACCTTATGTCTAGCCACCACCGATAGCTGGCAGGAAGTGAACCTCGCTGGACTCCTGGACTCGCTCCAATAGTCCAATTTGGCTGGCCTCCCCATCCACAATCACGGCAATGCCCGTTTGCAGGTCATCCTCTTCTTCGTCGTAGAGGATGGCCTTGACGCCGGGGTATTCCCGGTCCAGGTTATTGATCACCTGCCGGACCGTTCGGCCCTCAATCTGAACCCTCTGGACCCCCCCGGTCAGGCTCTGCATGGTTGTGGGTATCCACACTTCGGGCATGCCATTCCCCCGTTGCTGCCGACGGATATAGCCGTCTCGGCTCTCCTGCCGGGCTTGCCAACTACTTGCTTCCGTTCTCCTTACCCCAGAGGGCTTCCAATACCCGGCCGGGGTTCATCGGCAATGCATTCATTCGCACGCCAATGGCCTGATACAGGGCGTTGGATATGGCGGCCATGGGAGGCACGATGCAAACCTCACCGACCCCGCGGACACCGTATGGATGGCTGGGGTTGGCGACCTCCACCACCACGGTATCCAGCATGGGCAGGTCCAGGCTGGTGGGCATCCGGTAATCCAGGTAGCTGGAATTGGCCATGTGCCCCTGGTCGTTGATGAAGTACTCTTCGTTCAGCGCCCATCCGATACCCTGGGCCACACCACCCTGGATTTGGCCTTCCACGTAGCTGGGGTGAATGGCCTTGCCGGCGTCCTGCAGAGCGGTGTAGCGCAGAATGGTTACCTTTCCGGTATCCGGGTCCACCTCCAGGTCAACGATGTGGGTGGCGATGGCCGGGCCGGCCCCGCCGGGGTTTACGCCGGCGCGTCCCACTATGGGGCCGCCGGTGGCGTTCTGGCGCGCGGCTAGTTGCTGGAAGGTGAGCCTGAGCTCCGGGTCGGACTTGTGCTGCAGGACACCGTCCGAGTATTCCACGTCATCAACGCTCACGTCCCACAGGCGGGCGGCGCGTTCGATCATCTGCTGCCGGATGTCATGGGCGGCGGTGTAGGCGGCCAGACCGGTCTTGAAGGTTACGCCGCTGCCGCCGGTGTTGGAGGTGAAACCGATGGAATCGGTGTCTCCAATCTGGGGGTTGATGTCCTCCATAGCAATGCCGAGCACCTCGGCCATCTGCTGGGACACGGAAGCGCGGGTACCGCCAATGTCCGGTGACCCCTCGGTAAGGCTGATTTTCCCGTCCGGGTGAACCAGGGCCACGGCGCTGGAAGGACCGGTATTGTTGCCCCAGAAGCCGCTGGCCACGCCCCGGCCCCGGTAGGGCCCTTCCAGGGGCTGGGAGTAATGGGGGTGGGCCTTGGCCGCCTCCAGGGTTTCGATGAACCCCACTTTGGGCATCATGGGGCCAGTAACCCGCCGGACACCCTCCTTGGAACTGTTCAGCAGCCGAAAGTCAATCGGGTCCATGCCCAGCTTTTCGCACAACTCGTCAATGGCCGTTTCCATGGCGAAGGCGGCAGCCGGCGAACCCGGCGCCCGGTAGGCGGCCGTCTTGGGGCGGTTGACCACCACGTCGTAGCCTTCGATGTAGGCGTTGGGAATGTCGTAGGCGGACATCATGCACTGGGTGCCGCCCGCCACCGGTGAACCGGGAAAAGCCCCCGCTTCGAAGATCAACGTTGCCGCGGCGGCGGTAATCTTCCCTTCCTTGGTGGCGCCAATCTTGACGGAGATGTAGGTGCCGGAGGTGGGGCCGGATGCCTCGAATACCTCGGTCCGATTCATGGACATTTTCACGGGAGCGTTTGCCTTGCGGGCCAGCAGGGCGGCCACCGGCTCCACGTACATGGTCAGCTTGGCGCCAAACCCGCCGCCAATTTCCATGGGAATAGCCCGCACCTTGGACACGGGAACGCCGCACAGCCGCGCGGTGTAGTCCCTGACCGTGAACTGGCCCTGACTGCTGGACCAGACGGTCAGGCTGCCGTCGTCGTGCCACATGGCCGTTCCACTGTGGGGCTCGATGTAACCCTGGTGAACGGCAACGGTGGAAACTTCCTTCTCCACCACCACGTCGGCCTGGTTGAATCCCGCATCCGGGTCTCCAAGTTTGAACTCGAAATGGTTGGCGACGTTAGTTCCCTTGGCGGTGTCGTCATCGTCCAGAACGCCGCCGGCCCGAATGGAAGCGGTGGTCATGCCGGCCAACCGTTCATGGACCAGAGGCGCGTCCGACTTCATGGCCTCCTTGGCATCCATGACCGGCGGCAGTACCTCGTATTCCACTTCGATCAGCTTCAACGCCTCTTCAGCCACGTGGGGGTTGGCGGCGGCCACGGCGGCGATGGCATGGCCCTTGTACAGGGCCTTCCCATCGGCCAGCACGTTGTTGCTCAGAAACTTGTAATTGACCATGGCGCCCTCGGCCAATTCCGAGGCGCGACCGGACGGCTTCTCGATGTCCACCGAGGTGACCACGGCCCGGACGCCCGGGTGGGCCTCCGCCTTGCTGGTGTCAATGGATTTGATGATTGCATGGGCGTGGGGACTGCGTAGCACCTTGCCGTAGAGCATCCCCGGCAGATTGATGTCGGCGCTGTAGTTGGCCTTCCCGGTCACCTTGTCCCCGCCGTCGGGACGAACGGGCCTGGTGCCAATTACCTTGTACTCCTGGTCGTCGTTGGACAGGACCAGATTGGGCTTGTAATCAAGCATTTGTTCCTCCACCTGTGAGTTTTTGGAGTTTAGTCAAGTATCCGAAATCTGGACGCAAATATCAAGGGCTGCGAGGGGGTGGGGATTGAGTAACCCTCCCCAGAGGGTCCTAACGCCTGCAGAGAGTGAAAACTTGAGGATTGACGGGGAAAAACCGAACAGACCCGTAGGGGCGCACGGCTGTGCGCCCCTACTTCATCCCGGCAATCCTCTCCCTTCCGCCCCCCTTGCCTTGCTGGAAAACTAGGCCGGCACGTTTTGCTCCCAATGGCTCAAGTCTTCCGCGGCGTGAACCACCATTTCTGCGGCTATTTCCGGGCGTATCCGGGCGCCGTTCAGGATGATGTGGAACAGCTCAGGATCGTTGGCACTGACGCGGAAGAATTTGCGGAAAAAGGCTACCCGGGCCTCCTCCACCTCGTTCACGTAGGAGGTGGCCTCTTCTCGCGAGTAATGCTCCCGAGCCATGATGTTCTCAATGCGGGCTTCAACTGGAGCCAGAATGCCCACGTGCAGCGCGCCTGGGAAATCGGCCAGAATCTTATTGCTTCCCCGCCCGATGATTACCACGTTCCCCTCGGTGGCCAATTCGGTGATGACCGCGCTGGTAGCTTCAATAAAGGCTTTGTCGTTCACCGTCTGGGCCTGGGTAGGGGAATCTCCCAGCAGTTCGGTGTAGGTTTCAGCCGGCAGCATCTCGGTACCGTGACCGAAATAGGGTTCGCTACCAACGCCGGAGATGGCCGACCGCTCCAGCATGGTCTGGAGGAACCGCCCCAGCCGCTCGCGAAATCCTATGATCCTCTGTTCCTTTTCCACGAGATTCCCCACCGGGGAACCAATTCTGCGGGCGGCCGTTGCCAGCACCATTCGATCCACGTAGTTTATGCCCAGCCGTTCGGCCACCATCTGGCCAACCTCGAAACTGCCGCTCCCGACGGGTCCATTGACTGTAATAACTGGCATAACCATCACCTCGGCTACGATTGCAGCGCTGGCTTCGAACCAGAGGACTGCCGGCGGTCCAAGGAAATTAAGCCCGACCTTGCATCTGGCTACTGGTCGGAGGCGCCCAAGACCCGGTTCCTGCGCCTGGCATATTCATCGGATAGCAGCCCCATGGCGAAGGAATCGTACCAGCTGTCGCCCTTACGGTGGGTCTTGCGGAAGTGGCCCTCCAACACGAAACCCACGTGACGGCAGAGTTGAAGGGCGTGTTCATTGTATTCGGGAACATCCACCCATACCCGGTGCAATTCGTAGGTACTGTAGGCCTCATCCAGCAGGGCGATCAGCGCGGAGGTGCCATAGTGGTGGTGCCACAGGTCCTTTCGCCCAATCAGCAGAACCAGTTGCGCCTCCATGAGTGCCCATTCGAACTCCAGCTGTCCCTCCCCAATATGCTCACCCTCGCTGGTATAGACGGAAAATACCTTCCGGTATTCCTCGTTGGGAATTGACTCGTCCCAGTTTTCTGCCGGCGAGCTGAGGACTTCCTTGGGGGAGTAGCCCATGTGCTGGGGGGCGCCGCTCTCGTCTTCGCCAAACCACAGCGCGTTGACATCAGGATCGTCCAACCACTGGGCAACGCGTTCCACGTCCTGCCGGGTCAATGGAACCAGTTCAACTTGTGGATACATGATTGCACCCCGACTGCTGTTTGGCCAGGCCGCCTTTCCGCCTTGGTTTGGCCATTGTAACTACAACCTGGCTACTATGCCAGTACCCATACCAGTATCAATCATATGGACTTCAAAATCAATTGATTCAATAGGTAGAATCAAAGGCAATGGCGCCCGCCGACTCAGTTCAAAGCCTCAATTGAGTCTTCTGCCCAGCCGGTGAGACCCCTTCCTTCCAACATCGAGGAAATGCAGTCTCTGAATGTAGCCCTGTTGGAAAAATGCAGCAGGGCCGGCCCCACTGCGAGGCGCGACCCTGTCGAGCTTCCAACTCGTCCAATTCAGGAACCATCCAATTCGTTGGAATGCGTCCCTCTTCTGCCACTGGACGGGAACAATCTTCTCAAGCTTGCCGATGTAACCGCTAGGCCGCCACCGGCGAACCCTTCAGCGCTCCCTTGACGGCCCTCACCTGGTCCATAAGATTGGAGAAATTCTCAAAAGTGAGGGACTGGGGCCCGTCGCACTTGGCCAGGTCGGGGTTGGGATGCACCTCGATCAGCAGACCATGGGCGCCGGCAGCGATAGCCGAGAGGGCCACCGGAGTCACCAAGTACCAGTGTCCGGTGCTGTGGCTGGGGTCACCTACAATGGGCAGGTGACTCAGGCGCTTGATCACCGGTATGGCGGCCACATCCATGGTGAATCGGGTCATGCTCTCGAAGGACCGAATGCCCCTTTCGCACAGCATGACGTTGTCGTTACCGCCGGCCAGTACATACTCGGCAGCCAGCAGCCACTCCTCGTAGGAGGCCGCCAGGCCCCGCTTGACCATGACGGGCATCCGCGTTTCCCCCACGGCGTCCAGGAGATTGTAGTTTTGCATATTGCGGGCGCCCACCTGGAGAACGTCCGAATATTGGGCAACAGTATCCACATCCCCGGGGGTCATTACCTCGGTGATGATGGGCAGACCCGTTTCCTGCTTGGCCAGATTCAGCAGCTTGAGGCCATCGAGGCCCATGCCCCGGAAACTGTAGGGAGAGGTTCTGGGTTTGAAGGCGCCGCCGCGAAGAACCCGCGCGCCCGCGGCCTGGACCGCCTTTGCGGTGCTGACCATCTGTTCCTCATCTTCCACAGAACAGGGACCGGCCATCACCACCGGTTCTGGCCCGCCCACGGGCACATCGCCCACCATGACCACTGAGTTCTCCGGGTGGAACTCCCGGCTGGCCATCTTGTAGGGCTTGGTTATGGGAATAACTTCCGCCACGCCTGGCACCAGGGCCATTTCGTCGCGCATATCGGGGGTTACCGAGCCGATTACGCCCACCACCACCCGCTCCGCCCCCTCGGAGACCTGGGGTACCAGACCGTCGCGCCGCGAGATGCGGGCCTTAACATCTTCCAACTGTTCGGGGGTACAGTCCTTGGCCATTACCACAATCATCTTGTTTGCACCTTCTAATCGATTTGAGATCCACCCCGGAACCGTTCCAGCTCAATTGCAAAACTGGGGGAGTTCCGGACTCCCTTGCGAGAAGAGAAACCTGGCGAGTAGAGAAAATTGCTTATGAAAAAAGACAAACGGCCCAAAGGCCGTAGGAGAAGCGGCTGAACAAAGGGGAAACTCCGGTTTTCGCGGATTCGACTGCCATTCGACCCATTACGTAGATTCTACACCCTGCAGCCGCAGAACATCAGTACCTTTCAGGTAAATGTTTTGCAAATCTTCGGGTTCTTTATCGGTGTTGATTAGTATAAGAACGCGGATGCAACTGGGCAAGGAACCGGGAACCTGTATTTCCGTAGCGCACATTAACGCGGTGCTGTTCCAACCCAGTTGACGAGCGGCAGCGGCGGGAAAAGCGGCGTTCAAATCGGGCGTAACGGTGAAGTAGGCCATGGCCACGTCCCGCTCTGCAATGTCATTAGCGTGAATCAGGCGCTGCAACATTTCGCGGGTTGAACTGTATATCTCCTCCGCCGTATTGCTCTCCGCCCTGGTTGCGCCCCTCAAACCTCGGCAAACCGTCATCGGGTAACTCCTCCGGTTAGCGACCGATTTCGGCCCGCCAATTCTGCCACCAGATCCCCGGCCCTTGCCACCAATTGGTCACGAGGCGATTCTAGCATTGTACGGATAAGGGCGCTACCCACCACCGCTGCCTCGGCTTCCTGGCATACTGCCTCAACATGCTCCCGGCGAGAAATGCCAAACCCCACCGCCAGGGGAAGGTTGGTGAACCGGCGCACCCGACTGAGCAATTCAATTCCCCGGGGAGAAACCTGGTCCCTCTCCCCCGTTATCCCCGTCAGGCTTACACAATAGATGAAACCGGACGCCAGCCCGGCCGCCGTCCTGATGCTGTCGTCGGTGGATGTGGGGGCCAGCAGGGGCACCAGGGAAATGTCCCGGGCATGTAACTCCCGATGCAGGGGCACCGCCTCTTCCGCCGGCACGTCAACGGGAATGACGCCATCCACATCACATTCGGCAAGCCTCGCTGCAAATTGATCTATCCCCATGCTGAAGACGGGATTGAAGTAGGTCATTAGAATCAGGGGAGTAGCGGGGGCCGCCTGCCTCATCCGGGACATGGCATCGAAGCAGTCGTCGGGGGTTACCCCCCCTTCCAGCGCCCGAAAGCTCGACTCCTGTATAACCGGGCCGTCCGCCAGGGGATCACTGAAGGGAATGGACACCTCTATGGCATCGGCCCCGGCGGCTGCCAGCGCCGGCGCCAGTTCCACCGTTGCTTCCAGGTCGGGAAAGCCGGTGGTTAGATAAACGATAAGTCCGGGGCGCTTTTCCCGCTTTATCGCTTCGAAGGTCGAGTCTATTCGCTGCTTGGTCATACCTTCTGGATTCCGGCCGGGGCTGGCCCTACTACACTGCCCGAATAGGGGTTGGGGCGCCTACTCTGGAACTCTAGCCCAACGGGTTGCCCTTGTCTAGCCCCCGTAAATCACGCCAACCAGCACAATGGCGTTCTGGCAACAGTGGGTGATGATCGGCGACCACAGCGAACCGGTGGCCCGGTACGACGCCGCCAGCATCAGGCCGGTGCCAAAGATGGGTACTAGAACCGCAGGATGGACATGAAACAGGGCGAAAATCAGCGCGCTGCCAACCGCCGCCCCCACGGTTCCCCACCGATTTACCAGACCGGCCATTACGAAACCTCGGAAGAACAGTTCCTCCGTGATAGGCGTAACCCCGGCAAGAGCCTCAAAGGACCAGATGACTGCCAAGCCACCGAAAAACATGTCGCGGGTTGGAGCGGGAGGAATGAGCAACTCAATCCCCAGGCTGCGCACCACCCATACGTAAGCCGCTCCCAGCGCAATGCTAAAGCCCAGGGAAAGCCCGGACCATACCAGGGCAATGGCCCAGGACACGCGGGGCCGGCACAGACCCAGGGCAGCCAGCGAAAACGGTCCCTGTCGCTGCGCAAAAATGATTATGGTGAAGATCATGACTGCGCCAATGGCATGACTCGCCAGCCACGTTCCCCAGGCTTGACCGGTCCCCAACTGTTGCAGAATCACTGTTACGCCGGTAATCAGCAGGAGCGCCATAGCAACCAGGACGATGCCCAGGGCGACCTCTCCTCCCCTCCAGGAGACTGCCAGAACCGGCCCATTCGGTGTCCAAGCCGGACCGCCATCACTGCAGGACCGTCGCGCCGAGCTCTGATTCTGGCCGCACTGGGGGCAGAAAGCCACCGGCTGACCCAGCTGGACTCCGCACCCGGAACAGAACAATGGTTGACCTCCCAAATGGCGGATTGGGCTGGTGGACAATTCGGGAATGGGCCAGACTATTGCCCAGCTCCTCCAGGAAGCCACAAGCTCCAGGGAACCCGCAACCCACAGTAGCACAGGGAGACCGGGTAAACCAAACAAAAGGACGCCGGGGCAATTGCCAGCCGCCCGCCCATCTTCCATAATGGGCGCCAATGAATGGGCGTGGTCCGGCCACCCCCGGGAACCCTGACTATACGGCCGCCGACTCACACTTCGGCGGCGCCGAACCTGAGGTGACAAAATGGAAACGGACAGTCCCCTGGACCGCAACAGTTTCGATTATCTGGCCCGGGCCGCGGGCCTGAACCCCGAAGACCCTCACATGGACGAGCTTTTTCCCTACGTTCAGAACGCGCTGGCAGCCAACGCTCGCCTGAATGAAATCGATACAACCGGGTATGAACCCGATACCGCCACCGATCCTTCCCTTTTCTACCGGGAATAGCGAGGTGCCCTTTTGGAGAATTTGGAACTCTGCTACATGAGCGCAGGCCAACTTTCCGGCCTCATCCGGGATCGTAAGGTATCCCCCGTCGAAGTAATCGAAGCGCACCTGAGCCGCATTTCGGAAACGGAGCCAGTCCTTAACTCCTTCATCACCCTGCTGCCGGATCACGCCCGCGAGGCGGCCCGGCGCGCGGAAACCCAAATCATGGCCGGCGATTACCGGGGCCCCCTCCACGGCATACCCGTGGGGCTGAAGGACCTGTTCAACACCGCCGGCGTGCGCACCACCTCAGGTTCCCGTATCCTGGACAATTTCATCCCGACGGAGGATTGCACTGTCGCAGCCCGCTTCCAGCAGGCCGGCGCCATTCTCCTGGGCAAATTGAACATGCACCAGTTCGCCTACGGGCCAACCGGTGAGAACTTCGACTACGGCCACATGCACAATCCCTGGAACCCAGACCATCTGACGGGCGGGTCCAGCGGCGGCTCCGGTTCGGCGGCGGCCGCCGGCCAATGTACCATCACCATGGGCAGCGACACGGGCGGTTCAGTGCGGATACCGGCAGCCCTCTGCGGCATAGTTGGTCTGAAGCCCACGTATGGACTCGTCAGCCGGTCGGGCCTGACGCCCCTGTCCTGGTGCCTGGACCATCCGGGGCCCATGGTTCGCACGGTTGAGGACGCGGCCATCACCCTGAACGCCATCGCCGGCCATGACCCCAAGGATTCCACCACCACTACCCGGGCCATTCCCGACTACACCCGCTGCCTTACCGGCTCGGTGGCGGGATTACGCATCGGCGTGGTGAAGGAGTTTTTCGAGGCGCCCCTGGATGGCGAGGTGGAACAGGCGGTGCGGGCGGCCCTGGACCAACTGTCGGAAATGGGAGCAAAAGTATCGGAGGTTTCACTGCCCATGTTTGCCGACTCCCAAGTCATTTCCGGTACCATCCTGATGTCGGAGGCTGCCGCCTACCACCGGGAATTGCTGGCTCGGGACGGAGACAACCTGAACCCGGCAGTACGGCTCCGGTTGGAAGCGGGCTTGTTCGTGACCGCTGCCGATTACCTGAAGGCCCAACAGGCGCGGGCCAAGTATAACTACGAAATGTCCCGCCTCTTCCGGGACGTGGACCTGCTGGCCGGCCCCACGGAACCGGTTACGGCGCCACCCATCCTGGCGGCGGAGGTTGCCATTGGGGATAGGAACGTGGGAATAACCGCCGCACTTACCCAGTACACCCGGCCGTACAATATCAGTGGTACGCCGGCAATTTCGGTGCCGTGCGGCTTCTCGGAGCAGGGACTGCCCATTGGACTGCAGTTGGCGGGAAGGCCCTTCGATGAGGAAACGACGCTGCGGGCCGCCCATGCCTACGAACAGGCGACCGAATGGGGACAATCGCGCCCGCCCATCTAGGGGCATTGGGGAGACGGCAAGGGTGTGGCCGGCTCTCGAGAAATGGGGGCGTGGGCCGTACACCGAAGCAGCCGGGGCAACCTATGCCCGACAGGTGCAGAAACCGACGTGGATAATTGGCGCCACGCCGTGAATGGCATCGGCCACAGTTGGCTAGTTGTATGTCAAGCCAGGAATCAGGTCTATGAATGGTATAGATGGTTGCCTGGGCGGGTAGGGGCGCACGGCTGTGCGCCTCTACGGTTAGAGTCCAGTCTTTCCCATTATTCCCACCCTTCTCAGGATGATAAATCTAAGTTGACAAGGTACTAGTCCTGCCCCAGGTCAGGACAGGCCTCCCATGGTCAGGATTTCGTCCCAGTCTTCCTTGGTTACGGGCTGGATGGACAGGCGCATGCCCCTTCTCACCAGCATCATACCCTCCAGCCGGGGATTGTTCTTGATCTCCTGAAGGGTTACCGGCTGAGGAAATTCCCGGTCCGCCTGAATGTCCACCATCAGCCAGGTGGGACTGTCGGGATTGCTCTTGGGGTCGTAGTACTTGGCGCCCACCTGCCAGGCAGTGGAATCCGGGTATGCTTCCCGGACGATGCGCGCGGTGCCCATGACGGCCGTGGGCTTGGCGCTGCTGTGGTAGAAGAGCACCCCGTCGCCCACCTTCATTTCATCCCGCATGAAATTGCGGACCTGGTAATTTCGGACACCGTCCCACTCTGCCGTTCGGTTATCCTCGCCCAGCAGGTCCTGGAAGGAATAGTTGGTGGGTTCAGACTTGAACAGCCAGTACTTGGTTTCCGGCATTTTCACGCACCTCCTGGCTACCGGCAGCCCAAAACGGCCGGGGCGGGGCCCAGCTCAATCAACTTGGCAGCGTTCCTCACCCCGAAGAGGGAACTAGAGGGCGATTTCGCCATCCTCACCGGTGCGGATTCGCACCGCATTGGCCACCGGTGTGATGAATATCTTTCCGTCTCCGATGGTGCCGGTGCGTGACTTTTCAATGATAATGTCAACGGCTTTCTGGGTATCCTCATCCCGTACTACCGTCTCGAGCTTCACCTTGGGCAGCATGTCGATGACATAGCTGCCGGCGACGCCCCTGGGGCCACCAACCTCGATCCCCCGTTGGGCTCCCCGTCCCATTACCTGGGCCACGTTAATACCGGGAAGACCAGCCTCGGAAAGGGCATCCTTGACCGCGTTCAACTTTTCCGGTCGGATTATGGCTTCAACCTTGTTCATACCAACCTCGCCGGCAAACAGACCGGAGTATTCCACAAATCCTCCCGGCATGCCTGCACCATTTGTTTGGCAGAATTATAGCCTATTGCGCAATTCTTGGGCGCAATCAAATTTCAGCCTGAAACCGCTAATGGCAGCGAAACGGTGGGGCCTGCCTACCCCCGGTGACCAGGGACGAAGGGGTACCCTCTCATCCCGGCTACCGGATGGAAATACCGGCCGCCTCCCGGTCGAAGCATCCGGCGGTTAGGTCCGCCCGTTCCTGGCGGAGAAGGTCTTTTCTAACCCTCAGGCTGGGGGTTCGGGGCAGTTCGTCTCGAACCTCCACGTACCGGGGCACCTTGAAATAGGCTAGGTTGGCGGCACACCACCGCACAATTTCCTCCGGATCCACGGTCGCTGGCGGGCGGGGCGTCACGTAGGCCTTAACCTCGTCCTCTCCCAACTCTGAAGGAACGGCAATTACCGCGCAGTCCAGGGCATTGGGGTGTCGCTTGATCACGTCTTCCACTTCCTGGGAGGAAATATTCTCCCCTCGGCGGCGAATCACATCCTTCTTCCGGTCAACGAAGTACAGGTAACCATCTTCATCCTGCCACCCCAGGTCCCCCGTATAGAGCCACCCGTCCCTGAGGGCCAAGTCCGTCTGCTCCGGGTTGCGCCAATACCCGGGCATGGTGGCCGGGTTTTGGATTATGATCTCGCCCGGCTGGCCAGACGCCACGGGATTGCCATCCCCATCCACGATGGCAATGCGGTTGACGAAGCTTGGGTCTGGATGCAGCCTGGGCCGGCCGGAGGAATTGGGACGCCTTTCCTCGCCAATCTGTTCAATGGACCCGTAACAGGTTTCGGTCATGCCGAAGCCCACGATAATGTCCGTACCAAACCGTTCCTGGAAGGCCTCCAGGAATTCGGGCGCAAATGCCGGCGAACCATAGAAGAGGCGCACCCGGTTCTGCCGGTCCAACGGGGATTCCGGTTGTTTTGCCAGCACGGGCATCATCATTCCGATGAAGTTGACCACCGTGGCGTGGGCTTCCCGCACCTGATCCCAGAATCGAGAGGCGCTGAATCGTTCGGCCACCACCAGGGTGGCGCCGGCAGCCAGAGATCCCATGGTGGAATAGTACTGGGCATTGGCATGGAAGAAGGGAAGGCAGGTGAAGAAGCGGTCCTCCGGGCTGGCCTGGGTCCAATGGGCAAAGCCCTGGCCGGCAGCCACGTACATCAGGTGGGTCACCTGTACTCCCTTTGGGTTGCCCGTGGTGCCCGAGGTGTACACCAGCATTGAAGTCTCATCGGGTGAGACCACCGGCAGTTCCACCAACCCTTCAGATGAGGCCACAGACCCTTCAAAATTGAGCCAGCCGTCGGGCGTTGCAGTCGCCTCTTCTGGAACTTGTGAAGAGGGAGAGTTGGTCACCAACAGTTTCACCCGCACTGTGGGAGAGAGTTGGGCCGCCTCCTCCGCAACTTCCAGCAGGGAGGTGTGCGCGACCAGGGCGGTGGCCCCGGCATTGTCCAGGATGTAGGCAGCTTCGTCCCGCTTGTAGGCCACGTTTACCGGAACGCTGATGGCCCCCAGCAACGAAAGCCCGAACCAGCAGGTGTGAAACTCGGGTACATTGGGCAGGAAGAGACAGACCCGGTCTCCCCGCCCGATGCCCATATCAGCAAACATTCCCGCCGCCCTTTCAATGCGGCTGTAGAACTCCCCATAGGTAATTTCCTGTCCCGCAATCTGGATGAACACTTTGTCCGGATTGCGTGAAACCACTTCGGCAAGGAATTCTCCCAGGGATTGCTCCCAGGATGCCCTGTTCCGGTCATTCTGGCGGCTCATGCGCCCTCCGCAGTTTCTTCCCCGCCCGGCCATCTGGAAGGAAACAACATCGCTTCCGAGAACCATGGGCCAGTCAACGCCTGTGGCGTGGCCATCCAAACGTCTATGGCCAGACCCGCTTCCGGCGGGATAATCCTCAACCTACCACGCACCCATTGGCGGGTCAATAGACCCGGTTGAACGTCCGCGCTTCCTTGACATTACATGGGGCAAAATCCTAAAATCGGCCCAATCGAACGCAGTATGGAAGCCTTCATATTGAGGAGGACTCAAATGTACGAATGGCCCAAAGTCGTTTACAAGGAAGAGGGCATGCGGGAGGGCATGCAGATTGAGGACGCCGCCATCGGCGTTGATGACAAGATTGAACTGCTGGACGCCCTTTCCGAAACGGGGTTGCAGCAGATTGTAGTAGGTTCCTTCGTCAGCCCCCGCTGGACTCCCCAGATGGAACGAATCGACGAAATCGTGACCCGATTCAACCCCAATCCGGACGTTACCTACACCGCCCTCGCCCTTAACTCCCGCGGCGTGGAAAGGGCGCGGGCCTACTCGCCCCCCTTGACCATCGAACGGGACCCTTATCCCCGCCTTACCTGCCACATGTGCGACGTGTTCGTCCGCCGCAACACCAACCGCTCCCAAATGCAGGAGATGGAACGCTGGCCCCAGATCGTAGCCCAGGCCCAGGAATTGAACATTCGGGAAGCGGGCATCGGCTGCAACGCCAGTTGGGGATCCAACTTTCTCGGCGAATTCCCGGTGGACAACCTGATGACCCTCTTCGAAAAGCAGCACAGCATGTGGGATGAGGTGGGCATCAAAGTGGTCAGCTGCTCCATGGGCGATCCGATGAGCCACTGCACCCCGGCCAAGGTTGAAGAGAGCATCTCCCGGGTGAAGGAACGCTGGCCGGAGATCAACCATTTCCGGCTGCACCTACACAACGGGCGCAACATGGCCATCGCCTCCGCCTACGCCGCCATGCGAACCCTGGGCCCGGAGGACACCGTGGAATTGGACGGCACCATCGGCGGATACGGCGGCTGCCCCTACTGTGGCAACGGCCGCGCCACCGGCATGGCCCCCACCGAAGACCTGCTTCACATGATGGAGGACATGGGCGTCGAGACCGGCGTGGATATCGACAAGGTGATCGACTGCGTATGGATGGCCGAGCGCATCATCGGGCGGGAATTGTTTGGCCACGTCTCCAAGGCCGGCCCCAGGCCCAAGCGGGTTGAGCAACTCTACGACATGAACATGCCCTTCGTCGAAACCCTGGAACAGGCCCGCCACTTCAAGGAGGGTCCCAGCGTTTACGAAGGCGGCATCTACCCCTACCGCGAGCCCATCACCAGTCCCTACCGGGAGCGGGTGGAGAATGGCCAGCCGGCCTTCGACCCGGCCGATGGGGAGTTTCCCTGGAAGCAGGATTGGTTCCCGGCCAAGGAAGACTAATCCAACGGCAATCGCCCTTAGTGGATGGCGCGCCGCTCGGCAAGTTCCGGCGGCGCGCCCCCTTTGGCGCAAGGAGATTCGAGGCAGGCCCGCGCTTTCGGCTACGGAGACAGCGCCGTCCTGAATTGCTTGGGCGCCAGGAATGGAATCGGTACCAATCGGCCCCTCTGACGGGGAATGTTTCCCAGAAGAGGAGGAGCGATGGCCGATCTGCCTACCTCCCAATCCCGTACCCATCGTGAGTTTCCCAACAGGAGAGTGCTATGACAACCAACCCCACCGATCCCAACCAGGTACGGCTTACCGGCGAGAACTCCTTCATCCGCCTGTCTCACGATGGGGGAACCAACCAGTCCACCCGCACCAGCCATTGGCGGGTTTTGTATTCGCCGGCCGGCGCCGGGCACGTACTCTTTTTGAAGAGTGACGAGACGGACAACGAGGTGCGCATTTACGCGGACAACATTGCCCTGGCCCGGTGGCTTCAGGAGGAGATCGAATGCTTCCTCTTCCCCGAATTCGCCGACCAGAACATCCCGGTGACGGAGGCAGAATTCTCCAAGTCGGGAGATGTGCGTTCCTTCTGGACGGAAAAGGTGCTCAGCGATGACGAGGAAATTCACCTGACCTGGTACGACTTCCTGGAGCCCTACATGCTGCGGGTGGATGCTGGCAGCGTTGCTGGCCGTCCCCACGGGGTGTTCAGCTGCTTCATACCCAGCCGGAGGGCCCAACTTACCATCAACGGGAACTTCGTCGAGGGGGAGCCTTGGCTGGAGATGCGCGGCGACAGGCAGAGCAGCAGTTCCTGCCTGGCATGGTCCGAGACGTGGGTCAAACCGTAGCCGCAGGCCGGAACGTTTCCCAAAGGCCCTAAACCACCGAATGACACGTCTGCAATGAGGGAATGGACATGGACCAGCACGACATCACGGGCGAATCCCCGGCAATTGCCCTGTTTCCCCAGTTCCGAGAGGAGATCTACCAGATGTACCGGGAGGAATTGGAAGGCCTGACCGACGAACAACTGGACTTCAACTCCGACCGGTGGGGCTGGAGTGAATGGAGCATTCGCCGCAACCTCAGCCACGTGGCGTCGGGCGATTTTCGCTGGCTGCTCCAACGGTGGGGAGAGAACCTGTTCACCGATGGCTTGCCCGAAATCGACGACTGGGACGGCATAATTGATTCGCCTTATGACCGGCGCCTGGACGAAACAAAGTACTGGGACGTGGAGGCCATCTTCGCCGTCCTCAGGAAGAGCCTGGACTTCACTTGCTCGGTGATGGAGACGGAGACGGTGAACTCCATGCGTAGCAAGGAATTACGCAATTCAGTGGGAGGGCAGCTCCACTGGCTGCAGGCCCATCCAACCGGGGTGCGCGAAGACCCGAATGACCCCCCCTGGGGTTACATCACCCTGGAGGCCACCTTTCGCCATCGCTACTTCGAGTACATGACCCATCTGTACAATATTCAGCGACTGAAGAAAGCCCAGGGCCTGCCGGTCAAGGTGGATGTCCCGCAGGTCGGCTATCATGCCCTGCCCGATTGGGACCGGAGCGAACCGTAGGGATTGATGGGTTAGTTCATCAAGCGCCCCGGCAGGCTTGAACTGGTCTGCCGGCGGCGCAGATCGCCCACTGCACCCAGCACCTTCCTGAACTTAAGACGCCGCCACTGTAACCCTGCCCACCAGGCGTTGAACTGGCGCCAGCCCCTGCCGTTAATTGCGGGCGCCCACCTTAGCCGGCGCTGGCTTTGGCCGCCCCGGCCTCCCGTTTATTGCTTTATTCCAGCTTCCTGTCGGGCCAGGGTCAAGGCCCAGACGGATTGGGCTCCGCCGGCCATCAGCGCCTCCGCGCAGGCCCCCAGGGTACTTCCCGTGGTGCACACGTCGTCAATCAAAATGCACTGCAACCCGGTGGCATCACCCTGGCAGGCAAAGGCTCCAGCCGTGTTTTCCCTGCGCAATGTGCTTTCCTCTATAGCAGCTTGGGGCGGAGTGTTTCGGAGGCGGGAGAGAAGCCCCTTGGCCACGGGCAATCCGACAGACTTTCCCAGGTGTGTCGCCAGCAGCTCCGCCTGGTTGTAGCCTCTTTCCCGGCGCTTACGGGGGTGCAACGGAACCGGCACCAGAACATTGCCCGGCAAGGGATGTTCCCTCCAGTACCCGGCCAGCAGATTTGCCAGGCACGGCGCCGCAGCGCGGTAGTTATGATACTTGAAGGCCAGAATCGCATCCCTCGTCAGCCCGTCCATGAGGAAGGGCGCCCGAATCCCCGACAGGTGGTCGGAGGAAAACCGGGTTTGGTCTCGGCAATTGCCGCACACTCCGGCAACCCCGGGGACGGCGCAAATTCGGCAGTAGGGTGGATGGAGTCGGGGCAGGGAAACTGCACATTGGTCGCAAATTGTCTCCCCCTGGGCGCCGCAGCCCATGCAGTGCAGGGGCAGCAGCAGATCCAGGGCCATTTTGGGAACCTTGAACATCATGGAAGCAATGGAGGCTTGCAATATCCCAGTCCTCAACTTGGTGGGGTGAAGCAGGGCGCTGGCATTGCGTTCAAAGGGAAGGGTGGTAGGGCTCCGGGGTGCGGGAAATTCGTTTCTTGACTACCAGGAGTTTCTCTAACGCTGCCAATGGCTTCCTGGGCAACGCAACCTGCCCTCACTACTGTTGCCCTCTGGCCCATGCCTCCAAAATTTTGGCATCGCCGGGAAAGGCCATGGGAGGCAGCGCATCCGGTGGGAAGAAATCCACGTCCAGTGTCTCCGGACCGGAAGTTAACTGGCCACCCACTTCAACGCCAGCATAGGCAACCAGGATAACCGGCCGGCCCGCTTCGGAAAATATGCCCACCAGCCGGGAGATTTCCACCTCCAGTCCCGTCTCCTCCCTGACCTCTCGGGTGGCCGCTTCTTCCACCACCTCACCCCGATCCACGTATCCCCCCGGCACGCTCCACAGGCCAAATCCGGGCTGGTTGGCCCGCCGCACCAGCAGAATGCCGCCATTGCGAGCTATTATGGTGACGGCAGCGACTTTGGGGTCGTAATAGACCACCCGTCCACAGGCTCGGCACACTGGCCGCAGGGCGCCGCCCGACTCACGCAATTCCAACGGGGCGGCACAGGCGGCGCAGTATTTGTCCCCAGATTCCAATGGATGAGGCTACTCCAATTCTCGGAAGGAGGAGGCGACCAGGACATCCACCTCATTTCGGGTGGGCATGGCGTCCTGCGCCCCGTTCTTCGTTACCGACAAAGCTCCCGCCGCCGTGGCAATTTTCACGGCCTCTTCCAGCTCTTTGCCTTCCGACAGGGCCACAGCCAACGCCCCGTTGAAGGCATCGCCGGCCCCCACCGAGTCCACGGCCATTACGGGCAGAGCGGGCACGAATCCGCCACCCTGGGGCGTGGCAAAGTATGCGCCCCGGGCTCCCAGGGTGATGATGGCGGCCCCCACACCGCGTTCCAGCAGGATGCCCGCCGCAATTGCCGCCGATTGAGTATCGGTCACCGGAATTCCAACCAGAGCTTGGGCGTCCGTTTCGTTGGGAGTGATGATGTCACAGCAGGCGTAGAAGTCATTGGGCAGAGGCCGCACCGGGCTGGGGTCCAGTATCACCCGAACGCCCCCTTCCCTGGCTGCCTGGGCGCACCGGAGGGACAGTTCGATGGACACCTCCAGTTGCAGCAGCAACGCCGAGGCCTCATTCAGCAGGCGCGATACGTGGGTGAACTCTTCCTCGCCACAGGTATCATTGGCGCCAAGTACCTGGATGATCCGGTTCTGGCCTCCCTCGTCGATTTCAATCACCGCGATTCCGGTGCTGGTGTTTCGGGTTACACCCACCGCCGAAACATCCACGCCGGAGGCCACCAGCGCCGCCAGGGCCTGGTCGGCAAAGATGTCGTCGCCGACGCGGCCTACCATGGCCGTCCTGGCCCCCATGCGTGCAGCGGCCACGGCCTGATTGGCTCCCTTGCCGCCGCCATAGCTCAGGAAGGCGCTGCCCACCACCGTCTCCCCCGGTTCCGGGAAACGGGGCGCCATGGCCACCAGGTCGATGTTTATGCCCCCCAGGGAAACGATCATGGAGGAGTCCCGCTCCACAGACCTTACTATCCTACCGTACCGGCCCCATCGTACTTTCCCGACCGTCTGGCAAAACTGCCCTACCCTAACATCCGACTTCGGTGATGGTCAACGCGCCGGCAACCAGTCGCCCCAATGGGGGAACCCCGGCCGATGGAAGGGCGCCTTTATGTCAACGCGGTTTCAGCCGGGAATTTTGCCATGCTATAATTCCGGCGCGTACAGCTACATATCCTAGGCGCCGGATCCGCAAATCAGGTTCTAACGAAAGGGGAAGAGTTGCCCATGGCTGCGGCATTGGAAAACATCAAAGTGGTGGACCTTACCCGTACCCTGGCGGGTCCCTTTTGCACCATGATGCTCGGTGACCTGGGCGCAAATGTCATAAAGATTGAAGAGCCGGAAAGGGGCGACGAAACCCGCTCCTGGACTCCCTTCTGGAATGGAGAAAGCACTAACTTTGTCTCCTTCAACCGCAATAAGCGCAGCCTGAGCCTCAACCTCCGGGAGGAAAGGGGAAGGGACATCATAAGGGAGTTGGCCAATGATGCCGACGTTATGATCGAGAGTTTCCGTGCCGGCGCCCTTGACCGCATGGGCCTGGGGTATGAGGACATTCGCGCCTTCAACCCGGGCATTGTCTATTGCTCCATTTCCGGCTACGGGCGTACCGGCCCCATGGCCGAAAAACCCGGCTACGACCTGATAATCCAGGCCTACAGCGGGTTGATGGACCTGACCGGCGAACCCGACGGCCTTCCCATGCGGGTGGGTTTCTCCCTAGTTGACCTGTTCTGCGGAATGATGGCCTACGGGTCGGTGGTTACTGCCCTGTACCATAAACTCGCCACTGGTCAGGGCCAACGGCTGGAAGCCTCCCTGCTGGATGGTCAGGTCGCGGCCCTGAGCTACCACGCCACCGCCTACTTGGCCACCGGGTCGGCGCCCCAGCGCATGGGTTCCGGTCACCCCAGCCTGGTTCCCTACCAGAGTTTCCAGGCATCGGACGGCTATTTCATCCTCGGCGTGGCCAATCAGGGTCTTTGGGAGCGGTTTTGCCAGGGCATTGGCCGGCCCGACCTTATGGAGGATGCCAGGTTCAAGACCAACGACGACCGGGTGGCCAACCGGGCCGAATGCGTTGCGGCCCTGAACGCCATTTTCAAGTCTCGTACCGTGGCGGAGTGGGTGGAAACCATCGAGCAGTGCGGCGTTCCCTGCGGCCCCATCAACCGGGTGGACGACGTGGTGCACGATGCCCAGGTGAATGCCCGCAACATGATTGCCCAGATGGAACACCCCAACGTTCCTGAATTGAGAGTGCCCAATTCCCCCCTGAAACTGGCGGAAACACCCCCGGTTATCAACCGACCCCCGCCCTTGCTGGGGCAGCATAACCAAGAAGTCCTGGAGGAATTGGGCTATTCCCAAGAGGACATCGCAAGTCTTCAGGCCCAGGGTGTCATTGGAAAGAGCCACTAAACCGGTCGGGATTCCGCATTCTTAACTTGGACGGTTCAATGTCTGAAAAACGGCCGGTGCGCCTGCTCCACACCTCTGACACCCACCTGGGGGACCAGGCACGCGGCGACAGCGCCGAGGCAGCCTTCGCACGGATAATTGACGGCGTTCTGGAACTGGATGCCGACGCCCTATTGGTGGTGGGCGACGTGTTCGACCATGCCCGGGTCTCCGAGGGTACCCTGGAGTTCTACCTGGAACAGATTGCCCGACTCCACCGTCCGGTGATCACACTTCCGGGTAATCACGACCTCTACCATGAGGAGTCTCTGTACCTACGGGGCCCTTTCCGTCGTCCCCCGGCAAACTTCCACCTGTTCACCGGCTTGGACGGCCAGGTCATTTCCTTCCTCGCATTGGGCCTTGACCTGTGGGGAAGGGCAATGAACAACCACACCCCCGACTTTCGGCCCCTGGAGGGTATGCCGACGCCGGCCAACGGACGTTGGCTGGTGGCCCTGGCCCACGGCCACTTCCATTTTCCCAATGACACCGACCTGCGTTCTTCTCCCATCAGCCCGCAGGAAGTGGCGGAGGCAGGGTGCGACTACCTGGCCCTGGGACACTGGGAACGGCACGTGGAGGTTACCCAAGGGGATACGGTTGCCTTTTACTCCGGTTCGCCCCTGGGGGCAGCCCCCGACCATGAGCACGTCGCCGCAAACCTGGTGGACCTGCACCCCGCGCGGGGGGTAACCGTCCGGCAGGTAATCCTGCCCCGGTCAACCGAAGGCAAGTCCGCCGCCAAAGAAACCGCAGCAGTTGCCAGAGGAGGGAAACGATGAAGACGTTGAGCAGGGAGAACCGCATATATTTTCTCGATGCCGCCCAGGAACCGGCCATCACCATTGAGTCGGGAGAGGAGTTGATGGTGGAGACTTGGGACGCGTTCGAAGGCCTGCGGGATCCGGCGCAGTTGGACGCCAAGGCCCTGAAGGGACCCGCCACCGGCCCGATCTATGTGCAGGGGGCCGAACCCGGCGATGCCCTGAAGGTGGAGTTCCTGAAAATCACCCCCAAGGAGGGCCCAGCCCACATGGTGATGCCCGGCCGCGGCTTCCTGGAGGAGGAATTCACCGAGGGCTTCCCAACAGTTATGTCCATTGACGGTGGGCAATTGGTCCTGCCCAGTGGAATCCGGCTGAACATGAACCCGTCCATGGGGTTGGTCGCCACCACGCCCACCTACGTCCAGTGTACTGCCAGCGACAGCGGCCCCTACGGTGGCGACATAGACATGAAGGAACTGGTGGAGGGTTCCGTGATCTATTTGCCGGTGTTCGTGGCGGGCGGCCTGCTGGCCCTGGGCGACTGTCACGCCCTGGTTGGTGACGGCGCCGTGGCCGGAACTGGCGCCGAGTGTTCTTCCGATACCCACATCCGGGTTACGGTAGAGAAGGGAATGACCATTGCCAGCCCCCGCGCCCTCACGCCCGACCACTTCGTGGTGCTGTCCTATGGCGAGGAACTGGCGCCGGCCATGAAGCAGGCCGTGCGCGACATGGTGGATTTTTTGGTGAGGGAGAAGGGCATGGCCCCTTATGACGCCTACACCCTTTGCAGCCTGGCGGGGGACGTCCGGGTGTCTCGTACCTTCCGCCCCATCAGTCCGGTCAAGATGATGCTGTCCCGGGAAGCGCTGGACCAACTGGACTAACGGCCCGGGCCTGATTCCGTTTCCTTCCCATTCCCGCATTGCCGGGAAGGTCTCCTACCTCCCTGTCACCCTGGGACGTAAGGGGGTTACATTACCGAGTAGCCCCCATCCACCGTTATCACCGCGCCGGTTATGTAATCCGACGCTCGGCTGGACAGAAACACTACAACCCCCTGCAGCTCATCCACATCTCCCCACCTCCCCGCAGGTATGCGGTTGCTGATCATCTGGTACCGTTCGGGCTGGTCCACGGGGATGTCGGAAGTCAACGTGGTCATGAACCAGCCGGGCAGAATGGCATTGGACTGGATGTTGTCCTTGGCCCAGGCCACGGCCAGGCTCTTGGCCAACTGTACCACGCCTCCCTTGCTGGCCGAGTAGGGAGCGCCGCTGCCCCCACCCCCGAAAAGGGAGTACATGGACCCTATGCCGATAATCTTGCCACCGCCCTGTTCCTTCATATAGGGGTAAACCTCCCGCGCCGCCAGAAAGGCCGCCCGCAGGTTCACGTCGAACACCCGGTCCCATTCCTCGGTGGAGGTTTGGTCCGGGGTTTTGCGAACCACGGTGCCGGCATTGTTCACCAGAATATCCACCCGACCGAAGGCGGATACCGAATCCGCAACCATCTGCTTGATTTCAGCTTCACTGGTGACGTCGGTCATTAACCCCATGGCTTTGACTCCCATTCCCTCCAGTTCGGCCACGGCTTCCTCCGTCTTATCCTGGTCCCGGGCCGCCACAACGATATTGGCGCCGGCCCGGGCCAGGCCTCGCGCCATGCCCAGTCCCAGACCGCCGTTGCCTCCAGTAACAATAGCCACTTTGCCGGTAAGGTCGAAGAGTCCATCCATGTTCATCATTCCCCGCTACAATTCCTCGATTTGCCAAGACTCTACCACAATGAGGTGCGTATGTAATGGAAAGCGGAAGAATGGCCTGCGTCGCCCTATACCGGTAGCGGCGCAAACTGTCTTCCCGCAGTGCGCCCAGGTCGCTACCTGCCTGGTCAAGGTATTGGCCCCAGTACCAGATTGGGCGTATGTTGACACTGATATGGGTATATGATACGTTTCCAACGCTTTTGACAGCGCATTTCCGTAACGTAGAGGTGTGTCCCATGGGTTCAAGCGCCCTACTTGTGGCCCTGCCCCTAATTGCCGGAGTAATCGCCCTTGCCTTTGCCGCCATCATGGCGATGAGGGTGGTAAAGGCGGATGCTGGCAACGACCGAATGACTGAAATAGGCGATGCCATCCGAGTGGGAGCATCGGCCTTTTTGAGCCGGGAATATCGTGCCCTGCTGCCCCTGGTGGTAGTGGTAACCATCGTCCTGGCCGTGCTGGACTATACGTTCTTCACCCATCGGCTGGGCATACCGGCCACGGCAATTTCCTACCTGGTGGGTACTTTGTGCTCCGGACTGGCCGGGTTCGTGGGCATGAACGTTGCCGTGCGGGCGAACGTCCGGACGGCCGCAGCAGCCATGCGCGGTCTCAACCCGGCGCTGCGGGTGGCCTTCTCCAGCGGCACCGTCATGGGCATTACCGTGGTGGGCATCGGCCTCCTCGGTGTCAGTGTCCTCTACTTCGTCTTCGGTAACATCAGCGTGGTGGCCGGATTCGGGTTTGGCGCCAGTTCCGTGGCCCTCTTCGCCCGCGTGGGCGGTGGCATCTTCACCAAGGCCGCCGATGTTGGTTCCGACTTGGTGGGCAAGGTTGAAGCCGGCATTCCGGAAGACGACCCTCGCAACCCGGGCGTAATCGCCGACAACGTGGGCGACAACGTGGGTGACGTGGCTGGCATGGGCGCCGACCTTTTCGAGTCCTACGTGGGCAGCATCATTTCCGCCATAGCCCTGTCCGCCGGCGCGGTGGCCCTGGCCATGGGAGCCGGTACCGCCACCAGCATAACCGACCCCCAGGCCCTGTTCCCGCTACTGCTGGCTGGGGCGGGGATAATCGCCGCCATCCTGGGTACCTTCGTGGTGCGAAGCGGCGAGCAGGCTGATTTCGAGAAGCTGCTCTGGGCCCTGCGATATGGTATCTTCGCCGCCGGCGGTCTCCTCATCGTATTTGCGGCAGTCCTTACCCTGACCCTAACCCAGAACTGGGCCTGGTTCGGCTGCGTCGTTGCCGGCCTGGTGGCTGGCACAATAATCGGCTTGGCCACCGAGTACTACACCTCCTACAGCTACAAACCCACCAAGCGGGTGTCGGAGTCGTCGCAGACGGGCGCTGCCACGGTGATTATCAGCGGCATAGCCACCGGCATGCTCAGCACCCTGATTCCGGTGGTTTGCATCTCCATAGCCATTCTTCTGGCCTACTGGTTCGCCGGCTTCTACGGCGTGGCCCTGGCCGGGGTGGGCCTCCTTTCTACCTTGGGTATAACCCTGGCTACCGACGCCTATGGCCCGGTGGCGGACAATGCCGGCGGCATTGCCGAGCAGGCCCAGTTGGACCCCCAGGTCCGGGAGCGGACCGACGCCCTGGATGCGTTGGGCAATACGACCGCCGCAACGGGGAAGGGGTTTGCCATCGGCTCCGCCGCCCTGACCGCCCTGGCTCTGTTGGCGGCCTACTCGGTCAGCGCCGGGTTGATTGAATTGGGGGCAGACGGCCGCCTGGTGGCCGGGGGCGCCGGCATAAACCTGCTCCAGCCCGAAATCCTGGTTGGCGTGGTAATCGGCGCCATGCTACCCTTCCTCTTCTCCGCCATGACCATGCAGGCGGTGGGACGGGCGGCCCAGGGCATTGTTGACGAGGTGCGGCGGCAGTTCCGGGAGATACCGGGCTTGATGGAAGGCAACGCCCGGCCCGATTCGGCCCGTTGCGTGGACATCAGCACCCGGGGCGCCCTGCGGGAAATGATCATTCCCGGCGTGATGGCTGTGCTGGCGCCCTTGGTTACCGGCTTCGTCCTGGGCGAGGCGGCCCTGGGCGGGTTGCTCATCGGGGCCGTGGCCGCCGGATTCATGCTGGCGATCATGATGGCCAGCGCCGGCGGGGCTTGGGACAATGCCAAGAAGTACGTGGAGTTGGGCAACTTTGGCGGCAAGGGTTCCGATGCTCACAAGGCTGCGGTGGAGGGCGACGTGGTTGGCGATCCCTTCAAGGACACTTCCGGCCCGTCCCTGAACATTCTGCTGAAGCTGATGGCAATCGTTTCGCTGGTTTTCGCCCCCGTCTTCAAGGAACTGGCGCCCCTGATCAACCTGGCAGGTTAGTAACAGTCTCTTAAGCCAGGAAAGCACGGGCGGGACCCCTCTGGGGTCCCGTCCACTTTTTCATTGTTTTGGCCCAGCATCAGGTGCGGTTTCACCCGGCTTCAACCCGAATTCCCCAACTGCGCCAACTCCACCATCTCCACTTCTACGCTCCGGCCGTCAACCCTAAGCAGCGCCAGGGTTCCCAGCGAACCGGGCTTGTGCCGGCGGCCCGGGTAGGTGGGACTGCCGGGGTTCACGAAGAGGGCTCCATCGTGCCAGCAGACCAACTCCTCATGGGTGTCGCCGAATACCACCACATCAACGGGCTCGCCGAACTTGCGGGTCAGCAGATCGGAAACCCGACCCGGTGGGAATACCAACCCGGTACCGTCCGGGTTGGTGGCTATTCTAGGCGTGGGCCACTGGATGTCGTGAACCATGCCGATGGCCACCTCTTCCACCCTAACCACCCGGGTTGTGGATGCCAGGCGTTCGCCGAGTTCGGTGGGGTCTTCGTAGCCGCGCACTGCCAGAACCGGCGCCACCTCTTCCAGGTAGTCCAGCACCCCCAAACACTCCAGGTCGCCACAGTGGAGAATCAGGTCAACGCCGGACAGAGCATTCAAGGCCGCGTCCGGCAAGCTGCGTCCGTTGCCTGCCATGTGGGTATCGGAGATCAACCCTATCAGTTGCAACTGCCCTCTCCGTCGGGGGGCCTATCCTCTTCCCTACTCATGCTGACCGAGGCTAATTGCGATTCTCCCATAGGGTGAAGTAGTCCGGGGAATCGTCCCGCAGGGCCTCCGTGAGTTCCTGGTAGCTGAGTTCCTGCAGCGCCTGATTCTCCTCGCGAACCAGGCGGGAAATCACGTTCTCCCAATGGGGAACTTCAGCGCTCCCCGGATAGGTTCGGAGGAGCTCCCGCAGGCTGTTGACCAGCTTGTCTGAGTGCAGGGCCAGCGCCCCGCCGCTGATTATGAAAACCACCACGCTGGGAAGTTCTTCATCCTCCGAGCATTCCACCCCCAGCTTTGCCATGATGGAAGCCATGGCTATGCTCCGGATGATTTCCTCCAGTCGCAGGGGCAGGTTGATGATGTGAGAGAAGGGATAGACATTGCCCTCCTGAAGGGTACTGGAAAACTCCTCCTCCAGCCCCTGAAAGAACTGGTAATCGAACACATCCTCGGCATTGAGGAGGGTTACTTCCGAGGAATCATCGCGGAGGTCAATAGCCAGAAACTCTTTCAAGTGAGGAAAGATATACAGCACTATGTCGGGGCGCTCCCCATCGGGCAACTGACCATGGAACGGGTCGTCAAGCAACGGTGTTCTCCTCTGCCGGTTCACGGAGCAAGGAACAGACATCCTCCAACTGCCGGCAAATCCAGTGGTTCAGGTCATGGTGGTTAATGGATTGAGCCAGCGCCTCGGCCCTGCGCTTCCTTTCTTCAGGAACCATGGTGACGGCCGTATGGAGCGCCTCCATGGTCCCCTCCACGTCCGTTGGGGAAACGGGAACGGCCCCTTCCGCCAGTTGTTCAAAGGCCCCGCTGGTCTCGGAAAGGACCAGAACCCCGTTGCGGGTGTTGACCACCGGGCCCTCCTTGGCTACCAGGTTCATCCCCTCGATCAAAGTGTTGACCAGCAGCACATCGTAGAGCCTCATGCCAGCGATAGCAAGGGTGTAGTTGTTCTCCATGAAGGTGGTGACGGGCTGCCAATCCTCGGCGCCAAACTTCTCGTTTATCCGGTCCACCACCTGTTGTATCTCTTCCATGTATCGCTGGTACTGGCGAATGTGGGTGCGTGAAGGCACCAGGAAGGCCAGGAAATTCACTTTGCCCTTCAGTTCAGGATGGCGGGTCAGCAACAACTCATAGGCTCGGAAACCCCTCACCACGTTCTTGTTTGGCTCCGCCCGGTCAATGCGGACAATGGCGGTGGCGCCACTCTTGCGAGAGCGCAGGTTTTCCTCATGCTCGATGGCCCGCGGGGAACTGGCGATGCGCTGTACCTCCGAGACGTTGATCGACAGGGGATAAACCTCCACCCGAGTGGCGCGCCCGTCGCGGATGACGGACTGGCGGTCTGGGCCAACCGTAGCATCGGGAACAAAGGCCTCCACCGAAGCCAGGAAGCTTTCCCGGTCCTGCTGGGTTTGAAACCCTACGATGTCCGCGTTCACCAGGGAAGAACAGATACGCCGGGAAATGGCGGAGGGGATCATCTGCCAATAGCGTGGGGTGGGCCAGGGGATATGAACGTAGTGCAGGATGATGGCGTCGGGCAACTCCCGCCGCACCTGCTCCGGCAAAAGGTAAAGATGGTAGTCATGGACGATTACCACCGGTGGCAAGTCGTTTGCCCGCGCCTGGTCAACGACCTCCTGCGCAAAGGCCTGGTTCACCGGCAAATACCCATTAGCCCAGGCATCGTGGACGCTGGAATCAACGTTGGGGTTGTACGGCGGGTTCCACATGTAGTGCTGCAGGAACCAGAGCAGGGGATTGCAAAGAACGTTGTAGTACTTGTGGTAAACCCGGCGAGGCGTAACCACGTAGCGCAAGTCGATTTTGTGACCTGGCAGGGGCGACTTGTAGGATCCACCGGGGGAGGCAGTGGCAACCAGCCGATCCCCCTCGCCCATGGCGCTGGACACCCAGGTGAAAGGCGCAGCGTGCGCCAGCGAGTTGAGGGCGGTGACGATGCCGCCGCTGCCCCTACGAGCCTCGGGACGGCCATCGGGGGCAACGTAATGCTCCACCGGCCCCCGGTTGCTGGCTACAATCAATGAACGCTGGCTCAACAGGGACTGACAGATGCGGTCCAGTTCAACCATTGCTGGCTCCGCCGGCCCAGTCCGTCCGGGACTCTTTACCCCACCCCACCATTGCCATCCATATTCTCCTTCGAAGGGCAATCCCGTTTCCGGCGCCACCACGTGGAAAGCAGGGAATCAGCATCAACTTTCAGGTTAGGGTACGGGCTATGGGTTGTCAAGGGAAGCAAAGGGGGCGAGAGATGCTCAGCCCGGGGCACGTAGCCGGGGAACGTAGCCGCGGTTTGGCGAAGGGCGCTCTGGACAACTGCCTTAAAGGGTAGGGTACGCCTCCAGCAGTTGGCGTATTGCCTGCGGCGCCTCGCCCAGGGAGGCAACACTCACGTCCGGGGCGGTGGCTGGGTCGGTGGGGTCAGGACGTTCGCTGAAGCCTTCGATCCACACCGTCCTCAGGCCACAGGCCTTGGCAGCGGCCACGTCCAGGAAGATGCTGTCCCCCACGTGCACGGCCTGGGCCGGACTTGCCCCCAACTGGTCCAACGTCAGGCTGAACATTGCGCAGGCCGGTTTGGCGAAGCCAACTTCGTCCGAGAAGGTCAGGGCCCCGAAAAACTCCAGCATACCGTGCTCTGCCAGGAAGCGGCGGAAGGAAACCCCGGGCGTCATGCCGGTGTTGGACACCATGCCCATGCGGAGGCCCATGTCCCGTACCGCCTGTAGCACCTCCACCCCCTGGGGATGGGGGCGGGCCGGGTATTCAAAGAAAGAGTCGGCGTAACAGGCAGCTATTTCCCGAAAAACAGTTGAGGGAATACGCTCGGCCAACCCATCTCCGATGCAGTTGACGAAAATCCTCACCTGCTCGTCGAAGGATACGTCCCGGTGGGCCTCCCGGATACGCTGGCACCGGCGAACCCCTTCCTGATATGCCCGCTCAATATGGTCGATTCCGTACCCTTCCCCCACCGGGGCAAGGGCCTCCTGTGTACCCTGAAGCCTGGCCTGGGTACGGATTCGGCCCATCTCCGGACGGTCCAGCAACAGGGTTTGCCAAAGATCGAAGGTGACCGCGGTTATGGCCGCCAACTCAGGTTCCTCAATCGCTTCTTCGCTTGCCCAACAACGGCTACAGCGGGGGCCCCGGGGCTACAGGCTACCGTCAATGCTCACGTTTATCACGGAAGGCTTGCCGCTGGCAATGGCCTGCTCCAAAGCGGGACGCAGCATGGCCGGATCCTCCACGTTCTGTCCGGCCACACCCATGGCCGTGGCCAGCTCTGCCAGAGGCAACGGGGTCGCAAAATCCATGCCCACGTATTCGCTACTGCGTTCCGCATCCTCCAGCATTCCCCGCAGGTAAACGTCCATGTTCACCTTGAGAATGCGATAGGAACGATTGTTGCAGATTACGTAGGTCACGGGAATGTTGTACCTGGCCGCCGTCCACAGGGCCTGAACCGTGTACATGGAGGCCCCGTCGCCCACCACGGCCACCACCGGTCGGTCTGGGTTCGCCAACTGAATGCCCAGGGAGCCGGGCATGGCCCAGCCCAGCGCGCCGCCCCGGATGGCAAAGTAACTCCCCGGTTCGGAGGGTTCCACCGCCTGCAGCAGGGCGCCCCGGGAGGTTATGGCTTCGTCAGCCAATATGGCGTTTTCCGGCAGGGACTGGGAGAGTTCGTACATCATCCGGTCCACAGGCATGGGACGGGTATCGGGCAGCGATTGCATACGGCGCAGGTACTCCTCCCTGGCCTGGCGCCTGGCGTTCCCCAGGGTGGCTGCCCGGGTGGCGGCGGCTTCCCGTACCGGGGCGGACAATTCCTGGTCCAGAGCGTCTGCCAACTCGCCCAATCCGGACTTGAGGTCGCACGGTATCCCAAGGTCGGTGGGATAGACCTTCTCTATCTCCTGCTGGTCGCTGTCCATGTGCACCAGCTTGGTACCCGGAGACAGGAAGGGTTCAGAAACATACAGGAAGGAGGAAAAGACGTTGGTCCCCACGGCCAGCGCCACGTCGGCCTCGGCCAACTGTCGGCGGGTGGCGGCGCTGTTCAAGTTCAACATACCCGCGTATTGGTCGTGGTTCATGGGGAAGCTGATTTCCGAATAAGTGTATGAACTGGCATACACCTTGGCGCCCAGCAATTCGGCCACCCTCACCAGCTCCGCGCCCCCGCCCGATTGGCCCACCCGGTCCCCAACCACTATGACCGGGTTCTCGGCCCGGGCCAGCAGGTCCACCGCCCCGGCCAGGGCTGCCGTGTCCGGCCGCATCCGGTGATACCCGGTCGAGGAGGGAATTATGTCCACGTCCACTTCCTCGTCCATGGTGTCCCACGGGAAGGACAGAAACACCGGGCCGATGGGTGGGGTCATGGCTTCCCGGAAGGCCCGGCGGACGGCCATGGGAATATTGCTGGCGTGGGGAATCTCCGCGCTCCACTTGGTGAACTGCTGGGTCATCTCCACCAGGTCGCCGGAGAGAACCGGGTCGCTGAGCAACATTCGGGTATCGGAATTTCCGGCGGTGAGCACCAGGGGGGTGCCACCCCGGTAGGCGTTATAGAGGGCGCTGATGCCGTTGGCCAGCCCGCCAGCAATGTGAATGTTGGCAAAGGCCGGCTTGCCGGTGGCCCGCGCGTACCCGTCGGCCATACCCACGGCGGTGCCTTCCTGGAGGGCCTGCAGATATTGCAGGCTGGGGAAATCCTGAAGTACGTCCAGGAATGGTGTTTCGCTGGTGCCGGGGTTACCGAAAATGTACTCCACTCCCTCGGCAACCAACATTCGGGCCAATGCTTCCTTACCGGTCATTCGCGCCATCGTAAAACTTCCTTACATGAGAATTGCATGGCGCGAACTCCGCGCCCTTCTTCCATTCTGCCAGTATTGACTGAACTGACAAATACTAGGTGTATATCATCCACTCCAGCAGGTTATCGTCCGGGTCCCGGGCATAGAGGCTGACGGCCGGCAGACCGCCGCCGGCCCTGGCCCCCTTTCGCGGTCCCGGCCCCCGGATAACCTCAACGCCGGCATCCGCCAGCATCTGCTGACAGTCTTCAACGGCGCCCTCCCAGACGAAGCAGATGTCGGTACAGCCGGGCACCGCCGTGTCACCCCGCAACGTGGCCGTATATCCCTCCGGGTGGACATTGATCTTGGAATCGCCCACCTGGATGGAGAAAATACCCACCTCGCCCTGTCGCCAACGGTCTTCATCGTTGATGGTGAATCCCAGTCGCTTGTAAAACTCGATCAGCCTCGCCGCGTTGGCGGTGGGCATAGCAATGTGGTCAATGCTAGTGGTTGCCATTTCGGTACCTCGTCAGATTGAAGGTATCACCGAACTCGAACCCGGACGGGCCGCCCTTATATTCGCAACTGGGCGGAGGTTTCGGCCAGGAACTCTTCCATCAGGCCCCGGGTTCGTCGGGCTTCGTTGGTCAGCAGGCCGTGTTCCGCCCCGGGTATCACGTGGAACTCAGAACCGGGAATGCCCTGGTGCAATTGCAGACCGCAGGCAATGTTGATGCGGCTGTCGGCATCGCCGTGGACAATCATGGTTGGCATGGCGATCTCGTGCAGCCGCGCTTCCAGCGAATCCCCTATGTCCAGGTAGCTTTGAATGGTGGCTACAATGCCATCGAACTGTTCCACGTTTATGGCCTTCAGCTTGGCGAACTGCTGGGGGTCGGTCTCCCTCAAGCCGGGCCATCGGCTGTTCAGGCCCGCCTCCACGGCCGCCTCCTTGCCCCTTTCCGCCAGTACCTGCTTTATCTCATCCAGTTCCCGTTGCCGTACCACCCGCTCCGACTCCTGGACGTAGGTCATCGTGTTGATGAGCAGCAGCGAATGGGTCCGGTCCGGGTGATCCAGGGCAAACTGGAGGGCTATGGGCCCGCCGGCTGAAGAACCCAATATGTGGGCGACGCCAATCCCCAGATGGTCCAACAGGGCGGCCAAATCCTCGGCGTACTGGGGAATGGAATAACCATCCTTCGGAGTCTCAGAACGTCCGGCGGCCCGCCGGTCGTAGGCAATCACCTGAAAACTCCCGGACAATATCTGGGCGTGGTGTTCCATCATCTGGGCGCAGCCTTCACCTCCGCCCAACCCACCGTGAATCATCGCCAGGGCCGGTCCCGAACCATGAGTTTCGTAATACATTCGGAATCCGTTGATCGTAGCTTCGGGCAAGATTCCCTCCTCCTGCCTTCAATGATGGCAATTGCAGTACCTATTCCGGTCTGACCCACCCAATATTAGCCCCTGCCCCTTTTCGTGGCAAGGAGGAAGGCGGCCGGCACTGGGCAATGAAAGGCGCGCCCTACCCTGCGCTGCTGCCCCGGTTGACAGTCCTTGGGGGCTGGCTTAACCTGAACTACCGCAGGCCACCGGCAAGCTGAACAAAGGCACGGATTGAATCACTGTGACAACTCCATCCCCGAAGCGCCCCATACCCGTGGATCCCACCAGGCTGAGACTTGACCCCGCGGATGAATCGCAGGGTACCCTTCTGGGGACTCGCTGCCTGGATTGCGGTGTTTACCTGTTCGGGGCAGCCGTCTTTTGCCAGGCCTGTTCATCGGCCCGGTTGGAAGGGGTGGAGCTGAGCCGGGAGGGAACACTCTATAGCTACACCATCGTCCGGGTGCCGCCCGAGGGATGGCCCGGGCCGGTTCCCTACGTACTGGGCGAGGTGGAACTGCCGGAGGGCCCTCACATCTTGGCGGAGGTAGTCGGCGCGGCCCACGAAGAACTCTCGGTGGGCATTCGGGTCAAATTGACTCTTCAGCCAGTCCCTTCAGCATCCGATGCCTCGCAGACCCTGATGGTCTATAAGTGGGCGCCAATGGCCGGAACGCCGGAAGCGAGCGGAGGAGGGTAGGCATGGCCCAACCCAAACCGGGTCGAGAAGTTGTGGTGGTGGGCGTAGGCCTGCATCCCTTCGGTCGATTCCGAGGCAAAGACCTGGCAACCCTGGCGCGGGAGGCCGTGTTGGCGGCCCTGGAGGACTGCGGCGTACCCTGGCGAAGCGTTCCGGTGGCCTACTTCGGCCACGTCTATTACCATGGCATGTCGGTAGGGGAAACGGCCCTCGGCAGCCTGGGTCTGACCGGAATACCCATAATCAATGTGGAAAATGCCTGCTCCAGTGGTTCCACCGCCTTCTGGCAAGCCTACTGGAGCATAGCGTCCGGCGTGTATGACCTGGCCCTGGCTTTCGGCGCGGAGAAGGTGCCCGGTGGGCCGGTAACGGTGACCGCCGCCGACAGCCCCGACCGCTACATCGGCGGAGACCACATGATGGCCGGTTACGCCCTGCGCACGCGTCGCTACATGGAGGAGACGGGCGCGTCGCCGGAAGCCCTGGCCCAGGTAGCGGTTAAGGCCCGGCAGAATGGGGCGCTGAACCCCTACGCCCACCGCAAGGATACCTTCACCGTGGCGGATGTCCTGGCTTCCCGCCCCATCGCGGACCCGCTGACCCTCTACCAATGCTGCCCCACCAGCGAAGGCGCGGCGACCGCCGTCCTGTGCGCACGGGAGGCGCTGGAACGCCACGGCCTCGACGATTCCCGCGCCATCCGGGTGGTGGCGGCGGCCCTGACATCGGGCAACTACAATGGACGGGGCAGCGACCACTCGGCCTTCAGTCCCTACCGTACCGAACCGGCGGCCCTGGCAGCCTATGAGATGAGCGGGCTGGGCCCGGAGGACGTGGATTTGGTTCAAGTCCACGATGCCGCCACCATCGGCGAGCTACAGCAAATCGAGGCCATGCAACTGTTTCCCCAGGGCGAGGCGTGGCGAGGCACCCTGGAGGGCAGGACGGCGCTGACCGGTGACATTCCGGTCAATACTGACGGCGGACTGCTGGCCATGGGCCATCCTTTCGGAGCCACAGGGATAAGAATGGTCCACGAAACCGTCACCCAGCTTCGGGGAGAGGCAGGCCCGCGCCAGGTTGAAGGGGCCAGGGTCGGCGTGGCCCAGTGTTCCGGAGCCGGCGACGTTACCACCGTTCACATTTTTGCCAAATAGCGGGCATTGCTCATAACGGCTTGAAACGGGGCAATGTACGATTCAATATCCCGTAGAACCACAGTTTCCGGGAAATGACATGCCAGCCTATGTAATATTGGCCGCCATGAAGGGCCGGTTCATTTCGGAACACGGGAATCATTACGATAACTTTCAGATGATGGGCTATGCCTTTGCCGCCGACCCGCAAAAGGCGGTAACCGACTTCTTCGACCAGCCACCCTATCCCATCCGATGGGACGATGTGGAGTACCTCTGGGCCGAGCAACTGGCCGATTCTCACCACACGGGCCACCACGGCGACTACGAAAGGGTTTATGTCGAGTCCCTACGCCGCCGTTGGGAATCGCCTTAACCCAGCCTCAGAATCATCGACTTCTTCAGCCTTCACCGGCCGCTTTCCTGAGGGCGGCAAAGTCCCGTCGATAGGCCTCGGTCAGGGCCCGCCGATCGGTGGTATGCAGCACGAACCGGGCGCCCTGGCCCACCCAGTAGGTGGAAAGGTCTGCCGTCTGGTGATGAACCAAGGTGGCAATACCGTGGGCCTCGGATGTGTCAATCACCTTCTTAACAATCTCCCGGTACTCGGGCCGGTCGTACTGGTCGGGAAAGCCGATGGAAATGCTGATGTCGTTGGGGCCAACGAAAATCCCGTCAATGCCCGGCACCTTCAGAATTTCTTCCAGGTTGTTGACGGCGGCGACGCTCTCGATTCCAATGATGGCAACGGTGTTCCGGTTCCGGTTTTCCAGGTAGGCGCGGGTGGCGTCGCTAATGTGTTCGCCCCCGTCCATAAGCTGGCGAACTGCCTCGCCTTTCAGGGGTCGCCATTTGGCCGCGCCGATGACCTCTTTCACCTCCTCCACCGTTTCACAATAGGGGGCCAGAATCCCCTGGGCGCCGGCGTCCAGCGCCATGGTCACGTAGTGGGAGGCGGGAATGGGTATGCGCACGATGGGAACCAGTGGGGAACCGCCAAAGGCCGCCAGGTAATCCGCCATCTCGGCCCGGCTGCGGGGCCCATGCTCCGAATCGATCACCACGTAATCCAGGCCGATACCACCCAGGGCTTCAACCCAACGGGGGTTGCGCCCGTGACTGATCATACTGCCATAGACCCTTCCGCCCGCGGCAAGGGTGGCCTTCAATTCCGCTCCGTTCATGATATCCTCCGTTCCAGCGTTCAGTGGTACCGCCGTTAGCGGGGCAGACGGGGGTTCGGACCGGCGTCCCCACTCCGGCGGGGCAAGTATAGCACCGGCCAGGGGTGGTTCAAACCTTGCTATAATCGGTCTGGCAGGTGCTGGCGCTATACTGTGCCGCATCAATCCGTTGCTACTTCCCAGACTCTGCCCCTGTTGGGCAAATCCTCTGAACGAACAACGGAGGAATCATCTTTTCGTCTTGACCGGGAACCAGGGGCGAGGGAGAACTTGAACCAACCACAACTGATCGACAGCCAGAGCAAATGGGATCAGACAGCCTCAGGACTGACCGGGGCTGTGGAGTTGGCCATCGACACCGAGGCCAACAGCATGTACGCCTACCGAGGTAGGGTCTGCCTCATTCAATTGGCCACCGAAACCGACATATACCTGGTTGACCCCCTGGCAGTTGAAGACTTATCCGCCCTGGGACCGACCCTCGCCAGCAACGCCAACGTCAAGGTACTTCACGGCTCGGACTACGATCTCCGTTCCCTTCACCGGGAGTACGGCTTTGCCATTTCCGGTCTGTTCGACACCGAAATAGCCGCCCGGTTCCTGGGCATGGTGAGGCCCAACCTGGCGGCGGTATTGGAACATTTCCTGAATGTAGAAATTCCCAAGAGCCGACGGATGCAACGGTCCAACTGGGGTTTGCGACCCTTAAGTTCTGAAGCCATCTCCTATGCCGCCGCCGATGTCCATTATCTGATTCCCCTGGCGCGCCGTCTAAAGGAATTGTTATCGGAAGCCGGTCGGCTGGCCTGGGTGCAGGAAGAGTTCGGACGCTTGGAAGCATCAGCAAGATCTGCGCCGGACACTCCATCTCCCGATTTCATGCGCGTCAAGGGCAGCGATCGCCTAACTCCTCAGCAATTGGGAATCCTGAAGGAACTGTTCGACCTGCGGGAGGCGGAAGCGGAACGGATTGACCTTCCCCCCTACCGAATCATGGGCAACGAGGTTCTTATCTATCTGGCCCAGAATCCCCTTTCCCCCTTGGAACAGGCGCCCGGCCTGGCGCCCCAGGCAGTCCGCAGGTTGGGAGGACGGATTCGCGCCAGCATTCAACGAGGCATGCAGGGGCCCGGCATACAGCGCCCACCCCGTCCCAGACGCATCCCGCCCACCCGGGAGGAGCAGACTCGCCTGCAACAACTGAAACAGTGGCGGAATGACCGGGGAGCATCCCTGGGTTTGGACCCTTCCCTGCTTTGGCCGGCTTCCAGCCTCGAACGCTTGGCCCGCAACCCGGACCAGGGTAGCAGGGAGTTGGCAGGAAATAATGCTACAGAAGTGCGGGAATGGCAACGGAAGGAATTCGCCCAGGAACTCAAGGAAATATTGGCCGGGATGCTTTAACGCTAAGCTTGCCGCCGGGGCAGTGAAACCAGTAGGGGCAGGGCGATGTCGCCCCGGCCCCTTTCCGGTACTGAATCAGCCGTGGGTTTGCGGCTAATGCCGGTCGGTTATCAGGCGGCGGCAGAAGGTTGCCGTATCCACCAGATCGGGAATCACCACGTACTCGTCCACCGTGTGCATCTGGTTGGTGGACATGCCGACCACCACGCTTTGAATTCCCTGTAACCGCATGATGTTTCCATCGGTTCCACCCCCGGATGGCTGAATGTTGGGCGTAAGGTTCATCTCCTCCATAATGCGGCGGGACATCCGGACTACGGGTTCCTCCGGGTCCAGGTTGTACGTCAGGAACAGTACCTCCAACTCCTCTTCGATGCTGGCATCCCGGTACTTTTCCCTGGCCTGCTGCAGGGTCGCCAAAACCTGCATCCGCAGCAGATCGAAGGTCTCCGTATTTCTGCTGCGGAATTCACCACCGAAATACGCCTCCACCGGTACGGCATTGCGCACGGTTCCGCCGGAAATGAGTCCCACGTTGAAGGTGGACTCCTCGTCGAGCCGGCCCTGCGGCAGGTCCTGGATAATTTCTGAAGCGATCCGTATGGCGGACAAACCCTTCTCCGGCTCCACCCCGGCGTGGGCTCCCCTGCCCCGTACCCGGACGTCGAAGCTCATGTAACTGGGACTGGAACCGGTGATTGTGCTGACGGGGCCGTTGCCATCGAACACAACTGCCTCCAGCGCGCGAACCATGGAGAAATCCAGATTGGTTGCGCCAACCAGACCCTTCTCCTCTCCCCTGGTGAAGACCAGCTGAAGGGGGCGATGGGGAAGGCCCTCCTCGACTACCGACTCCAGGCCCTCCATGATGGCGGCAATCCCAGCCTTGCAATCACCGCCCAATATGGTCTCGCCCTGGGAGACAATCCTGTCCCCCTCGATGATTGGCACTATTCCCCGGCCCGGTTCCACGGTGTCCATGTGGGCAGACAGGAGGAGCGGCAAATCCCCGGAGGTCGAGGCGATGACATTGCCGTGGGCGTCTCGCTCGACTTTCAGTCCCAACTTTTCCAGCCTGGCAGTTAGATGCTGGGCAACCTCTTCCTCTTCGTCCGAGGGGCTGTCTATTCTCACCAGGTCACAGAAGGAGTTGACCAGCCGCTCCTGATCAATCATTGGCTTTCACCTCATTATTGGGGGCCTGAATTGGTGGCACAATTATAGCACCAGGCGAAACGGCCAGTGGCGCCGGCGGCGAAGGATCAGCTGCCGGGGCCATGACCGGGTCCTTGATTTGGTCCATTACAAGGGAGACAGACTCGCACAGACTCGCACAGACCGAAACCTGCGCAAAAATGGGCGTTGATATAGCGCAATGGGGTTGAGAAGGGGGGCATTGTAGGGGAGTTGGTAGCGCATAGGGGATTCGAACCCCTGATCTCCGCCTTGAGAGGGCGGTGTCCTGGGCCGCTAGACGAATGCGCCACGCCAAGGGCTGGACTATAGGCCCGATTCAAATCCAGCTTTGCCAAATATATCAGAATGGGTACCCTATGTAAACCACCGGCGTCGGCGAGTTGGAGGAGGCTCATTCTCCCGCCGTTCCCACCCCAAATGCCGGGCAAGAAAGGCTTGATTTTGCCAGGGCAGCCCCAATTTTGCCCGTCCGGTCGGCCATTTACACACCGCCAGCACCGGTCGGCCTGGAATTCAGGGTGACAGGGCGATGGCCAGCAGCCCGAGGACGATCAGAAAGGACCCAACCAATCTCCCTCGCCCGAAAGGTTCCTTTAGTATCAGCGCTCCGGCCAACACTCCGACCACAATGCTAACCTCCCGAGCGGGGACAACGTAGCTGACCCTGGCAATGGAAAATGCTGTGAGTATGGAGGCATAGGCCAGGTAGGAAAGCAGCCCAGCCAGGGGAATAGCCCAAATTCGCCCCCTCCACACCTGTCGGACCTGGGTGAGAGTGTACTTTCGGAGCATATAGGGCGCCAAACCAAAAGAGACGCCGACAGTCATAAGGTACATATATAGGAACGGGTGGATGTGTTCCACTCCCCGCTTGTCGAAAAGGGAATAGACGGTTATCGTGCAACCGGTAAGCAGGGCATACATTACCCCGCCGTCTCGGAAAAGGCCCGAGGGATTCGCCAGTATTTCCTTGAAATGGCCCCACCACGAAACGGTGAATATGCCTAACACCACCATCCCGATGCCCAGGGCCGCCGGCCATGCAACCATCTCCCCCAGGGTGAACGCCGCCAGAACGGGCACCAGCATCGGCCCGGTTCCCCGGGCGATGGGATATACAAGGGACAGGTCACCCTGGGTGTACGCCCGCCCCAGGACGATCAGGTACAGGCACTGCATGGCCGTGGAACCCAGGATGAACCACCAGCCGGGAAACCCCACCGGGTAGGCAATGAAAAGAGCAATTCCCAGAGGCGCCAGGATTACAGCGCAGCTTACCGAGAACCACCATACAAACAGTTCCTTGAAGTCCGACTGCTTCAGCAGCAGGTTCCATCCGGCATGGGAAAAGGCGGCTATCAGTATGAGCAGCAGGGAGAGGGCGGGCATGGGGTTGAGTATAACCCATGATTAGGGGAATTGGGCTGGATGCGGGCCAAGCTAACCAAATGGAGCCAAGGATCGAGCAGGTCTTGGAGGAAGAGGAAGTTGGTAGCGCATAGGGGATTCGAACCCCTGATCTCCGCCTTGAGAGGGCGGTGTCCTAGGCCGCTAGACGAATGCGCCCCACGAACTGTCGGTGGACAACCTGAGTCCAGACCCGACAGAATCAACATATCAGAACCGAAAGCGTTTGTAAACTCCATGACCGATTTGTGGCAGTCCAGGCGCAATGGTTAGCGCGCAAATTTCCCCATCCCGGGCAGGGATGGGGAATTCCTGGAACCAGGGATATTACCGGGAAGGGGATATGGATATTGTCGGTTCCCTTGAAATGTTTGTTGGGTAGAAGGGTCACTTTCCCACGAATGATATGATGGGTTGAGAGGCAAGAATCAGGGAATGGTCTTTCCGAAGATATTTGCCATGGCGCCTCATTACAATCGGAGGCAGGCCAACTATGACAACCAGAGCCTCCACCACGGCTAGCAACAGCATGAAGGTCGGGTTCCGGCTTCCCGACCCACCCGAGAGAGAACCCGACGAAGCGACAGCCTTTGATTATGTTTACGAACGGGGAACCTCTGCCTATCTGGCCATTCATTTGGGAAATCCAGAGACCACCCTGGTGAAGGCCGACCGGTGGATGGTCGCCTCCGTAGAAAGTAACCTAGCCCAGGCGAGGAGGCCGGACCTGGTAGTCGCCTTCGGGGTCAGCCGCAAGAAGTACGAGGAAAACAACGGATATATCAGTTCAGAACAGGGCAAGCCGCCGGACTTCGTCCTGGAAGTCGCCTCCATCAGCACCGCCGAGAGCGACCTCAAAGAAAAGCGAGACTATTACGAGTCGATGGAAATTCCCGAGTATTGGCGTTTCGACCATACGGGCGAATTCTACGGCGCCAAGTTAGCCGGGGATCGACTGGTGGACGGCAAGTACGAGGCCATACCCATTGCAACCTTGAGCGCCAATGTACTGCAAGGGTACAGCCCAACGCTCAACCTGCACCTGAGGTGGGAAGACGGAGAACTGGAATTCATAGACCCGGCCACCGGCAACCCAATCCTCACCTACCACGACCAGTTGGCCAGGGCAGAAGAGGCCCAGGCCAGGGCAGAGGCCTACGCTGACCTGCAAAGGCAGGCGGAGGAAAGAATTCGGGAACTGGAAGAGGAGAATCGCCGGCTCAGGAACCGACTGAAATGAGTTGGTGGTCAGTCGGGTCTGGAATGGCAAATTAAGGAGACAATTATCACTCCGAGTCTAGCCTAGGAATCCCACCAGCGCCCGGCGCCCTGCAACGCTGACTACAACCATCATTTCCTTTCATCCCGTGCGGAACCAAGGTATCCCAACCGTTTGGTTCACCGGTGACCAAGTAGATTTGCGGCCGGCCCATTTGGCCTTCCCCTGTGGAACTAGAATGCCCTCCTCCGCTCCTGAAGCTCTTTGCTGACTTGATATGCTTGCCAACGGGTCGGCGTTGCGCTATTGGTGACAGCAGTAACCATCCGTTGTAGAATGGCAGAAATCTCTCCAGCATGACCGGAGATGGCCCGAATCAACCAGCGGAGGCTCGCCATGGCAGACATTCCCGTAGTCTATACCCTCACCGTTTGACCGGCCTCCGACCGGTTGCGCGACGCGTGGCGTCGCCAGGGAATCCAGTATGAGGAAAAGCGGGTGGACCAGAGCCAGGACACCTTGGATGAGGCCCTGAACTACGGCGATTCGGTACCCATCATCGTTTACCCGGACGGGCGGGTGGAAATCGGCTTCGAGGGACACCACGGTTGAGAAATCGGCTAACGGCCAGTTGGCCGCGCCAACCCGCCCAATGATGCCTTCCAGAAGTGGCACCAGAGACTTGTCAGGAGAAGAATTATGGCCAGCAATACCAGCGTCGTTACGCCCCAACGGTTTAGCGAGGGTTTCACCTATCCGGACTACATGGCCCAGGTAAACGTCAACAAGGACAGGATGGACGGCTTCTACCAGAACTTCCAGGTTAAGCCCAGGGACGAGGCGGCCCTGAAGGATTTGGCGGCCAACCCCAACGGCCCCACCAAGATGCTGGTGTTGGGCGAGGACTGGTGCGGCGACGTGGTTCGCGGCTTGCCGGTGCTGGCCCGCATGGCCGAAGCCGCCGGTTGGGACATGCGCGTCTTCCCCCGCGACCAACACCACGACATCATGAACGAATTCCTCAAGAATGGGGAGTTCATGTCCATCCCCACCGTGGTCTTCTACACCTCTGACCACCGCTACATTCTGCACTGGATTGAACGGCCGGAGGTGGCGGAGAGGGAGGTCAAAGAGATTGAAGTTGCCCTGCGCGCCGAGAACCCGGACATGAGCGACTCGGACTTTGGTCGGGAACGCCGGGCTCGAACCGCCGCCAGGGCAGAAGCATGGCAGCAGGCCACCGTGGAGGAGATCATCAATAAACTCCAACGGGGCATTGCCGGCTAGATACTGGGTCTGGTCCCAGGACAGCAAGAAGGCCGCAGCGCTTGGGCTGCGGCCTTTTCTCAACTGGCTGAAACTTGGTCAATCCCCAAATGGCCCTCTGGAGTAGCCAATTTCTGGCGCCAAGAGGCTTCCACCAGGCATATGCCTACCCCACTGCCAGACCCCGAACCTCCTTGGCCTTTTCCGGCAGAGGGTAGCTGCCCCAGGTGGCTCCATCGTCAAACGAACCAAAGACCTGTCCATCCCGGGCGGCGCAGAAGACATGAGACGGCTGCCTGGGGTCCACCCGTACCGCCATCATCGTACTGTTGGCGGAAATGCCGGCGCCGACGGGTTCAAAGGTCTTGAACAAATCCCGGCTGCGGTAGAGGGCGCCCTGGCGACTGCGGGCAGCGGCTCCTATGGAGACGTACAGCATATTGGGATTGTGAGGCGCGGCGTAAAGATCGCGGGTATAGGTGATTTCGGAGAACTGTCCAAAGTCTATGGGAATCCACTCGCTTCCCCGGTCCGGCCCGATAAAGGGCCCCACCCTGGTTGTGATGAAGACGGTCCTGGGGGATGCGGCCGTACACTGGACACCGTGCAGGTCGAGGGTATCTTCACTGGGGGCCAAACTTCCGGTAATTTCGTCCCAGGAGTCCCCTCCATCGGTGGAACGCATCACGCCAGCCACTTCCAGGGCCGCGTACATTTCGTCCGGGTGACTGGGGTCGGCCGTCAGTCCTATGACGCGGGTCGGAAAGGCCATGCTCACTTCGTTGGAACCCATGGGCAAGTTCAACTTCGTCCAGGAATCGCCGCCATTGACGCTGCGGTACAGCTCGCCGGGGGCGGTTCCGGCGTACATCACCTGCGGGTCCCTGGGCCGGAACAGGAAGGTCCACACAGGTGGCGCAAGGGCAGGGTAGCCCAGGCGTTCCCAGTGATCACCCCGGTCGGTACTCCGATATGGTCCGTTCTGGGTGCCAGCGTAGATTATGTTTGGGTCAGTGGGATGAACGGCGACGCCAGGGACAATGGGGTTCTCGGGCAGGCCGTTGGTCAATTCTTCCCAACTTTCCCCGCCGGGGGAGAGACGGTAGAGGCCGCTGCTTTCGGCGCCCACGTAGGCGTATGTGTTGTGATTATTGGTGGTCACGGCAACAACTCCCAATTCTGGATTGGTGATAGCTGGATTATGGAGACAACAGGGGTGAGGCAATTTCAACAAACCGGGGTATGGTTGTCAACTTTCCCCCATTTAACGGCTCTCGCCCCGTAAACCCAGACATGGCAGGGACGCTGGGGTTGGATAGCTGCTCCAAGGGTAGGGGGCGCATGGTTGGGCGCCCCTACTGGTAATGCTCGCACGCACCGGCAATCCTGTCCATTCTCCAGGTCATCCCAAAGTTGACAAGGCTGTATCACCCCGCCAATCAGGCAGTTTCCTCAACCAACTCCACGGAGTATTGCTCGATTACCGGGTTGGCCAGCAGGTTAGCGCACATCTCGTTGGCCGCCACTTGCGCGGAAGTTATGTCCGGCTCGTCAAGCCTGATTTCCATGAACTTGCCAACCCTGACCCCCGTAGCCGACGCGAACCCCAAACCCCGCAGGGCATCCAAGACGGCTATTCCCTGGGGGTCGTTGACCGTTGGCTTTAGGGAAACGTAAACCCTGGCCAAATACAATTCACATTCCTCTTGGACGTGGCGACCGGAACCCTACTCCATTACCCCGCTCTGGGTGCAGGGGGCGCCATTGGGGAACTCGGGGCCCAGGCGACCGGCATAAGTGCGGAAGAACCTCTCGATTCTCTCCTCGTCAATCCCTTCCATGGTGTCGAGCACGCCCCAGGTTGACAGGGCCACCGTACCCTCCGGGATCTTGTCGTAGTAGCGGGTAACGCCCCAGGCGGGAGCCAGCTCGAAGTTGTCCATGAACTCCTTCAGCCGGTCAACATCCGAGTCATTGGGCAGATTGTAGCTCACCACGATGTTGCCATGCTCCAGATTGTGGACGATGCGCTCATCCGGCAGGCCATCCTCGTAGAAACCGCAACGGGCCCACCAATCCCAATGGTTTCCGGAAGTGGCGGGAGTGGTGTTGTACTCCACAGTCTGTTCTTCCGGCACGTGAAGTCGGGAGGGCATGACAACCTGCTGCTCGCCCACGCCTTCCACGTATTCGCTGCTGCTGCCCACATCGCCCCGATTCTGGAAGCTGATGCCGCCCACAACGAAGCCGGCAATCACCAGGAAGGCGATTATGGCTGATGCTCCCACATACCAATAGTTGGTCTTGGTGCGGCGTGGAGTTACTGTTACTTCGGCGGTGGGTCCCCGCTGGCTGGACCTGCGCCGGCGACGCCGTGATACTGGCAAAGTAATACCTCCGGGAATGGGTGCTGCCGTTTCTCGGCGTCCCTACAGAGCCGTGCCCGTAAGCCGTCGATAGGCCTCAACATACCGTTCGGTGGTGCGGGCCACAACATCCATGGGCAGTTCCGGGGCCGGCGGTTCCTGGTCCCAGCCCTGTTCCACCAGCCAATCTCGGACAAACTGTTTGTCGAAGTTGGGCTGGGACTTGCCGGGGCCATAGCCCTCCATGTCCCAGAACCGGCTGGAATCGGGGGTCAGCAATTCGTCGATGAGAATCAACTCCCCGTTCAGGGTGCCGAACTCCATCTTGGTATCGGCCAGGATGATGCCCCGTTCCCGGGCATAATCGTGGGCAAACTTGTAAACGGCCTTGCTGACTTCCTCCAGTTTCCGGGCCATTTCGGGGCCCACCATGTCTTGAACCTCCTGGTCCGACATGTTCTCGTCGTGCCCCTCCTCGGCCTTGGTGGTGGGAGTGAACAGGGGTTCGGGAAACTGCATGCCCTCCACCAGTCCTTCGGGCATGGGCTTGCCCGAGACCGTACCCTGCCGCCGGTATTCGGACCAGGCGGACCCGGTTATGTAACCCCGGACGATGCACTCCATGTCGATCCGCTGGGCGCGCTTCACGATCATGGCTTGGCTGGCCAATTCCGAAGAGACGCCGGCCAGGTCGGGGTTGGCTGCCAGCAGGCCCGGCGCTTCGGCAGAGTCAGCCAGCGCTACAAGGTGGTTGGGGACGATATGCGCCGTCTTTTCGAACCAGAAGCTCGATATTCGGTTCAATACCTTGCCCTTCTCCGGTATGCCAGTGGGCAGTACCACGTCAAAGGCAGAGATTCGGTCGGTGGCCACCATCAGGAGCAATTCCTCATTGACGGCGTAGGTATCACGCACCTTGCCACGATGCAATTGGTTGGGAAGACCCGATTCGATCAGCATAGTCAATCCTGTTGTCTTTGAATTTTTGGAACATCGGGACGTTCTTCAGCATCCCGAATTGTCTCCACAAAGCCCCGTTCCCAGCCCTGAAAAGCGGTCCCGCATCTTTCCATGGCGCGGTACACTACGTGGGGACAACCCGGTGCGGATTCGTGGCCGCCTCAAACGGAGGCTTTCACCGGAAGCAAACCGATTCGCTGGAACGTTTCGTCCACGTAGCGGGTATAGTAACCATAGTCGAAGAGTTCTTCGAGTTTATCCTCCGGCAGCCATTCTCGAGCTTCCGAGTCGGCCCGCAGCAGGTCCCGAAAGTCCTCACCCATATCCCAACTGCGCATTGCGTTGCGCTGAACCACCTTGTAGGCGGCCTCCCTGGCCATGCCCCGGTCAACCAGCGCCAGCAGCGCTCGTTGGCTGAAGATGAGGCCCCTGCTGCTCTCCACGTTGGCCCACATCCGGTCTGCGTTGACCCGCAGGCCGTCCACGATGCGGGTGAATATGGAAAGGATGTAGTCCAGGGCCAGGCAGGAGTCGGGCAGGATTATTCGCTCCGCCGAGGAATGGCTGATGTCCCGCTCACCCCACAGGGCCACATTGTCCAGGGCGGTAACGCTATGGCCACGGATGAGGCGAGCCAGGCCGCAGATGCGCTCGGCCAGTTCCGGGTTTCGCTTGTGGGGCATGGACGAAGAACCGGTCTGTCCCTGGCCGAAGGGTTCCTCCAGTTCGTGGAGTTCCGTTCGCTGGAGGGAGCGAATCTCCGTCGCGAACTTCTCCAACGAAGCTGCCAGGAGGGCCAGCGTGCCGACGAAATGGGCGTATCGATCTCGCTGGATCACCTGGTTGGAGACGGGCGCCACCTCCAGGCCCAGGCGCTGACAGACCCTCTCCTCCACCGAGGGGGGAATAGTGGCATGGGTGCCCACTGCTCCAGAGATCTTCCCCACCCGGATGCTCTCGCAGGCTGCCGAGAGTCGCTCCTGTTGCCGTACCAGTTCCTCCCGCCACAGGGCCAGCTTTAGACCAAAAGTCATGGGTTCGGCGTGAATGCCGTGGGTGCGGCCCATCATAATGGTGTCCTTGTGGGCCACCGCCTGCTTTTCCACGGCCTCGATAGCCCGGGAAAGCTCCTGTTGGAGGAGCGCGCCGGCTTCCACCAACTGCAGGCTCTGGGCAGTATCCAGCATATCCGAGGAGGTCATTCCCAGGTGGAGCCACCGCCCTTCGGCGCCTATGCCTTCGGTAATGGAGGTGAGGAAGGCAGTCACGTCATGGCGGGTAGTCTCGAAGATCTCCTCCATCCGCTGGTGATTGTATTCCACGGGCCGCAGCCGTTCCATGTCCTCCAAAGGAATTACTCCCTCTTCGGTCCAGGCCTCGGCCACCGCCAGTTCCACGTCCAGCCATTTCCGGTACTTGTTCTCGTCCGACCAGACCTTCTTCATCGCCGGCCGGGAATATCGGTCAATCAATCGGCTGCCTCCGGGTTATCTCCCTTATGATAATGTTGCCATGGCCAGTGACCCCGTTGGGCGCCTCTGGCCGAAGGTCGGGGAACATCATGCCTCCGGCACACCCAACAGCTCCCGGGTTGCGATTAGCACATCGCCAAAATCGGTGAACGGCCGGTAGGGAATACCCTGGGCATCGCACTCCAAAGCCAGAGAGCTATGGGCGAAGACCGTATCGGCCCGTTCCGCGCCCTCCAGGTCCGACCGTCCGTCTCCCACATAGATGACGTGGTAACCCAGGTTTCGGAATCGGTCCACCACCAGGCCCTTGGAGTTTCCTCGCTCCGGCTCCCCAGGGTAGGTGTGATGATAGTAATAGCTTATGCCCTCCGGGGTAAAACGGGTGTTCACGCAGAACACCGGCACATCGGCGGCGCCTTCCTTTTCCAGCAGCGCCCGGATGTAGAAGTCCAAACCGAGGCTGACCACAGCCATCGGGCTGTTCATGCTCTGGCAAAACTGCCATAGCTCCACGAAATGGGGGCGGAGGTTGGCCTTTTCCTGAACGAACTCGCACATCGTTTCCCGGTCCGCCAGAATGCGATTGAAGGTTTTCTCCTGGTAATCCTTCAACGACAGTTCCCCATCCCGAAAGCGGGCGCGCACTTCACGCCAGGAGTCATCCCCAAACTCGTGGAGGAGCAACTCCGCCACATTCTGGACGGCGGCAGTATCATCGAAATCGGTAAGAACCGCCGGAATCACCCTAACGCTCCCGCAGTTGCTTCCGATAGTTCTCGTATGCCTCCCGGATGTGGTTGTGGCGAAGGCCCAGAATCTCGGCGGCGAAGAAGGCAGCATTACGCGCCCCCCAGGCTCCCACGGCCATGCAGGCGACGGGAATGCCGGGCGGCATCTGGGAGGTGGCCAGAAGAGAGTCCCACCCGTTTAGCTCGCTGGAGGCCAGCGGAATGCCGATTACCGGCAGGGTGCACCAGGAGGCCAGGACACCACCCAGAGCGGCGGAACCGCCAGCGGCCGAAATCAGGACCTCGACTCCCCGGTCCCGGGCGGTGGTCGCATATTCCTGCACCCGCTCCGGAGTGCGGTGCGCCGACATCACCCGCACTTCGTAATCGATGCTCAGTTGTTCCAGCACTTCCAGCGTTTCCTTCACGACCGGTTCGTCGGAAGCGCTACCCATTACTACTCCTACTAGTGGCACTTTATCAACCCTCGCAAATTGGTATAGATTAGATTCAGTTGAGTTCGTCTTCGTAGAGGGACGCCTTCTCCATTTCCTTGCGGAAGGCATCGACCAACGCCGTTTCCAGCACCTCCCGGTTGTGACGCACTTCTTCACCATTCACCAGGAGGAAAACCCGGTCATTTCGCTTGCCCAGTTCCACATCTACGGCGCACTCGACCAGGTCATCCCAATACAGCGTAAACCGCAGCTCTTCTCCTTCGTCCAGAAAGTCCTCGTCCTCGTCTTCACCGTCGTCATCCCCCATGGGATCATCGAACCTGGACTTCAGATCCAGCATCTCGTCGTCCATATCGTCGTCGTCGCCAAAGTCCAGCATGGATGTGGACTCCACCCGACCAGTTCCACTCAGGGTGATCTGATTTATGTCAACCAACAACTGGGCGATCTGGAGGTCGGCGGCCAATTGGTAAATCTCCTCGCGCTCGTCGATTATCTCCTGCTCTTCTCCTTCGGAATAGCCGGTAAGGCGATCAATCCGCGCGTCCAACTCGTTTCTCAACTTGAGCAGCTCATCTCGCCAGGCCATGATAACCTCGTAACGCAAGTGTTTAAGAAGGAACAACCCGGGGAACGCCCCGTTTCATTCACTGAAACCCGTTGGACCCTTCCGCCGGCCCACGAAGTAGCAGAACTCGTCCACCTCGCGAAAATCGGCCAAACCGAACTCGGGCCGCAGCCGCTGGGCGGCGTCCAGCAGGTCCATGTAGCGCAGACCCCAATGACCCCGACTCAAGCTGGCCGGGAACCGGCCGAGCCGGCGCAGCGCCCGCTCCGCCGACGGATTCCATACAGCCAACAGGTACGGTTGTTTCAGGCAGAGTAGGTAGGAGATGAACTCCTTGCCCGCGCCGGCCAGCTTATACGACCCCTCTTCGGACACGCATTCACTGAACCGCGCCTCCAGAGTGATAGTATCATAGAGAAGGAAGTCTATGGTATCCGCTACGTACTCCATGGGGTTGGCGGCAAACTCCCCACGTCTGGCGCCCCCGGACGCCCGGTAGATGGCCATTACCTGTTGCGCGTTCAAGTCCGACAGCCGGCTCTGCTCCAGCCAGCCAGCCATTTCGTCGGCGCGCTGCCATCGGCGCTTCCAGTAGGCGGCCAGCATTCCGGTCTGGGCGGTCTCCCGGTAGGCCTGGGCCAGTTCAAATCGTTCAACCGACGGCGACGATACCATCATTCCCCGCCCCGGCTGCCGACGGAAAGGTCCGCAATATCCCGCCGAAAGCGGGCGCCCTCGAAGCTGATCCCCGAAACGCCCTCGTATGCCCGGCCACGAGCCTCCTCAAGAGAATCTCCCCGACCCACCACCGTCAGAACGCGTCCCCCATCCGTCACCACTCCGGCCTCCTGCCCATCCTGCCCCACTCGCCGGGCGCCGGCATGAAACACTAGGGTATCGGCGTCCCACGGCTGTCGGCCAGATTCCTCCAGCCCGAATATCTGCTTGCCGGTCTCGTAGGCGCCGGGGTAGCCATCGGAGACCATAACCACGCCCACGTGGGGCTCATCTGCCCAAATCACCGGAGTATCCGCCAAGTTTCCTTGTACACAAGCCAGCATGACTTCAACCGGGTCGCTCTCCAGCAGGGGGAGAATCACCTGGGCTTCGGGGTCGCCAAACCTGCAATTGAACTCCAGGACCCGGGGGCCGGAGGGCGTCAGCATCAACCCTGCATATAACATACCCCGGTAGGGGCAACCCAATTCGGTCATCCGGCCAACGGTTGGTTCCAGGACAGCCTTGGTAACCTCTTCAGCCATTGCCCGATTCCAGAAGGACGGCGGGGCAAAACTGCCCATTCCGCCCGTATTGGGACCCTGGTCTCCATCGCCGACCTGCTTGTAATCGCAGGCGGCAACGGGTTGGGACAGGGTTTCTCCATCGCAGAAAGCGAATACGCTTACCTCCGTACCCTGGAGCCATTCTTCAATGACAACGGAGTCTCCCGCCGCGCCGAATAACCGGTCCTCCATGCACGCCCTGACGGCGAGGGCAGCTTCTTCGGGGCCGGCGCACAGGGCCACCCCCTTTCCCGCCGCCAGGCCATCGGCCTTGACGACCACGGGATTGCCGTGTCTTTGGAGGAAATCCAGCGCCTCCCGCTGGCTCCCAAACACGCGAAAGTCCGGGCCGGGTACGCCCGCATCCGCCATCACCTGCCGGGCGAAGGATTTGCTGGACTCAAGCCGGGCGGCCGAAGCAGTTGGGCCGAAGGAGGGTATGCCGGTCTGGGCCAGCCGGTCGGTAAGGCCGTTGACCAGGGGCAACTCAGGACCCACAACCACCAGGTCGCACTCCAACTCTCCGGCCAGCCGGGCCACTTCCGAAACATCCTCAGGGGAAATGGCAACGTTGGTGGCCACCTGGGCGGTGCCGGAATTGCCGCCGGCCACCCAAAGCCCCGTTACCTGGGGACTAAAGCTCAATCGCCAGGCCAGGGCATGCTCCCTGGCCCCGGAACCGACTACCAGCGCTTTCAAGGGTCACGCGCTCCAAAGGGATATACAATGAAGTGACATCAAAATCAACAGGGGCTGGAGCAGAGTGGGCTGTCCACCAGCCCTGCTTCGTCAATGTCCCCGCTCGGTCAGCTTACTCCCATTCGATCGTGCCCGGCGGCTTGGAGGTAATGTCGTAAACCACCCGGTTTACACCGGGGACCTCGTTGACGATACGGTTGGAGATTTGGGCCAGGACTTCATAGGGCAGGCGGGCCCAGTCGGCGGTCATGGCATCGGTGCTGGTGACTGCCCGGATGGCGCAAACATTGCCGTAGGTGCGAAAATCGCCCATAACCCCCACGGTACGACTGTCGCTGAGCACGGCAAAGCTCTGCCAAAGCTCCTCGTAAAGGCCGGCCCGGCGAACCTCATCCAGGACTATCCAGTCACATTCCCGCAGGATGGCCAGGCGCTCCTCGGTTACCTCCCCAATAATGCGGATGGCCAGGCCGGGTCCGGGGAAGGGTTGGCGCATGACTATATCGCGGGGCAGTCCCAATTCCAGGCCGACTTCGCGAACCTCATCCTTGTACAGGTACCGCAGGGGCTCGACCAGATCCAGGTCCATGTGCTCCGGCAGTCCCCCCACATTGTGGTGGGACTTGATACGGGCGGAAGCCTGGTTGTCGGGAGTCTCACTCTCGATTACATCTGGGTACAGGGTACCCTGGGCCAAAAACCTGGTATCGCTGAGTTCCGCCGCCGACTCCTCGAAAACCCGGATGAACTCCTCGCCGATGGCCTTGCGCTTCACCTCCGGGTCCGTAACACCGGCCAACCGGTCAACGAACCGCTTGGAGGCATCCACGTACAACAGGTTCAGGCCCAGATTGCTGTGGTAGGTTTCCTGAACCTGCTCCGCTTCACCCTTGCGTAGCAATCCGTTGTTGACGAAAATGCAGGTCAGCCGGTCGCCAATGGCCCGATGAAGCAGCAGGGCCGCCACCGAAGAGTCAACGCCACCGGACAGGGCGCAGATAACCCTTCCCGATCCTACCTGGCCATTAATGCGCGTCATGGTATCGGCAACGAAGTTTCCGGGGTTCCACGTGCCTCGGCAGCCGCATACGCCAAAGAGGAAGTTCTCCAGGATGGTGCGTCCCAGAGGCGTATGTTCAACCTCCGGGTGAAACTGAAGGCCGTAGAGGCCGTTCCCGTTGCTGATGGCGGCATTGGCGGAGTTGCCGGTAAACGCCAGTGGAGCAAACCCGGTGGGTAGCGACTCCACCTGGTCGCCGTGACTCATCCAAACGTTGAACTGACCGGGCATACCCGAAAAAATTGCCGCGGCGGCTCCCCCTTGAGGGGCCTGGATCAGGTCTGCCGAACCATACTCCCGCCTGGCGCTGGGGGCTACCGTTCCTCCCAATTGGTGAACCAGGGCCTGCATTCCGTAGCAGATGCCCAGAACCGGAAGTTGCCGTTCGAAGACCCAGTCGGGAATCCGGGGAGAGCCCGGCTCATAAACGCTGGCCGGGCCACCGGACAAAATAACGCCCCGAGGCTGGAAACGCTGCGACACCCTTACCCATGTAGCTGAAGGCGGCGCCACCTCGGAATAAACTTGCAGTTCCCTTGCCCGCCGCGAAATAAGGTGGCTGTACTGGGAGCCGAAGTCAATAATGACAACGCCCTCGGCCACTCCTTCGCCGGGTTGGTTGGTGTCACTTCCCGCCTTCTGCGGTATCGCCACCATGCGGTCACTTCCTGCTAACTGTACCTTGTGGCGTCACGAAATCGCTACCTCTCGTGGCTGATTTAATATACCACAGGGGGAATTCCAGTACCAGACGGGTTTGTATGGAGTCAAGGTTGAAGGGCAGGTGGAGTTGTCCGGCAACCCTAGGTACCCGCGGCTCTGCGCCCCAGCCCCAGCCACCGTCTTTCCCTGCCTCTAACCTCCACCAGATGAGCGACTTAGAAGGCAGGTCCCGGTTGTGCCGCCCAAAGCCCCCGGATATAATGGCCATGCCACGGGGCGGGAAGTGGGAACGCCCACCGCCCCGGTTGGAATTGCACGACCCTGGCTATTGAGCATACGCGCCCAAGGAGGAAAAATGATCGCGCTGCTGGTTACCATCAACATCAAGCCCGGCTTTAAGGAACAGTTCATGGCTTCCATGATGGGTGACGCCATTGGTTCCAACAACGACGAACCCGGTTGCCTGCGGTTCGACGTACTGCAGGACAATGAACATGAGAACCGGATTCACCTGTTCGAGGTTTACGAGGACGAAGCGGCCCTGGAAGCCCATCGTGCCGCTCCCCACTACACCAAGTGGCGCTCCGAGGTTGCCGATTGGTTCGACGGGGAGATAGGCCGGAACATCGCCACCCCGGTTTATCCCGCCCCAGAGAAGTGGGAAAAGCGGCCGCCGGTGGTATAGACCATTCGCTCCTCGGTAAGGAACAGAAACGCCCCGCCTATTTTCAGGCGGGGCGTTTCCCATTCCCGTGCCACAGATTGGGCGAGGGGTTCTCAAACATTCCGGGCCAGGACGACCCGGAATGCGGCCAGGAAGTCTTCTATATCCTCTTCGGAAGTGGCGGTGGATATGCAGCCCACCAGGTTGGAGGCCATCAGAATGCCCTCATTCAGCAGCCCCAGGAACATCCGGTCCCTCAGGTCCTGGTTTCCTCTGGCGATGTCCCGGTAGTTGTTGACCGGCTGGTCGGTGAAATGGATGCCAAACAGAGAGCCGAGGCCCGTCACCTGCACTGGCGCTTCCAGGTCGGCGCATATTTTCCGAATACCCTTCTTCAGGGACTCGGTGCGCTCCGCCAGACTCCGGTACACCTCCGGCGTTAACTGTTCCAGGGCCACCGTGCCGGCCAGCATGGTAAGCGGGTTGGCGTTGAAGGTGCCGGCGTGGGAAACGGTGGGGCCGGTGGTGGGATTGTACAGTTCCATAATGTCGCGCCGCCCGCCGAAGGCCCCCACCGGCAATCCTCCACCGATGATCTTGCCCAGGGCGGTCATGTCCGGCGTGACGCCGTAGTATTCCTGGGCGCCGCCCGGCGCAACCCGGAAACTTATCACCTCGTCGAAAATTAACGCGGATTCGTTGGCCTTGGTGAAGTCCCGTAGCATGGTCAGGTACTCCGCCTGGGCCGGCACCATTCCCACCGAGCCCATGACGGGTTCGACAATCACCGCCGCCAAGTCCTCGGCGTTGTCCTCCAAAATGTGCCGGGCGGTGACCGCATCGTTGAAGGGGATGACCACCACCTGGTCGATAACTCCGGCGGGCAAACCGGCGCTGGCCGCCACCGGCGCCGGGCGAGTGGCTTCGCCGGCAACGGCGGGGTCAACCCGAACGCTGACGGTCACGCCGTCATGGGTGCCGTGGTAGCCCCCTTCAACCTTGGCGAACCTGGTTCTGCCGGTGTAGGCGCGGGCGGCGCGCAGGGTATTCAGCGTGGCCTCGGTTCCGGAGTTGGTGAACCTAACCTGTTCGATGCTGGGGATGCGTTCACACAGGACTCTCGCCAGATCCACCTGACGTTCGTTGGGCGCATTGTACCCGACTCCTATTTCCAATTGCCGGTGCAGCGCCTCGACCACGGGGGCTGGGCCGTGGCCCAGGATCATGGTGGTCATGGTGTTGATGAAGTCGATGCGTTGAACCCCATCCACATCCGTCACCCGGCTTCCCTCACCCTGGGTTATGAAGATTGGGTATGGCTTCCAAAAGATTGAGTTTCTGCTGTCACCACCCGGCATGTGGGCGCAGGCCTCCAACCACTTGGCCCGCGACTTCGGGGTCAACTCCAGGTAGCGGTTCAGTTCCCAGTTGGACTCAATCATTGGCGGCGCCCCCTTTGCTGTCAGACGGACTTATCAACACCGGCAGGCGCGGGCTCACCGGCTCTTTGGCGAATTGGCTGCCGGAGGCACTCGGTCCGGGTCGGCTGCCTAAACTGGGCCGTCAATTCAGTCCCCTTTTCCATCTCTTTCTTCGGTTAACTACGCCGCCGCCGGAACCGCCACCTGGGGGAAGTAGATGCCCCGCAGGTGCCGACTGGCCAGGCTGGCGACTACCGCCACGACGAATAGCGCGCCCCCAACCGACAGTATCAGCGGGGCGTTCAGGAAGGAAACGTCCACCAGGCCGGCATTGGCCGCGTTGGCCAGGGCCATGCTGCCCCCAACGTGGAAGGAGTAAACGCCGGACACCCTCCCCCGAACCGAGTCATCGACAATGGACTGGATGATGGTGTGGGTAATGGTCATGAATCCGCCCTGGTTCATGCCCATGATTACCGTGGCCACCAGGGAAATCCATACATCGGTGGACAGGGCGAGCAGGATTGGACCCAGGCCGCTGCTGATTCCAAAGATGAGGAACAGCCAACCCCTGGTTTTCTCGCTGCGGACTCCGGCCAGCCAGATGGCGGTGAACATGGCGCCCAGGCCCACGCCCATGATCAATAGCTGGGTGCCACCCTCCGAATCCAGGCCCAGCTTATCCTCGGAAATTACCGGCAACACCGACTCGAAGGACATGGTCAACGAGCAGTGGCCCAGGACGATGAGAATCATGGCCATCAATCGGGGGCGGCTGTAGGCGTAGCCAAACCCAGCTGCCAGGTTCCCGAAGAACCCCCGACGGGCGTCCATACGGCCCGTGGACCTGGTGGCGATACGGGCCACCTGCACCAGGCCCACGGCATACAGGACTGCGCAGGCCCAGAAAACCGGTTCGTTTCCGAAGTAAATGGCCACCAGAAATCCGACCATCCCTCCTAAGAAGCGGGAGCCCTGCTGGGTTGCCTCGTTGAGGGCGATGGCGTTGGGCAGTATCTCCCGGGGGACCAGGTTGGGAACCAGCGATTGGGTGGTGGTCATCTGGGCCGAGCGCAGGGTGCCATTGAGCAATGACAAGCCCACCAGCCACCAGATGTTGGCCAGCCCCAGCATTACCAGGGCGGCGAGAAGAACGTTGTGCGCCAGATTCAGGGTGTAGGTCCACTGGAGCACTGTTTGCCGATTGAATCGGTCCGCCAAGAACCCGGTTATCACCGTGGAGAATACCCGGGGAATCATGGCGGCAAAGGTAACCACGCCGACCCACAGGTACAATTCCGTGTAATCGTTGGCCAGCACGGCGCGGGCGGCAATCAGGGCCCAGGCAGCGGCTCCGGCGCAAAGGTTGGCCGTCCACAAGGTTAGGTAGTCCCGGTGTTCCAGGGCAATGAGGAAGCGGTTGAAGGGAGTAGCTAACGCGCCACCTATTCCGTTCGCCAAGGTCGCGCCCCCAAAGAGAGATTGGCAGGTCGGCGGAAACAGCTGGGGCCGGCGTGGATCTGCGCGTCCCCATCGGTTTGGCCGGACAGCAATGGTGACGGCCCACCCGATGGCAAGTGTCCCCGCCTTCCCGCGATGCATGACCTGCGGCTAGGGGCGATTATATACCCGTTGCATTATTCGGAAAAGCGCTAAAAGAGGGGAAATACTATTATCCCTGAAAATAAGCGGGGCAATGGGCGTAGAGCTAACCCACCGCCCCCCAACGGGGCAGCCCCGAGACTCGGACGCTGGCCACCAGGTAAAAGAACTCGTCCACCTTGCGAATCTCCAACTCGTGGAACTCGCTGTCCACGTCCAGGTGACGGGAAATAATGGGCAGCAGTTCCCGGCGCAAGGAATCCACTACATCGGGCGACAGCAGATCGTACCGGTCCCGGTTGAGGGCATGAAATAGCCGCTTCTTGGCGACGCCCCGGGAATTATCGCTTCTGTACCCCGTGTCGTTTCGGCCCGTGGGCCTGAGCAGTTTACTAAGCATGGGTGTACTCGCTCCGGTTGATTCCCATCAGGTACCTGACCCGGTCCATCAACCCCGACTTGGCTTCCAGATCCATTAGCGGCACATCGTCGCCGTCTATCCTGGCGACTATGCGGGAAAATGCCATGCCGGAGGGGGCCTTCTTGTCGTGAATGACCGGTACCCCCTGGTTGGTGGCGGTTATCAGCCGGTCGTCCGACGGAACCATCCCCAGGATGTCCACGGCCAGCAACTCCACGATGTCGTCCTTGTCCAGCATGTCCCCACGCCGGACCATGCCCGGCCTGATGCGATTGATAATCAGCCTAGGGCGACGAAGTTCCGCCGCTTCCAGGAGGCCGATTACCCGGTCGGCATCCCGTATTGCCGACACCTCCGGGGTGGTGACCACAATGGCTTCTTCCGCCGGGCCAATGGCGTTGCGGAAGCCCTGTTCAATTCCCGCCGGGCAGTCGATGATTACGTAGTTGAACTCCTGCTCCAACCTGCGGCAGAGGCCGGTCAACTGCTCCGCGTTGATGCAGTTTTTGTCCCTGGTCTGCGCAGCTGGAATCAGGAACAGGTTGGGCAGCTGCTTGTCCCGAATCATCGCCTGGGACAGTTTGCATCGTTCCTCGATGGCATCCACCAGGTCGAAGACGATGCGGTTTTCCAGACCCATCACCACGTCCAGGTTACGCAGGCCGATGTCAGTGTCAATCACGACTACCTTGTGTCCCCGCAGGGCCAGCCCGGCCCCAACATTGGCCGTAGTGGTGGTCTTGCCGACGCCACCCTTCCCCGAAGTGATGACTATGGTCTTACCCTTCATAAGGAATTCCTCCCTGATACTCTTCGCTCCGCCGCACGAAGGGAGCGACGAAGATGGTCCCACGGTTGAGATAGGCGATCTGAGGGTTGACGGTTCGGCCACCTCCCCGGTCCCGCCGCAAACTCCGGGGGGCCTCGCCCGCATGGGCGCCTATCTGCAACCGGTGCGCCTCCAAGTTCAATGCGAATATGGTGGACTTGATGCGGCCACCGGCGCCGGCATGGGCCATGCCCCGAAGGGCGCCCAACACCATGATGTCGCCGCCCGCTATGATTTCTGCCCCGGGATTCACGTCTCCGTAAATCACAACATCTCCGGCGTGCCTGATCACCTCCCCGGAACGACAGGTGCTCTTCACGATTAGAGCCTCCTCACCCCGGGCGCCATTTCCCGCCACGGTAGATACCCCTTCGCCGAGTTGCAGCGGCTGTTGCAGCTTCGGAGCTGATTCCCACGCCCCGTTGCCACTGTTGTCTTCGCTGTCTTCCGGAAGTCCTGACAGCGCAGACTCCTCACTCCATTCCGGCCCGGCAGCTCCTTCAACCACGTCAGCCAGGGAAATCGGGGCGGGAAACCGCGGGCGCTGTGCTGCTTCTCTAGGCGGGGGCGAATCGCAGCCGGCAACACTGGTGAGGTCGAATTCGGTTGGGATGGGGCAATACTCGTCCTTCGGGGCGGGCAGGGCATGGCGTGGCTCAACGCCATTTACGGCCCCCAGCAGGGTATTCGGCGGACACCAATAGCCCGACACCTTCAGACCCGTTTCGCTGCCCAGTATGCGCTGAATGACTGACATCTGTTGCGGGGCGAGGATACGGCGTCCCACGTTCACGGAAACGGTCCCGCGAGAGTAGAGACCCCGGCTGGCCGATAGATGGGCTTTCAGGTTTTGTTCCACGCACTCAAAGGGGGCGCAATCGTCAATAATGAAACTGACGTTGGTACCCCGTCCCAGCACCTGGATTGTCTCCGTATCCGGCATGAAGCCTGCCTCAAGGGAGAGGTGGAGTTTCGCATTTCCGGGGAGGACTACAGAAGCCGTTACCCTTGCATCAACTACAAATGCGGGAACCCGCGGCGAGGGCAATAGGTCTGGAGGCCTTCCCAAGAATTTGCAGGGACTGGAAGAAATGCCAAAAGGCTGGCTGGAACTGATTCCATCGATGGAAGGGGGCCGCCTCACGTCCACTCACCCAAATCCCACTGACTGTTATATCAATGGAGTTGACCGGGGTTCAAGGTCTGGGAAAACACGTTTTGACCTCTTTTTGAAATCTTTTCAAAAACGCTGTTCTGGCCGCGGGCATTGTAGCTAGGTTCCGTCGTTGAGACCTGTGTATGGCCCCTCGGGGCAGCGGCAGAATTGAACGCGGGAAGGAAAGGGGATTCAAATGGGATAGTCCGCGTTACTCCCCTGATTCTTTCAGCATTTCCTCGGCGATCTCGCTCAATTTTTCCTTGTTCAGAATGCCGTCCCATTTGCGATGGAGGATCCCGTCGGAGTTTACGAAGATGGTCGTAGGCAGGCCCAGCACCCGATGAGCCTCCACCACGGACCCGTCTTCGGTATAGCCGGCGGGATAGGTCACGCCCAACTCGGCCAGAAGGTTGCGGGCATCTTCCTGAGTACCGAGACCTAGGAACTTTCCCAAATCCACCCCCAGCAAAATCACTCGACCCTCGTAATCATCCCCAAATTCCTGAAACTCAGGCATCTCCGCTCGGCATGGGGGGCAAAGGCCAGCCCAATAATTCAGCACCACTGGCGTGCCCTCCAAGTCTGAAAGGGCAAACTCGCCGGATCCCAGCGCTGCCTCTCCCTGGTACAGCGCAATGGTAAAGTCCGCCACCCTTGCCCGTTCACCGGCGTCGTCATCTTCCAGGTCGTTGGCGGGCATCGTGCAACCCACCCCCAACAGGACTGTGAAGGCCAGGAAATGAAGAAGAATCTTGGACAATTGGAAAGCTCCGGCAGTCTCAAGGTCAAGAACAGTTACTTGGGGATACGGATCCCGTGCGGCAGGGGATGAAAACCAGTACGGCGCTTTCTGCTAGGAGGCCGCGAGGCTCCTGAGCCTTTCCCGGAAGACTGTCAGTCGTTCCAGGGTTTGGGTGACTCGGCGCAACCAGTTGTCCCCCATGGCCCGGGAGGAAAGCCTGATCTGACGGTTTCCAACGCTTACGCTGGAACCCAGGGCCCGTTGCAGGGGCAGCCGGGCGCTGCCCACGTTGTCCACCAGACCCAGCACTACCGATCCGGAGTCCTGCACCACGGACTCCACCCCGGCCTCGGCGGCCAGGATTCTCAAGTCCACCAGGGTCAGCAGGTTCTCCACCTCGGGTGGCAACGGGCCAAACCGGTCCCGCATCTCCTCCCGGAAGGCTGGCGTTTCCTGGCGCTGGGTTGCCTTCGCCAGCCGCTGGTAAAGGGCCAAACGGGTCGGGGTATGGTCAATGTAACTTTCGGGAATGCTGGCCGCCAGGGGAAGTTCGATCCGTGGCAGTTCAATTGGGCCGGGAAGCAGGGTGGTGGAGTCCTCTGCCCCCTTTCCAGCCCTGAGTTCGGAGACCGCCTGTTCCAGCAATTGCCCGTACAATTCCAGACCAACGGCGTGGATTTGACCGCTCTGGGCGGCGCCGAGCAGGTTTCCCGCTCCTCGGATTTCCATGTCCCGCATGGCGATACGGAACCCCGAACCCAGTTCCGACGCTTCCAGGATGGCCTGCAACCGTTGCTCCGCCGCCTCGGTGGTTCGCTGGCCCCGGGGCAACAGCAGATAGGCATAGGCCCGGTGTTCCCCCCGACCAACCCTGCCCCGTAACTGGTATAGCTGGGACAGGCCGAACCGGTCCGCCCGGTCCAGTATCAGGGTGTTTACGTTGGGCATGTCCAACCCGGACTCGATGATGGTGGTGCAAACCAGCACGTCCGCCTGGCCGTCGGCGAAGTCCTCCATGACCTCTTCCAGTTCCACCTCCGCCATTTGACCGTGGCCGATCATGAACCGGGCTTCCGGGACCAGTTCCGCCAGTTCGGCCGCCTTCTGCTGAATGGTGCGCACCCGGTTGTGCAGGAAGAATACCTGGCCGCCCCGCTCCACTTCCCGCAGGATTGCCTCTCGGATGGTATCTTCGTTGTACTCCGAAACAAAGGTCTTCACTGGCAGGCGGGCTTCGGGCGGAGTATTCATTACACTCATGTCCCGGATGCCGGTGAGGGCCATGTGCAGTGTGCGGGGGATGGGCGTTGCGCTGAGAGTCAGTACGTCCACCTGGCTTCTCAACCGCTTCAGGGTTTCCTTGTGGCTGACGCCGAACCGCTGCTCCTCGTCCACCACCACCAGCCCCAGGTTCTTGAACTTAACGTCCTTTTGCAGCAGCCGGTGGGTACCGATGACGATATCCACGCTGCCCTGTTCCAGTCCCTCCAGCACCTCCTGCTGTTCCTTTGGGGTGCGAAACCTGCTCAGCACTTCAGTGCGCAGTGGGTAGGGGCTCAGCCGTTCGCTGAAGGTGGCATAGTGCTGCTGGGCCAGGACGGTGGTGGGCACCAACAGACCCACCTGCATGCCGTCGGAAACGGTCTTGAATGCGGCCCGAAGGGCCACCTCGGTCTTGCCATAGCCCACGTCCCCGCAGATGAGGCGATCCATGGGCTTGGTCTGCTCCATGTCGGCCTTCACTTCTTCTATGGCCTTCACCTGGTCCGGTGTCTCCTGGAAGGGAAAGGAGTCTTCCAACTCCCGCTGCCAAATTGTGTCCTGGCCGAACTCATGCCCCTGGGCTGCCTCCCTGGCGGCATAGAGTTTGAGGAGTTCTTCGGCCACTTCCCGGGCAGAACCCTTGACCCGTTCCTTGATGCGGTTCCAATCGGCGGATCCCAGACGGGTCAGGGTTGGGGGTTGGTCCTGCGCCCCGACGTAGGCGCCCACTCGGTCCAGGTGCTCCGTGGGGACGTACAACTTGTCGTTCTCGGCGTAATCCAGGACCAGGAATTCTCTTTCCTCGCCGTCATCCTCCATTCGGGTTGTGCCAGCGAATTGAGCCACGCCATGGTCCACGTGGACGACATAGCTGCCGGGAATAAGGTCGGACAGCACAATGTCCCGGCCCAATTGCTCCCGCTTGCGGCCCGGACGATGGCGGCGCTCCTTGACCGTGCCGAAAAGCTCGGCGTCGGTCAGTACGGTCAGGGGGGGATGCCCGTCAATACCTTCCGCCTGCCATCCCTCGTTCAAGTACCCGGGAACCAGCATTACCTGTCCGGGCCCGGGCGGCGATTCCACTGCTTCCACGATGGACGCGTCAATGTCAGACTCAGCCAGGATTTCCCGCAATCGGGCAGTGTGCTGGGTTACGGCCACAATTGAGGCGCCCTTACGGACTTCATTGGCGACGGCAACGGTGAATTGGCCCATCTGTCCCAGATAGGAATCGGGCGCGATGAAAACAGAATCGGCTTCTTCGGCCAACCAGCTTTCCAAGAAGGCTCGTCTGGGATGCTCTTCAACCCGGGCGCGCAGCTGTTCCCACGGCAGGTAGGGCGAAGGAAAGTTTCGGGGCAGTTCCCCTCTCGACTCCCGACTTTCCCGCATCCTGAAGAATTTTTCCTCCAGATCCTGGGCCTCCGCCTCCAGGCGTGTCTCCCTATCCAGGATCAGCAAGCCTTCGTGGGGCAGGAAATCCATCAGGTTATGCCGGTTCAGCAGGCCGTTGTAGAAGGAAAGGGTTTCGATGTTCGGGTTTCCGAACAGTTCCACCAACTCTTCGTCGAAGCGTTGGCGGACGGCCTCAGTGCACCGAGAAAAGTCCATCTCGGATACTCGCCGTTCGATGTTGGCCCGGTTGGCAAGTTCGGGAAGCTGTTCCCTGGCGGGTATCATCTGAATCGCAGGCACATCATCCAGGCCGTTGGATTGGGGCAAAGACCGCTGGGTGTAGGGGTCGAAACAGCGAATGGTTTCAACCTCGTCGTCCCACAGTTCCAGGCGAAAGGGGTATTCGGCCTGGGGAGGGTAGATGTCAATTATGCCGCCTCGAAGGGAGAAACTACCCGGACTCTCGACCACCGGCTCGTGCCGATAGCCCAGGTTAACCCAGCCGGTCAGCAATTGCTCGGTGCTCCTGATGCGTTGACCTACACTGAAACTGGCGGCGGAATCCGGATCAGCTTCGGGACTGGGAAAAGCGTCGGGAGTCAAGGTGTATCTGGCCGCCGCCGCCACCGACGAGATTACCAGGGGGGCTGTTCCCCTGTCCCTTTCCCACGTGGCCATGGCTGCCAGGGCAACCAGGCGCTGGTTGACCGTGCGGGCGTCAACGGCCAGCCGCTCGAAGGGCAGTACTTCAGGTTCGGGGAACAGAAATACCGGAGCGTCCTCGCCCAGGTAGGTTAGCAACTGATCGTGCAGTCTCCGCGAGTCCTCGGCCCTGGGCGTGAGGACCAGCGTCGGGGACTGTACCCTGTTCCAAAGGGAAGCCACGTAGAGGGGACGGACACCCCGGCGGGCAGCGTACCTGGCATTGTCACCCCTGGAGTTTGACTGATTTCCCCCCGGGTCAAGGGGAAAATAGCCGGCCGTTCGGTTCAGAATCCCCTGTAGGGACATATACAACAGACTCCCGCCAACGCAGACTCGGTCCTGCCCTGGCTATTACTTCGGCATGGGCAAAAGGGCTAACCTTTCACGTTAGCCCTGTCGCTCAACAATTTTAAGCCGGCTCCCGTCCATAAACAAGGGGAGGGGAAGTCATTCGGGACCCCCCAATCCCAATATCACGATGGGGGGCATGGGCGGGACCCGCAACAGGTTTGCCCTGAATTGCCCAGACTCTCTCCCCTGGCATGGTATAATTTGGCCACCCGTTGGCCTGACCCGATTCCCTTGCTGCCGAACCAACTCTGTCCTGCCAGCCCATTGCCATGACCGAATCCTTTGTGACCCGCAACCCAGGGGAGGTTGAGCAAGCCTCCCGGTACCAGATACCCTTTTTCCGCATAGTGGTAAAGGTGGGTACCGGGGCGCTGACAGAATCCCAAAGCGGCGGCGGACTAAACATTCCTCTCATGGAAGACCTGGTCCGGCAGGTTTGCGAGCTGCGCCTCCAGCATGGCATTGACGTTATCCTGGTGAGTTCCGGCGCAATTGCCGCCGGCCGAGAGGAACTGAAGAAGTCCAACCTGACCTTCTCGGAACGGGAAATTCCCTCCAGGCAGGCGTTGGCGGCCATTGGCCAGGGCCGTCTCATCCAAACCTATCAGCAACTGTTCGATAGCCGCGGGGTGCAGGTCGCCCAGGCCCTGCTCACCGTCAACGATTTGGCGGAGCGGCAGCCCTACCTGAACGTCCGCAACACCCTGTCGGCCCTGCTGGAGGTGGGCGTTGTCCCCATACTGAACGAGAACGACGTGGTTGCCGTGGACGAAATCGGCGAGGTCTTCGGGGATAATGACCGGCTGTCGGCCCTGGTGGCGAACCTGGTGGATGCGGACCTATTGATCATTCTCACTGATACCGATGGACTCTTCACCGCCGACCCCCGGCACAATCCCAATGCCGAATTGGTGCCGGTGGTGGACCAGGTTGACGAGCGGATTCAGGCCATGGTGGGCGAGCACCGCAACCCCTGGGCCAGGGGAGGAATGCCCACTAAGATTCAGGCGGCCAAGTTGGTAGCCGCCGCCGGCATTACAATGGTCTTGTGCAACGGTCGGGAAGAGGATGCCGTGCTGAGGGCCGCCAGCGGACAGGGCATCGGCACCCTGTTTCGTCCCGCCGGCGAACGACTGGAAGCCCGAAAGCGCTGGATGCTCAGCCGGGTCAAGGACTCTGACTGGGGTGAAATTGAGGTGGACGGCGGGGCCGCCCAGGCCCTCCTCCATCGCCATGTCAGCCTGCTGCCGGCCGGCGTTTGCGGTGTCCGGGGCAATTTCCAACGGGGAGACATTGTCTATATCGTTGCAGAACCGGGCCAACCCATTGCCTGTGGCATCGCCAACTACAGTTCCGAGGACATTTCCCGTATCAGGGGATTGCAGTCCGATGCCATTCCCGATGTGCTTGGTTTCCACTATGGTCAAGAGGTGGTTCACCGCAACAACCTGGTTCTGGTCTGACCCCGCAGCTCCCAGGAAGTTATTCTCCAACATTTCATTTCCGAGGATGTTCCATGGCAACCGTAACCGACAGGAAACTGCTCGAATCCCTGGGCAGGACGGCCCAACGAGCCGCCCGGGAACTGGCCCGGGTTTCCACCGATACCAAGAACCGGGCCCTGCTCAACGTGGCCGATGCGTTGGAGGTGGAGCAGGGGCCAATTTTGGACGCAAACGGTGCGGATTACCAGGAGGCCAGGGACGGCGGGATGAACGAGGCCATGCTGGACCGGCTCCTGTTGACGCCCGACCGCCTTCAGGCCATGGCCAGAGACGTCCGCGCCATAGCCAACCTGCCCGATCCGGTGGAGGAAATCATCGAGGCCCGCACCCTGGACAACGGCCTGGAGGTAGAGCGGCGACGGGTTCCCCTGGGGGTCATCGGCTCAATTTACGAGAGCAGGCCAAATATCACCGTGGACATTGCGGCCCTCACCCTGAAATCGGGCAATGCCTGCGTACTGCGGGGGGGCAAGGAGAGCCTGCGGTCCAACCTGGCCCTGGCTAACCTGGTTCGCCGCTCGATTGGGGAGGCGGGAATCAACCCGGATTCCGTGCAGTTTGTGGACAACCCTGACCGGGAACTGGTGGACGAAATGCTTCGCATGAAGCAGTACATTGACCTGCTGGTACCCCGAGGCGGGCCGGGCCTCATAAACTTCGTTGCTGCCAATGCCTCCATGCCCGTGGTGGCCGGCGGTGTCGGGGTTTGCCACACCTACGTTGACCGCACTGCCGACCTGCAGAAGGCCGCGGCCATTGTATTCAACGCCAAGGTGCAGCGCCCCACCGTCTGCAACGCGTTGGATACCATCCTGCTACACTCCGAGGCCGCTCCGTCCTGCCTTCCCGACATTGCTGACCAACTCACCCAGGCCGGTGTGGAACTTCATTGCGACCATCGGGCCCTCAGCATCCTGGGGCCGGACTCCGGCATGAGCGTCCAGCCGGCAACGGAAGAGGACTGGGGCCGGGAGTTTCTGTCACTGACCGCCGCCGTCAAGATTGTGGATTCGTTGGATGAGGCCCTGGAGCACATCGACACCTACGGCTCCGGCCATACCGAGGCCATAGTAACGTCCGACCCGGAATCGTCCCGTCGCTTTCTTCGGGAGGTGGACGCCGCCGCGGTTATCGTGAATGCCAGCAGCCGCTTCACCGATGGGGGCCAGCTGGGGTTGGGCGCGGAGGTGGGAATCAGCACCCAGAAGTTTCACGCCCGCGGCCCCCTGGGGTTGCGTGAACTCACGTCCTACAAGTGGGTGATGGTCGGCGACGGCCACATAAGGGAGTAGTAACCTGACGGAGGGCACCCGTTTGCAGGGAGAGGGTGCAGGTTTCCCCCATTCTTGCCGAAGCATCTTCCGGCCAGGCGTTGCAATGGGTCAGGCTGGTATAGAGCTGGCCAACGACGATTTAGGTTGGGTTGGAATTTCCCGCGACCGAGACAATCCTCGCCTGACAGGGCGTCAGGCTACCCTTTCCTCGCGATGGCCTTCAATGCGGCTTCCTTCACTTTTTCGGGTGTTAGGCCACACTTGACCATAAGCTCATCCGCCGGCGCCGACTCGCTATAGCCCTGCAGGGCCACCATCTCCAGGGGAACAGGGTGGTTGCTTCCCAATAACTGGGCCACGATGCTGCCCAGGCCCCCGTGGAAATAGTGCTCTTCCGCAGAAACCACCGCGCCGGTTTCCCGGGCAGCCGTCAAAAGAGCCTCTTGATCTATCGGCTTCAGGGTGTGAACGTTCAAGACCCGGGCCTGAATACCTTCCGCCGCCAGCAGGTCGGCCGCGTCCAGGCTGACCGACACCATCACGCCCGTAGCGACGATGGTTACATCGGAACCCTCGCGAACGGTTTCCGCCTTTCCCAACTGGAAGCGGTAGTCCGAATCGTGAACCACCGGCGTGGCGGCGCGGGAGAGACGAATGTAGAAGGGCCCCAGTTGGCTTGCCGCCGTTTTGATGGCCTGCGCCGTCTCGATTGAATCGGCGGGGGATACCACGGTGAAGCTGGGCAGGGAGCAAATGAGGGACAGGTCCTCAATGCCGTGGGCGGACATTCCGTCCTCCCCGGTGAGGATACCAGCGTGGGTGCATACCAGCTTCACATTCAATCCCGGCTGGGAAACCAGGACCCGGAGTTGGTCGAAAGGCCTGCCCACGCCGAAAACGCTGAAGGTGCTGACGAAGGGAACCTTGCCGCTGGCGGCCAGGCCCGCCCCCACGCCCACCATGTTCTGTTCAGCGGGACCAAAGTCAAAGAACCTTTCCGGGTACCTGTCCCGCCAAAGGTGGGTGAATACCGAGACATTCAGATCGCCGCCCAGAACCACAACATCCGGATAGGAATCGGCCATTTCAATCAGGGTTTCCCCGTAGGTCTGCCTGGTAGAGGCCATCTGCCGCTGTGCCATAATTAGGCCAATTCCTCCATCGCTTTTTGAAACTCCTCGGCGTTGGGAGCCCGGCCGTGGAAGGCGGGGTTGTTCTCCATGAAACTGACGCCCTTGCCTTTGACGGTGTGGGCAATAATCACTGAAGGCTTGCCGTCCTCGTTATGGGCCTTCTCCAGGGTGTCCAGCAGGCTTTCCAGGTCGTGACCGTCGCTTTCAAAGACGCGCCAACCGAAACATTCCCATTTCTGGTCAAGTGGCTCCAGAGTCATTACGTCGTCGGTGAACCGGTCGTTCTGGATGCGGTTGCGATCAACGATGGCCACCAGGTTGGTGGCCTTGTGATGGGCCGCAGCCATGGCCGCCTCCCAAACCTCCCCCTCATCGCATTCGCCATCCCCCAGCAGGGCGTAAACGTTGACATCCTTCCCGTCCAGCCGAGCGGCCAGGGCGCAACCCAGGGCGAAGGACAACCCCATTCCCAGGGAACCGGAGTTCATCTCCACGCCCGGCGTCATCGGGTGGGCGTGGCCCTGGATGCGGCTGTTCAACTGCCGGTAGGTGGACAGTTCCTCCTTGGGAAAGTAACCGGCCCGGGAAAGCACCACATAGTAGCCGGGTGAAGCGTGACCCTTGCTCAAGATGAACCGGTCCCGGTCAACCCAGTCAGGATCAGCAGGGTTGTGGCGCATAACCCGGAAATACAGTGCAATCAAGATTTCCAGCTCGGAAAGAGAACCGCCGGGGTGGCCACTGTTGGCCGTGTATATGGTCTGGATTATGTCCCGGCGCAGTTCCCTGGCCATTTCCTGCAACTCTGGGACACTGTAGGAATGCCCCCCGTTTGGTGCGTTGCTTCCGGTCATAGCGTTTTCGACGTTCCCCCTTGCAATTGGTGGCCCACGACAGGGCCCAAAGCCCTAACGTCCTGTCCCACTCAAAGAACCGGACAAGGTAGGATTATAAGTCTCCCCTTTCGGAGTGTCTAGGCAGCCCCTGATACCTGATACCAACTTTTTCCCCGCCCAACGCTATTCTGCCTTAGTCGGACCGGTCGGGAGCCCCTTCCCACGCCAGACCCTTTGCCGGTATGATTGAGATTCGTTGCCCAGCTAATTCGGAGCAACTCATTTGCCGTTTCCTGGCCCTGTGAACCCTCCCGGCCATTGGCAACCCAAATCACCTGGTTGGTATTCCGATGCTGATTGACTTCCATTGCCACGTCTTGCCCCCTTCCTTCCCCGAGCGGCATCGGGAGATTTGCAACCGGGACGCCACTTTCGCCGCCCTGTTCACTAGGGGAACTGAAAAAATGGCGACCGCCGATGGGTTGATTGCCGCCATGGATAGTGCGGGGGTGGACCATGCCGTCATTTGCGGCTTCGGCTGGTCGAATCCCGACGTGGCCAGGGAGGTCAACGACTACATCATTGATTCGGCCTGCCGATTCCCCAGCCGGCTGACCGGGTTCTGTTCCGTCTCCCCCCTTTGGCCTGGGGACCAGGCCACTGAGGAGGTAAGGCGTTGCGCCGCCGCCGGGCTTAAGGGCATCGGGGAACTGCATCCCGACCTGCAGGGGTTTGACGTTTCCGATTATGCCACCATGCGCCCCCTGATGAACCTGGCGCACAGCCTGGGCCTGGTAACTCTGATCCATACATCGGAGCCGGTGGGCCATATCTACCCTGGGAAGGGAAGAACTACCCCCGAACTGGCCTACCGGTTCATCAAGAATTTTCCGGACAATACCATTGTCTGCGCCCACTGGGGCGGCGGCCTCCCATTCTATGGTCTGATGCCGGAGGTGCCGGGCGAACTGGAGAATGCCTACTTCGATACGGCGGTATCTCCCTTCCTCTACCGCAGGGAGATATTCGATACTGTACCCCACACCATTGGGGCCCAGAAGATTCTGTTTGGCACTGACTTCCCCCTTATCGGGCATCGCCGGTTGCTCGACCAAATCGAGGAGTCCAGTTTGAACGAGGAAGAGCGGAGGGCTATCCTTGGGGGGAACGCCTGCCGCCTGCTGGGTCTCGCGGATTAGGCGCGCCATTGCAAGGCTATCCCAGGGAGGCCCTGGGACGGGGAGGAACCTTGGCAAACGGGCAGGAATCACAATTTGAAACCCTGGATGACTACCTGCAACCGGGGTTGAACATAGTATTTGTCGGCCTGAATCCGTCCAGCTACTCGGTGGAGCGGGGCCATTACTTCGCCAATCCCCGCAACCGCTTCTGGGCCGCCCTGAATCGGTCTGGCCTGGTTGGGGTGGAATTGGGGCCCGAGCAGGACGGCGAGGTATTGAAGTACGGCATCGGATTCACCGATGTGGTAAAGCGGCCCACCCCGCAGGCGTCGGGGTTGAGGGCCGCCGATTACCGGCGGTGGGCGCCGGTACTGCGAGAGAAGCTGGAACGGTATCAACCAAAGATTGCCTGCTTCCACGGTATGACCGGCTATAGGGCCTACCTGAAGCACGGTGAAGGCGTCATTGGCCGCCCGGAGTTGGGTCCCCAGGACTTGCAAATCGGGGAAACGCGCATCTTTGTCACGCCCAACCCCAGCCCGGCCAACGCCCGGTATTCCCTGGATGACCTGGCGGAGTGGTACCGCCGGTTGGCCGCCTTTCGGGACGGCATGAATTAATGGCAAACGAACGCGAGACCGTTCGGGTGTTTGTGGCTCTTGATCTGCCATACCCGGTGAAGGAGCGCCTACGGGAAATCATGGCAGACCTGGCCTCGGCCATTCCCTCCGGGGTGCGCTGGGTTGACCCGGCGGGGATACACTTGACCTTGAAGTTCCTGGGCGACGTGGAAGCCAACAGGGTGAACGACCTGGTGGGGGCCATGTCCGTGGCTTGTAACCGTTTTGGTGAGAGTTCCGTGTCCCTGGGCCTCTCAGAACTGGGGGCGTTTCCCAACACGCGTAACCCCAGCGTACTCTGGTGCGGAGTCCGGGGCGAACTGGACAAATTGGCCCGGTTGCAGGGACTGGTGGACGAGGCCCTATCGGACCTGGGATTCCCGGCTGAGCAGCGGCCCTTTCGCCCCCACCTGACCCTCGGCCGGGTCAATCGCAGCGTACCCCAGGGGCAGCGGGAACTGATCGGCCGGGAGGTGAGCCGTGCCCTGCCAGGCGGCAGTACCGTCTGGGCGGTCAACGAAATTCACCTCATCAGGAGCGTCCTGACCAGGCAGGGGGCCATCTACAATTCAATCGGCGCGGCGCCACTGGTGAAATAGGGGTTCCCATACCATGTTGAACCGATACACGTTCACGTTACAGCCTTGCCCTCCCTTTGACCTGGCGGCTACCACCGAGAGCCAGCCCTACTACCGGCCCTACCATCGGACGGGTGAACCCGACCATGCTTGCGGCTACCGCCGGCTTCTCGACCTGGGGGAAGTCCTGGCTCTGGCCTCGGTCGAGTTCAAGGGAGACGTTAATCGCCCGGAGCTAAGTGTTGACCTGCAGGGAGAATCGCTGACGGAAGCGCAGGTACGGTTGGCCGCCGGCCAATTGGACAAACTCCTGGGCGCCCGACAGGACCTGCTTCCCTTCTATCAGTTCACGGCGGCCGACCCAGTAATGGCCCGGTTGGTGGAGACGTTTTATGGGATGCACCAAACCCTGGCCCTTTCGGTGTTCGAAACCATCGCTCAGGCCATACTGGGCCAACAATTGTCCGCCAGTGTGGCCAGGGTAATTCGCGCCCTTCTGGTGGAGAACTATGGCCCCAGCCTCGTGGTTGACGGGGAAACCCACCACGCCTTTCCGCGACCGGAAACAATTGCCGGCGCCTCGGTGGAGGAACTGCGTAGCCTGAAGCTGAGCTGGAGAAAGGCGGAGTACCTGCGAGGATTGGCCGAAGCGGAATTGTCGGTTCCGGGCAGCCTGAACTGGATTCAGGAACTCTCCGATGAGGATGCAGTCCGGGAGGTAACGAGTATCCGGGGTGTAGGGCAATGGTCGGCGCAGTGGGTTCTTTCCCGCGCCCTGGGCCGTCCCGACGCCTTTCCCGTGGGAGACCTGGCCCTCCGGAGGATCGTATCCCAGCTGTATTTCGGGGGAGAACCCATAAGCGATCGGGAATTGGCCCAATTCTCGGAAAGGTGGTCTCCCTACCGTTCTCTGGCGACCTCCTACTTGTTCGCCGCCCTGCGTACCGGACGGGGTCAAGAGGCCAACTAAACCGGTAACGCTGCCAATACATAGGGTTAAGGCAAGCTTCCATGCCCTATCCCACCAGGGTCATGCGATTACCCGACAATTATTGGAACATGCGCATGAGGCTCTTGGGGTCGCGGGTGCGGGAGAACTGCCGCATCAGCTTTTGGGTCTGTTTGAACTGATTCATCAAGCGATTGATGTCGGCTGGCGTGGTGCCGCTGCCCCGGGCAATCCGTCGCCGCCGGCTTCCGTTGAGAATTTCCGGTCGGCGCCGTTCCTCGGAAGTCATGGACCGGATGATAGCCTCCACCCGCTTGATCTGGTCGTCGTCAAAGTCGGCGGGCGCCCGGCGGTTCATCCCGCTCATGCCGGGGATCATCTCCATAATTTGGCTCAACGACCCCATCTTCTTGACGCTTTGAATTTGCTGGAGGAAGTCATCCAGGTCGAAGGTGGCCTGCCGGAACTTGCGTTCCATCTCTTTGGCCTGCTTTTCATCCACCGCCTCCTGGGCTCGCTCAATGAGGGTGAGAACGTCCCCCATGGCGAGAATGCGGGAAGCAAGCCGGTCGGGGTGGTAGGCTTCCAGGGCATCGGGGCGTTCGCCGGTACCCATGAACTTTATGGGAACGCCGGTAACCCTGGTGACGGAAAGGGCTGCCCCGCCACGGGCGTCGCCGTCCATCTTTGTCATCACCAGCCCGGTCAGGTTGATGCGCTGGTGGAATTCCTGGGCGGCGTTGACCGCATCCTGTCCGGTCATGGCGTCAACGACCAGGAGGGATTCGTGGGGCTGGGCAACGGCCCGAACCTCCTCCAACTCTGCCATCAGTTCGTCGTCGATGTGGAGCCGTCCACCGGTATCGATGATCGCCCAGGTATGGCCCTGCTGTCGGGCTCGTTCAATGCCGTTCCTGACCACCTGGGGCACTGACGAGTTTCCGGGTTCTTCGCTATAGACATCCACTTCCAACTGCTTTCCCAGGGATTGAAGCTGGGAGATGGCGGCGGGGCGACGAAGGTCGGCGGCAATCAGTGTTGCCGTGTGGCCCTGCCTTCGCAATTGCAGGGCAAGTTTGGCGGCGGTGGTGGTTTTGCCTGAACCCTGCAGTCCCACCAGCATCAACGCCGACGGCAATTGGCTGGACGGAGTGAGGCGGTGGTCGCCGCCACTGAGAATTTCGGTCAGTTCTTCATGGACGATTTTTACCACCTGCTGGCCTGGCGTCAAGCTTTCCAGCACGTCCGCGCCCATGGATCGTTCCTTCACCCTGGCCACGAAGTCACGAGCCACCCGGAAATTCACGTCGGCTTCCAGGAGCGAGCGGCGCACCTGTCCCAGCGCCTCGTCGATGTCCTTTTCCGTTAGCCTTCCCTTACTGGACAGCCGATTGAAGATGCCGGTCAACTTGTCGGTCAGGTTCTCAAACATTCATATCTCCAGGCGTATGGGGTTGCGCCAGACCTTATCTGGTGATGGTAAACCGGTGTATGCCATCACCGGATATACCCATGTTATCAGAACAACCTCCCACCTGACAGGTGGCGGCGGTGAATTGAACTCCAATGTTCTTCAGGAAACCGTCCGGTTGAGCCATTTCCGGCCCGGCCGTTTAGTCCGCCTGAAGGCGGCTCCAATCAAGGAACGCCTTTGCTGCAGACGAAAATACCAACCGGCCTGCCCATCGGTAGGTATGCTAGAATGCCGTTGCCAATGCCATTCCCGTTTGGAAGGGGAGCAGTAAGCGGTTGATTCCAGTCAAGCTCAACATCAGGAACTTCCTGTCCTACCGGGAGAATGTTCCCACCCTGGATTTTACCGGGCTGCACGTTGCCTGCCTCTGCGGCGACAACGGGCATGGCAAGTCGGCGCTGCTGGACGCCATTACCTGGTGTCTCTGGGGAACGGCCCGCGGCTCGGTTCAGGACGAGTTGGTCTCGTTCGGCGCCGACGAGGCCAGGGTGGAACTGGATTTCAGCGCCCGGGACGGCCATTTCCGCGCCATCCGTAGCCGCCGCCGAGGGGGCGGTCGCCGCCGGCAGGGGGCCACAGACCTCCAACTGCTGGCCCTGGGCGATGGGGGGGAGATTTCCCAGGTTGTTTCCGGGAATTCCGTGAGGGAGACCCAAGCCAGAGTCCGCCAATTGGTCGGCATGGACTACGATACCTTCGTTAATTCCGCCCTTCTCTTGCAGGGAAGGTCCGACGAATTTACCAACAAGACCCCCACGGAACGTAAGACGGTCCTGGCCTCCGTTCTGGGCCTTGAAGCCTACGACCGGTACCAGTCCCGCAGCCGGGAAGAGTTGGCCGATAAACGGGGCGAGCTGGACCGACTGACCGGCAGCCTGGCCCGCCTGGAAGCCGACCTCGCCACCCTGGGCAACCCGGAGCAGGCGTTGGAGGAGGCCCTGCGGAGACTGGCGGCGGTTGAGGAGCGGTTGGATCGGGAAGGGAAGGAAACGGAGGAACTGCGGGTCAAGGTAAACCGGTTCCAGGGTTTGAGCGTAGAGATGGCTGAGTGTCAACGAAGGCGGACGCTGCTGGAGGGTGACCTGAACCGGGTGCAGGCCAGTCTTGAGGGCCTGGAGACTCGCGTCAATTCCCTCCGGGCGCTGGTGGCTCGCACCGACGAAATTCGGGCGGGTCAAGTACGCTTGGAAGAGACCAAGGGGCGGCTGACGGCCCTGGAGTCGGCCCGCCTGGAATTCGACGGCCTTCAACACGAGCGTGCGAGCCTGACCAATGCCATTCAGGTTGAATCCATGCGGCTGGAGGCGGAGGTCAACCAGCTTCAGCGTAAGATTGCCGATGACCTGCACCCCCTGGCCGATTCCAGACCTGCTCTGGAGGCTGAGCTGGAAGAGGGTCGGAGAAGGCTGGGGGAATTGGCCCACAGTCAACTGGACGTGGCGGAAATGAGGTCAAATTTACAGTCCATATCCGAAAAGGTTGGCGAAGCCCAGTCCCTGGCTTCCCGCTACCAGGCCGAAGGGGAGCAACTTGGGGAAAAGCTGCGCCTGCTCCGGGCCTCAGACCCGGAACAGACCGTTTGCCCCTTGTGCCTTACCCCCCTCGCCAACGATGGCTGCCAGCGCCTTATCGAATCCTACGAGCTGGAAATTCAGGATAAGAGAGAGCTGTATCGCAGCAATCGTTCCCATTTGCAAGCCCTGGAGAAACATCAAACCGAACTGGAGGCTGACCTGAAGGGCAGGGAACGCAGTCTCCTACAAGAGGTCTTGCGCCTTCAGGAAGGGGTGGCCCGAGCGGAGGCCAGGCTGGACGCCGCCAAGGTGGCAGGGTCAACCCTGGAACAGGCAAAAGCCGAAATCGCAACCCTGCGTGACACCATCGCAAGGGAGGATTTCGCTTCGGATTCCCGGCGCCGGTTGTCCCTCCTGGAAAAGGAGATTTCGGGCCTGGGCTACGACCAGGAGACTCATTCCCAGGTCCTCCAGGCGGTCCGTACCCTGGAACCCGTTACCCAACTGGTGGCCCAACTGGAATCCGCTTCCGCTCAGCTACCGTTGGAGGAGGAGGCTCACCGGCACAATATCGAACTGCGAGAGCGGATGACGGCGGAGTTGGCTGCCATCACCCGACAAGTTTCGGAAGCAGAAGCCTTGATAGCGGGAATGCCGGAGATGGAAGTCACCTTGAAGCAAAAGCTCGAAGTCCTGGCCGCCTTGGATTCAGAGCGACAGGAAGCGCTCGCCGAACGGGGAATGCTTCAGGGGCGGGTTGACCGGAAGCAGGAACTGGCCCGGGAGGTGGCACAGACCAGGGAGCGTCTGGAGGAAACCCGGGAAGCGCTGGGCATCTACCAAGAACTGACGGCAGCCTTTGGGCGCCAGGGAATTCAGGCTATGCTCATTGAAACCGTCGTTCCGCAATTGGAGGAGGAATCCAACACCCTGCTGGGCCGAATGACCGATAACCGAATGCACGTAAAGTTGGAAACCCAAAGGGAGCGCCGTTCCGGTTCAGGTGAGCCAATAGAAACCCTGGAAATTAACGTGAGTGACGAACTGGGCACACGCAGCTATGAGATGTACAGCGGGGGAGAGGCCTTCCGGGTGAACCTGGCATTGCGCATTGCCCTGTCCCGGGTCCTGTGCCAGCGAACCGGAGCCCCCTTGCCCACCCTGTTCATAGACGAGGGGTTCGGTACCCAGGACGCTTCGGGTCGGGAGCGCATTCTGGATGTGATTGGCGCCATCGGGGACGATTTCGACAAGATTATCGTCATTACCCATCTGGATGAACTGAAGGATATGTTCCCTGTCAGAATTGAAGTGCAAAAGGACGCCAACGGCTCCACCTTCTGGCTGAGTTAGCAGAGAGCCGGCCTTTTCCGACCGGCAATATCTGGAGGAATAGACTCGAGGAGATGGGAAAGCAATGCTGGACGACAATCTAAAGAAGATCGTGGCGGACAATCGCCGGGGTGTTCTGACCACCTTCCGGCGGGATGGTTCGGCGCAGATGAGCATAATCACCTGCGGACCTTTGGAGGACGGGGTGGCCTTCTCCACCACGGCCGATCGGGCCAAACTGAGGAACCTGAAACGCAATCCCCGTTGCTCGCTGTTGGTGGCGAGGGAGGACTGGTCGGCATACATTGTACTGCAGGGTTTTGCGCGCCTGCTATCCCCCGACAACACCGACGCAAACCAACTTCGCCTGGCCCTGCGGGATGTCTTCCGAACGGCGGCAGCCATGGAACATCCCAACTGGGATGAATACGACCGGGCGATGGTGGAGCAGAAACGCTCGGCCGTTATCGTGACGCCGGAGCACCTTTATGGAGGCAACGTCTCCTAACCCCCGTAGCCAACTACGTCCTCGCTGCACGGTAATCTTGCAGCGAGGCCAGCAATGTCTCCGAGGCGGCGGCTATTTCAGCAACAGCCAGCTCGAAGACGGCGCGGTTGGCTTGGGAAGGTACTCGGTAGCCGCTAATCTTGCGAACGAATTGCAATGCGGCCTGGTTGATTTCCTCAGGGGTGCAGGCGGGTTCCTGATTCCGCAGCTTCTTGATGCTTCGGCACATTGGTCCTTGCGCTCCCGGGCAGCTGGATACTTATCGAGTGTCTATCTGGGCCAGCGCCACTCAAAGGTGGAATAGTGGCCGTTCTTACCGGTATTGTCCCAGGTCATGCCGTGATCCGAGTAGGAACTGGCGGTTCCCTTTGCCAGGGCCAGGGACGAGCTGACCGGGTGCCCGGTGTTCTCCAGGCGCATGGCCTCGGCATTCCTCCCCACCACCAGACCCTCCACGTTGAAATCGATGATTCCAGGAATATGGACGCTGCGCTCATGGCCCTGGGCGGTGAAGGTGATGGGACAGTACTTGATTCCCACGTAGTTGCTGGTTAACCGCATCCAACGCTCTGAGGGGCCGCCAATCTCGCCGGATAGGATTCGCCCCAGGGCCGCCCGCTGGGCCTGGTCAGCCCGTTCGTCCACATAGTTGGCCAGGGTCCAGTCGCCGTCGCCCATTATGCCTGGCGTGTAGGCGGCCACCAGGAAATTTAGGCCATCGAGGACAACCCCCTGGTAGTCACCCTCCTCGATGTGGAAGGCAAAGGCCACGTCGCAATGGCCCTCCGTGGGAACCGCCGGGCCACCCCCCACGATGCAGGGGCAGAGTATTTCGCAGTTGCAGTTCTCGAAGTAGTCGCCCTTCAGATTCCACCCTTCTTCCGAAACCATCTGGCTCACCTCGCAGCGTCACTGAGGATTAGACAGGTTCGCCCCTGAACCGGAAGGGATCCAGGGGCGAAATTCGCTCACTTTCCTGCCACTGGCCGTGGCTTACTTGCTGCCAAAGGGCTGTATCAGCACGCGCAGGGTGCCATCTCCCTCCTGACGCTGGGTCAGGAGCCGGTGACCAGCCTGCTCTGCCCAGTAAATGACATCGTAGATGTTCAGGGCATCGTGCAGGATGGCTTCCACAAAGGAACCCCGGTCGTCATCCATCTGGCGGCTCAGGGCGGCGATAACACCGGCACAGTTCTTGCCGCGACCGTCAACTATCACCCAGCCGCCATGATGGCCATGGCCATTGCCGTTGCCATTGCCATTACCGTTGCCGGCCATGGTCTGATGGCGAACGTCGATCTGCCCCGACTTGCGCAGGTCCAACTGCTCTTTGAAATGGGCCACGGCCTCCCATGCAACGGCCCGGTCCCGCTCGCCGCTGGAACAAACGGCGCCGCGCACACCCACGATGTCGGGGTTGACCCGGGCCAGTTCGTCCAGATTGTCCAATTTGAGGTGGCCGGAAAGGGCGGTGCTGAGACCGGCCTGCTTGGCCTCCATGACCATTTCACGCAGCCGCCGCTCGGGGATGAAGTCGAACAGGTTTCGCCCATCCTTGGTGAGGGTGTCGATGAGGAACCCATCGCACTGACCCTCTATGGCCAGCTTGACCATCAGATCAGGGTCCAGGCCGCCCTTGAACAGATGATTGTCGGCAAAGAGGGACCCAATGAGCTTGGTGTCGTACCCGTTCAGGGCCGCCCTGGCTCCCTGGAGTATCTCAACGGCGCTATCGTAATCGGCCTCACAGAAGCCAACCTTCACCGATGTGGCGTCCAGCATACCGGCGGCCTTCACCGCCATGGCCACGGTGCCTGCCTGGTTGGGAACAACGCCCAGGGTGACGCTGACGTGCTTGTGAGCGGGAATTCGCCGGCGGACTTCCTCCACCAGGTTGGGGTGGCCGGAACCAACCAGCGCCTCCTGAAGGTTCTTCACGTCGATGATGTCGGCGCCACCCCGGTCGGCCTCCAGGGCCTCCGCCATGTCCTGAACGCTAACCAGCAGCATCATACCCGAATCGCTGTTTCCGCTCCCAGAGTCGCCGTTGAGCCAGGGGGCATGGTTCCGGGGTTGAGCCGGGACGCTGGCCACCTGCGGGCGGGGAATCAGGGGCATCAGTTCCCGCTTGAGGTCGGCCTTTTCGTCCTCGGTCAAAGGCATGAGCGGCGGCCGGACGGGTCCGCCGGCCAGGCCCATCAATTCACCCCAGTACTTGCACATGGGGGCAGGAAGAACACCGCCTGACTTCTTCACCGTGCCGCCCCACCACTTGTCGGAAAGGGCCTTGAGATCCTTCAGGTGCTTTTCGTAGAAGTCCAGGTCCAGGTCGCCCCGGCTGGCCCGGTTGATGAACTGAACGTAGTTGTTGCATTCGGGAGTGTCGAACCGCCAATCGGAGGTGTTGGCAAACATTACCTGCTGATGGAAGCCCAACTCCTTCGCCTTGGGGTAGATCCACTCGTCAGGGGTGCTGATGATGGACTGCTTGCCCACCAGGAGGTGGGTTTCAATGGAGGTCTGCTGGTTGAAACTGGCCTCCTTGACGCCAACCACATTGGGTATCTGGCAAAGACGCTTCAGCCCCTGGGGGCTCATCACTATCCCGAATTGGGGCGAGTTGTAGAACATGATGGCCAGATTGGTATGGTCGGCCAGGGTCTTGACATAGTCGTAAACCACCTCTTCGGTCTTGGCGACCATGTAGGGGGGCGCCACCACCAGGAGATCGAAGCCGCCCGCTTCGGCCCGGTCGGCCAGGGCCAGCATGTCGGCCACGGAGGTGTGGGTTACGTGGGCGGCAATTCCCCAGCGACCAGCCGCTTCGTCCGCCACCACGTCCATTACCCGGGTCCGCTCCTCGAAGGTGAGGCTCCAGAACTCGCCCATACCCCAGGTGCAGCCGCCTCCCCGGGTTCCCAGGCTCCGGATGTAGCGGATGTTGCGGCGCAGGCCGTCCTCATCGATGCGGTTGTCAGGGGTGAAGGGGGTCATGATGGTTGTCCACTGGTCCTTCAGAAACCCCCATGCCCACTCCTGCGCCTCATGTTTACTGTAATCAGCCATTGAAAATCACCTTCCAAAAATTGGATTGCAACCTTTGAGAAAACCCTCGCCCCTCGAAAGAATTGGATTCCAGACATCGGCGCGCTGGGTTCGATCTATTGAACGCCCGGAGGCCCAAGGACTGTTGCAGTCCCATTGCCAATTCAATTGTATTCAACCCCTCTGGTAGCGTCAACTGTGGGAGTCGGGTCAACAGGTCCTGCCCAACCGTTGGAGATGGGACAGGCAATGAGGCGCCAGCCAGGACGGGGTTCAGGATGGATCGATGGGCTGGCATTCGGGGCAAAAGTAAGTGCCTCGGGCCCGTATCCGCGTGGATATTATCGATGAGCCGCAACCGGGACACGGATCTCCCTCCCGGCGGGGGATGGTCCACGTGGACAGCGCCGAAGGCGGGTCGGGCCATTCCGCTTCCCGATCCCGGTCGTAAATCGCGATGGCGGACTGGAGGGACGCTTCAATTGCGCTCCGGAGGGCCGCCACCTCCCGTCGCGCGAGGCTGCCCGCCGGCCTGGCCGGGTGGATGCCTGCGCGGTAAAGGGATTCATCGACGTAGAGATTGCCCAGCCCCGCAGCCACCGATTGTTCCAGCAAGGTAGCCTTGATTGGAGCGCTGCGATTCTCAAATGCGGCCACCAGATACTCGGTGGAGAATTCTTCGGAAAGGGGTTCCGGCCCCAGGCTGGGGAGGGTCTTGTCCAGGTCCGGGGTTAGCCAGAGATGCCCGAACTTGCGAGGGTCTCTGAACCAGAGGACTCGACCGTCGTCGAGAGTAAACCGGTGGCGCACCATGGCATCCGGTTCCCGCCCGGCTGACTGAACTGTGACGCCGCCGGTCATGCCCAGGTGAATTATGAAGGTGAGGCCCCCATCCAGGGGCAGCAGGATGTACTTTCCGCGTCGCCCGATACTTCCGATCTGGTGGCCGCAAATACCCTGAAGAAAATCTTCAAGACCCGGCTCCTTGACGGTGGCTGGCCAACTTACCGTCGCGCCGGTGATGCTCCTGCCGGGAAGTTCCGCCTTGACCAATATGCGCCGGGCGTTCTCAACCTCGGGAAGTTCAGGCATGTCGCTTTGCCAGAATCCAACCGACAGCTTTGGAGCAGGCCAAGCCCATGGATACCCCTTCCTCGCCTGGTTTCACTACCAAGATCTCCGGGCCAGGGACTCTACACTTACCATGGACGCTGCCAATTCTCGTCCTGCTGAACGCTAGATTCAGGACCGCTTGACGGACAGGATAAGTTCCATGCCATCGACACTCTGGTTTTCGCTGGCATCGCATTCTGCCGGGGCGCCGGGGATCAGCCGGTCGCTCAGGGTTTCCTGGGTGATGTAACCGGCATGGGCCTGCATAACCCGCTCTATCTGGTCGGGACCCTGGTAGTAGGTAACTATCCTGTCGGTGAGTTCGAACTGAGCGGTGCGCCTCAGTCCCTGAATGCGGTGGGCAATTTCCCGGGCCATGCCCTCGTCGGCCAGGTCGGGGGAGATGCGAGTGTCGAGAGCCACCACGCACCCCGGCTCCACGGATACCAAGAAGTGGTCCACCTGCTGCAGGCCGTGCCCGGCAAATTCGCCCTTTCCCTGGGCCTGAACCCCATCCCGCACTCCCTCAAAGTACGATTCCGCCTCCCCCTCGAAGGAGTCGAGGACGGTCATTTGCTTTATGTTAAGCTCCTCCAGGATTTGCGACTGCACCTGGCTGAGGCCGGCCGAATTTGCCCATACCCGCACCTCCGGCAGGGGCTGACGCACCTTTACGCCAGCGCGGGAACGGGCGGCCCGTCCCATGCTTGACACCTGCATGGCCAGCCTGGTGGCCGCCATGAGATCGTGGTCAACCAGGGAAGCATCGGGCTCCGGATAGCTGTCCAGGTGAACGCTGTCGGGCGCCTGCGGGTCCACGGAGCGCACCAAGTTCTGGTAGATCTCCTCGGCGATGAAGGGGGCCAGGGGAGCCATAAGGCGGGCCACAGTAACCAGGCACCGGTACAGAGTTACGTAGGCCGACAGCTTGTCGGTATCACTTTCGCTCTTCCAGAAGCGACGACGACTGCGACGAACGTACCAGTTGGACAGTCCATCGATGAACTCCTGGAGGCGCCGACCGGAATCGGTGGGATTGTAGGCGTCCATGTATCCGTCCACCTGTTCCACGAGCACGTTGAGTTCGGAGAGAATCCAGCGGTCCAGTTCGTTATCAGGCTTCCAATCGGCTGGCGCCTGGTCCGGGTGGAACTGGTCGATGCTTGCGTAATTGGTGAAGAAGGAATAGACGTTCCAGAAGGTCAGCAGCACCCGACGAAGGGTTTCGCTTACCAGCTTGTCGGAGAACCGCCGCGGTTCGCCCGGATGGGAGGCCGTGAACAGGTACCAGCGCAGAGCATCGGCGCCGTGGGCATCAAGCACCGTGTCGGGCCGCACCACATTTCCCACGTGCTTGCTCATCTTCTGGCCGCGGCTGTCCAGAATCAACCCCAGGCAAATAACGTTGCGGTAGGAGGGCTCGCCCCGCAACAGAGTTGCCAGGGCGTGCAGGCTGTAGAACCAGCCCCGGGTCTGGTCCACCGCTTCGCAAATGTAGTCGGCGGGGAATCTGCCGTCACTGTCCAACTCCTGATTCTCGAAGGGATAGTGCCATTGGGCGAAGGGCATGGCCCCGGAATCGAACCAGGCGTCCATAACCTCAGGGACGCGCCGCATCTGCCCGGAACAGCCCTCCCTGGGGCAGGTCAAGACCACATCGTCCACGTAGGGCCGGTGCAGGTCCAGGTCGTTCAGTTCGGGACCCGCCCCGTTCACCATGGGCTTCAGTTCGGACACGCTGCCTACACAAATGCGATTATCGCAATCCTGGCACCTCCAAATGGGAATTGGGGTGCCCCAATAGCGCTCCCGGGAGATGGCCCAGTCCACGTTGTTCCGGAGCCATTCGCCGAACCGGCCTTCCCGAATGTAATCGGGGTACCAGTTTATGCTGCTGTTCCCCTCCACCAGGCGATCCTTGAAGGCAGTGGTGCGAATGTACCAAGAGGACTTGGCATAGTAGAGCAGGGGCGTGTCGCAGCGCCAGCAGAAGGGGTAGGTGTGATGATAAATGGCTCGGCGGTGCAGCAGGCCCCGTTCCGCCAGATTGGCCATTATCTCCTCGTCGGCCTCTTTGACAAACTTGCCAGCGAAGGCGTAGTTGCCGGTTACGATTCCCTGCAGGTTTACCGGCTGCACGAAGGACAATTCCCGTTCCCGTCCCAGGCCCAGGTCCTCGTCACCGAAGGCTGGGGCAATGTGAACGATGCCGGTACCATCCTCCATGGAGACGAACTCCGCCGCAACCACATGGGGGGCAAATTCGGTGGTGTGCTCCAGGTCAATGATTTCGCCGCCGCCCGGCCCAACTCTGCGCACGAAGCGGCGAATCTCCGTTCCATATTCTGCCGGGTGGTATAGGGGACCGTAGCGCGTTCCCAGAAGTGACGAGCCGGGAACTTCGGTCACCACGGTATAGTCTGTGACGTTCGCATCCAGCAACTCGGTGGCGAGTATGAGCCTTTGGCGCTGTCCGTCCGTTTCCAACTCAGCTATGGAGTATTGGGATTCGGAAGCAACGGCAAGGGCGGTGTTGCCCGGAAGGGTCCAGGGGGTGGTGGTCCATGCCAGCAAATAGGTTGGAATACTGCCATCCGTGGGCAGGCCGGGCGCCGGCTCGGTGACCCTAAATTTCACGAACACGGAAGGGTCGGGAGTATCCTCCTGATAGCCCAGAGCAACCTCGTGGGAACTGAGGCTGGTCTCACACCGGGGGCAATGGGGAGTTCCCCGCAATCCCTCGTAGAGCAGGCCCTCATCCCACAAGGTCTTGAGAATCCACCAACCCGTTTCAATAAAACTGTTGTGGAGGGTGACATAGGGGTCTTCCATGTCAACCCAGAAGCCGATGCGGTCGGTCAGGACTTCCCATTCCTTAACGTAGCGAAAAACACTTTCTCGGCAATGGCGGTTGAATTCTTCGATGCCAAACTCTTCAATTTCCCGCTTGGAACTGAACCCCAGTTCCTTTTCCACCTCCAGTTCAACCGGTAGGCCGTGAGTATCCCAACCGCCTTTGCGAATGCAACGGTATCCCTTCATGGTGCGGTGACGGCAAATTACGTCCTTGAATACCCGGGCCAGCACGTGGTGAATGCCGGGGCTGCCGTTGGCCGTGGGCGGACCCTCATACAGCATGAACAGGGGAGCGTCGGGGCGCTCCGATTCGGTGCGCCGGAAGACATCGTTATCCTTCCAGTGCTGGAGAATCCGCGAATCTAGCTCGGGCATACTTACGCGGCTGGGAACGGCAGTGAACATGGTGGATGAACCTCAACAGGAGGGGAATTCTCTTGGCTCGCCATAACGGCCGGAAGTTCGGAGCGAAGGGGCCAATCAACTAGGTAGGGTAGCGAACTGGAATCCCAAACGTCAAGAATAGCCTGTCAACGCCTGGTATAACGTTATGGAAGCGACCCAGGCGAGGGCATTCATCGCGACGGTGGCTCCCAGAAATGGTAGAAGTGATGGACGGGGCCGTGTCCCTTGCCAAGGGGGTAGGAGTGCGATATGGCGGCGGTGATGTAGTCCTTCGCCTGGGAAACGGCCTCGAGTAGGGATTTGCCCTGGGCCAGGCCGGCAGCCGCAGCGGAGGCAAAGGTACAACCGGTCCCGTGGGTATTCACCGTGTCTATGCGTGGGGAAGAGAACTCGGTGAAGGAGTGGCCATCGTAAAATAGGTCGGTGGCGGGACCCTCGCTGTGACCTCCTTTAACAACGACGGAGCCGGCTCCCAGATCCAGTACACGGCGGGCCGCATCCTTCATGTCTGCGTCGGATCTTATCTTCAACCCGGTCAAAGTTTCGGCCTCCGGCAGGTTGGGCGTAACCAGGGTTGCCAGGGGAATAAGTTGGGACTTCACCGTTTCCACCGCCTCCCGGCGCAGCAGTGGGTCGCCGCTCTTGGCAATCATCACCGGGTCCACCACCAGGTTGGGGATTCCATGCCACCGCAGCCGCTCGGCAACAATTTCAACAATGGCTGAACTGGACAGCATCCCGGTCTTGACAGCATCAACGCCAATATCATCGATGACCGCATCGATTTGGGCGGCGATTATCTCCGTCGGCAGTTCGTGAACCGCCGTAACTGCGACGGTGTTTTGAGCGGTAATGGCAGTCAGGGAGGAGGCGCCGTAAACGCCCATGGCGGCGAAGGCCTTTAGATCGGCCTGGATTCCGGCTCCACCGCCCGAATCGGAACCGGCGATGGTCATGGCAACGGGAATCCTACTCGCATTTGTAGGGCCTGTACTTGTCATACCGGAAACCGCTCCTGTTAAGTCCGGTCCTGGGAAGTATGGTCGTCCGAAAGGATAAATTCAGTTGTCCGAGGCGGCCATCGTCGGAGAGCATCACCTTCGGTAGCGCCGATATTCCTTGCCCGCGTACCTAATATTGGTCGGCTTGCAGGCTCGCTCTGACGCACGGCCAACCGACCTGCAAGCGTAACAGCCACGGGACGGAGAATTGGCTCCCGGCCTGAGGAGCGAAGGTCACGGTCGCGTTCGGGGCCGAAAGCCATCTCTATTGGCCTGCGCTACTCCTGGCCCTGGTCGGGCAGGCGCCACTCGGCCTCAGGCGTTTCAGCCTGGGCGACCTGGGCCAGGTCGTCGTCCCCGTTGGGTCCTGCCTCTTCCTGGAGGGCAATGGCCGGCATGGTTTCGATGTGCATACCCACCCGGTAGCTCATTTCCAGGGAAAGCCTGGCCACGGCGTCATTGTCATCTGCTTCGGCCAGCATGACAAAATCGTATCTGCCCAGCACGGCGTATTGGGTCAATATTTCAGCGCCTTCACAATCGCATTCGAGGATGGAGTCAACCACCACGCTGGGATTTTCGCGAAGGCGCCTCTGACCGGTCTCGGTAATGTTTGCCAACAAAAAATAAAGGGGCATAGCACCTCGCAGGTCAAGGTAAGGTTAGCGTCTGCGGGAGTAAATCTTGCAAGGCCAGTTCCAATTGATGTTAGTATAGCACTGTCCGGCATAACAGATAACGGGAAATCAACTTGCCTGGCGGACTACGGGAGTCGGTCGCCTGATTGTTAAGCTAAAAGCATTGACACATGGGCATTGTGTTGGTAGAGTATCGAATTACGTTGAAAGGTACACGGGATATTTCCCACCGAGGAAGGCAGCCAGATGCCCACAGTCAACCAATTGGTCAGGAAAGGCAGAAAGCCGGTGCGCAAGGGCACCAAGGCCCCGGCGTTGCACTGGGTTCAGAATTCTCTGCGCAACCGGGTCAAGTGGGGCGATGGATGTCCCCAGCGGCGGGGCGTGTGCATTCAGGTGCGCACGATGACTCCCAAGAAGCCCAATTCGGCCCTTCGCAAGATTGCCCGGGTGCGGCTGACCAACGGCGTTGAAGTTACGGCCTACATCGGTGGCGAGGGTCACAACCTGCAGGAGCACTCGGTGGTGCTGGTCAGGGGAGGACGGGTAAAGGACCTTCCCGGCGTGCGCTACCACGTGGTACGAAGCGCCCTCGATACCGAAGGCGTGCAGAACCGACGAAGGGGACGCAGCAAGTACGGGGCCACCAAGCCCTAGCGCTGTTCCCGTTGGCGGCCAAGGCGGCGTGAGACTGCAACTTTAGCCATCCCACCGCCCTGCCCCAGCAAGGCAAGCCCTCCAGGTTCACTTTTTGGACAGGGGGAGTTCCGGTTTCCTGTCCGGAAGTGAAATTTTGTTTGCGATTTGTGCATCCATCCTGAACGGTGACAGGGTTCAGAGAGAATGTCTAGAAGAAGAAGAGCGGTTCCCCGAGTAATTCCCCCGGATTCCAAGTACAGCAGCGTTCCCCTGGCCCGGTTCATAAACCGGGTGATGACCCGTGGCAAGAAGACCACTGCCCAGCGGGTGGTTTATGGCGCGTTGGATTTGGTCCGGGACGAATCTCGGCGGGACCCCATGGAGATTTTTGAACAGGCCCTGAAGAACGCCACGCCCTTGGTAGAAGTGAAACCCCGCCGCATAGGCGGGGCAACTTATCAGGTGCCCACAGAATTGAGGGCAAATCGCAGCGAGGCCCTGGCCATGCGTTGGCTGATTCGAGGCGCCCGTGCTCGGAACGGTATGCCCATGCGCCGTGGTCTGGCCAACGAGTTGATGGATGCCGCCCGAGGCGAAGGATCGGCGGTACGACGCCGAGAAGAGTTGCATCGCATGGCCGAGGCGAACCGGGCGTTCGTTCATTATCGTAGATAGCCCGGGCGCAGCGCTCCGGGTTGGGTGATTGAGGTACCCACTGCATGGTTTCCGCTTATCCAATCGAAAAAATTCGCAACATTGGTTTCATAGCCCACATCGATGCCGGCAAGACTACTGTCACCGAGCGGGTGCTCTACTTGACCGGCCGCATCCATAAGGTCGGAGGCGTCGATGAGGGAACGACAGCGATGGATTTCATGCCCCAGGAGAGGGAACGGGGCATAACCATCACGGCCGCCGCCACCACCGCCGAGTGGGACGATCACCGGGTGAATATCATCGATACCCCCGGCCACGTCGATTTCACGGCAGAGGTGGAGCGCAGCCTGCGGGTTCTGGATGGCGGCATTGTTGTGCTGGATGCGGTGGCCGGGGTGCAGTCTCAGTCTGAAACTGTTTGGCGCCAGGCCGACACGTACATGGTCCCACGCATCTGTTTCGTAAACAAGATGGACCGGGTGGGCGCCAGTTTTGCCCGAACTATCGAGTCCGTTAAGCGCCGACTCCGGGCCAATCCGGTAGCAGTGCAGTTGCCCATGGGCGAGGAGGAGGGCTACTCCGGCGTTATCGACCTGCTGGGTGGCCGCGCTTCCGTGTATCCCCTCGGCAGGGATAACAGTGGGGGAATGGCGCCACCGGAAGAGGTGCCGGTGCCAGCCGAATACCAGGAGGCCTATGAGGAGTACCGTCAGGCCATGATCGAGAAAATCGTGGAGACGGACGAGAACCTGCTCATCCAGTACCTGGAAGGCGAGGAACTCCAGGAGAAGGACCTCAAAGCGGCGCTCAGGGAAGCCACGATTCAACGGCAATTGGTGCCGGTGCTTTGCGGCAGCGCAATATCCGGCAAGGGCATTCACCCCTTGCTGGACGCTATTGTCGATTACCTGCCATCCCCGGCGGACGTGCCACCGGTCGAGGGCGTGGAGCCGAAAACGGGAGAGCCGGCCCTGCGCTTTCCTCAGGATACCGGCCCCCTTTCCGCCCTGGCCTTCAAGGTGGTGACGGATCCCTACGTGGGCCGCCTGGTTTACCTGAGGGTCTATTCCGGCACGGTGAAGGCCGGCGCCTCGGTATTGAACGTCACCAACGGCCAGCGAGAGCGAATGGGCCGGTTGCTCCACATGCACGCCAACCATAGGGAGGAGTTGGAGCATATTCAGGCAGGCAATATCTGCGCTGCCGTTGGCCTGAAGAACACTTTCACCGGCGACACTGTTTGCACTGAAGATGGCCCCCTGATCCTTGAACCCCCCAAGTTCCCCGAACCCGTGGTCTCCGTAGCAATTGAACCCGCCAGCCGAGCCGACCAGGACCGCCTCTCCGATGCCCTCCGCAAGCTGTCCGACGAGGACCCCACTTTCCAGGTGAAGTACAACGATGAAACTGCCCAGACCGTTATTTCGGGCATGGGTGAGTTGCACCTGGAGGTTCTGGTGGACCGGATGCGGCGGGAGTTCGGGGTGGAGGCTCAGGTGGGCAGTCCCCGGGTTTCCTACCGGGAAACCCTCACCCAGGGAGTGCGCAGCGAGGGCCGGTTCGTTCGCCAGTCGGGCGGTCATGGCCAGTTCGGTCACGTGTGGCTGGAAATCGAGCCGCAGGAGCAGGGCGCCGGTAACGTATTCGTCAACGGAATATCGGGCGGGGTGATTCCCCGGGAGTATATTCCCGCAGTGGAGGCCGGTGTTAAGCAGGCGCTGGACAATGGGCCACTAGGCGGTTACCCGTTGGTGGATCTGAAAGTCACGCTTTACGATGGTAGCTACCACACGGTGGATTCCTCCGAGATGGCCTTCCGCAGCGCCGGAATGCTGGCGATACGGGAAGGGGCGAAGAAAGCCGGACCCGTCCTGCTGGAACCAATGGTGGAGATGGAAGTGGTAACTCCCAGTGAGTTCCTGAGCGAGGTGCTGGGAGACCTGGGAATGCGGAGGGCGCAGATTCGCAGCATTGACGGTGAAGAAGACATCCAGACGGCCCGGGCGATGATTCCTCTTGGAGAGACTTTCTCCTATACGACTGCCCTCCGGTCCATAACCCGTGGCCGGGCCAGCTTTACCATGGAGTTCAAGTATTACGACAAGGTGCCTGACCACCTGGTGGGGAACCTGGTAGGTCACTAGGGGAAGGCCAGCCGGACTTTCGGACAAGACAGGCAAGGGAAAATCACGGCGGATTTTGAGGTTGGGGATTAGGTTCGCATGGTAACGAGACAGAAGGTAAGGATTATTCTCAAGTCCTTCGAGCACAAGGTCCTGGACAGTTCCACGGAGCAGATAGTGGAGACGGCGGAGCGAACAGGGGCGCGGATCGCAGGCCCGGTCCCTTTGCCCACTCATATACGACGGTTCTGTGTAATCCGCGGCCCCCATGTGGACAAGGATTCCCGTGAACACTTCGAAATCCGAACCCACAAGCGGTTGATCGACATCCTGGAACCTACGTCCAAGACCATCGACTCTTTGACCCGCCTCAATTTGCCGGCGGGTGTGGATATTTCAATCAAGCTGTAGGCGCGGTGAGATTGCGCCCGACGGCGGAAACAGGTGTGAGCAATGATCCGCGGCTACCTTGGCAAGAAGATCGGCATGAGCCGAATATTCAGGGACGATGGCAGCGTGGTGCCGGTGACGATGATCCAGGCCGGCCCCTGCTCTGTAACCCAGATCAAGACCAATGATACGGATGGCTATCAGGCAGTTCAGCTGGGCTTTGACCCCGTGAAGAAGCTGAATAAGCCCGAGTCGGGCCACCTGAAAGGCTCTTCCCCGGTGCGACACCTTCGCGAGGTTAAGGCCGACGACGTGACCGAGTTCGAATTGGGTCAGCAGATCAGCGTGGATATATTTGAACCGGGCGAACTGGTGGACGTTATTGGAAAGTCCAAGGGCCGAGGCTTTGCCGGTGTGATGAAGCGTCACGGATTCGGCGGCGGCCCCAGGACTCACGGTCAGTCGGACCGGGCCAGGGCGCCGGGTTCCATCGGTGGCGGTACCACACCCGGCCGGGTCTTCAAGGGCTTGAAGATGGCCGGTCACATGGGCAATGCCCGCACTACGGTCAAGAATCTGGAGGTGGTCCAGGTTGACCCCGAACGAAATTTGCTCTTCCTGAAGGGCGGAGTTCCCGGGGCGCCCAATGGACTGCTGGTTATCCGGCGCACCGGCAAGCGAGCTTCCGGCGCCATTTAGTTGAAGCTTTAAGGAAACGGAAATGGAAATTCCGGTTGTAGATCGAACGGGAGCCACGGTAGGCCAGTTGGAACTGGACGACTCAGTGTTCGACGTGCCCATGAATCATGCACTGCTTCACCAGTTGATGGTTTCATACCAGGCCAACAAGAGGCAGGGTACCCACGACACCAAGACCAGGGGCGAAGTGTCGGGCGGCGGTCGCAAACCGTGGATACAGAAGCATACGGGTCGGGCCCGCCAGGGCAGCATCCGCTCTCCCCAGTGGAGGCACGGCGGAACGGTGTTTGGCCCTCATCCCAGGGATTATAGACAAGCCATCCCCAAGCGGATGCGTCGCCAGGCCCTGAAGTGCGCGATTTCGGAGAAGATTCGCCAGGGCGGCTTGGTTTGCATCGATTCCCTGGATAGCCTGGATGGCAAGACCAGAAGCATGGTGACCCTGCTGGGCAATTTGCAGGTGAGCGGCAGCGCGTTGGTGGTTTCGGATGGGGCTAATGCCAATGTGGCCCGTTCGGGACATAACCTGAAGCAGGTATGGACACTGCCGGTAAACCAGGTAAACGCCCACGAGTTGCTCCGGCGCAACACGGTGCTGATTTCACGGGACGCGTTGAAGGCCGGTGAAGCCCTTTGGTCCCAGACTCCGGACCGGCGACCCGCGGCGGTGCGCGCCGGTGAAGCCGCCGGGAGCGATGAGGAGGCCTAATGAACATCTACCAGGTGTTGCTGAAGCCCACCATAACTGAAAAGAGTACGCTGCAGCAGGAATCGGGCAGATATACTTTCCACGTCGCAATGGATGCCAACAAGGGGTTGGTTAAGGAGGCCGTGGAGAGAAATTTCAACGTTACCGTGGTGGACGTTAATATCACGAAGTTGCACGGCAAGCAGAAGCGCTACGGCCCCAAGATCAAGAAAATGCCCGATACCAAGAAGGCGGTGGTCACCCTTAAGCCGGGTGACCGGATAAATCTTATCGAAGGGCTGTAGAACCCTGCGGTCAGAGAAGGGTAGGTGTCATGCCACTCAAGAATTTGAAGCCGATAACCCCCGGTACGCGCAATGCGGTACGGCCCTCCTTCGAGGAGATTACCCGCAAAACGCCGGAGAAGTCTCTCCTGACTCCGCTGGCCAAGCATGCCGGACGGAACAATAGGGGCCGCATCACCACAAGGGCGCGGGGCGGCGGAAGCCGGAGAATGTACCGGTTGGTTGACTTCAAGCGGCGCAAGGACGGTGTTCCGGGCCGGGTGGTTTCCATCGAGTACGATCCCAATCGGACGACCCGGATTGCCCTGATTTACTACGCCGACGGGGAGAAGAGCTATATCCTGGCCCCAATTGGCCTGGAAGTGGACAATTGGGTGGAGTCCGGCCCCACCGCCGAGATCAACCCGGGGAACTGTCTGCCTCTGCGCAATATTCCGACGGGTACGGTGGTTCACAATCTGGAACTGACCCCCGGACGGGGAGGACAGTTGGTTCGGAGCGCCGGCGTGGGAGCGCAGGTGTTGTCCCGTGAAGGCGAGTACGTCCTGATGCGGTTGCCTTCCGGGGAAATGCGGCGCGTGCTTTTGAATTGCCGCGCCAGCGTGGGGCAGCTTTCCAACCCGGACCACAAGAATGAGAGTCTGGGCAAGGCGGGCGCCAAGCGACATCTGGGACGGCGACCCAAGGTACGGGGTGTGGCCAAGAATCCGGTGGACCATCCTCACGGCGGCGGCGAAGGTCGTTCTCCCATTGGAATGCCCGGACCCAAGTCGCCAACGGGTAAGCCCACCCTGGGATACAAGACCCGCAGGAAGAAGAAGACCAGCGGTAAGTTCGTAATTCGCGGCAGGCGGCGGTAGTCTATGTCAAGATCAGTAAAGAAGGGGCCATACGTTCACCCCAAGTTGATGAAGAAGGTAAATGCCGTCCAACGGTCAGGCGCGGCCACTGTTATCCGCACCTGGTCTAGGGCTTCCATGATAATGCCGGAGATGGTGGGCCTCACCCTGGGCGTTCACGATGGAAGGCGGCACATCCCAGTTTTCGTTACGGAGAACATGGTTGGACACCGGTTGGGGGAGTTCGCTCCCACCAGGACCTACCGGGGGCACGTGTCCCGCTCCGAGCGCACCAGCAGGGTGAGGTGAAGATATGCCGCCGGTAAGGGCCGTTGCCAAGCAGATCGGCGCATCTCAAAAGCGCCTCAAGCCCATATTGGACTTGGTTCGAGGTCAGGAGGTTGAACAGGCGCTGAATACCCTTAGCCTTTTGACTTCCCCGTGGGCCAAAACGGTTTACAAGGTGGTGGAATCGGCCGCGTCGAATGCGGAGAATAACATGTTCATGGACCGCGTCAATCTGCGGATAGTGCGCATAACCGCCGATCCCGCCCGTTCCATCAAGAGGTTCAGGCCGAGGGCCCGGGGGCGCATTGGACGAATTACCAAGCGTTCCAGCCACATTACGGTTGTCGTGGACCAAGTCGAGTAACTGAATCGAAAGGGAGGCCTGGAACATGGGCCACAAAACCCACCCTTACGGGTTCCGCCTGGGCATAATCAAGGATTGGAAGACCCATTGGTACGCCAACAACGCCACCAGTTACCGTAACCTGGTGCTGGAAGACCTGGAGCTTCGCAAGACGGTTTACGGAGAGTACCGCAACTTTTCCGATGCCGGCATTGCCAAGGTTGAGATTGATCGGGGCGCCCAGGACGCGGTGATCAACATTCACTCGGCCCGACCCGGTATCCTGATTGGTCGGGACGGCGAGAGGGTGAAGAATCTTCGTAGTAAGCTGGAGGCGATAACCCGACGCCGGGTGCAGTTGAATATTATCGAAATCGAGCAGCCGGAGTTGGATCCGTTTCTGGTGGGGCGCAATATCGCCGACCAGTTGCAACGGCGCGTGGCCTACCGGCGGGCGATGCGACAGGCCGCCCAACGGGCGATGCAGGCCGGAGCCCAGGGGATCAAGATCATCGCCAAGGGCCGCATTTCGGGGGCGGAGATAGCCCGTACCGAAAAGCTGATGATGGGGCAGGTTCCGCTGCACACGTTGCGGGCCGACATTGACTACGCCCTGGCTGAAGCGGCCACCGCCATGGGCAGGATTGGTATCAAGGTCTGGATCTACAAGGGCGAGATACTGCCTCCGGCTCCGGAAATCGTGGAGGAGTTGGAGACCATTGAGGTCCGAGTGGAATCGGGACCCGACGACGAAGATTTGACGGAAGCCATAGCCGATGACGTTATCGACGGTGTGGCAACCAGGGGGGCTTTCGATGTTGCAACCTAAGCGAACCAAGTACCGGAAGATGGGTCGGGGTCGCCGGAAGGGAATGGCCACCACCGGAAACAGCGTCCATTTTGGCGAGTTTGGCCTGAAGGCCATGGGAGCGGAATGGATAACGGCCCGGCAGATTGAGTCGGCCCGCGTAGCCATAACTCGCCATCTGCAGCGGGGCGGTCAGGTGTGGATCCGGGTCTTCCCCGACAAGCCCGTCAGCAAGAAGCCAGCCGAGGTTCGCATGGGTGGCGGCAAGGCGGCCAACGACCACTGGGTGGCGGTGGTGAAGCCGGGACGGATTCTGTTCGAGGTCGGCGGAGTTCCGGGAAACCAGGCGGTGGAAGCCCTTCGGTTGGCGTCCCACAAGCTACCCATTCCGACCAAGACGGTTCGGCGGGACCAGATTGCCGATAGTCTGGGCGGCAGCTAGACTCTAGTAAAGGGCAGGGCAATGGACATCCACGAAATTCGCTCCCTGACCGATGATCAATTGACCGAAGAGTTGAGCAAGACCTATCGGGAATTGATGAATCTCCGGTTCAGGGCCGCCACCAACCAGTTGGTGGACACCAATGAACCCCGGAAAACCAGAAAGGATATTGCGCGCATTCTTACGGTACTGCGCGAGCGCAACATTACGGTGAATTAGACATGGCAAAAGAGATGCGCAAGGTTCGCACGGGCGAGGTGGTTCGAACGGGAATGGACCGGACCGCCGTGGTGGAGATGGTGTGGAAACAGCGCCACCGTATCTACCGCAAGCAGATGCGACGGGTTACCAGGCTGTATGTCCACGACCCGTTGAATCAGTGCCGGGTGGGGGATACGGTGCGAATTCAGGAAACTCGTCCCATTTCCAAGACGAAGCACTGGCGCCTCATGGAGATTCTGCAACGTCGTCAGGTGGCTGAGGTTCAGCCCATTGAGCTGGAGACGGACCTGGATGCTGAAATCGCCGGGGGGCAGGAAGAGACCGATGCCACCGCCGAAGTCGAGGTGGTGGAGTAATGATTCAGACCTACACCCGGCTGAACGTGGCTGACAACAGTGGGGCGAAGCTGATTCGACTCATAAACATCCCAGGCGCCAGTAAGCGAAAGTATGCCAAGGTGGGCGATGTGATCGTCTGCACGGTTCGGGAAGCCGTACCCAATTCTCCAGTGCGGAAGGGAACCGTGGTCAAGGCGGTGGTCGTGCGACAGGCGCAGGCCCTTCTCCGCCCGGATGGCACCTACATCAAGTTCGACGACAACGCCGCCGTTATCATCCAGGATAACCTGATGCCCCGCGGGACGCGGATCTTTGGCCCAGTGGCTCGGGAACTGAGGGATAAGGGGTTCATGCGAATCGTGTCCCTGGCTCCGGAGGTGGTCTAATGAATATACGGACCGGTGATCAGGTTCTGGTTATTGCCGGTAAGGAAAAGGGGAAGACCGGTCGGGTCGAGCGCAACCTGATAGACAAGGGAAGGATTGTGGTCGATGGCGTTAATGTGGTTACCCGCCACGTTAAAGCCAGGCCGGGGCTGCGGCAGGCCGGGCGGTTCCAGGTGGAAGCCCCCATTCACATTTCTAATGTGATGCTGATCTGCAACAAGTGCAGTGAACCCATCAGGCCCAGGGTAGCAATCCTGGAGACGGGTCAGCGAGTACGCAGCTGCCCCAAGTGCAAGGAAGTGTTGGACGATGCCCGATAACGACCAGGAAGAACGGCAGGAATCCGAACAGGAAGTCCAGGAGGGAGGCGGCCGGGGCAGGCAACGCCAGAGCCGGTCCCGACGAGGGGAGGAGAGCGGAACCGCCGTGGCCGAGGCCCCGAAGGCGGAGCCCAGGCCCCGGCTGCTGGACACTTACCGCAATGAAATCGTGCCAGCAATGATGTCGGAGTTTGGCTTCGCCAACACGATGCGCGTTCCCAGGGTTGAGAAGATCGTGGTGAATATTGGCCTGGGCGAGGCCCTGACCAATGGGCGGGCGATGGAAGCGGCCACCCGAGACCTGACCACCATCACCGGACAGAAGCCGATCATCACCCGGGCCCGGAAATCCATCGCAGGATTTAAGCTGCGGGCCGGGAATCCCATTGGCACCTGCGTTACTCTACGAGGGTCCCGCATGTACCATTTCTTGGACCGGCTGATCAATACGGCTCTGCCCCGTATTCGGGACTTCCGGGGTATTTCTCGAAGGGGTTTTGACGGACGGGGGAACTTTTCCATCGGACTTCGGGAACAGATCATTTTCCCCGAGATAGACTATAACCAGATAGACCGGTTCCGAGGATTGCAGGTTACCATTATTACGTCGGCGCAGAACGATGCCGAGTCGATCCGGTTGCTGGAAATGTTTGGAATGCCCTTCGTGCGCGCGGATTAGCAGGCTTCACGAAATCGAGGACTGAGGTAGGTAGCTTGGCAAAGAAGTCGATGATTCAGAAATGGCTACGGGAACCCAAGCATCCCGTACGCAAGCACAACCGATGCCATCGCTGTGGGCGACCCCGCGCGTACATCAGGTACTTTGGCATTTGCCGGATTTGTTTCCGGCAGTTGGCCCTAACCGGCGAATTGCCAGGGATACGAAAGGCCAGCTGGTAGTCGGCGCCGTTGCCCCGGAGGGTCGGGGTCGCGCCCCAAATTGCTTTTCAATCAGGAGATTAACGGATTATGCCGGTCAATGACCCATTGGCGGATATGCTGACCCGCATTCGGAACGGGATTCATTCCCGCCACGAATCGGTTCTGGTCCCCCATTCGAAGTTCAAGGTTGCCGTGGCCACCATCCTCAAGGAACAGGGCTACATCAGGGATTTTGATATGCCCAGAGGCCACAAGTTTCCGACCCTGCGGTTGCACATTGCCTACCGCGCGGGCCGTGAGCCGGTAATCAGCGGGCTGAAACGGGTCAGCAAGCCCGGCCTGCGGGTTTACGTCGGCAAGGGAGAGATTCCCCGAGTGTATGGTGGCATTGGCCTGGCCATACTCTCAACCTCCCAGGGTGTGATTACCGGTCGTCAGGCTTGGCGAATGGGCATAGGAGGAGAGTTGCTCTGTTATGTCTGGTAGCGCTATTGAACGAGAAAAGACGGATGCACGACCCCTTTCCCGCATTGGGCGGAAGCCCATTCCCATTCCCAACGGAGTGGAGGTGGAGGTCCATTATGACGGGGTGACCGTGAAGGGACCCCGTGGCACCCTTTCCCAAAGGTATCACCCCGAAGTTAGCGTAAAGGTGGAAGACGGTCAGGTGATGGTGGAACGGCTCTCCGAACGGAAGTTTCATCACTCCCTCCACGGTCTCACCCGAAGCCTGATTTCCAATGCCATTGTGGGCGTCACCGACGGCTACACCAAGACCCTGGAACTGATGGGAGTAGGGTACCGGGTGCAGCAGTCGGGGGGAGGCATTGTGCTGAACGTGGGTTACAGCCATCCGGTGGAGATTCAACCCATCGACGGCGTGACCATGGAAGTGGAGGGCGCCAACCGGGTCCACGTGCGGGGGATAGACAAGCAGAAGGTGGGAGAAGTGGCAGCCCGGGTTCGCAAGGTGCGTCCGCCCAATGCCTACAAGGAGAAGGGCATTCGCTATCAGGGCGAGGTGCTGCACTTCAAGCCAGGCAAGGCGGCGGCCAGAAAGGCATAATCTACGGCTAAAAATCCGTCCACTCAAGACCCATGCAAAGGGAGTTTGGTTCAGGAAATGCCCAGAGATAGAGACGCGAGAAAGTTAAGGGAAGTGCGGCACCGGCGGGTGCGCAAGAAGGTGGCCGGCACTCCCGAACAGCCCAGGCTGTGCGTGTTCAGAAGTCTTCGATCCATCTACGCCCAGATCATTGATGACGTGGATGGCAAGACTCTGGTGGCGGCGTCCAGCCAGGAGATCTCCCGGCAAGGGGGAGATGCAGTTGGACCCAAGACGGCAGCTTCCACGGCGGTGGGTTCCCTGCTGGCCCAGAAGGCCACCGCGCAGGGAATTACCAAGGTGGTATTCGACCGGGGAGGCTATAAGTACCATGGTCGGGTTAAGGCGCTGGCCGAAGCAGCACGCGAGGGAGGTCTTAAGTTCTGATGGTAAATGCAGCTAACCGGCCTCGTCCCAACCGACCGCCCAGAGAACGGGAGGAAGACCCCTCCGGGTTCACCGAAAGGGTGGTCTATACCCGACGTATCGCCAAAGTCGTGAAGGGTGGGCGACGGCTGCGCTTCAATGCCCTGGTGGTGGTTGGCGATGGCGACGGCAACGTGGGCGCCGGCATGGGCAAGGCCCTGGTTATTCCCGATGCGGTGCGAAAGGGCAATGCCATTGCCCGCCGAAATGTGGTCAAGATTCCCATCAAGGGAAGCACCATCCCCCACGAGATTTCGGTGAAGGTGGGCGCTTCCATAGTGGTGATCAAGCCGGCTCCGGAAGGAACGGGCATCATCGCCGCCGGCGCCATGCGCGCCATTCTGGAGTTGGGCGGAGTTCGCGACGTGGTGGGAAAGTCCCTGGGGTCACGAAATCCGATCAATACGGTACAGGCAACGCTGGAAGCCCTGCGACAACTGCGGGACCCGGAGGTGAGCCTGGCTCGCAGGTTGGGAAACCAGGCGGCAGAGTAGAAGCCGCCCCACGACAGGTGTATTTATGGCCCTACTAAAGATTACCTGGACCAAGAGTTACATTGGGAGACCCCAGAATCAGCGCAAGGTGGTGCAATCCCTTGGCCTCAAGAGGCTGCATCAGACGGTGACGGTTGGAGATACTCCAACCATACGCGGCATGGTCAATAAGGTTTCCCATTTGGTGACGGTGGAAGAGGTTTCAGAGGATTAGTCCAGGGGCTTTTCGAGACCCTTCCCATTGAAAGATAGTCGAATTGGAAGTCTTCCCCGGAGGCAGTCCCAACTTCGATGGGCCAAGGCTCCGGGGTGAGTTATCTAGGAGTTTAGCACCGATGATGGAGCACCACATTATTCCCTCTCCCGGCGCGCGGAAGAATCGCAAGCGGGTGGGACGGGGAGATGCAGCCGGCCAGGGCAGTTATGGCGGCCGGGGCATGAAGGGCCAGAAGTCCCGTTCCGGCTACCGCATTCGGCCGGGTTTCGAGGGCGGCCAGTTGCCCCTGATCAAGGGCCTGCCCATGAAGCGGGGATTCAACAATAAGTTCAAGACAATTTATGCGCTGGTCAAGCTGGAAGACTTGGACAGTTTTGAAGCGGGGATGCGGGTAACTCCCGAGGCTCTCTACCAGAGCGGATTGATCGACAATTTGCGACTGCCGGTAAAGGTTTTGGGCAACGGAGAGATGGGCAAGGCCCTGACCGTGGTGGCAAGTAAGTTTACCGGCCCCGCCAGGTCAAAGATCGAGGCGGCCGGCGGTACGGTGGAGGAAATCTAGCCAGATGATTTCGGCGGAAACTCAGGGCAGCGGCCGTTGGCCTCGGCTAATTCAGGCCGCCATGGATGCCTTCAGCCTGCCGGACCTCCGGGCGAAGATTTTGTTCACCCTGGGGATGCTGGCTCTCTACCGTTTTGTTTCCCATATTCCCATTCCGGGCATCAATACGGCTCAACTTCAGGACCTGTTCGAGAACAATCAACTGCTGGGGTTCTTGGACCTCTTCAGTGGCGGCGCCCTCAGCAGGATGAGTATCGTCGCCCTCGGGGTGTTTCCTTACATTACCGCCTCCATCGTCATGCAGCTGCTCACCCCGGTGATTCCCTCCCTGCAACAGCTGTCCCGGGAAGGCGAGGCGGGCCGGGTGAAGATAAACCGGATCGTGCACTGGTTGACGGTTCCAATTGCCGTGGCCCAGGGCTTCGGTCAGTTGATCCTTTTGCAGCAAAGCAACGTGCTGACCAATGTGGGTTTCACCGGGGAAGCCCTGTTGCCCACCATGGCGGCCATCATTTCCATGACTGCCGGTACCATGTTCCTGGTTTGGCTAGGTGAGTTAATCACCGAGCGGGGCATTGGCAACGGTATTTCGCTGATAATTTTCGCGGGCATCGTGGCCGGTTTTCCGGGGCTGATCACTCAAGGGTTCCTGGACCGTCAGGATGTGCTGGGTATCGGCTTCTTCGTGATGATCGGGGTGCTGATAATTGCCCTGATCGTACTGTTCAATGAGGCTCACCGGCGGATTCCAGTTCAGTACGGCCGCAGCATTTTCCGCGGGGGGCGCATGTACCGTCAGAGCGGCGGGACGTACATTCCGCTTCGGATTAATTCCGCCGGCATGATTCCCCTGATCTTTGCCTTCTCCATCGTGATTCTGCCCGGCACGGTGGCTACCTATTTCGCCACCAGCACGGGGATAGTCGGCGATATGGCCCGATTCTTTGCCGACCTGTTCAATCCCACCGCGCCGCTGTACTGGGTGTTTGTGTTCATCCTGGTGGTGGTGTTCACCTTCTTCTATACGCTGGTGGTGTTTCAGCAGCAGAACCTGGCGGAAAACCTGCAGAGAAATGGGGGCTTTGTCCTTGGCATCCGGCCGGGCCGTCCCACCCAGGAGTATCTGAACCGGGTGATTGTGCGGATAACAACCGGAGGAGCCCTTTTCCTGGGGTTCGTGGCCATCGTACCCTACTTGGCCTCCCTGGTAACCAATGTGCAGGCAATTCAGTTGAGCAGCACCAGCCTGCTGATCATGGTTGGAGTGGGATTGGATACCCTCCGCCAACTGGAGGCCCAGTTGCTGATGAGAAACTACGAGGGGTTCTTGAGGTAGGCTCCCGTGGTTGCGCTTAGGTTGGCATTATTTGGACCCCCGGGGGCCGGAAAGGGTACTCAGGCCCAGTTACTTAAGGACAAGTTGGGGCTGGTCCACATAAGTTCGGGAGACCTGTTCCGCTTTCACATACAGCAAGGCACGGAATTCGGCGCACGGGCATCGGAGTATATGAACCAGGGACGCCTGGTGCCCGATGAATTGGTGCTCGATATGCTTCTCGACAAGGTTTTGGAGTCTGGGCAAAATGGATTTATCCTGGACGGCTTTCCCCGAACCAGGGATCAGGCCGTGGCCCTGGATGAAGCTCTGGCGCAGGAAGAGATGAGGCTGGACCGGGCCCTGCTGGTGAGTGTATCCGAGGAGGAGTTGCTGCGCCGGCTGGGGGGGAGGTTCGTTTGCCGCCAGTGCCAGGCGCCGCACAACCTGGAAGCTTCTCAGTTCGACTGTCCCCCACCCTGCGATCGGTGCGGCGGCCAGCTCTACCAGAGGGATGATGACCGGATGGAGGCCGTACAGGTGCGTATCGGCGTCTATCAGGAGCAGACGGAACCGGTTCTGGACTATTACCGGCAACGGGATTTGCTGGTGGAGATTGACGGAACCGGCGAGGTGGCGGCCATCAATCGCCGGGCCATGAGCGCCCTGGGTATGGACAGCTAGGCCCCGTTGGGATAGAATCATATTTTGCTTGAGGCGATTTCCGGAGCGACCGAACGTATGAATCGCGACCCAAAAGTTAGGACGGCATCCAATTCGCCGACCACATACAGTGGCGGCGTAACCATCAAGTCGGCGCAGGAATTGGATGCGATGCGCTTGGCCGGATCAATTGTGGGCGCTGCCTTGACCCTGCTGAAGCGTTCCGTTGAGCCGGGAATCAGCACCAGGGAATTGGATAACATCGCATACAAGGAAATTCTGAGCCACGGGGCAAAACCCGCCTTCAAGGGCTACCACGGGTTTCCTGGGACGATTTGCGCTTCGGTGAACGAGGAAATCGTCCACGGCATTCCCGGCAAGCGCACGCTGCAAGAGGGTGACATCATCAAGATGGATGTGGGGGCCACCATTGACGGGTTCATTGGCGACGCCGCAGTTTCGGTGGCCGTGGGCCAGGTGAGCGAGGAGGCCATCGCGTTGATGGATACGACCCGTCTCAGCCTGGAGGAGGGTATCCAGGCCGCCAGGCCAGGCAACCGGATTGGTGACATTGGGGCCGCAGTGCAGACCTACAGCGAAGCGCGGGGCTACGGTGTGGTTCGGGAGTTCGTTGGGCATGGCATTGGCCGCTTCCTGCACGAGGATCCGCAGGTTCCCAATTACGGCCAGGCCGGGCGGGGACTCTTGCTTCGTCCGGGTATGTGCATTGCCATCGAACCCATGTTGAACGTGGGAGATTGGCACACCCGCATTCTGGATGACAACTGGACGGTGGTAACCGCCGACGGTTCGCTGTCGGCCCATTTTGAGCACACCATCGCCATTACCGAGGATGGGCCGGAGATATTGACCAAACATTCTTGATTAGCCCACTCCACCGGGAGAGCAGCGGCAGGCTGGGTTGCTGCCGCCTCAAGGAGAGTTATGCCAAAGAAGGAAGCAATCGAGGTTGAGGCCAAGGTGACCGAGGCTCTTCCCAATGGAATGTTTCGGGTGGAGTTGCCCAATGACCACCAGGTGTTGGCCCATGTATCGGGCAAGATACGGATGCACTTCATCCGGGTGCTGCCCGGAGACCGGGTGCTGGTGGAGTTGTCTCCTTACGACCTGACCCGTGGCCGTATCACGTACCGGTTCAAGTAGGCCGGCCTTGAAGCCTCCTCCTGACCCCTTAGGAGAGTAGTTATGAAAGTTACCGCATCAGTTAAGCCCAGGTGCGACAAGTGCCGGGTTATCAAGCGAAAGAGAGTGGTGAGGATAATCTGTACAAACGCCCGCCACGCCCAGCGCCAGGGCTAGTTGACCTGAAGTTCAGGAGGGATCGAGCATGGTTCGTATTGCCGGAGTTGACGTACCCGACCGCAAGAGGGCCCATATCGCCCTGCGCAGCATATACGGAGTTGGGCCGGTGGTGGCCGCAGAAATCCTGGAGAAGGTCGGCATTGACCCTGATATGTCTCCCAGGATGAATGAACTGGACGAGGCACAGGTGGACCGGATCAGGGAGATTGTGGACCGGGAATACCTGACGGAGGGTGACCTGCGTCGGGAGGTCAACCAGAATATTCGGCGCCTGATCGAAATCGGATCCTACCGGGGCCTACGTCATCGCCGGGGTCTGCCGGTCAACGGCCAGCGAACCCGAACCAATGCCCGTTCGCGCAAGGGTCCCCGCCGGACTGTCGCCGGTAGGGGCCGTCGTACCGGTGGCAAGAAGTAGCATCGCAGTTTTTTCGAGGGAAGTTTATGCCCAGGCCAAGGACACGCCGTCGGGAACGCCGAACGGTACCCCAGGGAAGAGCTTATATCTATTCGACCTTCAACAATACGCTGGTCAGCATCACGGACCCGGATGGCAATGTGGTGGCTTCCGCCAGCGCCGGCACGGTGGGATTCAAGGGCTCCCGCAAGGGCACGGCCTTTGCTGCCCAGAGAGCCGCGGAGCAGGCGGCCCGTCGCGGCATGGACATGGGAATGCGGATGATTGACGTGTTCATCAAGGGTCCAGGCGCGGGACGAGAGGCTGCCATCCGTTCCCTGCAGGGCGCGGGGCTGGTGGTTACGAGCATTCGGGACGTGACGCCCATTCCCCACAATGGCTGCCGTCCCCCCAAACGAAGAAGGGTGTAGAGAGGAATATGGGAAGATATACAGGTCCGTCCTGCCGTCTCTGCCGTAGGGCAGGCGAGAAGTTGTTCCTTAAGGGCGACCGGTGCTTTACGCCCCGGTGCGCAGTGGAGCGCAGGCATGCCCCCCCAGGAGACCAGAATAATCGCCGACGACGACCGTCGGATTATGGCGTCCACCTGCGGGAGAAGCAGAAGGCGCGCCAGATCTATGGAATCATGGAAGGGCAGTTCCGCCGCTACATGGACGAGGCTTTCAACAGCCCCGGGATTACCGGTGTGAACCTGTTGCGCACCTTGGAACGGCGGCTGGATAATATTGTGTACCTGTTGGGTTTCGCCGATTCCCGCAAACAGGCCCGTCAGATGGTCCGTCACGGACACTTCATGGTCCGGGGCGTCAAGACCAACATTCCCTCCTTCCTGGTCAGGGCCGGCGATACTATTGCCTGGAAGGAGTCTTCCAAGAACTCGGATTTCTTCAGGGAGCGCACCGACGGCATCCCGAAGCGACCCATCCCCTCCTGGTTGGCCCTGGATGTCAATGAGATGGTGGGAGAGGTGGTGGCGCTGCCCGCCGAAGAAGACCTGTCCCAGTCCATTAATTCCAGGTTAATCGTTGAGTTCTATTCGAGGTAGTAGGTCTCATGCTGGAAACTTATATCCTGCCCGCCGGGCCACCGGAAAGCGCCTCGGAGAACATCAGGCCCTCCATTGCTGTCCTGGAATCAACGGGAGAGTATGCCAAGGTGGCGCTGGAACCGTTGGTGCCCGGGTTTGCCCATACCATCGGCAACCCCCTTCGACGCTACCTGCTCAGCTCGATCCGCGGCAGCGCCATCACGTGGGTTAAGATCGAAGATGTGGTGCATGAGTACACGGCTATCCCTGGCGTGAAGGAGGAGGTGATGGACCTGCTCCTCAACATCAAGCGCATTCGAATTCACGCCCAGAGCGACCGAACCGGCAAGATGCGCCTCGATATTCAGGGCGAAGGTCGGGTTTGCGCCGGTGATATTGCCACGTCCAGCGACTTTGAAATCGTGAATCCAGAGTTGCATTTGGCAACGTTGGATGGACCCGATTCCGGCCTCTCCATCGAGTTCAATGTGGAATCCGGATTGGGCTATCGCCCCGCCACCCAATCGGACGGCAGTTCCGGCCTTCAGGTGGGGGTCTTGCCGGTGGATGCCATCTTCAACCCGGTTCGAAAGGTCAACTACACGAGGGAACCCACCCGGGTCGGCCAGCGCACCGATTACGAGCGGCTGATCCTTGAACTGTGGACGGATGGCACCATCGCGCCGCTGGATGCCCTAGGGGATGCGGCCAACGCCCTGGTGGATGATCTGTTCCTGTTCAAGAATTTGTCCACCGGCGGCGCTGTCGCTTCGGCTAGGTCCAGCATGAACGTCTCCCCGGAGATGTACCAGACGCCCATAGAGCGATTGGATCTTTCCCATCGCACCCTCAATTGTTTGAAGCGAGCTCACGTCACCAGGGTAGGCGAAGTCTTGGAAATGACCGACGATGAACTTTTGAAGATTCGCAACTTCGGCGAGAAATCCCTCAGCGAATTGCGCACGAAGCTGGCTGAGCATGGCGCCTCCGAGCCCGGAATCGCATTGCCTGAAGGCGTCCTCTCCGGCGTGGGCGCGACGGAAGAAGAACGGGGCATGGACGGTATTTCTCTGATCCAATCATCGCCTGGAGATGCCGCCAGCCTGACCGCCGTCGCCGATGATGACTTCGATGACGATCTGGACTACGACTTCGATGACGAAGAGGAGGACTGCTAGAAATGGCATCCCACAGGGTGGCTGGCCGCAATCTCAGCAGGTATAAGGACCAGCGCAAAGCATTGTTGCGCGGGCTGACCTGCGAGTTGATCCGCCACGAACGAATCAAGACAACCCTGGCCAAGGCCAAGGAGACCAGAATCGTAGCCGAGAAGCTGATTACCCACGGCAAGAAGGGTACCCTGCACCATCGGCGCCTGGCCATGGCCCAGATTCCAAACAAGCTGGTGGTGAAGAAGGTGTTTGACGACCTGGCGCCTCGTTACGAGGACCGGCCGGGTGGCTACACGAGGATCGTTAAACTGGGCCCAAGACAGGGCGACGGCGCTCAGATGGCCGTAATCGAATTGGTTTAGCCCCTTGACGCTGCGGGGTTGTCAACGGGTTCGACCACACCGAAGCGAGCAGACATTGACGGGGTTGCCGGGTTGCGCAGAATCGCCCTTGTGGTGGAATACGACGGAACCAGTTTCGCCGGGTTCCAGCTTCAAGCCAACCTTCCAACAATTCAGGGGGAACTGGAAAAGGCGATAGAGTGCTTTACCAACCAGCCCACCAGGGTTCGCGGCGCCAGCAGGACGGATTCGGGCGCCCATGCCCTGGGCCAAGTGGTGGATTTCCTGACGGAGAGCCGCCACCCAATCAAGACCTTTGAAGGAGCGCTCAACTATTACCTGCCGGAGGATATTCGCGTAGTAAGGGCGGCGGAAGTGTGTCACCAGTTCCATTCCCGCCGGAACGCCATTGCCAGGGAGTACACCTATACCATAGTAAACAGACCCAACCCGCCAGCCATCGGGCGCCGATTAGTTCATTGGGTGTCAGAGCCCCTGAACTTGGAAGGCATGAACGAGGCCGCCGGTTATTTGGTCGGAACCCATGACTTCCGGGCATTTGTCCCCGGCCATCCGGCCGAGAAATCTGCCGTAAGAAGGATTGATCGCTGGAACGTGGAAAGGAGCGAGGCGTCGCCGAACTCCATAGCAATTACCGCCGTGGGCAGCGGGTTTATGCAGAGACAAATTCGCCGAACCAACGGCATCCTGGTTGAAATTGGCAGGGGCAAATTGCCGGTAGGGCATGTCGCCGAGCTCCTGGAGCAACCCCATAACCCAGAAACAGAATTGAAATTGCGGGACACGCCTTCACTGCCAGCCAAGGGATTGTGCCTGGTGAGGGTCGAGTATCCCAACCCATGGTGAAAGGCCAAACGTTATGAAGAGAACCAGTACCTACTTCCCGAAGACCGGCCAGGTCCCCCAGAATTGGCGCGTCATAGACGCCACCGGAGTTTCTCTGGGGCGGCTGGCCAGGGACGTGGCTGTTGCCCTGCAGGGCAAGGACAAGCCCACCTACACCCCCCATGTCATCACCGGCGACCACGTGGTGGTGGTCAACATGGCCAAAGTGAGAATTACGGGCGACAAGAGGGAGCAGAAGACCTACTATCGCCACAGTGGATACGTCGGAAACCTCAAGACCTTCAAACTGTGGGAACTGATGGAGTCCCACCCGGACCGGGTGCTGCAGTTGGCGGTCAGGGGTATGCTTCCGAGGAATAAACTGGGACGGGAAATGTTGAAGCGACTCCGGGTTTATGCCGGAGATACCCATCCCCACCAGGCCCAAGTCAGCCAGATTTCAGGTCAAACTCAAGGAAATTAAGGACGGTTACTGATTTTGGTACAGGCGGAGACACAACAGCAGTACTTCTATGGTACCGGAAAGCGCAAGACGGCCATCGCCAGGGTGAGGCTCTACCCCACCTCTGAGTCGGGGCCCATGCTGGTTAACGGCAAGCTGGTGGAAGAGTACTTCAACTGGCAGCCATGGCAATCGGTCATCAACGAGCCCTTCCGGGTGACCAACACCAACAACCAGTTCCAGTTGGTGGCCAAGGTAACCGGTGGTGGCGTGAACGCCCAGGCAGAAGCCATACGCCACGGAATCGCCAGGGCCCTGATCGTTTTCGATGCCGCGCTGAAGCCGACCCTCAGGCGCCACGGCCTGGTTACGCGGGATTCCCGGATTAAGGAAAGCAAGAAGTACGGCCTGAAACGCGCCCGCCGGGCTCCCCAGTACACGAAGCGGTAGTTCCACCCACCTGGACCCGACAGCCATGTTAAAGGGGGCGGCCGCTACCGGCTCGCCCCCTTGCCTTATACCCACCGAAACCCTCCAAATGGGCGCCTATTCCAGCAGGCCGCCAATGGTCAACCAGTAGAAGATGATGTAGGCGCCTGCCAAAACCATCAGCCAGTAGCCTATGGGCTGGATGTAGGGAAGGGCCCTTCTCAGCCCGCCGATCATCGCAGTGCGGAAGAAGGCGATGCCCAGGGTGAGGACCATAATAACCAATCCCATTCCCAGAGCAAAAAGGACGAAGTTGGCTACAGTGGTCAGCAGGTTGACCTCTGACGCCGAAAGCCCCAGAACTGCCAGGAATATGGGCAAGGTACAGCTCAGGGATGCAATGCCGTAGCTGATGCCAAACAGGAAATACCCCTTCACACTCACCTGCGCCGGATCGCCTATTCGCGAGGCAGCTTGGGCGGCCAATCCGGTGTAGAGCTTCCCGCCTCCCACCAGCCATGCCCCGGTCACGGTCAGAGCCACGCCCACCAGCAGTCCCACCCACGGAATGAGGGTCACCACAAAGGACGCCCCAACCCCAATGATCGCCCCAGCCAGGCCGAATAGCGCTATGAACCCCGCCGTAACTGCGCCTCCGACCAGGAGGGCCTGAATCAATTGACGCCAGGGGCTGACAGTTTCGCCGGAGTTCCCGGAACCCAAGTAGAGACCCAGGTAGGCAGGAAGCATGGCAAAGCCGCAGGGATTTACGGCCGAGGCCAGCCCAGCCGCCAGAGCGAAGAGAGAAGTGGCGCCCACCAGTTCATCGAGGAAGGTACCCGACTGACCCAGGAAACTTCCTGATCGGCCGGAAAGCCGTTCGACGAATAAGTTGATGAAATCAATGCCGTCGCCGCCGCCAATGATCTGGGAGCCGACGACGGCCAACAGAATTGCTCCGGTTGAAATAAGACCGGCAATCAGATAGCCCCGAATCCTGCCGCTGCCAGAAAATACAGACACGCTACCACCTTCTTCCTGGACTGAAACCCGAACTGGCAACCTTGTATCCGATTATGGCCGGCCCAGCCCTGTCCTTCACACGCCCAAGTATTCGGTGGCCGCTTCCAACAGCGCTTCCACCAATGCGGTACTTCCGGCCTCGCAATAGATGCGCAGCAGTGGTTCGGTGCCGGAGAAGCGGGAGGCCAGCCAGCCGTCGTCAAAGAACAAGCGGAGGCCATCTATGGTGTCGGAACTGCGCACCGGGAAGCCTCCAAAATCGGTAAGCGATTCGGCGGACGCGAGGCGACCCTGAATATACTCCCTGGCTGCCGGGTCGAAGGTCACGTCCCGGCGGCTATAGTGGTGGGGGCCAACCAGGGAGAAGAGCTCCGCCACCAATTGGGACGGCGACTTCCCGGTCATGGCCATGAACTCGAGAATATACAGCCCGCTGAGGATACCGTCCCGCTCCGGAATGTGACCACGGAAGGCGAACCCTCCGCTCTCCTCGCCGCCCATGAGGCCGTCCCGGTCGCCAAAGGTGGGACCAATGTGCTTGAACCCGACGGGTGTGTCCAGCGCTTCAACCCCAAATCGCTCAGCCAACTTGTTCAGCATGACCGAGGAGGTTACGCCCTTGACGATGGGGCCCCGCATTCCCTTGTACTGCAACAGGTAATAGGCCAGCAGGGAGAAGACCTCCAGCGTACTGACGAATCGCCCCTGTTCGTCAACCAGACCCACCCGGTCGGCGTCCCCGTCGAGGGCAATACCAACAGAGGCGGATTCGCCTGGTACCCTGGCCATCAGGTCTGCCAGGTTAGGGGCAATGGGTTCGGGCTGGGCCATGCCGGGAAAGGCTGGGTTGCGGTAACCTTTAAGTTCCTGAACCTCCGTCTTCCCGCCCTCCAAAAGCCCCCAGATGTATCCAGCGCCGGAACCAAACATGGAGTCCACCATCACCCTCATGCCCGACTGCTGTATGGAGGCAATGTCAACCAGCGACCGGATGCGCTCCAAGTACGGGGGCGCGGGGTCGAATTCCACAATCATGCCCCTCTCAAGTCCCTCGGAGACTGCCATTTGCCGGGGGTCTGATACCCCGTCGATTTTCTCCTCGAGGCGAGCCGTGATTTCATCGGTGGCGCTGCCGGCATACTCGGATTTGAACTTGAACCCGTTCCAAATTGCGGGATTATGGCTGGCGGTTATGATGGCGGCCCCGGCCGACTGCTTCTCCAGTACATTGAAACTCACCACGGGAGTGGGGGCTGCCCGGCAGGTCAACCAAACCTGGATGCCGTTCCCGGCGCAGACCGAGGCGACCGTCTCGGCGAACTCCCTGGAAAGAAAGCGGGTATCATAGCCGACGACCAGCCCCTTATCGGACGCGCCCGTTTCCTTCAGGTAGTCCGCCAAGCCCTGGGCGCATCGGCCCACGTTGGCGAAGGTGAAGTCCTGGGCGATAATGGCCCGCCAACCATCGGTTCCAAACCTAATCTCGATACTCATGGCAAACTTAACCCCAAAGCTAAAGTCCCCCGCCTACCCTCCCAAGTTTAATGGGGGAGAAGGGCGAGGGACAAGTCAATCGAAACTTCAGCAGTAGTTCCCTGGCGGGGAACCGGCCCAAATCATAAACTGGGAAGGGCGAACACCTAGATTCCGGCCTTGCTCCGCAGCACGTCGGCCCGGTCGGTACGCTCCCAGGGCAGGTCAACATCGGTGCGCCCAAAGTGACCGTAAGCCGCCGTCTGGCGGTATATTGGCCGTCGAAGGTCCAGATCCTCTATGATCGCGCCGGGCCGCAGATCGAAGTTCTCCCGGACCAAATCCTCGATGCGGTTGTTGTCCAGGTGGTTGGTGTCAAAGGTCTCCACCGACACCGAAATGGGCTCGGCGACACCGATGGCGTAGGAGACTATGACCTCCACCCGGTCCGCCAAGCCGGCGGCCACCAGGTTCTTGGCCACGTACCGGGCGGCATAGGCCCCGGAACGGTCAACCTTCGTGGGATCCTTGCCCGAGAAGGCGCCGCCGCCGTGCCGGGCAATGCCGCCGTAGGTATCCACCAGGATCTTGCGTCCGGTCAGGCCCGTATCGCCCTGGGGACCACCCACCACGAACCAACCGCTGGGGTTGACGTAGATGTTGGTGTCGTCGTCCATGAGTTCGCCGGCAATGGGGTCGATGACGTGCTTCTTGATTTCCTTCCGCAACTTGTCGGTAAACGCGCCCCTGTCGTCCTGGTCCTCGTGCTGGGTGCTGATTACCACTGCGTCCACCCGGTGGGGGCGGCCCTGGCGATACTCCACGGTAACCTGGGACTTTCCATCGGGACCCAGGTAGGGAAGCACTCCGGCCTTCCGTATGTTGGCCAGCTGTTCCACCAGCCGGTGGGAAAGGTCAACGGTCAGGGGCATCAGCGACTCGGTTTCGTTGCAGGCGAACCCTACCATCATGCCCTGGTCGCCGGCCCCTGTGGCCCGACGGGCATCCGCCCCATCGTCGCCCCGGTGCTCCAGGGAGGTTGTCACTCCGCTGCTAATGTCCGGGGACTGCTGGCTGATGTGGGCGATTACGCCGCAGGAACTGGCGTCCAGGCCGTACTTGACGTCGGTATAGCCAATATCCTGCATCACCCGGCGGGCGATGTCGTTGAAGTCCAAGTGGGAACCGGTGGTGATTTCGCCCGTAACCATGACCAGGTTCTTGGTGGCTACGGTTTCGCAGGCGACCCGGCTCATGGCATCGCCGGCCAGCGCAGTATCCAGCACGGCATCGGATATCTGGTCGCACAGCTTATCCGGGTGGCCTTCGGTAACCGACTCGGAAGTAAGCAGGTACTTGGGGGAAGTCATGAATTGAATTGGCATTGGTCACTCTCTCCATTTGCTGGATGGGCGCGGACTTGGTTTGGCATCAGGGACACCGGATGGTAGCAATCCGCGCCCACCCACAGTCTTCGGGGAAGGGGCCTGAACCCAGGTCGGATCAGGTACCCTCTTCCCAACTTTCCTGGTAACGCTGCTGGTTGGCGCTCAGGGCGTCAATGCGTATGCCCATGGATTCCAGCTTCAACCGGCCCACTTCCTGGTCCGTTTCGGTAGGAACCACATAAACTCCTGGTTCCATGTTCTTGTGATTCTTCACCAGGTACTCCACGCTGAGCGCCTGGTTGGCGAAGCTCATGTCCATCACCGCCGAGGGATGACCCTCCGCAGCGGCCAGATTGATCAAGCGGCCCTCGCCCAGCAGGTAAAGGCGTCGCCCGTCCTTGGTGGTGTACTCCTCCACGAAGGGGCGAACCTCCCGGTGGGAGGCCGACATGGCCTGGAGGGCCGGAATGTCAATCTCGACGTTGAAATGGCCGCTGTTGGCAATGATGGCGCCGTCGGGCATGACGGCCATGTGCTCGCCCCCGATGGTGTGAAGTCCGCCGGTGACGGTGATGAAAACCTCACCGACCTTGGCCGCTTCAATGCCGGGCATGACCGTGAAGCCATCCATCACGGCTTCCAGCGCCCGAACCGCGTTGACCTCGGTCACGATCACGTGGGCGCCCAGGCCCCGGGCCCGGGATGCGACGCCGCGCCCACACCAGCCGTAGCCTCCCACAACCACCCTTCGGCCAGCCCAGAGGATGTTGGTCGCGCGGGTGATGCCGTCCAGAGTACTCTGGCCGGTACCGTAACGGTTGTCGAAGAAGTGCTTGGTCTCGGCCTCGTTAACCGCAATGATGGGATACTTGAGGGCATTGTCGGCGGCCATGGCGTTCAGGCGAATGACGCCGGTGGTGGTCTCCTCGGTGCCCCCCACGACGTTGGCCAGCAACTCCGACCGATCCTTGTGGAGCATGCTGACCAGGTCCGCCCCATCGTCCATGGTGTACTGGGGTCGGTGGTCCAGCACCGCGCTCAGGTGGCTGTAGTAGGTATCGTTGTCCTCTCCCTTGATGGAAAAGGTGGGAATGCCATACTCGCCCACCAGGGCGGCTGCAACGTCGTCCTGGGTGCTCAGGGGGTTGCTGGCGCAAAGAACCAGGTCGGCGCCCCCCTCCTTCAGTGTGATGGCCAGGTTGGCGGTCTCGGTGGTTACGTGAAGACAGGCGGCCATTCGCAGCCCGTCGAGGGGCTTCTCCCTGGCGAACCGCTCCCGTATGCTGCGCAGGACTCCCATTTCCCGCTCAGCCCATTGGATGCGGTTTACTCCATCTCCAGCCAGGGACAGGTCCCTGACATCTCCCTTGGTGTTTTGTGAAGCCAAAAGTTAACTCCTTATGGTCTGGAATCGCTGACCGGGGCGGCCTAGCGCCCCGGATACGTCGTTGGGTGACCGCCGGCAATCCATGCCGGGGTTCCGTCCTCGATGTTATAGAGATTGGTGGTCTCGTAGCCCATGGAGAAGGCCACCTCGCAGGCCAGCCCGCTCCGTACTCCCATGGCGCACACGAAGAGCAGTTTCTTGTCGCGGGGTACCTCGTCTATACGGTCGGGCAGGTCGTCTATGGGGATGTGAACGGCGCCGGATATGTGGCCGGTTTCCCACTCGTCATCCCGCCGGACGTCCACCACCACGGTGCCTCCTGCGTCATCGTTGAGCATAGCGTTAGCTTCATTGGAATCGACCCGGAAATAGGGTTCGCCGGGCTCCTGCCTGGGCATGATGCATTACCTCCTTACCTGAATGGAACGCTAGTCCATCGCTTCTAAAGCCGGTCCAAATCCGGCAATTGACGATTCAGCTCACATAGCGGCCCACAATGGGGGCCAACTTCTGCCGTGTCTCTTCGGAAATGCCGCGGGGGTCGGTGATTATGGCATCCTTCAGGGCCGAATTGCAGCTGCAGCCTTCCGCGGCGCCCAACTGGGGAATGATCAACCGCAACATTTCCTTTGAATGGGACACGTTGTGCAACAAGTTCTGCACCACCATGTCCACCGTGACCGTTTCTTCTGACTCGTGCCAGCAGTCGTAGTCGGTAATCCAAGCCATGGTGCCATAGCAAATCTCCGCCTCCCGGGCCAGTTTGGCCTCGGGCAGGGCCGTCATGCCGATGATGCCCGCTCCCCAGGAACGGTACATGAAGGACTCGGCCTTGGTGGAGAAAGCGGGGCCTTCCATGACCACCATGGTTGCCTCTCCGTGGGTGGCGACTCCCACCTTCCTGCCCGCCGATGCGATGGCATTCCTAACTTCCGGGCAGAAGGGTTCGGCAAACCCCACGTGGGCCACTATCCCATCATCGAAGAAGGTGTTGTGCCTTTGTCGGGTTCGGTCGATAATCTGGTCCGGGACCACCAGGTCCAACGGAGCGTACTCCTCTTTCAGGCTGCCCACGGCGCTAACCGAGATGAGGCGCTGAACCCCCAATGCCTTCATGGCATAGATGTTGGCGCGGGCGGGAATGCCCGTGGGATTAATCCGGTGCCCCCGGCCGTGGCGGGGCAGGAAAGCCACCCTGGTACATTCAAGAGAGCCAACCACCACGCTGTCGCTGGGCCGCCCATAGGGGGTGTCCACGTCAATGTAGCGAACATCGGACAGTCCCTCCATCTCATACAGGCCACTGCCCCCGATTACGCCGATGGTTGCTTCCTGGTCAGGCATCTGATTCTCCTAAAGGTTGGGAAGCTGTTCAGGCAGATAGTGGGTGCTGCGAAACACCCGGTTTACCACCTGGCCCTCCACATCTTCGGCGAAGTGGGGGTTGATATATTCCCAAACCACCTCACCGGCTGGAGTCACCTGGAAGATGCGACCAAACATTCCTTCGGTTACGAGGGTGTTGCCGTTGGGAAGCCGCCTGGCGCCGGAGATATAGGGACTGAAGAAGTTGTAGGTCGGCGAATCCTGGTACGACCAGACGATTTCGTTGGTGGACGGGTCAACTTCTAGTACCCGGGAATAAGGCTGGCCGGTATTACGCCGGTGCGAGCCATTGTCGTATATCAGAACATTGCCATTGGACAGCAGGCTGGGGTCGTGCTGCTGGGCCAGAACCGTGTCGCCCAATTGCCAGGTTATGTCGCCGGAACCCTTGTCGATAATGCCAACGGTGGAAATGTTGCGGAAACTGAACATCACCCGGTCGCCGTCCAGGGGAACCACCGTGTTGCCGTGGCTCCATTCATCCCTCAGGTCGTTGAAGGTGATAACGTGCCGCTCCGGGTCCAGATGTTCGGCGGCGTGCCACTCCCACACCCGGTGGCCATTGGCGTCCACCTCAACCAACACATCGGCCCACATACCCTCGGCATCGGTGCCGGGAACGCCACCCTTCACCTGGGCCGCCTGGGAAGGGTCCATCAGCTCCACGGTCATGTACAGCGCCCCTCCCTCAGGGGTGTGACGAGCGTCGTGGTGATGCTCCTTGTCCCGATGCTCCCAGACCACGTTGCCGTACCAGTCGGCCTCCAGCATCACGCCCCCCTTGAACCGTTTCCACGATGGAAACCGGTCCCAGGTATCGTCCCGGGTCTTTCCGCCATAGAAGAGGTTGCCATTGGGGAGAAGGTAGCCGTAGAGACCCGGCGGATGGGGCATATCCCACCGGTGGACCTCGTTTCCCTGCATATCAACCAGATAAACGGCTCCGTTACCGCTCATGGGCGAGTAGAGCAGGTAACCGGGGCAGGCCTTGTTCTCGTCGCAGGCGGTCAAACCGGTGCGGGCCATGCGGCGGCGCGTCTGTTGGTCGTTTGCTGGCATAGTATTCTCCGTGAAACCCAATACGAAAATCGGGCTACTCGGCCCCCTCGGAGGCGAGTTTCAATCCCTCAAGGTAAGGGGGGCGAATGACTCCCCATTCGGTGATGATGGCGCTGATGTACCGATTTGGCGTCACATCGAAGGCGGGATTCAGGGCCTCGACCCCTTCCGGGGCGATACCCATCCCCCTAATGTGAGTTACTTCCTGTCCCGACCGCTGTTCAATCTCAATTTCGTCGCCGGAGGCAAGGCTCAGGTCCACGGTTGAGGTGGGAGCAGCAACATAGAAGGGAATGTTGTTCTCCTTCGCCAGGACCGCCAAAGAGTAGGTACCAACCTTGTTGGCCGTGTCGCCGTTGGCGGCGATGCGGTCCGCTCCGGTGATAACGCAGTCAACCTCGCCCCGCCGCATCAGGATGCCGGCTGCGGAATCCACCACCAGGGTGGCGGGAATACCCAACTGCTGAAACTCCCACGAAGTGAGGCGGGCCCCCTGCAGCCAGGGACGGGTTTCGGTGTTGAAGACTCGGAAACGGCGGCCAGTTTCCCATCCGGCCCGGATCACCCCCAAGGCAGTGCCAAAGGCGGAGGTGGCCAGCGCGCCGGTATTGCAGTGGGTAAGTACGGATCCCCCGTCGGGCATCAATTCGCTGCCATTGGCGCCCATACGGCGGTTGATCTCCTCGTCCTCGTGCTGAATCCTCTGGGCTTCGGCCAAAAGCCTTCCGTGAATTTCGATCGGGTCGGTCTCCGCCTCTGCCAACTGGAGCATCCGGCGAACCGCCCACTGCAAATTGACTGCCGTGGGCCGGGCGGCATTGATTTCTTCCCCCGCCGCCCTCAATTGCGAAAGATACGTTGAACGGTCAGTGGGGTGCAATTCGGAGGCGGCCAGGACAATGGCATAGGCAGCGGTCACTCCGATGGCCGGGGCGCCCCGCACCTGCATGTCCCGAATGGCGGCGGCGGCTCCCCGGTAATCGGTAACTTCCACGAATACCTGCTCGGCCGGAAGCCGAGTCTGGTCCAATAGCCTCAGGACGCCGTCTTCCCACAGTATGGGACGAATTTCCTTCAAATCCTGATTCTCCATGGCAATTCCGCCGACAACAAAAAAGCTTCTCATTGAGAGAAGCACAAGGACGTTGCTGCTCCCTCATCTTTCCTCTCCCCCAAATTACTGGGGAGAGGCCGGATTTAGCACCTCGCCTCAGGCGAAGAATCGCCGGGCCGGTTGCATGGCTTCATCGGGCCGTTCCCTCTGCCGTTCTGGATAAGGGCTCCAGATATAATTCTTAAATTTTCAAGGTATTAAGTTGAGGCTATGATATACAAGGACGGACAAAGTGTCAAATTACACTGTGTTAGTATTCGGTCATCGTTTGGCCTATCGGTTACGAAAGCTGTTTAACAATGTACGCCTTTGGGTTGCCACCGAAGCCATACCGCACCCCTTCAGTATAGGGCGCGAGTTTATGTAAATCCTGTTCTGGCCCTGGCTCCATTGCGTCCCCCAACCTGGCTATCGAGCATTGGGGAAACCGGCAATCCTGGTACATTCCCGCCCTTCTCCCCGACACGGAGTGGATCGGGACCCTGGCCCGTCCTCTGGCTCCCCTGCCCCCAATCCGTCACCAGGAATAGCGCGGTTCGTCTCTGTACCTACAATAGATTGAAACCGATTGGCGGCAGGTTTGACATACCTGGGAAGGCTTAAACATAATAGCGACAGAAGGGCAGCCGGCCAAGAATTGGTCTGCTGCGGTTGATTGGCCGGTTTAAGGAATGTTCGATAGCGCCCGCGCAATGACTCCGGCCCAACTGGGCCTGTACACCGATCTGTATGAAATGACCATGGCCCAAACGTACTTCGCCGAGGGCATGGTCGGCAGGGCTAACTTTGGCCTTTTCGCTCGCACTTATCCCCCCAACCGGGGGTTTTTCGTTTGCGCCGGGCTGGAAGATGCGCTGGAGTTCCTGGAGGGGTTCACCATCGCACCCGACGCGGTTGACTATCTCTGGTCAACAGGGATGTTCAGTTCTGAATTCCTGGAGTTCATCGGTTCCATCAGCTTTACCGGCAGGGTTCGCGCCCTGCCCGAGGGCCGAATCTTCTTCGCCAACGAGCCGATCCTGGAAGTGGATGCGCCCATGATCGAGGCGCAACTGGTGGAAACCCTGTTGATCAATCGGCTCAACTTTCAGAGCCTTCAGGCTACCAAGGCCGCCCGATGTGTTCTGGCGGCGAAGGGTCGGGTTGTTTCCGACTTCGGCGCGCGGCGTTCTCCGGGCGTGGATTCGGGCCTGTCCATGGCCCGGTCGGGCTACATCGCCGGGTTCCAGTCCACCAGCAACGTCCTGGCCGCCAGGAATTTCGCCATTCCCCCCGCCGGGACCATGGCCCATTCCATGATTACTGCCTTTCCCACGGAACTGGACGCCTTCCGAGCCTACGCCCGGTCGTTCCCCCACCGAACCATATTGCTGTTGGACACCTACGACACCGTGCAGGGCGCCATCAACGCGGCCCAGGTGGGCCGAGACATGGAGGCCAATGGCCATCGGCTGGCCGGTGTACGCCTGGATTCCGGGGACTACGCGCAGTTGAGTCGCCAGGTTCGCCAAATTCTGGACGATGCGGGGCTGACCTACGTGGCGATAGTTGCCAGCGGCGGCATCGATGAGTACGAAATAGAAGACCTGGTAAACGGGGGCGCGCCGATAGACGTTTTCGGCGTTGGCACCAGGGTTACGACCTCTGCCGACGCGCCCTACACCGATATGTCGTACAAGCTGGCCTGCTACCAGGAAAGGCCGGTAATGAAGCTCAGCCCGGAAAAGATTTCTCCCCCCGGCTCCAAGCAGGTATATCGGCTGAAAGACGGGAGTGGTGGCTTTGTACGGGACGTTGTAGCCCTTGACGGTGAAGCAGCGCCGGATGGGGATCCACTGTTGGAGTTGGCCATGGTAGGGGGCAAGAGGACGCGCCCGGCCCCGAGTTTGGAGGAGGTTCGGCAGAGGTTCACCCAGGACATTGCCCTCCTCGCCGAACCCTTCAAGGCCATTCGCAGCCCTGCCCACTACCCGGTTTCGTACAGTCCGGCCCTGCAGCAATTGACCGAACGATTGCAGGGTGAGCTGCTGAATACTCCGGCTCAGTCAGCGAGGGACTCCCGGTGAGGCCAAACTGGACGTGCTGCGCAGGGAATAGCAGCGCGGCCCTGGCAGCGCAAACTTCCAGATCAGGCTACACCCTGGGGGAATGCGCCAATGGACAGAAAGTAGTAACCACCCTGACTATGGTCGTATCCCGGTGAGTACCCAGGGCAATCGGTTGGCGCCAGGACCGGCAGCGAGGGTTCGTTATTTCCCGGGACAATTCAGGGGTCTAGGAGCAGTTGGATGAAGACGGCAGTCTGCGTGAAGTACGTACCGGTAGTCTCTCGAATTACCTTCGACTATGAGACCAAGACCATAGTGCGGGACGGCGTTCCCTCGGAGGTCAATCCCTTTGACCTGCTGGGCCTGGTTCGGGCGGTGGAGTTGAAGTCGGACCCTGGCGACGAGGTGGTGGCCCTGTCCATGGGGCCGCCCCAGGCCCGGGAAGGATTGATAACCTGCATGGCCTTGGGCGCCGACCGCGCCATTCTCCTTTCCGACCGGGCCCTGGCCGGGTCCGACACCCTCGCGACGGCCCGCGCTCTCGGCATGGCGCTGCAGCGGGAGCAGCCAGACCTGATTATCTGCGGTCGCAATAGCAACGATGCCGAAACGGGACAGGTGGGGCCGGAACTGGCCGAATTGCTGGAATTGCCCCACGTCAGCCAGGTTCGTAAGCTGGAATACCTCCCGGAAAAACATAGCGTTATCGTTGAACGGATTACTGACGAGGGTCACCAGCTAATCGAATGCCCCTTACCGGCGGTGGTCTGCGTTACCGAAGGGGTGGCCGAGGAAACCTTCGCCAACCGGCAACAGATGGCTGAAGCCCAGGAAAGGCCGGTGGAGGAACTCACCTGCGCCGACCTTACGGACGACCTGACTCAGTTCGGGCTGGAGGGATCCCCCACCTGGGTGGAGGACATTCGCCTGGTCGAACCAACCCGCCAGGGCGTGATGATCGAGGATGAGACGCCCGAAGCCGCCGCCCAGCAGGTGGCGGACTTCCTGCGGGCCAACCTGCCAGCATCTGGTTCCTCAGGCCCAACCAGTTATGCCACGGGCGCCGCACCCCGATTTCCCGACGAATCCGGACAGGCCATTTGGGTGGTGTGCGAAACCTCGCAGGCAGGCTTGCGTCGGGTAACACTGGAGATGCTGGGCAAGGCACGCCAGTTGACCGCCACAACCCGGAGCCAGGTGGTGGCAGTGACCATCGGGGAATCGGATGCCGACATCGCAGCAACCCTTGCGGCCTATGGGGCCGACCACGTCCTTACCCTGGACAGCGCCGCCCTCGGCCCGGTCTGCGGCCGTTCGGTGGCGTCGGCCCTGGCCGACGCCGTGGCGGAAGCCCGGCCCTACGCCGTCCTCTTCGCCGCCACCGCCGACGGGCGGGACCTAGCCTCGCGCATCGCCGCCCGTCTGGAACTGGGCCTGACGGGGGACGCCATCGACCTGGAAATTGACGAGGAGGGGCGCCTGGTACAACTCAAGCCGGCCCTGGGTGGCAACGTCATCGCTCCCATATTGTCCAAGACCCTGCCCAACCTGGTTACCCTGCGGCCCGGCCTGCTGTCTCCCATTGAGCCGGACCATTCCGCAGTTGCCACCTCCGCAGCCCTGCCAACTCCGGCCTTCACCGGCCCCGACATAACCGTCTTGCAGACCCACTTTGAAGATGACCCGGGCGGGGTGGCCCTGGCCCAGGCTCAGGTGGTCTTGGGCGCCGGCATGGGCATCGGCGGGCCGAAGAACCTGCCCCGGGTTCAGGAACTGGCGTCTGAAATTGGCGCCACCGTGGCCACCACGCGCAATGTGGTTCACGCCGGCTGGCTGCCCCACCAGGTACAGGTGGGAATAAGCGGCCGCACCATTGCCCCTCGCCTCTATTTGGCGGTGGGCATCCGCGGGGTGTTCGACCACACCGTGGGAATCCAGAAGGCCGGAATAATCGTGGCCGTCAACAGCAACCGCCGACACCCCATCTTCAAGGCGGCGGACCTGGGTATCGTGGGCGACTGGAACGAGTACCTGCCGGCCCTGGTTGCGGCAATTAAGCCGGTGCTGGAGGAGGCAATCTAACATAGGAGACCGGCTACCGTCGCTCCGGGATATGGCAATCCACCCGTGGTTAGGGTACGCTCACTCAGGGCGAGTTGAACCCGACCTCCCAGGCCAAATGCTGTCAAACTTCGGGTGACACCCCCTTTGCAGAGTACTATAATGGCCCCAGCCGGTTCACAAGCAGCCCAACCGGAATCCAGCAATTGACGACGTCCAACAGCCCCGGTCTTCCGCCAGTTGGCCCGGACTCCCAGGCGCCAATAACCCAGGTCTCAGTAGAGGTATGACATGGACTTTGCCTACACACCCGAACAGGAAAGCCTCCGCGAACAGGTGCAGGCCTTCATTCAGGAGAACGTAACCGACGATGTCAGGTACGAAATCGAGGAACTGGGAATACGTCGCCGGGGGCCGAAGGTACGGGAGCTGTACCGGAAGCTGGGCGAACGGGGCTGGGTTGGCATCAGCTGGCCCCGGGAGTACGGCGGTCAGGATGGGAGCCGAATTGACCAGTACATCGTTGAGGAAGAGTTCGCCCGCGCCGGTATAACCGTGGGCGGGGCCGGCAGTGGCGCCCCGGCCATCCTTGCCGCCGGCACCGAGGAACAGAAGAAGTACTTCCTCCCCGGTCTGATTAACGGGGAAATTTCCTTTGCCCTGGGCTTTACCGAACCCCAGGCAGGGGCAGACCTGGCCAGCCTCCAGTGCCGCGCCGTCAGGGACGGCGACGAGTACGTAATCAACGGGCAGAAGATGTTTACCACCGCTGCCCACTATGCCAGCCACATCTACCTGATGGCCCGCACCGATCCCGATGCGCCAAAGCATCGGGGCATTTCCATCTTCCTGATTCCCATGGATACCGAGGGAATCACCGTTCGGCCCCTGTGGACCATCCAGAACGACCCGCCAGCCCCGGCCGGCACCACCTACGGCGATGCCCGCACCAACGAGGTATTCTTCGAGGACGTGCGGGTGCCAGCATCCTGCCTGCTCGGCGAGGAAAACATGGGGTGGTACGTGGGCGCCATGGGCCTGAACCTGGACCGGGTGGGCGCCAGCCGCTACCTCATCTCCGTTCAGAGGGATGAGGACATCGTCAATTATGTTAAGGACAACGACCTGGGCGGTATGGGCTTGGCCCAGGACCCGTCGGTGCGGGACCGCATCGCCGAGCTTTGGATCGAGGCCCAGGTTTGCCGGCTGATGACCATGCGCAGCATGTCCCTGGTGGAGAAGGGCGGGAACTTCACCTACGAGGGGGCCGCCGAAAAGGTCTTTGCCCCGGAACATGGCGTCAGAACCACCGAGACCATCGCCCAAATATTGGGGCCCTATGCCCAGTTGCTCAGCGATTCCGAGGATGCCGTGGAGGAGGGCGTGTTCGCCCACAATCTGATGGGAGCATTCCAGTCCGGCATTAATCACGGCAGCACCCAGGTAATGCGGGACCAGATTGCCCGCCGGGGTCTGGGGATGCCCCGCAATTAGGGAGGGCATGACCCCCTTCGCCATTCCCCCGCAATTATTCAGCCCGTTTGTGAGCGCTTTGGAGACCTATGGACGTTTTACCCAACGAAGAAGAACAGATGGTGAAGAACCTGGCCCGGGAGTTTCTGGAGGCGGAATGCCCGCCCAGGCTGGCCAGGGATATGGAAAAAGACGACCTGGGCTATCCGCCGGACCTCTGGCGGCAGATGGCCGACCTGGGTTACCTGGGCATTTCGCTGCCCGAGAGATATGGTGGGCAGGGCCTTCCCTTGACCTACCTGGGATTGATCCTGGAAGAAGTGGGACGGGCCATCGCCCCCGTCCCCATTCATTCGACCACCGTCGCGTCGTTGACCCTTGCCGACGCGGGGACCGAGGCGCAAAAGCAGGAGTTGTTGCCCCGCATTTGCCGGGGCGATCTGGTTATGACCTGGGCCTTCCAGGAAGAGAACCCCCGGTTACGGCCGGAAACGATTCAGTGCCAGGCCGCGGTGGATGGCGACGACTTCGTACTTAACGGCGCCAAGATGTTCGTCGATAACTTTGTGGCTGCCGATAAGTGCCTGGTGGCCTGCCGCACTGGCCCGGCAACCGATGACAACGCCGGAATATCCATGTTCCTGGTGGATGTGGGCAGTCCCGGTATCAGCCAGGTTCCCCTGACCACCCTGGCCAAGGACAAACAGAGCAAGGTAGTTTTCGACGCCGTTCGAGTGCCCCGCGCCAACCTGGTCGGCGAACTGAACCAGGGTTGGCCCATCGCCAGCGCCATGCTGGACCGGGGAGCGGCCTTACTCTGCGCCCAAATGGTGGGCGCCGCCCGCAAGGACGCGGAGATGGGCATCGAATACGCCAAGAATCGGGTTGCCTTCGGCCGGCCCATCGGCGGCTTCCAGTCGATTCAGCACATCTGCGCCGACATGCTGCTTTGGGTGGACGGAGGGCAGTTGCTCACCTACGAGGCTCTGTGGAAGATGGACCAGGGTTTGCCGGCAGCCATGGAAGTGTCGCAGGCCAAGGCCTTCTGCAACGACAAGTGCGAGGCTGTGGTGCGGTCTTCCCAGGTCCTGCATGGTGGCATGGGCTTTATGATGGAGTTCGACCTGCACCTTTGGTATCGAAGGGTAACGGCGTGGACCATGCGCCTGGGGACCAGCTTCGAGCACCGGGCCAGAATTGCCCAGGGCCTGCTGGACCAGCCGGGCCAGGTGCGGCTGGGCATGAACTTGGAGGTTCCCGCCTAGCCTTTCCCCACCAGGAACATTTCCGTAGCCTACTTTCAGGAGCATTCAAACATGGCAAAAGACCCCGTTTGCGGAAAGGAGATCGACGAGGCCGAGGCCCGCGCCCAAACCGGCCAAACCATGCACGGCGCCTCTGAAGTGGATCCCCAGCAGGGCACCCGCAGCTTTCACAACGGCCAGTGGTACTACTTCTGCGGCCTTGATTGTCGCACCAAGTTTCTGGCCACCCCTTCGGCCTACCTGGAGCAGTAGGTTGGCGAGCATGGTCTGAATGCGCGGGGAATGAGCACAAGGGCAGCGAGCCCCAACTACGCTGTTGCAAGCTTTGAAATCGAGGTGGATGCCATGCATGTCGGGCTGGTGATGGAGTGCGACTATCGCACTGGAGTGACCCAGGAAGAGGCATTCGAGGAAGCCTTCGCCATGGCCGATGTGGCCGACCAGTTTGGGTTGGACGGTATATGGCTGGCAGAGCGCCATTTCGCCGCCCCCAGGCGTCCCGGAGACCCCATGGGCGCCGGAATCCCGTCGGTGGTGTCGGTGCCCCTGGTGATGGCCAGCGCCATAGCCGGAAGAACCAAGCAGGTGCGTATCGGTACGGGCGTCAGCGTCCTGCCCCTGTGCCACCCGGTACGGCTGGCCGAGGAAGCGGCCACGGTGGACCAGGTCAGCAACGGCCGGCTGGAATTTGGAGTTGGCCGCAGCGGTTTCCCCCGCTCCTACCAGGGGTATGGCATTCCCTATGGCGAGAGTCGCGCCCGTTTCCAGGAAACGCTGGTCATCATCCTGAAGGCCTGGTCTGAAGAACGCTTTTCCTACGAGGGTGAGTTCTACCAGATCGACGACCTGTGTGTGCTGCCCAAGCCCTACCAGAAGCCCCACCCTCCGATACGCATCGCCGCCACCACCAGGGATACCTTTCCCCAGGTTGGCCGGAGCGGACATTCGGTAATCTCGGGTCTCCGCGGTTTCGACGTTAACGAGGTGGAAGAACACATGGAGATGTACCACCAGGGCCGCGAAGAAGCCGGTCACGAGGGCAAGGGAGAGATATTCCTGCGCGTTCCCATCCATGTGGCGGAGACTGACGATCTTGGCCGTTCTTTGCCGGAAGAAAGCACCATGCGCTCCTACCGGCGGCTGGGAGACCTGTTCGGAACCTCGGCCGGCCAGACGGGTACCACCGTGTCGGAAGAGCGCCGGGAGCGGGCCGAAAGGCTATCTAAGGTTACCTACGACGATTTGCTCCAGGACCGGCTGGCCTACGGCAGTCCCGATACGGTGGTGGAGAAACTGAAGCAGTTGCAGGAGCGCCTCGACCTGGACGGGGTGATTATGGAACCCAACGTGGGTGGAGGCCTCACCGTGGAGCAGGTGTTGAATTCGGTCAGGCTCTATGCCCAGGAGGTTGCCCCCCGTCTCCGGGATGCAGACTGAGCGACAGATTTGACGGATCTTCAGACTTAGAGCTAGGGGGCGTCCTCATTGGACGCCCCCTTACATTTGTCCAACCCTAATGAACGCCCTCAAGTCTGTAATCCCACTCCGACTAGTATTCAGTCAGATCTGGAAGGATAGATTGGTAGGAGCATTATCATTCCGAGCCTGTCGAGGAATCCCAACCGCACCCTTCTACAACGCCACCCACCCCAAACCAACCAGCCCTGTCATTCCGAGCGACAGCCGCGGAATCCCAACCGACCGGGGGGAGTATATCTGGGCATGGCAAGGATGGTTGTCCCACACCGTTGGGATTCCTCGACTGTCGCTCGGAATGACAAACAGTGGGGGCTGGGCATGGCAAGGATGGTTTCCCCGCACCGTTGGGATTCCTCGACTGTCGCTCGGAATGACAATTCTCCCGTTAACCCATCATTCCAGCCTTGACTGACTACCAGCTTCGTCAATGCCGACCTGGCCCTGTTTCAATAATCGCAATCTAAACCATCGAAGAAATCCGGCGGCACCCTTTCTTCCGCCACCACCGGCGGCCAGCCTCGAATGTAGTACTCCCGACCCAGAATTAGGTTGGCTGCCTCCCTCGGCACCCGGTCATAGGGCCAATCCGGTGCCACCTGGGTCCGGTGGCTCAGGATGCAGCCCATCTTCACTTCCAGGTGGCTGGACACGTCCAATTCCAGGTCTATTGTCTCTGGAGGCGCCCCATCGTTGGCCCGATTAGGGTCCGGCAGGGGAAAGTCGATTCCCTGGGCCCGGAGGGTGGTCGCCCACTCCATGCGAAAGCCCCGGGGCCGGGCGCTGTAGAAGAGCCGCTGCGGCGCGTAGGGTTCAACTCCGTTGATAAGGTGTTGGGGATAGGCGGTTGGGTCTCCAGCCCGATGGAAGGCCTCCTTTGTGTGGTGATGTATTGCGATGTGGTCCGGGTGGCCGTAGAGACCGTCCGGGTCGAAGGTCAACACCACCTGGGGCCGAAAGCGTCGAATCTCCTCCACCAGTCGTTCAACGACAACCTCGCTGGCGGCGTTGATAAAGGCGCGGGGGTGGTCGTTGGGCGGCGTTCCTGCCATGCCGGAGTCCCGGTAGTGGAGGACAATGTGGTCCATCAGCCCCAGAATCTTGGCAGCCCTGGCCAGTTCAACCCGCCGGACCGACCCCAAAGTCTCCGGGGTTGCAGATCCGGCCTGCCGAATTTCCCCCTCTTCCCCCAGCGTGGCGGTTATCAGGCGAACCTGCACGCCTCGTCCGGCATGGGCAGCCAGCGCGCCACCAACGGGGAAGGCTTCGTCGTCCGGGTGGGCAAAACAGGCCAACAGCCGGTGGTTGGGCATACGGGCAATACCTCGTTTCAGGGATTTAATATGGTGAGTGGCAGTCGCATTGCGGATTCTATCAAATGCGTCAATCTCCAAAAATCAGCGGAACCATGCGCAGGTAAGCAACGACTTACCAGACACAAGAACCGCATTCACGCCGTCTGAGGCGCTGCCTCCATTTCCGGCGGGCGCCGTTCTCCTTTGAAGAACACCAGGGTCATCGCCACCAGCAGCAGGATGATGTTGGACCAGATGGCCAGGGAGTAGGTACCATTGAAATCGTACAGGAGGCCGCCAAGATAGGCGCCGAAGCCGCTTCCCACCGGCATCACGGCAAACATGGTTCCGTAGATGGTACCCAAGTTCTTCACCCCGTACTGGTCAGAGGTGTAGGCGGCGGTGATGCTGACCACCGAATTCCAGGAAAAGCCCACCAGCAGCACTCCGGCGAGCAGGGCGCCCAGACCCAATGGTGGAATGCCCAGGAAGGGTATTCCCATTGACAACAGCACCACGACAAATCCCAATGCCCTCAGGTGGTAGGAGGCGGACAGCAGCCACCGCCGGCCGTGGTTGTCGGATAGGTGTCCCATGATCAGGCTACCGATGACGGCCGAGGCGCCAATCAGGCTGAATGCCCCGGCTGCAGCCAGGGGATGGTAACCCAGGTCCCTTGCGTAGGTCACGAAGTGAGCATTCACGAAGCTCATCGAGTACCCTCAAACGAAGTACCCAAAGGTCAACCGGTAGAAGAGGTTTGAACCCAGAGCTTCCCGGAACGATGCGTCGCGGCCAAAGATAGGGCTGGAGTCTTCACCGGCGCCCCGTCGCCGCCGCAGGTCCGAGGCATTGCCCATCGGCTCCAGTCCCATTTCCTGGGGCGTATTCTTTATGAAGATTAGGCCCACCGGCAGAATCACCAGAAGGGCGAGGGCGCCCAGAAAGTAGTACGCCTCCCGCCAGTCGAACAGAATCAGGAAGAGGGAGGAAATAGGCACCAGAATCAAAGCCCCAAAGGAGCCGGCGCTGGTGTACACGCTCAGGGTCAACCCCCGGTGGGAGTAGAACCAGGCGCTGATGACCTTGGTCAATATGGGGCCGACCCCCATGGTCAAACCAATGCTCATCACCGCGAATACGGCGTACAGTTGGGCCAGGGTGCGAACGGAAGGCACTATCAGAAGCATAATGCCCAGAAGGGCGACACCGGCCATAACCACCGGTTTGGGGCCGTACCGGTCGGCCAACCAGCCCGCCAGAGGGCGCATCAGGCCGGAAAGCATGAAGGTAATGCCAAAGGCGAGGGAAAGGGTGCTTCTGCTCCAACCGAACTCCTCAGTCATGGGTTGAAGGAACACGCCAAAAGAAAACTGGGTGCCGGCAGTTCCCAAGCTCACCAGCGAGCACCCCATTACCACGAACCACCCGTAGAAGACCCCGTTGGCTTTACCCTGCATGCTTACCCCTGTCCCTCCGTGACGCACCTAACTTTGGCGTGCGCAAGAATGAATAATTTACCACATACAGGGTGGCTTGGGCTTGCCAGGCTGGCCCAGGCCGACCCGCACCCCCGGCGGTAAGCTCCGCGTTCCACGCGATTCTTTCCCAGACTGGACGGGTGTATACTGCACTCATTCCCGGGGACGCCGGATAATCGAGCATACCAACCCCTTCGGGGCGCGGGGAATAATGCGCATGGCATTTAGAGGCCGGGTACATTACGCCTGGATAATCGTGGGGCTGGCGGCCGCCATGGGGTTCATCACCTCCGCCATGCGGTTTGCCGCCGCCGCCCTGGTCCCGCACCTCAGCGACCCCGTAACCGGATTCGGTTGGAGCTATGGCGCCATCAGTTTCGCGTTCAGCCTCCAGTGGCTGGTGCTGGGCCTGGTAAGCCCCTACGTTGGTTGGCTGGGCGACCGGTACGGCGGCAGGAAGCTCCTCATCCTTGGAGCCATACTGTTCATCGCCGGCATGATGCTGACGGGAATAATGACCAGCCTTTGGCAGTTTTACCTGTTCTTCGGGGTACTGCTGGGGGTATCCACCACCATTTTCACCGTGCTGCCCGTTTCCGGGGTTACCCTGTGGTTCAGGCGGCATCTGGGCATTGCCATGGGCGTGGTCTGGTCTTGCCAGGGCATTGGAACAATTTTGCTGCTGCTGCTAATTGGCACGGCCTTCCACCAGCTGGGCATGAAATGGATTTTCTGGCTCCCCGGCATGGTGGGCGGCGCGCTCCTGCTCCTGATGGTGAGGTTCTTCCATAACGGCCCAGCGGACATCGGCCTGCGACCCCTTGGCGCCGCCGAGACCGAAACGGTTCGGGCTTCCTTAGGTAAGGAGGACGCCAAGGTCAGGGCAAGGGTCTTCATCCAGAGGGCCCGGCGCACGTTTACCTTCTGGAACCTGATTGGCATTCACTATTGGGGCTGCATGGGCCACAACATCATCAACGTGTTGCTGGTCGCCATCGCCGTGGACCGAGGCCTGTCCCTGGGCGTTGCCGCCGGCGTGCTGGCCGCCCAACAGGGAGTGGGCGTGGCGGCCCGGGGCGTGGTGCCCATGGTGGCGGAACGGCTCGGGTGCCGGACGGTCTGGATCGCGGGCATGGCGCTCCAGGTCTTTCCCATGTTCCTGCTGTTGTTCTTCCAGGACGCCTGGGCCTTCTACCTGTTTGCCATCCTATTCGGCATAGGCCAGGGCTGCGAGGTTCCCACCTTTCCCATTGCCAACCGGCAGTACTATGGCAATGTTCCCCAGGGCACCCTGTTCGGATGGCAGAACCTGGGCAACGGGCTGGGTATGGGTATGGCCCCAGTGTGCGCCGGAATCCTGTGGGACCTCACCGGGACCTACCTTGCCCCGCTATTGCTGTCCCTGGGGTTCAGCCTGATGGGATTGCTGTCGTCCTGGCTGCTGCCTTCGCCGCGAGAACGGCAGATTCCCGATTGGGAACGGCACCTACCAGCCAGCGTCAGAGCCGCCGAATAGGTGGTTTGCGGGCCGTTGTCCCTTCGCAATCAGGGGCCCTGGGAAGCGAGAGGGTTTCTGCGGGGCGGCAGCGGAATATCGTTGAGGCTGCTCAGGTCCAGCGGCGGCAGTTCAACCGGAACAAATTGGTGCACCCCGTTGGCCAGCCGGTTGTAGTCTTCAAACCAGGCCGAGAGCCGGCGTCGCCAGGCCTCCAAACCGCCACTGGCGTGCATCTCGAAGACCGCCTCCCTGCCGTCCAGCCCGGAGGATACCTGGTCCCACGCCAATTGCAACAACGCCGCCCGCTGCAATGCGGTGTAACCCCCACCGCCAAAGGCATCCTCCAACTCTGCCGCCATGTCAGGGTCGGCGAAATCCGTATCGGCGGGGGCATTGACCAAAGAGGACCCGGGCAAACCCCGCAGGATTTCCCCCATTCGCTGGCGAACCCGCAGGGTATTGACGCCGGCGGCCGCCACGTGAACCTGGTTGGGAAGGGCGTAACCCGTAACCGACGTTTCCGGTTCCAGTTCCGCCGCCGCCATGCAGGTGCGGCTGGTCTGAACATTCACCGTCAGTTCAATCAACTGTTCAACGGTCTGGGGGTTGTCCTTCAGGCCCATGACCTGAGCCAGCGCCAGGGCCAACCCCAGGGTAAGCTCCGCCTTGGCCAGCCAGCCATAGCTGTGATGCCAGAGCAGCCAGGAAATCAGGGAATGGCGTCGAGTCTGGTTGATCAGCTCCCCGGCAAAGACCCGGGAGCGAGGAATGAACACCCGGTCCAGCCACACCATGGAATCCAGTTCGTCGAAGCGACTGCTCAGGGGAGACAGGAAGGGATTGGGGTGCCTCGCGGCCACCCGACGGGCCACCACTCGCAAACCCGGCGCATTTACGGGAAGAATGAACCACAGGTGCCGTCCGCTGCCTGGGGGCATTTCGTTACGGCAGGTGATGAGCAGGTCTTCGGCAAAGGGGGTACTGGTGTGCATCTGAACCTTGCCGCTGATGACCACTCCGTCTGCTGTTTCTGCTTCAAGGCGCAGGGCCACCCGCTCACTTTCGTTGGGACGGAGCCGGGCGCCGATCAGCGGGCCGCCCCCGGCAAAGGTGAGGAATCTCCCCGTTTCCGACAGGTTTGCCAGGTAGCTCTCGGCCGCCGCCACTTCTTCGCGGGAATTGTCCAGCCGTTTCAGAACACTGAGCATGCCCAAGGCGATCAACGCGCCGTAGCCTGGGGTGTGGGTCATGTTGCCCCCGGTGGCGAAGTGCACGGCGCTGATGGCTTTCCCCAATCGCCGCAGGTCGTCCGAGGAGTTGGGCGGCGTAAAGGCCAGGGGGCGTCGTACCCCGGCGGCGTCGGGAGATGTCAAAAGAGTATCGTGCCAATCCGCCTCGAAATGGCGATCATACCAATGGGCGTATTCCGCTGCCATGGCCGAGGTGGCGGGATGGGCGACAACGTCCTCAACTGTACCTTCTCCCACCACCCATACCTTGCGGCCATCGCGCAAACTCTCTAGGTACTCTGCCCCTGTTCTCATTGTCAACAGCTCAACTGATAGCCAAATTCCTGAGGAGGTAAAAGCCAAAGCCCGGTACCCGAACACTCAACGGATTACCCCATTAGCAGTTAGTCAGGTCTGGAATGAATGTTTATAGGAGATCTGTCATTCCGAGCGAAAGCCGAGGAATCCCAACGGCACCCATCAATTATCCTAGCTACCACAAGCCAACCATCCTTGTCATTCCGAGCGACAGCCGAGGAATCCCAACGGTGCGGGGGAGCCGTCATTGCCATAATCAACCCTTCACGCCCTTTACCCGGAAAAGGGAGCGTATCCTCGCGGCGGGATTGTTAGTTGTTGGGTGCGGTTGGGATTCCTCGACAGGCTCGGCATGACAGTTGCTCTTACTACCCTCTCATACCTGGCTCGACTATCCGTTAGATGGGTGGTCGCAGTTCGTGCCACCCGGCGTGCTGCTGATAGGTGTAGGCTGCCTGGATAACCCCCGGCTCGTCAAACGGCTTTCCCGCAATTTGCATTCCGATGGGAAGACCATCCTCGGTGAACCCACAGGGAACGGAAATAGCCGGCAGCCCCGTAACGTTGAAAGGCGCGGTGAAGCTCTTGCCCCGCACGGTCAAGGTGGGGTCATAGCCTTCAAAGGCCGCCGCCGGTTGGGTCATGGTGGGCGTAACCAACAGGTCCACCGACTTCATAACCTGGGCGAAGTCGCGACGGGCCCACGTTCGTACCCGCTGGGCCTGGAGGTAATCCGATGCGCTCATCAGGCCGCCAATCCGGAACCTGCCCCGCACGATTTCTCCGAACTCTTGCGGGCGAGTCTTGAGGTTGGGTTCGTGATAGGCGAAAGCCTCGCTTACCATGATGACCGAGTTAGCGGCGCGCACGTACTCCAGGCTGGGGATGGTAACCTCCTCAACATGAGCGCCCAACTGTTCCAGCGTCGTAACCGCCTGTTCCACCCGGTGTACCACTTCCTTGTTGACACCGGGGTCATCCGCAAAGAAGTAATGACGGGGCAGGCCAATCCGGACACCGCGAATATCCTCCCGCAAGGAACGGGAGTAGTCCGGCACCGGCGCACGGCTGGAAGTTGGGTCTCGCGGGTCGTGGCCGGCCAACGCCTGCAACATGATGGCGGTATCCTCTACCGTTCGGGTCATGGGCCCGGCGTGGTCCTGGGACCAGCTCAGGGTAACCACCCCGAAGCGACTGACCCTGCCGTAGGTAGGTTTCAGCCCGACTATGCCGCAGAGGGAGGCCGGGCCACGAATGGAGCCGCCGGTGCAGGAGCCCAGCGCCCCGAGGCATTGGCCCGACGATACCGCCGAACCGGAGCCGCTGCTGGATCCTCCGGTTATGTGGTCCAGGTTCCAGGGATTGCGGGCCGGCTCGAAGGGCGTAGTCCAGTCGGGGCCGCCCAGGGCAAACTCGTGCATGGCCAGCTTGCCCAGCAGAATGCCGCCCGCTTCCTTCAGCCGGGCGGTTGTGGTGGCATCCTCAGTGGGCACCCGGTCTATGTCCACCTGGGAACCGGAGGTGGTACGCACCCCGGCAGTGTCGTACAGGTCCTTCAGGGCGAAGGGGATGCCGTGCATGGGGCCACGATAGCGGCCCTGCAGAATCTCCGCCTCGGCAGTCCGGGCCTGGGCCAATGCCGCATCGGCCAGCAACAGAATGAAGGAATGGAGCCGCTCGTCGGTGGCTTCGATTCGGTCCAGGCAAGCCCGCGTGAGTTCCACCGGAGATAGTTCACCCTTCTGTAACAGCTCTCCGGCCTGGCGTATGGTCAGGTAGTGCAACTGGGTTTCACCGTTGGACATGGGGATAACCTCCTTCCGTGGTCAGAGTTCCCTGGCCGGTATAGCTAGGCCTCCGGCCAATCGGGGTGAAACTCCACCACCATCTCCTCCGCCCCGAAACTCAGGGTATGCAACTGTTGGGCATAGGCTGCATAGAGGTCGTAGATGGGTTTTAGGGCATCCAACTCCTCCTGACTCATGCCCAGCCCGGCCCGGTCGGCCATCAGTTTGAACTCTGCCATTGGAATTTCGGATGAGTCAGCCATTGCGCAGCCTCCAAGATTCAGATGGGAACCGGAATGTTGGGATTATACATTGCCTCGAACGGTGGAGAAACTCAGGTCCTCGTTTCCTGCCGCAGGAAGGCCCTGGCGAGGCGAAGTTCGTCATAGCCGAACTCGTCGCCCAGGTATTCCCATACAGGTTTCAGAAACTCGTCGCCACACAAGTTTAGAGCCTCCTCTATCTGGCGCAACCGGTCAGAATCGGGGAGCAAATGGTCCAGTGAAAGGGGCTGTTTCCAGGACACAATTCTTTCTATTTGTCCAACAATTGTGGATTCTGACCTGTTCTGTTGCTGGGCTATACTGGCTATGGTCAGACCCTTGTCCAGCATCTGACGAGTCTGCTCGAAGCGGTTGGTCCGGCGGCCGCCGCTTCTTTCTCCTGAGCCGGTTTGCTGGGCCAATTGTACGGTTCGGTCCGCAAGGCCCCTCGGTTCCGCATAGGCGCGGATGGCGGCGACGAATTTGGCCCCATACCGTGCCAGCTTGGCCTCCCCCACCCCGGGGATTCGGCGGAAGTTCTCCAGGCTCAAAGGATAGGCCGCAGCCATGTGCCGCAGGGAGACATCGCCGAAGACCGCAAAGGGCGGCAAATTCTGTCCTTCCGCCAGGGCGCGGCGCAAGGCTCGCAGTTCTTCAAACAGGACTTCATCGACCTTGGATACGGCATCGTCGGAATCACCTTCGGCCACCCTCCCGTTCGGGCGGGCTGCGCCGGGAGCCTCTGCCGATACGGAACTGGCACGGGGAAGGGACAGTTTCTCCCGTTGCTTGAGGAACTCCCGTCCCCGCGACGAGACAAACAGGGAAGCGTATTCACCCTCCTTGCGAAGCAGCAATCCCCGCGCCTGAAGCTGGCCGATAACCTCCCGCAACTGGGCCTCGCTGTAATCTCTGGCTATGGCGAAGACGCTCAGCCGGTCGTGGCCCAATTCCAATACCCGCTTCTCCCGGCTGCCCCGAAGCACCTTGCCGATGTGCAGGGCGCCGAACCTCTCCCCCGTTCGGATGGCCGCCGACAGAATCATCTGGGCGATTTCAGTTGCGTCGTACTTGTCGCCGTCTGCCAGGCACACGTCACAGCCGCCGCAATTGTCTCCTTCCAGGCGCTCACCGAAGTAGGCCAGCACCGACCGGCGGCGGCACCGGGGAATCTCCGCGAACTCCACCACCTGGGCCAGCTTCTCCCTGGCGTTCTCCAGTTCCTGGGTGTCCTCCAACTGGTTTATGAAATACTCCTGTTTGGCCTTGTCAGCATAGGAGTAGAAGAGGACGCACTCACTGGGCAGCCCGTCCCTTCCGGCCCTGCCCGTCTCCTGGTAGTAACCCTCCAGGGACTTGGGAAGCGAGTGGTGAACTACCAACCGGACGTCCGGCTTGTCGATACCCATGCCGAAGGCTATGGTCGCCACGATTATTGGGAACCGGTCCCGGATGAAATCCTCCTGGTTGCGGCGTCGAAGTTCCGCGTCCATTCCCCCATGGTATGGGCGGGCCTCGAACCCCCGGTCATTCAGATCCTCCGCCAGTTCCTCCGTTTCCCGACGGGAAAAGCAGTATATGATGGTGGCCTCACCCCGGTGGGAGGACAGCAGGTTGACCAGCTTGCTCCAGAATCCCTCCTTGCTCTGAACCGAGTAGGACAGATTGGCCCGATTGAAGCTGGAAAGAAACACCCGTCCCCGCGTGAGGTCCAACTGTTCCAATATGTCCTCTCTGACCCGCGCCGTGGCCGTGGCGGTCAGGGCGATGACGGGCGTTCCGGGGAAATCCCTCCGGAGTTGCCGCAGGTTGCGGTAGTCGGGGCGAAACTCGTGGCCCCATTCTGAAATGCAGTGGGCCTCGTCCACGGCGATCAGGCTCAGGTTCACGCCCTGGAGAAAGCGGCGAAACCCGGTCAGGGCCAGTCTTTCCGGAGCCACGTACAGGATTTTGACCTCGCCCCGGTTGACCTGATCCTGTACCGACTCTATTTCCACTGAGGTGAGGGAACTGTTGATGTACCGGGCAGGTATGCCGTTGGCGTTCAGTGCATCCACCTGATCCTTCATCAAGGCGATCAGAGGGGACACCACCAGGGCAATGCCAGGACGGCAGATGGCGGGAAGCTGGTAGCAGAGAGACTTGCCGCCTCCCGTTGGCATCAGTACCAGGCAATCCTGTCCCGAAAGGACATGGGCAACAATCTCTTCCTGCATGGGAAGGAAGGTTTCGTACCCAAACTGAGCCTTCAGGACTTCCAGGGGAGCGATTGAGAGATTCAATGCCATGAAACTCCTCGGCGGGGAAGGTCAAAAGGGTTGGCGGGCCGATGTTTTCGTGGCGTTTATGATAATGTCCTGGCGGCCCAGGGGAAAGGGCTTGCTGTCATTGGCGCTCCATGATTTTGGAAGGGACTACGGTCACGCCCATGCCTCCAGGTTCCTGCGCTTGAACCCGGCTTCTGCGCTTGAACTTGGTTCCGCCTTACGCTAAACTAGCTCAGGGTTAGGAGACACCCGACCTATACTTTCCAATGGAAGAGGACGCACATGCCAGGAGCGGAGTTCGGTAAGGTAGAGGTGGACATAGTCTATTGCGTGCCTTGAGGGTACCACGCAGTTGCCATGTGGCTGGCGACAGAGTTCCTCAAGTACCAGAACCCGGGTGACATCGCCATCAAGCTGACCCCCGCCGACAAGGGCAGGCTGGAGGTCTATTTGGACGGCGAAAAGATCTTTGACCGCATTGACGAAGATGGGGTTTACCCCAATCTGAGCCGCGCCAACGAACTGAAGATGGACATCGACGAGAAGATTTTCCAGGTTGACGAGGCGGTAGCCAACTCCTAAACGGAATATTCGCCGGGCCGAAGCCGGCCCGGCAAGCATTGCCCAGGAATGAGCAGCCCCGGCCGGCCAGCTTGGGCTGTTTCTCTTTGTTGCAGGTTAGGCTGGGCACCTTCGCAGATTCAATGAGCAAGGGAGTGTGTATCTTGGCAAATTCTGAACACCTTGAGGTGGCCCGGCAGGGGCGCCGAGTCCTGATTCAATGGCTGGAGGAACATCCGGACGTTTCTCTGGACCTTTCCAACGCCGACCTGTCCGGCGGGGACCTGTCCGGTGTCAGGATGCGGAACGCCAATTTGGCGGGCGCCAACCTCGCCAACTGCAAGCTTATCCGCACCAGCATGCCCGGCGCCAACCTAACCGGGGCCAACCTGGAGGGGGCCGACCTGGGACGGGCCGGCCTGACCGGTTCAAATTTGGCTGGCGCAAACCTGTCCAACAGCAATATGTTCTGGGCCGATGCCAAGCAGTCCGACATGCAGGGAACCATACTCCGGGCCGCCCACCTGATGCGAACCTGCTTCATGAACTCCGACTTGACGGGGGCGGATTTCAACCAGGCCACCATGATCGAAGCGGATTTGCGCAGCGCCAACCTGTCCGGTGCCGGCTTCCAGGGGGCAAACATGAACGGGGCCGACCTGAGCAGGTGCACTATGGAGGGAGCTGACTTTACGTTGGCCAAGATTCGGGATTCCCTCTGGATTATGGCCGACATGAGGGGCGCCAACTTCAATAAGGCCAGCCTGCACCGCTCAGACCTGAACATGGCCAAGTACGACGACTCGACCCTTTTCCCGGCGGGGTTCGACCCCAACGACACGGGCTACAAAGACGTGATGGACTGACCAGTTCGTCGCACCGAACTGGGCGGGGGCAAAGGAAAACAGGGGCCGGGTTAGCCGGCCCCTGTTTCATATTGGCGGGATTCAGTGGGCTATCGGACGGGTATGGGCCGGTCCGCCACGTGCTTCTCGATCGTTTCCGTGTCCCAGAAGCGGGAGAAGTGCAGAGCGCGGGGGCAGTGTCCGTAGGCCTCGTCCACTTCGATGATGACCCCCTGCAGGTGGTAGCCCCGTTCGTCGGGTTCGTACAGGGAAACCTCCACGTCCTTACGGTTGAGTTCTTCCTGGTTGACGATGGTAACGGTTCCGTTGACCCGCACCGTGTCGTTGACGCCGGGAATCAGGAATATCAGCCCCACGTGAGGGTTTTCGTCCATGTTGAGGTAGGACTGAAACAGGCGATTGCCGGCCACGTCAGGCAGCACCAGGTGCCGGTCGTCCAGAATCTTGACGAAGCCCGGCGTGCCTCCCTTGGGGGAAGCGTCGCAATTGCCCTCGGCATCTGCGGTGGCCATCACCACAAAGGGGGATTGGCGAATGAATTCCTGCACGAAGTCGGTCATGTAATTGACCACCTTGGACTTTGCCCGACCGTTGGGATCGGGCGCGCCAAACAGGGAGGTGAACCGGTTCTCGTCAGTGATGGGATAGGTGGCCTGGCTGGTCTGCGGCTGGTTGGTAGTGGTCATGGTATTCCTCCCCTGCTCCCTTGAGAAGGTGGAGCGTCAGAATTTGGGCCAGTCTAGCAGTAGCGGCGGCGGTTCGCAAGTTGGATGTCAGAATGGCCTGAATTTCCTTCGGCAACTGAAGCTACGCTTTCCCGATGTGTTAATATGGGCCATAGCAACGACCGCCCCGGGGAGGGCGTCCATATATGGAGGTAACACGGGAATGAAGGCGCTCGAAGGGATTCGCGTACTGGATTTAACCAGGGCGCTGGCCGGGCCTTTTTGCACCCTCATGCTGGGCGATTACGGCGCCGACGTAATCAAGATTGAGATGCCGGGTACGGGAGATGATACCCGCCACTGGGGGCCACCCTTCATTGGCGACGAGAGCGCCTATTTCCTTTCCATCAACCGGAACAAGCGCAGCCTTACCCTTAACTTCAAGGAAGAGAAGGCGCGGGAGATTTTTCTGAAATTGGTGGAAGAGGCCGATGTAGTGGTGGAGAACTTCACCCCCGGTGTTATGGGGCGCTTCGGCCTGGAGTACGAGGCAGTGCGCCGCGCGAATCCGGGAATCATTTACTGCTCCATTTCCGGATTCGGCCAGGATGGCCCCTACCAGAGCCGTCCGGCCTACGACCAGATTATGCAGGGCATCAGTGGCTTGATGAGCATCACCGGCGACCCGGAGGGAGAACCGGAAAAGATTGGCGTGGCGGTCACCGACATCGGCGCCGGGATGTGGGCCGCCTTCGCCGTCATGTCGGCCCTATACCGTCGGGAACAGGACGAGGAGGGTCAGTACCTGGACATTTCCATGCTGGACGCCCAGGTTGCCTGGCTTACCTACCAGGCCGGCTACTACTTCGCCTACGGTCGCCCACCCCAGCGGTTGGGGAAGGCTCACCCCACCCTGGTTCCCTACCAGGCTTTCATGGGCAAGGATGGCAAGTACTTCAATGTTGCCGTTGGGTCGGAGCGGCTGTGGGACCGGTTCTGCCAGGCCGTTGACCGTCAGGACCTGAAGGACCATCCCGACTACGCCACCAATGGGGTGCGAGTGGAAAACCGTTCCACTTTGGCTCCCCTATTGCAGGAGTATTTCCTGACCCGCGACGCCGACGAGTGGGTAGTGGACCTGCAGGCCAACAGTGTTCCGGCCGGCCCCATCAATGACCTGGCAGATGTATTTTCCGATCCCCAGGTATTGCACCGGGACATGTTCCTGGAGATACCCCATCCCACCTTGGGAGCCATCAAGCAGACCGGGCTGCCCATCAAGTTTTCCCGCACTCCGGGCGCGCTGGACCGGCATCCGCCCCTGTTGGGCGAGCACAACCGGGACATCCTCAAGGATTTGGGTTACTCCGAGGGGGAAATTGAGGAGTTTGTCGCCAAGGCGGTAATTTAGCATTTTTGTTAAGTCAGACATGATGGGTCAACGGGAGAGTCGTCATTCCGAGCGACAGCCGAGGAATCCCAACCACAGTGGGGAACAGTGATTCCCATGTCCAAGCCATCCACTCCTGTCATTCCGAGCCTGTCGAGGAATCCCAACCGTTCGGAAAAACCATCAATGCCATGCCCAAGCCATCCACGCCTGTCATTCCGAGTCTGTCGAGGAATCCCAACCGTAGGGAGGGGCCCGGGCTTCCTACCCCCATTCGCCGTGGCCCCGCACCATGACTAGAAGCGACGCTCATGCCGACTTGACCCGTTGCCAATGGCCCGGCGACGACCCCATGATGGTGGATTACCACGACAATGAATGGGGCGTACCCATTTGGGATGACCGGCTAATGTTCGAGTTCCTGACCCTGGAAGGCGCCCAGGCGGGCTTGAGTTGGCAAACAATCCTACGCAAGCGGGAGGGTTACCGACGCGCCTTTCAGGACTTCAGCATCCAAGTGGTGGCAAACTTCGGCGAAGCCGACGTGGAGCGGCTGCTGGGCAACCCGGAAATTGTGCGCAACCGTCAGAAGGTAATGGCCACCATCGGCAATGCCAAGGCTGCTCTGGAGGTGCAGCAGGAGCATGGCAGCCTGGCTTCTTTACTGTGGTCCATCGTAGGAGGGGAGCCCCAGGACGGTCAACGTTGTTCTTCCGAGGACACGCCAGCCACTTCTCCCGATTCGGAGGCCATGAGTCGGGAATTACGACGGCGTGGCTTCCGGTTCGTGGGACCCACCATCTGCTACGCCTTCATGCAGGCAACGGGCATGGTTAATGACCATGTACTGACCTGCTTTCGCCATGGGGAACTGAGTTCGGGACAAGGCTGAACTTCAGGGCCATCCCTTTGAGGCAAGGGGCCCGTACTCTCCTCCGGCTGAGGCCCTGAACCCAGCGCTTCACCTACTCCTTTAGCCGATAGTTGGCATCTCACCGCTTGGACCCAGCTGTCCCCTTCCCTTTCGCCGGAGAAGGCAGCGCCCGCAGTCATGAGAACCGGGGCACAACTTCCCGTCCGAACAATTCCACGGCCTGAAGGGAGTCTTCGTTCGGCATGCCCGGCCACTGGCAGCGTAGGACCAATTCCTCAATGCCCAGTTTCCGGTATTTCTCCACTTCCGCGGTGCACTCGTCAGGACTGCCGATGATGAAGCGGCCCTCCAAGACCTGCTCGAATCCCACGTCTATCCGGTCGGCCTCGGGAAGCTCCTGGCTGTGGCCTGAAGCGGCCCGATCCTGGTACAGCCATTCCACGTGGGGGCGAGCAATGCGTATCGCCTCCTCCCTGGTCTCGGCGATGAACATCTCCCGCCAGGCTGATACATAGGGCTGCTTGCCGGCGGCCTTCGCCGCCTGCCGGTAGATTTCCACCTGCCTCTCAATCGTGGGTAAGGTTGACCTGGAACTGACCAACCATCCATCGGAAATACGCGCGGCCCGCCGGACGCCCCGGTCCTGATTGGCGGCCACGTAGATGCGGGGATGGGGTCGCTGCAGGGGCGCGCCCACGGGAGGAACGTCGGTCATCTGGAAATGCTTTCCCTGGTGGGTGACTCGGCCGCCTGCCCACAGCTTTTTCATCACCTCCAGAACTTCGTTGAAGCGGGAAAGGCGCTCTTCCTTGGGGATGCCAAATCCCTCAAATTGGAAGTCTCGCCACCCCAGGGCCGGGGCCAGCGCCAATCTGCCCCCGCAAATTACGTCGAGGGTGGAAAGTTGTTCTGCGGCCTCCACCGGATGGTAGAGGGGCAGCAAGCCAACGAGGCCCAATTCCAAGTCGGGAGCCTCCGCGGCCACCCGCGCCAGCAGCAGGGTGGCATGAAAATCGTTGTTGAGATAGGCGGCGCCGGTCCAGAGGGAGTGGAAGCCGTACTTGGCCGCGAGTCGTGACTTTTCCAGCCGGCCTGTCAGCGCCTCGGCGCGGGATTCGTGGGGGAGATTGCCGCCTCCCAGGTTAATGCCAAACTTCATTGTGGTGTGCGCTCCATTGTGCCAAGATGCCTCGTGGAAAAAATGTCTATTGCGAATGTGGCCCGGTCATCGCAAATGGTATCATAACCCCGCGAGACTCCTGCACCGTGTCCCACCGAGCGCACTTCAGAGCATTGCAAAGGTCAAGCAACTGTCGCGGGGAATACCCACGTAGCGGCCTTGATGGCTAGCGCTGACGAATAGACCCAAAGCGTTGGACCCAATCACCAAGTATCGGAGGTAACTCAATGGCAGATCGTGTTCCCATAGTTCCGGAGGGGCTGGCCGCGAGCCCCGCTTTCTCTCCCGCCGTACAGGTGGGCGAGTTCCTGTTCGTTTCGGGCCAAATAGCCCAGGGGGCGGATGGCCAATTGGTCGGCGCGGGAGACTGCGGAGCCCAGACCCGCCAGGTTATGGCCCGAATCCGCACCATTGTTGAAGCAGCGGGCGCCACCATGCAGGACGTGGTGAAGATTACCACCTTCCTGGTCAACCTGGACGACTATCCGGCCTTCAGCGCGGTTCGTTCCGAGACCTTCCCCGAATCCCCACCCGCCAGTTCCACCGTGGTAGTGGCGGCATTGGTACGCCCCGAATTTCTGGTGGAAGTGGAGGCGGTGGTTCACGTTCCCGCAAGCTAGACCATGACGAATCGAATCATACGGCAAAGTTGAGGTTAACGATGAAATTAGCCCGTTTCAGCATAGGCCCCTGGGAAAGTTACGGCCGGGTGGAGGGGGACCGAGTGCGGGTAATCCAGGGGAGCATCTTTGGCGAACACTCGGTAACGGAAGCATCATACCCCCTGGAACAGGTAAAGCTGTTGCCCCCGACAGTTCCAACCGCGTATTGGGCGGTGGGGCTCAACTACGCGGCCCACATTGCCCACCAGGAAGGGGCTCTGGACGCGGAACGAATCCAGCGAGATTCCTCCGCCTTTCGCCCGTGGCAGAAGGGCGCCAACTGCATTATCGGGCCGGGGGAGAACATTGTCCTGCCAGCCGAGGCCGATTATGTTCACTACGAGGGGGAGTTGCTGATAGTTATCGGCAAGCCCTGCCGGCGAGTGACGGTGGAAGAGGCGCCCAACTTCATCCTGGGCTACTCCATCGCCAACGATGTCAGTGGCGAGGGGTCGTGGCAAGCCGACCTGTCCAACTGGCGGCGGAAGATGTGCGACACCTTCGGTCCCATCGGGCCATGGATTGAAACGGAGGTGGACCCCCACAACCTGGAGATAATCACCCGCCTAAACGGTCAGGAACACGACCGGGGCAGCACTTCAGGCATGATCTACGACTGCTACCAGACGGTGAGCGGCATCAGCCAGTTCGTCACCTTGAGGCCGGGCGACATCATCCTAACCGGAGCGCCCGGATCGGTGGAACAGCTTCACCCCGGCGACGTGGTGGAAATAGAAATCCCCGGCATCGGCACCCTGAGCAACCCGGTGGTGGCGGAGGGGTAGGGGGGTGAGGGGGCTAATCCTGGGCGGCACTAATGTTAGCTGGGAAAGAACTGTTGGGGGTGTAAAGGGGAAACGGGCTGCCAACTTTCAGGGCGAGTTGCTCCCATCATTCCATACTTCCCAGAACCCTTCAGCGGTCAAAGTACATTCGACCAACTGATCAAGTTGCCTCCGGTTCAACCTGAGGCGTTTGGCCGTATCCGCGACCACAAAATCTGGCAACCTACCCCGGAATGAGTGGGAGAACTTGGCGGCACGTATATCGCCCTGCCCTGGAACATGGATAAAACAGAATACATGGTGAGATCTCCGGTCCTCATGTGCATCCAATTTTCTTCTCAATGCCCGTTGCAGGTCTGCCAAATCCATGGCTAGGTGGTTGTACTTCTCCTGAGGATTCTTCGAATAGAGTTGAGCTCATCTTTGGCCGAATCAGCAAGGTGCCCCTCCCTGGACTCCAGCGCATCATGGTAGTCGCTCAGGGACAGGAGAAGGTCCTGAACCGCCTCTTTCAGATTGCAGCCAATTCCATACTCGCCCAAGCTAAGCCGTGTCAAGGCTATCGTTTCCTGCTCGGAGGTTTGCACTTCAACGATCAAGTCTCGCGCCAGTTCCCAAGCATTGTCCCAGGAATAACCACCAGGAATCACGTACCAAGCGGTACGTTTAGTTTCTTCGCTGAATTGCCTAGTCCCAGATATGGCAGGAGGGGAGGGGAAAGGTCCGCTCTCGCAGCCTGGGGTGTCAACTAGTCGAACCGACTTCTCCGGCGAATGAAGGGTCTTCAAGCTAGTCTTCATTGTCATAACCCCAGAATTCATCCCACTCTTCGTCGTCCATGCCCAGCTGCTCCAGGATCCAAGACGGCACGTCGAACCGAACTTCGTGCTCCTCTTCCCGCTCCCTTATGTTGTCCCGCAACAGGACAACCATGGCTTTAAGCAGTTCATTGCTCATCCGAATGGTACCCAGTGGCAAGGGCGCCTCGATTTCGGTTGGGTCGGCGTCACGGGGGGTTAAGGCAAAGCTGAGCTTTGCGCCCCAGGTAGAAATGGAAATACTAAACGAATCGGCGTAAACGTCAAAGGGTTCATTCATTGCAGCCCTGTTTACTCCCAGCCCGCAAAGCGGCTACAGTTAGGCACTACCTTACCCTCCAGTGATTCTGGAGTCAATCGGAATAAGGAAAGCCTGAGATACCCCGTTACCTCGGTGAACATCCCACCTCGCCCCAACTCCCCCAAACCTCCCGCTCCCGCCCCTTTATTACTTGGGCCAATTCGGTTTATACTATGTATGGCTTGGCGTCGCTGCTGCCGGCGCCAAGTCGATATTTTGTTGGCTTGTCGCCACCGAGCAGGAGAAGATTCGGGTGCAGTTCAATGTTGCAGTTCTCAGCGGAGACGGCATCGGTCCGGAGGTTACGGCCGAAGGGGTGAAGGCCCTGCAGGCCGTGGGCCGCGCCTTCGGCCACACCTTCAACCTCGAATACGGCGACGTGGGTGGCATCTCCATCGACAACCACGGCACCCCTCTGACCCAAGGGGTTCAGGACCTGGCCAAGTCCGCCGACGCCGTTCTTTTTGGCGCCGTCGGGGGACCCAAGTGGGACGACCCCTCGGCCTCCACGCGGCCGGAGGACGGGCTGCTGCAACTGCGGGCCGAATTGGGCGTCTTTGCCAACATCCGTCCTGTGAAGGTATATCCCAACCTGGTGGAGTCCAGCGTTCTGAAGCCCGAGGTGCTGGAGGGCGTGGACATGGTGGTGGTGCGGGAACTGACGGGCGGGCTCTACTACGCCCAGCCCAAGGGCCGCCAGGAAACACCCCAGGGCTGGACCGGCGTGGATACCATGCGCTACAGCGAGTCGGAGATCGAGCGGGTTCTGCGCGTGGGGTTCGAGCTGGCCCGGGGTCGCCGCAACAAGCTCACTTCCATTGACAAGGCGAATGTGCTGGAGTGTTCCCGCCTCTGGCGGCAGGTGGCAACCCGCCTGGGCGAGGAGTATCCAGAAGTGGAGTTGGAGCACGTGCTGGTGGACGCATGCGCCATGCAGCTGGTGCAACGCCCTGCCCACTTCGACGTTATCGTGGCCGAGAACACCTTCGGAGACATACTGACCGATGAGGCGGCGGTGCTATCCGCCTCCATGGGTCTGCTGCCCTCCGCCAGCCTGGCCGACGTGCCGGTGGCGGGCCGCAAAATCCCCGGATTCTACGAGCCAATCCACGGTACGGCGCCGGACATTGCCGGACAGGGGATCGCCAATCCGGTGGCTTCCACCCTCAGCGTGGCCCTGATGTTGCGCTACTCCCTGGGCCTGACCGAGGAAGCGGCCAGCGTGGAGCGGGCGGTGGAACAGGCCCTGGAAGCCGGACATCGCACGCCGGACATTGCCGTGGCCGGTACGAACCGGGTCAGCACCACGGAGATGGGAGACCTGATTGTCGGCGGCATTGACCACTGACGGCAGCAGCTGCGCTTTAATCAGCAGGTCGGAATTGGCGACATTATGCTGAACTTCCTGCAGACCCATGGGCCAAATGCAGCTTTCCGAGTTTGTCAGTCGGCCGAAGGGTGAGTCCTGCGCCGACGCCAAATCATTTTAGGTAGGAGAACCATGCCTTTCGTTCCGGACCAGGTGAGCCTGCTGGTTTCTGTTCCCGTTTTTCTGGCCAGCGCCGTGGTAGTTGTAATCATGGGTGTGCAGGTGGCCAAGTACGGGGACGCCCTGGCCACGTTGACGGGCTGGGGGCGTCTGTTTGTGGGCAGTATCCTGGTCGCGCTGGCAACTTCGCTGCCAGAACTTTCCAACAACATAACCGCTGCCCGAATCGACGAACCCGAATTGGCCCTGGGCGACACCCTGGGTTCAAACATGGTGAACATCCTGACCCTGGCCGTGGTGGCGTTGATGTTCGGGGGACGACGCTTTCTGCGGCAGGTGGCCCCGGAGCAGGGCTACCTCATCGTGCTGGCGGCCGCATTGACTGGGCTGGCCGTACTCCTGTCCGCCTTGCACACCTTCGCCCCGGGGCCCATCACCGAGGGCAATCTGTGGCAGATTGGATTCTCCTCCATCTTCCTGCTGGTGGTCTATGTCATCGGAATGCGCATCGTTTACCAGCGCCGTCCCGAATCTGAGGAAGAAGGCGAAGATCCGGGAATATCCTTGCCGCGCGCCTGGGTCCTCTTTGGCATAGTTGCCCTGGGGGTGGTCATTTCCGGCATCTTCCTGGCCCAGAGCGCTACCTGGATCGCCCACGCCACGGGCATTTCTTCTGGCATCGTGGGCATACTGGCGGTATCGCTGATTACCAGTATGCCCGAAATCTCCGCCACCATCGGCGCGGCTCGATTGGGGGCGGCAGATCTGGCCGTGGCTGGCGTTTACGGCAGTTGTGTCTTCAACATAACCATTTTGGCCTATGCCGACTTCTTCTTCCGGGACGGTGTGATCCTGAACTTTGCCTCGCCAGAACACTTCGTGGCCGGCAGCATAGCCCTGGGCTTCATCCTTTTTGGCGGGCTGCTCATCTGGGGGCGCCACCGATTCTCCCAACCGGTCATCGTCACGGGGTTGGCGCTCATTGCAGTGGTTTACGTACTGGCCGCAGCCCAGGTGGCCATACTGGGGGCTCCGGCCTTGTAGCCGGAGAGGTGGGAAAGATGACCAGTTATGTTAATCCGTCGGACTTCGTTTCCTCAGTGGCGCGGCCGTCGGACTTCAATGCCTTCTGGGACGATATACTGGCCCGCACCGCCGATATTCCACTGAATGCCAAGACAACCTTCGATCCGCTGCGTTCCACTCCGAGCGTGGATGTGTTCGAGGTTCATTACACCAGCCTGGACCGGGTTATCATCGCTGGCTGGTACGCCCGGCCAGCCGATTCAATAGCCCCACTACCCGCCCTTCTCATCGTTCCCGGCTACACCATGGAACCCATAATCCCCAAGGCATGGGCGGCCAAGGGATATGCCGCGTTCAGCGTCGCGCCCCGGGGCAAACTGCGCAGCAACAGCCAATTCAACCCCGGCTATCCCGGCCTGCTCACCCACAACATTACTGACCGGAATACCTACTCGTATCGCGGGTTTTACATGGATGCCTGCCGGGGAGTGGATTTCCTGCTGTCCCGACAGGAAGTGGACCGCGACCGGATCGGAGTAACCGGCCACAGCCAGGGGGGCGGCTTGGCCATCGTAGTGGCGGCCCTGCGCAAGGAAATTGCAGCGGCCACTTCGGGCGCCCCCTATCTCTGCGGGTTCATGGATGCCATGGCATTGACCGATAGCTATCCCTACCAGGAGATAGCCGACTACCTGCGCCTCTATCCTGAATTGCGCGATCAGGTAACGGAGACGGTGGCCTATTTCGATGGAATCAATTTTGCGCCAAGGGTAACCTGCCCCATACTGGTCAACGTGGGCCACCAGGACAGCACCTGTCCTCCCGAAACCGGCTATGCGATGTTCCGTGCCATCGGCAGCAGTGACAAGCGCATTTGCGGTTACGACGGGCACGGCCACGACGCCAATAACTTCGTCCATGCCCAGGTCATTGATGATTTCTTTGTCCAACATCTTATGCCTTAACTGGACTTTGCCATGAACGAACCAACCGGGGGGTCGGATGTTTCCCGGCCAAGTGGGTTTGACTCTTTCTGGAAGGATGTCCTGGAGGAACTGGCCCAATTGCCGGCGGCTGCGGAGGTGGAAGAACTTCTCCTCCGGTCCACCGACTTCGCCACGGCATACGGAGTTAGGCTGACCTCCATCGGCCCCTACCGCATATTTGCCTACCTGAGCATTCCCCATGGCGAGGGCCCTTTTCCGGCGCGGTACTTCCTGCCCAGGTACGGCAGCGTCGCAGACATCGTTCCCCAGGGCACGTCAAACGGGCAACGACGAGATTATGTCACTTTTACAATTTGTGCCCGGGGACAACGGCGGTCCGATTCTCCCCTGGCTTCCGCCTTCCCCGGCCAGCTGACGAACGGCATCGATGACCCCGCCGCCTTCATCTACCGGGGCATCGTGGCCGATTGCTGCCGGGGCCTGGAGTACCTGGTTAGGCGGCCGGAGGTGGATGCCCGCTGCATCGCCGCCATTGGACCGGATATAGCCCTGATTACGGCAGCCCTATGCCCGCAGATAACCCACCTGGTTTGCAGCCCCGTGATCCACCTGCAGGCGTTGGAGCGGGCCGCCGCCACCCAGGCCTACCCCCTGGAAGAACTCAACGACTATCTTCGTCAGTACCCTGACCGCCGCGAGATGGTGGCCCAGACCCTGGCCCACTACGACTTGCACTACTTCGCCCCCCTGGTGGAGGCCCGCACCCTGCTGATGGCCGAGGGCGGTGGCAGTGGGGTGGACGCCGCGACACTGGAAGACCTATCCCAGGCCATGCGCGGCGGCGCCCTGGTCCACCGGTCGGAACACTCCAATTACCGGGACGGAGCCTTCAGCGAGGCTTGGATTGCAGAACAGTTGGGACTTGGGGAACCCAGCCTGCCGCCCCACTGGCGCCGATGGCCTGACTGACTCCGAACCTCTTTGGTCATAGGCTGGCGTTTCGGGCATCGCCCAGACTTACATGGAGTAAACCAGGACGAGCCAATCCAGGTCACTTTCGATTGCCACTCGCCACCCTTGCCCGTCCGAGTTTTATGTTAAAGTAGTATGCGCCCGTCCTGCCAGGTAGAAGATTGGGGTTGTGTTTCCTACAATCGGCCTTCCTCTGCACTTGAGGCTCAGTCCGGAGTAAAAGTTGACCTTGGTTAACCCCAGATACCTGCCCACCAAGGCAATCCCCATGGAACCACCGGGCCGATCCACAGCTTTTTCCAGGACACTTCATTCGTGACCGGTTCTCTTCAGCGACTGGCCCACCGGCTGCCCTTCTTCTACGGATGGGTAATACTCTTTTCGGCCAGCACCAGCCAGGTGGTTCGCAATGCCTCCGCCAGTCTCACCCTGGCGGTTTTCATCTACCCCCTGGCCGAGGATCCGGAGCTGGGTTGGAGCAGGACTCTGGTGGCCGGCGCCGCCAGCGTGGGCGGACTGGCAGCCTCTGCCTTTTCCCCCCTGGTGGGTTGGCTGGTGGACCGTTACGGCGCACGCCTGGTACTGGCGTCGAGCGTGTTCGTAATGGGTCTGGCCACCATATCCTTGGCCTGGGCCACCGTGCCAATTTTCTTCTACCTGTTTTACGGTATCAGCCGGGTGATCTTTGCCAGCCCCATACCCATCGGCGCATCGGTAGTTGTATCCCGCTGGTTCGTGAGAATGCGGGGACGCGCCAACGGAATGCTGTTCGCCTCCCATTCCATCGGCCTGGTGGCCTTCCCCCTCATCGCTTCGGCGGTCATCGCCAGCCATGGTTGGCCCGCAGCTTGGATTGTCCTGGGGGCGTTGGTCTGGATCATTGCCCTGATCCCAGTTACCGCTCTAATCGTCCAGCAGCCCGAGGACCTGGGCATGCGTCCCGACGGTGACCCGGAACCAGGTTCCGGCGCGCTCTTGCCATCGGAACCGGCTTCGGAGCCCGGGGACTCGCAAGTGGGGGAGAGCGCCTCGCAAGAGGAGCCGGCCTGGACGCTGCGGGAGGCGATGAAGACTCCCGCCCTTTGGATTCTGGCCGCCGGCGTGGGGACGCTCTTTCTGGTGCAGGCGGGCATCAACACTCACCTGGCCGCCCTGCTGCGGGACGAGGGCCTCAGCGTGGTTGCTTCCGGCCTGGGCCTGAGCCTTTCGGCGGCATTCATGGGCGCGGGCAGCCTGGCCTGGGGATGGGTAGCCGAGAGGTTCCCGGTTCGCTACGTACTGGCGGCGGTGGCCGTTTCGGTTGCGCTTCCGGCCCTGCTGTTCCTGATTGCCGATACCATGGCGGAGGGCTTGGCATTTTCGGCCGCTTTTGGTTTTGGCGTGGGAGGGATGCTGTCGGTGCCGCCGGTGGCTTACGCCGATTACTACGGCCGCCGGTCCCTGGGCGCCATTAGGGGAGTGACCGAACCCTTTACCAGCCTGGAACAGGCCATCGGCACCGTGGCGGCCGGCCTTGTCTTTGACCTGACGGGCAGCTATGACGTGATCCTCTGGGCCTTTGCCAGCCTGGCCGGCCTGACCGCCTTGTTGATTCTGCTGGCTCGTCCCCCAGCGCGGCGAATGGTACCGGCCACAGGTTGAGGAAGGAGTATTGCCTGGCTCCTCTGGTATTCTATTGAATCGGCGCAGCCTTTAACTCACCCTAAATCGCCAGCTGACAGGCAATTGTTTTGACAATGCTAAATTTTAGGGTGTCGTTTTCCTGGACAAATGAAGGGGAATTCAGTGAGTGAAGTAATGCAGAACTACCGGGCCGTATTCATCAGCGACACCCACCTGGGCTTCAAGGGGGCCAAGGCCAGTTACCTGGCCGAATTCCTGGAGAGCCACCATAGCGATCACCTTTACCTGGTGGGCGACATCGTGGACGGTTGGCGCATGAGCCGGAATGTGTACTGGCCAAGGACCCACGGCTCTGTAATCGAGAAGCTGTTGGCCATGTCCAACAACGGCACCAAGGTCCACTACATTGTGGGCAACCACGATGAAATGTTGCGGGGATGGCTGGACTACGGCTACAGCCTTGGAAACATCAAGCTGTCCAATGAGGCCGAATACTATGGCATCGACGGCAAGCGCTACCTGGTAGTCCATGGCGACCAGTTCGATGGCCTGATGCGCAGCCGACGGGGCCGCCGTCTCATGTTTCTCGGCACCCGGGCCTACGACGTGCTGCTATCTGTGGACAACCTGGCTAACAGACTGCTATATTCGGTCCACGTCCCGCGAAAGAGCTTTGCGGGCTTCGCCAAGCGGCAGACCAAGTCCGTCATGGGCTATATGCTGAAGTTCGAGGGATTGCTCACCGAGCATGCCCGAACCAACGAATACGACGGGGTGATTTGCGGGCACATTCATTCGCCCGAAATCAAGAACATCGGAGAAACGAGGTATATGAACTGTGGCGACTGGGTGGAGAACTGTAGCGCACTGGTCGAGCACCATGACGGCACCTGGGAACTCCTGAAGTGGCGCAGCCGTGGCTGATGCCCCAAGATTGCTGCTGGTTACCGACGCCTGGCTGCCCCAGATCAATGGCGTCGTGACCACCATGACCAAGGTGGTCGATCTGCTTTCCGCGGACGGAATGGATGTCTCCGTTTTGGAGCCGTCCCAGTTTAGAACCATAAAGCTGCCCCGGTACCAGGAGATCAGGCTGACCATTAACCTCGTAAAAGCGTACCGCGCCATCTCCAACGCGAAACCGGACTACGTCCATATTGCCACCGAAGGTCCCTTGGGCAACATTGCCCGCTTCTGGTGCCGGCGTCATCGGTTCCCCTACACTACCAGCTACCACACCCGTTTCCCCGAGTACCTCAAGGCAATCTATGGCCTGCCCATCGGCCCGACAACGTCCTACATACGTTGGTTCCACGGAAGCGCATCGCAAGTCCTGGCTCCCACCCCCAGCGTAAAGAAGGACCTGGAAGAGTCGGGGTTCAAGAACGTGGTGGTCTGGAGCCGAGGCGTGGACACCGACCAATTTCACCCCGACCACAGGGTAGATGAGCTGCTCGGCAAAAGAGAGGAAGGAGGCAGTCTGCTGCTCTACGTAGGCCGGGTCAGCAGAGAGAAGGGCGTAGAGGACTTTTGCCGGCTGGCCTCCTTGCCCGGCTTTCGCTGCACCGTGGTGGGAGACGGCCCACAACGACGGGAATTGGAAGAGCGTTACGGTGATCGGGTGAACTTCGTCGGCTACAAGCAGGGTGTGGAGTTGGCCCAGTACTACGCATCCGCCGATGTGATGGTCTTTCCCAGCCGCACCGACACCTTTGGCATCGTGATTACCGAGAGCATGGCCTCCGGTACTCCCGTAGCTGCGTATCCCGTCATGGGGCCGAAGGATGTTATTGCCGACGGTGTTTCGGGCGCCCTGGATGAGGACCTGGTGACGGCCGTGCACCGCGCCCTGGCCTGCGACCGGGAAAGGGTGCGGGAGTATGCAACCGGTTTTTCCTGGTCTGCATGTGCCGCCGCCTTCAAGGAGGCGTTGTCGGCCACTGGCCGAAGCTGATCAGTCGTGGCGTGGCGGGATTGGGGCTCAATGGGGTTAGTCAGCAGTTGCCGAGGACGTTGGAGCGGGTGATGGGAATCGAACCCACGTAGCTAGCTTGGAAGGCTAGAGCTCTACCACTGAGCTACACCCGCTGGACAGGGGAAGAATCTGTAACCTTATCATTATACCCTTACGCTCCGGCCAGTACCAGACGCCAGGAGGCAGCCGGTCAGTTCGGGTCATAATGAGGAAGCGGCAATCTCTGCCATTCCCGGCAGCTTCCCGGCCAAGTTCCTGTCATACCGAGCGGAGCCAAGTAATCCCAACGGAGCGGAGCAACCGTCACTGCCATAGCCAGACATTCTCGCCCCGGACAGTTGGGATTCCTCGACTGCCGCTCGGAATGACAGGCTAGGGGGCTGCGGTACTGGGGACACGGTTCCCCCGCACCGTTGGGATTCCTCGGCTGTCGCTCGGAATGACAGGCCTGGGGGTTAGGCATGGCAATGATGGTTTCCCAATGTGGTTGGGATTCCTCGGCTGCCGCTCGGAATGACAGGGAGAATTGATGGAGGAATTAAGTGGAAGGGTCGGCGTTGCCCGTAGGGGCGCACAGCCGTGCGCCCCTACCCAACCGGGCAACCAATCCTCTATGTCACCCATCTAAGTCCAGTCTTGCCTGACCGATGGCATAGTGTAACCATCAGCCGGCCGGCTTGAAGTAGGGAATGGAAATCTGGTCGGTGGCCCTTACGAAGGTCACCTCCACGGGCATACCGATGGAAACATCCCGGGGATTGCAGTCCACGATGTTGGTGAACATCTTTACCCCCTCCTCCAGCTCCACGACGGCCAGCACGTAGGGCACGTCGTCGGCAAAGCCTGGGGTACGATTCTGATAAGTGACGGTGTAGGTCCATACCGTTCCCTTGCCGCTGGCCTGCACCCACCGGATGCCCTCGGACCAGCAGTTGGCGCAAATGCCCCGGGGGTAGAACTGGTACTCGCCACACTTATCGCAACGTTGAATCAGGAGTTCGCCCCGACGGCACCCGTCCCAGTAGGGTTTGGTTTCCCCCACCACCGTGGGCAGGGGCTTGTTCCAGTCTGACCTGGTCGTTGTCATGGCTAATCCCTCCCCAAGATGGCGGTGCCGCCACTGTGCCTGGCGCCCAAGGACCCTCCCGTCCCATGACACAGGGCAATCTGACAGTTGGGCACCTGGCGCGGGGTGCCCTCGAACTGGTGGCGCAGCTGGCGCGTAGCCTCCAACAGCAGGAATATGCCCCTCATGCCGGGGTGATTCGATGATAGCCCGCCGCCGTCGGTGTTGATGGGCAGCTTGTCGGGTAGATCCGAGTCCACGTGGAGACGCCCTCCAGAAACGAACTGGCCACCCTCGCCCTTTTCGCAGAATCCCAAGTCCTCCAGGGTCTCCACCACGGTGATGGTGAAGGAATCGTAGATCATCGCCATGTCGATGTCCTTGTGGGTGACTCCGGCCATGGCGAAGGCCGGTTCATGGCTCTGCTTGGCGGCGATGTACATCAGGTCCCGCTTGCCGGCGCCCTGGTGGGCGATGGCCTCGCCGACCCCCAGGACCCAGACGGGCGTATGGCGGCAACTTCGGGCCACCTCGGGCGAGGCCACCACCACCGCCCCGCCGCCATCGGTGATGACGCAGCAGTCGGGCAGGTGCAGGGGCGATGAAATGACGCGGGAATTGACCACATCCGCCACCGTTATCGGGTCGCGGAACAGCGCTTCGGGATTCATGGAGGCGTGTTTACGCACCGCGACGGCCACCTCCGCCAACTGCTCGGGGGTGGTGCCATACAAGTGCATGTGTCGCTGGGCAATCATCGCGTAGAGACCAACGGTGGTAAGCCCGTACAGCTCCTCGAAGCTGTCTGGGGAAGGATCCAGCCGGGGATGACCGTAGCGTCCGACGCCGCCAGTTCCCACGGAAACGCCGCCGGAACGGGCCAGGCTGCTGTAGGTGATGACGGCCACGTTGATCCGGCCGGCGGCGATGGCCGTCAGGGCATGGGAAAGGTGGAACTCGAAGGAGCCTCCACCCACGGTGGTGTTGTCCACGTACTTGGGGTACATATTCAGGTAGTCAGCCAAATTCATGCCGCTATTGCGGATGCTGCTGGAGGCGGTGAAGAGCCCGTCCACGTCCTGCTTGGACAGGCCCGCGTCCTCCAGGGCCTTGATGACGCTCTCCCCCTGAATTTGCAATTCGCTCTTGTCGGGAGCGTAGCGGGTGGCGTGTTCGTGGATTCCCACGATGGCCGCGCCGTGCTTGAGGTCAACCATAAGCGGAAAGCCTCCATTGCGGGGTGGGTTACAGTGGGGCCATTATGCCATAGTTGAAGGTATGGCGGTAGGCTACGACTACGAAGCAGTTGGCCGCAGTCCTGTCTTCTTGCGCGGGCCGGCTCAGCCAGTACTACTCGATTGGGAGATATGTCAGTTCAGAACCTGGCAGGAATGGGAAGTAGAGGCGGTCGGGCAGCAGATATAATGGCGGAGGGAGTGGGATTCGAACCCACGATGCCCGGAGGCATACCGGTTTTCAAGACCGGCGCAATCGTCCACTCTGCCATCCCTCCCTATGGTGGCGGGATACGAATATCGTAACCCACCGGCCATTCAGTCTAACACAATTGCCCGTGGCTTTTTTCCGGCCATCATGGGGCAAACCGTGGAACCGATGCACTTCTGGTTGCGGTAGCCAACCCACGTTGCAGGTGCTAACATGGTTTGGCCCAGCCGACATGGTCGCTGGCAAACCAACCTTTTTCAAGATTGCAAGGAGCAACAGATGAGGATAGCTCGGTACGAAGCCCATGGCAGCATCCACTATGGAGTCATCAATGGGGACAACGTGTCCGCCATTGAAGGCGATCTATTTGGCGACTTCAAGGTCACGGATCATGTGCACCGCCTGGCCGACGTGAAGCTGCTGGCGCCGGTGACTCCAGGAAAAATTCTGGCCATGGGATTGAACTATACCAGCCACATTGGGGACCGGCCCGCTCCCCAGTACCCGATGGTCTTCCACAAGACTCCCACCAGCGTTATCGGCCCTGAGGATACCATTGTGCGGCCCAAAGAGGTGGAACGACTGGACGCTGAAGGCGAACTGGTGGCCATCATAAAGGACACCTGCAAGAACGTTTCCAAGGCAGACGCCCTGAATCACGTCTTCGGGTACACCTGCGGCAACGATGTCAGCGCCCGCGATTGGCAGCGCCGGGACCGCAACGACAACAATTCCGACTGGTGGCGGGCCAAGTCTGCCGACACCTTCTCCCCCATGGGCCCATGGATTGAGACCGACCTGGACCCCCACGGCCAGCACCTCCGCACCCGCGTCAACGGCAATGAAGAGCAGAATGAGACCACCGCCCACCTGATCTTCGACGTTCCCACGATGATTGAGTTCATCTCCCGTTACGTAACGTTGGAGGCCGGGGACTGTATCTACACTGGAACCCCCGGCACCACCAGCAACATGGACGACGGCGCCATCTGCGAAATTGACATCGACGGCATCGGTGTGTTGCGCAACCCGGTCAAGCTGGAGCGGTAACGGGCGTTTCCACCCAAGAATGGGTGCAAGGAATTGGTTCCCAAGTACGGATTGGGGCGCACGGCGGTGCGCCCCTACGACTGTATCCTGCTATTCCGTTATTGGCCGGGAGATTATCCACAGGCTCAATACCGTGTAGATTACCATTAATCCCAGCATGGGTATCTGGCTTCTGAAGGCCAGTCGGCCGTTGCCGTAGATGCTGGTCGCCCGCAGGTGGGCCAGATACACTGCAATGATGTGTCCCACCACTATGGAAACCACGGAGAAGAACCAGATGAAGCGGGCGTTGGTAACGCCAATATTGACCATGTAACCCGCCGTTCCAAACAGGTTGGCGCGGGAGCCAAAGGGGTCGGAAACCAGGGGTATGACAGCCTGGCCCTGGATGAGCAGAAACCCCAGGTAGTGGGCAAAATGGTAGGCAAGGGCAATGGGAACGAGGGACAGGACAAAGGCGGTCATCAACCCCGATGTGGTCGGGCCGGCGCCGCCGCCCGCCAACACGAAGCGCATCATCAGGGCCGAGAACAGCCAGTAGATTCCCGCAAAGGCCAGTGGGAACAGGGCCAGGCCCAGGGTGTTGGCAATCACCAGCCCGTTGAAATAGGGGGAGGTCAGTTCCGCCGTCTGGGTGAGCATCCAACCCAGGACGGCAGTCCATTCCGGAGTGTCGCTGAAGCCATCAAAGGTAACGGTGGATAGGACCAGCAGGATCATGGCCGTAATTCCGGCGGGCATGGCCCCACGGATGTGCAGTCCAATCGCTGGGGGCCGCAGGTTCAACTCCACGTCGTCCGAATGCTCGAAGCATTCGAAGCAATCTACACAACCGGAATCGTCATCTCCCTGCCGGTCCCGGCATGTGGGTTCCGAGCACTCGCTGCAAACCCCCGGGGCGTTCACCCAGGCCTCGGTGACGGAGAAGCGGGCCAGGAAACCGTACACCACGGTGAAGACTTCGGCATGGCGCAGCCATTGGTGCTTGCCGAACAGGTACATACCGGTCAACGTGAACAGGCTGTACCCAATGATCAGCCAGGCCAGCAGGGCCGGAGATGCCGCCACCGGCAATGCATTCTCCACCCAGACGAAGGCGAAGAACAGACCCACCGACGGCCAAACTCCGATCCATTCCGGGTAGTCCAGTCCCAGGGTGAGTTCCCATTGGGGATTGAATCGGTGGTAGATCCCCTCGGCAAATCCGAACAGAATCTTCCACGGATTGACCACTGCCCACAAATTGCCCAGCAACGAAACCACGAAACCCATTCCCACCCACCAAACAATCCAGACAAAAACGGGGGTCAAGTTGTTGCCCACCCGCTGGGAACCGAAGATTCCCGTTGCGATAATCAGAAAGAACAGCAGCAGGGAGGCCACCCGCAATGCCCAGGTTAGCGGTCCCGTCATGATCACCCGCAGCGGGGTGAATCGAAACAGGTTCAACCTGGGGTAGGAAGAGCCACCATGTTCGCCGCGCACGAACAGGCCCACCACGACGAAGGAGAGCGCCACCGCCGCTGCGCCGCCCACCACGAAGTATGAAAGGGGTAGCGGCAGGTCATACCGCTCGCCAAAGCCGTGGGCCAGCGCCGTTCGAGCCGGTGATCCCAGGACGAGGAAGAATGCGCCCAACGTCAGGGTCAGGAAAAGGAATCTCAATCTCAGCACGTCAATAGGTACCTCTGCATACAGGCGCTTTAAGCTCTGAACTTGTCGATAGCCGGAAAGTCTCCGCCGCGCCATCATCTCCGAAGGCAGGCCAAACGGATCAGACTGGGTTCGCTCCCCGCCCATCAGTCAAGACCGCCCACTGTTAGAAGTTTAGCACGTTCTTTCCTGTGGCCATGGGCGAGAGGGGAGGCTGTACGCTGCCCGGAATAATTTGCTGCCTGGAACGGACTATCGCGAAGGGCCTATCCATTTGCTACCCAAGATAATGACCAAATGCGTGGCCGGAAACGGCCATAACCGACCGGTGTAAGTACCAACAGTTGACGGCATAGGCAGGCGCATCCCCTTCCCTTATAATCGCCGCATTATTAGGGCACTGGTGTCCCCCATTTGGCCGACCTGCCGGCGCAAAGGCATAGTACTCCGACCTGGCGCCGGCATTTATTTCAGCCTTTACAGGAGGAAATCATGGAATTGGGTTTGCAGGGACGGGTTGCCATGGTGACCGGCGGAAGCCGAGGTCTGGGCCGCCGTATTGCCGAGGCGCTGGCTCGGGAGGGTTGCGCTGTTGCCATTTGCGCCCGCGACGAGGCACAACTGAAGGGCACGGTAGCCGAACTCTCGGCGTTGAACTACCAGGTACAGGGAACCACGGCCGACGTTACCAACCCAGCCGAAGCCCAAAGGTTCTACACCGAGACCGTCGCCGGCATTGGCCCCCCGGACATTCTGGTAAACAATGTCGGGGGCCGGCGGGGATCCGTGTTGTTTGAGGAGACGAGCATGGAGCAATTTCGGGAGGGGCTGGAACTGAATTTGTTCAGCGCCGTGCAGATGACCGGGTTGGCCCTCCCTCACATGAAGGCCCAGGGGTGGGGGCGGGTAATCAATATCGCCTCCATATATGGGCGCGAACACGGCGGATCCATTGACTACATGACGGGCAAGGCGGGGCTGATCGCCTTCTCAAAGCACTTGGCGCTACAGATGGCGCCCCACGGCGTCCTGGTGAACTGCGTTGCCCCCGGTTCCATCGATTTTCCCGGCAGCACCTGGGAACGGTTCCAGGACACGCAACCGCCGGAGGTGGTGGCGGAGTTCATAGACCGGAACCTGCCCATGGGCCGATTCGGCTGGCCCGAGCCCGTAGCGGAAACGGTCGCCTTCCTCGCCTCGGATCGGGCGGACCTGATAGCCGGGGCATGCATCAACGTGGACGGGGGGCAATCCAAGTCCCTGTTCTGAGGGGGGAGTCTGAAGAGGAAGAGTCTTCTGTAGGGCCCGGCGGCTATTTTGCCTGCCGCCGGGCCCTGCCAAGTTCCGTCACTCGCACTTGTTCCAGCCGCAGGAGATGCACATCAGGCAACCTTCCTGGTAGATGATGGGAGTGTTGCAATCGGGGCACTTGCGCCCCGTGGGAACGCTGTTGCCATTGGCGCCGTTGTTCCCGTTGCCATTTTGGTGGATTGGTTCCGGCAAGAATTGCAACTGCACCGACTTGGACTCGGTGGGTTCAACCTCGGTTGCCTCGCCCTCGATGTAGCGTTGCAGGGCCAGGGCCACGGCGTCTGGGGCGGAACGCACCAAGGTGCCCTCGTCCCAGAAGGGACAGCAGGTTATCCCCTTCAATTGCTCCACCACATCGGAGGCGCTGACGCCGGAGCGCAGAGCCAGGGAAGCCAGGCGGGAGATGGCCTCCAACTGGGCCGAATCGCAGCCGCCGGCCTTGCCCAGGGTGCTGAAAACCTCGAAGGGCTTGCCTTCCTCCTGGAAATTGATGGTCACGTACATGTTCCCGTGGCCGGTGTGCACCCGCTCCGTGATGCCCTGGATCTGCCGGGGACGCTCCACGGGAACACGGACCACGGAAGTACCCTCGTACCCATCGGACTGGCCCGCGTGGGATTCCGTTTCGCCGGTACTCAGAACCTGGCCGGCCTTGCTACCGTCCCGATACACGGTAATCCCCTTGCACCCCGTCTCGTAGGCCAGGCGATATGCCTCCGCCACATCTTCCACGGTGGCGTTGCTGGGGAAGTTGATGGTCTTTGATACCGAATTGTCGGTGTACTGCTGAAAGGCAGCCTGCATCCGCACGTGCCACTCGGGTGAAATGTCATGGGAGGTGCGGAAAACGTCCTTCACCCATTCGGGTACGTCCAGGTCATGGAGGCTGCCCGATTGAGCGAGCTGTTCCATCAGTTCCTGGGAGTAGAAACCCTCATTGTGGGCGACGGCCTCGAAGTAGGGATTGCCCTCAACCAGGCGGGTGTTGTCCATCACGTTGCGAACATAGGAAAGGGCAAAGAGGGGTTCAATTCCGCTGGAGGCCCCGGAAATTATGCTGATGGTACCCGTGGGAGCAATGGTGACCGGCGCCGAGTTGCGCATCCGGCGGACGTTTCCGGGCTGGTTATAGACGCTGCCCTCCCAGGCGGGGAAGGTACCCCGCTCCTCGGCCAACGCCATCGAGGCCTTGTAGGTCTCGTCCTGGATGCGCCGCATCACCTGTCCACCCAGGTCCAGGGCTTCTTCGGAGTCATAGCGTATCCCCAATTGCACCAGCAGGTCGGAGAAGCCCATGATGCCCATGCCGATGCGCCGGGTCATCTTACTCATCTCCTCGATTTCAGCGAGGGGATAGTTGTTCATGTCGATTACGTTGTCCAGCATCCGGACGCCAACGCGAACCGCGGCAGCCAGCCGGTTCCAGTCCATCACCACGTCGTTGTCGGTGTACTTGACCATACGGGCGACGTTCAGGGAACCCAGGTTGCAGGACTCGAAGGGGAGCAGGGGCTGCTCCCCGCAGGGGTTGGTGCTCTCAATCCTGCCCAGCTGCGGGTTGGGGTTGTCCCGGTTAATGCGGTCCAGGAACACGATGCCCGGATCGCCAGTCAGCCAGGCCATCTGGACCAATTCCTCGAACACATCGCGGGCGTTCAACTGGCCGGTCACCTCGCCGGTTCGGGGGTTGACCAGGTCGTAGGTTTGGCCTCGCTCCACCCGCTGCATGAACTCTTCGGTCACGGCCACGGAAATATTGAAGTTGACCAGGCGCTCGCCATCCTCCTTGGAGTGAATGAAGCGGAGGATGTCCGGGTGTTCCACGTTTAGGATACCCATGTTGGCGCCCCGGCGGGTGCCGCCCTGCTTTACAACGTCGGTGGCGGCATCGAAGGCGTTGATGAAACTGACCGGACCGGAGGCCACTCCACCGGTTGAACCCACCACGTCGCCTTCCGGGCGCAGCCGGGAGAATGCGAAACCGGTACCGCCCCCGCTCTTGTGGATCAGGGCAGTTTCCTTGACTCGCTCGAAGATGGAATCCAGAGAATCGTCCACCGGCAGCACGAAGCAGGCGGAAAGCTGCTGCAGTTCCCTCCCAGCGTTCATCAGCGTGGGAGAGTTGGGCATGAACTCAAGCCGGCGCATCACGCCATAGAACTCATCCTCCACCGCCTGCCTTTCCACCTCACCCATTGTTGGGTAGTTGAGCTCGGCCATGGACAGGTTGCGGGCCACCCGACGGAACATGCCGTCCGGGTCTTCCAGCACCTTGCCATCCCGGTCCTTGGAAAGGTAGCGGCGGCGCAGCACCACTTCCGAATTTTCGGTCAACTCGGTCGAGCGCTCGTTGATTCTTGCCGCAATTCCGGCGGCTACCATGGCTGAGCGGACGCGTCTCCTGATCTCATCTCCTGAAACATCGGTATCGGTATTGATCTGAATAGTTGCCATTTCCCTACCCCTTCCACATCGGATCTACTTTAACCTAAAGAAATTGAAGGCAATTGCCTTGTGGCTGCCACTTTACCGGAGAACCGGGTTATCCGCTCGGCAGCGAGGTCAACCAATGGGTGTTGAGCATTCCGGAAGTAGTATCAATCGTACTTCCAATTCAATTTTGGGTTTGCACCTATCCCGCCTTGGTGCCGTTGCTCAGGCGGGCAGCCAGCGCCAGGTCCAGGGAGATACCCCAGTGAAAATACATCTCCGGAACGAATCGAGTCTGCCCCAAAATCCGCCCTGCCACGCGTCCCAGCAGACCGGTCAGCCGGGGCCACGCGGCTGCGCGGCATCCCAGGGCGTCAATCACCGACCGGGCTGCGACAGAAATTGGCCCCGGGGCAATCCGATGGATTACGCCCAGTTCAAGCTGCGAACCGCGCCCGGACAGGCACTGCTGGATGGCGTCTGCCAGGTCCTTGAGGGCGCCGTTGGCCAAGCGATGGCCGGATGCCATTTCTATGGCAAGCCAGTCCCGATCGGTCCAACATCTCTCCACGGGAAAATTCTGCGCCAGTTCCTCGGTAAGCTGGGTCTCCTGGCCTCTGGGCACGGGCTGGCACTGGACGAAGATAATGTACCTGGTTTGTTCTGCCATATTCGCTGAACGGCTCCCGATTGGGTTGAATTGACCTGGCGCTCCACCCCGGACGGGACGCAGTCGCCAAGTATTCGTCTATCAAGGACTATTTTAAGACATTTGTTCCATATATGCACGGGGCAACTGTCAGCGCCCACATCCAGAGGCAATGGGCGGCGGCCTTACCCCAGGCAACCAGCTAACTTCCTCCCCAACCGAACATCCTCCCGCCAGAGCCCTCGCACCGGATTAAACCGGGTCCAGGTCGTCGAACCCCTCCATGTCTTCCATGTCCATCGGCATGGCGAACCAGCAGGCAACCAGGCAGGCTCTAACTTCCCGGTCAATATCCTCCTGCAGGTCGGCCAAGGGATTCGAGAACTGCTCGCAGGACAGGTCCAGTGAGTCGTCATCCTCTTCGACGGCCTCGGAAGGTACGGGCAACCGGAGCAACAGATCCTCCAGTTCGTGCACTCTAGAATTGTGATTCAAGAGGCGGGCTAACGCAGAACATTGGGCGCTGGAAGGCATGGACAGGCTCCTTTATTGGCCAACCTCGTCACTGCTGTGCGGGATGGCGGATGATTCGCTCTCTCCGATCGGTCCGGGTTCCGGTTCGGTGACCTGTCCGGTCTCGACGCCCACCGCCGACTCCCCGTCCTGCCCTGCTCCCAACTCACTAGTCTGCGTGGCTGAGGTGGGGAGAACCGCCTCCCGACCTCGCCGATTACGCCCACCGGGTCTGGTCTGACTCTTCCGGGTTGGTCCCGGTTCAATGTGCGGAAGGGTTAGCTGGGTACCTCTCCCTTCCCGTAAGTCTTTTACCGCCGCTTCGAAACTTTCGATGTCCTGGAAATCACGGTACACGCTGGCGAAACGGATGTAAGCCACCCGGTCCACGCCCCTCAACCGCTCCATCACCGCTTCCCCCAACTGGGATGCGGAAACTTCGCCCATTCCCTGGATTGCCCCTTCGATGTCGTCAACCATGGTCTCTATCTGGTCGGCAGACACCGGTCGTTTGGTGCAGGCTTTACGAATGCCGCCGGCCAGCTTTTCCCGGTCGAACTCCTCGCGGCTATTGTCCTGCTTGGTTACCATCAACGACGGGCTATGCACCCTTTCGTAGGTGGTGAACCGGCCGTTACAATTTAGGCATTCACGGCGGCGCCGTATCCCGTTTTCCGCAGTTCTGGAGTTCGTAACCCTGGAATCGGTGAGGCCACAGTGGGGACACCGCATCGCCCTTGTCCAATTTCTAAAACAATTTTGAGAAACTTCTTAAAAATACTTTATCTTGTATTTCTTTCCGTGTCCACTACTATTTCTGGTATCAAGGGCTCTTTCGGGTCGGTAGCCAAGATTCTATGCCCACGCGAAAAGTTCAGTCAAGGGGCTTTTCACGCGAGGAAAAACGGGTTTCTCACTTTTTTGATCCCCCGTCAGCTATGGTCAGTCGTCGCTCCATAGGGGCATGGAACCATCCCCGGATTTCAAAATTCGCTTCCAGCCGGGCAGCAGTTGCCGGCAGGATTCCAGCACGGGCCCCACCCCCCAGGCCGGCGCAGCGGAAGCCGGGCAATGGACGGGTAACCTGGGCCGGCCATCAAGACTCGGCAGGCCGGCGAAGACCCGCGCCAATTGGCGGAGGGTATGGCCGAGAATATCCCGGCCCTATGAGGAAGGCGTTCAAAGAAGCGTTGGCCTCACAACCCGATCCCCCACCCTTGGTCGGGAGCCGGGGAACAGGAGCCACTGTGGGGTTCGCTGGGTATCCTGCCCAGGGGGACAGGAGGCCGGAGATGGGTTACCGGGGCGTTGGAAGGGCCGGCATCGGGGCAACTGGGCCTGAAAATAGGTGAGCCGACCCATTAGATGGGTCGGCTCAATGCAGGTTCCCGGCGCTCAATTGGTCAGCGATACGAAGAAAGTGTACTACTGCAGCGAGCCTCCGAGAATATTCCTCTTTTGAAGAACTGGGGTAATGTTAACAACCTGGGTTGGCGGGAGCCAAGGGGAAATCCTGCGAAATTGTGCCAATTGTGCCGCTCTAGCAGAATGTCCCCCTGCTCCAGAATCGAGACCAAATGCCTGGCTTCACCCGGTTGAATCGGTACCCTCAACAACCGGGGTATGCCATTGTGCATGACCGTGGTCAGGCCGGCAGGGTCGCTGCCGGCCTACGGGTTATCGAAAGAAGCCGCGGCGGCTTCCGCCGGACTGACGCCGCAGGAAACTGGGCACGTCCAGGTCATCCATGCTGCCCTGGGGCATATCCTGCAGCAATTGCTGGAGTTCAGCTTCCCGTTGCCGCTGATCGTCTTGCACCACCGGGAAGGCGGCGGCGACCATGGTCATCTTGACCTCGTCTTCCAGGCGGGGGTCACGGCTGGTGCCGAAGATGATGTTGGCCTCCGGGTCGGACATCTCCTCAAGGATGGCGGCGGCGTCCTGAACTTCCTGTAGAGAGAGATTGGTGCCTCCGGTGATTACGAAGAGGATGCGCTTGGCGCCATCCATTGCAATGTCCAGGAGAGGACTGCGAGTGGCCATCTTGGCCGCCTCGATGGCCCGCTTCTCGCCCTTGCCGCGGCCAATGGCCAGCCACGCCGGGCCGGCGTTGCTGAGAATGGTCTTTACGTCGGCGAAGTCAACGTTGATCTCTCCCGGCACGGTGACCACCTCGGCGATGGCCTGGACCCCCTGGTGCAGCACTGAATCGGCCATCTTCAGGGCATCTTCCCAGGTGAAGGTCTGGTCCCGCTCCTGGTTCAGTTCCAGCAGCCGGTCGTTGGGAATGACGATAACGGTGTCGGCGTGCTCCTTGAGCCGTTCGATTCCTTCATCGGCATTCTTGCGGCGGGCGGCCGCCTCGAAGGAGAAGGGTCGGCTCACCACCGCAACGGTCAGGGCGCCGGATTCTTTGGCAATTTGGCACACCACGGGAGCCGCGCCGGTGCCGGTGCCGCCGCCCATACCCACGGCCACGAACACCATGTCCGACCCCTGTACCGCCTTCTCGATTTCGGCGCGGGATTCTTCCGCCGCCTGGCGACCCAGTTCAGGCTGGGCGCCGGAACCCAAGCCTCGGGTGAGGTTTTGGCCCAGGGCTATGCGGTGGGAAACATCGCACCGGAACAGGTGCTGCGCGTCGGTGTTGAGGGCATAATACTCAACCACGGGCAGCTTGTCCTTGTACATTCGACTGACCGCGTTGCTGCCGCCGCCACCCACACCCAGAACCTTGATCAGGGGTACTCCCCTGGCGATTTCCGGCATGGAGTTGAAGCTCTCGCTGTTATCTCTGCCGGGTTCCCAGGATGCCGAGTTTCCAAACACCATAATTCAATCCTCCGTAATCCGAATGGTAGATGATATTTGTAGAATTTCGCCTTCCTTCCGGGATTCCGGCGCCGCTGGTCAGTGAAACCGAAAGCGGCCGGTCCGGTCGGAACCTGTCCCTCGCAGCCGTAATCTATCCGGCCACCCTCTCCCGGTGACGCTTGAAGAGACTGAGCAGAGACTTGTAGCCACGGGTTGGCTCCTCGGGCGACCGGTACGTCCGTCCCTCTCCCTGGTGCTTGATGCCCCAGAGCAGGGTTCCCACGGCCGCCGAAAAGCCGGGCTTCCGGAGTTGGCTGGGCAACCCGGCGACGCCGGTGGGGTAGGCAACCCGCACCGGGCCTCCCAAAAGGGTCTCGGTGAGCTCGCAAAGCCCCGCTATTTCCGCGCTCCCTCCGGTGAATACCACTCCTCCATCGGGCAGGCGGTTGATGCCGGCCTGGGCCATGCGCTGGACAACCATCTGGAGCATTTCGTACATCCGGGCGTTCAGGGGTTCGCACAGGTATTGCCGTTTGACCAGCTTCTGGGACTGACCCTGGCCACCGGAGAGAATCACCTCTTCGTCCCGGTCCACCAGGTCGGGAAGGACGTTGCCCCTCTTTATCTTCGCTTCTTCCGCCACGTGGAATGGGATTCGTTCCGCCACCGCCAGATCGCGGGTTAGCTGGCTGCCCCCCACCGGAAGCACCGTGGAAAACCAGGGGCTGCCGTACTGGAACACGGTAACGTCGGTGGTGCCGCTGCCTATGTCCAGCAGCAGGACCCCCATTTCCCGCTCGTCTGCCGTCAGTGTGGCTTCCGCCGAGGCCAACGATTGAAGCACCAGGCTGTTCACCGGCATTCGGCACGACTCCACCGCGTTGACCGTGTTCTTCAGGGTCACGGCGTCGCCGTAAGCCACATGGGCCTCCAATTCCACCTGGCTGGCATGCAGCCCCACGGGATTCCTCACGCCTGACAGCCCATCCACCGAATAGCCGACGGGAATGATGTGGAGTATTTCCTGATCCTCCTCCAGGGTGGGGGCAGAGGACCTGATGAACCGTTGCATCTCGCCGGGGGTAATGCTGCCCAGGTCGGAGGGATGGTCCAGCACGCCCCGGACATTGGCGCTGCGTATGTGGGCGCCGCTGACCACCACATAGGCGCTGGGGTTGTAACCCTTGCCAACGAAGCGCTGGGCTTCCTCAATGGAACTCCTTACCGATTCCCTTACTTCTTCAACGTTGTCTATACAGCCCCTCTGGACACCCTGGGCGGGAGTAACGCCGGTGCCCAGCACCTTCAGTTCACCCTCGCTGCCCACTCGGGCCACGACGGTTACGACCTTACTGCTGCCGATGTCCACTGCCGTGTAGAAAGTTTCTCTTGCCAAGATTTGCCATCCTTCGAAAACCGGCGGGGACCCCAAACCTGCCCGTTCCGCCCCACATTCCCCGTTGTAATCCGGTTTTCCTGCTCCGTAATTCCCTACTCTTCCAGACGTTGCGCCACTCTCAACCGGGCGCTGCGACTCCGGGGGTTTTCCGCCACCTCCTGCGGTCCGGGGCGGATAACCCTTCGATTGACCAGGCTCAGCCTGGGGATATGCCCGCAAACGCAGACGGGCAGCCCCGGCGGGCAGATGCACTGCGCCGCTTCTCTGGCAAAAAAGTTCTTGACCAGCCGGTCCTCCAGGCTGTGGTAGCTGATAACCGCAACCCTACCTTGAGGAGCCAGCAGTTCCATGGCGGCCTCCAGGCCGGAACTCAAGGTGTTCAATTCATCATTAACGGCGATACGCAGGGCCTGAAAGGTCCGGGTCGCCGGATGGGTCCTGGTGGGCCTTCTACCTCTACCACCTCCCGAGCCACGCGCGGCCCACCGACCCGTGATGCCTGCCACCAGGCTTGCCAGTTTGCCCGTAGTCGCTACGGGTCGCTGGCGGACAATGGCCGCGGCGATGGCTGCGGCCCGAGGTTCTTCGCCGTATTCCCGGATGACGGTCGCCAAGTCTTCTCTGGACCAACTGTTGACAATGTCCGAAGCCCTGGGCCCGCCAGCTTCCGGATTGAACCGCATGTCCAGCGGTTCCTCTCGTTGGAAGGAGAAGCCAAATCCGGGGGCGTCCACCTGCCGAGAAGATATCCCCAGGTCCAGCAGAATCCCATCTGCCCGCACCTCCGGACCCATAACCCCATGGACCAGGGATACCATGTCGGCGTAGCTTCCCAACAACGGAATGAAACGCGCTCCAAAGGAAGCCAGACGCCGCTCGGCTCGAACCAGAGAACGGGGGTCCAGGTCGATCCCGCACACAATCCCCCTGGGAGCAGACGCCCGGAGGAGGGACAACGCATGTCCTCCATCACCCACCGTAGCATCCACGAACACACCGTCCGGGCGCGCCCCCAACTGACCCAATACTTCCGACAACATCACAGGAAGGTGAAAAGGCGCCATTTCCTCTTCTGCCGGTTCTGCCATTGCTGACCTTCCGGGCTCCGGGCCGGCTCCAGCCAAGTCATGGGGATGGGTAACGCCGGCTACGGAAATTCCTTACTGGGATGTTGACTGGAAGGTCCCGTCAACCGTTGGGACTTCCCGTTCTCTGTCCGAAGGTTCGGGGACAAGGCAACAGGTAAAGTAACCGGCCCGCTGCAAGCGAATAAGCCTGACTTGATGGGAAACAAAGGCGGAAAACCGGTTTGGTCTTGCCCACGGGCTCTGAGGCCCGGCCATGCCCCGTACCTGATATTGATTGACTTCTTCGCCGGCCCTTGGGAGCCGTGGAAGAGTCTTCAGAGACCGATGCGGGACTCTGCAGCAGCCCCGAACGGCGGTTGGTAGAGTGTTACGGAGTTTGTGATCCTCACACAGACCCCTCACCACCATCACAGGGTTGACATTAGCAACAGGGGAAAAGGAGTGTCAACGGAATTGAATTTCAATTTTTGGCAATTTTTAGACTTTTTCATTTTTGGTTGATAATACAAGAACTGTTCAATACAGGCTCAGCCGCCTGGGGCCGTAATCTTTGCCAATGGTTGGGGTACCAAGTGGGGTAATTCCTCGCCGGGTAACCCTCCTCGGCGTTCAAGGGTGGTGGAGTCGCCGGCCATCGGACGCCCTCCACCGGAGGGGTGTATAATCCTTGCCTGAGCATTGCTGTCTGGTGGTGGCTACGATGAAGGTCCAAGGGGAGAAACAACCACGAAAACCCATCTTCTATGGGTGGTACATAGTCGCTACCTGCATTTTCGTGGCCTTCGTCACCAATGGGGCCCGCAACAGTTTTGGTATTTTCGTCCTGCCCATGAGCGAAGATTTCGAGTGGAGCCGGGGCACCATATCTTTTGCGGCGGCCCTGGGTTTCCTGGTGAACGGGCTAACGCAGCCCTTCATGGGGCGCCTGTTGGATAGGTTTGGCGGGCGGAAGGTGATAATATCCAGCCTGGCGCTGTTTGGCGTCGCCACCGTCGCCCTCAGCCTAACCTTCCATTACCTGGTCCTCATCTTCCTTTTCGGGTTCGTGTCGTCCATAGCGCTGAGCGGGATGTCACTGAACAACACCGGTACCCTGCTCTCCCGTTGGTTCCGCAAGCGGCGGGCTACCGTGGTGGGGCTGAATGCCGCGGGACTGTCTGCCGGCGGCCTGATCCTGGTGCCCCTGGGAATGTACCTGCTCCAGTCCACCAATTGGCGGGTCACCTGGGTTGCCTTTGGTCTTGCCGTTTTGGTCCTCTCCGTTCCGCTGGCCTTCTTCTTCCTCAAGGATGACCCCAAGGATTTGGGGTTGAGCCCCGACGGGGAGGAGGATGGTTGGGGGGCCGGAGGCGGCGCGGGTTCTCGCCGGTCAACCGGCATCTTGGACACGGACCGTTGGGCCGAGTCCTTCCGATCCATGCCCATCTGGCAGATGACCATCGCCTATTTCGCCTGCGGCTACACCACGGCGGTGCTGTCGGTTCATTTCGTGCCCTTCGCCGCTTCCCTGAGCATAGATCCCCAGGTGGCCGCTTTCATATTCGCCCTGATGATGGGGTTGAACGTGGTGGGCAGCATCGGGGCCGGCATCCTGTCCGACAAGTTCAGCCGCAAGAACCTGCTGTCATTGGTCTATTTCGTGCGGGGTTCCGCCTACATGTTGATGTTGGCCGGGGTGGCGTTCTTCGACCTGGGAGCCTCGGCGCTGTTGGTGTTCGCCATAGTCGCCGGCATATCCTGGATTGCCACAGCGCCCTTGACTACGGCGCTCATCGCCGACGTTTACGGTGTTCGGGCCCTGGGTACCATTTCCGGCGTGGCCTTCCTGGTCCACGCGGTCGGTAGCGGCATCAGCATTTGGCTGGCTGGCGAGCTGTTCGACCTCACCGGCTCCTACACCATTCCCTTTCTGATTGCCGGCCTGATGCTGTTCCCCGCATCCCTGTTTGCCTTCACCATCAAGGAGAAGCGGTACTCATCCCGTTACCGGCAGGTGGAATCGGCGGCAGTTCCGGCGGCAGGCGACTAGCCGAGCAAGAGCCGGTACAGGCCAAAGGGGGTGGCTGGCATGTCTAGCCTCGGACTGGGGCTGCACGCGCAATTGGGGGAATTGGTAGCGAACGCCGGGGAATCGGTCTTCCTGATTCTGGGCCTGGCCGCCCACCACGACGACATAGTTGACCCGGATTTTCTGGCCTGGCTGAAGGCTCGCCTGGATCACGTCCTCACCCTGGACCCGTGGGCGCTGGTGGCGATTCTGACCGTGGTGGTGGTGACCATACCCGCCTCCATTGTTGGCTTCTACCTCTACCAGCAATGGAGGGCCGGATACTCCTGAAAGCCCTGCGGCCGCTTCCTGCACCGGGAAGGACAAGCAACCCAATCAGTTCTTCGAGCATCAGTCACAAAAACACAGGACGGGACTCGGTCCCGTCCTGTGTTTAACTTCGAGGAAGCTCCAGCGAACTAGCCGGGATTGTGTTTGTCAACCAGGGGAGTAACCCGAGGATCCACATTGCCCAATGGCTGTCCCGCATCCACCCGGGCCACGGCCAAGTGAGCGTCCCTCTGGATGTCTTCCCAGTCGGGTTCCAGCTCGTACTCGTCCCGCAATTCGTCGAACAGAGCAGTCAATGAATTCTGATCAAACATGATGCTTTGTCTTGATACCTCCTCCTTAGATTCCTGGCTAAACTTACCCTAGTCTAGCCACTTTTGAAAGGGCTGACAAGCCTCCAGGCCTTTTGCGAATGGCCGCCAAGCCATTCACAACTGAAGGTAAGCCAACAATCCCTGAGACCCGGCGCAACGGGCCAATGCCCTGGTCACCAACCATAAGGCTGCCTTTACTGTTACTTCAACACGCCGGTCAGCACCTCTCTGGTTTCCGCTTCATCTATGTAAGCCTGGGCATCGGCGGGAAGGAGGAATCGGTCAACCACCAGTTGCCTGGCCGCTTCCCCCACGGCGCGAACGTAACCGGCATGGTCGCCATACCTTTCTTCCAGGGACAGGCGCGGGTCACCGGAAGCCAATCGTTCCTCCCTGGTGACGGCGAAGGGTATGTACTGACCGTCGCCCTCTCCGCCATCATTCTCCCCGAAGCCGGGGCCCCGCAGCGCCCAACCGGTGGTGGTGGCAATGGGAGCGGCCACCGGGGGGAGCCGGACGCCGGCCACCTCGTTGCCGTCCCGGTCCACCCGGCTGACGAATATCGGGTAGGCCGGCCGATCAACCAGGCTGGGCGGCAGGTTATCCACAAGGCCCCGTTCAAACCGAGGGCCGTAGTCCAGGAAGTAGTGGGAGGTTATGACTCCCGTATAGGTAACGTCAGGAATGTCGGGCCAGCCCAATTCCTCCTGGGGGACGATTCCCGTCTCACATCCGGGTCTGGTAACGGCGAAGACGCCGTTTTCCGAGGCGCGAGGCACCCGGCTGGCCGGCGGTTCCACCCTTTTGCTGACCCATTCATCCAGGGCCGCCAGCAAGGCCCGGTGGACGGCATAGGGGCTTACTGGGTTGGTGTATTGCTGGTTCTTGCCCTTCCGGCGCCCGGTGCCCACGCCATGGGACAGCCCGGACAGCAGATAGAAGCGCACATTTTCCGGGTCGGGCAGGTCGTTGCCCCGGCTGTCGGTATGCAATTGGGAACAGCCCTTCACCCAGTACTCGTTGGCGGTATTGACTTCCAGGCGCTTTGGCAGGGTGTTGGTGGCCTTACCCCGTTCGCTTCGTCCGGCGGTCTTTCCACTCAGGTGGTCGGTGGTAACCTGGTGGGCAAAGGGAAAGATGGCTTCCGGGTAGAGATGATTCTGCCGGTTCCGTTCGGTGCGGTCGGTCTGGGCGAAACGGTAGTTTATCTGATCGCCGTTCCCGCCCCCCGTGTGGCTCAGAATGCCATCCATCACCCGATTCCCATACTCGTCCTCGTTGAATCCCAGCAACTGGAAGTCGTTCAGGGTGCGGGAGGGTTGGGAGATGGAATAGCTGTAGATGTACTCCACGTGGCCTGATACCGGGTTTTCAGCCACCGCCGGAGCATGGCGCAGGAAGGAGAGGAAGTCGCGGGTGGCGGCCAAACCCACGCCGGCCACCAGCGGATCCCGGGCGGTATAGGTGAATTCATAGATGTGACTCTGCTGGAAGGCGGTTCCTTCGGGCAGCAGGCGGATGGCCCGTCCCTCGTCGGACGTGTACTCCCATTCCGACGGGGGAATCTCCACGGGAGCATCGTCCAGCAGCGCCCGTCTGGTCAGGCGGGCATGGGACTTGTCCAGGGTCGCAGTGGGGTAGGCCAGGTCGCTGACCAGGGAGGTTTCGTTGTCAAATACTATGTACTCGTAGGAAGGGCCGGTGATTGGTTCACCATTGTGGGTGGCGACGGGAACCTTGATGGTCATGGCGTCGTGGCCACTGGCGCTGATGTCCCAGCCGTTGCCGACAACCACATAACCCTGTTCCATGATGAAGCCGGTACCCGCGTCGGCCTCGGTGGTTGGGTTGTTAGTGGGTACGGCGGAATTGAGCAGGCCAATTCGCATGGATCCCCGGTTGTTGAAGTCCAAGATGACGCGCCGGTTGCCCAATTCCATATTCATGGGTTTGAGGATGAAGATGTCGGTGGAATACTCGACCATGCCCCGTTCGTTGCGGGGAGCCAATTCCAGGTCAGTAATGACCGAATTGCGCGGGTCTCCCGGGTCTAGTTCACCGTAGGCGATGCCGCGCAATTTTTCGTACTGGCCCACGCTGCCAAAGCTACGGCCTCCGAAAGTGGGGGACTCGGAACGCAAGGGGTCAATTTCCATGCTCCGGATGCCCGGACCCGACACCGCAATGGCGCCGGAAAGCTGCTGAGTCATGGGGGTCCTCCTGCTGTGCGAAATTGGGGGCAAGGCCTTTCGTTGCCAGATTGGCCTGATGATACAAAGTTCGGCAGGCTCGGTCAATTGGGGTTATGGGGGGTTATACGGGAGTCATGCGGTGGATGTCCAATCCTGCCCTGCTTGCCAGACCCCGGGCGTACCGGCCCAGGCCATTGACCCGTCCAACCATTGCGAACCAGCACAAGCGCCAACTTGCCAAGAGTTGTAAGATATTCGTAACTACCTCTCGAATCACCATGACAATCCGAGGCCAGAGGAGATTCGCGAGTCCAAAAGGGACACAGGAGAAGAATTATGGGCGCGGCAAAGACAGTTTACCTGGGCATGCACGACGGTGTCTGTGCGATTACCAGCGAAGACAACGGGGTATCCTGGCGGCAGGGTCCAATTACCCAACTGCCCCACGCGGCGGCGCGGTTGTCGGCCAGTCCGGTCATTCCCCAGCGAGCCTATCTGGCCGCCTACGAGGCGGGGGTGTACCGCACCGACGATGGGGGCAAGACCTGGACCAGCCTGAAGTCCTATCCCTCTCCCTACGCCCACAGTGTGCTGGCCCATCCCGCCGAGGGCGACACCCTGTTCGTCGGCAGCGAGCCCGCCACCGTGTACCGGTCCGACGATGGCGGAAATTCCTGGACCGAACTGGAGGGATTCACCCGGGTTCCCGAGGCCGTGGACTGGGGTTTTCACTCCCCCACCCGTGATTCCCACGTTCGAGACCTGCGCGCGGTTCCAGGCAACCCCAAGGGTCTCTACGCGGGGATTGAGGTGGGTGGCATGGTTGGTTCCATCGACGGGGGAAGTAACTGGCGTCAACTGCCGGGGCTGAACGACGACATCCATTGCGTGTCCCTCAGCGATGACCGGCCCGAGCGGGTTTACGTGGCCACCGCCAGGGCCCCCTACCGTTCCGACGACAACGGCGCCACCTGGCAACTCATCAACCACGGCATCGACCGACGCTACACCCTGCACATTGCCTCCGCTCCCGATGATGCCGGCCTGGCGCTGGTCACCGTTTCGGAGAACGCGCGGCGGCTCAATCCCCAGTTCTACCGCTCCACCGATGGCGGCGATAGCTGGCAGATGGTGGTCGGCCTGGGCGAAGGAAGGGAACCGGAGGAAATGGTCGTGGCCTTCGAGTGGGACCCGGTGGATACCAGCCGAGTCTATGCCGGTACCGACGGGGGAAGGCTCTTCCAGAGCGCGGACCGGGGCATCACCTGGGAAGAACTGCCGGTTAGGCTGTCATCGGTTGCGGTTGGGGCGCTGGCCGTGGCCTGCCATTAGGGCGCCCCAGGCAACCACCAGTGAGGGCTGGTAACAGCTCCTGCTACCCATACCTGGCGACGCTGAGGCCCTACTTGGTACCGGACTGTCCCACCGGCGCGGCTTCACCCATCAGGCCAAAATTGTCAGCGGCCACGGTCAGGTCGAGGATGTCAATCACCTCGTCGCCATTGGCATCGCCGAAGTCCAGGATAATGTCCCGGAGTTCCAGAGTTTTCCCTGTCTCAATTGCCATCCCACCCAGGGTTACGGACAGGTGTCCCGGCGCCCTGATGTTCATGGTGAAGGGTTCCGCAGGAACCTGCATGGCGAAGTACCCCTCTCGACTGACGAAGGTGACCCTGTCCCCGATTTCTATGTAGGCGCCGAGGCTGCTCTCCCGTTCCCGAAGTAACACACGACCCGACACCGCTCCGCTGGCAAAGGGGTCAGCCAGGGGCCGGGGGCTGCGCTTCAACCCCGACCCGGTTACGACGAAGGGCTGGCTCAGGGGGACGATGCCGGTTGCCACCTGGGGTTGCGCCGCCAGTTTCGAACCAGTGGCCACGGCCTGCCCCGGGAATATCCCCGTCAACCCAGCGCCGACCGTATCCACCGAAGGAATCCTCAGCGCCGATCCGGCATGGCTGGAACCGGACGCGGTGAACAGCTGTTCCAGGGAAAGGGAACGGGCAGCAACGTTGGGGATTGCCAGCGCACCTTCGGCGCGGGCATCCGCCGTTAGAGCGTGAATCTGCGCGGTTGGTGGTGATTCGGTGACGACAACCGGACTGCGCAGGCCCAGTCTCAAGGCTGTGGACGTCAGTCCACTGAAGACCCCTGACAACCCACTCCTGCTGGTAGTGACCCTGGGCGGCGCCCCTGAGGGCAGGTTGATTGACGGGGACTGGGGACTGTAAATGCCGTCCAGGGGCGTCGCCACGGTGCCTATGAACGGCTCGGAAATGCCGCGGCTCAGGTCTCCCATTACCCTATCGTGAATTACGCCTACGGCCGGCACGGCAACGGTCAATATCTCGGGACGGGAGAACTCCTTCACGACATGGGCGTCAATCCCCGAGTCGAATATCGAGACCAACGTGGTGGGCATGGTTGCCACGTAGGGAGGGGAAACCACGCCGTCCCTCATTGACCCGGATCCCGTGACAAAGAGGGTGGACACGGGCAGGGGGAGGGTGAAGGCCGAAGGTTCCGTCAGCGACTGGTCCTCGCCATTCCGGGCTTCCGGTACCTGGAAGGGGTCCGAGAAGGAAATGCCCTCGGGTTCGGGCGCGGCAATTATCCATATCCCCGGCAGCAGGCTCAGTGAATCGTTGCTCTCGTCGCCATCGTCCTCCAGCCCTACGCTGGCGGTTATCGCGTGAATCGTACCCGGCGTGGGCGGTCCGGGGGGCGGAGGCCCGCCGGAGGCATGGGTCGTATCCCATTCCATGGTCAGCGTGGTCGTATTCCCCGGCGCCAGCGTTACCGTCTGTGAAGCTATTATCTCTGCGCTGACCTCGTCCGTCAGGTTGACGGTGGCGGATTCACTGGCAGACCCGTTGTTGCTCACTCCCACCTGTATCGTCACCAGGTCGCCCTGGTTGGCGAAGGGCGGCCCAACCTGCACTATGGAGGTAATCGCCAGGTCCCTGGTGGTTGCCTGGGGATGGGGTGTAACCGGGGAAGGATTCCCGGCCTCGCCGGAGGCCTTGGCAGTTCCAGCCGCCGATACCGACCCGGCCAGCATGACCAGGACTATGACCATTAGAGATACCAGGAATGCTGTACTGGCGATTACCCCGACCCTCTCCGATTGGTCGAAAGTACAGGTGGGGGGAGACGAGGCTGCGCTCCTGGCCGGAGTGTCGATGGCCGGCCGAGCGATTCTGATGACGTGGGGTATGGGTATGGGCATTCGGGGTTCCGTGGGCAGGTGGGCCACGCGTGAGATGGGCGATGTAACTGGCTGCCGCAATGTATAGCACCGCCAGGGCAAATGAGTCAAGGCGTCAAGGCCCTACTTGCTTCAACCTTGTCCTTACCGGGTAACGGGGCCCGCACCTGCTGGAACTACACTTGCGGAAATGGGTCGGCGGGCCGTGGGGGCAGGGAACCGCGGGGCGCCACCTGACTGCCTGGTCCCATTTCAAGGGGGCATGGCGCGTCAATGGCCGGTTGCTGCTGGCCAGAATCGGCTGGCTCAGCGCCAGCTACGGCAATCGCCATTCGCGCCATTCATTTTGCCCCGTCCTATATCTTGTGCCTAATATGTCGAATGAATACCATTTCTTGACGACCTGCCGGAACTCTAACATAATGTTTGTCGCTTAATTGTTATGTCAGGCATCCTCGGGTCTCCCGCAGACCCTGGAATGGAAGGGTAGAGTTCAGGAGGGGTAATGAGGTTTTCAGTCGCTGCAATCATTCTGGTAGCCATTGGCGCGATGGTCTGGGCCGCCTCGCCAATTCACGCCGAAACCACGGCGGAACAGCCGGAGCGCCGGTTCGTTAACCAATTGACTGGCGATTGCCCCAATCATCCCTCTCCCCCCTGTCTGCGAGTCCGCCAGGAACCTAACGTAGGTTCAAACCCCAAGGTGCGCATGGAGTTTCGCTACGGTACGGACAACCACGTCAACACGACCGGTTGGAGTATCGCCGTGACATCAACGGAGGGAATACCCTCTCAAAACGATAGCGCCTGGGAGGACGGTTTCGCAGCAAACTCCGTCGAAGCCTCATTGGTAAGGGGATATACCAGTTTCATGGAGAGATCAAGTAGCAGGTGGTCATCGGGTGATACCTTATTCTTCGTGGTGCGGTCTCACACCGGGCCCTCCGGCAACAGGTCCTACCGGGCGCCCTCCAACCAGGCCTACGTTACGATCAACGACGCCTCGCCCTCCTTCAGTTCGGGGACGGATATCCAAAACCAAACCTACGTGCAGAACCATAACATACCCCTGGGGTCCAACAGCAGCACTCTACAATTGCCGAGCGCCAGTGGCGGCAACGGCACTCTGACCTATACCCTCACCCCAGCCTTGCCCGCCGGTTTGTCTTTCTCGGCCAGTAACCGGAGAATCACCGGAACGCCCACCACGTACGCTGGCTACACGTTTTACACCTACAAGGCTACGGACTCTGATACGGCCGGAGCGGATTCCGCGTCCCTGACCTTCTACCTGGGGGTAGAGGAGGACCTGACCCCGGACTTACGTGGCGCCACCGTCCACGATCGGACCTTTGTTCGGGATACTGGCATCGGTACCCTGCAACTGCCGGCGGCGACCTCGGGCAATAGTGATCTGACCTATACCGTTACGCCAGCCCTGCCGAGCGGCCTGTCCTTCGACCCGGGCAACAGGAGAATCACGGGTACACCGACCGTTGACTTTGCCGCCACAGAATACACCTACACCGCAACGGACTTCGATGGGGACACGGCAAGCCTGACCTTCATCATACGTGTCATTCCCGATGCGCTGGGCCTGCCGTCCCTGGACCCGGGGGCATACACCTATGCCAGGGGCCAAAACACGACGTTGACCCTGACGACCTCCACCGGCGGCGTGGGCGCCACCGGCCATATCTACACCCTCGACCCCGCGCCACCCGCTGGCATGACATTCAACGCGACCGCCAACCCTCCCACCATCACCGGAACGCCGACGGCAGTCACGCCCGCGCAAACCTATACCTACACGGTGAAAGACAACGCGGCGGACACCAAGTCCATCACGTTCACCATAACCATCACGCAGACAACCATCTCGGATAGGGTGGCAAACCAGATCATGCCGCCTGAAGAGACCATCACTCCATTGGCGCTTCCGGCGGCGATCGGTGGCACGGCGCCCTACACCTACACCCTGGAAGGGGATTTGCCCGATGGCCTGAGCTTCGATGGCGGGACCCGGACCATCACAGGTACACCGTCGAAGTTTTCGGGGGCGCGACTGTTCACCTACAAGGCGACGGACGCCAATGGCATAGAGGACTCGGTTACCTTCACCATCAGGAACTTCGCGCCGGACCGGTCGGGCCTCAGCCTGGAACCGGAGTTCTCGGCCAAGGAGTTCCTGGATGAGGGTACGGATTCCCTTACCTTCTCGGTCGGCGAACCTATCGAAGTGACCCTACCGGAGCAGGCAAACGAGATGGCCGACGATTCGATGACCTATTCCCTGTTTGCCCGCTACGGCGACCGGGACCTGCCCGATGGGGTAGTCTTCGATCCAGCCTCCCGTGAATTGTCCGGAACCCCCACGGAAGAGCAGGATTCCCGGCAGTACGTTTACATGGCGAAGAACGATATCGGAGAGGATAGCTTCATCATAACCATGGTGGTGGCGGCCCAGGCACAGCCGGCCTCGACGCCCATTCCCCAGCTGGCGGCAACCGCCACGCCGGTACCCGCGCCGATGGCCACGCCAGCGCCCGCGGCGACTCTCCTGCCCGCGCCGGTGCTGGCTGCCAAGGTAACCCCGGCGCCCGTGGCAACGGCCATACCCGCCCCGGCCGCTACGCAGGAACCGGCCGCGCCAAGGGCCACGGCCATTCCGGCTGCCCCGGCGGCCGTGTCACCGGCGCCGGAACCGGCAATGCCCGAACCCATGCCCACGGCGGGCCCCGACCGCTCCCAGGTTGTGGTGGTGGTGCCCACGCCGGACGCGGCTGCTGAGCCCTCGGGCGCGGCGGCGATGGCCGACACGCCAGCAGCCACGCCGGCCCCGATGGCGGCGGCGCCCACCATGCCGGAGGCTCCAGCAACCCAGGACACGGCCTCCCAGCCGCAGGCATCGGACGGAGGAGGAAGCAACCTTCTGCTGATAGTGTCGCTGATTGTCCTGGCCCTGGTGGCCGTGGCAGCCGTGGTTTACCTGATGCAGCGCCGCCGGAGATAGGCCTCAACGGAATCCAGGGGGCGACGCCCTCCGGATAGCACCTAGTCAATAAACAGAAGGGGCGCACGGTCGTGCGCCCCTGTAGGCAATACCATCACCTCTCAGTCATTCCGGTGCGGTGACAGCCCGGCCCCCCTTGTCTATCATTCCAGTGCGGTGATGGCCCAGCCCCCCTTCCCTGTCATTCCGAGCGGCAGCCGAGGAATCCAGACCGCACCCGACCTACCATCTCTACCATGCCCAGCCCCCCTTGTCTGTCATTCCGAGCGGCAGCCGAGGAATCCCCACTGCACCCGTCCGACCAACTTTCCCATGCCCAGCCCCTCTTGTCTGTCATTCCGAGCGGCAGCCGAGGAATCCCAACCGCACCCGACCAACCACCTTTCCCATGCCCAGCCCCACGACTGTCATTCCGAGCGACAGCCGAGGAATCCCAACCGCACCCGACCAACCATCCTTCCCAGGCCCAGTACCTCATGTCTGTCATTCCGAGCAGCAGGGTAGGTTAGTTAGTAGCAGGGGGCTAGGGAAGGTTGGTTGGTGGCGGGGGGCGTTGATTGATGGCCGCGGTTGGGATTCCTCCGCTGTCGCTCGGAATGACAGATATGGGGCCTCCCATAGGAGTAATTCTGGCCCCTAACCGTTGGGATTCCTCGGCTGTCGCTCGCAATGACAGGGAAGCGGGGGCTGGGCATGAAAAAGAGAGGCCGGGAGAAGAAACCCTCTCCCGGCCCAAGATTCCGTTAGTCCATAGCGGCCCCGCTCCTCCATGCAAGAGCGCGGGGCCGGAGTCTGTGGTTACGATGCTCGCCGCCGCCGTCCCGCGGCCAGGTACCACCAGAGCCCGCCGATGATGACCAGGGCTGCCAGCAGCAGGAGAATTATCAACCAGAGGTTGATTTGGCTATCCTCCTGGATCTGCGGCTGGCTGGCCGTGTCCTGGGTGGTCGAGGCATCTGGCGCGGTTGGCGCCGCCGCCATCGGGGCCGGCTCGGCCGTGGGCTCAGAAGCCGCCGTGTCTTCGGATTGCTCCGGAGCCGCTTCCGGTGTTGGCACCAGCACCAGTACCTGGGACCGGTCGGCGCCCGCCGTGGGCATGGGCGCGGGTATGGTGGGTTCCGGCGCTGCGGCGGCTGGCGCTGGGACGACCGTCGCCGGGGCAGCCGGAACGACCGTGGCTATCGGCGCTGCCGGTTCCGCCGTGGGGGCCTGCGTGGGCATGGCCGTTGCCACGGGCAAAGGCGTTGCCGTGGGCGCCAGCGTCGGGGGAGGCTCCGGCGTTGCCGTGGGAGCCACCGGTGGTTCCGGCGTGGCCGTTGCCACCACCTCGGGCGCCAGCGTGGGGACCACAGTGGGTACGGGCGCCGGTACCACGGTGATGCTCACTACAAAGCTGTCCTCACCGGCGTCGTTCTTCGCCAGGTAAAGGTATTGCTTGGCGTCCTGGGGTTCCGTGGGCGTACCGGTCAGCCCCCGGGACGAGGAACTGAAGGACAGGCCTGGGGGAAGATCCCGGTCGCCGTAGCGGGCGAACAGGGAATAGGACACCGGCTGGTCCGCATCCTCGCGGGACTGACCCGGCAGGGTCACGTCCACCGGTTCGCCGACCACAAAGGTGAGGGAATCCAGGCCATCGATGAACGGCCCGGCATCGAACTCGGGCTCCGGCTTGGCCGGGGCTCGCTCCAGCGCAAAGTTCCTGATTCTAAAGGTGGTCGATCCCTTCAGACCATGGGTACCGGTGGCCGAGTAGGTCAAGGGTATCGCCCCCGGAAACCGGGGCGGCTTCCCTGAAATGGTGCGGGTGTTAGCGTCGAAGCTCAGGCCGTCGGGCAAATCCCCTTCCAGCTCGTAGGTATAGGGCGCCGTACCGCCCTCAGCTTCGGGAAGTACCAGGGGCGTAATTTCCTTCTCGGGCGGCATTATCTGGGTTCGTACCCGTGGCACCGTGGTCTGCATCACCAAGACCGAGACCTGCAGCTGGGCCGTGCGTCCGGCATCGCCGCTAATCGTCACCGTGAAGTTCTGCTCGCCGGCCAAATCCATCAGCGGCTGCTCACTGGCGTCCCCGGCCACCTTCAACGCGATCCGGTCCCACGGGTCGTAGGAGTTGCTGCCCGATTTGCTCCTCTCCACTTTGAACAGGTTCGACGAACTAGAAAAGGATATGTTCTCGGGGGGATCCTCCTTGACTACTTCGGGGTCCCTGTTTTCAACCCCTGGATAACCGCCCTGGAAGGGAATCAAGGAGCCAACCTGGGTGCCACCGGCAACGTTGCCCCGAATCTTAAAATCACTGTCGGGGGGCTCAATGGTGCCATCACCATCGGTATCGGCCCCAAATTCCAGCGGATGGTAGATGTTCACCCGGTGTTTGATTTCTCCGCTGCGGCCGAAGCTAGAGCTTCCGGCATTGGTGGGGTGAGTTATCTTGAACCCCTCCGTAAAGAATCGACCCTTAGGCGGCCATGTCGGTTGATTTATCGGCTGACCAGTGCCGTTCACTTCCGACTTGTAGGTCACCGTCACTCGGTCGGTTGCCTGATTGAGGGTGTAATCGAAGAAATCATTGTCGGGCTGAACATCAGCATAGTTGGACTTCCTGCCAACGTTATACGGTGGGTTCAACCAGGGGGGATCCAAAGGATGGCCTGGGGCCATCTGAATATAGTAAGGCTCGCCGTCAACGCCAATGAGGTCATGATCAACCTTGGTCTCACCGAGAATCACCGCGCCTCCGCTTAGGGTCTCTTGCACGGCGCTGGGCCAATAGACATGGGCATCCGCGATGATGTAGGCATCCTGGTCATTGTGGTTGTTGCCATCACCATCTCTGTCAACCGTTATGTCGTTGTCAACATAAAGCTTGACCTGGAATTTCCAGACGGGAAATTGCCACGCCGTATCGCCCAGGTTATTATTACGGTCGTCAGGGTCGTTGTCGATTCTAATGGCGACCTCCTGGTAGCCATTACAGACTGCATTCCTGCCGCAGCCATCCCCCTGCCAGGCATGTCCTGAGAGATTTGGCGAGATGTTTCCTGTCTCAAACCATTGCCAGACATCCAAATAGTAAACCTCGCTGGCAGCCGGTTGGTTCTCCAGGTGGTCCTCCGGTTTGTCCTCAAGTTCCCTAATTTCGTGAGTTGAGTCTCCACCATCGTCTCGAAGGAGCGATTGTTTTGGTCCCAACAGCTTATGCGTCCGGAATATCGGATGATCATCATCGAGCCAATCCAGACCGTGGTCTTCGCCGAGTACGATCAAGGCGCCGTAATTGTTAGGGCACGGGATGCCAATACTGCTATTTTCACCACGCATTGGGGGAGTGTTGCCGCCGCAAGTGTAGGGTGCGCCGTTGGCGTTCTTGCCCCAGGCGTAACTGGCGGCTACGTCATTGTAGGTAACTATCTTGATTTCGTAGGGTACGTAGGGGTCCTGCGCCTGCGCCACGCCCGAAGTCGCAAGTACGCCTGCGACCATCACAGCCAGCGCAAACATCACCAAGGGCAAAGACCAAATCCTCCTGCTGCTGTCCACCATATCCTCCATCGAAAATAGAATAATTCTGCGCCTGACCCGCGTCGCGGTCTTTGGCAAACGCTGAAACATTACAAGCGCGGCCTACCACGGGTCAATGAGAATTGCCCCCTTGTTTTGGGCAATTTGCAATCCGTTGAAAAATCACGGGTCAAGAAAGGCGCGATTGCCAAACCGGCGCAGCAGCATTGCAGAAGAATTACCGGCAGGGCAAGGCAATGGCGAAGGGGGCTACTCCTCTCGTTCACGCCGGCGCAAGGGGAAATCCGGAGGGGTTGGACAGGGGAAGGGGCAGGTAGCGGGTCAGGTTAGAAGAAGGATTTCCAGTGGACCCGGGCCAGTTACCCACCCTGGGGCGAGGGATGAGGCAAACGAATTGGAAGAAGCCCTTCCTGAATCCCTCGTTTATTTTTCAACGAAACCGGGCGCGCCCGGCCCGGCATACGGCCCTGGAGCAAGACCTGAGAAGAAAAAGTGGCCGACCGGAGGATAGAATCCTCCAGCCAGCCACCGTTAGCTAACTCCCACCCATCAGGTGAAGGCTTGACCGTGGCAACAGGTGCGGTGGGCCTGAGCCTGTCAAGACCCAGGCGCCGCTATCTTTGGACACCGAACTCCCGCCAGGTCTTCACGCCGTCGCCGTTCCAGTCTGCCTTCAGCGCCGGGTAGTCCCTATCGTTCCCAAAGTCCCACCATTCCGTATCCCAGTTGCCGTAGATGCCCGTGGCGCTGGTGGGGGCCTTGAGCTGCTCCCGCGTCTTCAGAGTTCCGCCGAAGTACTCGTCCGACGGGTGGACGGAGTAGAAGTAGCTGTCGTTGATGCTACTGGTGCTGGATCGCAGCCCATTGAGGGGGCCGTAGCGGGTGCCCTTGCGCTTCGCCTTGCCGATGGTATAGCTGTCTTCGATGCTGCCATAGTTTCGGCCCACGAGAGCGGCAACCCTCTGGTTCTTGTGCTGGGTCCATGCGATGCCGTCGCCGCTGTACACGTTGATGATGCTGGCTCCCAGGTTATTCCGGCCAACGACGATACCGGCGGCCTCACCGCTCTGAACGTCGCCATTCAGAACATAGCTGTTTGAGATGGTACCCATGTTGGTGCCGGCGATCATGCCGCCGCCGGTGGATCCCTGGATTACTCCATCCTTGGTGCGGCTGGTCGATATGGTGCCCTTGTTGATTCCGGCGATCATGCCGGCGTTGCCGTGGAGGTTGTTCTTCCAGTTGTTGCTCCACGAAATTGACCCGCCGCCGACCATGTTGACGTTATAGACGTGGCCCTGCGTTCCAATCACGCCGAAGAGGCCGGTGTTGTTGGCCACGCCGGTGGTGAAGACCATGCCCCGAAGCTCGTGGCCGTTGCCGTTGAACTCGGCGTTGAACGGGTTGGCATTGTCCCCAATGTAATTTGCCGTTTCCGTGGCGGTATCGTAGAACAGGTCGGTGACGAGTTCGTAGCCGTGGCAGCTGACGCCGCGGCATGGAACCAGCGCGCCCTCCTCGGTGAGGTCGAAGGCCGCCCGGTATTGCTGGGCTCTGGAAGCGGTGGGGAAGCCGTTCCCGTCCAGATCCCAACGGATGGCGGCAAGCTGCGCCTTGGTGCTTACTTCAATCAGACCGTCGTCGTCCCGGTCCAGGTCCTCCACCACCAGGATGGTGAGGCCCAGGGACACCCGATCGCCGTCCGCATCAACGACATCGTAGTAGTGGGTCGTGGCGCTGGGAGCCACGGTGGGCGTGCCGGTAATCTGACGGCTGTTGGCGTCGAAGCTCAGCCCGGGGGCCAGCCCAGGGGTGAGGGTGTAGGTCAGCGGGGCGTTGCCGCCGATGGCCAGAGGCAGTTGCACGATGCCAACGGGGGTGTTTTCGTAGAATACGTAGCTGGTCAGGGGCTGGCTTCCGAATGACGGGAACAGATTATAGACCACCGTGATCCTGAAGGTCAGCATGGCCGTGTCCCCGTCGTTGTCGGTCACGGTATAGGTGTAGGTGTCGCTGGTGCGCCGATTCACGTTCGGCGTTCCGGTGATGCGGCGATACTCGGCGTTGAAGCTCAGGCCCGTGGGCAGCGCCGGAGTCAACGTGTAGGTCAACGGGGAGTTGCCGCCGGTGGCCTCGGGAAGCGCCAGGGAAACAACGTCAAGGGTGTTGAGATAGGTCTGGTTGGCCACCTGGTTGGAGCCAAAGGACGGGGTGGAGTCCACCTCCACCTTGATGGTGAAGGTCAACGTCGCCACGTCGCCGTCGGTATCGGTGGCCGTGTAGGTGTAGGTAACCGCCGACTGCAGCGCCGTGGGCGTTCCGGTGATTTCCCGGGTGGTTGAGTCATAGCTGAGGCCGGCGGGCAGCGCGCCCGTGAAGGCGTAGGTTACCGAGCCGTTGCCGCCGCTGGCGTCAGGCAGATCCACGGTGTCTATGGGAACGTTGACGATGTAGCCCAGGTCTCCGATGTTGGCGCCCAGGAAAGTGGGGCTGGAGTCGCCGGTCACCGTTACGGTGAACTCGTCCGTTACGGTCTCAGTCGGATTCCCCGAGCTGGCGGTGACGGTGACGTCGAGGTCGCCGTTATTCAGTCCCAGAATGGTCAACTGGTTGTTGGACAGCGTAACGGTCGCCGCCGAGGACGAACCGGAGACGGAGTAGCTGAGGGCATCGCCGTCGCCATCGAAGAACACATGGGCGCCTTCCATCTCCAGCGGGATGTACAGGGGCGTGTTGACCGAAATCGTCTGGTCCCCGATGGGATTGGCCACGTTGGGCGGGCAGCTGTCGGACGCCGCGACCTGATAAGGGGTCAGGCTGCTCCGGTTGCCCTGACCGGGGTTCGTAGGCATATTGACCGGGTTGCCAAACTCCTCCACGGTGGCGATGCCGTCGCCGTCCATGTCGGCCTTCAGGACCGGGTAGTCGCAGGTGTTCCGGAACTCCCAGTAGGTGGTGTCCCACTGGGCGTAGATGCCGGACTTGGAGATGGGGTTTTGGATCTGCGCGGTGGTCTTCCCCACGCCGCCGGCGCTGGTGGTAAACCCGCTGGTCTCGGTGTCCCAGTAGGAGTTAAGGACGGAGGGGTAGTTGCTGTTCCCCAAGTAGCGGCGGCCTATGAGTCCGCCCCTCGCCCCAGGATTGGGGAAGTTGTAATCGTCGTATACGTCACCCGTTGAATAGCTGTCGGAGATGGTTCCCAAAACTGTAAGGCTCCAATCGTTTTTCGAGCCCACCAGTCCGCCCACATTGTCATCCTGCAGGGTAAGCCCAGAGGCGTAGCTGGAAACGATGTGGCCGCCTCTGAGAGTGCCAACCAGTCCGCCTGTATCAAATCCATCGATACTGACGCCAAACTCGTCAATCAAGAATCTGCTCGTGACCAAGCCGGTGGCGTAGCTTCCGATTATGTAGTTGCCATCCTCCAGTTGGCCAACCAACCCGCCTGTCGATTGGTGTCCCCTCACCCAGCCGGTGGCGTAGCTGCTGGTGATTTCGGCGTCTGCCTCGCGCCAGACAAAGCCCACCAGTCCGCCGACATAGAGAATACCCAGCACGTCACCGGTGGTGTAGCTGTGGCTGATGTCGCCCTCCCACACGACCCCCACCAATCCCCCAACATCGTCATAACCATAAATTTTGGCTGAGGAGCTGCTGTGGGTGACCAGCGCATTTTCGCCGTCCATCCTGGCCACGAGGCCACCGACATTGTCTCCTGCGCCATGAATAGCGCGATGGTCCTGCTCGGCAAGCGTTTCCAGGACGCCGGACACGTGGACCCCGGAAATCTTGCCGGCGCTGAACCCGGCAAGCGCTCCGACCCTGAAGAGGGTTTCATGAATTATGCCGGAAATGACCTGGTCTTTGGGGCTGCGGACAAGAATGTCCACATCGACCAATGACAGGTTGCGCACCTCTCCGTCGGAATGGATCGCTCGGAACAGCCCGTAGCGGACGATCCTTGTCCCACTCTGGGTTGAATCCTCGTCGCTGCGGTCGTCGTGGATGTACAGGTGGGAGATGCTGTGGTCGTTGCCTTCCAGCACCCCACTGAAGCTGCCACCCATGGGAGTCCAGCCCTTGCCGCCGTTCCAGTAGATGCCGTTGTGGTCGTTGGCGTCCGACCGGTTGTTGCCGTTGCTGTCGAAGTCCAAGTCGGCGGTCAGCTCGTAGCCGATGCAAACCCGGTCCGCCAGATTCGGTTCGTCCTCGTTGCAGCCCATGTTGTGCCGTGGCTGGTCGGAGAAGAGGGCTTGGTAGGCGGCCTTGTCGGCATCCCGCACCGCGCCGTCGCCGTTCAGGTCCCAGCGGATGGCGTTGAACTGGGCCAGGTTCTCCACCTCTATGAGGCCGTCGTCATCAGTGTCGAAGTCGTCAGCCCTTTCGACCGTGATGGTGAAGGTGAGGGTCGCCTTGTCGCCGTCCGCGTCGGTGGCGGTGTAGGTGTAGGTCGTGGCCCGCAGGAGTCCCGTGGGCGTGCCGGTGATGGTTCTGGCGTCCTGGTCGAAGGTCAGCCCACTGGGCAGGATGCCGCCCAGGTCATAGGTCAGCGTCCCGTTGCCGCCGGTGGCGGCGGGCAAGTTAAGCGTGTCGATCTGATACGTGTGGACGTAGGTCTGATTGGCAATGGTTGCGTTGAAACTGGGAGCCACGTTGGCCAACACCGTAATGGTGAAGGTCAATGACACCGTTTCCGCCAATACGTCGGTAGCCGTGTAGGTGTAGGTAACGGCGGATTGGGTGGCCGTGGGCGTGCCGCTGAGCGTCCGGCTGCTGGCATCGAAGGTTAGTCCGGCCGGCAGCGTTCCGGTCAATGAGTAGGTATAAGGCTCGCTGCCCAGGGAAGCGACGGGCAACACCAATTCCGCGATGGCAATCCCGCTGATGTAGGTCTGGTCGCCAATCGACTGACCGACGAAGGTGGGCTTGGCGTTGTCTTCAACGATGATGTTGAAGGTCAGCGAGGCGGTGTCGCCGTCGGAGTCGGCAACGGTGTAGGTGTAGGCCACCGCCGACTGGGTGGCGGTGGGGGCGCCGGTGATGCGCCGGGTGGCTGCGTCGAAGCTGAGGCCGGCGGGCAGCGTTCCCGTCAAGGTGTAGGTCAGCGGGGTGTCGGTTCCGGTCGCCTCCGGAAGTTGCACGACGCCAACACTCGCCTTGGTCGTGAAGACCTGGTCGGGTATCGAATGGTCACCGAAGGTGGGCTTGTCGTTCGGCACCACCTTGATGTCGAAGGTCAAGGAGGCCATGCCGTTTGCGGTATCGGTAACCTTGTAGATGTATGAGGTCGAGGGCTGCGCCGTCGTAGGCGTCCCGGTCAACTGCCGGGTAACGGCGTCGAAGTTCAGCCCCGCGGGCAGCGTTCCATCCAGGGAGTAGGTCAGCGCGCCGGTGCCGCCGGTGGCCGCCGGCAGCTGCAACGGAGTGATGGTTCGCCCGACCACGTAGATCTGATCCCCAACTCCGCCAATGAGCCCTCCACCAAATCCTGGGAATTCGGGGGCGTTGGAGGCCAGCACCGTGATGGAGAAGACCACGCCGCTGAAATCGCCATCGCCGTCGGTGGCGGTGTAGTAGTAGTCTGTGGCGTCCTGATCGGTCGCGGGGGTTCCCGTAACCGTCCGGGCGGTGGCGTCGAAGGTGAGACCCAAGGGGAGCGAGGGCGTCAGGGTATAGGTCACCGTCCCGTTGCCGCCGGTGGCCGCCGGCAACTGCAGCGTCGCGATGGCGGTCCCTGCCCGGAAGACTTGGTCGGCGATCATTGCTCCAAGCTGGGGAGTCTCGTCAGCCGCTTCCACGGTGATGTTGAAGCCTATGGAGGCCTGGTCGTTGTCCGCGTCGGTCACCGTGTAGGTGAACGAGGTGGCCGGCTGGGCCGCGCTGGGCTTGCCGACTATCTGACGAACGCCCGGCTGGTAGCTCAGGTTCTGGGGCAGCGTGCCAGAGAAGGTGTAGGTCAGCGGCGCGTTCCCGCCGGTGGCGTCGGGCAAGGCCAACGGCACGATGTTGGATCCGGTGACATAGGTCTGGTCGGACAGCGACGTGCTGAACCCGGGGTTGGTGTCCAACTCCACGGTGACGTCGAAAGTCAGCGAAACTGGGTCACCATCGGAATCCGTAGCGGTGTAGGTGTAGGTCGTGGCCGCCTGCGCCGCCGTAGCGGTCCCAGTGATCAGCCGGGCGCTGGCGTCGAAGGTCAGGCCCGCGGGCAGGCTGGGCGCCAGGGTGTAGGTCAGCGTTCCATCGCCGCCGCTGGCCGCTGGCAACTGTAAGGTGGCGATGGCCAGGTTCTGAATGTAGGTCTGGTCGGCCACTGTCTGCGTTCCGAAGCTGGGAACCAGGTTAGCGGCCACAGTGATGTCGAAGTCCAGGCTTGCCGTATCCCCGTTGGAGTCGGTGGCCGTGTAGGTGTAGGTAGTAGCGGACTGAGCCACCGTGGGCGTTCCGCTAATCTGTCGGGTGGTGTCGTCGAAGGTTAGACCGGCCGGCAGCAACGGGCTGCCGGAGTAGGTCAGAGTGCCGTCGCCGCCGGTGGCCGCAGGCAGTTGCAGGGTTGCAATGGCCCGGTGCTGGACGTAGTACTGGTCGGCAACGGTCGCCGAGCCAAAGTCGGGCGCGTCCTCCACGGTGATGTTGAAGGTAAGGACCGCGGTAGCCCCGTTGGGGTCGGTGGCCGTGTAGGTGTACTGCGTGGCCGCCTGGAGGCGCGTGGGCGTCCCGCTGAGCTGCCTGGTCGTGGCGTCGAAGCTCAGACCCCTGGGCAAAAAGCGCCTAAGGGTGTAGGTCAGCGTTCCGTCGCCGGTGGCCGCCGGCAATTGCAGGACGCTGATTGGCTTGTTCAGGTAGTAGATCTGGTCTGCCACGGTCTGCGACCCAAAGGTTGGCGCGCCTTCCACAGTGATGTCGAAGGTAATGCTGGCGGACGTCCCGTTGGAATCCGTCGCGGCATAGGTGTAGGTCGTCGCCGACTGGGCGACGGTGGGCGCCCCGCTGATCTGTCGGGCGCTGGCGTCGAAGCTCAGGCCGGCTGGCAACGCTGGGCTGACGGAATAGGTCAGCGTTCCGTCGCCACCGATGGCCGCAGGCAGTTGCAGGACGCTGATGGGCACATGCTGGGTGTACGTCTGGTCCGGCACAACGTTAGTCAGGAAGGACGGGCCGGAATCGCCGCTCACCGTCACCCGGAAGGCATCACTGGCCGTCGTTGAGGAAATGCCGTCGCTGGCGACAACGGTTACGGTGAAAGAGCCGTTGCTCAATCCCTGCACGGTCAATTGGCCCCCGGTGACTGTCGCAGACCCCGCCGGAGACGACCCGGTTACGGTGAAGGTCAAGGTGTCTCCGTCGCTGTCGATGAACACCGGATCGCCTGCGCTGACCAAGGGGATGACCAGCGAGGTATTGGCGGTAATCGACACGTCGGGAATCGGTTTCACCAGGATGGGCGGGCAGTTGGCGGCGACTGTCTGATTACCAAACTCCTGCCAGGTGGCGGTTCCGTTGCCGTCCATGTCGGCCTTCAGGACCGGGTAATCGCAGGTGCCGGCGAAATCCCAGCGGGAGGCGTCCCAACTGGCGTAGATGCCAGCGTTGGAGGTGGGAGCCTGGAGTTCCGCGGTGGTCTTGCCTACACCAGAGTCCCCCACCCCGAGGGCAATACCGGTGGTCTCCTTGTCCCAGTACATGTCGGTGACGCCGGACCGGCCAAAGTACAATCCACGAAAGCCGAACAGGCCACTGATTGGATCGTCCTGAGTGCCAGTGAAGATAAGCGTACCGGCGCCATAGCCGCCGGATATGTCGCTCGTTCTTCCGACATCCCGGTCAAGCTGGCCTCCCGCCAGAGAGCTTATCGAGCCCGTGTCGCCGCTCACGGACGACACGGAATAGCTCGACTTGATTGTGGCCCCGCTGACTTCACCAACCAACCCTCCCAGGTGAATGTTGCCAGTTCCTATACCCGTCACGTTGGCGACAGCGTAACTTCCGGTGATGGAATTGCCTTCACCGAAATACCCCACCAGTCCGCCCAAGGCGTCGCTTCCAGATACCGTGGCGGTCGAGTAGCTGCTGTTAATGCTTATGTTGCCGTCGTCTGCGGCGTAACCCACCAGCCCGCCCGCTTCTGCCTCGGGCGTCTCCACGCCATTGGCAGCAAGGGAGGCAACCTTCACGTTGCCGGAGGTGGAACTCAGGGAGATGCTGCCGGATTCCATCCGGCCCACCAACCCGCCGGACCGGGTGCCGCCGACAACCGTGGCGGAGGAACTGCTGCGGGTGATGGATGCTCCACTGGAATCCACATGGCCGACCAGTCCGCCGGCCAAGTCGCCAGCGAAGGCGGCCCCAACCTGCGCGGCAACAGAACCGGAGGTGCTGACCCCGGATATCGTGCCCTTCAGCAGTCCGGCCAGGATGCCAGCCCGGCTCCTGTCAAAGCCGCCCGAGTCGATGGCGCTGTGGGCCGTGATGTCTGCGTCCACCAGATTCAGGTTGCGCACCTCGCCGGACCCGCCAATCTCTTTGAATAGCCCGTAGTAGAGATCGAACTCATTACTTGGCGATTCGCTTCTGCGGTCGACGTTGATGAACAGGTTGCTGATGCTGCGGCCATCGCCATCGAGCAGCCCGGCGAAGGCCCCGCCGATGGGCGTCCAGCCCTTGCCACTGTTCCAGTAGAGGCCGCTGTGATCGTTGGCGTCAACGTCTCCATCGCCGTCGCTGTCGAAGTTCAGGTCAGCGGCCAACTCATAGCCGAAGCAAACCCGGTCGGCAGCGTCCGTCTCGTCCTCGTTGCAGCCCAACCCGGGCCTGGGGAAGGCGGAGAAGGCGGCGTTATAAGAGGCCTGATCGCCACTGGCGACGCTGCCATCGGCGTCCAAGTCCCAGCGGAGGGCGTTCAATTGGGCAACGTTCCAAATATCAATGAATCCGTCGTCGTCTGTATCGTAGTCGGCTCCCACTGTGACCGTGATGTTGAAGGTCAGGGTGGCGGTGAGGCCAACGGAGTCGGTGGCCTTGTAGGTGTATTGGGTGACAGCCTGCGCTCCCGTTGGTGTCCCGCTCAACGTCCTGGACGTGGCATCGAGGACTAATCCGGCGGGCAGCAGCGGAGTAATACTGTAGGACAGCGCCCCGTTGCCACCGGTGGCCTCCGGCAGTTGCAACTGGGTGATTGCATAGCTCTGCACGTAATTCTGGTCGTCCACGGTCTCCGAGCCAAAGCTGGGCGGAGGCACCAACGTGGGAGTGGGGCCAGGCGTTGCCGTGGGCGCCGGGGTCGCAGTGGCAGTCGGCGTAGCCGTGGGCGCCGGGGTCGCAGTTGCGGTCGGCGTCGCAGTCGGCGCCGGTGTTGCAGTAGCGGTCGGAGCCGGTGTTGCAGTGGCGGTCGGCGTGGCCGTAGGCGCCGGCGTTGCAGTGGCCGTCGGCGTCGCCGTGGGCGCCGGTGTCGCGGTGGCGGTCGGCGTGGCCGTGGGCGCCGGTGTCGCGGTGGCGGTCGGCGTTGCAGTAGCGGTCGGCGTCGCAGTCGGCGCCGGGGTCGCAGTAGCGGTCGGCGTCGCCGTGGGCGCCGGTGTCGCGGTGGCGGTAGGTGTTGCCGTCGGAGCCGGTGTCGCGGTGGCGGTCGGCGCAGGCGTTGCCGTCGGCGCCGGTGTCGCGGTGGCGGTCGGTGTCGCAGTTGGCGCTGGCGTGGCCGTGGGCACCGGTGTTGCGGTGGCGGTAGGCGCAGGCGTTGCCGTCGGTACAGGTGTCGGAACTGGCGTGGCCGTCGGTACTGGCGTTGGCGTGGCTGTAGGCGCAGGCGTGGCCGTCGGTACAGGCGTTGCCGTCGGTACAGGTGTCGGAACTGGCGTGGCCGTAGGTACAGGCGTTGCCGTCGGTACAGGTGTCGGCGTGGCCGTCGGTACAGGCGTCGCCGTAGGTACGGGCGTCGGCGTGGCCGTCGGTACTGGAGTTGGCGTAATTGTGGGTGCCGGGGTAGGCGTGGGCGCCGGAGTGGCTGTAGGCGCAGGCGTTGCCGTCGGTACGGGCGTCGGCGTGGCCGTCGGTACTGGAGTCGGCGTAATTGTGGGCGCCGGGGTAGGCGTCGGTACTGGCGTGGCCGTCGGTACAGGTGTCGGAACTGGCGTGGCCGTCGGTACAGGTGTCGGTACGGGCGTGGCCGTCGGCGCAGGTGTCGGAGTCGGCGCAGGCGTTGGCGTAGGCGAGGGCGTCGGTACGGGCGTGGCCGTCGGTACTGGCGTTGCCGTAGGCGCGGGCGTCGGAACTGGCGTGGCCGTGGGCGCAGGCGTCGCCGTTGGGACTGGCGTCGGTACTGGCGTTGCCGTTGGCGCGGGCGTCAAGGGAGTACCCGACACCGGGCTGGTGAAGACGCTGTTGGAGTGGTAGCACAGGGAGCTGTAGGCCAGCAACCTGACCTCGTATTCTTCTGGGTCAAGCCGCACGCCATTCTGCTCCGAGCGGTCAAACCCCATGGCGTCTTCATCGATGGCGAAACTCTGGTCCACAATGGGACCATCGGAAAAATGAAGTATCTCGTAGGCGCCATTATCCGCCGTGTTCAACACCAGGAATGAGGGCACCACCCATTCAGCGGTCGTCTTCCGGTAATTCAACTGGAATCCGGGGAGATCTCCCTCGAACAGGCACAGTCCCCCAGTATCGTCCTGCCAGTCCCAGGTCACTATCAGCCCCTGTTCCTTGGGGGTGATTCTGACGTTGGTCGGGGCCGTTGTCCGGGCGTTGTAGCCCACAAACAGGAGGAAAGCCAGCGAGTCTTCATCGGAGGCAGAAGTGTTGCCGTCCGAGTCTGAGACCGTATAGGTGAAGATGGTTTCGGGCATCAGGGCGGTGGGCGTGCCGGTGATCTGCCGGGTGCTGCCATCGAAGCTCAACCCGGCGGGGAGCGCTGGAGACAGACGGTAGGACAGGGTCCCGTTGCCACCGGTGGCCTCGGGCAATGTAATAGCCTTGCTGGCCACTCCCAGGGGGAATGTCAGGGCCTCGACGTATTGCGAGCCGAAGTCGGGGGCGATGTCCGCCTCGACGGTCATGTCGAAGGTCAGGCTGGCGGTATCCCCGGCAGCGTCCGTCGCCGTGTAGGTGTACTCGGTCGCGGCCTGAACCACCGAGGGTGTTCCCGTGACCTGCCGATTGGGGGCGTCGAATGAGAGGCCTGTCGGCAGGGAAGGAGTGAGGGAGTAGGTCAAAGTCCCTTCACCGCCGGTTGCTTCCGGCAGTTGCAGGGTGTCAATGGAAGAGTTCTCAACGTAGGTCTGGTCGGCAATGGTCTGCGACCCAAAGGTCAGGATAGGCTCGGGCGGCAATGGTGTATCCGATACCGGACTGGTGAAGTTGCTGTTGGCTTGATAGCACAGGGCGCTGTAGGCCAACATCTTGACCTCGTACTCTTCGGGGTCAAGTAATACGCCATTCTGATCTGGGCGTATATAACCTTCGGCGTCTTCATCAATGGCAAAACTCGCGTCCAGGAAGGTAGAACCGGCCCCTTGGAATATCTCGAAGGCGCCATTATCCGCCGTATTCACCACCAAGTAGGGAGACTCTACCCAGTCCACCGTCGCCTTCCGGTAGGTAATCTCAAAACCCGGTGAATCCTCCTGCAGAACGCACTGGCCCCCGGTATCGTCCTGCCAATCCCAGGTCACTATCAGCCCCTGTGCCTTGGGGGTGACTCGGACGTTGGTCGGAGCCGTAGTCTGGGCGTTGTAACCCACCGTCACATAGAAATTCAGGGCGTCTTCGTCGGCGGCGGAGATATTGCCGTCCGAGTCTGAGACGGTGTAGGTGTAGATGGTTTCGGGCAATATGGCTGTTGGAGTGCCGGTAATCTGCCGGGTGCTGCCATCGAAGCTCAGCCCGGCAGGGAGCGCTGGGGACAGGCGATAGGACAGGGTTCCGTTGCCGCCGGTGGCCGCAGGCAGGGTCATACCCGAGCTGGCCACTCCCAGGGGGAAGGCCTGGTCCTCGACGTAATGCGGGCCGAAGACGGGGGCGATGTCCGGCGGCGTCGCCGTGGCCGTCGGTTCTGGCGTGGCTGTGGGTTCCGGCGTGGCTGTGGGGACCGGCGCTGCTGTAGGTTCTGGCGTCACCGTGGGCGCCGGCGCCGGTGTCGCTGCTGGTTCCGGCGTGGGAGTCTGCTGCGCCATCACCGTGGGTGAGACGACCAGGAGCATCACTGCCATCAGCAGTAACCCGAATACCACCAGTGGCGCAAGGTTGATCAGAGATGCCGGAAACAGCCTGGCCATATTATGCCTCTAGGAAGCGACCGCTAGGTCGAATGTTCAACCCAGGTAAAGCGGGGCATATCCCCACTGCCCCAACTGGGTTGGGCGAGGCAATTCTATCACATCGGAAGCGTAATTTTTCAAGAGTAAGGAAAATAATGGATAGAAGCGCCTGACAAACCTATGCCCTTACAAGAAGCAGACGAATTCCTTAGCAAGCTCATCTAAATCCATGCGAAAATTCCATGGCTAAGTTCTCATCTGACACTCCAGGGAAATTGTGCTTGAATATACCGAAGAGGGGGAAAGGAGTGTCCGGGGATTGCGTAACGGGAACAGATTCTCAAACCCAAGTTGGGCCCCATGGCAAGGGCATGGGAACAGGAATACGCCCGCCCGGTCTGCCCCCACATAGGCTGCCGATGCCACACCTGCTATCGCTAAAGAGAACTCTAAAGTCGGCCGGGCGTGGCAAGACCCTCATACAATCTCTTTCAGGAATCCTTACCGCCGCCTACCAGGACATCTGGAGTCCCCGGCCAATCGTGGTGGAGTTGACGATGGCCCACTGTACTAGCAGTACGTCTTCGCAGGTAGATGGCCAATCCGTTTCAGCTGAAGTTCCAGAAAGTCAGAGCGAAAATGATGGAACAAACGGCAGCTCTGTTACGTCTGGAACGGCAGGAGAAACTGGTGGTTGAGCAAGGGCTAATACGGGAGGAGCAGCATGATTAATGTCATGAGCCGAAACCGGAAGATGATCCATCTTGTTCCCTTGATTTCCGTCTTGGCCCTGACGGCTTACCTGCTGCTGGTGAGCCAGACTACGGCCCAGGCCCAGGAACCACCAGGCGATTGTTGGGGAGGGACGCTAGCCTCGGAACCCTTGCACTGTTACATTTTGGAGGAAACCCAGAAGGCTGGGTTGATCCAAGTTTCTGCCATTTTCTACGCTCCTACGGCGGAGGATGGTCTCATTTACGTGGTCTTGGAACAGGAAGGGGAAGTCAGCGAATCGGCGAGCGACTTCTTTCGGGAGAAGGCCTACGAGTACCTGAGGACACCCGAGGGAAGCCACAGGTACCAGGTAGGAGAACGGTGCGGCCAGAATGAAGGAACGGACTTAGAACGGTGTATGAATGGGGTGATGGGCGGCCCCTATTGGGAAAAATACACTGATACCAGCACCCCGGGCTTTCCCGAAGCAACCCGCCATGACAACGTGCTGTTGCTCACCGGTGGGATTGAAGGCAGGAAGGAGGAACCGGGATGGGCCGCGTGGCAGCAGTTGTGGCCTGGGCCAGCGGTGGGGGCAGCCATAGCCGCCGATGTGAATACAATTGTATTCGACGTATCGGACGTGGACACCAAGAGCGATCTGGGTGACGACGATTGCCGCAAGCACATAGACACACCAGTGGTTGATTCTGGGTACTGCAATTTGTGGGAGTTCAACGGACATCTGGGAATTGCGGGAGTGCATTCATACCCTGGTGTAGGTACAATCTACTTTCAAATCAAATCACCAATTCCTACCGACTCCGAGGAGTTGGAGAAGCTCAAATTGGATCTGTTGGGAGATGATGAACGTGAGAAAGAACGTTTTAGGTCTAGAGTCTACAACATTGAGGTCATACCGGTGAAGTACGACCTGGGGCAATTGTGGAAGTGGGCGGTGATTCTGAATCGGTTTGCCCTGTCCAAAGGAAACACGATAGGGGTCTTGAAAGCTGGAGTTGGCACCAATGGAGTGGCCATCAATTACCCTGCAGACATCAGGGAAGTGATTGGCGTGCTGGTGTTGGATGAAGATGTAGCTACGGCCGCTTTCCAAACTCTGCTGCCTGCCCTGGGCATCCCTGTTGATGCTGTTGGGAATATAGGTGAATTGCAAGCCAAGCCTCTTACGATAGACATGGTTTCCGGCCCAAACGCTAGCGCAGTGGCGGCGAGGCCCGATACCTTAGCAACTTCGGCACCTGGGGCAGGAACAGAATTGTCAAATGAACTAACTTCCAACGACCAAGCCGTAGAAAGTTCTGACGCGGTTCGGGGAAGGCAAGGGCCCCAGCAGCAAATGGAAGGCACTTCCCGTCAAGAAAAACAAGGCACATCCCCTCAACGCCTGGTAGCGTCTCCCGTTGCCTCAGGGACAGATGCTTCAGCAGCTCCTGCCCCCGAAGCTGATGAGCATTCCCCAGTATCTAATGTTCCTACTGCGTCCAAGGCAAATGAACTCGCCACTATTGGCGCACCCTCCTGGGCCCTTACGGCGCTGTTGGGCCTTTTGGCAGTGGTAGCCCTGCTGGGGACAGGCGCCTACATCCTTCACCTCCGCAGGGGGTAAGGGGAAAACCGGACCACGTTAGCAGCGCGGGGCAGGCTGCCATCTCTCTGCCGCCTACAGCGCCACCTCCCACCTGAAGGTTCGCAGTTCGGTACACGCTGGCCCACCACCGCATTCCCGGCGGCCAGCCCTCCTTACTAGTTTCCTTTCAAGAACAGGCCACGAACGGAATTGCTGTCAGCAGGGACTTGACGCCCTGACATTGGCGGTGCTATACATTTGCGTGGCTAGTTCACCTGGCCCATCTTACGTGTAGCATCTCTGACCAAAGGACCCCGGATGCCCATACTCATACCCCATTTATTGAAGGTCGCTCGACCGGCCATCGTAACTCTTCTGCTCCTGGCATTACTCACCTTATTCCTGGCAACGGGCTACTGGGGCGTTGTCGCCGCTCCCAGCGAAGACGCCGATGGTGAACTTGAGCCCAGCAGGCCAATTGGCGCCCGTCCCATCCTCCAGTCCAACGACCTGGCCTTTCCCTCGGACGACGCTGGCTTTTCGGCCTACTACCGGCTGACGGAGGAGGGTACTTTCAGCCTGGACAAGGACAAGGTGGACAAGTATGTCTTCAGCCGGGTTGGAGCCGGCGATACGACGGTACGGACGGGTCCCGCCACCCTGGTGGACGTGGGCGACAACTACACCATCGCCACTTTGACCCTGGTGAACATCGACACCACCACCTCCAGGGTGAACCTCTACTACGATGACGAAGGCTGGATTGTCGCCTACCTGCCCCGGGGAGAACCCTCGGCCCTCATCTGGCAGGCCAGGGACATCGATGCCGAGAATCCGGAGATTAGCGATTCGGACCTGGATGACAACATCCTGCTGGATACCGTCAACGTGGTGGTATCTGAGGCCCTGGGAGAATCCACCGTCAAGCACGATGACGATGGTTTGGGATACTACCATTGGCAGTACAAGGAAGCGGATTCCTTCCTGATGATGGTGGTCTCCACCAGCAACGCCGGAGACTCCTATCCCGTGCAGTTTGCCATCCCGTCAACGCTGACGGTGGCGGAGATTTCCTCCAGTATGTGGATTGCCCAGGGCGCAAATTCCCAGGCGCCCTGCGCCGAGGTCACCCTGGACGGCGAAGACCTGATTGACGAGGAGTGTACCCGGGGTATCTTCAGTTCCACCGCCACGCTGACCAGGGGCGCCGGCACGTCCACCCACAACTGGACCCTCAATCAATCGGCCAGGGACGGAGGCGCCGCCGGTTCGTCCCTCCTGGTCCTCTACTCCTCTTCCGGCTCGTGACCGTGGGGGCCGATATTCTTCATCCCAAGGGTTGGCTGACCGGCTGGCGGCGGGTGTGCTTCATGGTCCTAGTTCTTGCCATGCTTGCCGGATCCGTATCGCCGGGTTTGCCTGCCCGTGTCTTTGGCGAGGTTGGGGCGGCCCCTTCCGTTGGGGAGGTGAAGGGACGAGCGCTGCTGCAGGAACGGGAGAGCAGCCTCGGCGCCTACATAGAAATTGGAGAAGAGGTTACTTTCGTCAGCCGTGAGGGTTACTTCGCCATCCAGGCGCCGGCGGAACCGTTCACCATGAGCATCAGGGCGCCGGGGTACCTGTCCAAAACCCTCCGGGGGATCGTAATCGAACCTGGCGAAACGCTGGAACTCAGGGACATAACCCTGGACTTTGGCGATGGCAATGGCGACGAGGTAATCGACATCTTTGACGTGAGCCTGGTCGCCAACTACTTTGGTCTGCGGAGTGAAGCGGCGCCCCAGCGCCATTCCGGTACCGAGTAGGCCCCAACCCGGCAGCCCAGCGTGGGACAGGAACAGTCCAGCCCATCATGCGACAACTCGACCGGGCGCTGAAGCAGCGATGGTGGCCGCTCCGGGCCGTATGGATCCACTGGGGCACCCTCCTATATGTACCGCACCAGCCAGGCGTCCCGGTCCACCTGCAGCTCCACCGCGCTCCGGTAGCGCCACCTGCGAAACAGCAGGCTGTAAGAGGCGCCTTACTGCCGGTTTCCCCAAAGTCAGTACTTGCAGAGCCTTGACTGTACGGCTCGAATCTCGCAAACTACCATCCGTTTGGGCAGGAACGCTATATGACCTGCACAGACCAGTTGGAGCAATAGTCTTTATTTGGTGGATGAGTAGATGAGATTCTCGGTTGCCGTTGTCGTCCTCTTTGCCCTTGGCGCGCTGATTTGGACCGCCGCGCCTGGCTACGCTTACGAGACTGATCCTGAACAATACCTGAACCCCACTTCGCCTGGGGAAGGGCCCGCGTCTATACTACGACAGATGCCGGACCCTGACTGCTGGTCTGAGTCCAACCCTTCTAAACCGTGTCTAAGGGCTAGCCAATCTGGCAATAAGGGTGTAAAGATCGAGTTCAAGTTTGGCAATAACGATGCAACCTATACCCGCTGGGAATTTGGAATCGAACAAACCTGGACCACAGTTTCCTATCCGGGTATCAGTGGCAGGAGTGGATCTTTCCATAATTTTCAAAATTGGTATGTGTCCGGCAACACGTACTTTTACCGTATACGATCTTGCAACCCCGGCTGTAGAACCCCATCCAATTGGGGCTGGGTCACGCTTGATGACAGGTCGCCTTCTTTCGGCGATAGAGTTGTGGGCGATCAGGTTTACATCAAGGACTACGCCGTTACGTCTGATGAAGCCGTGCAACTGCCACAGGGAAGCGGAGGCAATGGTACTCTGAAATACTCCATCGCGCCAACTGATTCCAGCAATTCCATTCCCAACGGCCTGACACTTGATGGAGGACGGAGGAAGATTACAGGCACACCCGACACCCTCCAGGGTCCCACGGAATACTCCTACATTGTGACGGATTCCGATAGGGCGGGAGCGGACTCTGACTCCCTGACCTTCAATATTTCCGTTATATCGGAGAGCTTACCAAGCTTCGGCAGTGCGACCATCGCCAACCAGTTCTATGCGGTGAACGAGGCCAATGTGGACTTGACCCTGCCAGCGGCAACCGGCGGCAATGGAGATCTAAGCTATACCCTGGCCCCGGCGTTGGCCCAGGGGCTGTCCTTTGACGCCAGCTCCCGGAAGATCACCGGAACGCCGACACAAGTCAAAGCCAGTACGCAATACACCTACACGGTGACGGACTCTGACATGTTCGGGCCGGATTCCGCGTCATTGACCTTCAACATCGAGACGGCAATAGAATCGATGCCCAGCTTCGGCGGCGCGACCATCCCTCTCCAGGTTTACATACTGAATGAGACCGTTCCTGCCAGCGCCGCGACCCCGCTTCCGGCGGCCACCGGCGGCAATGCCCCCCTGACCTACTCCATCCGGAATCTGCACAATGGCCTGACCTTCGACCCCACCACGAGGAAGATTAGCGGAACTCCGATCGGCGGCTTTTCAAACAGGAATGTTACCTACGGGGTAATTGACTCAGATCTAGTGGGTCCGGATTCCGATTCCATTGTCTTCAACCTCCAGGTGCATAGCCGAAATACCGAACCGCATTTTGACGGCATGACCGTCCGAGATCAGGTGTTCTTTGTCAATGAGACCGTGGTAGATTTGCAACTGCCGCCGGGAATATCTGGCAACGGAACCCTGAAACGCACGCTCACCCCGGCCCTGCCCGCGGGTCTGGCGTTCAACGCCAACGGCGAAAGGAAGATTACCGGAACGCCCACGGTGATCATGGGCAACACCCAGTACACCTACACGATTACAGACTCCGAAGTTTTTACGCCGGATTCCGCGACCCTGAACTTCGACATTCAGGTGACGGCGCAGGATGTGGCGCCGGCCTTCGGCAGCCAGACCATCCCCAACCGGACCTTCACCAGGGACGAGGAAATTACAGCAGTCGTTCAAATGCCGGCAGCGACTGGCGGCAACGGAACCCTGAGATACTCCATTACACCAGATCTGCCCGATGGCCTGTCCTTCGATACCAATACGCGAAGAATCACGGGTACGCCGACGCGGGATCAAACCAACAACAGTTTGGTATGGGAGTACAAGGTTACGGACTCCGATGCGGACAACCCAGAATCCGATACCCTCCCCTTCAAGGTTTTCGTCGTTGGCGCTCAATTGGGCCTGGCGCCACCCAATCCGGCGGCATACACCTACGTCAACGGCGCAGCCATTACACCCTTGCAACTGCCGGCGTCCACCGACGGGGTGGGCACCTCCAACCGCATCTACTCCATCACCCCGGCGCTGCCCGCCGGCCTGAGCTTCGATCCCGAACAGCGTGCGCGCACCATTTCAGGTACGCCGACGGCAGCGTCGCCCCGGAGCCCCTACACCTACACGGCGGAGGACGAAGGGGGGAACCAGGTATCGGTTACCTTCACAATTGAGGTAACGCAAACCACTATCGCGGATGCCATACGTACCCAGATTATGCCGCCCGACCTGGCCATTGAGCCCCTGCAGCTTCCTGAGGCCACCGGCGGAACCCCGAACTACACCTACGCGCTGTCCCCGACCCTCCCCACCGGCCTGACCTTCGATGCCAGTACGCGTACCATCAGGGGTACTCCGCCTCGGTTCTCGGGGGCGCTGTCCTTCACCTACACGGCCACCGACGTCAATGGGATACCTGGTTCCCGTACTTTCAAGATTAGGAACTATGCGCTGGAGGGGCCAACCGTCAAGCTGGTGCCGGAATTCAACGCCGGCCCCTTCCTGGAAGGTGGCCTGGATTCCCTCTCCTTCGTGGTCGGCGAACCGGTTGACGTGACCCTGCCGGGTCAGTCGAGCGACGGCGCCAACGAGCCGGTTACCTACACCCTCTTCGCCCGCTACGGCGACCGGAACTTGCCCCCGGGCCTGTCTCTTGACTCGTCCACCCGGCGGCTGTCGGGTACGCCGACGGAACCCCAGGATGCCAAGCAGTACGTTTACCTGGCCAAGAACGACGCGGGCGAGGACAGCTTCATCGTGAGCATCACCGTGGCGCCCGCGGCGGCCCCGGTACCGACACCGGCCGCCCCGCTGGCTCCCCAGCTGTTGGTAACTCCCACGCCGGTATCGCCACCGGCCCCGACGGAGGCGCCTACACCCGCGCCCACTCCCGCGCCGACATTGGCTCCGGTGGCAACCCTGGCGCCCGTGGCAACGGCCATCCCCGCTCCCACCCAGGCGTCGGAACCAATGCCGGCGACTTCGACCGACACGACCGGCGCCTCGACCTCCCAGCCTGAACCGGTGGCCCCGACCTCCCCGCCCGCCTCGCCGGATCCGACCACGCCCGCGCCCATGCCAGTGCCGGACGGAACCCGGTCTGAGATTCTGGTGCTGGTGCCAACACCCGACGCGGCGCCCACTCAGCCGCAGGACACGCCGGAACCGGAGCCGGCGCCCACAGCCGCGCCGGCCCCAATGGCAGCGGCGCCAACCGTGCCGGACACCCCGTCCACCCAGGACCAGGCCACCCAGCCGCCAGCCCAGGAGGCGTCCTGGACCAACACGTGGCTGCTAATCGCGCTGGCCATTGCGGCGCTGGTGATCATCGGCGGGCTTTTGTACCTGGCCGTGGCCCGGCGGCGCCGGTAAACTTCGCTATGTAAGTCCGCCCATGGCAGGACAAGGATGTTCAAGAGGTAGGGGCGCACGGCTGTGCGCCCCTACGGTGATTCCCCCTGTTCGTCATTCCGATCGCCCCTATTTGTCATTCCGAGCCCCCTTATTTGTCATACCCAGCCCCCCCTTTATCTACCATTCCAAGCCCTTCTGTTGGTCATTCCGAGCCCCCCTTATTTGTCATTCCTGTATGTGTCAGCTAATTCGATGACAAAAATTGCAGGGCTTCGAGGGGAGTTTTGCCCTTGAGGCCCTGGTGAGGCCGGTCGGTGTTGTAGTAGAGGAGGTACTGCTGTAACTCGTCCTGCAACTCCGCCACGGACTCGAAGGTGGTTTCGTCCAGGAGGTCCTCATTGAGGGTTCTCCAGAATCGTTCCACCTTGCCGTTGGTCTGGGGTCGATAGGGCCGGGTATAGCGATGCTTGATACCCAGTTCCTTGAGCATCCGTTCCATGGGGTGGGTGTCGGTCTTCTTGCGGGAGGCCATCTCTGGGCCGTTGTCGGAGATGAGGGACTCGAAGCGAAGGCCGTACTCGGCGTTCAGGAAGTTGATGCTCTTGAGGGTGGCAAACATGGTGCTCAGGCTGGTGATGTCGTGGGTAACCTCAGCCCAGGCCAGCCGGGTGCAGGCGTCCACCACCCCCACCAGGTAGAGACGCTGGCGAGTGCCCACGATCAGGTCCCGGCTCAGGTGATGACTGTCCAGGTGGCCCAGTTCCCCAGCCCGGGTCTTGATGATTTGGCGCTTGGTCTGCTTCATCTTCTGGTTCAACCGGTTCAGGCCATGCCGCTTGCTGATGGCGTAGATGGTGGAGGGAGAGGGGGTATGCTCCTTGAGCTCCGGCTTGAGTATGGCATAGATCTCGTACCGATTGATACCCTTGCGCCGTTGCTCCAGCACCTTCTGCTCGATGAAGGGCAGGGTTCGCCGACTCTTCCACTTGGGCCCTCGCTTCTGGGGCAGCAGGGACTCGTCGGTCCCCAAATCCTTATAGCGATGATAGTATTTGAGGAAGGTCTGCCGGTTGGTGCCGTGAAACCGGTAGAAGTCTTCCCGGAACCGGAATTGGGGATGCTTCTTCTCCCTGACCAGGTCGTACTCCTTGACCAGGAACCGCCACTTCTGCAACAAGTTCCTCTCTATGGTCCGATCCTTGCTGTTGTCTCGCATACTCGCCTCCAAATCGGTGCTGTCTCTTTCTACCAATCTGTCAACGAATTATCCAACACATACAATTCCGAGCGACAGCCGAGGAATCCCAACGGTGCGGGGGAACCCTCAATGCCATGCCAAGGCCTTCCCGCCCATTTCCCGGCAAGGGGCGTGCGGTACCTGGGACACGGTTTCCCCGTGCGATTGGGATTCCTAGGCTGCCGCTCGGACTGACAGGAAGGGGGGTTTCAAATACCAAACAGGTAGCCCAATCTACCGCAGGGGCGCACAGCCATACGCCGCAACAGCAGCCCGAAAATAGTGACGGCAGGTTATAATGGTTGCGGGCATACTGGTGGCCTTGCGGCCCCGCGCCGGCTAATCCCACCAACGACAGTCCCCGTGCTGCGGGCAGGTGGCGGTCAGGCAGGTTAGTCCTGGGCTACTGAACCGCACGGGGGTATCTACTCCCGAAGGGGGCCCGCGGAAAGACGGCGCCATTATTGACCAAGTACGAATTCAGGGAGACATACAATGTTAGCGTTGCTGTTGACTCTGCATATTTTCTTTGCCGTCTGGCTGATGAGCCACCTGATTGGCTCCGCCTTTTGGAAGGCGCGGGCCGAAGGTTCCGGAAATCCCGAAACCGTCGCCTCCACGGCCCGGGCCCTGGTCCGTTCCGACCTCACCTTCATGGCGCCCGGAATAGTCGGGCTGCTGGCAACGGGCATCTGGATGGGCGGCATCACCGGCTGGGAGCGATTTCAGGAGCTTTGGCTCACCGCCTCCTTCCTGCTGACCATCCTGCTGGTCGTCCTCTGGTTGGTCATATTGATGCCCCAGCAACGGCGCATGGCCCGTTGCGCCAGCGCGGTGCTGGCCGGTGAAGACCAGGAGGACCAGTACCGGCGCGCCAGCAAGATGTGCAGCATCGTGGGGGGCATCGCCACGCTGATACCGGTGGTGGTTCTGTTCCTGATGGTGTTCAAGCCCTGAGCCGTTCGCCACTCTTGGAATGGCCCGGACCATCCCTCTGAACATCGAAGCCTAGTAACCGGTCTCCAATTTCAACAAGGGGAGCGCTAAATGTCTTCCGCCACTGACCAGCACCTGGCCAATATCAGGGAAATCCGCGAGGAACTGTTCCAGATTCTGGAAGGCATGGATGAATGCCTGGACCGCCGGTCGGACGAGGAGTCGTGGTCGGCGCGGGAAGTCCTCACCCACATGCTGTACACCCCGCCGGGCGGCGTCCCACAAATCCTGGAGGGACTGCTGTCGGGGCAGGTGCAGGAGTACGAACTGTGGGCGGACCAGAAGTACATGACCGACGAGGCCCAGAACTGGACGATGGCAGAAGTGAGGGAGCAGCTAACCGCCTACTTCGCCAGCCTGGAAGCCCAACTGGCGGCGGTTACCGACGAGTTGCTGGTGAATACGACGGCGCTGGTGCATCAGCGCAACCGCCATTGGGACGAGCCGAGGGCGGCCCAATGGTTGGTGGAGCGCCTCTTTGCCGGCCATTGGCGGGAGCACCTGGTACAGTTGCGGAGCCTGAAGGAAAACCTGGGGGGTTAGTTGACCACGAGCCGACTAACTCAGGTCAGCTATCCAGTTTCAAGCGGGGTCGAGGAACCCCAAATCTAATAGGCGAAAACGCCACCTACCACAAGCCGACCAGCGCTGTCATTCCGAGCGGCAGTCGAGGAATCCAAACGGTGCGGGGCAACCGTCCTTGCCATTCCCAGCCCCCCTTGTTTGTCATTCCGAGCGGCAGTCGAGGAATCCCAACGGTGCGGGGCAACCGCCCTTGCCATTCCCAGCCCCCTTGTTTGTCATTCCGAGCGGCAGCCGAGGAATCCCAACGGTGCGGGGCAACCATCCTTGCCACTCCCAGCCCCTCTTGTTTGTCATTCCGAGCTTGTCGAGGAATCCCAAAGGTGCGGGGCAACCGTCCTTGCCATTCCCAGACGTTCTTGCCCCCTGCGGTTGGGATTCCCCGACAAGCTCGGAATGACAGGCGTGGTTGGTTTGGGGAGTGATGGATGATTGATTGGTGCGGTTGGGATTCCTCGGCAGGCTCGGAATGACAATTTCCCATTAATGATTCATTCCAGACTTGACTGACAGCTAGCTGTCGTTGCCTATTCCCAACAGGCTCAGGAATGCCTCCTGGGGCACCTCAACCCGACCCACGCTCTTCATGCGTTTCTTGCCTTCCTTCTGGTTTTCCAGGAGCTTGCGCTTGCGGGTAATGTCACCCCCGTAGCACTTTGCCAGCACGTCCTTGCGCAGGGCGCGAACCGTTTCCCGGGCAATTATCCGGCTGCCAATGGCCGCCTGAATGGGCACCTCGAATAGCTGCCTGGGGATTGTGGTCTTCAGCTTGTCCACCAGCGCTCGGCCGTGGAAAACGGCCTGATCCCGGTGGACTATCATCGACAGGGCCTCAACCGGCTGATGGTTGATCAATATGTCAACCCGGCTCAACGGCGCAGCCCGGTATCCCTCGAAGGTGTAGTCCAGGGAGGCGTAGCCCTGGGTGCGGGACTTCAGCTGGTTGTAGAAGTCGGCCAGCATTTCCGACAGGGGCATGGTGTATTCCATCACCACCCGCGTCTGTTCCTCGCTGGCCTCCCCGCCTTCACGAGCGGAAAGGCTCTGGATGTATTCCATCCGCTTGAACTCGGAGCGGCGGGCGTGCATCAACTCCATGATCGCGCCCACGTGCCGGTTGGGCGCGACGATGGTCACCCCCAGAATTGGCTCCTGAATCTCCCGGAACTCGTGGGGTTGGGGCAGCTTGGAGGGGTTATCCACCCGGATGGCGGTATCATCCTGGAGCAATACCTGGTAGGCCACGCTGGGGGCGGTCACGATTAGGTCCAGGTCGTATTCTCGTTCCAGCCGCTCCTGGATGATTTCCAGGTGCATAAGACCCAGGAAGCCACAGCGAAAGCCGAAGCCCAGGGCACCACTGTTCTCCGGCTCCATGGTCAGGGAGGCGTCGTTTAGCCGCAACTTTTCCAGCGCCGCCCGCAGGCTGTTGTACTCCTCCCCGTCGGATGGGTAGAGACCGGCAAAAACCATTGACTTCAATTCGACGTAGCCGGGGAGGGGGTCTGAGGCAGGATGGCCGCTGATGGTCAGGGTGTCGCCAACGCTGCACTCCTGAACGTCCTTGCAGCCGGTGGCGATGTATCCCACCTGACCGGTATGCAGGGCATCCACCGGCGTCGCATGCGGGGAGAATACCCCCACCTCCATGATTTCCGCCACCCGCCCGGAGGACATGACCATGATCTTGTCATTCTTGGAAACCCGGCCATCTTCAACGCGAACGTGGGCGATGATTCCCTTGTAGGTGTTATAGACGGAATCGAACACCAGCGCCCGCAGGGAACCCTCCGTGTCCCCTGAAGGCGGATTCAGTCTCTCCACCACTGCGTCGAGGATGTCATTGGCCCCGGTGCCCTCCTTGGCCGAAACGTACAGAATTTCGTCCTCCCGGAAGCCAAAAACCTGCTGCAGCTCACCGGCCACCCGCTGGGGTTCGGCCTGGGGCAAGTCCACCTTGTTAACCACCGGAATCAGTTCCAGGTCGTATTCCATGGCCAAGAGGGTGTTGGCGATGGTTTGCGCTTCAATCCCCTGGCTGGCGTCCACCACCAACAATGCCCCTTCGCACGCGGCCAGGGCGCGGGATACCTCGTAGCTGAAGTCCACGTGACCGGGGGTGTCAATAAGGTTGAGCTGGTAGGTCTGGCCGTCCCGGGCCTGGTGCCGCATGGCGACAGCCTTGCCCTTGATGGTTATCCCCCGCTCCCGTTCCAGCTCCATTTGGTCCATGAACTGGGCCTTCATTTCCTGGGGGCGCACCGTGCCGGTAATCTCCAGGAACCGGTCGGCGAGGGTGGACTTGCCATGGTCAATGTGGGCAATGATGCAGAAGTTGCGAATAAGTTCGGGATTCATAGTAGTCTCATAGTAACACGGAGCCAAGTTACCTAACAACAACGCCACATCAACGCCCTGGCGTCAATGCTGGCGCCCTGGAAAGTCGGCGCCGCCCTTAATTCAAACGCCATGATCCAGGCGATCGATCAAGCCATTGGGCAGACCTGCTGCCCGCATCTTCTCCTGGGTGGCGGCCCGATTGTATTCTACCCGACGCCGCTCCAGCAGGCCGGCAAATTCGGCGCTTTCCTGAGTGAACAGGGCATAACTGGGCCGGGGGTCATAGTCCCTTGGCTGGCCCACGCTGCCCGGATTGGCAATTAGGCGGCGATGGTCCATACCAAACACCTGGTCCTCGGTAAACTGAAGGAATCTCGGCCCCTCCTCACCTTCGGGACACAGGAACGGGATATGGGAATGCCCCACCAGACAGTAGCTGGTCGTCAATCTCCCGAATGTGGCAGCCGCCGCCTCCTCGTTGAGCAGGTATTCCCGAAGGGGAGCGCGGAGGCTACCATGCACCAGGGTGAATTTCCCGACGGTCGCAACTTCCGGGAGCCTTGAGAGGAAAGATCGCTGGTCGTCGTTCAACTGCCGGGCCGTCCAGTGGGCGGCGAATGCGGCGGCGCTGTTGAAATCCGCGCTTTCCCTGGTATCCAGTGCCGCCCGGTCATGGTTGCCGGCCACCGCCACCAGGGGGTAGCTTTGGAGCAGCTCCAGGCAGGGTACCGGGTCGGGTCCGTAACCCACCGAATCGCCCAGACACCAGATGGCGTCGAAGCCACCCCTCTGGTTTGCGTCGGCGATAACTGCTTCCAGGCTTCCAGGTTGGCATGGATGTCCGACACTATGAGGGCCCGCATATTGCCTCCAGGTCAATGGCCTTCCCCGACACTGTAGGGTTTGACGCCGCTGACCTTACCCATTAGTCTGCCTGTAGATTGGCGTAAATTATAGCAATCCACATATCCCCGGCCGGAAGGGTTGAGGACCATCCCCCGTCCATGCCACCGACCGGCGGCAGGTTTCGGAGGCCAAGAGTCCATGGCAGAGCGGAAACCCGCAATCGCAATTGTCGCCACCGGAGGCAGCATCGCCGGCGTTGGCCCCGACCGGCTGGACTACATTTTGTACCCGGAACTGGGCGACCACATTACCATTGAAGAATCCCTGGCGCGGATACCGGAAGCCAACGACCTGGCCCGAATCTCGTCGGAGGACTTGGTGAGCGTGGGGAGTACGGCCATCGGTCCGGTGGAATGGCTGAGGCTCGCCCAACGGGTGAACGCGCTGCTGGCGGATGACGAAACCGACGGCGTGGTGATTACCCACGGCACTGCCACTCTGGAAGAAACGGCCTACTTTCTGCACCTCACCGTCAGGTCGGCCAAGCCCGTGGTGGTAACGGGGGCCATGCGCCCACCGACGGCATTGGGAACCGACGCCGACCTGAACCTGCTGGATGCCATTCGGGTTGCCGCCAGCCCCTCGGCCGCCGGCATGGGGGTGTTGACCGTGCTGAACAACGAAATTCAATGCGCCCGGGATGTGGTCAAGACCAACACCCTGCGGGTGGAGACCTTCAAGCCCAGCGAACTGGGGTTCCTGGGTTACGCGGACTCGGACGGTCAGGTGGTTATGTACCGGGCGCCCCTGCGGCGGCACACGACGGCTTCGGAGTTTGACCTGGCCGGCTATGACCGACTGCCGCGGGTGGATATGGTGTACTGCTATGCCGGCTCCGACGGGCTGCTGATTGACGCAGTCCGGGCCAACGGGTCCGACGGGCTGGTCCTTGCCGGGTTCGGCGCCGGCAGTTATCCGCCCACTGCCATGGAAGCCGCCGCCCGGGCGGTTGCCGAGGGCATACCCGTCGTCCTGGCATCCCGCGCCCTGGCCGGGCGGGTGGTTATGACCCCCCGGAAGGCAGAACAGGGGTTCATAGTTTCCGACAACCTTCAGCCTCAAAAGGCGAGAATCCTGCTGATGCTTACCCTTACCCGGACAAAGGATAAGGGGGAGATTCAGCGGATGTTCTACGAGTATTAGCCAGATATGCCAACGCAATTGGGGAGATGTCCCCCTGTCGGCCGCATACCCTGGACCAAGCGAGATTCGAAGGTGCGGCTGCCATCGGGCTAGGTGTATAATCGCCTTCAACTCCCTGGAAAGGGTGACCCATCTCAACGCTGGGTCAAGCCCAGTAAAGCAAATGTCGCTAGGGTCAATCTGACTAAGGAAGGTGGCTAACTTGGCATCAGTAACGGCGATGGCCCCTCAAGCGGAACAGGAGGGGCGCACCAGGGATTCGGTAATGGCCACCACCGTTATCGGCGCCCATGCCTTCGAGCATTTCTATGCCCACACCATCCCCTTCTTGGCCGCCATCATTGCGGCGGACCTGGGGTTGGGCGCCTTCCAGGTGGGCATGATAGTGGTGGTGCGCTCCATATTCGGCGGCATTACCAGCACGGTGGGGGGGTTCCTGGTGGACCTATTCCATCACCGGGTCTCCTGGGTGCTTTCCATTAGCGCCTTCAGCATTGGGGTGGGCTACCTGATAATGTCCGTGGCCCCCACCTACGTGCTGATACTGGCGGCCCTGGCGCTGGGTTCCATGGGCAGCGCCCTGTGGCATCCACCGGCCCTGGGCCTATTGGCGCGCCGGTTCCCCCAGCGGCGAGGACTTTTCATTTCCATGCACCGCTCCATGGGCAGCATTGGCGACGTATTGGGGCCGATGGTTGCGGGAGCGCTGGTTGCCGGCGCCCTGGCCTGGACCCTCAGCAGCGGTGGGGTGGAGAGCGACCTCTTCTCCTGGAAGATGCCCTGGGATGCGATTAGCTGGCGACTGGTGCTGGGCTTCAGCACTCCCATTATGTTCACTTCCAGCGTGGTGATTTTCTTCCTGCTGCGCCACGCCGGAGGGGAAAAGCCTCAGGACTTCGACCTGGGCAAGAAGGTGCGGGACAACTGGGCCGGGATGGTCGATGCCTTCAAGGGCACGGGTATGTGGGCAATCTTCACCGTTTCGGCGGTGCGGGGTATGGCCGACCGCTCATTGGTGTTCCTGGTGCCTCTGTACCTGACCCAGGCATTGGGGGTGGCGCCCTTCCAGGCCGCGGCCCACGTGGCCCTGATGGTTGGCCCCGGCATTGTGGTCGGGCCTATGATCGGGTCTCTATCCGACCGCATCGGTCGGCGGGGAATCATCATCTTCGTCATGGCCGTAACCACGCTGTTGACCTTGGCAATAATCTGGAGCGGTCAGCAGACCGGGTCATACAATTACTGGATCACGCTGTTCGTGGCCATCTATGGCATTCTGAACTTCTCGGTCAACAACCTGACCCAGGCCGCAGCAGCCGACATTGCCGCCGGGCGACGGCTGGAATCCAGCTTCCTGGGTTTGATGTGGGGCAACAATACCTTCTTCGGCGCGGCAGCCGCCATAGTGATTTTCGGTTCGGTGGAGTGGCTGGACCAGGACAACGCCGGTTGGCAATACGGCTTCTACATCACCGCCGTGTTCTACTTCATCGGGCTGCTGGCATCCCTGATGATTCCCAGCAAGACCAGGGAGTCGCTCCAGCCGGCATAGGGGGTTCGGAAGACGAGAGCGTCACCAATGCCGGGGCGGGAGGATTCTCGCCCCGGTTTCTCTATTGCCCTCTCACCCACTCAACCAATTCTCGATATTCAACATTTGTCTGAAATTCAGACCAAAATGAAGAAAAAGTGTTGACAAGTCCTTTAGGCCATGATAGCCTAAATTGTAGAGCAGGAAAGACAGTAATGCCCAACCTGTTCCGAAATCCGGTAAGGAGGTGGAAAATGGTTAAGGTTTTCGAACTGTACCATCATTGGATTTTCCCTTGTACTATCCCTGCCGGTTCGGAAGGTATGGGGTGAACACCCGAAGAAATGCTCTACAACTGGCAGGGAAAATACAGCAACGATAAGCCCCGCGCACCAGTGAAGCGAGCCAGGTTTCTTGGAGCTTTACCCAGGAAGGGTACATGTGGCAAGGTCGCCACAAAGCGGGGATACTGAGCGAAAGCAGATCAGGGCCCGGTAGGTTTACCGGGCCCTGATTGTTTCAGCAGTTTGGGGTTGGTTGCCCTTAGAGTGGCCTTCAACCTGCCCCACCCCCCAACGCCGACCGGTATTGCTCCGGCGTGTTCAGGTCCCACAGAACCTCTTCAGTAGCCACGGGTAGCCGCAAGGTGGCAGCTTCGTGGCGGCGCACCACCTCCCTGACGCCCTGCTTCTCCTCGTTTATTCCCTCCAGTTCTCCCAGCAGCGCGCCGTCGAAAATCACGGGATGACCCCCCTTACCCTGGTAGGTGGGCATGGTGACCAGGGATCCACTGGCGCGATGCTGGTTGAGCAGGTTTTCCACCAATCCGCCGCTCCGGGGTTGGTCCACGTTCAGCAACAGGATGGACTCGGGCAGACGGCTTCCCAGGGCGCCAAGTCCCGCCTTGATCGACGTGGTTTTCCCCTCCAGGTAGCGGGGATTGAGAACCCACTCTACCCGTGGCTTTCCCTCCAGTTCGGGCAGCAGCTCCTGGCTTCGGTGGCCCAGAACCACGATAATCCGGTCCACTCCCCCTTGGGCCAGGGACGAAATCTGGTGGGCCAGAAGAGTTTGGCCCTGCCACGGCAGCAGGGCCTTGAGTTCACCCATTCTGCTGGATTCCCCCGCCGACAGGAGAATCGCTACGGTTTCAGGCATGGCTCTTCCTACAACATCTCAGGGAACGCGGGTTCCTGCGGTGACCGGTTCTATACCTCTATCGTAGCGTCCTGGAAACGCTCCGCCACCCGGTCGAGGTACCACTCGTCCATCTGCAGGGGGCCACCCTTGCCGCCCCGTCGAATCATAATGATTTCGGACATGATGCTCACCGCCAACTCCTCGGGCTGCAGGCCGCCGATGTCCAGCCCGATGGGAGCGTGGACTTCCTTGAGCCGCTCCAAGGTGACCCCCTGGTCCAGCAGGCGGCGGTAGATCATCAGGTTTTTGCGGCGACTTCCCATCAAGCCAATGTAGCGGGCGCGGGTCTTGAGCGCGGATTCCAGGGCCATATCATCGAAGCGATGCCCCCGGGTGGCCACCACCACGAAGGTGTTGACGTTTATGGACAGGTCCTCATGCCACCGGTCGTAGCCGGTCGTCACCGTCTGCTCGGCGTAGGGGAAGCGCTCCGGATTGGAGAACTCCTGCCGGTCATCAACGATGAACACCCGGTAGCCAAGCATGTTGGCCAGGTCTGCCGTAGCCTTGCCGACGTGTCCGCCACCGACCACCACCAGGGTGGGCGGCGTGGTGAAGCCCTCTACGAAAACCTCCAGCCCCTCGTCGGTGGTGAAACTTGCCGTGGAACCGACATCGGCCACCTGGCGGGCTGCGGCCAAGGCCCGGTCATCCAGTTCCTTGCTGCCCAGGGTGCCAATTACGCCGCCGTCCAGCAGCAGCATCAACTTGGCGCCGAGAAGCGCGCTTTCTTCGGGAGCGTTCACCACCGTGGCCAGGCCAACAGGGTCGCCGCCCTCGTAGGCCTCCAGCATCCGGTTACCTATGTCGAGGAAGGAGTCCGGTTCCCAAAATGGTTCCAGGTAAAAGTACATGGTGCCGCCACAAACCAGGCCATCCCTGGCGGCAATGTCCTCGTTCAGGAAGTAGTCCTTGAACTCTGGGCCACTGTGATTGCGGAGCATTTCCCTGGCGGCATACCAGATGTCTCCTTCAACGCAGCCGCCGCCCAGGGTACCCACACCGGTGCCATCCTGCCGTACCAACAACATGGAGCCGGCCTTCTGGGGGGTTGATCCCTTGGTACGCACCACCGTGGCCAGAACACAGGGTTGTCGTTCTTCCAACTGTCTTACGGTTTCCTGGATAACTTCTTTCATAGTTCACGCCTCGAGCCCATTTTTGAGAGGCCCCACGTTCCAGGTGGGAAGGAAAGCCGACTGGCGGGTTGCGGCCACTGGGTCCAATGCCAGCTTACCAAATTTCGGTGTCTCTAACAATTGTACCCTCTCATTTTGCCCTTGATTTCCACCGTTCCCCTATGGGAAATACACCTGGTATCCATTATAATAAACACTCCTTATGACAAGAGTCGCCATCACTTCAGTGGATACCCGCAATTCCCGCCGGTACGTTCAGGTTATGGAAACCCTCGGGGCGGAGGTGTGCCTGGTTACACCCCCGGATGACCGGCCCGCCCAGCAGGTGTTTGACCGCATTGGCGGCCTCTTGTTGACGGGGGGGCCGGACATCGACCCCGCCCTTTACGGAGCCGAACCGGACCCGGAAGCCGAACTGGAACTGTGCCGGCCCTTGGATGACCTTGAACTGCGCCTGCTCGACTACGCTTTGGACCATGACATTCCCGTGCTGGCCATCTGCCGGGGCATGCAATTGCTCAACGTGGCCTTCGGCGGTCAGTTGATCCAGGACCTGCCGGGACACAAGGTAGCGCAGGAAGGCGGATGCTGGCAGCCAGAAAAGCACCTGATCTACCTGGCGCCCGGGGCAAAGGCCGCCGCCATAATCGGCAGCGCCGGTTTCTTCCGCGTCAACAGCCTGCACCACCAGGGTTTGCGGGAAGCCCAGCGTTCCCCTCGGCTGATGACCAGCGCCTATGCCGTCGAAGATGGCCTAATCGAGGGTTTGGAAAGCCCCAACCACAGTTGGGTTATTGGGGTGCAGTGCCACCCGGAACGTCAGGACGAGGTACCCCGCACCTTTGCCAACCTGTTCGCCGCCTTCCATGAGCGGGCGGAAAAGTACCTGGCCAGTTGCCCCTGAACGGTTCACCTAAGAGAGAATGTCAACCGCATCACCCCAGCCGGCTAAAGATTCCAAGGAGCAGACATTATGGTAACTTCAGCCCCCGTGCCCCCTTCAGGTGGCATACGGCCCATCCGCATCGAAGACGAAATGCGGAGTTCCTACCTCAGCTATGCAATGAGCGTGATAGTTTCGCGCGCCCTGCCCGACGTGCGGGACGGACTGAAGCCCGTACAGCGGCGGATTCTGTACGCCATGCACGAAATGGGTATGCGACCCAACCAGGCCCACCGGAAGAGCGCCCGCATCGTGGGTGAGGTGCTGGGCAAGTTCCATCCCCACAGCGATACGCCGGTTTACGACGCCCTGGTGCGGATGGCCCAGACCTTCTCGATGAGATACCCCCTCATCGACGGTCAGGGCAACTTTGGCAGCGTGGACGGGGACCCCCCGGCAGCCATGCGGTACACCGAGGCCCGGTTGGCAGCCATCGCCGACGAACTGCTGGCCGACATCGACCAGAACACCGTGGACTTTTCTCTCAACTTCGATGATTCACTGAATGAACCGGAGGTTCTGCCCAGTCGCCTTCCCAACCTGCTGGTAAACGGGGCCACGGGCATCGCCGTGGGTATGGCCACCAACCTGCCACCCCACAACCTGGGGGAAATCTGCGACGCCGTCTGTCATGTCATCGACCATCCCAACTGCGTCACCGAGGACCTGATGAAGCTGGTTCCCGGACCCGACTTCCCCACCGCCGGCTCCATCCGCGGCACGCAAGGCATTATCGACACCTACACCACCGGCCGGGGCCGCATCGTAATGGAAGCCAAGACGGAAATCGAGGAAGTCAGGGGAGGGCGCCAGCGGATAGTTGTAACCGAGTTGCCCTACCAGGTAAACAAGGCCACCCTGGTCGAAAAGATTGCCCAACTGGTTCGGGACAAGCGCATTGAGGGCATATCCGACATCCGGGACGAGTCGGACCGCCAGGGCATGCGGGTGGTGGTTGAGCTGCGCCGCGACGCCCAGGCCAACATTGTCCTCAACAACCTGTACCGTCATACGGCCCTGCGCAGTTCCTTCAACGCCATCATGCTGGCCTTGGTGGCCGGACAGCCCCAGGTGCTGCCCCTCAAGCGGGCCCTGACCCTCTTCATTGAGCATCGCCAGGAGGTAATCCGCCGTCGTTCCGAGTTCCTGTTGCAGCGCGCCCGGGACAGGGACCACATTCTCCAGGGGCTGCTGCTGGCCCTGGACGTGATGGACCAAGTTATCCAGATCATCCGGACCTCCGATGATGCCGAGGCGGCGCGAACCAACTTGATGAACGAGTTCGACCTGAGCCAGGTACAGGCCCAGGCCATCCTGGACATGCAGTTGCGCCGCCTGGCCGCCCTGGAACGGGAACGGCTGCAGAACGAACACGAGGAACTGCAGAAGACCATTGCCTCCCTGGAGGCTCTGCTGGCCGACCCAGCCAAGATCCTCACCGAAATCAAGCGGGAAACCCGAAAACTGAAGCGGGACTTCGGCGACGCCCGCCGGACGCGAATCGAAGTCGATGAGGTGGGGGAACAGTCGGCCGAACAGTTCATTCCCCACCAGGACGTGATGGTTACCCTCAGCCAGAGGGGCTACATCAAGCGCGTTCCCTGCGAGACCTATCGCACCCAGAACCGGGGCGGCAAGGGCGTGAGGGGAATGACCACCAGGGACGACGACTTCCTGATGGACCTGGTGGTGGTGGATACCCACGACACTCTACTGTTCTTCACGAACCGGGGAAGGGTTTATCCCCTCAAGGCCTACCAGATCCAGGGGGACTCCTCCCGAACCAGCCGCGGCACCCTCCTGGTGAACCTGCTGCCCATCGCCCGAAATGAGCAGGTTCAGGCCATGTTGCCGGTCAAGAACGCCAGGGACAGCGCCATGCTGTTGCTGGCCACCCGCATGGGTGAAATCAAGGCGCTGAAGGAAGGCGAGCTAACTAACATCCGACCCTCCGGACTTATCGTAATGGATATGGAGGACGGCGATGAACTGGTCGGGGTGGCTCAGGTGGGCGACTCTGAGGAAGTGGTCATGGTAACGGCAAATGGCCAGGCGATAATCTTCCAGTTCCGTAACTGCGAGGACCCGCGCAAGAACCTCACCCCTCGCTCCCGTTCCGCAGGAGGGGTTAAGGGAATGCGGTTGATCCAGAATGACAAGCTGGTGGGCATGGCCGCCGTCACCCCCGACGGCCATCTCCTGGTGGTCAGCGAGGGAGGGTATGGAAAGTCCACCCCCCTGAAGAACTACCCCCGTCATGGTCGGGGTGGGCAGGGCGTCCGCACCTTCCGCGTCAACGACAAGACGGGCCAGATTGCAGCGGCCCGGGTGGTTACGGAGGATGAGGGGCAGGAGGTGTACATCATTTCCGCCAAGGCCCAGGTGGTTCGCATCAACCTGGAGGACGTGCGCGTTACCAACAGCCGCTACACCCAGGGGGTCATAGTGTGGCGCAACCGGGAGGCCGACGATTACGTTGCCTCCGTGGCCTGCTTCACCGAAACCGACTATTCCACCTCCGGCCAGGCTACGGGTGATGAGTCCGGCGCGACCCAAGGGGCGAGCGATGCTCCAACCAGCCCCGTGTCCGAGGCTGAACCAAGTAGCGACGACCGGTACGCTGGCGAGAACGGGGAGGATGAAGAGGTCTTGGACAATTCCGACCAGGATGGCGACGAGGCGGAAGAGCAGGATTAATGCAAGGGGGAAGGGACCTACCTTCCCCCGGCCATTGGGCGTCCCCAGCTTAAGAGCGCTGCATTGTCATGCGAGTTAAGGCGGCGACGGGGGCTGGTATGGTACCCTGTTGAGAGGAAACACATTGAGCGTTGGAGGAGGAGCAAGTTTACGAGAATCTTGATTCTACCAGGGCCCGGCATTCGGCGGCCGGCCAAGTTCGACGCTTGCGTGAATCCATGGTCTTGATGGCAAATTGGGGCGGGTCACCAACCCGCCCCATATTTTGCGATGCTTGATGCCACCTTCCAAGTGGTGCGTCCCATTTGCAGAGGGTTTTGCCCTGCGAATCGGCAGCCAGGAAGGGTCGCATCGGACAAATATCCCAAACATACACCCAGGAGCAACCAGTGAAGCTAATCTACATCCACGGGGCGGGCAGTTCCAGCCTTGCTTTCTATTACCAACTACAGCATTTTCGTAATTCCAAGGCCCTGGACTTGCCGGGGCATCCGACGGGTCGACCCTGCACTTCCATTGATCAATACCTGGAGTGGGTGCGCGGGTTCACCACCGCCCGCCGTTACAAGAACATGGTCATTTGCGGCCACTCCATGGGCGGCGCCATAAGCATGCTCTACGCCCTGCGGTACCCGGAGGAGGTGAAGGCCATCATTCTGGTGGGTACCGGCGCACGTTTAAGGGTCCATCCCGACTACCTGCAATTGGGCAGGGACGCGGTGAACCAGCCGGACCAGTGGCTGGAGAATCACATGGGCTACTTCAGGGGCGTCGCGCCGGACATGGCCCAGTCGCTGAAGCGGCGGGCCCTGGAAATCGGCCCCTCGGTGGAACTCAACGATCTGCTGGCCTGCGACCAGTTTGACGTCATGGATCAGATAAGGGAAATCAAATTGCCCACGTTGGTCATCTGTGGGGAAGAAGATACCATGACCCCGGTGAAGTACGCCGACTACCTGGTGGAGAACATTCCCGGGGCGCGGAAAGAGGTTATTCCTGGGGCAACCCACTTCGTTCAGATGCAGAACTACAGGCGAGTTAACCACTGCATCGAGGAGTTTCTCGCAGACTTGAAATCAAGGGGTTCTGGGGACTAATCCTTTTCTGCAAAAGAGATGGCATTCCGGCAGGGGCGTCCGAGTATAGGACGCCCCTGCCGGAACCTGGCCTCACTTACTCCAACCGGTCGTTGGGATGGTACCACCGGCTTCGGTAGAACATCAGCGGGTTGCCCGCCTCGTTCCTCAAGACCTCTTTAACTTCTCCCATATATACGGTGTGGTCACCGTAAACATGGGCGCCCACCACCTCGCAGCCGAAGAACACCATCGAATTGTCCAATATGGGGATTTCGTTGCCCGAAATGGAGTAGTTGTACTCTGTACCTTCGGTGCGGTCTTCCGGGCGCTTCGCGAAGTAGATGCCCAACTCCTCCTGCTCTTCGCCCAAAATGTTCACCCCAAAGCGGCCGCTCTTTTCCACGTAACCATGGGTATGCGTTCCGTGGGCGACGCAGACCAGTACGGTGGGAGGCTCCAGGCAAACTGAAGTGAAGGAGTTGGCCGTCATGGAATGGGGCAATCCCTGGTCGTCCAGCGACGTTATGACGGTAACTCCGGTGGCGAAAAGGGACATTGCCGATCTGAACTCATCTCTACTAGTCAAGTTCCCAACCTTCCCTTTGCGGTTTTGCCCAATTATAACCTGTGCTGGGACAACTCGCTACTGCGCCCGACCCCATCCACACCCCGAATCTGCCTCGGGATCCAGCCGAACCGGCAAGTGGGAGCGGCGGGAACTGTGGCGCCAGGCGCCGCTACTCTTCAGCCGGAGGCCAGGGTACAAAGCAATCTGCCGCTCCCCCGGTCAATGGCCCTATGCCATGGTCGGGTTTCAGTTTCAGGACCGAGTTGGGAGGGATCAGCCCATAGAACAGGGCGGGATGGGTCAATTGCGCCAATATTTCCAGCCCGGAAACGATGCGCGGCCCGGGTACGCTGAAATATGCGTGGTCGATCAGGTACACCTCCCCTGCCGCAACGGCAGGGATGTACTCCCACCCGTGCTGAGCCATCAGCCAGGGTATCTCCGATAGTTGCCTCCGCAGGTCGGAGGAGCATAAGTCCACGAACAACTTGTCCGGGGCATACTCGACGACCTGGCGCCATGAGAGGCGGGCAGCCTGACACCCGGGGTCGAACAGGTCCATGACTCCGCCCGCCCTTCGCAGCAAGTCCGGTATCCAGTGGCCGCCGACCACCAGCGGGTCTATTCCCTCCAGGGAAAATACCCGGGGACGATCAGTGACGGAGGCCAGGGCGTTCTCCACCGCCTCTACCCTTCCCATCAGGCCTGCAACAAGGGCGTGGGCCCGTTCCGTTGCCCCACAGAGCGTACCCACCTCAAGCATCGAGTCGAAGATGTCCAACAGGGTTCTGGGGTTGAGTACAACCACCTCCGGTGGGATGGGCATTTGGACTACTGCCTTACCCACGGTCTGGGCGTCCACCTCGCAGAAGTAGCACAGGTCTTGGGTGAGGACCACGTCCGGCGAATTGTTGGCAATCCAATCTGCGTCCAGTTCGTAGGGACTCTCCCCCGCCTCCAGGATGCGGCGCATCATCGCCTCCACCTGCTGGCTGGTCATGGAATCCACGTCTATGCGACTTCGACACACCACGGGCTTGTCCGCCACCTCCGGCGGATAGGTGCATAGGTCAGTTACGCCCACAATTTGGTCGCCCAGACCCAGGGCGTAGAGAATCTCGGTTCCACTGGGGAGGAGGGAGCAAATCTTCATAATCCAGCTTCAGGTAGCCAGCTTCCGGGTAATCTTCCTTCGGGCCATCGACCGCCGCCCCACTGTCGGATGCCCATCAACTAGGGGCGGCTTCGCTAATCGATACCCCGTAGATAGGCGCGAAACAGATACTGTAGAATAGGGTCACGCTCTTCCCATGGCAACTCAGGATTCCCGTTCCGGCGTAAATCAGGAAGACTGAGAGAACTTCAACCCCTCCCAGGATTCTACCAAATGGCCCACCTCCAGTCACACGCCGGTCCCAAGTGGAACACCCTGGCCTTTCTGTGCCTGGGGGCCTTCAGTTTCGGCATAACCGGTTTCTTCCTGACCATGGAAACCATAATACTGCCAACCCTGGTGCTGGACGTGGCGCCGGAGGGAGCGAAGAACACTTGGGTGGGCATTCTGGGATTCAGCGGCCTGTTGACCGCCGCACTGGTTCAGCCCATCGTGGGTTCCTACAGCGACCGCACCCGTTCACCCCTGGGGCGTCGGGTGCCGTACATGCTGGCGGGGGTGGTCTTCGTCTGCCTGGGCATGGCGGGGCTGTCCTTCACCCTTACCCTCATTTCCCTGCTGATCATCTGGATATTCATCCAGGCCAATGCCGGCGTCAGCACGGCGCCCTACCTGGCGCTGATTGGCGACCTGGTACCCAACCGCCGTATTGGCGTGGCATCGTCCCTGAAGATACTGGCCGATGCCGCCGGCGGGGTTGTTATGGTGGCAGTGTGCGGCGCCCTGGTCAGCCAGTACCGGGGTCCGGACTCGATAGCTTGGCTGCGGATGGCCTTCGTTGTCCTCGGCGGCACCCTGATAGCAACGGTACTGATCAGCTCCCTGATCGCTTCCCATCGGGAGCGCGTAACGGGGGCCCTGCGCCGTGGCGCCACCACCCTGCGTCATCCCACCAACAGCCTTCATCCCCACCTGGTCTGGTTCCTGCTGTCCAGGTTCCTGTTGATCTCTGCCACCTTCATCTTTCCCACCTACGGCCTCTTCTTCCTGAAAGACGTGGTGATGGTGAACAACCCGGCCCAGACCATGGGAACATCGGTAATCTTCATCGGCGGTGCGTTGGCGATCAGCGCCTACCCTGCTGGGTGGATTTCGGACCGGGTGGGTCGGAAGCCGGTAATAGTCGTGGGAGCCATTGGGGCGGCCATGGGGTCGATCCTGCTGTTCTGGGCCGGCAACACCCTCCAGGTAGTGGTCATTGCCAGCGGCATCGGCCTTTGCGTGGGGCCCATACTCAGCGCCAGCTGGGCACTGGCCAATGAAATGGCAGTCCCCGGCCGGGAGGGACAACACATAGCGATTGTCAGCTTGGCAACCATCGGAGGAGCAACATTTTCCAAGACCCTGGGAGCCATGGTGGATGTGGCCAATAGGTTGTTTGCCACCGGGTCCGGTTACGCCGCGCTATTGGTCATCTGCGCCCTGCTGTTCATCCTGGGCAGCCTGTTGCTGCTGCCCTTGAACCACAGACCCTGTCTTCGGGCCAGCCATGAAGGACAACCCCTGGAGAATTCCGGATAGGCGTCCAGGGCAACCTAGCCAGGGATCGGCGCCTTCCCAATTCCGCTGGACTCAACGGCGAATACGTCCCCCCACCGGCCCGGCTATTTTCCTGCCGAGGCAACTTGCGAGAGAAAGTCAGCGGAGCCCTTCACTATCCAGGGGTTGAAGGAAGTCATGAGGAACTTTACACCCTTCTCGATGTAGCTGGCCACGTTCGAGTCGTTGACCAGGGTACCCGGCGTCCTGCCTGCATCCACAATCTTGGCTATGGCCTGGTCTATGGCCGCCTGCACTTCCGGATGACCGGGGTTGCCCAGATGCCCCATGGTCTGGGCCAAATCCGAGGGGGCGACGAAGAATACGTCGATGTCGTCAACGCCCAAGATTTCGTCCAGATTCTGAAGAGCCTCAACCTCTTCCAGCAGGACGATTACCATACTCTGGTCGTTGGCGGCCTGGAAATAGTCGGGAACCCCGTATGACTGGCGCCCGCCGAACATGCCCCGGTATCCCAGGGGAGCGTACTTGGCCGACTGGGCCGCCTTTACCGCCTCCGCCCTGCTATTCACGTGGGGGGTAACAATGCCCATTGATCCCCGGTCCAGGGTGCGGGTGATAAGCCACGGTTCATTGGCGTTCACCCGGGTGATGGAGGTGACGCCCCAGAGATCGCAGGCACGGGTCATGTCCCCCAACTGCTCCCAGGTTACGCCTCCATGCTCGCACTCCAGCCAAATACCGTCGAACTGCAAGGGACCCAGGAAGTCCACCATCTCGCTGGTCAATACTCCGGAAATGGTAACGGTAACCTGACCCTGGGCCAGCTTTTCCTTGAGGTAGTTCCTTCTTATGGCTGCCATATCTTCCTCTGCCAGATTCTAACCGGCTCCTGAAATCTCGACCTAAATGCCTGGAATCCGCTTTTCCTCGTAGCCCCGGGGCGTGACCATCTTTTCGTTCAGCGTGTAGGTGGTGGAGTTTCCAATGATTACGGTGGTGAACATATCCACTTCACCGGCCCGCCCTTCCAAGGATTGCAGGTCAGTGAGGACCACATTCTGCCCGTCCCGGTAGGCCTCGCGCACCAGTCCCACGGGGGTTCCTGGGGGACGATGTTGCAGCAGAATGCGCCGGGCTTCCAGCAACTGCCAGTCGCGCCGCTGGCTGCGGGGATTGTAGAGGGCAACCACGAAGTCGCCCAGGGCAGCAGCCTCCAGCCGACGCTGTATGGCATCCCAGGGGGTCAGCAGGTTGCTGAGGCTTATGGCGCAAAAGTCTTGCATCAGAGGCGAGCCCAGCAATGCGGCGGCGGACTGCAAAGCGGAAATGCCCGGAATGGTTACAACCTCGGGCCCATCTCCGTCCCAACCACGTTCGGCCAGGACGCGGTAGATGGGGCCGGCCATGCCGTAAACCCCGGCATCACCGGAGGATACCACCGCCACTGTGGAGCCGCCATAGGCCAGGTCAATCGCCCGCTCGGCCCGCTCCAGTTCCTGTCCCAACTCCATAGATACCAGTTCTTTTCCCACCGTCAACTGGGAAATCTGGTCCATGTATCCCCGGAATCCCACCACCACATCCGCCGCCCCCAGGGCTTCCACCGCGCCGGGAGCCAGCAGGGCCGAAGAGCCGGGGCCCAACCCCACCAGATACAAACGGCCCTTTTGCCCATTCCCCTTCTGCTGTGCCATCAACAAGTCCCCGTATCCGGCGCATGACCGGTTTAGCTGAATTGGACGCGGGCCACTGCAATGGTGGCCCGGTCAGTCTTTTGGCGAGCTACCAGCAGCCGCCTGGAACCGGAAGCCAGCAAAGCCGCCGGTTCCGCAACGCCCCAAACTCCCAGCAGCCGGTGGGCGGCCTCAGAGCGGTTGAGCGCTTCCTTGCCAGTCTCGGTTGGTTCCCCTCCGCTACCGCCCAAGTAGGCGCTGAATTCAGCGGCAAAGACTGAATTGAGCTGGTCGCCATCGTAGCACACCAGGGGCGCCTCAAGACCCTGGGCCAATTCCAGCAGGCCAGCCTCATCCTTCTTGACTTCGGCGGTTGCGATGCACCGGATACTTCCAACCGCCAAATCATGGCGGCTTAGCGTCTTCCTCAAGAACTCTTCCAGGTGGGACCTGGCAACTCCCCGACGGCAACCCATGCCAATTGCCAGGCTGCGGGGGTGATAAACCACCAGGGGAACGGAACCACTGGACATTTCCCCGAACCTGGCGGCCACCGATCCCCTATCGCTGATGACCAGAGCGGCATGACAGTTGGAGGCCACCAGATCCTCCAGCGAGTCGAACACCTTCACGTTGGGTGGCAGGGGTTCGCCTTCCGGCCACCAGTTCGGCTCGCCCGCTTCCTGAAGGACGCCCACCGGTTCGCCGTTCACCACGGCGGCGCTGGTCCGGGTAATGGCGCCTGAGCTGGCTTCAATCCTCCAGCCAAACTCCCGGCCCAGCAGGTCAACGGCCAGGGTGCCCTTGACGTGGGAGGCGGAGGTTATGACGGGAGTGGCTCCCAGAATTTCGGCCACCTGTTCAGCCAATTGGTCTGCGCCGCCCAGGTGACCGGATAGCAGGCTAACGGCGTACCGCCCAGCATCGTCAACACACACTACCGCCGGGTCGCTCCCCTTGTTCTGGAGCAGCGGGGCCAGCAACCGGACGGCGGCGCCTACGGGCATGAACAGAACCAACTGCCGGTAACGGCCGAACAGACCTTCCAGAACGGGGCGAAGGGGTAGGGGAAACACTTCCACCGGGGCGGTTACCGGCCCGTCGATCAGGTCTGCGTAGCGATCCACCAAGTGCAGCCTGGGATAATGGGGGAGGCCCGTTGCCAACCGGCCAGCCAGGACGACTCCAGACCGGGAAATAGCCACCAACCCGGTATCGCAAGGCCCTGCCGGCGTTGATTCCATTGTCCCTCCAACGGTTGGTGAACAACCCTCCAGTTGCGAGACCCGGCCCCCGCTGGTTCAGTCGGCTTCGGAGGACACGCCGGCCCCGGCGACGGCTCCTGCCTCCCCGGCGCCCACCCGGTCTTTGGAGCGCCGGAAGAGGTGGGTGTAGTCGCCGGAATAGAGGTGGGAGGTGGCGAATTCGTCGTCGGTAACCTGGGATGGGTCGCGCAGGGCCGGATCAACCGCCTTGCCGACAAATATCAAGGCCTGGCGAGTTATCTTGGCGTCCCGCACCTTGGCCGCGATGTCCTCCAGGGTACCCCGGATGAACTGCTCATCTTCCCAGCCCACCCGGTAGGCGACGGCAACGGGGGTATCCTTCGGATAACCGGCGGCTTCCAGGTCCCGAACAATGCGGGGTACCCGGGTAATGCCCAGGAAGATGATGAGGCTGCAACCGTGGGCGGCCAGGTCCTGCAGCTGCTCCTTGGGAGGCATGGCGATCCGGCCCTGGGCGCGGGTCATTATGATGGTCTGGGTAACGTCCGGTACGGTCAACTCTGCCTTCAGCTTGGCGGCGGCGGCGAAGGCCGCGCTGACACCAGGGACAATCTCGTAGTCCACGCCGGCCCCTTCCAGAACCCGCATCTGTTCCAGCATTGCCCCGTACACCGAGGGGTCGCCACTCTGGATCCGGGCGACCGTCTTTCCCTGGGCCGCCGCATCCAGGGTAACCCTCATGATTTCTTCCAGGTCCATTTCCTTGCTGCCGTAAACCTCGGCATCCTCCCGGGCCATAGCCGCAATGGAGGGATGGACCAGGGAATCGGCGTAGATGACCACATCCGCCTCTTCGATCAGCCGCTTGGCCTTGAGAGTGAGCAATTCCGGGTCTCCCGGGCCGCCACCAACGAAGAATACCTTACCTTGTGCCATGTCTTCACCTTTTGATGATTAATAGGGAGAAATAGTCCAGGTCCTCTCCGGTCAGTTGGTGCAGGTCCTGGACCACCCTTTCACCTTCTGTAGTCGCCCGACGAACGTAGATGCCCTTTCCGGCCAGTCCCAGGTTCTCCAGGTTTGCCAGAGCATCCAGCAGCACCCGGTTGACCTTCATCAGGACGATAGTATCGTAGTTGGCGATGGCTTCCCGCAAATCGTCAATGCCATAGACAGCCGGCAGGATGGCCAGGCGTTGGCCGTGGGTGACCAGGGGCAGGCTGGCGCGGGCCGCCGCCGCCATGACCGACGATACCCCGGGTATAATTTCCACCGCAATGTCCGGATGGTTTTGGCGGATACTCTCCAGCACGTAGGAAAAGGTGCTGAAAAGCATGGGATCGCCCTCGGTAATGAAGGCTACGTCGCTTCCCTGCTTCAGACGTACCGCCAGGGATTCCGCCGCCGTCTCCCAGACTCGGGAAGCGGCCTCGGCGTCATCGGTGGGAAACCCGTACCGCAGGAGTTCCTGCCGGTCGGTGTCGATAAACTGGCGGGCGATGGTAAGGGCATAGCTGTCCCGGCTGGTGTCGGCCTGGGGAGCGCAGATTATCGGCACCCTGGCAAGAATGCGTTGGGCCTTGAGGGTGACCAGTTCCGGATCGCCGGGACCCAACCCCACGCCGTACAGGCAGCCATAGGCAGGATTAATCGTTGCGCTGCTCATTTTCCCTTCCCTCCCCGGATGTAACCTCCCGCCAGGCAGATACAACAAAGACTGGATTCAGCGCCTCCAGGCGCACCGAACCGTCGGGCATGGCTCGACTCCGCGCCGCGTTGACCATGCTGATCTCCGACTGAAATCCCCTTTCCAGAAACCATTGGTAAGTCTCGTTCGTCCTTTCGAGAGTGGCAAAATTGGCGACGATTCGCCCGCCGGAGCGGAGCCGGCCGGCCGCTTCCTGAAGAATGCCGGCCAATCCACCGCCGTTGCCACCGATGAAAACGGAATCCGGGTCTGGCAACCCGGTCAGGACGGCCGGGGCCGAGCCCGCCACTATCTCCACGTTGTCCCGTCCATACCGGTTTACGTTCTCTCGCAACAGGGGAAGGGTTGCCTCATCCCGTTCCACGGCGTAGATGCGACCCATGTGGCAGAAGAGGGCAGCCTCCACTGAAATTGAGCCCGTACCTGCGCCGATGTCCCAAACGATACTGTCCGGTCGCAACCCCATGCAGTATAGACTGACCGCGCGAACTTCCCGCTTGGTAATCTGGCCTCGGAGGGGACGGCGTTGTTCAAAGTCCTCGTCCCGCAACCCCCAGCTTCGGGGGGAAGCCCGACCCGGAGCATCTGCCGACTCCATATCCAGACCCGCCCCGTCTGCATGAACCGGCGCGGTAATCCCAGTATTGCCGGCGGCGCTCATGTTCCGACTCCGGCGGTCAGCGGAACTCCCTCCGGCGAGGTGGAAGCATGGCCCAACAGATTACCTTCGAAGTCGAAGCAAAGAACATCCACAATCAACGCGTCGGCATCGGCGCCAAGCTGCTTGCGGCTTTCGTCACAGACCATTTCGCACATCAGGGGAAACACCGACAGGAGCCCGTTGGCCTGGGCAATCTCCTGGAAATGGCGCGCGCTGCTGGCGCCTCGGATCTCCTCCTGAAGCTCTGCGTTAGCCCCGCATTGGGCGGCCAGCTCCGCCAGGAATTCGGTGTCAACCTGGTTGCCCGCCACGTGGGTTACAAAGTAGCCCATGGCCATCTTGGACAGCTTGCCGACCATACCCACGTGGGCGGCGCGCTTGACGTCGCGCATTACACAGCGTTTCATGGCTGGCCCGCTGAAAATACCGGCCTCAATGTAGGCCATGTCCGGCAAGTCCAGGTGACGGCGAGCATACTCCTCGCTGCGGGTGCCGGTGGACAGCACCAGGTGAGAGAGGTTGTTGGTGGCCGCCACATCGATGGCCAGGTGTACGCTGGCCCGCCACGCCGCCGTGGAAAAGGGCTGCACTACGCCAGTGCTTCCCAGTATCGAGATACCGTTCATCACCCCCAGCCGGGAGTTGGTGGTCTTGAGGGCGATTTCCTCGCCGCCCGGCACCGAAAGCTGAACCACGAAGCCGGCATCCGGGGCCAAACCCTGTTCCGCGGCAGCCTGGGCCACGGAATCGGCGATCATGCGCCGGGGCACCCGTGTAACCGCCGGCTCCCCCACGTCTATTCCCGTTCCGGGGCGGGTAACCGTGCCAACGCCGGGTCCGCCAACTATCCTCACGCCCGAGGCATTCGGGTCGGTATCCCGCCAAAGGGTTGCGCAAATCTCGGCGCCGTGGGTCACGTCCGGGTCGTCGCCCCCATCCTTGATGACGGAGCAGGTCACCCGTCCGGCAGCCTCATCCCTTTCGCATCGGTTAATCTGGAAGGTTACGTCCCTGCCCACCGGCAGATGAATGGACACCTCGGAGACTTGACTACCGGTCAACAGGGAAAGGGTGGCGGCCTTGGCCGCTGCCGCCGCGCAGGAACCGGTGGTATATCCCGTGCGCAACTGGCGACGGCGCACCGTCTGGCGGCTGTAATCGCTTTCCTGCCTTTCCCGTCTTTCGGAGTTCTCGGTCATTCAAGACACCTGCAGCTGGCCTGGTGAGATTCCCGCAGGAACAGGGGTATCAGCCCGCCTTATTCCATGCCTGGCGCACCCGGTCGGCGGCCACGTCGATTAGGCGGTCGTCAACGCCCAGGGGCGGCGCCACCGTCATGGTCACGGCGGGATATTTCTCCCGCAGTTGGTCCAGGGTTCCCAGGACATTTCTAGTCAGAATCAGGCCGGGGAAGAAGATGTAGGGTACGCAAATAACTGAAGATACTCCCCTTTCCTCGACCAGCCGGGCCGCCGCCGACTCCATGGTGGGATCACCATAATGGGACTGGGCCACGTCAACCGCGTATCCCGTTCCCAGCTTCGATTCCACCAATTTCCCCAGTTCCACCAGCCAAAGGCAATCGTCGTACTGAGTCCTGGTGCCGGCCTTGACCAGCAATATGCCCACCCTGTTGCCATTGCTGGGCGTGGGAGCGTCCTCTCCCATGTTCCCGATGCGTTCCACGACGAGGTCGGCCAGACGAGGGTCGGCGCCCAAGCCTTCGGCCACCACCAATTCTACCTGGGGAGATTGAGCTCGAATATCGTCCAACAACTCGTCCATTTCCAGGGTGGCGTGCTTCCCATGCCCCAGTAAATAAGGCATAACAATCACCCGTTCGTTACCCTGGGATGACAGGATTCTGACCGCCTCATCCGGGAAGGGTGAGATAAACTCCAGGCAGGAAAGGACCACTCTCGCCCGATCTTCGCCCAACTTTGCCTGCAATCGTTCCGCCACATCACCCAATCCCTGGGGTGTGCTGGGGCAACGACGACACCAACCGGGCCAGCCGGGCAGGTCGGCGGGATTGGTTCCATTTGCGGTTGCTGACCCGTCCGATGGGGCCGGCTGCCGCCAGGCACAGGAACACTCCCTGGGACTGGAGCCGCGTTGGCTTCCATGACCCAGCAATATCACTCCCCAAGTTCCTTCCTCTTGATTCAACCGCAATCCTCCCGCAGGTTCATTCGGGGTTCCATTTTTCTATGCCCGGAAGGGCGCCTGGTCGGTGGCAGCGCCGGCCAATTCCAACAGCGCGTTGACGGTGGCGGCGGCGGCGGAACTGCCACCCCTACGCCCCATCACGGCAATATGGGGTACATCCCGTTGCGCCAGTTCCTCCTTGGATTCGGGACAGGCCACGAAACCCACGGGCATCCCCAGAACCAGGGCAGGAGAAACCGCCCCTGCATCCACCAGGTCCAAGAGGGCCAACAATGCGGTGGGGGCGTTACCCACGGCGACAATGGCGCCATCCATGTGGGTAGCCAGTTCCCGAATCGCCGCCACAGAGCGGGTGGTTCCCTCCCGTTGGGCCCGGTCGGCCACCTCCGGCGCGTCTATCAGGCAGCGGGTAGCAATGCCCCTCCGGCGGAGCAGCGCCTTGGAAATGCCCATTTCCACCATGCGCACGTCTGTGATCACCTCTGCGCCCCGCTTAATGGCGTCCAGTCCCCGGGCCACCGCGCCCTCGCTGAACCGAACCAATGGGGCGACTGCCGGGTCCCCTTCCGCCCGGACTATCCGGCACAGAACAAAGAGCTCATTGGGTTCGTGGCGCAACCCTGATGGCAAGTCGGCCTGTACCATTCGTAGGCTCTCCCGGTCTATCTCCTCGGGCAGCAACGCATACTTTTCCACCAGGGTCATTCGCGGTCCCTACCTATAGCGGGTGAACCAATCGCTCGGAGCATTGCCTATGCCACCACCACGTTGACCAGGCGGCCCGGAACATAGATGGCCTTGTTCACCACCTTGCCTTCGGTATAGGGCGTCACCTTGGCGCTGGCCAGGGCCAGCTGCTGGGCCGTCGATTCGTCAATGTCGGCGGGCACCTCGATGCGGTCTCGCACCCGGCCGTTGACCTGGACCACCAGGGTAATGGTATCGTCCGCCGCCAGGGAGTCATCCCAGGAGGGAAACATCTGCTGGTGGATGCTGTAGGAATGGCCCGTCCGCTCCCACAGCTCTTCCGACAGGTGGGGAGCGATGGGCGCCAGCATCAGCAGGAACTTCTCGATACACTCGCGCCAGGTTGCCGGGTCTATGCTGGCCTCGGCCCATACCTTGCTCAGGTGGTTAACCAACTCCATCAGGGATGCTATGGCCGTATTGAACTTGAAACGGTCCAGGTCGGCGTGGCACTTACGCACCGTCTGATGGAGGATGCGAATCGTATCTCTGATTGCCTGAGGGTCGGACGCCGTAGTTGCCAGGTCCTCCGGGTCCCGCTCGACCATGTTCCAAACCCGGTTCAGCCACCGGGCCACTCCATTAATCCCCACGTCGCTCCAGGGGCCGCCCTGATCCCAGGGTCCGATGAACATCAGGAAGCAGCGGACGGCGTCGGCGCCCATTACGCCCACCACATCATCGGGGTTCACCACGTTGCCCCGGCTCTTGCTCATCTTTTCATGGTCTGAACCCAGTATTACACCCTGGTTGTAGAGACGCAGGAAGGGTTCATCAAAGTCCAGCAGGCCAATGTCCCGCATTGCTTTGATGAAAAAGCGGGCATAAAGCAGGTGCATGACGGCGTGTTCTGCGCCGCCGGTGTACTGGTCCACCGGCAGCCACCGCTTCAGAATATCGGGGGCGTATGGACTGTCAGCAGCATCGGGGCTGGAGTAGCGAAGCATATACCAGGATGAGTCCACGAAGGTATCCATGGTATCCGTTTCCCGACGGGCCGGCCCGCCGCAACGGGGACAAACCGTATTGCGGAAAGCCTCGTGTTCCGCCAAGGGCGACTCTCCAGTGGGCTTGAACTCGGCGTCCTCCGGCAGCAGCACCGGCAGGTCTGATTCGGGCACCGGAACTGTGCCGCAAACATTGCAATAGACAATGGGAATGGGGGTTCCCCAGTAGCGTTGCCGAGAGATGAGCCAGTCCCGCAGACGATAGGAAACCGTCTTGCGGCCCCAGCCATTGCCTTCCACGTCGCGGGCAATGGCTTCCTTGCCCTCCTCATCGGTCATACCATCGTACTTGCCGGAATTGGTCATAAAGCCGGGGCCGATGTGGGCTTCCGTTGGTTCCCTGCCATCCCATTCAATGGGAGCCACCACCACCCGGACCGGCAGCCCATACCGGCGGGCAAAATCATAGTCCCGCTCGTCATGGGCGGGAACGCCCATGACCGCGCCGGTGCCGTAGGTGGTCAGTACGTAATCTGCGGCATAGATGGGTATGCGTTCGCCGCTGAGCCGGTTCACCGCGTATGAACCCAGGGGAACGCCCGTCTTTTCTTTGTCGGTGGACATCCTTTCGATTTCCGAGGTTCGGCGGGCCTGGGCCACGTAGGCCTCCACCTGCTCCCGCTGCTCGTCGGTGGTCAACTGGGAAACCAGGGGATGTTCCGGCGCCAGGGCCATGAAAGTGACACCGAAGATGGTATCAATCCTGGTGGTGAAGGTGACGATTTCCTGCTCTGCCAGCCCACAATGGGAAATGTCGAACCCAATTTCCACGCCCTCGCTACGACCCACCCAATTGCGCTGCATCATCAGGATCTTTTCGGGCCACTCCACCAGGCCGTCAAAATCAATCAATTGGTCGGCGTAGTCGGTGATCTTCAGGAACCACTGTTCCAGGTCCCGGCGGGTTACCACGGTATCGCACCGCTCGCAACTGCCGTTCAACACCTGCTCGTTGGCCAGCACCGTCTGACAGGAGGGGCACCACACCACGGGCGCCTTGGCCCGGTAGGCCAACCCGTGCTCCAGGAATTTGAGGAAGAACCACTGGTTCCAACGGTAGTATTCGGGAAGGCAGCAGATTACTTCCCGGTCCCAATCGTAGATGGCCCCGATGGACCGAAGCTGACCACGCATATTCTCGATGTTGCTCATGGTCCAGCTGTAGGGGTGGATACCCCGGCTGATGGCGGCGTTCTCCGCCGGCAGCCCAAAGGCGTCAAATCCTATGGGGTGAAGCACGTTGTAGCCCTGCATCCGCCGGAAGCGGGCATGGCAATCCGAGGGGGCCATGGCGTACCAGTGGCCGATGTGAAGGTCGCCCGAAGGGTAGGGGTACATGGTCAGGTCGTACCACTTGGGGCGAGTATCATCGTCTTCTACCCGGTACAGGTCATCCTTGGCCCACCGCTCCTGCCACTTCCGGTCTATCTCGACCGGATTGTAGCGGAGTTCGACCTGCCGGGACGTGGAAGTCATCTCTGGTCACCTCTGTTGCAGTGGCTAGGACATATATTAGCACAGAAACGACCCATACGCCGGGCCTCAACTGCCAGACAACCCCCCTCACTGGCGGGGAAAACAACCCCCTGACAACATACCAGGGTCAGATTGCCAGCTTCCCTTCTCTTCCAGGCCCGCTGACCATCTGGAATGTCACGGCCAAATTGACACTTCCGGGGCCAGCAAACTAGAATCCCTCTGCAATCCCATTCCGTCCGATGGAAGAACCTCAGTAACAGCCCTAACCAGGCCAGAGATCTCCCGGAATACCTGGAGAGTACCGGTGCCTACCAACCCTGCCCGAAGACCCCGGGACACCGTAATCAGACTGCCCAGGGCGGCGGAAATGCAGCCCAGGACAATAAGCGACTCGCCTCGTCGCCGGCCCAGGCGCATTCTCACCCCTCCCTATGTGCTGCTATTTGGCTTCATTTGCTTTATTGCCGTTGGGTCGCTGCTGCTGACCCTGCCCATTTCCGACACCCAGAGGCAGTTCACTTCGCCGGTAACAGCCATATTCACCGCCACCTCGGCCGTCACCGTCACCGGCCATACGGCGGTCAGCACCTCCCAGCACTGGAGCCTCTTCGGCCAGGCCGTCATATTCCTGTTGATGTTGGTAGGCGGGCTGGGGTTTATGGCTGCGGCCACCTTCATCCTGGTGATGCTGCGCCAGCAGACCTCTCTATCCCACAGTCTGGCATTGCGCGAGAACCTGGGGAACGAGAGTTTGGGTGGATTGCGGGAGATCACCCGCAACATAGTGGTTGTGGTGTTCATCATTTACCTGGCGGCCACCCTCATCCTCCTGCCCTGGATACAGGAGATGACCGGTTTCGGGCTGGGAGAGTCCCTGTGGCAGTCCCTCTTCCTTGCCGTATCCTCCTTCAACAATGCAGGATTCTCCATACTGCCCGAAATCTCGGACACCCGCAGCCTGGCCATTCTGGACAACCAATGGATGGTTCAGGCAGTAATGGCAGTGTTGATAATGGTGGGAGGCATCGGCTGGTTCGTGCTGGTTGACGTATGGAGGAAGAAGCGGTTTGTCCGCTTTTCCCTGGACACCAAGCTGGTTCTTATTGGCAGCCTGGCCCTGTGGATCATCGGTTTCGCCGCCTATTTCCTGGCCGGTTACGTTTCAGTTGGCCAGCAGGGAGACACCTCGATCGGCCGGCAGATTGGCGACTCTCTGTTCCACTCGATAAGCGGCCGGACCGCCGGCTTCATCATCGCCGACTTTGGCGCGGCCGAGGATTTTACCAAGCTGGTGTTCACCTTCCTGATGGTCATCGGCGGGGCATCGGGATCCGTGGCTGGCGGCATAAAGGTGAACACAATGATGGTGGTGGTGGCGGCGGTAATATCGTCGATTAGGGCCCGGCCCCAGACCGAATCCTTCAGCCGGGAAATTCCCCACACCCAGGTCTTTCGCGCCCTGGCCATCGGCGCCCTTGCGCTCACCTTCATCATGATCACGGTGCCGTTGCTCACCATCACCGAGGCGGCCTCATTGAGGTCTGGGGAACTGCAGTTTCTCGACCTGTTCTTCGACACGGTTTCCGCCTATGCGACCAACGGGTCATCCACAGGAGTCGTGCCCCAACTGGGAACGGCGGGTCAGCTCATATTCATAGTGGCAATGCTCATCGGCCGCATTGGCCCCCTCACCCTGGCCCTGGCATTGGCCCCCCAGGAGAGGTTCGTCTATCGTTTTGCCCAGGAACGGGTTAGAATAGGGTGAGAGAGGTCTGGCATGAAGAAACGCGTCTGCGTCATTGGCATGGGCAGGTTCGGCATCGGTGTGACCAAGGAGTTGTACCAAGCCGGCCACGATGTGCTCGTCATCGACAGTGACGAAGAAAAGGTGCAGGCGATGCTGGACGATTCCACCTACGCCATACGGGCGGACGCCACCAACGAGGAGGCCCTGATCCAGTTGGGAGTGGACGAATACGACGTCGTCATCCTGGCATTGGGGGACGAGAATGTGCAGGCCAGCATCCTCATTGCCATGGTGCTGCGCGATATTGGCGTCCCCTTCATCGTGGCCCGCGCCGCCAATGAACTGCACGGCCATGCCCTGGACCGCATCGGCGTGGGAAGAATCGTCTTCCCGGAGGAGGACAGCGCCCACCGCCTGGCCCACGTGGAACTCAACCCCGGCATCCTGGACTACATGGAAGTCACTACCGACGTGGGCATCAGCAAGGTGCGCCCCCAGCCTTACATGATAAGAAAGACCCTTCAGGAGGTGGGGCTGGCCGGCAGCGGCGCCGATGATTCCCTGGCCATAGTCGCCCTCCGGCGGGGCCGGCGGCTGATCCTCAACCCTTCCAAGGACGAGACCATCAGCGCCGGGGACCTGCTCCTGGTGGCGGGATCCTCCGACCAGGTGGCCAGAACCTTTACCCTCGATGAAACGGGCGGGCAGCTTGCCTTTGCCAGGTAAGCCGCTGCGCCATTCGGGAAATGCTGCGAAGACACAGACCTCGCATCCTTGCTGCGGTTAAGGCAACGCCGGCCAGCGATTACGCATTCCGGTGGGCCTGCCATCTGGCCAGGCACATGCACGCCGACCTGCTGGCGTTGTACGTCCATGAAATTCCCATGGAGTTTTCCCTGGAAACCGTGGGGCGGCCCGGCAATGTTCAGGCGGGGGAAGAAGTGCTTCATCGGGTGGAAGCTCTGGCCGAGGAGGAACGGTGCCGGGTAGCCGCCAGTATGGTCGCCGCGAGGAACGCCGGCCCAGCCATCGTCCTGGAAGCCAGCGAGCGGGCGGCGGACCTGCTGGTTCTGGGCATCCCCCACCAGACTTGGGAACCCTCCGTGGCGGTGGGAAGCGCCACCGATTACATTCTGAAGAACGCTTCCTGCCAGGTGGTGGTGTGTCGACAGCCAACCACCGGACACGGTGAGGTTCAGGATTAGGCTCATGCGAATTCTGATCTATGGCTGCACTCGACTGACCGATGCCCTGGCGCCAGTGCTGGCCCACGACGGCCACGAAATTACCGCCATGGGCAGCGATTCCGACCGCCTGGCCATACTCGCCAAGCAGACGCAGGTAGCCACGGTCTGGATGGCTGAGCCACTGATGCAGGACTATCTCATGATGGGGGGAATCGAGGGGTCCGGCGCCTTCCTGGCCCTTTCCGGCAGCGACCACCGCAACCTGCTGATGAGCCAAATCGCCACCGAAATCTACAATGTTCCCAGGGTGCTTTGCTACCTGGCCGACCCCCAACTCCAGGACCTGTTCCAGCCCATTGGAGTCAACGTGCTGAGCGGCGGGGCCGATGTGCTCAGCGCGGCCCGGGAATTCCTGGAGCAGTAGGGGCATCTATTGTGTTTGTAATCATCGTGGGTTGCAGCCCCATGGGGTATCATCTGGCGAAGAGGCTCTCCGCCGCAGACCATGAGGTTATCCTGCTGGAGAAGAACGGGGCTCTTTGCCAGTTGATATGGGACGAATTGGGCAGCCTGGTGATGCAGGGGGACGGCGCCGACCTGGTGGACCTGCGCCGGGCAGGGGCCCCGCGGGCGGACGTGTTGGTTGCCGCCACGGACAGGGACGAAACCAACCTGGTATCATGCCAAATGGCCAAGCATGCCTTTGCCGTTCCGCGCACGGTGGCGGTCATCCGGGACTCCCGGCACCAGACGGTTTTTCGAGTCCTGGGGGTTGATTCGGTGGTGAACCTGGCCAACCTGGTTCTGGATGCGCTGGAACATACCGTGGCCGAGAGCCGATTCAACCATTTGGCCCACCTGCACCGGCCCAATAGCATGCTGGTTTGCGTTACCATACCGGAAGACGCTTCAGCGGTGGGCAGAAGGTTGTCCGATCTCCTGCCTCCCCAGGACGGGGATGAGGCGGACTTGGAGGAATCCCACCTGCCCCGAAAGGCGCCCACCTTCGTGAGCGTGGTCGTGCGGGAGGGTTCACCCATTCCGCCCACTGCAGACTTGCAACTGCGGGCTTTCGACGAGGTTTACGCCGTCACCTCCACCGAGGACGAGGCGGCCCTGTACGAAAATCTGACTGGAATATGGTGATGGCGAAGCGAGTTTCTTATTTGGGTCCCGCGGGAACCTACAGCGAAGAGGCGGCAATCCTCTACGACGCCCAGGCCGAATTAGTGCCCTTCCCCACCATACCGGCGGTATGCCGCGCCGTTTCCGAAGGGCTTACCGACGAAGGTATAGTCCCCATCGAGAACAGCATTGAAGGCTCGGTGGTCTATACCCTGGACTATCTCATTAGCGAGACTGACCTGTCCATCTTCAACGAGGTCGTGCTACCCATTGAGCACTGCCTGATGGTAAGGCCCGGGGCTGGCACGGAGAATGTCCGGGTAATCTACTCCCATCCCCAGTCGCTGGCCCAATGCCGCCATTTCATCGAGGATAACTTCCCCAATGCCGAGCCCGTTGCTTCCCTGAGCAATTCGGCCGCCGTGTCCGATATGCTGGAAAGCGCCGCGCCTGCCGCCGCCATAGCCCCCCAGAGGGCGGCGGAACTGTATGGGGCGGAAATCATCGGCCGGGGCATTCAGGACGTCACCAACAACGTGACCAGGTTCGTGTTGGTGGGATGGCAAGACCACCCCCCTACGGGGAACGACAAGACCTCTCTGTGCTTCTCCTTCACTCACGACGCCCCGGGCTCCCTGTACAACGCCCTAGGCGTCTTCGCCACCCGGAATATCAATTTGGTGAAGATTGAATCCCGCCCCACCAAGGAGTCTTTGGGACGATACAACTTCCTCGTGGACTGCGAAGGACATAAGGACAACGAACCCCTGAAGGACGCCCTCCTTGCCTTGCAGCAACAGGTCGACGACCTCAAGGTGTTCGGCTCCTATCCCTGCTGGGATCCCCAGATCAATTGCTAACTCCCGGAATCACGGCAGCGTCTGGACCCGGCTCTGGCCCCAAGAGTACGGCAAAGTCCAAAGGTAATTTAGCGGAGCCGGCTGGGCTGGCGCTACTCTCCCCGGCGGAATCGCTCTCTCACCCTTTCCAGGCCCCGGTTAAGTCCTCCAAAGAAGCCGAAGGACTTGGAAACCTCTTTCGTGGTGGAAAGCAAAACGCCGGAAGTTTCTTCCAAGTTGCTTGCTGCCCGCCTCAAGGACTTTACGGGGCCAATCAGCGCAAGGGCCCCAATTACGGCGGCGATCAACACCAGGATCAGGATGAACAGGGACACGATGATCATAATGTCCTTGATGAATGCGACTGTTATCAGAGTACTCTCATCCATGGTTGCTCCTGTAAGCTCCCTCCGCTTCACTGACAGAGGTCTCTCCACCCTTTACCCCGGTACTATACCAAACTGGGAATAAATGGGAAGCAAGGTTGCCAGTAGTCTGGGTCTCGGGGCCGCGCCCCCAAACGCGCCGAGTCCGCCTCTCCTCACCAACAAGGCTACTTCCCCACTCGGTGGCTGGACAGCCACCAATCCCCCGCAGGCCGGTTCATTCCCTCAGCCGGTAAACGGCGGTGCTGCCATTGTCGAATACCAGGTCGGCGGCGCCCTGGGTGGCCAAAGTAGCGAACTTGCCGACCCCATCACCCGGGTAATGGATTCGTTCCAATTCCCCCACAACCACGTATTCCACGCCGTACCGTTTCAGCAAAGATTGGGCCAACGACAAGTCCTCGGTGTTGTAAATCGTGGCTATATCCGCCGCGCGGTCATAAACCTCTGAACGGTATGGGCCCCGCTGTTGTACCTGGTGCCACGGCCAGCCCAGGACTGTGGGCAGGCCAGTGTAAACGGCAATCCGGCTTCCCCATCGGTACTGATCGGTGTGGGCTTCCAGGACGACCGGGGAGCCAATCACGTTGTCCTGCAACCATCTGATGGCTTCCAAATCGTGCTTCAACTCAAACAGCTGATCCTTCTCCCAATGGGAGGCTTCGGCCATGTAGGCGGCTCCATCCAGGGTGGGCGGCAGGGGATTGAACCGGTCGGCCAGTCGAGCCTGGGTTCCGAGAACAGTGTAGATCAGGCTGCCCACCACCAGCAGGGTCACCAAGCCGAGCCACGCCAGCCTCGCCCGGTCAAAGGGGAAGGGACGGAATCGATTGTCGTACCACATTCGCCACAGGAACCAGGCCGAGGCCATTGCCAGCAGTATCCAAACTTCCAGGTAGTACTTGAACAGGGTATTCATCCTGCCGATGTCTTCCCCGACCCTCACCAGTTCAACGCCAACGACCAGACCAAAGGCCAAGCCGGCCAGCGCCAGGGGGAATACTCGGTAGATGAGGCCCCGCTCACCGGAGGCGATGGCATCCCAGGCAACCAGCCCCGCCAGGGCCAGAAAGACGATACCTACCCCGGCAACGGGATAGCCCGCCATGAAAAAGAGGAGCGCCAGAAGTAATCCGGCCAGCACCCAAACCCGCAGCCAGGGGGTGAACCTCCGCTGCAGGTAGGTCGTTTCCACGGCCATGTCAAAATACTTAACGTAGGGCACCCGGCCGACAATCAGGTACAGGGGCCGTCGGGCCTGCCAAACCAGGAACACCCCTGTTATCAACAGGAAGAGGCCGTGAATTCCTTCAAAGCTGGTTAAGGGGGTGCTCCACAGGGTTACTCTCAGCCCAACGTCGGACGTCTCGACAACTTGGCGAAAGGGCAAGAAGACCACCACGCTGACAAGCCAGACCCATGCCGACAGGGCCACCGCCCAGGTAATTCGATGCTTCCGGGAGCCCGCGCCCTGAAGGACGGCGAAGGAGGCGGTTGCCAGGGCAAGAACCAATAAACTGGGATAGTCCCAACTGTTTATGAGCCACATGGACCCCACACAGATGCCCAGGGCAGTAGCCGCCAGCAAGTCCCAACCCACACCCAGGCGCCGGAAGCCGGCGGCCAGGTTCAGGGCCAACGCCACCACCAAGATGGTGAAGGGTATGGCCATCATGTGGGCATGGAGGTCGGCGAAGAGGAAGGTGAAGAAGGGAAACTCGGTAATATGCCATCCCACTTCCCGCCAGGCGTCGCCGGTACCCCACAGCCAAAAGGTCCACAGGTTTGGTTCAACGCCCTCCGAGTTGGGAATCATCCGGCTGCTGCGCCAGAAGTCGAACTGGGGCGCCATCTCCAGCGTACCGGTCAACCGACCCCACAGACCCTGACCCCACTGAACAGCGCCATCCAAGTTTCCGATTACTGCCACGAAGGCGGCGGCAGTACCGCCGGCGGTCATGGGACTGCGGAGAAGGCGCCCCACCACCGAAGCCCCGTGGGTCGGGTTGGCCGGGAAATCCCCGGCATAGGCAGAGTCAGCCTCCACCGCGCCGGCCTCGGTCAACTGGGAACGCTGTGGTCGGCGGGAACGCCGGAAGCCCTCGGCCAAATTGTAAACCACCGAATAGGCCCCGGTGACGGTCAGGGCGAACAGCAATGGCACCGCCAGGTTGAAGGCCACCGTTGGCAGGATTCCGCTCAGCCTGGTGGGAATGGCCAGGATAAAGTAGCCCCAATAGTAGTAGTTCAGGTAACCGCCAGCGAACCAGGGATTGTAAGGCGGCAGCAGGGAGGACTTGATGACCGCGTTGAAGTAGGCCAATTCCATTGGCTTCTCGCCCCCGCGTAACGGGTGCCACAAGTCCGGATTGAGGGAGCGAATTACCACAAAGGCAAAGAAGGCCACCAGAAAGATCGCTTCAGCGGTGACCAGCAATCGCCACCGTTCCCTGACGAACGGCCACATCCACCGCCATTGGGTCGCCACCGCCAGGGCGGAAAGCGCCGCAAGGACCCCAATGCTCGCCAGGATGCTCCGGTTGGAGAATTCCATCCAACCAAAGCTCACCGCCAGCCAGGTAAGCAGGGCAACCGTGAAAAGGCCAACTACCTTCGCGAGGACAATGCCCCGGTCGGCCAGGGGACGGAACAGAACCAGGCTGATGGGCAGGGCGACAATGAAAAGAGCCTCGATTACCAACAGCCACGCCAGCGCCTGCCACCGGTTTGCCAGGCTGTCCCGGTCAAATATTGCGCTCCATGTTCCCCCGGACTGCTGACGTTCCCAGTCTTCCGGGGAAAATCTGAGCGCCCCCAGTTCGGGGGAATGTCCCGCCGCCAACTGGGCCGTCAGTCTCTCTGCCGGCAGGCGCTCCGCGTTCCTGAACAACAGCACCGTCGGATGGTCATATCCGGCGACGTTGTCATCGGCGTAGCCCCAATTCAAGGTCACCCCGGAAGGGGCATCGGCTGCAGGGGGTGCGGGCCTGGGAAAATCGGTCCTGGCAAAGTGGTCGTGAGCAATGGAGATTCCCATCAGTGACGGATAGGAGGCAAAACTTCGTTCCAGCCGATACCCCAGTTCGCCACCGAAGAGCTGCCGGTAGTATTCCCCGCTGGCAGGAAAACGCTGGGGATCGCTGGCCACACTGACATAGGGACGATGGCTGTAGAATACCAGGTACTCAGATTCGGCCAGCCTGGCCGCCAGTTCCGCCATCTTCTCCCCGTTGTCCGGTTCATAAGCCGGAAACTGCCATACCTGGTAGTCGTACAGTTGGGGAACAAACTCGTCCCAGTGATTGTCGCTCACGATGGGTGTCCCAGACGGCAAGTTCTCGTTGATCCACTGGGAGGCGGCAACCGCCGTATGCGGGTTCATATAGACCCTCTGGAAGGCCAGGCCATAGAAGACGGTCGATAGCAATACGATTCCCACCACAGCCCATGCGCCAACCAACAACCATTGCCGGCAGGCCGGCCGGTTCCAAAGGCTGGTGAGGTGCGAGGACAGCATTCCCAGCCATCGGGCGTTTCCCTGCAGGGCGTGAACGATTGAGGCTGCCCCCGGCTGGGTGGGCAGACTTGTTCGCAACTGGAAGGGCGCCCAAAGCAACATCCTGCTCCCCAGCAAGACCATGAAGGGAATCAGGGCAAAATAGTACCTTTGGAATCGCACCTCGAATGACTCCAGCAGCAGGATGCTGGGAATCAGCCACGCCAACAGCAGAATATCCTCCCTGCGGGCAAAGGTGCCTTTCCATACCAGCAGGGCCGTGAAGGGGATGGACAGCCAGGCGACGAGTCCCAGGGGCGGGCCAAAGCCCCAAATCGCCGTCTGCTGAAATTGGTACCAGAAGGAGGGTGTACCCACATACTGGATGGTAAAGGGCCAAAGGCCGGCCTGACGAGCCATTTCAGTCTGGGCCAGCAGTTCCGCCAGGAAGTTGGACAGGTTGAGCAGCCCGTAGGGAGTAACCAGGAAGAATGCGGCCAACGCCGTCGCCCCGCCAGCCACCGCATGCAGGAAATTCTGCTCAAATTCACCCCGGGGCAGCCCCGATAACCTCCCATTGTTCATTGCCGTCATTCGGTAGTAGAAGCACAGACCCAGCGGCAGCAGGAGGGGAAGGACGCTGACCTTGGGGGCTATGGCCATGCCGGTCAACGCTCCCAGAAGCAGGGTATCCCTCAGACGACGCTTCTCAATCACGTTGAGGATGGCCCAGAAGACAGCCAATATCCAGAAGGCGGAAAAGGTTTCGGGCCTGAAGTAGTGGCTGTTCTGAATGTGTATGACGGCAAATGCCACCAGGGCTGCCGCAAGAAGCCCAACCCAGGGACCATATCCTCGCCAATAGATGCGCCGACCCAGCAGATAGACTAGGATTACGGAGCCCACGTCGGCCAGGGCCGACAGAGTCCTGCCCACGTAGCGCATGTCCAGCCCACCCACGTCGGTGAACATCTCAATTGCGAAACGACACACCACCAGGACGTAGATGAGAACACTACCCAGGGGAAACCAGTGGGGATTCAGGGGGCTGCGTTCAAAATCAAGCAGGGTCCGGAACCCGGGAAATCCGGTCTCGATGAGGGGGCGCTCGGTGAGGCAGGGTTGCTCACCCGAATCTGTGGTAAGCAGGTTGTACATGCAGTCGGCCCGCATGTAAAGGGATCGCTCATCGGGGTGAAAGCCGTAACCATTGTCCCAGTTGAGGCCATTCAACCGGAGAGCCAGGGCCGCAATGATGATTAGGACAAGCAGAGCCAACCCCAGGGATGGCTGGAGAAACTGGAAACCGCTCAGACGCGCCAATGCAAACCACCCCCTGAAGGCGATGGCGCATTACCACCCGGGAAAGCTGGAATTGGCATGGAAAGGGATTGCTCCGGGGGCGGCGGGCGGGAAGGAACGATTTCCATGAGTCAGGCGTCCCTCCCCGCTTCGGCTTCTACAACAGTCTCGACTAGCAGACCGGCGGCTAGATTCCCCGGTCGCCAATGAAGGAACAGAGGTCGGCGGTGCGGCAGGAGTATCCCCACTCGTTATCGTACCAGCCCATGACCTTGACCATGTTGTCCTGCATGACGATGGTTGAGAGGGCGTCGAAGATGCAGCTGTGGGAGTTACCCCGAACATCGGAACTGACGATGGGGTCTTCGGTGTATTCCAGGATGCCCTTCAACGGGCCTTCGGCCGCGTTCTTGAAGGCCTGGTTGACCTCATCAACAGTAACGCCCCGGCCCAAATCAACCACGAAGTCGGTCACGGAGCCGGTGGCGGTGGGAACCCGGAAGGCTATACCGTGGAGCTTCCCGTTCAGCTCGGGCAGGACCAGCCCCACCGCCCGGGCGGCGCCGGTGCTGGTGGGAATGATGTTCATCGCCGCGGCCCGCGCCCGGCGCAGGTCGGAATGCCTCTGGTCCAGAATCGCCTGGTCATTGGTGTAGGAGTGAATGGTGGACATCAGGCCATGTTCAATACCAAAGGCCTCGTGCAACACCTTGACCATGGGGGCGAAGCAATTGGTGGTGCAGGAAGCGTTGGAAACGATGTTATGACTGTCCTTGTCGTACTGGTCATCGTTTACGCCCAGGACCATGGTCAGGTCCACGTTGCTGGCCGGCGCGGAAATGATCACCTTGCTGGCGCCACCCTGGAGATGGCCCTTGGCCTGCTCCCCGTCGGTGAAAATGCCGGTGGATTCCACCACCAAATCTACACCCATCTCCGACCAGGGAATCCGGGAAGGGTCCCGCTCGGAGAAAACCTTGATGTTCCGGCCGTCGATGATCAGGTCGCCGTTGCTGGCTTCCACCTGGCCCTGGTAAACGCCGTAGCTGGTATCGTACTTGAACAGGTGGGCGTTGGTCTTGTCGTCGGTCAGGTCGTTTACCGCCGCCACTTCCAACTTTTCCGGGTAACGTTCCATGGTGGCGCGAGTTACCAGCCGGCCAATCCTGCCAAATCCATTTACCCCGATGCGCATGGTCATTCTTACTTCTCCATTATGCTGCCCGGCGCGGCGCCAGGCGCAGCCTCGAAATACTGCCCGTCATAGGTGGCTGTGGAACCTGGCGGGCCCGTTATGTCGGGAGACCCGAATCTCTAGCGCCGCCAGATAAACCAACCGTACACGCTAATGCGGGCCCGGTTCACATAGCTGGGAGTGGGGGAGGAAAGCAACCTGCCCAGCCCGACAAACACCCTACCGGTCAGGACCACCAACCACCAGGTCAGGCGAATCAGGCGCTTCATCCCCTGAATGGCGAGATACCGGAAAACCCGCCACGCCACGTAGGATTTAGAACTAGACCGCTCCGTAACCGGAGTAAGCTCTGAATCCGGCATATACGGCCTCCGAACCCAGTTCAGCTTCTATGCGGAGCAACCGATTATACTTGGCTACCCGTTCCGACCTGGCTGGCGCGCCGGCCTTGATTTGGCCCACGTCCCAACCAACGGCCAGGTCGGCGATGGTGGTATCTTCGGTTTCGCCGGAGCGGTGACTCATGACGGCGCCCCAGCCGGCTTCCCGCGTCATCCGCAAAGCCTGGAGGGTTTCGGTTAGCGTACCAATCTGGTTGGGTTTTAGCAATACCGCATTACCGGCGCCCTCGTCAATGCCCCGCTGAATGCGGGAAATATTGGTGACCAGCAGATCATCGCCCACCAGTTGAACCCTGGAGCCCAGCCGGCGGGTCAACTCTGCCCAACCCTCCCAGTCATCCTCGTCCAGACCGTCCTCAATGCTAACAATGGGGTACGCACGGGTCCATTCCTCGTAAAGGTCCACCAGTTGGCCAGAGTCCAGGCTGACGCCCTCTCTTTCCAGGACGTATTGGCCAGCATCCCGGTCGTAGAGTTCCGATGCCGCCACATCGAGGGTGAGGAACACGTCCTTGCCGGGGGAATAACCAGCGGCGGTGATGGCCTGCATTACCACCTCGATCGCCTCCCGGTTGGACCGCAGCGAGGGAGCGAACCCGCCCTCATCACCCACGTTCAAGTTGTGGCCCCCCGACCGGAGCAGGCCCTTTAGGGATTGGTAAATCTCGGCCCCGGCCCGCAGCGCCTCGTAAAAGGTGGGCAGACCGGCGGTAGAAACCATGAACTCCTGAATGTCCGCAGAATCGGAGGCGTGGCGCCCCCCGTTGAGGATATTGAACATGGGGGCGGGCAGGCTCACCCGATTGCCCCCCGCCAGATGCCGCCAGAGCTGCCCTTCAGCTTCTCCGTCCGCCAGGGAGGCAACTCGGGCAGTTGCCATGGAAACGGCCAGTATGGCGTTGGCGCCTAACTCGCTCTTGGTCGGAGTGCCATCCAGGTCCAGCATGGCCTGGTCAATGGCTTCCTGGTCGAAGGGCGCCATTCCTTTCAGGCGAGGGCCGATTTTGCCATCGACATTGGCGACAGCGTTGCGTACCCCGGCCCCCACGAACCTCGCCGAGTCGCCGTCTCGCATTTCCAGCGCCTCGTAACTGCCGGTGCTGGCCCCAGAGGGCACGGCGGCGTAGGCAACTACGCCATTGGACAGGCGCACCTGGGCCTCCACGGTGGGGTTCCCGCGGGAATCCAGGACTTCCCGGCCATGCACTTCGGAAATTACAACGCCCGCATTTGCGTCAACCATAATCGGGACCTGCCCTTGGCGGTTAGGGTATGGAAGGCAACGCTAGGGGTGGGCGCCATCGGCCCTGCCCTTAGCACAACATTGGAAAACTTGAGACAACGCTCAGGTAACGGCAGTTGCGGCACTACGGGCCGCGGCGATGGCCTTCTCCACGGCTTCTTGCGGGTTGTCGGCCGTCTCCATGCCATCCACAATCGGGTCGCCATCGCCCTTCACTGACAGGGACCAGGTGCTGAGGCCAATGACGGGAATCTTGGCGTCCATGGCATACCCAATCTCGGACAGGGTGCCAAAGGCGCCGCCAATGGCGATACACGCCTCCCCCGAATGCACCACAATGATGTTCCTGGCATACCCCATGGTGGTGAAAATGGGTATATCCACGTAGGAATTATGGGTTGTACCCCGGCGCCCCGGCAGGATGCCAATGGTGGTGCCGCCCTCGGCCTTGGCGCCGCGACACACCGCCTCCATCACACCGGTCATTCCGCCGCAAGCCACCATAACGCCCCGGCGGGCCAGTTCCCTACCCACCTGTTCTGCCAGCTCGGCATGTTCCGGCTTGGCGGAGCTGCTACCGATTACTGAAATTATCATGGCCTGCCTCTTCCCAATCCCAATCGGTCAGAACTCATCGGGAACCGGTCTTTGTCCGACTACCTACGCCCCTGGCAGTATCGCGGCGCTGGCCGTTTCCACCAACTCCAGCAGGGGCGCGGGATATACGCCCAGGGCCACGGTCGCCACCAGCCCCACGACCAGTACGAAAATCAGCGGAGCCGAAGGTCTCGGTAACGGGGTGTAATCTGCCGACTGCTCTTCCTCGCCGCCATGATGCTCATGGTCGGCATGATCGCCGTCTTCAGACGACTCTCCATGCTCGCCGGATTCCCCATGTCCACCGCCGGCGGCAACGGAAGCTGCCATGGCCGGTTGGATGTACATCTGCCTTATGACCTGCAGGTAGTAGTAGAGGGAAATCAGGCTGGTCAGGATTGCCAGGCCAGCCAGCCACAGCCAGGCGAAGCCCTCACTGGCCACCGCCGTAAACAGGTAGAATTTTATGGTGAATCCCACGAAAATGGGCAGGCCGCTCAGGGAGAACAACCCTATGGCGATGGCCATTGCCAGGAAGGGCTGCCGGTCGGCCAGGCCAGCCAGGTCGGAAATCTCCTCCTGCCCCGTGGCATTGAAGAAGGCGATCAGGGCGGCGAAAACCACCATGCTGGTTACCGAGTAACCCACCACGTAGAAAATTACCCCGTTGGCGGCCAGAAGCGACTCCGAGGACAACACGGCCATTCCAGCCAGAATGTACCCAACATGGCCGACGCTGGAATAGGCCATCAGTCGCTTCAGGTTGCGCTGGGCAAGGGCCACCAGGTTGCCAGCCACCATGGAAAGGGCCGCCAAACCCGCGATGACAATCTGCCATTGATCCCAGCGGTCTCCTGCTGGCACGAAGGCCTCGGACAGAAGCCGCAACGTCAGGGCAAAGGCCGCCGCCTTGGAGGCTATGGCCAGGTAGGCCGTCACGGGCAGGGGAGCGCCCTCGTAGGTGTCCGGGGCCCACATGTGGAAGGGAACCGCCGCCAGCTTGAAGCCCAGTCCGGCAACGATCAGCGCCAGGCCAACCCACAGAGCGGGACTAACCAACTCGGCCGTTAGCAGCGCCTTGCCGATTAGGTCGAACTTGGTAACGCCCAGGCTGCTGTAAACCATGCTCAAGCCGTAGAGCAATATGGCAGAGGACAAGGCGCCAATAATGATGTACTTCAGGCTGGCTTCGTTGGACCTGGGACTTCCCAGGGCATAGGCCACCATCACATAGAGGCTGAAACTCAACAATTCCAGGGATATGTAGGCCGTCAACAACTCTCGGGACATGGCCATCAAGTTCATGCCCAGGATGGAGAACAGCAACAGGCCATAGAATTCGCCGGGGTGACTCAGGTACTGCTTCACGTAGTCTATGGAACTGAGGATTATGAAGACGCCAATCCCCAGGAAGACAACCTTGAAGAAGAGGGAGTATTGGTCCGCCGCCAGCAGGCCATCGTAGAGCGACTCATTCACCCCTGCCAGCATCCAGATGGACAGTACCGCGAGGGCAACCAGTCCGCAGGCCGACAGCCAACCCAGCAGAGACTTGCGGCCTTCGGGCAAGAACAGGTCAAGGGCGAACACCAGCAACGCAAATCCGGCCAGCACGAACTCCGGCGTCAACAGATACAGGTTTGCTGTCAGATTTCCGTCAGTCAAAACAGTCCGGCCTTGGTCCCTAGAACAGACTCATAACCGTATCGACACCCACGTTTATCACGCGGGTGAAGGGCGAGGGCCAAATTCCCACGAAGAGCAGAATCAACACGAAGGCCGCGCCCACCGTCTTTTCCACGGGGCTGGCGTCGGTCAGCCCCTCCCATCGGGGGTCAGCTTCCCCGAAGAAGGTACGGGCCAGCAATCGAAGAATGTAAATGGCAGTCAAGGCCGCCCCGACGACGGCCAGGACCGCCAGGGGCAAATAGGTCTTGAAGGCGCCGGTGAACACCATGAACTCGGCGATGAATCCGCTCAACCCCGGCAGGCCCAATGAGGCCAGTCCGGCAATGGCAAAGAAGAAGCTGGCGAATCCCATCCGCTTCATCAAACCGTTCAGCACCGTAATGTCCCGATTGTGGGTTCGCTCGTAGATGGCTCCGACCATGGCGAACATCAGGGCAGTCATGATCCCGTGGGAGAACATCTGGAGCACCGCGCCGGTAAGCCCAACCGGATGCAGGGTGGCAATGCCCATGATCACGTATCCCATGTGGCTGACGCTGGAGTAACCGATGATGTACTTCAGGTCCCGCTGGGACATGGCGGAAATGGCGCCATAGACCACGTTTACCGTGCCCAGCACAATCAATACCGGCATCCAAGCCTGGGCGCCCTCCGGCAGCAGCACCATCCCAACCCGGATTATGCCAAAGGCCCCGAGCTTCATCAGTACCCCGGCGTGCAGCATACTTACGCCGGTGGGCGCCGCCACGTGACCGTCGGGGGACCAAGTATGGAAGGGCCACAGGCCGGCCAATACCCCGAATCCGATCATGAACAGGGGGAATACCCAGTTCTGGAAGGTGGGGCTGAAAACGCCCGCCTGGGCCAGCCGACCCAATTCAACCATGGAAAAAGTTGGGCTGCCCGCCTGCGCCGAGGCCAGGTACATAGCCAGTATCCCCACCCAGATGAGGACACTGCCGGCCACCAGCACCAGCATCAACTTCATGGCCCCGTATTCCTTGGGGCGGTTGTAGGAACCCAGGTCGAAGGGCAGGACTCCCCACAGACGCTGCCGGTCTCCGCCGAATACGGTACTGCTGCCCCATACGCCGATCAGCAGATACATGGGCAGCACGGCCAGTTCATAGAAGAAGAAAAGGAAGAATAGGTCCTGGACTACGAAAACCCCGAAGACCCCGGAACCCAAAGCCAGCAGCAATACGAAAAAGTCGCGGGTACGCCTCTGGATTGTCTGGGAAATAAGGACGGCGCCGAACAGCACAATGCCGTTCAGCAGCACCAGGGAGGCGGCGATACCATCCATCGCCAGGTGCAGATCAATATTCAGCGGGTAGTCCAGCCACTCGTAGGTCCAGCCAAACTGGTAGCCTCCCACCCCAAAATCGTACCGGACAAACAGGGCTATGGAGATAACCAGGGTGATGGCGGAAGTGAAAATGGCAAAGTACCAGGCGTCCTTCGGCCGGTCCTTGGACAGGAACATGGAAAGAATGGCGCCGGCCAGGGGCACCAATACCGTTAGCATCAAGGCTGATTGATCAAAGTTGAACATTGTTGCGAATATTCCGCGTTACCTGGTAACCAGCCACCAGAAAACGATCAGTCCGACCAGTCCCAGGGCCATACCCAGGGCGTAGGTGAAGACATACCCGGTAACGTGATACTTGAGCCGGTCACCCAGCGCCCGGGTCAACTGGCCGGGGCCATTGATACCCACATCGTTCACCAGCGCCCGGTCCACCCAGGCAACGAAGCGGGAGAAAGACAGCACCACCCGGTCGATGGTCCACTGGTAGAGTTCATCCACGTAGTATTTGCTCTCTGCCACCTTCAGCGGCCAGGCAAAGGACTGTCGGGCGCCCTCCAGCCTAACGCTACGGCGGGCATAGACCAGGTAACCGTAGATGAAGGCGGCAACGGCAAGAACGGTAGAAACCACCAGCAGCCATAGAACTATTTCCAAGCCATGACCCTCGCGATAGAAGACAAAGTAGCCAATGCCCTTGAAGGGGCCGGGCAGGTCCAGCGCAACCAGCCCAAAAATCACGGCAAAGACCGCCAATAGCCCCATGGTAACGGACATGGTGAGCGGGGCATCGTGTACGTTCCTGAAATGTTCGGCAAACCTGCCGTAGAAGACCAGGAACATGGCCCGGGCCATGTACAGGGCGCTGAGCAAGGCCGTCAGCAAGGTCAGCCCAATGAATATGGCGGGCAGTTCCTTGTTGACTGCAATGAGAATCTCGTCCTTGCTCCAGAATCCGGCCAATATGGGAATGCCGCCCAAGGAAAGGGCGCCTATGGAGAACAGGATGGCCGTTACGGGCATTACCTTGCGCAACCCGCCCATCTTGCGAACATCCAGCTCATCGGTGCTGTGCATCACGCTGCCGGCGCCCAGGAACAACAGGGCCTTGGAAAAGCCATGGGCCAGCAGATGGAAGATGGCGGCGGTGTACCCCAGCGCGCCCAGGGACAACATCATCAGTCCCAAATGGCTGATGGTCGAGTAGGCCAGAATACGTTTCAAGTCGGTGGCCACCAGGGCGATGGTAGCCGCGCCCAGGGCGGTGATCAGGCCGATGGACGCCACCACCAGCATGGCCGTCTCCGAAGCGCTGAACAGGGGGAATGCCCGGGCCACAAGGTACACTCCCGCGGCCACCATGGTGGCGGCATGGATGAGGGCGCTAACCGGCGTCGGGCCCTCCATGGCATCCGGCAGCCACACGTGGAAGGGGAACTGGGCCGACTTGCCCATGGCCCCCAGGAATAGCAGCAGGGAGGCCGCCGTAATCACCCCCTGACCCAATTCGCCGTTCGCCACGGCGGCGAAGGTCTCCGTCATGCTGAAACTGCCTACATGACCCCACAGCAGGAGGATACCAATCAAAAGCCCCACGTCGCCGATACGGGTGACTATGAAAGCCTTCTTGGCGGCTTCGCGGGGTTCCGGGCGCTCGTGCCAGAAGCCGATGAGCAGGTACGAACACAGCCCCACCAATTCCCACGCCACGTACAGGAGCAGGAAATTGTCGGCGAGGACCAGCGTGAGCATCGAGGCGATGAACAGGGCATGGAAGGCATAGTACCAATCCAGTCGGGGGTCGAACCGGTGGTGGTCTTCCGGGTCCCGCATATACCCAAGGGAATAAATCTGGACCATCAGGGCCACGAAGGTGGCCAGGCCCAGCATCGAAACGGTCAGGGGATCTATGGTCATGCCCCAGGCGATTTCTATTCGCTCAAATCCATTCAGATCCGCGCCGGGTATGCCCGCTTCGAACCAGGTAATCTGGAAATTGCAGGTCAAGGCCTCTGTGCCGATGCCGATGCCGCAGCCCTCCGTATCCGGCGTCGCCGAGAGGAAGCCGGCCAGCACCACCCAGAACAGGACGAACCCGGCGGCTATTGCCAGGATAGCCAGGGGCGAACCCTTGAGCGGAAGGCGTTTACCGAAGAGGATGATGAGGGGAACAGCGGCAAAGCTGAGCACGGGTATTAGCCAGGCCCAAACCATAATTAAGGACGGACCTCCACGCCAGAGGCTGAAACCAGGGTCATGGATGCAGATGGAGTGCGCAAGATGCTTGGCCCTACCACTTCATCAGGTTGATTTCGTCCACGTTGACGGTGGAGCGATTGCGGTACATTCGCAGAATTATGGCCATGCCCAAACCCACTTCCGCCGCCGCCACGGTGATGATGAAGATGGCGATAATATGACCGTCAAAGTTGGCCCAGGGCCCGATTCCCTCCAGGTGCGATGCGGCGGCAATCAGGTTGATGTTGACGGCATTGAGCATCAACTCGATGGACATCACAATCAGGACAGCGCTGCGGCGAGCCATGACGCCGTACAGTCCAATGGCAAACAGGGCCACGCTCAACGCCTGAAATGCAACCAAGGGTACCATGGCCTAGCGATTATCCTCCCCGGTACGGGCAATGATTATGGCGCCTATCAGGGCCACCAGCAGGACCAGCGATGCCACCTCGAAGGGAATGGCCCAGGTGGTGAACAGGGAATTGGCCAGGCCGGTAAAGGCGGGGCTGTTGGGAACGGTTGCGGGGGCGTTGCTGGACCAGAACGCCGCGCCCAGTACCACGCCCACCGCTGCCGCTGCCACGGCTGCCAGGGGCCACTGCTTGTTGTCGGAAATGTAAGGGTATTCGGCGCTGCGGGTCAGCATGATGGCGAAGAGCAACACGATGATTATCGCCCCGCCGTAGATCAGCACCTGCACCAACGCGAGGAACTCCGCCAGCAATATCAGATATACGCCAGCCACGGCCACCAGTGATACCAGGAGAAACAGCGCGGCATGCACCACGTTTCGGGTAATCACAACCCCCAAACCGCCGCCCAGGGTTAAAGCCGCAAATATGATAAACAGGAACCAGGACACGTTCAGCTTTCCTTACCAAGTCCGGGGACAGAGGTCATTTCGACGTTCCCAAGTTGAACGGGCGCAATACCGTCTCCCACTGGGAATGGGAACCAATGACTACGTCCGTTGGTTGAACAATTCATAACTTTAGGAAGCACGTACTAATCCGCCGCCCGCGTGGCTTCAGCTTCCGGCTCGACGGACGACGCAGCCTTGGCGGCATCCTCCGCATCCTTCTTCGCCTTCGCCAGAACCGTGGGCGGTATCCAATCCGTCTCCCGTTGGTGTTTCATACCGATCTTCAGCAGGGCTGGCAAATCCACTCGGTCGCCGTTGCGCTCGTAGGTACTCATTTCGTGCTCGTGGCTCATAACGATGGCATCGAAGTTGCAAACCTCAACGCAAATGCCGCAGAGAATGCAGCGATTGAGGTTGATTTCAAAGTAGTCCACAATCTTGCGACGGTGGCTCTTGCCATCGCTGTTAAGGGGATTGTCCATCATGCTGGCGGACATGCACTGGGTGGGACAATTTCGTATGCACACCATGCAGCCGGTGCAGAAGGGTTCGCCCACCTCGTCGTCCCAGGTGAGGGCGGGAAAGCCCATGAACCGGGGCTGCACGGGCGTGGGGGCCTTGGGGTACTCGCGGGTAACCGGCTTGCGCATTCCCTTAACGGTGGAAGCCAGGGTCAACATCATACCCTTGACGCTGTTCAGCATTGCTCAACTCCCGGCTCTGGTTAACTCGCTTGACGGGTGGCCCGGCGTTCCGCGGCCTGCGCCGCCTGGCGGGCCTTGATCTCCGCCACCCGGCGAACTGGCTCCATCATCTTGCGATACACAATGTAGCCCACAACCGCCAGTCCGGTCAACGACATAAGCGTCAGTGTCCAGCCGGGCCAATCGTAGTACAGGTAAATGGCGGTGATGACGATGGCGTAGAAAGACAGCGGAACCATGGCCTTCCAGGCAAAGGCCATCAACTGGTCAATGCGAAGCCTGGGAAAGGTACCCCTGATCCAGAAAACAACCAGGATTACGGAATACACCTTAATGAGAAACCACACCAGGCTCAGCAGGGGCTCCAACCAGGGAATTGCAGGCAGGGACGGCAACCAGGACAGGGCGACCGTATTCCAGGGCCACGACCACCCTCCCAGGAACAAAAGCGTGACCAGGGCGGCAATGGCGAAGGTGTTAATGTACTCCGCCAGGAAGAACACCGACCAGTGAGCGCCACTGTACTCCACGAAGGGGCCGCCCACCACCTCAGATTCGGCGTGGTAGATGTCGAAGGGAGTGCGTCCCACCTCCGCCAGCCCGGCGATGAAGAACACCACCATGCCCAGGGGCAGCAGCACACCAAAGGGTATCTGCTGCTGGCTGGCCACTATCACCCGCAGGTCCAGCGACTGGGCCAGCATGCCCACCGCCACAACAACCATGATGACCGGGATTTCATAGCTGATCAGCTGGGCCGCCGACCGAAGTCCTCCCAGTACGCCGTACTTGTTGGCGGAACCCCAACCGGCCAACACCAACCCCAGGATGCCAATAACCGCTATGGCGGTTATGTAAAACAACCCCAGTTCCAGGTTCCGCAGGACCAGACCCTCAGCGGCGGGAATGGTTACCCAAATCATGAAAGCGGACAGAACCACGATCACCGGCGCGGCCCAGAAAATAGCCCGGTCGGAAGAGGTGGGAATCACGTCCTCTTTGAGAATCAGCTTCACCGCATCGGCCACCGGTTGCAACAGGCCGAACAAGCCCGTGCGAGTGGGCCCAAGCCGCATCTGCAGCCGACCCAGGGCCTTGCGTTCCAGCCAGACCAGGGACAGAACCACCACCGAAAGGCCGGTGAACAACGCCAATAGGGTTACGACCATCCAGAGGGCTTCGACGAGGGAGACGGCAAGCAGGAGAGGGGAAAGTTCCATCACCGGTCCACCTCTCCCAGGACAATATCCAGCGATCCCAGGATAACCACCGAATCGGCAATCCATGAATCGGTCAGCAGTCGCTTGATGGCCGACAGATTGCAGAAGGAAGGGGGACGCACCTTTAGCCGGTAGGGCCGGTCGGTGCCGTTGCTGATGAGGTGCACGCCGATTTCGCCCCGTGGATTCTCGGCCCGCACGTAAACTTCCCCGGCCGGCGGGCGAATCAGCCGGCGTCCGAGGGACGATGCAACCTCCCCGGAGGGCATCTGCTCCAACGCCTGCTCGACGATCTTCAGGGATTCGTACATTTCCTGAACCCGCACCCAGTGCCGGTCCCAGCAGTCGCCGTCCAGTCCCACGGGAACCTCGAAATCGAACCTGTCGTACACCGAATAGGGCTTGGCCTTCCGCACGTCATACTCGACGCCGCAGCCCCTCAGACAGGGGCCGGTAAACCCGAAGTCGATGGCTTCCTCGGCGGAAATCTTACCCACGTCCTTCAAGCGGGTGAGGAAAATCTCGTTGAAGGTCAGGATGCGGTCGCTTTCCTCCACGTCCTCCCGCAGCAGGGGCAACAGATCGGAAATCAACTGTTCAAAATTATCGGGCAGGTCTTCCTTCACACCGCCGATGCGGAAATAGTTGTGCATCATGCGCGCGCCGGAGACCGCCTCGAAGAGCGACTGAATCCGCTCCCGCCCGCGAAAAGCGAACATGGTGGGTGTCATCGCCCCGGCGTCCAGCCCGATGGTGCCAACATAGAGGAGATGGCTGGCAATGCGGTTCAGTTCGCAGAGAATTACCCGAACGTACTCGGCCCGTTCCGGCACCTCCAGGCCCATCAACTTTTCCACGGCCTGGCAATAGACCAGTTCGTTATTGAAGTTGGACACGTAGTCCAGCCGGTCGAAAAGAGTGATAACCTGGTGGTACTGTTCGCCCTCGCACAGCTTTTCCGAACCCCGGTGCAGGTACCCGATGTGAGGCTCCACGTCCACAATCTTCTCGCCATCGACCCACAGCACCATGCGGAACACACCGTGGGTGGACGGATGCTGGGGCCCCATGTTCAGGAGCATCTCCACCGGTTCGGCGTTTACTGGCGGGTTAGCTGTCAAACTTGAACGATTCTCGACCATAACTCAATAATTCTGGCGCGACTGGCAACGAATAGCCAGCCAAGACTCTTCCTTCCCTACCAGGATTCTATCCTTTCGGAGACTCTACCCTTATAGAAACTCTATCTTCGGCTCCCTGGGTGGGGTAACCAGGCTGCTCATCCAGACCTCGTCATTATCGTAGAATCCCGCGTCAATCAGCACGTCGTCCAGGATACCCAACCCCTCGCAATCCTCCAGGTAGGCGGCAATTTCAGCGCGAAGGGAAATCCGTGCTTCCTCCGGCGTATCACCAAACCCCGTAATCACCAGTTCGGGACAGAAGGCCAGAAAATGGCTGCCCTGCTGGGACTCTTCTATCTGATAGACTATCTTATCCACTGACCACCAGCGGGCCCCTCCCTATGTACTTCAGCCCTTCGCAGCGATCCTCCCACCCTGGTTGGGAACTAGTCCAGGAACTCCAACTGCAACTCCGTGTCCTCATCCACTCCGGGGAATCCAGCTTGGGCCAGGCTCTCCTCCAGCAAGCTCCTGGAGTCCTGAACCTCGATCCAGTATCGCATTTCAGTTATCAGCGCGTTCTGGGCCGCCTCCCTGGTATCACCCTCTCCCTCCAGCCCCAGGGCATCTATGGCAGCCACGAAACGCCCGTCCTGCCACACAACCCTTGCGGTCAAGACGGCGGGGTCCATATCCTAGAACTCCCGGTACTCGTAAAAGGGGAAACTCTTGCGACCGGGGTACCCTCCAAACCCTTCGTACAGGAGAAGCGGGGCGGTATCGGCACAGCCCTCAAAAACCACGCCGAACAGATCGCTGGCCTCCCGCTCGTACCACTCGGCAGCCGACCAAACCGAGGAAATGGAAGGAAGTCTTGGGTCATCGTAGGGAACTTCCGTCTTGATTACCAGGGTCTGTTCTCGGCTGAGGGAGTGCAGAACATAGACCAGCTGGAAATATTCTTCGTAGTCCACGCAACTCAGGCAATGCAGCATCTTGAGGTCGAGCTGCGGGTCTTCCTTGGCCAGCCGGCAAACCTGTTCAATACCGGTGGAACTGACCGTAACCTGGGGAAGGTCGGAAAGCAGGCCGGACTCCGGATTATGGGCGCCGAAGAGCTCCCGCGCCCTTTCCAGGGTCTGCAATCCTTCTGGGGATAGCACGGAATAGTCGGGCTGTTCGGAGTCGGTGTCCCCATTGTGGGCCGAAGGATGGTTAGCTGCCACTGTTCCTAGCGTCCTGCATTATTTTTTCCTGCAATTTCAGGATACCAAACAACAGGGCTTCCGGGCGAGGCGGGCAACCGGGCACGTAAACATCCACGGGAATGATGTGGTCCACACCCATTACCACCGAATAGGAGCGGTAGTAGGGACCTCCATTGGTGGCGCAGCTGCCCATGGCGATTACCCATTTGGGGTCGGGCATCTGCTCGTACAGCAGCCTGATGGGTTCGGCCATCTTCTTGACCACCGTGCCGGCCACGATCATCACATCGGACTGCCGGGGCGAAGGCCAAGTGACCACGCCAAATCGGTCGAAGTCATGGTGGGCCATGTAGGTGGAAATCATTTCAATGGCGCAGCAGGCCAGACCGAAGCTCAACATCCAAAGCGACGACTTGCGGGCCATGCCAAAAAGCTGTTCGCTGGTGGTGGTGATGACCCCGGGCACCTTTCCCGCCGTGGCCTGGGTCAACAGGCTGGGCGCCGGCGTATTGCCGGGTCCAAGGATTATTTCTGCCATTCCAAGACCCCCTTCTTCCACCCGTAAATGATGGCAAAGAACAGCACTCCGAGGAACAGCACCATGGCATAGAAGGGTATGGAGTTACCCAGATCGCGCTGCTCAAGAAAAACCACCGCCCACGGAAACAGGAAAACCGCCTCCACATCGAATATCAGGAACAGAATGGCGAAGATGTAGAAGCGCAGGTTGATATTCGACCAACTATAGCGGGCCGGTTCGATGCCGCATTCGTAGGTGGAAAGCTTGGTTGCCGACGGGCGGCGCGATGAGAGCAGCCGATTGGCCAGGAACATGCCGCCTATGGCCAGGACGACAACGATGCCGGACAAGGCCACCATCGTCCAGTTACCGGCGTAGATGTAGGGGTCGAAAGGCACCGGATACCGCCAGAAGAGGAATTTTCACCCTGGAAAGCGGGAAAATAATATCACCGGCCCATGGGAGTGTCAATTTGGCCTGCCAACGGGCATGAACCCGATATTGGCCAGCCCCAGCCTACTCTCGCTCTCGCAATTCGGTGGAGGAGATGTCAGCACGGAAGTGGGATTCGGGTATCTCATCGAAAAGCGGATGAAAGCCCTGGGGCACGGGAACCTGGGCCAGGGTGTGAAACTCGTCACCGCTGCGGCGGCCAGCAACCAGGAAGCGGCAGCCCCGCGACCAAATCTCCGCTAGAGCGGTCAGCATGGCCGTTTCCGAGTCGCCGTAGTACTTGGGGTCGATCAAGCGCACCATGGTATCCCAGCCAATGATAAAAGCACAGCCGGGGAACAGCTCCGCCTTCTGCCGGAAGGTTGGTGTCCTGGTCAAGACCACCCGCCCCGCATCCCCGATGCCCTCGACCCGTCGGAGGATTTCAGCCTCCTCGAGGGGCGGCTTGTCCACGTTCAGCACCGCCAGCTCATATATTGTCGGCAGTCCGGTAATCTCGGCGGCCACCTCGGCCAAACGGCGGTGTCCTTCGTGGAGGGGGTTGAAAGACCCCGGCAGCACGGCGGCGGGACCGGGGAAGCCTGTTTCCACCGCTGCCAGGTGGCCTTCCTCGTTCGTCATCGCCAGGTCAATCTCACCGTCCAACAGTCTTCGTACCGGCGGGGCGTGGCGCTGGAAGGAGACTTCCGGCCGCTCCTTGTCGGTGAACCCAATTTCGATGTCCGCCTCAACGCCAAAGGCCTGGGCCATGGTCTGCAACACCAGACGGCTGACCAGGGTCTCCTCCCCGTTCCGGTCCCTGTGGCCCTTGTCCAGAGTCAGGCTGCAGGTGGTAACGCCCGTTTCATCCCAGGCGGCGATGCAGGCCCGGTGGTCACCCCGCTTGGGACGGTCGGTGGCGATGGTCGCCGTGCAGGCCAGGCCCACCACCGGAGAATCGTCCTCTCGCAAGGCCAAACCCCGGCGATAGGAGGAACGCGCCATTTCCCGCGCGTTCTCGGAAGAAACGTACTGGGCCGGCTCTTCTCCCACCAGGTCAATCATGGAATACCGGCCGTAGGGAACTCTGGCCTCCAGGACAGTTCGGGACGCCCCAGCCACGTCCAGCAGCCATGACATGGCGCTGCTGCCGGCGCCGGCCACCGCCAACACCGTCTTGTGGGGGGTTCCGTGAATCTTTACCACCACCTCTTCTACGTCCCTTTCCATGGTGGAGTCCCTCCCTTTCCTGGGCCCACGGCGCCTTCCCAGGCAGCGTGATCAATATTGTCCATACTACTGCGGGAAGCCTGTATTTCGGCGCCAATTTTGGCTTCCCAAGCGTCGTTCCACTCTTTGGGAATCAGGCGGCGGGCTTCCCGCCAGGTTATGGTGGCACAGTCCGGATTGGCGTTGCCGTCCACCACGTCGGCGAGGAAGCAGGTCATATCACCGCCGTCCATGGCGTTTATGACTTGGCATTCCAGAAAGCCGGGGAGGCCCGACAGAATGGGAACGCCGGTTCGGCCCGGCGAGTAATCGACGCCGGCCAACTTTTCCCGGTCTGCCCCGGTCACCAGGCCAAAGTCGTGGATGAAATGGAGCCGCTCCTGATCCAGGAAATTGAGGGCAAAGGCCCCGCTCTCGCTGATGAGCCGGTGACTGTAGTTTCCCTTGTAGATTTGCACCAGCACCCGGGGCCGGTCGGGAACAATGGAGGCCGCCGTTATGGCCACGGCAATTTGGGCATTAGGCCTTCCCTCCCAACTGCTGGTGACGGCGGCCAGGGGCGACCAGAGGCGTCCCATTATGGGGGCTATTTGGCGGTATTCCATAGACCCGTCCCAAAGGTGCGTTTGCTGGCGCGCCGTACAGATGGATGAGTGTACTTGCACCCTTGGTCAGCAGTTTAGCACTGGGCCAATTCCTTGTCGAAAGCGGACTGTCGAAAGGGTAGGTTCCCCCACGTGGCACTACCAGTCGGGACTCAGGTCGTCTCCTTCGTTCTTGGTCAAACGGCGCTGGTTGGTACCGTCCTCATCCATAACGAGAATGTCGGCGGAACCGTACAAATAGGAGACAAAGGCCAATTGCTCTCCGTTGGGCGACCAGACGGGCGCCACATCGTCAACGTTGTTGCTGGTCAGCCTGGCCTGGTTGGCGCCGTCCGCTCGCATCGTGTAGATCTCCTGGTTGCCATCCCGGCTGGAAACGAAGGCCAACGTCTTGCCGTCGGGCCGCCAGGTGGGGGAGTGGTCATCGAAGCCACCGTAGGTCAACCGCGACTCTTCGATACCATCACCCCAGGAATCGCCATTACTGGGCCAGGCCGAGTAGATGACCTGGGAATCCTCCTGCTGCCGCACGAAGGCAATCCGTTTCCCATCGGGCGACCAGACCGGGTCTGAGTCCTGCTGGTTGGTGAGTTGCTGGAGATTCACTCCCGTGGGATTCCTCAGCCAGAGGCCCTGATCAGCAGCCGGCTTCGCGTTGTAGAAGATGATCCACTCCCCATCCGGCGACCAGTCTCCCAACTCCTCTGTCGGGGGATCGAAGGTAATCTGATCCACAATCCTGTCTTCCGGGCTAATGGTGAATATGTCCGATTCCTGGGCCGCCTCGTCGGCGGATTCTGAAACGTAGGCTATGATCGGTTCGGTGGGAGACCAACGGGGCGAGCCATCCAGGCCCGGGTTGTTGGTCAACCGCCTGAGGCCCTTGCCACCTCTCTCGATCACGTTTATTTCTTTGTCCCCACTCTCCCGGGAGACATAGGCGATCTGCCTTCCGTCGGCCGACCATCGGGGACCCTCGTCAGGAGAGCGATTGCTGGTCAGACGAGAAGACTCGCCGGTCTTGGGGTCCAGCAAGTAAATTTCCCGGTCCCCATCCTCATCGGATACATAGACAATGGGATTGTCGCCAGACGATAGCGCAGAGCAACCAGCGACCAGCAAAAGGAGCAATGCCATCGGCGCGGCAATCAAGGGAGCCATGGCCCATTGAAACACCGACCGGTACCCGCCAGCAACAAATCTAAACATACCCCATCCTCCCCCTTGCATCCGTCCGGCATTCGCACCTGGCGCCGATATTGTTGGCCAATGGCGGCGCCAAGGCCAACAGACCCGGTAAGAGATTACGCCAAGCCCCAACACATACGCCAATGAAGGAGAATGCATCATATTGGTACTTTCCGGCTTCTGGAGCCCGGCACACCCCGTAAATCCCACCATCGGGCGCTGACCTGGTCGGGAGTGGTCCCGGCTTGACAAGGGTATGGACGGTAATTACCTTTACACCAGCATTCAACATTGCCGGTCCTTCGCTGCAGCCCCCTCCCTAGAACCGGGCATTGGGCATTGGGGCGTGCCGGGCCGGATGATGCAGGCACGGGAGGTTACAGCATGATAGCCCTGGTGGGAGCTGACTTGATTGATGGCGCCGGCGGGCCGGTGGTTAATGACGCTACCGTTCTCATCGACGGCGAGCGCATCGTGGAAACGGGGCCCCGCCAGACGGTGGCCCTTCCCCAGCACACGGAGGTGGTGGACCTTACCGGCCTGACACTGATGCCGGGCATGATCGACTGCCACGACCATCTTGCCTCCAAGGACTACGGATTGGCCAGCCGCATGGGGTACGACGCTCCCCTCTCCCTGCAGCACCTGCGCACGGCGAAGGTTCTGGAGCAAACCCTGGAGGCCGGCTACACCTGCGTCCGGGACGGCGGTGGCCTGGACGTGGGTTTCAAGCAGGCGGTGGAGCAGGGCCTGTACCCAGGGCCACGTCTGGTGGTTTCCGTGGCCATCATTTCCCCTACCGGCGGACTGGCCGACAAGGTTACCCCCTCGGGCCAGTGTTTCCCCCATGACGACCCCATGATACCTTCGGGCATCGCCGACGGCGACAACCCGGTGCGGGCGAAGGTGCGGGAGATGTGCCGCGTCGGGGCTGATGTGATTAAGTTCGCCACCACTGGCGGAGCCAGTTCCCGCCCCGGGCACGGCCCACTGGACATTGCCTTCGGTCCCTCGGAGGTGCGAACCCTGATCGACGAGGCCCGCGCCCTGGGTCGCCGCACCATGTGCCACGCCGTGGGCGGCCCCGGCTTGAGGATGTGCGTGGAAGCGGGGGCCAATTCCGTGGAACACGGCTGCTACCTGGCCGAAGACCCGGACCTGCTCAAGATGATGGCCGACAAGGGTATTTTCCTGGTGCCCACTTTCGAGATTTACGAGTTTCACGCCACGTTGAGCGCGCCCCACATGCAGACCCGTTCCCGTGCCCTGATGGACATCCACAAGGAGACGCTGCACCAGGCCCTGGCCGCCGGGGTCAAGGTGGTCGCCGGCACCGACGCCGGGGGCTATGTCCACGGCGACAATGCCCGCGAGGTTCAGATCTTGGTGGAAAAGGGTATGTCCAACATGCAGGCAATTCAGTCCTGCACCGGCTGGGCCGCCGAATGCGTGGACCTGGCCAAGGACATCGGCACCGTTGCCAAGGGCAAGTACGCCGACCTGCTGGTCCTGGACGGCGACCCCCTGAAGGACATCGAGGTTCTGCGCCGCCCGGAATGTATCAAGATGGTGATGAAGGGCGGCCAGTTCGCCGTGAACCGATTGCCCGTCCGGGATACCCAGACCGTGGGAGTCTCCGCGGACTGAATACCTGTCGGGGCGGGCCCCAATGCCAACAGGTCCGCCCCGGTTGCCCAACCATGTTCTTTCACGTCTTGACCCTCTTCCCTGAAGCCTTTGAGGGGCCGGTGCGCCACAGTATGTTGGGCCGGGCCATTCAGCGCGGCCTTGTTTCGGTACAGATAACCGACATCCGTTCCTACACCACCGACGCCCATGGCACCGCCGATGATTACCAGTTCGGGGGCGGCCGGGGCATGGTCCTGAAGCCGGAACCCATTTTCGAGGCCACGGACGACGCCCTGGGGCGCTATGCACCGGAGGTTCGGACCTCCGTACCCATCGTCCTGCTTTCCCCCCAGGGCCGGAAGCTGGACCAGAACCAGGTTTGGGAATTGGCCGAATCCCCTGGCATGGTCCTGATCTGCGGCCATTATGCCGGAGTCGATGAACGGGTCAGAACCAACCTGACCACCCACGACATCAGCATCGGCGATTATGTGCTCACCGGGGGGGAGCTGGCCGCCATGGTGGTCATCGACGCCGTTTCCCGATTCGTTCCGGAGGTTGTTGGCGCGGTCGAAAACGTTCAGGAGGACTCCATCACTTCGGGACTGTTGCAGCATCCCCTGTACACCCGTCCCGCCGAGTTCCGGGGTCTGGAGGCGCCGGAGGTTCTCCGGTCGGGACACCATGGGGAGATTGAGGCGTGGCGGCGAAGAGAGTCGCTTCGGCGCACCCTGGAGCGGCGGCCCGACCTGCTGGAGTCAGCCAACCTGTCGGCGGAGGACCGGGAATTTCTGCTCTCCCTGGGCTACGAAGCCGGACCAGGCCCTTCAGAAAGCCCAGCCTCGACGGACCAGGAGGTCTAGCACACCTTGCCCAAGTCCGATTTCAGGTTCTCCACCCCGGTTCGGGTTCGCTGGATGGAAGGCGATGCCCAGGGCATAGTCTTCAACGGCGCCTACCTGGGTTACCTGGAGGTGGCTCAGGCGGAGTACTTCCGCAACCTGGGGTTTTCCATCTACCGCATCGCCCAGAACGGGTACTTCGACAGCGCGGTGGTGAAGGTGAGCCTGGAATTCCAGGCGCCGGCAAGGGTGGACCAGGCTCTGGAACTGTTTGCCCGGGTTGAGCGTATAGGAAACACCAGCCTGACCATGCAGGTGGAGATATACGGCGAAGAATCGAACCAACTGTTGACGTCCATTGAAGCGGTGTACGTGGGGTTCTACGCAGAGTCGGGAACTACCCGAAGGGTGCCGGACGCCATCAGGACGTTGGTCGAAACCTACGAGGCTTCAGGGGAGGTCCTGGGACTGGAAGACTTCCCGGAACTGGCGAAGGCGGCGGGGTAAGGCTGTCTCGGAGATGCTGGAGCGTCGCGTGAAACCCGCTGGATTGGGAAGAGGGCTTACACCATGAACACCGGCGCTTCGTCCAGGTTAATGCGGGTTTCTTCGGCTATGCCCTTGCGGAGAAATTTCGGAAGGCTGAACATTCCCTGGTGGCTCTCTCCATCGTAGAAGTCCAGCTCCCGCCCCAGCCTTTCCGCAATCAACCGATTAACTTCAGCTATTCCCAACATGGGCAATGGCGAATCGGAAGCGATGTTAAATCCCCACAGGGTCTGAAAGGCCGGAATGTGAACCTGGTACCCAATGCAGTTGGCAAAGGTGGCGGCCAGGGTACGATTGATGGTGGTGAAGCACTCTTGGTGGCTGAGCAGCCCGGCAGGCCCGGACTGGGTCACCAGGATACCCCCCGGGTTCAGCCGTTGGCGGGCAATTTCATAGTACTGCCGGGTGTAGAGAAGGTAGGCTGGCCCTCCTTCCATCGGGTCAACCAGGTCCATGACCATCACATCGAACTTCTCCCCTGGCTCGGCCAGGAAGGCCCGAGCGTCCCGGTGTTGAAGGTCAACCCGTGGGTCATCGAAGCTGCCGCGGTGGTGTTGGGGCAGATATTGGCGGCACAACTCCACCACCCGATGATCCAGGTCGATCATCACCGCCCGTTGAACAGACCGGTGGGCCAGTACTTCGCGCAGCGTACCACCCTCGCCTCCGCCACCGATGAATACGGAGGATGGGTTCGGGTGCAGCAACATGGCCGGATGAACCAGGGCTTGGTGATAAACGTGCTCGTCGCACTCGGTGGATTGGGTCTTCCCGTCCAGCACCAGGCTGCGCCCGTAGAGGTCGGATTCCAGAACTTCAACCTGCTGGTAATCGGTGGCGCCCGAGAACAGGACCTGTCGAACTCGCAGCATCACGGCCAAATCGGGGTAAACCGTCTCGATGAGCCATTTTCCGGTAATCTCTTCCATGTAGCCTCAGGTAAACCTCGAACCCGGTGATGCTATGCCCGGCAACCCGCTTCAGGCCTGAACACCGGCGGGCATGGCCAGCAGACCCCGCCGAATCTCGGTGATTTCAGGGGCTTTGGACTCGAAGCGCTCCACCAGGATTTGAGCGGCGTCCCTGGGCGCGAAGGCGGAGCCGCAGGTGAATATGTCGGCGGCGGCGTAGTTGAACTCTGGCCAGGTGTGGATGGAAATGTGGGACTCGGCGATGGACAAAATGCCGGTGACCCCTTGCGGACTGAACTGGTGGAAGGATTCGCCGATTACGTGGGCTCCCACGCCCCTGGCGGCTCCATACAGCGAATCTCGGACATGGTCCAGATTGTCAAGAAGCTTCGGATTACACTCCTTGAGTTCCAACAAAAGGTGCAGACCTAGTACATTCAATCACCTGCCCTCCTCTTCAGTATCGGGGATGAATCCCCTGAATGACGGGAAACGATTAAAGATTTTATATCTATTTTCCTTCCCTAGCAATACCTTCCGTCCTCCAATTCTACGAATAACCGCAAATTCAATGGCCCCTGGCCAGTGCGACCAACCCGGCAACGTCTTCCAATTCCCTGACCTTACTGCAGGGGCGCCTTGCCTGAATTTACGGCAAGAGGCGCCGTCCGCGCACCTCCGTGGGGGCCGGCGGTGTGGCCTTACCCCGGTCGAGTTTCTCGGTTGCCAACCGCACCTCACACCCCAGACTTACGCTCAGGACCGGCAAAATTGCCCTGACAGTTGCTCATTGACTGCCGGGATTCCTGCCGATACAATCGGGCCAGATGGCACGAATATTTGACCTACACATCCACACCACCAAGGGCAGCGCCGACAGCAACCTGTCCCCGGAGGATCTCATTCTCGAAGCCGAAAGGCTGGGACTGAGGGGCCTCTGCATTACCGAACACAGCGGCCCCTGGGATCGCCACGAGTTCGAAAGGTTCGCCAGCCTCCACAACGTCGTCCTGGTCAGGGCCATGGAGGCGGATACCGACATGGGACACATGCTGGCGTTCGGCGTGGATCGGTACGAGTCCGGGTTTCACCGGGCTGAGACCCTCTGCAAGTCCGCCCGCGCCCAGGGCGGGTTCGTGGTCAGCGCCCACCCCTTTCGGGGCGTTCTGGGGAAGCACATGCGGGAGCGCCCCTACCTGTACCGCTCCCTGCCAAACGAACCGTTGCCGGCGATTCCTGAGGATGCCCTGCAACACCCGGTCTTCCGGCTGGCCGACGCTATTGAAGTGGTCAATGGCGGCACCGCCGACGAGGAAAACGGTTTTGCCATGGAGGTGGCCAGCCTGTTGAACATGCCGGTAACCGGAGGCAGCGATGCTCATTCGGTACACGGCCTGGGCCGTTACGTTACCGCCTTCACCGACGAAATTCACACGGAAGCAGAGTTCCTTACGGCTCTCAAATCTAGGGACTACTTCCCGGCGGTTGGACTGCGGGCCGGACAATTGCGTCCTTTCACCGGATGAGGGTCCGGTTGCGGACTCAGGCAGGGAAGCACCTGGGAGCCTGCCTTCCTCCTAGGTTTGTTTCCTTTCTTTGTAAACCCCATGCTTCAGAATTTGATGGCATTGTGATACAGCCGATGAGTCGGGAAAGATGACCCTGGTACAATCCTCAAGCCCTCTCCCCGTCATGGAACGGACCTTCGTCGCGCTGGACCTGGAGACCACGGGTTTGGCCGAGGAAAGGGACCGGATAATCCAGGTTGGCGCGGTAAAGTTCCGGGGTGACCAGGTGCTGGACCAGTTTGAAACCTTTGTTAACCCGGGCCGGGCCATTCCCGAATTCATCCAGAGGCTGACCGGCATCCGACCCGACCAGGTGAGCCGGGCCCCCCACTTCCCCTCCATAAGCCAGCGACTCCAGGAATTCTTGGGGGATCATGGTTTGGTGGGGCATAATATTGCCTTCGACATTCGTTTCCTCGAGTCCCATGGACTCTTTCTGGGCAACCCCCGTTATGACACCTGGGAAATGGCGTCCTTCCTGCTGCCCCGCTCCAATGAATACTCCCTGCGGGCGCTGGCCCGCCAATTCCGCCTGGACCACCAGAGGGCCCACCAGGCCACGGATGACGCGGACGCCACCCGGCAATTGTTCGTTACTCTCCTGCGCAAGGCCGGCGAACTGGACCCCTCGTTGATGGCTTACATCGTGAGGCTGGCCCACCGGGGCCGGTGGCCGGTGGCCGACCTCCTGGAGGGTGTGGAGTCGGCCCAGGTCGGCTCCGACACCGACAACGACTCAGAAGGTCAGGCATTGTTCAGCATGACCGGCCTGGATTACAGCCGCATGGCCGCTCGCATTGGGCGTCCCCAGCAGCGCCGCTACGACGAGAGCCTGGAACACCTGACCCATGGCAAGATAGCCACCCTGCTGGGTCCCTCGGGCCCTTTCGCCAGGGCCATTGAAGGCTTCGAGCACCGTCCGGAGCAGGAGGAGATGCTGGGCAAGGTGGCCGAGGCCATCTACCAGGGCCGCCGGCTGATAGTCGAGGGGGGAACCGGTGTGGGCAAGTCCATGGCCTATCTGGTACCGGCGGCCATCTTTGCCGCCTCCCGGGGCCTGAGAGTGGTAATTTCTACCAACACCATCAACCTGCAGGAACAGTTGATCCGCAAGGACATTCCCGCCGTGATCAGGGTTCTGGAGGACTCCGGCCTGGTGGAAAAGGGCCTGATCAATGCCACGCAATTGAAGGGCCGAACCAACTACCTCTGCCTGCGCCGTTGGAGTTATCTTTCCAACTACGACAACCCTTCCATAGATGAGGCGCGACTGCTGAGCAAGACCGCCGTCTGGCTCCAGGAAACAATTGACGGAGACCGGTCGGAAATCAACCTCTCGGGCCGGGATTCCTTCGCCTGGAACAAGGTATCGGCGGGAGAGAAGGGCGGTTGCCCGGCCCTCAGGAACAACGGCAGCGCCTGTTTCCTACGCAGCGCGCGGGAAAGGGCCGAGCAGGCCCACATAATTGTCGTAAATCACGCACTGCTGTTGGCGGACCTGAACCGCGGCGGCGGCATCATTCCCGACTATCAGCACCTCATCGTTGACGAAGCCCACAACCTGGAGGACGAAGCTACCAAGCAATTTGGCTTCCAGCTAACGCCGGATATGCTGGACGAGGCGGCGGAAATGTTGTCCCGCCTGGGCCAGGAAACGCGCCAGGCCCTGAACGCCCTGGAGTTTCAGGTTCCCATTAAGCAGAGGGGCGACACCCTGGTGAGACAACTGGAAGAGCTGAACCCCCGCCTGAGGCAGAATTGGGGCGAAATGTGGGCGGCCGGTAACCGGTTCTTCTCCGCCCAGGGAGGCAACGACGATGACTTTTTGGTCACCCCCTCTTCCAGGAGCCAGCGGGGTTGGGCGGATATGGTCACCTGTTGGGAGAATGTGGATGTTGGCCTGGCGAGTGTGACCCAGACTCTGGGCGAACTCGCCTCCTTCCTCGACGAAGCTGAACCCCCTGACGACTATGAAGACAGCATCCACACCCAGGGTCCCGGCCGATTCTCCAGCCTTCGGTCCGAGGCCAGCGCGCTCCAGGACAGCATGGAGGAAATCCGGGCCAGGTTGAGTTCGATCGTTGGCAGGGAGGACGCGGAGCAGATCCACTGGTTGAAGCTGGACCAGGCCAGGGGGGAACTGTCGCTGAACGCGGCGCCCCTGGAAGTTGGCCCCATGTTGAGACAGCGGCTGTTGGAGCGCAAGGATAGCGTGGTACTGACCAGCGCCACCCTTAGCGCCCAGGGCACCTTCGATTACGCCCGCCGCCGGCTGGACCTGCCCGAGGACACCGAGGAACTCATGGTCGGGTCACCCTTCGACTATCGGAAGGCGGCGCTGCTCCTCATTCCCGAGGATATGCCCCCGCCCCAAAGGGAAGGGTACGTCGAGGCAATAGGCCGGGCAGTCGTGGAACTGGCCAACTCCCTTTCGGGCCGCACCATGGCCCTGTTTACCTCCCATTCTGCGCTGCGCAACGTGGCCAATCGCATCCGTGGACGCCTGGAACAGCAGGGCATTCAGGTTCTGGCCCAGGGTGTGGACGGGTCGGCGCCCCAATTGAGCCGCCGCTTTATCGACGACCCCAAGGCCGTCCTGCTGGGCACCAGCAGCTTCTGGGAAGGTGTGGATTTTCCCAGCGGCGTCATGCGCGCCCTGGTGATTACCCGGCTACCCTTCCAGGTGCCGACCGACCCGGTGGTGAAGGCCCGTTCCGACCAGTACCAGAACGCCTTCAACGAATTCTCCATTCCCCAGGCGGTCTTGCGATTCAGGCAGGGCATGGGACGCCTCATCCGCAACAAGGGAGACAGCGGGGCCATCGTCGTGCTGGACCGGCGAATTACCGGCAGCAATTATGGGCAGGCCTTCCTGCAATCCATTCCGCCCTGCACCCTCCAGCCCAGCAATCTCTCCAGCCTGGGAACCCTGGCAGCCCAATGGATTAGTGAGTCGGACCATGGAACTGGCCGTTGAGCATCCCCTGGACCTGGAGGCCAGTCTGCTGGGCGGGCAGGCTCACCGCTGGCGCCGGGATGGGGATAGTGATGAGTCTGGTTCCTGGTTCTCCGGGGTGTTGCAGGGGAACTTCCTTCGACTGAGGCAATTGGATCCGCATCGGATAGAATTTCACTCGGCCCCCAGGCCGGAAGCCTCGGTTGTGCCTCTACTTCAGCGTCACTTCAGATTGGACGACGACCTGCCAGCAATCCAGCATGAGATTAGCCGCGACTGGCGTGTGGCCGAAATGGTGCAACAGTACCCCGGTCTGCGGGTGCTGCGCCAGGAACCCTGGGAATGCCTGGTGGCCTACATCTGTTCCGCCAACTCGAACATCCAGCGGATACACCAGGTTATGGAAAACATGGCGGACGCTTTCGGGCACCGGATTGAACTGGATGGTCAGGCGCGTCACTCCTTCCCCACTCCGGCGGAACTGGCCGAGGCGGGGGAAGCGGAACTGCGCCGTCTGGGACTGGGCTTCCGCGCCCCCTACGTGGACCGGGCGACGCGGGAGGCGTTGGAGGGTACGCTGGACCTTAACGCCCTGGTCAAGATGCCCTATCTTCCGGCCAAGGAAAGGTTGATGGAATGTTATGGAATTGGCAGCAAGATTGCCGATTGCATTGCCGTCTTCTCCCTGGAAAAGCTGGAAGCGTTCCCCATAGACGTTTGGGTCCGGCGGGCGCTGGGTGAATGGTACTTTCCAGGGGAAAAGCCGCCACCGGACCGAGAGATGTTGGCCTGGGCCCGTAACCACTTCGGACGTTACGCCGGCTACGCCCAGCAATATCTCTTCCACGGCCGGCGGCTGCAGAAGCGAACGCCCAAGCCGAAATAACCAACAGCCGGACAAGTGCGGTCAATCAGGTAAGGCCGGGCCCGGAAACCCGTCAATCGGGGTATGGCATTTCGAGCGGAGAGCCTACAGGGTGACAGTGGACGATGGCCAACGGTCACTCCCTCGCTGTTCTCTGGCTTCAACTGAGCGGGCCACGCCTGCCCAACCCGGAATACAGGCTACGGCTTCAGGAGCAGCTTGCCGAAGAAGTTGGCCTCCTCCATGGTGGCATGGGCCTGGGCCGCCTCGGCAAGGGGGAACACCTGGTGAATTGCCGGACGAATTACGCCCCGATTAAGCATCTCGACAATCTGCCGCATGTCCTCCTTGCTTCCCATGAAGGTGCCATAGATCTCTATCTGGCGGGTGAACAACAATCCCAGATGCAGTTCCGCCCGCAGGCCGGTGGTTGCGCCGCAGATGGTGTATCGACCGCCCGGACGCAGGGAATTGAAGGCGCTGGCAAAGAAGTCCGCCCCCACATGGTCCACCAGGACATCAACACCCGAGCCGCCGGTCAGTTCCTTCACCCGGGCGGCCATATCCTCCTCCCGGTAGTTGATCACCTCGTCGGCCCCCAGTTCCCGGGCTTTGGCGGCCTTCTCCGGGGTGCTGGTCGTGGCGATTACCCGGGCTCCCACAACTTCTTTCGCAACCTGGATGGCAGCCGTTCCCACACCGGCAGATGCGGAAAGCACCAGCGCCGTCTCCCAGGGCTGCAACGCCGCCCGCCGAACCATCATGTTCCACACAGGAAGATACGTGGTGGGCACGGCGGCGGCGGCCTCGTAACTCACCCCATCCGCTATCTTGTAGGCATTCACCGCCGGCAGGACAACGTACTCGGCATAACTGCCGTCGGAAGCGCTGCCCATGAATCGGGAGCGGGGACAAAGGTCGTCCCGGCCCGACATGCAATGGGAGCATTGGTTGCAACTGATGCGGGGATTGACCACCACTCGGTCGCCGACCTGCAGGCTCCCAACGTTCGGCCCCACCGCCACCACATCGCCGGCGCAGTCTCCACCGAGGATCAGCGGCGGCGGAAACTCCCGGCGCAGGCCCCTGCCACCCTCGCGGGTGTACAGGTCCAGCCGATTGAGGCCCGAGGCCCTGACCCTGACCTTAACCTCGCCCGCCGCTACTTCCGGTTCGGGGCGCTCGCCATATACCAGGACATCCGTACCGCCGTGGGACTCAATGTAAACTGCCTTCATCAGTGGTCGTCTCCCGTATGCCATCTCACGAAACTATCTTCCAGCCTTGCCAGGACAATGGGCGCTGCCGCCAACCGCCAGACACTAACTTGCAAGGCTCGACATTAGCGGAGCTGAAGGACACCCGCCATTTTCAGCAAAACCAAGGATAAAAGAACCTGGGGCCAGATGCCCGTCCAAAATTGCACCCAAATCCTCGGCTCGCCAAGTCTAGGGACGGCGGCCCTCGTAGCAGTCGTTGCAAAGGTACACGATAGCCAGGGCCTCTTCATGGCTGGAAATGCGGCCGCACCGGGGTATTTCGCTATCTTGGCTCCAGGGCTGGTGGAACTTGCCGCCACACATCTGGCAGGCAGTTTGGTGAATGCCGTCCAGCGGTTCCTCGCAGATGACGCAGGATTCCCGTTCCAGATCCTCAAGCATTCGTTCCTCCCTGTCCTGGCAGATCCCCTCCCCGGGTCGCGCCATCACCCCGGTCCGCCCGCAAAGGGGCATAGGCGCTCATCTTCTTCGCCACCCATTGCCGCTCATCCTCTTCAGACACAAGCCGCCGGTCCAGACGCAGCTCCCGCAACCTGGACAGCATGGCGCCCACCGATGGGCCGGCCGGCACACCCAGGGCCAACAGGTCCCGCCCGCTCAGGGCCGGCCTGACCGGACCAACATCAGTAAGGTAACGGGCCAGGTTTTCTGTCGCGATACTGCTGTCCGTGAGCGCGGCGCCTGCAAAGACCGCCTCACGACCAAAACCGCCCAGCAACCGGTCCAGTTCGGACGGCAGCAGCGATTCCTCTCCCAGCCTCGACTCCAACTGGCGAACCCCGATGGTGTCCCGAACCACTTCAGACCAGCTTGATGGCATGTTGAACCGGCAAATTAGCCCCTCGCCCTCGGCGGTGGAAAGGGGGTAGGACAGTGCGGCCAGCCAGTTAAGGGGGCCCACGGATTCTGTTGCGACCGGGGCAATCGTGGTACGGGTGTAATCCCGCCACCGGGCCACGTACTCAGTACGGTTCAGAGGAGAAAAGGTGGCGGGCAGGAGATCCAACTCAATGGCTCGCACCAATGGTTTGGCGGGGTCTCCTTCAGCAAGTATCCTCTGTAACTCATGGCGCAGCCGATCACCGCTCACTGTGGCCAGGGCATTGGCCCCAACGGCCTCGGCCATGAGGCGGCGGGTTTCGGGTTCCAGGGTGAATCCCAGGCGCTGCTCATAGCGAACGGCGCGATAGAGGCGGGTTGGGTCGTCGCTGAAGCTGCGGGGATGGATGATTCGAACAACTCCCGACAGCAGGTCGGCACGCCCACCCAACGGGTCGAGCAGGGAACTTTCGTCACCGCCGAGGGGAACAGCCAGGGCATTGACCGTAAAGTCGCGGCGAGCCAGGTCATCGTGAATGGTGGACGGCTGCACAATGGGCAGCGCCCCCGGAAACGGGTATTCTTCCCTTCGCGCCGTAACCAGGTCGGTGCGCAATTTACCACAGGAGACGGTAGCAGTGCCAAATCGGCGATGCACCTGGACCTCAGTCCCCAGCCAACGCGCCAATTGCCGGGCCACCTCGGGAGCGTCCCCCACGACAACGAAGTCCAGGTCCTGAATGGGCAATCCCAAGAGCCAGTCCCGAATCGGCCCACCGACCAGGTAGATTGGTACCGACAGGGATTCACCGAGGGAACTGAGACCGTTAAGCAGGTGAAGGCCGTCGCCACCTATGGCAGCTTCAATGGGCGACAGGGGGGTAACCGGAGTCGGTGAGGCGCCAGCGGGTTGGTTCATGGCAAGAGAATTATAGCATACGGGTGACGGTACCAATTGCTTCGGTGAATGGGCGGTATTGGTCAACCTGCCATTAGAAAGCAGCGCAATTATGCTTCGGGTGGGAACCTCGGCTTCCTTTCGCCAACCCATTCGCTGCTGCTCCGAACCCCAGCCCCCGAAAAGCATTTCCGCGGCCCTATGTTGGCGGGTTGGCTACTATATGCTAGAATCGGAGTAATTGGATAGGAGGTGCCGCAATGGCTGAGGCCGACTTCAAGACCTACTACGATTTTCGTTGACCCTACGTGTACAACGCTGCCATGTGGCTGGCGAAGGTACGCGAAACAACCGGACAGGAAGTGAACGTGGACTGGCAGCCCTTCTCCCTTGAGCAGGTGAATAGCGACAACAAGGGAGAGGAGGTTAAGTTCTGGGAGCAGCCGGGGGCCCTGGACGGTTCCGACAATACCCTGTTGGCCCACCGGGCCGGACTGGCGGCCAAACGGCAGGGCAAAGAGGCCTTTGAGGCATTCTTCATGTCCCTGCTCAAGCTGCGCCACGAAGAGCGCCGCAGCCTTACCGAAATGGAAGTCATGGAAGAGGCGGTGGCCAATTCGGGTATCGACATGGCCCGTTTCAGGGAGGACCTGGCCGACCCGGATCTGCTGAGGGAGATCGCGGAGAGTCATACGGAGGCCGTAGAAACCTATGGCGCCTTTGGCGTTCCCACCTACGTTTTCCCCAACGGCAGCAGTGCTTTCGTGAAGATGCACATCCCCTCCGATGAGCAGGCCGGTGACATCTACGAGTCGCTGACCCGGGTGATAACCGATGCCCAACACGTGGGCGAGGTCAAACGCCCGTCCCCGCCGTGGCCTCACGGCATCATCTAGGGCACGTATCCAGGTAAAGAGTTGGCGATCGAAGACCTGGAAGCCAATTTGGGTTTGACCTTTAACGACCGGGGCCTGTTGCGTCAGGCCCTGGTCCATCGCTCTTTTCTCAATGAACATGGCGGCTCCACCCTAGACTCCTACGAACGTTTGGAGTTCCTGGGAGATGCTGTCCTCGAACTCATCGTCTCCACGGAACTGTATGGAGTCCTCCCCCACGTTACGGAAGGGGAACTGACCAAGGCCAGGTCTTCACTGGTGTGCCGGGCAGGCTTGGCCAACGCCGCAAGGCGCGTTTCCCTGGGCGAACATCTGATACTGGGCAAGGGAGAGGTGGAATCGGGCGGCCACGACCGGGAATCCTTCCTGGAGGAGGCATTCGAGGCTGTGGTGGCGGCAATCTATCTGGACCAAGGCTACGATGTCGCCCGCCGATTCGTGAGTCAAACCCTGGCGCCGGACCTGGTGGAAATTTCCCAAAGGGGCCGGTCGGTGGATAATCCCAAGTCCCAGTTGCAGGAGTTGATCCAGGGCAGGGGAGAGGCCACTCCCCTCTACCGCCTCATTTCCGCCGAGGGACCAGACCACAAACCCGTCTTCACCGTCCAGGTCCTGGTGGGAGAGATGGTCCTGGGCCAGGGAACGGGCAACCGCAAGTCGGACGCGGAACGGGCCGCCGCCCAGGTAGCCCTCGACAGCCTGGCCGGCGCGCCCGCCAGCGCTTCCATAACCGATCCGGCCCTGGGATTTAGGAACATTCTCAACGACGGGGCAGCGAACGGATCGGAACCGTACCACCACAAATCCAAGCTCCACCGGAATGAACACTCATGCTCTCATTCTTCCAGCGAAACCGGGAAGGAAACAAGGAAAAGACGGACGAGGGAGTCAAGAGGAGCCGGGAACGCTGGTTCGGAAGAATCTTCGATGTTCTCCGGTCCTCTAACCTGGATGAAACGACTTGGGACGAACTTGAAGAAATCCTGATTTCCGCCGATGTCGGGGTTGATACGGCCCTGCGTATCATCGAGGAACTGAAGGCAACGGTACGGGCGGAAGGGATTTCCGATGCCGAGTCGGCTTTTGATTTTCTAAAGCAGAGTCTGGCCCGCGACCTGGGATCCGAGGCTACGGCAGGCATGTGGCTGGAAGATTCCATTGCCACGGCGCCCTATGTCATCCTCATGGTTGGCGTGAACGGGGTGGGCAAGACCACCAGCATCGCCAAGTTGGCTTACCATTTCACCCAAGAGGGAAAGAAGGTAGTACTGGGCGCTGCCGACACCTTCCGGGCCGCCGCCGAAGAGCAGTTGGAAATCCTCGGAGGTCGGGCGGGCGTAGAAGTAATCAGTCACCAGCACGGGGCCGACCCGGGGGCGGTCGCTTACGACGCCTACCAGGCCAGCAGGGCCAGGGGGGCCGATGTGCTGATAGTTGATACGGCCGGCAGGCTTCATACCCGTTCCAACTTGATGGAAGAGTTGAAGAAGGTTCGCCGAGTCCTCAACCGGCTGGACCCGCAGTCGCCTCACCAGGTGCTGCTGACCCTGGACGCAACCACTGGCTTGAACGGCCTGGCCCAAGCCAAAGCCTTTACCGACGCCGTGGGTTGCACCGGCATTTTCCTGGCCAAGCTGGATGGTACCGCCAGGGGGGGCATAGCCCTGGCGGTAAAGCAGGAGTTGAATGTGCCTATCCTCTTCATTGGGACCGGGGAATCGCTGGAGGACATCGCCCCTTTCGATGCCCAACAATTCGTCGACTCCCTGCTGGCCCCGGTTGGCTGACCGGCCTGGCTGGGTGCGGTTCTTGGGCGGCAGTCAATGAGAGTTCCTGCGAATAGGGGGCAGGAGTCAATGAGCCGGGTCATTGTCGGAATCTGTCCGGTTTCCTCGGGGTTGAGGGCCACCGCCGAGGTGCTCCGTGTCTAATACCCTGTCATGGCTCCTGGTGATTCAACTGATTGGCCTGCTGGGTTTTCCCCTGGCCTACTTCCTGTTCAGCCGACTACCGGACCGGGGGTACGCCCTTGCCAAGCCTCTGGGTTTGCTGTTGGCCGCCTACCTGCTCTGGCTCCTGGGACAGACGGGAGCGGCGATCAATTCCCCGGTTACGGTGGCGGGCATCCTCCTGATGGGGGCGGTGGCTTGTGGGTGGCTATACTACCGCCGATGGCAGGAACTGGAAGAGTTCGTGAGGGGTCATTGGCGCTACATTGTACTGGTGGAATCCCTTTTCCTGCTGGTTTTCCTGTGGTGGGCCTTCGTAATTTCGGAGATTCCCAGCATCAACCACACCGAAAAACCCATGGATTTTGCCTTCCTCACGGCCATACTGCAGAGTTCCACCCTGCCCCCGGAAGACCCCTGGCTGGCCGGCCATTCGATCAGCTACTACTACTTCGGCCACTTTATCGTTGCCCTGCCGATGAAGCTTGCCGGCATTCCCTCCAGCGTTGGATATAACCTGGCCATGGCAACGATTCCCGCCCTGGTAGCGGTGGGAGCTCTGGGCCTCACGTACAACCTGGTCCGTTTATCTGGAGGAGGTTTTCGGGCCGGTATCCTCACCGGTTTGGGCGCGGCTATTGTCATCGTAATGGTCGGCAACCTGTTGGGCGTATTGGAATTCGTCCAGGTCCGGGGCTGGGGCAGCGACGGTTTCTGGCAATGGGTGGGAATCAAGGGAATGGACGGGGTGGCCGGCAATGGGCTCTTCCCCGATTCAAACTGGTGGTGGTGGCGGTCAACCCGGGTGATCGATACGCTGGTGGAAGGCGCAAGCCTGGACTATACCATCACCGAGTTTCCTTTCTTTAGCTATTTGCTGGGCGACCTGCATTCCCACGTATTGGCCCTGCCCTTTGCCCTCTTGGCCCTATCGTTGACATTGAACTTCCTGCGAACGGAGGAGCCGTTGGGTTTGGGGTGGCTGGTACGCCATCGCTGGGAAGCCATGGCCATGGCCCTTTCCCTGGGGGCGCTGGCCTTCATCAACTCCTGGGACTTTCCCGTCTATGCCGGAATCCTGGTCGGAGCGGGCGCCCTGCGGGCCTGGGCCGACTATCACACCGTTTCGGGTGGAAGCGACCCCACCTTTCAGAACGGGTTGTCGGCCCTGAGGCATACCATTTTCACCACGTTGGAAACCGTCGGGACCCTGCTCCTGGTGGCGGTGGCGCTGTTCCTTCCCTTCTACCTGAACCTGAGCTCCCAGGTATCGGGCATTGTTCCCCACCTGGGACCGGGAACCCGCCCCCTCCATTTTGCCCTGGTTATCGGGGCGCCCCTGCTGCTGGCGCTTGCCTTCCTGGCCATTCAAATACGGGGGATTCCCAGGCCGGCTCGCTATGAGGCGCCGGCCATCATCGCGGTCATGGTGGTGGCCGCGGCGCCCCTGCTGCTCTGGTTGGTACTGGTCCCCACTGGGGAAATTGACACGGAGAAGATAGGCTCCCTGCCGACATACCTGGCCGGCAGGTTCCTCACGACGCTTCCCGTCCTGGCTCTGGGCGCCCTTGCCGGCTACTGTGCCATCAGCCGCATGACAAGGGGAGCGGATACCGAGTGCGCCTACCCGTTGCTGATGCTTGCTGCCGCCGTTTATCTGCTGGCCGGGGCAGAACTGTTTCACCTGGCGGACTTCTTCGGTAACCGGATGAACACCATCTTCAAGGTCTATTACCAGGCATGGCTGCTGCTGGGAATCGTGGGCGCCTATGGCCTCTACCGGGGTTGGGCAACCCTGGGCTCGCTGAGGCGGATGGGGTGGACCTTGCGGCTGGCCGGTGGAACTGTGGCGGCGCTGCTCCTGACCGCATCCCTCTACTACCCGGTGGGCGCAACTCTGGACCGCACCGGCCTGCTTAAGGATTCCCACACGTTCAAGGACAATACCCTGGACGGCCTGGCCTACATAAGGAGCTCGGTTCGGGCAGAGTATGATGCCATTCGCTGGCTGCGAGACCAGGCCGCCCCTGGTGTTATGGTGGAGGCGGTGGGGAATGACTATACCGAGTACAGCCGAGTGTCGGCAGCCAGCGGTCAGCCCGCAGTCCTGGGCTGGAAGGGGCACGAGCACCAGTGGCGCGGCTCCACTCTGCCCTTCGAGGGGCGAGAGGAGGATGTGGCCCAAATCTACCAGAGCGAAGACCCGCAAGTTGTGCGCCAAATCCTGGAACGCTATGATGTCCGCTACGTTTACCTGGGGCAAAGGGAACGGGACAAGTACGGGGTATCCCAACCGGCCACCTTCGATGAATTGCTGGAACCCCGATTCTCCAGGGGCGACGTGACCATCTACCAGAGAAACACCGGGCCGTGAAGCAATGACCGAGCCAGACCAATTGCCCGCCGACCAGGGCTCCAACGGCCCTGAGGCAACACCCGCCGGACCCTCCTTCCGCCAGTCATGGGTGGGCAGGGCCTATGCCTACTTCTGCGAAACGGGGCATGGAAGGTATAACGTTGCCTTCATAGTCCTGATTGTAGGGGCCCTGGTTCTGCGCTTGTGGGAACTCTCCGGTCGCACCATGCACTACGACGAGGCGATTCACCTCTATTACGCCTGGCGCCTCGCCCAACTGGAAGGATTTGTCCACTCTCCCTGGATGCACGGCCCGCTGCAGATCGACCTGGTTGCCCTGTTCCTGCGGTTGGTAGGCGACACCGATTTCATCGCCCGCCTGCCTTACGCCCTCATTGGCGCGGCCCTGGTGGGCCTGCCCTTCCTGATGCGAGAGTCTCTCGGCCGGTCCGGAGCTTTACTTACCGGGGTGTTACTGGCCGTGTCCCCTTCCCTGCTTTACTTCAGCAGGTTCGGCCGGAACGACATCATCATGGCTTTCCTGGCGGTTTCCCTTTTCGCCCTACTGTGGCATCACGTTCGGTTTCCCCGAAATCGCAATCTATACCTGGCAGCGGCGGCGCTGGCCCTGGCCTTCACCGCCAAGGAATCGGCCTATATTCTCGCCGCCCTGTTCGGTCTCCTGGCCCTGCTCCTTGCCATTGCCACCCGCCAACCTGGCCCTCAGTCGCAAAACCAACCACCGGAGGCCAACCAGGAATCTGGTCACGTCAATTCCGAAACAGGGGCAGCAAATGCGGTCAGACGGTGGGGCGCCCGATTGTTTCCCCCTAACCCTACTAGTTGGCGTTTGTCCGAACTGCGCCGGACATGGCCGGACCTCCGCAACCTGAACCCGGCGGCCGGGTTCCTGGTCCTGCTGGTAACCCTCTCCCTTCCCCTCTGGGCAGCTGCCGTCGAGCTGGCGCGGGAGGTGGCCGCAACGCTGGCTGCCCTGGTTGGCTGGGAGGGAGCAGCGCAGGCATTGGAGCGGGGCTTTGGCCTGACCCTGGCGCTTCGGGATGGAGCCGCGCAGGGCATAGTGGGCGTGCCGGCGTGGGAAGCTCCCTTCCTGCAACTGCCCCTCGACCAGCCGGGTCCGGAAGTGGCCGCCGTCCTGTGGACGCTGGCCGTGGTGGGTTGCGCCCTGCAGGGATACAGGTCGGCCGCTTCCTGGGCTGAGAAGATCTCCGCCCTGGGCATTCCCCTGGCCAGCGCCAGCATCGCGGCTGTCGCCCTGTTCAGGCCTCTGGGCGGGGCCGGCGACCTGCTTCTCGTGGGGGCGCTGGCGATCGGTTGCGGCGCAGCCTTCCACCTGCTGCGAATTCCGTGGCGCCGCAGTTTCCTGCTGGCATACGTCCCCTTCGTCATCACCCTGGCCTACTGCGTCCTGTTCCTGACCGCATTCGATCTGGATGCCCTGCTGAGCCAGACGCTTGTGGCTGGCGTGTGGTCTTCGAACGGGGAAAATCTCCTGGCATTGAACGTATTGGTCGCCGCAGCGATTATCCTGGTATTGACCACGATAGCGGTGGCCGTGGGCCTGGCATGGCGGGGAGGAGTATGGCTTGTCTGCGCCGGCATATTCTTCGGCATTTGGGTTACCCTCTACACCACCGCTTTCACCAACATGGCGGGCCTGTTCAGCGGCTCCTGGCAAGGCCTGGGATACTGGATAGCGCAGCAGGAGGTGGCCCGGGGCAACCAGCCCTGGTACTACTACTTCGTCGGAATGTCCCTTTACGAATTTCTGCCCTTCTTCCTGGGGATTCTTGGCGCCATCCATTTCGTCCGCCGTCGGGACCGCTTCGGCATGGCCCTGGCCTTCTGGGCCGGGGTCAACATGCTGGCCTACACCGTCGCCAGCGAAAAGATGCCCTGGCTACTGGTAAACATCACGTTACCCTTCATATTCCTGGCGGGTAAATTGTTGGGAGAAATGGTGGAGCGGGTTGACTGGGGAAATGCTTTCGGGCCGAGTCAACACCATTCTTCCCAGGCGCTCCTGTTAATTCCCACGGCGCTCTTTTGTGGGGCCGGGTTCGTTGCCCTCCGCCTGCTGGGCCCGGATGCCAGCTTTGACCTCCTGGCCTATCTCGTCGCCGCCATCCTCATCTTGATTGCCCTGTGGGGCGCCCGGTTAATTCGCCAAATGGGTTCCACCGCCGGGCCGGCGTTGGCGTCGCTGGGGGTGGCCGGTTTCCTGCTGGCATTGACCATTTGGACGTCGTTCCAGGCCGCCTATACCTTTGACGACTCCCGCCGGGAGATCCTGGTTTACGCCCAGGGAAGCGCCGACCTGCAGCAGAGCTTCAGGGAGATAAACGACCGACTCCTGACGGGCGCAATCAGTTCGCCGACAGACCACCCGGTGCGAATTGATTACGACACCTGGTTCCCGCTGCAGTGGTACCTCCGGCGCCATACCGAGGATGGGTACACCCAATTCACCTGTTTCAAGAACGACGGCAGTGGCGGCTGTGCCATGCCGGGCGACGGCGCCGCAGCATCCGCGTTGCTGGTTGCTTCCCATAATCAACCCACGGCAGAAAATTCTGACGGCGCAATCCAGGGATTCGATATGACCGGTCCGAGGAGAAACTTGCTATGGTTCCCGGAAACCTACCGGCGCCCCGGCGAGAACCGGCAGTCTGAGGGGTTCGGGGAGGAACTGCGGGAGGATCTGCTGTTTTTCCGGGATGCGGCCACGTCGGGTGAAAAGTGGCGGCAGGCCCTGCGATATTTCCTGACTCGGGACATGGAGTCGGATTGGTTCAATACGGAGTACTACACCTACCGGAGCCGGGAGACGCTGGCAACGAAGGCCGCCGAATAGTATGGGCCAAGGCTTGGCACAAAAGGCATTTTCCTTGATTGTTAGGAATTGGCGACTGTGGCTGGGGGTGGGGGTAAGCGCCGCATTCTTGGCGTTCCTGGTCTGGAGCATCGAGTTTGACGATATGCTGCGGGCCCTGGAAGAGGCCAACTACATCTACGTTGTGCCTGCCATCGTCATATATTTCGTGGGCGTCTATCTCCGGGCCCTTCGTTGGCGTTACATCTTGTCGCCACTTCGGGCAGTATCTTCGGGACGCCTCTACCCGGTGGTGGTCATTGGCTATGCGGCCAACAACGTGCTGCCGGCGAGGGCTGGGGAACTGGTGCGGGCCTACTATCTGGCCCGGCGCGAGCAGTTCAGCGGCAGCGCCGCCCTGGCCACCATTGGTGTCGAGCGCATCTACGACAGCCTGACCCTGTTCGTTGTCAGCGTCATTTCCGCCGTCGTTCTGCTGCTGACGGGCGTATTCGGCGATGTTGGCGAAACCTACCGGAACACGGGTATCGTCCTGGCAGTCATGGCGGGGGTTGCCCTGCTGGCCGGGTTGCTGTTCATCACCTTTGTAGCCACCAACCGGCACACCCTGCCGGTAATCGACCGCATCCTCACGCTGCTGCCGGAGAGGCTCCGGCCAAAGCTGCGGGACCTGGCCGCCCATTTCATCAGCGGGCTCAGCATCCTGAACTCCCCAGCCCAGCATGGAATGATGTTCCTGCTTTCCCTTCCCGTCTGGCTTGCGGAAATATTGGTTTATCTCACCGTAGCCTACTCCTTCGGAATTGACCAGCATTTTGGGTCATCATTAGGGTTCTTCCTGGCGATTGTGCTGGTCACCGCCACATCCAACCTGTCCACGGCCTTTCCGGTATCCATCGGGGGAATAGGCCCATTCGAGTTGATAGCCCAGCAAACCCTGGGGGTAATGGGCGTGGGCGCGGCAACGGCGGCAAGCTATGCCCTGGTAACCCACCTGGTGGCCCTGTGGCTGCCGGTTAACCTGGCGGGACTGGCCCTTATGTGGCGGGAAAACCTGTCCCTCGGCCAACTGACCAGCGCCAGCGGGGAAGAAGAGGCGGCGACGGACTACACCACACCACGACAAGGAGGGGATTGATGCGCGTCGGAATCATCGGCGGCGGCGCGGCGGGCTTGGCGGCCGCCTACGAATTGACCGGCCGGGGCCATTTCGCCGAAGTATTCGAGGCCGCGCCCTTCCTGGGGGGACAGGCCTCCACCTTTGACATCGGCGGCGGGCGGCTGGAAAAGGGATACCATCACCTCTTTGTCAGCGACACCGCCATGACCGATCTGATTCATGAGCTGGGCATGGGCGACCAACTGGCCTGGCTGGAATCCAAGGTGGGCGTGTACCACTCGGGCCACATCTGGGACTTCGCCACACCTCTGGACCTGCTGCGATTTGGCCCGCTCTCTCTCCCGCAACGGGTGCGATTGGGCCTGACCACCTTTGCGCTGCAAAAGACCCGTAACTGGAGGAAGTTCGAGGGCATCACTGCCCAGGACTGGTTGACTAGGAACCTGGGGAAGGAGATCTACCAGGTCATCTGGGAGCCCATGCTGCGGGGCAAGTTTGGCGAGTACTACGACCGGGTGAGCATGACCTGGCTTTGGGGCAAGATCTACCTGCGGGTGGCATCCCGGGGCAAGACGCTTCAGAAGGAGCGGCTGGGCTACCCCATGGGCAGCTTCGGCAGCGTCTTCGACCGCCTGGAGGAAGGGATTAAGGAGCAGGGGGGCAGAGTCCACGTTTCCACCCAGGTCAACCGGATCGTCGTGGAGGAGGGCGTGGCCACCGGACTGGTCGCCCAATTTCCGGGTCAGGATTCCCAGGCGATGGATTACGATGCCGTCATTGCTACTGCTCCCTCCTACGTCTTTCTGCGCCTGGTGCCGCCCCTGCCCCAGGACTACCACGACAAGCTGGCAGGGGTAGAGTACCTTTCGGCCGTGCTGGTTATCCTGGGTCTTGACCGGCCCCTGACCGGAAAATACTGGCTGAACGTTGCCGACCGGAGCCTTCCCTTCGTCGGGGTAATCGAGCATACCAACATGATTGACCCGGCCCTTTATGGGGGAAACCACATCGTGTACCTGACCAATTACACGCCCCGGGGCAGCGAGCTTCACTCCATGACGGCGGAGCAACTGCTGGAGGAGTTCATCCCCCACCTGCAGAAGTTGAATCCCGATTTTGACCGGTCCTGGATCCGGGAGTACCACCACCATCGGGTGGATGGCGCCCAGCCGATAATTGGCGCCAACTACAGCGCTCGCATTCCAGACCACCGTACTCCTTTTGAACGCCTCTACCTGGCCAACACCACTCAAATTTACCCGGAGGACCGGGGCACCAATTATTCGGTCAAGATGGGCCGGGAAGTGGCTAGAATGGCCCTGGAGGACCTGGAATAGGGCAAGGAACGTTCCGACCGGCTGCGGAGGCGCCGAGTGTAAAACACTGAGGATTAGCTCCCCGCCATGTCAACGCCGCCGATTCGACAGGTTTCAGCTTGTATGGCGAATGCATGGCGCCGGGGATAATGCGGCCACTCCAGTGGAATGCTATAATTGGTTACTGTACAACTAATCCGCGTATGCAGGTTATGAAACCCGTAGGGCATTGGTTCAGACCACGGTAAGAAAGACCAGGCCTAGGCAACGAATGGGAGTCGGTAGAGCTAATGGAGAAGACCAGCGAGAACAGGGGCGGGGAAAGCCGCCGCAGTTTTTTGGCCAAGTTGGGAATTGGGATAGCATCAATTGCCGGTATATCGACCGGACTGTTCCGGTTTGGCGGTCTGAAGACCGAGAGTGACGGGTTTCCAGGTCCCGACTCCATATTCCATCCGGCCAGCGACCCCCGGTCGGATCCTCGCCGCCACAACTGAAGCCGCCACCGAATTCTCACCCGCCGGCAGGCGGACACGGGTGCGTGAGCCCCTGCAGTAGCCTCACCGACGGCCAAATTCCCGCTCCATGTGGTAGGAACTGAAGTGAATTAGCGTGGGCCGGCCGTGGGGGCAGGTGTGGGGATGTTCCGTAGCTTCCAACTGTTCCAGCAATGCCCGCATTTCCGCATCGGTCATCGACTGGCCCGCCCTTATGGCGCTGTGACAGGCCACTGAAGCCGCCAAAATGTTTTCCCGCTCTTTGGACAGGCTGTCGAAGGCGGCCATATCCAGAATATCTACCAATGATTTAGCCGGGTTCTGGGTGGAAAGCGCCGCCGGCACGGCCCGCAACAGGTAGCCGTTACCACCAAACTCCTCCAGGTCAAAGCCGAACTTCCGCAACTCTTCCCGGTGGGTCTCCAGCGTGTCGATCTGGCCCGCCGTCAACTCCACGTGAACCGGAGCCAGCAGGGGTTGGAAACTGGCCTCGTCAGTGGGTTCCCTGGACACAATACGGTCGAAGAGAACCCGTTCGTGGGCGGCGTGCTGGTCCACCAGATACATCCCCTCCGGGCTTTCGGCCACAATGTAGGTCAACCGCACCTGCCCCACAACCCTCAGAATCGGCAGCGCCTGCTGGGGCGTCAATGCGGCGCCGGGGTGACCCTGGCCTTCCACCGGCGGCGCTGAACCCGACCCGATGTCGCTTCCCAAACCTGGCCCGGGAGGGCGACCACCCGACGCGCCGTCAAAGGGACTGCGGAAGAAGCCCGGCGTGGGCGGTGCCAGTCCCTCGGCGGGCGAGCGGCCTCCTGCGGGGCCCTGAATGGCCCGGACGGGAGAATGGGCTACCAGCGCCCCCCGAACGGCCCGTTGCAGCGCCGAATAGACCTGGCCATCGTGCCGGAACCGGACTTCCCGCTTCGCCGGGTGGGAGTTGACATCCACATCTTCGTAGGGGAGGGAAATGTTGATGGCGGCCAGGGGGTAGCGCTTCTCCGGCAACAGACCATGATAGGCCTCCTCCAGGGCAAAGGTCAGCATCCGACTCTGAATCCATCGGCGGTTGACGAACAATGTCATGTAGGTCCGGTTGGCCCGGTGCAGGCTGGGGTTCCCCACCAGTCCCTCAATGCTGTACCCGGTTTCCGAGTCCTCCTCGGATACCTCCAACAGGTTGGCCGCTGCATCGGCGCCATAGATGGACACGGCCGCATTGGGCAGGCGTCCATCGCCGGTGGAGGCAACAGGGGTTCGCTCCCCCACCTGCAGCGTGAAGGCCACCTCGGGATAGGCCATGGCATAGCGGGATACCAGATCCTGCACCCGCCCGCTCTCCGCCATGGCAGACCTGAGGAACCTGCGGCGGGCCGGCAGGTTACCGAAAAGGTCTTCGACCAGCACACTGGTTCCCGGCGGGCAGCCCAACGGCCCCTCTGCCACCAACGCCCCCCAGGTGAACTGGGCGGAATATCCCACATTGGCCGAGGCCTGCCGGGTTGACATGGACATTTGGGAAACGGCGGCTATGCTGGGGAGCGCCTCGCCACGAAATCCCAGGGTGGGTATGGCGTCCAGGAGATCCGGATGGGGCAGCTTGCTGGTGGCGTGACGCTGGAAGGCCAACGTCACCTCTTCCGGAGCAATGCCGGCGCCATTGTCCGTGACCTTAATCTGTTCTATTCCCCCGCCCTTGATCTCGACGGCAATGCGGGAAGCGCCGGCATCGAGGGAGTTTTCCAGCAGTTCCTTAACCACCGAAACCGGACGTTCCACGACTTCGCCGGCCGCAATCTGGGCTGCCAGTTCCGGGGAAAGCTGCCTGATGGGCATTGACACTTGACCTGATGCAGGGTGAAATGGCCGGGGTAACGGCAACTGCCGTCAGTATGTACGGGCGACACTGAATCCAACCGGGACTAGAACAGAGGCAGAACCGTTCCCTTGGCCTTGTACTGCTTGTCCTCCGACGCGCCGTCCTTGGCAAAATCGCAGACAATCTGATAGACCCGGTCCATCTGCTGGTCCACGTTGCGGGCGAAGAAGTAGGGGGGCACCCAGGCCCCGCCGAAGGCCGCCACCACCTCCGGGTAATCGTCGATGACGAATTCCGGCTCGAAGGGAATCTTCAATTCTTCCAAACGTTCGTGGAAATGGTCCGTTGGCTTCTCATAGACGCCGCTGACGAAGTGGCTCAATTCGTGCTTTTCGATGACCTCCCAGCGCTCGCCCATTCCAGACCAAATATAGATTTCGTGGTTGTCATCCAGCAGTTTCTGGAAAACTTCCTTGGTGCCGGGCCGCAGGGTATCATCGAGGCCGAGAATCGTGTAGTCAACGTCAAAGAAAATCTTCATGGTTTGGCGTCCATCTCTCCACGGAAATTACCCAAGAATGTTATCACAAATCGTGATAAACATACAAGGATAACATCCAAAGTTGGGCAACCCTTTGCCCAATATCTCGCCATCATCCCTTCGCCTGCGGAGGAACTGCAGAACCACCCGCTGGCGGTTCTTCCAGGCTGGGCCGCAGGAAACGGCAATCAGGGAAGGTCGGCCAGTTCCTGTTCCAGCATCTTCTGGTTGGAGCCGATTACCAGCCGATCGCCTATCCTGGTAACCGGGCGGCGGATCAGCCGGGGTTCCTCCAGCATGAGGCGCAGCATTTCCGGTTCGGACACCTCTTCGGCAGCCCGGTCCAGCTTCTTGAAGCTGGGACTTCGCCAGGCGAAAAGTTCTGACAGCGATGCCAGGGAAGCCAACTCCAGTACCTCAGATTCGGTCAACGGCTCCTTGAAGTAGTCCCTCTCCTCCAGTTCCAGCCCCTTCTGCAAGAGCAACTCCCTTGCTTTGCGGCAGGAGGATCAACGTGGCCACCAGTAGAAGGTTGCGGTTGCGGTCATAATGCCTCCAAACTGCGAATTCCAGAATGTCATGGCCGGGGCAGTGGCGCCCCAATGGTCAGTCAGGGACGGAAATGCCCATCAGCTGGCCAGGAAACTCTCCGATGTGTTGGTCCCAATGATTCTACCCCATCCGAAGGTATATTAGGCTGGGACCGGCTGGTTCCTCCCGTGATACCTGATCCCCACGCTCCGAGTACGCTCCCGCTCCTACTCCCCCGTCTCCCTGACCCACTCCTGCAATTCGTACAATTTGTTGATGGCTTCCAACGGGGTGAGATTGGCCACGTCGATGCCGGCGATGGTATCTCGCAGGTCCTGGTCATGCTGGAACAGGGACATCTGCACCGCCGGTTGCGACCGCCTCTTTCGCGGGGATGACCCGGAGGATGCGGCGACCTCTTCCAATTCTGCCAGCGCCTCCCAGGCCCGGCTAACCACCGACCGGGGCAGGCCGGCCAACTGGGCCACGTGAACACCGTAGCTGCGGTCGGCGCCACCGGGCACGATGCGGTGCAGAAAAACCACTCGACCCTCTTCCTCGGCAACCGCCACGCTGTAGTTGCGGACCCCCGGCAGGGTACGGGCCAGGTCGGTCAGTTCGTGGTAGTGGGTGGCGAACAGGGACTTGCAGCCCAACTTGGGGTCGTTGTGCAGGTGCTCGATAACCGAGCGGGCGATTGACAGACCATCGTAGGTACTGGTACCCCGGCCAATCTCGTCGAGAATCACCAGGGAGCGGGAGGTGGCCTGATTCAGGATGGCCGCAGTTTCCACCATTTCAACCATGAAGGTGGATTGCCCCGTGGCCAGGTCATCCTGCAACCCCACCCGGGTGAAGATTCGGTCCACCAGGCCCACGGTCGCCTCGTCGGCCGGTACAAAGCTGCCAATCTGGGCCAGCAGGACGATGATGGCCACCTGCCGGATGTAGGTGGACTTCCCCGCCATGTTGGGGCCGGTGAGAACTATCACCCTTGAACCGTCGTTGGAGAGTTCCACGTCGTTGGGAATGAATTTACCCGCGCCCAGGTTACGTTCCACCACCGGGTGGCGACCGTTCTTAATGGTTATGGCGCTCCCCTGGTTGAGGGTCGGGCGAACGTACCCGTATCGAGCCGCCGCCTCGGCCAGGGTCGAAGTGACGTCCACCAGGGCAATTCCCGCCGCCAGCCGTTCTATGGCCTCGGAGTAGCCGGCTATCTGGGCGCAGACCTGCCGGTAAAGGCTCTTCTCCAGTTCCCCGATTCGCTCCCGGGCGTTGAGAACCAGGGACTCATACTCCTTGAGCTCCGAAACTATGTAGCGTTCCCCGTTGGCCAGGGTCTGGCGCCGAATGTAGTCGTCAGGCACCTGAGCAAGGTTGGACTTGCTCACCTCCAGGTAGTAGCCGAATACCTGGTTATAGCCGACCCGCAAGTTGCGGATTCCCGTTCGTTCTCGCTCCCGCTGTTCCAGGCCGGCGATGAAGGAACGGGCATCGCTGGAGGCCGCCTTTAGCTCGTCCAGTTCCTGGGAGAAACCCTCGCGAATGATGTTACCCTCTCCCACCGCGCCGGAGGGTTCGGGGGCGATGGCCTGCTCCACCAATGCTCCAACGTCGGAAACTGGGACCAGGTTCTGCCTGAGCCAGGACACCCGCTCCTCGCCCTCCCCGGACAGGTCTTCGAGCAGAGGAAGGGTGACCTCCATCCCGGCCCGGAGGGAGAGGAGGTCCCGCGGGTGGGCCGTGCCCGTCTGAATCCGCCCCAGGATTCGCTCGATGTCGGCCACCCCGGTGAGGAGGTTCCTGCTCCGGGCCCGTTCCAGCCCGTTGTGAACGTAGTACTCCACCGCATCCTGGCGGCGTTCCAGGGGTTCAAGGTCAAGGAGGGGTTGTCCCACCCAACGGCGTAGCAGTCGGGCGCCCATGGGAGTGCGAGTGAAGTCCAACGCTGAAAAAAGGGAAGCTTGACGGCTATCCCATCGGCCTGCCTGGAAAAGCTCCAAATTCCGCAGGGTCTGGGCATCCAGCGCCATGTAGCTTGCGGAAGAATATACCGACAGGGCAGACAGGCGGGGGGTAGCGACCCGATGGGTCTGGTTGATGTAATCGACCACCGCCCCGGCCGCTCTGGCCACCAGGGAATCTCCCTCGCAGCCGAAGGACTCCAGGGTTCGTATGCCGTAGTACTCCAGCAGGGCTTCCGTTGCCAGGTCCGGCTCGAAAGAGGCCGGGTTAACCTGGGTTATTGGGAGGCCTCCATCCTGGGCTTCACTGGACTGGTCGGCTAGGCGGTCCCGGTCCTGCTGGGGCAACCAGTTGGGCAGCTCGTCTCCGGCAGGTATTAGAATTTCCACCGGGGCGATGCGGGCCAATTCCGGCATGAGGCGGTCTCGGGCAAGCTGAGTGGCAGCAAACTCGCCGGTCGTAACATCCACGTAAGCCAACCCCACCTGCTCCCCCTGCTCCACCAGAGCAGCCAGGTAGTTGTTGGCATCCTGGGCCAGCAGAGAGGACTCGAAGACCGTGCCTGGGGTTACCACCCGAACCACGTCCCGCTCCACCAAGCCCTTGGATTCGGCGGGATCGGTCAGTTGCTCGCATATCGCGACCTTGTGGCCCTTCTTGATGAGGCGAGCCAAGTAGGATTCAAGGGCGTGGGCGGGTACCCCGGCCATGGGAACTCGCATGCCCTTGCCCATGGTGCGGGAGGTCAGGGCAATCTCAAGCTCCCGGGCCGCCAGTTCCGCATCCCCGTCAAAGGTTTCGTAGAAGTCTCCCATGCGGAACAGCAGTATAGCGTCCGGGTAGGAGTTCTTAATCTTGAGGTATTGCCGGCGCACCGGAGTGAGCCTTGTTCCTGAAACCAAGGCCGCCTGTGCCTCAACTGCTGGGTGGATGCCTCCATTCTACTGCAATGGCAGAGATTCAACAAAAGAGGCTGCCGGGGCTGTATGGGGCCGGTGGATTCACCCAGACTTTCCGCCACCCCCGACCGTTTCGCCGGCAACGTGGGTTCCCTTCCGGTCGGAGGCATCGCCTCTCAAGCAACCGCAAGCGTCAGAAAAAAGGGAAGGGAAGGCGTTTTCCATCGCGCCTTCCCTTCCGCTCATACCTGCGAATTGAAAGAGTTTCCACCGTGCCAGGCCACTTTGGAAAACCTGCGGCCCATGGCATTCCGAACTCCTACTCCTTCCAGAAACGCTCTTCCGTGAATTGCCAGCCGAGGGGCGTGACCTGCTCCTTCACATCGGCAATCATGCCCGGGTGGCCACAGGTATAGACCAGGGTGTCATCCATCGGCAGGTCGAACTCGGTCAGGTATTTCATCACCAGGGTATTGACCCGGCCCCGTTCTCCCTGCCAACCGTCATTCCGGTCCTCGTTGGGGCGACTGACGGTTCCCACGTACTTGACGCACTCCGGATGGTCTGCCGCGAGCTGCTTTAGCTCCGCGTCATAGATCAACTCGTCCTGGTAGCTGGCGCCGAAGAGGACGTAGAAGTTGTGGCCCGTTCCGCCCCGGTGCAGGTAGTCCCGGATGATGCTCAGGTAAGGTCCCACGCCGGTCACCGTGGCCACCATCAAGTGATGGTGAACCTTTTCGTTTAGGACGAAAATACCCTTGGGTCGGGGCCGAATGGACATGGTATCCCCCAATACCAGCTCCCACATCTTGGGGGTGAGCTGACCTTCGGGCACCAGTTCCACGAAAATTTCCAGGGCCGGCTCATGGGGCGCCGAGACAATGGAGTAGGCCCGTTCGATACCATCCTTGCCCAGGGTGCAGTATTGGCCGGGCTTGAAATTGAAGGGCCCGGCCTGAGGTTCCAGCCTGATGACCATCAGTTCATCGCTGATGTCTTCCCGGTGAACCAGGGTGGCCTGGGGCAGGCTGTCCGTCCGGTAAGTTGGCCGACTAAAGCCGGATTCATCTGCGGAAAGGGCTTGCTCGGAAGTGGTCATTGTTCACCTCTTATTGATTGAAAGGGATACCACGTTGCGGTGTAGGAGACGTGCTACTGGCCCTGACCGGTTCAGCCGGGCAAGGCCGGTTGAACGGGCGTGGGCGAGGCAGGCTGTACTTTCGCCACCCTGGCCGGCGTTACGACCAGCCCCGGCGCGCCGGCCATCGGGTCGGGATGGGATGAACTGTCCAGTTCGAGAGCCAGCTGGCCGAACAGTGTGGTGACGGCCACCACTCCGGCGGGCAGCGTCGGGTTGGACACGGCGACCCCTTCCACGGCGGAGTCACGGGTCTCCAGGCGCACCCGCTCGCCCTCCACTATGGCATTGGCGGCCAATAGGGCGGGGGACAGTTCGATCCACTCTTCTCTCACCATGATGTTCCGGTTCGTCTGCGGGTCCAGCTCTATCCTTCCCTCCCGGTCTTTCTGCAGTAGCACCCTGCCGGGCGCCAGCAGTAGGGGAAATTCCCGATCCTCCTCTGGTTCAGAAGCGCGAAACTCGGGAACCACCAGGTTGGCCTTGCCCAGGGATTCCAAGTCTTCATAGAGAATGGGGGTTCCCCTGCTGTCTTCATCGGCTACCGGCCATTGCAGGCCCCGATGAGACCGGGCGGCATAGAGCAGTTGGGTGGGCTGGGGGCTATCCGGGTCCGACACCATCACCAGGGCTGATGCAGCGTCCAGAGTCTCGTAGGTCACGCCCCCGTAGGCCGGCACAACGCTGGCAATTTCCGCCATAACCTCGGCGGCGGAGGCATGGTCGAAACCGACGCCGGCAAGCCTCCGACCCAGTTCGCCCAGCGCCCACAACTCCGGGCGGGCGTCGCAATTCTTGGGGGTGAATCCGGGCTCCAGACGCTGGATTCGCCGTTCCATGTTGGTCAGGGTGCCGTCCTTCTCCGCCAGGGTGGCGCGGGGCAATACTACGTCAGCCAGCGCCGCCGCCGGGGAAAGGAAGGTATCCATCACCACCAGAAAATCGAGCCTTTCCAGCAGGGCAAGGGCATTGCCGAGCTGACCGTTGGTCAGGTTCGGGGAATCGCCAATCAGCATCAGGGCCCGGACCCGGCCGTTGTCTATACCTTCGAAACAGCCGGCCAGCGACAGTCCCCGCCCGGCGGGCAGGGAACAGTTCAGGACAGCTTCCAATTCGGCCCGAGCCTGTTCGTTCCGCGCACTGCCCCGGCCCGGCAGGCGGTTGGCGATGCAGGCCACGTCCCATGCGCCCTGTTCGTTGGCCCCCTGCCTTATGGGATACAGCCCCGTACCCGCCCGGCCAATGTTTCCGGTCAGGAGGGCCAGGTCCACCAGGGCGCTGGCGCAGTCCCGCTGCAGTTCCTCCGCCAGGTTGTCCAGGGCAAAGCAAACGGCAGCGTTGCCTGCTTCCCCAAAGAGTCTGGCGGCCCTGGTGATGGACTCCCGGGGTACCTGGGTAGCTTCGGCTATTTCGTCCAAGTTCAAATTGTGCAGGTAGTAGAGCAGGGTGGCCGGATCCTCGCAGTTCTCCTCCACCCAGGCCTTGTCGTCGAGGCCCAAATCCAGGACTTCCCGCAGAATGCCGCCCAGCAACAATAGCTCAGTTCCTGGAGCGGGGCGAAGCCAAAGGTCGGCGTGCCGGGTGATCTCCACTTCCCGAATATCGATGACCACCAGGGAGGCGCCCTTCCTCACGGCCCGTTTGACAGGGAGGGCAACCACATTGGTGTCTTCCGTAATGTTGGAGTTGAACACCAGGATGCAGTCGGACTTTTCCAGGTCCCAGATGGAATTGGTGGCAGCCGGGTAGCCCAGTCCTCGCTCCAGGGCCAGGGAGAGTTCGGGTTGCAGGTTGGAGGTAAGATCAACATTGTTCGAGCCCATGGCAACCCGCGCGAACTTCTGGCTCAGGTACAGCTCCTCATTGGTACTGGTGGGGGACGCCAACAACGCGAAGGACTCACCCCGATAATCGGGCAGGCGGGCGGCCACGTGGTCCAGCGCCTCCTCCCAGGTTACTTCCGTCAAATTGCCGTCGATTCGCACCAGGGGCTGTTTCAGCCGGTCGCGGCTGTTGATGAATTCCAGGCCGAACTTCCCCTTCATGCAGGCCTGACCCCGGTTGGCCGGGGCATTGAGTTCCGGCACGACCCGGATCAATTCGCCACCGGCGTTCAATTCCAAGTTCAGTTGGCAGCCCACCGGACAGTGGGGGCATATGGCGCGCTCGATCGTCCGGGGCTTTTCCCACTTGTGATCCCGCTCAACCAGGGCGCCCACCGGACACACATCGATGCAGGCGCCGCAAAACTCGCACCCCGACTCCAGGAGGGAGGAACCGAAGGAGGTGCCAACCAGGGCCCTGCCGGAACGCTCGGTGAAGCAGATGGCATCGTCGCCCCGAATTTCCTCACAGGCGCGGACGCACCGACCGCAGGCGATGCACAGGTTGTAGTCCCGGTCGTAGAAGGGGTCGCTGACCTCCAGGGGAATCTGCTTGTACTTGTAATTTAGCGGCGATTCCAGCTCCATGCCCAGGTAGCGTACGGTGTCCTTGAACTCGCACCGCTCATTCTTGGGGCAGGTTACGCAACGGTCGTTGACGGCAACGTGGCGCAGGCAGACATCGCTGGGTCCGCAGATGTCGATGCGGTGGCAGGTGAGGCAGCCGTTGGGATGCTCGGCGATCAGCATCTGCATGACCGTCCGGCGGAGTTCGTTTACGTCCTGGGATTCGCTGCGGATGCGCATACCGTCGGCCACGGGCAGGGTGCAGGCGGCGGGGTACCCCCGGCCCCCTTCAACAGAAACCACGCACATGCGGCAGGCGGCAAAGGGTTCCATGCCGGGATGGTAGCAAAGGTAGGGAACGTAAATGCCGGCATCAATAGCCGCTTCCAGCACCATCTTGCCGGGCTGGGTTTGAATTTCCACTCCGTCTATGGAGATGGTTATGTCGTCGGGCATCGAGTTATCTCCCGTCCCTGGGGCGCAACTTAACGGCGGCTCAACCGGGGCGAAAAATGGGGCGCCTGGCATCGCCCGGTGGGGCATCGCCTTTCTACGATGTGCATCTCAAACTGGTCGGGGAAGTACCGCAGGGCCGAGGCCACCGGATTGAAACCCAATTGACCATGGCCGCAGAGGGAGCCGGCCTGCATATTTTCGCCGATGTGCCGCATGAGGGAGAGGTCATCGGGGGACCCCTCCAGCCGGCAGATGCGTTCCAGCACTTCCAGCATATGGCTCATTCCCATGCGACACGGGAAGCACTTGCCGCAGGACTCGTACTGGCAGAAGGCGATGAGAACCCGGGTCAGGTCAACCACGCACACATCTTCGTCGGCGGCGATTATACCCCCGGAACCCAGGATGGCGCCGGCCTCCCGGAAAATATCAAAGTCCAGGACCAGGTCGGTGGCGGCGGCGCTCAACACACCGCCCAGCGGTCCGCCAGTCTGGATGAAATTCAGCTGCTTGCCGCCGGGGACGCCCCCCGCTACTTCTTCCAGCACGTCCTTGAGATTGACACCCATGGGCACTTCAACCATGCCCGTATAGTTCAGGTTACCGGACAGGCACAGGATGGCAGTGCCGGTGCTCTTGTCATGGCCGATTCCCGCGAACCATTCGCCACCCCGGGCGACTATTTCCGGTACGTAGGCCATGGTCTTGACGTTGTTTATGTTGGTGGGCTTTCCGAACACTCCCACCTGGGCGGGAAAGGGAGGGCGGTAGCGGGGCATCGCCCGGCTGCCCTCGATGGCCTCCATCAGGGCAGTTTCCTCGCCGGATACGTAAGAATCGCCGGTCAGGGCCACCTCCAGGTCGAAGCTGAACTCCGTACCCAGTATTCCCGTTCCCAGAAGGCCCAGCTCATACGCCTGGGACACGGCCGCCCTTGCCCGATCGATGGGGCCGTCGTGTCCGTGCCGGATGAAGATATAGCCCCGATTGGCGCCGGTGGCATACCCGGCCAGAATCATCCCTTCCACCACCGTGTGGGGATCGCTTTCCAGGATACCCTTGTCGTTGAACGCGCCGGGGTCGCCCTCCTCGCAATTGCACAGAATGTACTTGTCGAGGGCGTTGGAACCGGCCAGAAAGCGCCACTTGGACCCGGCCGGAAAGGCCGCTCCCCCTCGTCCCCGCAAACCGGAAGTGTTGACCTCTTCCAGTACTTCGGCGGGGGTCAATTCGCTCAAGGCCCGGTTCAGGGCCTGGTAGCCGCCATTCGCCACGTACTGGTAAATGTCCAGAGGGTCAATGTGGCCGGCGTTCCTCAGGGCGATGCGCTGCTCCCTAGCCCTCATGGGGTGCTGGTCCAGGTCGGGAAGATCGGCGACGGCCTCATCTCCCAGGTAGCCGAAAACCAGCTCCTCAACAGGCTGGCCGCCGCGCAGATGGCTTTCGACGATCTTGGCCACGTGGTCGGTCTCCACATTGCGGTAGATGACCCGTCCCTTGCCGGGAACCAGCACATCCACCAGGGGCTCGGCGAAACAGGGTCCCAGGCAACCAACCCGACTCAGGGTGGCCTCCACACCTTGGTGTTCCAGTTCTCGCTCCAGGGCCGCGGCCACATCTTCGGCGCCGGCGGCCTGCCCGCAGAGGGCGGTACCAACGCGAATCCACGCCGCATCGCCGGCCGTCAGGCCTTGCCAGCGTTCAAGGGCTTGGGCTGAAATTTCCAGAAATCCGGAGGGCATCTACACTCCCATTGGGATTGGGCAAGTTTGACGGAGGGAGGTCATGGGCAACCAGGATACGCTGCGCCATTTGTGGTTCATGGTCGGGGCTGCTCCCCGCCTGCCGGGTCGAGGGCTGCCTTCACCAGGGCGACGCCCTTCTCCGGCGTGACCCGGCCCACCAGGTGGTGGTCAAGGGACATCACCGGCGCCAGGGCGCAGGCCCCCAGGCAGGTGTTGTAGCGGACCGTCAGCTTGCCGTCGGGTGTGTCACCCTCATCCTCCAGACCGGCTGCTTCCAGAACCGAGGCTATCACCGACATCGCGCCCACCAGGTGGCAGGAGGGCCCCCAGCAGACTTCTACTCGGTGTTCACAGGGTGGGTTGACGCGAAAGTTGGGGTAGAAGGAAACAACGGCCCAGACATCGTTGATGGTGGCCCGGTTTAGCGACGCCACCTCTTCTACCGCTTCCCTGGGGATGTAACCAATTTCGTCCTCCACCGCGAGGAGGGAGGAGAGAATGGTAACCGTCGGTTGGGGTTGGTTGTGGACGGCCCCTCTAATGCGTTCTTTCAGCCCATCCATCACTCAGGGTCCTTGGCGCCATCGACCGCGGCAGGAGTCCAGCGTCCGGCGGTGAAGAAGTTCGTGAATTCTGTAACAATCCACCAATTGATATTAGCACACTGCCAAAATGGGGTTCAATGGGCCACAGCGTCAATTCACCTGCCTTCCTGGTAACACCGCCAGTAGGGCCGAAGGATCGGCGCTTCTAATCGTTGCGGCTACTGCCCTTGGCCGCCAGCATCACCGATGGACGCTATTGGGACGAAAGGTACTGATTGATGGCCGACTTGAAAATGTCGTATGGGTGCGCGCCCGTGAACAGAAGATTGCCAACCACAAAGGTCGGTATGCCCCGGATGCCATGTTGCAGGGCCTCCTGGTACTGGCTCGTCACCGTGTTGGAGTACTCATGGGTCTCTAGGCATTGCAACATCTCATCGGCATCCAGCGAAACCGACTGAGCCACCTCGGCCAGAACATCCAACTGGCCCAGGTCCTTGCCCTCCTCCCAATAGGCCCGGTAGGCGGCGTGGTGGAACTCCATGAACTTCCCGCGCTGCTGGGCAAACTCGGTGGCTTCCAGGGCGTACAGAGTGTTGGGCGTAACCGGTGGCGGCCGCATGATCAGGTTGGCCTCCCGGACTTGGGAACGGATGGGTTCGCTCAGTTCGTCTTCTGTTTCGCCCGACCGGGGCTGGCGCAAGAGTCCCTCCCGGGGCGTGTCCGGGCGCAACAGGTAGGCGCGGCCCTCCACGGCGATGTTGTAATCCTGACCCAACTTGTCAACCCGCTCCAGGCCGACATAGCACCAGGGTCAAATGTAGTCATACCAAACAATTACCCGAACCGGGTCGGCTCCGTTTACGGGCTGCTGAGCGTTATCTACCACTGCTGGGCCTCCTGTGGGTGGTTGAATGGGGACCTGGGCAATTCAGGAAGGGTCAAATCAGTTCATTGGTGAAGGACAGAGAAGGGAGCGGGGAAGGTCTGGTTGACGCAAACGGGTTGGGAAAGCTATTCCGCAGCCTGTTCGTCAACAATGTAGTCGGGGTGGGCGGGTCCCCTTGCGGCGACCTGCAGCGATTCCGGCGCGCCAGCCAACAGACCCTCCAGTTCGGACAATGCGTTGATGCGGACGCAGTCCCGAACATCGCCATGCCAATTTCCCCGGTCCAGCAGCACCGCGTAGAGACCGGCCTCCCGGGCTCCCACCAGATCGGAACGCGGCTGGTCTCCAACGTGGACGGCCTCCCCTGCCCCGACACCGGCCCGCTCCAGCGCTTCCCGGAAGATGGCGGGGTCCGGCTTCTCGACACCCACTTCAGCAGAGGTAACGCAGAAGTCCAGGTAGGGGGCTATGCCCAAATTGTCGCAAAGCTGGTCCATGTTTCGGCGCAGGTTGGAAATCACCCCCACGCAGTAGCCCCGCTCCTTCAACATCTGCAGCGAACGGGTGGCGTCATCGAAGGGAATGAATTCCTTCGGGACACTGATGGCGATTTCCCAGATCTGCCGGGCCAAATCCAGGGACACGGACAGTCCGGCGTTGTCCAGCAGAATCTGCTCGTAGTGGGCGAAGAAATCGAGGCGCTCCTCTTCGGTGCGCTCGGACAGGGTTTTGAACTCATTCTGGCGGTTGAAATACAGGTCGGCCACGGAATAGCCGTAGCTGATGGCTTCGGGGGAGATGTTGAAACCAAATTCCCGGCAAGCTGCGTGTTGAATCTGGTCCAGGGGCGGCCAGAAACGCACCAAGGTATTGTAGAAGTCGAAAAATACTGCCTTAATCATCGAACAGGCTTCTTTCCTCGAACCCCTCTGGTTTCACCCAATTATTTCAGGATTCAATCAAACGGGGCAAAAAATATTCGTTTAGGCCCCGTAGCTTTTAGCGCATTCTAGCATAGCCCGCAATACTTGTGAATCCGGTAACAATCCAGGTTGGGGAGTCCCTCCATAGCCAGGGCCGGGCGGCTGCCCTTGCCCCAGCCCACGAATCCTTTTATGCTGGATTCATTCACGGTGAGCCGGGCCCATGCGCTCAAGAGAGCATAGCCACCCACCACGGAGCAGCGAATTATGCGGATCGCCATCGGCGCAGACCACGCCGGATTTCCTTTGAAAGAACTTCTGAAGCCCTGGCTGGAAACCGCCGGGCATCAGGTAATGGACTTGGGCGCCCATGACCTGGACCCGGAGGACGACTACCCGGATTTTGCGGCATTGGTGGCGAGGGCCATTCGGGACGGCCTGGCAGAGCGGGGTATCATCTTTTGCGGCAGCGGTGTGGGAGCCAGCATCACCGCCAACAAGGTGCCGGGGGTGCGCGCCGGGCTTTGCCACGACACCTACAGCAGCCACCAGGGGGTTGAACACGACGACATGAACGTCATCTGCCTGGGTGCGCGCATTGTGGGCCTGGACCTAGCCAGGGAAATTGTCACCGCCTTCCTGGGCGCCAGTTTCATCCCGGAGCCACGATTTCAGCGGCGGCTGGACAAGCTGATCCGGGTTGAAGCTGAAGGATAGGCCCCGGCCCCGGTCAGGCTTCGCTCCCGCGCTCCGAAGGCGCCCATTCCCTAGGGGCCAGGGGGAGTAAACCGGCAGTCAGGACTCCTGCCCTCGCAACCCGGCAATGAGGCGCAGGGTTTCCGCCACCTCGGTCGGAGAGTCCAACCGGTACTGGGCGCGGGTGGGTTCCCGCGCCTCCCCCACGAACACCGAGATTCCGTTCAGTTGATGAATCGCCTGGAACCCGTCCTCATCGGTCAGGTCGTCTCCCAGGTACATGGACAAGGTACCAGTGGGAAAACCCGAGGCAATCCTCGCGATGGCCCGCCCCTTGTGCCAGTCTATATTGGGGCGCACTTCCAGGATTTCCTTGCCCCGGGTAACCCGGACTCCTTCCCCGCCGGTGGCCTTTTCCAATACTTCGTCAAACTCGGCGAACACGGAAGGCCGCGCTTCCGCCGGCGCCAGCCGGTAGTGAACGCTGAGGGTCAGACCCTTGCCCTCCACGTAAACCCCGTCCACACCGGAAAGCCGCCGCTCCAGTTCGGCCAGAATTGAATCCAACAGGGGTTCCAATTCCTCGGCTTCCGGGTGACGAAACGAGATTCCCGGCCCCTCGATTTCCATGCCATGGTTGCCCGCATAGATAAGGCCGGGAATGCCCACCATGCTCCGCACATTGGCCAACCCTCGTCCGCTGACGATTCCCAGCGTGGTTTCCAAGCGGTTGTTCACCTCAACCAGGGCGGCGCGGGTATCGCCGGGCAGGAGGGCCAGGTCGGGACGACCCGCTATGGGGGCCAGAGTGCCATCGTAGTCAGAAAGGAGCAGGAGATGAGAAGCCTGGGCAATCTGCCGGCTTACCCTGGGCCAAACGTTGAGCAGATGTGGCATGGTTCGGAACTGTCCGGAAGGGCGACCCTAGCCCAGGGGCAGGGCGGCGTACCGGGAGCGCCCGAAGGATGACCCCCTGGCGCACTGCATCAGTTCCACCAAAATCCGGGCAGCCCATTTGTAGATGTTATTCTCCTGCACGATGGCCCGCATGTGCATCATGCGGAAGCGCCGCTCTGCCGCGGGCATTACCACGGCGTGCCGGATCGCTTCAGCCAGTTCTTCAGTGGCGTAGGGGTTAACAATCAGGGACTGGGTGAGTTCCAGGGCGGCGCCGGCAAAGGGGCTGAGGATGAGGACCCCATCGTTGTCGAAGCGGCTGGCGACGAATTCCTTGGCCACCAGGTTCATTCCGTCATGCAGGGAACTGACGATGCAGAAGCGGGACATGCGGCGGAGGGCCATCAGCGTGACGGCGGGCAGGTCGTCGGGTCTATAAACGATGGGCTGCCAACCGTTGCGGCCAAATCGGTTGTTGATCTCATCCACCAAATCGTTGATCTGCTCGCCCAACTGCTGGTAGGCCTCGATGTCGCTGCGGCTAAGGACTCCTGCCTGGACGAAGACCACCTTCTCCCGGTGCTCCGGGAACATCTCGAAGAAGCGGCCGATGGCCCGGAACCGGTGGGGAATACCCTTGGTGTAATCCACCCGGTCTATGCCGAGGCCGATCAGCTTATCCCCCAGTCCCCACTCTTCCCGAATTCGTTCCATTTCGGCTTCCACCTCAGGACTTTCGGAAAAGGTGCAAATGTCCTCGAAGTCTATGCTGATGGGAAAGGGGCGCACCAGGGTTGTCTGGCCCCGGTGCTCGATGCGATTGTATTCAGCATCCACTCTTACGGGCAGGGCGCGGGTGGCCGTTTCCATGAAGTTGCTGCAATGATCGCCGATGTGGAACCCCAGCAGGTTGTTTCCCAGTAACCCCTCCAGTATTTCCGCCTGCCAGGGACAGATGCGAAAGATCTCCGGGTGGGGCCAGGGAATGTGCCAGAACTGCCCGGTTACGATGGGCGCGCCCGACTCCCGGAGGTACTGGGGCAGAAGGGCCAGGTGGTAATCCTGGGTGAGGACCACCGCGGGGCGGTCGCCCACTTCATCGAGGACCAGGTCGGCAAACTTTCGGTTGACCGACTGGTAGGTTCGCCAGTCCCGCAGGTCGAAGACCGGTTCGGTGTAGGCATTGTGGCAGAGGGGCCAAAGGGCCTCGTTGGAGAATCCGTAGTAATAGCCCTGTTCTTCCTGCTCGGTGAGCCAGACCAACCGCAGGGAGTAGGCCGGATCATCGGGCGGAACCATCACCCGGTCATCCTCGTCGACGATGAACCGGTCTCCCTTGCCTCCGCCATAGGCGATCCAACTACCGCCACAGGCCTGCATCAGGGGGTCTAGAGCGCTGGTCAAACCCCCGGCCGGCACCACGGACTGGGGCTGGCCATCAACCAGGTTGTGAATATAAGGTTGGCGATTGGAAACAATTATGAGCCGGAAATCGCCCGTTTGGCGCTGCACCAACCCCTGTAGGTCCTGTCTTGTCCACATAGGCACCTGCCCTGAGCATCTTCCGCCAGAGAGATACCGCCTGCAATGACTCTTTTCTTCTTCTTCCATCCTGCCACAGAACGTAAGCAAAAGCAATGTTCATATAATCGTTTCCAATATTGAGCATTGAAGAATCTGCTGGGCTGCCTGGGCGTCCCGTCGGAACTTCCGCTTCAAGAGCGGGTAGCGACGATGCGGGACACGGTACCCGTCCTAAGGGGCTAACCTCCACCCCACCTTCAGAAGGGATGGTAACCGGGGGGTGGGCTGGAATAATCAAATTGACATGACCCCTGCCTGTGGCTAGGATAGGCTCAATGCACCGGAAAATTGCAATCGCTTCCATGGCGGTTGCATGGTACGCTTGCCCAGTACAAGGAGGGGCCATGTTTGTCCGCAGGGACTTGACCGACAGCGTTCCCACCCGGGAAGGAAACATGCACTTCGTAAAGCAGGGTTCCGGGTTCCCCCTCGTTATGCTCCACCCCCTGGGAACTTCAACCTGGGCCTGGCACACGGTCATAGATGGGCTGAGCCAGCACTACACCTGCTATGCCTTCGACATGCTGGGCCACGGAGAATCGGATAAGCCCTCGCGCCATTTCAACATTCCGGATTACGCCCGGGCTCTGGACGATGCCTGCCAGGTCTTGAATATTCACCGGGGGCATTATGTGGGTAACTCGGTGGGGGCATGCCTGGCAACCGAAATGGCCGCCAGCTACCCGGAACGGGTGGACAAACTTGCCCTGGTCGGCTGCCCGCTGTGGAATCCCTGGGGTGGCAATCAGCGGGTGGCGGACACCCTGGCCGACTACGACGAAAAGGGCCATGCCCTCCCCCGAACCCTGGAGCAGCTGAAGGAGCGGGCCACCTTCGCCGAACCCAGGCAGGAATGGGTGGATGCCACCAACCAGACCCGCCAACAGGGCGGCGAGTGGGTGCGCAATCTCCACCAGTCCCTGGCCTACTACGACATCCTGTCCCGACTCCCGCTGGTCAAGGCTTCCTCCACCCTGGTGATGTATGGGGAGAAGGATTTGTTGCGGGACGGCGAGGAATTGCTGCACAACAACATCGTCAACGCCAGCAAGACCATCCTGCCGGGTCTGGGCCACATACCCCAGATTGAAGACCCGGAAGCCTTCATTGGCGCCCTGCTGGCATTCCTCCAGCCCCAGGGGTAGCCTCGGACGGGGTTCGGTTACAGCCGGCTTGGCCGGTTGAGCGTTACAGGGACGCGTTGGGACGCGTCCCTCATTGTTTGAAACACCTGGCGCGGGCCAGGGACTGACACGGACAAAGGGAGAGTAAACCGTGACCAGCGAAAGATTCCATTTGCGCCTGATGGAGACATTCCGAACCATCTTCTACACCCCCATCCTGGTTACGGTGGCCGGGGGATTCCTTGAATCGGAGGGGCTGGACGTGGAATTTCAGACCTGCCCTTCCCGGTTTCCCCATCCCCTCAGCGCCCTGAACCATGGGGCGGCCGACATCGTGCAGAGCGGAATAATGCGTTCCATCATCGCCTCGGACTGGGGGGCAGAGACGGCTCCCCGCCATTTCGCCGAAATCAACAGCCGGGATGGCTTCTTCGTGGTCGGGCGGCAGAAGAACGGGGATTTCCAGTGGTCCGATTTTGCCGGTTCCACCATAATACCCGTCGGATTCTCGCCCATGCCCTGGGCCTCCTTCCGGTTTGCCCTGCGCAACCATGGTGTGGATGTGGATGGCCTGACCCTCCTGACCGGGCTTGGGCTTGAGGAGGCCATCGAGGCTTTTCTGGCGGGTGAGGCTGACTACATCCACCTGCCGGAGCCGGCGGCGACGGAATTGCTGGCGAGGGGAAATTGTAGCCTGACCGTAGCCCTGGGAGAGGTGAACGGCCACATCGCCTACAGTTCCTTTGCCGCCACCAACGGCTTCCTCAACGGCCGACCGGATGTGGTGCACCGGTTCGTGGCCGGCTATGCCCGGGGGCTGCAATGGCTGGCGGCGGCAACCCCAGCCCAGGTATCGGAGGCTGTCGCTGACTTCTTCCCCGGAACAGCTCCCCAACTGCTGGCCGAGGCCATCAATCGCCTCAAGAGCCAGGGCGTATGGCCGTCCAACCCCCACCTGGGGCGGCCCCAATACGCGGGACTTCAGGAAATCCTGATTGACGCCGGATTGGTGAAGGAGTGGCAGCCCTACGAAAAGGTGGTGACGACGGCCTTTACCGAGGAGTGGGCATAGCGCCTGGCCAGGCGCAGAAATTGGGAGAGCAGGGTGATGTTCAGTTGACCGGGTGCCGGGCAGACGGGACGTAACAAGGGTCAGGTGAGCGGAAGGGGCGGCTGCCACCACTTGCTGGTATCGTTAACCTCGATGGAATCCACCCACTTAACCCACTCGTAGCCCCGCTTGCCGGGAACCACCAAACGCAGGGGAAAGCCATGCAGGTGGGATAGGGGTTCGTTGCCCACCCGGTTGGCCAGAAGCAGTCCCTCAGCCTCCTCCAGGGAAAAGCGCCGGAAGTACCCGGTCACCGATCGCACGGTTATGCTGGCGGCCTGGGGCATCACGCCAGACATGTCCAGGAAACTCTGAAGGGGAACCCCCGTCCAGTCCTGGGTGGTATGCCAACCGCCGGTACAGTCCAGGGTAACCCGATGGGTTAGCTGGGGGAACTGTCCGGTCCGCAGCCCTTCGTAGGAAATCTCCACCGGATGCCTCACCAGCCCCCGGACGGCCAGTCGCCATTGGCCAGTATCAACAGGCATGGGTGAATCGTTCAGCCAGGATGTGGCGGGAAAGTCGTTGCCCGGCCCGCCGCCGCTGGGGTAGGAACCGGTAAAGCGGCGGTCGGCCCCCGGCAGTCCGGCCAGTCGATTGGCCATCTCGCCAACCTGCCAGAGCGCCAGCCCGGCAAGGCTGAGGCCGCCCACCTTCAAGGCGGTTCGCCGGTCGGCCCAGAAGCGCACCCGAAAGTTCCAGCGATGACGGGCCGTGTGCCAGACCAGAGGAGGCGCCAGGGCCATCGACAGGTAGATATGCCAACTGACGCCGCTAATACCGGCAAAGTGGAATGGCCCCACATGACTCCAGGCTACACCGAGCAGGAGAGAGGCGAGCAGCAACGCCAACAACAGCAGGGAGAGGGAATAGGCGGGCCAAAGGCGTCGCCAGCGACGAACGCTCAATAGACTGCCCAGAATGTTCCGGCCCTTCCAGAGCAACAGGACAACGATGCCAAAGCCGAGGATGCGGTGAACGTGGAGGGCCGCCGCCCATTGGGGCGTGCCACTGGTCAGCGCCACGTAGCCCGATACCAGTTCCGCCGCGCCCAGAATCAGAATGGCGATGTTTGCCCAGGGAAACTTCACGGGCATACCTTCCGGGGGAACATCTGGGAGAAAATACGAACCCAACGCCCAAACCGGATTGCAATTTCGGGGAACGAACAACCCCGACTCACCTTGGGGTGGGGCCGGGGCTAATGTGGTGGCGCATCGGAAAAGGGGCGTGTGGTTCCGAACCGACGAGGCGCTAATCCGACGAGGGCAGTTCCTTGGGTTGCTGCAGTTCCATGGGTTCTCCGTCGTAGCGCAGGTCGCACCGACCGGCCTTGGTAACCAGGACCGAAACCGAACCATCGGCAGAACTGAATCGCTTGCCCAGGGCCATGTCTATGGCATCGGGTGAAGCCTCCACCCCGGAGAACGCGGCCTCGGCCCCCTTCAATTCCAGGGGAGTTTCACCATCGAAGAAGTCGCCGTCGCCACCCTTGGTAACCACCATTTCGGCCCCACCGGGGCTTACGTACCGTTGTCCAGTCTTTACCATGCGAACGAACCCTTTCCTGAATTTTCAGCCGATTATAGCTACCCCGCCAGCGGGGCGTCAACGCGGGTGAATCTGCCTCCCGCCCCGGGAACAGCGACAAACGGGAGGGCAGCATAGATTCACCAGTTAGTCTGTTATCCCAATGGCGCGCTTCACACCCTCCAGAACCGCCTGGTTACTGGTTACCACCGGGCGTGCGGAAACCTCTCGCAACCGGTCCAGAACCTCCACCGAGCGCAGGTTGGCGCAGGAGACGAACAGGCAGTCCGACTCCACCCCCTCCAACTCGTCGCGAACGTAGTTCAACAGTTCATCGGGAGATACGGCGGCAATGTTGAATGCGCCCTTCACGTCCATGCCGTTGATGTGGGTAACCTCGAAGCCGGAGGTTTCCAGGGACTCCCGGATGGTATCGTTTATCTCCTGGGAATAGGGGGTCAGGACGGCCACTGTCCTGGCTTCCAGGCGGTTCAGTTCAGCCACCACGGCGCCCATAATGGTCACGGTGGGGGCGCCGGTGACCTGGGCAATCTCAACGGCCAGTTCCTCCTCGTAGGCGGGGCCCCGCAGCGCCCCGGCAGAGGTGCACCCGAACACCACCACGTCAGGCATCAGCGTCCCGATTTGCCTGGCGCAATCGGGCAGATAGACATCCAGCATCAGCTCTTCAGCTTCGATGGTAACACTGCCCTCCAACAACATCCTGGACGTGTGAACCGTGGTTCCTGCCGGGAGATTACGGTACAGGTCCGGCTCCATTACCGTGTTCGTGGAGGGGACGATCAGCCCCACCCGTTTTCCCTGCAGATTCGGTTCAGCGTGAGATTCCATATCCTGCTCCCTGGCTCCGCTGCCATTGTTGTCTTTTTTGCAGCTCGGCGCGAATTCCTCTTCAACCCAGCCGTGGTGGCCAGCCTGATGCCGGCGCCCGGCAATACATTATACTGTAAGCATCAGCCCGCCAGTATAAGGATTCCCGGTGGCAGCCTGCATCTCCAGGGCGCAGCGGGCAGAAATCAACAGCGCAGTCTTACGGGTTTGGACGAATGAAACTGAGTAGCGGCTACGCGGTGGTGGACCTGGAAACAACCGGATTGGATTGCTGGAACGACCTGATCATCGAAATAGGCGTTTGTGTGGCCCGTCCCGGGGAGAATCCGGTCACCGATTCAACGCTGGTCCGGATTGACGGGACCATTCCCGACAGGATCGTCCAGTTGACCGGCATCACCGACGGTGACCTGGCGTCCCGGGGGCTGCCCATAGACGACGCCCTGGCCTGGTTCACGGAAAGAGTCGAGGGCCTACCCCTGGTGGGACACAACATCATCAGATTTGACCGGGCTTTTCTCCTGGAAGCGGCAAGGGTTCACCGCCGGACCGTGGAGGAAGGTCGCTACCCCCGCCGCGTCATCGATGAGGTGGACGACCTGCCGGCCTGGCGGTTCCTGGATACCATGGGCCTGTACAAGGGTTTCAAGCTGGGCCAGTACCCGCAGCAGGGCGAAAGCCACCGGGAGTACGTGCAGCGAATCCTGGACACCAGGACGCCGGCCGGCCTCCGCTACAGCCTGGAAGCCGCCTGCCAGGATTTTGGCATTGCCACCAACCGCGTCAGGGCCCACCGCGCCCATGGCGACGTGGTGCTAACGCAGAAGGTCTTTGAGAAACTGCGAGAGGCCAACTGGCCCATGGAATAGGGGCATTCATCCGTTACCAGGTATCGTTTGCAAACCCCCTGTCCAATCCCTAAAATGACTCCAATACGGGCGCAGGGGATTGATAAGCCTTCCGCTCGTCGCCAAGTCCCAGTTTCAAAATTGTTGAGTCCAACCTTCCTGAAGGGGTATAGAAATGGTAGAAAATGCTGGCGGCATTGAGGCGCTACTCCAGGAAGACCGCACGTTTCCACCTCCTGACGAATTTGCCCGCAACGCAAACATCAATGACCCCAAAGTTTATGATGAAGCTCGTAAAGACCCGGAGGCGTTTTGGGCCCGCTTCGCCGGCGAACTGGACTGGTTCCAGCCCTGGCAACAGGTGCTGGATTGGAATCCGCCCTACGCCAAGTGGTTCGTGGGCGGCAAGCTGAACGCCTCCTACAACTGCATCGACCGCCACCTGAAGAACGGACGCCGCAACAAGGCCGCCATCATCTGGGAAGGGGAACCCGGCGACTGGAAGGTATATACCTACTGGGACCTGCACCGGGAGGTCTGCCGGTTCGCCAACGGCCTGAAGAGCCTTGGCGTCCAGAAGGGCGACCGGGTTACCATCTATTTGCCCATGGTGCCGGAACTGCCCATCGCCATGCTGGCTTGCGCCCGGATTGGCGCGGCCCACAGCGTGATTTTTGGCGGCTTCAGCGCCGATTCCATCCGCGACCGCCTGGATGACTCCCAATCCAAGGTGATGATCACGGCGGACGGCGGTTACCGGCGGGGCGGCATCGTCCCCCTGAAGCAGAACGCCGACGAGTCCATCGAAGGGGAAACTCCGGTGGAGAAGGTGGTGGTGGTTCGCCGCACGGGCAACGCCGACGACCGGATGGTGGATGGGCGGGACGTGTGGTGGCACGATCTGGTGGAAAACCAGCCCCTGACCTGCGAGCCGGAACCCATGGACAGCGAGGACATGCTGTACATGCTCTACACCAGCGGCACCACCGGCAAGCCAAAGGGCATCGTTCACACCACCGGCGGTTACCTGACCGGCACCTACGCCACCACCAAGTGGATCTTCGACCTGAAGGAAGACGATGTGTACTGGTGCACCGCCGACATCGGCTGGGTTACGGGGCACAGCTACATCGTCTATGGCCCCCTGGCCAACGGCGCCACCTCGGTGATGTACGAGGGTTCCCCCGACTACCCGGACCGGGACCGGTTCTGGGCCATCATCGAGAAGTATGGCTGCACCATCTGCTACACCGCGCCCACGGCCATCCGCACCTTCATGCGCTGGGGCGAGGAGTACCCCAACCGCCATGATATGTCCACCCTGCGCCTGCTGGGGTCGGTGGGGGAACCCATCAACCCGGAGGCCTGGGTGTGGTACTGGCAGCACATCGGCGGGGGTCGTTGCCCCGTGGTGGATACCTGGTGGCAGACGGAAACCGGATCCATCCTGATCGCCCCCCTGCCGGGCATCACCACCCTCAAACCCGGGTCTGCCACCCACCCCTTCCCGGGCATTGATGCGGAGATTCTGGACGAGGCCGGCAACCCGGTGGGACCGGGCGGTGGCGGCTACCTGACCATCAAGCGGCCGTGGCCCTCCATGCTTCGGGGCATCTACGGCGACCCGGAACGGTTTGTTCAACAATACTGGTCCCGCTACCCGGACACCTACTTTACCTCCGATGGCGCCAAGCTGGACGAGGAGGGTTACTTCTGGCTCCTGGGCCGGGTGGATGACGTAATTAACGTTTCCGCCCACCGGATCAGCACCATGGAGGTGGAAAGCGCCCTGGTGGATAACTCCAAGGTTGCGGAGGCCGCCTGCATTGGCCGCGCCCATGAAATCAAGGGGCAGGCCATCGTCGCCTTTGTCACCATCAAGGACCAGGTGCCAACCTCGGATGACCTCATAACCGAACTCAAGGCCCACGTGGCCACCAAGATTGGCCCCATGGCCCGACCCGATGACATCTACTTTGCCGCCGAACTGCCCAAGACCCGCAGCGGCAAGATAATGCGGCGCCTGCTCCGGGACGTGGCCGAGGGTCGGGCCCTGGGCGACACCACCACCCTGGCCGATCCGGCGGTGGTCGAGTCGCTGAAAGCCCAGTACGGCGACGAGGAGTAGCCGGCAGGCCGGACCCATGAACTACGAAACCGTCATAGGCCTCGAAGTCCACGTACAGTTGCAGACCCGCAGCAAGATGTTCTGCGGCTGCCCGGCCGATTACCAGTCGGCGGCCCCCAACACCCGGGTCTGCCCCGTCTGCCTGGGGTTGCCCGGTTCCCTGCCGGTCATCAACCGGAAGGCAGTGGAATACACCATAATGACCGGGCTTGCGTTGGGGTGCCGGATTCCTCCCTTTTCCAAGTTCGACCGGAAGAACTACCCCTACCCCGACCTGATGAAGGGGTACCAGATTTCCCAGTACGACCTTCCCCTGGCGGAAGACGGGGCGCTGGAAATTGAGGTGGAGGGCGAGGCCAAGTCCATCGGAGTAATGCGGGTCCACCTGGAGGAGGACGCGGCCAAGCTGCTCCATTTTCCGGATGGCCCCGGCGAACCCCACAGCCTGGTTGACGTGAACCGGGCCGGTTCGCCCCTGATGGAGGTGGTCAGCGAACCGGACATGCGCTCGCCGGAGGAGGCCCGGGCCTACCTGATAACCCTCCATTCCATCATGCAGTACCTGGGTGTTTCCGCCGGCAACATGCAGGACGGCAACTTCCGGTGCGATGCCAACGTCAGCATCCGTCCGGAGGGTAGCCAGGAGTTTGGCACCCGTACCGAAATCAAGAACATGAACAGCTTCCGGTCGGTCTTCATGGCCCTGAACCACGAGGTGGAACGCCAAAAGCGCATCTTGGAGGACGGCGGAAGGGTGGTTCAGGAAACCCGAGGTTGGCTGGAGGAGCGGCGGGTAACGGTGTCCCAGAGGAGCAAGGAACACGCCCACGACTACCGTTACTTCCCCGAACCCGATCTGCCGCCCCTGCAGATCAGCTCCCAATGGGTGGAGGAAATCCGGCGCCAACTGCCGGAACTGGCCGAACAGCGAAAGAGTCGCTTCATTGAGCAGTACGGGTTGCCCGCCTACGACGCCGACCTGCTGACCCACACCCGGCCCATGGCCGATTACTTTGAGGAAACGGTCGCCCTGCGCCCCGACTCGGGGCCGACGTTGGAATCCTACGCCAAGTCGGTTAGCAACTGGATGCTGGGCGACCTGAGCCGCCTGATGAACCTGGAGGGTATGGCCATTGGCGATTGCCGGGTGCGGCCCAACCACCTGGCCCAGCTGCTCGCCCTGGTGGAATCGGGCTCCCTCAGCAACACCATGGCCAAGCCCGTGCTGGAAGAGGCTTTCGCCAGCGGGAAGGAACCGGGTATCATTGTTAAGGACAAGGGACTTGCCCAAATCAGCGACACGGGGGAGGTGGACGCGGCGGTTGCCCAGGCCATCGCCGACAATCCCAAAGCCGTGGCCGACTTCATGGGCGGAAAGGAAACCGCCGCCAAGTACCTGGTGGGACAGGTTATGAAGATTACCAGGGGAAGGGCCAAGCCGGACCTGGTTCAGGAATTAGTACAGACAGCCCTGCAGACCGAGCGGCCCAACACCTAATCCCAACCGGGCAGATCAGGCCTTGGTATTGACGACACTTGCTGGACTCTAGTCAAATGCCCAACCAATCTTTCGGAGAAGGCGCACACCAGCCAGCCCCGAAGCATGCCAGAGGAATCAATTGATATTCTTGAACGTCGCACAAATACTGGTATCCATCGTCCTGGTGCTGGTCATCCTTAGCCAGGTCAAAGAGGGCGGGAGCGGCCTCTTCGGCAGCGCCCAATCCACGGTTCGCACCCGGCGGGGGCTGGAAAAGACCCTGTTCCAATTCACCATCGCCCTGTCGGTGCTGTTCATCCTGGTGTCCATCATCAGCGTGGGCCTCTTTTCCGGGTGAAGGCGTTGGCTCTGGCCGGCGCCAATGGAGGCCAGCGGGCCATAGTAGCCCCTATGTTGCGGCTGCCGGCGATGGAGGAAAATGACCCACCCCGACCACTCCTCCCCTCCAATAGTCCTGACCACCGATTTCGGGCTGTCGGACGCCTTCGTTGGGGTGATGAAGGGAGTAATCCTCGGCATCAACCCCCGCGCCACCATAATTGACCTGACCCACGAAATTGGCCCCCAGGACCTGCGTTGCGGGGCTTTCGTCCTGGGAGTGAACCATTCCTACTTTCCTGCCGGGACAATCCACGTGGCCGTGGTGGACCCGGGCGTGGGAACGGATCGCAAAGCCTTGGTTCTGGAAACGCCCACCGCCAGGTTTGTCGCTCCCGACAACGGCCTCTTGAGCCAGGTACTTGCCGGGTATCTGTCCCATCCCCCGGCGTCCTGTTCTCTTCCCATGAAGTTGACCCTGCCCCCGCCGCTGCAGGCCTACGAATTAACCAATCCGCAATACCGGCTGGAACGGGTGGGCAACACCTTCCACGGCCGGGACATTTTCGCCCCCGCCGCCGCGCACCTTTCCCTGGGAGTTCGGCCATCGAAAATGGGGCCAGCCCTGACCCAACTGACCTATCATCCCCTGCCGGAACCCGCTACCACCACCGGCCAGGTTACCGGCGAGGTATTATACGTGGACCGGTACGGAAACCTGGTCACCAACATCCCTGAATCTGCCATCGAAAACCTGCGGAGGGAGGGAAAGCCGGTGATTGTCACCATTGGCCGTCGTAGTATCTTCGGCCTGAGCAAGACTTTCCACGACCGGGGGGACATTCCGGCGGGCCGGGGGAAGTCACAAGGAATGGGCCCTGCATTGGTGGCCCTGGTGGGCAGCTGCGGCTACCTGGAAATTGCGGTCCCGGACGGGAATGCCGCCCATGCTCTCGGACTGTCGGTGGGGGCGCTGGTGCGCCTGAACCTGGCTTCCTGACACTGACAGTCCGGTATTGACAACACCTACCCCCGTGCTACCATGAAAGCCATTCCGCCCCCTTGCGCTTCTCCAAATCTCCCTGAACAACGAGGACATCATGGAACTTGACCGGGATCTGCTGCTACACCTGTACAGGACGATGACCACCATCCGCCACTTCGAGGAGCGGGGCATCCCGGAAACGGGCCAGCGAGGCATGTCCGGGTCGGTTCATTCCTCGGCAGGACAGGAAGCGGTGCCAACGGGCATCTGCGCCCACCTGACCGTTGACGACTACATCGGCAGCACCCACCGGGGTCACGGCCATTGTATCGCCAAGGGCGTTGACCCCAAGTTGATGATGGCCGAGCTGTTCGGTCGTTCCACCGGCCCCAACAAGGGCAAGGGCGGTTCCATGCACATCGCCGACATGAGCAAGGGTATGCTGGGCACCAATGGCGTGGTTGCCGCCAGCATTCCCCTGGCGGTGGGCGCGGGCCTGACCTCCAAGCTGCGCAACCTGGGTCGGGTGGCAGTGGCCTTCTTCGGCGACGGGGGAGCGAATCAGGGCGTGCTCCACGAGTGCATGAACTTGGCCTCGGTCTGGAAGCTGCCGGTCATCTTCTGCTGCGAGAACAACGGGTACGCCGAATCCACTCCCGTGGAGTATGCCCTGTCCACCGCGCGGGTGGCGGACCGGGCGGCCGGCTACGATATGCCCGGCATCCACGTTGACGGAATGGATGTCTTTGACGTATTCGAGGCCGCCGGGGAGGCGGTGCGACGGGCCCGGTCCGGCGAGGGGCCATCGCTGCTGGAATGCCGGACCTACCGCTACTACGGCCATACCGTGTTTGACAATCCCCTTAGCTACCGAACCCAGGAGGAGCAGGACTACTGGCGTTCCCGCGACCCGCTCAAGCTTTTCCGAGAGCGAGTGGCCGACGGCGGCCTGGTGTCCGAGGCAGAGTTGGATTTGTTGGACGAAGAGGCGCGGGAATTAATGGAGGAGGCCATCCGCTTCGCTGACGAAAGCCCTCTGCCCGAACCGCCGGAAATCTACGACGATGTTTACGTCGATTACCCGGTTGACATGATGCATCGGGGCATAAACCTGGAAGTCTAGCCCCCCAACCACACCGGCCCACGCCACCCACGGAGAAGGAGCAGCAAAATGACCACCACCATGACTCCCAACACTACCCGGGAGTTGCGCTACCGGGAAGCAATCAACGAGGCCCTCCGCCAGGAAATGGAGCGGGACGAGACGGTCATCATCATGGGGGAGGAGATTGCCGGGGGCGCCGGACGGGAGCACCTGGGCATTGTCGATGCCTGGGGCGGCCCCTTCCGCACCACCGTGGGCCTGATCCAGCAGTTCGGCAACCAACGAGTGTTGGACACTCCCCTGTCCGAGGCCGCCTTCGTGGGCACCGCCATTGGCGCGGCTTCAACGGGAATGCGGGCGGTGGCCGAGTTGATGTTCGTGGATTTCGTGGGTGTCTGCATGGACCAGTTGCTGAACAACGCGGCCAAGATGAGGTACATGTTCGGCGGGCAGGTCAAGGTTCCCTTCACCATGCTCACCCGCATTGGCGCCGGTTTCGGCAGCGCCGCCCAGCATTCCGAGTCCTTCTACTCCATCTTCAGTCACATACCGGGCCTGAAGGGAGTCGCTCCCTCGGACCCCTACACGGCCAAGGGGCTGCTGATTGCCGCCATACGGGACGATGACCCGGTGGTGTATTTTGAACACAAGGGACTCTATGGAGACACGGGCCCGGTGCCGGAAGAGCCTTACGCCATTCCCCTGGGGAAGGCACGCACAGTCCGCTCCGGCACAGACATTACCCTGGTGGGAATTTCCCGCATGACCTGGGTTTGCACCGAGGCGGCGGAGGAACTGGCCAAAGCCGGTGTGAATGCGGAGGTGGTGGACCTGCTGAGCATTTCCCCCATTGACTACGACCTGATCATAGACTCGGTGCGCCGCACCCATCGACTGGTGGTGGTGGACGAGGACACGCCGGTATGCAGCCTGGCATCGGACATCTGCGCTCGGGTAGCCGAAGAGGCCTTTGACTATCTGGACGCCCCACCCTCGCGAGTTACGGCGCCCCACACGCCCGTACCCTACAGCCGCCCCCTGGAAAACGCCTACCTCCCCAACGCCGACCGGGTGGTGGCCGCGGTGCAAAGGCTTGTGGGGAAGTAGGGGGTTCTGCGGGGTTGAGCGGCTCTCTGCGGTGGAACAAATGCCTAAGTGATCGGGAGTTCTACTCGTGAATAGCATTTCCTTTCAAAGGATCAGTTGGAGGAGCAACCCTAACGCAGTTGAACGGGGGTTCGATCACTATTTGACACTCATTGAAAGGCGTTTGATGGGTGAGGACATTTCCCTTGTACAGAGCTTGATAGAGTTTTACAAGAATGAACTCGACATTGAGCTTAGGCATTCGCAGGTGCGGGGCCTAATGCACAGGGACAGCCCTGTATTCGCAAACTACGTGCAGGCCATCCAAGGGGTAGAATTCGCTCCAAATATCGAACACTGGGAGCAGCGTGGCATTGAGGATTTTCGACTATGGAAGGATGAGTTCTACAAGGTCAGAGACATTGTAGCCACAGATGTTGAAATTTCTGAAGAAGAACCATCGATTGGGATTTCGGGAAATCAAGGCGAAGTATTGCCGGGTCGAAGTACAGTCACCATAAGCCGTATTATCCGGGACTCCGCATTAAGCAGGTTCATGAAGTCGGTGTATGAGTTCAAGTGCCAAATATGTACCTTCACTTTCGAGCTTAGAAGCGGCCGAAGATATGCCGAAACGCACCACATCAGGCCACTAGGGGGCATCCACAAGGGAACAGACCACGAGAGCAACATGATCGTATTGTGTCCCAACCATCATTCCATGATGGACCTAGGGGCATTGGCAATAGATCTAGATCAGAAAGTGATGGGACCGCAGTTCCAGCAGGGACAAGAGACGGCGTACCTCCAGATATCCAAACACCCCATATCTAGGGAGTCGCTGGAGTATCACTTGGAGAACATTTATGGAAAGGTGTGATGATTTTCCGTATGCAAGCGGAGAGACATCACATTTTGCCTTGAAATCCAAGTGGCTTTGATTGGACCTGAATGGGAGGTCCCTCATTCTTCTTGAAGTTGGTCGACCTGTTAGAACAGTCTGAATTGGTAAGGAGTACCGAGAGTCGTGTCATATCAACCCATAATGGTGCATGAAGACATGTATCAGCATTTAGTTGAGATTGAAGATGCTAGAGATTTAGGTCTTCACCCAGAGCCGGTCTTTTTCGACCTTCCTCTCCCGTGCCAGGGCTGTGGAGAACCAGTGTATTTTGGAACACAGGTTGACGAACAGTGGAACTGCACTGATTGCGCCGATAATACTACTCGACAAGACAACTAGGAATGGTTACGTAGTCTTCAGCTTGGCGCAGGCGTCTAGACCACACAATAGGATGCGGAAGTTCCTTCTACCTAGAAGGCTAGAGTAAGGTAAGACCTAGCAAGACTCCCCTCCATAACAGTTCCCTCCCACGCCTTGCTTCCTACCCCGCCCCCACCCCTTGCGGGGCCCTGGCTTCGGTTACGCCGATCATGCTGTCTCGGGTTACCAGTTGGGCCAATTCAGACTCGGCCATGCCCTCGGTTCCCTGGGGGCGGCGAGGCATTACCAGGTAGCGCAGGTCGGCAGTACTGTCCAGGACCCGTACCTCCATAGACTCGGGCAATTCCAGGCCAAACTCCCGCATGACCCCCCGAGGGTCAACCACCGCGCGGGAACGGTAGGACAGGCTCTTGTACCAGTCGGGGGGCCGCCCCAAGAGGGCGCGGGGGTAGCAGGAACACAGGGTGCACACCACCAGGTGATGTATCTCCTCGGTGTTCTCCACAACCTCCAGCTTGGGCGTGGTTTCGGGCAGGTTGTATCCCAACTCGGCTAGGGCAGCCTCCGGGTCGGACAGCAGGCGAGCTTTGTAGCCGGCATCGGCCCAGGCACGGGCCACCACCCGGGCGCCGTCGGACGGAGAGCGACTCTCGATTCGGTCCACCATTTCCTGGATTTCACCTGAGGTACAGATGCCCTTCTCTCCCAGCAGTTCTTCCATTGCCCTGGCGCGAAGGGCGTAGTAACCCATTTCCTCGTCACGGGCCATACCTGGATGATCGGGGTGGTTGTCGTCGTGGTCGTGGTGAACGTTGGAGGGCAAATTATGTTCAGACATTGTCATCTCCCCGTTGCAGGCTGGGAAATGGCCGGAGCGGGCTCCAGCCAGTGCTGGTAGAGGTCCACGTAGATCTTGTCGGAGGGCGACCCGAGGTAGGCTGGCCAGACCTGGGCCTGAGGAAACTCCACCCGGTATAGGGGCTGGGCCGGCTGGCCGTCGCCGCCGTAGGCCAGGGATTCCGGGTTGGGAAAGATGCCGCACAGCCGGTGAACCCGACCCGTCTGTCCCTGGATGTAGGTGGGAGTGCGGAAGTGGCCGCCGGGGTTGTCCACGCGGACGGTCACCCGGTCGCCGTCCTGGTATAGGACTGGTTCACTATCGCCAGAATTGAGGGATTGACTCATCTCACTGCCCACCCTGAATCTCATCGAACTTGCGGTCCAACTCCTCCCTGGTTATCACGCCCTTCTCCAGCAGGAGTATCTCCAGAGCGGCGGTCCAGCGTTCATAGTAGGAACAGGCTTCGTAGGTGGCCGGTTCCAGGCTTTCGATGGCCCGGCGCATCTCGTCGGTACGGCGCAAACCCTTTTCGCTGAGTACATTGTGCATGGCGTCCACCCGACGTTCCCAATCGGCCAACACATGGTCTCCCTGGTCGATGGGTTCGCTGGTGGGCCAGCCACCCCGGTCGTGGACTTGCGGCATGGGACACCTCCATCAAGTTGGGCCAATGCTAAAGCGGCCAGGCGAAATTGGCAAGGTTAGAGGGGTTCGGTGCCTTCGGAAAGGATGTCGATGTAGCGGCGATATCCGAATAGGCGATTCCGTTGCTGGCCCGTCATTTCCTCGGCAATTCCCAGGTTCTCCAAGTTCTTCAAAGCTGACGCGGCGGCGTTGAAGGATAGACCGGTACGTTCTCTTATTGTTGGAATGGAGGCGATCGGGTGTTCCTTCAATGCCTGCTGCACCCGCAACGCCGAGGCCGGGGCGCGGATTTCCTGCCCGATACGAGCTTCGTCTTCGGCAAAAGCCTTAAGAAGTTCTTGCGCGGTTGATGCTGCTTCCTCTGCGGTTTCAGCAACACCCCGAAGGAAAAAGTCCAACCAGGCTTCCCAATCGCCGGTCTGACGCACCCCATCCAACAGATCGTAATACCTTTGGCGATGCTGCTTGAAGAAGAGGCTGAGAAATAGCAGGGGCTCCCGCAGGATACCGTCGTGAACCAACATGAAGGTGATGAGCAGGCGTCCCACCCGGCCGTTGCCATCCAGGAAGGGATGGATGGTTTCAAACTGGACATGGCAGACTCCTGCCCGGATTAAGGGTGGCAGACCATCCCCAGTTGCATGGAGAAATTGCTCCAAATCTCCCATACAGTCCAGTACCGCGTGGGGAGGCGGCGGTACGAAGTGAGCATTCCCAGGCTTGGACCCGCCAATCCAGACTTGGGAGTCCCTAAACTCTCCGGGGCGTTTGTCGCTGCCCCGTCCCCGGGACAGTAGGATCTCATGAATTTCCCGGAGCAGCTGGTTGGAAGGCGGAAAGTCGTCCTCCCTTATCCGGTCCAGTCCATGGGTCATGGCGCTTACGTAATTGGAGACTTCCACAACATCGGTGTTTGCCGGTATTCCAGGGATGTCGGCAATTTCGAAGCGCATTAGGTCGGCAAGGGAAGATTGGGTACCTTCTATTTGGGACGATAACACGGCCTCTTTGCGTATGTACGAGTACAGGAAGAGTCCGGCATGGGGCAATTGCTGGGACAAACCATCCAGCCGGCCCAGGGCCAAGTGCGCCCTTGCCAGAGCTTCCTGTAATCCCGCTAGTTCCAGGGGCGGATTGGGCGGCAGTCTGGGCGGCAAGAAAGCGTGAACCAGCTCTCCGCCCACGTTGGTGATCTCATACTCGCCAGGGTTATCCCGTTTCATGTTGAAGTCTCTTTATTTCTTGATGCAGAAATAGCCGAGACCATTATTTCATTTTTGGACCGTACATGCAATAACAGCACATGGGTGGCGCCCTTATTTCATTAAGTGAAATAAGGAGTGGTTCTCAAACTGCTAACTTCTCATTTGCCACAAATTAGCAATAAGTAGGCCAATTATTTCATCATTACAAAAAATATGCAATAACAAGGCGACTGTGGCGCTCTTATTTCACTAAATGAAATAAGCGGTTCCCTTATTCTATGTTTTGTCTATATTTGAAACAATTGATTTCTGCACTCCCCCACCCTCCAGGTTGCAAATGACCGTCAACCCAGGGGCGAGGAGCGTGGGGAGTTATTTTCAGTTCGTGAATAGCGATCTCCGTTATTTACGTTTCACCGCTAATCGCAAATAACTGCTTCCCTCACCCTCCAGGCTGAAACAGCTGGGCCACGTCGCAGACCCGCATGAACTCAACGTTGGGGAAGGTGCGAATGTGGTTGATGAGCCGCTCCAGCATCAGCAGCCGGCCCGGGCGGCCAATATGCTGAGGGTGCATCGTCAGGTTGAAGGCCCGTCCGTAGCGATACAGGCCCTCGAATTCTGCCGACCAGGCGCCGAACACCTCATCGGGGTTTCGCATGGGACCAAACCGGTTGGCCGCCGGCACATAGGAGAAGTGGGGCGCATCGTCCAGTAGCCAACTCACCGGCACCTCCACCAGGCGCCGGGCGGGATCATCCGGATTGAGAACATAGGGCGCATCGTCACCCATCAGGCTGCTATCGTAGGCAAACCCTTGGGAGGTCAGCAGGTCCACCGAGACCTCGCTCAATTCCCAGGAAGGGGATCGGTAGCCCACCGGCGCCTCCCCGGTGATGCCTTCCAGAATCCTGCTGCCCCTTTCCAGAATCTCCTGTTCCTGCTCAGGTTCCAAATAGCCGGGGGGTTCGTGCATATACCCATGATGGCCCACTTCGTGGCCCCGGCGGAAAATATCCTCCACCAGGGAAACGTGGGTCTCGGCCACGTAGCCGGGAACGTAAAAGCTGGCCTTGATGTCATAGCGGTCCAACAGGTCCAGGATGCGGGGAGTTGCGACCGAGGGACCATACTCGGCCATGGACATCAGGCTGGGGAACTTGGCATGGGCGGGATTTCGCCATATCCAAGATGAAACCCCGTCCACGTCGAAAGTCAGCATCGCCACACATTGGGTGTCACCGGGCCATATACCTGCCACAGCGCTTCCTCCTTTGAGCAGGATTGTTATCGGGATGAGCGCACGAGGGTAGTTGTCGTTGGCGGCTCGTTCAGGCGATTATCGGACAGCCTGTAGAGCAAGAGGTCTTGCGGATTCACCGCCGGATCGGCCCGGGCTAAGATATGACTCCGCCAGGGAGGTTGGGCGCTCCCCCAAGGTTCGGGTTGCCGCAATAGCCTCGGTCATATGCGGCTCGGAATCAACCGCGGGGCGACGGAATAACATCAAATCCGGTGTACGGGCGCAACGCCTCGGGAATAACCACCGAACCATCGGGCTGCTGGTTGTTTTCCAGAATTGCAATGATCACCCGGGGCAGGGCCAGTCCCGAACCGTTCAGGGTATGTACAAACTCGGGACGCCCCCCGCCAGTCGGGCGATAACGAATGTTCGCGCGCCGAGCCTGGAAGTCGGTGCAGTTGGAGCAGGAGCTGGCCTCCAGCCATTCCTCGCAGCCGGCCGACCATATCTCAATGTCAAAGGTCTTGGCGGAGGGAAAGGATATGTCCCCGGTGCAGAGTTGCAAGACTCGGTAGGCCAACCCCAGTCGCTGGCAGACATCTTCGGCGTCGGCCAGCAGCCGGTCAAGCTCGGCGTCAGAAGTCTCCGGCGCCACGAACTTGTACATTTCCACCTTGTTGAATTGGTGCACCCGCTTAATGCCCCTGGTGTCACGCCCGGCCGCCGCCTTCTCGCGCCGGAAGCAGGGAGTCTGGGCCACGTAGTACCGGGGCAGGGAATCCAAGGGGAGAATTTCGTCCCTGTATAAGTTCGTGATGGGGACTTCGGCGGTGGGTATCAGCCACAGATCGTCCTCGCTGTCCCAATAGAGGTTATCGGCGAACTTTGGCAGGTTGCCGGAACCCTCCATGACTTCCCGACGCACCAGGATGGGAAGCATCATTTCGGTGTAGCCGTGCTCCCGGCTATGCAGGTCCAGCATCCAGGCAATGGTGGCCCGTTCCAGCTTGGCCCCGTAGCCGGACATGGTGTAGAAGCGGCTGCCCGAGAGCTTCACGCCCCGCTGAAAGTCAATGATGCCCAATTCTTCCGCCAGGTCCCAGTGGGGTTTGGCGGGAAAGTCCAGGGTGCGGGGTTCACCCCACTGTCGAACAACCACGTTCTGTTCTTCGCTCAAACCCAGGGGAACATCGGGACGGGGCAGGTTGGGCAATTCCAGCAGCATGGAATGGATGCGCTGGTCCAAGTCTCTGGTCTCCTGCTCCAGAGCATCAATCTGCTGGCCCACCTCCCGCATCTCCCGCACCACGTCTTCTGGGGCATCCTCTCCGCGGGAGCGCAATTGGCCTATCTCCCGGCTGGCCTGGTTGCGGCGGGAGCGCAGTTCATCGCCCCGGGTGACGGCCTGGCGGCGCTGGGAATCCAGCGCCAAAAGCACATCGAGGGTATCGTCTTCGCCCCTGGAGGCCAGGGCCTGGCGAACGAAATCAAGGTCGCGGCGGATGAGTTCTATGGAAAGCATGGCTTCATATTACACTGACAAAAAGGATTTGCGGCACGAGAAGCGTTGGAGAAAGGATGGGAAGGGCCGCCCTAGTCCTCAGGGTCTCCTTCAGCATCCCCATGACGGTTTCGCATCTGCGGGAACAGCAGCACATCCCGAATGCTGGCCTGGCCGGTCAGCAGCATAACCAGCCGGTCAATGCCTATCCCCAGGCCGCCGGTGGGGGGCATTCCGTACTCCAGGGCGGTCAGGAAATCCTCGTCCAGGCGGTCCACCTCTTCGTCCTGGTAGCGTTCGCGAATGGCTTCCTGGGCTTCGAACCGTTCCCGCTGCACCGCCGGATCATTCAATTCGGTATAGGAGTTGGCGATTTCCATGCCGGCGGCGAAGGCCTCGAACCGCTCAACGTAGCCCGGCGCGCCGGGCTTGGCCTTGGCCAGGGGGGACATATCCTCCGGGTAGTCCACCAGGAAGGTGGGCTGGATCAGATTGGGTTCAACAAAAACAGAAACCAGCTTGTCGATCAGCCGGGCCCGGCTCTCGTGACCGCCAACCTCGATGCCCAGTTGGTTGGCCCGACGAACCAGGGAACTGTCATCAGGGTATTCGTCGATATTCACCCCGCTGCGGCGGAACAGCTCCTCCCGCAACTGGAGACGGGGCCAGGGAGGCGTGAAGTCTATGAGCTCTTCCCCGTAGGGTATGGACAGAGTGCCCCGCGCCTCAAGGGCGGCGTTGGAGACCAAGCCCTCCACCATCTCCATGACATCGTTGTAATCGGCGTAGGCTTCATAGCTTTCCAGCAGCGTGAACTCCGGGTTATGGTCCTGGTCGATGCCCTCGTTCCGAAAGACCCGGCCAATCTCATAAACCCGGTCGAAACCGCCCACGATCAGCCGCTTCAAATACAGCTCGGTGGCGATGCGCAGGTACAGCCGCTGGTTCAACGCATTATGGTGGGTGTCGAAGGGGCGGGCATGGGCGCCGGCGGCCACCGGAACCAGAATGGGAGTGTCCACCTCCAGGAAGCCCCGACCGTCCAGATAGCGGCGAATGCTGTTGATGACCCTACTCCGCTGGGTAAAGGCCGCCATCACATCCGGGTCTGCGATCAGGTCCAGGTAACGCTGGCGGTACCTTATCTCCACATCCCGCAGACCGTGGAACTTCTCGGGCAGAGGCCGCATACCCTTGGCCAGAACCTCGACCCGTTGAGCCTCAATGGTCACCTCGCCGGTGCGGGTCCGGAGCATTGGGCCGGTAACGCCAATGAAATCCCCCAGGTCCAGGTCCCGTAACAGGTCGTATTCCTCACCCAGCGTGTTCTGGCGAAACATTGCCTGAACCGGGCCCGAACCGTCGCGAATATCCAGGAAGGCTGCCCGGCCCATTACTCTCATCGATACGATACGGCCAGCCAGGGAGTGTTCGGGCGCAGCGCCGGAAGGTTGGTCGGAATCATCATTCTGTTGCTGTTCCCAAGCCTCGAATTCGGCCACGGCGGTTGCGGTTTGAGCGCTGCGCCGGTACCGGGGAGGGTATGGGTCTATTCCCTTTTCCCGTAGCCGTTCCAGCTTGGCTACACGACTGTTCAACAGTGCATTTTCTCTGTCCTGCATGGACACAGTTTACAACCTGTACTGGCGGAATTGAAGCCTTGCAGCGGCCATGGTCGAGACTTCTTTCGTCAACCGAAATGTTGCTTTTTTGTTTCCAGGAGGACTCTGGCGGCGAAAATGTTTACATTTTTGAAAAGGGAACGTTACAACCAGGCAACAATACACGGGGCTGACGGGAATAGAATACCCTCAACAAAACCGAGGAGGTTTGAGAGGTAACCATGCTTGCAGAAAAGTGGATGATCGGTGTCAAGGCCCCGGCGCTGCGGCGATTCCTGCCCTATGTGCTGGCGGGATTGCTGGCATCGGCAATTATGATGGGCTGGAACATCGCCTTCGCCCAGGAAGAACCGACGGTGGACCAGGTGGCGGCAGCGGCGGCCAATGATGTTGGCAACCTGACCACAATGGTGGCCGCCTTCCTGGTTTTCTTCATGCAGGCCGGCTTCGCTTTCCTGGGAGCCGGACTGATACGTTCGAAGAGCACGGTCAACTACATGACCAAGAGTTTCATGGACTTTGCCATCGCATCCCTGTCTTTCTGGGCCTTCGGGTTCGCCATAATGATGGGGACTTCGGCGGCGGGAATCGCCGGCACCGATAATTTCTTCCTGGTGAACGGGGCCAGCGACTGGCAGGTCTACGTGGACTGGATGTTCCAGATGGTCTTTGCCGGCACGGCCGCCACCATCGTGGCCGGCGCGGTGGCTGAACGAACCAAGACCCAGGCCTACTTCGCCTACAGCTTCCTGATCGGTGCGATCATCTATCCCCTGTACGGTCACTGGGTTTGGAACGGCGATGGCTGGCTGGCGCTGCTGGGCGCGCAGGACTATGCCGGTTCCGGCGTGGTGCACGCGGTGGGCGGATTCGTTGCCCTGGCCGGCGCGGCGGTGGTGGGCCCCAGGACCGGGAAGTACAACGCCGATGGCTCGGCAAACCAGATTCTCGGTCACAATGTCCCCTACGTAATCATCGGAACCTTCATCCTGTTCTTCGGATGGTTCGGGTTCAACATCAACAGCGGGGATTCCATCGGCCTGAACGCCGTCAACACCCTGCTGGCCGGCGCTACTGGCGCCGTGGTGGCCCTCTACGTCCAATTGATCCGGACGAACAAGCTCGACATTCTGATGGCCTGCAACGGCGCCCTGGCCGGCCTGGTGGGTATCACGGCCCCAGTCGCCTTCGTGGACCCCTGGGCAGCGGTGGTCATCGGCGCCCTGGCCGCCCCGATAATGATGATTTCAGTGACCGTCATAGAGAAGGTCCTGAAGATAGACGACCCGGTTGGCGCCGTTTCGGTTCACGGTGTGTGCGGATTGTGGGGAATGCTGGCCGTCGCCATCTTTGCCAGCGGCAACAACGGCGTAACCGGTTTGGTGGGTGGACAGGCGGGCCTCCTGGCGCCCCAGCTGATCAGCATGGGGGTTGTGCTGGTGTGGGCGCTGGCCACCGGCTTCGCCATGTTCTTCCTGCTAAAGTTGACCATGGGCATCCGGGTTTCGGAGGCGGAAGAAATGGAAGGAGTGGACACCTCCGAGAATGGTATGGCGGCCTACCAGACGGTGTAGCCTGACCCTTGAGCCTCGCGGCAGCCGTCAAAACCGAATAGTCAAGAGCGCCGGGGTTTAATCCCGGCGCTCTTGGCATTGGAACCATTCTAGACCGGCCTGCTGGTACCTCGTTTGATCGGGAATGCCCCATTCCGGCTCCGCCCGGGTTGGCCGGTCTCGGTGCATTCCACAGTGAAGTCCGGCCCCCCCATTCCGGCTCCGCCCGGGTTGGCCCCTAACGCTGTCGCCCTCTTGTAACAGAAAGTTAACCTAAAGGATATTTCCTCGTAACACCCGGACGGCAGAATGGATTCATCAAATCAATTCACAGGAGTTCTGACAGATGGAAGCCATATTCGCCGCAGCCGCATTCTTTGGTCTCTTCAGCCTCTGGGTCGTCGTTCCCCGGGTTTTTCTGAAGAAGTAGCTGGCCCCCTGGTCAAGAGCTGCAGGGTGGGCCGGGCTTTGGTCTGTCTTGAACTCGCCGGCCCGGCGGTCCGAAAGCCCCAACCGAACTGACCACGCCGCCTGATCCGACCCAGACCGACCGGAACCAACACCGGCTCCGGTGGGCAGGATGTAACAAAAAGTTAACATCTTGGAAAAGTTCACGAAACATTACAACGCCAGAATTCAGGCCACAATCCACTGGCGGGGAGCTTCAGGAAATGGAATTGATTGCAGCAGGCGCCGCATTCATCGGGCTCTTTGGAATGTGGGTCGCGTTACCCAGGGTATTCCTCAAGAAATAGCCGGAGGAATCTGGACGGCTACCTGGGCTATGTTTTCGGCAGTCGACGGAATTGCCAGTCCATACCCCGAGCATGTCCGCCGGGTATGGACTCGTTCTACACAGGCAGTAGCGCCAGGAACGTCCGGGATAGCCAATACCCGTTCCAAAGCCTTCGATTCCCAGTGTCCTGAAATGCTTCATCGCCCATAGAGGGAAGGCGACGTATGAATACCGGAGATACCGCCTGGATACTGGCCTGTTCGGCCCTGGTGCTGCTAATGACCCCTGGGTTGGCCTTCTTTTATGGTGGCCTGGTGCGACGGAAGAACGTAACCGCCACCATCATGCACAGCCTGATGTGCATGGGTCTGGTGGGGGTGGTGTGGGTGCTGTGGGGTTACAGCCTGGCCTTCGGCAACGACCTGGGAGGGCTGGGAATAGTGGGCGACCTGAGCTGGTTCGGCCTGGCCGGCGTGAGCGCCGACGAGCCGGGTCCCTATGCGGACAACATTTCTCACCAGGCCTTCATGGTCTTCCAGGGAATGTTCGCCATCATAACCCCGGCCCTGATTACCGGCGGGTTCGCCGAACGGATGAAGTTCGGCTCCTTTGTAATCTTTACGGTTCTGTGGGTAACCCTGGTCTATGCCCCCGTCACCCATTGGGTTTGGGGCGGCGGCTGGCTGGGAAACCTGGGAGCGCTGGACTTCGCCGGCGGTACGGTGGTGCACATTAATTCCGGCATTGCAGCGCTGGCGGCGGCCATAATAGTTGGCAAGCGCATCGGCTTTGGCGAAGATGCCATGCCGCCCCACAACGTACCCATGATTGTGCTGGGCGCCGGGTTGCTCTGGTTTGGGTGGTTCGGCTTCAACGCCGGCAGCGCCCTCGCTGCCGACGGGGTGGCGGTTAACGCCTTCGTGGTCACCAACACGGCGGCGGCGGCAGCCCTGGTTTCCTGGGTGGCCATGTCCTGGATATTCGGCAAGCGTCCCAGCATCATCGGGGCCGCATCGGGAGCAGTGGCTGGTTTGGTAGCGATAACCCCAGCCGCCGGGTTTGTCGGAGCCATGCCAGCAGTTATAATTGGCTTGGTGGCTGGCGCCATCTGTTACGGAGCCATTGAGCTGGTGCTCAAACTCAAGGTGGACGATGCCCTGGCCGTTTGGGGCGTTCACGGTATGGGCGGCACCTGGGGAGCCCTGGCCACCGGGCTGTTCGTGGGCATCGGGTACAGCGCCCTTCCCGACGGCGTGGGACGGGGCGAACAGGTTATCATTCAACTGGTGGGTATAGTTGGCACTGCCATCTGGTCCTTCGTTATCACCAGTATCATACTGCTGGCCCTGAAATTTACCCTGGGCCTACGGGTATCCGAGAATGAGGAGCAATTGGGAGTGGACATCACCACCCACGGTGAGGGGGCCTACACCAACTAGGCGCCCACCACCACCGGCGCCACTCCGCCGCGGCTTCAACCGGAAAGAACTAAATCTAGCGAGGTCAAGAGATGAGCTACAAGGCTGAATACATCTGGATCGACGGTCAGGAGCCGACCGCCAAGATGCGCTCCAAGGGCAAGATCGTGCCCGATGGCGAGGCCCCTCCCGTTTGGGGTTTCGATGGGTCCAGCACCAACCAGGCTCCGGGTGAGGCTTCCGACTGCGTGTTGAATCCGGTACTGGTGGTTCCAGACCCGATACGGGGCGGCAACAACAAGCTGGTCATGTGCGAGGTTCTGCTGACCGACATGACCCCGCACCCGTCCAATACCCGCGCCGCCTGCGCCGCCGCCGCCGAGAAGTACTCCAACCTGGACTTTTGGTTCGGCATCGAGCAGGAGTACACCTTCTTCGACGGCATAAAGCCCCTGGGCTGGCCCGACAACGGATTCCCGGCCCCCCAGGGCGGCTACTACTGCGGCGTCGGCTCCGACGAGGTTTTCGGCCGTCCCGTGGTGGAGCAGCACATGGATGCCTGCCTTGAAGCCGGACTGGCCATTTCCGGTATCAACGGTGAGGTGATGCCGGCCCAGTGGGAGTTTCAGATTGGCCCCATCGGCGCCCCCGCCGTCGCCGACCACCTGTGGCTCGCCCGGTGGATGCTCTACCGCATCGGCGAAGACGTGGAAACCGTGGATGGCCGCAAGGGTATCAGCGCAACCCTGGACCCCAAGCCGGTGAAGGGCGACTGGAATGGCGCCGGTGCGCACACCAATTTCTCCACCAACCAGATGCGGGACAGCCTTGATGCCTGCGTCGCGGCGGCCGAGGCCCTGAGCAAGCGCCACGACCTGCACATCGCCAACTACGGCGACCGGATCGAGGAACGCCTCACCGGGCTGCACGAAACCTGTTCCTACCGCGAGTTCCGGTATGGCGTGTCCGACCGGGGCGCCTCCGTTCGCATACCCTGGCAGGTAGCCCGGGACGGCAAGGGTTACATCGAAGACCGCCGGCCCAACGCCAACTGCGACCCCTACCTGGTGACCAGACTAATCATGGAAACCGTGGGCGCCGAGGCCACGGGACAGTAGGTAAGGTGGGCCGGCCCACGCAGACCCTATAGCGTATGCCGCCTCTCACGGGGCGGCATATTGCGTCAGGCCAGACCACACAACTTCATGGCAGGTCAAAGTCGGAGGCTAATGCCAACGCCACGGCGCAAGGGAAGTGGACCTGAATGCCCCCAGGTCCTCGGAAGACCATGGTTCAGAAGTCCGGGTAAGTCCAAGTTTGCCTCGGGGAGAATGACATGATGGACTCGCGTACCGCAGAGCAGGAATACGTTCTGCGCATGGCAAGGGATAACGACGTAAAGTTCATCCGGCTTTGGTTTACCGACATTCTCGGAAACCTTAAGGGCTTCGCCATCAACGTGGACGACCTGGAGGAAGCCATTGACCAGGGTGTGGGTTTCGATGGCTCGGCCATCGAGGGCTTCGCCAGGGCCACCGACGACAGCTACCGCATCGACGAGAGCGACATGCGGGCATATCCGGACCCGACCACCTTTGCCGTCCTGCCCTGGCGGCCCAGGCAGAATGCGGTGGCCCGTATGTTCTGCGACATTCATTCCCCAACTGGCGATCCCTTTCAGGGCGATCCCCGCCTGGCCCTGAAGCGCAACCTGGAAAAGTTGGCCCGGCTGGGTTACACCTATTACGTGGGGCCGGAGCTGGAATTCTTCTACCTGGAGAAGCCGGAAAGGGATGGTTCGGACAAGTTGCGACCGCCCCAACCGCTGGATCAGGACGGCTACTTCGACCAGCTTTCCAGCAACCCCTCGGCGGACCTGCGCCGGGACACGGTGCTGAACCTGGCCGACATGGGCATTCCCGTCAAGTATTCCCACCACGAAGGGGCCCACAGCCAGCACGAAATCGATCTGCAATACACCGATGCCCTGACCATGGCCGACAGCGTCATCACGGCCAAGCTGGCCATCAAGGAGTTGGCTCAGCTGAGGGGATGCCACGCCTCCTTCATGCCCAAGCCCTTCACGGGAATGAACGGGTCTGGAATGCACACCCACCAATCGCTGTTCCAGGGGGAGGTGAACGCCTTCTACGACCCGGAGGACGAATACAAGCTGTCCGTGGTGGCCAAGCGCTTCATCGCCGGGCTGATTCGTCACGCCCCGGAAATCACCTTGGTTACTAACCAGTGGGTGAACTCATACAAGCGGCTGGTGCCCGGCTACGAGGCGCCCGTCTATATATCCTGGGCTCGCAATCGCTCGGACCTGGTGCGGGTTCCATCCTACAAGCCGGGATACGAGACTTCGGTTCGCATAGAGTACCGCGCGCCCGATCCGGCCTGCAATCCCTACCTTACCTTCAGCGTTATGCTTGCCGCCGGTATGAAGGGAATCGAGGAGGAATACCCTGAGGTCCCCCCGGTGGAGGGCAACGTATTCGCCATGACCGGAGAGGAGTTTCAGGCGCGGGGCATAAAGGTTTTGCCCGGCAGCATGGGCGAGGCCATAGCCCTGGCCGAGAACAGCGACCTGCTGCGGGAAGCCCTGGGTACTCACATACTGGAGAGTTTCATTCGCAACAAGCGGCTGGAGTGGCAACGCTACCGATCCACGGTGACCGACTACGAGATTGAGCGCTACCTGCCCACCCTGTAACATGGCATCAACCCCAGGAGCGAACCACCTGAGTTGATGGGGTGCTAACCCTGGGGTTGAAGCGGATCGGGGAACAGCTTGAGCAGGGTATCGGCTCGGGCTTCTCCGTAGGCCACCAGCGCCACTGCCAAGTCCCGAAGCCCCTCTTCTCCGGAGGTTTCCGGTTCCCTTCCCTCCCTTATGCTATTCACGAAGTCCTGTACCATCAGGGGCACCCCGTCATTGTCCGGGTCCAGCGCCCAGCGTTCCGTTCTATCTCGCTGCTCCAGCGTCAGTTCACCGTTACCTACTTCAAAGATCAGGTTGCCCCTGGTTCCGATCACCCGTACCGACGGTGGTCGAGGTTTTCCTGACGTACAAACATGGTTTATCAGGCCAACGACGCCCGAGGGCCATTGCAGAGTAGCCACTATGCCGTCCTCAACCTCCAGATCTTCCATCGTCCGGGGGAGCGTCATGGCAATGACGGAGTCCGGCTCGCCGGCCAGGTACCTCAACACATGAATCTTGTGGATACCCGCGTCGATGAACACACCTCCGCCACTGTGACTCGGGTAGTTGCGCCAGCCAGCGGGAAAATAATCAGTCTCCTCATCGAACTGGATCATCCGCAGATCACCCACGGCCCCATCGTCTATCAACTGGCGGCAGAGCCTGACCTGGGACAGGTAACGGGCGTTTTCTGCCACCATCAGGGTAACCCCGGCGTCACGGGCGGCCGTGACCATGGCCAGGCCGTCCTCCAAGGTCGGCGCTATGGGTTTTTCAACCAGGATGTGATTCCCGTTGGCAATTCCCTCCAGGGCATGCTCCCAATGCAGGAAATGGGGTGTGCAAACGTAGAGGGCCTCTATGTTCCTATGCACGGCTGCCTCGCGGTAGCTGCCAAAGTGGAAGACCCCGTCGAACCGCCGGCAATACTCCCGAGCCCGGTCGGCATCTCTGCTGGCAAAACTGAGGCGAACCGGGCCAGGCTGCGCCGACAGCTTGGACGCAAATTCAGCCGCGTATCGACCACACCCTATGACGCACAAGTGGAAATCGGGGACACTCATCTCACGCCTAATGCCGTACTGCTGCGGCAGTACCGGACCGCCCTTACTCGGCCCTTGAAACGGTGAGGGTATAGTTAGCCATTTCCCTGGTCTTGGGAGCGATGGGTGTAACCGAGACCACGGTGCGTTCCAACCCAACGAAAGGCTCAACCACCAGTTCCCCATGCCAATCGCCATCCTCACCCAGGGAGACGGGCAGTTGCATAACCCGGTTGGTCTTCCCCTTCTGAATTACCTGGACGATGAAATCCTGGGGCACCCGGTTGTTGGTGAGCACAAACCCGTCCGGTTCCCATCCGCCGCCCTCTATCGGGCTACCCGCCCCGGTTACGACCAGGTCCGCCAGGCACAGGCCGATTCCATTCAAGGCATCATCTGTCACGTACTGGAACCGAACCAGTATGGGACGCCCGCCATAGTTCGACAGGTCCACCCTTTCACTGATCCAGCCCCCGCTCCTTCCGGTATAACCCGGACCGAAAGCGACATCGAGGGGATCGTCTGACGAGGTGTTGGAGGTTTCGAGGATGTCCCAATGGCTGCCACCATCCTCGGAAACCTGAAGATAAACGTAGTCCCAATCTTCTTCTATGCTGTACCAAGTCTGGTAAGTCAGGGTGGGCTGGGCCACGCCGGTCAGGTCAACGCTCCGGGTCAGGGTTGAGGTGATGGAATCGCCGGAATTACTCCACCAGCACCCCCCATCGGCAACTTCGGTGGGCAGCAGGCGATTCTCTCCCTGACCCTGGAATCGCAGGGAAACCGGAGCGTTCCTGAGCGAAGAACCCAGTTCAATGTAGTGGGTACCGTACTGGGCCACTTTCCGGTCGATTTCGTCGGGGCGGCTCAGGGTTCTGCTGGGTACCACCTGGATATTCAGCTCCTCGTAGCCCAGGTTGCTGCCTGCCTCGTCAAGGAAATTGGCCGCGATCCAATTCTTGAAAACGGCATGAAAATCCTCGTCGTAGCCCTGGGATTCCAAGTATTGATCGACTCCGGCAATGTCGTCGGCGGGGGCGGCCATCAGCTCCCGGAGAGCGTCCATATTTGGGCCGGAATAGTCTTCATGGAGATAGTGCATGAATAGGGCTGCGCTGCCGTAGTAGGCCCCGATGGAGGAGTAGTCCAAGGGCCAGTGAACCAGGGAAAGATGGGGGCTGACCAGGTATTGCTCCATGCTACGCACCGTATATCCGGCCAACGTAACCGCCAGTTCCGCCAGCCCCTCGTTAACCCAGGTGTCTTCCGACGAATCGTGCCGCCACATGATGGCGTGGCTCAATTCATGGGCCAGAACTCCCAGATAGGGACGGGAACCCACCTGAAGATACCTGATGTTTATGTAAATCATCTCCCTTTGGTTGCTGTAGGGACGGACGGCAACGGGGTATTCGTCGGCGGAACTGAAGTAACCCCCGGCGCCCCGAATGTGGCCATGCACAATGGTCAGGCGAGGATCATTGTCCACCCCGGGAGTCCATTCCCTGCCAAAGTAGGAGGTTACGCGGGGGTAGATTACCTCCTCGTACTCGCGGGCGGCTCTTTCCAATTCATCCTGGTCCACCCTCATACCCTCTTCAATGTACCAGTAGGCATGGGGGGACACGAACCGCAGTTCAAAATCAGACTGGTATCGTTTGTTGTTTTCCAGGTCCACCACGTGGAACCGGTCCACCCGACCAACACCGTAGCTGACCGGATCCCGGTTGACCACCGGAGGAACTTCGGGGTACCCCGGTGGCAGCAGTGATTCGTAGGCCAGGCGGAAGAGGTCTCGTTCCGGGGCGTCGGGTAGCTGGTTGAATGCCAATGGTGGGGACTGACCGGCGGCCTGACCCTCACCGATATCCTGGGAGCGGGAAACTCCACCGCCCGTGGCCACCGGCGTGGAAGGATATTCAGTGGCTGGGGAAGGCTCCGGTTGACCGATGGGAACCCGGGGACTGGCCACCGGGGTTGAGACCGCTGGGGTCGGGGCCAACGGCGCTTGAGCCACCGAAGTTTGAGTCACCGGTGTAGGGGAAATCGAGGTGGCGCTAGTCGGAGGGGGCGGCGCAACTTCCCTATGAGGTTCCATTAGGACAGAACCGTCGGAGGCTGCTCCGGTGCAGGCTGGAATAATGAGAGCCAGCGCCGCCAAGGAGAGGCCAAGTTTCCGGCTGCGTAATGCCAGGTGGTACGGGTGCCAACGCAAGGGGATACTCCTCCAGAGGTATCAGACGCCGAGCTGTAAGTGCAGGGGATGGTTACCGAGGAGGGAAAATGGAGCCGGTGAAGGGAGTCGAACCCTTGACCTGCGGTTTACGAAACCGCTGCTCTGCCACTGAGCTACACCGGCCCGTCAGGGACAAGCCTGCTCCTATAGTATAGCACCATCGGGAATCCAAATCATAGCTGAATCGAGCAGGCTGACGCCAACCCCCAACGAATGAAACCCGTCAAACAGTTGGCGTCCCCAACCCGCCAAACCCCGATTGCTGGGCTTCATCTTCTCCGGGCCATGGGGGCATGGTGACACAAAGAAACCGTAGATCGGCCTCCGCATCGGCCCGAAACTGGAAGCGCCAGCCCGTGGGAATCACCAACGCATTACCGGCAAGCACGGCTACCGACGCAACCTGATCCGGGGATTCCACCTCCGGGGGACAGCGCCAAACCTGGCCGCTGCCCTCCAGGATGTACCAGATTTCCTCAACCGTCCGGTGATATACGGGACGGGACACTCCTCCCGCCGGCAGCGTAACCTCCACCACGCTGGCGCCGATGGCAGCATGGCGGGCGTCAATCAGCAGCCGAATTTCAGACCCGTCGGGAGCGATGGCGTCGGGTTCGGGGGAACGACTGCCCAGGGGAGGGATGCTATTGGCTGGGAACTGGCTCATGGCAGGGAGTCCTTTTTTCGCCAATGAATCCGGCCCTCGATGAATCTGTCGAGGGCCGGAAAGGGGCCAGGGGTTCCCTGGCCGGAGGGCTGCGGTGGAATCAGGTAGCTGCGGGCTTTCTTCCCTTCCGGTCCAGGAATTCCTTGAAGCCTTCCTCCACGGTCAGGCCCCGGAAACGGCCCTGCCGAGCATTAACCTCGTTCCAGAACTGTTCTTCCATGGGCTTGCCGGTATGCTCCAGCAGCATCTGCTTGATATTGGCCACTCCCTCAGCCCGATTCTTGGCGATGCCCGATGCAACCTCCACCGCCTTGTCGATGAGCTGGTCCTTCGGTACCAGGTGGTTCAGCAGTCCAAACTGGTAAGCCTCCTCGGCGAAGATCTCCCGCCCACTGTAGAGCAGTTCCTTGGCCTTGGGCCATCCGATCAGGTTGGGAAGGCTCCAGGTGGCGTTCATCTGGCCATAGTTCACCGCCAGGAACCGGAAACTGCTCTTGTCGCAGCCGATCAGAAAGTCCATGGAGGTGGCCATCACGGTGCCGCCACCATAGCACAGGCCATTGATTGCGCCGATTATGGGCTTGGGGCAACTGGCCATGTTCCAGGTGTATTCGGCCCTTTCGGCGGCGCCCGCATCCCGTTCTTCCTGGGACTTCTCCCGGTTCTCGTGAATGTCGGCGCCGGCGGAAAAGGCCCTGTCACCGGACCCGGTTACCACGATGGCTCCCACGTCCTCGTCGGTTACCATGTCGGTTATGGCCTGGTCCAACTCCCGAACCAACTGCAGGTTCAGGGCGTTCAGGACTTCGGGACGGTTGAGAGTGATTATTGCGACCCGCTGCACCTGGTCAACTTTTATGGCCTCATAGCTCATACGGTTCAACTCCTGTACTCGGCGGCCCCTGTTCTTCCTTAATGGAGTAGGGGCATTTTCCAAGGGTTTTGTCGGCGTAATCATAATACATGGGCGGTGGGTTAGGCAAAGGCAGCCGGGGCGAATCGACACGGACGCTCCAGCCCTGGCTCAACCCTGGATCTGCAGTGTGAGTCCTGAATTGTCGAATACCGAGAGCGACCCGCAAGCAGGTTGCCTTCATTCCCACCCCGTTAGTATGCTCTAATTGCGCATACGCAGGGTTCAGGAGCCAGGTTCAAATGCCAATATCCAGTAAGTTGATCGACCAGATTGCCAGTTATGCGGCGGATTCGGGAGGGATCGACCACCTGCGGGGGGAGGTAATCGCCACAGCCAAGGAGGTGATGGTAAATGCGGCAGCAGCGGCATTGGCCGGCGCTGCCCAGCAGGAAGGACAGATAGTTACCCGGTTCGTCCAGGACATGGGAGGCAACGGCAGGTGCACCATCATCGGCCGGGGTGTGCGCACTTCTCCAGTGTATTCTGCCCTTGCCAACGGAACTCTGATACATCTGCTTGACTTTGACGAGGAGATAACCGGCAACGGGGCGCATCCGGCCAGCGCCGTCTTTCCCGTGGTCATGGCCCTGGGAGAAATGAACGGACTGCCGGGCCATGAAGTCCTTGCCGCCTTTGCGGCAGGTTGCCAGGTGACTTCCAGGTTGCAATCGGCCCCTGTAGGACAGCAACCGGAAGGGGGCCCGGACCAAATGCCGGCCGTCAGCTACGGCGGTGTTCCCGATACCCTGGGAGCGGCGACGGCGGCGGCCTTGCTGCTGGGCTTGGACCGGAACCAAATGGCGGCAGCATTGCATCTGGCCGCCACCGGCGCCGGTCCGGCTCTGCCGGCATTCACCGCGGGGCCGGTCCGCGCCCATTCCCAGGGTCGGGCGGCCATGACGGGCATCATGGCAGCGCTGCTGGCCCACCAGGGCATGCAAGCCATTGCCGGCAACCCCATGGCCGACATTCTAATTGGGCAGCGAACAGGATCAGAGGGCACAATACCCGGTGGCAAACAAGAGGTGGACTTGGGCACGTCTCACGATCTAACCGGATCGAGGTTGGGACTGAAGCTGTATCCCTGCGCCTCTCCCAGCCATACCGTTATCGACGCGGCGCTGCAGTTGGTCCAGCAATATCGATTCAGTCCTGCGGACGTGGCGGATGTCTTCGTAGGAACATCCCCCTCCGCAATGATGGCTTTGCCCTTTGCATCCCCGGCGAATGGCTGGGAGGCCCGCGCCTGCATCAGCTACATTGTGGCGGCCACCCTGTCCCATGGGCATCCCCTTATCGAAAATTTCACCGACGGGGCCATCGCCGACCCGCAGGTGCGTGAACTGATGGGTAGGGTGACCGTGGAAGCGGCCACCCCCTCCACTGTCTCGATTCCCTACCCAGCCTCGGTGGCCATCAGCCTTAGGGATGGTCGCCGCCTGGAGAATCGGGTCGAGTTTGCCCGGGGACTGGGGGAACTTCCCCTGTCCACCGAGGAAATGGACGCAAAATTCCTCTACTGTTCCCGCTACATACTGCCCCCGGACCACATCGAGGAAGCCATTACCCGCCTGCGCGACCTGGAGAACATCGAGAACACCACCGGACTTTTCTCGGTGCTGGGTGGCTGATGAATCCGTAGGGAGCAGGGAAACCCATCACCGCCAACCCTGGCGACGGGTGATGACGAAGGCGCCCCGGCGTATCGTCAGCAATTACCGAAGGCAGGTCAGGGGGAAGGGGACGCAGGGTAGCGGCCGGAACCCGGCCCTTGCGAAGGGAATCAGGGGTATCAATCCTCTCAAGCCAACGGGTTATCCCATACCAGGCTGGCCGCCCCCAGCATACCTGGCGCATCGCCCAGCCGGCTGGATACCAGGCGAAACCGCCGGTGGCCATCGGTCATGGCCCGTTCCTGCATCTGCCCGTAGATTCGGGGCAACAGCCCCATTCCTTCCAGGCCGAAGGAAACGCTGCCGCCCAGAACCACCAGGTCGGGGTTGTAGAGATGCAGCAGGTTGGTCAAGCCAACCGAAAGGCTGTCGATAACATCATCGAGAATTGCCGACGCCAGGGGGTCTCCCTGGCTCACCGCATTCAGCACCCTCTCGGCGGTGATCAGGTCCGGGTCCTGTTCCGCCAGAACTCCCTGGCGGTTGGAGAGCTCCAGGACCCGCTGCCGGGCAATTCTGGCAATGGAAGTTCCCGAGGCCAGGGCTTCCAGGCAACCCCGGTTCCCACACTGACACACGGGAGCATCCGGTCTCCGGTCGATGACCATGTGGCCCACTTCGGCGGCCATTCCGTAGGAGCCCAGCAACAGTCGGCGGCGTTCAATCACGCCCCCGCCGACACCGGTGCTTACGGTAACGTAAACGAGGCTGTTGGAACCCTCGCCCCTTTGCTGCGCCTCCAGACCGGCGCCGTAAACGAACTCGCCCAGGGCAGCCAGGTTGGCGTCGTTGCCCACGCTCACCTCCAGACCAAGCTGGGGCTCCCAGGCAGACTTGAGGGATACGCCGTTAAGGGCCGGCAGATTGGGCGGTTCCAGCAGGGTGCCGGTATCCGCATCCACGGGTCCGGCGGCGGCCACACCCAAACCGTGAATCCGTCGGCCATTGCCGCACCAGTCCCGCGCTTGGCCAACCAGGTCAAGACCAACCGCCAGTAGCTGGTCGGCCGGCACTCCGGCCGGATTCCTGGCGCGGGTTTGCCAGAGGATGCTGCCCTCCCGGTTTACCGCAGCTATCCGGCACCAGGTGCCTCCCCAATCCATCGCCAGGGCCACGCCTTCGTCAACTGTCATCATCGCGCTCCCTTCCCTTGCAATTCACGACTGCAAGTCACTACGAGCCACCAAGCCAGAGTCTGCAGGGAATAGACCTGTCAATCTTAAACTCCGGTTAAAGAAATGAAAACAGCGCGCCTGAGTTACTGTGTGGTGGAACCGGACGTTGACGCTGATATTGCGCAAACAAATAATTGACCGCATGAATTATAGGTAATATCATGGGTTAAGCGCTCAATTGCACTGGGAAGAGCTGCTGTTTCAGGCATCGAGTTACCCAAAGTATTGAAAAACGGAGCGTGGTCCGATTTGAACGGAAGCAAGTTGGCGAGGGGCCTGTTCCTGCTGGCGGTCGTGGTCATTTGCGGCGCGGCAGTTCCGGTTGCCGCCCAGCTGGGTCTGCTATGGCTCTACCTGGAACCCAACCCACGCCATTTGCCTCCGGTGCTTACCGGAGAGGCCAACGGGTGGGCGATAATCGGCCTGTTGACCGGGGCAGCCGTGGTGATTGTTGCGGAGACCATCACCTGGCAATCGGGCGAGGGCTTCTGGGCCCGGCGGCGCGGGCTGATCATCGGAGCCGTGATCGCCCTGGTCGCCAGCATTACCCTGGGGATATTCTTTGCCATAATCCAGATGGACAGCGTCGATGGCCAGGCCATGGAGACTCGGCAGCTGGCCGTCCTGGCCGGCGCCACCGCCAGCGGTTTGGCCACCCTGGTCGGCATTGTCGGCGGAGCGGTGATTCGGTCCAGTGTTGTCAGCGCCTATCGCCTGCCCGATTCCCACCCCAGCCGCATAACCTTCAACGATGAAGATGCATCCGGTTTCCGACGGGGCCGGTAGGCAAAGGAGCAGCCATGCAGGAAAATTTCCTCAAAGAAAAGCTGGCGGCGGGCAAGGCCGTTTTCGGGGTGATGTTGACCTTCCCCTCGGCGCCGGTGGTGGAAATGCTGGGCGCGCTGGGTTTTGACTGGGTGCTGTTGGATAACGAGCACGGTTCCATCACCGTGGACAACTCCGAAGACCTGGTTCGCGCCGCCGAATTGAGCGGTATCGCCCCCATAGTCCGTCCCGTAGCCAACCGGCCAGAAATCATTGCTCCCTTCCTGGACCGGGGGGCCTGGGGAGTACAGGTGCCCCACGTCAACACTGCCGCAGAAGCGCGGGAGTCGGTGGATGCCGTGAAATACTACCCGGAGGGCCACCGGGGCATCTTCAGCCGGGGCCGCCCCGCCGGGTACGGATTCGCCGGTTCCACGGCAGATTATGTCAAAGAGGCCAACGCCAACTCCCTGGTTTGCCTCATGCTGGAAGAGGTGGAGGCAATCAATAACCTGGAAGACCTGGTTACCGTCGATGGAGTCGATGTTTACTTCATAGGGTCCGGCGACCTGTCCCAATCCATGGGCTATCCGGGTCAGAACACCCACCCGGAGGTTCAGGCCCAGATGGAAAAGGGCGTGAAGATCATCCGGGAGGCCGGCCGGGTTGCCGGCGTCAGCTGCCCCGACAACCTGGTTCCCAAGTTCCTGGGAATGGGGGTGCAGTATTTCCACGGCAACGTTGGGACGCTGCTCCAGACGGCCAGCGTGGATTATTTGAAGGCCATGCGTTCCGCCGCGGCTGAGACGGGTATGTAGTAGAATTTGCGGGCGGCGAAAACCCATTGGCGGCGCTTGCCGGTGTGGCAAGCGCCTTCTCTTGCCTCCATGGATTCGCAGGCGATTTGAGAAACGCCAGCGGGACGGCAAATCGTAGGGAACCAAGGAACCTGAACCATTTCCCGAAGGACACTAAGCAAGCAAGTTTTCCAAGAAAGTCAACGGAGGAACCATGAAGTACCGAACCCTGGGCAGAAGCGGGCTGCAGGTATCGGAAGTCGGATTTGGCGGAGCCGGAATTGGCCATGTATGGGGCCCCACCACCGACGATGACTGCATTAAGGCGGTGAGACGTGCGCTGGATTTGGGCATCAACTTCTTCGACACCTCGCCTATGTACGGCGGCGGCAGATCGGAGGAGAACCTGGGCAAAGGTCTGGCCGGACGTAGGCAGGAGGCCATAGTCGCCACCAAGGTGCGGCTGCAGAAGGAGGAGGACAGGGCCGACGGCGCAGCCATGGTAGCCGCCGTCCGAAATTCGGTGGAGCAGAGTCTGGCCCGGTTGCAAACCGACTATATCGACGTTCTGCAGGTTCATCACCAGGTTGGCGCCGAAAAGGGCAGTTACATGGCAGCCGTGGGGCCACCTCCCCGGTACGCCCTGTTGCTGGACGGGGATGACTGCCTGGCATTGGGCGAGGCCATGTCGCAGATGGTGCGGGAGGGCAAGCTTCGGTACCTGGGCATAACCGCCTGGGACGGGCACCCCCCGGCCATTCGCGAGGCGCTGGAGAGCGGCGTTTTCGACACCGCCCAGATACTCTACAACCTGCTGAACCGGACGGCAGTCGAAAGCGCCCCGCCGGGGTTTGACGATGTTGACCAGGGCCAGTCTCTGCCCGTGGCCCAGGCGCACGACGTGGGAGTCATCGGCATCCGCTCCCACGCCGCCGGGGCGCTGGTGGACGAACTGGACCGGGAGGCGGAACCAGGTACGGAGGTGGCCCGCGATCATGGCCGCGCCCTTACTTTCCGTCACTTGCTGGCGGGCCAGTATGGAACCCTTTCCCAGGCGGCCTTGCGATTCTGCCTGGATAACCCGGCCATCTCGACTGTTGTGCCCGGGTTCAAGTCGGTGGCCGAAGTGGAGGAAGCGGCAGCCTGTTGCGACCTGCCGCCCATAGACTCCCAGTTGCTGGAGCAGGTGCTTGGCCAGCATCGCCGAATTACGGAAGTTTGAAGGAGCGCCAATTTGATGCATCAAGTCAACCTACTTTCGCCGCAAATTCGGGCTGGCGTGGGCGGTTTGCGCAAGCGCCGCCTAACGGTGTAGGCTGATCGGGATTACTGGTACACTCCAAGACATTCCGAAATCAATGGCGAGGAGAAGAATCGATGGGCGTTTATCGAATGTACACCGGCGATGACGGCGAGACCCACATTGAAGAACTGTCAGAGGATGCCATCAAGGGCATCAAGCTGGAGGGCGCGCGCATGGAGTTCAGCGTTTCCCAGCGGGAGCCCGGCTATTTTTCGGATTACCATCCGGCGCCCCGTCGGCGGTGGCAGGTGGGCATTGTGGGCCGGACGATAATCGGCCTGAGCGACGGCACGTCCCAAACCTTCAACCCGGGCGATGTTCGGCTGATCGAGGACCTGACCGGACGGGGCCACACCACCACCTATCCCGACGGCTACAACATAACCCTCCAGGTAACCCCGGCAGAAGACCTTTAGCCCCAACTGAGAGCAGCCCCAAGTTGAGACTGCCAAGCCTCTCGGCCCTGACCGGTTTTCGTAACCACAGGGCCTTTATTTGTGGTTAACCATTCCAAAAGTTGAAGAACGGTTAGCCATAAGTGTTGCCGCCAGGGTTTGATTGACATTGGTCAACAGGAAACATATACTGCCCGAAATTTCACCCGTGGCGGCGCCTTTACAACGAATTCCCTTGGTAATTCCTAATCCTATACTACTTCAACCCAGAATTGTGATTTCGAACGGTAACTGAGAAATTCCAACTGGGACAGGAGTTCATATACAGGACAGGGAATAGCGGCTGCTCCCAATGATTGGGGTTTCTCGACTCCGCTCGAAATGACCGGATCCTAGGGAGCAGCCCCTCAAAATCGGCCATAACCGGGGGTGTAATACCCCTAACCCTACCTTTTGGCTGGAGAGAGCGCCAGGCAACCGCGCCGACTCCAACCCCGATACCGTCTTTCCGACCCGGTAAGTTCCAGGGAGGTCGAAGTGCAACGGTATATCGTGGTCCGAATATTTCACGCCATTCTGGCGCTGTTCGCCATGAGCCTGATCGTCTTCTCCCTGGCGCGGGTGTCCGGCAACCCCCTGGATGTCCTTCTCCCGGACGACGCCACCGAACAGGACTACATTCAGACCGCCGAAGCCTGGGGCCTGGACAAGCCCCTCCACATCCAGTATCTGGTCTATTTGGGAAGGGTCCTCAAGGGAGATTTTGGGGAATCGATAAAGTGGCCGGGCAAGTCGGTTCGAGAGCTCATCCTGGCCCGGCTGCCCGCCACCCTCCACCTGGCTTTCTTCGCTTTGGTCATCGCCGCCCTGCTGGCATTACCCCTGGGGGTGATGGTTGCCGTCAAGAAGGACACCGCCATCGATTACGGCGGCAAGGTAGTTGCCCTGCTGGGGCAGGCTGCGCCCTCCTTCTGGGTGGGCATCATGCTCATTTGGATCTTCGCCGTAACCCTGGAATGGCTTCCCTCTTCCGGTCGGGAAGGGTGGAGCAGCGTCATCATGCCTTCCATCGCCCTGGGCTGGTTCCAGGTGGCCGCGGTAATGCGCCTGACCCGCTCGTCGATGCTGGAAGTATTGGACAGCGAGTATGTGAAATTGGCCCGGATCAAGGGCATTCCCAACTGGAAGGTGGTTTGGAAGCACTGCCTGCGCAACGCCGCCATCGCCCCCCTTACCTACTTCGGTTTCATCCTGGGGGGATTCCTGACCGGCTCCGTAGTGACGGAAACGGTATTTGCCTGGCCGGGGGTGGGCCTGTTGGCAATTGATGCGCTGAGGGCGCGAGACTTCCAGGTAGTTCAGAGCGTCGTTCTCTTCTTCGGCGTGATCTACATTGTTAGCAGCCTGCTGGTTGACGTGCTGTACGCGTATTTGGATCCCCGGATTCGCTATACCCAGTAGGCCTGGTTTCAAAGGGATGAACTGAGGAGGTATCCCATGGCGGGTATCATTCAGGCCCGACCGGGAGCCGTAACGAATACGCTGGTTCGGGTGGGCGCCGGGTTCACGTGGGCCCGACAGTTCCCCCTGCTATCCCTCGCCGTTCTCCTGGTCGTGCTGGTAACGCCGGCCATATTCGCCGATGTCGTTGCGCCCCATGACCCGGTGAAGGGCAACATTCTGGAGCGGCTGCACCCGCCGGCCTGGATGGAGGGCGGTTCCTGGGAGTACCCGTTGGGTACGGACAAGCTGGGCCGAGACATATTGAGTCGCATCATCTACGGCGCCCGCATATCCATGACCATCGCCGCCATTTCCATCATCTGCGGCGGGGTGGTGGGCACCGCCCTGGGCCTAATCGCCGGTTATTGGGGCGGGTGGTGGGACCACATTGTCATGCGCCTGGTGGACATCAAGGTTTCCATACCATCCATTCTGCTGGCGCTGATATTGGCCGCCGCCCTGGGCCCCGGTTACTTCACGGTAATCATCGTCCTGGTTCTCACCCTGTGGACCCGCTACGCCCGGCTGGTTCGGGGCGAGGTTTTGAGCCTACGCACCATGGACTTCATTGCCAAGGCAAGGGTGGCCGGCTCCTCCACGCCCAGGATAATTGTGCGTCACCTGCTCCCTAACGTGGTAAACACCATTATCGTGCTGGCCACTCTGGAAGTGGGGGTGGTCATTATCCTGGAAGCAACGTTAAGTTTCCTGGGCGCCGGCATTCCCCCGCCCAATCCGGCCTGGGGCCTGATGGTGGCGGACGGCCGAGTGCTGGTCATCAATGCCTGGTGGGTGTCCTTCTTCCCCGGCATGGCCATTCTGCTGACCGTGCTGTCAATGAATCTGCTGGGGGACTGGCTGAGAGACAAGCTGGACCCCAAGTTGCGGAACGTCTAAACCCGGCCCGGACAGGTGAGACGGGTGCAGGTGTGGCGGGAACCGGGTTGGCCCATGACCCATAGTCAAATACTGAATGGGGGTGTCATTTGATGCAAGCCATACTGTGGAATCCAGCGCGAATCACCGCTCTATTGGCGTCATTGTTGGCGCTGTTGATTGTGGCGTGCGGACCCGCCGAAGTCCCATCAGCAGGTACGCAGGAAAGCCAGACTGCGCCGCAAACCCAGCAACAACCGGCGGCGGCGCAAACCCAACCGGAGCAATCGGACGCGTCGGGCCAGCAATCTCAGCCGGCTACGGGCGCCGGGCAATCGGATGGGGCCTCCGCGGCGCCCGGGGCAGCCACCGGCAGGACCGAGTCCCAGGGTTTGGCCGTGGGCCAGGTGCCCCCGACCCCGGTTCCCGAAGCCCAGCCCGAGCCCGTGGTGGAGGCGGCAGATACCAAATTACAACAGTTGGGAGTCGCCGTCGGAGCCCAGTCCTACGATACCAACTACAGCTACAAGGTCATCATCAGCGGCTACCTGGACAAGCGTCCGGTTCTGGAGTGGCTGGTGGGGGTGGACCGGTTCACCGGCGCATACGAGCCGATGCTGGCCGAGTCCTGGGAGATGGCCCCCAACGGCAAGGACTGGACTTTCAAGCTGCGAAAGGGCGTCGAGTTCCACGACGGTTGGGGCGAGTTCACCGCCCAGGATGTGAGGCATTCCGCCTGGCTGCTGGTGTCACCGACATCCACTGCCAGCGGCATTTCCACCTGGCGGCAGTACCAGGGCGTCACCAAGGCCGACTACGATACACCGGAAGTGATTGCACAGAAGTCGGCTGAGTTCATCGAGATTGTGGACGATTACACCGTAATCCTGCACAACCAGAGCGTATTCCCCGAAGCCCTCTACCAGTTCGGGTATCGCCGCAACTTCCCCATGGAGAGCAAGGCCCGCTGGGACGGCGTTGGCGGCGACGAGTTCTACGGGGATGACATGATTGGCACCGGCCCCCTGGAGTTTGTGGAAAGGGTGGAGGGTTCCCACGTCAGCTACGAAGCCGTGGACGAACATTGGCGCGTCGTCCCCGATTACGACGAGTTGGAGTTCCGGTGGGTCAGCGAAAGCACCACCAGGGTGGCGGCGTTGCTCACCGAGCAGGTACACCTGGCGGACATCGAACGCGCCGTGAGGGAAGATGTGGTTGCAGCCGGCATGGCCTTCATCCCCGCCCAGTTCGGCGACATAATGCACCGCTGGTCATTCTCTGGCAACTACCACACCACGCCGGAGGCTCTTGACCCCACCAACCCGCTGCTGGACCAGCGGGTTAGGTTGGCAATTGCCAAGGCGGTCAATAAGGAGGCCATCGCCCAGGCCCTGCTGCCAGGGACCGAAGTGTCCATCGGCGCGGGCAACCATTACCCCTTCGACCCGGTGCTGGCCGAGCTGCAATGGCCCGGTTCAATTAACCAGGAATGGGAGAGCAGGTGGGACGCCCAATACGGCTACGACCCGGAGGGCGCCAGGCAGTTGCTGGCAGAAGCCGGGTATGCCGATGGCGGTCCCGAATTCGTCATCGCCCTCTACACCCTATCCGGCCTGCCTGAGGTAACGGACATCGGCCAGGCCATAGCCCTGGACCTGGAGGCGGTGGGAATGCAGCCCAAGCTGGAGCAGTGGGACTTTCCCAATATCCGCTCCGGCCGCCGCTCCAGGGAGTTGTCGGGGGTTCTCTACCCCAACGCCACGCCGGGCGATTTCACCCTGTACAACATCCAGACCAACTTCTACTCCAAGGGTACGGTCAAGAGCTTCGAACACCCGGACGTTGACGTGATTTTCGAGCGGCTGCAGGAAACGCTGGTTCCGGAGGAACGGGCCAAGATACTCCAGGAGATTGGCGATTTCTGCTTCGAGATGGTGTGCTCCCTGCCCATGTTCTCGATACCACCGGACATAGCATCGAACCCCCAGTACATAGAGAGCTACGTGTACCCGGGGTTTATCAACTCCTACTACACCCACTTGGAGTACGTGGAGACCAAATCGGAGTAAGCCTTCATCGGGTGGGCGGGAAGTCCATCCGCAGCCCAGCGAACGTCGGCCCGCCGCCAGGCAAAGACTTGGCGGCGGGCCCTACGTGTTTCCCGACGACAATATTGTTCCGCAGATAGTATGTTAAGATACAATATCTTTTCCCCGGTTTGCTCCCCGTTCAACAGTCGGGCCCGGAAGTCTGCTTGAAACTGCAACAGTCCCTAAGACAGGTCACCTATCCCGTCGCCATCCTCGGACAGCGCAACTTTGCCCTGGTATGGTCCTCCGTCTGGGCGGTGCAAACGGGCAACCAGATGGAAGCGCTGGTCTTGGCCTGGTACATGCTGGAGGTGACCGGCAACCCCTTCCTGGTTGGTCTCATTGCCTCGGCCCGCATGGGGATGAACTTCCTGGCCCTCTTCTCCGGCGCCATCGCCGACCGGCTGCCCCGCCACCGCCTGTTGGCCGCGGTGGAACTGATACTCACCTGCCTGGGCGTAGCGGTACTGACGCTGATGCTCTCCGGCCTGCTGGAAGTGTGGCACCTGTTCGCCATAACCCTGGGAGCCGGCCTCATGCGCATCTTCCAAATGCCCTCGGCCCAGGCCCTCATCGGCGACACCCTTCCCCCGGACAAGATAAGCAACGGGGCGGCCCTGAGCAGCATGGCCCAGAACCTGTCCACCATCTTGGGGCCCTTCGTCGGGGGGCTGCTGTACAAGACATGGGGGCCTGAAGGTGGGTACACGGTTGTCGCCCTGCTCTATTTCACCAGCGCCATTTGCGCCGCCTTCGTCCGGCCCATACGGGTATCCGAAGTCCAGCCCCGGGGCTCCGTCCTTCGCACCACGTTAGAGGGGCTTAAGTACGTAAAGGGTCAGCAGGTGTTGTGGGCCACCCTGGCCATTGCCGTGGTCATCAACTTGACCGGTTGGCCCTTCCATACGGCGCTGCTGGCTATATTCGCGGGCAACGTCCTGGAGGCCGGCCCCGACGGACTGGGATTCCTGACCGCCTCCTTTGGCATAGGAGCGTTGCTCGGTTCCCTGGCATGGGCAACGGTACGTAACCTGCGCAACATCGGCAAGCTGATGATACTATCGGTGGTGGTATGGCACGGCAGCATGTTGCTGTTCGCCTTCTCCACCTCCTTCTACCTATCCATGGCAATTCTCCTGATAACCGGGGCGGCTTTCTCCTCCACCCAGGTTATGATGCTCACCGCCATGCTGCGCATCACCCAGCCCGAATTCCGGGGCCGGGTGTTGGGGCTGCGAACCCTGGCAATTTACGGGTACGTTTTCGGTGGCGCCGGGGCCGGCTGGCTGGCCGCGTCCCTGGGCGCCCCGGTGGCGGCCATGATCATGGGCGTTACCGGCATAGGACTCACCCTTACCCTCATAACCTTTACCCCGCTCTTGAGAAGGGCGTAAGCCATCCTGGGATTTGTTCCAGTTCCGCCAACGCTCCAGCGCTCTCGCCTCCGGCCCTTCAGCCAGGACACAAAAGCAGTTATACTTGGGCCAACCCGACCAGAATCAATGAGGAGAAGTAACATGGCACGACTCCCCAACGTAGCCCGCGACATGGTACCCGCAGAATTCCGTGAAGCCTACGACGAACTCACCGCCGATGGCCCCATTACCGGGGGGCCCGGATCCATCACCCTGAACAGTCCGGAGATGGCCCGCCGCCGGGCCGGGCTTACCGGCTACCTGCGGTACGAAACCACCTTTCCCCGCCGCATTTTGGAACTGGCAATCATCGCCACCGCCCGGGCGATGGACTGCCCCTACGTATGGAATGCCCATGCCCCCGCCGCGCGCCGCGAGGGTGTCAGCGACGGCCTGATCGATGCCCTGCGGGAGCGGCGTCCCCTGCCGGACATTGGACCCGACGAGCGGGCGGTTATCAACTACGTTAACGAGTTCTATACCACTCACCGGGTCAGCCAGCAAACTTTTCAGGACGCCCTGGACCAGTTCGGCCCCCAGCATCTGGTGGAGCTGACGACCCTGATGGGCAACTACGCCCAAACGGCGTTCATCCTCAATGCCTTCGAGGTTGAATTACCCGAAGGGACCACCGAACCGGTGCTACCCGTTTAGCTGAACCGTCCGGACTGGCGGCCCTGAATTGGGCGACCGCCGGCGAGCAGGCCGGTCGGTAGCCTTGCTGGAGGTAAACCATGCGACTCAACGGAAAGGTCGCCCTGATTAGCGGCGCCGCTCGCGGCCAGGGGGCCTGTGAAGCCCGAATGTTCGCCGCCGAGGGAGCCAGCGTGGTTATCGGAGACGTGCTGGACGACCTGGGACACCAGGTGGAAGCCGAGATCCGCGAACTGGGCTACGAAGCTACCTACGTGCATTTGGATGTTACCAGCGAAGCCGAATGGGAGGCCGCGGTGCGGACCACGGTGGAACGTTACGGCAAGCTGGACATCCTGGTTAACAACGCCGGCATCTGCAGTTGGGGCAAGCTGGAGGATTCCAGCGGCGAGGAGTGGGACCGAATCATGGACGTGAACGGCAAGGGTGTGTTCCTGGGCACTCTTGCCGCCATACCGGAAATGAAGCGGGCCGGCGGCGGTTCCATCATCAACATATCTTCCATTTCCGGGTTGGTGGGTCAGGACACGGTTACGGCGGCCTACAATGCCTCCAAGGGGGCCGTGCGGCTGCTCACCAAGACCACGGCCATCCAGTACGCCGCTGACGGCATACGGGCCAACTCGGTTCACCCCGGTTCCGTCGCCACGCCCATGACCGCGGAGCGCCAGGCGGACCCAGAGATTCTGCGGCAGAGTGAATCCCGTATCCCCCTGGGCCGGGTGGGTCAGCCCGAGGACATTGCCTACGGGGTGATGTACCTGGCCTCGGACGAATCCTCCTTCGTCACCGGCAGCGAACTGGTGATAGACGGGGGCTTCACCGCCATGTAGCGGATTCGCCCCCAAGTCGCCCCTGGTATCTTCCAACCCGGCCTCTCCATACTACCGGCACAGTAGAGGTGGCAATGGTCAGCAAGGTAAGCGGACTGGTGGACTCGGAACGGGGCCTGGTTAGCCGGCGTATCTTCATCGAGCCGGAGATATACCAGCAGGAGTTGGAGAACATTTTCGCCCGCTGCTGGCTGTTCCTGTGCCACGAGAGTCAGATTCCCAACCCTGGCGATTACTTCACCACCTACATGGGTGAGGACCCGGTGTTGGTGATGCGGGACAGCGGAGGACGGGTCAACGCCTTCCTGAACGTCTGCCGTCATCGGGGCAACCGCCTCTGCCGCGCCGATGCCGGCAATGCCGCAACCATCACCTGCGCCTACCACGGCTGGACCTTCGCCAACAACGGCAAGCTGGTGGCCGTCCCGAACCTACAGGATGCCTACTTCAGCGAACTGGACCTGGATCAGTGGAACCTGATACCCGTGGCCCACATTGACAGCCACCGGGGAATGATCTTCGCTACCTTCGACGCCGAGGCCCCGCCCCTTGCCGAATACCTGGGGAAGATGGCCTGGTACCTGGACAGCTTCTTCGACCGCCGGGAGGGAGGGGTCGAGGTGATTGGCGGAGTCCACAAGTGGGTGGTTCCCTGCAACTGGAAGCTGCCGGCGGAGAATTTTGGCGGAGACGCTTACCATGTTTCCTGGAGCCACCTGTCCGCCATTCGCGCCGGTTTTGCAGGGGACTTCCGGCTGCGTTCCAGCACGGGCGGCGCCCTGGTCTCCCCCGGCGGAGGCCACTGCGTCATCTGCCTGGGGGGCGGCGACATAGCCGAGGCGCCGGAACCGGCGCTCATCGCCTACGAGCAGGAAACCCGCGCCGAAACGGTCGCCCGGCTGGGGGCAAGGGCCGAGCAGGTCAGCCCCATCGTAGCCACCGTTTTCCCCAACCTGTCCATCATCCGGTCAACCTCCCACTCCTTCCGCGTTTGGCACCCCAAGGGACCGGGTGAGATTGAAGTCTGGTCCTGGATTTTCGTGGACAAGGCGGCGCCTCCCCACGTGAAGGAAGCCCTGCGGTTGAATGGGCTGCGGGGTTTCGGCCCTTCGGGTACTTTCGAACAGGACGACATGGACAACTGGCAGGAGTGCACCCACACCTCCCGTGGGGTTGTATCGCGCCGTTTCGACCTGAACATGCAGATGGGGTTGGGTCACGAGAGCTACCGACCGGATTTGGGCGGCTGGGCCAGCGACTACCGGCTCAGCGAGAGCAACCATCGCCATTTCTACCAACGCTGGGCCGAGCTGATGGATGTCAGCAGCTAGACAGGACTGCCGGAAACTGCCCAAACCTGCCGAAGCAGCAGCCATTTGCTGCCATGGGCCATGGGCCTGATTTCCAGCATGAATCAGGAAGGTGGAAACTTGCAAGTAACACCCGACCTGCAAAAGGACGTGGAGCAGTTTCTCTACCGGGAGGCTCGGCTGCTGGATAGCGGCCAGCTTGACCGTTGGCTGGAACTTCTGGCAGATGACCTGCGGTACTGGATGCCCATGCGCCTGAACCGCTATCCGGCCAACAGCAAGGCCATCGCCTCCCTGGATGAAGCGCTGGAGAGGAGCGGCGACCAAACGGAACCGGGAGAACTGGCGCTGATGGACGAAACCAGGGACTCCCTCTGCCGTCGGGTGGAGCGACTTGACAGCGGCCTGGCCTGGGCGGAAGACCCCCCGTCACGAACCCGCCACTTTATTTCCAACGTGGAAGTAGAACCTTCGGCCAACCCTAGCGAGGTGCGGGTGTATTCCAATTTCATCATGTACCGCACCCGGGGCGAGCGGGAAGAGGATTTCTACGTGGGCAGCCGGGAGGACCTGCTAAGGAGGGCCGGCGATTCCTGGGTCATTGCCTACCGCAAAGTGGTACTGGACCAGGCAGTAATCTCTGCCAAGAACATCAGCAACTTTTTCTGACCCCACGCAGGCGCCAAGAGAGCTTGAAGAGAACGGAGAGGAGTAACCTATGGAAATCGGAGTATTGAACTTTGTAACCGACTATTCGATGCGGCCGGCCGAACTGGCCATGGCCCTTGAGGAACGGGGCTTCGAATCCCTGTGGGTGCCGGAACACACCCACATTCCGGCCAGCCGCCGCAGTCCCTGGCCTGGCGGGCCTGACCTGCCCCGGGAATATTGGCACTCCATGGACCCCTTCGTGGCTTTGGGGGCCGCCGCCGCCGTTACCACCAAGCTCAAGCTGGGCACCGGCATCTGCCTGATTGTGGAGCGGGACCCCATCATCACCGCCAAGGAGATCGCCACCCTGGACATGATCTCCGATGGGCGGTTCATGTTTGGCATCGGCGGTGGCTGGAACGCCGAGGAAATGGAGAACCACGGCACCGGCTTCCGACGCCGCTTCCGCCTGCTGCGGGAGCGCATCCTGGCCATGAAGGCCATCTGGACCGAAGAGGAAGCGGAATTTCACGGCGAGTTCGTAGATTTCGACAAGATTTGGTCCTACCCCAAGCCGGTGCAGAAGCCCCATCCGCCCATCTTCATGGGTGGCGACGGCGCCACCACCTTCGATAGGGTGGTGGAGTTCTGCGACGGGTGGATGCCCATTGCCCGGGGCGCCGGACAGGAAAGAGTCCTGGCGGAGAAAATAGCGCTGCTCCGCAAACAGGCGGAGGAGGCGGGCAGGGACGGCAACAGCATCCCCGTTTCCCTCTGTGTCTTCAGCCGACCGGACGAGGACCTGGTTCACCGCATGGAGGCTGCCGGGGTTGACCGGCTGATATTCAACCTCCCCTCCGATGAGCGAGACCGGACGCTGCCCATTCTGGACCAGTTCGCGAAGTTGATTCCCTAGCCTGGTAATGCGCTGCCGGTAACGGCGCCATACCTGGCCCCAACGGCAGCCAGAGCCTGAACGAGACCTGGAGGCATCTATGGGATGGTCAAGCCACCACCGAGACGGGCTGATACACTACTCGCCCCAGAATTCATACCGGGGCTACACCCTGCTGACCACCAACGGCAGCAACAGCGTCAAGCTCATCGACATGGAGGGACAGGTGTGCCACCAGTGGCGCTATCCCGAAAGGCTGGGTTACGGATACCTGCTGGATAGTGGCAACCTGTTGGCGCGAACCATCAGCTCCAGGGCCGGGGGGCAACGCAGCGATGCCGGCCCCAATTCCGGCGCCATAGTGGAGCTGGACTGGAACAGCGTAGAGGTGTGGCGGTACGAGAACCCCCTGCTGCATCACGACTTTCAGCGGCTGCCCAACGGCAACACCCTGGCGTTGCTGTTTGAGCCATTGGACCCTGACTTGGCCGCGAGCGTAAGGGGCGGCATGCCCGGGGCTGACCGGAACGGGGAAATGCTGGGAGACTTGGTGGTGGAGCTTACGCCGGCAGGCGAGACCGTATATTCATGGCGTTCCTGGGAACACCTGGATCCGGAGGTGGATGAAATCTGCGCCCTGGAGAACCGGGAGGAGTGGACCCACCAGAATTCCCTGCGCACCACCCCCCAGGGAGACCTTATCGTCAGCTTCCGTCGCACCGACACCGTGGGCATCGTTGACCGTCAGACCGGCGATTGGAAATGGAAGTGGGGCCCTGGTCAAATCTCTCACCAGCACTTCCCCAACATGCTGGAAAACGGCAACATTCTCCTCTTCGACAACGGCTGCCACCGGCCCGGCCCAACATTTTCGCGGGTACTGGAGGTTGACCCAGCCACCAGCCAGGTGGTTTGGCAGTACCAGGGCGACCCTCCCATATCCTTCTACAGCTACCACATTAGCGGGGCGGAACGGTTGCGCAACGGCAACACCCTCATCTGCGAGGGGGCGCCCGGTCGAGTGTTCGAGGTAACTCTCAGTTGCGAAATCGTCTGGGAATACATCAACCCGGAGTTCGTATATTCGGCGCGGGATGGTTCACGGGCCAACTCCTTGTTCCGCGCCCACCGCTACGGCCCGGATCACCCGGCGCTGGCCGGAAGGGATCTGGATCCCCAGAAGTTTGCCGGACTGAACCGACTCTAAGGGGGATGATGCAGGCAGCTTGAAACACTCACGGCAGAGGGAGACATGGTTACGAAATAGAGGAGGGGCGCCACTTTGGCGCCCCCTCCTAGTACACCCAAACCTTGAAACCCGGCATCCCTACGCCGACCCGTTCTCCTGTCCCCACTTGTTCTCCAGGAAATTGGCGGAGTTCATGGGCAGGTCCGTCAGGCGCAGCCCCACCGCGTGGTAGATGGCGTTGGCCACCGCGGCCATGGGCGGAACCAGCGATACCTCGCCCACGCCCCGAACGCCCAGGGGATGACCGGGGTTGTGCACCTCAACGATTACCGTGTCGATCATGGGCAGGTCCAGGCTGGTGGGCATCCGGTAGTCCAGGAAGCTGGAATTTACCATCAGCCCCTCCTGGTCCACGAAGTACTCCTCGTTCAGCGCCCAGCCAATACCCTGAACCGCGCCGCCCTGGATCTGGCCTTCAACGTAGCTGGGGTGGATGGCCTTGCCGGCGTCCTGCAGGGCGGTGTAGCGGAGAATCTCCACCTTCCCCGTATCCGGGTCAACTTCAACGTCCACGATGTGGATGCCGAAGGCGTTGCCCACGCCGGCCGGATTGGCGGTGGCCCGACCGACCACCGGGCCGCCGGTACCGTTGAGGCGGCGAGCAATCTGGGCAAAGGTCATGCTCAGTTCCGAGTCGGACTTGTGACTCAGGACACCCTTGTTGTACTCCACGTCCTCCACGTTCACGTCCCAAATCTTGGCGGCCCGCTCGATCAGTTGGCGGCGGATGTCTTCGGCGGCGTTGTAAACCGCCGTGCCCATCTTGAAGGTAACGCCGCTGCCGCCAGCTCCGGAACTATAGCCGATGGAGTCGGTATCGGCGATGGAAGGCTTAACGTCCTCCGCCGCAATGCCCAGCACCTCGGCGATGTGCATCGCCATGGCGGCCCGGCTGCCGCCGATGTCCGGCGAACCCTCCACCAGGCTGACGGTGCCATCCGGGTTCACGCTGGCCACCGCGCTGGCCGGACCGGTGCCGTTCATCCAGCAGCCGGCAGCCACTCCCCTGCCTCGATTCTTGCCCTCCAAGGGCTGAGAGACGTGCTGATGCTGCTGGGCGGCCTGGCACAATTCCACCATGCCAATGCGGCGATAGGTGGGGCCGGTAATCTGGCGGTCACCCTCCTTGGCCGCGTTCATCAACCGGAACTCCACCGGGTCCATGCCCAGCTTCTCGCAAACCTCGTCCAGGACCGACTCTGCGGCGAAGGCGGCGGTGGGAGAACCGGGGGCCCGGTAGGCCGCGGCCTTCTGGGTGTTCACCACCACGTCGAGACCCTCGATAAATCCGTTGGGTATGTTGTAGGGCGCGAACATGGTGCGGCAGGCTGAGGCCACCGGCGAACCGGGGAATGCTCCCGCCTCATAGGTCAAAGTGGCCTGGGCAACGGTAATCTTGCCGTCGTTGCTGGCGCCCACCTTCACCTTCATGTGGGTCGCGGGCGCCGGCCCCGTGCCCAGGAAAACCTCGGTGCGGGACATGGCAACCTTGACCGGCCGGCCCGTCTTGCGGGAGAGCGCGGCAACCACCGGCTCGATGTAGCATCCGCCCATACCCTTGCCGCCAAATCCGCCACCGATTTCCATGGGAATGATCTTGACCTTGGAGACCGGCATTCCGAGGATGGTGGAGGTGTGGTCGCGGAGGGCAAAATGGCCCTGGCTGCTGCACCAGATGGTAACGGTGTCGTCGGTGTTCCACTGGGCGGTGGCCGCATGGGGTTCGATGTAGCCCTGGTGGACCGGACGGGTGTGAAACTCCCGCTCCACCACCACATCAGCCTCGGCAAAGGCCTTTTCCGGATCGCCCAGGGTGTATTCGAACCGGTTCGCCAGATTGGTAACCTCTCCCGTCTGGTCTCCCCAGGCTCCGGGCCGCCAACTGGGGCTGTCGAAGGTAACCAATCGTTCGTGCACCAGGGGCGCCCCATCGGCCAGAGCTTCCTCGGCGTTGAGTACGGGTTGGAGCACCTCGTAGTCCACGTCAATCAGGGACAAGGCCTCCTCCGCCAGGTGGGGACTGGTGGCGGCGACGGCGGCGACGGCGTGGCCCCGGTACAGGGCCTTTTCGCGGGCCATTACGTTCCTGCTGTAGAACCCGTAGTTGACGTTGGCGCCTTCCGACAAGTCCGACACCTCGGCGGAAACATCCGGAAAGTCGGCGGCAGTTACCACCGCTTCCACTCCCGGCAGGTCGAGGGCGCGGCTGGCGTCAATGCCCCTGATGCGCGCGTGAGGATGAGGACTGCGGAGAATCTTCCCGAAGAGCATTCCGGTAAGGTGAATGTCGGCAGCATAGCGGGCGCGGCCCATCACCTTGTCCGGGCCGTCATGCCTGATGGGTCTGGTACCAACAACATCGTACTCCTGGTTGGAGAGCACAATGTTTGGCTTGTAATCGAGCATCTCTTCCTCCCCTGCGGCCCGGCCAACTTCCGGGCCAATTCTGCGCCTAATTTACCACACTTGGGGGACTTCGCGGAAAATGCCGGCGTCACCGAGGAGCAGCACAGTCGTCGCCCTTACCCCTCCTGACAACCATCCATCTACGCCTACATCCGCCCCTATTGTTCCGGGGTTAGCGGGGGCATCAGCCTCAGAGGTTCGGTATCACCTCTTGCCCCATCAGTTCAATCTGCTTCAGCGTGGCCTCGTGGGACATGCCCGGCCATTGCATTCGGAAAATCAGGTAATTTACGCCCAACTCTCGCTCATATCGCTTTATCTCGCCAACCACGTCCGCCGGCGAACCCAGCAGGAAGCGGTCACGGGCCAGATCCTGGTAGGGAATTGAGAAACTCTCCTCACCGGGCAAGACCTTGTCCTGTCCCCAGGCGGCGTAGGCGGCGTACTTGGGGGCAAGCCAGGGTTCGCTTTCCAGGTAGGCCGTCTCCCGGTCCTGAGCCACGTACAGTTCACGCATCATGGGCAGGGCCGTTGGTTCGGGCTGCCCGGCCTTCTGCAATTCCGCCTGGTAGCCCTGCCACTGCTCCGCCACCATCTGCACGGTGGCATGGGGATTGATCAGCCAGGGGTAGCCCCACCGGGCGGCGCGACGGATGGCCACATCGTTGTTGGCAGCCACCCAGATGGGTGGGTGGGGCTTCTGCACGGGAAGGGTGGAAGGTACCACCCTGGGCACCTGGTAGAACTGGCCGTCGAACTCCACTTCTCCACCGGTCCAGAGGAGTTTCATGACTTCCAGGGCTTCCCGAAGCCTGGCCACCCGCTCACTGCGCTGCACCCCGAAGGAGATGTACTCCTCGTCCCGGTACCCCAGGCCCACGCCGAAAATGAAGCGGCCGCCGCAGATTGCGTCCATGGTAGCCACGCTTTCCGCCAACTCTACCGGGTTGTGCAGGGGAACCAGGATCACCGTTGCCGCCACTTCCATGTCGCCGGCCTCCGCCGCCAATCGGGCGAGCAGGGGCAGGCTTGTGCTCATCTGGTAGGGGGACGCCAGGTAGTGCTGGCCGGTGCATATCATGTCGAAGCCGGCCTCCCTGGCCGCCCTGACCTGTTCCGCGCTCTCCTGAATCTTCAGGGGGAAAGATTCCCCGGGCAGGTATTGGTTGGTGACGAAAAACCCCAGTTTCATCTGTGCCTCTCTATTCCAAAGTCAGACCGGCGAAGTACACCCGACGGGTCGGGAGTGGAACGCAAGCTCCGACGGGCGTGTAGGCAAATACATGAAAAGAACTGTCCCTGGACTCCGGCAGTATTCTATAGGGTATCCCCCACCGCGACAACCGGGGCTGGAGGGCCATCGTCCCTAGACATCCGATGGGTTTTTATTTTCCCCAATATGTGGCTCTTTCACCGCAAGGAACGCCTCGCCACACCGTCCTACTTCGGCAGATCCGACAGACTTGGCTTCGGGAATCACCCTCGCCTTCTCTGCAGACTAGGGATGTCCCCTGAACCCGAATCGGCGACTGACCCTGTTCTGCGCTGATAACTATTGTGGTATCCTGCCTACTCAAGCCAGAGTTATGCAAGTAGGGAAAGGGAATTGGGATGAAAATAGCCAGGTTCCGGGCCGGCAGCCGTACCGCCAATGGAGTGGTGATCGATGACGAGATAGCCGAAATACGGGGCAGCATCTACACCAGCTTCAGGATAACCGACACTCGGCACAAACTCTCCGATGTGCGATTGCTGCCGCCCACGGACCCGGGTGAACTCTGGGGGCCGGGATTGAACTTCGTGGACCACCTGGAATATGCCGGTTCAGTCTTCGGCCAGGGGGCCATGCCGGTGCCCGAACATCCCCAGCCCTGGCGCAAGGGGCGCAATGCCCTCACCGGCATCAACGACCCCATAATAATTCCCCACGATACGGCGGGTGAAATTCACTACGAGGGCGAAGCGGTGGCGGTCATCGGCAAAGTTTGCCGACGGGTTTCACCGGAGCGAGCTTCCCAGTACATCCTGGGGTACACCTGCGGCAACGATGTCAGCGAGCGGGCCTGGCAGAAGCAGGACTGGACCTTTTGGCGGGCCAAGGGGGCTGATACCTTTGCTCCCGTGGGCCCCTGGATAGAAACGGACATTGACCCCCAACGCCTGGACCTGCTGGTGAGGATCAACGGCGAAGAGGTTCAACGGTGCAATACCTCGGACATGCTGTTCAGTTTTGCCGAAATCGTCAGCTACATTAGTCAGCAGGTAACCCTGCGTCCAGGAGACCTGGTGTTCTCCGGGGCCACCGGTGTCACCAGGGCAATTGTGCCCGGCGACATGGTGGAGGTTGACATCCCCGGCATTGGCATCTTGGCCAATCCGGTGGTGGCAGAATTTGAAGCTGGAGAGGGTTAGGCCTCTCTCCTCACCCCGGCCGCCGCTCTTCCGTCTCTCCGGCCACGGCTGGAACCTCGTCTCCCTCTCCGTCTTCCTGAGTCCGTGGGAGGGACGGCCTCTTCGCCAGGGCAAACATGAGGGCGCTGATAACAAAGGTGGGAGCAAAGGTGGCCAGCACCACTTCGTATCCGCCCGTGGTGTCCCGCATCCACCCGGCGTAGATGGGCGCCACGAACATCCCGATGTTGTGGAAAATGCTCATCGCCCCCATGAGGCTGGCGAACCGGCTTCTGCCGAAGTAATCCCCCACCATGATCCAGTTCACCGAGGTTATGCCCTCCACTATCGCCAGTCCCAGGATGAAGACGATCAACGCCGACCACTGGGGCAGTATCCACAGGCCCACCAACCCAATGGCGCCCAGGTTCATGCCGTAGAAGAGCAGCTTTCGCGGTGAAACTCGTCCGCCAGCCACGCCCAGCAGGAACCGCAAGGGAATCGCCAGGAAGAACATTACCGAGGCGGACAGGGTGGCAACGTCTTCACTTACGCCCTTCCATACCAGCAGGGGAAAGAGGTGAATGATTATGGAGTTGGTAGCGGAAACCCGGGTTATGACTCCAATCAGGATGAACCAGAAGGCCTGGGTTCGCAGCGCCTGCCGGACGGTGAAGTTCTGCTCCTCGCCGCTGCTGGCCGTCGCCGGCTGGTGGTGTCCACCACCCCGAGCCGGACGGGGGGCCGCGGCTGCCCTGCTGGGGGGATCCCCGTCGGGGGCCAACCCCATGTCCTCGGGACGGCTCCGGATGACGTAGGCCACGGGCAGGGTCAGCAGGGTTATCAGCATGCCAATGATGAACACCGTTGGCCGCCAGCCCAGGTACACAATTCCGAAATGGAGCAGGGGAACCACAATGGCGCCCCCGCCGGCAAAGGAAGTCATCAGGGTGGAGAGGGCCACGGCCTTGCGCCGGACGAACCACTGGTTGACCGTCGCCATGAGAGTCTGGCCCAGGCCGGCAGTCTTTCCCACGGAAACCACGCCCACGAACAGCACCACCAACTGCCAGTACTCGCGGGTGAAGGCCAGCAGCATCAATCCCACGCCGGCAGTCAGCCCGCCGAACAGGATCATGGGGCGAGAGCCAAACTTGTCCACCAGCCACCCAACGATGGGAGCGCCCAGGCCTCCCTCGGCCCGAGCCAGGCTGAAGACCAGGGACATGGCCGCATAGGAAATGCCCAGTTCGCCGCGGATGGGCTCGAAGAAGCGGGGGAAGCCGGTCGAGATGGCCCCGTTGCCAAACATTCCCTGAATACAGGCCACCGCCACCACGTACCAGCCATAGAATACGCGGCCCCGACGGGGTTGGGAGTCGCCCATTTCCGATTGATTGGAGGCCGAGGCATTGGGGTTGGTGGATGTATCGTTCATTTTGGCATACGGATGGTATCCCAATTCCCAATATTCCGTCAATGGGAATATCACAGCATTCTATATCATCGCCCCTGCCTTCATTGCCTGACAAGCGACCCATCCCAGCCCATAGCCTTTCTCCCGCCGGTGTGCCAGAATATGCCCATGCCACCATCCACACCCCAAACCTCACCCTCCATCATCGAAGTGGCCCTGCGTCGGGACCGGCTGGTTGTCGGCGGTGTCCTGGCCGTCATTACCCTGCTGGCCTGGGCCTACCTGATTTACCTGGCTCAGAGCATGTCCGGCATGGAAGCAATGGGTGGCATGAACGGCATGGAAATGGTCCAGGGCAGCCTGGATAATAGCTGGGGTACGCCGGACTTTCTTCTGATGTTTTTCATGTGGGCCGTGATGATGGTGGGCATGATGCTGCCCTCCGCCGGGCCGATGATTCTCGCATTTGCTGGCATCAATCGTCGGCGACGCCAGCAGGGCAGTCCCTACGTTCCCACCGGCATATTTCTGGCCGGTTATTTGCTGGTCTGGGCCGGGTTCTCGGCCGTCGCCACCCTGGCCCAGTGGGGTCTGGTCCAGGCCGCCCTGCTTTCTCCCATGATGGCCAGCGCCAGTCCCGCCCTCGGTGGAGTTCTGCTCCTGGCGGCCGGCCTTTTTCAGTTGAGCCCCCTCAAGAACGTATGCCTTCGCCACTGCCGCACTCCCATGGGATTCGTCACCAACGATTGGCGGGACGGTCGGCCGGGCGCCCTTTACATGGGTCTGCACCACGGCAGCTATTGCCTGGGCTGCTGCTGGGCGTTGATGGGGCTTCTCTTCCTGCTGGGGGTTATGAATTTGCTTTGGATTGCCGCCCTGGCCGCCTTTGTACTGGTGGAAAAGGTGGCCCCGGCGGGAGTATGGATCGGGCGAATTGCCGGGGTGGGCCTACTGGCTTGGGGGCTGTGGCTGCTGGCAACATACCTGTTGGGCTAGGGCAGTATTTCCCATGCAACCGCAACTTCTGAAACATCGACAAGCTAGCGGTTCCGCCTTCGCGACGCCAAAACCTTCCGTGGGGGAGTAATCCATGCCCAACCGCGCCGATGCCCACGACCTGGATAAGTTGAGGCGGTGGCAGAATGACCTGATGGTCACGCCACCCGACGCCCCGGCCGTTTATGCCGTTTTCCTAGTTGCCGGAACAGACGCCATTGCACACCACCATTTTCGTTCCGTCCGCTCCCTTTTCGAAGACCGTGGCATGGGGTTCGCCCACCTGGTGATCTTCGGCCAGCATGGTTTGTCATCCACCGTCCGTTGCCTTCAGGAAGGGTTGGGCCTGCCGGCAGATGGTTTACCAATTCTCCTGGTATTTGGCGGCGATAGGGCAGACGGGCAACAAATGGCTATTGACTGCCTTTCCCTACCAGCCGGCGACGAACCCGACCAGGCAGGAGAAACTCCATTCTGGTTGGCCGCAAGGAGCTGGACACCCCATGATCTGGGCCAAACTGGCGATTCGGTGGCCGTACCGGCCACTGGTCGGCCCGCCAGTCTTGGTGAAGCTTGGACAGAGTCGGCAATGCCTGTCCCGAAAGGGGAGGCAATCCTGCACTGGATTGCCGCTAGAGTGGATGCTTCCAAGGCCGCCGGCGGGCCGCCTGAACTCAACCGGCTCCTTCAAGAGGGCCTCTCCCTGTTGTGCCAATGGGCGTTGGCCAGGCTGGAGGAACCGGCCGGCTCGGCGCCGGAATAGCGCCCCCGCAACCCAGGCAGGGCGGTGCAACCGCATACAAACAGTCGGGAACAAAGATTGAAGGGAATAATAGGAGAGACAGTCGAACCCCCAATCCTCACAAATGTCTTGTAAGGAGGAACCATGCCAGAATTTCTCGATGCAAAGGCGGCGGGCGCCCGCCGGTTTGAAGGACAAGTGGCGGTGGTAACCGGCGCCGGCCAGGGTATCGGCGCGGCCACGGCCCGCCGACTGGCCCAGGAGGGCGCCGCCGTGGTTATCGGCGACATGGTGGAGGAGTCCTCACAACGGGTTTGCAATGAACTTCGGGAATTCGGCGCCGAGTCTGCCTATTGCCTGGGTGAATTGTCCAAATGGGAGAACGCCCAACGTCTGATGACCTTCGCCCAGGAGCAGTTTGGGCGGATAGACGTGCTGGCCAACGTGGCCGGGGGAACCATCTGGTTCCAGTCCTTCCAATACTACACCCCGGAGCAGATTCAGGCGGAAATCGACAAGAGCTTCTGGACTGCCGTCTGGTGCTGCCGCGCCGTGCTGCCCTACATGATCGAACAGCAGTCCGGCGCCATTGTGAACGTGGCAACCCACGCCGTCACCGGGGCCTTTCGCGTGCCTTACGCCGCCGCCAAGGCGGGACAGATCGGCCTTACCACCTCGCTATCCCGGGAAGTGGCTCCTCTGGGCATTCGGGTCAACTGCATGGCGCCCAGCGGCACACTGGCGGAAGACCGGGTGACGCCCCGCAACCATGGGATCACCGCCGACCTGCCGGAATTGCCCCCGGAGGAGCTGGACCTTCAGGAAACCTATCGGCAGCAGACCCGCCTGTCGGAAATACCCATGGGTCGACGGGGCGAGGCGGACGAACAGGCCGCTGCCATTGCCTTCCTGGCCTCCCACGACGCCTCCTACATTACCGGCCAGGTGCTGGCCGTGGGCGGTGGTCAACCCTACCCCTTCTGACCCTACCCGGGCGCCGGAGGGCACGGGCAATAGCCGACAGGGAAATGCGGCTGGGAAGTGGCGCCCAGCGAAAATCAGCCCTGACCGCCCGCCGCCATGCTATAATCCGTGACAATCATGGGCGCGGCGGTACCTGGAAGAACCTTCGTCCGCAAAACCTGTCTGTTTCGGAGGCTACAGGATGGGCCTGAAGAATTTGCTTTTGAAACCCCTCTCCGGCTACCCTGGCGGATACAAGCACATGCGCCGGGGCACCCAGGGCTTTGATCAGACACCTCCCTTCCGAAGACCCGAAGACCCCAATGACCGCAGGAGCCGAATGCCTCCCCTGGGCTTCCGCGAGTACTGGTACCCGGCGCTGCCCGACAAGGACGTGAAGAAGGGCCAGCCGGAAGTGCTGCGTATGCTCGGCACGGATGTGGTCTTCTTCCGGGATACCAACGATGAGGTGCAGGCCCTGCTGGACTGGTGTCCCCATCGCTCGGTGTACCTTTCCATGGGACGCTGTTACTTTCCCGGGTTCGTGACCTGTCCCTACCATGGCGCCACCTTCGACGGCGAGGGCAATTGCGTCGCCTTCCTGACCGAGGGACCGGATTCCAAGATGGTCGGCGCCCCGGGAATGCAGGCCCGCAAATTCCCCACCGTAACCATCAAGGGCCTGGTCTTCGTCTGGATGGGGGATGGGGAACCGGTGGACCCGCAGGAAGACATACCCCCTGAGATGTTCGAGGAGCACAATATCCACCGTCCCGTCTTCTCCATGTTCGATTGCAACTGGGCGTTGGTATTGGAGAACACCATGGACGCCCATAACGCCTTCATGGTGCACCGAAACGCCGTCCGAATCCTCAAGAGCCGGCTGGGTGGCCGCCCCAGAACTCCGTTGGGGTACCGGGTCAACCTGGTTAACAACAAGACGGTCCACTACCAACCGGGCCGGGGCAAGTCCAGCGTGGAACGGTACTACTACGACGAGGAGGGGAACATCCCCTACCAGATGTATTACCCCGGCGTTGACGGGGTTTGGCCCCTGAGCCGTTGGCGGCTGATGTGGACCTGGATTTTCGACCGGAAGGCCCGCAAGACCGGGCAGGCTCCGGGCCGCGTCCGCCCTCCCCAGGCCGACACTCCCAACGTCAACGAGTGGAACGGCACCCGTTTGCCCGGCATGTCCCGTACCGGCGGCAACAATGCCCACTTCCGCAGCACCCGCTGGGCGGTTCCGGTGGAGGACAACCTGACCCGTATGGTGTACCTGAACGTGGAACGCTACGCCAAGCGGCCCAGCGCCCCCCGTCGCCTTTGGAGCGCAGTCAGTTGGCCCTACCGCAACTGGGAGTTGAACTTCAACTTCCGCAACCAGGACTACGACGCGGAGAAGTACGTGCAGTATGACTTCCCCGAATACCTGTCCTCCACCGATTCGGTGGTGGTGGCCATGCGCCGGTTGTTCGTGGAGCACAACCGGGACGTTCAGAGGCGGCGGGAGCGGGAGGAGGAACTGCCGGAGAGGTTGGACGAAACCCTGGCCGAGCAGATGGTCCGGGAAGGCGATGCCCGCGTGGCTGAAGCCAGCCAGGAATTCGACATAGACCGGCTTCAGGAAGAGTTGTTGCGCCAGGTTTAGACACGGATCCGCATGGAAGAGCCGGTGGCCAACTGCGCATCCCCTCCGGAGTATTCCCGGAGGGGATGCTCTTCTCTTGGTGGGAAGGCTTTACCCACTCCCGCCCCTGACCCTGCGGGGACTTGGTCCGGTATCGAAAAGCCTTGCCATTCCAGGCAATCCTAGTATAGTTTTGTCGAGACCGGAAGCGGGATTGGCTGGACGTACTTGCCTGGTGGTATAGGCAAGACACCATACAGTGTCCAGCCTCCGTATCCCATCGCCAAAACCAAAGAGGTACAGAAAGCCATGACCTTCAATGCCTACTGGATTCTGTTTGTCTTCGTGGGCTACTTTGCCATCTTGATTGGCATCGCCGTGGTTCGTTCTCGGCACATGAACGACATGTCTGACTATGTACTGGGCGGGCGCCGTATGGGACTCATTACCTCGGCCCTTAGCGCCGCATCCTCCGGCACCAGTGGCTGGACCATGCTGGTGTTTCCGGGCCTGGCCTTCGCCGCCGGAATGATGCACCTCTGGACGGTGGTGGCCATCATCCTGGGAATGTGGTTGTCCTGGACCGTCATGGCCAGGCGACTGCGCCGCTACACCATCGCCACCGAAAACTCCCTCACCATCCCGGAGTTCTTGGAGAAGCGGTTTGACGATGGCAGTGGGACGCTGCGCACCCTGGCGGGAGTTCTTGCCCTCTACTTTATCACCCTCTACATTTGCTCCGGTCTTATTTCCGGAGCCAAGCTGCTGGAGGTGACATTTGGCCTCGATCACACCGGTTCAGGCCACGACCTGGGTATCGTGATTTCCCTCATCGCCGTCATTTCCTACACCTTCATTGGCGGCTTCGTCGCCGTGTCCCGCACCGACGTATTCCAGTCCCTGATCATGCTCGCCGGATTCACCATTATTCCGGTGACGCTAATTCTCACCACGGCAAATCCCTTCGGTGGATTGGGTAACGCCGAGCCAGGATTCTGGAATCCCCTCACCAACTCGGCCAACGACCCCCTGGGTATCCTCTTCATCATTTCGTCCCTGGGATGGACGGTGGGGGCCTTCGGCGCGCACCGGATATTGACCCGGTTCATGGCCGTTGAGCGGGAATCCAACCTGAACAAGAGCCGGAACACCGGCATGGTTTGGCTCACCCTGATCTTTGCCTTTGCCCTGCTGATGGGGATGGTGGCGGCGCCGGCCCTTCTCGACCGGGGCATTGCCCTGCCCGACCCGGAAAAACTCTACCTGGTGGTGGCGGATACCTTCTTCCATCCGGTAATTGCGGGGCTGCTGCTTACCGCCGTCATTGCCGCGGTGATGAGCACGGCCGATTCCCAGCTGCTGCTGGCATCGGCCATTGCCACCGACGACATGCCCATCCTCAAGCGAATAACCTACGCGGCGCGCACCCATGTCCGAGTTTGGCTGGGTCGGGGAATGTTGGTCCTGGTTGGGGTGATTGCGGCCGCCATTTCCATAATTTCCCCAGAATCGGTCTATGCCCTGGTCTCCCTGGCCTGGGGTGGAATGGGGGCCGCCTTCGGGTCGGTGCTGGTAATGGCCCTGTATTGGCGCCGCTACAACCGGTGGGGAGCGTTGGCATCGGTGTGTACCGGTTCCATCGTGTCAACCTGGTGGTGGCTTGCCGGCCTGGGTTACGAAAAGTATTCCACCGTGGCCGACCTGCTGGGGTTCGAAGCAACCATCGACCAGATGGAAGCCGCCGGCGCATGGGCGATCAACCCAGGTGTGCCCGGATTTGTGGCCGCCCTTGCCGCCGGGTACGTGGTTTCCCGGCTTACTGCCCCACCACCGGGGAAGGTTACGGAACTGTTCGACCAGGTCAGCGGCCCCGACTGGGACGAGGAGGCAATGGCGGCGGCACCCGCCCCAGGGGACTAATACTCAGTCAAGCCTCGAATGACGAAGTAGATGGGCTCTAGGTGGAAGGGTTGGTAGTCTGATGGGGGTAGGGGCGCACAGCCGTGCGCCCCTACGGTGGATGAACTCTCCTGTTTGCCCTTTCAGTCCCTTGTAACCTATCATTCCTGGCTTGACAGGCTACTAGGGAGCCGAGGCACTGGAATTATCAGGGGTATCGCTCCCCGCCGTAGGCTTTGCCGCCACTCCAGGCTGGGCATACCGGTTCTCGGGAATGGGCAGCCCCAGGTTGCCATGCAGGGTGTCCGCCTCGTACTCAGTGCGGAAAAGGCCTCTCTCCTTGAGAATGGGTACCACCGAATCAACGAAGTCGGTGAAACCAACGGGCAAGACCGAATTGTTCACCATGAAGCCATCGGCGGCTCCAGCTTCGAACCAGGCCTGCATGGTGTCCGCCACCTGGTTGGGCGTACCGATGAATTGGTGCTTTGGGGTTGTGGCGCCCAGGGCCACCTGGCGCAGGGTCAGGTTCTCATCACGGGCCAACTGCTTCAGCCGGTCGGTAGTACTTTCCCAGCCATTGCGCCCGTAGTTGCCCAGGTCCGGAAAGGGCTCGTCCAGGTCAAACTTGCGAAAGTCCAGGTCATCAAAGTATCTACCCAGGTAGTTCAGGGCCTGCTCGATGTCCACCAGGTCGGCAATCTCCCGGTACTTGCGCTCCGCCTCTTCCAACGTATGCCCCACGATGGGAGCGCACCCGGGCAGGATCAGCAATTCCTCGGGACGGCGCCCGTATTTCACTGCCCGGCCCTTCACATCCTGGTAGAAATCCCTGGCCGATTCCAGGTTGGGCTGGCCGGTGAAGATTACGTCGGCATGGCGAGCGGCGAAGGACCTTCCCGCCTCTGACGAGCCGGCCTGGATCAGAACCGGCCGGCCCTGTCGAGACCGGGAGATGTTCAGCGGCCCCTGCACCGAGTAAAACTCCCCGGCATGGTTCAGCCGGTGCATCTTGGCCGGATCGAAGAACACCCCGGCCTCCTTGTCAAAGACGAAGGCATCGTCCTCCCAGGAATCCCACAGACCCTTGGTGACCTCCAGAAACTCGTGGGCCATCTCGTAGCGCAGGTCGTGGGCCGGGTGTTCGGGACGGCTGTAGTTCAGGGCGGACCCCTCCAACGGGGAAGTGACAATGTTCCAGCCGGCCCGGCCGCCACTGATATGGTCGATTGACATGAACTGGCGCGCCACGGTAAAGGGTTCGCTGTAGGTGGTGGACAGGGTGGCAGCGACACCGATGTGGGTGGTGTCCATGGCCAGGGCGGCCAGCAAGGTCAGCGGTTCAAAGCGGTTAAGGAATATGGGGTGGGACTTCTCGCTGATGTAGAGGCCGTCGCCAAAGAAAACGAAGTCCAGCTTGGCTTCCTCGGCCCGCCGGGTCAGGTCCCGGTAGTACTGAAGGTTTATGGGGCCGTCGGGTACCGCCTGGGGGTGCCGCCAGGAGGCCATGTTACTGCCGGTACCGGAGAAGAAGGCCCCCAGGCGTAACATTCTATTACCGGTCATCTCTCCCCCTCCGCAGCGCCGACGCCCGTTGCAGGGGACTTCTCCTCGACTTTGAGCATGGCCTGGCTCAGCAACTTGTAGGAGTGGAGACGCCTGGCGAAGTCGTCAACCGCCGTAACAATGAACACCTCATCGACCTGGTATTCCTGGTGGATTTCCATCAAACGCGAACTGACGGTCGCCGGCGAGCCGTGAATTACATTGGCCGGCTGAATCCGATAGGTAAATTCCTCTCCCGACTGATTCCCGAACTCCCGGGCCGCCTCTTCGGAAAATACGGTAAAGGTGCGCCCACTGGCCAGCCGTATCCTGACCACGTGAATGTTCCCCGCCAGACCGGCGGCCTCGACATCGGTGTCGGCCACAATGACCGGCAGGGCCAGCATGGCACGGCAGTGGAATCTCCCTCCGTCATTTGACCGGCGGCGATACAGGTCGATTGCCCGCCGCATCTCAGCCTCTTCCCCGTTCAGGAACAGGGCAAAAATGTAAGGCAGGTGCAGGTTTGCAGCAATTTCAGCGCTTGACGCGGTGGTTCCCAGCAGGAACAACTCCGCCGGCGTGGGTGGCAGCGGCGAGGCGGTCAGGCCCTTGAAGGGGCTGCCATCAACCAGGCGGTTGTCCAGGAATTGCCGCAATTCCACCAGCTTTTCTTCCAGGGGCCGCGGGTCCGAACCATCCATTCCGTGAGGGCGCAAGGCGCGGGTGGACTGGGGCATTCCGCCAGGGCCTCGGCCAATGCCCAGGTCAACCCGCCCCGGGGCCAGGCTGGCCAGGACGTTGAAGTTTTCCGCCACCTTGTAAGGGCTGTAGTGCTGGAGCATGACCCCACCCGAACCCACGCGAATCCGCTCGGTGCGGGCCAGCAGGTGGGAAATCAGCACCTCCGGCGAGGAACCCATGTTGCGGGTGGAGCCATGGTGCTCGGCCACCCAGAAGCGATTGTAACCCCACTGTTCAGCATATTGGGCCAACTGGATGGTGTGCTCCAGGGCAACCACGGCTGATTCACCCGGGGCCGCCGGACTCTGGTCGAGGACGCTCAACTTGAGGGAGGTTGACTCCATATTCCCCAGCTCTCCGGCAATGGCCTTAGCCACCCTGGCCCTCTTGCCATATCCCCGTTACAGAGGGAATCGCCCACTGTTCCGGCTTGGACAGCATTCTACCACAGGGCATGGGCAGAACCGGATTCGTGTTGCTGACGGTCAGGGACTGGAGCCAGCGCCCTGGTTGCTGCGATCGCGGGCCAGGAATCCCATCTGGTGAACTTGGTCAACCATTTCCTGGGCCTGGCTGGAACCCTCGCCCCGTATCCTCAGGGTCATAACGTGGGACGCGTTGTAAACCGCCACGGGATAGGCAAGCGTAAAGGCCCTGGCCCGACTGATTCCCATCATCGCTTCAAAGGGTTCACCCAATACCGGCCCCATTATGCGCTCCAGTTCCTGCTCATTTCTCACGGGGCCAATGGGATACCTATGGTCAACCGTGAGGCCGTTGCTGAGCGCCACGGTTATGACGATGAAACCAGGTGACTGCCGTTCGATGGTCATATCGGTCCTCCCCCATAGGTCGATTCAGCAGCTTCAACATCTCGTTGGCGGCGATAGAGTTTGTCCCATGCCCTTGAAGAGTGACACAATGTACCAGTATATTACTATACGAGGCCCCCGTCGCCTCCGTCCTGTTGCGCCAAGTTCGAGAATATATGCCATTCCGACATATATGCTAAACTAGTTTGGGTTCGTACCTATTCGAACAGAAAACTCCGGCCGTTGGCCCATATTGCGGGTATGGGAGCTTTTCCGTTGGTGGGATGGTGCAGAACTTGATGAGGGGCATCCCTCCATTGGATTTCAGGAACGGCAGCAGTACTTACCACATCAGGCGAAAGCTTGGCCTTTGCTTGACGGTTGATCCCGGCTGTAGAAATGGTGTAGAAGGCAGTTAGGATGGCAACCCAACCAACAACCCACCCCCAACCTCCGAAGCTCTCTTCCTTCTTGGCGGCGGCCAATGAGTGGTTCGGTGAGGAGTATGCCCTCGAGGTGGTCAGGGGAGTCCTGAATTCCAGGGACCAATTTCCCTCGGATATTCGGCGGGCATTGAACTCTGCTATTCGAGGCAGCGGCGTCCGGGTGCCTGGGGCTCAGTTCCAGTTGAAGGAGGTCCAGGACGCTGCCACCCACCATCTGCAGTCACCAGTCCTACGAAAGATGCAATCCTCGGATGAACTTACCGAGGCGGTACTGCGCGCCTGGGTGAGTATTCAGAATGAACTCTACGAGAGTGTCGTCCAGCACCTGCAATGGAATGACGAACCCACCTACGGCCCCGACCGCCGGGAGATGAGCTTCCGCGGCCATTGGGACGCCCGAGACTGGCAGACCAACTACAACCAGTTTCTCGCTGACCGCACCGGCTTCGACCAAAGGGATGTCGGGCTGATGCTCTGGTATGTTTCCGGCAAGCTGCCCCCCGCCTACGCCGAGGTGGAAGACCCATACCAAAAGGTGGACTTCGACCGATGGAGGGAACTACTGCTGGCGCTGCGGGCCGACGCCTCCCAGTGGGAGGATGCCCTGGCCTTCGCGGATTCCATCAGGGACCTGGTGGAGGAAAAAGAGAAACAACGGGCGAGGGAGGCGGTTACCAGGCTGCGGACCAAGACCGAAGACATCTGGATGGAATACTCCGAGGAGCTGATCTACCTGGAGTGCGATGTGGAACGATGGCATTCCGCGCGCCACATCCAGCCGGAAGAAGCCCTCAAAACCCTGGCCCAGGTTACAAACCTGGAGTCGCTGCTGAGCCAGTACCGTCCCATAAGAGATCAGGCCCAGAGCCGTAGCGTGGAATTTTCTCGCGCTGGCCGCCGCGCCGAACTGGAGGCGGAAATCATATCGACGGTGGCCGGCCTGTCGGGGGTTTTCGGCACCGGTGAGGAGGCCGCGGAAGGTTCCCTGGCAAATTCGGCTTCAGAGGAATACGCCGATCCAGAGACGCCCGACGACTTGACCGAGCTGGCGCCAGGTCTTGAGGAATTGACCGAAGTTGCCGAAATGCCTCTTTCGACCCTCCCGCTGGCGGAACCGACACAGCAGAGTATTGACGGCCAACCTTCCCTGGAGCTATTGCCACCGGCAGAACCATCGCCCTCTTCCCTGGAGGTGGAGCCGGTATCAGACGACGTAAATGGTTCCATATTGGCGGGCCTTCAGACGTTGCAGAATGATCTGGAACTCCTGAAAGCCAGGTTGGCAAGCGCCAACGGCAGCGCTCCCATGGCTAAGGCGCCTCCTCAGAACGGCGCCATACCCACCCCGGAGCCTGAACCGGCAACTTCGACTCATGGTTTGGCCGCCGTCGTGGCGGATGCAAAGAAGCTGCACGCGAGGCGCCTGGTCTTTCGGCTCAGTTCGGATTCAATAGTGTCCGAGAACCCCTACGAGGACACGGAGTCGGTATCGGACGCCCTGGAGTGGCTGGCCTCCACCTACCCCGCTGCTCGCCAGGGCGACCTCGACGCGGTTAACTTGAACAAGTCCCTCTATCGGTCATGCCGGTGGAAGTACTCCAGCAACCACCAGGACCAGGACTTCTTCCAGAAGGAAGGACGCTACCGGATACTGGTCAACGGCAAGGCTTACTATCTGAACGAATCCATTGGCAAGGGCATGGGAAGAGACCCGGTCAACACCATTCGGATCGCTTTCTTTTGGGATGCCCAGAGCGAAAAGGTGGTCATTGGCTATATCGGGCCGCACTTGCCCGATGACAAGCGCTGAAGTCCTACCACAATTCCCCGCCGGGCCGCCACTCCGCCGAGAGGGGTTCGTCCAGGTCAATGGATGCCGGTGTTGCCGGCAGACGCAATATCATCACCCGCTCCTCCGGGGTGGGAATCAACACCTTACCGTACACCTCCCCGTCCTGCTTCACGGTTTGGCGAATGTACAGCGGTCCACGCCAGTATTCCCAGCCCAGGCGTCCGTACAATTGGGTATCGGCCGGGCACAGGGCGGCCAGTTCATACCCCCGCTTGGCAACCTCTTTCGCCAACCGCTTCATCACCGCCGTGGCTATTCCCCGGTTGCGACAATCCGGCGCGGTGGCCACCATTTCCACATAGGCCGTGCGCATTGGCCCGTCTTGGCCCACCGACAACCAACGGGTCACCACCATGGCATGTCCCACAAGGCGGCCTTCCAGGCAAGCCGTAACGTGGATATCCGCCGAATAGGCGGCAAAGAGGTGGGCCAAGTCTTCCCCATAGGCTTCGTCGCAGAGCTCGTGGATGTGTGCCAGGGTTTCCAAGGGAATTCTACTGGCGGAGACTGACTCAATCTTCAGGTCGGGCATTTCACTTTGAGACAAGACAACTCCCGCGCCACTGGTGACAGGCGCGGGAGTTGCAATTGTTACGGAATATATTGATACCTGGGGCCAGAGACTAGAGGCGCGCCCCGTCGTACATGCCCACGAAGTAGGGCGGAATCTTCCGGTAAATCTGGAGACGGTTGCGCTGGGAGTCAACGATGAACAGCCGGTCATCGTCGTCCACTTCCACGCCGATGGGGCCACGCAGGAACTTCTCCCGCTCCAGGCCCTGGGCTATTTCCCGCTGGAGCTTCATATCCGGGTTGGCGTCCAGCTTGGCAATGCCCCACTTGGAAAGGGTTGCATCGCCGGTGATGACGGAAATAACCTGACCGGTGGCATCGAAGACCTGAACCCGATCATTATCCCAGTCGGCCACGTAGATGATGCCGTCCTTGTCCACGGCGACGCCGGTGGGCCGCTTCAGCTGACCTTCCTCGGAGCCGCTGGACCCCACCTGCATGATGAAATTGCCATCGGCGTCGAACTTCTGAACCCGGTCGTTGCGCCAATCGGCAACGAAGATGTTGCCCTCGTGATCGATGTCAATACCCCAGGGCATATTCAGCTGACCGTCGCCGGCGCCCTGGCTGCCGAAGGAGGAAATATACTGGCCGTCCTTGGTGTACTTCTGGACCCGGTTGTTGCCCGTATCCACCAGCACCAGGTTCTCGTCGGCGTCGAAGTGAATGCCGGAGGGCTGGTTGAACTGGCCTGCTCCGTTACCCACCACACCCCAGGAGCCCAGCCAATCGCCATCCTTGGAGAAAATGGCAACCCTGTTGAGCCATTCGTCGGTGATGTAGAGATTCTCTTCCCGGTCCAGGGCGATGTCAGTGGGCCAGACCAGTGAACCGTCAGAGGCATTCTCCCCGGTATCCATCATGTCTCCGCCGAGACGACCGCCGTTGCCAATCTCGCCGATGTAGTCTTCATCCACGGTGCAGACGGTGATACGCTTGGAGTCGGCCCGGTAGTCATAGGCCCGGTTCACCACGTATAGCACGTTGTCGGCGCCACGGGCCACGGAGACGGGATTCTTGAAGCCGGGGCCGGCCTCTTCCCCCCGTCCAATGGTGTGGGTGTAACGAAAGGTTACCCCTTGAACTAGCGTAGTCATTCTCACCTCTTCCAGTTGCCTGGAAGAGAGCGCCCTTTCCGGCGCTCTCCCCAATTCTGGCTTACTTCTTTATGAAGTCCATCTTCTCGAAGCTGCCGTTGACGATGGGTTTGGCGTCCAGGCCGAACCAGTCTTCCAGGATGGTGGTGTACAGACCCCGGAAGTCGTTGTTGAAGTGGAGGTCGCCGTCCAGCAGCTTGTCCTCCTCCAACGAGGGGTATTCGCCGTACAGGCCGCCCTTGATGCAGTCGCCGATGAGGTAGGCGGCGCCACCGGACCCGTGGTCGGTGCCGGAACCATTGTCGTGAACCCGGCGGCCAAACTCGGTGAAGACCAGCAGCATCACGTTATCGGAGGCGTTGTGTTCCTTCAGGTCCTGGTAGAAATCGTTGACCGTCCGGGAGACATTAGTGACCAGGTTGGCGTGAGCCGTCAACTGGGTCGCGTGGGTGTCGAAGCTATTGTAGGGCGCGGTAGTGTACAGGATGCGGGTACCCAAGCCGGCGCAATGCACCTGGGCGATGTTGCGCATGTACTGGCCAATGGAGGTATCGCTGTATTCCACCGAAGACGTGTACTGGGCAGGAGCGGTGGCCAGAATGTCGGCGCCCTTCAGGGCGTCCATACCGGTCTGGGACAGGTAGTCAACCACCGGGCCCTGGCCCATGGCCGGGGAGTACATGCGGGCGAAAATATCCAGAGCCTCAGAGCGCTGGTCCTCGGCGTCGATGGTGGTCAGCACGCCATAGGACTCCAAGTTACCTACGGAGGCGACCGGTACCCCGCCGGCAGCCATGGCCCGGGGGAGGCCGCGACCGAAATTCACGCCGGTCAGCACGTTTTCCTTGTTGGGGTCCAGGTCGCGAATGGCCCGGCCCAGCCAACCCTCATCCGCGATCTTTTCCGGCTCACAGGTGTGCCAAATGTCCATGGAGCGGAAGTGGGAGCGGTTCGGCACCGGGTATCCCACACCCTGGATTACGGCCACCTTCCCCTCATCGTAGAGGGCCTTGAACTCGGGCATATTGGGGTTGATGCCCAGCTCGTCGTTGATGGGCATGACCTGGTCCACCGGAATGTGGACATTGGGGCGATTGTCCATGTACAGCGGGTTGGTGTACGGCACGAAGGTGTTCATAAAATCGTTGCCGCCGGATAGCTGAAGAACCACCAGGACCGGATCTTTCTTGGTGCTGGTCATATCTCCTCCTCTAACTGATTTTCAAGACTGCTTGGGTTTACGGCTTCCTGGCTTGCCCTTCCAGGGAAATGACGCCGGGAAGCCGGCATTTGCGCGTATAGTCGCGGTTTAGGCGAACTGGTACTCCTGAGTGGCCACAATCAACTGCAGCAACTGGCTAACCTGGCTGGCGAACTCCTCGCTGCTGGTGTCCAGTTCATTGACCTTGACGGCCTGGGACAGGAACAGATCCCTGGTTTCCTGCATCAACTCGTAGCCGCCCAGCAACTCCAGGCAGCCGTCCAACAGGTCGTCGGCGGAAATCTTGCCGCCCCGGGAGGCCAGACGGGAAACAATGTCCCTGAGGCCGGAGGAATCCAGGCGGCCCATCTCACCGGCGGCGAAGTTGACCCGTTCCACCAGGGTGCCGCTGTCGATCCACTCCTTGCCCGTGTGCCAGCCCTCTACCGTCGGTGGGTTGAGCAGGTCCTGGCCCATGTACCGAATCTGGAGGGCCGGATCGTAGAAGCGCGGCTTGGGAGTGTCGAAGTCACCGACAATCCTCAGGGTGCCGCACACCACTTCGGAAGGATTCTTGACCTTGGCGAATCGGGCATTCTTGAAGCTGTCGGAATTGAACAGCACCCGCAGCATGGAACGAATTTCGTACCCGGAGCGGAAATACTCATCCTCCAGGGCCTTGATCAGTTCCGGGTCCTTGGGCGGGGTATGCTGCCAGGCCGGCACCTGCGGCTCGTCGGCCACGAAGTAGTTGTAGAGATGGCGGGCAACGAAGCGAGCGGTGGCCGGCTGCTTGCAGATAATTCGTACCACATCGTCGCCGTTCCAGTTGCCGACCTCGCCGAGGAACTCCTTGTCCTCTTCGATATGATCGAACTTGTTGTAGAGGAACCGGTTGGCGTAGCTGCCGTAGGGATAACGGGGGATGGCGTTGGCAATCGTCCAGCCGGTGAACGCCTGGGCGCAAGCCTTAACGTCGTCCTCGGTGTAGTTAGCTTCGCCATCCATGCCCACTCCCATGGAGAACAGCTCCAGGAGTTCCCGGCCCCAGTTCTCGTTGACCGCTTCCTTGTGGCTCAACTGGTTGTCCAGGTAGTAGAGCATCGCCGGGTCGGTGGAAAGGTACATAAGCAGGTTGTCGAACTTGCCCAGGCCGTGGCTCCGGAAATTGTTCAACTCCAGGAGAATCTGGCGGGCCCGCATGCACTTGGAATCGCCGACGCAGAAGATACCATGCCAGAAAAGGCAAATCTTCTCTTCCAGCTGCCGGGGGGAGTTGACCATCCGATAGGTCCAATAGCCCTGATTGGCCATCAGGCCGTTCATGTCCCGCCAGCCGTGCATATAGCGGTTCATCACGTCCATTTCCAGGTCGGGCTGGTCTTCGGGGTGGAGCAGTTCCTCCACGGTGGCCTCGTATCCCTTGGCGGCCCGTTGTTCCAATTCCTCGTACGAAGCGCCAAAGCCGGCGCGGCGCATGAGGTGCGCCATCAACATTATGTCGTTATTATCTGCCATACCCTCGTACTCCTTCTCTCAACTTCTTCCGGTGCACCGGCCCAATCTGCCGCAAACGAGCGAAAGCGACAGATACAGTTGGACATGTGCGAGAGCTTCGCCTAAGGTGGCAACTGCTTTCTGCCGGTATATGTGCATGGCATTATAAGGGTTGTCCCAACGCTTGTCCAATAGCCGCACTGGGTTTGCGCCCAATTTACGGAGATTCAGCCACCTGTGAATCCCGCAGCCCGGCAAATCTCGGGACCCTCTCCCCAGCTACACCTCTTGGTCAAGTGGGAAACTCCAGGAAGAAGCGGATGGATCGGCCCGCTGGCCAATTCAAGCAATAACTCGCATTTGTCATACAGGTATCCCAAAGTTAGAATATGTTATCTTGAATTACATAAAGCAAACTACTGGAGGAAACATGGGCATTGGGATTTGCGGGGCTGTGAAGAAGAGCAGGCTTACTACGATACTTACGATGGCTGCCATTTGCAGCGTCTTTCTGCTTGCAATGGGGTGTAACAGCGCGGAGCCAGCGCCTGCGCCCACGGTGGCTGCGCCCGTGATTCCGGCGCCGGTGCAAATACAGCCACAGCCGACGTTGCCGCCACCGCCCACCGAACCTCCAATGGAAGACGTTCAGCCCCGTCCCGTTTCCACTCCCGTGGTAATCCTGCCGGGTTCCAGGCCGGGTTTGGTTACCCAATTTACGCCGTTTCCGCCCACACAGGAGCCAGCGGGGCCGACCGCCACGCCGCCAGGCCCATCGCCGACGCCGCTTACCAGGCCCCTGGTCACACCGACCTCCACAGCGCCACCCGCGCCAACGGCGGCGGTACAAAATCCTGTGGTCATTATTTCTCCCTCCAGTGGGCCACCCGGCACTACCATCACCGTGGCGGGAAGCAATTTCGTAGCGGGCGCTGCCGTAGGCCAGGTGCAGTTTGGCGGAGTTTCCGTGCTGCCGAGTACATCCCTCACCGTGGGAGCGAATGGCACATTTAGCGTCAGCGTGGCGGTTCCTGCCGGAGCAGCCGGCACCTACAACATCTCGGTGGTAGTTGGGTCGGACAGCGCGACTGCCCAATTCACCATGCTTGCGGGGGGCGCTTCCCCCACTGTTCCCACCAACTCGCCCATTATTGCCAAGCTACAGCCCCTGGGAGACAGCCTGGAATGGGTGGCTTTCTTCGACAACGCAACCAAGTCCTGGTCCCTCTACGATCGGGCAGGAACCTTTGACCCGAAGGATCTGCCGGGTCTGCCGGGCGCCCAGCCCCCGCAGAATCCAAGCGACTACAATCCGCTCACCGACCTGCGACCAAAGACACCTTACTATTTCTACTTGAGCGCAGACGCCGCCGCAAAGCTGAACGGCAACGACTACTCCTTCACTCAGGGGGTTAACATCACTCCCTGGAGGTAGCGTCACCAGCAGTGGGGGCCTTGGCAGGCCGGTGAGCAGCCTTCCTGTCCCCCTTCGACCACCAGTCCAGCGGCAAACAAACGCGGGCGGGACCTTTACCAGTCCCGCCCGTTTCTGTGTCTCGTGCCAACCCTTCTCGCTGTCCACCTACAGCGAATGGGGCACAGGAATCTTGAGAATTGGCCGCGCTACCGGGCAATCACTTCTTCCGAGATGGCCCGTTCCCGCAGGTAGGCGTTCTTCTCGATGTGGTTGCGAATGGTAACCAACCCGGTTTCCACCAGGTATGACTCCACCTTCTCAGCCGCTTCCGCCTGTTCCGACTGGGCCAGGAGTTCGGCGACTTGGCCGCGCAGTTGCCGCAGGGACCATGCCGCCTGTTCTTCAACTGTAGCCACACCCTCGGGGAAGTCAACGTGAGAGTTGCCCGGCGCTCCCAACCGGTCATAGCCGCCGGAATGCCAATGTCCCTGGTCGGCATGGCAATCGAACCTCAATATTTCCTCGTTGCCCACGTCCACGCCAATGGTGGGTCCGCCACAACTCTGCCCCCTTATGGAAAGTATGCGCAGAGGCCATACATAGGCGGAAACCTGACCGTCGGCGGAAAGAGGCACGTGCAGCTCCTCTCCCAAGTAGGATTCCCCCGCTCGCTTGGTTGCCATAGCCACTCCTCCGACTGCAATTGGGTTGCACTGCAATTTGGTTCCAACGATGGCCAGTGTACTACCCTTTGGCTGCCGATTCCAGCCGGGCCATGTCGATCTTCTCCATTTCCAACAGCGCCGCCAGAACTCCTTCCGGGTTGGACTCCATCAACTCGCCCAGCCGGGACGGGACTATCTGCCAGGAGACGCCGTACCGGTCCTGCACCCAGCCACACTGCTGCTGGGCGCCTCCCACCGACAGACCGTCCCAGAAGTGATCTATTTCGTCCTGATCAGCGCAGTTCACCACGAAGGAAATGGCCGGGGAGAATTGGAAGATGGGGCCACCATCCAGGGCGGAAAACTGCTGTCCGGCCAGCACGAAATAAACCAGGGCAGCCCCCGCCGCCGGCCCGCCGGGAAGCGGTTCACAACTGACGATTCGAGAATCGGGAAAGAGGGAGACATAGTAACGAGCGGCTTCCTCCGCCTGTCCGTCGAACCAGAGAAAAGGTGTAATCTTTTGAAATTCTGCCATACCGGTTACCTCGCCTCCTCGCTGGAAACTACTTACTTCTGTACCTCATCGAATCCCGTAGCCTTCGCCAACACTAACCGGACTAAACGAGCGCGTGTTGCCCAGATGCCGCGCCGGAGCCAATGACCACAGGGCTACCGGCGGTGGGTAGGTCATATTCCCAATCTCATTTTACTCTTTTGCACAACCCGGCAGACGCTACTACAATTCTGTTTCGGAGACCATCAGGGAAGAAAATCAAGGAAGGACGAAAAATGACCGGCATGGAAATCGGAGTACAGTTTCACCTGCCAACCTACGCCCACGTGCCATTGCCCCAACTGGTGGACCTGGCCAGGGAAGGCGAAAAGAGGGGAGTTTCCCAACTGTGGGTGACGGACAACCTGCGCAGCCGACAGAGCTACGTTGTGCTGGCGGCCATGGCCTGCAACCTCAACATCAAACTGGGTACCGCCGTGACCGTGCAATACTTTCGCAATCCGGTCGATTTGGCCGATTCGGTGGCCACCCTCAGCGAACTGATGGACGGACGGGAGCTGTCCATTGGCCTGGGCCGGGGCAACCCCCGCACGCCCAGGCTGATTCGAACTCCCCGCCCGGTGGCCGTTCTAAGGGAGACAGCCCAGACTCTCCGACGACTGTTGAACGGAGAAGGTGTCTCTTTTTCTGACTACCCTGCCCTGCTGGAATACTACCATTTCAACCCCGCCGCCACCTTCCAGCTGAATTTCCGGCCCTCTTCCCCGGTATCCATTTTCTGTGGCAGCAACGGACCCAGGGGATTGGCAGTGGGCGGCAGGGATATGGACGGCCTGATCTTCGGCGGCCACTACCTGGCGGCCCTGCGCACCGGCAGGGTTCCCGAACTGTTGGACATATTCAACCGGGCCATCCCACCGGAGCGGAATGCGCCTGAAACGCCACGGGTGGCGGAAATAAAGATCTCCCTGTCCCGGGATGCTGAAAAAGCCAGGGAATGGGTCAAGGAGAGCGCCGGACATCGGGTTCTGAACATGTACCGCCAGGGATACACCTACGAGGACATCGAACGTCTGGGGGTGGCCATACCCGACATTACGCGCCTGGATGAGGCGGAAAAGGGCGGCGCTTCCAGCGCCGAGTTCGACGCCCTGGTTACCGAATCCATGGTGGATGCCATCTTCATCGCCGGTTCTGCGGGGGAATGCGCCGAAAGGATGGTTGAGGTACAGGCGGTGGCCCGCGCCCAGGGCTTCACCCAGCTCATGTTCTCGGAACTGGGTCCCAACGTAGAGGAGGCCATGGACCTGCTCTGTGGGGAAGTAGTACCGGCGCTCTAGGGACAAGGGGGCGCCCGGCTCGGTGCGCCCCTCTACCCCGCAGGAAGACCCTCCTAACTCATGCCTAGACCCATAGTTGCCAGGCGCATTGGAGCGCATGGCGGCAGGTGGGCTTTCCTAGCGATACTCTGGAGCCGTGGGAAACAGGGACAGCAGGGGCGATACGGTGGCTATGGAATCCCGGTCAATACTCTCCACCGTCGTCTTGCCGCACATACCCATGGTGGCGTCCAACTCATCCCGCAGCATGGCCAGCACCGACTTGACGCCCTCCTCCCCATCAACGGCCAGACCCCAGAATAGGGGACGGCCGATGAGCACCGCTTTCGCTCCCAATGCCAAGGCCTTGAACACATCGGAGCCTCGGCGGATGCCGCCGTCCATATAAACTTCCGCCCGGCTGCCCACGGCGTCCACCACCTCGGGCAGTACCTCAATGGTGGCAAAGGTGGTGTCCAGGTAGCGGGCGCCATGGTTGGAAACGATTACCGCCTTGGCGCCATGCTCCGCGGACCGGTAGCCGTCCTCCGCCACCATGATGCCCTTCACCGCCACGGGCAAACGGGTGTTGGAAGCAAGCCAATCCAGGTCGTCGTAGGTGGCCGCCAAATCCCGAATGTCGTTGGCGCCGAGGGGAGCATCCAACCCAAAGCTCCAATTGCTTCCGCCCACGTTCAGGGCCGGGTCGTAGTTGGGGGAAGCAGGGCCCTGGTAATTGTTGCGAATGTTCCTCTCCCGCTTGGGCTTCACCTTGGCGTCCACCGTTACGCACAGGGCCGAATAGCCGGCCTCCTCGGCGCGGCGGGCCATTTCCAGGGTGAGGCCCCGGTCTTTGAAGAAGTACTGTTGGTACCATATAGGCCCGCTGGACGCCTGGGCCACTTCCTCCAGGGTACGGGAGGCCTGGGCGCTCAGTACCATGACAGTACCGGCGGCGCCGGCGGCGCGAACGGTGGCTATTTCCGCTTCCGGATGAGCGGCGCTGTGGTTGCCGGCCGGGTCCAGCAGCACGGGGAAGCTGATCTTCTGCCCCAGTACCGTGGCGCTTAGGTCCCTGTCGCTGATGTCAACCAGCATTCGGGGCTTCATTACGATGGAGTCGAGAACGGCACGGGTGCGGCGTAGGGTAATTTCGTCGGTGGCGGCGCCGGCGATGAAATCGTACTCACCCTGGCCCAGTTTCTCCCGGGCTATCGCCTCGTATTCATAGATGTTGACCGGATTTGCGTCCATCACATTCTCCCGTGTTCTTCAGTTACCAATTGGGCGGTTACCTGTTCCGGCAATACTATTACACTTGGCCAACCGCAAACAAGCTTGGCGCCTTCCTCCCGGCCAATCACACGGCCCATTGCGGGCAACGCCCCAAAATGCAATAACCTTAGTGAAATTAAGTACAATGTTGACATTTATTGGACGCTATGAATAAATGAGCGACAAGGGGAGGCGCAGAAAATTCAGAGCCAGACCAGTTGATAAATACCAGTTCTCATTTCCGGTTCTCAATACCGGTTGCGCAATAGATGTTGCTTAATATCGCTCTGCAGGAGGGTATTATGGTAACGCAGACCAAACCCATAGCTCTGGTAATCGGAAACTATCGGGGCAGGGCCGGCGTCATTCAGGCCTTGAAGGGGACAGCCTTTCAGATTATTGAAGCCACCGAAGTACGTCGCGGCATTAAACACGTGCTGGAAGACGAACCCAGCGTGGTGGTTATCGGTGGGTTCTGCGACGATGCCGGCTGCCTGAATCTCCTGCGGGCCATCCGGTGCCTGACCTCGGTACCCATCATCGTCATTGGCTCCGGCTGGGAAACCTGCGAAAGTGAGCTGATTCACCAGGGGGCAAGCGGCTTCGTGCCCCGCTCCCGTCTCAATGATATGACCCCGGTCTATATCAGCACCCTTTTGAGTTACAACTGATCTCCCGTTTCTTCGGCACAACCCGGGCTTCGTTGGAGCCCGGGCCTGAACCGCGCCTCTCCTTTTCTTGGCCCTCCCTGGGAAGAGTTACGGGAATACCAATAGTCAGGCTGGCAACAGAATTGGCCCCCAGCGCGAAGGAGGCAAACTGTGAACATGAAGACTGTGGACCTTAGGGACGTTAAGATCGCAACTCGTAACTTTCACCTGGGCAAGCGCATGGAGGGATTGATTGCCCGCAAAGTGGGCCAGCTACTAAGTCATTTGCCGGCAGCCGAAGGGGCCAAAGTCGATATTGTCTTTGAGCCGACCCGCCCCGGGCAGGAACGTTACCTGGTCAAACTGTTGGTCAGCGCCAAGGGTACGGCTTTTCGAACGGAGCGCCGGGCGCCGTCAGCTCTGGCGGCGCTCCACGCTGCCGCTGATGCTATGGACAAGTTGGAGGGTCGTTTCAAGGCCCGGGTCTATCGCAGCCAGAGAACCAGGCAGCAAGGCTCCCTGGGCCTGGTTCAGGCGGAGGAGACCATGGAATGGGACCGGGAATTGGCCCAGGAACTGCAGCATGAAGAGGCGTCCCTGCTCTAGCTTGGGCCTGCCCTACAGACAAACGGGTTCGGAGTCGCCACTGGTAATTTCGCTGGTTCAGACTGGCGCCCCTGATTGGTTTTGGCAGCCAATCCAAGGCGTTGGGTAGAGCACAGGAAATGCGCGCGGCGCAGGATTTCCGATTCCCTTGTTGCCCCGACTCTTCCTTCAAGGAGGGAAAATGTATCGTAAGGCGCTTATACCGCTGGACGGTTCAAGAGAAGCCGAGGAGGTCTTCTCCCTGGTCAGGGAAGAACTGGAGCCCGACGGCCAGGTAATCCTGCTCCAGGTTATTCCGCCGCCTCGCACGGCGATGGTGGGCGGCCAGGTCATCCTGGGCAGCCAGCAGGAAGAGGCCGACCGCTTCGAGGCCATCGGCTACCTCAAGGCAGTGGTACAGCAGCAGGCATGGAATGCCGGCAACTGGCGATATGAAGTGGAAGTGGACAGTTCGGTGGCCGACGGCATCGTCCGGCTGGCCGACCGGGAAGGGGTGGACCTGGTCGCCATGTACACCCATGACCGCAAACTGCTGGCCCGCCACGTCAAGCGCAGCATCGCCCGCGACGTTCAGCGCAGGTTTTCTGGCGAGGTGCGCGTGTTCGGCGCCCGCGAAGTCTTCGAACAGCCAGAGGCAGAGGGCGCCGGAGGGGAAGCGACCGATACGGATTCCCGCATATTTCGCCAGGTGGATGTATTCAGTGGCCTGTCCGGCCAGCAAATTGACCGGGTGGTCTCCCTGGGTACCCGAATCACCGTGAGCGCCGGCGATCTGCTGGGCACGGGGGGAGAAGCCGGGGTACATCTGTACGTTATTCTGGAGGGAGAAGCCCACCTTACCACCCATTCCGAAGTGGGGGAGATTTCGGTCCGCATCGCCCGCCCCGGGGAGGCCTTTCCGCTGGCGGCTCTGCTGGGGTCCGGCACCTTGATAACTTCGGGGGAAGCCCTGACGGACATGGAGGTGCTGGCAATTCCCCGGTCGGAACTGCTGCTGTTGTGCACCAGGGAACCGGAAATCGGTATGCGGATCTACGCCGCCGTAGGCCGCCTCTTTTCCAATCGGTACGCGGAAACCCTGGCCCACCTGACCATCAGCGCGGCCAGGGAGTTGCGCCAGGGCGATTCCTGATGCGACTATTGCGCTTCCGGTGCTATAATCCCGGCGGCGGGTGCAGAGTTCCTTGGGATGGGCCCAGCGCCGACTCGCCAAATCTCCGATCAGGCTGGGGGCTGAAGATTGAGCGTAAACGCATACATTCTGTTGAACCTGGAACCCGCCAAGACCCAATCCGCCATTGAAAGGCTGAGCGCACTGCCGGGGGTTGTGGTACAGGAAGTTCTGGGTCCCTATGACGCGGTTGTGGAGGTCCAGGCGGACACTCAGGAGGACATCACCGCCATGCTGCGGAACCGCATCCGGCCCGTTGACGGGGTGAGCAATACCGTTACCTGTATGTGGTTGTAGTCCTTACCTCGGTGGCCGAAGTTCAATCCGACCGAAAAGGCCCACGAAGTGGCGAGGGATCAATTATGTACGCGAGGATGGTGTGGGGCCACCTGCGCCCCGACTGCTGGAACGATTATGAAGGTTACTACCGGGAGAAGGTCTTCCCCCTCAACGACAAGGTGGATGGACTGATAGCGAGGTCGATTCTCCGGGACGCGGACGGCAAGGATGAGGTAGTATCCCTGAGCATCTGGGAGACCGAGGAAGCGCTGCACCGCTACGAAGCCAGCAATTTGCGCAAGCAGTTCGCCGACGACATTCAGCAGAACTACGCCACCAGTTGGAGCTACATCACCGGCGAGTATTGGGTGAAGACCTTCCAGGTCGTCGATGTAACCCGGCCGTAGGAAAACCGGTGAAACCTTTCATTTTGGCGCGAACCCGGCGATGGGTATTGCGCCCAACTTTTCTTCCGGAAATTCGTTCCAGATGGCAGGGCGCTTACTCTCCTTGGCCCTTCCTTACGCCACGAACTCATCGCTCTGCCGATTGGCACCAGTACGACGCTTCGAACCACATTCAAGAATTATGTCCAAAAGGCTTTTCGTAGCGCAATAGTATGGTAATATACTCGAAATGTTCTGCGCCGGCAGACTGCCGGCGGCTTCTAAACAACATTCCTGCCAGGAGGTACCAGATGGTTTCCCGTTGTTCGAGAACCTACAAATTGCCACTGCTAGTTGGCGCACTATTTACGCTATTCCTGGTGGCCTGCGGCACCGCCGCTCCGGAAACGGTGGAGGTGATCCGGGAAGTGCCGGTGGAACGAGAGGTCATCCGCGAGGTACCGGTCGAAAAGACCGTAGTAGAAGAAGTGGTCAAGGAAGTCCAGGTGGACAAGATACTGGTGGCCACTCCCACGCCGGCTGCGGCCCCGGAAGCGGCCATGCAGTCTGAAGGCCACCTCCGGGTAACTTACACTTCCCTGGGCAGTGACGGCATCTACCCGAAGGCCAGCAACATCAACGCCGGTGGGAAAGATGTAAACTCCACCATCTATGACGTTCTCATTGGCTCCAACGCCCAGGGCGCCTTCAGCCAGGACACGGGCATAGCACAGGACTGGACCACCAGTGAGGATGGAAAGACTCATACTGTCCACTTGCGACAGGGCATCCAATTCCATAACGGAGAGGAAGTAACCTCCGCCGATGTGGAATTCAGCGCCCTGGAAGTTATGGAGGACGATTCGCAGACCTCTTTCATTCGGGAGTTGAGCCCCCTGTGGGCGAGCTACGAAACCCCTGACGACTACACTTTCGTCATCAATTGCAATGAACCATGCCTCTATGCCCTGTGGATCTTCTCCGGTGTACGTGGGTCAGAGGGCATGATTGTTCCCAAGGCCCACTATGAATCCGTAGGCGAGGGCGAGTTCGCCAAGTCCCCCATTGGCAGCGGCCCTTACCAGTTTGTGGAGCAGGTATTGGGCGCTTCGGTGAACGTGGAATCTGTCGGCCGGCCCCATTTCCGTGGCGGGCCCGAAGGTGGCATACCCAAGTACGAGGAAATGACCTTCCTGGGAGTTTCAGAGGAAACTACCCGAATCGCCATGCTTAAGTCCGGCCAATCCGATGTCATAGACATCAGCCGGGAACGCATCGCGCCGTTGGCGGACGACGGGTTTAACATCTTCTACAAGGAACGGGCTCTGCTTACCGGAGCCTACTTCTTCCAGCAATGGGAGGAGGACAACCCCTTCCAGGACATCCGGGTGCGGGAGGCTTTGAACAAGGCCATCAACCGGGAAGCTATCCTGGAGCACATCTTCCTGGGCCGGGGAAGCACCACCCTCTACCCCATTGGCAGCTATGCGGCGGAGAGCGGTTACGACCCGTCCCTCAGCACCTACCCCTACGACCCCGACCGGTCCATGCAGTTGCTGGCTGAAGCGGGTTATTCCGATAGTGACCCCCTGGAAATTAAGCTGGCAATCTACCCATTCGGTGGTATAGCTGAGTTTGCCCGCATGATCGAAGCCATCGGCGCCGACTTTGAGGCGGTGGGAGTAAAGGTCAACTTCCAGCCCACCGAGTACGGTACCCTGAGGGACATGCGCCGGGCCTGGGACCTGGGCGGCGGCTGGGTTGGCCCCTGGGGCACTCACAACCGGGCAGCCCCGGCCGAGATAATGAGCATTGTTCGGGCGCTCAATCACTCCTCCGCGCCCCTCACCACGTACAAGAATGCGGGGTTCGACGAGATCTTTGACGAAGCGTTCGCTTCCACCGATGTGGAGCGGGTCAAGGAGTTGATCGGTGAAATGCAGCAGTTCCTGCATTCCGATTACTACGCCATTCCCCTCTTCGAGGTGGACTCTTCCTTCGCCACCATACCGGAAATTACCTACTGGAGCACCGGGAAGGATTCATACGACAACAACATGGACAGCCTTATCTTCCCGGACTACAGGTACTGACCAGATGCCCGGGCTGACTGGGTAGCGCAAATTAGGGGCGGGCGACAAGCTCGCCCCGGTCGTGCCTCCAGAGCAGAAACCGCCCGGCCACCAGGGCCATTTCCATAAGGAAGATGTATGCAGCGTTACATTATTGTGAGGGTTGCCCAGTCTCTTGTGGCCCTCATGATACTTTCCATGATTATTTTCGCATTGGGCCGTTTTAGCGGCGACCCGGTTATCCTGCTCCTGCCTCCCGATGCAACCCAGGAGGCAGAGGACATCATCCGGGCATCTCTGGGACTGGATAAACCCTGGCCCATCCAGTACTGGAAGTTCATTAGCAACGCCCTCCAGTTCGATTTTGGCGATTCCATCAAGGCCAAACGGCCCGTCCTGGACCTGATTGGCCCGAAGGTAATGAACTCGGTAAGGCTGGGCGTGGCGGCAATGGCCATCACCTTACTCATTGGAATCCCGTTGGGGGTGTTGGCCGCCGTCAAGCGGGATACCTTCTTCGACGGCGGCGCCAAGTTGATTGCCATTTTGGGGCAGTCCCTGCCCCAGTTCTGGCTGGGCATCATGCTCATCCAATTCTTCACCGTACAATTGGATATATTGCCGGCGGCCGGCACGGGCGGAATAACCCACTACATTATGCCGGCCTTCACCCTGGGCTGGTGGGTTGCCGCAGCAGTCATGCGGCTCCTGCGGTCCAGCATGCTGGACGCCCTGGATGGTGAGTACATCAAAATGGCTCGCATCAAGGGCCTCCCCGAGTACAAGATCGTCTGGAAGCATACCTTCAAGAACGCACTGATCCCGGTGTTGACCTTCGCCGGCACCTACCTGGCCACCTTCATCACCGGCGCCATCCTGGTGGAGACCGTGTTCGCCTGGCCCGGCCTGGGGCGGCTGGTTTACGATTCCATCATCTGGCGGGACTTCCCCGTGCTGCAAACTCTGGTGCTGATGATTGCAGCGGTGGTGATTTTTGTGAACCTGGTGGTGGACATTCTCTACGCCTACATCGACCCGCGAATTCGTTACAACTGACGAGGAGTTGGACGCCTTGGCTGCAACTACAACAGCGCTGACCGGAAGGCCGGCCCTGCGGGATCGAGGGAGGCAGGTGGCGAGTACTCTGCGCCGCGCCCCCCTGATACCCATGCTAATAATAGTGGTGGTGATCTTCACCGCGACTTTTGCGCCCCTGCTGACTCCCTATTCCACCTCCAAGCCCTCGCTGGGCGACCGGCTCACTCCGCCGGTTTGGCAGGAAGGGGGAACCTGGCAGCATCCGTTGGGAACCGATGCCCTGGGGCGCGACCTGATAACTCGCCTGATGTACGGCGGGAGGGTGTCCCTGCTGGTGGCACTCTTCACCCTGGCCATTGGCGGAGGAGTAGGTACAGCCATTGGGCTGGTTTCCGGTTACTTTGGGGGGCGGATTGACGCGGTGTTGATGCGAAGCGCCGACAGTACGCTTGCGTTTCCCATCATACTGTTTGCCATACTGCTGGTGGTGGCGGTGGGACCAAACTTGGCCAACGTGGTGGTGGCCATTGCCCTGGTGCTCTGGGCTCGCTACGCGCGGGTCATCCGGGGCGAGGTGCTGGCCCTGAAGGAGCGGGATTTCATTGCCCGGGCAAGGGTTGCCGGCTGTTCTCACCTGCGAATCCTGCTGTTCCACCTGTTCCCCAACACGGTGAATACTCTGCTGGTTCTGCTGACTCTGCAGGTGGGTTGGGTGATCATCGTAGAAGCCTCATTGAGCTTTTTGGGGGCCGGCATTCCGCCGCCGACCCCGGCCTGGGGCAGCATGGTTTCCGACGGACGGGAATACGTGGATACGGCCTGGTGGGTTTCGGCCATTCCCGGGCTGGCGATCATGCTGACGGTGATAGCCTTCAACCTGTTTGGGGACTGGCTGAGGGATACCCTGGACCCGAAGCTTCGACAGGTCTAGCGCCCTGCCGCCCAACTGTGGCGAGTTTGCCAAAAAATAATCGGGACGGGTCTTGGCTGCCCGTCCCGATTACATTCTCACCGGGGTCCAGTAAGTGATCCGTCAATCTACAAATAGTAGGTATGGATGGTCGCTACATGGAGTAGGCGTCAGAGATGGATGGCTGCAATTTTTTGTAGAGGCGCACGGCTGTGGGCTCCTACGGTTAACGTTTATCTATCCACGCTATTCTACCCTATCTCCTCGGCCTGACGGCGCAGTCAGGGGCGTTTGCTGAAGCCGTCCTTAAGGTCGGTTAACTTCAGCACCCAGCCCAGGTTCTCATCCTCCCGGGCTTCTTGGGCAAAGTTCTCCCGCAATTCGATGGCACGGTTCAGGTGTTGCAGACACTGTTGAATCTCGCCCAACTGGGCGTATTGCCGGGCGGCATTGTACCAGGCCACCGCAAATTCCGGGTCGGATGCCAGGGCAGCCAGGTAATCGGTCAGCGCTTCTTCCCCGTTGCCCATGGCCTCCTGGGCCGCCCCCCGGTTATTCAACGCGGCGGGAAAATCGGGAACAAGGGCCACGGCGGCGGTATAGTCCGCCAGGGCCCGCTCGTACTGCTCCTGGGCGTCGTAGGCCAGACCCCGATTGTTGAAGGCCTCCGCGTCGTCGGGCCGGAGGGCAATGACATCCGAATAATCAATAATAGCCTCTTCTATGTGCCCCTGGTGGTACAGGGTCCTGGCCCGGTTGAAGTAGGCGTCGGCATTCTCCGGGTTGTGGTCAATGGCAGAGGTGTAGTCGGCGATGGCCTGACCGTGCAGTTCAAGTTCATCCAGGGAAGCTCCCCGGTTCAAGTAGGCGTTCGACAGTGAGGGTCGCAACTCAATGGCACGGTCAAAGGAGTCAATCGCCTCCCGATGCCGCCCGGCTCGGGCCAGAACCACTCCCCGGTTGAAGTGGGCCTGGAGGTATTCCGGGGCCAGGGCAATAGCCGTGGCATAATCCTCCAGGGCCCGTTCCAGCTCTGCCAGGTCGTCGTGGGCGTTGCCACGTTGATAGTGGGCCTCGGGCATATCCGGACGTACCTGCAATACCTGGGTCAATTCGTCCAGGGCCAGGGCCGGTTTTCGCATTCTCAGCAAGGTGACACCAAGATTGAACCTGGCCACCGTGTCGCCGGCATCCTGTTCCAGAATACGGGCATATACCCTGGCGGCATCGGGATAGCGACCCACCGCGAAGCAGCCATTGCCGTACACCCGGTCGGTGGCAATCTCAGTTTCGGCTTCGGGGGACTCGGCCAGGCCATCCAACGCATCTTCCATCTGCCTGGCGGCGGGGCCCTGCAATCTCCCTCCTCGGGGCAGCGGGGTCAAATAGGCGACTCCTATTGAATGGTCCTGCAACATCAGGATGAGTTCATCGCGAAGCATTCCCGCATCTTTCATTTCGCAAATCCCAGCCTTCCCTGACTTTGGACAATCGTCGGCGCAAGGGGTTCACCGGCTTGAAAGCATATCACGAACGGCGGCAATGACGCACGGCATACCGGGCGCGAGAGTTAACGGAAGTTTACCCCGCTCCTTCAATCGGTACGCGAACCGCTGGGCATTCCCCCAAACCCTCCGGCTCCGCCCCGGCACCGATCCAGGGCTCGTTTATCTTGCTGCCGTGGTTGAATGGGTTGGCAGGGGTTCCAATTGAGCCGGGTCTGGAATAATGCTGGGGGACATTTCATTGAATAACGGGCTGGGTCACTTTACAATTGAGTTGGCTCAAACGGAAGCCGACGTAACCCGGTACCCGGATAATGCCCCAACATGAACTTCAAGGAGTTCCATCGTGACCACAGAAAGCGCCACTGGCATCGTGATTTACACCCATCCCGACTGTTCCTTCTCCGCAGCGGCCAAGATGGAGTACCGGCGCAGCAAGACCGCCTACACCGAGGTTGATTTGGCCAAGCAGCCCGACCAGATTCCTGCCCTCCTGGAATTGACCAACGGCGAAAGGATAACGCCCGTCATAGTTCAGGATGGGGCCGTAACCATTGGCTACAAGGGCGGCTATTGAGACTTCTAACGGGGAGGCCGTTGGTCTCCCAAGAGATTCCTACCCGCAGCTTCATACCTGTTGAACGGTTGAAGACTGCTCTACGCTCCCACCCTTCTCCAGGCTTCCGTCCCGGAGGATGTTAGTACGCACTCATTGGGACGGGCGCCGGTTGACGGCAGTCTGGCCCGCGCGAATTCTACTGACAGTTGCCCCTTGTTCCCCATCTGGGCTACGTGCTAGGATTTTCCTAATCTGTTAGGGGGAAGGCGCGAGTATGGCCGACGATTCCAAGAAAGACAAACTGGCTGCCCTGGAAATGGCGCTGGGACGTATCGAAAAGGACCATGGCAAGGGCGCCGTCATGCGACTGGGTGAAGAAGCGGCCCAACGCCTGACGACGGAGGTAATACCCACCGGGTCCCTGTCGCTGGACATTGCCCTGGGCGCCGGCGGTATTCCACGGGGCCGGGTTACGGAGATCTACGGCAGCGAGTCTGCCGGCAAGTCAACCCTGGCAATTCACATCATGGCGGAAACCCAGAACCTGGGCGGCATCGCTGCCTACGTTGATGCAGAACACGCCCTGGATCCCGCCTACGCCGCGAATTGCGGCCTCAACCTGTCGGAGCTGCTTATTTCCCAGCCCGACAGTGGCGAACAGGCCCTGGACATTACCGAACAATTGGTGCGCAGCGGCGCCGTTGACACCATTGTGGTAGACAGCGTGGCCGCCCTGGTGCCCCAGGCGGAAATAGATGGGGACATGGGCGATACCCACGTCGGCCTCCAGGCCCGGCTGATGTCCCAGGCCCTGCGGAAACTGACTTCGACCATCCACCACTCCCGCGCGGCCGTGATCTTCATCAACCAGTTGCGGGAGAAGGTCGGCATCAGCTACGGCAGCCCCGAGGTGACCCCCGGCGGCCGGGCCCTGAAGTTCTACAGTTCGGTCCGCATCGACCTGCGCCGCACCGAATCCATCAAGCAGGGGGCAGACATCATTGGCAGCCGGGTGCGCGCCCGGATTGTCAAGAACAAGGTGGCCGCTCCCTTCAGGGTCATCGAGTTTGACATCATGTTCAACAAGGGCATCAGCAAGATGGGTGACTTGCTGGAACTGGGCGTCAACGAAGGCATTCTCAAGAAGTCCGGCGCCTTCTACTCCTACGGCGATACCCGTTTGGGACAGGGAAGGGAGAATTCCAAGGACTTCCTGGCCCAGCATCCGGAGATAGCCGAGTCAATTGAGGCCAAGGTTCGGGGCAGGTTGTCTCCCCAGGATGGCTTCCAGGAGGGAGTGGAACCTCCCAACGAAGCCGAGGTGGATGCCATCCTGGCCACCCTTTCGGAACCGGAAGAGGACGACTAGGCCCTCCGGTCCGGAAAACGGTCGGCGCAGCGTACCATGAGCAGTTTCAGGCAACGGGCAACTGCCAGGAAGAAGATACCCGAACAGACCTTTGCCCAGTGTATTTCCGTTGGTTTACGCTTTCTCAGCTACCGGCCCCGAACGGTCAGGGAAATAGAACTCCGGCTGGAGAAGGACTTTTCCCACACCCTGGTGGAGCAGACCGTCGATTACTTGACCGAGCTTCGTTACCTGGACGACGCCAGTTTCTGCGGCCAGTGGGTGGACAGCAGGGAACGCAGCCGACCGAGGGGCATCCGGCTGCTGAAGCTGGAACTAAGCCGGCTGGGCGTTGAGCCTTCGGTGATTGAAGCTGCCCTTCAGGGAACGGACGAAAGGGGCAATTCCTTAAACGCCGGCCGCAGATACGCGAGCCGCCTGTACGGTAAGGGAAGCGACTTCCAGGAATTCAGGACGAAGCTTGGCGCTTACCTGCAGCGAAGAGGCTTCGGTTACGGAACAGTCGCCGAAACGGTAAGGGAGCTGTGGGCCGAATGCGCCCAGAACCAACCCCCTTCTAGGCAGGTCATCACCTGAGGCGGCAAGCCCCAATGGACCGGATCCCGGAATGGGAAGCGAGGGGTTGGAGGTCATGTCCCCCGGACTATCATCCTGAAGCCGACCAGCTTAAAGGTGCGCTGACCGCGAATAGGCTCAGCGAACGCCGTTACTCTGGGCTTGGACATCCGGCAATCGGGAGGCGGGAGAGCGGGCAAATGGGCTGTTGGCAGCAATTGAATTAGCTTGGTATGCGGTGGCAGGCAGTCAAACTTGAAACGAGGGGATAGCAGGGGAATAGTCATCCTGGGCATGGCGAGGAATGACGGACAAGGAGGGCCTGGAAAGCCAAACAGGAGAGTCGATCAACCGTAGGGGCGCACGGTTGTGCGCCCCTACCCCCTTCAGCCAACCACCCTCACACCTGTAGCCCCTCTTACCCCGTCATTCCGAGCAACAGTCGAGGAATCCCAACGGGGCGGAACAACTGTCCTTGCCATGCCCAGCCCCGCTTGTTTGTCATTCCAAGCGACAGTCGAGGAATCCCAACGGGGCGGGGCAACCTTCCTTGCCATGCCCAGCCTTCCTCAACTCGTCATTCCGAGCGACAGTCGAGGAATTCCAACGGGGCGGGGCAATCTTCCTTGCCGTGCCAAAGCATTCCTCCCCCGGTCGGTTGGGATTCCTCGACTGCCGCTCGGAATGACAGGCATGGATGGTTTGTAGTTGGTGTAGTGGTTGAAGGGCGCGGTTTGGATTCCTCGACAGGCTCCGAATGACATCATTTCGTTGTTGCTGTAACAGCGCTCACAAATCCAACTTGCCGAGGTACTAATCCATACTTGATGAAGTACCAGGTCCGCGCCCGGCGATGATACGAACCACTGGATAGCCCACTCACCCACTTTCCCGGGGTCTGCCCCAACCGGGAATCAGGGACGGAGACGCAACCAGGCCAACCATACCCCTACACCCACGAACAAAACGTCCAAGGCCCCAAAGCCGTAGGGACTGATCAACCTGCTTATCAAATATGCCAGGATCACCACGGCGCATGCTGCCATGCCGAGGATGGGATTCCGTTTGCGGTTGATCGACCGGCTCACGGCCTCGCCCGTCACGAATCCAAAGGGCATGGCCAACAAACTGGAAACGGAACCGTAAGCGCCGGAGATTGCCAGCACAGCATCCAAAACTGCCCAGGCAACGACGCCTACTGCCAGCAGGAGCGCGGCCACCCCTATCCCTAGAACATAGTTGACTGGCCGCACATCGTAGGTGGGCATGGGCTGGGCTCTGCCACACTCACGGCAGCGAATGCCCACGGGGGCCTGCACCAAGCAAGCGGTGCAGATGCCCTTCCCGCATCGGCTGCACGAGAGCCTCGTTTCCACGTCGGGATGCCAATGGCATACGGCAACGCTGCGGCTGTCTTCGTTGCTGGAATTTGTTGGCGCTTCAGCCAATTGGTTTCCCCCTTATCACCTTCGTCTTCACTCCCGGTCCCGGCTGACCCAGGATTCCCGGCTGGCCACATCCCGGTCGCGGACAATTCGGTTGAACAGTACCTCTCGCCTGGACATTCCCTCAGGAAATGAGAGCGAGTTGGCAGTAATTCGTTTCAGGACTACCAGGGCCAACATCACCAGGCATAGGAGGCTGGTCGCTCGCGCAACACCGGAATCAGGGGTAACCAGGGCGCCCCCGGTAATCCAACGCCAGAGGGCGGGCCAATCCACAACCAAGGCCTCCCCGGGCGTTAGGGCCAGAACTGGAAGGGACACCATCGCCACCAGCGCCCAAACTGCTGAACTCCGGCTTGCCCACCAGCCGAACAGATACATGGAGAAGGCTACCAGGAAAATGGGGGGCGCCAGCACAAACATCACGGCGCATACGACCATCAATCCACGCCCTCCCTGAAATCGCAGGAAAACCGACCAGTTGTTGCCGACCAGAACCAGGATGGGAACCAGGTAAAGCGGGAACGATTCCCTGAACGAAGGAGTCTGGGAATCCAGCAACAGGTATGCCAGCAACAGGGGGGACAGTCCCTTCAGGGCGAACTCGATCGCCACCAAGGGTATGGCCCACTTCTTCCCCATTTGCCGCATCAGGTTTGACCCGCCCACATTGCCGCTTCCCTGGTGGCGCAGGTCAACGCCCTTGAGCCATTTTGACAGAACATTTGCCGTGGGAAATGCGCCGGCAAGGTAGCTGTAAATGTAGAGCAGGAGAAGTTCAGGCTGCATGGACTGGAAAAGGCGCCGCTCAGCGATTCCTGGCCAAGTCTCGTGAAATGGCCGCCAACCGTTCCACCGTCTCCATAGGAGGGCCCAACAGACCGGGTTCCTGCTCTCCTGCGTTGCCCAGCCCGTGGTAATCGCTGCCGCCACAGGGAATCAGGTCATGGCGCCTGGCCACTTCCAGCAGGCGCTGAATCGTATCCTCGGTGTACATGGCGTAGTGGACTTCCATCCCCACCAGGCCGGCCTCTTTCAGCTGGGCAACCTTGGTGTCCAGATCCTCCAAATTTGCCGGGTGGGCCAATACCGCTGATCCCCCCACCTTCGCGAGCATCTCGACCCCCTCTTCCGGGGTCATTTTCTGCCGCTCGGCGTAGGCCAGCCCATTGCGGCCCAGGTACTCGTAGAAGGCTTCCTTGGGTTCCTTGAAGTAACCGGCTTCCACCATGGCGAGGGCAATATGGGGCCGTCCCACCGAACCATCACCGGCAATTTCCTGCACCCGGTCCCAATCAACCGGCTTGCCCAGGGCGGCCAGCTTTTCCACCATCATGCGGCCCCGCTCCACGCGTCCCTCCCGGAACCGGCGCAGGGTGGCCTGAAACTCCTCGTCTTCATACTGCAGGAAGTACCCCAGCATGTGAATCTCGTCACCGGGTATGTCGGTGCTCAATTCAATCGCCGGGATAATCTCCATGTTCGGATACTTCCTGGCAGCCTCCAGCGCTTCGGGAAGTCCGTTGGTGGTATCGTGGTCGGAAATGGCGGCCACGGTAACGCCCTTGCTGGCAATCAGATCTACCAACTCGGTTGGAGACAACCGCCCGTCCGATGCCAGGGTGTGAAGATGCAGATCTACAAGTCCTTCCATTTCATTCCACCGTGCGATCTATTCGTTGGATTGACCGGGCCATGCCGGTTTCGTCGTCGATTTCCACCAGGACTGAATTGAACAGCACCGGCCCTCTGGCCACCGGGAAACGCTGGGGCAGGCCGGTCAGAAACCTGTCCAGGGCCGCGTTGGCGTCACTTCCGATCACCGAGTTCAGGGGCCCCGTCATTCCCACGTCGGTCAGGTAGGCCGTACCCTTGGGCAGTATCCGGGCATCCACCGTTCCCACATGGGTATGGGTGCCAAAAACTGCGCTGACCTTGCCATCCAAATACCATCCCATGGACTGCTTTTCAGAGGTGGCTTCGGCATGAAAGTCCACGATGGTGGCCTTCACCTTGTTTCCCGCCTGGGCCTCATCCAGCATGGCGATGGCGGTGCGAAAGGGGCAATCCAGGGTGGGCATGAAAACCCGCCCCATCAGGTTCAGCACCAGCACCCCGTCCTGCACCAGGTAGCCTCGCCCCGGCGCTTCAGGGTAATTGGCGGGCCGTATGAGGGGCAACCCCTCGTCCATGTGGGGGATGATTTCCTTTTGGTCCCAGATGTGATTGCCGGAAGTAAGGACGTTTACCCCACTGTCCAGCAACTCCCCGGCTGTATCAGGGGTAATGCCGAAACCGCCAGCAACGTTCTCGCCGTTGGCAACAACCAGGTCCAGGGAAAGCTCGCGGCGCAGGTCTGGCAGCAGCTGGGCTATTGCCCGCCGACCCGGCTGGCCGATTATGTCTCCGATCATCAAGATACGCAACTTTGCCTTCCTTCTGTCCTTTGAAGCCAGGGTAGCCTGGGCGACTTCACCTGGACAGGGGCAATCTGGCCAATATTCCTGCCCTTCCAAGACGGGATTGCCGTTTCGAACCACCTTCGGGAGGTTAAAGAAGTGGCCCAAGAGCCGATAGTTGAAGCTCTTGGGCCATACTCGCAGAATGCGTCAATCGGCGTTTCCGGTTGGCAGCCGGCCAAACCGGCCACCTCTCGCCGGATGTTACGACTATCGGGCGATTTCAACATTCCTGGTTTCCCGAATAACGGTCACCTTGATCTGCCCGGGAAACACCAGGTCCTCTTCCACCTTGCGGGCAATGTCCCTGGCAAGGGCGGCGGAACCGATGTCGTCCACGTCCGTGGGTTTGACCATCACCCGAACCTCCCGGCCGGCCTGAATGGCAAATGCCCGTTCGACTCCACCGAACCCGATGGCCGTGTCTTCCAGATCCCGCAGGCGCTTTACATACTGGTCCAGAGACTCCTTCCGGGCACCCGGGCGAGCCGCGCTAATGGCATCGGCGCTGGCAACGATAAACGACTCGATGGTGGAGTGTTCATCATCGTGATGCTCCAGTATGGAGAGGTAGGAATTCTGGTTGATGCCGTACCTCTTGGCCAGGTCCGCCCCGATTTCGGCGTGGGGCCCCGCCATTTCGTGGGTCAGGGCCTTGCCCACATCGTGGAGCAGCCCGCCGATCTTGGCTACCTGAATGTTTGCGCCAACTTCGGCGGCCAGCATACCGGAGAGCAGGCACACTTCGATCGAGTGCTTGAGCACGTTCTCTCCGTAGCTGTACCGGTACTTGAGCTGCCCCAGCAGACGTATCAGTTCCGGATCGATGCCGCTCAGGCCCACGTCGAAAGTGGACTGTTCGCCGGCCTTCCAAATGGTCTGTTCGATGTCAACCTGGGCGCGGTTGACCATGTCCTCGATTCGGGCCGGTTGGATTCTGCCGTCGCTCACCAGCCTTTCCAGGGCCAGCCTCGCTACTTCGCGGCGAACCGGGTCGAAACAGGACAGGGTAACAATTTCGGGGGTATCGTCGATGACGATTTCCACCCCGGTCATGGCTTCCAGGGCACGTATGTTCCGTCCTTCACGGCCGATGAGACGCCCTTTCATCTCATCGTTGGGCAGGGATACAACGGCGGTAGTGGTCTCGGACACTACATCCGTAGCCAGACGGTTGATGGCTAGAGTGATAATCTTGCGGGCGTTCTCTTCGGCGGTGGCCTTGTACTCGCGCTCCAAGTCGTAGGTACGGCGAGAGAGTTCATACCTTGCCTTCTCCTCGCCCTCCTTTACCACCAACTCCCTGGCCTCGTCCACCGACAGGCCGGCGGCCTCCTCCAGGGCCTTCACTTGCTGTTCCTTGAGTTGGTTTACTTCAACGAGCGCCTTGTCAACTTCAGATTCCTTGACAGTCAGGGCCGAACGCTGCTTTTCCAACGCTTCGCCCTTCTTCTCAAGCTGGTCCTCCCTCTGAAGGTACCGGCGTTCCAGGCGATTCAGTTCCTGTCTCTGTTCCTTGATCTCCTGTTCGCCGGCGCCCCTGAGCTTCAGGACCTCTTCCTGGGCCTGGAGGAGGATCCTCCGTCCCTCCTCCTCTGCATGCGCAACTACCGCACTGGCCTCTTCCTTCGCGTCATCTACCCGCTTACCGTCTTTCCTGGAACGATAGACCAACCAGGACAGGATCCCCGTTCCAATCATCCCTGCGGCCGCCAGAACGGAGAGGAAGATTGTTGTTAGCATGGATTCTCCCTTCCTTCCCGTCTGAATTCTCGCATTGAGGGCAATTAGCCCTTCAGCCAAGAATCGTACTAATTGAAGGTTCTATTGTCAAGGAAAGGTAGGGCCGTCAAATGCCCAGAGTTGGCGGGAAGCCCGGGAACGCTGTCATCCACCGGGGTCTCCAACCTTGACCCTTCAACAGCTTTTCCTCCGGCCCCAGACCATCGCCCCTCACCCTTCTTAGTTGGGCAAGATATTTCTGCCTGGGCTATAATGTTGGCAAAACGTATTGAAGACAGAAGGGCGGAATCCCTCTTTCCGCCCCCATTGCAGGATGGTTTGTGAATGCCTCAGGCCGACTACTATGAGATTCTTGGCGTCACTCGCCAGGACTCCGAGGAAGAAATACGCCGGGCCTTTCGTCGCAAGGCCATGGAATACCACCCAGATCGAAACAAGGAACCCGGAGCCGAGGAAAAATTCAAAGAAATCAACGAGGCCTACCAGGTTCTCAGCGATTCCAAGCGGCGGGCCCAGTACGACAAGTTCGGCCATGCCGGCGTGAACGGGGGCGGCTTTGACCAACCCTTCGATGGCTTCGACGTCTTCGGCGGATTCGGGGATATTTTCGACTCCTTCTTTGGCGATGTGGGCGGACGGCGCAGCCACGCTCCCCAGCGGGGCAGCGACCTTCAGCAAAGGTTGGTTCTGGAGTTTGAGGAAGCCGCCTTCGGTGTGGAGCGGGAGGTGGAAATAGCCCGGGTGGAACTCTGTCATCATTGTTCCGGCAATGGAAGCGAACCCGGCACTCCTATCAACACCTGCGCCACCTGTGGCGGCAATGGCCAGGTCCGCCGTACCCAGCGCAGCCTGTTCGGCCAATTCGCCCAGGTAACCACCTGCCCAACCTGCCAGGGTAAGGGCAACACCGCGGTAACCCTTTGCACCGTGTGCCGCGGCGTGGGTATGGAACGTCGCAACCGCAAGACCCTGGTCACCATTCCCGCCGGTGTTCAGGACGGAATGCAGGTGCGCCTAACCGGTGAAGGCAACGTGGGGGCCAACGGAGGGCCGCCGGGCAATCTCTTTATTCACGTTCAGGTCAGGCAGCACGAACTTTTCGAAAGGCTGGAGTACGACCTGATCTACCCCCTGCGCCTGAATATGGCCGAGGCCGCCCTGGGAGTGGAGAAGGATATTCCGACCCTGGAGGGCGACACGACGAGCCTCAAGGTACCCCAGGGCACTCAACCGGGAACGGAGTTTCGCATCCGGGGCAAGGGCATCAGCCATATCAACAGCCCCCGCAAGGGAGACCTGCGGGTGGTGGTCGATCTGCAGGTACCAAAGAAGCTGTCGAAGAAGCAGCGAGAGCTACTGGAGCAGTTGGCCCGTTCCCTAGACCCCAGTTTCGACGGACAAAGGACCGCAGAAGACCCCATCTCCGAGGACACGGTTCAGCAGGAAACGGTTCAGGGCGAACCCGACCATTCGGAAACGGCCAGGGACTCTGACCAGGCCTCCCATTCCAAAGCCTCTTCGGAAGGCCAACCCCCGCCGGATGAAGCGGGCGGCGAGGAGGAAAGGGAAACCGCCCGATCGGGCAAGGAAAAGGACAAGGGTATATTCGACCGGATCAAGGACGCCTTGTCCTAGCCCTTGGCAATCCCGCATGGATGAACGGCCGCCTCACCCTTGCGCGTCCCGAAACCAGCGCGGACGGGGTACCCGCTGGGGTTGGGGAATTCAGTTAGAATACCAAGCGACCCGGCGCCGTGTTGCCGGGTCTTGTCGTGGAGCATTACTTCAGCATGTGGCAGGAAGTCAGCATCAGCGTCCCTTTCGAATATGTGGAACCCATATCCTATCTGTTTGACCGGTATGGCTACGGACTCTCCATGGAGGACGACGGCCCGGAACACATCCGGCTCCGAACCTACCTGCCCAGCGACGCCCGGCAGAGGTACTCCCATATCGAGGTGGGGGTGAAGTTGGCCAGCATTCTGCATCCCCTGGGCGACCTGACCGTCACGCCCCTGGACAACGACGCGGATTGGCAGAATGCCTGGAAGGAACACTTCACCCTGCTTCGTATCGGCAATCGCCTGGTCATCAAGCCCTCCTGGATTGAATACGACAGCCAGCCCGGCGAAGTCCTGGTGGAACTGGATCCGGGACTGGCCTTTGGCACCGGTTACCATCCCACAACCTACTCCTGTTTGGAAATCATGGATGGTTTGCTCCGGCCCGGCATGGCGATTCTGGACCTGGGATGTGGCTCCGGCATCCTGACCATTGCGGCCGTTGGTTTGGGGGCGGAGTCGGTGGTTGCGCTGGACATTGACCCCCAGGCCGTTCAAGCATCTCGCCAAAACTTTCGTCGTACCCGCATCAGCCACCGGGTAAGCTTGGACCAGGGCAGCCTGCCCCACCGCCTGGCGCCTCCGTCGAGCTTCGACCTGGTGGTGGCCAACATTTCCTCCCGGGGCGTGCGGGAAAGGGCGCCGGACATCCTTCCATCCCTGAAGCCCGACGGCGCCCTGGTTGCATCGGGAATCATCGACGAGCAGCATCGGGAAACGGAAGATTCCCTCAGAAACGCCGGCTATTCCAACATCGAAGTCTGGCCACGGGAGGATTGGGTTACCCTGGTTTGTCGGGTAAGCTGAGGTTCGTCACTCTAGATACGGCGCAACTGCTATACTGTTGACCAAAATGCTGATAGCGAGAGCATGGAACTGGTAGAACTTGACCGCTTTGAATTGACCGGACGCCTGGGCAGCGGCGCCGATTACGAGGTTCGCTCCGCGGTGGACCGGGAGACGGGGCAGCAGGTGGTAATCAAGCGCCCGGTACCCCAGATGATTTCCCGGGGCATGTACGGCGCCGTGGAGGTGCGCACCGAACGCACCATTCGCCTGCATGAGGAATTCGCCAACGAAATTCCCCAGGTTTGCCCCATGCTGGGCTACACCGAACCGGCCCGGCACAGCGCCTACTTCGGCGATGATTTAGAGCAGGAGTACCGGGTTACCGTTTCGCAAAGGGCCGCCGGCATTCCCCTGGTGGGCGACCCCATGGCTCGCATACTTCGGGTGCCCATCGGGCTGGGACAGAATTTGTTCTGCCTTCATCCCCTTCATGGCTTCGATTCGGAGGACCCGTTTCCGGTTCAGCGTCAGCTGTTGGACGCCCAAGAGCGCTTAAACCAGGCCGGCTATGTGCTGCTGGACATGGGGCCCCAGAACATCTTTTTCCAGCCCCAGAGCGGGGCCATCAGCATTATCGATCCCGGCAACCTGCTAATCGTGGGAGAGGAAGCATCGCCTCCGGGGCGGGGGCCCCAGGACATCCACGACTTCTACCTGGAAGCGCTCAAGTTCTACACAGACTACCAGCTTCCGCCGCTCGACCCGTCCGGCTACCGGGAGCCCTTCAACCTGCGTCCGGTGGTGAACTTCGGCCAGGAACTGGAGGAAATGGCCCGTGGCCTGGCCGCCGAACCATCCACCGCCGGCGAGGTAGCCGAGGCGGGACTTGCCATGTTCGAGAGGGTAAAGAACCGAGCCTATGCCGACTTTGCCGTCTTTCGCGACGATCTTCAGCAGTACCTTTATGCCATCAGCCGGAGGGACCTGGCAATGCCCAACCTTGCGGAGGCCAGAGAAGCCTGGAAGCAGGCGTTGCAGCTGCTGCGAGAAGATTATTGGCAGAGGTTCGAGTTCCAAGCGGAAGTCGAACTTGCACGCTACTGTAATGTTTAGACCGGGATGTTTAGACCGGGTTTGGCAGCATGAGCAGCAATTCATTGTGGACGAGGGAGGAAAATGGCCAACGGCAGCCTGATCAGTGTTGTAGCGACCCTGTTTGATAATTCCACCCATGGCGAAGATTCGTACCTGATTCGGGACCTGGGCGGCGATCACTTCCTGGACGCTGTCATGGACGGCGTTACCGGCCACGGCGGCGAGGAAGCCAGCACATCGGTGGCCCGGGCCCTGGAGGCGGCCACCATCACCTCTCCCGAGGACGTGGTCGCTGTCCTGGAGGAACAGAACGCAGACTTCTACCAAGTCGGAGGGGGCCGGTTCCTGCTGACCACCGTTTCCGTGGCCCTGTATCTGGGTGGAAGCCTGTACATTATCAGCGCCGGCGACAGTCCTATATTTCACGTCAGGGGAGAGGAACATCGGCAACTATCCGGACGTATTGGCGGGATTCTCAGGATGGGAACGGCCCAGGCCATCGGCGCCGGACAGAGTTTGACCCTGCACCGGGATGAGGTTCAACTGGAGGTGGGCGACCGGCTGATCACCGCTTCCGACGGTGTGACCGACAACGTTAATTCTTCGGAACTGGCGGAGTTCGTCCGCAACGCGGCTGACCCCGATGCGGCCTCGGCCGCCGTCAAGCAGGCCATAGACGAGCGGCTGGAGCGGGGGATTACCCCCGAACTGCTGGGGGGTCGATACCGCCACGACGACCAGACAGGCATATTCCGTTTCTTCTAGCCGTGGCGGCCACGCCGACAAACGCGCCTTCAACGGGGCCGCCCTTGACTGGGTAGGGCCAGCCGTTCAAAATGATTGGTGTGGGGGTTCTCCGGCTTTACCGCCCTGGCGGGACGCCCCCCTTGTTGTTGCCCGGTGGTGTAGCGGTAGCACGTCAGCCTTTGGAGCTGTAAGCCCTGGTTCGAACCCAGGCCGGGCAGCCACCTCCAGCCCGCCGCGTTTCGGCTTTGCCCGGAACTGGCGTTCCCCACTCCCCGGGAAAGAGTTCCTAGCCCTTCTTGCCAACCCCGTCGCGCAGTAGCAAGAGGCCCGAAGCGACCGGAAACCCTCCCCCAAGAGTGTACCCTTCCGGTTGTGGCCGCACTGAATCGGCGTATCCGTTGACCCAGGGCCGGCGCAAAGGTATATTACTGTCACTTCTCTCCCCTTGACACACTCGTTGGGGAAGATACCGGCGCCCACTCTAGCAGCGGGGGATCCTTATGTACGCGTTGATTCTGGCCGGCGGCAAAGGACAACGGCTGCGCCCCCTCACCGACTCTATCCCCAAGCCGCTGGTTCCCCTGAACGGCCGCCCCATCCTCTGGCACCAGGTGGAATGGCTGAAGCAACTGGGCGTCACCAACGTAATCTTCCTCATCGGCTACCGTTGGGAAATGGTCAAGGAATACTTCGGCGATGGCTCAAAGTTCGGAATCAAGCCCATCTACAGCGTGGAGACCCGGCCTTTGGGTCGCGGCGGGGCTATTCGTACCGGCATGGCCCACGTTCCTGAGGAACACGATGCGGTAATCGTCCTCAACGGAGATATAGTCACCGACGAGGATCCCAATGCCATCTGGAAGCATCATGTTGCCCGGCGGGCGTCCAGTCCCGAAAACCTGGCGACGATTATGGTTACGCCAATGGTCAGTCCCTACGGTCTGGTCGAAATGAACGACTCCAACGAGGTGGTGGCCTTCCGGGAAAAGGTGCAGCTGCCCTATTGGATAAACGCGGGAGTGTATATCTTCGAACGGGGCATGGGGCCTTTACTTCCCGAACTGGGGGACCATGAAGACCATACCTTTCCGCAACTGGCGGAACAGGGCAGAATCTCCGCCTTTCGATCCCACCAGTTTTGGCGCAGCGTTGATTCCTTCAAGGACCTGAGGGAAGCTGAAGACCACATTCTCGAAAGGGCGGCCCAGTTGGAAAACGCCCAGGGACAATCACCGTAGTGGCGTCCATCATCAGTCCGGAAATGGTGGTCCGCATTTCCGAGTCCACCGCCCGCATCCGGGAGAACATCGGGCGGGTGCTGGTGGGGAAGGACGATGTGGTGGAATTGACCTTGGCTGCCGTGCTTAGCGCCGGCCACATCCTGGTGGAAGACGTGCCGGGCATCGGCAAGACCACCCTGGCCAGAGCTCTCGCCGGCTCCCTGGACTGTGACTTCCGGCGAATTCAGTTTACCCCCGACCTCATGCCCTCCGACATTACGGGAATCCATTACTTCAACCAGAAGAGCGGGGAGTTCGAGTTTCGGCCCGGGCCGGTCATTGCCCAGGTTGTCCTGGCCGACGAAATCAACCGGGCTACGCCCAGAACCCAGTCGGCGCTGCTGGAGGCCATGGGGGAGCGCCAGTTGACCATCGACGAAACCACCATACCCCTGCCGGCACCCTTCATGGTCATCGCCACCCAGAACCCCGTCGAACTGGAAGGTACCTTCCCGCTGCCAGAGGCCCAGCTGGACCGGTTCCTCATCCGCTTGCGGGTGGGATACCCGGACGAAAGCCAGGAAGAAGAGATGCTTCAGAGGTTCGAGAATGCCGATCCTCTGGCGGATCTCACGCCGGTTGCCAATGGTATGGAGATTCTGGAGTACCAGCAATTGGCGCAACGGGTTTATGTTGACCCGGTGCTTAGAAACTACACGGTTCGCATTGCCCAGGCCACCCGCCAGCACCCGGACGTGGAATTGGGGGCCAGCCCCCGGGCCACCATGGGCCTGTACCGATGCAGTCAGGCTCTGGCGGTAATGCGAGGTCGGGAATACGTTACCCCCGACGAAATAAAGCAGTTGGCCCCCCATGCCCTGGGACACCGCATCATTCTTAAGTCCCAATCCAGGCTCCGGGAACGAACCACCGAAGGGATAATCCGGGAAGTATTGGAACAGGTGACCGTACCTGTCTAACCGGGCGCCAACCATCCCGGCGGGAATGAGATGCTCAACGACTTTTGGCTTCTTGCCAGCGCAGTCCTGCTCTTCGTGGGGTTGGTCGCCAGCCAGGGATTGCTTCTCATAGTTGGTTCCCTGGTTCTGATAATCTGGGTATTGGCCAAGTTCTGGGATAGGCTGGCCTTCAAGCGGGTGGGCCACTCGCGCAGCCTGACCGGAATCCGGGCCTTCGTCGGGGACTCCATTGACTACTCAGTTACGCTGGAGAACGACAAGGTAGTCCCCCTGATTTGGGTGGACATCCACGACAAGTTTCCCCCGGAGTTGGACTTGCCCGGCGCCACTGTTCGGGGCACGGGCATTGAAGCCGACCGGGAGCACCGGATCACCACCTCGCTGCTGCCCTACCAGCAAGTAACCTGGACCTACAACCTGCGTTGCCTGGCCCGCGGGTACCACCGCATTGGCCCCGTTCGCCTGCGCAGCGGCGACATTTTCGGGTTCACTTCGGCGGAAGTCAGGTTTGAAGGCGTTGACCACGTCCTGGTCTATCCCCGCATCATAGACCTGAAGGAACTGATACTGCCCTCGGAGCACCCCCTTGGGGAAACCGTCAGCCGGCGGCCCCTCTACCAGGATCCCAGCCGCTTCTATGGATTGCGAGACTATCAACCCCATGACCCGATGAAACATATCGACTGGAAGGCTACGGCCAAACATTCCCACCTGCAAACCAAGGTGTTCGAGCCCGTGGTTTCGTTGAACGTGCTCATAGCGCTTAACGCCACCACCACCGAATTCGCCTGGCAGGGCAGCAACCGGCGGCTGTTCGAACGGGCCGTCACGGTGGCGGCCTCCGTTGCCAGCAACTGCGCCGAGTCGGGTTATGAATTCGGGCTGATCAGCAACGGCGTAGCGGTATATTCGGGCAAGTGGATCAGTGTGCCCTTTGGCAGTTCTTCCCCCCAATTGGGGCAGGTACTGGAATCCCTGGCCATGGCCGGGCCCTATTCGGTGGTTTCCTTGACCGATGTTCTGGAGCATGAGAAGGGATCGCTGCCCCCCGGCGCCACGATAGTCTTCGTGACCTCCCTGGTCACCCGGTCCCTGGAAACCGAAATCGTCAACATCCGGAGCCGGGGCTACCGGGTGATTCTGCTATATACGGGAGACGGAGGCGCCCAAATCCGGCTGCCCGACGTTACGGTGTTCTCCCTCGGTCGGGCCCTGGATGCCCTCGAGGCGGAAACGGTGGAACGGAATGAGTCAGTTCTGGCGCGTTAGCACGGTCACCGCGACCGCCCTCTTCCTCGAGGCTGCGGGATCATACCTGGCCATCTCCATCTTTGCCGCCTTGACCAACGTGGCAGGAGCCAAGCTGCCCCTTTGGCTGGTGCTCCTGGCGCTACTCTGGTCCTTCATCCTCTCCCTTTACGTTCAGACAATCCGCTTTTCCCTCAACCTGAGGGGAGTGATTGGCCTCGTCGTCAGTTCTCTATCGCTATTGGTATTGGCCAACCTGAACTCCGGCGTGGGGTTCTTCCCCGTTGGCAAGCTGATTAGCGGGGACTTGGAGACGGCCTTTGCCCTGGCCATGAGCTTCCTGTTCCTCGTGGCCCTGTGGTGGCGGGGAACCAGCCTGGCCCACGATGAGGTAACCCTGGATACGGTGAAGAGTTCCTTCCAATGGTCGCTGGCTACCCTGATCGCAGCGGTAGTTATCGATGCCATGGTTTCCCCAGACATCGTGGGGGGATTCATGGTGCTGGGCTTCTTTGGGGTGGGGCTTTTCGGCCTTTCCCTCGCCCGCTTCTCCACCGAATCAGCAGACCTGCAGGCCATGTCGCGAGAGTGGCTCATTCCCATAAGCCTGGCGGTGGGGGCGGTGCTGGTCCTGGCGCTGCTCATTTCGGGCCTCGGTATGGGCGGACTGGACGACGTGACCCGGGCGATTCTCCGCTTCTTGGGTCAGGTGAGCGAATGGCTGCTGCGACCCATACTGCTGGGACTGGGTTATGTCGCGGAGGCCCTGGTAATCTTCGGGAAATGGCTAACCAGCGTCATGGGCGGTGGGGACCTGAGCGGCCTCAACGAGGCCCAGGAACACCTGCGCCGTTTCCACGAGGAACTGGAAGATGTAGAGGGGTCGGGCATTCCCCAATGGATTTACACCCTGCTGAAATGGATTGTCTTCCTGGCGGCATCGTTGGCCATCGGGTTCGTGCTATTCCGGGTGTTTCGTTTCCGCCGCCTGTTCAAGCTCTCCGGCGACGTTCAGGAGGTGCGCGAGTCTTTGTTCACCTGGGACAAGGCCAACGCCGACCTGGGCGGTCTCATCGAGGGCTGGTGGAACAACCTGGTGCGGAAGGCAATGGCCGATGACAAGTCCGAACCCGAACCGGAAGACCCCCGGGATGTTTACCACCGCTTCCTGTCCATTTCCGAAACCATGGGGCGCCCCAAGGGTGAGGGCCAAACCCCCAGGGAACACCAACCGGAAGTACTCGATACCCTGCCAGCCCAGCCCGTGGACCGTATTGTCGGCGGGTTTCATTCCGCCCATTACGGAAAACGACAGGCAGCCCGGGGCGAAATGCAAACCCTGCTGAGTGATTTGTCGGAACTGCGGGCGAAGGAATTGGAATGGAAGGAACGGGAACGGGCCAGGCAGAAAGAGGAGGAGGGCCCCGGCGAATAATCGGACGCCCCGGCGCTGGGCCAATCCCGCGTTCGGTCAGACTTGCAATGATAGATTAGTACTCATTCAAATCAGGAATGATAGGGCTGAATGGGATAGATGGTTGCCTTATCGGGTAGGGGCGCACAGCTGTGCGCCCCTACGATTAAACCCTGACTCTACCCGTTAGCCCATGCCTTACTCTTGAACCAGCGCCGGACAGGTGCGGTAGTTCAGCGGAATTGGGGAATGGTCTCCGTGGCCAGAGATTCCATCAATTCTCGAATGCGACCCACATCACCCGTGTTGAGGGCAAGCACCAGGTGCTGCACCCCGGCATCCCGATATTCGGCGATGGTGAGCGCCGTCTGCTCCAAATCATGTCCAGGGATGCGTGCCCGGTTCGCCGCCCTTTCGCTGGAGGGGCCCGGCGTCGCCTCCACCTCCACCCGGGCTGACCAGGTATAGGATGCCATGTCCCGGCCTGCTGAAGTAGCCATCTCCGTAATCTGCGCCTTTAGGGTGGCATACTCGGAGGGAGCAACGCCCGAAGGATGCCAGCCGTCGCCCAGGCGGGCGGCCCGGCGGAGGGCGCCGGGACTGGCGCCTCCCACCCAAAGGGGAATGCCGGGTTGCTGGACGGGCTTGGGTGAAAAGCGCAGGTCGTCAAAATTCCACCGGCGGCTGTGGTAGCTGGGAGCCGGATTGCTCCAAAGCTCCCTCATCACCCGGATGCTCTCGTTGGTGAGGGCGGCCCGTTCGGACATGGGAATACCCAGAGCCTGGAACTCTTCGGTCATGGCGCCCACCCCCACGCCCAGGGTTACGCGGCCGCCGGACATCTGGTCCAGGGTGGCCGTGTATTTCGCCAATTCGATGGGATTGTGGTAGGGGAGAACCAGTACGGAGGTTCCCAGCAGCACGCGTCCGGTGATTGCCGAGAGGTGGGACAGGGTGGCCAGGGGATGGTAGTAGGGTTTATCGTCCAGCCTTTCCCGAATGTAGCCGTTGTTGAACAGGTGATCCATCACCCAGACGGAATCGTAGCCCAATTCCTCGGCCAGGGGACCGAAGGACAGGGCTTCACTCACGTCCTCGATTCCCCAGTTGTTGGGGACGGTTACGCCAAAATCCATTGGATGCTCCCTGCCGACCTAACCCGTATTGATGGCCTGAATCAGGCGAGCGGTTTCCACGGCGGCCGCTGCCGCGTTGCTGCCGATGTTGCCCGACTTTCCGCCGGAACGGTTGATGGCCTGATCCATGTTGTCCGCCGTAAGGACGCCAAATATGGCAGGCACGCCGGTTTCCAGACCCACGGAAGCGATGCCGCTGGTGGACTGGCCGGCAACCATATCGTAGTGGTCGGTTTCGCCGCGAATGACCGCCCCCAGGCAAATGACGGAATCGTACCTGCCCGTCCGGGCCAGGGCCTTGGCCACCACGGGAAGTTCGAAGGAACCGGGCACCCAGGCTACACTCACGTCCTCGTCCCGAACACCGAATCGGAGGAGGGTTTCCACGGCGCCGTTGAGCAGCTGCCGCGTGACGAATTCATTGAACCGGGCCACCACCACCGCGACCCTCAGCCCATTTCCGTCCATTTCTCCCTTTATTTCCTGAGGCACTGCACATCCTCCAATCCAAAGCTCCACGGGAAGGTTCGGAGCGGCGCGGTTCAGTTTCCGGCGATGAAGCTGGAGGCATGGCCACTTTCCCCCGAACTGACCCCAAGTTTACACGCCGGGGGTTCGGTTAGCTACCCTTCTCCAGCAGGCCCTTGATGGCCCACATCCTTTGCAGCAGGGTAACGCCGGAGACGACGGCGATGGCAAGAAGGATCCACGGCATCAGTGGAAAGGGGGTCAGTCCGTCGGCAATCAGGCCGCCGCCCAGGATGATCACCCGTTCGGTTCGGGTCATTAGTCCGTCCCGGGTGAATGCCCCCAGACCCTCCCCCCTGGCGCGAAGGTAACTGACGCCCTGGGACAGAATCAGCGCCAGCATTAGGACAATGATATAGAACACCAACTGGGAATGGGAGAAGCTTGCCAAGAGGGCATAAATGCCAATGCCAACCAGCAGGGCAGCCTCTCCCAGCCGGTCGAACAGCGAATCCATCAGCGCCCCGAAGGGTGTGGCCTTGCCCGTCATTCGCGCGAGGGCGCCATCGAACATATCCAGCCCACCGCCGACCAGGAAAACCAGACCACCAGCCACCAGCCAACCGTTGCTGGCCAACACGGCGGCCACCACACAAACAGCAAACCCCAGCAGGGTTATGCCGTTGGGAGTCAGGCCGACGAACTGGAAGAACCTGGCGCCGGGAACCTCAATATGCCGGGACAGGGCTTCCCTGATTTCCTCTCTACCCGGCAACGCCATTCGTCTCCGCAATGCAGTCGTAGTAATAGCTCTCTACCTGCCTGGCAACCATTCGCCACCGGTATTCCTCGACCATCTGCCGCCCCGTAGCTCCCAGGCGGTGGGCATACTCCGGGTTATTCAGCAGGGTCGCCAGGGCCTGGGCAAGGGCTTCCGAGTCGCGGCGGGGAAAGAGGAGGCCCTGCTTGCCATCCTTTACGATGCCCATGTAACCCTCGATGGCGGAGGCGACAATGGGCTTGCCGCAAGCCATGGCTTCCAACAGCACGATGCCGAAGCTCTCCTGCCCCGTGGCCGGGGAACAGTAAATGTCGGCGGAGGCGTAATAGCGCGGCAAGTCCTGGTAGGAAACCCCGCCCACCAGAACCACATCCCCAGGATTGCGGGCGCTCAGTATGCTTTGGGATTCCCGGTCCAGGTTGCCCGGCCCCACAACTATCAATCGTATATCAGGGTATTCCCACTTCAGGCGGCAATAGGCCTCCAGCAGATACTTCAACCCCTTGCGCTTTTCCATCCGGCCCACGAACAGGATGTTGGTCTTTCCATCATTGTATTCGGGCCATGGTACGGCGTTGTTGGCGAAATGGTCCACATCAATGCCGTTGGGAATGATTCGGTAGTCCCTGGGAAAGAAGTCGTGGATGTACTGCCGCGCGGCCGGGGAAACGGCGATACCCCCGTGCAGGCGTTGGTGCCACCGCTTTATCACGGGCTGGCTGAACCGGTACAGGTGCCGCCGGGTGCAATAGGCGTGGAAGGTGCCAACGTTGACCGTAGTGGAACACTCCAGGAAGCAGAGGGGAAGCACGGGAGCCAAAGGCTCATGCAGGTGAATGAGGTCGAAGCATTCCTCTTCGAGGATTTCCCGGACCCGCGGGTACAGCCACCAGGAGAGGGAAATGCGGGCGATGGAGCCGCCACTGGGCAACGGTACGGACCGCCCCAGGGGGACGAAGGACTCGGCATCGAATTGCTGGCGGGAGGGAGAATGGGGCGCCAGAACCTTCACCTGGTGACCGCACTGGGAAAGCTCCTGGGCCAATTGGGAAACATGGGCCGTAACGCCCCCCGGCCAAGTGAAGTCGTAGGGGGAAACCATAGCAATTTTCATGGTGTGGCCTCGACTCTCAACCGGAAAGCCCCGCTGCTTAACCCCTGCGGCAGTTAGCTCGCCTCCTCCTCGCCCTGCCCGCTGGCGTCCACTGGAAGCGCTCCGCCAGGAACCATGGGGGTTGGATCATCGCCACTGATGAAGGACTCCACCATGTTTCGGGCCACGTCGTCGGTGTACTGGACGGGAGGAGACTTCATAAAGTAGGCGCTGGGGCCGGCAATGGCGCCGCCAATGCCCCGGTCCAGGGCCAGCTTGGCGCACCGGATGGCGTCCACGACCACCCCAGCTGAGTTGGGACTGTCCCACACCTCCAGCTTGGCCTCCAGGTTGACGGGGGCGCCGCCAAACAGCTCGCCCTCCATACGGATGTAACACCACTTGCGGTCCTTCAACCAGGGAACATGGTCGCTGGGGCCGATGTGAATCTGGTCCGCTTCAATCTCCTCATCCATCTGGGAGGTGACGGCGCCGGTCTTGGAAATCTTCTTGGAGACCAGCCGTTCCCTTTCCAGCATATTCAGGAAGTCGGTGTTGCCGCCAAAGTTAAGCTGGTAGGTATTCTCAATGGTCGCTCCCCGGTCTTCAAAGAGGCGGGTGAGAATCCGGTGCAGAATGGTCGCGCCCACCTGGGACTTGATGTCGTCCCCCACGATGGGAACGCCCCGTTCCATGAACCGATTGCGCCAGTATTCTTCCCTGGCGATGAATACGGGAATGCAATTGACCATGCCGCATCGGGCGTCCAGAATCTGTTCGGCATACCACTTGGTGGCCATTTCGCTGCCCACCGGCAGGTAGTTTATGACCACGTCCACCTGCCGTTCCTTGAGGATGCCGGAAATGTTGGCGGTGGAATGGGGCGACTTCTTCACCAGATGAGAAACGTACCGGCCAATGCCATCGTGGGTCATGCCCCGTTCCACCACGACGCCCGTCCTAGGAACGTCGGCGAACTTGATGGTGTTATTGGGCTGGGTGAAGATCGCCTCGGACAGGTCCTTGCCAACCTTGTTCTCGTCCACGTCGAAGGCGGCCACCACTTCAATGTCTTCGACCCGGTACTCGCCGATGGTGTTGTGCATAATGCCGGGAATTTCGGCGTCCGTGGGAACCTCCACGTACTTGTGAATGCCCTGCACCAGGGAAGATGCGCAATTGCCCACGCCGATAATAGCAACCCTAATCTTGCCCAACTCAACTCTCCTTTGCGTTTCCCCAACTTGTCTGGAGATGGAACCTGTTTCCTGATGATTGCCCTTGGTATGTGCAGGAGATTTTAACAGCTATGCAATGCCCAAACAAGGACGGGATAATCCCCATGTAGTTCAAACTCCGCAGGAAGCGGGCAAACCCAGCGTTCCCGGCGTCAACCGATGAATACCGACGGAATGGCGCAACCCTCATCAGGCACCAGTGGTATGGTTTGCCTGCCGAGTCGCTGTCTACTTCCCTGCTCTCAACGGCGCCATCAGCCTCCCGAAGGACTTGGCGCTGGACCGCATTACCGGCTTAGTCTGGAACGTGGGCAGCATCGCCGGGCGTATGGACTTGCCCCTTCCGGGCAGGTATATTAGGTGGGCGCGGCGGACGGAAGGAACATCCGTCTTCCGCCGGCGAAGCAGCCAACAAATCCAAAGTATCGCGAAACAACAATTGGGAGGAATCCAATGAAGGTCGTCAAGCTAAGTTCTGTACCCACCGAGGCAGCAACCAGCGCCCTGTTCACCGGCAACCTGGTAACCCGCCAGGCCCCCTTCGAGGCCGGGGACAGCAACAATTTCAACTTTGGCGTGGTCAGCTTCAGCGCCGGTTCCCGCAACAAGTTCCACAAGCACAGTGGCGACCAGATTCTCATCGTTACCGAAGGCACGGGAACCGTGGCCACCGATAACGAAGAGGTGGAAATCAGCGTGGGCGACGTGGTAATCATACCCGCCGGCGAGAACCACTGGCACGGCGCGCCGGGCAGCACCGCCATGGCTCACATCACCGTGACCGTCAAGGGCAGCCAGACCGAGCAAACCGAACCGTAGCCTGACCCGTCCCACAGGTGGCTCAGTAGACGCATAAATGCCCCGGCGTGGATGAACAGCCGGGGCACTTTTATTTCAATCTATTCCTATTCTGATCCAGGCTCCGGCGCCGCTCCACGCAGCTTCACCTCCCCCGCCAACTGGCTGATGGTCTCAGTGAAGGTGCGGTCGCGATCGCGAGACTCGGGAAACTCCTCCCCCAGGGGAGTGCTGCCGATGAAGCGGTACATATCCGCCACGCCCTCGAACAGGTGAGGGGTCATTCCCAGGTGCGCGAAAGTGTCCCGAATCTCCTCCATTTCGCTGATCCACCGGCGGGAGCGGGGAGGCACCGTCGGAATCGTTCGCTCCATTCGCTTCAGGACTTCCGCCTGCCCCGACTGGAATTCGGCCAGCAGCGGCTCGGTCAGGCCCATCAGTTCGGCGGCCATCAACAGTTGCGAATAGAGAGCCCAGGTACCCTTGGTCATGGCCGCATAGCACATCTTGATGCCCGAGGCCTGTCCCACATCCCCATCCAACTGCAAAACGGTGAGGCCGAAGTCGTTCAGTTGCCCAAACTCCGCAGCCTGTTCCCCTGAAGTGTAGAAGTGGGGGCTGTAGCCGGGCCGGGGAGGGCCACCAATGATGGAAACGTCCACGAACCTGCCCCCGGCGTCGGTGATGATCGGTTCCATTTCCCGGGTCAATTGGGGAGCTATGGCATTGCATTCGGCGAAGAGGACATCCGCCCCGGTAGCCTTGACTGCGCCGGCCACCTCCCGGCACAGGGCGGGAACAGCAGCCGAGACGGTCATGGACATTATCAAGTCCGACTGTTCTACCAGTTCTTCCATGGTACCCACGTCGCGGATACCGGCCTTTTCGGCCAGGGCGCGGGTTCTAGGGCTCCTGCCAGCCAGGCACGTGAGGACGTCCAGTTCATTCTCCCGAAGACGTTGCCCTACGGCGTGTCCCATGTCCCCGGGGCTCAAAATAGCTACGGCGCTCAATCCCATTGAAATTACTCCATTTTCAATATTCCAACCCAAGAATTATAGCACGTCCCAACTTGGGCAACGGGATTCTTCTTCGCCCCTGACCCTGGTGCGAGCAGAGGGGTATAATTGGGGAACCGGTCAACGCCGGAACCCTTTGGTGGGGGCAGACTTGAACTCGGGGCAGCGTATAGAGATGGAACGACGGGTGGGCGAAATAATTGCCTCCGAATCGCGCATTTTGACCGCCCAGTGCTACGAACTGCAGGGCGCGCCGCCCCTGGGATCCCTGGTCGCCGTGGGAGATCCCAGGGTATTCGCCGTCGTGCAGGACATCCGTACCGAACCAATAGACACCAGCCGCCCCATCCTGGCCCGGGGGCGGGAGGCCCAGACCCCCGAAGAAATTTATCGCGAGAACCCGCAGTTGGACAGACTGCTCACCACCCGTTTCCAGGCGCTGATAGTGGGCTACCAAGAAGGCAGCCATATTTTCCAATTGTTGCCGCCGACGCCACCGCCCATTCATTCCTTCGTGTACGATTGCTCACCGACCGTTGTGGCCAGGTTCACGGAGAATCTGGACTTTTGCCGATTCCTGATTGGCGCCGGTGGGCCCATGGCGGACGAGGTGGTCGTTGCCTATCTCAGATCAGCCGTTGTCGGGCGGGCCGATGAGGAACAGTTCCTGATGCGGGCCGGCCAGGCATTATCGCGGGAGCTAATCGGGGAGTCGGCCAGGCTCAGCGCCATCCTCAAGAGAGTGAGACAATGAACAACGGCTGGCCGGTTTATGGAAACTTGGGAGAGGACCCCACCCAGGGGCGGGCGCCCATGGGAGTGGTGGTGGGTGGTTCCCTGACCGACGGCGTGGAAATTCGCTTGAATTCCGCCGAGGACGCTCTCATCGAGGACGTAAAGGTGGGGACTTTCGTGACCATCCTAGGCCGCCGGTACCGGTTCTTTGGCGTGATTACCGACTTGAAGCTCAACGTCGCCGACTCCGACCTGCGCCATGCGCCTCCTGAGTTCGACGACCCGGTACTTATGGGTGCCATGTCCGGCACCATGGCCTACGGTACGGTATCGGCGCTGCCGAACCTGGCCCTCCCCCTGGCCAGCGACACCGGGGGCCGGCCCGTTGCCGCGAAGACGATACCCTCCCACTTTTCACCGGCCTACCCCGCCTCCGCCGGCGATGTCGCGTCGGTTTTTGGTACGGAAGATAAACACCACTTCTGGATCGGCTCCCCGCTGGACATGGATGTACGGGTTTGCCTGGACCTGGATAACCTGGTCAAACGCTCCTTCGGTATCTTCGGCAAGAGCGGCACCGGTAAGACCTTTCTGACGCGGCTCCTGTTGGTAGGGATTCTCCAGGGAGACGGCGCCTCCTCCCTGATATTCGACATGCACAGTGAATACGGCTGGAGCGGTCAGGACACGGACCAGGGCCGGCAGGTTAAGGGACTCAAGCAACTGTTTCCCTCCCTGGTTTCCACCTTCACCCTGGACCCGGAGAGCTCCCGCCGACGGGGCTCTTCTCCGGACGAGGTGGTGCGGATCGGTTACGGGGAAATAGAACCGGAGGACATAGAGCTGCTCAAGGACAACTTGAACCTGTCAGATGTCGCCGCTTCCACCGCCTTCAACCTGCAGCAAAGGTTCCGGTCAAACTGGATTGGTGAATTCATGAGCCGGTCCGGCCAGGATTTGGGGGAACTGGCCGACGAACTTGGGGTGAACCGGTCCGCCCTGGGTTCCCTCCACAATCGCCTGTCCCGGTTCCGCCGCTACCCCTTTCTGGAAGAGGGAGCCGGCCACAACGCCGCCGCCACCATCATTGACCACCTGGAACGGGGCAAGCACGTGGTCTTGGAGTTCGGACGCTATGGCCGCGACCTGAGCGCCTACATACTGGTCAGCAACCTGCTCACTCGCCGAATTCACGAACGGTATGTCGAGTTGAAAGAGGCGGCTGAGGGAGGCCAGGGGATGGATCCACGCCCATTGGTAATTGTCGTTGAAGAGGCCCACCGTTTCCTGAACCCCTCCATCGCTTCCCAGACCACCTTCGCCAACATTGCTCGGGAGCTGCGGAAGTACAATGTTACCCTGATGGTTATTGACCAGCGACCCGCCGGCATCGACAGCGAGGTGATGAGTCAGTTGGGTACCCGGTTCACCTGCGCCCTGGACAATGAGCGAGACATCGAGGCAGTGCTGTCCGGCACGTCGGGTAGCCGCCAGTTGCGGAGTGTACTAACCCGTCTGGAAGAAAAGCAGCAGGCCCTGATTTTCGGCCATGCCGTGCCCATGCCCGTGGTGGTTCACACCCGAGAATATGGCTCACCGGAGTCCTACGCCCTGCTGACGGCGCGGGTGGGAGCGGCAGTCCCGTCCCAGGTCCATTCGGAAGAAACTGCAACCGAACAAAATGAGCGCCTGGAACGGGAGATAGATGAACTCTTTGATTAGCCTGGCTGCTTCCTGAATAGAAAGGGGCCTGTACTTGAAGAAACCGACTTCCTGGAATACCCAATTGCCTGATTCGGCGCAATATTGTCCCTGACGTCTCCCCCTTTGCAGCCCGGTGCAATCGGGGAACCCCATAGAACTAGATTGTCGAAGTGCCCCTAGCCAAGCCGAACAGCAAGTCGGATTATGATTAAAATAACCACCAATGCCGAGTTCACCGGGGCAACGGGTACCTGTCCCCGCTCCCTGGGGCTGGTGCCGACCATGGGCGCCCTGCACGACGGACACCTGGCCCTGGTGCGTCGGGCGCGGGCGGAAAACGCAACCGTCGCCGTCTCCATATTCGTCAACCCAACCCAGTTCGGGTCCCAGGAGGACCTTACCAGCTATCCCCGCAACCTGGACCGGGACCTGGCGCTGCTGGAAGCCGAGGGCGTGGACCTGGTTTATGCGCCCTCCACGGCCGAGGTGTATCCAGCCGGTTTCGACACCTGGGTGGAACCGGGCTCCCTGGCCCGACGGCTGGAGGGGGAGTTCCGGCCAGGGCATTTCCGGGGAGTCGCCACCGTCGTGACCAAGCTGTTCAACCTGGCCAACCCCGACCGGGCCTACTTCGGCCAGAAGGACGGCCAGCAGTTAGCGATCATACGTAAATTGGCGCGGGACCTGGCGATGGGTGTGGAAATCGTAGCGGTGCCGACGGTGCGCGACCCGGACGGACTGGCCCTGAGCAGTCGCAACACCCACCTGACACGCGGGGAGCGGGAGGCTGCGCCGGTTATCTTCCGGGCCCTCACCGCCGCCAAAGAGCTTTGGGAGAAGGGGGAACGGAACGCTGGCGTGATTCGAGCAGCGGCCCGGGAAATACTGGAGGGGGAACCGTTGGTAGCCGCCATCGACTACGTGAGCGTGGCCGACGCCGCCAGCCTGGAGGAGGTGGAAGTGGGAGAAACGGAATCCCCCAACTCCCCGGTGATGGTTTCCACGGCGGTCCGCCTGGGGACAACCCGCCTGATTGACAACATTCTGTTGGGTTAGGGCGTCAGGTCAGGACACTCTTCCTAGTTGGGGAATTGTCCCAGCCTGGAACAGGATTGCTTCGGCTTACTCCTGAACCAATTCCCGCACCGCCTCCGTCATGGCGCCGAGAACCCTCTCCCAATCGCCCACCACGCCGTAGCGAGCTTCGCGGAAGATGTTAGCGTCGGCGTCCTTGTTGATGGCCACGATCGCCTTGGAACCGGAACAGCCGGCCATGTGCTGGCTGGCGCCGGAAATGGCCACAGTGATGTAGAGGTCGGGGGTTATGGTCTTGCCGGTCAGGCCCACCTGGTAACTGGCCGGAACCCAACCGGAATCCACCGCAGCCCTTGATGCTCCCACAGCGCCGCCCAGCAACCGAGCCAATTCCTCCAGTTGGGCAAAGGGTTCCGGACCACCCAGACCGCGCCCTCCGGAAACGACGATGCTGGCATCCTCCAGCTTGACGCCCTCGGCCTCTTCCTTCACCACCTCGACCACACGGCTGCGCACCATCGAGGCTTCCAAGTCCACCGGGAAGGACACCATCTCACCCTGGCGGGAGGCATCGGCCTCCGCCGGGGCATATACCTTGGGCCGGATGGCTGCCACCTGGGGCGTCTGATTGCAGCTGACCACCGCCACCGCGTTGCCGCCATAGACGGGCCGGTTGGCCAACAGCGTTCCCGACGACGAATCCACGGACACTTCGAGGCAGTCCTGGGCCAGGCCCACACCCAGTCGGAAGGCCAGCCGGGGAGCCACTTCCCTACCCTGGTTGGTGCGGGCAATCAGCAAGACGGACGGGCTGGTTTCGCGGCAAAGAACGGCGGCGGCTTCAAGGTAAAGGTCAACTTGGAACTCGTCCAGCAGGGGATTGGTCACGGCGTAAACCCGGTCGGCGCCCAGGGAGATTGCCTCCTGGGCCACCGCGCCCACCGAACTGCCAAAGATTCCAATGGCCAACTCTTGACCAAGGCTGTCGGCCACGCTGCGACCGGCGGCGAGAATTTCCTGGGTGGCCAGGGAAAGTTCGTCCCCCTGGGTTTCTCCAATTATCAGTACTCCGCTGCCCTCCGCCATGAGGACCTCCCAAACTTCTATGTTAAACCGGGTTAAACCGGGGTGGCCGGGTCAAACCGGGGTGCCCGGACCTTACTCAAAGACCCTTCGAATCCCTGTACGTAAGGTGAACTCTTCAGAAGAACTTTTCCTCTCGCAGCCGCAGGGCCAGCTTGCGACCCGAGTCAGCCTCATCGTCCCCCTCGATCATTTCGCATTCCGTGTTGCTGACTGGAATGAAGAGGTCGTGGAGGGTCAATCGGGGTTCCAGGTCACCATCGGCCAATTCCAGGTCGGAAACGGTCCAGATGGTGGGACGCTTCCGGGTGGCCGCCATTATTCCCCGCAAAGTGGGATAGCGGGGCTGCCCCAGTTCGTTGCTGACCGTAACCAGGGCGGGCAGGGAAGCCTCCACCACCTCATAGCCGTCGGGAATCAACCGCTCCACCACCACGCTTTCGTCCTTCAAGTCCACTTTCTTGCCGAGGGCAACGCAGGTCATGCCCAGCAATTCCGCCACGCCCAGAGGCACCTGGGCATTGTCCCAGTCCGAAGCCTGCCGGCCGCAGATAATCAGGTCGAAACCGCCCAGCTTTCGGATGGCCGCCACCAGCAACTGGGCCGTTTGGAAACTATCCACCGTGTTGTCAAAGGCGTCGTCCTGGAGCAGCACCAACTCATCGGCGCCCATGGACAGAGGTTTCTTCATAACGTCCAGGGCAAAGGACGAACCCGAGGATATGACGGTTACGTTAACATCGGGGGCCGCATCCTTGATCTGAAGGGCCGCTTCCACCGCGTTTTCGTCGAAACCATTAACGACGGGCGGTATGTTGGGAGGAGTGACCACGCGCTTGGCGCCGGAATCGATCTGAAAGGCGGCCATAGGCATTTCCGGGTCAATGACCTGCTTGGCCAGTACGGCAATCTTGGCTGGCATTCTTGTTTCCTCGCGGGAAAATTACCGAAAATTAGCTAGGAAAACCTTGTGAAATGTATCACCAACGCCCTCTCACTGTCAATTTGGCGCGGGTGGACGGCGGCGCCATCTCGTATTGGGCACAGGTACTATCCGCCCCTCCTGATACCTTCCCTTTTCTCCCTGACTGCAGTGACCCCGGAACCTGAGCATTGGGATTCATGCGTTTCAGGAGCAAGCAGTTCACGCAGGTTGAGACTACAGAACGCTGCCCAGGAAATCGGGGTTGCCCCGCAGAAAATCCCCAGCCGGCATGGCTCGCCTTCCCTCCAACTGGACAGTCTTCAATCCCAGCGCCCCACCGGCAACCACCACACCCACAGGCGTCTCTTCCAGGGAAAGGGGAATGACCATTCCAGGTTCCGCACCTGCGGGGATAACCAGCGCCGGCGAACTTGTCACCGCCTTCACCTCCACCAGCCGCAAGGCTCGGTCTCCCCAGCGGGTGAAGAGACCGGGCCATGGAGTCAGGGCCCGCTGCCGCCGCTCCAACTCCGACGGTGTCAGGTTCCAGTCGGCAACTCCATCATTGCGTTCCAGCTTTCTGGTAACCGTTGCCAGAGACTCCTCCTGTTGTATGGCCTCCATCTGGCCGGCCGTCCAGGGCCCCAAGGCATCAATCAGAAGGTCCGCCCCCATACGAAACAACTGAAGGGTCAGGGATTCGGCCGTTTCGTCGCCGGTCAGGGTTAATTTTTGTTGGGCAATGATGGGGCCCGAGTCCATCCCTTCGTCCAGCAGCATCAGCGTGACGCCAGTTTCGTCCACCCCGTCCAGCAGGGCGCTAACCACCGGCGAGGGGCCTCGGTACTTGGGCAGCAGTGAGGGATGGATATTCAGGCAGCCATGGGGCGGCAGTGCCAGAACCTCCGCCGGCAGCAGTTTGCCGTAGGCGGCCACCACAAATACATCCCCAGACAATCCGGCCAGATTCTCCTGAACCCGCCGGGAACGGAGGGAATTTGGCTGCATGACCGGCAACCCCAGGGCCAGGGCGGCAGTCTTCACCGGCGGGGCCGCCAATTCCTTGCCACGCCCCCTGGGTCGATCCGGCGGGGTGCAGACCGCAACCACTTCCAAGTCAGGGTGTTTAGCCAACTTGGCAAGCACGGGCACGGCGTAATCGGGCGTACCCATAAAGACAATACGCATATCCTCTCCGGGCGTGGTCGCAACGCTGGCGACGCCCATCCAGTCAAAGCACGGGGACCCTTTGCGGGGTAAAGGGCAATCTGCCAATGATGCAAATAGATTATTGCATTCCAGTCTTCCCTGGGACAACTTCGCGAACGGCAATGCCCTCTTGCATGTGCCAAGGGAAACGGTCGGGGGATTTCACGACCAAACACATTGGCGACTATTGGCGAAAATTTGCTGTTGACAAGGGTATCGCGATGTGATAACAATATTGCAACCGCTTGTCGGGAATTTTGAAAAAGGAGGTGAGATGGCATGGAACATAGTTTAGTATGCGGGGGCGATGGTAGGCATCAGTCTGGACACGACGGGGTGAACCTGACCTAACCTTTATGTCAATAGCAACCCGTTAGTCGGGCCCAGGCCAATGTCTACCATCGCCCCCGGGACCTAGTATTTCCTTGGGCGGTGCCTCTCCAGAAGGGCTGGGCCCGATCCCTTTTTTCCGCAAGGTTTCTTCTCTCTTTAACTTTTCCCGGTCAACCAGGCCATCCATGTGAAGGTCGGTGATGCACCATCGACTGCCTTCGTCATGCCTGTTTGCGGCAAACCCTATTGGAATGGCGATTCAGTCTCTGTTTCAAATTGACTTTTGGGTAGCCCCCCCTTAAAATCATAAGCGAAGGTTCGGCGGTTTTTCCGTATCTCACCCGTGGAGTATTTATGCTGCGTATTCGTTTGAGAAGAGTGGGCAAGAAGGGTAGTCCTTCCTACCGGATTGTGGTAGCCGATTCTGCGGCGCCCCGGGACGGCGCCTACGTGGAATGGATAGGACAATACAACCCGATGGTAGATCCCCCAGCCGTCGTCCTGAAAGAGGACCGGGCTATCGAGTGGCTGAGCCGGGGCGCCCAACCTTCCGATGCCGTAAAGCGCATCTTGGTGCGCGACGGGGTTTACGACCGGATGAACTCGCCAGGAGAAGCGGCGGCAACATCCGGTGACCAAACCTGTGACCAGGTAGAAGTAGCAGAGCCGGTCGAATGAAAGAATTGGTAGAATACATCGCCCGCTCCCTGGCCACCAACCCGGAAGCCGTCAGCGTCACCGAATCCATGGAAGATGGCCAACTGGTACTCAGGCTGGAAGTGGCCCCGGAGGACAAGGGCAAGGTGATTGGCCGCCAGGGTCGGGTGGCCCAAGCCATCCGGGTTCTGGTCAGGGTCGCCGCAATCAAAGAGGGAAGCCGCGCGCAATTGGAAATAGTCTAGAGCCCCCTTCCATCCCCGCAGGGATTGCTCCACTACCGCTTCGAGCAGGGCCGACAGCTCTTCCCCTGCAATCCTCACGACCGCCGGAATTCACGACTTGGCCACTGATTCCGATTCCAACACCTCTCAACCCGTGGTTGGCCGGGTGCTTGGCTCCCACGGAACCACCGGAGAAGTTCGCGTCCGTATTCTCAGCGACGTGGCCAACCGGTTTGACCCGGGGCGGGCGCTGCTGATTGACGGAACTTCCCATTACATCCTTTCTTCATCCCACAACGGCCGGGGAGTCGCAATTCTTCGGCTCAGTGGCATTACCACCCAATCCGCCGCCCGCAGCCTCACCAATCTGGAATTGACCGCCGAAGCTGACGCCTCCCACCAATTGACCGAGGGCGAGTATTTCCATTACCAGTTGATGGGGCTAGCAGTCTATACGGAAGAGGGGGAGCATCTGGGCCAAATATCGGAGATTATCGAGACCGGCAGCAACGACGTTTACGTGGTTGCCGGACCCTCCGGCGACTTGCTGATACCAGCCATATCCCAGGTAGTCATGCGGGTGGAAATAGCAGAGGGATACATGGTCGTCCGGCTGCTGGACGGTCTCCGCTAATTTCACCGAGGCAATATTCACTTTCCCGGCGGTACTCGCAGTAAATGGGCTGGGTAAACCAAGTCCCTTTTGCGAACGTCCCTTTCGCTTTGACCGCCGCCGGGGCCGGTGCTAAAATCCAATCCAATAGCTCCACTCTTGCGGCCGCATCCGGGGCGGGAAATCCACCCCTTCCCCACCGGCCAGAAGGAGGCTTCCGAAATGTCAGGACATTCAAAATGGTCAACGATAAAGAGAGCCAAGGGGGCTGCTGACGCCAAGCGGGGCGCCCTCTTCACCAAGCTGGCGCGGGACATTACCCTGGCCACCTCCCAGGGTGGCAGCGGCGACCCGGACATGAACTTCCGGCTGCGACTGGCCATCGACAAGGCCAAGTCCAGCAATATGCCCATGGACAGCATTACCCGGGCCGTCAAGAGGGGCACGGGTGAGTCGGGCGAAGGGCCGGAGAGCCTGACCGAGATAACCTACGAGGGATACGGTCCCGGCGGTGGCGCCATTCTGATTCAGGCGGTAACCGACAATCGCAATCGCACGGCAGCGGAGGTACGCTCTGCCTTCAACAAGGGTGGCGGCAGCCTGGGAGAATCCGGTTGCGTGGCCTGGAACTTCGAAACCAAGGGCGTCATCACCATAGAAATGGACGACGAGGAGCGGGCCGAGGAACTGGGCCTGGTGGCCATTGACGCCGGCGCCGAGGACGTGAGAATCGAGGACGGCATGGTCGAGATTCACACGGCGCCCGATACCCTACAGACAACCCAGAGCGCCCTGGAAGAAGAGGGCGTGAACTTCACCTCTTCCGACATTTCTCTGGTTCCCAAGGCCACGGTGGCCCTGGATGCAAGGGCCGCTGAGCAGACCCTTCGGCTTCTGGACCTGTTGGAGGACCTGGCGGACATCCAGAAGGCCTACACCAACGCCGACTTTCCTCCCGAAGTTCTGGAACAGTACGGCGCCGCCACCTAGCATTCAGCCGGGGTGAAGGAAGGCTGGCAACCCCAAGCCGACTTCCCAGTGTCTCTCGCCGTTACCCAGTTTCGGGCAATAATCCCCAAGGCCGTCGTAATGCGAGTTTTGGCCATAGATCCGGGTACCCTCAAGATGGGGTACGGGTTCATCATCAGCGAACCGGCCACCGAGGTGGTGGACTACGGTGTCGTCACCCTGTCCCGCTACATGGATATTGGCGAGCGCCTGTTCCAGATGTTCACCCACGTCCGGAACATGGTCAGCGTCTTCGACCCTGATGTACTGGCGGTGGAAGAACCCTTCGTCGGGCGGGGAGAGCGCCAGTTCATCCGGCCAGCCATTGCCGTAGGCCAGGCCCAGGCTACGGTGCTCATCGGCGCGGCCAGCGCCGGCATTCCCGTACACCGCTACAGCCCCGCCGAGGTTAAGCGGGCCGTGGCCGACTATGGCGCCGCCACCAAGGATCAGATGCAACGGGCCCTCGCCGCCACCCTGGGTTTGGAGTCCCTGCCCGATTCCGACGCCGCCGATGCCCTGTCGGTTGGGCTTTGCCACCTGATCCGCAGCAACGAGGAGTCCGCGCTGGCACGGGAGATCAACATGGGTTCGGCCGGTTCGGAACGATAGAACGTGATAGTCGGGGTCACCGGGATACTGGCGGAAACTGGGGAGGACTGGGTTCACCTGACCGTTGGTGGGGTAACGCTCCGCGTAATGGCGCCAGCATCGGAGATACTGACCATAGGCCCTGAGGGAAGCGCGGTAACGCTTTTCACCCACCTGCGAATTCGCGACGAGCAGCCCATTCTCTACGGATTCACCAGCCAGGCAGCGCTGGATCTGTTCCTGGCAACCCAGGGCGTCACCGGCGTGGGCCCCCGTCTGGGTCTGGCCCTGGTTTCCGGGTTGGGCGCAACGGGCCTGCAGCGCGCCATCGCCCTGGGAGACACCGCCAAGTTGAGCGGGGTCTCCGGCGTGGGCCGCCGCACTGCCGACCGCATCGTCCTGGAATTGAAGGGAAAAGTGGGGGATGTGGATGTTGAGCAGGAGGGTGGAGAAACCGACGCCTCTAACGCCGACGGCGAACTGATAGAAATCCTGCGGTCCATGGGGTACACCACCGCCGAGGTGCGACGGGCGTTGGCCAGCCTGGACCGGTCTGCCGACCAGACCGTGGAGGACTATCTTCGCCAGGCTTTGCAGCACATCGGGGGCTGGTAACGGGCAGGTTTTCCGGCTCTTGAATTGTCCGAAACGGCGCATCTCCAGGCGTCGAGCAGTTATCCCGCAAGACATGAACAGTAAAGGGTGGGCGCCATGCCAGACTTTCAATTGGCTTCCGAATTCAAGATGACCGGCGACCAACCGGGCGCCGTCCAACGTCTGACCAACGGGATCAAAGAGGGCCTGGTACACCAGACGCTGCTGGGGGTGACCGGCAGCGGCAAGACCTTCACCATGGCCAACATCATCCAGGAAGTGCAACGGCCAACCCTGGTAATCGCCCACAACAAGACGCTGGCCGCCCAGTTGGCCACCGAGTTCAAGGAGTTCTTTCCCAACAACGCCGTCGAGTACTTCGTCTCCTACTACGACTACTACCAGCCCGAGGCCTACGTTCCTCGCACCGACACCTACGTGGAAAAGGACGCCAGCGTCAACGAAGAGTTGGACAAGCTGCGCCTCTCCGCCACCACTTCGTTGCTTACCCGGCGGGACGTGCTGATTGTGGCCTCCGTGTCCTGCATCTACGGCTTGGGAGACCCCCAGGATTACTTCAACCTGGTCGCCCAGGTAAAGGTCGGCGAAATCAGGGACCGCTCCCGACTCCTGCGCCAACTGGTGGAAATGCAGTACGAGCGCAACGACATGGACCTGTCCCGGGGAAAGTTCCGGGTGCGCGGCGATGTGCTGGAACTGGTGCCGGCCTACGAAGAGGTGGCCATGCGCATCCAGTTCTTCGGGGACGAAATAGAACGAATCGTTACGCTGGACCCGTTGACCGGCGAGATGCTGGGGCAGCAGCAGGAGGCGGCCATATACCCGGCCAAGCACTTCGTTACCAGCAAGGAAAAGCTGCAACTGGCCTGCGCCGACATCCGGGACGAATTGGTGGAACGGTTGGCGGAGTTGAAGCGACAGGAGAAGCTGCTGGAAGCCGCCCGACTGGAAAGCCGCACCCACTACGACCTGGAGATGCTCCAGGAAACGGGCTTCTGCGCCGGCGTGGAGAACTACGCCCGTCACCTGTCCCGCCGGGGGCCGGGTACCCCTCCCCACACGCTGCTGGACTACTTCCCCGAAGACTATCTGCTGTTGGTGGATGAGTCGCACATGACCCTGCCCCAGGTGCGGGGTATGTACCACGGAGACCTTTCCCGCAAGCAAACCCTGGTTGACTTTGGTTTCCGGCTGCCGTCGGCCCTGGACAATCGCCCCCTGAACTTTGGGGAATTTGAGCGGCACATCAACCAGGTCATATTCGTTTCCGCCACGCCCGGACCCTACGAAATGGAACACAGCACGACGATTGTGGAGCAGGTAATTCGCCCCACGGGGCTGCTGGACCCCACCATCGAAGTCAAGCCTTCGGCGGGTCAGATCGACGACCTTCTCAACCAAATAAAGCAGCGGGTGGAATTGCGGCAGCGCTGCCTGGTTACCACCCTCACCAAGCGAATGGCTGAGGAACTGGCCGATTTCCTCTCCGAGATGGGGATACGCAACCATTACCTGCATTCGGATGTTCACACCCTGGAGAGGGTGGAAATCCTGCGGGACCTGCGGCTGGGCGTTTACGACGTGGTGGTGGGCATCAACCTGCTGCGGGAGGGTTTGGATCTGCCCGAGGTAAGCCTGGTGGCCATTCTCGATGCGGACAAGGAAGGCTACCTGCGCTCCACCACCTCCCTGATCCAGACCATTGGCCGGGCCGCTCGCCACGCGGACGGCCACGTGATCATGTACGCCGACCGGGTAACCGACTCAATGAAGTTCGCCATTGACGAAACCTACCGCCGGCGGCAAATTCAGGACGTGTACAACCGGGAACACGGCATTGAGCCCCAGAGCATCCAGAAGGCAGTCCACGACATTACCGAGGCAATCAAGGGCGTGGGCGAAAACCGGGCCAGCTACCGGGTAGCCCGGCAGGAAATGTCCAGGGAGGACATGTTCCGGGTAATCAAAGACTTGGAGACCCAGATGAAGGAAGCGGCCCGCAACCTGGAGTTCGAAAAGGCGGCCCAGGTGCGGGACGAAATCTATGAATTGCGCCGGGTACTGGCGGTGGAACAGAAAACGCTATCGGGGTAGGACCCCTACCTTTGGTGGGGGCGTCCCTCCGTGGGCGGTTTTTCCTGAAGGCCCTTCCCCGCAATCAAACCACGGGTTTGGCCACCCTATTCCTGCCCCGCGCGCGCCTTGCCGCCTACCCCCGCTTCAGTTCTCCCTCCACCAGTTCGTGCAGCCTGCCGAGCAGCTGGGCGTTCTCTTCCAGGGTGAAGTTGTCCACGTAGTACCGGTTGATGCCGGAACCGCCGTCCACCGCGCCTTCCTCCACCATTCGGCTAATCAGGCGGGCATCCTCTTCAGTCGTGGGCAGCAGGTTCCGGCCCTTCAATATGGAAAGGGCCGCGACCAAACCGTATCCTCCCCAGTTGGAAACGCTGGCAAGCACCAGCCGGTCCACCGTGGTTATCGCCGGCTCATCGGGCAGGCGATCAACGGGGGGAATGTGTTCGGCCAGGTTTCCCATGCCAATCTCATTACCGCCGTCCCCGATGCCCACCGACGGAATACCCTGCTCGAACAGGTAATCCAGCCGGGCGGTATGTTCGGTAATGTCCCTGGAAAGCATGTTCAGGTATGCGCCGCGGGCATTTCGGCCGCACCGTTCAATGGAAATCAGCAGGTCAGGACGCAGGTCGTCCAGCAACCGGCTTGCCTCGGCCCGGCTGGCTTCGTCGCCGGCGATGGGGAACTCCACCACCGGGGCCCGGCTTCCCAGCCAATCGACCATCATAGGAGCCGAGTGACAGTCAACAACGTAGGTTACTTCCCAACCCAGTGCCTGCAGGGCGTTGCCGATGGCGATTGCCCCCGGGGGTCCGTCCGTTTCGTGGCGGCCTGCGGACAAGATGTAGAAGCCGGTAATGATGGCCACCCGGCCCGGGTGGTCGAGGATAAAGCGCGCTGCCTGGTGGCAAAAGTCAGGGTCCTGGAGGCCCCGCAACTCGGACACGCCCCGCCTGTCTTCAGACAGGATTATGTCCTCAATCGTATCCCCGCCGAAGTTCATGGCCAATTTCCTCCCAGCCGTTGCGGACTAGCGGAGAACGCTTCTACTGGGGAACCGGGCCTAGAGAACAGCATAATCGGCGTCTCTCTGGGCGGTTACGAACATATAGCCGGGGGCATGGGTCAACATCAGGGACGGCTTGCAATTCAAGGCCACCGCCTGGGGCGTAACCCCACAGGCCCAGAAGACGGGTTCCTCTCCGGGCCGAATCTCCACCGGGTCCCCAAAGTCGGGCTGGTCGATATTGCAGATACCGATGGCGGCGGGATCGCCGATGTGGACTGGCGCGCCATGGGTGGCCGGGAAGCGGGAGGTTACCTGCACCGCCCGGACTATCTTGTCTTGCCGCACCGGCCGCATACTCACCACCATGGGGCCGGAGAAGATGCCGGCCGGGTTGGTGGCCATGTTGGTCACGTACATTGGCACATTGCAGTTCATTTCCTGGTGCCGCAACGGAATGCCGGCATCGGCCATTGCCGTCTCAAAGGAGAAGCTGCATCCCAGGAGGAAGGACACCAGGTCATCCCTCCAGATGTCCACCAGCGAGTCCACCTCGCCCACCAATTCTCCCTTCTCGTAAACCCGGTAGTGGGGAATATCGGTGCGAATATCGGCGCCGGGTGCAACCAATTTGGGTTCCACCTGGCCGGCCTCGATTACCTCCAATATGGGGCAGGGGCGAGGATTGCGTTGGCAGAAGAGAAGGAAGTCAAAGGCCAGTTCCCTGGGGAGGATGGCCAGGTTGGCCTGCACATGGCCCGGCGCAACCCCTGCGGTGACGCCCCGCCATTCGTTGCTGCGGATTCTTTGCCACGTCTCACGGGGAGTCATCGGGAGGGTTTGGGTAACCACGCGTACCTCCGATCCTTCGATCGTTTCTGCGCCACAGCCTGGGGACCAGTCGGCCACCGTGGGCAACAGGTTGTATGTTCCCATACTATTCCCTGGGATTTGGCATAGTCAAATCATGCGGTGGCTGTAAATTTGGTGCATTCAACAAAATCCCATATACTTACGCCAGCAAACCGCCACCCCCAACACAAGGGTCGGAGCAGTGTATTCCATATTTCTTCTCGCTTCCCCCACCAGCGGACTGCATGGCTTGTTGGAATCGGTGAGCCGGGCCGGGCTTTCCTGCCTCTTCGGCTCGGACCTGTCCCAGGTGGCCGACGCCGTCGCCTCGAACCAGACAAACATCGATGTAGTCATGCTGGACGTGGCCTCATTCCCGCCGGGCCAATGTATGGAAATTGTGACGGGGTGCCGCAATCTTAAGCTGCCCGTCCTGGCGGTCGTGCCGGCCGATGCCGTACAGTCCTTTGACCCCGCCATGAACCCGGACGAGTTCATCCTGAATCCCATCCAGCAGGAGGAATTGGCCCCCCGCATCAAGCAGGCCATTTTCCGGGTCAGCGGCCCCACCGGAGGGCAGTTGCTCAAGGTTGAGGACCTGGTGATCGACCTGGAAAAGTACGACGTGATGATGAACGGCCGGCGGGTTTCCCTCACCTACAAGGAATTTCAACTGCTGGTCATGCTGGCTTCCAACCCTGGCCGGGTTTACTCCCGCGACGTTCTGCTAAGCCAGGTTTGGGGGTACGACTACCTGGGCGGCACCCGCACCGTGGACGTCCACATCAGAAGACTGCGCTCCAAGATTGAAGACCCGGATCATTCCTTCATTGAAACGATCTGGAACGTGGGATACCGGTTCAGGTCATTCAACTAGCGGGCAGTCAATCCGGGGGAGGGAGGGTAACTGAGACGACATATCCCAGCCGTGCCAATCAATCATCCAACCCACCCCAAACCAACCTTTCCCGTCATTCCGAGCGACAGACATGGGGGGCTGGGCGTGGCCAGGACGGTTCCCCCTTCCGTTGGGATTCCTCGTCTGTCGCTCGGAATGACAGACAGGGGGGGCTGGACGTGGCCAGGACGGTTCCCCCTTCCGTTGGGATTCCTCGTCTGTCGCTCGGAATGACAGACATGGGGGGCTGGACGTGGCCAGGACGGTTCCCCACCGCCGTTGGGATTCCTCGAAGGGCTCGGAATTATGGGGTTGGTTGGATTGCGGTAGGAAGAGTGGTTGACAGAGTACGGTGCTAAATCAAAGCCGGGCATCAGCTTAACTCGGCGGTGGCCGAGCCGATGCTTACCTTCTCCTTGAACCTGGCCACCTGGGCGGCCAGGGGCCCATACTCCGGGCCGGCCAGGTCCGGGTCCTTGTCCATAATCTCCATCGCCTCACTACGGGCCAGGTCCAGCAGGTCCCGGTCGGAAAGGCGAGCCATTCGCAGGTCGGGCAGACCGCTCTGCCTGGTGCCAAAGAAATCCCCCGGCCCTCGAAGCTCCAAGTCAATCTCCGCCAGACGGAAACCATCCTGGGTACCCTCCAGGGCCGCCAGCCTCTCATTGGCGGCGGCGGAGGGGTTTTCCGACAGAAGAATGCAGTAGCTCTTGTGCTCACCCCGGCCCACCCGGCCCCGGAACTGGTGCAACTGGGCCATGCCGAACCGATCCGCCCCTTCGATCAGCATTACCGTGGCGTTGGGTACGTCGATGCCCACCTCCACCACCGCCGTGGTGACCAGAATGTCCAGTTCCCCATCCCGGAATTGGCGCATGGTCCGGTCTTTTTCGGCGCCGGACATCCTGCCGTGCAGAAGTCCCACCCTCAGCTCCGGAAAAATCTCCCGGGACAGACGCTCGTACTCTTCGGCGGCGGCTTTGGCGACAATGGCCTCGGACTCGTCAATAAGGGGGCAAACAATGAAGGCCTGCCGACCAGCGCTCACCTCCCGGCAAATGAATCCGTAGGCCGCTTCCCGACGCTCGGGGTCAACGTACCTGGTCAAAATCTCCTGCCGGCCCGGGGGCAATTCGTCAATGACGGAAATGTCCAGGTCACCGTACAGCGTTAATGTGAGTGTGCGGGGTATGGGAGTAGCCGACATGACCAGCGTGTGAGGGTTTTCATCGCTCTTCTGGCGGAGGGCCGACCGTTGCATCACACCGAACCGGTGCTGCTCGTCCATTACCGCCAGGGCCAACCGGGGCAATTCCACCCCTTCCTGGATCAGGGCATGAGTGCCGATGAGCAGATCCAGGGTACCCTCGGTAGCCAGGGACCTTATCCTGTTGCGGGGCCTGGCGCGGGCGCTACCGGTCAGCAGACCCACCGTCATGGGACGACCCAGGGCTTCCAGGTACACGGTCAACTGGTTTTCTGCCTGGGTAACATCGGCCATCTCGCCCAAGAGCCTGCCCACTGTCAGGAAGTGCTGTTCGGCCAGCACGGCCGTGGGAGCCATGATGGCGCCCTGGTAACCCGCCGCAATGGCGGAAAGCAGGGCAACCAGCGCCACCACCGTTTTGCCACTGCCAACTTCGCCCTGCAGCAGCCGATTCATGGGCGGCGTTCCCCGGGACATGTCCCTCAGGGCTTCTTCCAGGCAACGGCGCTGGGCTCCGGTAAGGATGAAGGGCAGGTTGGACAGTATGCCGTCAACGAATCCCGCCGGTGTCTCGATGGCAACTCCCTGCTGCTGACCCACCTCCTGATGTCGGCTGGAAAGCACCGACAACTGGATGGTCAGCAACTCCTCGAAGGCCAGCCGTCGGCGGGCGCTGTCCCGTTGCTCCAAACTGTCCGGGTAGTGCGCCTGCCGCAGGGCCCCGGCCAGGGGCATCAGGCGGGTGCGGGAGAGGACGGGGTCTGGCAGGGTTTCCTTGACCTGACCCAGGCAACTCTCCAATGCCTGCCAGACCAGGTTGCGCATGGTGCGACCGGTAAGGCCGGCGGTCAGGGGATACACCGGCGCCAGCCTGCCGGTGTTCAATGTTGGCTGGCCCGGACGGATAATGTCGTATTCTGGCGACTCGAACACGGGCCGGCCGCTGAAGGATTCGACCCGGCCACTGACGGCGATTCGGGTACCGGGCCGCAGGGACCGGGCCAGGTACTGCTGACCAAACCAGGTTATCTTGGCTACGCCCGTATCGTCAGCCAGAATCGCCTCCGTGGCCTTGCGACGGCTGCGACCCAGGGATAGGGCCCTGGCCTCGGTTATCTGCCCCTCGACCGTCAGTTCCTGGCCCTGCCACAGTTCGGACACCTTGGCCAGCCGGGAGTAATCGATATAGCGGTGGGGGAAGTGATACAGCAGGTCACGGACGGACGCTATTTCCAGCTTGGCCAACAGCTCCGGTGTCTTCCTGCCCACCTGCTTTAGGCTGGTGACCGGCGAATCCAGTTCCAGTGGGCCGGTGGCGCCAGCTGGCATCTGTTCGCCCTGTCCAACCCGTCTGACCTTGACTGGGGCATTGCCGGCTTCGGCTTCCGGAGGCGGTTCGGGGGACTTCTCGTCAATGGGGGCCGTGTCCCCGTCCAGAATGCTCAGCCAGTCGGAGGCCCATTGCGCCCGCTCTTCAGTGGACATACCGGCATAACGGGGACGAAGCAGTTGGCGGCCCGTTGGCGCCCGACTGACCCGAGTCCGCACCGCGTCCGGGGAGCGGCTTACGAAGCTGTCCATCCCACCGATAACCGCCCGGTCGTTGAACCCGTTGGCCCGTTCCAACTCCAGGATGTTACGAAAGGTTGTGGACCAATCGCCGGCTTTATTTGAGCGGGTAGCCATTGCTTGTCCGGTTGAAACCAAACGTGTAATTGAAGAGAGCTGCCAACTGCGGCCCTACTCCCGGCCGCGGCGCTAGGAGGCGGTGGTCAGGGCCACGCCCACCGCGCGGGGCCCGACGTAGGTACCCAGGGCCGGGCCGAATCTGGCGGTGATTGTCTTGTCCTCCGGGGCCAGGTCCGCCAGGTTCCCCCGCAAATCCTCCGCCCATTGTTGGTCGGTGCTGTAAACCACGGCCATCCGCTCCACGGGGCCCATCTCCCTGGCCATCTCCTCCAGGCGGGCCATGGCTCGTCGATGGTTGCGAGGCCGCTCCAGGGGAAGCACCTCGCCGTCCCGGATGGTCAGGATGGGCTTGACGCTGAGCAAGGAACCAACGAAGGCCTGAGCTTTGCCGATGCGCCCACCCTTCTGGAGATATTCCAGGGTGTCCAGCGAGAAAACGGCAGTGGTTCGTGGCAAATCCCGCCGAACCTGCTCGGCCAGTTCCGATGCGGATGCCGCGCTGCCAACCCGTTCCGCCGCAGCCGCGGCAACCAGGGCAAGCATGACCGAAGCTCCCTGGGAATCGACAACCTCAATGGGCGCATTGTCACCCAGACCGGCCTTGGCCTGAGCCGCAGAATTGACGGTGCCACTCAATTTTCCCGACACATGGATTGAAACGATTTCGTCGCCCTGGTCGAGGATTTCCTGGTAGGCAGCATGAAAGGTGCCGACAGAGGGTTGAGAGGTGGTGGGCAGCGTGTCCCCATCTACCAGCCTCTGGTAAAATCCGTCATGGGTCAGGTCGATACCGTCCCGGAAGGACTCGTCGCCGAAAATTACGTTGGCCGGAATCACTACCACACCCAACTCCTTCGCCACGTTTGGGGGAAGATCTGAGGTGCTGTCGGTAACTATTCGTACTGCCATAATCTCTACTCCACGGAGACGAAGAATGGATAATGGGGTTGCCCCCCGTAAACCTGTTCCACCTGAATACCGGGGACTCTCTCCTCCAGCGATGCGGTGACCTGTTCCACCGCTTCTTCGTCGGCATCCTCACCCCGGTAGATGGTTACCACGTGGTCGTCCGTCAACCCAACACCTTCGAGGGCGGACAGCAAGGCCACCTCGGCAGTGGGCCCTACCGCCGATAGGTCCCCGTCCACCAAACCCATGAAATCACCCTCTGTCACGGAGACTCCTCCCAGGGTGGCGTCCCGCACCGATTGGGTCACCTCAACGGATACCACCTCGGACATGGATCGCTTCATGGCATCCAGGTTCTGGTCCACCGGCAGTTGGGAATTGTAGGCCATGGCGGCGGCAATCCCCTGGGACACGGTTGAAGAGGCAACTACGTACAGATTCTGGCTGTCGTTCTCCCGCTCCGCCGCCTGGGTTGCCGTGATGGTGACGTTCTTGTTGTTGGGAAGCAGGATGATGTCCTCCGCCCCGGTTCGCTCGGCGGCGCTGATCAGCTGGGCCACGCTGGGGTTCATGGTCTGGCCGCCGCTCACCACCACTGCGCCGGCAATCTCGCGGAACAGCTGAGCCAGGCCATCACCTGGAGCCACCGCCACCACTGCCAAACCCGACTTGGGCTCCGAACGCTCCTGGTGGCCCGATGCCCAATCCTGGTTCTGGAGGCTCATGTTGTCAATCTTTATCTGGTCCAGTTCACCCAGACTAACCGCGTAGGTGAGGGCCTCTCCAGGGTCTTCCATGTGGACGTGCACCCGGATGAAGCGGTCATCGCCGACCACGACCATGGACTCTGCAATTTCTCCCAGTTCGGCCCGAACCCTTTCGATGTCCAGTTCCTGGCCCTGGATTAGAAACTGGGTGCAGTAACCCCACTCCGATTCTACCGAAGAATCCAGAAAGTCGCTTTCGACGGCCACCGATGCAAGCTGGGAGGGGTCAATCTGGCCCGCGGAGGTGGCCAAACCCAGGTCCGCCTCGGCCACGTCCTCGCCGGTCAAGTGCAGGTAAGCGCCCCCCAGGATTACGACAATGCCCATGCCGCCTGCATCCACCACGCCGGCTTCCCTCAGCTTGGCGAGAAGGGAGGGAGTTGAGTCCAGCGCATCTCGCGATGCCTGGTAGCCCCTTTCCCAAAGGGAGAGCACATCGCCGTCATCTTCGGCGGCTTCCAGGGCTTCCGCCACACAGCGGATGACCGTCAACATCGTCCCTTCCACCGGATTGCCCACGGACTTGTAGGCGGCGTCCGTTGCCGAACGGAAGGCGCGGGCCAAGTCCGGTCCACCGCAAACCTCCCGCCCATCGAGGCCCTGGGCAATGCCCTTGAAGAACTGGGACAGTATGACACCGCTGTTTCCCCGGGCCTCCCAGAAGGTGCCATCGGCCATCTGGGCCGCCACCTCGCCGGCGGTGGCTTCCCCGTTCAGGGTCAGCTTCTCCACCCCGGCCCGCATGGTCAGCATCATGTTGGTGCCGGTATCCCCATCGGGTACGGGGTAAACGTTCAGGGCATTTATGGGGTCCCGGTAGCGTTGCAGGCAGTTGAAACCGGCGGACAGCGCCGCCGCCAAATCGGCTCCGGTAAGGTTGTTCATCAATCAGCCCCCACGGGAAATGGGTAAGAAGGTATGGGTTCGGTCTGGACACATTATATCGGTAAGCCCACTATTTTCAACTTGAAGGCGCTGAAACGAAACGGAACTGTGGTGGGGTGGGGGACCAGCATTCCTGCAAGGCAGAGTGTTCCCCGCAACTATCTCCACCCATGGCCATAGCGGCTGCCATGGCGCAGCCTTCCTTGACGCTACCCCGGCCCTGGCCTAGAATGACCTCCAGACGGTGAAGCGCCCCCGGATTCCTTCGGGCCAAGTTCACCCCGCCACCATTCCCAGCAGTCCGGGATGGGGAATTGACAGACTCCAGCGCCACCTACGGTCAATACTCCAGCGCAACTTCCCGTATCGTTGCTGGCAACTCCCAGCCGGACGACGAAGCTACGGACCATTCGTTACGCCCCGGCCGTCTGAGCGAGTTCGTGGGGCAGGCTGCGGTGCGGGAAAACCTGGCCATTGGAATCCAGGCCGCCAAGATGCGCGGAGACCCCCTCGACCACATCATCCTTTATGGCCCTCCCGGCCTGGGCAAGACCACCCTGGCCCACATCATTGCCAATGAAATGGGCGTCAACATCAAGGTGACCTCCGGTCCTGCCGTAGAGCGGGCCGGCGACATGGCCGCCATCCTTACCGCCCTGCAGCCCGACGACATCCTCTTCATAGACGAGATTCACCGCCTGAACCGCACAGTGGAGGAAGTGCTCTATTCGGCAATGGAGGACTTCTTCCTGTCCTGGATGGTGGGCAAGGGGTTGGCTGCCCGCAACATCAACCTGCGCATCAGCCCCTTCACATTGATTGGAGCCACAACCCGCTTCTCCCTGATCAGCGCTCCCCTGCGAGACCGGTTTGGTTCCATATTTCGGCTGGACTATTACGACCAGGCCGACATGGAGGTGGTGGTCAAGCGCTCCGCCGGCATTTTGGGAGTGGCCACCGACGACCAGGGCGTCAGCGAAGTGGCGGCCCGTTCCCGGGGAACCCCCCGCATTGCCAACCGGTTGCTGAAGCGCACCCGCGACTATGCCCTGGTGGTGGCCGACGATAAGATAACCGGGTCGGTTGCCCGAGACGCCCTCAACCGCCTGCGGGTTGACGGGCTGGGGCTGGACGAAACCGACCACCGCCTGCTGGTCAACATCATCGACAAGTTCAGCGGCGGGCCGGTGGGACTGGAAACCCTGGCCGCATCCCTGAGCGAGGATTCGGACACGGTGATGGAGGTGTGGGAACCCTACCTGATGCAACTGGGGTTCCTGGAACGCACCCCGCGGGGCCGGGTTACCACTCGCCGGGCCTACGAGCATCTGGGACGTGCGTTGCCCGACGACCAGCAGCCTTCAGACCAGGGCCGGCTCACCGGGTTCTAACGACGCCAAATGGGTTGCTTGGGACGCCACCCGCCAGCGACCGCCGCCCCGGAAGACAGCTCGAAACTTTACATCCACACCAGAGGAGTTGCCATGATTTATGAACTGCGGATCTACGAAACCATCCCCGGCCGGTTGCCGGATCTGAACGACCGGTTCGCCAACCACACCGTCGGCTTTTTCGAACGCCATGGCATCAAGGTTGTGGGGTTTTGGACCGAGGATATTGGCACCAGCAACCAGTTGGTTTATATGCTGGGCTACGATAGCCTGGCCGACCGGGAAGCCAAGTGGAACGCCTTCCAGGCCGACCCAGACTGGCAGCGGGTACGCGCGGAAACGGAGAAGGACGGCCCCATCAATGCCCGCGTCCGCAACATGATTCTGCGACCCACCACCTATTCGCCCATGCAGTAGGGCCGCCCATTGCCGTCAGGACTGGGGCGCCGGTAACCAGAGAAGAATAAGGAGGGGCAGCGCGCCGGGGCTGTTCCCTGGCCCTGGACTTTGCCCAGGTTGCCCATGAATGGGCCACCCGCTACAATTAGGCATTCAGCCGGGGCGCTGCCCCCCAGCCTCCTCGCAATGGTAACTGATTGAATACTATGGCAACCGGAACATCATCGGCCACCGACGCCCTCCACGCCATGCGAGACCGGGTTAATCTCAGTTCGTCTATCGTGAAGGACCGCGCGCTTCTGAGACTTGCCGAATCTGGCGAGCTCAGTGAATGCGAGGCCCTGCTGTTTGCCGACCAGAGCTGGCCACCCACTGAAGAACTCTGCGACATTGCATCCCACCTGCGCGACTTGGGCAAGGGCCGGGTGGTTACCTTCTCGCCAAAGGTCTTCATCCCGCTGACCCACCTGTGCCGGGATTTTTGCGGTTACTGCACCTTCCGACAGAGCCCCGAAACGGCCCGCAATTTGTACATGACACCGGAAGAAGTACTCAGCGTGGCCCGCGCCGGCCAGCGACTCGGCTGCACGGAGGCGCTCTTCACCCTGGGCGAAAGGCCGGAACAACGCTACCCGGAGGCGAAGGAGTGGCTGTCCCGGCATGGCTTCGCCACCACCCTGGAATATTTGGCCCACGTATGTCGCCTGGTCATGGAGGAAACCAACCTGCTTCCCCATGCCAACCCGGGCACCATGAGCCGCCGCGAACTGGCCGCCCTGCAGCCCTTCAATCCGTCCATGGGCCTTATGCTGGAAAGCGTCAGTCCCCGCCTGTATGAACCTGGCGGCCCCCATGAGTTTGCTCCCAGCAAGCGACCCCGGGTAAGGCTACGCACCATCGAGTTGGCGGGGGAACTGGGCATTCCCTTCACCACCGGCATTCTCATCGGCATCGGCGAAACCCGCCGCGAGCGAATTGAAGCCATCCTGGAAATAAGGAATTTGCACCGCGCCTACGGCCACATCCAGGAAGTCATCATCCAGAATTTCCGGTCAAAGCCGTCCACACCCATGTCCGAGTCTTCGGACGCTTCGGCCGAGGAGTTGTTGTGGACGGTAGCCGTGGCGCGCATCCTACTGGGCCCGGACATGAACCTCCAGGTTCCGCCCAATCTTAGCTCTGATTGCTACCAGGAATATCTTTCTGCCGGCATCAACGACTGGGGCGGTGTTTCTCCCCTGACCATCGACTTCGTAAACCCAGAAGCTCCCTGGCCGGCGCTGGCTGACCTGCGGCGCCGCACCGAAGAACAGGGATTTGAACTGAAACCCAGGCTGCCCGTTTACCCGGAGTACTTCCTGGGGTCGGGCGCCCGGTTGCCCGATTCCCTCCGCGGCCGGGCCATCGACATGGCCGACGTCGAGGGATACGTCAAAGGAGGCATTGAGCGCTATGCCGGAAGGAATTGACGGACAGAATGAAGGCCGGGCCACCGCCGGCGCTCTCTCCGACCTGGTTGGGATGATCGACCCGGCCACGGCCCAGATCCTGGACCGGGCCCTGGGCGGCTACGACATCAGCGTAGCGGAGGCCGTGAAACTGCTCGATGCCACGGGCGCCGAGTTTGCCCTGTTGCAACTGGTGGCCGACGAACTGCGTCGCCGGACCGTGGGAGACCTGGCCACCTACGTGGTAAACCGCAACATCAATTTCACCAACGTCTGCATCAAGCGTTGCGGCTTCTGCGCCTTCAGCCGCGACTTTCGCGAGGAGGAGGGATACCTGCTCCCCGTTGATGAAATCGTCCGGCGCGCCCGGGAGGCCTCGGATTACGGGGCCACCGAAGTCTGCGTGCAGGCCGGGCTGCCTCCCCAGATGGAGGGCGACCTGTACATACGGCTGTGCGAGGCCATCAAGGCAGAACTACCAGACATGCACATCCATGGCTTCTCGCCGGAGGAGGTGCTGTACGGTTCGGTTCGCTCCCGATGCACCATTCGCGAGTACCTGGAGGGCCTGCGGGACGCCGGAGTGGGCAGCCTGCCCGGCACGTCCGCCGAGGTGCTGGACCAGGAACTGCGGGACCGAATTTCGCCGGGCCGCATCACCGTGGAACAGTGGAAGGAGGTCATCACCACCGCCCACGAGTTGGGCATTCCCACCACCTCCACGGTCATGTTCGGACACGTCGAGACCAACGAACATATCGCCCGTCACATGGGCCTGTTGCGGGACATCCAAAAGTCCACCGGCGGGTTTACCGAGTTCGTACCCCTCAGTTTCGTCAATTCCGAAGCCCCCATGTTTCTGAAGGGCCTGGTGCAGGAAACACGCCCCGGCCCCACTGGCATGGACGTAGTTAGGGTTCACGCCGTCGCCCGCGTCATGCTGAACAATTGGATACCCAACATCCAGGCATCCTGGGTCAAGGAAGGCAGCCGCATGTCCCAACTGCTGCTGGCAGCCGGCGTTAACGACCTGGGCGGCACCCTCATCAACGAGAGTATCTCCACCTCGGCCGGCGCCCAGCACGGGCAGCTGATGCGCCCCACCGAGTTCCGGCAGATGATTCGCCAGGCTGGCCGCATTCCGGCGGAACGCTATACTACCTACGGCCTGAAGCGCATATTCAATCAGGACGACGGCCAGGTTGACGCCCTGGACCTGGTGGGCGATAACGTGGAGGAGATCTTCGGCTCCTACCATCGCCTGGTCAAGCTGGACACCTTCCGGTTTGAACATCCACGCCTGGCCGCCAATCCGGTCACCGAACCCCGGTAGCCCTTAGGACATCCGCTGAAGCATGGCATCGCACCGGGGCAGCGTACTGGCTTTGGCCGGCGGCGTAGGCGGCGCAAAACTTGCCCTGGGGTTCTCCCGCCTGCTGGCGCCCAGCCAATTGACCATTGTGGTCAACACCGGCGACGACGAGAGTTTTCACGGCCTGCACGTTTCCCCCGATCTGGACACGATGTTATATACTTTAGCCGGCCTGTCCAACCCGGAAACAGGTTGGGGCATCGCCGGCGAGTCTTTCCATGCCCTGGAGATGTTGGGGCGTTACGGCGCGGAGACCTGGTTCAATCTGGGTGACCGGGACCTGGCAACCCACATAAGGCGGACTCAAATGCTTCGCGAGGGAGCCACCCTCTCCCAGGTGACCGAGGAACTGGCCGCGCGATTGGGATTGGCCCACCGCATTGCGCCCATGGCCGACGACCCGGTACGCACCTTCCTGCGCACACCCTTGGGCGACCTGCCAATGCAGGAGTATTTCGTCCGCCACCGCAGCGAACCGGCGGTAAATTCCGTGACCTACCGGGGCGCCGAGGACGCCCGACCGTCCCCAGCGTTCGAGCAGGCATTGCAGGACGCGAACCTGATGGTGGTTTGTCCCTCCAACCCCGTGCTGAGCGTTGAGCCAATCCTCGCCCTGCCCAGAGTCAGGGAACGGCTGGATGAGAAACGGGAAGGCCGACTGCGGGTGGCGGTCAGCCCCATCATTGGCGGTGAAGCAGTGCGGGGTCCGGCGGCCAAGATAATGTCGGAACTGGGTCACGAGGCATCCTGTCTGGGTGTCGCCAGACTTTACCAGGACATCTGCGACGTTTTCATTATCGACGAGCGGGACGAAGCGATGGCTCCCGCCGTGGAAGCCCTGGGACTGCGGGCCGTGGTGGCCCCGACCATTATGGTCACCGAGGCGGACAAGGTTGCCTTGGCCAAACTCATCCTCGATTTGTGAGGCGGCTCATACCATGACGAACATAGAGATTGTGGATGAATCCAGCATAATCCCCATTATTCCCATGAAGCCCCTCGCCGATTGCAAGACCCGCCTGTCCCGGGCCCTCACTGAAGAGGAACGAAGCGACCTGGTCATTGGTATGCTTCGCCGGGTGATCATGGCCATACGGGGCGCCTCGGTGGAGGCCTTCTGGGTGGTTGGCGGCGACTGGCGCATTCGCAATTTGACCCGGAACTTCGACGGCATTTGGCTGGAGGACCTGGGTCGCAACCTGAACGACACGGTGGACAAGTCCTTCGACCGAGCTTCCCAACGGGGCTACGGGGCCATGTACCTGCCGGGCGACCTGCCCTTCATCAAGCCCGCCGACATCACCAGCATGATTCGCTCCGCCGGGCATGGCCGAAATATCGTACTGGCGCCGGCCCGTCGGGACAGCGGCACCAACGGCATACTTATTCCCCCCAAGCTGGCCTTCAAGCCGGAACTGGGCAACCGCAGCTTCACCCGGCACCTGGGCCAGGCCGGCAAACTGGGCATTTCCGTTGCCATCTGCTACAGCGAGGGCTTGGGTTTCGACCTGGACATTGTGGATGACCTGGAATTCTTCCAGCAGCGCGAACCTGGCCTGCTGGACCGACTGACGCCCAACAAGGCCGCTCCGACCAATCCGATGACCGAGTTTACCAACCTGCGAGGCGAAGGTGACCCAACCGCAATCTGATTCCAATTCAGCTGCCACCAAAGGGGCCAAGATAGGCTTCCTGCTGCCCACCCGCGGTCTCCTGCTGGCCGAGGAAAGGCCCCAAAACGCTGACCGCATCCTGAACCTGGCCGTCCGCGCCGAGGAGGCGGGGCTGGACTCCGTATGGGTAGGAGACAGCCTGACCGCAAAACCCCGCCTGGAACCACTGACCACTCTGGCGGCCGTGGCGGCACGCACCAGCCGGGTCCGCCTGGGAACTTCGGTGTTGCTGATGGCCCTGCGCCACCCGACGCTGCTGGCCCAAACCCTGGGAACCGTGGACCTGATTTCCCAAGGTCGCCTGCTGATTGCCGCCGGCGTCGGCGGGGCATTCAACGCCGCCCAGGAGGCGGAATGGGTGGCAGCCGGCGTTTCAGCCCGCCGTCGCGCTTCCAGGACGGAGGAAATGGTTCAGATCCTCAAGTCCCTGGGGCGGGGCGAGACGGTGAACTTTACCGGCCGCCACTTCCAAATGGATTCGGTGACCGTCAAGCCCTGGCCGGTGCAGGAAGGGGGCGTACCCATCTACCTGGCCTGCCACTGGAATTCTCCCGCCCGGGAAGCGCAAATTAGAAGGGCGGCTCAATTGGCGGACGGTATAATTTCAATCTCCGACACACCGGATGAACACGCGCAGCTCATTCAGGCTGCCAGGGCCGAGGCGGCGGCGGCCAGTCGGGACCCCAATGCACTCAAGACGGTGATGTACCTGACCGTCAACATGGATTCAGACGTGGCCAGGGCGGAAGCAGAATCGGAACGCTACCTGCTGGGCTACTACGGCGCCGAGATTTGGGGAGACCGCTGGGGGCCCTTCGGCGACCCGGAACGGGTCAGGGACCGAATGGCTCAATACCTGGAAGCCGGCGCCGACACGGTAATCGTTCGGTTCGCGTCCTTTGAACCGGAACGGCAATTGAGCGTTTTCCTGGAACAGGTAGCCCCGGAGTTTATGTAAACCGAGGTAGCCGCTTTTGATACCCCAGCCCGGCGGGCAGGGCCCTCAACATTCGCGACACTGGCACAAGGTATGGAGGCTTTCGCTTGTATCCCATAGATCTCAGTGGCAAGAAAGGTGTTATCTTTGGCGTTGCCAACGACCGGAGCATTGCCTGGTCCATCGCCCAGCTCCTGGGAGAGGCGGGCGCTCAGTTGGCCTTCACCTACCAGAATGACCGGCTCAAGGATCGGGTGGACCGCCTGGCCGCAACCCTTGATGGCTCCATCACCCTGCCCTGCGACGCCTCCGATGACGACCAGATTGAGCGGGTGTTCCAGGACATAGGCGAGCGGTTTGGCGACATCTCCTTCCTTATCCACAGCATTGCCTTCGCCCAGCGGGAGGACCTGGCCGGGCGGTTCGCGGACACGGGGCGGGAGGGGTTCCGCATCGCCCTGGACGTGAGCGCGTACACCCTGATTCCCATGGTTCGGCATGCGGCCCCGCTGATGGCCAATGGGGGCAGCGTAATCGCCATGACCTTCCAGGCCTCCCAGAAGGTCTATCCCGGCTACAACGTCATGGGCACCGCCAAGGCTGCCCTGGAACACGGTGTGCGCCAGCTTGCCGCCGAGGTGGGGGAAAGCAACATCAGGGTCAACGCCATTTCCGCCGGCCCCATAGACACGCTGGCAGCCCGGGGCATTCACGGCTTCCTGGACATGAAGAAAATTCACGCCGAGAAGGCGCCCCTGAAGCGAAACATCGTCGCCGAAGAAGTGGCCAAGACTGCCCTCTTCCTCTGCAGCGACATGTCCAGTGGAATCACCGGTTCCATCATCCCGGTGGACGCCGGCTACCACATCATGGCCGTTTAGCCGGTTAACTTACCGACGCTTTACCGGCCCGCCGTTAGCGCCCCGACCACGGGATTGGGAGCGCAACCCGACGTCCTTCAGATGGCCTCCAACCGCCTCAGGTCGGCATTCTGCTGTTCCTGGCGGCCCAGCTTGCCATAGGCTTCCGCCCGGCGTTGCCATGCCTCCCGGAAGGTGGGATCCAGGGCAATGGCCTTGGTGAACTGGTCAATCGCTTCCTGGTATCGGCCCTGGTTGAACAGGGACGCTCCCCGTTCCGTCATATTGGCGGGGGTGGGCAACTGGCTGGGCGGTTTGGGCGCCGGCTGGGGAGCTTCCTGTTCCGGCTCAACCGGCGCAACGGTAGTTTCCGCGGCAATCACCGGCTCCGTTGCCCGGGCAGATTCTTCCGACGGCGGGGTTGCTCCCGACACGTCGACCTCCCTCCTGTCCGACGTCGCCACTTCAGATCCATTGGGCGCCGAGCCAATTGGGGAGTCCTGGGCCACCGCCGACAAACCCTCCACGGTCCCTTCGTTGCCAACTTCCGGCTCCGGAGCGCGGGAAAGGTCCCAACCGCATTGGACACAGAAGTTACGTCCAACGGCATCGGCCACTCCACAATTGGGGCATGGCCTGGACTCCGGCTTGCGCATTCGGCGAAACAAGGGACTGCGAAACAGGAGGAGGAATATGAGCGGCGCCATGGCCACCATTGGGAGAAACTGTTGTGCGAAATTCCAGGTCAGCGCAATTAGCAGCGCCACTCCAACAGTCCAAATCCAGGGGTTTACCCCCTTGGCGCGGGCTAGACGAAAAGTCCAGAGGATGATTATTCCCAAGGATATGAGGAGGAAGAGATCCTGCGTTGCCATAACGGTTCGCTTAATGACCAAGTCTTCTTTCAGGAATATGGATTGAACGAGCGCTCACTATCCATTTATGAATATACACTCTGGCGGAATAGTTCACAATGCTTGAACTCCAGAGGGCGCCCAGTCCCTGCGTTAACGGCAACTGCTGCAACTAGGCCTGGCAACGCCAACCCGTTGTTGCAGCATAGCCGACCCAACCCCGCAACTCCATGCCCTCAATGTCCGACGGCCCGGGGAACTGGGCGACCGGAGAGGTTTACCCGACCGGGAAAGTTGGTAAACCCATTTCGTTACCCCTATAATTGAGGGTATGAATCTTCAGACACAACTCTACCAGGCCCATTGCGACCTGGGCGCTCGCATGGTGCCCTTCGGCGGCTGGGATATGCCGGTGCAGTATTCCGGCATCATCAACGAGGTCAGGGCCGTGCGCACCGCTGCGGGAATGTTCGATGTCTCCCACATGGGGCGGTTGTACATCTCCGGTTCCCGCGCCGGGGCCTTCCTGAATCGGATGCTAACCGGTTCCGCCACCAACCTCGATGTGGGCCGGGCGCGCTACTGCCTCATCTGCAACGAGGATGGCGGCGTCATTGACGACACCATTTTCTACCGCCTGGAGGAGGATCGGTACCTCCTGATTCCCAACGCCGGCAACCGGCCAGCCGTCCTGGATTGGTTCCGACACTGGATGGCTGAGGAGTTTCCCGACGGCGTATCGATAGACGACCGCACCGCGGAGTCGGGCCTCATCGCCCTGCAGGGGCCCGGAGCTGCCCGAATGCTCGACGGGCTATGCCAGCTTGCCGATGGCGCGGCGCCTTCCACCCTGCGGTTCTTCACCTGGGGCCAGGGGACGTTGGGCGGGCATTCGGTATTCGTGGGTAGAACCGGTTACACCGGCGAGGATGGGTTTGAACTTTCCATGGACAGCCAGGACGTGGCTGCCGTATGGAATACTCTGTTGCAGGCGGGGGCGTTGCCGTGCGGCCTGGGCGCCCGGGACGTACTGCGTCTGGAAGCGGCCCTGCCCCTGCACGGCCACGAAATAGACCCGCAAACCACCCCCATAGAGGCGGGATTGGAGCGATTCGTGAGGCGCCAGGGGAACTACATCGGTCAGCCCATTCTGGCACAACAGCGGGAGCAGGGCACGGAGAGAAGGCTGGTGGGGCTTACCCTGCCGGGACGCAGCGCGCCCCGGGCCGGTTACCCCATACTGGCCGGGGGAGCGGAAGTGGGTCGGGTGACCAGCGGCAGTTTCTCCCCCACCCTTGACACCAGCATTGCAATGGGCTACGTTTTGGCCGGCTACTCGCAGCCCGGAGGTTCCCTGGAAGTGGACATCCGGGGGCGAACTTCAACGGCGGAAATAGTACCCCTGCCCTTCTATACCAGGGCCTGAACCATATCAGGCTCTGAACCATTTCCAACCACCAGGAGGCCTGGACAGGATGAGTCCCGACGACCGCAAGTACACCCGTGAGCATGAATGGGCCAAGCTGGAGAATGCCGACGCCAGGCAGGTCTTGGTGGGCATTACCCACTTTGCCCAGGATGAATTGGGAGACATTGTTTATTTCGATCTCCCCAAGGCGGGCGACAAGGTAGCCCTGATGGCAAAGATGGGGGAGGTTGAATCGGTCAAAGCAGTTTCCGACCTCTTTTCGCCGGTTACCGGTACTATCGACGCCATCAACGAAGAACTGGTTGATCACCCGGAATTGGTTAACGAAGATCCCTTTGAGGCCGGCTGGATCATGCGGGTGACCCTGGAAGACTTGGGCGAACTGGATTCGCTGATGTCTGCCTCAGAATACGACGAGTATATCGGGGCCAATTAGCAAGTCGAGCCGTTCCGGCGAACCTTCGCCCAGAAGTCAGTCAGGTCAGGGATGTTAGGCTAGAGGGAGAATTGGCATTCCGTGCTTGTCTAAGAATCACAACAGTGTGGGGCCACGGCGTTTCGCGGTAGGAAGATGGGGGTTCCCCTGTACAGTTGAGATTCCTGTGATTCGCTCGTAATTGCATCAATTGGTTGACCGGTAGCGGTACCAGCAAGACCTACTTGACTGACTACTATTCCCACCAGGAGAAGTCTCATTGACCACTGCCCATTTCCAGTCCCATTACATTCCGAACACCGAGCAGGAACAGGCAGAAATGTTGGCCACCCTGGGCCTCGGTTCGATCGATGAGCTGTTCCAGGACATTCCCGACGCCTTTCGAAATCCCGCATTAAGCCTGCCGGAACCCCTTTCCGAACTGGAAATCCAACGGGAACTGAGCGGTTTGGCGGCGAGGAACCGGGCGCTGGGGAGCGGACCCTCATTCCTGGGAGCCGGCGCCTACCACCACTTCATACCCTCCATCGTGCGGGCGCTGATGACCAGGGGCGAATTCCTGACCGCCTACACCCCCTACCAACCGGAAGTCAGCCAGGGTACCCTCCAGGTAATCTACGAGTTTCAAACCCTCATCAGCAATCTGTTCGGCATGGATGTCTCCAATGCCGGGATGTACGATGGGGCCACCAGCCTGGCCGAAGGCGTACTCATGGCCTGCCGAGTAACCCGGCGCGACCAGGTGGCCGTATCCGATACCCTCTCTCCCATCTACCTGCAGGTCATTCGCACCTATTGCCAGGCCCAGGGCATAGGCATCAGCGTCACGCCCCACTGGAAGCCGGAAGTCGGCCCCGAAACCGCCTGCCTGGTGGCGCAATACCCCAGCTTCTACGGCAGCATCGAGGACCTGGAATCCATGTCCCAGTTGGCCCACAGTCATGGGGCTTTGCTGGTGGTCTCCGCCGACCCCTTGGCCTGCGGGATGCTGAACCCTCCGGGCCATTACGACGCCGACATCGTTACCGGGGAGGGCCAACCCCTGGGAATACCGGTAAGCTTCGGCGGCCCGTACCTGGGTCTGTTCAGTTGCAAGGAACAGTACGTCCGGCAGATGCCCAGCAGGCTGGTGGGCCGAACCACCGACAGCCAGGGTCGAAACGGTTACGTACTTACCCTTCAAACCCGGGAGCAGCACATCCGAAGGGAAAGGGCAACCAGCAACATCTGCACCAACGAGGCGCTCTACGCCCTGGCCGCCACCATCTACCTGGCCGCCATGGGACGCCAGGGACTGAAGCAGGTTGCCGAACTGTGCTACCACAAGGCGCACTACGCGGCATCCCAAATCGAGCGGTTGCCCGGATACTCCCTGCCTTTCCAGCGGGGGCCTTTCTTCCAGGAGTTCGTCGTCCAGTGCCCCGTTTCACCTCGGGAAATCAACGCCAAACTGATGGAACGGAACATCCTGGGAGGACTGGACCTCACTGTTCCACCCTTTAGCGACCCGTTGCCTCAGGACGTGGACCGGGGAATGCTGGTCTGCGTTACCGAAATGAACAGCAAAGACGACATCGATGCCCTGGTGGCAGGGTTGGCGGAGTTCAACTGATGAACAAGGGTGGATCTCGCGATACCAACAAGTTGCTGATGGAACGCAGCGTCCCCGGCCGGATGGGGGTAGTTGTACCTCCGCTGGACGTACCGCTCCAGCCCCTGCCGGACGCCGCGCTGCTTAGGCAGGAAGTGGAACTGCCCGAAGTCTCGGAACCGGAGGTGGTTCAGTACTTCACAGCGCTCAGCCAGCTCAACTTTTCCATAGATACCCAGTTCTATCCCCTGGGCAGCTGCACCATGAAATACAACCCGAAAGTCAACGATGAAATGGCTTTCCTGCCTGGGTTCGCGGCCATCCATCCCCTTCAGTCGGAGGAACAGAGCCAGGGCGCCCTGGAACTACTGTATCGATTGCAGGGCTTCCTCGGGGAGATTACTGGCATGGCCGGGGTCAGCCTGGCCACCCTGGCCGGGGCCCACGGGGAGCTGGCCGGGGTTCTGATGATGCGGGCGTATCACCTCGACCGGGGGGATATGGGCCGCATCCGCATGGCCATTCCCGACAGCGCCCACGGCACCAACCCTGCATCGGCGGCCATGGCCGGCTTCGAGGTGGTGACCCTTCCCTCGGACGACGATGGCAACGTGGACCTGGAGGCGTTGCACGAGCTGGCCGGACCCGAACTGGCCGGCGTGATGATCACCCTGCCCAGTACCCTGGGCCTGTTCGACCGGAACATAGTGGAGGTGTGCCGCATCGTCCACGAGTGCGGAGGCCTGGTTTACGGCGATGGGGCCAACATGAATGCCCTGCTGGGCCGCACCAAGCTGGGCGACCTGGGTTTCGATGTCATTCACCTGAACCTGCACAAGACTTTCAGCACCCCCCACGGCGGTGGCGGCCCCGGCGCCGGGCCCGTTTGCTGCGCCCCCGTTCTCGCGCCCTACCTGGCAGAGCCAGTGGTGGGCGTGGCGGATGATGCCCCGCCCGGTTCTTCGTCCGGAGACAATGGCTTGCCCTTCTACGTCTTGGACGAACCGGCCAGCAGCATCGGCAGGATTTCCGGCTTCCATGGCAATTTTGGCGTGCTGGTGCGTGCCTACACCTACATTCGCACCCTGGGCGCCGCCGGAATAAAGTCCATCAGCGGGAACGCCGTCCTGAACGCCAATTACCTGTTGCGCGCCCTGGAGGACGTTTACCACCTGCCCTACCATCGCACCTGTATGCACGAGGTGGTCCTGTCTGCCGACTGGCAGCGGGCGCGGGATGTTAGCGGCCTGGACGTGGCGAAGCGGTTGCTGGATTACGGCTTCCACGCCCCTACCATGTACTTCCCCCTGATTGTTCACGAAGCGTTGATGATTGAGCCCACCGAATCGGAAAACCGGGACACCCTGGACGCCTTCATCGAAGCGATGCGGGAGATCAATCGGGAATCGGAACGGGACCCGGACCTGGTTCGCCAGGCTCCCCACACGACCCCCGTCTCCCGTCTCGACGAAGCGGGGGCGGCCCGACGGCCCAATTTGCGTTGGCGGTCCGAGATGTAGCATTTCCCCAAGGTATCCGTAGCCGGGACCCATACTCGCCGTTCGGTCTTGTCGTAAAACCCGAAACTCAACGGGAATTTAGGAGGTGCAACGATGCCCCTGGATCCGCAGATTGTAACCGTAATGGATGCCGTGGCCGCCCTGGGCCTGCCGGCCAACCACGAAGTATCCCCAGAGGAGGCGCGGGCCAATGGGCTGCTTCGCCCCCGGGCCGCCGGACCCGAGGTCGCCAAGGTGGAAGACCGGACCATCCCCGACCCCGGTGGACAAATCCCAGTGCGAATCTACACCCCGGAGGGTTCCGGACCCTTCCCCGGTCTGGCCTGGTACCATGGCGGCGGCTGGGTGGTGGGCAACCTGGATACCGCCGATGCCACGGCCCGGCAGCTTTGCGTTTCCTCCAGTTGCGTAGTGGTTTCCGTCGATTACCGGCTGGCTCCGGAGACCAAGTTCCCCGGCGCTGCCGACGATTGCTATGCCGCAACCCAGTGGCTGGCCGAAAATTCTGCCTCCCTCAACGTGGATTCCCGCAGCATTGCCGTGGGCGGTGACAGCGCCGGCGGCAACCTGGCCGCCGTGGTATCCCTCATGGCCCGCGACCGGGGAGGCGCAAACATCGCCTTCCAGCTTCTGGTTTATCCGGTGACGGAGCGAAACTTTGAGACCGTCTCCTACCACGAAAATGGCGAAGGCTACCAGTTGAGCCGGGACGGGATGATCTGGTATTGGGACCATTACCTTGCCCAAGACGCCGACGCCGCCAACCCCTACGCTGCCCCAATGATGGCGTCCGACCTGACCGGGCTGCCCCCGGCCCTGGTGATAACCGCCGAGTTCGACCCACTGCGGGATGAGGGGGAGGCCTACGCCCGAAGATTGGCCGAAGCCGGCGTGCCCACCACCTGCACCCGCTACGACGGCATGATTCACGGCTTCTACGGTATGTTCGCGGCGGTGGATAAGGCCAAGCAGGCCATAGAGCAGAGCGCCACCTGCCTGCGGGAGGCCCTTGCCGGTACCTCCGTAGCCGGGTGATTTTACCGGCGCATCTTCGTCCTCTGGGCGAAGGATTGAGCTTAAGTGTCGAAGGGGCGATGGGGCATCGCCCCTTTTCCTTCGGACGGGAAATAAGCTCCCGACCCGAATCCATGGGCATCCTCACCGAATCGCCCAGTTCCACCCAGTACCACTGATTCTTGCCGCCGTGGCCATCTGTCCAGCATGACATTGGAGGGTATAGGAAGATGGGTCAATAGTCAGGGCCACCGCTTTATGATAGTATCGGTCAAACGCTGGAAGAGGGATGCTGCCGACTGTCCGGAGCATCATTCCAGGGGAGGCAGCGGTGACGCAATACCTGGCCGGTTATGCGGGTCGCGTTATGTTGGGTCTGGGTTTCGCCCTGGTCTTGGCCGGCGTGGGCGTAGTACTGGCCCGGATGGGGGTACTGCTGTTTGGCGTAACGTCGTGGGCCGGATGGCTGAGCGTCCTGGTTGCGGGCATTGGCATCGGGGCCGGCTTGGGCAGCTCCGTTGCCTGGCTATGGCTGAAGGGTGTGGGCCCCACCTTCACCCTATTCCTTTTCATTGTTGCCCTGGGCGCGGGAATCCTGGGCGGTTGGCTGGCCTTCCTCTACGGTTCGGGTGTTGAACCCGAATGCTGCGCATCGCCTCGACTGGGCCCCATCGCCTATTCCGTGCTGGGGGCGGTCATTTTTGCCAATACTGCTGCCCTGCTGTTCGGTGTTTCCGGTCAAGGGACCCTACGAGCCCTCAGAAGGCGTCAAACCCCATCGCCCCTTGTGACTGTCCTTGGGTACGGGATAGAGAGTTCATCCCCCGATAATCCGGTTTCGGCGCGGGAGGATCTGTAATGCAGAAGTTCATCCTCAGACGTTGCTTGATAACCGTCTTTACCCTGATCCTTGTATCTTTGATAGTGTTCGTGATGGCCAGGGCGTCCGGCGACCCCCGCACCCTTCTGCTGGATGATTACGCCAGCACTGAAATGTGGGACGAGCTGGGCGCGGAACTGGGTCTCGACAAGCCCCTGTACATCCAGTACGCCATTTTCCTGCGGGACGCCCTGGCGCTGGATTTCGGTGACTCGGTTATCGACAACCAGCCCGTGACGGCGACGATACTCGACCGGCTGCCAGCCACCCTTCAGCTGGGGGCGGCGGCCTTCGTATTCTCCCTGGCCATTGGAATCCCCCTGGGCATCCTCTCTTCCATCAGGCGAGACAGCATCTGGGACCAACTGGGCAAATTGGTTGCCCTGCTGGGCCAGTCCATGCCCCCCTTCTGGCTGGGGATTATGATGATCTTCTTCTTCGCCGTGATGCTGGGATGGGTGCCGCCCTCGGGCCGCTACGAATGGAACAGCTTTGTCCTTCCGGCAATCACCCTGGGATGGTTCACGGTGGCCGCCAACATGCGCATCGTCAGGTCGGCAATGCTGGACAGTCTGGATACGGAATACATCAAGCTGGCCAGGGCCAAAGGCGTTTCGGAGACCCAGATTATCTGGAAGCACGCGCTGAAGAACGCTGTCATCCCTCCCCTTACCTTCATGGGCATCACCCTGGGGACGCTGGTGACTGGTTCCATCGTGGCTGAAACCGTGTTCGCCTGGCCGGGCATTGGCCTGCTGGCCTTCGACGCCCTCCGCCAGTCCGACTATTCCCTGCTGCAGGGGATAGTAGTGTTCTTTGCCGTCATGTACCTGGGAACTTCCCTCCTGGTGGACATACTCTACGCTTACCTGGATCCCCGGATACGATACAGTTAGGCGGTGAGGAGGTTTCGCATGGCTGACACCGTCCTGGTATCCCGTCCGGCCTCAGCGAGCGCCGCCATTGGGTGGTTCCAAAAACTGCGCCGCCGCCACATCGTGCTGGGAATTTCCGTGTTCCTGCTGCTGCTGGTGGCCGGAACGGGAATCTTCGCGCCGTTAATCGCTCCCCACGACCCCCATAGGGGAACCCTGGCCGACCAGCGCCTGCCCCCGGTTTGGATTGGCGAGCGCACCACGACCAAGGATGTGGTGGACTTTCCCGAACCAGGGTTGAGCCACCGGCAAATCTCCATCTCCCGGGCCAGACGAATCGACCCCAATGCAACCATCGGCGGTCAGGTGGAGGTGGTCCTGCGGGAAGGCGGCAACTCCCGGTACCTGCTGGGCACGGATGACCTGGGCCGGGACATTTTGAGCCGCAGCATCTACGGCGCGCGCATCTCCCTGATAATTGCGGTGGTCACCCTGGGTATAGGAGGGGCCATCGGCACCGGGTTGGGGCTGATTGCCGGGTACTTCGGCGGTTTGGTGGACGAACTGCTGATGCGCATCGTGGACATCTTCCTGGCCCTGCCCCTGGTACTGGTCGCGCTGGTTCTGGTGGTTGCCGTGGGGCAGTCCTTCTTCATCACCACCATGGTGTTGGTACTGTTTATCTGGGTGCGCTTCGCCCGACAGGTACGGGGCGAGGTATTGCAGTTGAAGACCATGGACTACGTTGCCCTGGCCAAGGTGGCCGGCGCCTCCACGCCGAGAATCCTCTTTGTCCACCTGCTGCCCGGCGTGGTAAACACCCTGATAGTGGTGGCAACCCTTCAGGTGAGCATCGTCATCCTGGTGGAGTCCACCCTCAGCTTCCTGGGAGCGGGAGTTCCCCCACCCACCCCGGCCTGGGGTTCCATGGTCGCCGATGGTCGGGACTTTCTGGCCGATGCCTGGTGGATTTCCACCATGCCGGGAATCGCCATCCTGCTGACCGTTCTGTCGCTGAACCTGTTTGGCGACTGGCTGCGGGACCGGCTGGACCCCAAGCTGCGGCAATTGAACTAGGCCACGCCGTAGCCCTGAAATCGACGCAATGGAGACCAAAGTAATAATGACTGATCCACATCAGCAGATTGGAGGACAGAAATGGAACAGGTAACCAGCTCGGTTTACGCCGAAACCCAGATTCGGGGCTGCAACCATGGCTTCGTGGTGACCAGCGAGGGCGTCGTGATGATCGACAGCCCCCAGAAGCCCAGCGACGCCCTGAAGCTGAAGGATGAGATCGCCAAGCATGGCGAACTGCTCTACATCATCAATACCGAACCCCACGGCGACCACTGGACGGGCAACGCCTACTTCGACGCGCCGGTAATCGCCCACGAAGGCGTCCGTCAGCGCATCCTGGACACGAACCTGGAGGAACACGTGGCCCGGGTTGCCGGCATGGGACCTGAGGAGCCGGCCCTGCTGGAAAACTATACCCCCAACGCGCCGGTTATCACTTTCCGCAACGGCATGACCCTCCACATTGGAGACCATACCTTCCAGATGATTCACATGCCGGGGCATACCCTGTACCAGGCCGCCATTCTCATCAAGGAAGAGGGGGTCGTCTTCACCAGCGACAACATCTTCCACAAGGTCCAGACCTACATCCAGGAAGCGAACCCGGACCAGTGGCTACGGGCGTTGGAATCCCTGCGGCGGCTGGACGAGGAGATATTCATACCCGGACACGGGCGAAGGTGCGACAAGAGCTACCTGGACGAACAGGGCGAGTATATCCTGGAATGGCGGGAATACGCACGCCAGGCGGTGGAACGGGGAATGACCCGCGACGAAGCGGTTGAGAACCTGACCGACCTGACCGACCGCTACCCCATGGACGTGGGCCAGGACGGAACCTCCCCCCGCGTCATGCGGATGAACGCTGCCAACCTCTGGGATTATTGGACTCGGTCGGGTATTCACACCGACCGACCGGAGTAGCCGCATTCCTGGGGCAAGCCGACTTGGAAGGACGGAGGGGTAGGGGCGCACGGCTGTGCGCCCCTAGGGAGAAGGCTGGTATGGGATCGGGTAACTCTCTTATTCCGCCAGCAATCCATCGAGGGTTTCCCGCAGCTTTTCCGGTCGTATCGGCCCCACGAACTTCTGGCGAATTTCTCCTTTCCGGTCGATGAAGAACTTCTCCGGGATTCCCTTCACCCCGTAATCAATGGCAATGGCTCCGTCGGCATCCACTCCGTTGGGATAGGTTACACCGAACTCCTCCAGGTATTGGGCGACGTTGTCCGGCAGGTCCCAGATGTTCACCCCGACGAACTCCACGTCAGTTCCGCCGTAGTCCTGGTATATTTGCTCCAGAGTGGCCGCCTCCTGGCGGCAGGGCCCGCACCAGGAGGCCCAGAAGTCAACCATCACAACCCGGCCCCGCAGGTTCGAGAGTTGCAGCGAAGACCCACCCTGCAGGGTCAGGGTAAACTCCCTCGCCTCTTCCCGGTCAACGTCAATCACCCCAAACTGGGTATTGATTCCCATTCCACCGGGCTGTCCTCCCGTCTGAAGCGACGCCCAGACCAATATGCCCAGGAATGCCAGCAGGGGTATCCCGGCCGTGACCAGTATCCAGTTGCGCCGGCTCATGGATTCGGCTCCCCGGAATCGGAGGGGCCGGATGTCTGCCGCAGCCGGGCCAGCAAATCTTCCCGACGCTGGCTGTATTCGTCGTGGGGAACTTGGCCCGCCTCATAACCCTCGTCAAGGAGCGCGACCGCCCTCACCAGGGCCTGGCGCTGGACCTGTTCCGGGCCCGCAAAGGGGACCACAGCCGCCACGAGCCGGGGCGCCCGAAACCAGGCCCACACCAACAGGGCAGCCAGGGCCAATGCCAGGGCCGCCGGAATTACAACCAACCACAGGTCCGCCCGTAGCGTCTGATTCACCAGGCGGGTTGCCAATCCGGGCTGAGGTAGCTGGGAGAACTGCAAGACCAGTCCCTGCCTCGCCGGAATCTGAGTAGTCTCCCAAACCAGGTAGGGCGTGCCCCCAACGTCGATGCTGGGTCTGGACTCCAGGGGCGAGACCTGAATCTGGGACAAGGCCACGGGCGCCAGTACCTGAAACCGTTCCGCCCCCTGAATCAGGCGTTGGCTGAAGGTGACACTATCCCCCTGGTAGGGAAACCGGTAGGCATAGGTTATTTCATGCTCCCCCGGCATTACGGGGGCCGTGAGCGCGAACCCGGTTCCCATTGGTATGGTGTCCCCTCCGGGAAGCGTTGATTGAACGGACAGTTCCGTGGCGTCCAAGGGCAGGGAGAATCGGAGGAAGTTGATGTCCGCCGGGTTGGTAATGTTGGTCAGTTCCGGCAGCAGGGTGCGATCGCTGGTGTTCCTGACGCTCAATACCTCCAGGGCCTGAATTTCCCGTCCCGTTTCGTTAATATCCGCAATGATCATCGCCTGCCGCTGTACGCTTATCACGGAAATGTCCCGGGTAATCTCGTAAACCGTAAGCTCCACGCCCCCGTCCAGGTCGCCGGCTTCAACCAGTTCACTGTACCGCATATCCTCGTAGTCCATTACCAGGACATAGCTGCCGCCATCCACCGGTTCTACATCAGCAAAGGAGAAGGCGCCGTCCCCGTCGGTGGTGGCATCGTAGGTACCGACCCTTCCGGCCAGGGGATCTATGACATGGAGTGATATGGGGTGATTGGCGGGCACGGCGCCGCCGTCGGTGCCGTTTATCACCTGGCCCCTCACGGCAATGGTGGCCGGTTCCTGGGCGAATATAGGAGTCAATCCCGGCCCAGAAAAACCCAGCATCAACAGCAGCGCGAAAAGGGAAACCATCAGTGGCAGGGCCAGCCGACGGGAGTGAAAAAAATGGACTGTCATCTAATGACCACTTTCAGCATCCCCGGTGGGCGCACCTGTACTTGGGGACAGTCGGGAAACATCTACGCTGCATTCGGGACAGTAAGTAACCCCTGCCGCCACGGCACGCCCGCAATTGGGGCAGGTGCGGGATTGGGAAGCGCCCTCAATCAACCCGAACCGCGCCAGGCGGATTTCCTCTTCCAGGGCCCAGTCATTGCCGTCATCCTGGGGCTGGTCCATTGACTTGAGAATCACCGCGGCCTGGAACCGGTACCCGTTCAACTGTTCCCGGTACAAGCCTTCGGGAATGCTTCCCAGTTGCCGCTCCAGTTGCAGGGTGCGAATGGCCTGGTAAATGGAGGCCAGTTCATCAGCGCCAGAAGTTTGGGCGCCCCCTTCTCGATGACCATCCTCTTCCTCCGGCGGTATCACCTCTCTGCCGGCAAAGCGTTGGCAGACAAAGGGGTAAATCGCCACTGCCAGGCCAAATAGAGCCAGTATGGTACCGATTATCAGCGCCATGACCAGACCCGGAGGGGAATGACCGGATTACCCTGCAGCGGGCGCCATTGCTGGTTCATACGGCGGTAGGCCGGGTAACGTCGGCGCCAGTAACGTTGACGGCGGTACGCAGGACTTGGGCCGGCTGGCGTACCGGCTCAGGCCAGAGGGAAACAACCGTGCCCAGAATCAATACCGGTCCGGCCACCCACATCCACCAAATCAGTGGGTTCACCAGGATGCGAAAGCCCACCGAGCCATCGGGCAGGTTTTCGCTGGGAACGACGTAGAAGTCCTCCACCGGAGTTGACCTGATGGCCGCCAGGGTGGACGCCATGTTAAAGGAGGGGTAGAAACTACGGCGAGCCGTCATCTCTTCCAAGAGTTGGCCGTCCCGGTACAGTTCCAGGTGGGAATAGTATTCGGTTCGGTCTGACCTGACCTCCTGGACCGTCTCCAGGTAGCGAAGCTCATAACCGGCAATCTCGTAAGACTCGCCCGGGGCCAGAACCACGTCCCGCTGTTCCTCGAACAGGGATCCGCCAATGACTCCCAGGGAGACCATGATTACCGACAGATGAACTATGTATCCGCCGTAACGAGGGCGATTGGCGGAAATCAGCCGAAAGAGGGCCAGGGGATAGTTCTCACCCGAGTTCTGGGCCCTGGCCCGCATGCCGCGCCACCATTCCAGCAATATTCCGGCGCCCACCATGGCGCATATCCCGAAGCCGGCAAGGGCAAAGGGTTGGCGGGTTACCAATATCCCCAAAACTGCCACGGTCATCAACCCGGCGGCCGCCGGCGTCACCAGCGCCCTTCGCAGACTGGCCCAATTGGCGCGGCGCCAGGGCAGCAGAGGCCCAACGCCCATCAGGAACACCAGGGCCAGCAACAACGGCCCGTTCACCTGGTCGTAGTAGGGGCGGGCAATGGTAATCTCCTCGCCTCCCCCCAGCTTGGCGAAAAGGGGGTACACGGTACCCCACAGGGTGACGAAGGCTATGCCCAGCAGCAAGAGGTTGTTGATCAGGAAGGCAGCTTCCCGAGACAGCATGGAATCCAGGTTCTGGGCGCTCTTCAACAGGTTGTAGCGCCAGAAGAAAATGGCGAAGGGTACCAGCACTCCCACCGCCAGGAACGCCAGGAACACCCACCCCAGGTTGGAGGCGCCGAAGGAGTGGACCGAGGGCACCGGCCCGCCCCGGTTCATGAACATGCCGTATAGGGCCAGGCCAAATGCCACGTTGATCAGAACGATGTTCCACATCCGGAACATGCCCCGCCGTTTCTGCACCATCACCGAGTGCACGAAGGCGGTGAGGGCCAGCCAGGGCATGAAGGCCGCGTTTTCCACCGGGTCCCAGAACCAGAAGCCACCCCAGCCCAGGATGGTGTAGGCCCACCAGGAACCCAGGAGCAGCCCGCTGGCCAGCAATGCCCACGACACTATCCCCCACAGCCGCCCGGAGTCGGCCCATTCGTCCCTGCTCTTGCCGGCCACCAGGGCGCCCAGGGCAAAGGCGGTGGGGATGCTGATGGCAATCAGGCCAGCCATCAACGCCGGGGGATGGAAGAACATCCCGAAGTGGGTGAGCAGGGGATTGATGCCCTGTCCATCGGGCGGCACGACGGGCAGTTTGGTAAAGGGGTTGGCCATGAAGGCCATTACCGCGATGAAGAAGACCTGAACCACCATCAGGACAACGGTGGTGTAGGGAAGAAAGTCTCTCACCCGCTCCGGCGCCCACCGAATGGCAACGGCGGACATGGCGGACAGGACGAACGCTATGTAGAGCAGGGAGCCTTCGTTGCCCGCATAGAATGCAACCCAGGTGTAAATGTCAGCCATGGCGTTGTTGCTGTGGGCCGCCACGTAGGCCAGTTCGTAGTCCCGGTTGATGAAGGAACCCACCAGGCTCAGGGTGGCCACTAGCATTATCAGGGCCAAGACGTAAACGGAACGGCGGGAACTGTCCACCAGGGCGGGGATGCCTCGCAACTTGCCCAACAACGATCCCAGAAGGGCATAGAAGGCCAGAGCCAAGCCCAGCCATAGTGCAATTGCGCCCAGGTCTGCCATTGGATGACTATCTTCCCTGCCAGTGGTCCGCGAAGATTTGAGGCCTGTAGAATCTTGCCGTAAAGAAATGGTAACACTAACAAATTTCGGTGTAAACGTTGCGAATTTCGATGGGTATGTTCCCAGACGCGCGCCGGCATTCCTATTGGGCTGGGGACTAGCCAAATCCTCGACAGCGATGACCTGGCCCCCGGTGGCTCCGTCAGTACAGGTCAGGGGAAGCCATGCGGCCGAAGGGAAGAAACCTTATCTCATGGCCTTCAGTTCCTCCTTGACGGCAAGTTGGCCGTATGATTAACTTGGCTCTACTGCTCATAGCTACGCTGAAATAGCCGCGCCGGTTGGGGCAGCCCGTTTTTTTTAACCGGCTCCCAGCCCGATGGCAAAGCGCTAGTGAGCAGGTTTCCCAAATGTCAGGCGCCCGTCAGGAGGGAACATGGAATTTGGCATCTTCATGCAGTTTGAACGCCGCGAGGGTGGCACCCAGAAGGAGGCCTTCCAGGAGGGTTTCGCCCTGGTGGACGCCGCGGAAGCATGGGGAATGGACGAGGCGTGGCTGTCGGAAGTCCACTTCGCCCCCACCCGCACCGTGCTGTCATCACCGGCGGTGATTGCCGGTTCCATCGCCACCCGCACCGAAAGACTGCGGGTCGGGACGGCCGTTTCGGTGCTGCCCTTGGGCAATCCCCTGCGCATCGCCGAGGAAATGGCAACCGTGGACCAGATAGCCGAGGGCCGCTTCGACTTTGGCATCGGCCGCAGCGCCTTCCCCCGCGCCTACGACGTTTACGGCATTCCTTACGAGGAGAGCCGAGGCCGATTCGAGGAGGCATTGGAGGTAATTCTGGAAGCTTGGAAGGGCGAGCCATTTTCTTATCATGGAGAGTATTTCCAGATCGAAAGCGCCCACATCTCGCCTACGCCCTATACCCAACCCCATCCTCCCCTGCGGGTCGCCGCCACGACCGAGGAGACCTTCCCGCGCATGGGGCAGCAGGGAATGCCAATCTTCGTGGGCCTGCGAGGCATGGACGTGGACGACCTGCGGGAAAATCTGCAGAAGTACCGGGAGGCCTGGCAGGAGGCCGGTCATGAGGGAAGCGGAGACGTTTCCCTGCGCATCCCGGTCTATGCCGGGGCATCGGAGCAGGCCGCCCTGGAAGAACCCGCCGAGAGCATTCACGCCTATTTCAGCCGCATGAGCTCCCTCTATCGCGATTCCGCCGGGCGGGCTGGCACCGAGGCCACCGAACTGCGCCAGGGACGGGGCGAGCGTCTGGCCAGCATGACCTTCGAGAAGATGCTGGAAACCAAGGTGGCCTTCGGATCCGCCGAAGGGCTGGTGAACCGCTTTACCCACCTCCAGGAAGAGCTGGGGCTCAACAGCATCATCGCCGAGCTGAACCCCGGCGGCCTGATCCCCCCCGACCGGGTTATGCACAGCATGGAGATCCTGGCCAAGGACGTTGCCCCCCACTTCAAATAGCCGCTTGGCTGGAAGGCTGGGGAAAGAAACAATCCCCTCGATGCCCTTCCTCTGGGCCAGCGAATTATTCTGGTTTTGTGGGCCACCCTTCTTTCCTACGGGGACAGCGAGGGCATTCAATGCCCAGTCAACCCAGCGTTACAGGTTCTGGCGTTGGTTGGTGGGCGGAGCATTTGCCGGGAGCGGAGTCAATCCACATTGAGGAATTTTCCATGAAACTTGCGGTATTGGACGATTATCAGAATGTAGCCCTTAAAATGGCCGATTGGTCTGCCCTCCCGGAAGGCTGGGAAGCAGTGGCATTTCAGGACCACCTGGCAGACGAATCAGCGTTGGTACAGCGGCTGCAGGGTTTTGACGCCGTTCTGGGAATGCGGGAACGCACCGCCTTCCCCCGAGCCGTGCTTGAGCGCCTGCCAGACTTGCGCCTGCTCATCACCACGGGAGGACGGAATGCCTCCTTCGACCTGGCGGCCGCCACCGACCTCGGTATCGTAGTCTGTGGCACCGGGGGCGCCGGCGAAGGACCAACCGAACTCACCTGGGGCCTCATCATCGGCCTGCTGCGAAAGATACCCCAGGAGGACCGCCTCACCCGCGAGGGCCGGTGGCAGACCACCATCGGCGTGGGCCTCAAGGATAAGACCCTGGGACTGATCGGCCTGGGACACATCGGCGGACTAATGGCGCGGGTGGGTAATGCCTTTCAGATGAACGTCATTGCCTGGAGCCAGAACCTGACCGCCGACCGCGCCGCCGAGTGCCAGGCCACCCTGGTGGACAAGGACACCCTCTTCCGGGAAGCCGACATTGCCTCGGTGCATCTGCGCTTGAGCGACCGTACCCGGGGACTGGTGGGCGGGCGGGAAATCGCCCTGATGAAGCCCACTTCCTACCTGGTGAACATCTCCCGCGGCCCCATCGTGGACGAGGCCGCCCTGGTGGACGCCTTGCAGCGACGAGCCATAGCCGGCGCCGCCCTGGACACTTTCGACGTGGAACCCCTACCCGGCGACCATCCCTTCCTCAAGTTGGACAACACCATCATCGCCCCGCACCTGGGCTACGTTACGGAGGAGGGCTACCGAGCCTTCTATGCCGGCGCCATCGAGGACGTGCGGGCATACGCCGCCGGTGAACCGTTACGGGTAATCAATCCGGAGGTTCTCGAAGCGCCCCAGTTGCGTACCCTGGCCTGACTACCCTCGGGAGCAGACCTGGTGGACTGGAGGAGTACTCACGACTCGGCGCGCCTCTTGGCAGACCACCGTCACCCTTATGAAGAACGTCGCAGGAATGGAGCAACGAAATGAAGGCAATACGGATCGAAGAGTTCGGCGGATTGGAAGTCTTGCAGTGGACCGACGTTCCAGAACCAACAATCCGCCCCGGCCAGGTGATAATCAAGGTTGAATCCTCCGGGGTCAACTACGCTGACATCATGCGGCGACAGGGCAACTACCCCGGCCCCGACCTTCCCTCCACCCTAGGATTGGAGGCCGCCGGAACCATAGCAGAAATTGGTGAAGGGGTGGAGGGCCTGACCGTGGGCCAGCGAGTGATGGGCATGGGCCCCCAGGGCAACGCCGAATACGTTTCAGTCAACGGCAGCTACGTTTTCCCCTACCCGGAGACAGTGGACCCGGTTCATGCCGGGGGAATGCCCATTGTCTTCCTGACCGCATACCATCTGCTCAAAACCCGGGGCGACATTCAGCCCGGCGAGACCGTGCTGATCCAGGCCGGGGCCTCCGGGGTAGGCACCGTGGCCATTCAATTGGCCAAGGCCTTCGGGGCTCGGGTGATAACCACCGCTTCCTCCACCGAAAAGCTGGACCTCGCCCGTTCCCTGGGCGCCGATGAGACCATCAACTACGTGGCCCAGGACTTCGAGGAGGAGATACGGCAGATGACCAACGGCAACGGCGTTGACCTGGTACTGGAATGCGTCGGTGGGCAGGTTCTGGAGAAGAGCGTTCGTTGCGTTGCCTCCTACGGGAAGCTGATCTCCTACGGCAACGCATCGGGAACTCCGGCCAACCTGGCCAGCGGCGACATCTTTGGCGCCAACCGCACCGTCATAGGCTTCAGCATGGGCCGCTCGCCGGCCGGCCGCCTGGATCATCCGTCGGCCATGGCGGAAATCTTCCCCATGCTGGCCGATGGCCGCCTGCGCCTGGTGGTGGACCGGGTGCTGCCCATGTCGGAGGTTGCCCAAGCCCACCAACATCTGTCAAGCCGCGGCACTCACGGCAAGGTAATTCTCACCCCGTAGTCGCCAGGCTCGTCGCCGTTCCAGGACAACCCTGACCGGAGGCCCCAAAATGACCGAACAGATTCCTGCCAGACCGGGCGATTTGATGGTCCTCGTAGGGACGAGGAAGGGAGCCTTCGTCCTTACCAGCGACCAGTCCCGCAAGAAATGGCATATTTCCGGTCCCATTAACCCCGGCAGCGACATATTCCACATGGTCTATGACCAACGGCGGGGAGGACGGCTGCTGACCGCCACCAACAGTATGTGGTTCGGCCCCCAGGTGGAGTACAGCGACGACATGGGCAAGACCTGGCAACAGGCCGGCGGGCAGCCCCGCTTCACCGATAAGCCCGAATACGCCGAGCACGATGGCCCCTCCGTCAGCCGCGTATGGCACATTGAACCTGGCCGGGAAAGTGAAACCGAAACCCTCTATGCCGGGGTGCAGCCGGCGGCCCTCTTCAAGTCCACCGATGCCGGCGAGACCTGGCACGAAGTTACCGGCCTTAGCAAGCACCCAACCCGCTCAGAATGGATGCCCGGCTTTGGCGGCCTGTGTCTCCACAGCATTGTCCTCGACGACCGAGCGCCGGAACGTATGTGGGTGGGCATATCAGCTGTCGGGGTCTTTCGCACCGACGATGGCGGCGCGAATTGGCGCCCCGCCAACAAGGGGGTTCGCGCCGACTTCAACCCGGCCGACCCCACGCCCGAATGGGGTCAGTGTACCCACAAGCTGCTGCCCCATACCGCCGTGCCGGGGCTGCTGTACCAGCAGAACCATTGCGGCGTTTACCGCACCACAAATTACGGCGACGAGTGGACGGACATCACGGAGGGCCTGCCTTCCCGCTTCGGGTTCGTGCTGGGTACTCATCCTCGGGAGCCGGATACCCTGTTCGTGCTGCCTGAAGATAGCGTACAGGGCACCGACGTGGGCGGGGGCATTCGCTACGCCTCTGAAGCCAAGTTTCGGGTCTTCCGCAGCCGTGACGGGGGCCAGTCGTGGGAGGCCCAGACCAATGGCCTGCCCCCAGGAGCACGCCTATGTCCACGTCCTGCGCGAGGGCATGGCCACCGACACCCTGGAGCCGGCCGGGGTGTACGTGGGCACGGTGAACGGCCAGATCTTCTACAGCCGAGACGAGGGCGACCATTGGCAGTTGATGGTGGAAAATCTGCCTCCCATCAACTCCCTGGAAGTGGCGGTGGCAGGGTAGGCGCAAGTAGTAGAGGGTCCCTTGCAACCCTGCGCCGGTCGGGTGTTGGACGGGACAACTCTGGGAGAATCAAAGGAGGGGTGGCATTTCCTGCGGCAGGCAGGGGAATCGCTACCCCTTCGATTGTCATTGGGAGCGGCGCAAGGTGTAACGGTCGGACTGCATAATCTCCGGTATTTGCGGCGTGAGGCTGGGAAAATCATCGTCCACCGCGTGAATCAAGCGGCCACTCAGGCCCGTGGCGGCATCGCTGGCCAACCAAACCGCCAGTTCGGCGGCCCGCTCGATGGAGGCTCCCCCTCCGCCGGTAACGCGAAGGCCAAACTCGTACAGATCATTGTTGTTGGTCTGCCGCGCCCCCTCAGTAATCTCCTCCCACATCCGGGTGTGAATGGAGCCGGGACCCAGGGCGTTGACCTGGATGTTCCGGTCAGCCAATTCCAGGGCCAGTATCTCGGTGAGCCGGATAATGGCCGCCTTGGACGACCCATAGGCGGACAGGTGGTATGGCGCCGACGTTGATCCGGAGCCGGACAGGTTGATTATCCTGCCACCGCCGCCCTCTGCCATGATGGGAATCACCGCCCGGCAGCACAGGTAGGTACCTACCAGGTTCACGTGGAGGGTTCGCACCCAGGCCTCCACGTCGTTTTTCTCCGCCGGACCGATGGGGCCAATAATTCCCGCATTGTTGACCAGAATGTCCATCCGGCCAAAAGCCTCGACAGTGCGGCGAACCATGTCCTCGACGGCGGTCTGGTCCGTCACGTCCATCCCGATTGTGCAGGTATCGGCGCCCAAGGCTTGGGCTGCTGCCGCCGTTTCATCCAGTTGTTCCAGGCTGCGGGCGGCCAATGCCAACTTGGCGCCTTCCGTGGCATAGGCCAGGGAGATGGCTCGACCGATGCCGCGGCCCGCTCCCGTAACGAGGGCAACCTTGTCCCTCAATCGCATCTGCAAGCCTCCTAAACCAGATACCAGGCTCTTTCCTAACGCTGACAGAATCGAGGGCGCTAAAAACCCACCTGCAACTGCCCCTGCGCCCGTTCCGGCGGCCACAGCGTAACCTTTCTTCCCTGCTGCCACTGAACCAAAAGCACGGAACGGCCCACCTGTTGACCGGTAATCGGATCAATCTTGAACCGGCCAAAGAAGGTATGAAAGTCGAGACTTCCCGCCGCACTCCAAAGTTGAACCGGGTCCAGCGACCCCGCGCATTCAACGCACCGCTGCGCCACCAGCCCGGCGGCGTAGGCTTGGGCCATGGGATAGTCCACGGGAACACCAGATGATTCAGCCATTTCTGCCAGAGATTCCTCAACCTGGCTGGGCTCGGGGCCATAGTAGTAACAGTGGCCATCCACCTTCAGCCCAGGCCCTGCCGGTTCCCACTGGCTGGGGCCAACGAAACCCTCCGCCCGGTCACCCAGCTCCTCATGGAACCGGTCAATGCCAACGGCCACCGCCGCCAGCAACCTGGGCCTGCCGTCCTCCTTACCCTGGTTTGCAAGCAGCTTGGCAATGGCGATGTCGTGGCGAATGCGTCCCACGACCAGCAGCAGGTCGGGCGAAGCGGAAAGCAATTGGGAAGCCAGACAGTTGAAGTCCGTCTGCTCCGGTGGAAATTCCAGGTCGACAATCTTGTCGAACCCGTAGGCCAGGGCTTGTGCCTCCAGTCCACTGCTAACCTGCCGGGGAAATGCGCCGGCAGAGCAACGGGCCAAACCGAAGGAATTGGCTGAGGGATCAGCGCCCTTCAACAGGCCGGGCAGGGCCGTCAAGTACCCCGATGCCCCGGACAGGATGCTGACAACCATGCGACCAGGCTGGTGGATTGACTCTGCCGCTCCACCCTGGTTCCAGAGAATCTGGCCATGTTCGGCGGCCACACCGGCTGCGGCAATAGCCAGGCCACTGCCGTAGGGGCCAAAGAGCAGGTCAACCCTGTCTTGACGGATTAGTCGGTGGGTGATTGCCGAGGCCTCTACTGCCGAACTGGCATCGTCATGGTAAACCACGTCCGCCCGCCGGCGGTGGGCGCCAACCCGGATGCCTCCATTCCGGTTAACGTCGTCGGCCCATGCCCGCAGGCCAGCCAGCGCCTGCTGGCCCTGGATTCGGAACTGACCCGTCAGGGAGACGGGGATTCCCACCTTTATCGCGGGCATGTCCCATTATCCCTCGGCAGCTTTGTGCATCCAGCGACTCCCTGCGGCCCCGCATCAGTGGCGCAAGCTACCGGCGGTCGTTGTTCACGTCCTGGGGCGGAAGATGCCAAAGGAACTGGTGTAGCCATGCAGGAAGGTGGTTCCGCTAACCGGGCCAATTTCGCCGTTGCAGAAGAAACCGCCCAGGGGAATTGCGCCCAACTTGTTCTGGAAGAGTTCGGTGTCGTGGTTGGGACGCCCGTACAGGTATTGGCCCCGACCCAGGCAGGAGAACAGGAGCGCGCCATGTACCGCATTTTCCCGGTTGTCGCCGGCGTAACGGTCCAAGACCGCTTCCAAATCCCTGGCCGAGGTGTCGGCATCCCGCAGGTGGAACTGGACCAACTGCCCCTCTTTCAGCATTTCGCCAATGGCCAGGGATCCGCTCCGATTGTCCATTCCCATGACGTTGCGAATGAGGAAATCCCCCTGCTGGGGCTCATCAATGAACTCGTCCATAACCACCCCCAGGAACAGGGAATGCTGCATCAGCCCCTGGTCTCGCTCGTTCAAGGTGGGGTACAGCGACCGCAGCACGTTCAGGGGCGAATCTCCGTCCAGGGACTCCAACAGGTTCTGGCGGCTCTGGGTGATGCGCATGGGACTCCCGATGGGGCGACAGCCCTGGGCCACCACGGTGTCGATGGTAATGTTGCCATGGAGGGCCACACCCACGGCGCCGGAGCGATGCACCCGGCCCTCCAGGAAGAGGGCGTTACCGCCCTGTTGCTGACCGCCGCTGGCAAGCCCGCCGATCTTGGCGGCGCCCGGGTAGGCAAAGTCCATACCCATTATCAGGTTCTGAATCGGGAAGGAAAATGGGTCTGCCAGCAGCACGAATTGGGGGCCATCGGCGGCCCCGACCTTCAGCAGCGCTTGCCAGGATGCGGGGCCGGCGTCCAGGTCGGGCAGGGAATCACCGGCCAGGTGGAAGGGTGTCAGCGTCACTTCGGGCAGGGAAGCGGCCGTCATCGAAAGGGCCGGGCTCTGTTCCACCTCCTGCCCATTTCCGATGATTCCTCCACCGGAACATCCGAGAACCAGGGGAGCATTCCCCCCGGCTCCAAGAGCCTGGCGCGCCAGCTGGGGAATGGCTTCGTAGTTCTGCTGAAAGTGGAAAGAGGCAAATACCAGGGTGAGATCCGGATGGTCGTCCCCCAGTTGCGACCGGAGGCTGGCGACACATTCATCAATGGCCGACTCCACCATCGGCTGCTCGGAAATCGCGGAGGCCCATTTCATGGCGACACCTCTTCTTCAATAGACGGCGACAGGTTGAAAGCGGTTCCAGTATATCAAGGGATGCAACACTGTGCGCCGGCTAAATGGGCCGACACGTCATTGCCACTGCAACCCGCCGGACATATAATCGCTGAAACCACCCATTTGTTATGGAGACGCGAACATGCAGACCAACACTACCAAGGCCAGGCTGGCCGCCGGCGATGTGGTTTTTGGCGCCATCATTACCAGGTACTCCCCCGACCTGGTGGAGATCTTCGGGGCCGTGGGCTACGACTTCGTGATGATCGACTGCGAGCATGGCCCCATGAACCTGGACCAGGTGGAACACATGGTACGGGCCGCCGAGTCTTTCGGCATAACTCCCATTGCCCGCATTCCCAACGGGGAGGAATCCACCATCCTGCGCTTCCTGGACCGGGGCTTGCAGGGCATCATCGTGCCCCACGTCAACAGCGGCGAACAGGCGGCCGGCGTGGCCCGGGCCGCCCGCTACCACCCAGAAGGGCGGCGGGGCATGGGTGGTGGTCGCGCCCACGACTACGGCATCGGCGTCACGCGGGACGAGTCCACCAGTTGGGTCAATTCCCAGTTGCTGGTGATTCCCATGGTGGAAGAGGTGGAAGCGGTCAACAACCTGGATCAGATATTGGCGGTTCCCGGCGCCGATGTGCTGCACGTTGCCGCCTCGGACCTGGGGCAGAGTATGGGCTTCCCGCCCGTGTCCGAGGTGCGCCGGGTCATGGGCGAAGTGATCCCCCGGGTGCGCGCCGCCGGCAAGAACGTGGGTGTGGGTGGCAACAACCCGGCCGACGCCGCCGGAGTGGCGGAGTTCATCAAGCTGGGAGCCAACTTCGTTACCGTTTCCTCCCAGGGGTTGATGCGTTTGGCCGCCGAGAACTTTATCAAGCGGGTTGAGGACGCCCGGCAAGCCGGCTAGGCGCGCCACCCTTCACCCACCCCAAAGAGTTCAGCTCATTAATTTAGCCTGGGAATTGCATAGCACAAATGGACAGGAGGAGTATCGATGCCGGATTCAAGCCTGAAGTTGGAGAATATTCAGCGAGCCATGGCCGCCATGATGGCCAAGGCCCAGGAAACCCCCAACGCGCCGGTGGCCATGGCCATTGTTGACGCCACGGGGAACCTGGAAGCCTACGCCAAGATGGATAACCTGCGGTTGTTCAGCCGCCGCCACGCCCTGCGGAAGGCCTACACCGCAGCCATAATGGGCACCGACACCGGCGCCCATGCGGAACGGCTGCACGGCCAGGGCCGCAGCATCAGCGAACTGGGCGATCCCAACTTGACCCACGGTCAGGGCGGCCTGGTGATTATGAAGGACGGGGTAATTTTGGGAGGCATCGGCGTGGGTGGATACCCCAGCGGCCAGTCGGACGAGGACCTGGCGCGGGTTGGCCTGGAGGCCCTGGGCATTTAGGGGACTTTACAACTCCAGTACGGCACAAGTTCGGGGCGGGAAGAATCCCGCCCCTATTGCTGCTTGCTGAACCGTCTGGCGCCGCAAACCGGGCGTCAGGCAGTGGGGCGCTGGATGATTTCCACGCTCACGTGGTCGGGCGCCTCGATGAACGCCACCATGGAACCGGAAGGCATGGTCCACGGCTCGCAGATGAAATGCACCCCGTTGGAACGGAATCGCTCGGCGGCCGCTACCATGTCATCCACCTCGAAGCCGAAATGGTCCAGGCCATACCGGGGTTCGGTGGAGCCAGGAACCGGGTCCTCGCCCTCAGCCCGGCCCGACACGGTCAGCAATGGCCGACCGTTCAACTCCAGTACGATGGACTTGGTGGTGGAGAGGGGCCGTTCTGCCACGATTACCGCGCCAAAATTGTCGCAGTAGAACTTTGCGGTAGCGTCCGGGTCTTCGCTGCGGAAATGCAGGTGGTTCTGGTTGAAGTTCATGGGTGCGCCTCCTCTACAACAATCTTGTTGGGTTCGGGTAGCCATCCCAAGCTGGAACGGGTTACTTGAGGAACTCCCCGATCCACTTGTTGTAATCGTTTCTGCGGGTGAGCTGGTTCATCAACTCCGGCGAGGCCAGTTGGTCGGTGAGGTCGGCCGGCTTTACCCCTTCTCGCAGGGCCTTCATGGTATCGTAGGCGGCCTTGACCGCCGCCGCAAAGGGCAGGTGTCCCTGGAGGGCGATCCGAACCCCCGACTGGCTAAGGAAGTCCAGGTCCGCCAGTTCGCCACCAGCGCCGCCCAGCAGCAGGGGGATATTCACCTCGGCGGAAACCGCCTCCACCTCGGCCCGGGTTTGGGCGCCGGCCAGGAACATGGCGTCAACTCCGGCGGCTTCATAGGCCTTGGCCCGCTTGATGGCATCTTCCAGGCCGGTAACCCGCAGAGCGCTGGACCGGCCAGCCACTACCATGGTTGGGTCCTGCCGACCGGATAGGGCCGCCTTCATCTTGCCCACTCCCTCCTCCACCGAAATGAGCGAACCCTCACCGGCGGCGCCGAAGGCCTGGGGCAACTGGGTGTCCTCGATGGTTAGGCAGCAAACCCCCGCCGTCTCCAGTTCCTCCACCGTGCGACGAACATTGAGGGCATTGCCGTAGCCGTGGTCGGCATCCACCATCAGGCTGAGGGATCCGGCCCGACAGATGCGGTGAATCTGCTGGGCAAACTCGGTCAGGGTCAGGACTATCAGGTCCGGCGCGCCCAGCACCGTGCCGGATGCTATGGAACCGGCAAACATCCCCACCTCGAATCCCAGGTCCTCGGCAGCCCGAGCCGAAATGGGGTCAAATACGGAGGCCGGGTGGACGCACCGGTCCCCAGCCAGGATTGCGCGAAAGCGTTCCCGTCGTTCGGTCAGGTTCATAATTCTCCCCTCAAATTTGGTCTATTACCCGGTCAAGACTATACTACCCCACACATTGGGGTACAAGGCGGCACAGACCGGGGGAGATGGCATGGCGGTTCAAATCGTAGGCGTGGACTTCAGCGGGGCTGCGACCGCCAATGCCACCTGGGTGTGTCGGGCGACGCTGGAGGAGGGACTAGCGCGCCTAACGGTGGAGGACTGCTACCGGCTGCCCCGGGAACGGGACCGAGCCCACCAGCGATTGAGAGTCTTGCTGGAGACGCTGCCAAAGGGCGCCGTCGCAGCCCTAGACTTCCCCTTCTCGGTGCCGGAGGAGTTTGCCCAGTTTTGGCAGCCAACGGCAAGGACAATGCCCGACCTGTGGCGGGCGGCCCACGAAACCCGGTACGAAGAATTCCGGGACTTGCGGGATGAGTTCGTAGCATCGCACCGGGAGCCATTGCGCCGGGGCGACCGCCACTTCTCCGGCCCCCTGTCCCCTTTGAAGATGGGCGGCCCCAATATGCTGCCCATGACCTTCTTCGGAATGCAACTGCTGCATCAACTCTGGGGGTCGGTCGAGCGTTCATTCATAATCCCCCCACTGGCTGACCAGGGTCGGAACGGCCCCCTGTTGCTGGAGTCAATGCCGGGGGTGTTGCTGCGCCGGTTGGGCCTGCCCGCCCAGAACTACAAGACCAGAAACAAGACCAACCGGGGGCGACCGGAAAGGGTGAGAGGGGAGATTCTCAGCGGATTGCGAGCCTTGAAGAGACCGACGGTAAGCATCCCGGCGGAAATGGAATTAATGTGTATCGACCAGCACGACTGCCTGGACGCGCTTGTGGCGGCCATCGGCGGGGCCCTGTGGGCGCTGGACAAGGAACGCTTCCTGCATCCGGGTACCGGCCCAGAATCGGACACGGAGTTGTACTACGCCCGGCTGGAGGGATGGCTTTATGCGCCTGAGGAAATTCAGTCAGTTGCCAGCAGTAAGCCAAGCCGGAATGACAGACGCCGCGAAGGCGCTGTCCCAAATGGGCATACCCAGCCCTAGAAGCCGCAGGGGGTCCAGGGGCTTTGCTGGACGGCGAACATGGCATTGGCCCGTTCCAGGGCCCCGGACTTCTTCTCTTCCACCAGCCCGGCGCCGGCCAGGGTGGTGAAGGTGACCGTTCCCAAGAAGGTGGAAGCCAGGGCAGAAACGGTAATCGCCAGGTCCGGCGAGGCTTGGGTGGTTCTGCACACCGATTCCTCGGTTGAGGCCGCCAATTCAAAGCGGGTGGCATTCCAGGGGCAGACCTCATCCTTTACTTCCAGAACCAGGTGCCCCTCGTTGGCAAACTGGCGCTGGGACAGGGCGGCGGCCACATCCACCAGGCGCAGCCAAAGACCGTCGCGGGTGTTCCGACTCAGCCGGCGGGGGTCTGCCAGCATCCACGGCAGGGGGTCATCCACGGGCCGGCGTTCCACCTCCGCCCGATTCACCAGGTCGGTATCGAAGCAAAACCGCCACAGGGCGGAGGCTGCATCGCGGTTGACGGCCATCAGTTCCTGGACGATTACCGTTTCACCGCTGGTGCGGTAGCGGGCATAGCCCTCCATCCGGTCGTTTTCGTAGTAGCCCACGTAGAATATTCCCCCTCGACCGCCCTGGCGGTGTTCGGGGGCCGCCGCCTCCCGTTCCCAGAGGTGGGGAGCCTTCTGGAACACCCCCGGACGCCCCAAGGTACTGCGGCGGAAAACATCGGGCAGTAGCGCGCCAATGTCGGCCGGGTCGATAAAGGCGAACCTGCCGTTCACCTCGTGGCGGCGGGCATAGGCGCTGTGGGTCTGCTCTATGCTCCATTCCTCCCGAAGGGATGCCACGCCATAACCAAAACGTCCGTAGATGACGCTCTCGGAGGCAAAGAGCCCGGCCAGGGGTTCACCCCGCTGGTAAACGTCCTTCAATTGGTGGCGCATCATCAGGGTCATAATGCCCTGCCGCCGGTGGGTGGGTTGAACGGCGATGTTGGCCACACCGGCGATTACCGACTCCCCTCCAGGAATGGAGAGCCGTTGCAGGTGGGAATGGGCGCCGCCCACGATGTTGCCGTTATCGAAGACGGCGATTGACCGGTCCAGGTCAAAGGCGGGGCGAAGTGTCTCCGGATCAATGTTGAGCCGGTTGCCGTAGGCCCGCGCCTCCACGCGCACCCACTCCTCGAATTCGGCGGCGGTAACTTGCCTCATTTCCTGCATCCGGCGGTCCCTCCTGGGAGTCATGGGCTTACAGCAGCCTGGGAAGATCCCCCTTTCGGCTGCAAGCATATTACATCATTTTACCTGTCGCTTCACCAGTTGCGGCTTGGCCGTATTCGATACCATGGCCGCTTTGCCTCGGCGGTTGACACAACCCAACCTTGCGGGGATGATAAGCAGCAAAATCGACTAAGGAGGCTCCCCAGTGAAGGCAGCCGTACTGTACGAATATGGTCAACCCCTGGTGGTCGAGGAGGTTGACCTGGACGAGCCCAAGGCCGGCGAGGTCATGGTCAAAATCGGGGCCGCCGGCATCTGCCGCAGTGACCGCCATTTCATGCACGGCGATGCCAACATCGCCCTTCCCGCCGTACTGGGTCACGAGGGGGCCGGCACCGTGGAGAAGGTAGGGCCGGGCGTAACCCTGACCAAGCCCGGCGACCAGGTAATCCTGTCCTTCGTGCCAGCCTGTGGCCGCTGCAAGTCCTGCCTGGAAGGCAACTCCAATCTCTGCGACCTGCACATGGCGACGGGCCCATTCATGCTGGATGGCACTACGCGTCTCCACAAGAGCGATCAGCCCATCCACCACATGGGCAAGGTGGCCTGCTTTGCCGAGTACGCGGTGGTGCCGGAAACGGGTTGCATTCCCACCAGGACTGACCTGCCCATGGACAAGGCCGCCATGATCGGCTGTTGTGTTCCCACGGGCGTGGGCGCGACCATGTACAGCGCCAAGGTACAGCCGGGCAGCACGGTTGCCGTAGTTGGCTGCGGGGGCGTGGGGCTCAACGTGATCATGGGAGCCAAGCTTCTGAACGCCTCCCAGATCATCGCCGTGGACATTCGGGAGAGCCAGTTGGAATTTGCCATGAAGTTCGGCGCCACCCACTCGGTCAATGCCGCCGACCGGGACCCGGTGGCCCAGGTGAAGGAACTGACCGGCGGCCGGGGCGCCGACTATACCTTCGAGGCTTTCGGTTCCGCCGAGACGGTCAAAGCAGCTTACGATATGTGCAGCAAGAGCGGCACCGTAACCGTGGTGGGCATCGCTCCGATGGGCGCCGAGGCCCCGATCAACGCCGTTGACCTGGTACGCAACGAGAAGACCCTGCGCGGCACCTACTACGGTTCCGCCCGGTCCCGCACCGATATGCCCACCATGGTTGACCTGTACCTGTCGGGTAAGCTGAATCTGGACGACTTGGTGGTCCGAAACTATACGCTGGACCAGATTAACGAGGCCTACGGCGACATGGACCTGGGTGAAGTTGGTCGTGGCGCCATTGTCTTTGACTAGGCTTGCCTTCAATAGACCAAACCTGCAGCCAAGAAGGAGTAGGACATGCCTAGCCTGGATTCACTGAGCGAGGTTCAACGTAGAACGCTGGAGTTCTTCCCCTGCCTGGAGCCAGACGATACCCCCTGGGTTGCCCTGGACAAGCCCCTGGCGCAATGCCGGGTTGGCCTGGTCACCTCCGCCGGCCTGCACATGCGGGGCGACCAGCCCTTCACCCGGGACACGCCGGGGGATGAGTCCACCTTCCGCGTAATTCCCAGCAACTGCAACCCCGCCGACGTAATGCAGAGCCACTTTTCCATTGGCTTCGACCACACCGGCATCTACCGGGACTTGAACGTCACTTTTCCGGTGGACCGGCTTCGTGAACTGGCGGAGCGGGGGCGAATCGGCGGTCTCACCGAGAATTACTACTCCTTCATGGGCGCCATCCGCGACCCCAAGACGCTGATGAACGAAACGGGACCGGAGGCGGCGCGCCGGCTGCGGGAAGAAGGGGCGGACGTGGCGCTCCTCACCCCCACTTGACCCCTCTGCACCCACACCGTGAGTGTGCTGGCCCGGGTCTTGGAGGAACACGGCATCGCCACGGTCGCCATTGCCATGGTCAGAGAGCATGCCGCAAGGGTGAAGCCGCCCCGGGCGCTCTACGTCCCCTACTTCTTTGGTTTCGCCCTGGGCCGTCCCAACGACGCCGACCACCAACACAAGATATTGGGTTCTGCCCTGAAGCTGCTCAAAGCGCCGTCCGGGCCGGTGTTGGAAGACTTTCCGGACGATTCATCCCAGTCCATCATGCCCCAGGCCTCCCAGGTGGCAGCCGAGGCCGACGAAGGCAACCGCAGCGCCGCCGACGAGGTAACGGCCCTCCGCGCCTTCTACGAACGTTGGGTGGAAAACCACGAGGGGCGCACCGCCGTTGGCCTGTGCGGCGTACCCCAACGCCGCTTCCGGGCCGTGGTTCGATTCCTTGAGGCCTGCGCCGCCTCAGAAGCTGACGTTGACATGGCCGAGCGACCCGCCGAAATGTCCAGGGCCCAGTTCATCCGCTATTGCGTGGACGACCTGAAGGCCTTCTTCTACGAGGCCCGCATGGAACAGCAGAAGGGAGCAGACGAAGAGGCTCTGCATCGCTGGTTCTGGGGCAGCACCGCTACCGGCAAGCTGGTCGCCGATTTGGCCGCCGTCCTGAATGAGTCGGATGACCCGGCGCTCAAGGGCGTGGCCTACGGGCTGGCCCGTTAACCGGAATTCGTGGGGCTGCCTCCGCAGCGGACGGTTGGCGATCCACTCGGCTTCCCCGGTAAACATTGGGTCTGGAGTCTGGCGCCTTGGGTGAAGTGAAAGTAAAGCTGGTGGAAACGGAGCGGGAGCTGGAGGGCGCCATCAACGTCCGTATGAGGGTTTTCGTTGCAGAGCAGCAGATTCCCGCCGAGGTTGAGCTGGACGAGGCCGACGCCACGGCCACCCACGCCATTGCCCTGCACGAGGGTCAAACAGTGGGAACCGGCAGAATGTTGGTGTCGGAGGAAGACTCCGAGGGAACTTGTCGCATCGGGCGCATGGCCGTGGACCGGGAATGGCGCCGGCACGGAGTGGGCGGCCAGATTCTCGAATTCCTGGAGGACCGGGCCCGCCTGCAGGGATTTACCAATTGCCTGCTCCATGCCCAAGAGTACGCCAAGGCCTTCTACGCCGCCCACGGTTACCAGGAGCGTGGGGAGATGTTCCTCGAGGTGGATATTCCCCACGTGGAAATGGTGAAGCGGCTTTAGGGCCTTGTTTCATTTGAGGCAGCCCCCTGGTCTGTCATACCTGAATGGGTTGGATAATTCCTTGACACGGTACCAGCTCTTATTGGACGCACTTGACTAATTGCCACTACAAGCAACAGAGGTAAAGCAGTGCCCATTCTTCCAAGGTTTAGGTCAAGCAACGGGGTCGCCATCGTAGAAGTCCACGGGGTGATCGGCAGCCGGGTGCGGGAATCGGTTTATGCCAGGCTGTTCGCGGAAGTTGCGGCGGCCCGGCGTTACCGGGCATTGTTGCTGGACATCCAATCCCCCGGTGGTTCCGCCGCCGGTTCCGAGCTGCTGTACCACAGCCTGCTCAAGGTGACGGCCCAGAAGCCGGTGGTGGCCTACATCCGCAGCCTCGGAGCTTCTGGCGGCTACTACCTGGCCTGCGCCGCCAACCGGGTAACGGCCCTCCCCACAACCATGGTTGGCTCCATTGGCGTGATCTACATGCGACCGATTCTTGAACAACTGCTGGCCCGGGCCGGCATCGAGTTCTCGGTGGTCAAGGGAGGCCGGCTCAAGGACATGGGGGGCTTCTGGCGAGGCCCCACCGATGAGGAATCGGAGAAACTCCAGGCCCTGATATCTGAGGTTTACGAGAACTTCCTGTCCGTGGTGGCCAATGGGCGCTCCCTGGAGGAGGAAAAGGCGCGGGAGGTGGCCACGGGAGAACTGTTCACCGCCCGGCAGGCCAGGGAGTTGGGGCTGGTTGACGACCTGCTGGACTTCGATCAATCCCTGGAATTGGCCGGCCGGTTGGCTGGCATTCCCACCGGTAAAGCCCGCCCCCGATGGCTGCGTCCCCGCCGTACCCTGTCCGAGCGGCTAACGGGACGGCCTGCCAGCAGTGTACTGGGGACACCATTTCCGGGTCTGGAATTACAACGACTCATGGGCGGGGGCCTCTACTACCTGGAACCCTCGGCCCTGCTGGGCTACCAGTCGGATTAACGACGGCCCTCCCTCAATAATGGGGCTACCAGCCGGCGTCCTCTGGGAGCAGCCCCAGCATGGACTGCCCGCCATGCTCAAAGTTGGAAAGCAGGCCCGCCCCGTGCTGTACCACCACGTGAACGTCGCGCCATCGCCGCTCCAGGCCGTTGCGCCGATGAATGGCATTGGTTCCGGCGGCATGGAAGAGCATATCCACCGCCCTGGCCGCCTGGTGTATGGAATGGGTGATGGCCAGCCGCGCCTGGGTAATCTCCGGGCTTGGCCTCGGCATCTCCTCGTTGAAGCTGTCCCATGCCCTGGATACGGCGTCCAGCACGTATGCACGGGCGCCGGAGATGATGGCCTCTGCCTCGCCCACCTGGCGCTGAACCTGGGGACGGTCCCGAAGCAGGGTACTGGAGATGGTGGTTCCCGACCCGACGGCCAGTTCTTTGAAGGCATCCATGGCGCCGCGGGCGGTACCCAGGGCCACGGCCGATACCAACGCCCAGATTGCGGTCAATACCGTCCTGGGGTGGTATAGGAAACCGGGTTCCTTGGGGGAATCGTACAGGCGGAAGGAGCGCTCAGCCGGTACGAATACATCCTCCAGCACGAAATCGTTGCTGCCGGTGCCGCACAGGCCGACCACGTTCCAGGTGTCGTGAATGGTGGCCGCCTCCGTAGGGGCGAAGAGCATAACCGTATCCGGGCGCCCTTCGCCGGTGGCTTTGGCCCTGTTCGCATCCACCACGCGGGAATTGATGAACAGCCAGTTCGAATTGGCTATGCCACTGGCATAGTCCCACCGGCCGCTCACTCGATAGCCGCCCGGCACGGGCCGGGTTACCCCCAGGGGGCGAAAGGAGCCGGCGCAGCGAAAGTCCGGCGGCATACCGAACATTTCCCGGGCAGTTTGGGGCAAAATGTTGCCCGTGAAGAGAGCGCCCCCATTGGACAGCAGGCCACACCATCCCACCGAAGCCTCAACCCGGGAAACCGCTTCAATCGCCCGGAATGCCGTTACCGGGTGCACCTGGGGCCCGCCCATGCTGGCGGGGAGGAACAACTGGTAAATCCCAGCCCGGTCCACCATCTGGGCCAGGTGGTCTGGAATCCGCCGGTCCCGGTCCATCTGATCCCGCGCCGCCTCAATCGGACCTTCCAACTCCCTGGCGGCGGCGACAAGATTTTCGTCCTGGTCTGGTATCGTCAGCATCTTATGCACCAAATGGAGGACGGGGAGATGCCAGGCGCCTAGCTGCGCCCACCACGAACGGCGGCGCGGAGCAGATGTGCTCCAGTGTAGCCGTAAACCAACACGCCCAGGGGATTAATGAATGCCCACCATTCCAAATGAATTAGGCCCACAACTTCCGGCTCGTTGGCTGGGTAGAGGCTCCCGAACCAGTTCCAGAAGTACCAAAGGGCCAGCAGCAGGGTGAAGGCAAAGGCCAGGTTCACTTCCAGGTATTCCCGCGTAATTCCCCCGCCTGCCGGTTCACTCTTGCAAAGTTGGTACTTGCGCAGGGAGTTGACCGCCAGGGTGATGACCACCGCGGCGGCGAGGAACCAGTTCATAATGGCCCACAGCCAATAGTTGGTGGATCCATCGTGGTAGAGGGGCGTGGTAACCCAATTGATCGCCGTGGCGACAGACACTGCCAGAAGGTACAAGCCAAGTATCCAGCGCACAAAGGTCATTTTGAGGTGAACCTCCTTTCCAGATGGGGGCGGACTGGGGTCGGGGAGGACTCACGCCCTATCCGACCAGGGTCTTGGCTTCCTGCCAAAGGGCTTCCTTGTCGTCCAGGGGAAGACTCTCAAAATCCATGCCCCGTTGCTCGGCCAGAGCTTCCATTTGCAGATAGCGGCGCCGGAATCGGCCATTGGCCTGACGCAACGCATCCTCGGCCTGGATGTCCAGCCAACGGCAAAGGTTCACCATGACCAGCAGTATGTCTCCCAGTTCGTGAAGCCTTTCCTTGTCGGAACTGGCCTGGCGAAACTCCCCAACCTCTTCCACAATCTTGTCCAGGACACCGGAAACATCTTCCCACTCAAAGCCGGCGCGGGCCACCCGGTCCTGCATCAGTTGGGCGTAGCCCAGGGCCGGCAACGAGCTGGGGATACCGTCCACGGGGGACCGGCGGACACCCTGCTGGGCCCGTTCGGCGGCCTTCAACTGTTCCCAGTTCAGTTCCACTTCCCTGGCATCGGAGGCGGTGTCGCTACCAAAGACATGGGGATGGCGCCGGACCAGCTTGTTGTTGATGCTGGCCACCACGTCCGCCAGCTCGAAGTCGCCATTCTCGCGGGCAATGTCGGCATGGAAAACCACCTGGGCCAGGATGTCTCCCAATTCCTCCGCCAGTTGCGGGGGTGACTCCTCGTCGATGGCCTCCAAGGCTTCGTGGCACTCTTCCAGCAGGTTGCGCTTCAACGAAGAATGGGTCTGTTCCCTGTCCCAGGGACAGCCACCGGGAGCGCGCAACTGGGCAACTATCTCCGCCAGGGTCTGGACAAGCCTGGGGTCCCGGTTACCCATAGGTTCAAAGGTCTGTTCTTCAGTCATGGGCGAATTATAGAGTCACCCGGCAAATTGCTCAACTCGCCCGCGAGTGATAGGGTGTAGTCGGCGCCGCTGCTGGTTGGCTCATGTTTTGGATGATGGTACGGGCAAGGGTAGCCCTACAGCGCGTCGGCCTCATCGAAAACGGGCACCCGTCACCCTCCTTCAGGAACATTCGTCTTGGCAACGCCTACTTTGAAAATTCCCCCCTTCCTCCAGACCATCGCCGCCGTTCTGGTGGTGGTGTCGGTTCCCCTACTCCTTATTTCGGCCAGCGTTGCCTGGGCAGTCAACGACGCCGGCCTGTACCGGCGAGGCTTTGAAAAGTACGACATTCCCCTTCGCACGGGCATTACGGAAGAGGACTTGAACCGGGTGGGCGCCGACCTGCGAACCTACTTCAACTCATCCGAGGAGCCGCTGCGGGTGGTGGCCCCGGTGTATGGAGTGGAGCGGGAATTGTACAATCAACGGGAAGTTGACCACATGCGGGACGTGAAGGGCTTGGTTCGGGGTGTCTATTGGGTGGCCCTAGGGTCCTTCATCTACATCCTGATTTACAAGGCAGCCGGCTACTACCTGTGCCGATTGGCCTTTGCCCGTCGGATGGCGCGGTTGGGCATTTACGGCGGGTTGCTCACCCTGGCCCTGGTTGCGGCGGTGGGGCTGTTTGCCCTGGTGGGCTTCGACGGGCTCTTCCTGCTGTTCCACCGAATCAGCTTCGCCAACGACCTGTGGCAGCTGGACCCGCGCACCGATTACCTGTTGATCATGTTTCCCCTGGGGTTCTGGTTCGACGCCACCATTCGGGTGGCACTGACCACCATATTGGGCGCCGCCCTGCTGCTCGCCGTGAGCAGCGGCTACCTGATTCATTTGGGTCGCAATAGCGCGTCCGGAAGAGGCCAATGACGGGCGCCGGTTGACCCCCTCGGTACCGGTGAGCCGGTGGCTTCGGCCATTGCTGCCTTGACTGGCAGCCTGACCTTCAGGTACATTGGCGGCAACACACCGCGTAGAGTTTGCGATAGTTTTGGGAGGCTTTGCGATGCCCATTTACGAATATCTTTGCCCAACCTGCAACCACAAGTTCGAGAAGCTGCAATCCATGAACGCCACCGGTTGCGACTGCCCCAAGTGCGAGCAGCCGGCCAAGCGGGCGCTCTCGGTGTTTGCTTCAATAACTGCCGGAGGAACCTCCGAGGGTGGGGACTTCAGCCAGATGCCCGTTCCCCCCATGCGGGGCGGCGGATGCTGCGGCGGTGGGTGCTTCCACTAGGCCAGAACGCCGGAAAGGGTCGGCAGGGCGACCGGTCAGGTACGCTTGACACTCCATTGGCCAGGTGTCAGACTGGCGAAGCTTCATAGCCGAACCGAGGGCGAGAACCCCCATGCCGAATTTGGGCATGAGAAGTTAAACCATCACATTTACATTAAACGATTGTAGGGAGGAAATTTCATGGCTGACGTGAAGGTCGAAGTCCGAGCGAATGGTCCCAACCGGGTAACCGGGCCCATCGAAATTGTTGACCAGGCGGGCAACAGCTACTCAATTCCCGAGGGGCAGTGGGTCTCCCTGTGCCGTTGCGGCGTCTCCGCCAACAAGCCCTTCTGCGATGGCGGGCATCGGGACGCCGGCTTCGAGGCTCCCAGCGAAGCTCACTAGGCGGGCGCTTTGGCCTCATGGGGCCACCGGAAACCCTGGCACTTCAGGAAGGGTCGGAGAGGACGGTCAATTGTCCTTCCGGCCCTTCTTACTTGGAGCCGCAGGTGGACGCCGATGCTTGGCGACGCCGGATTGAAGCTGCCTTTTGGTTTCCCCACGGCAATGTCCACCGGTTCATGCTTCCCATGCAATTGACGTTGAGTTGAGGAATAACGATGGCTGGCCAGAACATCATTGTGGACGCCGCGCGCAGCCTGTTCGCCCAGTACCAGGCAGGCGAGACCTTTACCACCCTGCCCGGTCCCTGGGGAATCGACACTGTTGATAAGGCCTACCAGGTGCAGCGGGAGTACCTGAAGCTGCTGGCCCAGGTGCAGGGGCCAGTTGTCGGGTACAAGCTGGCGTACACCACTGCTACCATGCAGCAGCGGGCTGGCTGGCACGAACCCTGCTCCGGGGCTTTGATGGAATCCACCCTGCTCCATTCGCCGGCCACGCTCCAAGCGTCGGAATTCCGGCGACCTGGCTTCGAGTGCGAGATTGCGGTGCAACTGGCCGCCGACCTGCCGGCGTCGGGCGCACCTTACAATCGCCAATCGGTCTCCGAAGCGGTGGGGGCGGTGATGGCCGCCTTTGAAGTCATTGACATGAGACTGCCCGAGGGTGTGGACGGGTTGGTGCGAACGCTGATATCAGTGGCTACCAACATATCCAATGCCGGCGCCGTGCTGGGGCCGGCGGTCACCGATTGGCGGAGCCTGGACCTGGCCGGCGCCAGGGGTACCGCTACCGTAAACGGCGAGGAGGTGGGTTCCGGCCACGGCTCCGATGTCATGGGTCATCCCTTTGAACCATTGGCCTGGCTGGCCAACAAGCTGGCAGCGGAAGGCGAATACTTGCCGGCCGGTACGGTGGTCATCACCGGCAGCATTGTCCCGCCCCATTTCCTGGAAAGGGGAGACCATGCCGCGGTGGCTGTGGAGGGTTTGGGCGAGGCGACCCTTGCCGTCGAGTGACAGGGGCAGCGGGCAAGGGGAAAAAGAGCGGAGGGACGGCGATTGCCCGTCCCTCCTCTTGCTTAGCCCGAGGGCGCCATTTGAGCTAGTTCGCTATGTGGCCTGGTGGAGGTGGCGCACTCCACGTACCGAGGCCAACCGCTCCTCGGCCAGGTGGTCGGCCGCCATGAAGGTGGGGATTTCCTCCCGCTTGGAGGTGTGAATCACCCGCTCGATGACCTCGTAGATGCGCTCCGTCTTCTCCCTGGCCAGGTCGGAATTGTAGGTCATACCAACCTCGGCGGAGACGTTAATGATGCCGCCGGCGTTCACCACGTAATCCGGGCCGTACACAATCCCCCGCCGGTGAAGCTCCTCCCCGTCCTCTTCGCTCAGCAGCTGGTTGTTGGCTCCCCCAACCACCACCCGGCAGGAGAGACGGGGAATGGTGTCGCGGTTGATAACTCCGCCCAGGGCGCAGGGAGAAAAGATGTCGCAGGGGACATCGTAAATCTCGTCGGGGGTTACCACCTTGAGGCCCATCTCCCGCGCCTTGTCCAGGGCGCCTTCGTACACATCCGTGACCACCAACTGGGCATCCTCTTCCATCAGATGGAGGGCGGTATGGTAGGCCACCTTGCCAAAACCCTGCATGGCAACCCGCTTACCCCGCAGGGAGTCTGTTCCCCAAACCTCCTTGGCGCATGCCTTCATGCCCATGTAAACGCCCAGGCCGGTCATAATGGAAGTATCGCCGCTGCCCCCCATGGTAAGGGGCAGGCCAACCACGTGTTCCGTTTCCTGCCTGACGACTTCCAGGTCCCGGCCGGTGCTGCCCACATCGGTTGTGGTCAAATAACGGCCGCCCAGGGTGCCGACAAAGCGGCCGTATGCGCGCATCAGGGCCTCGGTTTTGTCCTTGTTGGGGTCGGCGATAATGACGCCCTTGCCGCCGCCCATGTGGAGTCCGGCGGCCGCCGATTTGTAGGTCATGGCCCGGCTGAGGCGCAGCACGTCCTCAAGGGCCTCTTCCTCGGTGGCATAGGGCCAGATGCGCGTTCCCCCGCAGGCTGGCCCCAGGGTGGTATCGTGAATGGATATGATGGCCTTCAGGTTCGTGGCTGGGTCATGGCACATGACCAGTTGCTCATATCCGAGATTCGACATATATTCAAACAGTTGCATTTGAGCCTCCGTTGGGGAGTTTGGAAAGCCAGGGTTGGTGGTTCTTCCTCCTACTATTGTACTGTATCGCTGCAGCGGGAGGCGGTGGATTTTTCAGACCATTGATCAGAAGCGCCAACGCCCCACCGATGGACAGCCGGTGACGGCTCCGGAGAAAACGCCCGTTTCCCGTTGTGTATAATGACCTCATTGGGGGGCAGATGGAACTTACAGTGAGATTCTTCGCCCTGTACCGGGAGCGCGCCGGATGCGGGGCCGCCCAGGTGCAAGTCCCAGAGTCGGCCACAGTGGCCGACCTGGTGGAGGTGGTTCGCCATCACTACCCCCGCCTGGCCCCCCCGGACGTGAAGATAGTGGTGGCCGTTAACGAAGAGTACGCCGAACCGCACACTACCCTCAAGGCCGGCGACGAAATCTGTCTCATTCCCCCGGTAAGCGGTGGTTGAGGCACCGACGAAGAGTTACCGGAGCCTCGCAAGCCCCTCTCGGCAAAGGTTGAGCTTTATGAACAAGACGATAGTCATAACCGAAAATGAACTGAATCCCGACGACTTCACCAATTTGGTGATGGCCGACTCCAATGGGGCCGTGGTCACCTTCCTGGGAACCACGCGGGACACCTTCGAAGGGAAGCGAGTGATACGCCTGGAATACGAGGCCTATGAGGATATGGCCTACCGCAAGCTGGAAGAAATTCGCCAGGAGTTGAAGGACGAGTTCGGCGTGGCGGACGTGGCCATCGGCCACCGGATTGGCGTGGTGGACATCGGCCAGATTAGCCTGGTGGTTGCGGTGGCGTCACCCCACCGGGAAGAGGCATTCCACGCTTGCCACGAAGCGGTCAATCGCCTGAAGCGCTCGGTGCCCATCTGGAAGAAGGAATTCTACGAGGGTGGCGAGCATTGGGTGGCCTGCGACGACCACGATTTCCAACATGACGAAGCGGCCTCGGTAGCCCCGCAAACGGCCCCCGCCGACAACGACTGAATTCTTGCGTCTCCCCGGTATTGCACTTTCGGTATTGGCGGCAGCCTCTGTTACATTTGGGTTGCTGTCGTTCCTCACCGCAGCCCCGCTCCGGTCCGACGGGCCGGCGGTCACCATGCAGCTTTGCCGTGTTGATGTTCACCCCTGTCAACGGGTGTTCAACCTTCCCGTGGATGGCGAGGTTGACCTGGGCCTCTACCTTCAGGTACCCGATTCCCAAGAGTTCTCGGAGGGGCTGTTGGTGGCCGGCTGGCAACTATTGGCCGACGTTGAGGGAGACGGCGCCGTCCGGTTCATCGAGCGACGGGGGCAGCCGGGGCCATTCCGGGAGAGGGGCCATACGGGATTGGTCCTGGAGAAACGCAACCCCGCTTCTTCCGGATCGCCCAGTCTTGAAGGTAACTCCACCTACTATAGCGTCCTAAACTCCTACGACGATGAAGAGGGTGTCCTGGAATATGCCGTTGCACTCTTGGCAGTCACCTCCGGCGTGGATTCGGAGGCCAGACTTCTGGTATCTCCGGGGGAAAGGGTCCTATTGGGACTGTTGACCGCCCATGCTACCCGAGAAGGCGCAGTCAGTATCCTGCCATCCAGGTCCCGACCGGCCGCCGTGAGCGTGGTAGCCGTGGATGCCGAGGGGCATTTGGTACCCCGGGCAGCGGGAAGTCAGGAGACTTTGGTGGAGTTTAGGGTTGGCGGCGCAGGCAAGGGAATATTGCTGGAGGGCGTGGCCCGATCTGACCGGCTAACCACCCGGGGTACTCCGGCCATTTACCGGCGACCCTTCCGCGTAGAAATCTGGCCCAACGGGGCTATCCCGCCTTGGCGCGGGGGTTCAGGGGTTCCCCTGGCCATTTTCTCCAATCTGAAGGCCGGACGCAGTGGCGAGTTCCAAGTGGCTGACGTGGCTCAGTCGCTGGTTCCCAACGGGGTTTACGACATCCGGGTCAAGGGGTCGGACACCCTGTCCATTCTGAAAGGAAGTGTGAGTATTGAAGGCCCGAAAGAGGGAGGGACGCGATCCACTGAAGTTATTGTCCTCGACCTGGCGCCTTTGCCCCTGGGAGACCTGAACGGCGACAACCGGGTGGACGACGATGACCTGGCGCTGCTCCGGTATGACTTTGGGAACCTGGCAACCAATGGGGACGATGAATTTTCACCCGACCTCAATTACGATGGCGTGGTGGATGCCCAGGACTTTTCCCTGATGGCCGCCAACCACGGGCTGACCGGGGAGTAGCCCGCGACCACTAACGCCGGCTTTGCCTTCTCATTCCGGGCCGTTTCCCCGGCGGATGCACGGGGCAGGGTCTCTGTCCGAATGGGAGAGCTTACCGGTCGAGAACTATTTGGGCCGTTGCGGTGGCCACCAATTGGCTATCCTGGTTCTCGATGCGAACCAAACATTCCACCGAACCATTTGCTTCTCCCATCGCCTTTGCCACAACTTCACCGGTCAGACTGATGGTGTCTTCCGGCTTCACCGCTTCCAACACCCGCAGGGAGAGGGAACTGCCCTCCGCCGTGATGGCCGCAAAAGGAAAGCCCTTCTCCAACAGTTCCGTAACATAGGAAACCAGGCACTGGGTTACTGCTGCTGCCGGTGGCAAGACCTCAGTTTCGTCCCTTGCATCGCTGTCCGGCGGATTGGGGCATACCAGTTGCCGGAACCCTGCAATTGTCTCGGCCGTTTCCCACTTTACCAGAATGGGCAGTTCATCCCCCACGTCAATGGCATTAAAGGTGGTGTTCCGGGCCCACAACCTGGACATGACATTGCCTCCCGCGTCGGCATGGCCGCGCTTCCCTAACCATATCACCTCTGAAAGGAAACGGGCAAAGAGTATTCTACTCGGCCGACGCAGTATCAACGGTGGTTTCCCGTAGGGTGGAACAGCCTGGTCGCCCCATCAAGGCAAGCCCTTCCCTGTCCTTGGCCTATGCTAAACTTGGGTAGTTTGATTCTCTTCTCCCCCTGGAGGCTGTAATTCTATGACCACAATTGAAAACCTTGCGAAGCGCGGCATGGTGGTGGTTGCCCATGCGGATGACGCGGAATGGGGCTGCTCCGGTACGGTCGCCAAGCTTTGCCACGAAGGGTGGCAGATGGTTTACGTCCTGTGCACCGACGGCAGCAAGGGCATTGACGACCCGGAAATCAGCAGCGAGGAGTTGATACGCATTCGCAAGGCGGAACAGACCAATGCGGGGCAGGTTCTGGGTTTGAAGGAGGTGGTTTTCCTGGGCTATGAGGATGCCATGCTCCAGCCCACGCTGGATCTGCGGCGGGACATTGCCCGCGAGATTCGACGCCACCGTCCCGACCTGATGATTTGCCAGAATCCGGTTCGGGACCTGGTGGGACGAGGCTACCTGGGACACCCGGACCACTTCGCCGCCGGTGAAGCCACCCTTTCCGCCGTCTATCCCACTGCCAGGGACCGGCTGACCTTCCCTGAACTGTTGGCCGAGGGGCTTGAACCCCACAAGGTCCGTGAGCTTTGGATCATGGACCGGCAGAACGCCGACCAGTACGTGGACGTGACCGACCATATCGAAACGGCCGTGGCGGCCCTGCGCGCCCACGCCAGCCAGGTCAGCCCGGAGGACGCCGACCGTTACCTGAGGGGCTGGCGCAGTGAAATAGGCGCGGAGGTGGGCTTCCAGTACGCCGAGGCCTTCAAGCGGTTTGTCCTGAACTAGTACTCAGTCAGCTCTGGTGTATCAAGAAGAAGGGGGCATAGTCGGGAAAGTCGGACCTTACTCGTAGCGCCGCACGGCTGTGCGCCCCTACCCTACCAGGCAACAATCTATCCTATTCACACCTTCATTCCAGGCTTGGAATGACAAGTGTCCTTTAAGCAATCATTCCTGACTTGACTGACTACTGGGATGGCCGCATGCCCAGGTTACCGGGTTTGGAGGCCGCCAGCCGGGTCACGCCGATGCTGAACCAGCTACCCAACTGGATGCTCCGGTTAGTTGTTCCGGTTAATGAATACGTTGACTAATGGCGGGTTCGGCATTATCGTTGGCAAAGTAGGGATTACATACAGCAGTGAAATTGTTCCGTCTCATAACACGGATCTATTTTCAGACATAGGGGGGAATCGCAATGAAACTCAGGTCTTGCTTGTTGATGTGCGCATTGTCCGCGGTCTTGGTTTTGGCCCTGGCCTGCGGTACGGCGGAGGAACCGGCCGGTCAGGCTCCTGCTGCTTCGTCCGGAACGACGGCCGGCGCCGCGCCGACTGCGGAGCCATCGGAGGCAATGCAGCCCAGCGGTGACAAGTACGGCGGCACCTTGAAGGTTCAGGTTCACCTTGACCCAACGGGCGTGGACTTGCATACGCCCAGGGGAGCCAGTTCCCGGGAGTTCTGGATTGCCCAACCCGCCCTGAACTACCTGGTAACCGAGAAGCTGGGCAGTCCTGGTGAGATAGCTCCCGACCTGGCCGAAAGTTGGGAGGTAACTCTAAATGACGATGGCACGGCGGACTGGACGTTCAACCTCAGTCCCAACGCGCAATGGCATAACGGCGATGCCGTTACCGTTGATGACATTAAGTTCAACTTCGACCGGGTGAAGAATCCCCCCGAGGGCCTGGTAATCGGCCGGGCCAAGCCGGTGGGAACCTACTACGACAACGTGGAGGACGTGCAGGTTAGCGGCAGCCAGGTGAATGTCCTCGCCAACACCAAGTCCCAGGGCTTTCTGGCGGCGGTGGCGTTGACCAATTTCCCCATCTACAATAAGGCAGCCACCGAGGCCCTGCCCCAGCCCCTGATTCGAAACTATGAGGAACTGGTGGGCAGTGGCCCCTTCATCCCGGAGGACTTCGAGACCGGCGCCCGCTACTCGCTGACTCGCAACCCCTCCTACTGGGCCAACCCCGACCTGCCCTACCTGGATGGCATCGAAGTGCTGGTGATGGTGGATGAAGCCACCCGCCTGGCCGCACTGCAGACCGGACAGGTGGACATCGCCTACCCCCAGTTGGACGCCTCCCTGTACGTCCAGTTGCAGGACATGGACCACATGGTCACCAAGGAGGTTCTGGGCGACGTTTCTCACTGGGACGTGCAGATGAACGAGGAACGGGAGCCGTGGAATGACATTCGGGTGCGCCAGGCGGTGAGCCTGGGAATGAATCGCATACGCGTGGGGGAGATCAGCGAGCGGGGCTTCGGGTCGCCCTACGGCATTCTCTATCCGCCGGGCAGCCCCTACGCCCTCCCGGTGGAAGAGGTCATGCAGTTGCCAGGCTTTGCCGAAGATAAGGATGCCGAAATCGAGGAGGCCAAGCGCCTGCTGGCCGAGTACGCAGAAGAAACCGGCTACGACTTCTCCCAGGAAATTCCCATGCTGACGGAAAACCGTTCGGAGAACATCGAGGGCGCCACCCTGCTCATTCAGCAGCTTTCCAACATTGGCATTACCGGCGGCGTGATGGACGTGCAGGAAGACGCAGTTACCGAAGAACGGGAAATCGCCCATGACTTCAACATCATGATTCGCGGTTTCGGCGGGCCGGTGGAACCAGACCTGCACCTGCAAAACCAGTACGTCACCGATGGCGCCCGGAATTTCGCTGCCATGAGCCACCCGGATATCGACAGCCTGTACGAACAGCAGCGCAATGCCGAGACCCACGAGGAACGGGTGGCAATCATCCAGGACATGGCCCGCAAGTTCTGGGAGGTGCAGGGAGGTTCGGTGCCCATGTGGTGGCGGGCCAAGTTCCACGCCTATAACGAGCGCGTTCAGGACTACAATCCCCAGTTGGCTTTCTCACCGGATACAGCGAACGTGGCCCACGTTTGGCTCAAGAAGTAGTTGACTTCTAGGGGGAACCGACCTGCCGAGGGCCCCGCATACAGGGACGGGGCCCTGATGCCCTTGCGGCGGCAGTCGTTGGGGCAACCTGGAATCTCTTTTCCTCGTTTCCAGCAGTTATATGAAAGCATACCTCGCAAAACGAGTGGGGCTGGCGTTAATCGCCATCATCGGCTCCAGCATCCTGATTTTCTTCATCATGCGGGTCATACCGGGGGACCCGGTATCTGCCCTGTTGGCCCAGGCGGAACTGGGGCTGACCAATGAAGAACGGGATGCAATGCGGGCGCAGTTCGGCCTTGACCTGCCCGTTTACCAGCAGTACCTGAAGTGGGTTTGGGACGTTCTGCGTCTGGACCCGGGCATTAGCCTGGTGCGCCAGAATCCGGTGCTGGAGAACTTCGGGCGGGCCTTCCCCGTGACCGCCGAATTGACGGTGCTCAGCCTCATCTTTGTCATAGTCTTCTCGCTGTTGCTAGGGACCATCACCGCGGTTCGCCAGGACACTTGGCTGGATTACGTGGTGCGGGTAACCGCCATCGGTGGCCTGGCCATACCCGTCTTCTGGATCGGCATCATGGTAATCCTGGCCCTGCTGTTCTGGTTCAACTACACCAATCCCCTGGTTTACGTGCCCTTTACCAGGGATCCACTTACCAACCTGCAGCAGTTCCTGTTGCCGGCATTCATCGGCTCCATTCGCAGTATCGCCATCTGCGCCAGGATGGTGCGGTCTTCCATGCTGGACATTCTGGACGAGGACTACGTGCGAACGGCCTACGCCAAGGGTTTGCGCGAGAGCGTGGTCGTGATGCGGCACGCCCTCAAGAACGCTTTCATGCCCGTGGCAACCCTTTACGGGGTAACCCTAATCGGCCTGTTCAACGGAGTGGTTGTGGTGGAGGTGGTCTTCAACCTGCCGGGGCTGGGCCGATTGCTGGTCGGGGCGGTGGCGGCCCGCGATTACCCCACGGTCCAGTTCCTGATTCTGGTGTCGGTGGTATTTGCCAGCATCATCAACCTGCTGGTGGACCTGGCCTACGCCATGCTGGACCCGCGGGTGCGGGTTTCCACCTGAATCGGTCGCAGAGTGACCACCAGAGGCTCCCTATAGATTTATCAAACAGAGTTTGAGGATACACGGGCGGAGGCGCCCGACCACAATAGAGCTAAGACCCGCCAGCCCAATGCCATAACAATGGCTGGGGAACTGATAACTAACACCGAGAAATGCAGCAATCAATGAATCAGGACGCTACACACAGTCAGGCTGTTGCCCTGGAACGCCGTACCCGGAAGACGGGATTTGTTCCGGACATGGTGTTCCTGGTTCGCCGCAAGCCGCTGGGAGCGCTGGGCGGTGTGCTGGTTGTCATGATGCTGTTGGTCGCCGTCTTCGCGGAGGCGCTGCAGAACTTCGACCCGGTTGAACCCCACTACGAAGATCGCCTGATCAACTCGAACACCACCTACTGGATGGGGACGGACCAGTTTGGTCGGGACATCTACAGCCGGCTGCTGCACGGTACCCGCGTCTCCATCATCGTAGGGTTTTCTGCCATTGCCATTGCATCGTTGGGTGGCGGCCTGCTGGGAATAATAGTGGGGTATCGCGGGGGAGTGCTGGACCTGATTGTCCAGCGCATTGTGGATATACTCATGGCCTTCCCAACCATCATAATGGCCATGGTGGTGGTGACCGCGCTGGGTACCTCCCTGTTCAGCCTGATTTTCGCCATTGGGCTGGTCCAGTCCCCCAACATTTCCCGGATCACCCGGGCCGTTACCCTTAGCATCAGGGAGCGGGGGTATATCGACTCGGCACGGGCCATCGGGGTCAGCGAGCCCCGGCTGGTGCTGCGCCATATCCTGCCCAACACTGTTTCACCCTGGATTGTCATGGCCACGGCCGAATTGGGTACCGCCATCCTCACCGAGTCCACCCTCAGCTTCCTGGGCATCGGGATACAGGAACCCAACGCCTCCCTCGGTTCCATGCTTACCGGCCTGGCCCAGCAGTACCGTAATGAGGCGCCCTGGATGGTAATCTGGCCGGGGGTGGCCATCAGCATTGCCGTCTTCGGCCTTAACATTTTTGGCGATGCGGTTCGGGACGTGCTGGACCCACGGCAGCGGGGAAGATAGGCGTCTTGCCCTGATTCCTGCCAACCAGGTCGGGACAATCCCACCGGAAGATCTACGCAGAGTCGAACGGCAAAGGGCGGGTATTGTACCCGCCCTTTTGCCTTTGGCCGCAGAAGTTCCAGGTGTGGTCAGGCCGGCTTGTGGGCCACCACCTTGACACTGGCAACGTTCATGGGAACTCCCTCGCTGTCGAACCGGAGGTCCTCGTCGGTGGTTTCAACGTCGATGAACCCGGCCCTTGCCAGGCGGGCCAGGTACACTGCCTTATCCTCCGCCCCGCCGACGCAGGCAACCCAAGCCTCGGCGTCGGTGACGGCCGGCCCTTCGGGAGAAAGGGCCACCATGTCGGAAACATGAACCCTTCCACCCGGCGCCAGCACCCGGAACGCCTCACGAAAAACCGCGTCCTTGTCGGGAGAAAGGCAAATAACGCAGTTGGAGATAACCACGTCCACGCAGGCATCAGGCAGGGGTATGTTCTCCATCTCCCCCTCGACGAACTCCACGTTGGTCAATCCGGTGGTGGACAGGTTCTTGCGGGCCAGGGCCAGCATATCGGGAGTCATGTCCAGGCCCGTGACGTGGCCCGAGGCTCCCACCTGCTGGGCGGCCAGGAAGCAGTCGATACCCCCGCCGGACCCCAGGTCCAGAACCCGTTCCCCCGGCTTCAGTCCCGCCAGGGCGGTGGGGTTGCCGCAACCGGCCGAGGCGGCCACCGCCTCCGCGGGGAGGCCGGCAACCTGCCCTTCGTTGTAGAGTCTCAACGCCCGCTCCGTATCGGAGGGGCCGCAGCAGCCGGCATCGCCCTCCGCCGGTGGCTGTTCCACGGAGAGTTCTATCACCTCGCGGGCGCGGGCGCCGTACCTTTCCTGGACGAATCGCTTGATTTCGCTCTGTTCGGTTGCCAAGGTCTTCCTCCGTTGTGGAGACTTGGAGCACTGGATGAAGCGCCCCAGGGAAGTAGTCGTTCCCCAGTATAGTTAGGCCATGGGAACTGGGTCAAATCCCCGGTCAGCTGGAAGTTCCAAATCCTTGCCATTCCAGGGCAATTGAGCCTCTCATCGTATGGTAGAATATGCCAAATCAACCCAGAATGGACATTCTCAACCGCACTTTCAGAAGGAAACGGCTCGGAGGGTTACGGGATGATAGACCAGGTAGAAGTGATGAAAATAGTAAACAGGTACCGAGGCGATGCCGTCGTGGTGCCGGCCATGCGGGCCAACCTGGGTTGGGCCGAGGTTTCCGACAACGTGGTGAGGGACGTACCTGCCAGCGGGGCCATGGGCAAGACCAATTCCTTTGCCTTGGGCATGGCCTTGGCCCGTCCCGATGAGAAGGTTTTCCTGTTTGACGGCGATGGCAGTCTGCTGATGAACCTGGGGGCGCTGGTAACAATCGCCAGCAAGGCGCCCACCAACCTGTACCACTTCGTCATGGACAATGGCGTCTATGCCACCACCGGCGGCCAGGAGGTGCCGGGCGCCCAGACCACGGACTACGAGGAGATGGGCCGTTCCGCCGGTTATGCCCACAGCTACAGCTTCGACAACCTGGAGGATTTCGCCACCCAAGCCGAGCAAATCCTCAACGAAGATGGGCCGTCCCTGATCCACGTCAAGACCGTTCCCAACATCCGCTATCCGGATGAGAGAATGGGCGGTGGTCGCAACAATCGCCGCACTCCCCAGGCGGTTCAGGAATTGATGCAGGAATTTGGTCTGCGCTAGGGAGTGGTTGCGCGGCAGGGTGCCGAAAGCGCCTACAACGCCCGGAAGGACGTAGGCGCTCCGGGCCGAACAAGTAATCAATCAGAGGGCGTAAGATGAAGATTTCCGGATACAGTACCCGGGTTGTGCGAGTGCCAGCCGAAAACCCCCTGGTGGAGGGTGTTCCCGTTGGCCCCGGAACCCGGGACTTCGTAATCATGGAACTGGAAACCGATGAGGGTATTCGGGGCATAGGCTACTCCTTCATTCCCGGAATGGTGGGTAACCCGCTGTTCACCGCCCTCAAGGTAACCGTGGACTGCATGTGCGAAATGATCATCGGCAGCGACCCCATGCCGGTGGAGGCAGTGGTGGACCGGCTGAAGCGCCAGACGGGCACCATCGGGCCGGGGATGTTCAACTTTGCCCTGGCCGGCGTGGACATGGCCCTGTGGGACATCAAGGGCAAGGCTTTCAACCTGCCCGTGGCCACCCTGCTGGGCGGTCACCGGGACCGGGTGCCCACCTACGCCAGCGGCCAGTTGACCCGGGACCGCAACCTGGAGTTTCTCGCGGACGTGGGTCAACGTCTGGTGGAGAAGGGATTCAGGCAGATGAAGACCCAGATGGGCGGCGAACCGTTGGCTGACGACGAAGTGGCGCGGATTCGGGTGATGCGGGAGGCCATCGGGCCGGACATCGACCTGATGTGCGACATCAACCAGCTCTGGGACGTAAACCGGGCCATCAGCATCGGCAAGCGGGTGGAGGAATACAACCTCTTCTGGCTGGAGGATATGACCACCTACGACGATTACCAGGGCCTGGCCCGTATCGCCGACGCGTTGACCACGCCCATTGCCGCCGGGGAGTACGTCTTCGGAATTGCCCCCTTCCGACAGCTTATCGAAAACCGTTCCATTGACATCGTGATGATCGACCTGATGAGGGTGGGCGGCATAACCCAGTTCCAGAAAGTGGCGGGCATGGCCGAGGCCTTCAACATGCCAGTGGTGAGCCACATCGCCCCCGAAGTTCAGGTACACAACGTGGCAGGCATCCCCAATGGACTGACGGTGGAGTACATGCCCTGGTCGCTGCAGCTCTTCGAGGAAACACCAGAGATAGTGGATGGCGACATAGTGGTGCCGGATAAGCCCGGTCTGGGTTTGACATTCAGCGAGGAAGCCATCCGCCAGTATGCCGTGTAACCCGCCCCGACCAACCATGGGGGGAAGGGACGCCAACAACCAACGGCGCTCCTCGACACCGGGGACTGGTCAACGTGGACTACGATAGCTTGGAGCCGTAACTATGACCGCTCAATTGCGCATCTACACCATAAACCGGGGCATGATGGATTCCTGGTTGAAGGTATTCAACGAGCACATTCGGCCGCTGCACGCCCGCCTGGGCATACCAGTGGTCAGCTCCTACGTGAACGCCGATCGGACCGAGTTCATCTTTGTTCGGAAATTCGCCAGCCCGGAAGAGATACCGGACAAAGAGGCCGCCTACTTCGCTTCTCCCGAGCGTACGGCCTTGGGCGATATACCGATGAGCCACATCGCCAAGATGGAAGTGCGGGTAATCGAAGAGGTGGCAGCTTGAGGGCGTCCTGCGGTTGGCATTTGATCCGTTGGCCTGGCTGAGGATCAGCCGTTCCCAGAAGAGCCGCAGGAATCGTGACTCGAGACCAAGACTTTAACCTTCTTACTGACGTAGGTTTAGCATGGAAATTGTTCGCAAAGTGTGGCGAGGCCTAACTGACTTCGCCAACTTGTTCAGCAGCCGGCCCGCCGGGGTGTATGGGCAATATCTGTCCGATACGGTTCAATACCACCATTGAGGCCCCCGGCCGTAACCCTCCGTGAAGAGGGTAGGTAATTCCAAACAGGTCCAAAGGCTGGCGGTTACGGTTACCGCCGGCCTCTTGCCATACCGCAGAACGGCAACCCGCGCCCACACCCGTCAGCCATCCATCCCCCCACAAACCAACCAACCCTGTAATTCCGAACGATAGCCGAGGAGACCCCAACTACACTGGGGAACCGCCATCGCCACGTCCAAGAGCTCCTGTCTGTCATTCCGAGCCTGTCTAGGAGTCCCAACTGTAGGGAGGGAACCGGGCTTCCTATCCTGAGACTTTATGTCCCCGCACCGTTGGGATTCCTCGGCTGTCGCTCGGAATGACAATTGCTCCTCAAACCCTGTAATTCCGGACTTGACTGCAAGGTGGGAGTCATTCAATACAGGGATGATTTACGCCCCTTGACCGGCCCCTAGTCTCCCCGCAGGTCGGAAATCCTGGGGCCCACCTCTTCCATCAGCAGTTGCAGGCATTCGTGCTCCCATTCCGGCTCGTCCGGGTCCTGGGTGATGGCCAGCAGATGCCCAAACCCGCCGGTCTGCTCGTACAGGTTGCGAATGCGGTCCGCGCACTCCTGCGGGTCGCCCACAATCCAGATGTTATCCATCATGTAGTCCACGTCAACCGCCTCGTCGGGCATCTCCGGGTCTATCTTGGTGGACTGGAGCATTCCCGAACCCTGGCGGTTGGGCAGTTGGTGCTGCACGTAGTTGCGACCCAGAACGGCCCGGGCCCGTTCCCGGGCCCGTTCCGGGGTCCTGGCCACGAAAACATCCCGGCCCACCCGCCAATCGCGGCGGCTGCACTCCCGGCCCGCGCTGTCCGCACCCTCTTCCACAACCGTCCAATGGTCCCGCAGATGTTGGGGCGCCAAGTTGGAGCTACTCATGGGAATCCAGCCGCGCTCTCCGGCGACCCGGATGGAGCCGGAGGCCAGGGATGTGGCGGCCACGCCGATGGGCGGGTGCGGTTCCTGGTATGGCTTCATGTGCAGGCCCCGTTCCATCACCGGGTCCAGCTCCGGTGCGTCCACCTGGAAGTACTTGCCGTTGTAGGAAAACTTCCCCTCGTTCTCCCAAATCTTCAGGATGACATCCAGGGCCTCCGCAGACCGCTCCCGCACGTCAATGCCCGTATCGGCCCCGACGCCAAACAGGGACAGGTCGGTGGGTATGGCCCGGTGCCCAATGCCCCAGTAGATCCGGCCCCGGGACAGGTGGTCGAGCATGGCGATGCGGTGGGCCACCTCCACGGGATTGTGAATGGCCAGCAGCGTAACCCCGGTGGCCAGCCTGATCTGTTCAGTCATCGCCAGGGCCTTGGCAATCAGCAGGTCGGGACAGGGAGCGTTTTCCCAACGTTCGGTAATGTGCTCGCCGATCCAAACTTCGTGGTAGCCCAGGCGGTCCGCCTCCACTATCAGGGCCAAATCCCGGTCATAGGAATCGGCATAGCTGCGATGTGGGGGATGCAGGGGCATCATGAACAGGCCAAATTCCATTTCGTATCTCTCCTTATCAGCCCAAGTCCTACTCTCTCTGGGCGGTCGAGCCTTGTAGCGCCATTGCAATTGAAGCGCGCGGTTGTACGCCTGCCCCACCTGGCAACCACGCCCACACCTGACCTTCCAGGCTTCACCCAGCGTTACGGCTGAAAATCCTCCACCGGACGGGTGGCGATGCCGTAGGTGCCGTAGAAGAAATGGGCGTAGTGAGTGGTCCCGCCGGTCACGAACAGCATGTACTGTTCCGGACTCTCCAGCATGGGAACAGTGGCTTCCGGGTCGCCTTCCAGATGCTGCAGCTCCGGGTGGTGCAGCCACCTTCCCTGGGCGTCCCGGGGAACGCCCCTGCTGCCAATCGCCTCCTGGAGCGAAACCCGGCATTGGTCGTGCAGCCATTCCTGGGCGTCCCGTTTGCTGTACCCCGCCTCGGCCAGGATGACCGCCCGGGAGGGGCTGAGGACTATGGGATGGTAGGGCCCCTGGTAGGAAACCCGTTGGCTGGTATGTCCCACCTGGGCCGACTGTGGGCCCCGGACCCAGCCACCGTTGCCGGCGCCCGGACCGAACATCCAGGAGGCGATGTTGTTCAGCGTGTCCCGGTGATTCTTGGAACCGGAATCCAGGATGTCGCCGGGGCCGGTGACGGTCACCACCGTAACCGCGCTCTCCTCGGGTCGGAAGCCCCGGTCAACGTGGAGGGGCTGCCAGGGGCTGAGTTCTTCGTTCTCGGCGATGCACATGCCGAACTTGGAGGGCAGGCCGATGAAGTTGGGGTCGCCGGTTCCAGCCTTGCAGTAGCCAATGTTCATCAGGCAGAGGCGCAGCGCCCGGCCGATGGCGGTATTGGCACTGTTGACCACGCCGGGACCCATGGCCGACGTGCCGCAGTTGATGCCGGCCTTCTGGGCTATGGGACCGTTGACCAGGATCAGGGGGGCCTCCGTGTGGCCCGACACCTGCATATCCCGATGGTTCATCTCCGGCTGGGCCAGGCAATCTATGGCGGCCAGCAGAATGGGGAATTGCTCCGGCTGGCACCCGGCCATCACCGCGTTGATGGCTATCTTCTCCACGGTGGCCACCCCAAAGCCGGGTTCCATAACCATGAGAACATCCTGGGGACTCCGGCGAGTGCCAGCCAGCATTCGCTCCACCAGTTCAGGGGTGGGGGGAATGACCGGAATGCCGTCGCTCCAGTCCCGTTCGGCCATGAAGCGATTGACGGAGTTCAGGCCGTCGGGAGAACCATCCATCTCCACGGTGAAGAGCTCGGCGGCGCCGCCCTTCCCTTGGGCGGAAACCGGCCCCCTGGTGGCCGGGTAGGTGGTCAGGCCCTGGATAATCGCGTCCACCTGGTCATCCACCATCTGTTGGATGAAACCTGGCTGCTGTCCCGTGGTGGCGTGGGGTATAACGACGTAGGCGGCGGTGGGCTGACCCCAGCCGTCCACGCAGGATTGCCAGGCCCGGGCGAAACTCTGGGCGGCAATGGCGACGGTGGGAATGCCGGCCTTTTCCATGGCTACCATGTCATGGCTAAGCCACGACGTGCAGCCCCCTCAATGGGCGGTGGCGCCCACCATGGCATCGACTTCGCTGGCAATGCGGGCGGCCTCCTCTTCGTCGATGTGCACCCCCCGGCTCAGGACTGGACGGCCCTCCCGCAAGTCTCCCCCGTAGCGCTGGAACTTGACGCTGGGGTATCGCCGTTGCAACTGTTCGGCGAAGCGGTCCACGGCAACATCGGCGCCGCCAGTCACATTGTTGTAGAGCCCGATGGTCTTGCCCTCGAAGGTGGTAAGCCTGGGCGCCGGAGGAACCTTGAAGTCCACCCGTTCCGCCGCCGGAGACATTATTTGTAGCTTCATGGAGTACTGTCCTCTTCCTTCAAGAATAGATTCGGTTGCCGGGCGCTGCCCCAGCCCGGCTAAACATGAACGCGCACGAAAAGTTGAGAATAGTTGACCCAGCCCCCAGCGTCAAGGCTGGGGGCATCCCCAGTCACTTCGGATGAGGTTCAGGTGCATTCCCGACGTGCTATACTTTCGCACTGGCAAGAAACTGCCGATACCTGCATGAGCCAAACCTCTACATCGCCCCCTTATGCCCCTACTAGGAACTCTGGCAGTATGAATCTGAATCTCGACATCGAGGTGGCAGCGGGCCTGAAGAGCGCAAGCCAGATTGCCCGTAGAATTACCGAGGATTGGGTAACCCGAAACCTGTACTGCCTTGGCTGTGACTCTGACAGCATAATTCCAGAACAGCATAATACGCCGGTGCTGGACTTTACCTGTCCTCAATGTAAGGCCACCTACCAACTCAAGAGCAAGAACGGCCGGCACGGCAGCGTAGTACCCAACTCGGGCTACTGCCACAAGATAGCCGCAATCCGAGAGGGTCGGACCCCAAACTACGCTTTTCTCGAATACGAGAAGGAGGCGTATCGCGTAACCCATTTGGAGGTAGTGCCGTCTCAGTTCATCACGGAATCAAGTGTACGGCGAAGAACCGCACTATCCCCGACAGCCCGCAGGGCTGGATGGGTTGGCTCACAAATTCTCTTGTCTCGAATAGCCCCAGACGGCCGCATAGCCGTGGTGGAGGACAGCAAGGCCATCGAACCGGCATTAGTGAGAAGCCAGTGGGAAAGGTTTAAGTTCCTAAAGTCCGAAACTCTGGTATCTGGAGGGTGGGGGCCGGAGGTATTGGCATTTGTCAGGGAACTGCAAAAGACCAAGAACAGTGATGAGTTCACCCTCAAGGAATTTTGCGCCAAGTATGAAGAAACGCTGGCAACATTGAATCCGCGCAACCGAAACGTTGACGCGCGCATTCGGCGTCAACTCCAAATCCTCAGGGACAACGGCGTGCTGGAATTCTTGGGGCGGGGACGCTACCGAATTATCGATTAGGCTGAAAACAGTATTGACATTTCCTTGGATGTGATCAATGATCCCGATCTCATTTTTGAAATGGAGGTCGGAGCTAATGGAAGAAGCCCAGGGGAACTCTGCGATGGAGGTCAGTTCCATCGGCGGCGGGCCCACTAAATTTGAGGGCAGCTTTGGGTCCTACCAGTTCAAGGTAACCGAGGCCGAAACCGGCGTTGAAATTTCGGTGGTGTTGTCCAGAACAGAGCCACCGGAGCCCTCCGACGAAGCCGACCCGTTGCCAAAGTATGCCTGCCAGGGCTGCGGGGCTACGGAAGTGAGGGGTGACCCCGACACCTATCCCGTCTATGAAGCTGAGGGGGACAAGCTCTTGTTTCGGCGGACTGAAACGACTGATTTCGTTTCGTCCGCGTTATTTTGTACCGATTGTGGCGAGGAGATTCCCGGCGTTGACTTGGAGGACCCAACCATAGAATAGCTTTTCTCAGGTATTTCCCGGTCTGTAAAACGTAGGTGGGCCATCATCCACTGGCCCACCCTTCCCCGGCAAACCGTTAATGCACAGGGAGGGACATTCCCTACCCCAGCAGCCTTACCACCTCGTCGCCCACCTGGGATGTGGTGGCCGTGCCGCCCAGGTCTGGAGTAATTACCCGCCGTTCCTCCAGGCTGCGCACCACCGCCGCATCCACCCGCTTGGCGGCGTCATACTCTCCCAGATGGTCCAGCAGCATGGCCACCGCCGAAATGGTGGCCAGGGGATTGGCGATGCCCTTACCAGTTATGTCAAAGGCGGCGCCATGGACCGGTTCGAACATGGAGGGATACTCCCGTTCCGGGTTGATGTTGGCGCTGGGAGCCAATCCCATGCTGCCGGTTACCACCGCCGAAATGTCGGAAATGATGTCGGCAAACAGGTTGGAAGCCACCATCACATCGAAGTCCTCGGGCCAGCGCACCAAGTCCATGGCCACCCGGTCAACCAGCAGCGATTCCGTTTCAACCTGGGGAAATTCGGCGGCAACCAGCTGGAACACCTCGTCCCAAAAGACCATGCCGAAGGCCTGGGCATTGGACTTGGTAACCGACGTTACCTTCATCCGCCTATTGCGCCGGACGCAGTACTCGAAGGCCGCCCGGATGATGCGCTCGGTGCCCCGACGGGTGAAGACGTTGCCCTGGATGACGGTTTCGTGGGGAGTTCCCTGGTATAGCCTGCCCCCCACCGGCGCATATTCGCCCTCGGTGTTCTCCCGGAAGATGACCAGGTCAATCTGCCCTGGGCTCTTGCCGGCCAGGGGGGACGTGACCCCCGGATGCAGGTAGGCCGGACGGACGCAAACCCCCTGGTCGAAGGCCCGGCGCATGGGCAGCAACAGCCCCTGGAGGGTGATGTGGTCGGGGATGTCCGGGTCGCCCACCGCCCCGAACAGGATCGCCTCATTGGCGGCCACCTGTTGCAGACCATCCTCGGGCATCATCCGCCCCGTCTCCCGGTAGTAGGCGGAACCCCAGGGGAACTCGGTGTAGTTGAAGGTCAGTTCCGGGGTGGTGGAGGCCAGGTAATCCAGCACCTTCTTGCCCTCGGCCACAACCTCCGGTCCGATGCCGTCACCGCCAATGATTGCCAAGTCGTGCGCTGCCATGGAACCATGCTCCTTGATATGATGCTATTCCGTACCACTGAACTGGGGAAGAACCGAGAAGGATTATAGCCTATATTCCAGGGGGAGAAACGGGACGCTAAACCGCCTGCACCCCGCCGCCCAGCAGCCGTAGATGGTGGATCGCCTCGGCATCGGGGAAGGCTTGCCGCGCCTGGCGAAAGGTGGACTTACCCCGACGCTGGGTGGCATCCAACAGTACACCGATTACGGTGCCGCTGTGGGCCACGTTGACGCCCACCGCTCCCATCGCTTCGGCAAAGGCTATCACCTCCGGCAGGCGGGGTTTGTACAGAATCTCCTGGGCCGCGCGGGCGCTCAGGGTGGCGCCCCGGCCCAGGGCCTGGGGGTCTCCCAGCCGCAGGCCCTCTCTCACCAGCGTCAACGCTTTGTCGGTCTGGGGCTGCAACGACCGCCACTGGCTCTGCCGGTCCTCCAGGTTGAAGGCCAGGGTTTCCACCTCGCCCCCAAAGTCCAACGCGACAATCTCGACCATCGGCGGCGGCCCCAACTCCTCCACCACCGAGCCTTCCCGGTGGTCGAACAACACAATGCCAGGGAACATCACCCCGTCCGTGGGTTCCACCTCCAGGGCCAACTGCCCTATCTGGTGGGGAGTCAGTTCGATGCCCAGGGCCAGCCCGGTGGCGGCGATGGCGGCGGCCAGGTCGGCGCTGCTGCTGCCAAAACCCTTGCCCCGGGGAATGGGATTGGCAATGGCGATCCGCGCGCCCAGGTGTTCATATCCCAGCGAACGCAGGGTTCCCTGCACCGCTGCAGCCGTCTTGGAACTTTCGGGCGGCGCCTCAATGCCGATGGGATCCAGATACAGATCCACCCGAACCCGGGAGTAGAAGTCCACCGGACAGGTGACCAGGAAGTAGTGGCTGCCCAGCATGCCCTGGGCCAACTCGCCGCACACCCCCGGCGCCCGCACGGTCGCGGAGAAGGCGGCTGGCTGCGTTGACTTTGATTTCGGGATACTCAATCCTTCGTCGTCCGGTTCATCAGAGACTGGTGAGCCATCCACCAGGTTAAGCCATTTCCAGCGGGAACGTTGCTCTATTGACCCAGCGTTCCGGCAGGTCAAGGGCCATTTACAACTGGCGGGGAGTCTGATCCCTTCAGGGTTACGGGCAGGCCGGCCACCACCAGGAAGGCCTCATCCACCAGTTCCGCCGTCCGCTGATTCACTGTACCCAGCAGGTCCTGAAACCGACGACCCAGTTGATTCGGCGACACGGGACTTAGCCCCACCTCGCTGCTGACCAGTACCGCCGGAACCCTGGCGGCCTGGCAGGTCTCAACAAGCTGCTCCAGGCCACTGGTAGCCAGTTCCTCAGTTGTAGCAGGGTCCTCACCTTCGTGGGCCAGCAGCAGGTTGGCAACCCACACGTCCACCGAATCCACCAGCGCCCCGTCAGGTTTCGGATCAGCCTTAAGCGTGTGCTCCAACGCCTCGGCCACTGCCAATGGCTCCTCGATGGTCTTCCATTGGGCGGGACGGCGGAACCGGTGGCGCCGAATTCTTTCCGCCATCTCGTTGTCGGTGGGCTGGCCCGTTGCCACGTAGATTATCCTGTCACCCCACCGTTGCGCCAGTTCTTCGGCAAAGGCGCTCTTGCCCGACCGGATCCCCCCCAGGACCAGAGAAATCTTGGCAGCCATCCAATCAACTACCAACCCGGTCGAAATCCCGGTTCAATCCGGTCATGGAGTAAATCAGGTCCATGTTCAGGCTGCCCCGTACCCAGTCCGCCAACTTGTCGAATTCGGCATCCATGGCGCCAAGTTCCTGCGACACGGGCAGGGTCACTCCCTTGCGCCGGGCCAACTCGGCCAATACGGCCCGCCGCAGTTGCCCGTTGTGAAACAGGCCATGAATGTAGGTCCCAAGCACATTGCCCGCCCCGTTCATGGCGCCGTCGTGGGTGGTGTCCGGCGTGACTGCGATGTCGGTGCGGTCGGCGATGCGGAAGGGTAGCCCGACGCCCTCGCCGGTGGTGCGGCCCATGTGGATTTCGTACCCGGTCACCGGAGCGCCGGCGGCGGCCCGCAGTAATCCGGATGCCTCCGCCACCTCACCCTGCACCCGGTGAGTCTCCTTTGTTCCGGCGAAGACGGTAGTGACCGGCAGGAGCCCCAGACCCTCCATTTCCCTAATGTTAGATTCGATGCCCTCCGGATCGTGGAGGCGCTCCCCCAGCATCTGGTAACCGCCGCAGATACCCACAACGGCGCAGCCCCGGCCATGCAATTCCCGGACTGCGGCTGTCAGTCCTTGAGCATTCATCCATGCCAAGTCCGGAATGGTGGTCTTGCTGCCGGGAAGCACCACCATATCCGGGTTGCCGAGTTCGGCGACACTGCTGACGTAGCGCAGCCTGACCCCCGGCTCCCGCGACAGGGGATCGAAATCGTCGAAGTTGGAAATGTGGGGGAGTTGCACCACGGCAATTTCCAGCGCGGAGCGGTGGTGATCCTCATCGGCCCGAAGGGGTAGGTCAAGGGCTACGGAGTCTTCCTCCGGGATATGGATGTCCCGGTAGTGGTGCACCACGCCGGCCACGGGTACGCCGGTGCGGTCTTCCAGCATGGACAGGCCATCGGTCAACAGGCTGGCGTCGCCCCGGAACTTGTTGATGATGAAACCCTTGATGGTTTCCCGTTCCTCCGGTTCCAACAACTCCAGGGTGCCGACCAGCGCGGCGAAGACACCGCCCCGGTCTATGTCGCCGCACAGCAGCACCGGCGCGCCGGCGTACAGGGCCACCCGCATGTTGACGATCTCGGTGGCCTTCAGGTTGATTTCCGCCGGACTGCCCGCGCCTTCGATGATGACTATGTCGTACTCGCGGCGCAGGGTGTCCAGCGAGGAACTTACCGATTCCCACAGTTGGGCCTTGAGTCCGAAATAGTCCTTAACCTGGGCAGAGACCAGGGGGCGGCCCATGCGCACCACCTGGGCAATGTGGTCGGCCTCGGGTTTCAGCAGGACCGGGTTCATCTCCACCCTGGCCTCCACGCCGGCGGCTTCGGCCTGCACGGCCTGGGCACGGCCAATCTCCCCACCCTCGCGGGTAACGTAGGAGTTGTTGGACATGTTCTGGGCCTTGAAGGGCGCGACCCGGTACCCGTCCTGGCGCAGGATGCGGCACAGGGCCGAGACAAGGACACTCTTCCCCACGTGGGAAGCGGTGCCCTGTACCATGAGAACTTTCCCCAGGGAGCCCTCTGGTTGGTTATTCAATGCCAGCCCTCTCGGTCATTTCGCCGGGTGGCCCCTGCCAGCGGAGTCCCGGAGTGGGCAAAGGATTTCGCTCAAGCCCAAGATTCTCCATCAGGCCAGCCCCGCCAGGTGGGAGGTGTCGTTGTAGAGCAGCAGCACGGCGTTATCCGGGTAGGTTCGCACGATGGACAGGGCGCAATTGTTCATGGCAAACTTCCAGTTGGCTTCCAGGGGCAAGTCCAGCAGGGCCACCAATCCGCTGCGCAGCGAACCGCCGTGGCCCACCACCAGCACGTCCTCTTCTCCGTGCTTTTCCCTTACCATGCGGATAAAGCCGGACAGCCGGGCCTGACACTGGCGAATGGTTTCCCCACCCGTGGGGGCAAAGTCCGGGTCGTTGACCAGTGATGCCTGGTAGAGGTCGGGATACCGGTCCTGGTATTCCTGCGGAGTCAACCCTTCGAACACCCCCTTATTGTACTCCCTGAGTTCCTGGACGGGATACAATGGAGTTTCCCGTTCACCAAGAATGGTCAGGGCCGTCTCCCTAGTCCGGGCCATATCGCTGCAATAGGCCGCGCTCAGGGAGATGCCGGCAAGGCGGCGAGCCGTTGCCCTGGCCTGCTCCCGGCCCCACTCGGTCAGTTCGATGTCGGTATGGCCCTGGATTCGCCCTTCCGCATTCCACCTGGTTTCGCCGTGGCGAACGATGTAGATATTGCCCAACGGTTCTTTACTCCTGTGCTAATATTCCTGCGCTGAACTATTCGTCAATACCCTAACGTACTCTACTGTCCCCGCTGGCGCGTTTGCCAGTCCATGCCGGGGGAAATTGCGTAGCCTGTTCCCGGACGGCTGCCACCAGCCTTTGGCAGTCGGGCATGGCCCGGATACCAATTCTCACGCAGTCGGGAAGCCCGAAGGAGGCGCAGTCCCGGACGAAGATGCCCTTGCGCATCAGCGTATCGCGCCACCACGCGCCTTCCCCAACCTCGACCAGCAGGAAATTGGCTGCCGAAGAGAGTACACCAAAGCCCATTTCTGAAAGGCTGTCGGTCAGGTATGACTTGGCCTCGGCGACGGCGCGTCGAGCCGCAGGCAAGTAGTCCTTGTCGGCCAGGGCCACCAACCCGGCCACCTGGGCCAGGCCATTGACGCTCCAATCGGGCTGTAGCCGGGCCAGCCTGCCGATGTTTTCGGGAGTGGCCACCGCATAACCCAGCCGCAATCCGGTGAGGGCGTAGTCCTTGGTCATCGACCGGAACACAACCAGGTTATCCGCGATACTGCCTTCCAGCAAAGGCAGGGAGTCCCACCGCGCTTCCACGAAACCTACGTAGGCCTCGTCCAGGACCAGCAACGCGCCAACGGATTGCGCAGCCTCGGCCAGGTACGACACCTCCTCCACACCCAGGTACACCCCGGTGGGGTTATTGGGATTGCAAACAAACACCAGGGAGGGCTTGTGGGACAGGATTTCCCGTTTCACCTCCTCCATATCCCAGGCGAATGCAGCATTACGGAGTGCACCTACATCCCGCACCACCGCGCCCGCCAGACGGCAGGCCCCGTCGTATTCTCCGTAGGTTGGCGAGAGTTGCAGCACAGAAGGGGCGGATCCGGCCACCGGCGCCGGAAGATATGCCCGCGCCAACAGGTGAATCAGTTCGGTGGAGCCATTGCCCACCATGATGCTGTCAACGTCCGTATTCAGGTGGCCGGCCAGGGCTTCCCGCAGTTCCAGGCATTCCGGGTCCGGGTAGGCGGTCAAGTCCACTTTCCGCATCGCTTCCCACAGGCCAGCCGGAGGGCCTAGGGGGCTGATACTGGCGCTGAAATCCAGCACGTCTGCCGGGTCCAGCCCAAGCTCGCGCAACTGGGCCGGACGGATCCCACCGTGAACCGGCCGTCCTGATGGTGTAGCCATCGATTCACTGCTCATCCGGGCCCCGCCAACCGGTCCAAAAGGTTGGCCTTCAAGAGAATGAGTCCCACGGCCACAATGGCTCCGGTTGCCCCCACAAAGTACATGGACTGCACCGCGCGGGTAACATCGGCGGGCTCCAGGGGGCGGGTGGCATCGCCCAACCGGTAGTGACCCTCCTTGGCCAGCTCCACGCCCAGGGCCCCGGCCATGCCACTCATGGTCCACCCCGCGTTTGGGCTGGCGGTTCGGGCATGGTCGCGCCACATGATGCGCACCGCCCGGCCTGCCGACTGGCCCGGCAGAATTACGCTGCCCGCAGCCAGCATCAGGGCAGTCATCCGGGCTGGTACCAGGTTAACCAGGTCATCCAGCCTGGCCGAGGCCTTGCCCAGGTACTCGTACTCACCCCGATAGCCTACCATGCTGTCCAGGGTGTTGATAGCCCGATAGGCGAAGGCGCCGGGAAGTCCAAAGAGGGCAAAGGCCAGCCAGGGGCCAATGAAGCTGTCGGTAACATTCTCGGAGACCGATTCCACCGTGGCGGCGATGGCCTGGCCAAAGGTCAGGTCGGTTACGTCCCGGCTGACCAACGACCTCATGTTCTCCCGCAGGGCGGCTAAATCCTCGGCAACTACCAACTCGCGACTGCCTGCGGCCACCCGGTGCAGCATCCCCACCGAAAAGGTTGTCTTCAGAAGCAACGCCCCACCGGCCACGTAGGCCAGGGGATGCAGCTCCTGCAATCCCCAGGCGGCCAGCCATGCGGCAGCGGCCCAAAAGGCGGGTACGGCCTGGGCCATAACCGCGCCAAATGTCAGTGCGCCCATCGCCGGTCGGGGGGCAATCCGCCGGAAGGCGCCTATGGTTCGCCCAATCCACACAGTGGGATGGACAGGAGCGGGCAGCTCCCGGCCCAGCAGGTCCACCAGTACGGCCAGCGCCAGGACGGCCACATCCGGGGGAATTTGAACCAGGACGGGGGACAATTCAGGCATGGCAGACAGCCATCATAGAGGGTTGGAAGAATGGTCCCGGAATCCGTCGTGACATTAGATGCCCCCGATGGCCGGGAGCAATGTGTTCACCGGCGCCAGGATGCCCAGGGGCATTATTGCCAGGGAACCCAGCAGGACCAGGGTTTCGGTAATCTCGTTGGTTGCTCCGTAGGTGTCGCCAGTCATGCCCCCGATGAGGGCGGCGATGCCTCGGCCCAGCAGCAGTGCCACGAGGCCGGCTCCCGCCAACAGCAGCAATCCGCCAATTCCACCCAGGGCCAGCGAGGCCAGGGCGGCAGTTATCGCCGCCATGAGGGAGGGCAGTCGGCTGTCGTTCTGGTGGAAAGAGGTGCCCAGGCCCGGGGCCCGCACATAGGGAAAGACCATAATCTGCAATACCATGGCATACCGGGAAATGGTGGGGAACAGCAGAAGCGCCCATTCCTTGCCGAACCCAGAGCCGACCTCAGCGCCGACCCCGTCGAAGGTGAGCAACGACACCAGCGCACCGTACTTGAGCAGCATTATGCCCACCGCGCCGGCCACGGCAAAGGCCCCCACGTGGGAGTCCCGCATAATCTCCCGGCGACGTTCCGGCGAATGCCCGCCAAACAGCCCGTCGCAGGTATCCATCAGGCCGTCCAGGTGCAGGGCGCGGGTCATGGCTACCAGCGCAACCACCAGCAGGGCGGCAGTAACGTAAGGGGAGAAAACGTAAGCCAGCGCCCATTCCAGCCCAACCAGAACCAGGCCAATCAACAAGCCCACCAGGGGAAACCAGGCGCGGGAGTTGCTGATGGCCTGAGGGGAAACGTCGGCGGGCCTCAGGGAGGGAAGAATGGTCAGAAAGCTGAGGGCCGCCAGAAAGGATCTCAATGCTCTGCACCTTCCAGTGAGGGACCTTACCGGGGTGTGGAGAACGGTATTGGACGCAATCCGACCAATCTACCCGCCGCACCTACCTCAATAAACTACTCTTCGCCATCGCTGCTTTCGGAAACGCCGGCCTCGGCGAAGGTTGCCATCTCCGCCAGGCACAGGGATGCCGCCTCGATCAGGTGCATGGCCAGGGCGGCCCCGGTGCCCTCGCCCAATCGCATACCCATATCCAACAGTGGCGAAAGACCCATGGCATTCAGGCCAACCTGGTGGCCCGGTTCCACCGATTGATGGGAGGCGATGAAGTAGTTTCTGGCGGCAGGAGAAATCAGCCAGGCAATCAGGGCAGCGGCGCCGGAAATAAACCCGTCCACCAGTACGGGACGGTGGCTGGCAGCCGTTCCCAGCATGGCCCCGGCCAGCGCCCCAATTTCCAGTCCGCCCACCTTCATCAGAACGTCCAGACCGTCGGCGGGGTTGGGGTTATTGACGGCGAGGGCGCGGCGAACCACCTCGACCTTCTGGGCCAAACCCGTATCGTCCAGGCCCGTGCCGCGGCCGGTGGTAACGGCCGGGTCGGTTCCAGTAACCACGGCGGTAATGGCGCTGGACGCGGTGGTGTTGCCGATGCCCATGTCGCCACAGGCCACCAGGTCGGCGCCCTCCCCTATCTGCTCCCTGGCCGCGTCGATGCCTATCTCCAGGCTTCGGACGGCCTGATCCCGGGTCATTGCCGGGCCCACGGCCATGTTGGCGGTACCGTAGGCCACCTTCACCGACCGGAGCAGGGGATGGGGTTCCAGGTCGGCGGCTACTCCGGCGTCCAAGATTACAATTTCCGCTCCGGCGTGACGGGCCAGAACATTGATGCCCGCTCCACCCCTCAGGAAGTTGTACACCATCTGCGGGGTCACCTCTTGGGGATAGGCGCTAACCCCCTCGGCCACCACCCCGTGATCCGCGGCGGCGAGAATTACCGACTTTCGTCGGATTCGGGGAACCGCCTCGCCAAACATCCCTGCCAACATCACGGACAGGTCTTCCAGCCGGCCCAGGCTGCCCAGGGGTTTGGTCAGGGTATCCTGCCGGGCTCGGGCGGCAGCCATGGCCGCTTCGTCCAGGGGGACAATGCTTTCGACTGTGGCATCTACCAGAGGAGAGATGGTCATGCCTCGTCACCTAAAAAATGTGTGGTTCAGACCCTGGGCCATTGCCAGATGAATGTGGCCCAGTTGGGTGAAAATGCCCCCAGAACTTCCGAACCTGAATGGAAAGTTCCAATTTGAATCAATTGGGGCCGGCATGCTGCAGATGCAGCCCAGGATAGCCTAGAACTCAATACCCGGCTGGGCCTTGATTCCCACCTGGTAGGGGTGCTTCACCACGTTCATTTCCGTAACCAGGTCGGCGTACTCCACCAGTTCAGGCGGGGCGTGGCGGCCGGTTATGATGACGTGCAGCATTTCGGGACGGCCCTTGAGGGCTTCAACCACCTCATCGGTGGGAATCCAGCCATAGTGCATGGGGTAGGTAAATTCGTCCAGCACGACCACATCGTAATCTTCGGAAGCCAATACCTCCTTGGCATCCTCCCACAGAGCGCGGGCCAGGTCGGCGCTCTGCTCCAGGTCGCGGGATCGCCAGGTGAAACCGTCGCCCATGGCCCGCATGGTGATACCGACCCTCTCCGCAGCCCGCTGCTCGCCAAAATTGGCCGTGGTGTGCTTGATGAACTGGAGCATTATGACCCGCATGCCCCGGCCCCAGGCTCGGAACAGCACACCCATGGCGGCGGTGGTCTTGCCCTTGCCGTTGCCCGTATTGACGATTACCAATCCCTTGTTGATTCGGGGCCCCTTGACCGACTGGGGGCTTTCCCGACTGGCTTGCTCGGAACTCATACCATTTACCTCCGGGGAAGGTGCGCTGAAGAAGGGGGAAAGGCATTGTGCAATCCCGAATCTCCCCGGTTATTCTACCACGCAGGTTTCCACAAAACGGCGGGCCAGACCGGGGGCGCTGCCCAGGTGAATGTGGATGTAGGAAGCCCACACGCTGCCCACCCGGAATCCCTCGGGGCGATTGTCCTGGTCCACGACCCGGTAAACCGCCTGGTTTGGGTCGGGCTGTTCCTCCAGCACAGACCAGTGGAACTCGTGGCCCCGAACCCGCTGCCCTCTTTCCAGGATGGGGGTGTTGGCACAGGCTTCGACCTCCCGGTAACCCAAAGTCAGGCGTCGGTTGCTCATGGATGAAACCACGGGCAGGGCGCCCACCATGGGATAATCGTTCCCGTCCAGATCCGACAGGCTCTTGCCCAGGTACATCAGTCCGCCACACTCGGCATAGACGGGCAACTGTCGGGCCAATGCTCCCCGCATGGAGTCCAGCATCGGCCGATTGTCGGCCAGTTCCCTGGCGAACATTTCGGGAAAGCCCCCGCCAATATAGATGCCGCCCACGTTGGCCGGCAGCGCTTCATCCTCCAGGGGACTGAAGGGAACCAGCTCTGCCCCCCAAGCCTCCAGCAAATCCAGCGAATCCTGGTAATAGAAGCTGAAGGCCCGGTCCTTTGCTATGGCGATTCGCGCCCTGGTTGGCTGAGAGTTGAGGGGGTATATTTGGGGGTCAGCGTCCGCGGGGTTGGCGGCGCCGGCCAGCTTCAGGATCTGCTCCAGGTCAATGGTCTCCTCCACCTGGGCAATCAGGGAGTCATACCATTCCTGTACCACCGTACCCTCCACCGTGGGGATGAGACCCAGGTGTCGCTCGGGCTGGGCGAAATCGTCCCGACGGGGCAGGTAACCCAGCACGGGCAGTCCGGTGGTGGCCTCGATTTGGGGCTTGCAAAAGTCCAGGTGACGGGGGCCACCCACGCCGTTCAGGATTACCCCGGCGATGCGAAGGTCGGGGTCGAACATCTGGTAACCCAGCACCTCCGCCGCTACACTGCGGGCCACCTTACCGGCATCGGCCACCAGAATTACCGGGGCGTTGAGCAGCTTGGCCAATTGGGCCGTGGATCCTTCTTCGGTCAGGCTGGCATGGCCATCGAAGACGCCCATCACACCCTCCACCACACCCAGGCTGTCGCCGCCGGTCGCCCGGCGGAAGAGTTCGGTGACGGTGGCAGGGGCCAGCAGCCAGGTATCCAAGTTGCGGGAGGGGACACCGCAGGCCAACTGATGATAGGAAGGGTCGATATAGTCCGGGCCGGCCTTGAAGGGCTGCACCCGGTGACCCCGGCGGCTCAGCGCGCCCATGATGCCGGTGGCAATGGTGGTTTTTCCAACCCCGCTGCGAACGCCGGCTATGACAATGGCATTGGTCATTTGACCCCTTCGGAAATAGAAGACCCCAACTGGTGCCCGATCAGGATGGGCAAGTGATTTATGACAAGTGATTTATGAATGGGAAAGCAGTTGCCATGATGACTGCATCTAACTCTGGGCCAGCTTGATGGAGGTTCCGTATTTTTCCAGCAGCCCCATGAACAGGTTGTGACGAGGCTGGTTGGTCTCTTCGTTTTCGGACTTGCGCAGGTAGATCCTCAGCGCCGGATCTCCATTCTCATCCAGGAACCATACGGAATAGCTGGGGAGTCCCTCGTCGTTGGTCCGGTGCAGGAACCGAACCTCCTGCACTTTGCCCAAGTACATGTGAAGGTGGGTGCCGCCCTCAGCCATGAAGGTAACGATGTCGCCGTCCTCGGAGAACCGCAAATCGTCCAGGTCCGTGTAAACCTCCGACGTGGCGGCGGTGTTGGAAAGCATCAGCACCACCTCGTTGAAACCCACGCCATCCAAGCCCTGCTGGCACTCTTCCAATAATTGGCGAAGCATATACCCTCCCATCTGGTCCCGAATGCCGCCAATTATGCTATCATGCAGCCCATAATTCCAGACGCCCTCACCGCGTTGAGCCGGAGATGAACCGGGCCGTTGGGGGCAGGAGGTCTGGCCGGACAGGAAACCGCAACGCAGGCAACTGCGCCGCTGGGCCAAGAGGGGAGGAGATCCTGCAAGGCCGATGTGGTTCCTGTCCGGCCAGTTTCAAGCTGGAATGGCCAACGATGTGGTCGCCGGGCCCGCCCTTCAAATTCCCTGGCAGAAGTGGTAGGAAAGCGGCCTCGGCAATACCGGCAGGCAACAAAAAAACCTGACCTTCGTGGTCAGGCTATGAATGCGCTGGAAACCATACACCCTACCGCGAAGCGTAATTGGCCAATTCACGACGGCAGGTCTCCTGGCTTCTGGCTCCTAGCGAATGAACCCACCTTCCCGGCCCCGTGGGGCCAGTGGTTTCCTCATCGGAACGGGGACATTCTTGCCAGTCACAGTGGCGCGACCACGCCGGATTTTCACCGGCTTCCCTTTTCAGCCTCGCAAATGCGGGGCCACCGTCACGTGATTTCAATTTTTAAGCTGCGAAAAACTTGGAACAGTGGCCAAAGTCTAAAGCAGCAGGCGCCGGAAGTCAAGGGGCAGTTCCCGGCGTTGGAGGTCCGGCATTTGCGCCCCAGTTCAGTCTATGTTAGTTTCCCCTAAATCTGGTGCAGGAGAAGGCATGAAGTCACAGGGAAAGACGGCGTTGATAACTGGCGCCAGCAGGAATATCGGCCGCCAAATAGCCCTTACCTTCGCCCGGGAAGGGGCGGACCTGGTGTTGAACACCCGCCAGAGCCGGCCCGAACTGGAAGAGGTGGCGGTCCAATGCCGGGAAATGGGCGTCAACGTCCACCTGGCCATGGGCGATGTCTCCGACCCGGAAATGGCCGCCGGCATTGTTGAAGAGGGCATTGCCGCCATGGGCAAGGTGGACATTCTGGTCAGCAATGTGGCCATACGTCCCCACAAACCCATACTGGAGATTTCCAACGAGGAATGGCGGCAGGTGATGGAGATTAACCTGTTCCCGGCATTCTACCTGATCAAGGCGGTGTTGCCGGGGATGATGGAGCGCCGGAGCGGCAGCATCATTGCCCTGGGCGGACAGTCCGCGATCACCGGCAGGCCGGATACCGCCCTGGTCACCACCGCCAAGACGGGCCTGCTGGGCCTCATCCGGGCGGTGGCCGCCGAGATGGCGCCGTACAACATCCGGGCCAACATGGTCAATCCAGGATCCACCGATACCACCAGGGCGCACCCGGAATGGTATCCCGAATTCCAGGACGTGGCCCGTGGCTCGGAGCAGCACGTTTCCAGCATCCCCATGGGGCGACAGGGCACGGTGCACGACATCGCGGAAGCATGCCTGTTCTTCGCTTCCGATGAATCGAGCTACATTACCGGCGACCGCCTCAATGTCATGGGTGGACGTTACATCTTCTAGTTGCAGTTCTGGTTGTGGCCCACGCCTTGGGGCGGTCGGTCAATTCCAATCGCATGGGCGACGGGTTACCTATGCCGTCGCCCTTGCCGAAGGGCCCTGGCCGGGATGGGTTAGTCTATTGACAAGTGCGGGTACTGTTGATAGTCTTTTGCAACCTGAATCGGGTTGGTTCAGGCGTGGCTTTGCATGGCCCGCTAGCTCAACTGGCAGAGCAACGGACTCTTAATCCGTAGGTTCTCGGTTCGACCCCGAGGCGGGTCACCAATGTTGATTTTATTGGGACGTATAAGGCAGCTTGCAGGTTGGGGGAGTGTCGGAATTGGAAGACGAGCATGACTTAGGATCATGTGCTGAAAAGCGTGGGAGTTCGAGTCTCCCCTTCCCCACCACCAGGATTTGCATAGCATCCAGAATTCACAACAGGTTCTACGGGGAACCTGAGGGCAAGTAATCCGGCGTATATTTTTCCAAATACCATTATGTCGCCGGTGGGAGGGCAGTTGGCTACGCTTCTGGAAGTAAATGACCTTAGGACCCATTTCTTCACCTTTGAAGGTGTCGTCAAGGCAGTGGACGGTGTGTCCTACGAGGTGGAAGAGGGCGAAACCCTGGGTCTTGTGGGAGAAAGCGGATGCGGGAAGAGCGTCAGCGCCCTTTCCCTCATGCGCCTGATTCCCGACCCGCCCGGCAAGATCGTCGCGGGCGAGTTGCTGTTCGAAGGAGAGGACATCCTCAAGATAGACATGGACGATATGCGCCGCATCCGGGGCGCCAAGATGTCCATGGTCTTCCAGGAACCCATGACCTCCCTCAACCCGGTTTTGACTCTGGAGCGCCAACTCAGTGAGACTCTTCAGTTGCACCGGGGAATGAGCCGGGAGGAAGCCCGACACGAGTCGGTTGACCTTCTTGCCAGAGTTGGCATTCCCGATGCCGAACGCCGGGTCAAGCAGTACCCCCACCAGTTCAGTGGTGGGATGCGCCAGAGGGTGATGATCGCCATGGCCCTCAGTTGCAACCCCAGGCTCATCATTGCCGACGAGCCCACCACCGCTCTTGATGTGACCATTCAAGCCCAGATTCTGGAATTGATGAAGTCCCTGACCAACGAATTCGGCGTTTCCCTGATCGTCATCACCCACAACCTGGGGGTTGTGGCACGCTACGCCGACCGCATGAACATCATGTACGCCGGCAAGATTATCGAGAGGGGAACGGCGCGGGAGGTTTACAGCAACCCCCGTCACCCTTATACCGTTGGGTTGCTCAAGTCGGTGCCCCGGCTGGACCTGCCCCGGCGCGCCAAGCTGGACCCCATCGAAGGGCAGCCCCCCGATCTGATCAACCTGCCCCAAGGTTGTTCCTTCCGCGACCGCTGCCGTTGGGCGGTGGACAAGTGCGCAATTGAGGAACCGCCCCTGATGCTGGTCAATGAAGGCCACTGGTCGGCCTGCTGGCGCTCCGATGAGTTGGGACCCTCAGCCCTCGATTTCCAGATCGATACAACCGTAGTCGATGCGCCCACCAATGGCAGCGGGGCTGCCGACCATTTGGAAGATGAAAACTAGCCCGCAGAGAGGATAAAAGCATGACCACAATGACGGAAGCGGACCAGCGCGGTGGCGGAGCCAGTCCCGACAACGATATTCTGGTCGAGGTCAGGAACCTGCAGATGTATTTCCCGGTAACTGCCGGGATCATCTTCCAGCGGGCGGTGGCCCAGATCAAGGCCGTTGACGATGTGAGCTTCTTCGTTCGCAAGGGTGAAACCCTGGGATTGGTGGGTGAGAGCGGCTGCGGCAAGACCACCACCGGTCGCTGCATCCTTCAGCTCTACAAGCCCACCGGCGGCCAGGTTATCTTCGACGGCCAGGACCTCACCACCATGAATACCCGCCAGTTGCGGGTAATGCGCCGCCGCATGCAGGTAATCTTCCAGGACCCCTACAGTTCGCTAAACCCCCGCATGACCGCTGGCAATATCATCGGCGAACCGTTGATCGTGCATGGCCTGGTCAACAGCAAGGAAGAGTACCGGAACCGGGTGGCCGAACTGTTGCAGAACGTGGGCCTGAACCCCTACATGGCCGACCGATTCCCCCACGAGTTCAGCGGCGGTCAGCGCCAGCGTATCGGTGTGGCCAGGGCGTTGTCCGTTGACCCCTCTTTCATCGTATGCGACGAGCCCGTATCCGCGCTTGACGTATCCATCCAGGCTCAGATTGTCAACCTGCTGGAAGACTTGCAGGAACAGTTCGACCTGACTTACCTGTTCATTGCCCACGACCTGTCGGTGGTCCGCCACATCAGCAACCGGGTGGCGGTAATGTACCTGGGCCACATCGTTGAAATCGCCGACCGCAATGAAATCTACAACAACCCGCTCCACCCCTACACCCGCGCCCTACTGTCGGCGGTACCCATCCCCGACCCGGTGATCGATGCTCAGCGGGAGCGCATTTTGCTGAGCGGCGAGGTACCCAGCCCCCTTAACCCGCCCAGCGGCTGCGTCTTCCACCCCCGATGTCCCATTGCCATTGACAGTTGCCAAATGGTGACTCCGGAACTGCGCGAAGTGGAATCCGGGCACTGGGCGGCCTGCATCCAATCCCCGGGCTACGGGCCTTACTCTCCCGACGAACCGGTGGATCGGTATTAGGAGCGGGCCCTATGACGGGCCCCTTCACTGACGGCAGTTAGGCGGGGCCGGTCGGCCTTACCGGTCCCGCCATTGCTTGTGTTTGGTTGCCAATAATCGCTTGACACTGGTGATGGGGCAACCATATACTTCGAACCAAATTCGATTACGATAGAGGCTGTGAAGGAGAGTAGTAGGCTTCCAGCCAGGCACAGAGAGCCGGGTTAGGTGCGAACCGGCGCCAGGGGCAGAAGCGCGAATGGACTCCGGAGCCACCCGCCGAATGGGAAGCAGTCGCCGCTAGCGGGCGCATGGTCCCCCTAGGCCGGGTCGGTTGAACCCCGTTACCGGTTCGCGGCGCCGGGGCAACGCAGACAGGAAGCCCCCTCTGCCGGCAGAGATGTCGATCCAATTGGTCTGCGCTGGAATGTGGGTCGGCAAAGAGGGTGGCAACACGGCTATGGCTCGTCCCTTTGGGGGCGAGTTTTTTTATGTGCAGTGAACTATTCGCAAGTTAGAGGCGAGATGCACAATCCATCTGTTCAGGATTCATCCCTACACAATCCGTCACTGGAAGAAGTGAAGCGGCTGGCCCGGTCGGGCGAAGGCAACCTCGTACCCATCTACCGCTCCATCAATGGCGACCTGGAGACGCCGGTTTCGGCCTACCTGAAGGTGGCCAGGGAACCCTATTCCTTCCTGCTGGAGTCAGTCGCCGGCGGCGAGCGGCTGGGCAGGTACAGTTTCATTGGCACCGAACCCTACCGAGTAGTGAAGACGGGCAGGGCTGAAGCCCTGGGGGAAATTGACCCACTGCTCCCGGTGCAGGAAGAGATGGAGCGCTACCGGCTGATTCCGGTGGAAGGGTTGCCCCGGTTCCACGGGGGCGGCGTAGGTTACCTGGCCTACGACTGCATTCGGTATTTCGAGCCCCGGGTCGCTCCCATGCCGGCCGACCCCCAGGGAGTCCCGGAGTCGGTGTTCATGTTTGCGGACACGCTGCTCGTGTTCGACCACCTGCACCACGACATAAAGGTGGTCAGCCACGTGCGGCTGGACGGCGATATTGACGAAGCGTACTTGAATGCCACCAGGAAGATAGATGACCTGGTGAACCGCCTGTCCCAACCCCTGGAGTTGCCACCGGACATGCTCGCGCCTCTGAGCAGACCGGACCATCCGTCCCAGGTGTCCTCCAACTTCAGCCAGCCCCTGTACGAAGAGGCGGTGGCCCGGTGCGTGGAATACATCTACTCTGGGGACGTGATTCAGGTGGTCAATTCCCAGAGGTTTTCCCGGCAAACGGACGCCAACCCCTTCCAGGTGTACCGGGCCCTGCGGAGCGTGAACCCCTCCCCATATATGTACTACCTGCACCTGGATGATTTCGACATCATTGGAGCCGCCATAGAAACGGTGGCCAAGGTCGAGGACGGAATTGTAGCCACCCACCCCATCGCCGGAACCAGGCCCCGGGGGCACTCCCCGGAGGAGGATGCCGACCTGGAATCGGAACTGAAGAACAGCGAGAAGCAGCGGGCGGAGCACATCATGCTGGTCGATCTGGGCCGCAACGACATCGGGCGGGTCAGCGTTCCCGGCACGGTGGAAGTGACCCAATTGATGGACGTGGAACGGTTTTCCCACGTTATGCACCTGGTCTCCCATGTGGAAGGTAAACTCAAACCGGAACTGACGCCCTATGATGCCCTACGCTCCTGCTTTCCCGCCGGCACGGTATCCGGCGCCCCCAAGATACGGGCCATGGAGATCATCGCGGAGATTGAGGGCGAGAAGCGGGGTCCCTATGGCGGGGCCGTTGGGTACTTCAGCTTTTCCGGCAATATGGACACTGCCCTGGTGCTGCGAACGGGGATTTACAAGGACGGTACGATGTACGTGCAGGCCGGCGGGGGCGTGGTTGCGGACAGCGTGGCCGAGGACGAATACATGGAGACCATCCACAAGTCGGGAGCCCTGATGCGCGCCATAGACGTGGCCGAGGGACGTGCGTAGCGCCCCTCGACCACTCAGCCGGCGGAGGCTTCTTTCTAAACTCCGCCAGTTCGAACCTTGCCAACCGTCACCCCAACCAGGGATTGAATCGTTTGCACTGCCGGCACAGGATACTGGCAGAAGGGAGAGGCCAACAATGCTTAAGTCCATGTTCCATACCGGGTTTGTAGTCCGTGACATTGAAAAGACCATCCAGTTCTACACCGAGGTGATGGGACTGAAGCTGGTGGGACGCACCGAACGCACGGGCGATTTTGCCTGCAAACTCCTGGCTTTCGAGAATGCCCACATCAAGGGGGCCTTCGTGGAACTTGGAGACGGCCACCAATTGGAGCTCATCCAATACATCAACCCACCAGTTGGCGACGGCCACCTGAACCGGAACGATGCCGGAGCATCCCACCTGGCCTTCTTCGTGGAAAATATTGACGATTTCTATGCCGACAAGTCCCAGCGGGGATTGACCTTCAATAGTGAGCCTGCCTCCCTATTTGGAGATGATGGCAAGCTGCTGCGGAAGGCGCTTTACGCCCAGGATCCGGACGGAAACTGGCTGGAATTCGTGGAGCTGTTCTGATGCTGTTGATGCTGGACAATTACGACAGCTTCACCTACAACTTGTACCAGTACCTGTCGGAACTGGGCGCCGAGGTCTTGACGGTCCGAAACGACAAGATCACGGTGGACGAAATAGAGGAGCTGTCCCCCCAGGGAATCATCGTCTCCCCGGGCCCCTGCACCCCGCGGGAAGCAGGGGTATCCAATGAGGTAATCGGGCACTTTGGGCCAAAATTGCCGGTGTTGGGCGTGTGCCTGGGTCACCAGTGCCTGGGCGAGGTTTACGGCGGTACTGTTGGCCGAGCCGAGGAAATCGTTCACGGCAAGACATCCCTGATTCATCACACGGGCAAGGGAGTGCTGGCGGGACTGCCCAATCCCTTCGAGGGAATCCGGTACCACTCCCTGGTGGTCTATCCCGAATCCGTTCCCGACTGCCTGGAGGTGACGGCGTGGACCGACAAGGGCCTCATAATGGGTCTGCGGCACCGGGAACACCCGGTGGAGGGAGTACAGTTCCACCCGGAATCCATAATGACGCCGGTGGGACATGACCTGTTGCGCAACTACCTGAAGCAGGTGGAAGAATTTCACGGTTCAGCCTGACAGGGTAGCGCCCGCACCCATAATTCAGACGCCGGCGGCCTGCCAAATACATCGAGGGGAGAGAGCCATGCCCACCATAGCCGAACAGATGAGTACCTGGACCGTGGGTCTGCACTTCAGCCAACTTCCATCGGAAGTTGTTCACCTGGCCAAACGGATGATAATCGACTCCATCGGCTGCGCCCTGGGCGGATATGCCAGTGAACCCAGCAAGATTGCCCGGGACCTAGCCGGAACCGTTTCCAGCGCTCAACCCTGTACCGTCATCGGCAGCGGGCAACTTTCCAGCCCGGACCTGGCCACCTTCGCCAACGGGGTGATGATTCGCTACCTGGACTACAATGACGGTTATACCAGCCAGGAATCGGGGCATCCCAGCGACAGCATCGCCGCCGTCCTTTCAGCCACCGAGATGGCCGGTCTGGGAGGACGCCGGGCCATCACTGCCACCGTGGCCGCCTACGAAGCCTTCTGCCGGCTGGGTGACGCGGCCACCCTGCGCTACCGGGGCTACGACCACGTAACCAACGGCTGCATTGCCAGCGTCCTGGCGGCCACCCGATCCCTGGGCCTGGACGAATACCTTACCCGGCAGGCCCTCAACCTGGGTATTGCTCCCAACATCGCCCTGGGTCAAACCCGGGGCGGGGTACTGTCCCATTGGAAGGGGTGCGCCTACGCCAATGCCAGCCGGAACGCCGTCTTTGCCACCATGCTGGCCCAGCGGGGCATGACTGGCCCCGAACCCATTTTCGAGGGGGAGCACGGTTTCTTTCGGGCCGTTACCCAGGAGCCCTACAGTCTTGAGGCCTTTGGTGGCGGAGATATTCCCTTCAAGATAACCGAGTGCAGCATCAAGCGGTTCCCCCTGGGGCAGTATTCCCAGACCGTCGTGCAGGCCGCCCTGGAAGCCCGAGACTCCATGGGGACGGTCCCGGTGGACGACATTGCGGAGGTCCACATCAGAACGATGACAAAGGCCATCGACATCATGGCCGGGGACGATGAAAAGTGGGACCCAAAGAGTCGGGAGACTGCCGACCACAGCATGCCCTACACGGTAGCGGTGGCCCTAACCCACGGCCAGGTACACCAAACCCACTTTGACGAGGCCTACTTCCGCAATTCTCAGTTACTCGACTTGACCCGGCGGGTCAGCGTGGAGGCGACTGAGGAAGCGGACCGCATGGCCCCGGAGGCTATGCTGTGCGACCTGGATATTGTAACCCGGTCCGGGGAGCGGTATTCGGCCCGAGTGCCCTATCACCGGGGCCACTACAAGAACCCCATGAGCGACGGGGAGGTGGAGGACAAGTTCCGTTCTCTGACTAAGGATCTCTTGACACCAGGGCAGACCGAGCTGCTCCTGGAAAAGCTCTGGAACCTGGAGCATGAGGAGTCCATCCGGGAAGTTCTGCAGCTAACCAGGATTTAGACTTCCTGCGAATTTGGCAGGACTAGTTGGTGGAGCGGAGGCGCACACCCCTGCTCCCCCGTCCTTGCCAGTCTAAATTCGCACTCGGCGTGGAATGCGGCCCTGTCGGGCCCCGGTTATCCCGTTGCTTTCTCCGGGTGAAAGCCGGAGTGGTCTTCAAAAGCGCCCACTGCCGGGAAAATCTGCCGGTAAACGCCCCGCGCCCGCTGCTCGATGACCTCGTTGGCGCGCCGGTGCAATTCCGTGATACGCGCCCGTTGTTCCTTGTACATTTCGCTCTGCAGGGGGCTGGGGTCTTCCAACTCCCAGATGCAAAGGTAGTTGAGCATTCCCTCGCCTTCTTCCAGCTTGAAGCGGCGGGCGCTGATATAGCCAGGAATCTCCAATCGTTCCAGTAGATGTTCCTCGTCGTACCAGCGATTGAAAACCTCCTCGTTCTCTGGGGCCACCTGCATCATCACCACCATGATGGTGGAGCCAATGTGCTGTGTAGGTTGATTCCTTTCGCCATCCGCCATTGATTCTCTCCTCAAGAAGAAAGTTGGTTCTATTCTAACGCAACCTGACCCAGTAGGTATTGGGGCCTGAACTGGTCTATAATTCTCGCGGGCATTTCCGACTAAACAGGCCCAGGAGCAGGACATGACAGACAAGTTTTCCGGCGTTCACTGGATGCTGGCCACTCCCTTCAAGGATGATGAGGAATTGGACCTGGAGTCCATAGGAAACCTGATGGATAAGGCGAGGTCGTCAGGCTGCGAGGGTGTGGTGGCCCTGGGCGTAACCGGCGAGGCCGCCCGATTGACCGATGCCGAACGGCGTTCGGTCGCCAGGGAAGTGATCGCCAACGCCGGCGGACTGCCCGTTACCCTCGGCACGACGGCTGCTGGCACCAGCGCCGCCATAGTGTACAGCCAGGAGGCCCAGGAGTTGGGCGCCGCCGCCGTGATGGTTTCCGCGCCGGCCATGGGCAAGCCAAACCCCGATGCCCTTTTTGCCCACTATCGACGGATAGCCGAAGCGGTGGACGTGCCCATCGTGGTGCAGGACTATCCCCAAACCTCGGGAGTCCACATGGCCCCGGCATTCATCGCCCGGCTGTTCCAGGAAATCATGGGCGTCCAGTACCTGAAGCTGGAAGACCCGCCCACGCCGACCAAGATTACAGCAATTCGTGCCCTGGCCGGGGAGGACCTGGCTATTTTCGGCGGATTGGGCGGGGTATTCCTGCTGGACGAGCTGGCCCGGGGATCCGCCGGGGCCATGACCGGTTTTGCCTACCCTGAGGTACTGGTTGACATCTGCCGGCACATGGCTGAAGGAGACCGCAAGGGGGCCGAAAAGGTGTTCAATCAGCGCCTGCCCCTGCTGCTCTTCGAGTTCCAGGAGGGAATTGGGGTCGGCATCAGAAAGTATGCGCTCCAGCAGCGGGGCCTCATTTCATGCGGGAGAGTGAGGCACCCCGGCCCACAGATCACCGAAGAAACTAAGCGGGAGTTCCATGAACTGGTGCAGACTGTGGGACTCACAACCGGATGAGGCGGGAAGGGCCAACTAAACCCGATTCCCCGGAGGCCCTGCCGGAAAGGGGCGGGAGCTGAAGCGTCCTCCCCTCAAAAGGGGAGTCCCCAGGGCTTGCCGGTAAAGTCTTGCGTAATATGTTCGACCCCAGTTCGGGGGCGCTTACCCGATGTTTTCCCGGAGCGGCCGCCCTGGGCGTGAGAAAACTCCCTTAGCTCCGCATCGAGCGCTGCCATGGGAGATTGCCTCTTGGCGCCCCTGCGTGTTGCCCCTTTGTGCCTTACATTTGAATCTTCTTCTCGCCGGAAAGATACGCCTCCGGCTCTCGCTGAAAAGCCCGATTGCAGCCGGGGCCGCAGAAATAGTAGGTCACTCCCTGATACTCGTAGGAACCCCCGGGCGGTTTCCTGGAGTCCACCTGCATATCGCAAACCGGATCGGTTTCCCTCTGGCCCCCCCGATTGAACAGTGGAATACGCATGTCTGCCTCCTGGACTAGTGCACTGGACTATGGCATTGCTGGGTTGCCGACGGGCCAAACTGTCAGGGTAATAGCACCACATCTACCGAGGTCAAGCGGGGAGGTACAACCTGCCCCGGGGCCAAGTCAAGGTCAATGTTGACGGCATAGCTGATTATTCCCCGCTCGGTTCGCGGGATGTCCGAAACGTGGGACACGACGCCGGTCAGGTCGGCCCCCGGCATGGAATCCATTCTGACCAGCGCGGGGGTTCCCAAGCCCACGGTTCCGATGTCGGTGGCATCCACAAAGCCCTTGATCATGGCATTGTTGGGATCAATCAACTCCATGACCTGGGAATGTTCGCCGACCCGATCGTCCTCCTCCACGTTCACCACATAGATTATCCCGTCATGGGGAGCGACGAGGGAATGCTTATCCTTCTCTTCCAGGATGTCGGCGATCCTCTCCTCTGCCACCGAGATAGCCGCATGCAGAGAATCGATTTGGGCCTGTTTTACCCCATCGGGACGCTCGTAGAGTTCGTCGATCTGGGCACGTCGGGTGGACACCTCCCGGTCCATCAGGAGAAAGGCATCCAGGTCTGGTCTGTCCTCTATGAGGTCCTGCAATTCCCGTTCGGCCAGGTCGAGGCGGCGCTGGGCCTCCGTTGCACTGACCGAGAGGCGGGAGAGGATCAGCGGGTCGGGGCCGTCCATTTCATCGGCCAATCTTCTCCTGGCCTGTTCCGCCCTCGCCTCGGCCAGGTCCACCTGGGCTTGAAGCTGGTTCAGTACCAGGACATCCGGCCCTTCTTCCAATTCAGCCAAGTCCTCACTGGCCCGGTCCAAATTCACCTGCGCCACGGCCACGCTGGACTCCAATTCCTGCAATAGCAGAGGATCCGGACCCTCCTCCAGTTCAGCCAGGTCCTCCTGGGCCTGGGCCAAATTCACCTCCGCCACGTCCACGTTGAAACGCAACTCCTGCACCTTCAGAATATCGGGGCCCTCCTCCAGTTCAGCCAAATCATCCTGGGCCTGGGCCAAATTGGACTCGGCCAGGTCAACGGCCGCCTGAAGGGCGTTCAACCTAACCGTGTCCACAGGCTTGTCATCGTCCTCCAGTACCCTGGTGGGCGAGCGCAGGAATTGGGTAAGGGGAACGTTGGCCGCGTCCAGGGCGCTGTCGGCGGCCCCCACCAAAGTTCTGGCCTGGAATACCCTGCGATCGTGTTCGTCCAGAAAATCATCCAGGGCCTGCTTGGCCAGGTCGAGGGCCACTTCGGCTTCCGACACCCGGTCCCCGGCCCTGACGGAATTGTCCGCCACGTCCTGCCGGTAATCGTCCAGCCGGTCCTGTGCCTGGTCCAGCGCCAGCCTGGCCTGGTTGACCCGATCGCCGCTCCGGATTGCTTCGTCGCTCAGGTCTTCGCGGTAGTCCTGGAGACTCTCCCTTGCCTGGTCCAGGGCCATCTCCGCTTCGGACGATTCCCTTTCCGCCGCCGCCAGAACCTGGGCATGATTCACTTCCTCGTCCCGCTGCGCCTCGGTTAGGGCCTCCGCTGCGGCGTCGCGGGCGACTTTGGCCTGGTCCCGTGCCGATTCCATTGCCGCCAATCGATCCTGAAAGTTCCGGTCAACATCGTCCAGAAGATCCTGGGCCTGGGCGTTTGCCACTATCAGGCGGGCGATGTTCTCCTCCCACTGGGCTGCCAGGACGGGTTCACCGCTGAAGTCCAGGTTCAGCGCTTTGGCGGAGACTTCGGCCTCCGCAATCTGGAGCCGCAGGCGGCTGACCTCTTCATCCAGGGCGGGAAAGATGTCGGTATTGAGTCGAGCCAGCGTCTGGCCTTCGACCACCCGGTCCCCGGCGGAAACCAAGACCTCCTCCACTTCCCCAGTTGTATCGAAGGTCAGTTCCTCACGAAGGGGAAAGTCCAGCCTTCCCCTTACTTCAAGACCGGCAGGCATGACATTAGCGGTCTGGAGAACCGGGGGACTGGTTTCCAATTCCTGCCCGCCGATTGGGTCATCGGAAGGGCCCGGGGCGCCGGCCGAGCAGGCCAGGAGGATGGTTGCCCCTGCCATAGTTGCCAGCAGCGGCAATATTCTGGGTGTCCGGCGCCACCAAAATCCTGAAATCACCGGTAGCTTTACTTCTACTCCGAGACGGTGAAGCACACTTTACCTCGACTTGAAAACCAAGTATTCCATCGGCATTAATTCGGATCCAAGGGTTCGATCAGGGGTCTCATCCCTGGGCGGCATATCTGGTTCGGAACCGGCGCAGAGCGGACATGGCAACGCCCGGCAGGCCAGGGATGGTGCTGTGGAACAGGGTATAGACGATGGGCACTACCAACAGGGTGAGGATGGTCGAACTTATCAAACCGCCAATTACCACCGTGGCCAATTCGGCGCCAATAATTCCACCACCTTCGTCGCTGGAAAGGGCCAGGGGCAGGAGGGCAAAGGTTGTGGTGAAGGCGGTCATCAGGATTGGCCGTATCCGCACCCTGCCTCCAACTTGCAGGGCTTCAAAAACGCCCATGCCCCGCTCCCTCAGTTGAGCGACAAAGGTTATGAGCACGATCGCATTGGTTACCACGATGCCCACTAACAGGAGGAAACCCATCATGGCGGACAGGCTCAGCGTCCTGTCGGTTACGGCCAGGGCCACCAGCGCGCCCACAATGGCAAAGGGCAGGCTGAGGACAATTATGAAGGGGTCTCGCAGCGAACCCAGGCTGGCAACCATTACCAGGTAAACCAGGACTACGCCAACGGCCATGGCCAGGAATACATCCTGAAAGCCTTCGTTGACCTGCTCGAATATACCTCCGGTTATGACCTCGACCCCCGGAGGCAAATCCAGGCTGGCAATTGCACCCTGAACCTCTCTTCCCACCGCCTGGGTGTCCACAGCGGTAATGACGCCGAATATCGTGGCGGACCTCTCCCGGTCGTACCTGGTTACCGTCACTGGCCCCCGCTCTATGCTGATACTGCTGATTAGTCCCAGCTTCACGGTTCCCAGGGGTCCAAGAATCTCCAGGTCCCTCAGTTCTTCAACGTTGTCTGCGTCCTCCGGCAGCCCGCGCACGACCACCTCCAGTTGTACTCCCTCCAGCTCAATTTCCGTCATCTCCCGGCCCACCACAAACTGATTTACCTGCTGGGCCACGGAGAGAGTGCTGAGGCCAAACTGGGCCGCGCGTTGGTTATCTATTCGGATGCTCACCTCGTCTCGGGCTTGGGTTATGTTGCTTTCCAAGTTTACGATTCCGTCTATTTCCGCCAGCCTCGCCTCCAGGTCCCGAGCCGCAGCCGCTATTCCGGTAAACTCGGGGCCCACTACCCGGATTTCCAGGTCGGCGGCGGGAGGGCCATCCGCGATTTCGTCAAGAAAATAGTTGGCTCCATCCGTCGGTTCGGGCAATTCGGCACGGACCAAATCGGCAATGTTCCGGGGGGCATCATCCGCCACCCGCATGGTGAACCCGGCGAGATGGAGGCTGCCAGTACCCACGCCAATGTCGATGAAATCATCCGACAACTGCCCAATATTCACTTGGTAGAGGGTCAGTTGGCCGGACGCAATGAATTCATCCAGCACCTTTTCGATTCTTTCCACGTGATCAAATGTGTGGCTGACGGAAGTGCCCTGTTCCAGTTCCACGTTGAGCGTCAGGTACTGGGGAGTTCCCGCGGGAAAGAAGGTAACCGGGATGAAGGCGAGCAGGCTTAGGCTGGCAATGGTCAGACCCACGGCGCCGACCACACCCAGGAGCTTGTGGCCAAGGACCCAGAGGATAACCGGCCCGTAAAGCCGCTGCAGCCAGGTTTCGCGGGCATGCCACTCCGTCCCGTCCCCGGCATCGGGGATGTCACCCGGACGGAGGAGCGCCGCGGACAGCACGGGAACGGCGGTGAGGGCCACAATGGTGGAGGCCACCAGGGCAAAACTTACGGACAGTGCGAAGGGAGTGAAGAACTCGCCCACCAGGCCCTGAATGAAGGTCAGGGGGAGGAATACCACCACGGTTGTCAGGGTGGAAGACACGATCGCCGCGCCCACCTCCTGGGTGCCGGTGATGGCAGCCTCGAACCGGTTCTCGCCCAACTGAATATGCCGGTAGATGTTCTCCAGCACTACGATACTGTCGTCCACCACCCGACCGACCGCTATGGCCAAGCCGGCCAGGCTCATGAAGTTCAGCGACATTCCGGTCAGGCTCATTATCAGGATGCCGCCCAACACGCTCATGGGAATGGAGATGGCGATGATTGCTGTGGGACGTAGGGTTAGCGCCAATCCCCGAAGCAAGGTCGGCCGGATGTTCAGCAGGAACAAGAACACCGCGGTAATGGCGAAGAGGAAACCCAGAAAGCCTTCCCGCAGGAGGTCGTTCAGGGATTCCTCCACCTCCGGGCCGTTGTTGGCAATTTCCAGTATCTGAATGTCCTCCGGCAGCTCCACCGTTTCCACGGCGGCTAGAACATCCTCGGTGACCTCCAGCGTATTGGCATCGGGCTGTTTGACTATTACCAAGTTGAGACTGGGTTTGCCCATAGTGCGGCCGATGCTTGCGGCGTCCGTGGTGCCGAGTTCCACCGTGGCCACATCCGAGAGCAATACGGGTCGCTGCCCCTGCAAGCCCGCCAATGCCGCGCTGCCCGGCGGGTCGGAGGGGAGGGTCACCTGTTCGTAGCCTACCACCAAGTCCCGAATATCCTGGAGGGAGCCAAGCTGGTGCGAGGCGCGAATTGGCAGCGTCACATCGCCGTTGGTTATGTCTCCTGCAGGCAAGCCAATGTTATTGGCGGCAATAGATTCGGCAACGTGGTTGATGTTGAGGCCCAGGTCCTGAACTCTGTCGGTATCAACGGTAACCGTTACCCGTTCATCCACCCGGCCGAGGATGTAAACGGCGAATACGCCCGGAACACCCTCAATCTGGGGCACTAATGACGAGTCCAACAGACGTTGGAGAGAGGCAATGTCCCGGTCGCCAGCCACACTGAGTTGCATGACCGGAAAGGTGTCGTTGTTTATCCGGGAAACAGAACTGGATTGCACCCCATCGGGAAACTGGATGGCGTTGATGTTGCTCTCGATGGTGCGTTCCGCCTCCTCCATATCCTCCCCAAACTCGAAGGTGGCCAATACGGTGGAAACATTCTGCCGGGACGTGGACTGGAGGCTCTCGAGACCCTCGATGTTGGCTATGGCATCTTCAATGGGTTCGGTTACCTCCCGGACCACCGTGTCCGGGTCTGCGGTGGGGTAAGCGGTAAAGATGGTGATATTGGGGAACTCAATGTCGGGGAACAGTTCCTGCTCCAGCCTATTGAATGCCACGACACCAGCCACAAGAATCAGGACAATTACCAGCATGGTGACCGAGCTGCGCCGGAGCGCCAACCGGGTGAGGAAAGTCAATTAAGAGCCTCCAGAAAAGCGCGGGGTCCTAGTTTGCCGGCGGAGCTTTAGCCATTGGGCTCGCCACTATCGCACGCCCTCCCAGCCTCCCTGACACAAAACGTCCTTCGATTGAACTTGGGTGTATCGGGGGCCGATGCGGAAGCGTTACGATTTAATTTTGGTAACCGCAAGAATTTTTGTCAATGACCAACTTTCATCAGAATGGCCCGCCCATGCCCTTTGGGGAAAGGAAACTCCGCTTCCCCAGAGTATGGTCTCGCCTGTATTCGTTCAGAAAGAAATGGGAATAAAGGAGTTGCCAAAGGCAAGAGAAAGGGCCATCCTGAGGGTGAGCTAAAAACCCAGGAGGCCCTTCTCATGAGGATAGGACGAAACCTACCCAAGACATTCTACCGCATTGGCGAGCTGGCGCCATCCCCAGAGGCGGCGTATCGTCACCGGGTGGTAGCCAGTTGGGAGGCAATGCGCCGGAAAGGGGTGTCGGTAGCGGAAGCCTGTGAAGCGTTGGGGGAATCCAAGTCCAACATATATCGATGGAGCAATTCACTGCGGAAGGAAGGAGTGAAGGGACTGGTGAACCGGAGCCGGCGTCCGCACCGGGTGAGACGGCCCAGTTGGAGCAGCGAGTTGGTACAGGCGGTGTGGGAGCAGAGGGAGCAGTACCCCCGGTGGGGGAAGGACAAGCTGGTGGTGCTGCTGCTTCGCTTGGGCTGGCAGGTGTCCACCTCCATGGTGGGACGCATTCTGACTCACCTAAAGGACCGGGGCCTGCTCAGTGCGGCGCCCAGTTCGGTGCGGTCAGCCCGGCGCCAGAGGCGCCAGCGACCCTACGCGGAGCGCAAGCCTCGGGAATATCAGGCCCTGGCCCCAGGAGACATCGTGCAGGTCGATACCTTGGACCTGCGTCCCCTACCCGGTGTGATCCTGAAACACTTCACCGCCCGGGACGTGGTGTCTCGCTGGGATACCCTCTCGGTACATACTCGGGCCACTTCCACCATGGCCGCCAAGTTTCTCAAGGCCATGCATCAGCGAATGCCCTTCCCCATCAAGGCAATCCAGGTGGACGGAGGCAGCGAGTTTCAGGCCGATTTCGAAGCTGCCTGTCAGAAACAGGGTATCCGGCTCTTTGTGCTGCCGCCCCGCTCGCCCAAGCTCAACGGCCACGTGGAGCGGGCCCAACGCACCCACACCGAGGAGTTCTACCAACTCTATGACGGCGACCTGACCATGGGGCCCCTGAACCGCGCCCTACGCCACTGGGAACAGGTGTACAACACCATCCGTCCTCACCAATCCCTGGACGGATCCACCCCAGCCGAGTATCTTACTAACTGCCACCCACAGTTCGCCCCTCCTTCCCATATGTATTGAACGAGTACACGCCCGATAATGCCCTTACCGAAATCTGGTAAACTGGGGCGCCAGTATCCCCGTTTCGGGCGCGTATGCCAGCGCCGGCGGGACGCTCTTCGGCAAAGCAATGGGCTGGAGCCCAGCGCAATACAGGGAGCGTAATACAAGGAAGGAACGGGACGTTCATGAAGTTTGGCCTCTTTTCCCACCTGCCCTGGCCGGAAGGGACAACCCCCAGCCAGGTAATCTACGACGCCACCGAACAGTTGTGCCTTGCCGAGGAGCTGGGTTACTACAGTTCCTGGTTCGCGGAGCACCACTTCTCCCGCTACGGTATTGGTTCCTCCTCCCTGGTGGTCCTCAGCAGCATGGCCGCACAGACCAGCACCATCCGTTTGGGAACCGCCGTGTTGGTTCCACCCCTGCATCATCCGGTCCACCTGGCCGAGGATACCGCCACCCTGGACGTGGTCAGCGCTGGCCGCCTGGACGTGGGGTTCGGGCGTGGCACGGCCAACTACGAATATACCGGATACGACGTGTCGCCGGCGGAGAGTCAGGAACGATTCCAGGAGACCATCGGCATCGTGGAGGGCCTCTGGACAACCCCAGATTACAGCTACAGTGGCAAGTATTACAGCGTCAACCAGGCCAACCTGGTGCCGCCTCCCATCCAGCAGCCCCATCCACCAATGTACATTGCCGCCACCCGAACCATGGCCACCCTGGAGTATGTGGTATCCACCGGACATCCCCTAATCTGCGGCGTGGTGCTGGACCACGACGACGCCCTGGACCTTTGCAACCGCTTTGTCGCCATGTCCACGGATGCCGGATACCACATTCCCATCTCGAAAATCCCCTTCTTTCGGTACCTCCACGTGGCGGGGACGGAGGAAGAGGCCCGTCGGCAGGCAGAGCCGGCAATCGCCTGGACCATGGACATGACCGACTGGCGCCGCTCCATCACTTCGGGAAGCGAGGTGAACCAAAGGCTGGAAGACTTTCGCCGCACCCGCACCCAAATGCCGCCCTCCTACGAATACCTGGCGGAAAACCGCGCCATCATCGGGACCCCGGAACAGTGCATCGCCAAGATACGGGAGTTCCAGGAGCAAGGGATTACCTACTTCGGTTGCAACTTTGACTTCGGCGGCATGCCCCAGGAAACTGTGCTCCGGGCCATGAAACTATTCGCTGAAGAAGTCATGCCTCACTTCAGCAATACGCCGGAGACGGACTGATGGTTTCCATTCCCCACGGCGTAACCTGCGACCGGGAGTTGATCCAGTCCGTGGCGGAACTGGCCCGGGAAAAGTTTGCCCCACGGGCGGCCAGGTACGACGCCGAGTCCTCCTTTCCCTTCGAGAACTACCAGGACCTGCGCGACGCCGGGCTGCTGGGATTGACGGTTCCGGCCCAGTACGGTGGCCCCGGCGTTGACCCCCTGACCTACGTTCTCGCGCTGCTGGAAATGGCCAAGGGCTGCCCCGCCACCGCGCTGACCTTCAACATGCACGCCAACGTGATCGTCAACGTCAACCAGCTGGCTTCCGAGGAACAAAAGCGACGCTACTTCCGGGAGGTGCTGGACGAGGGCAGGCTCTTCGCCACGGTGATGAGCGAACCCGATTCCAGTTTCAGGGACAGGTTTGTTCTCCGCACCGTATTCACGCCCGTCGCGGGCGGTGGGTTTCGCGTTCAGGGCACCAAGCACTTCTGCTCACTGGGGGACGCGGCGCACCGCTACTTTGTCACCGGCCTGAGGGAGGGCGCCGACACGGCCCAGGAGGGAATCCTCGCCGCCATGGCGCCCCGCAACGAGGATGGTATCACCCTGGAACGGCCCTGGAATGCCATGGGTATGCGGGGCACCACAAGCCACAGCCTGCGCTACGACGTGGAGGTGGCGGCGGAGGATGTTCTGGGGAAGCCGGGGCAGTTGCTGACCATTGAATTGTCCGGGTTTGCCCTGGGCTATGCAGCCACCTACCTGGGGGTGGCGGAGGCGGCCTATGACTTCATCCTGAATTACGCCAAGACCCGGACTATTGCGCCGGCCACCGAACCGTTGAGCCACGACCCCAAGATTCAGCGCTCCCTGGGAGAGATGGCTGCCCAATTGCGGTCGGCCAAACTGATGCTTTGTGAAGCCGCCGCCGTTAGAGAGTCGGGCAACCGGGAAGAGATGTCCCTGGCCACCAACCAGGCCAAATACCTGTGCGCCGAGGCGGGCGTGCGGGTGACGGAGCAGGCCATGCGGTTGGCGGGCGGCAGTGGTTTCCTGAAGGACTTGCCCCTAGAGCGTTGGCACCGGGACGCCATGGCCGGGCCGGTAATGCCGCCCTCCAATGACCGGTGCCTGGAGGTAATCGGGCGAATTGTCTGCGGGCTGAGGGCTGCCACCCTGGAGTTTAAGTAGGGCCAAAGAGGCGCGGGGCGCTTTCGGGCGCCGGTATATCCAGCGCATCTGAAACCAAGGAAATGCAGCAGCCCCCGCCTTTATGACGGGGGCTGGCTTTCGTGGGTCATAAGTGGCCGGAATTGGCGGTGGGCAACGGCCTAGTTGAAGACCAGCTCCTTGTTCCGGCGATTGGGGTCGCTCATCAGGGCCAACCCTTCCGACGGGTCTTCCTGGTTGTTGCAGAAGAACTCGATCCGGTTCCCGTCCGGGTCCATGAAATAGACGCTGGAGGTCATGCCATGGTCCGTGTTGTGGTCCATGGTTACGCCCTTGTCCAGCAGGCTTTCGTAAACCTCTTTGAGGTCGTCAATGTCGGCGACCTGGACGGCGAAATGGTTCAGACCCAGCTGGCCGGCGGTAACGGGCAGCGCATCCTCGGGGGCCTTGAACAGGGCCAGGTCATGGTGAATCTTGCCGCAGGTCAGGAAGGTGCCCTGCGCCGACTGGCGGGAGATTTCAAATCCGAGTATCTCGGTGTAGAACTTGGTGGACGCTTCCACATCCTTGACATTGAGGACCAGATGTCCCACGCGAATGGGCTTTGGCATAATCTTTCCTCCAATTTGCGGGCTAACCATGCGCTGGAGCGACTATCGTGCCTCCAATTGCGCATCTTTGCCCTTGTTGGCACATACTATACGACATTTCCCCGTCTTCTCCAATCCTTTTCCCCAAGCTTCGAGCCGAGAATTGGTTCATTGACACTGTTGCCCCCCACAATTAGACTCGAAGCAGGAAAAGAGAGCGACGGGGAACTTCCTGGCAATGCCGAGGTAACTATTCATGCCTATCGACCAGGTTGACATCGTTAGAATGTGCGCCACCTGCCGGCGGGAATTCGAGACCATCACCGTGAAGAAGGACAACATGCGTCTCTTCGTGGATGGCAAGGTCTGGTGCGAAGGCTGTCAATCGGAGCAGCCGGAAGCAAGGGACATCGCGGAAAGGCTGGAAACCATCAGGGTGGAACAGCAGAATTACCCAATCAGCCCAACCTCCGGCCCGCCCCGGTTGGGATAGCCAGGCCATCGTCCATAGGGAATGGAAATGGGCCGGGGCCGAAGGATAGGGTTGCGCGCACCCTCACCCGGCTTCAGTTGAAGCGATTCATAGCCACGGTTATGTTCTCGGTCAGCAGGCACTCCACCGCCTTGGCCACTCGATTGACCGCTCCGGCAATCTCCGGCGCCTCCTCCTCGGTGAAACCATTCAGAACGTGGGAGATTTGCTCCCCCTTCAAGTCCGGGTGGCCTATCCCCACCCGAACCCGGGGAAATTCCTGGGTGCGCAGATCGCCAATGATTGACCTGATGCCGTTATGGCCGGCGGGGCCACCACCGGGTCGGATGCGAATCTTTCCCAAGGGCAGGTCCATCTCGTCATAAATCACCAGGATGTCCACCGGCTTCACCCCGAAGCGGGCCACCAAATAGCTGATTGCCTCGCCGCTGTGATTCATGAAGGTACGGGGCTTGGCCAGCGCCACCTCTCTCCCCCCGAACCGTCCCCGGCCCAAAACCGCCTTCGCCCGGCGTTCGGTAACTTTTATATCCCACCGGCGGGCCAGCAGGTCTATGCAATGGAATCCAACGTTATGACGGGTATTGCGATACCTGTCGCCGGGATTCCCCAACCCGACGATCACCTTCATTGAAGTGTCCGGTACTTCCGAATGACGGGGCGGCCTAGGTTGTTCCCGGTCTTCTGCAGGGTGTTCCAAGTTCATGGCTAGTCTTCCGACGCTGCCGCCATTAACGGCGTCAAGGCATCGCTGGGAGCTTCCAGCAAGCTGACGAAGGCGTCTTCATCGAGGATGCGGGTGCCCAGACGGTTGGCGGTGTCCAGCTTGGAACCGGGAGAGGCGCCGGCCACCAGGAAGCCGGTCTTGCGCGTAACCGACGAGGTGGCGCTGCCCCCCAGGGCCTTGATGCGCGTTTCCGCCTCCCGGCGGGTCATGGTTGCCAGCGTTCCGGTAACCACGAAGGTCAGGCCGTTCCAGGGCAGGGCGCTGGCATCGACAATCTCCATCTCATGGTACAGCTTTACCCCGGCCTGCCGCAGCTTCTCAATCACAGCCAAATTCTGTTCCACCTGGAAGTACTCGTAGATACTCTCGGCAATCTTGGGGCCGATGCCCTCGATGGCGGTCAACTCGTCCTGGCTGGCCTGGGCCAGTTGGTCAATGCTGGCGAAGCGTTGGGTCAGCAGGTCCGCCACCTCGGCGCCCACGTGGGTGATGCCCAGCGCAAACAGTATGCGCGAAAGGGGCCGGTTCTTGCTGGCCTCAATGTTGTCCAGAATCTTGGTTGCCAGGCGTTCGCCCATGCGGTCCAGTTCCAGCAACCTTTCCCGTTCCAGGTAGTAGAGGTCTGCCAAGGTGCTGACGAATCCCTGGTCGATGAGGATGCGGCACCACTGCTCCCCCAGGCCGTCCATGTCCATGGCGCCCCGGCTGACGAAATGCTTGAGCAGTTCAAAGAACTGGGCGGGACAGGAGGAGGAATTGGGGCAGCGGTGCATGGCCTCCCCTTCCGGCTTCACCACCGGCGTCCCGCATTCCGGGCAGTACTCGGGCATGGAGAATTCCATTTCAACCCCGGTACGGCGGTCGAGGATGGGACCCACCACCTGGGGAATCACGTCGCCAGCCCGTTCCACGGTTACCCAGTCCCCAACCCGAATGTCCTTCCGGCGTATGTCCTCCTCATTGTGCAGGGAGGCGTGCTGAACGGTGGCGCCGCTGACCACCACCGGTTCGAGAACGGCATAGGGGTTGAGGCTGCCCGTCCTTCCCACGTTGATGCCTATTTCCAACAGCCGGGTGACGGCCCTTTCCGCCGGGAACTTGTAGGCCGTGGCCCAACGGGGTTCGCGACCCACCACACCCAGGGAGTTCTGGTAGTTGAAGGGGTTGACCTTCACCACCACGCCGTCCACCTCGTAGGGTAGTCCATGGCGCTTTTCCAGCCATTCGTGGTAGAAGGCCTTGACCTCTTCCAAGTTGCCGCACAGCCGGTTGACCGGGTTTATGCGAAAGCCCAGGGACTTGAGCCATTCCAGGGTGTCCCAGTGCTCCTGGGGGTGCGGCGAGTCGCCAGCGTCATTGAGAGAGTAAACCCAAATCTGCATGTTGCGGGAGGCGGTAACCTTGGGATCCAACTGGCGAATGGTGCCAGCGCCGGAATTGCGGGGGTTGGCAAAGAGGGGTTCTCCCCGTTCTGCCCGTTCTTCATTGAGGCGACGGAAGGACTCCACCGGCATATAGACTTCACCCCGAACCTCCAGGTAGGGGGGCGCTTCGCCATGCAGGGAGAGGGGAATGGAACGGATGGTGCGCAGGTTCTGGGTTACGTTCTCACCGACGAACCCGTTGCCCCGGGTGGCCCCCTGCACAAATACCCCGTCTTCATAGACCAGGCTCACCGCCAGGCCATCAATCTTCAGTTCGCAGGTCATGGAGAAGTCGGCGTCATCCAGCAGGTTCCTGACCCGGCGGTACCAGGCATCCAGGGATTCGTCGTCGAAAACGTTGCCCAGAGAAAGCATGGTATGCCGGTGCTCCACCTGCTCGAACCCCGCCGCCGGGTCGCCGCCAATGCGAAGGGTCGGAGAATCCGGCGTTAACAGTTCCGGGCATTGCGCCTCCAGGCTCCGCAGTTCCTGGAGCATCATGTCGTAGTCGTAGTCGCTTATTACGGGATCATCCTGCACATAGTACCGATGGTTGTGATAGTGCAGCTCTTGTCGCAATTCGGCAACCCGCCGGGTAGTTGTTTCGTCCGCCATCCTGAGTACTCCAGAGAACCAGCCTTTGGAAGTGAGTATAATGTTTTCAAGGCCGGGATTATAGATGAGCCTGCACTGGGTTTCTCCCGAATTGGGCCTGGCGCCAAACCAGTTCCGGGAACTTTTCCGGTGGGGCATGCGTCTTACCACATGGATGGGCCTTCGATGCCCCATCCATAACTGCAATGGCACCATAAAGGAGTTGGGTTTATGAACGCTAGCAGAGAGGCCAACGGGAAGGGGCAAAAGGCTTTCCATGCCCGTATGACGAAAGGCTTGTCCATGGTGGGTTACCGGTCTGTGTTCTTCCTTACAATCCTCTCACTGGTCCTTTTGGGGTGCGGCGCCAGCGAAGGAACAGCCGAATGGAGTTCCGATGCACAATTCGGTGAACCCGCCGCCATGATGGAGTCGATGGAAGAGGGTTCCTTCGCTGCCCGGGCCGAACCCCCGATGGCGGACGCAATGGGCGGGATGCCCGCGCCTGGGGCCATTGCGGAAGTGGCCGCGGCGCCCCAACCAATTGCAGCGCCGTCCCCAACGGACGGGCAACTCCAATTGCCCAATTTTGAGGAAATCCAGGCTTCCGTTTCGGCCCAGCAGCGAATCATCATCCGCGACGTGAGCATGGATCTGGTGGTGAGCAATGTCATCGGTGCCATAGACCGGGTTTCGATGGTGGCCCAGGAATTTGGGGGGTGGACCGTATCCAGCGACCGCAGTTCCATTCACGCGGGAAGCGTGGCCATCCGAGTCCCGGCCCAGGAACTGGACGTGGCAGTGGTGGACATACGCTCTTTGGCCATTCGTGTAGAGCGCGAATCCTCCACCAGCCAGGACCTTACCGATGAGTACGTGGACACCAACTCGCGTCTCCGCAGCCTCCAGGCCACGGAAGAGGCGCTGCTGGGCCTGTTGAACCGGGCCGTGGACGTGGAGGATGCGCTGGACGTGCAGCGGGAACTGTTGGAGTTGCAGAAGGAAATTGAAAGCATGAAGGGGCGGATCAATTTCCTCGAGGAATCCTCCGCCTTTTCCCTGATCAACGTCCACCTAACCCTGGCGCCCAGGCCCATGGCAGTGGACGCGGGGCCAGACCAGACCTACAGCGCCGGCCAACTGGTTCGCTTCCGGGCCACCTTCACACCTCCCGAAGGCATCGACGAGTTCAATTTCACCTGGAACTTTGGTGACGGCAATTCGGTTTCCGGCAACTCCACGGCGCCCACGGCCGAACCCGGTCAGCGGGTGACGGCGACGGTAACCCACACCTATGACGACGACCGGGACTCTCCCTACATCGTACAGCTGGACCTGTCCGGCGCCGGGCCGGCGGGCCGGGTGGAGGGGTCCGACTCTCTGATTGCCCATGTCACCAGAATCCCGACCATTGAGGTATTCATCGAGGAGTACCGGGTCGTCGAGGAGGGAGAGGAGGTGGAGTATTCCGGTTCCTTCACCAGGGGCGCGGGTTTGTGGGACTTGCAGTACATCTGGGACTTCGGCGACGGCAGTCCCACTCAGATTGGGGCCCCGGAGGAAGGCGCCACCCGCGCGACGGCCTTCCATACCTTCCCCGACTATCGTCCCCAGTCCTACACGGGTTCCCTTACGGTAACCGCCCAAAGCGATGCGGGCGAGGTTCGGGGTTCCAGTTCTTTCCGGGTTCAGGTTACCCAGTCTCAGGGGCTGGTGGTGGGCTATTGGAACCTGGACGACGTGGCCAAGCAGGCCGTCCGGGCCCTGACCGGCGTTGCCTCGGTGCTGGTGAACATACTGATCTGGGTGGCTATTTTCAGCCCAATTTGGCTGGCCATCGGGGCATTGGTCTATGGACTTAACCGCCTCCGACGCAACCGCTCATTCCGCTTCCGACGAAGCAGGAACTTTGCCAGGGGCGGCCAGCTTGAAGTAGAATCGCAGCCGGTGACGCCGGAATCCCATGCCGAGGCGCCCCGGCAGGAAAACTCGTAAGCAGCCCTGGGCAAACGCCGAGAGTGTTTGCCCAGGGGTTAAGCCCAACCCTGATGAGAGTGGAGTTTTGCAGTGACTACCCAAACCCCCGATGAGGCCCGCGTCCAGATAGTCAACCTGGTGAAGGATTTTGTCCGCCGGGAGGTGGAGCCGGTGGCCGCCCAACTGGACCGGGACGATGTGGTGCCGCTGGACCTGATCGACCGCATGAAGGAACTGGGCCTCTTCGGCATTACCGTCCCCGAAGAGTATGGGGGAATGGGCCTGGACTACACCACCTTCGCCCTGATCTTCGAAGAAATGAGCAAGGCCCTGATGAGCCTTACCGGGGCCATCGGCACTCACCATATTATGACCTACGTGCTGACCCACTTCGGAACCGAGGAGCAGAAGCGCCAGTTCCTGCCCGACTTGGCCGCCGGCCGGAAGCGGGGTGGTCTGGCCCTCACCGAACCCGGTGGCGGCACCGACGTGGCCAACCTTCAAGTGACGGCGGACAAGGACGGCGAAGAGTACGTGGTGAACGGCAGCAAGATGTTCATCACCAACGGCCGCCACGGCGATACCTTCCTGCTGCTGGCCCGCACCGATCGGGAGGTAGAACCACGCCACCGGGGCATCAGCGCCTTCATCGCCGAGAAGGGCGACCCAGGCTTCAAGGTAGGCCGAGACCTGGACAAGCTGGGGTACCGGGGCCTCGACACCTGCGAACTGATCTTCGAGGACTTCCGGGTGCCGGCGGATAACCTGGTTGGACTGGAAGAGAACCGGGGGTTCGGCCAGGTGATGAGCGGCCTGGAAACGGGACGGATTAACGTGGCGGCCCGAGCCGTGGGTGTGGCTCAGGCCGCCTTCGAAGCGGCAATTCGATACTCCCAGCAACGGGAGACCTTTGGAACGCCCATCTCCCAACACCAAGCCATCCAGCTGAAACTGGCCGACATGGCCACGAAAATCCAGGCGGCCCGGCTCCTGACCTATGACGCCGCAGCCAAGAAGGATTCGGGCGAGCGGGCGGACCTGGAATCGGGTATGGCCAAGCTCTTCGCCAGCGAAATCTGCGGCGAGGTGGCCATGGAAGCCATGCGCATCCACGGCGGCTACGGCTACATCAAGGAATCCCCGGTGGAACGCTACTACCGGGACGCGCCCCTGATGATCATCGGCGAAGGCACCAACGAGATTCTGCGCCTGGTCATTGCCCGCCAACTGCTCCGCCGTCCCGAATACCAGGTTTAGAACGGCGGCGGAACAAGCCGCGACCCGTCACTCCATTCGCACTGGATTGAATACCAACCAATTGGCCACCGGGCCGGCGCTCCTGCTCCATTCGTGGCCGCAATGGGGCGGTATCAGGATGGCGTCCCCTTCCGAGACGGTATAGTCCTGGCCGTCGCAGGTCAGGATGCAACTGCCTTCCAGGAAATAGGCCAGGTGCTCCCAGGCGTGGACATGGTGGGGACTGACCTCACCGTCGGCCATGCCCCGGTGGGACAGAAGGTAGCGCTTGGCCCCGTCCTCCGCAGTTAGCACCGGGCGAGCTGCTCCAGGGCTGGTATCCAGGTCAGCCAGGTTCTTGATGACCGGGGGCCGGCCCGTTCCATGTCCCCCGTTGTTCTTGGCGCCCCCGCTCCGGGAGGCCAGCAAGGGGTTAATCTCAATCCGCTCGATGTCTCCCTGTCCCCCGTCGTTCAGGGTGTAGTGGTCAACGTTGCCGGGAATGAACATTGCGTCCCCAGCCTTCACCGGATAATTCACCCCGTCGCAGACCAGGGTGCCGGAACCCTTGATGATGTACACTTCGTGCTCCCAAGGGTGGATGTGATGGCTGCTGGTTTCGCCCGGACGAATGTGAGAATAGCTCAAGGTCGTGGTTGGTGGATTGTCCCCCGGGTTGATCAGCCTGGCGGCGTTCCCCGGGGAGAAGTGGTCCCGGTAGTTCCTGATGATTGGTTCCATGGTTGCCCTCCCGTTGCTCTGGTATCAGTTCGATGGCCCAACTGGTAGTCCCTGTTGGAGGCGTTCGGGGACAATGTTAAACCGCGTCGAGGTATCGCACAAGGACACTGGTCGGCAGGAAAGCGCAGGCCTGGGCTTCGCTGCCACCCCCCGGCAACGGGGGCGCCCCACGTAAGCGGGCCACTGGGCCCCGAATCCACGGGGTGGGTGCGCAGAATCGGCGCAGTCTCGAAACGCCTTTCCAAGGCAACGGATTCCGGTTGACGCTCCTATGGGCCTATGCTAGTATCGCACACACGACCAGTACTTTAGCCCCCTTCCAGCTTCGGAAATATGGACGGCCCCACAGGACTTGGTGGCAGGATGAACCTAGGCCAACGGCTCAACCGCGTTTCCCCCCAGCGGGAAACGGTAATGACCATCGGCGTATTTGATGGAGTTCATCGAGGCCATTCCCACTTGCTGCAGAGCCTGATTCAGGCCGCCGGCGCCGACTATGAGCCGGTGGTTCTCACCTTCTCCAATCACCCCCTGACTGTGCTCCAACCGGGCAGAGAGATTTCCCTCATCACCACTTCGGAACGGAAGGAAAAGTTAATCCGCGACCACGGCATTGAGCAGATAGTCTCCATCGAGTTCACGCGGGAGTTGGCCCAACTGACTCCGGAAGAGTTCGTCGCAATACTTCAGGACGAGCTTCGAATGAAGGGTCTGGTCATCGGATCCGACTTTGCCCTGGGCCGAAACCGGGAGGGGACGGCGATGCGGCTTACCGAATTAGGACGAGAGCGCGGGTTCTTCGTCGAGGTCGTGGAACCCCTGGTGGTGGAGGGCCTGCTGGTAAAGAGTCGCGTCATACGCCAGAAGATCAGCGAGGGCGACGTGGCGGTCTCCGGCCGTCTCCTGGGACGCCAATTCTGCCTTACGGGCAACGTGGTTACCGGCGACCGGCGGGGGCGAACCCTGGGTTTTCCGACCGCCAACGTTGACGTTAGCAGCGCCATGGCCCACCCCGCCGACGGCATCTATGCCACCTGGGCGCTAGTGGATGGCGTCCGGCGCCCCTCGGCAACCAGCATCGGCATCCGGCCCACCTTCGGACTTACCCAGCGACTGGTGGAGGTGTATATCCTGGACTTTGATGGGGACCTGTACGGCCGGGAATTGGAAGTGCAGTTCGTGGACAAACTGCGGGACCAGGAGGCCTTCCCCAGCCTGGAAGCCCTGGTTAACCAGATTAAACTGGACGTTGAGAATACCCGCCAGACCCTGGCCCTGACCGGAGGCGCCGATGGTCCTTAGCCAGTCCGATTTGAAGCGCGTTACCGAGAGGGGCGTCAGCGACATCATCGTCCGGGGGGAGTTGGTAAGGCTGCTGCAGGAAGGCAAACCCCTGCGGCTGAAGATGGGTTTCGACCCAAGCAGGCCGGACATTCACCTGGGCCATGTGGTCGGACTGCGAAAATTGCGCCAACTCCAGGACCTGGGCCACCAAGTAATCCTCATCGTGGGCGACTGGACGGCCCAAATCGGGGACCCCAGCGGCCGTTCGGCCACCCGACCCATGCTGACCCATGAAGAAGTAATGGAGAATGCCCAGTCCTATCTGCGCCAGTTTTTCAAGGTGGTTGACAAGGATCGGGCCCAGGTGGTCTATCAGAGCGAGTGGTTCGGCAAGTTCTCCCTGGCCGACGTGATCGGGCTGACCGGTAAGTTCACGGTGGCCCAATTCCTGGAGCGGGACGATTTCGCCAAGCGTTTCGCTGAACATCGGCCCATAGCAATCACCGAACTGCTCTATCCTCTGCTTCAGGCCTACGATTCTGTGGCCATAGAGTCGGACGTGGAGTTTGGCGGCACCGACCAGATGTTCAACCTGCTGGTGGGTCGGGAATTGCAGGGAATGCTGGGGCAGAGGCCCCAACAGTGTTTCCTCATGCCCATCCTGGTGGGTACCGACGGGGTCCAGAAGATGAGCAAGAGCCTGGACAACTACGTGGGAGTGGAGGAGCCGGCGGACGACATGTTCGGCAAGATTATGTCCCTGCCCGACGATTTGATCGTCCCCTATTTCGACTACCTCACCGACACTCCGGAGGCGGAATTGGGTTCAATGGCGTCGGACATGGCCTCGGAGCGGGTCAACCCCATGGACCTGAAGAAGCGTCTGGCCGAGGAGATCACCGGGTTCTTCCACGACATAGCGGCTGCTTCCCAGGCCAGGGAGGGCTTCGAGCGGGTTGTACAGCAGCGAGCGTTGCCTGAATCCATGCCGGTGGTAACCATATCCACCCTGACCGGCCCCCGATGGAGCAATGCCCTGGTTTCCGCCGGCCTGGTAAACAGCGTAAGCGATGGCAAGCGAATGATTGCCCAGGGAGCGGTGGAACTCTACCCACCTAACGGGCCATCCTGGAAGTTGCGGGAAGATTCTCAGTTCGACGCTCCCGAACTTGGCACGGCAATAAAGGTGGGCCGGCGGCGTTTCGCCCGCCTGGAAGGGTAGGCGGCATTCGCAGATTTTGCCTACCAGTAATTCTTTACCCGCATAGGTGTACAATAGAGAGCCCAAGTGAGTTTTGGAGATACAATTGGATTGGCGGCCCTGATATTTTCTATTCTGGCTTTGTTCCTGGGCTGGAGGTCAGATAACGCCTCCAGAAAAGCCATCGACGAACTTAAGGAAATGCACCAGAGGGAATCCGACAGGGTCGAAAGGTTCATTAGCCACTTTCTGAGAGAAGGGGGACTCGATAAATGACCGTAGCTGTCTATATTCTGTTGTCCCTCCTGATGCTCGGTGTCCTGGCGCTGACAGTTGTTCGATTGAGGGAACAAAACCGGATCCGACGTTCCCTCGAAGACTACAAGGCCTCGCATAACAGGTTCATGTCGTTGCTGGGTCAGTTGGAGGGCGCAGTTCAGCGACCAGAGCCCAGATGTCCTGATTCCACCCCTTTTGCCAAACCAGAAACCTCTGCAACCGGGCGTTAGGTAGCCGTTAGAGTAGCCCAGCCAAAGCCCCGGGAGAAGGCTCGTGTTTTCCACGGAAGAATTGGAACAGTTACGCAAACGGGGCGAAGAATGGCGGAACCAAAACGCCGGCAGGAAGGGGCGCAAGTCCTCCTACAAGACCCTCTCTCAAATTCCAGTTGAACCCGTCTATACCCCGGAGAACCTGGCCTCGTCCGACTACCTGACGGACATTGGACTGCCAGGGGAGTTCCCCTATCTGCGGGGCGTTCACCCCGGTGGCTACCGCGAACGGCTCTGGACCATGCGCATGTTCGCCGGGTTTGGTCGGCCGGAGGAAACCAACCAGCGTTTCCGCTTCCTGCTGGACAACGGGCAGACGGGCCTCAGCACCGCCTTCGACATGCCCACCCTGTACGGCTACGACACCGACGACCCCCGGGCAGCCGGCGAATTCGGCAAGTGTGGCGTGGCAATCTGCTCCCTGGCGGACATGGAAACCCTGTTCGACGGCATCCCCCTGGGGCAAGTCACCACGTCCATGACCATCAACAGCCCCGCCGCCATCATCTGGGCCATGTACATCGTCGTCGCCGAAAAGCAGGGCGTACCCCTGGACCGCATTGGCGGAACCCTTCAGAACGACATCCTGAAGGAGTACCTGGCCCAGAACGAGTATATCTTCCCTCCCGAACCCTCCCTCCGCCTGGTGGTGGACACCGTGGAATACGCCGCCAAATATATGCCACGGTGGAACCCCATTAGCATCAGCGGCTATCACATCCGGGAAGCCGGCTCGAACGCCGTGCAAGAACTGGCCTTCACCCTGGCCGACGGCTTCGAATACGTGCGCCGCTGCATCGAGCGGGGAATGGATGTGGACGAGTTCGCTCCCCGTCTGAGCTTCTTCTTCAACGCGCACAACGATTTTTTCGAGGAGATTGCCAAGTTCCGAGCCGCCCGCCGTATCTGGGCCAGGGAAATGCGGGACACCTTCGGGGCAAGGAACGAGCGGTCCTGCTGGCTGCGCTTTCATGCCCAAACCTCGGGTGCATCGCTGACGGCCCAGCAGCCGGAAAATAACGTGGTTCGGGTGGGCCTGCAGGCCCTGGCGGCAGTCCTGGGCGGTTGCCAGTCCCTGCATACCAACGGCAAGGACGAGGCTTGGGCATTGCCCTCGGAGGAGGCCGCCCTGCAAGCCCTCCGAACCCAGCAAATCATCGCCCACGAGACGGGCGTCACCGACACGGTTGATCCCCTGGGCGGCAGCTATTTCCTGGAAACCCTGACCAACCAATTGGAGGCCGGCGCTTACGATTACTTCCGCAGGATAGAGGACGTGGGCGGGGTTGTGCCGGCCCTGGAGTCCGGGTTCTTCCAGCGGGAAATCGCCGATGCCGCCTATGTTTATCAACGGGAGGAGGATCGCAAGGAACGCGTGACCGTTGGCGTGAACGAATACGTTACGGGTGAGGAGTTGAGCATCCCCCTGCTTCGGGTGGATCGGGAAGGCGAGGCCCTGCAAATTGAGAACCTGGAACGGGTTCGGCGCACCCGCGACAATCGACTGGTGGCGCAGCGGCTGAAATCCCTGGAACAGGCGGCCCGGGGTTCCGATAACCTGATGCCTCCGCTACTGGAGGCGGTGAGGGCCTATGCCACCCTGGGCGAAATGATGGGCGTCTTCCGCGAGGTGTTTGGCGAATACCAACCGGGCTGGGGGTATTGACGCCAGCGCCGCCCCGACTGCAATTGCCCGAATTGAACTGACCACCGGGCAACAGGACAACAGGAAGGGGGTGGGCATGAATCCCACCCCCGGTAGGCAGAGCAATGCCCTGAACTTGGCTAGACCTTTTCCTCTTCCTTGAGCCTCTTCGACTCCTCGATGACCCGCTGCTCCAGGTTGGCCGGCACCGGTTCGTAATGGTCGAACTCTAGCCGGTAGCTGCCCCGTCCCTGGGTTAGGGAACGCATATCCTGGGCATACCGCTGCACCTCGGAAAGGGGTACTTCCGCTTCCACCACGGTGTACCGGTCGCCGGGGGTCATTCCCAGAATGCGACCCCGCTTGCCATTCAGATCGCTCATCACGTCCCCGGTATAGTTCTCGGGTACGTTGACCGTCAGCTTGACGATTGGCTCGAGCAGAATGGGGCTGGCGTCGGCCATTCCCTTCTTGAAGGCCTGGGAGCTGGCAATCTCAAAGGACATGCCGGAAGAGTCCACGTCGTGGTAACTGCCGTCGTAGATGACGGTCTTGAGGTCCACCACCGGGAATCCCGCCAGGATACCCTCTTCCATGGACTTGACCACGCCCTTTTCCACCGAGGGGATGTACTCCCGTGGCACCCGTCCACCCACGATTTCCGAGCCAAACTCGAACCCGTTGTCCCGTTCCATAGGCTCCAGGCGCAGGAGGACGTGCCCGTACTGGCCATGGCCGCCGGACTGTTTCTTGTGCCGGTACTCGGTGTTGGTGACCCGGGTAATGGTCTCCCGGTAGGCCACCTTGGGCATGCGTAGCAGGAGGTCGGCGCCGAACTTGCGCTTGATTCGCTCGATTGCTACCTCGATCTGGGCGTCCCCCAGGCCGGTCAGCAGGCTGTCGCCCGTATTGGCATCCCGGCTGTAACGCAGGCTGGGGTCCTCCTCCACGATACGGGCCAGAGAGGTGGACATTTTGTCCAGGTCGGCCTTTGTGGCCGGCGCAACGGCCACGCTGTAGTAGCCCCGGGGGAATTCAATGGACTTGAAGGTGACCTGGTTGTCCCGGGCGCACAGGGTGTCGCCAGTGACGGTGGCGGCCAGCTTGCCAATGGCGCCCATGTCGCCGGCGACCACCTCGGAGATGTTTTCCTGGGACTTGCCCCGGGGCAGGTAGAGCTGCCCGATGCGCTCCGCCTGGTTGCGGTTACTGTTCCAGACCTCGGAGTTGCTGTTGAAGGTTCCCCGGTAAACCCGAAAGACGGACAGCTTGCCCACGAAGGGGTCGGCGGTGGTCTTGAATACGAAGGCCGCCAGGGGCGCGTCCGGGTCCACCTCCAACTCAACAGCTTCCCCGTTGGCGTTGCTCATTTCCGGCTGGACACCTTCCAGGGGCGTAGGCAGGAACTCCCGGACGAAGTCAAGATACTCCTCTACCCCCAGGTTCTGGATGGCGGAACAGGCCAGGATGGGAACCAGGTTGCCCGACAGAATACCCGACCGGGCGCCGCTGACGATTTCCTCGTCAGTCAGTTCCTCCCCTTCCAGGTACTTGTCCGCCAACTCATCATCGGCTTCGGCCACCGCCTCGATCAACCGTTCGCGGGCCAACTCAAACTCGTCGGCCACCGCGGCGGGGATGTCCGCCGGCGGATGGACTACGCTGATCACTCCCTCGAAGTCCTGGGCATCGCCCAAGGGCAATTGGAAGGGAACGCACTTGCTGCCGAAAGTTCCCTGGATGTCGGCCACCGTGCGGGAGAAGCTGGCATTTTCCCGGTCCATCTTGTTGACCAGCAATACCCGGGGCAGCCCCTGCTCGTCGCATTGGTTCCAGGAACGTTCCGTTCCCACGTCCACTCCGGAAGGGGCTGGCAGCAGGATGGTAGCGCTCTCCACCACCCGGAGGGCGCTCACCACGTCGCCAAAGAAATCGTCGTAGCCAGGCGTATCCAGGAAGTTGGCCTTGTACCGGTCCCAACTGCAGGAAATCAGGGTGGTCTGGATGCTTCCCCCCCGCTTGACCTCCTCCGGCTCATAATCGGATACGGTATTGCCGTCTTCCACCCGACCGATCCGGTTAACGGCCTTGGTGTTGAACAGGAGGGTTTCGCAAAGGGATGTCTTGCCGGCGCCGCTGTGAGACAGCAACGCCACGTTCCTCAAGTTAGCGGCATCTATCTTGGGCATAGACCTTGTTCCCCCTTAAAGATATAACTGCGCCAAGGTAACTGTTGTTAACTGGATTTTATATAAACTCATTGCATCTTCGCAACCTGGCATTTGGTCAAGCCAGCAACAAAGGGGCAAGCGGAGCAGTTGTTGTTCCGAGCGCCCCCATTCCGCCATTCCGAGCGACGGCCGGGGAATCTCCACGGCGCCCATCTGCCATTCATCCCACCACCAACCAACCCTCCCTGCCATTCCGAGCGACAGACTAGGAATACCGACGGCGCCCAACAACCAACTTTCCCGCCCCGAACATACGCTCCCTATTGCCAGGGAAAAGGCGAGAAGGGCTGGGCATGGCCATGACGGTTCCCCCACACCGTTGGGATTCCTCGGCTGTCGCTCAGAATGACAATCAGGAGGGGCTGAAACTGATAAAACCGCTGCAACTTGTACCGCAAGGGCACACGGCCGTGCTCCCCTTCCCCTCCGGGGAACCACCATCCCCGTTCATTCCCCGCTTTGAAGTATCGATTCCCCGAAACCCCTACACTCCCATCTGCCGGGCCAAGTCGGTGAAATCGGTGGCCACCACGTCAAAGGATGGGTCCGGTGTCGGGTCCGGAACGACATTGGGCCCGTGCTCCATCGGCCTGGGGACGAACCCCGCCCGGAGACCAACCCTTTGCGCCGCCAGGAGGTCGCCCTGGTGGGCAGCGGTCATCATCACCTGGTTCGGTTGAAGCCCCAGCAACTCCACGGTGGTGAGGTAGCTTTCCGGGTCGGGTTTGTAGTGGCGAGCCACCTCGGCGCCGAGAATTGCATCCCAGGGCAGGCCGCCGTTCTTGGCCATGTTGGTCATCAGGGCAATATTGCCGTTGGACATGGTGGCCAGGATGTACCGTTGTCTCAGCCGGTACAGGCCCGGCACCGAATCGGCCCAGGGCCTGAGATTGTGCCAAAAGAAATTGATCTCCCGCTTTTGTTCTTCGTTCAGGCCGGAGATTTCAAACTCGGTCAGCACCTCCTCCAGGGACATCCGGTGAAGGGCGTCCAGGTTGGTCCAGGGCAATTCTCCGGAGCGCACCTTCTCCATGTAGGGTCGATACTTCCCCCGCCAGGTGTCGGCGAAGGAAGCCCAATCCCGTTCAATGCCATGGGTTTGGCCAAAGGCGGCGCACTGGTCGATTATGCTACCCCGCCAGTCCACAACAGTACCGAAAACGTCAAAAATTAGCGCCCTAACGTCGGGTGGGGCCATACTTCCTCCGGTTGGTCAATATAGGGAAATGGGGGCAGGCGGGTGGCCACCCCGGGGTCATTCATTCAATCCCAGGGGGGCATTGCTTTCCCGGACCTTTTCGAGGCAGTCGGGGCAGCATACTTCCCGGGACAGGTCGTCAACCGCCCAGATGTTCTCGCTCACCATGCCGCAGATGAAGACAGGCACCGTCTCCTCAATTCCCACGTCGATAACGTAGTGAGCAAGGCCGGCCTTTTCCTCGTTGGGCCACCACCAAAGGGGCATACCCTGGGCCATTTCCTGGTAGCGGGCCTTGTCGTCATCGAGCCAGCCATCTTCGGGCATAACCACCATCCAGGTGCGGTCCCTGGGGCCACCCTCACGGGTTGCCTGCAGCCGTCCCTCGCGGATGTACCGGCGGATTTCTGCCTGGGAAAGGTTAAGGCGGTAGGATGCTTCCTGTATCGTTACGCGTTCCATCCTTGTCCCTCTTGTGCGAACACGGATAAGTGCCCGAACCAGACCTTGTCCGATGGCCTATAGGATACCGCAATTCGAGCTCATTCCGTAACTGGGCATCATTTCTTGCGGAAACACGCCGCCAACATTCCGACACGGGACTGCGCCACTAGAAATCGTCCGTAATTCCCACGGGCTGGGGTTCATCGACCGCCACTCGCTCGGGACAGTCGCGGGCGCCGATGGGACAGAAACGGCACTCGTTCCAGCTGGGCACCTTCCTGGGTGGCTGGGCGGAACCCAGCGCGCGCACCAGGCCGCCCAGGGCGGCGACGAATTCATCATCCACCGCGGAGCCGGGAACGTCCACCGGACCATCGGGGTAAACGATCTGGCCGCTGAACACTGCGCCACGAAACCTGCTCTTCATGGCCCGAGGGAGGGCATACATATAGGCCATCACCTGGGCGGCATGGGAGGCGTTGGGCTGCCCCACCTTGACGTCAACTACAACCACCTCGTTGTCCCGGGTGACCACCAGGTCGGGACGGCCAGCCAGGGTAGCCGTATTGCCGCGAAGGGTGAAGGAATTCTGGGCGTCCACCCAAACCACGTAACCCTGCCTTTCGTAGTAACGCCGGGTCTGTTCCAACAGTTCCCCATGGCGTATCAGCCACTGAACCTGGTCGAAGTCGGACGGAACCTTCTCCCACGACGAACCATCATGCTGGGCCCGAAACCAGGCCCCCCAATGGCAGGAGGATTCTCCCACGATCAGCTTGCTGACCCAGGACACCCAGATGTAGGGGCCGGATAGGCGGGCAAGGGCCATGTAGAACCTCGGCATGAATGAATTTGGCAACTGGCCATTTGGCTACGTTGGCAGTTTAGCCGGCCAACAGGGCCGGGGACAATGGGCAAGTGTCATCAGACGAGAACTCAGTTGCGAAAGGCAAATGCGTATCCCCACCCTTTTGTGCGACCGGGCCATGTTGCGGCTGGCAGCGTCGATTAACCATATCGACCCGCCAGGGTATTTCGCCAAGGTTGGCAAGGCTCCCCGAATCTTTGGGCCGTGACCTTAAATCCGGGGCAGCTAGCCCCTATAATGGGGTCGAGGTACCAACGAGGACGGAACGGAACCCTTCAAAATGGCTGGTTTGGTTCCTCAATCGCCACGCCCAAAAGAGCATTAACCCAATTCGCCAGACGATGAGGAGATAACCATGGCGCAGGACATCCAAATTTCCATGCGGGTTCCGGGAACCTCGCCCATGCCGGAGATTCTTGACATGATCCGCCGGATTGAGGCGGCCGGCTTTGACGGCGCGGGAATCCTGGATAGCCAGATGATCTGCCGGGATACCTTTGTCACCCTGGGCCTGGCTGCCACGGCAACCGAAAAGTTGAAACTGTTTCCCGCCGTCACCAATCCCTTCGGCCGCCTGCCCTCGGTGCTGGCCGGCGCGGCCCAGACGGTAGCCGAACTGGCCCCAGGGCGTACCAGGGTCATCATTGGCACGGGCTACACTTCGGCCAGCACCATCGGTCGCCGTCCCGCCACCCTGGCGCAAATGCGACGCTGCATCACTGAGGTGCGGGCGCTGCTGGCCGGCAATGCAGTGGATTACGGCAGAATTTCCAACCGCCTGGACTTCGCCGGGCAGGACGCGTCCCCCAGGGTTCCGGTGATTATGGCAGCCTCCGGGCCTCGTTCCCTGGAACTGGCCGGCGAGATTGCCGATGGCGTGCTTGCCCTGGTGGGGTACACCCCCGGAATCGTGGCGCAGGCCCTGGAGCACGTGGAGGTTGGGGCCAGAAAGAGCGGCCGTTCCCTGGATGACCTGGACATTACCTTCGCGGTGCGCACCTGTGTGGCCGGCACTGTGGAAGAGGCGCGCCGCCAGGCTCGTCCCGTGTCGGTTCATTGGGGCCTGATGTGGGGCGGACCCAACTGGCTGCCCTACTCCGACTTCGAAATCCTCCAATATCAGATCCCCCAGGAAGTACTCGACATTTATCCCGACCTGGGACACGCCCCAAACTGGGAGGAAGCTATAGAACTGACTCAGTTCGTGGGGGATGAGGTGAACGGCCAGTTGTGCGACGCTATGGGTCTCATCGGTACGCCGGAGCATTGCGCCCAGCGCATTAGGGAAATGGCCGACCACGGCGCCCGCCAACTCTACCTGATGCCCTGCCTCACCTTCGCCCCTCCGGAGGTGGAGGTCCGGGCCTTCGGCGACCACATCCTGCCGGCCTTGCGTTAATCCGCTGTCCTCCTCAGCCAATGCCGTGGTGGGCAAGTACCAACTCCCTAAGCTCCGAAACCTGGTCCTCCAGGTAGGCTCGGGCGTCCTGGCGCACGTTTTCCGGCACCTGGGTGGCCAGTGTATCCCGAAGGTTCGGGGTTGGGAACAGGCTGGCCGCCGGCGCGGGAATAGTATCCGGCCATTCCACGCCCAGCATCACCCCGTATGCCAGGGTCCAGCAGCGGGCGACGGCGCCGATGTCATAGCCGCCTCCACCCAGGGCCAGCCAGGGCAGGCCAAGCTTGGCAAACTCCCGGACAATCTCCTCGTAACCCCTGGAGGTCAACTGCAGGTGGGTAATGGGATCGGAATGGTAGCTGTCAATTCCCAACTGGGTCACCAGCACGTCAGGAGCGAAGGCGCGTATCAGGGGCGGGACGATTTGGCGAAACGCTTCCAGGTATAGTTCATCCTCCGTGTAGGGATACAGAGGGATATTGACCGAATAACCGGCGCCATCGCCCTCCCCGGACTCGGACACAAAGCCAGTACCGGGGAATAGGAAGCGTCCCGACTCGTGGACGGAGATGGTCAGCACCCTGCTGTCCCGGTAGAACACCTCCTGCACCCCGTCGCCGTGGTGAGCGTCCACATCCACGTAGGCCACGCGCATTCCCCGGTCCAGGAAATACTTGATTGCAATAGCTGGGTCATTGAAGATGCAGAATCCCGAAGCATGGGTGGGAGCGGCGTGATGCAGTCCACCCGAAATGGAGAATGCCACGTCCACCCGCTGTGCCGCCACCAACTCCGCGGCCACCAATGTTGCGCCCGAACTGAGCAGGGCGGCATCGTACATGCCCGGATAGACCGGGTTGTCCCCCTGGGCGCTGAAACCATACCTCTCTGGACTGGTTGTGGTTTGCCCGGAGCTGAGGGCCCGGACGGCGGCTACGTACTGGGGCGTGTGTATCCATTCCAGCTCCTCCTCCGTGGCGGAACGGGGGCCAATGAGCCGGGATGAGTCGCCATCGAAGGCCCCATAGGCGGACAATAGCTCGAAGGTATGGCGCAGTCGAACCGGCCGCATTGGGTGGTCCGACCTGAGTACGTGGCGGGAAAGGGCATCATCATACACGAAGGCGGCGTTTGGCATGGCATTCTCCCCTGACAGTGAATGCCCCGAATATACACCTGCAAGCGCCTCCGGTGGAAATTTCACCGTAGACGGACAGTGTTGCTGACAGAACGTTATTGTTGGATTTTCCAGGGCTGTGCTAGAATCGCCCAATGGACACGGAACAAACCAAGTATTGGGTGGCGCTGGGACGGGTGAAGCGGCTGGGCGCCGTCCGATTCAGGAAACTGGAAGACTACTTTGAAGATATGGCCGCCGCCTGGCAAGCCGGCCCCCGGGAACTGCGGGCCGCCGGTCTGGACGAGGGGTCCACATCGGCCTTGGTGGAGGTTCGGAACCGAGTCTCGCCCGACGATGCGATGGCCCGCCTCGAAAAGGCCGGTGTTCGGGCGCTGTGCTGGTCGGACCCGGCATATCCACCTCGCCTCAAGCAGATTGACGACCCGCCCCCGGTACTTTACGTTAAGGGGGAGTTATTGCCCGAGGACGAAAGGGCGGTGGCTGTCGTTGGCACTCGAAGCCCCACGTCCTACGGGCGAGACGTGGCGGCGAATCTGTCCGGCGACCTGGCCCGAAATGGAATTGTCATAGTCAGCGGGTTGGCCTTGGGGGTGGACACGGTAGCCCACCGGGCCGCCCTGGCCGAAGCCGGGCGTACCATTGGCGTGGTCGCCAATGGGCTGGACATCGTATATCCCCGGGACAATGCCGGCCTGAGCCGTCAAATCGCAGAGCAGGGAGCGGTGATCAGCGAATATCCCCTGGGCACTCGACCCGACCCCAGGGGGTTTCCCCGGCGGAACCGCCTCATCAGTGGCATGACCCTGGGAACCCTGGTGGTGGAGGCGGGAGAGAAGAGCGGGGCCCGGTGGACGGTTTACCATGCCCTGGAACAGAACCGGGAGGTTTTCTGTGTGCCTGGCAGCATATTCTCCCCCGCCAGCCGGCTAACCAACCGCCTGATTCAGGATGGGGCCAAACTGGTTTCCAGTTACACCGACGTTCTGGAAGAACTGAACCTTACCGTGGTTGCCAGGCAAATTGAGATGCGCCTGTCGGAGAACCTGCCGGAAAGCCCCGATGCTGACGGAGAACGGGAGCTGATCGGCTTTCTCAGCCACGAACCAATGCACATCGACGACATTCGACGTGAGGCGAGCCTGCCCATCGCGCTGGTGGGCAGCCTGCTAACCATGCTGGAACTCAAGGGGCTGGTCAAGCAGGTGGGCGCCATGCACTACGTCAAGACAGGGGAGGCAACCCCAACTTATGGCTTCTAGGCAATCGTCAACAGGAAAGGCCAAAACCAGCAGCAAGGCCAAGCCGAACAACATGACGGCAAAGACCGTCAGGGCCAAGTCAACCCGCGCCAAGAGCGCTGCCAGTTCCGCCGGACAGACGGGCGGTCGGGCCGCATCCCAGGCCAGTGCAGGAACGGGGGGGCGCCGGGCCAGTACCGCCCGAACCCGGGCTGCATCCCAGGCAGCGGGAGGATTGGGCAAGGCGTCCGGCAAGCAGCTGGTAATCGTCGAATCGCCGGCAAAGGCACGAACCGTCGGCCAGATCCTGGGAAATCGGTACCTGGTAACCGCCTCCCAGGGCCATGTCCGGGACCTGCCCAAGAGCAAGATGGGCGTTGACTTGGAGAATGAATTCCAGCCCACCTACGTCACCATGCGGGACAAGATGCCCCTGGTGCGGGAGATAAAGCGGGCCGGAGACGAGGCCGCCGATATTTTTCTGGCCACCGACCCAGACCGGGAGGGAGAAGCGATTTCGTGGCACCTCCAAACTGCCGCTGGCTGGGACAATCCCGACGGGAAGGCCCCCAAGCGCGTTGTGTTCCACGAAATCACCAAGGACGCGGTTGAGGAGGCCTTCCGCCACCCCCGGGAAATCGACATGAAACTGGTAAATGCCCAGCAGGCCCGCCGCATTCTTGACCGGCTGGTGGGTTACCAGATCAGCCCCTTGCTGGCCAAACGAGTCCAGAGGGGCCTGTCTGCCGGTCGGGTACAGTCGGTGGCCCTGAAACTGGTAACGGACCGGGAAAAGGAAATTCAACAGTTCATTCCCGAAGAATCCTGGACCCTCGATGCCCAACTCCACAAGAGTTCGGAAGTGGCCGGCAACATCAACCCGTTTCCCGCGGCGCTGCATTCAATTAAGGGAAATCGCCGCCGCCTGTCAATAGCCACGGAGGAAGAGGCCCGGGCTTACGAAACCCAGTTACAGGGCGCAACCTACAGCGTGGCCGACGTGCGGAAGCGGGAGGTCAGGCAGCGTCCCGCCGCTCCCTTCACCACCAGCACATTGCAGCAGGAAGCCGGCCGCAAGCTGCGGTTCACCACCCAGCGAACCATGTCGGTGGCCCAACAGCTATACGAAGGTCTCTCCGTGGGCAGTGAGGGTTCGGTGGGCCTGATTACCTACATGCGGACTGACTCGACCCAGGTGGCGGAAACGGCGATCCAGGAAGCTCGACAGCACATACGCGCCCAATACGGCAAGGAATACTTGCCCGACAAGCCCCGCAGCCATCGCACCCGAACCAAGGCTGCCCAGGAAGCCCACGAGGCCATCCGGCCCACGTCCATCACCCGTACCCCCGATTCCCTGAAAAATTACCTCACTGCGGAACAGTTTCGCCTGTACGGATTGATCTGGGCGCGAATGTTGGCCAGTCAGATGGCGGACGCCATTTCCGATGCTACCACGGTCAACATCGACGCCGCGTGCCAACCGTCAGCAACCGGAGAGGCGGGTCAGGTCTTCAACTTCCGGGCCACCGGCTCGGTGCTCAGATTCCCCGGCTTCCGAACCCTGTACCTGGAGGGTCGCGACGAGGGCGATGCAGAGGAAGGCTCCAATTCGCTGCCTGAACTTTCCCCAGGAGATGGACTCAATTGCCGCCAGTTGGAGGCCAACCAGCATTTCACCCAGCCGCCGCCCCACTTCACCGAGGCGACCCTGGTGAAGGCCATGGAAGAACGGGGTATTGGCCGGCCTAGCACCTATGCTCCCACCATCGGGGTACTGCTGAACCGGAAATACGTTAGCAAAGAAGGCAACCGTCTGCTCCCCACCCAGTTGGGCACCACCGTTTCGGACCTGCTTGCCCAGTTCTTCACCGACATCATGAATCCGGACTTTACCGCCCAGATGGAGGAGAAGCTGGACGAGGTTTCCCAAGGGGAACGGGACTGGGTGCCGATGCTGAGGGAGTTTTACGCGCCCTTTGCCGCAGAGTTGTCGAACGCCAACGAAAATATGCCCAGGGTAAAACCCGAAGACGAGGAAACCGACGAAGTTTGCGACAAGTGCGGCATGCCCATGGTAATCAAGACCGGCCGGTTTGGGCGTTTTCTGGCCTGCACCGGCTATCCCCAGTGCCGCACCACCAAACAAATCCAGGTTGAAGGAGATGGTCCCGAGACCGCCGACACGGCAACCGACGAGGTTTGCGAGCAGTGCGGCAGTCCGATGGTAATTAAGACGGGCCGATTCGGCAGGTTCATCGCCTGCAGCAACTATCCCAGCTGCAAGAATACCCATCCGACGAAAATCGGAGTTGACTGCCCCACCTGCGGCGGCAGCCTGGTGGAACGGGGCAGCCGTCGGGGTGTCTTCTACGGTTGTTCCAATTACCCCGATTGCAAGTACACCAGCAATCGCCGGCCGCTTCCCGACCCCTGCCCGGAATGCCAGGGTATGATGGTGGCCAATCGCGATGGCAGCCACGCCTGCACCAACTGCGCCTGGAAGGTTGACGCCCCGCAGAGCGTTGACGCAGATAGCTCCGATGCCAGTCAGGACAGAGAACTGGCCGCCGTGGGTGATTAGCCCTCCTTTACGTCAGCAATCGCAATAAAGGATGGCTGCCCAGTGGGGTAGGGGAACAGGGCGTTCCGCCCTATTCCCCAGTGTCTGTCATTCCGAGCGACAACCGAAAAATCCAATCCACACCCATCATCCGCGCCCCAGGCTCCGCAGCCCCCATGCCCTGTCATTCCGAGCGTCAGCCGAGGAATCCCAACGGTGCGGGGCAAAGAGGCTTACCTGGCCAGCCCCCCTTCCCTGTCATTCCGAGCGTCAGCCGAGGAATCCCAACAGTGCGGGGCGAAGAGGCTTCCCTGGCCAGCCCCCCTTCCCCTTAATTCCGAGCGTCAGCCGAGGAACCCCTACGGTGCGGGGCAACGAGGCTTCCCCTGGCCAGCCCCCCTTCCCTGTCATTCCGAGCGTCAGCCGAGGAATCCCAACCGTTTGGGGCAACGAGGCTTCCCCTGGCCAGCCCCCCTTCCCTGTCATTCCGAGCGTCAGCCGAGGAATCCAAACGGTGCGGGGCGAAGAGGCTTCCCTGGCCAGCCCCCCTTCCCTGTCATTCCGAGCGTCAGCCGAGGAATCCCTACGGTGCGGGGCAACGATGATTCCCCTGGCCAGCCCCCCTTCCCTGTCATTCCGAGCGTCAGCCGAGGAATCCCTACGGTGCGGGGCAACGATGATTCCCCTGGCCAGCCCCCCTTCCCTTTCATTCCGAGCGTCAGCCGAGGAATCCCAACGGTCCGGGGCAACGATGATTCCCCTGGCCAGCCCCCCTTCCCCTTCATTCCGAGCGTCAGCCGAGGAATCCCAACAGTGCGGGGGAACCGTCATTGCTATGGCCAACCCTTCTCGCCCCTTCACCGGAAAGAGGCAGCGTATGTTCGCGCTGGGAAGATTTCTTGTTGGGCACGGTTGGGATTCCTCGACTGTCGCTCGGAATGACAGCCTTGGTTGGTTTGGGGTGGGTTAGATGGTTGTTGGGTGTGGTTGGGATTCCTCGGCTGTCGCTCGGAATGACAGCCTTGGTTGGTTTGGGCTGGGTTAGATGGTTGTTGGGTGTGGTTGGGATTCCTCGGCTGTCGCTCGGAATGACAGCCTTGGTTGGTTTGGGCTGGGTTAGATGGTTGTTGGGTGTGGTTGGGATTCCTCGACTGTCGCTCGGAATGACACCCTTGGTTGGTTTGGGCTGGGTTAGATGGTTGTTGGGTGTGGTTGGGATTCCTCGACTGTCGCTCGGAATGACACCCTTGGTTGGTTTGGGCTGGGTTAGATGGTTGTTGGGTGTGGTTGGGATTCCTCGGCCCCAATGGGAATGGCTATTACCCTTCCCAACCTAATACCCCCATTTATCTGACTGCCAGCCGAAACATCCCAAACATGGACGCACCGCAGCAACGCAAACCATCCATCTCGCCGCTATTGTTGTAAGAGGCTTCCAACCGGTCCAACGGCGAGGTTCATGGTGAAGACCACCACATCTTTGACCCCCGAACCAGTGCATCCAGAGGCTCCCGACCCTTCCACAGCACAGAAAGACTTGGTGCAGAGGTATGAGACCTATCTTCGGGGCCAGAGGGGACTCTCCGACAACACCGTCCGGGTCTATTTGGCGGACCTGGACACTTTCCTTCGCTTCGTATCGGACACAGGCGCATCGTTGTCCGACATGAACCGGGGCATGGCCCGCACCTATCTGGCCTGGCTGGCCACGGAGGCCAGGGAGACGCCCCCTTCCCGACATGGCCGCCGAAAGCGGGAGGGTTACGCCCGGGTTAGCATCGTCCGAAAGCTGACGGCCCTGCGTTCCTTCTACCAGTTCCTGGTACAACAGGGAATGTTCAAGCACTGTCCAGTACCATCGGGGCGTAGCCTCCAGGTCAAAGTGGAGAAGCCTCTGCCTTCTTTCATTGGGAAGCAGGAAACGGAGCGACTTCTGGAGGCCCCGGACGACTCCAATCTCTACGGCCTGCGGGACCGGGCTCTGCTGGAAGTGCTGTATGCCTGTGGGGTGCGTCTGGCCGAAATTGCGGGCATGGACCTGCCGGACCTGGACCTGGACCGCCAGCAAATTCTGGTCCGAGGTAAAGGGTCAAAGGAGCGATGGGTTCTGTTCGGGCAACCCGCCGCCACGGCGCTGCAGAAGTATCTGGAAGAAGGTAGGCCGCGCCTGCTGGATGGTTCCACACCAGCCCTTTTCCTGAATCGGTATGGGAAAAGGCTCTCCCGACGCAGCATCGAAAAAGTGGTGAAGGGATATGCAGCCCGGGCCGGTCTGCGGGACGGTGTTCATACCCATACCCTGCGCCATTCCTTTGCCAGCCACATGCTGGAGGGCGAGGCCGACCTGCGCGTCATCCAGGAACTCCTGGGCCATTCCAGCCCCGCCACCACGCAAATCTACACCCACATTACCAAGCAGGGCGCAAAGGCCGCGTACCGCAGCTTCCACCCCAGGGCCGGCAGGGATACCACCCCGGCGAAAGAACCTGGCATTCCGTCACGCTAGTATTTGGTCAAGTCAACAATGATAGGCCATTGGGTGAATTACCACTCCCACGACCTATAATTCCAGGCTTGAATTCCTGCCCTCCAACAGACCGCCTCTACCTAAATTGGCAACATTTTGGAATTTCCTGCCAATTTCGGGAACTCCATAGCCACTCGATACGTCATAGGGAACGTAACGCTACAACCTTCAGGAGGTTTGAACGTCATGTTTCCCGTAAGGCTCACCCTGCTGTTGTTGGTTTTGACCCTGTTCCTCCCTGCTGCGCTGGCCTGCGGTCAGTCGGCCAATCCTGAATTGTCTCCCGTCGAACGCGTGGAACGGGTGGCATCCGACAACATGGATCAGTCTTCGAGTCCCCAGCCGGTTGCACCCCGGGCCGCACCCACGGCCCGACCGTCTATCGCTTCGCCAGATTTCTCTGAATTCCTGGGGTCTGGCGGTAACGGAATCCCGTCCAGAGTCGAAGAAGCGGCTGCCACCAATGGGGGTTCCCTGAGTCCTGCTCAGGCCACTGGCTCCATGCCGGAATCCTCAACAGACGCCTTTCATGCAGAGGCAAATTCCTCGCCTCAATCAGTCTTTCCCCAGGGGCCGGCCACTGCGGCAGCTACGGCCGCGCCTGCTTGGGCTCCCCAGGCAAGTACCGGAGCCGCTGCCTTAGCCGGGCCTGCAGGCCCTCAAGGAGGCGGCAGCACCGCCGTTCCTTCCCTTGGCCAGAGTCCCGCATCCCACGGCGTTCCCGTGCCAACCCCCTTTCCGCGGCCCACTCCTGGAAGTGCCGGTTACAGCCGTTCCCAGCCCGGCGCCACCACCTTCCAGGACAATTCGAGGCTGCCCATGGTGTCCGCTTACGAAGACAACGTGTCCACCTTCAGCCTGGATACGGACCGCACCTCCTACCGCCTGGCGTTGAACTGGGCCAGGCAGGGCTATGAAGTGGACCCCGCCTCGGTACGGGCGGAGGAGTGGATCAACTCCTTCAATTACAACTACGACCCTCCCGCACCGGATACCGGCTTCGGCATTTATTCGGACGTGTTTCGCCATCCATTGGACAGTGGCAAACACATGGCCCGGTTGGCATTCCAGGCGCCGGTTGTGCGGGCCGACACCAAGCCCCTGAACGTGACCCTGGTTTTGGACGCCTCCGGCTCCATGGGCGACGGCAACCGAATAGCCATTGCCCAGGCAGCCGCCGAAAGTATCCGGGACAGCCTCCGGCCCCAGGACCGTATAGCCATAGTTCAGTTTGACGACAACGTGATGGAACACCTTACGGTGCCTCACGTTCGCCCGGACCATTCCAGCGTTGACCGTTCCCTGAATCGCCTGCAGCCCAACGGGGCAACCAACGTCCAGGCGGGCCTGGACCTGGGAGTCCGCCTCGCCAACCAGGCCCGATGGGAAAGACCTGATTCGGTCAACTACATTGTCCTGATGTCCGACGGGGTGGCCAACGTGGACGCCACCAACCCCTTTGCCATTCTTGAGTCTGCCGGGGGTGACGATAGCCAGAATCCACTGCGCCTGATTACCATCGGCGTGGGAATCTCCAACTACAACGACTACCTGCTGGAAACCCTGGCCCAGCACGGCAACGGGTGGTACCGCTACCTGGACAATGTGGAACAGGCCCAAACCACCTTCAGCCGGGAGAACTGGCGGAACCTGGCCATTCCCTTCGCCGACCAGGCACGCGCCCAAATTACCTGGAACCGCAACATGGTGGAGTCTTGGCGGATTGTGGGTTACGAGAACCGGGTCACGGCGGACGAAAACTTCACCCAGAATCGTAAGGAGTTCGCCGAGATTCCCTCTGGAACCGCTACCACGGTATTCTATGAACTGGTACTCACAGACCTTGCCACCTCTCCCTACCAAGGAGACGGCTTCTTGGGCGAGATTGAACTCCGATGGGTTGATCCCGGGTCGGGAGCCACCCTTGGGGAAAGAGCCACAGTCCTGGGTGACTGGGAGCAAGACTTTGACCGGGTTGAAGACCCGTACCTGCGGTTGGGGGCGATAGTGGGCCTGACGGCGGACCGGTACAGCGCCCTGCCCTATGGCAACTCCAGGTTTGTCAATTTCCTTAGTATGGACCTGGCCGCTCTGAATGAAGAACTTCAACTGCTAAGGAGAACCCTGGGTCACCTGGACGCCTTCGAGGACTTCAGCCACTTGCTGAACCACATCTACCAGAGCGTACCCAGTAATATGCCTACCCGGATCGATTCGGGCTACAGCCCGTAGGGTCGGCTTGATACGCAAACCACATGCTACAGTGGGGCCTGGGAGTACCAACCCAGGTCCCACTGTTTTTGGCATATAGTCGTGCCGGCAGTGAAATACCCGGCCGCCCTTATCATCTGCCGCTGTGCCAAGGGTGAACCCCGACACGTCGTCCCCAGTTTGCGTCGGGTTTCGTTGGTATATACTGGTAACGGCGGGGCGACTGGAAATCCCTTCTGGGGCATTTCCCAAACTCAGGCCGCCATTCCCGCACAATCCATCCGCAACCAAGGAATCATCGCCAAAATGACTCGCATACTTGTGCTCAACGGACCCAACATCAACGTCCTGGGGCGGCGAAATCCGACCATCTACGGGTCGGCCACGTTGGACGAAATCAATCGGCTCATAACCGAAAAAGCCCGGGAACTGGACGTGGAGGTCAGCTTCTACCAGTCCAACATTGAGGGAGAGCTGATCAATCGCATCCAGGAAAGCTGGGGCAACATCGACGGTATTGTCGTCAACCCCGGCGCGTTGACCCACTACAGCTATTCCCTGAGGGATGCCCTGATAGACGCGGCTGTGCCCGTCATCGAAGTACACCTGGGCAATATTCACGCCCGGGAGGAATGGCGCCGGGTCTCCGTGGTGGCCGACATCGCCCGCGGCCAAATTGCAGGGTTTGGCTGGAGAAGCTATACTTCAGCCATCGAAATTATATCCAGTATCATCGAAGAGGAGATTTCCCGATGAAAGAACGCGCAACTCAACTGGCAGCCCAATTGCCCGACAAGGGACTGGACGCCCTGCTAATTTCGGCTCCGGAAAATCGCCGTTACCTGTCGGGATTCACCGGTTCCGCGGGATACCTTCTGGTCACCCCCGAACGTCAGGTGCTGTTCACCGACTCCCGCTACACGGAGCAGGCAACCAACCAGTCTCCCCATTTCGAGGTGATCCAGATGAAGGCGGGCCTGGCCTGGCTGCTGGACACCCTGAAGGAGACCGGGGTTAGCCGGGTTGGCTTTGAGAGCGACAACATGACGGTGGCTTCCTACAATCGACTGGTTGACGCACTTAAGGAAGACGACAAACTGGAAGGTGCGTCTCTGATCGCAACTTCCGGTATTACAGAAGAGTTGCGCATCCTCAAAGACCGGGATGAGTTGAAGGAACTCCAGAAGGCCATTGACGCCTCGGACCGGGCCATGGAATTGGTTTGCCCCGCCATTGAGGCCGGTATGACCGAGCGGGAAGTGGCCTGGCGGATGGAGGTGGCCATGCGGGAGTTTGGCGCCGACAACATCAGCTTCGATACCATAGTGGCCGCCGGTCCCAACGGAGCCATGGCGCACCACCACCCGACGGACACGGTAATCCGGGCCGGGGAGCCCATCGTAATCGACATGGGCGCGCAAATCGGCGGATACTGCAGCGACATCACCCGCACGGTGGTCGTGGGCGAACCCGACGAGATGTTCCACAAGATTTACAACATCGTCCTGGGCGCCCAGCTTACCGCCATCAACACGGTACGCCCCGGCATGACCGGCGAGGAGTGCGACAGCCTTTCCCGCGACGTTATTGCCGAGGCGGGCTATGGCGACAATTTCGGCCACAGCCTGGGCCACGGCGTGGGCCTGGCCGTCCACGAAAACCCCAGGGTCAGCCCCCGTTCCGATGATACCCTGGAGCCAAACATGGTCTTCACGGTGGAACCCGGCATCTACCTGACCGGCTGGGGCGGTGTCCGCATCGAGGACATAGTAATCCTGGGCGAAGAGGGCGCAACCCCCCTGAGCAAGGCCGGGAAGTAGGGGGTAGGCGCTGGTTGTGGGGAAACCTGGGGAGCGTTGGTTGGAGTAGCGAAGAAACATACCAAACGAAAGTTGCAGCCATGTTTCTCGATCCAGAACATAAACCCGGTACCGTTGGGATTCCTCGACTGTCGCTCGGGATGACAACAGAGAGGAATGGGTTATTCTGAGCGCCATTAATGTATCTGTCCTGCCCTTCTCTGCTAAACCAGTTACCAGAAGGCAATGTTTCTCCAATCGCCAAGAAACCATGCAAAAGTACGCCCATTATTCTGAAGACAGTCACAAGCTTCTTGCCCAGGCCCGGGCGGAACTGGAACAGGGGGACCTGCGCCAGGCATCGGAGAAGGCTTGGGGGGCGGCAGCCCTGGCCGTCAAGAGTGTTGCTGCCAGGAGAAACTGGAATCATAATGACCATGGCCTGCTCTTCGACGTGGTGGCTCAGTTGAACGACGAACGCCGCCGTTCCCAGTTCAGCAAGCTGTTCAAGGAAGCCAGCGAATTGCACAAGAATTGGTACGAGGATTGGCTAACTGAGGAAGCCATCGCAGAAGGAATTGACGCTGTGGATACCCTGGTCAGGCGCATTGAATTCGCCGCCCAACCACCGAGAGGCGGGTTCACGCCTCGTACCGACCGGGAACGGGCACGATTGGATAGGCTTGTTTACGGTCGCTCCAGGTCTGGAGAAAACTGACCCTGACCCAGAAGTTTTTTCGGGAGATAGCAGCACCCATGAGCATTAACTTTAGCGACCTCAGCCGCAACATGGTCATTGAGCTGGATGGCCAGCCCTGGCAGGTTATGGACTACGAGCGGCACAAGATGCAGCAGCGCGCCCCCGTGACCCGCATCAAGATGAAGAACCTGCTCTCCGGCGCGGTGGTGGAGCGCACGTTCCAACGCTACGATACCGATTTCACCGTCGCCGAAATAGATAACCGGGAAACCCAGTACCTGTACACCGACGGCAGTTACTTCTACTTCCTGGACCAGGAGACCTTCGACCAGTACGAGTTGACCAAGGAGCAGTTGGGAGACAGCCTCAACTACCTGAAGGAAAACATGATGGCCGAGATGGTCTTCTATAAGGGCTCCCCCATCAACGTCAACCTGCCCACTCACGTGGAGTTGGAGGTTACTGAGACTCCCCCGGCCTTCCGGGGTGATACGGCCCAGGGCGGCAACAAGCCGGCCACCCTTGAAACCGGCCTGCGCATCACCGTGCCCATGTTCATCACCCCCGGCACTATCGTGAAGGTGGACACCCGCAACGGCCAGTACACGGAACGGGTAAGCTGACACCTTGACGCTCCCGCAGCAGGCAGTCCTCACCGTAAGCCAGGTGGCGGTCCACCTGCGGGAGTTGCTGGAGAGCAGCCCCTTCCTCGGCGACCTGTGGATCGTCGGGGAAGTTTCCAATTTACGGGCGTCCTCCTCCGGACATTCCTACTTCACCCTGAAGGATAACTCCGCCTCGCTCAACTGCGTCCTCTTCCGGGGCCAGGGCGGCGCCGGAATGCTGGAAAACGGCAAGTCGGTGCGGGCCCACGGCAGGATGAGTTTCTACGAACCCCGGGGCTCCACCGATTTCATGGTGGACCGGGTGATTCCCGAAGGCGAAGGGGCGCTGGCCCAGGAGTTGGAGCGACTTAAGGCCCGCCTGGGCAGCGAAGGCCTCTTCGAAGAGTCCCGCAAACGGCCCCTCCCCCAATTTCCCGAAGTCATTGGCGTGGTGACCTCCCCCACCGGCGCGGCATGGCAGGACATACAGAACGTGGTCCGGCGCCGTTACCCGCTGGCCCGGCTGCTATTGTCGCCCACCCAGGTGCAGGGGCTGGAGGCCGCGCCTCAAATCGCCGGCGCCCTGGACCGCCTCGACGCCGACGGCAGCAGCGATGTAATCATCCTGGCACGGGGCGGGGGCTCTCTGGAAGACCTGTGGCCCTTCAACGAGGAGATTGTTGCCCGGTCCATTTTCCGAAGCCGCATTCCCGTGGTCAGCGGCGTGGGTCACGAAACCGACTTCACCATCGCCGACTACGTGGCCGACCGGCGCGCGCCCACGCCATCGGCGGCGGCGGAACTGGTGGTCCCGGATGGCGATGCTTTGCTCCAAACGGTCCGGGTCTGGGCCGACCGCGCCCACCGCGCAGCGTTGAGGTCTGCCGAGGCAGTCCGGACGGAACTGTCAGCGCTGACCCGCCGGCTGGAGGGAGGCCTGCCGGACTTTGGATACCACAGAAGGCAGGTGGACGATCTTTCCGAGTCCCTGGGCACTAGCTTTCGAAACCGCCTCCGGTTGGCAAGGGTGGAAGTATCCAGCCTGGAGGGTCGGCTGGGGGCCTTGGACCCGGCGGCCACGCTGAGGAGGGGATTCGCCGTGGTGGAGCTCGCAGGTATGGGACAGGTCATTTCCGGCGTGGGACAAGTCAACAACGGTGACAACCTGACCATCACCGTGGCCGACGGCGCCTTTTCCGCCGTGGCCGGGGACAGTAACAGCAACCCGCCGGGTATTCCCGGCGACCCATCCTATACCCAGGTGCCGCCGGCCCCGGATGGCGGCGATCCCCCCGAACCCCAACCTGCCAAGGCTCCAGAGGCGCCCCTCCCCACCACACCCGCCACCACCAGCCGCCGACGGCGCAGTGCACCCGAAACCCCGGGGATGGAGCGGTTGTTGTAGCGGTCATCCGGTTTGCCGCCGTTACGCTGGGCTGATCTCGCTTTTTCCGGCAATCTCCTTCTATATGGGGCAATAGCCCGCCGGTTTCTTTTCTGTTATCATCCGTCAAACGAAATGAGGGAGGAAAGCAAAATGGCGCGAATCAACCGACTGCAGCACATCGTCCTGAATTGCCGCGACGTGAACGCTTCCGTTGACTTCTATACCCGCGTCGTGGGTATGGAAATTGTCAGCCACAGCGCAGAGCGGAACATGGCCTTTCTGTCCTTTGGCAAGGAGCACCACGACATCGCCCTGTTCCCCTTCCGGGAGCCGGCCGATCGGCTGGAGAAGAACCATCTGGGCCTGAACCACATTGCCCTTGAAATCGAGGGCGGCGAGCAGGAACTGCGGGACTACTACCAGCACCTGAAGGACAATGACGTGGAAATCGATGGCACCATGGACCACGTCATGAGCCAGAGCATCTACTTCTTCGACCCGGACGGGAACCGGATCGAGGTCTTCGCCGACATGCTGCACGACGAGGCCAAGGAATGGCTGCACCAGAACGGAGGGGTCGCCAAGCCCCTGGTTCTGGAGGAGGCAACTGCCGACTAGCTCTGCTTCAAGTCAGGGATGACGGGGATTAATGGTTGCTAGACGGGGTAGGGGCGCACAGCTGTGCGCCCCTACATTTTTTGTCTGCCTCTCCTCGCAATTGCCCCTTTGGCCAGACTCTTATCCCTGGATGATTTACCAGGTACTAACCCCGCGCCTCCCGAACGCACTCCTCCAGCAGGTCTAGGGCGGCCCTGGCGAAAACCCACATGTTGGCTTCCCGGTCAGAGTCCCCGGTTTCCACCGTTATCGCCTTTTCCACCGGGCCCGCCACAGCGATACAGGCATGCCCCGCCGAGTCGCCATACCGGTTGCCCGTGGGACCGCTGGCTCCCGTTTCGCTGAGGGCCCAGGTGGTTCCCAGTCGCTCGCGGATTGTTCGGGCGTTGAGCTGGGCGTAGGGTTCACTGCTGGCCCGAATACCCTCCATCGCCGACTCGGGCACGTCCAGCAACCCCTGCTGGGCGGTGCGGGTATAGACCACCGACCCACCTACGTAGTAGGCCGACGCACCCGGGACGGCCACCAGCGTGGCGGAAATCAGGCCCCCACAGCTGGACTCGGACACGGCCAGGGATTGTCCCGTTTCCTTGAGCAGCGCCCCCACCGATTCTGACACCGAGGTTAGGTCCGGCATGATCAACTCCTTTCAGTCCTGAAAAGTCCTTTTGAAATGCAATGCGAGCGCAATCGCCAATACTACAGCCAGTAGCGCCACAATCACGGCCCCGGATACCCGGCCCGGCAACCAGGCCTGCAGCACCGCAAATGCCACTATGCCAAGAATCGGCAGCCCCAGCCAGAGCAAATGGTTCTTGTGCATTCAGCGCTCCGGGTCTTGCGAATTATTCGCGGCAACTCCGTCCCCGAAGCAGAACTCCTGCTTCAGGAAGCGACCCCGTTCATCCCAGGGTGGGGTCTAGAATGACCTTGCCCAGGGGTTCGTTGCTGTCAACCAGTCGGTGGGCCGCCGCCGCTTCCGACAGGGGGATGGTACGGTCAATCAGCACCTGGAACTGTCCTGCCGCCGCCTTGGCCAGGGATTCCTCCAGTTCAGTGCGGCCCTCGGCCCCCAGGCCGCTCATGACCTGCAGGCGTCGCTGGTACAGCTTCTTCAGGTCCATGGTAACCATGCCGCCACCATGGGCGCCCACGGTTACCAGGCGGCCGCCGCGAGCCATGCTGTTGAAGGCCCGGTCCCACTGCTCCGGGTCGCCCACGTTTTCGAAAACCACGTCCACGCCCCGGCCATCGGTAATCCGCATAACTTCCGATTGAAGGTCATCGCGGCGATAGTTGACCCCGTGCTGGGCGCCCAGGGACATACCGACGGCCACCCTCTCGTCGGCGCCAGCCCCGGCTATTACATTGGCTCCCAAGTCGCGGGCCACCTGCACTATGCAGCTTCCCAATCCGCCGGCGGCGCCCATCACCAACGCCCAGTCTCCCCTCTGGAGGCTGGTCAAGCGCGTCTGGGCTATGGCCAACGGAAAGTGGCGGGCGACCACGGTGGCCTCCCCATAGGAAAGACCATCCGGAATGGTTACGCAGTTGGACGCCGGAACCAGAACGTACTCGGCGTACCCGCCCCACAGGTGAATGCCCAGCATCCGCCGGTTGATGCACCGGAAGGGATTCCCGGATTCGCATTCCTCGCAGGCTTTGCAGTGAATCCCCTGGGCGATTGCCACCCGCTCGCCAACGGAAAGCGACGCCACACCTTCACCCGTGGCCGCCACCTCTCCCGCCGGGTCGTTTCCCAGCACCAGGGGCAAAATGGCCCCATAACCACCGCCATCTTCCCGCACCTGCAAATCCAGGGTGCGATTGACCGAAACCGAGTGAACCTTTACCAATACCTCCCCAGGCCCTGGCGAGGGCGTGGGAGCATCCTCGTACTGCATGACTTCCGGCTCACCGAACCGGTGGAGTACCATTGCCTTCATGGCCTACAACCTACACTTCCTAGTCGATTTCCAAAATCGCTTTCCTGATAGGTGGATTCACTCCCGCCGTGGGAGGGCCAGGGCCACCAGGACGGGCATCACCGTGAAGGCGCCGATGGCCGCCAATCGGGCAAAGGGCCCGCCGAAGACGGTGCTCACCGCCCAGATTATCCCAAAGGCGCCAATACCCAGGAGCAGGCCCATGAGAATAACCAGGTCCGGCCGCCGATTCTTTCGGATGGCCAGTTCCCGGGCGCCGAAGTAACTGCCGGCGAACAGTATGAACAGTACTATGGCGGCGGGAACGATCAAGGTTGCCTGTTTCTCAACCCGGCTGTTCTGATTCTTTGAACCGTACCGTGAAGCTGGCCTCGCCCAGGGGTGTACCGTCCAGCAATATGGCGGCCACATGGGCGCCGGCCCGCTGCACCGGAATGCGGAAGACCTTGATCCAGCGTTGGAACAGGATTCCCTCCTCCCACTCGATGGCCTGGGGCGGCGGAGTATCCAGGGGTATGCCCGGAGCCTTGATGGCAACCATCAGGTGGTGGCTTCCCGGTGCGGCGCCGGCAATGCAAAAGGCCAGGTTGACGTCCACCTGGGACAGAATGGGTGTTTCGGGGCCGGGGGGTTCCTCCGGCATGGGCAACTCCACCAAGTCTATAATGCCCTTGAAGGTGAGGTCGTCGTCCGAATCCGTTTCCGCGTCCCGGCAGAATAGGGCGTATTTCAGGTAAGGCTCTCCAGGGCTGGTGGTCAACCTAATGGCTCCTTTCTCCGGACGCCGTCTGGGCGGTCCGCAATCAGTTGGCTAATTCTAGCACTTTCCCCAATGCCTACCAAACCCTGATGGCCCACACATTGCCATCCCCATACCCGGCGGCAAGAATGGGATTTTGTGACGCCAGCGGGATATACTCTCCGGTAGCAGAACCCGTTGGAGGCCTTCAGAAAGTGCGCATCAAGCAGATTGGCGACTCCATAAGCATTGGGTGGCCCGACTTTGGCCGGCCGGAACAGTCCTTTACCATTGTTGACCTGGACCAGCTGGGGCAGGTGTTTCGGGCCAGGGTAACCGACGGCCAGCGGGAGGGCGGCTTCCTGGTTGTTTACGACTGCCCCGACGTGGTTCTGGAGCAATTGGCGGAAATGGCCACGAATCGGGTGGGATTCAGAGTTATCGTGTCCAGTTTGCGGTGTAGCGTGGATGGGGTGGTGCTGCGCAGTTTCGACTACGAATGGTACCCGACGCCGGAGTACGCGGCCAGGCCCCGTCAACTGGCGCAAACTCTGGCCCAGCTGTTGACGGAAATGCGGGGCGACCAGGGCGACAAACCCTGAGGCCCTGATCCGTAATACGTGGGGACAACCTCGTTTCCCCCATGTTCTGAAACGCATATAATGGGCCTATGCCCGAATTCTTCAACGTCCTCCCTCCCCGGCAGGCCCTGGAAGTCCTGCTGAACCAGTTGCCACCGCCGGAATTGGGCGGAGAGGAAGTTCCCGTCAGCGAGGCCCTGGGGCGGATAACCTCATCCGCCCTGGCATCCCCCGAAGACCTGCCTCAGCTTCCCCGTTCCACGGTGGACGGTTACTCCGTGCGGGCGGCCGACACCTTTGGCTCCACCGAAGGGCTGCCGGCCTACTTCAACATCGTCGGCGAAGTACCTATGGGCCAGCAGCCAGAAGTTAGCCTGCATTCGGGCGAGGCCGCCATTACCTACACCGGGGGAATGCTGGCCCAGGAAGCCGACGCCGTGGTGATGGTGGAGCACACCCAGCAGGTGGATGCCTCCACCATCGAGGTGGTTCGTCCCGCAGCCCCCGGCGAGAACGTGATACCACCGGGAGAGGATGTCCGCGTTGGCGATTCAATCCTGCCAGCCGGACATCTGCTGCGGCCCCAGGACCTGGGAGGCCTCACCGCCCTGGGAATCACCCGAATCACCGTTGCCCGCCGCCCCAAGGTGGCCATACTCTCCATGGGCGATGAGGTGGCGCCACCGGAGGAAACGCCTCGCCCCGGCCAAATAAGGGACATTAACAGCTACACCCTGGCGGCCCAGGCCACCAGAGCCGGAGCGCTGCCAGTCCAGCTGGGTATCGTTCCTGACGACTATGAGGAACAGTTGGCAGTCGCCAGGCAGGGTCTTCTAAAGGCGGATGTGCTGGTCTTCTCGGCCGGCAGTTCCGTCAGTTCCCGGGACCTGACCGCCGACATCATCCGGGCCCTGGGACCTCCGGGCGTGCTGGTTCACGGTCTGTCCATTCGCCCCGGCAAGCCCGCCATTGTGGGCATGGTGGAGGGCAAGCCCGTCTTTGGCCTGCCGGGCAACCCCGTTTCCGCGATGGTGGTATTCGATCTGTTGGTGCGGCCCACCCTGTACCACCTGGCCGGTTGCGCCAGCCCACCGGAGCCAGCCAGAACGGTGGCAACCCTGACGCGGGACATCGCATCGGCTCCGGGGCGGGAGGACTATGTACCCGTCAAGCTTTCCCATCTGGAAACTGGAGAGAATCAAGCGGAACCGGTATTCGGCAAGTCGAACCTTATTTTTACCCTCATACGGGCCGATGGGCTGGTACAAGTCCCCTTGGACCGGGCGGGAATCTACGCCGGTGAGACGGTCCAGGTAAAATTGTTCTGATGACCAATCCAATCCAGCTACCCCGAAATCTGAGATTCCAACCATGAGCTTGAAAGGGTTATACCTGCTCCTTGCGCTGGCAGGATTCCTGGTTCCCTACTTCTTCCTCATTTCGTTCCTGGCCGCGGGAGGGTGGTACGATTTAGAAGGCCTGAAACGCCTATGGATCTCCTCCATGTTTCGATTCTTCATGGCTGACGTGCTGATTGCGGGATTGACACTGCTGGTACTGTTTGCCCGGAAAGAGAGAGGCAGAGGATCCAGATTCTGGGTATTGGCAGGGGTAACGGTTCTGGTTGGGCCGTCCTGCGCCCTTCCCCTCTGGCTGTATTTCAGGGAATCGGATAAGGGTGAATTAAGGCCTGTCGGCAAAGAGTAACCCAGCTTCCCATTTCGCCAGCGTTGGACCCAGGAGAATTCACAGATGGAAACCAGTCTACCCCCGGCAATTATCTTTGATATGGACGACACCATCCTTTCCGACGACCGGGCGGCCGAACGGTGCTGGCGACGGGTTTGCAACGACCTGGCCCATAGGATTGCCCCCTGTTTACCCGAGGAACTGCTGGCCGACCTGCGGGATATTCGGCGTTGGTTCTGGGCCGACCCGGACCGCATACGGCAATACGGCATTGATCTGCGGCAGGCCCGCCTGGAAATCATCTCCATGGCCTTTGAGCGAAGGGGAATCTCCGACGAGCCCCTCAAGAACGAACTCTCGGACGCATACGCGGAACTGAAGGCCAACGCCGTCGAGCTAATCCCCGGAGCTATGGATACCCTGCAAGCCCTCAAGGACGAGGGAATACGGCTGGGTCTCATTACCAACGGTAATGCCGAGGGTCAACGGGCCAAAGTCGAGAAGGCGCAACTGGAACCCTATTTCCAGTCCGTCCTGATTGCCGGTGAGTTCGGGGCCGCCAAACCGGAGCCGCAGGTCTTCCACCACACCCTGGAACAGCTGCGCGTTTCCCCCAGCGAAGCCTGGATGGTAGGGGACAACCTGTACGCCGACATTGGCGGCGCCCAGGCCGTGGGCATTTACGGCGTGTGGGTGGACTGGCGGGGCAATGGCCTTCCCCACAATGCGCCAGCGACTCCCGACCGGACCATCCAATCCATAGCCGAACTGCATCCCTCCAACGGGGGGTGAACCATCGTGTCCCAAGCCCGCCACCGCCAGAGACGCTACTACCTCACTGACATTCCCCTGGAGGAAGCCCGGGAGCGGTTTCACGCTGCCCTCCAGTCCGTGGGGGCCCATGAACCCATGCCGGCAGAGACCCTGCCCCTGGCCCAATGCCGGGGCCGCATTACCGGGGAACCGGTCTGGGCGGCGGCCTCATCCCCCCACTACGATGCCGCCGCCATGGATGGCATAGCGGTGCGGGCCGCCGATACTACCGGCGCCACCGAGACCACACCCGTAATATTGTCTGCGGGCGGGTCACATTCCCAGGCCGAGTGGGTGGATACGGGCGACCCAATGCCGGAAGGAACGGACGCCGTGGTTATGGTGGAGAACCTGCAAGTTCTGGACGAGGGCAGGGTCAGCATCATGGCCCCCGTGGCTCCCTGGCAACACGTGCGTCCCCTGGGCGAGGACATAGTTGCCACCGAGTTGATTCTCCCAGAAAACCATCTGCTTACGCCCACCGACCTGGGGGCGTGCGCCGCCGCCGGACTGTCCACCCTGGCAGTTCGGCGCCGGCCCTCGGTGGCCATCATCCCCACCGGCAATGAACTGGTAGCCATCGGTTCCCAGCCCAACGCCGGTGACATCATCGAGTTCAATTCGCTGATGCTTTCAGGATTGCTGGAAGAATGGGGAGCCTCCGCAACGACCCTGGATCCGGTTCCCGACGACTTGGCTGCCATTCGGGAGGCGGCTCGTCAGGCTTTAACCAACCAAGACCTGATAATCATTAACGCCGGTTCTTCCGCCGGTTCCGAAGACTACACCGCCGAGGTGGTCGAGAATCTGGGGGAGCTGCTGGTTCACGGCATCGCCATTCGGCCGGGCCACCCGGTGGTCCTGGGGGTAGCCGACGGCAAGCCGATGGTGGGCCTGCCCGGATACCCTGTCTCCGCCATGATGACGGCGGAACTGCTGTTGAAACCCCTTATCGACAGGTGGCTGGGGCGGTCAGGAGCCGACTCGCGTCCCAGAGTTCGGGCCCATATCACCCGAAAGATTATGTCACCCACGGGGGAGGATGAATTCCTGCGGGTTAAGCTGGGAAGGGTGGGCGAAAAGATGGTGGCAACGCCCGTGCAACGGGGAGCAGGGGTCATCATGTCCCTGGTTCGGGCCGACGGGCTGGTCAAGATTCCCCGGTTCTCAGAGGGTTTGGACGCGGGCGCCGAGGTGGAGGCGGAACTGCTCCGGCCCCTCGCCGAGGTGGAAAATACCATCGTGGCCATTGGCAGCCACGACCTGACCCTGGACCTGATGGGCAGCTTCCTGTCCAGGAACCTCTCAGGAGTCAACCTGTCCTCCTCCCACGTCGGTTCCCTGGGCGGCCTGATTGCTCTGCGCCGGGGCGAGGCGCACCTGGCCGGCTCCCACCTGTTGGACGAGGGAACCGGGGAGTACAACGTCTCCTACATTCAGCGTTACCTGTCCGGCGTGCCGGTGGCTCTCGTCAATTTGGTTGGCAGGGTACAGGGCCTGCTGGTAAAGCCCGGTAACCCAAAGGAAATTCACACCCTGGCAGACCTGCTGCGGGACGACGTTGCCTTCGTGAACCGGCAACGGGGCTCCGGAACGAGGGTATTGCTGGACTACAAGCTGAAGGAACTGAACATATCACCAGAGCAATTGCGTGGCTACGAACGGGAGGAGTACAGCCACCTGGCGGTCGCGGCGGCGGTCCACGGCGGCGCAGCGGACGCAGGCTTGGGTATCTTAAGCGCGGCCCGGGCACTGAACCTCGACTTCGTACCCCTCTTGAATGAGCGGTTCGACCTGGTAATGCCCGTGGCTCACTTCGAAAGCGACCTTCTTCGGCCCCTGCTCAACCTCCTCTCCAACGAGGAGTTCCGGCAGGCGGTGACCAACCTGGGTGGCTACGACGTGAGCCGTATGGGTCAGATACAGGCCAGGATTGGGTGAACGACCCGCCTGGCGGGGTTCCGGCCCCCCCGGTCGCTGGCCGTTCGCCCCAACGTTGGGAGAAGAAACCTTACCTGCGAATCCAAAACATCGGCTGTGCTACAATTTGAACGTCATACCCGGGCATTATCTCCTTCCATACTTCAGGAGGTTCCCATGCAGAGCAGCGAAATTCGCCTGACCGAGCTTTCCCACTGCGCAGGTTGAGCCGCCAAGATTAGCCTGGAGGACCTGGTTCAGGTCCTGAGTCAATTCCCACAGCTTACCCACCCGGATTTGCTGGTAGGCACCGAAACGGGCGATGATGCCGCCGTCTATCGCATCAACGATGAGACGGCCCTGATTATGACGGTGGATTTCTTCCCGCCCATAACGGACGACCCCTATGAATTCGGCGCCATTGCGGCCACCAACGCCCTCAGCGACGTATATGCCATGGGCGGGCGCCCCCTGGTTGCCCTCAATATCTGCGGCTTCCCGGCGGCCCTGGACAAGGGCATTTTGGGCGAGATACTGCGGGGCGGCTACGCCAAGACCGCCGAGGCGCAATGCCTAATCGTGGGCGGCCATACCGTCGATGATCCGGAACCCAAGTATGGCCTGTCGGTGGTGGGTATCGTGGAACCGGGGAAGCAGGTGACCAACGCCGGGGCCAGGCCAGGCGACTCCCTCATCCTGACCAAGCCGCTTGGCACGGGAATCATCACCACGGCCGGCAAGCAGGGACGGGTGGACGCCGACGTGCTGCAGGGCGCGGTGGACGCCATGGCCATCCTGAATCGCTCGGCTTCCGAAGCCATGATGCGGGTGGGTGTCCACGCCTGTACCGACATCACCGGTTTCGGCCTGATGGGTCACCTGAAGTCCATGGTCAAGGGCAGTGAGGTCAGCGCCAACATCAGCCTGGGGCAGGTTCCCACTCTGCCGGGGACGTGGGAACTGCTGGAGCAGGGAATTGCGCCGGGCGGCACCAGCCGCAATCGGGACAGCGTGGCCGACGCGGTACGCTGGCATCCGGACCTAACGGACAACGCCCAGTTGCTGCTGTGCGATGCCCAGACCTCCGGCGGTCTGCTGATTTCCGTGGCCGGGGACAAGGAGGAACGTTTACTGGCGGAGTTGACCGCCGCCGGGACGCCGTGCGCCAGCGTCGTCGGCCATATTACCGAGGGGCCGGCAGGGACAATAGTAGCCAGCCCGTAGTACCCCGCCATCTCTGCGTGGACGCAGTAGGGGCGCCAGTATCATTGCTGGCGCCCTTCTGTCTTACATCCGAGCCTATCGAGGAACCCACCCCAATAAACGCTCCCGACTCACGTCACTCCAGAACCGGCGCCACCTCCCGGCCCAGCAACTTCATGGATTCCAGCACCTTGTCTGGGGACACCCGGCCACCGGCGTTCACGTCGGCCACCACCATGGAGATTCCCAGTTCCTTCTGCAAGTGACGAAACCGCTCAATAACTTCGTCCGGCGTACCGAACACCACGCGAGAATCCAAAACCTCGTCATAGGACAGGTCAGCCAGGGCCTCGGCCCGCCGGCGCATACCCTCCGGGTCCGTCACGCCCTCATCACCCAGGCGCGAAATCATCAGGTTGGACTGGCGCTGATAGAAGGCCAGCATGCTCTCCCTGGGGTCCGACCGGGCGTCCTCCGGGCTGGCAGCGCAATAGACCGGCACCCGGATTCCCACGTCCGGCTCGCCGGCAATTCCCGCCTCACGCCAGGCGTTGCAAAAGTGCTCCACCCTGGCTTTCAGGTCGGAAAAGGTGCCGAATCCGACGTTCACGAATATGGGAATGCCCATGCTACCGGCCCGGGCGAAGCTCTCCATGCTGGCGCAGGCCATCCGCAGGGGCGGATGGGGTTTCTGCACCGGCTTGGGCATCAGCTTAACGTTATGGAAGTTATAGAACTCCCCCTCGTAGCTGAATTCGTCAGTGGTCCACGCCTTGAGGATGACCTCCAGGGATTCCCAGAAGCGGCCCCGGCTCTCCGAGTAGGGAATGTTGTAGCCACTGTAGGAAATGGTGAGCCCGCTGCGTCCGATGCCGAAGTTGAACCGGCCCTGGCTTATCTGGTCCACTGTGGCCGCTTCCTCGGCTATTCGGATGGGATGGTTCAGGGGCAGGACCTGGACGGCGATCCCCACGCGAACCCGCTCCGTTCGGTCTGCAATGGCGGCGGCCACCACGATAGGAGAGGAAAGGACGGAGCGTTGAGGTTGAAAGTGTCGCTCGGCCAGCCAGATGCTATGGAACCCGGATTCCTCGGCCACGTCAACCTGCTCAAAGCTATCGCGAAAGGCGGCGGGCTGGTCGTTAACGTCGCGAATGTCAAACTCGATGGCGGCGGTAAGTTCCAAGGTACTCTCCTAAAGTAGCAGGACGCTGGTAATTCAAGATACAGGTGCAACGAGTTGCGGCGGGTTAATCCCAACCGAATATTGCAAGTCGTCAGGAATTCGTGCCCTGACCCGGGCAATTCGGTAACAGTATCTTGCGGCCATGGGGGTAAGTCAAGCTGCGGCAACGGCGGTGATGGCTGCGGCCGCCCCTATCTGACCAGGGGCTGGCCTACCAGCGCCCAGTAGGGCAGGGCCACCAGCATTAGCACCAGGATGGATACTGCCGTCATCACCAACGCCCACCGGAAGATTTCCGGGTTGCGGATGTTGGCCTGCAGGAATATGAACACCGAGGCTGTCCCCGCCGCGCTGTAATAGACCAACGAATCCCCCACCACGACAACCGCCATGCCGCAAACCAGGGGATTCAACCCCAGGGCTTCCCCGCCCGTCATGGCCACGGGAATCACAAAGGCCAGGTAGCCGGCGATGTTGGGCATCATCAACCTGACCACGGCGGCGCACAGGGCCAGGAGCAGCAACACCATCAGCGGCCGGTCCTGCACCTGGGTCGCGCCGCCCACCAGGGTTTGCGCGAACCACTCCGCCGCCCCGGTGGTCACCAGGGTATGAGCCAAGGAAAGGGATGTGGCGATAACGAAGAAGTTGGTCCACCCAATGTTTCGCTCGAAGTCCTGCCAGGTCAGGATTCCCAGCCTCGGCATCAGGATAAGCACCAGGGCCACCAGGGCCGGTACTGCCGGATGCAGCCCGTGGGCGAAGTCGGTGAACCACAGCAGCGCCGTGGCCATGACTATCACCGCCGCCCGAATCTCCACCCCGTTGACCGGCGCCGTCTTGAGTTCAAGGGAGTTGCGCGAAACATCCATCTGCCGGAATCCGTCCCGGTACAGGATGAAGAGCAGGGTCCCGCCCACGGCCAGGTTGGAATAGAAGGGGACGCTCATCAGGATGAACCACCCCGTCCAGGAAAAATCCCCCAGCAGACTGGAGGCCACCACCGGGGTTATGCCCCCGGCCAGCAGGGCCGTGGAACCCAATCGGTTCATGCTGCCCAGAGCCAACATCAGGCTCTTGTAGTAGCGATGGTCCTGCGGTACGCCCCACCGCTCCATGACCTGGCTGTAGATGTGCACCATTATGGCGCCCCGAGTGCTGGCCGAGGGCAGGGCAAAGGTAAGCAATGCGAAGGAGAAGAGCATCTGGACGTACAGAAGGCCAGGCATGCCGCCGGCCCACCGGATCAGGGTGACGGCCATCCTTTCCGCCAGCCCCGAACGCTGCACCGCCAGTCCGATGGTAAGGATGCCAATCAGGAAGTAGGAGACGGGCTGGGAGAACCCGTACAGACCCTCCACCGCCCCGGGGACCGCGCCCAGGAGAATCAGCAGCACCACGCCCAGCAGGCCGGTTACCGAGATGGGCAGGGCCTCGGTGCTCCAGAAGACCACCGCCAGCGCCATGACCGCCAGGGCTCGCTGCCCCTCCGGAGTCAGGCCGGCCGGGGTGGGCATGAACAAGATTGCCAGGAATATCAACAGGCCGGCCCCCACCTTGGCGGCGCCGAACCAGTCAGGAGCAATTCGGGAAAGCAGGGTCTCGTTCTGTAGCATGGTATCTGTAAATCCCTTCAACGCACCGGTACGCGGGCCAGCCCGGGGTGCGGGGAATTATAGACCGCAAACGTCCTCGCCGCCACGCCGCCCACCAAAAGCCAACCATTCCCGCCATTACGAGCGACAGCCGAGGAATCCCAACCGAATGGAGAGAACCTCGCCATTCACAACAAGCCAACCAGACCTGTCATTCCGAGCGGCAGCCGAGGAATCCCAACCGTTCGGGGGTGCCACCTTTGCCATGCCCAGCCCCCATTGTTTGTCATTCCGAGCGGCAGCCGAGGAATCCTAACCGTGCGGGGCTGCCTTCCTTGCCATGCCCAACCTCCATTGCTTGTCATTCCGAGCGCCAGCCGAGGAATCCCAACGGTGCGGGGCTGCCTTCCTTGCCATGGCCAGTCTCCATTGTTTGTCATTCCGAGCGGCAGCCGAGGAATCCCAACGGCGGCCATCAACCAATCATCCCACCCCAAGCATACGCTCCCTTCCTCGGAGAAAGGGCGGGAAAGCCTCGGCATGGCAATGACAGCTTCCCCTTGCGGTTGGGATTCCTCGGCTGCCGCTCGGAATGACAGACAAGAGGGGCTGCGGAATACAAGAATGGTTGGAGGGTGCGGTTGGGATGCCTCGGCTGCCGCTCGGAATGACAGTCATGGGAGGCTGGATATTGGTGTGATGGTTGCCCCGCATCGTTGGGAATGGCTGAAAACGGCCTGGCTTACCCCATCTGCTAAAATTCTTTGGCAGAGTTCGCAACACTAACCTCTTTGGCGGGGGCTAATGCAATTTCTCCGGCCCATGGCGGCACTGGTCTGGAAGGATCTGCTCCTGGAGTTTCGCTCCCGGGACATCGTGGTTTCGGCCCTGGTGTTCGGGCTGCTGGTGGCCGTGGTGTTCAACTTCGCCCTGAAGGTAACCCCGCAGCGGGTCGCCGAACTGGCCCCCGGCATCCTCTGGGTGGCCTTCGCCTTCGCCGGCACCCTGGCCATGAGCCGCGCCTTTGTCCGCGAGCGGGAACAGGGCGGATTGGAGGGCCTGCTGCTGGCTCCGGTCAGCCGCGACGCCATCTTCCTGGGCAAGGTCCTGGTCTGCTTCCTGTTCATGCTGGCCATCGAGGCGGCCCTGCTGCCCGTCTTTGCGGTACTGCTCAACTTCAATGCCTTCCATCCCACCCTGTTGGCGGCCCTGGTCCTGGCGACCCTGGGATTCGCCACCGTGGGCACCCTCTTCTCCGCCATTGCTGCCCAGACCCGCTCCCGCGAGGTCATGCTGCCCGTCCTCTTCTTCCCGGTAATCCTGCCCGTGCTCATCGGCGCGGTGGAGGTTACGGGAGCGGCCCTCGGCACCGGGCCGGAAACCGGGGTCATCACCCGTTGGCTGGCCCTGCTGGCGGTTTTCGACGCCCTTTTTCTGGTAATATGTCCCTGGCTTTTTTCGATAATCGTGGAGGAGTAACCCCCTTGGCCTCTGTCGCCAATTCCCGCCCTACCCGCTTCCCTGGCCTGACCGGCCTGCTCCTGTTGGTAACGGCGGCCCTGATGGTAGCAAACATCTACCTGGTGTTCCTGGTTGCCCCCACCGATGCGGTCCTGGGCCACGTGCAGCGAATCTTCTACATCCACGTCCCCATTGCCATCGTTTCCTTCGTGGCCTTCCTGGTGGTATTCGTGGCCAGCATCGGCTACCTGGTCACCCGCCGGAGCCGGTGGGACAGCGTGGCCCACGCCGCCGCCGAGGTGGGCGTGGTCTTCGTCAGCCTGGCCCTGTTGACGGGCATAGTGTGGGCCCGACCGGTATGGGGCGTCTGGTGGACCTGGGAGCCTCGCCTGACCACCACCCTGATCCTGTGGCTGATCTATGTGGCCTACCTGATGCTGCGGGCCTACGTACCCAACAAGTCCCAGGGGGCCCGCTACGCCGCCGTGCTGGGCATCATCGGGTTCGTGGACGTGCCCATCGTCTATTACTCAGTCCAGTGGTGGCGGTCCATCCACCCCTCGGCGGTGGTCGGGCCATTGGCCGAATCCGGCGCGCTGGAACCCATCATGCAGGGAGTGCTTTTCTACTCCCAGGCGGTATTCCTGCTCCTCTTCCTGTACCTGCTGCTGGAGCGGACCCGTCTGCGCAACATCGAAGACCGGCTTTCGGCCCTGCGCCTCACCCTCCGGCGTCGCTCCCCTGGCGGGGGATGGGCGGAGCGGGCCGACGGCAGCTAATCTCGACATTGGAGACCCGATGCCTTTCATACTCCTGCAGGCCCAGCCCCCGGCCAACATGCTGTTCCTCTTCGCCGCCTTTGCCCTGACCTGGGTAATTTTCTTCGGGTACGCCTTCATCGTCTCCCGCCGTCGCCAGGACCTGGAGCGGGAACTGGCCGAGGTGGAGCGAAGCGTGACCGACGGGGATTCCGAACGGGGCGAGGGAATGTAACGCCCTGGCCCATGCACCGTCGGGGCGCACGGCTGTGCGCCCCTACCCCCAGCAACCGACCTTCCCAACACAAACCAACCACACCTGTCATTCCGAGCGGCAGCCGAGGAATCCCAACGGGACGGGGGAACCATGCCAAAGTCACCGTAGCCCCCCTTATTGTCATTCCGAGCGCCGTAGGCGTCGAGGAATCCCAACCGTCCGGGGCCATGGTCCCACCCACCACAGGCCCTCCCTCTCTGTCATTCCGAGCGTCAGACCTGGGGGGCTGCGGTACCCGTGATGTATCACCCCCACACCGTTGGGATTCCTCGACGCCTGCGGCGCTCGGAATGACAGGATTGGAGGGCTGCGAGTGCCAATCACGTTCACCCATGCACCGTAGGGCGCACGGCTGTGCGCCCCTACCCCCAGCAACCAATCTTCCCACCCCAAACCAACCACCCCCGTCATTCCGAGCGGCAGCCGAGGAATCCCAACGTTGCGGGGAAACCGTGTCTCAGCAACCGTAGCCCCCCTTATTGTCATTCCGAGCGCCGCAGGCGTCGAGGAATCCCAACCGTCCGGGGCCATTGTCCCACCCACCACAGGCCCTCCCTCCCTGTCATTCCGAGCGTCAGACCTGGGGGCTGCGGTACCCGTGACGTGGTTCCCCCGCACCGTTGGGATTCCTCGACGCCTGCGGCGCTCGGAATGACAGAGGTGGTTGGTTTGGGGTGGTGGCGTGGTTGAAGGACGTGGTTCACCCATTCGGGGTTGCATTTTGGCCCTGCCTAAAGTTACCATTCCGGCAATCCTGTGTTACCATCTTGGCTGGACATTTTCTTTCAGGGCCCTTGGGTACCTGAAAGAGTTGCCGCTTTTGCCCGCCGCCGGGTCTGGGGCGTAATTTTCTTGAGGACAAGCTGAAATCATGCGGTTTATATTCGCTTCCGTTGCTATGTTGGCCCTGGCCATGGGCGCCATGCTCTGGAACCCCAGCACCACCGATGCGAGCTCGCACCTGCGGTGGGCGGGTCGAACAAACGAAACGACGAAGACCTTTGCCCAAGGCGGAGGTGGAGGCCAGCAGTGGATATCCTCTGCGGAGGGTGGTACAGGCAACATCACCTACAAGATGCATCTGAAGTCGGACCCCACCCAGGGCCTGCCGGAAGGCTTTGGCTTCGGTTCCGGCAGCGCCAGGACCAGGTTGCAATGGAGTTCCTCGGCGCTCGACGATTACATGGCCAAGACCGCTTACATCTGGACGGCCACGGACAGCGCCAACCCTCCCGCCAGCATCACACTGGAATTTACAATTGAAATCACGGCCACCACGCCCACCGCGGCGCACGCCGGCGGGCAGGCGCTGAATGGAACCATGGTTCTGGGGTGGAGCGGCGGCCAGCATCTGGAAGGCTGGGAATACAGGTACACGCCGAATTCCAACTTTTCCGGCGTGAACTGGACCGCGGTGCCCAACAGCGACGCCGACACCACTAGCGTGACCATCACCAGCGGGTTAACGGACAATCAGCTCTACCGCGCCCAGGTGCGGGCCGTCAACGGCCCCGGCGGCAACGTCAAGGGCGCCGAATCAAACACGGTGTTCGTCCGCAATATCGTGGATGCGTCAGCCAACGACTATGACACTGACGACGACGGCCTGATCGATGTCAGTACCACCGCCCAGTTGAACGCCATCCGATACGACCTGGACGGGAATGGCCTGTCCGACTGGTCAGATCTGTATGTCGGGCGACCCGACCCCGCCAATGCTGGTGAATGGTTGGGCGGCGCGTTCCCTCGGGCGGCGCTGGGCATGGGCTGCCCGGACAGCGGCTGCATCGGCTACGAACTGACCGCTGACTTAAACCTCCTGCCCAAATCCAACGAAGCGCCCGTCCACAATGACGGCGAGGTCAATGGCTGGCGCGGCCTGGGCACGAGCGACGTTCCCTTCACCGCGACCTTCGATGGCAACGACAACAAAATCGACAACCTGATTCGCGGCAGATTTTACCCAACCAATGGCGGGCCAAGGGATTCGGTCAGCAACAACGCGACCAATATCCCTGCCGGACTGTTCGGCGTCGTCGGCGAGAGTGGCATAATCCGCAACGTCAACCTCACCAACGTCAATGTTGTAGGACGGACCATCAGTACAGATAGCGACGTGACGAAGTGGTCTGGCCAACCCATCGGCGCGCTGGTAGCCGAGAACCGCGGCCTGGTGGAGAACAGCACGGCCAGCGGGCGGGTGTTCCGCATGGACGCCTTCAACCTGCACCTGAAGAGCACCTATCACAACACCCACACCAACAACAACACCTTTTGGCCTCAATTCAACGCTCACCAGACCAACGCCTCCATGGGCGGCCTGGTGGGATACAACCGAGGCAAGATCATCGGCAGCGGCGCCAATGTCGATGTCCGGGGGCCGGGCATCATTGGTGGCCTGGCGGGCGTCAACCACAAGGTGAGCGGCGGCGAAGACGGCCGGGATAACGGCCAGATCGTCAACAGCTACGCCAGGGGCTACGTGGAGGTGGACGGCACCAGCATGGGCGGCGGCCTGGTGGGGTTGAACAATTGGGGCAACATCTCCGGCAGCTACGCCAGCGGCGACATTTATACCAAGTCAGTGGCGGCAGCCGGAGAAAACGTGGCCGTCGGCGGCTTGGCCGGCGTCATTCATGGCCGGGGTACGCTGATCAGCAAGAGCTACGCCACCGGCGACGTGACCAACCGGAGCTCCAATGACACTAGCATCACTCACTACAGACATCTGTGCTACGCGGGCGGTCTGGTGGGCCATGCCTATCACACGGATTTTCAATCCGACCGCAAGGGCAACCTCATGCGGATCGAGGACTCCTACTCTACTGGAAACGTTGCCAACTTTTACAAGAATGCCTCTGCCCCACAGGGGGCGTGCGGCGTCGGCGTCGTGGTGGGGTTCGTGAACAGCGGCACCAGGTTGGAGCTGGACGACAGCTACGGCGTCGGCGTGGTCAGAGATCAGACAACCGCGCCGCCCAGCCAGGGATTGCCGGGCTATACCTACGGCATCGTCGGCATGATAGGGCAGGGGCCGGGCTACCTCACCGGCAGCCATTCCGGCGCCCATCCCGAGATCAACGTTAACAACAGCTACTACGAGATTCAACGCACCACCCTCGGCAACCGGGACTATGGCAGCCACAAGAACGACAGCGACATGCGCCTGGCCACGGCTGACGATCGGCGCGGCGTGTACAACGGCTGGAGCACCGACGTTTGGGATTTCCGCGACGACGACGGCCACACCTATCCTGAAATCAAGGTGGACTGGAACGGCGACGGCGTGGCCACATCGGCCGAGTTCGCCGCCGAAGGCGATGACCTGGGCGCCCAGCCCCACAGCTACCTGTGGCTGACAGTCAGCGAGGCCAGGCACGACAGTAGGCCATCAATGAATCTGCGTTGGACCAGGGGCGACGACAACCAAGGCGGCTTCAAGTGGGAGTGGGCCTATAGCACGGATCCAAACAGTACCGGCTCGTTCGTGGCCTTCCTCAACCAAGATAGCGAAGGCATTGGCCGCAATTCAATAAGGACCCGTTTCCGCGACATGGATAATGGCGAGACGTGGTTCGCGCGGGTTCGCGCGGTGGACCAGAACGGCAACCAGGTTGGCCCGATATCCAACCGAGTCCACATCACCTTCGCCGATTCGGCGCCGTCGTTCGCGAACACGGCCGTTTCCGACCAGGTTTACGTCCAGGGCAAGAAGATAAACGACTTGGTGTTGCCAGCGCCCACCGGCGGCAACGCCCCGTTCAACTACCTGCTGACACCAGATAGCGATGGGAATCCGGTTCTGCCCAGCGGCCTCAATTGGGATGCCCAAACCAGGACAATATCGGGTACTCCGTCGGGGACGTTCAACGAGTCGGAGTTCACGTGGAGGGTCACGGACAACGACACCATAAATGCGGAATCTGCCGAGCTGAAGTTCAAAATGGAGGTCAAGGCCGCGCTGAGCTTTGGCGATACGTGCGGTGACATAGACGATCACACCTTCTACCTGAATACCCCCGTAGATTTGCAGTTGGGGTGCGCGAGCGGCGGCATCGGGCCAATCACCCACAGCCTTACGAACATTCCATCAGGTTTGACCTTCGACCCCAACACCAGGAAGCTCACCGGCGCTCCCACCCAGATCTGGTCGCAACGGTTGGCCTCATATAAGGCCACAACCGAAGGGGAATATGCCGAATCTGCGGAAATCACCTTCAACATCGAAGTGGAAGGCTGCACCTTCGGAACCCAAACCATCGAAGACCTGGTGTACACGGTGGGCGAACGGGTCCAGAGGCATGACCTGGCCCTACCGCAAGGGTCCTGCTCCCTGGAGAACGACTCTGCGGTTACCCGATCCCTCTACAAGGAGGCCGACCCCAGCGACAATTCGCTGCCCCTGGGAATCTCCATCGGACACAATGTAACCAGTGGCGAACAGTTCCTTCAGGGTACCCCGATAGAGCAATCGACTTCGGTTACCTACGTCTACCGGGCGAACCCATCGAGTCGCGACGGGTACCCCACCCTCAAGTTCCGGATCTACTCGGCGCTGACGCTGCCCGCCATTACGGATGACAGCAAGACCTACATCCGGGGCGAGCCCATTACGACCTTGACCCTGCCGGCCTCGACCGGCGGCGTGGGTACGGACCGCACCTACAGCTTCAGTCCCGCCCTGCCCGACGGCCTGAGCTACGATGCCGACAGTCGGGAGATTACGGGGACGCCCACCCAGGCCACGACCCCGCGTACCCATACCATCTCGGTAACCGACGAGGAGGACAATACCGCGTCGCAAACCCTGACCATCGAGGTGACGCAAACCACGGTCCCGCGGGTGTCCAACCAGATAATGCCAGCGGGCCAGGCCATCGAGACTTTGACCTTGCCCGAAGCCACCGGGGGCAAGGGGAGCTATACCTACACCCTGACCCCGGACCTGCCGGACGGACTGACCTTCGATGCGACCGCCCGCACCATTACGGGTACGCCGCCCCGGTTCTCGGGCGCGTTGACCTTCACCTACGCGGCGAAGGACGAGAACCAAATCGAGGGTTCGACCACCTTCCGGATCAGGAACTCCCGGCCGGAAGGGGCCACCACCGAGCGGCAGCCGGAGTTCAGCCCCGAAACCTTCCTGGACGGGGGCATGGACGCCCTCACCTTCACGGTGGGCGAACGGGAGAGCGTGACCCTGCCGGAGCAGACGGGGGACACGGGCGATGACCCGGTGACCTACGCCCTGATCGGTCGCTACGGCGATCCGGGGCTGCCGGCCGGGCTGACCTTCAACGGGGCCACCCGGCGGCTGTCGGGTACACCCGAGGAACCCCAGGATTCCAAGCAGTACGTGTACCTGGCGGAGAGCGACGGTGGCGAGGACAGCTTCATCATAAACATTACTGTCCTGGCGGCATCCCAGACCGAACCCACGCCTGAGCCAGCGCCGGCGCCAGGGCCGCAACTGCCCTCGGGTCCGGTCAGTCCCGCGCCGGTGTCAACCCCAGCTCCGGTACCCATGCCGGTGGCGACTATGGCGCCTGTACCGGCAACGGCCACCCCGGCGGAGCCCGTTCCGGTGCCGGCTCCGGCTGACCCGGCTCCCGCGCCAGCCACGGCGGTACCGCAGGCCATGCCGCAACCGGTGGCCACGGCGGAACCCACGGCGACTCCCATGCCTACCACGGGCAACGACCGAGGCCAGGTGTTGGTGATGGTGCCCACACCGGAATCGGTGCCCCAGCCAGCGGATACCGGCACGGATGCGGTGCAGGAATCGGAACCGGCCACGGCTGCCGAGACCATGGCCCAGGCCCCGGAGGCCACGCCATGGCCGGCGGCGGACCCCGGCGCGGCGGAACCTTCAACCACCGAGGATGGGGTGTCCGAGCCGTTGACCCAAGATGGCGACGGCGGTACCAACCTGTGGCTGATAATCGCGCTGGTAGTATTGGCCTTGGTGATCATCGGCGGAGGCGGGTACCTGGTAATGTCCCGAAGGCGGTAGCCTTCAAGCATCTGGTCAAGCCAACCGTAGGGGCGCACAGCCGTGCGCCCCTCTTCCTTGCCATTCCGGCCCCCGTCCGTCATTCCGCCACCCCTTGCCTTGTGATTCCGGGCCCCCTTGTCTGTCATTCCGAGCGGCAGCCGAGGAATCCCAACCGCACTGAGAAACCATCATTCCTACTCCCTGACCCCCTTATTGTCATTCCGAGCGCCGCAGGCGTCGAGGAATCCCAACGGGACGGGGAAACCGTGCCTCAGCAACCGCAGCCCCCCTTATTGTCATTCCGAGCGCCGCAGGCGTCGAGGAATCCCAACCGCAGGGGGAAACCATCCTTCCCACCACAAACCACCGCTCCTATCTACGGGGACGGGGCACGAATGCCTGGGCACGGCGATGATGGTTCCCCCGCACCGTTGGGATTCCTCGACGCCTGCGGCGCTCGGAATGACAGGATTGGGGGGTTGCGAGTGCCAAACACATTCACCCATGCACCGTAGTGGCGCACGGCTGTGCGCCCCTACCCCCAGCAACCAACCTTCCCACCCCAAACCAACCACACCTGTCATTCCGAGCGCCGCAGGCGTCGAGGAATCCCAACGGGACGGGGAAGCCATCATTCCTACCCCCTGACCCCCTTGTTTGTCATTCCGAGCGCCGCAGGCGTCGAGGAATCCCAACCGCAGGGGGAAACCATCCTTCCCACCACAAACCACCGCTCCTATCTACGGGGACGGGGCACGAATGCCTGGGCACGGCGATGATGGTTCCCCCATACCGTTGGGATTCCTCGACGCCTGCGGCGCTCGGAATGACAGGCAAGGGGGGTTGCGGGGAGGGGGGACGTGGTTCCCCCGCACCGTTGGGATTCCTCGACGCCTGCGGCGCTCGGAATGACAGGGCTGGGGGGCTGCGGTACCCGTGACGTGGTTCCCCCGCACCGTTGGGATTCCTCGACGCCTGCGGCGCTCGGAATGACAGGATTGGGGGGCTTGGTGTGACAGACGTTGAAGCTGGGCGCCGGGGGCGCGGTTCAACCTTTCGGGGTTGCATTTTGGCCCTGCCTAAAGTTACCATTCCGGCAATCCTGTGTTACCATCTTGGCTGGAAATTTTCTTTCAGGGCCCTTGGGTTCCTGAAAGACTTGCCGCTTTTTCCCGCCGCCGGGACTGGGGCGTAATTCTCTTGAGGACAAGCTGAAATCATGCGGTTTATATTCGCTTCCGTTGCAATGTTGGCCCTGGCCATGGGCGCCATGCTCTGGAACCCCAGCCCCACCGATGCGAGCTCGCACCTGCGGTGGGCGGGTCGAACCGACGAAACGACGAAGACTTTTGCCCAAGGCGGAGGTGGAGGCCAGCAGTGGATATCCTCTGCGGAGGGTGGTACAGGCAACATCACCTACAAGATGCACCTGAAGTCGGACCCCACCCAGGGCCTGCCGGAAGGCTTTGGCTTCGGTTCCGGCAGCGCCAGGACCAGGTTGCAGTGGAGTTCCTCGGCGCTCGACGATTACATGGCCAAGACCGCTTACATCTGGACGGCCACGGACAGCGCCGACCCTCCCGCCAGTATCACACTGGAATTTACAATAGAGATCACCGCCACCACGCCCACCAAGCCATACGCCGGAGGGCAGGCACGGGACGGTACGATGATCCTGGGCTGGGGCGGCGTTGAGCATGTTAACGGCTACGAATACAATCTTTCGGAATCTACAAGCTTCTCCCAGAATAACTGGAAGACGGTGCCCAACAGCAATGGGGCCACAGATAGGCACACCTTCGCCGATGGGTCAGACGACGATCTTGAGTTAAAGGACAATAGGCGGTACTACGTCAAAGTGCGGGGGGTCAACGGCCCCGGCGGCGGTGTCAAGGGCCCAGAATCAGACACGGTTAATCTCCGCAATGTTGTCGATCCGTCTTTCACTGACTATGACACCGACGACGACGGCCTGATCGAAATCAGTAGCCCGGGCCAGTTGGACGCCATCAAACACGACCTGGATGGTGATGGGTTGTCCACCCGGTCAGACCAGTATATGGGACTACCCGACCCGAACCCGGGGAACGAGGGTAAATGGATCGTGGGATTCTTCCCCCGCGCGGCCCTCAACATGGGCTGCCCGGACAGCGGCTGCATCGGCTACGAACTGACCGCCGACCTGAACCTGCGCCCTGACACCACCAAAGTACCCCTCCACAATGATGGCGAGGTCAATGGCTGGCGCGCCCTGGGCACGAGCGAGGTTCCCTTCAGAGGAACCTTCGATGGCAACGGCAAGACCATCGACAACCTGATTCGCGGCAGATTCCTGCAGAGCAACGGGCGCTTCAAGGATGCGGTCAGCTTCAATGCGACCAACATTCGCGCCGGATTGTTCGGCGTCGTCAGCGAAACCGGCGTGATCCGCAACGTCAACCTGACCAACGTCAACGTCGTCGGCAGGACACGCTGGACTGACAAGAATGACTACACCACTTATGTCGGGCAGCCCATCGGCGCGCTGGTGGCCGAGAACTGGGGGACCGTCGAGAACAGCACCGCCAGCGGTCGGGTGCACCGAATGTTCTCAAACTCAAGCGAGGCTTTCAACCTGCACCTGAAGAGCACCTATCACAACACCCACACCAACCGCAATGTTTTTTGGGATGAGCTTGATTGGCACAATACCAACGCCTCCATGGGCGGCCTGGTGGGAAACAACCGGGGCAAGATCATCGGCAGCGGCGCCAACGTCGATGTGCGGGGGCCGGGCATCATTGGCGGCCTGGTGGGCGTCAACCGCAAGCTCAGTCAGAACGAAGATAACCGGGACACCGGCCAAATAGTCAACAGCTACGCCACGGGCTACGTGGAGGTGGACGGCACCAGCATGGGCGGCGGCTTGGTGGGGTTCAACCATTGGGGCAACATCTCCGGCAGCTACGCCAGCGGCGACATTTACACCGCAGGACGCGCGGCGGCCGGAGAAAACGTGGCCGTCGGCGGGCTAGCCGGCGTCATTCATGGCCGGGGTACCTTGATCAGCAAGAGCTACGCCACCGGCGATGTGACCAACCGGGGCTCCAATGCTGACGGCGTCACCCACTACCAACATCTGTGCTACGCGGGCGGCCTGGTGGGCCATGCCTATCACACGGATTTTCAATCCGACCGCAAGGGCAACCAGATGCGGATCGAGGACTCCTACTCTAGTGGAAACGTGGCCTACTATCACACGAATACCACTTCCCCGCAGGGCTATTGCAGCGTCGGCGTCGTGGTAGGGTTCGTCAACAGCGGCACCAAGCTGCAACTCTACAACACCTACGGCGTCGGCGTGGTCAGAGACCAGACAAACGGAGATGGGGGAGGGCGGGGCTATACCTTCGGCATAATCGGCTTTTGGGGGCGGGGACCCGCTTACTTGACCGGCAGCCATTCCGGCGCCCATCCCGAGATGGTCATTGACAACAGTTACTTCGAAATCCAACGCACTACCATCGATCACAGGAGAGATCGCAAAGGCAGCCACAAGAATGAACAGGACATGCGCTTCGCCACGGCAGACGACCGGCGCGGCGTGTACAACGGCTGGAGTACCGATGTTTGGGACTTCCGCGACGACGACGGCCACACCTACCCGGAACTGAAGGTGGACTGGAACGGCGACGGCGTGGCCACCTCGGACGAGTTCGCCGCCGAAGGCGATGACCTGGGCGCCCAGCCCCACAGCTACCTGTGGCTGGAGGTGTCGGAGCGGCAGCAGGAATCCCCCATTGTCGTTGACCTGAACTGGACCATCGGCGATGACAGCGTTGTCGTTGACAGCGATCGTCTCGCCAAATGGCAGTATCGTAGCAAGGTGGACACCGGCGATTACGGCGATTGGACGGACGTGACGGGCAGCAGCGCGACTACCACCACCGCCTTTCAATCAGACCTCAGTGGCGGCAGCAAGTATTACTACCGCGTCCGCGCGATGCAGCAGCGGTTGGACGACGATGGCAACCCGGTTCTTGAAAACGGCAACCCGGTCTTTGGGCAGGTCGGGCTGGAGTCCAACGAAGTGTCGATCACCGTTTCTGATGCAGCGCCCACCTTCGGCAGCGCGACCATACCCGACCAGGTTTACCTCCAGAACACGGACATACAGACCCTCACCCTGCCGGAGGCCACCGGCGGCAACGGCACGCTGACCTACGCGGTGACCCCGGACCTGCCAAGGAATCTGACCTTTGACGCCACCAACCGGACCATCACGGGTAAGAGCATTGGAACGTTGTCCAAAACGGAGTACACGTACAAGGTCACTGACGCCGACGCGGTGGACCCCGAGTCGGCCGAGATAAAGTTCAACATCCAGGTCAATGCCAGGCTGGGCTTTGGCTTTGCCTGTGGGGATATAGTCGCGCACACCTTCTTCCTGAACACCCCGGTAGATGTGCAGTTGGGGTGCGCGGACGGGGGAGTTGGTCCAATCACCCACACCCTTACGAACATTCCGCCGGGTTTGACCTTCCACTCCGACACCAGGAGGATCACCGGCGCTCCCACCCAGACTTGGTCGAAACGGTTGGCCTCCTATAAGGCCAGAACCGAAGGGGTATATGGCGAGACCCAGGAAATCTTCATCAATATGGAAGTGAAGGGCTGCACCTTCGGAACCCAAACCATCGACGACCTGGTGTACACGGTGGGCGTGCCGGTTCCGAACCATGCGTTGCCCCATTCCTCAGGCGCTTGCGATTCAAGAAACGACACAACAATTGTCCGGCAACTCTTGGACGGCGACGGCCAACCTGCGACGCCGCCCGCGGGCTTGTCCATCCCAGCAACCGGCAACGACAAGTACATCACGGGAACGCCCTCCGAGGCAATGACATCGGTCACCTACGTTTGGAGGGCAACGGTGCCTTTCCGAGCGAGCTTGGGGCGGCCAACCTTATCGTTCCGGATCTACTCGGCCCTGGCGTTGCCCGCCATTACGGATGACAGCAAGACCTACATCCGGGGCGAGCCCATTACGACCTTGACCCTGCCGGCCTCGACCGGCGGCGTGGGTACGGACCGTACCTACAGCTTCAGCCCGGCCCTGCCCGACGGCCTGAGCTACGATGCCGACAGTCGGGAAATCACGGGAACGCCCACCCAGGCCACGACCCCGCGTACCCATACCATCTCGGTAACCGACGAGGAGGACAACACCGCGTCGCGTACCCTGACCATCGAAGTGACGCAGACGACGGTTCCCAGGGTGTCCAACCAGATAATGCCACCGGACGAGGCCATCGAGACTTTGACCTTGCCCGAGGCCACCGGCGGTAAGGGGGCCTACACTTACACCCTGACCCCGAACCTGCCGGACGGTCTGACCTTCGATGCGACCGCCCGCACCATTACGGGTACACCGCCCCGCTTCTCCGGCGCCTTGACCTTCACCTACGCGGCGAGGGACGAGAACCAAATCGAGGGTTCGACCACCTTCCGGATCAGGAACTTCCGGCCGGAAGGGGCCACCACCAAGCGGCAGCCGGAGTTCAGCCCTGAGCCCTTCATGGACGGAGGCATGGACTCCCTCACCTTCACGGTGAACGAACGGCAGAGCGTGACCCTGCCGGAGCAGACGGGGGACACGGGCGATGACCCGGTGACCTATGCCCTGATCAGCCGGTACGGCGATCCGGGGCTGCCGGCGGGACTTACCTTCGACGGGGCCACCCGGCGGCTGTCGGGTACTCCCGAGGAACCCCAGGATTCCAAACAGTACGTGTACCTGGTGAAGAGTGAGGAGGGAGAGGACAGCTTCATCATCACCATCGCCATTGCGTCGGCATCCCAGACCGAACCCACGCCTGAGCCAGCGCCGGCGCCAGGGCCGCAACTGCCCTCGGGTCCGATCAGTCCCGCGCCGGTGGCAACGCCGGCCCCGGTTCCCATGCCGGTGGCGACTATGGCGCCCGTACCGGCGACGGCCACCCCGATGGAGCCTGCTCCGGTACCGGCTCCGGCTCCGGCTGACCCGGCGCCCGCGCCAGCCACGGCGGTACCGCAGGCCATGCCGCAACCGGTGGCCACGGCGGAACCCACGGCGACTCCCATGCCAACCACCGGCAATGACCGAGGCCAAGTGTTGGTAATGGTGCCCACATCGGAATCGGTGCCCCAGCCGGCGGATACCGGCACTGATGCGGTGCAGGAGTCGGAACCGGCCACGGCTGCCGAGACCATGGCCCAGGCCCCCGCGGCCACGCCTTTGCCAGCGGCGGATCCGGGCGCAGGGGAACCCCCAACCACCGAGGGAGGGGTGTCCGAGCCGTTGACCCAGGATGGCGACGGCGGTAACAACCTGTGGCTGATAATCGCGCTGGTGGTTTTGGCCCTGGTGATCATCGGCGGCGGCGGGTACCTGGTAATGGCCCGAAGGCGGTAGCCTTCAAGCATCTGGTCAAGCCAACCGTAGGGGCGCACAGCCGTGCGCCCCTACCCCCAGCAACCACTCCACCCAACACAAACCAACCAGCACTGTCATTCCGAGCGCCAGCCGAGGAATCCCAACGGGACCGGGCAACCGTGCGTCAGCAACCGCAGCCCCCCTTATTGTCATTCCGAGCGCCGCAGGCGTCGAGGAATCCCAACCGTCCGGGGCCATTGTCCCACCCACCACAGGCCCTCCCTCCCTTTCATTCCGAGCGTCAGACCTGGGGGGCTGCGGTACCCGTGACGTGGTTCCCCCACACCGTTGGGATTCCTCGACGCCTGCGGCGCTCGGAATGACAGGCTGTGGGGGTTGCGGGTAGGGGGGACGTGGTTCCCCCACACCGTTGGGATTCCTCGACGCCTGCGGCGCTCGGAATGACAGGCTGGGGGGTTGCGAGTGCCAATCACGTTCCCCCATGCACCGTAGGGGCGCACTGCCGTGCGCCCCTACCCCCAGCAACCAACCTTCCCAACACAAACCAACCCTCCCTGTCATTCCGAGCGGCAGCCGAGGAATCCCAACGGGACGGGGGAGCCGTCATTGCCATGCCGAGGCGTTCCTCCCCTTCCCCCGCAAAGGGAACGTGTGCTCGGTGTGGGAAGGTAGGTTGATGGCCTCGGTTGGGATTCCTCGGCTGCCGCTCGGAATGACAGGATTGGGGGGCTGGGGTGGGGTGGGGCGTTGGGGGTGGGTGGGTGGGTGATGGGGTGTGGGGGCGCCCGGGGGAGCGCCCCTACCGCGATTCTTGCCCGAAGGCGTCCCAGGGAGGAACAGGCTGTGGCCGATTAGTTCCCGGCGGGGGCGGTAAGGTCCAGTTCCATGTAGATGGGCCCCAGTTCCTCGATCATGTCCGGCTCCAGCTCGAAGGGCCTTTCCTTCCAGCCTCGCCGCCGGTACATGCCCAGGGCCACCGCCAGATTCTCGTAGGTCCACAGCACACCCCGGCGGTAGCCGGCCTCCCGCGCCGATTGCTCGAAAGCGTCCATGAGCAGGCGGGCAATGCCCAACCCCTGCCGGTCCGGGTGAATGGCCACGTTCTTCAGTTCCGCCGTGTCCTCATCGACATGAATCAGGGCGCAGAAACCGGCGATGTCATCGGGCTTGCCGTCCTGGGCGGCAATGAAGAACTGGTTGGGCAGGGTGGCATAGTACTGACCCACGTCGGAAAGGCGCGAACCCACCTCGCCGGCGATGGCGATCATGTACTCAAACCGGGTCTCCTCAGAGAGAACCGCCGCCTCCGCCTGGTGGGTCTCGGCAAATATTCGCCGGATCGGCGCGGCGTCCGAGTCCTGGTACCCCCTGATGCTGTACGTAGGTTTCGAGTCGGTCATATCAACATCCTTTGGTTCGCCGTAATCCCCACTTCCCGCCACCGCCGCAACCCTGGCTCCAAGGGGAAAAGGTAGGTGGCGTAGATTATCCTTGCCAACCTTCTGCCCGTCAACAACCGAATGTCATGCGTCACCGGGATTGGCGCTCCATGCAATCAGCTTACCTGTTCAAGTTTAGCCGAGAAGTTGACGCGCTGCAGGTCCGCATATCGTTCCTCCAACCCGGCAATTGCCGGACGGTCAGCTATAGCGGGGCGGGCGCAGGTTAAGCCCCAGGGCCTGCTCGCACCAGCGGGCCACGCCCAGCAGTTGCCCCTCCTCGAAGGGAGGCGCGGCGAACTGTATCCCCAGGGGCAGCCCCACCTCGCTCAACCCCGAGGGGATGACAATGGTGGGCAGACCGGCGGAGGTCCACGGGGCCTGGAAAGCGGCGTCGCCGGTGGTGTTCAGATCCTTGGGGGCAGGCGCCGGAGTGGCGGGCATCAACAGGGCATCCACCCGCTGGGCCAATTCCGTCAAGTCTCGCCGGAACTCCCGACGCAAGCGCTGGGCCTGCAGGTAGGTGACGCTGGGAATCAGCATGCCCATCTCAATGTTCGAGCGGAGTCGGGGCCCATACTCGTCGGCCCGATGGCGGAAGAAGCGATCGTGGTATGCGGCGCACTCCACGTTCATTATCACCCGCTGCACGTCGGGGGCCGTGGCGAAGCTGGCCGGGAGGGTCAACTCCTCGATCACGGCGCCCGCTTGGGCCAGTTGGGACGCCACCGCCTCCGTGTGGCGGCGTACCTCCGGCGATGCCCGGTCGAAGAAATACCCGGAATTCAGCAGACCCAGCCTGGGCGGCGCGGAAAATCGGTCCATCTCCTCCTGAAACTGGGGAACGGGCGCCTCCGCCGAGCCTGGGTCGTTGGGGTCGAAGCCGGCCATGGCCTGGAGCATCAGGGCGGCATCGGCGACGGTGCGAACCAGGATACCCACCGTATCGAGGGACCAGCTTACGGGAATAACTCCGTACCTGCTGATGCGCCCGTAGGTGGGCTTGAGACCGACGATCCCGTTGTAAGCGGCGGGGCGACAGGTTGAGCCGCCGGTCTGGGACCCCAGGGCGGCGGGGCACATACCCGAGGCTACGGCCACCGCAGAGCCGCTGCTGGAACCTCCCGGAGTGTGTTCCAGATTCCAGGGATTGCGGGTCGGCGAAGGATCGGAGGTGGCGAACTCGGTGGTCACCGCCTTGCCCAGAACGATGGCCCCCGCCTCCTTCAACTTGGCAACACAGGTAGCGTCATAGTCGGCCACCAAGTCGGCGAATATCCGGGAGCACGCGGTAGTCTTGACCCCCGCCACGTGGAAAATATCCTTCAGACCCACGGGCACACCGGTCAGGGTACCGCCCGCCGTTCCCGCCGCCAGTTCCTCCTCGCGCCGTTTGGCATCGGTCACCACGGCCTCCCGGTCCACGGACACCCACGCCTTCAGTTCCCCATCGAGCGCCTCGACCCGGTCCAGCAGGGCATTGGCGTAGTCGGTGGGCTGAAGTTCGCGAGATTGAATCAACGTAGCGGCTTCGGCGGCGGAAAGGGTGTGTCGTTCGGCCATGGGGCCCTCCGATTTGAGTAGGCTAAAGGGTTCGCCCTTCCATCAGGAAATGCCAGGACATACCGGGACATTAACCAGTTTGCGGGACTGTCCCTGCGGAAATGTCACTGGGGGGTAATCACTGGTAGAACCCGGGTTCAGTCTCGGTGTCCGGCAGTTCAGCGGCAACATTTGCGATGTGCCGGGCCGCCTGCTCCAGGAGGGCGGCGTTCGCAGCCGGATAGTCTTCCCCCCAACGACTTCTCGCTTCCTGGGTGAGCCGTTCCAGAATGGACTCCAACGGGGATTCCACGTTTTGTTCTGTCATAGTTCACTGCACCATTTGTCCACAGGATTCGGACTTGTCACCTCCAGTTTACCGCAAAGTCCGGCGATTCATAAATGCCTGGCCAGTCAGAAAATTCCAGCTAACGGGGCATCCTCGGGCCGGAGGGTCGAAATAGCATGAGTTGGGGCAGGCTCGAACCGGCTCAAGTTTGACCTGTCGAAGTAACATTGTCATAATCAGGCCAACTTGGGCTTGACGACCAAACGTTATCGGAAATAGAGGAGGGACGTCGTGACGACGCGAACTATCGTTGGCAGCGGGAAATACACCTACGAGATGCACACCGACTGGGCCAAGGTGCCGGAGGGTTGGTCCATGCCGGCCGCCGCCGTATATGGGGACTCGCAGGACCGGGTATATTGTTTCAATCGCGATGCCGAACATCCCGTGATGATTTTCGACCGGAACGGCAACTACCTCAATTCTTGGGGCGCCGGTCTTTTCCTGTTTCCCCACGCCATTTTCATTGACTCCCAGGACAACGTATGGCTGGTGGAACGCAACGGCGGCCAGATAATGAAGTTCACCGCCGACGGCGAACTGCTCATGACCATTGGCACCAAGGGGTATCGTTCCGACACCGGGGTGGACAACTCCGTATTCAGTTCCAATGCCTGGCCGGATGTCGTCCGGGGGGCCGAGCCCTTCAATCTGCCGGCTGGAATCGCGGTCAATGACGCGGGGGAAGTTTTCATTGCCGACGGATACGCCAACGCCCGTGTCCACAAATTCACTCCTGAAGGAGCGCTCATCAAGTCCTGGGGAGGGCCCGGATCCGGCCCCGGACAGTTCAACCTGCCCCATGGAGCCTGGATTGACCGGCACGGTCGCCTGCTAATCGCAGACCGGGAAAACGACCGGATCCAGGTATTCGATCAGGAAGGGGCGCACCTCACCGATTTTCCGGTAAAGCTGATCGGTCCGGCGGTGATGTACGTTGACGACGAGGACACGGTTTACGTTGCCGAGCACAATGGTGGCCTGGTCAGCATATTGAATCTGGACGGTGAGATGATAACCCAATGGGGTTCGATGACTCACCGGTCGTGCCACGGCATCTGGGTTGATTCCCACAAAGACCTGTACGTGGTGGAGCCGTATGAAGGCAGCAACGGACGAACGGTAGTGAAGTTTGTTCGCCAGGGGTAGCTGGACAGAAGTGGCGGAAACTGTTGGAGATACGCCAAACCCGGTTGCGAGAGCAGCCGGGTTTTGTTATTCTAGACAGACCTCTTTACAAACCTCTTGTTCATCGTGGGGCTGTAGCTCATCTGGGAGAGCGCTTCAATGGCATTGAAGAGGTAGGGGGTTCGAGTCCCCCCAGCTCCACCACGCTTGACGAAAGACAGTACCGGCCCGTGCAGGGCCATTTCTTCCGTATCTGTCTCCCCTATCGGCGAGTCATCCGGCATGGGGATGGTGTAGCGCAGCATCGCGCCGCCGGGTTCCACCTCAATCTCCTTCACGAAGGACTTGATGAACGCCCGCTGTTCAGTCAGCTCGCTCTCCCGCAAGTAACGGCTCAGGTCCTGGGCGTAGGCGGTGATGGTCTCCACCTCGTCTAGAATCACCCGACGATGGGACAGCATGGTCCTGGCTTCAGCAACCGTCCCTTCCAACCTCTGCTGCCGTTCCCGGTGGTCTCGGATGCGAGGCATGAAGTCCTCGATGTCCAGGTCGGTGGTCTCGGCCAGGTTGTAGAGCCGCTCCAGCCGGCGGCACACGTCGGCAAGTTCCGCCTCGGCGGTTTCGAGTCGCTGGCGCTGTTCACGAGCGACGCCATCCATCTCCTCGTCAACCAACTTCACCAATTTGCGGATGTTGGAATCGGTGAGGATGTTGTCGCGGATGCGCTCCACCACCATGTCCTGGAAGTGGCGGGCGTTGAGCCTGGGGCAATCGCAGGCGTCGCTGCCCCGCTTCATCAGGGACTGGCAGACGTAGTAGGCGAACTGCCCGCTCTTGGAGTCCTGGCCCGACATGGACCGGTTACAGGTCCGGCACTTGACCAGGCCGCTCAGCAGGTAGGAACTGCCCACTCTGCGGGGTGCGCTCGCTTGGGAGCGCGGGAGAGCAACTGCCGGTTCACCTTGCGGAACTGAGCGTCGGATTTCGGCAGCAGAGGAGTCTCCCCAGCCCTTTGGGTTTGAAGGTTCGCCTACCTGATGGTCAATCGTTCCAAGTATATTCAGACTTGGGTGGGACGGAGGTCATGAAGATATGGGAGACAGAGGGCGTTCCTGCATTGTACGCTTTTCCTGAAACTGAAGACCGAGAAAGTGTTCTGTCTGCCATAGAATCCAATATGGTGAGGCGTGAAATTCCCTACCGCCGGCATTATCCTGATTTCGGTTGAACTGCCCCTAGTGGAATCAGTATCAACCTGTAGGTTCTGAAGCCACCAACATGTCCCCTTGTTCCACTAGCAGCCCATCTCGTATGAGACGGTTTATGCGAGAAGTAAATCTGCGTTTGATTTCCTGTCCCGTCCGCGCCCATCCGAAATAGCGGGCCGTTTCCCGCATTAACTCTTCTCTTTCAATACCATAGGAAGCCCTTGCCACGTGCAGCAGGCCTTCGTCAATTTCTGTTGAAGGCACGTGAGACACCTGGCGCCCTTGTACGGGCCGAGGTCTTGGCACCTTCACGGCATCGGAAGAAGTAGGCTCTCTAGTTTCTCTTGAGCCTACTCGCTCGGCACGAGCGGCGCTGACCTGTCGGCCCAAATCCCTGGATGGACTCTCCGGTGTAGAGGAGGAAGCCCTCACTCCATTCCGCGCATTTTGCAACGCCTGCTCAATGGCATTGATCTCGGTCTGGGGATCCCGACTCCAGGATGTGGACCAAACCCGGTGAATGTTCCATCCCAGTCCTTCGAGCACCTGTTGGCGCAGCCAGTCCCGGTCGCGGGCCGTGGGGGTGCTATGATATGTCGCTCCATCACACTCGATGCCCAGGTCGTAGGCTTTCCCGTCCTCGGACTTGATTGCCAGGTCGATCCTGTAGCCGGAGACCCCGATTTGGGCGTCAACTTCATGCCCGCGACGACGCAATGCCGCCAAGACTGCCTCCTCGAAGGGACTTTCCGGCTCTCCGGTACCGACAATCTCCGAATCAAACGAGCCATTTGGATTGCGTACATATTCGAGGTAGCGACGTAGCTGCCGAGCTCCCGGCTGCGGCGAGGTAATGTCCTCTGGCCGGAGGGAGTGTACCACTGTCATAGTCTTCCGAGCCCTGGTAACGGCCACATTCAGCCGGCGTTGGCCTCCCTCCGAGTTTATGGGGCCAAAGCGGTTGGGAACGGAGCCAGCCGGGGTGGGTCCATAGCCGATGGAGAGGATCATGTGGTCGCGTTCGTCACCCTGAACATTCTCCAGGTTCTTTACGAAGAATCGCTCCGGACTGTCCTCGCTGAACCGAAATTCCAGGTGGCGATGTTGAAGCCGCCGTCGCTCCACCAAGTCTTCAATTAGGTCCGCCTGAGCTCTCGATAGGGCGACCACGCCCACGCTTTCGTCTGAGGGTAGGTTTGCCATTAACTCCAACACGATCTCCACAACCCGTTCGGCCTCTTCCCTATTGGTCCTGGTTCCTCCCGAATCGTAGGTCGCTGTCGGTAGGTAAACGTCGCGAACGTTGGCGTCATCGGGAGTTGGGTTGGGGAATGTCAGAAGGCGGTCTTCGTAGAAGGCGTGGTTGGAGAACCGAATGAGGCTCTCGCACCGGCTCCGATAGTGGACGGAAAGGTAACGTTGGGAGACGCCGGGCCCCACCTGACCAACCATTACATCCAGGATGCTCTCCCGGCCCTCGAAACTGTCTGTCGATTCTTCCTCCTCCTCCTCCAACTCTTCGGCGTCCTCAAGGCTGCGACGGAAGAAACTCGTGGGTGGAAGCTGCATTCTATCGTTTCTCACTGTTTGGACCCGAAATAAAGCCGAATCCCTGAGAGCTCATTCATTCGACAATCGGCTTCACCGACTACGCATAGTTTGGGACGAGATTATGTGCCTGCCGAATGATTTGCATCACGCAGTCGACTTGGTCCAACGACCACATTTCGACCAAGACACGGTAGGGGTGATTCCCTGACGAGTTGGGGATGAATTTTCTGTCGTTTCCGTCCTCCGCTAACCCGTTTATATCTGTAATTTCCGACATATCCGCGTCGAACAGCAATGTGAGAGAGTACTTGCGCGGAAGCAATTCCAAGAAGAAGTTGGAACTGGAGGTGTAGTAGCAGACGGAGTTCCGTTCTCGAACTGCCTGGATGTCGTGAAGGTTGCCGATAATCTCATTGTGGAGAGGTGCAAACAGATTTCTTGCCTGCCCTGTCATGGGAACTCTGGTTACATCGGTTCCATCGGCACGTTCCCGTATACGACGGCTACGAAGAGCTTCTACGTACTCTGTGGCTGGCTTCGGATATTGCCAAACTTCCAAAGCCCTGCCGGCGAGAAGACGGCCCCGCTCTGCAATCGTTTCCGCCGTCCAGGTCTGCTGCTCCCGGACATAAGCGTTCAACCGTATGGCGCTTTCGTTGAAACCACCTGATATTGTCTTCTTGTCTTCAAACGACCTGTCGGAATACTGGGAATTATAGGCGGTCAGAGTGAGGTTTCCGAGACGGTGGAGCCATCGCTCGTGATCTTCCTGCCAGTTATCACCAAGCATTCGCTGCCATTCCAAAGGCAGGTTCTGATTCTGAGGCATGATGTGTTCAATCGAATAGGTACTGGTGGGGCTTGGCTCTTTGCTTCCGTGGTTTTCAAGGCGGGACAGAACCTGCCGACAAACCTGCGTATGGAATAATTCCCGTTCTTCCATGACCTCTCGGAAATTCACGTCTGTGGGGAATGCCTGCGCACCTCGCAATTGGGTGAAGCCTAGCAAGAGTGAGTCCAACGGAGAACTATCTTCAACCTGTCTAGCCAAATTGGCGAAATTGGCCCAATGTGATCCAGTATGGGAGCCGGCCGCTGCCCTTCGTATCAGGTAACTCTCAATGGTATCAAGGGCCGTTACGAAGTCAGCTAGCCCAAGATAACCATTATGGCGGCAATCGAACAGGCGCATCACCAATACTGACGACGTGTCACCATGATAACGCACGTTGGCCAACGCCTGTGACAATTCGCCCGAAGTCTCGACCGCCAAGCCCCGGAACTTAGCACAATAGTCGGAAAACCGCAGCATTTCCTGCAGTTGTTCCTCGACTCCAGGGGACGCGAACTCGGATTGCCGAAATCGCTTGAATTCTTCGTAAATCTGGTCAACGCGAGTCGGTTTCGTATCGCCTCGCTTAAGGGCGATATAGTCCCGAATGAATGAATCCAAGGCGCTGTCGTGACCACGAAACAGCCCTTCTATCTTTTGCCAGTATTGTTCATATAGACGTGTCTGCTCCGCTTCCTCCACTCCCATCAGCAGATAATTGCGAACTAGGTCTCCATGGCTCAGATCTACGCCTGTGGAGTTCATGCTCTCAAAAATCGTCTGCGGGTTGTCGATATTGCGGTCGAGTGTCATTTCGACCAGCCGCAGGCCCATAATGCCGCGATATATTTCTCCAGGATCAACGTTTCCCTCGCGCAACAGGTCCCGGAAATGCAAATACGCCTCTTCAATCAGGGAAAGCTTCGTCCCGCTCTCGTTGTGGTCGGGAGGATGACCGTCAACAACTGCGCGTAGTGCATCGTTGTCGCTCCGCCTTAGCGCCAGCTTGTACTTGCGGTCGCCGGTCTCCAGGTTGTTCTTGACGCAGTACTCGTCTATTTGGTCGGCCGTTGGGCCGGCGCCGTTACCCTTCCATCCTGTTTCTCTGATGTGGTCACGCAAAGCTACACACAGGACTGTGAGTGTCGCGAGTCGTTGTTGGCCGTCAATGACCAGGTACGTGGGGATCGAGGAGAAGGGGGCGTTGGAGGCATGGACGATGGAACCCGCGAAATGCCCCACGGTTCCTGCTCCAAGGATGTCATCCCAGAGCTTTTGCCAATTGTCTTCCTGCCACTTATAGTCGCGCTGGAACACCGGAATCAGGAACTGCTTGGCTCCAAAAATTACCTGCTGAAATGTGGTGTTCTGGGCCTGCATATTGCCTTCCGTCACAAATGGGTAGTTATCCTAGGTTAAGAGAGAATCCTACCCAGCCTTTAGTTCTCATGCCTCAATGGCCGGGGCGTGGCCTTTATCCCCCGGTTCACGTCGCGCTTGCGGCTTAGCCCCTAATCGCTACACCGGAATTTCAACGTACAGGCCGAAGCCAAGGACCCAAATGGAGGCTCCCGGTGAGTCAGGAGGCTAAGGCGGTTCAGCTGCAACAGGCGCTGCGCCCATTCGTTAATTCGCCGTGAAACCGCATCGCCAACGTTGCGGGCGGCGCCGACCGATTCGGACGGGTCGGTGAAGACGCCCGCCCTTGATTCAGTCGGCAGGTTCGGGAAATTATCTGAATCCAGGAAATCCATGCCTATTTGTCCATCAACTATCCGATCGTCGTCGAAGCTTCAATCCTTGCCTGGACCGGCGTTATGGGCGGCTGGGCCCGCCCTACCGACCCCGGTCAGCCATGGCGCCGACTATCTCGGTGGTCCTGACGCTGACGGCGCAGACCCGGCCCAGCAGGTCGATTACCCGCTCCTTGTGGTCGGCGAAGCGATAGGCATTGAACTTTTCGGCGATGGTCGGGTCGCGAGGCTTGCGTTCCTTGTACTGGTCCAGCACCCACTCCAGGGCCGACCGGCTGCCCAGGCGATACTCCCACGCCTCTGGGGGCACACCCCGCAGAGTGGTCTGGTCGTCCAGGACTATGGCGCCCTTTGCCTTGTCGGCTCGAAGGAGAACCCGCTTCGGTTCACCTTTCAGGTTCACCCGCTCCAACGGATACGGCTCCGCAGACTCGAACCCGATGTGGAGGTCCAGCAACTCCTGGCCCATGTCCCGCCAGGCAGGGAAATCGTCGTAGAAGGGCAGGCGCGGGAAGTCCCGCAGCAGGTCGAGGGCGTACTCCTCCCGATACGCCGGGTCGTGGAGCACGGCGTAGGTGTAGGCGAATATGTCCTCGGCGGTGATGGCATCGTTGCCGTAATGCTCCCGGAACTGCCGCAGCCCCCATTCGGTGATGTTGGAGACCCGCTCTCCGTCGGCAGTGTAGCGGTACAGGGGGAGGCATTGGGTCTTTTCCAGCAAGTCAAGCGAATGAACAAAGTCTGTTGCCAGAACTTGAAACGGCTTGGATGATGATGTACCCGAGATGCAGATAGTCCTGTTCCGCTTTGGCCCTCCGCTTGGAAAAAGCAAGGGCATCTGATACTGCATCTCGTTCAACTGCTGGTTGAAATAAAGGTATCTTTTGCAGTAAGGACGATATAGCGTTTCATGGATGCTGTCTTTTTCGAAGACGTTGACTATATCCTTACGCAATTGTCTCTTGAGGTCACGTGTCCACTTTATGGATGTTCCTAGCGTCGCGTCATCCACCTCTGTGCCGCCATGCTTTGCCCTGGCATCTTCGTAGGTTTTGATGAAGGTTTGAACCTTGCTCCTTAATCCAGCCTCTTCAAACTCATAGACCCATTCGTCCCGATTCGTAACCACGCCCAAGGAGTAAAGCCCAAACACCGCCCGCTCATCCTGAGTCCGCTTCGCCAGCTTGGTCTCCCGGTTCGCCAGGGACAGCAGGGTATCAAAGTCGCTGGTGGACTGATTCAGCCAGTTGTGCTCGGCGTCGGGCGCTATTTCTCGGAAATCAAGAGACTCAAGGGTTCCATTCTTCATGTAGGCAATCTTGCCAGACGATCTTTCGTAATCGTCAACGGCGTTGTAATGGACTCGAAAGCCCTGCGCACCCTTCTTGCGAATGAGGAAATAGACAGCAATCCCCACCCGGATTTTGTCGTCGAATACGTTGCCGCCCTCACGCCTTCGCCTTTCGCCGCTGGTGCGGGCATTGCCCTTTAAGTCAATTGCCCACAACTCGTTGAATTCTTCAGAGACTACCTTGCGAAAACCGTCGTCCTGTCGAGCGTCCAGGAAGGCGCTGTTGCTGACAAACCCGATGATTCCATCGTCCGCCAATCGATCTGACGCCCAGCGAATGAAGCGCTTGTACATGTCGTACTGCTTGGTCTTCTGGGCGGTGCTGGCGGAGATGTAGGTCTCCCTGATGCGGCGGTCTATCTCAGGGTACTCCCGGTTCTTGTTATTGTCGTTTTCGTTTTGCTGGTTGGCGTTATATGGGGGGTTGCCGATGATGACGCTGATGGGCTTTTCGTTCTGCTCCTGCACCCGTATCCAGTTTTCTTCGGAGAGGCCGCCCAGATTGAAGGCCGACTGGCGGGTAACCGCGCCGCTCGATGCTCCCTGCTGCTGCCAGTCCATGTTGTCCAGGGTGTCCACGAAGCACAGGTTGGAGAATGCCAGGTACTGACCTGTCCGTTCCAAGTAGGTGTACTCGATATTCAGGTTGGCGATGTAGTAGGGCAGGATGGCGACTTCGTTGGCGTGGATTTCGTTCCGGTACTTGTGCTCCACCCGGTCCAGGGGCAGGTGATTGATCAGGTTGGTGACGAAGGTGCCCGTGCCCGTGGCCGGGTCCAGAATCTGCACATTGTCGTCGGCCAGGGTCCTGCCGAAGTGCTTCTGGAGCAGGTAATCCGTGCCCCGGATGATGAAATCCACCACCTCGTTGGGGGTATAGACCACCCCCAGCCGGTCGGCGGCGGCGGGATTGTAGGCCTGGTAGAAGTCCTCGTAGATGGCCTTGAGGAACTGCTGCTTCTCGGCGTAGTCGGCGATTTCATCGGCGGCCCGGCCGATGGCGCCGTAGTAGGTCCGCAGCCGGTCAATGGCTTCCCACCGCACATCGCCGGTGAAGAAGGTCTGCTCCAGGGTGTCCAACTGACGGGCGATATTGTTCTCCCGGTGGAACCGGTTACTGCCAAACACACGGTGGAAGATGTCCTGGGTCAGGATGTGCTGCAGCAGCATCTCCCGAACATCGGCCTCATTCACGGCGGGGCCAATGCTCTGGTGGCACAACTCCAGGAACTGGGCGACGCCCTCCCGATAGGCTTGGTTGTCGGCCTCGGCATTGGTCACCGTCTGGCGCAGGTTTTCCAGGACTGATGGCAGATCGGTCTTGAACTGCTGCTGGGCCTTGCGGAACTCCTCGATGTTGGGCAGTTCGTAGTCCAGGAAGCGGCGGATCAGGCGATGGAGCTCCCCGGGGCGGCTCATGTTCACCCGCATGGCCTCGCCGCCATTCTGCACCAGCACCGCCGTCACCGAGTCCTCGAAGACGATGTTGTCCTTGGGGTAGCCCCGATTGAACTTGGCCTGGATTTCGGCGTCCAGGTTGTCCCTGCTGTCCTTGGCCTCCCAGTAGCCGCGGGCCATGCGCAGGGTGTCCTTGATGGTGCCGTCGGGTATGACGCCCGGGGCAAAGGGCAATTCGGGAACCAGCCCCAGCTTTTCCTTGTGGTCCAGACAATAGGCGTCCAGGCAGTTCTGGAAGGCTGGTCGGGTGTTCAGTTCGTTGACCGAGCCGCCGAACGCGACCAGTTCCTGCCACTTGACGTAGTAGGCTTCTATGTGAGGGTAGTCGGGCATGACAGACATACCATACCCAAGAGCGGGCTTCAGCGCAACTGGGCGCAAGTATTGCAAAGACCGGTGCAATTCCTACGCCGCAGCAAAGTACTTGAACGAAAACCGGCGGCACAGGCACTGACGGAGGGGTAGGGGGAGGAAGAGGAGACGCAAGCGCAGCATGGGCCCACCCGGAAAGCGGCGCTTCAACCCGGACGAGGAAAGAAGACGGGGCTGCATTCCTGCACCCCTGACGTTAGCTTGCCAAAGCGAACCTTATCGCGAAGGTTCTCGATTTTATCCATGGTGGTGGGCCGGACTTGACGGTAGCCAGTACCACCTTTGAGCTGTGGCTGGGGTGGTAGATCGACCCGCTGGCAAACCTATTTTGCCGCCAAGCCTTCTGCCAGTAACAGATATTACAGCAACAACCAAGTGGCTTCCGCCCCTCGCGTAGGCGGGCATTTAGACCTCGCTTCTACTTCCTAGGCCATTATCCCATGCGGCTGTCCGTTTCTGGGACGCAGTAACGTGTCGCGCAACCTCTCCCATCAGGCCCGAGCCCTGGCTTAGTGTGACCTCCGCTGTGCAACCCTCTACGGCGCCGCCAGTTCCTTGATGACCTGCGCGGATTAACAGACCTGGTACGGGTAGCTGCCCGAGACATCACTCCATGGGGACCGCCGAGTTGTCCCTTCCCCCGGCTCCGATCATATCGGGTTGTCCTGCACGACTGATGCGGTTGCCGTCGGAGACCTCATCCGAGCAGGGGACTCCAATCCCACCTTGACCCTTCCTATGCGACCTGACCCTGGTCAGTCCTGCCTATGCCTTCAAATGGGCGTCAATACCGCTTGACACGGGGTATAAGTACCGTTATAATCGCTGTAATAGCGTATTAATGCAATTGCGCCAAGGGAGCACAGCCAATGTCGTTAGAGCAACTGCTAAGGGAGGAAAAGGAGGCCTTGGAATCGGAACATAGGGATTTGAAGGAGCAGATCACTGCTGCCGAAGGAAGAATTCGGGTCATTGAGGAACGAATTGCGCTTGTGGATGGCCTTATGGCGCACCCTGTATCAAGCGCTGTGCACAAGACGACCACCGGGATTCAGACTCCGAAACCTGCCGCAGACATCGCGTTCCAGATTCTGGGAGAACGAGACGGCGCCACAATGCACTACAAGGAATTAGCCAACGAGGTCATATCTCGTGGTGGGGACATTCCAAGCGAAAACTCCGCCCAGATTCTGGTGGCCCGTTTGGTCAAGGATGACAGGTTCGTCAGGCCCGCAAAGAGAGGATTCTATGGCCTAAGGAAGGACTACCCGACGGCCAAGAACGTGGGCGCCAGAAAGGCACGTAGGCTAGGCCGTACTCGCTCCAACCAATAGCCATTTTCGTAGGGAGGCGTGGCATGACAGGCAATTTCATTCCGACTTCTACCAACATGGTGAACCAAGTCAAGAACAACATCGAAGGCTACCAAATGGGCCCAATACGCGCTTTGGCTCAGGAGCCGGTACAAAACTCCAAAGACGAAAAGGCCGCTGCCACGGTTCGGGTAGAGTACCAGTTGCATCGGCGTTCCGGGCCTGGTGGGGAAGAGTACTATCTGCTTACCATCACAGACTCCGGAACAGGCGGGCTGAAGGGGCCAGTGCTGACTCAACAGGAACTACAAGAACGGGGATTCCAGCTAAAGGGCGGTGAGAACTGGGCTGCCTTCGAAGGACAGGGGTTCACCGAAAAATCGGATGCGGACTTAGGCAGTCGTGGGCAGGGCAAATCCGCCGCGCTCTATCATTCGGACCCCGCGGGCTTTCTGGGTGATGGACGGGACAGGCGCCTGATGGTTTACGATACGCTGCTGGAAAACGGCGAATATCGAATGGGAGTGAGGTACGCCGATCCCAGCGATTTGATCCTATCTCCTCCTCTTTACGGAGATGACGCCCGACTAACCGTCATGGATGATTACCGCCTGCCAGATGACCTCCTTCTATCCCTTAACCTGTCGCCATTGGAACAGGTAGGGGCTAGGATTATTGTACCTTTCCTGTCGCAAGAGGCGCTGTTCGCAATACGCACTCGAGAACTACATCGATGGCTGCAACGGATTTGGTGGAGGGCCATTCAAATCAACGAACTGCAAATCATTTTGATTGACGAGGATGGGGAAAGCAAAGAGGTACAAGTTCCCCATTGGTGGCGGAACAAGTCTACTTCCCACACGAGAGAATATCTGGATGTGCCATTAAGCGATGGCCTCCTTATCAAGCGCGTTTTCCTGCACTACGACCCGGACTTGGAAGAGGACGAGATCGATGGGTACGAATCCCAGTATGGAGGGGTGCAACTTCTCCGAAGCCAGCAGTGGATAGAGACGCTGGATATCCGCGAGTGGGTCCCTAGGGAATTTCGAGGCGGGTTCCGAGGCTTTGCTGAGTTTGACCGAAAACTGGAGCAGAAGTTGAAGCAGTCTGAGAAACCTCAGCATGAGCGTTTTGACGGGCGCAACCCTTGTGTGTCGGAAGCCAAAAGAGAAATCGCAAGAGTGGTCCGGGAATTTGCCATGGAGCAAGGGTGGACAAGAACGGTGGGGGCCGAACGAGTATCCCGTGAAAACCAAGAACACGCAGCAGATTTTCTAGCCACATTCGCCGTTCCCGACAAGCGAAAGAATGGCTCAGGTAACAGCGCCAAAAGTGACGAAATAACCCCGGACTACGAATGGCAATGCGAACTTTATGCGCAATTCCCGGACCCAAGGTCCAACCGAGTCGATTGGGGAGCATCCATTGGAAATGTCGGAGTGTCGATTGAGGCGACCCCCACTCCGGCTAACCGACGGGTGAAACTAGACCTTCTCCTTGCCAGGGAAGGCCAGAAGGAACCCGTTGTTGTTCAAAGTTCCGATCTGGAGCTCGACAACGGCACCGGCTACATCGCTTTTGGCAGTTTCCAAGTTGTCAAGGGACAAGCCCATAGTGGTCAGGTTCATTGTCCTGATCCCGGCGCCTACTTGTTGGTGGTGGAAGCGACTCACGCAGGGCGTCGGGTCGCGACGGCGCGCAAGAAAGTTTTCGTAGAGATCGAACCGCCTCCTCCACCGGATAAGGCGCCCTTTGGCGTATCCATTGCAGTGCGCAACCTGTCGAATCCCGGAGCGAGGAGGGTGAGCTCGGGGGACGAGATTTTGATTCACATTACGGCCAAGAATCGTTCCATAGACGAAGCAACCGTCGAACTGGATGCCAGCCTTGAGGACTTGCTCATCTGCGATAGCAGCGTGCTCCACCTTCCTGGGACCCCGCTAGGGGACACTCCTCAGAACATTACCGGAAGCGAGAAACGCCTTACTCTCTATGAAGGCCCATCAACTCCCCTCATGGGGCAGGCCATTCGTTTGGAACCTGGCAGGCACTCTGTCCGCGTTGACTTGCGGCCGTTTGGAGAACAACAGCCCTTGGCCCACGCCAGCCACACTATTTTCTTTGAAGTCAGCCCTGGTGGACAGAGTCCAGACCTACCCTTTGACCTAGAAGCAATTGAGGAGGAAGGTTCTCACCCGATGTGGGACTTGCGACAAGGACCACCTGACCATTGGACGCTGCGCTATAACGCCCAGCACCCAATATTCCGGGAGCTTCCTGCAAGTGCAAGCAAGGCCAACAAATTGAGTGGAAGGAGATCATTTATTACAGAAGTCTGCGCAGCTGGGCTCCTGGAATGGGCTTTATATCCCATGCAGACCGGAGACTCGTCCAAGATTGACTTGTTGAAGAACAGCGCAATGGCCGGCAGTGAAGATGTCAAGTGGCTTCATTATCTCGAGAAACTCCAGAGGCTTGAAGAAGATTATCACAAGCGAAGAGAGGAAGAGCCTACCGAATACGACCTGCTCAAGAGGCAGACGATAGCCGACATGGTGCATATATTCGAGGAGGTTAACTGATGGCTGTCAAAGTTTGGGATCTCGACCAGTCCGGCCAATTGACCAGTGTCATAAGGAGGATGGGCCTGTCCGGAATGGGTGCCGAAACACACCGTACCGAGGCAGAAGAACTAGATCGTGATGTCGACGATCTTCTCGATAGGGCAGCTATCCTGCTAGCCCGGCACGACGCTTCCCCAGCTCACAGCGAGTTCGCCAAGAGATGGGCTATAGGAAGGGCTATCGCTGAATCTCAGATCTTGGATTCCCCTCAATTGGAACCTGAGGAAACGCCGGATCTATGGTTGGCCATGGCCCGTAAATGCCGATTAGGGGTACGTCATGGAGGAAAATCAACAGCGGAGCCTGGATGGCGAGGGTTGATACCAAAGAGAACCGTAGAACCAAAGCGGATGGACGTGGACATTTTTGCGCTTGGGATGTGGCTTCAAGAGCAAGAGTTAGATGACGCAAGACTGGCTTTTGGACACAGAATTCACAATGCTAAGCAGATATGGTCTGGAGAGGCTCTTAGGCATCTGGTCTTCAAGAACGCTCTTACATCTTACTTCATGGACTTCAATGAGGAGCAAAGAGAGTTGATCTATCCCAATGCCCAATATTCGGCCTTGGCAACAGTTCTGCGAAGACGGTGGCCCAGCCGAGGCAAAGGGTCAGCCAAGCGTCCCATTCACTATAGTTCATCCGACTTGCTGGCGGAGCTGCATAGGTTATTGGACCCAATAGCCGTCGTCATCATGGAACAGCAACAGTAGCATGAATCTGGAGGCCGATCCTCCCAAAATTAGATGGGGATCTACCTCCTGTAGTCCAAACTTCAGTCATGAGGGCCCCCACCCCGCCCGCGCAGGTACTGGTCGAACATGTGGTTCTTCAGGGCGGCGCCGAAGGTTGGGTCCTGGGTGATGCGCTTGTAGAGGTCGAAGTTCAGGTCAACGATCTCCTGGATCACCTCCTCCAGCTTGTGGTCAAAGGTGATGCGGACGTTCTGCAGGGTATTGACCTTGGCGGCGAGGTCGAGAGCGGTATCCTCCTCCAGGCGCTCCATCATCCGGCCCAGGGTGATTCGGTGTTCTGGGCCCAGCTCAATTCCAAACCGTTCGTTCAGGTCGGCAATGATCCGGGAGAGGGCCTCCAATTCCTCCGGCGACGCCTGCCCCGGCTCCCTGGTCCGTATGGGGTCTAGCTTCTCGCCGTTGCGTTCCAGGGCAACCTGCCCGCTGCCGGTCTGCTGGAGACGAAAGGACTCCATGTCGATGTTCTGCTGGATTTCCAGCGGCAGTTCCAACCCTTCGCCCTTCAGCAGTGGACGCAGGTGACGCAGGAACACGTACAGCTTCTCCAGGTCGCCGTCGGTGAATGTTAGCACTTGAGACAGGAACGAATAGAGGCGCACGTAGTCCGTCACCTGACCGCGGAAGTCCCGCCGCTCGTCTTCTGAAAGCTCATCGTATCGCTGGACAGACACGCTCAGGGATGCGTACAACCGGTCCTGGGTTGCGCCGCCCGGGAAGAAAACGATGGCAAAGGCTTCAACGTCCTCATCGGTGAATATGGGAAATCCCTTCAGCCGGGTCTGGATTTCATACAGCAGGTTTGGATCGGTGGCCTCCGACAGGATGGTCGTTTCGTAGTAGGGCTGGAAGGCGGTTTTGATGTCGTCGGCTTCGTTGGCGAAGTCCAACACCATGGCGCCGGGCTTGCCGGGGTGAGTCCGGTTCAGCCTCGATAGGGTCTGCACCGCGTTCACACCGCCCAGTTTCTTGTCCACGTACATGGTCTGCAGCAAGGGCTGGTCGAAACCCGTCTGGTACTTGTTGGCGACGATGAGGAAGCGGTACCCCGGCCCTTCGAAAGCGCTGGCGGTTTGGGATTCCGAAATGCCGTTCATGCTGGCCTCGGTGTAGGATTGGCAGCCGTCGTTCACCGTGCCGGAGAAGGCTACCAGGGCCTTGAAGGGGTTGCCCAGTTCCGCCAGATGCCGGTCCATTGCCAGTTTGTACCGCACGGCGTGGAGCCGGGAGCGGGTGACGATCATCGCCTTGGCCCGGCCGCCAATCTCGCTCTGGGAGTTGGCGACGAAGTGTTCAACCATCAGCTCAACCTTTTCCTTGATGGCGTGCGGATGCAGGTCCACGTAGGAGCGGAGCAGATAGCTGGCCTTGGACTTGTCGTAATGCGGGTCATCCTCGATAGTCTTGAGTAGCCGCCAGTAGGCCTTGTAGGTGGTGTAGCTGGCCAGCGCGTCCAGGATGAACCCCTCCTCGATGGCCTGCCGCATACTGTAGAGGTGGAAGGGGGCGAAGGAACCATCGGGACGCTCAGAACCGAAGAGTTCCAGCGTTTTGGACTTCGGTGTAGCGGTAAAGGCGAAGGTGGAAACGTTGGGCTGCTGTTGCCGCCGCGCCATCTGGGTGAGGACAGCGTTCTCCAGTTCTTCGTCATCGGCCGCCTCCTGCCCAGCCTCCTCGGTTTCAGCGGCTTCCAGGGATGGCGCCGCCAAGGCCTGGTTCAGGTGCCGGGCGCTCTCCCCTGACTGGGAGGAGTGGGCCTCATCCACGATCAGCGCGAACCGCTGGCCAGGCAGGTCGTTGATCTCCGCAGCGATTACGGGGAACTTCTGGAGGGTGGTGACGACAATGGTCTTGCCCGATTCAAGGGCGTCCTTGAGCTGGCGGGAAGTGGTGTCGATGTTCTCCACCACGCCCAGGGTCTGCTCGAACTGGCGCATGGCGGTCTGCAACTGCCGGTCCAGCACTCGCCGGTCGGAGATCACCACGATGGAGTCGAAGACGCGACGGTCCTCCGAGTCGTGCAGGGTTGACAGTTGGTGGGCCAGCCAAGCGATGGTGAAGGTCTTGCCGCTGCCCGCCGAGTGCTGGATCAGGTAGCGATGGCCCGTACCCTGCTGGCGGGCGTCGTCCACCAATCGCCGCACACAGTCCAGTTGCTGGTAGCGGGGGAAAATAAGGTAGCGCTTGCCCGTCTTCCGGCCCTGGTCGTCCTCATCCTGCACCTCGTGGATGAACCGCTGCACCAGGTCCAAAACGCTGTCGGGCGCCCAAGTTTCCTCCCACAGGTACGAGGTGGGGTAACCGCGCTGGGTGGGTGGCACGGGCGGGTTGCCCGCGCCGCCGAACTTGCCCTGGTTGAAGGGCAGGAACCGGGTCTGCTGGCCGGCCAGGTGGGTGGTAACGTACACCAAGTTGGGGTCAACGGCGAAGTGGGCCAGGGTGCGCCCGTAGGCGAAAAGCGGCTCCCGTGGGTCCCGGTCGGTGCGGTACTGGTGCATGGCGTCCTGGACTGTCTGCCCGGTCAGCGGATTCTTCAACTCGGCGGTGAAGATGGGGATGCCGTTGAGGAAGAGGGCCAGGTCCAGGCTCCGGTTGTTCTTTTCGCTGTAGTGCAACTGCCTGACGACGGTGAAGATGTTGCCCCGGTAGAGACGCCGGGTTTCCTCGTTCAGGCCGCTGGACGGGCGGAAGTAGGCGAGGCGGAACCGGCAGCCCATGTCCCTGACGCCGTTGCGCAGCACGTCAAGGGCGCCGCGCTTGGCGATCTCCGATGACAGGCGGGTAAGGAACTTTTCCTTCACCGCGCCGCCGTGATGCTGGGAGAGCTTCTGCCATTCCTCCGGCTGGGTTGCCAGCACGAAGTCCACCACGTCCCCCGGAATCAGGCAACGGGCGCGGTCATAGTCTGGGGAGGCTCGCTTCGTGTACTTGGATGCCTGCGCGGACAGATAGGTAGCCCGCTCTTCCCCAATACCACGCCCGACTCCCTGGAGCAGGGCGGATTCAATGGCGTCCTCAAAGGCTTGCTCGGAAAGATTCACAGGCATCCTGTTTCCTCCCTGACGTCGATGCGTCCGGTGACGGCGGCGGATATGAGGGCGGTGCGAAGCTCCCGCAGGCGGTCGATGGCCTCCCGCACCTTGGCCACCAGGCCGTCAATCTTAGCTGTTTCCCCGTCCAGGTAGGCGGCTATGGCGTGTTGTTCAGCTTGGCTTGGAACTGGCACTTTGAAACTGTTCAACATTTCTAGAGTTAGCTGATTGATGGTAGAGGTCATGAACATCCCGGACTGAAACTCAAACAATGCCGAGTTGAAGACCTTATGGAGGTATTCATTGTGAGCACTTCTGAATACAGTCATGAAGGCGCCAAATGTGTTTCCTGCAAAATTGGAATCGATTAACGCATTTTTCCCAATCAATCTGCGGCTGCCGTTCCGAGAACATAGGAGAATATCCCTTTCGGATGCAATGAGTCTCTCAGGCACGATGCAATCCACGAAGACATTATCGTCCATGACAAGTTGTCCGTCCCTTATGTTGGAGGCACGCATTACAAGGGTACCCTCATTGGGGTTCACAACTACGTCATCAGGGCTGTAGGTCAAGCCGATAAACGCCTTACCGATTTCCTTCAACCGCTTGACCTCCCAATGGGCAGGAATCTCCCCCAGCCACTCCACGCCCGAATCCTGCAAGGGGGCGTCGGGGTCCAGTCCCCGGGTGACGGCGCGGGTGATGAGGGCGGTGCGCTTCTCCTGGAGCAGTTCTATGAGCCGTTCCTTCGTGGCCACCAGCGCGTCAATCCGGCCCGTCTCACTGTCCAAAAAGGCAGCGATGGCCCGCTGTTCGGGCAGGGGTGGGATGGGGTGTTTGAGATTGGACAAAAAGGATTCGGGAACTCGCTTTTGCCCTCCCGCACCGTACATTTCATACTCACCGAGGTTGCGGAAGGAGTCGGCGAGCGTCAAGTAGAAGGTGAACTTCCTGTCGAGCTCCTCGGATACCCTCAATACGTGCAGTTCGGTAGTGCCAAATGCAATGCCGTTGACAAGACCATCGGCCAGAGCGCCCTTGCCGTTCTCGAAGCAGGGAGTAATCTTGGCAACCACAACATCCCCATTCCCGAAGCAGGTATATCCGCTGCCTACGTCTGCGAGTTCCTTCACGGTTCCCAAGTCCAATCCACCATACTCACCAATGGCTTCCATCGGCACGAAGGAAACCTCCGTGTTGGGATTCAGCTTTCGTACCCCCGAGCCTGATGGATTGACAGAGAGGGCGTACTTCAGCCGCTTGATGTCCCAATGGGCAGGAATCTCCCTCAACCACTCCACGCCGGAGGGCCTGTAGTCGGGGTAGGGCTGGTATTTCGCAGCAAGCGTCTTCATCTCAGTACGCCTTTAGCTTAATTCTGCCAACCCTTTCTGCAATCTCCACTACGGTTATCGCGGAACCGGCGGAGGCTATCGTCAGGCCATGGGGACTCGTTCCGCCGCTCATGCGCTGCGTGTATCTTTGGCAGCACTTTTCTAGCAAGTCTATGTTTGGGCCAGTCGTAGATGACAGCGAAGGGGTCTTTGCCGTCGATGTTGCGGGCCAACCTAGGCGGCAGCAGGCGCGGGTTCCGGTCTTTCGGCTCCTTCCGGTAGTCGGGATGGGTGGGCAACAGCAGGCCCAGCAGCCCGCACCTTGGGTTATTTCGCCGGTGTATAAGGCTGGCCGAAATCTCCCAGTCCACGTGCTTGCGCTGCCAGGTGCAGGGGCCGATGAGCACGATGGTGACGGCGGCGTCCGCGATGTGGTCGTCTCTGATTCTACGGCGTATTTCGTCCAGAGGCACATTGTCGTCGTGGATGTCCCCAGGGCTGACGGACTTGTCAATGGCCTTGCTGCCCAGCGCCTGAACCAGCCGGTTCTTGTACTCCTGGTCGTCGGCGTGGTAGTAGCTGATGAACACCTTGTGCTTGGGAATCTGATTGACGGTCATGCTCACCCTCCGAACAATGGAACATCCGACGGGATTATCAGCAGCCGGGTCAGCACCACCGTCGCCATCACCATCAGGTAGAAGGGCCAAATCGACATGGACCCCAGGAGGCAGCGTCCCACCAGCCGCCAGCCCATGCCCGTCGGCGCCACCCGGAAGAGGTCTGAGGGTTCCAACTCGCCCCGATGCAGCTTGCCCACGAAGGCGTTCTGGGAGGCGATGAACGACCGCTCCAACGCCAGGTAGTAGGAGTCTAGGAACAGGAACAGCAGGGTTGGAACCAAGGCAATCAGGGCGTGTTGCGGCTCGCCGGTTCGCGCCACCAGCACCAGGACAGCGGCCACCAGTGTTACGCACCAGACCTTGCATGAGCGACTGTTCTCAGCCATGCGGTTGATCACGCCCTGCATGGTTGCCAGGTGCGCCTGAACGGCCGAAGACTCCGCGTTGAACGGCGATTTGGTTGACATGCTACCACCTCCTACGAGGGGCGTACTTCCCAGGGACCGGCGGGAGTCCAGCGCATATCAAACTGCCGTTCCGCCAGGATGCTGTCGCGCACGGGTCCGAGGAAGGCCCGTATGCCGTCGCCGACTTCCGCGAAGGCGCCGGGCGGTGGACGCAGCAGGCCAGCTTGATTCCCGTAGGCGGCCCAATAGTCCTGCTGTGCCGAGGTTGAGTAGTAGGCAGGGGTTAGGACTTCCGGCAAGGCGGCATCCCAAGGGGTTCCGCGTCGCTCGAAGCATCGGGCAACCGCATCCCGCAGTTCTGAACCGTCGAAGTCGAACGCCTGGGACAATGCCCAGATGTCGTAGAAGTCCTTCATCCGGCTGTTGGCCGTTCCCAACTGCACCATGGACTCGAACTTCTCGGCGACCGACGACACCCGTGGGTAAGCGCGGAGGTGAGGCGCCGGAACACCCTCAATCAGGGTGGGCAATCGGGCGTCCTCCGGAGCGGGCACAACCACATCGCCGAAACCGAAGTCCACCTGGATGTTGCATCTGGTGTTTCCCAGAAGGGCGATCATCTTGGCACGTTGTCCGCCATAGCGTTGGCCGTCCCTGATTTCCTCAATCCTCAGGCTGTTGAAGTCGAGGCTCAATGCGTCCTCCGGGCAAGAGACATCGCAGATCGTCCCCATGACCTCACGCACTGCCTCCCCATCATTGGGGCCAAAGGCCAGCAGGTCAACGTCGCGGGTGGCCCGGTAGGGTTCCTCCATCCACACCGCCAGCAGGCTCGCTCCCTTCAGTATGCACCGGTCACGAGCCGACGACATCCCCAGCCGGTAGAGGAAGCGCTCGCAGGCGTACCGATCCAGGAGCAGCTGTAAATCCGTCTGTTCCGCCCTCGCCCTGTTGAGCAACCGGGACCTGATCGACGCGGCGCGGTTGGTGGTCATAGCACACCGGAATCGAGAATGGCGCTCAGTCGGCGCGAGGGCAGCACGTCCAGGGTGCGCCTCAGGGCGGCGACAGTCACTATTCTTTCCTGGAGAGACTCCCGGAGGGCCTCCACCGCCGCTTCCCTACCGACCAGGCGTTGAAACCGGAAGCAGTCAACGATGGTGCGGGCCGGCGAGGTGATGCGGGCGGGGACATCCTCAAAAGCGGTTTCCTGCACCCCATAGGTCAGGGCGGCGCCGCTGAACCGGACCAGCTGAATGCCTACATCATGGATTACCGGCGCCTTGGCCTTGTGAGGTATGGCGATCCAGACTTGCCGGGGAAGCTGGGTGCCGATTTCGTGGACTTGCAGGGCCGACAGCAGGCAGACCACGGCGCTGGGGACGCGGGCGCATACCGACGCCAGCGAGTATCGCTCCGTGGGTTCGGCCTCAGCCAGCCGGTAGAGGCCCCATCCGACGCGCTCGACGGTATCGTCCGCCTCCAGTTGCCGCAGCCGATGGTAGGGTATTCCCAGCGACTCCAGTTGGCTGGGACGGAAGAAGCTGCCGATACCGGCGTCAGCTAGGACATCCTGGGTGAGTTCGGTGGGCATAGCGTAGGTATCCTGTAGGTTTTGGCTTGACTCTACCCAATTCTACAGAACCGTCCCGGACTTGTAAAGACAGGTAGGCAATGTGCAACGGTTTGCCGACCTTTTCCAAAGGCTTCCGGTTGGCCGTTGCCAGTCAGGGGGATACTGGGCCAGCCACCTCCCGCAGCATCCGAACGATGTCTGCCTCGATGTCCTGAATGTCGGATTCTATGGCCTCCAAGGATCGGGGTGGGGAATACCGGTAGAAGTAGCGGTTGAAGTTGATCTCGTAACCCACAATCCCTACCTGGTTATCCTTGGCGTCTGTTTTCTGTTCGTCAATCCAGGCGTCGGGCAGGTGCGGCTTGACCTCCCGCTCGAAGAAGTCATTGACGTTTTCCGCCAGAGGGACGCGTTCGGTGTCCCGCAGCTCCGGGTCAGGCTCCGGCTGTCCGTCCTTGTCCACGCAGATTTCGGCACTCTCATCCCGCTCCGACAGGGCGTTGAGGATGGCCTTGCGAACGGGAGCAGCCAGTATGATGCCCGCGTTCTTGGCCTCATTGTCCAGCATGGATTCAAATTCCTTCCGGTCCTTCACCAACCCATCGGGCAGGTTCCCCAGCATCTCGACGATGGACGCTTGAAGCTTGCGGCCCTTCTCCATCTCCTGCTCGGCGGCTTCCCCTCGCTTCTTGGACTTGGCGAGATCATTGAACCCTTTTTCGCCTTCAACCCGCTGGATTCGTTCGGGCGAAGCCTGGAAGTTCAGCCGGAGGGGACGCTCCACCGTGATCTTCCGGTATCCGAAGTGGGTGGTAGGGAAGACGCGGCTCACCGGACCATCTTCGACGTTCCCGTCTCTGGCGACCGGTCGAGTTCCCCCGTCACTGCGGTCCCTGAGAAGATCGAGGATGTCCTGCGCCCGTTCCGGCGGAATCTGACGGCGTTTGTCGCCCAGGCTGCGCGGCATGGGGGTCCAGAACGTGGAGGCGTCGATCAACTGCACCTTCCCCCTGCGTTCCGGCGCCTTGCGATTGGTCAGCAGCCAGACGTAGGTAGCGATCCCCGTGTTGTAGAAGAGCTGTTCCGGCAGGGCGATCAGGGCTTCCAGCAGATCGTTCTCGAACACATACCGCCGTATCTCGCTCTCGCCACTGGCGGCATCTCCGGTGAATAGGGGCGAACCGTTCATGATGATGGCGATGCGGGACCCGCCCTCATCCGGCTTCTTGGCGCGGGCCAGCATGTGCAACAGGAACAGGAGCTGTCCGTCGCTGATGCGTGGCAGTCCTGGGCCGAACCGGCCACTGGCGCCCCGCCTATGCTCGGAGCGGACTGCGTTTTCGTCTGCCTTCCAGTCTTTCCCATAGGGCGGATTGGCAATCAGGTAATCGAAGGACATCGTAGCGTGCCGGTCACTAGACAGGGTAGTGCCGAAGGCGATGTTGTCGGCATCCCGGCCAGTTGGGTCCTTGATGAAAAGGTCTGACTTGGAAACGGCCCAGGTTTCCGGGTTCACTTCCTGTCCGTAGAGGAAAATCTGAGCATCGGAGTTGACCGGACCGGCCAGAATTTTGTCTCCGTCCAAATGCCCGGTGTTGAAGCGTTCCTTGGCGATGGTCAACATCCCGCCGGAACCGCAGCAGGGATCGTAGATGGTGCGCACCACGCCGGCGTCACCGATTCGGTCCTCGTCTCCGGCCAGCATCAAGCCGACCATGAGATGCACCACGTCCCGGGGAGTGAAGTGCTCGCCGGGGTTCTCGTTGAGGGCCTCGTTGAACCGCCGGATGAGCTCCTCGAACAGGGTCCCCATCGCGGCATTGTCAACCTGGTCAGGATGCAGGTCCACGTTGCCGAACCTTTCCAGAACCTGGAAAAGTAGACCAGCTTCCTCCAGCCTGCTGATTGTGTTGTCGAAGTCGAACCTCTCCAGCACCTCTTGCATGTTCTGGCTGAAGCCGGCAATGTAGTTACTCAGGTTGGCGGCCACGTTGGGGGCATCTGCCAAGAGCCGCGAGAAGTTATACTGGGACGTGTTGTAGAACGCGAACCCGGACGCTCGACGAAGCTGCGCCTCCATTTCTTCCAAGCCTTGTTCCCGAAGCTCGGCCTGACGCCGCAGGACTTCTCTCTTCTTGTCCTCCAGCACGCAATCCAGACGCCGCAGCACAGTCAGGGGCAGGATCACGTCCTGGTACTTGCCCCGCTTGAAGTTGCTGCGTATCAGGTTCGCCACACCCCAAATGAAGTTGACAATCTCGCTGTGGTTCATACTCTCAGCACCTGGTTGGCTCGTCTTGGTTTCGAGGGGTTCCGGCTCTGGCCCTATTGTAGCAGGAAGGCCAAGGAAACCGGGACGTGGGTGGGATTGGCCTGGATGCGGCGCCGTGCCCAGAATCAGTCCCGACTGAAAGCCCTCGATGGGGACATATTCCTACCGATTTCCCCAAATTTGGCGATTTAGTTCTCTTGCGCGCAGACCCAAGGCACCATACGAGAGCAGGCCCAGTATAAGCACCAAGACAATTAAGGCCAACAAAACTACAATCGCCGTGTACCATTCTGGCCCGAACAACACCCAAAGTGCCTTGCCGTATACAGAATTGTCCAGCGCAAACACGCCTGCGAACATCACGATACACCATGTCAATAAGTAGACCGGTATTCCCTTTTTGCTGATAGGGAGAGTAAAGCATACTAACGCAATCCAGATTGGAACGAACGAAACCAACGGCGCCAAGTAAACCCAGAGCAATTCCTTCCCGTCGAAGGTAAGGACTACTGCCACGAGAGATATGAGAGACAAACCATACTTCCATAGTCTCTCAAAGCTAAACCGTCCTCCATCTTCTCTCGAAAGCATCAATATAGCCAATCCGATGCAGACTACCGTCATCGTAGCCAGTTCCTTGCTTACTTCCTTGATGCCCCAAAGCCAGTTGTCTTCGTAATGGTAGGATGTTACGAGAAGCACCATAACGGCGATACCCCACAGAATAGCTAGCGAACCGCCAATTTTCCATGACTTACGCATAGTTGCCTCTATCGTTGTAAGAATTTGGCCTGTGCACTTGCTTCTGGCAGCACTGGCTTTGGGGTGGTCGTCTGTCTGATCCACATGGGGAAGGCATCGTCCGTTTTGTTCAGTTGCCAGGCTATTGCAAAGATTGCCCTTCTTGTTTGTACCTGTGCAGCGATTTTGCATTTCAAACCGCCAGTTTACCCGGCTGTTCCAGCCATCGCCATGAGCATCGTAGAGTAACAACTATCTGTGCGTGGTTTGATTCCGTGAACCATGCTATCAATGTTCAACCTACCCCCGCCACAGGTCCAGGGACAGTACACACCTCAGCAGCCGCCACCGCTTGGCCCGGGCTAATGTACGCTGCGCCTCGGCCAGGGCTTCTTCCCGCCAGCGCATGTGGTCGTTTCTTCTGGACGCATCCAAGGGCGCCGTCTCCGGCGGCAGGGTCAGGTGGTAGTCCCGCAGCATCTGAACTTCCAGTTCCCACCGGCGCACGGCAGCCTCGGCCCGGTCAACGTGGCTGGCAGTTGTAGCATCGCCCATTCTGGCTCTTGCCTCCCGCCACCTGGCTACCAGGGACGCCGCTGGCCCAAAGGCGTGGGCTTCGTCGGGCTGCCGCTCCAGCGTGACTACCCCGGCGTCGGGAAGGCCGTGGCCCCGACGGGGTGGATGCCACTTTGCCGCTGGTTCTTGGCTGTCTGGAATTCCAGCATTGCCGCTCTGCGCGTGGCCCAGTTCTTCCAGCTCAGCCACCCGCCGCCGCAGGGCCTCCAACTCTTCCGCTTGGGCTGAGATCGTCTCCCGCAGCTCCCAGTTCTCCCGCTCCAGCTCTGCCGCGCTGTCCGCCATCACGTCCTCTGCATCATCCGAGCCGACGCCGGGATCAGCATCGGATTCGTCCTCGCTGACTTCCAGGGTGTCTCGGTACTCCTGCAATGCCTGGCGCATCCGGCGGGACACTTGCCGGGACTGCTGGCACCGGGCCACCGTGCGGTAGTTCACCCCCAGTACTTCTGCCGCTGGCACCCGGCCTCGGCGGTCCACCAGGTCGTCCAGCAGGTCCAATAGGGCATCGTCCGATAGGGGTGAATCCAGCCAGTCTCCGGAGTCGTGGTGCTGTTCAGGGGTGATTGCTTCGGGGTCAGCCAAGGCGCCTCCAGGGGTCGAGAGTACAATCCTGCCAGTGCAATCTGTGCAATGTCGTGATTATAGGCCCGCAGTAAAATTCCCGCTCGCCATCGCCCACCCAGCCTACGTCACTGCCCCGTTCCAAGTAGGGAATACCCTTGCATTGCATTATGCAAGCTCTTCCATTTTCCCTTTCAGCCCGCCTACAGCGGTCAACCCCTCGCGAGGGATTGCACTCTGACGTATCGGCTCTCATGGGGCGGGAGTGGCCAGGGCCTTCTCCGTGAACCCGGCAATCCCCACGAAAGTCCTCTACCACAAGAATTCCTGACAGGCCGACCCTTGCGCTATCGGTGGATCGCGGGCATATTGATTAGAATATTTGTTTCAGTAATAGCGCAGCCACTCAAGCCGCCGGTTCCTTTGGGGCCCGCGGCCTGGGCTGAAAAGCGGTTCAATCAAGGAGGTGTTCGCCATGTTATCCAATATCATCGGCAGAGTTTTCAAGGGCAAACCTCTACCCGAGGTCAAGGTGATTTCCATCACCGCGCCCCGCACCGAGGAGCGCACCCTGTCCGGGGTCGAGAATTTCCTCCGGTCCATCGGCATCCCCGAACCATTCTCCTTGGAGATCGTGGGCGACGCCGCCGGGGTTTCCCTGCTGGCCCGGTGCCGCGAGGGTTCCTTCGTCAGGCAGCAGCTGGGCGCTCACCACCGCCACGCCCAGGTCAGTGAAGTCTCGCCGCAGGAGGACCCGCTACGCTTGGAAGAGGGAGAGCGCGCCTGGTCCACAGTTCTGAGGCTGCGGGGGCCGGAGTACCTGCCCCTGCGAACCTTCGACGACGACCACCTGCGGGAGCCAGGGTCTGACCCCCTAATCTCCGTCATCGGCGCCCTATCCGGCCTGGAGCCGGGGGAGCGGGTGGTGGCCCGGTTGGGTCTCACATCCTTGGGGCCGGACTGGTCCCGTCCTCACCAGGAGAAACTGTACCGACAGCAGCAGGTGGAAAGAGCGGCCTACTCGCAGGACCCCCAGGTCGAAGCCACCCGCTACGACGCCAAGCACCTGATGGCGTTGGGTGTTCTGGCCCTGCCGGTGTTGCAGGGTTACTTTTGGGTGCGGCAGGGCGAGACCTGGAAGGCAGTGTTGCTGGGCATCGGCGTGGCGGCGGCGTTGGCCTTCGCCGGCTGGGCCTGGTGGCGATGGAACAAGGCCCGTTCCGGGAACCGATTTCACGACCCTCTCCTGATCAGAGACAAGCTCTCCCGCTTGGCCTATCAAGCCCAGTTGGAGATCGTCGCCGTCCTGCCCGAACACGGCACGGAGAACCGGGCCAAGGAGATCCTGCGCCACGCCGCCCTGGCCTACCAGGGCTACGACAATCCCGCCGGGGCCAGGTTCAAGGTGGACAAGGTCAGGCCCACAATTCCGGTAACCGAGCCGGCGGTCTCGGCGCCGGGGCTGTTCCACTCGCGAAACGTCCTGGGGGTGCGGGAGTTGGCCGCCCTGTGGCATCCCCTGGGCGCGGGTAACCCGTTGGCCATGGTGCACCGTTCCGGCCCCAGGGTTCTCTACCCCACGGTGGGCGGCGATGGAAGCGGCGCTCACGTGGGCGACACCGTGGGAGCCAGGCCCCGGCCGGTGCGCTTCAACCCCCAGGTCATGGGCCACCACCAGCTGTACCTGGCCCGCACCCGTATGGGCAAGTCCACCCTCATGGGCCACATCGTCTCTCACAAGCTCCGGGAGAAGGCCGCCGGACGCGACGGCGACGCCATAGTTGTGGTCGATCCCCACGCCGACCTGGTGAACGACCTGCTGGAGCAGGTTCCCGAAGAGATCATCGACCAGACCTACCTAATCAACCTGGCCGACCAGGACCGGGCGCCGGGCATCAACCTGCTGGACGCCCGCGTTTACCCCGACCGGGACCGGGCCGCCGATTCGGTGGTGCGGGCGGCCCGGGGAATCTGGGAGCAGTGGGGACCCAGGATGCAGTCCATCCTGGAGCACGTGGTCAAGACCCTCCACGAGTACAACTCCCACCCGGACACCGAAGAGGATGAGCAGCTCACCATCCTGGACGGCTCCCGGCTGATGTCCGACCGCCGGTTCCGCCGGGCTGTTCTCAGGAAGGTGAAGGATCCCTTCATAATCGAATGGTGGGCGGGAACATATTCCGAATGGACCCGCACCATGCAGGCCGACGCCATCGCCCCGGTGCAGACCCGCCTGGCATACTACGCATCGTCCAAGAAGGCCCGCTCCATCCTGGGGCAGCGCCGCTCCACCATCAACCTGGACCAGGTCATCTCCCAGGGCGGTGTTCTACTGGTCTCAACTGCCCAGGGCGTCGTGGGACCGGAGGTCTCGGCCATGGTGGGGGCCTCCATCCTCAACCTGGTGGACGGGGCGATCCGCTCCCAGGGGGCGTTGCCGCCCGAGGAGCGCCGGGGCGCGCTGGTGGTGGTGGACGAAATGCAGTCCATGCCCGGCGTGGATTACGAATCCATGCTGTCGGAACTGGGCAAGTTCGGAGCCAGCTTCATCCTGGCCACCCAGAGCTTGGCCAAGCTGGACGACCTCTCGCAAACCATGCGCGACACTATCCTGGCCAACGTGGGTTGCCTGGTTGCCTTCCAAGTATCGGCTTCCGACGCCCGCGAACTGATGGGAGAACTGGACCGGGAGCGGGTGGGAGAGGAGGACCTGGTGTCATTGCCGACCCACCACTGCTACGTTCGGGCCACGGTGGACGGGCGAAGGGAACCCACCTACTACATGGAGTTGCGCGAACCGGAGCCGGGCGATTTCCAAATGGCGCAGCGGATACGGGCCGCCGCCGATGGCTACACCACGCCGATGGAGACCGTGGCGCTTTTGGAGGCAGAGGCCGACCTGCGGGTGAAGGAGTATCGGGAACGGCTGAACCGGGAGGAAGGTGAGGATAAAGGGAAATCTTCCGGCGACAGGCCGGCCAACCCCAAGCCCGATGGCGGTGGCAGCGCCACTGGCAATGGCAACAGGCAAGATGGACAGGGCAAGACCCGCCGCCAGCGCAACCGGCAGAGGGGAGAGGGCGGCCCCCGGTCCGAACCATCAGAGGATGAAGCGGAGGCCGCGTGAGGGTCAAAGAAGGCGATGTGTTGGCGCTACGAACCATGGCGGCCATGCCCTTCCTGGACTGGCTGGAACTGGCCGCCGTGTCGGGTCTGGCCGTGGCCTCGGCCCGCCGCGCCCTGATGCGACTCCAGAAACAGGGATTGGTTCAGTTCCTGCGCCACGGATCGCCGCTCATCGCCGCCACCCGCCGGTGGCATCTCACCCCCGCCGGGCTGGAACGCTTGGCGGGGGTGGAGGGTCAGAAGGTGGACGGCATCCTTCGCCTCCAGCCCGTGTCGGCCCATTGGCAACGGCTGCTGTTGGAGAGGCTGGACGCGGTGGCGATCATCTACCGGTTGGCGTCGGCGGTGGCTTCGGTGGAGGAGATCGTCCGGTTCCGATGGTATCGCTCCCTACCCTTGGACGCCGCAATGACCCTCTCCGGCGGCAAGACTCTTGGCGTTCTGAGGCAGGGAGCCACCGTCGGCCGCGCCGCCTTCGCCGACCGGGTGAACTGGCTGGTCAACTCCCGGCAATCCCTGCCCCGGGGCCTGCTGGCGTTGATGCCCGACGACTCGCGCTTGCAGGAGGCCCGCCGCCTGCTGGCCCGCTACCCTGGCCCAGCATTCCTAGCCCTGGAGCAACGCCTCGTCAACGCCAGCGCCAACGAACGGGTGTGGCGAATTCCCTCCCTTTCCTCCATGCTGTCCCTGGAGGAGGTACTGTCCAACCTGGGGCAGGGTGGCGGATTGCCTCACGAATCTCCTCTGTCCAGGGCGTCACTTCCCAACGTCGTTAGCCCGCCGGACGTCAATGGCGAAGTCCCCAACCACCTCCTCTCAACGCTGCTGGGCGCCGCCGATAAGCAAATGCTGGACTGCCTATCCGACTGGCCCTGGGCTGCGGTGAATGACCTGTGCGCGTTCCTGGGAGTCTCCGACTCCCGCGTTTGGAGGACGGCCGCCAATCTGGAGTCCTTGATGCTGGCGGTCAGGGCCACCCTCAATGGGCGGAAACGCTGGGCCCTCGGCCGCCGCGGATTGGCGATGCTGGCTCGCCGGGATCGGGCCTCGGTGTCCACGTCGTTGCGCCGTTGGCAGGCGGAACCCGATGACGGAGGGATGATTTCCTCATGGCGGGACGTTCCGGGCGGCAACAGCCGCACCCTTGCCCGAACCATCGAGCATACCGAGGCGGTGCATTGGTTTCTGGCAGCTCTGCTTCGTCAGGCCAAGAGGAATTCGGAAACCAACGCGCTCCGGGTCTGCCCGCCCCATCGCTCCACCCACTACTTTCCCCACGGGAACCGACTGCGCTCCATCCATCCCGACGCCTCCGGCGCGGTGGGAATCGAATCGAATACCATCCCATTCTTCTTGGAATGGGAACGCCGCGCCGTGCATCCGTCCACCATGGCCGACCGGCTGGCGCCCTACCTGCGCTACTATTCCTCGAAACGTCCCCTGGACGACCATGGAGCCTGGCCCTTGGTGCTGATCGTCTTCGACGACTACCTGGCCGAGGGTGTGTTTCTCGGCGTCGCCCGACGAGAGATGGAACGCGCCAAAGTGGACGTGCCGTTGTGGGTGTCCCATAAGGAGAGGCTGGAGCAGGTCGGCCCCCTGGGGTTGGCCTGGCGCAACCCAGATGCGCTGGAGCCAACGTGCCCCTTCACGTGAGGCCTGATGCAACCCGCGTTTAAGGGTTGCGATAAGGACACTAACTAATGATAATGGTACAGTCATCGAAGCCAATCCGTCGGCGCCGGAGTCGGCAAGGAGAACCGCCATGGCAATGACCATGAATCGAGAACGAACCTACCGTGAAATGGCCGCCCGCGGCAAGTACCGGGACCTCTATGCCCACCTCTGCCGCCTGACCGACCACGAGTGGCGGACATCCTTCGGCGAGATCGAGTCCATCATCGGTTATCCGTTGCCGCCATCGGCCCGCCTGCACCGGCCCTGGTGGTCGAATCAGAGCGGCGGCAGCGGCCACAGCCAGGCGTTGGCCTGGGGAGCCGCCGGTTGGGAGACGGCTGAGGTGGACCTGGAGAACGAGACGCTGCTCTTCCGTCGCAAGCAGGTTGCTACCTCCCCGGAGTTTACCCTGGACCAGTTGCTGCCCGTTCACTCCGCCGGCGCTTGGCCCGAAAGGATGAGTCTGGGCAGGGAAGACATCTACGGAGAAAGGGCCTGATTTCAAACATGTTCATCGATACCAACGTGCTGATCAACGCCCGCATATTGGAAGCGCCAGACCACGCGGCGGCAAGGAAGCAATTGGAGCAAGCCCTGGCGGGACCCGAACCCCTGCGCATCAGTCGCCAGGTACTGCGGGAGTATCTGGCGGTGGTAACCCGCCCCCAGACCTGGCCGGTGAGCCTCACTCGCGACGAAACCCTCGCTGATGTGGAGAGGTTCGCCCAGGCCTTCGACGTGCTTGAGGACGGGCCTACAGTGACCGACCGCCTGGTGGAATTGTGCCGCGAGGTCAACGTGGGCGGGAAGCAGGTGCATGACGCCAACATCGTGGCCACCATGCTGGCTTACGGCGAGCGCCGGCTGTTGACGTTCAATACAGCAGACTTTCACCGATTCGAGAATCACATCGAGCTGATGGCGATCAACGACAATTAGAAACCCCAGCCGTCCATCGCAATCCCTACTTGAAGAATCTGACGCCAGCCAAAACCTCAACTCGCTTTCGACAAAATAGACCGCATCAGATGGACTGAACGGGAGGACGCAATGAATAAACATCAGCAATCAGACCTCACCCCCGCCGCCCTCTACGCCCGCGTCTCCAGCGACCGGCAGGACGTGGACCTGTCCGTTGCTGCCCAATTGCGGGCCCTGAGGGACTACGCCGAGAAGAATGGCTACCTGGTAGCCCGCGAGTACGTGGACGAGGCCGAGAGCGGCAGGATCGCCGACCGGCCTCAGTTCCGCACTATGCTGGAGGAAGCTGGGAAAGCCGACGCTCCCTTCAAGGAAATCCTGGTCTGGAAGTTCAGCCGGTTCACCCGAAAGCGAGAACACGCCGTAGCCTTCAAGTCCATGCTCCGGCGCAAGGGCATCCGCGTGGTGTCCATCACCGAACATGCCGACGACACCCCCACGGGCAAGCTGATGGAAGCCATCATCGAGTCAGTGGACGAATTCTACTCCGAAAATTTGGCGCAAGAGGTGTTGCGGGGTATGCGGGAAGCGGCGTCTCGCGGATTCTAGGTCGCCAGCCGGGTTCCCTACGGTTTTCGCAAGCTCATGGTTCAGGACGGCGCAAAGAAGCGTCCCACCTTGGAACTCGACCCGGACACCGCTCCCGTCGTGCGGCGCATCTTCAGCCTGGCCGAAACCGGGCATGGCATTCTCGACATCACCCGCACCCTGAACGACGAGGGCATCGCCAACCCCACCGGTCGCCTCTGGTCTAAGAACGGCGTTCACATCATCCTCCGCAACGAAACCTATACCGGGACTTTGGTCTGGGGCCAAGGCGCAAAGGACAAGGACGAGCCGGTCCGGGTGGACAAGGCTTTTCCCGCCATCGTCACCAAGACCCAGTTCCGCAAGGTGAACCGGCAGTTGCGGTCCCGCGCGCCGAAGCGGGCGCATCCCCGGAGGGTTGGCAGCTCCTACCTGCTGAGCGGCCTGGTCAAGTGTCGTACCTGCAACCGGTCCATGTCGGGCCAGGATTCCAAGAGCGGGCAGTTCGCCTACTACGTGTGCCAGTCCCTGATGAAGCGGGGCAGCGACGCCTGTGATTGCCCCCGGCTCAACGCCCGCCACTTCGAGGACATGGTGGTGGAACGCATCCGCGACAACATCCTCACCGATTCCAACATCAGGAAGCTGGTGAAGTTGGTGGATGAGGAGATGGACGGCGTCGCCCGTGAACAGCGCCAGCGAATGGAGACAGCAGAAGCGGAACTGGCCGACGTGTGCCGCCGGCTGGAGCGGCTCTACAACTTGGCCGAAACCACCGACCTGGACATTGAGGACTTCATGCCCCGCATCCGGGATCACCGGGAACGGCAGCAGAGGTTGGAAGGGACAGTTGCCGAAGCCAGGACCATGCTGTCCCAACGGCGGGTGATTCTGGACGAGGTGGAGACCATCACCGCCTACGCCCAAGACCTGAGCCGCTACCTGCGGGAGAGCGAACTGACGGAACAGCGGGCCTTCATCAAGTCCTTCGTAAAGGAGATCGAAGTGGAACCCGGCGGCGCGATGCTGCGCTACACGATCCCCATGCCGGACGATTCGCCAATAGGGGAGGCAGACACGGAGGAAATGGCCCTGCACGGGCCGGTACTGTCTTCCGTCAAGCGTGGTGGGCCTGGATGGACTCGAACCAACGACCTCGGTCTTATCAGGACCGCGCTCTAACCACCTGAGCTACAGGCCCACGTATTGTGGGGGCGCCCCTGTTGGAGCGTTCCAAAATTATACCAAGACCACCACCTTCAATCAAGGCTGCACAGCTGGGTTGCCTGCCCACCTGCCGCATTCCTGCCCTCCGCATTCCGCGCAATTGAATTACAGATGGGTCATCCTGAGTAACGATTCTATATTGACTCGAAGCTTGAAAGTGTCCCGAATACCATCGGCTTTCGCGGTAACCGGGAATTTCCCGCAGGGACTGGCTGAAGCAATTATCGGTAATGCGTGGGTGAAGTCATGAGATTTTCAATTGCCGTAGTTGCCCTCCCTCTGGTCATGAGGCCGATGCTTTGGGGGGCCGAGCCCAGCCGGGCATCCTTGGGCCCGAACCTGGATCCAACCGCCGCCTCATTCCTGGGCTACCTGCCCAGCGAACACGGGTCGCCAACATTCAACGCCGCATCCATTCCCGAACAGTGGTTCGTTACCCAAGCGGCAATAGACATTGATCTACCAGAGGCCCCGGGGGAGACGGGACGCTGACGTACACATTGACTCCGGATCCACCGACTGGACTGTCGCTTATTAAGACGGACGGTGACTGGAAGGTTACCGGACGACGCACTTCGCCGCTCATTACGGAGTCATTCACGTGGAAGGTCACAGGCGGTGACGCGACGGACCCGGACTCGGCAGAGTTGACGTTTTTCTTATAGATAGAACCAGACTACCCCTCACGTTTCTCACGTAACCCAGTAAGATCTAACCCGCCAATCTTTAGGGGGATTCCCTTTGAACCGCTGACGCTGGAGGCGGTCGGTACCGGCAACCTTCCGGTCACGTACTCTCTAACCGCTTTTGGACGGCCATTGCCTCAGGGCCTGTCCTTCGACCCCGAGACGCGAATACTCTCCGGCACGCCCGCCGTAGCGGGGACATTCCGGCTTCGCTGCAGAGCTAGAGACCGCGACGGCGACACAACGAATGTCCTGTTCGATATTGCGTCCCATCCCTGTACGTTCGAAAATCAAACCATTTCTGACCTGGTGTACACGGTGGACGAGCCGATTCCGAATCACAACCTTCCCCATTCGAAGGGCGACTGCGATTCAGCCAGCCAGTCCATTGACCGATTCCTTTTCAAGGACGGGACTGAAGATACGGATCCGCCCAATGGGGACCCGACGCTCCCTACGGGCCTGACTGTGGGCGAGGCTGGCAGCAACAAGTTCATCACGGGAACTCCCACTAGGACGACGGCCCCGCGAACTTACGTCTGGAAGGCGAAGCCCCGGGATGACACTCTGGGACAGCCCTTCATAAAGTTTCGCATTTACTCCGGACCGACACTGGCGAAGCCAGATGACTGAACCTACATCGTGGGCGCAGACATCGGGAATTGGAAACCTGACAAGCGCGTCCGGCGGCGATGGTACGGACTACGAATACACCATCACCCCGCCGCTGCCCGCTGGACTGACCTTCAACGACAATCGACGGTTTATTTCTGGAAATCCAACGGCAGCATCGCCCCTGAATACCTATACATACATGGCGAAGGACGAAGCCGGGAACCCGGTGTCCACCCAATTCACCATCGTCGGGACCCAGACCACGCTGCCGCCGATACGAAACCAGATAATGGCGCCCGACGAGGCCATTGCGACCCTTCAGCTTCCCGATGCTACCGGCGGAACCTCGCCCTACACCTACACGCTGGAAGGGGATTTGCCCGACGGCCTGACATATAACACCGTCGCCCGATCCATCATGGGTACGCCGCCCAGATTCTCGGGGGCGCTGGCCTTCACCTACAAGGCCACCGACGCCAATGGGATAGATGGTTCTCGTACCTTCAAAATCAGGACTTTTGCGCCCCGTCGTCCCCCAGGTCTAGCCCCGGTGGCGGTTAGCGTAATGAATTCACCCTCTTCGTTAAGCCGGGCATCGGGCCAATTGGACAGGCGCCCACTGCGGTCGGGGTCAAAAGCGCCGCCTTCACCAAAATAGCGGTGAACAGCCTCCTTGATCGATTTGGGGGCTTCCGGCGACTCGGGGTCTTCACCACTCTCCAGGCACCTATTGGTAAGGCGGGCATCTATCGCGTTTACGATCTTCTCGACCAGCTCCGCCACCGCCTCGCTCTGCTGGTTGCCAATTGTGCCGTAGTTGTTTTCCAAGTCGCCGTAGGGACGCCACGCAGCCGGATCTTCCCAATATCCAGCCTCCCGCAATGTCTGAACGACCGTCTCTTCACTGTCGGCAAGCAGCAACTTGGTGCAAAGGGTCTTGGCGTCCATAAATCGCCTCATAAATTCAGAATATGGAATGCTTTACGCAACGTTTTTCCAAAAGTCAGGGAAAATGGACAATGGCGGCGGAGGCATTATATCAAACGGCACAATCTCCGCAGGTACGGAGGACCCCAGCAGGTACCGCCGTCTCTACCTTCCACCAGCCATGCAGCGCCTGATTTTGGACCTGTTCTATTGCGCCATTCCATCGGACGAATTCCACTGCGGAACTATCGATACGCGCGAGCAGATATAAGCCCCGACCAGCGGTACCGGTATCTATTCCAATTGGGATGGGGAATGGTGGACCTTCGGGGCCAGCAACCGGAACCGACGCTCTGGGTGGACTGGATCGGCGACGGGAGCAAGGCCTGCCAACACATTGGGCGACCAGCGATAGGGGCCGCTAGTAGTTGCCAGCCGCCGCTCGACCTTCAAGACGCTGGCCGACGGCTGGGTGGCCGGACACTTGTAGCCACCGCCCGCGACAGCCGAAGCCGGTATCAACAGCATCTGCAATAGCTTCACCTCTTCCTAATGGTCGAATCTGCAGTGTGCTATAATCGGCGCGCTAAACCAAAGTCGAAAGAGAAACATTGCTCCCTAGTTTTCGGCGTTTCAATGCAGTCTTTCTTTCTTGAGGCATAACATGTCCAAGCTGATTCCGGCTACTCTATCCACCTACGGGCCCTGGGCCGCAGTCGCGTTGATACTGGTGGCTGTTCTATTTGTTGCCCTCTCACCCACTGTGATGGCACAGGAAACACCGACGCCAGAACCAACGGAAGCGCCGACAGCCACGCCCGAACCTACGCCGGAACCGACAACAGAACCCACGTCCACACCCACCCCACGGCCCACGGACACGCCCACGCCACGCCCGACGGACACGCCCACGCCACGACCCACGGACACTCCCACTCCCACGCCGCGGCCTACCGACACTCCCACGCCTACACCTCGCCCTACAGCCACGCCAATACCTCCTTTCGGCTCGAACCAGACAATTATATTGAATGACGGATTTCGGACCAACATCGATATCAGGAATTGGCCCTTCATTAGCGTGGACGGAAACCCCCTTTGGGGCGTTCAGTTGGAATCCGTGCCCGCATCGGGCAACCTGATACTGGTGCACAACTTCCAGGATGAGGAAACATGGACAGAGGTTCCGTTCGCCCGAGAAATACCAAACCCAGACCGTCAGAACCCAGCGCAGAGGCAAGTCCTTTATTTCTATCCGGGTGATGACTTTAGCGGCTCGGGCTTCACCTACCGGATGGTGGACGCGCGGGACGGCGAACGGGGCCTTGAGTCGGAATCAATTTACACTGCATCGGTAGAGCCGCATGCTCCGACGTCCTCTCCGACGCCGGGAGCTACTCCCACCCCCACGCCACGGCCCACGGCCACGCCTACACCTCGTCCCACGAATACTCCCACGCCACGGCCTACCGACACGCCCACGCCACAACCTACCGACATGCCCACGCCCACACCGGATCCAACGTTAATTCCGACACCTACTCCGACACCTATTGGAAACTTGGCCACGGACAAGGCTGCGCTGCAAGCCCTCTACAACGCCACTGGCGGCGACAACTGGCATAACAATACCGGGTGGGACTTCACTACCGACCCTGGCAACTCTTGGCATGGCGTTACTATTGTTAACGGTCGGGTGACCGAGTTGCGCCTTTACAGGAACAACCTGACTGGATCTATTCCTACGGAACTGGGCAACCTTAGCAATCTTTCCATATTGGAATTTGCCGCAAATGACCTTACCGGTTCGATTCCGGCGGAGTTGGGCGATCTATTGAGTTTAGTTGCATTGAGCCTAGGCGACAACGATTTAAGCAGTGGCATCCCTGCTGAACTGGGCAACCTGTCAAGTCTCGAGCAACTTTACCTCAGTTACACCAGTCTAGGCGGTACCATTCCTGCGGAATTGGGCAACCTGTCCAATCTCAAAGAACTTCACCTTGACCGTAGCATGCTCAGTGGTTCAATTCCTGGGGAACTGGGAAACCTATCTGGTCTCGAGCAACTAGACCTTTCCGGCAACCAACTCAGTGGTTCCATCCCTGGGGAACTGGGAAACCTATCTAAACTGGAGGAACTAGACCTTTACGGCAACCAACTCAGTGGTTCGATTCCTGCAGCACTGGGCAAACTTAGCAGCCTCACCAGTATGACGCTCTTCGACAACAACTTGAGCGGCGCAATTCCCCCAGAACTGGGCAACCTGGATAGTCTCGAATTCTTGCGCCTTGAAGGCAACAACCTGAGCGGCTCGATTCCTGCGAGAATAGGCTTCCTATTCAAGCTCACCACTCTGCACCTTGATGACAATAGATTGAGTGGCCCCCTTCCTTCGGATATGTCTCGAATGTTCAGTTTGAGCAGGTTTGGTGTTGTCAATAACAAGGTTTGCCTACCCTACCACGATTCCGTCCTTACAGGATGGTACGCGAAAATAGGGGGAAATCCGCCAAACCTGCCCGACTGCGTGGTTCCATGGCTGCCGGAGTCCCTGACTGCCCGCCCGCAGGCCGAGACAGGAACAGTTGTACTTTCCTGGGATCAATCTTCGAACACAACCATTGAGAAGTGGCAGACTCGCTGGAAGACTAGTGGGGAATTCGGCGACTGGACCGATATTCCCGGCAGTAACGAGGCCACCACGAGTCACACCTTAACCGGACTCACCAGCAAGGTTCGCCACACCTTCGAGGTTCGCGCGGTAAACGCTTCTGGTGAAGGTATTCCGGCTACCACCTATGCTACGCCTTCAGACGGAACTACTCCGCCGACCAGCGCCAACCACACAATAGCCGTCGGAGATGGCGATCGGACTAACATAGACATCCGCAACTGGCCATTCACGGGAGTGGACGGCAGTAACCTCTGGGGTATTCAATTGGAGTCCTTGCCTACTTCGGGCTTCTTGGGCCTAGCGACGAAATTTGAAGACTGGGAGATTGAGAAGGATATATTTGTCCACCAGGAGATACCCAACCCGGACCGGCAGGCCCCCCAGGACAAGGAGGTGTTGTTTTTCTACCCGGACGACGACTTCCAGGGAACCACCACCTTCACCTACCGGGTGGTGGACATGCGGGACGGGAAGCGGGGGCTGGAATCCACCCAGGCTTACACCGTCACGTTGCAGGAGAAGCCCCCGGCCAAGCCGGCCGGCTTCACCACGACGCCCCTGGACGCCAGCGTCCGACTGAAGTGGCAGGCCGATGACAAGGCCGACGCGTGGCAGTATCGGATTCGTACCCGGGACGGCAGTTTCGGCGAATGGCAGTCCATTTCGGGAAGTGATGGCGACACCACCGAGCACGATGTCGCAAGACTGTCCAATGGTACCCGCTATGTCTTCCAGATGCGAGCGGGGAACAGAGGCGGCTGGGGCGCTGCCTCGGAGGAAGAATCTGCAATTCCCGTCGCGGAGGGACAACCGGCGACACCTGTCATCACTTCCGCCTACCCAGGAAGAACCCCCAACAGCTTGAATCTATCGTGGCATTGGAGGGGCAGATCCTGCTATATCACCGGCGAACTGGCCGGCTACGAGGTCCAATACAAGAAGGCATCGGTGTCCGAGTGGCGCGGCTCGTGGGAGGTGGACGAAGGTGAACTGGCCAACAACGCGGAAAGTGGCGCCTACGAGGTCTTCCAAGACTATGGCCGGGCTCAGCACATATCAGAGACCTTCATCATTCACCCCTCGGCGGGACACGGAAACTGGGGCCAAGTCGGGGTGACTCTGGACCCGGTGGAGTACGACGTGCGGGTGTATGTATACAGCCCCGGCTGTTCCAACCCGTGGAGCGACGCCAGCGACATAGTCACGGGAATGGCGTCGGGAGAGTTGGACTAGAACGCGCATAAGGTAATGCGGAAGAGTTTACGGCGGTCGGAGTTCGGAAGTTGAGATGGGAGACCCACTTCCTATCCCGCGATGGGACCTGGAATACGACCTCCATTGGGCATTGCGGGCCATAGGCCTCAGCGATGACAAGGTGTCCACTGATGCCAATCAAGGCGGCGCGCCGGTCGTATGAGACGCCATGCTCTTGGCCTGCTAGGCCCCCGCCGCTATTGCTGGTGATGCCCGCCCCGGCCGCGCAGTTGAGACCAGCGGTTTCGTGGCATCCCCAACCAAGATACGTCATTGACTTGGCCCCTCAGGCAGGTATCGTTACGTGGACACTCTGCGTTCGTTGCTGGCCCTGTCTAAACTCCGGTACGAGGCCCTCGATCATGGGAAATTGTTAGATGTGGGCAACCGGCAGGCTTCCAAATCCCAAGAGATAACCGTCAGGGACTGTTGAACCGTTGCCCGATCCAACCCGGCGGGGGGTCAGCTGGCCGGTTCGGAACGATGGCCCCTTGCGCGCTCCGGCATGATTTCAGAGTAACTGCTGGCTACAGGAGTCGGGGAGGGTGTCACAGCCTGAGGGGGTGCAGGTGTCTCAGCAGGAGCCGGAGGATTTGACGGGTTTGGTATGGCCGAGGACTCTGGAATCGGTGTCTTAGGAGCAACCTCATAGTCGGCCGGCCATGGCTCGCCGTGGGCCGGCACCACCCTGTTGTCGTTAAGATAGGTCGGATCGTTGCCGTATCGGTCAAAATCAATCTCGAGCACGTATCTAGCCAGTATCCTCTTGTTGGAGCCATCAGCATCCATTACGTACAACAATGGGTCGAATCCGTTGAGCACATCTCCGCCGCTTATATTCACCGCAATCTGGGAGCCGTCCGGGGACCAGGATGAGTACAGCAGAGGAGACCCCGATCTGGGACGAAGGTTCGTAACCAGCTGGAATTCCTCATTCTTCAGGTCAACGATGGCCGCCATGCCTTTGCCAGAGAGCAGTATCTTCTCGCCCGAGGGCGACCAAGCCAGGTTGTTGGTTACGTTGGCCCATTTGTTCAGGTACTTGGCGTCAATTTCGTGTATCACCTTCAATCCCTTACCATCGGCCCCGATGGTGTAGAGCGCTGTCCGGCCCTCTCCCCTCCTTACGAAGGCCAGCCGGCTGCTGTCTGGGGACCAGGCTGGAAGGCCGATGGTCTCCCCCAGGCTGACCCAGCCTGAACCGTCGCTTTTCGCCGAGAACATCACCCAAACTGCAGAAACGTGTATAGGAGAATGAGCCCGCAGCACGAAGGCGAGACGCTGGCCGTTAGGGGACCAGAGCAGGGGCGAAAATATAGCCCCGCCGACTTCAGGGGCTACGCTAAGCACATTCGAACCGTCAGATGACATGGTGTAAACGTGACGCGCGGACCCTTGCCAAGTGGGGCCATCGAAGGTTGGCCTATAGAACCCTTGTGGATCGCCTCTATTTGAGACGAAGGCTATACGAGAGCCGTCTGGCGACCAGACTGGAGAATGGTCCCTGTGTTCTAAGTCATCCGTTAGCCGGCGCTGTTTCGACCCGTCGAGGGTTGATGAGGCTATCTCCCAGTTGTAGCGCTTCCCCCAAGGAATCCAGGTCGGATGCTCGAAGTCCGCGTAGGCCAATCGGGAGAAGTCCGGCGAAATGCTGGCTGCCACTCCGGATTGGCGTAGGTCGCTGGTACTCTCCCTTTCTGCTCCCGGTATTGCACTGAGGGTGATTCCATCCAGACTGATTTCGTACAGATGCTGATGAGAACGATTTTCGGAATGACCGAAGACAATAGAATTCCCATCCGGCATCCATATCGGTGCATTCTTCCAGTCGTGTACCCTTGCAATCCCTTGATAGAGACCCGGGGGTTCGCATGCAGCCGTTCCCAGCAGCGTGCTGGCCATTAGAAGAACTGATGCCAGAACCCGAATCATTCCCACGGGAAATTTTCGCTCCCCTCTCATCTCAGTGACACCTACGGCCTTATGGTATGGTACAGTGCCTGAATCGCCATCACGTCGAAGGGGTGGGGAGCGCAGTCAGGCTCCCTGAACTCCGGTCCTACCTTCAAGCTCTCTCCCAAGACTCAATCGGCCCAGGAACTGCAACCAGGCAGGGATGCGGGTTGGGAAGGTCAACATCGCGCAGTCCCTTGGCTCGCTCGGGGTCGCGAACTTCCAGCTTGCCCAGGAGATGGGCCAGTTCATAACGCAGCTGGCCTTCGGTTACCTCAATTTTCAGGGATAGTGGCTCATGCTCCATAATTCGGCTGCGGTCGAAACGGTATCTGCGACGAAGGGACTCATCCCATACTGCCTCCAGGTAAGCGGCAATCATCGCTGACGGAGATTGATGTTCCCGGAAGCGCACCAACTGGGGGTGATTGCGGTAACCCTGGGTTCCGCCGTTGAGAACCCGCTGCGCCAGGAGACCCTCGCGCCACAGGGCCACCAAACCCTTGGCATCCAGGTAGCTCGGATGCAACGACCAGAGTCGCATGGTGGCTAGTTGGCCTCTTCTCCGGCGGCAGCCCTGGCAATTCCCCGCAGCATCCCTCGAAAGACGAAGGCATGGGCCGGCCACAGCCCGTACCAGTAGAGGCGGCCAAATACCCCCACCGGATCGAACTCGGCCGTCTGGCGGATGATGGCGCCGCCATACTCATTTGGACTTACTTCGAACTCCAGCCAGGCCCTCCCCGGCAATTTCATCTCCGCGGCCAGGCGCAGTCGCCGACCGGCCTCAAGGACTTCCACCCGCCACCAGTCCAGCGTATCTCCTGGGGCCAGGCACACCGGATGTCTCCGGCCCCTGCCCAGGCCCACGCCGCCGATCAACCGGTCCAGAATGCCTCGTACCTTCCATAGATAGTTGGCGAAATACCAGCCATTGGCGCCGCCGATGCGCTGGATGGCGGTAAAGGCGACTTCGGGTGGCGTGGCCACCGAGGTCGTGCGGGTATCGACGTGGCGAGCGCCAAAGCGACCCGCCGCCCCGCCAGGCGTTCTGCCCGACGAGGAAAGGGCGTCCGACCAGCGGGTTTCGGCAAATTCCCGGTCCTCGTTGCGCAGGGCGGCCGCGATGGCTTCGGACACCCCCCGGGGGCGGACGTTGAAGGTGGCAGCTGCCTCCGCATCTTCCACAACGCTGGCATGGCGCAGGCTGTCCACCAGCCGCCGTCCAATGCGGGCGTAAACCGGTGTAACCAGGCCAAGCCAAAGGCTGGATAATCGGGGCGTCAGCGCCGGTACTCGGATCATCCAGCGACGCAGGCCCCGTTGCCGGGCGTACTCCTGCATCAACCTTCCGTAGGAAACCACGTCGGCGCCGCCAATCTCCACAATACGGCTTTCGTCCCAGGACCGGTCCAAGGCCGCTACCAAGTAGGCCAGCAGGTCGTCAATGGCAATGGGTTGGGCTGGAACCGACACCCAGCGAGGGGTGATCATCACCGGCAGGCGTTCCACCAGGGCCCGCACCACCTCGAAGGACACACTGCCCGAACCCACCACGATGGAGGCGCGAAACTCCAGGACGGCCGCTCCTGAATCCAGCAGGAGCCTGCCGACCCGTTGCCGGCTACGCAGGTGAGGCGACAGGTCGGGCGTGTCCTGGCCCAGGCCGCCCAGGTAGATTATGCGACGCACTCCGCAGGCCCGCGCCGCCGCCGCAAAATTCTCGGCGCCCCGGGTCTCCTCAGCCTCGAAATCGCCCGATGAACCCAGGGCATGGGCCAGATAGTAGGCAACGTCAACGTCGCGACAGGCTTGGGTAAGGCTGTCTGGGTCCAACAGGTCGCCCCCAACCACCTCGGTGGTGGCGGAAACGCTGGCCAGCAGGAATTCGGGACGACGCGCCAGGCAACGGACTGATTGTCCTTCCCGTTCCATTAGCCCCACCAGTCGGCGGCCAATGTAGCCGGTGGCCCCCACCAGCAGGATTTTCTGCTGGCGATTGCTACCGGCACTCGCCTCTTGAACCGTGGGTTCCGGTGACATGATGCTGCACCTGACTCCTGGACCGGCCCTGGGGATCCGGCGTCGCGGAGCATGGATCAGTTACTGGTGACCATCCCTGACTTCGTCGTCCGGAATTGGAGGATCGACTTGCGCGATAATCCGGCCAAACGGAACGATATTGGCGGCTCTTCCTTCCTTACTGATACAGCTCTACCCAGTAAACGGCCAGCCCACTCCATGTTATGGTTGCGAATAGGAACAAGTCAACTACGACCTGTCATGGGGGATGCCCTGCATTGGACCGGGCTTTACGATCTGCCATACGCAGGTTACGTGCCTGTGTCGCCTTAGTTCCAGCTAGTCTTATAGCCAGCCAAGTTGGTTTTGTGATCGTTGGCGCTAGGTCAACGAACTATCCAACGCATACAGGAACGACAGGGAAGGTTGGTTGGTAGCGGGGATGTTGGTTGCAGGGAGTCCGACGGTTACTTGGCTTCCAGGCAGGTATCGCAGTTGACGTAGAATTCAAAGCGGTGGCCCACGATTTCGCCCGGAATCTGTTCACTGACCGCCCGAACCAGGTTCTCGATGTTGGTGGCGCGGAATTCGCCCACGTTGCCACATCTGACGCAGATGGTATGGTGGTGATGTTCCACGCTGGAGAGGCTGTATCGGGGGGCGCCGTCCAGCATATTCAGCCGGCATAGCACGCCAGCATTCAACAGCAGCTTGACGGTTCGAAAAACGGTGGCTCGGCCCACCTGGGGCAATTCGTTGCTTATGTCCTCGGCGGTGAAGCCTTCCTTCTTGCCCTCCAGCAATTCAATGATCGCCCTCCTCGGAGCCGTGGCCCGGTAGCCTCGATTCTCAAGAATCGCCATTATTTGGGTTCGGGTGGTAAGGGGCGCTGTCATTTCTTTTAATCCAAAGCCTCTGAAGGGTAATCCGGGCCTCTAGGGCCGCCTAATTGGATATTAGCAACGGGTTTCCCCATCGTCAACTGTCTAGCAGGCCTATGTCATGAACATTGGAGGCCAGACCCAGTTCAAATGGGTCTGACACCCCGGTTAACCCGCAATTTAGCGCTGGAGGACTGGCGCCATTCCCTTGATTGTGTTTTCGTGTTCGACAAATTATATATTGGGAGTTATGCTAGCTATAGCATTGATGTTGTCTAGCGATGCCAGATCCAGATGTGACAAAGGAGCAAGATATGAATGACAAAGCCCGGAGACTTCCCCGAGTCCGTCCCAGTACGTTGGCGCTATTGACAGTAGTAATTCTGTCCGCCTTCCTTCTCGCCTGTCGCGGCGGCGAACCGGCAGCCACCGCCATACCCACGTTCTCCCTGCCCACTACCACCCTGCCCAGGCCGGAGGCTTCCCCATCGCCCGGGGTCGCCCAAGCCGCGGCGGCCCAAACCTCAACCTACTGGCAGGGCCCCACAACCTGGGAGCCCCAGGATGTCAGTACCCTGGAGCGAGTAACCCAGGAGCTGGTCGCCCCGCCGTTCTTGCCCGAGCACGAGCAGACCTACGATGGGGAACCCCGGGTGGTTGCAGTGCGCATGACGGTGGAAGAAAAGGAGATTGAGGTGGCGCCCGGCGTGTTCATGTGGGCCTTCACCTTCAACGGCTCCGTGCCCGGCCCCATCATCGTGCTGCATGAGGGCGACTACGTTGAATTGACACTGGTCAACCCTTCCAGCAACCTGCTGCTGCACAACATCGACTTCCACGCCTCCGTCGGCGCGTTGGGTGGCGGCGCCCTGACCAATGTGGGCCCCGGTCAGGAGGTAGTGCTACGCTTCCGGGCGGTCAAGCCCGGCGTGTTCATCTATCACTGCGCCCCCGGCGGAACCATGGTGCCCTGGCACGTAACCCACGGCATGAACGGCGCCATCATGGTGCTGCCCCGGGATGGTCTCAAGGACCCGGCCGGCAATCCCGTTCGCTACGACCGCGCCTACTACATCGGCGAGCAGGACTACTACCTGCCCCAGGCGGAGGATGGCACCTTCAAACGCTACGACAGCCCTGCCGAGTCGCTGGCCGATGACCTGGAGGCGATGAAGTCCCTCATTCCCACCCATATCGTGTTCAACGGCGTTACCGGAGCCCTGCAGGGCGAAGGGCAGTTGACCGCCAATGTGGGCGAGAATGTGCTAATCGTCCATTCCCAGGCCAACCGGCAATCCTATCCCCACCTCATTGGCGGCCATGGCGATTACGTGTGGGAACGGGGTGGCTTCAACGACCCGCCGGAGTTGGACCTGGAAACCTGGATTATCGCCGCCGGTTCCGCCGGAGCTTCCATTCACACCATCCGCCAACCCGGAACCTACGTGTACCTGTCCCACAACCTCATCGAGGCATTCGCTTTTGACGCCAAGGCCATCCTGGTGGCTGAAGGAGAATGGAACGACGACCTGATGGAACAGGTCCAGCCGCCGGGTCCAATCCAGTAATCCAAGATTCAAGACCAGCCCGCCAGCCCATGCTGGACGGGAATGGGAGGAACAAATCGCAGGGGCGGTCCAATGGGCCGCCCCTGCTTCCGGTTTGGGCCTACCTCCGCCGCCGCCGCAGGAGCAGGACGGTCAGGAGCGCCGCAATCAGCAACGCGAGGATGACCAGCGCAATTATCAGGGCCGTATTATTCTCGAACTGCTGTTGGGGGGACGCCTCGGCGCCAGTACCCTGGTCCGTCGAGGTTTCCGGCAGAGCGGGCGCCGCCGACTGCGGTGCTTCCGGCATGCTGGACGCCGAAGCCTGCGGAGCCTCCGGCATCGGCGTCTCCTCCGGTTCTGGCGTCGGGTCGGGCGTGGGAACCAATACCAGTATCTGGGAACGTTCGGTTCCCACCGTGGGCATGGTCATCGGCGACTCTTGAGTGGTTGCCGACGTGGCCGAGCCCGAACCGGTGTCTGCACCCGACCCCGGATCGGCATCAGTAGCCACCGTTGGTTCCGGCGCCGGAGTCCCGGCCGGGGCAACCGTTGCCACCGGCGCGGGGGTGGCTACCATGTCGGGAGGATCCCCCGGCGACGGAGTACTCATGGGCGACGGGGTAGCCCCCGGTGACGGTGTAGCCCCTGAAACCGGGGTGGCCCCCGGCGACGGGGTAGCCGTGGGTGACGGGGTAGTCCCTGGAGAGGGTGTGCCCAAGGGTGATGGGACATCCCAGGGAGACGGAGTATTCAGGGGCGACAGAGGCGCCTCGGGCGTCAGTGGCGGCAAAGGAGCCGGCGTCGGCGCCGGTGTGGGCAGCGCCGAAGCTACCACCGCAATACTCACGACGAAGCTGTCCTCGCCGACGTCGTTCTTCGCCAGGTAAACGTACTGCTTGGAATCCTGGGGTTCCGTGGGCGTGCCGGACAACCGCCGGGACGAGCTAAAGGACAGGCCTGGGGGCAGGCTCCGGTCGCCGTAGCGGGCAAACAGGGAGTAGGTAACCGGCTCGTTGGCAGCGTCATTGGCCTGGCCCGGCAGCGTAATGCTGACCTGCTCTCCAACCACGAAGGTCAGGGAATCCAAGCCTCCTTCCAGGAATGGATTGCCGTCGAACTCCGGCTCCAGGTTTTCGCCACCCCGCTCCGGCGCATAATTCCTGATTTTGAAGGTGCGCGTCGCTGTTATGCCATTGGCGTCGGTGGCTTTGTAGGTTAGGGTCTGGCTCCCCGAGAACCTGGGCGGCATACCCGATATGGTGCGCGTGGAACCGGTGAAGGTCAGGCCGGTGGGCAAATCCCCTTCCAGCGTGTAGGAGTAGGGCGAGGTGCCGCCGGTGGCCACCGGCAGGACCAGGGGCGTAATGGCCCGGTCTGGGGGCATTATCTGGTTGGCAATGTCCTCCGTAAACGTCGTTTGCGTCACGGTTAACGTGAAGGTAATCGATACCTCGTTATCGACTTCATCTTTCACCGAATAGGTGTAGGTGCGCTGGGGCATGGGCGCCATCGGCGTTCCCGTCACTTGCCTGGATGTGGCGTTGAAGCTCAAGCCATCGGGTAACGCTCGGTCCAGGGTATAGGTGCGAGCATCAAGTACGCCGCCGGTGGAGGCCGGCAACTGCAATGCCGTGATGACTTGCCCCCTGACAAAGGTGTATTCATCCGGGTCGAGGGCTGGCAACTCCAACGGCCCATCGACGACGAAGATTTTGAACGTCAAGGAACCTGAGTCCGGTCCAACCGTGTCGGAGTCCGTGACCGTGTAGGTGTAGTCGTTGTTGGTTGTTATGTTTCTCGTCGGCGTTCCCGTGATCGTTCTATCGTCGGCGTCGAAGGACAGGCCCTGCGGCAGGTTTGGAGTGATAGCGTAGGTCAACGGTCCGTTGCCACCCATACCCACCGGCAATTGAAGCGTCTCGATTGCCGTGTTTCGGTAGTAGCTCTGGGTGTCGACGGTCGCTCCGCCAAAGTTTGGTGTACTATCTGGCCCAACCGAAATGTAGAAGGTCAGGGACACAGAATCCGGGTTCATCGAATCCGAGTCCGTCGCCGTGTAGGTGAACTGGGTGTTGCCCAGGCTCGCTGTGGCAGTTCCACTTAGCTTTCGGTTACCGGGGTCGGAATCGAAGGACAGGCCGGCCGGCAGCGCCGGGGTTAACGTGTAGGACAGCGCCCCGTTGCCGTTCTGTGCCTGGGGCAGCGTCAGGTCCACGCTGGTTTCGTCGACAATTAGCACCTGGTCGGCAATGGTCGCCCCGCTGAAGGTGGGGATCAAGTCTGCAGTGTCAACCCTCATGTCGAAGGTCAAGGTTGCTTCGTCCGAGTTCAACGTGTCGGAATCCCTGGCGGTGTAGGTGAATTCCGCTACGCGATATTCACCGGTCGGTGTCCCTGTGATCTTCCGCGTTGCGGCGTCGTAGGTCAGACCGGCGGGCACGGCCCGGCTGAGGGAATAGGTCAGCGGCGTGTTGCCGCTATTCGCCGCCGGCAGGGTCAAATCCACGATGGTCTGACTGGCAATGTAGAGCTGGTCGGCGATGGACAGGCCGTCGAAGTTGGGCTCCAAGTCCGACGCATCAACCCTGATGGTGAAGGTCAGGAAGGCTGATTCGGCATTGTAAGTATCGGCGTCGGTCACCGTGTAGGTGTAGGTCACGGCGCCCTGGGTTGTGGTTGGCGTTCCTTCGATCTTCCTCGCACCTGCGTTGAAGGTCAAGCCATCGGGCAGGGCCGGGGTGATGGTGTAGATCAGCGGCGCGTTGCCGCCGGTGGCCGCCGGCAGTTCCACCGCGGCGCTGGACGTTACCTCCACATCCTGGATATAAACCTGATCGTCGATGGTCTTGTCGCCGAAGCTGGGCAAGTCGTCCGAGGCGACAACCGTGATGCGGAAGGACAGCGACGCCGCTTCAGGACCCGGCGTATCGGAATCGGTAGCCGTGTAGGTGAACGACGTTCTGCGATAGGTACTGCTCGGGGTTCCCGTGATCTGCCGCTTATCGGAGTCGAAGGAAAGGCCGGTGGGCAGGTCCGGACTGATCGAATATTTAATTGGCGCGTTTCCGCCGGTAGCCGTTGGCAGGATCACCGCCGCATTTTCGCTGACGGCCTGGTTCTGAATGTACAACTGGTCCGCGATACTCTTGCCGTCGAAGTTGGGCTCCAAGTCCGACGCATCAACCTTGATGGTGAAGGTCTGGGACGCGGACTCCGCCCCCTCCTTCGGGGTATCGGAGTCGGTAACCTTGTAGGTGTAGGTCGTGGCGTCCTGGACGGTGGTCGGCTTTCCCACAATCTTCGGCGTATCGGGGTCGGACGTATCGGGGTCGAAGGTCAGGCCGTCGGGCAGGGGGGGACTGAGCGTGTAAGTAAGATCTCCGTTGCCGCCGGCTGCCCGCGGCAGGGTCAGATCCACATTAGTAACGTTCTGTATGTAGAGCTGGTTGTCGATGGGCCCGCCGCCGAAGCTGGGGCTTTCGTCCGTTCTGTCAACCTGGATGCTGAAGTTCAGGGAGGCCGAACTTGGTAAGATCGTGTCGGAGTCGATCGCCCTGTAGGAGTAGGACCTGCCACCCCAGAGTTCGTCCGGCGTTCCCGTGAGCTTCCTATTTGCCGCGTCGAAGGACAGGCCGGAGGGCAGGTCGCCGACCAGCAAATAGGTCAGCGCGCCATTGCCGCCGGTGGCCGCCGGCAGGGTCAGATCCACCTTGGTAACGTTCAATATATAGAGCTGGTTGGGGATGGTCTGGTCGCCGAAGCTGGGGTCTTGGTCCGTAGCATCCACTTTGATGGTGAAGGTCAGAGAAGCGGACTCCGCCAACTCCTCCGGGGTATCGGCGTCGGTAACCGTGTAGGTGTAGGCCACGGCCCCCTGGGTCGCGGCGGTGGGATTGCCCGAGATATCCCTCGTTGAGGGGTCGAAGGACAATCCGGCGGGCAGGTCCGGCCTCAGTGTGTAGGTAAGCGGCGCGTTGCCGCCGATAGCGGCCGGCAGGTTCAATGCCACCCGGTCCTGGTTGGCGATGTAGAGTTGGTTGTCAATGGTCTTGCCGTCAAAGTTGGGGCTGGAGTCCGAGGCATCAACCTTGATGTTGAAGGTCAGGGATACCGAATCCGGGTTCACCGAATCGGAGTCGGTGGCCGTGTACGTGAACTGCGAACTTCTCCAAGTCGCGCTCGGCGTTCCTGTGAGCTTTCGGGAATTAGCGTTGAAAGTCAGGCCGGTGGGCAGGTTTCCGGTAAGCGAATAGGTTAGCGCGCCGTTGCCGCCGGTGGCGACCGGCAGCGTCAAATTCACGTTGGTATCGTTTTGTATGTAAAGCTGGTTGGGGATGGTCGCGCCGTTGAAGTTGGGCGTCAAATCCGCCGCCACCTCGATGGTGAAGGTCAGGGTCGCAGAATCCGGATTGACGGTGTCAGAATCGGTAGCCCGGTAGGTGTAGGTGGTGGCCGACTGCACAGTTGTTGGCGTTCCCACTAACTGCCGATCTCTGTTCATTGACATGCCATCGGGCAGATCGGGGCTGATGGAGTAGCTCAGAGTCCCGTTTCCGCCGGTCGCCTCCGGAAGGGCCACCGTGTCCCCTGCTCCGATTGACTGGTTTTGAATCAAGATTTGGGGGGCAATGGTCGCGCTGTCGAAGGTGGGTCTCAGGTCCTGGGCCTGGGCCAGCACCTCGATGGTGAAGGTCTCGGTATCAGAGTCCGGGACATACGTATCAGAGTCGGTGGCGGTCAGGGTATAGGTCGTGGCGCTTGCCAGCGCGGACGGAATTCCGGTAATCGTCCGGGTTGCCGCATTGAAAGACAGGCCATTGGGCAGGGCGGGAGTTAGGGAATAGGTCACCATGCCATTGCCCCCGTTCGCCGCCGGCAACACCACCCCATTGGACCCCAGGGACTGGCCCTGGTAGTACACCTGGTTGGCGATGTCAGGTATGTCCGGCTGACTCTCATCCTCTACCGTTATGGTGAAGTCCAGCGACCTGGAATCCGGTTCGGCCGCATCGGAGTCGGTAACGGTGTAGGTGTAGGGAGTGGCGGTCTGATTGGTGTTCGGCGAACCAGGTATCTTGCGATCTGTCGCGTCGAAGGTCAACCCGGCGGGCGGATTGGGATTCAACGAATAGGTCAGACCGCCGTTGCCGCCAGTTGCCGCGGGAAACTGGATTGCGTCTGCGGCGCTGACGTTCTGGTTCCGTATCAGGAGTTGGTCGGCGATGGTCCCACTGCCAAAACTGGGAGCGGAGTCATTGATCGTGTAGTACCTTCGGTTGGATGGTGTGTTCCATACTGTGTTTTCGAAAGGCGTCCCATGGGCGGACCGCACACTGAACCAGTATGTCGTACCCGAATTCAAGAAGCTGGAAAAGATGCGATATCGGCCCTCTCCATCTTCAGGGGTTTCAGGGCTGAGAGTTACCCAACTGATTCCACCACCCGCGCTGGTGGCACGCCCCCACTGCCAATAATCTGCGTTCCTTTCAGCGGTACCAACCTTGAAGCGAAGCTCCGCCCTAACAAATCTGCTTGACGGGTTTACAACCCTAAGACACGGCACCGTGTGTTCGGTATCGTTCCAACAGTCCGGCGTCTGCAACTGGGGCAGCACCGAGGGCGAAGGCTCGTGGGGGGATGGGGCCTGAATCGATTCCAGGTTGGACAACCCGGTATCGGCCTGGGTTGGCGTGGCGCTGGTCGCCAGGGCGGTGACGGCCACTGCCGCAGCCAGCAATACAAGAACAAGAAAGAGGCGAGTATTAGCAACAATAGCGAGGCGATGCATGACTACCTGCCGGTTGAATTTCAATGCCCGAGCGCCTGCATGGGCCGAGGGTCAGGGCCGTCGGTGGTCCTGAAGCAAGGGGCCAAATTCAACCAGGCTCGGTATTGCAACGGGAATAATAGGCATGCGGCTATGCCAAGTCAATGGGTTTGAGGGGCGGGTTTCGTTTGCTTTTTGTCTTCCTTTCTTGTGCGGGTTGGCGTCCCAACCCGCTTCTCAGTCGTGCCTCGCAAACCGCTCCGGAAACTCATGGAGACCAAAGGGAGACAGAACCGAGGGGTTGGCGCGGTTGACTGGGTGATTGGCCGTTGATAGACTGTAATTCCTATTCGGGGGCGGTTAGCTCAGTTGGTTAGAGCACTTGCTCGACACGCAAGAGGCCAGTGGTTCGAGTCCACTACCGCCCACCACCAGCGCTCACTTACAATATTCAGGGCTTCATTCGGCGGGCGGGAGTTGGCCTACGGCGGTTGGCTTCAGGTCGCTGTTCTCCGGTCGGTCATCTCCTTGGCTCAGATTTGCTTCCAGGGTCGGGTACAACTGGTAGGCGGGGTTTTGGGACCTACCGCAGTACTCGGCGCCCCAGACCTTGCGGCGGAGCATGACCTCGCAGGGGGCTCACTTTCCTCTTCCTACCGGGGCCGGACTAGTTCTCAACCTCACTGGCAGGGCTTCTATCCGTGGCACGGTACACCGTCGCGATCAGGTAGCCACCCACGACGATAGCCATATACAGGATGTTCGTCAGGTTCATGAAAATCATGCCCAGCCGAAACCGATACACCTCTTCCTGGGCAGTGTAACCCAGTTCCGTAGCAGACACTTCTGGAAGAGATATGATGCGCAGATTTGCGGAGGCGACAAACATTCCCGGATCCAAGTAAGCAATGATCAGGCCAATCACTCCCACTACACTAAGCAGGATGATAGTCACCACGGTTGCTTTGAGGACGAAGTCGTCGGTTCCCAGCCTCAGGCCCGGCTCACTGAAGCCGATAATGGCCGTAAACGCTCCAAACATGACCCCGTAGGTACTCAGGAAGAAAGTCCACCCGCCGGAGTTGGTGAAAATCAGGATATTAGCGTAGACAAACACAATCGGGGGAAGGGTAATAAAAACCGCTCGGATAAAGCCGCTCCGACTTCCGCTCGGCCCATACTCGTGGCGCCAAAGCAGGCTGAAAAACACCAGTCCGGCCAGGGCTAGGGCCAAGTTCACCACCATCGTCAGCGCGAAGGGCCATGCAGTATTGGTAAGGAAGCCAAGGGTGTAGAAGCCGAAGTGGTCCGTCTTGGTGGCAGACCCGATCAATACCGCCGAGTTGAGGGTAATGAACAGGGAAATGAAGAACAGCCCTGCTATGTTCTCCTGAGCTGCGGTGTCGCGGTCTGATTTCGAAAATTGCAGTACCCACTGCCCGATTACTAACGAAGCGGCGACCAATGCGTAGGCCAGCAACACCGCCGTGCCGGCCTGCCCCATGAAATTTAACAGAAACCCCACGGCCAGCACATATATTCCGGGCAGCACAGCCCTTCTCAAATCCCTTCGGACTATGGAAGAAGCGTCAAGCGGCGTTGGCGTCCCGGAGCTCAAGTCCGCCAGGTTACGGACATCCTCCTGTACGCTCTCCACCATTGACTCGATTGACTCGATGGAACTTGCCGCCGCAAGCATCGCCTCTTGACCCTCATTGTCGAGGAAAGATTCGTGGCCGGCCAGCGCCAGCATCAGATGCACTTCGCCCTCGGGAACGTCCAGCGTCCGTCCAAAGGCCTCCAAAAACTCTCGGGGCGGTCGCCTGACCCCTGTCTCCCAATGACTAACGTTTGAACGGTCCAGGCGAACCACGCCTTCCTCGCCCCGTTCGGCCATCAGGTCGAGAAGACCCTCCTGGGTCAATCGCCTGCCATTCCGACTAGCCTCGCTTCGGTAGGACCGGATAAGCCGACCCACCAGAATGGCTGCGCTTCTACCCCTATCCACATTGGCCATGAAGGATGCTCACAATTATCAAGCGCAATATGACAAGCTCGCCTCGGACAGTTCAACCTGCTTTTGTCACTATTAGAACGCCTGCTCCAACTGAGCGGTGGCGCATGAGGCACCAGCTTGTCACAATAACAGCGTCGGGATGTTTTACGAAATATGCCATAGACTTTGCTAACTAAAATAATTTACAATGCTACATGGTTGTCATTGACGATTGATACTCCCGCCAGTAGTATTGACACCGAAAATGGTGCTGGAAGTACGCCCCCGTTTGCTTTCCGTTTCCGAATGGAGGGCGGGCCGGCTATACTCACCACGGATGCGAGACAAACCCATTGTATATCAGGCGGGAATTTAAGGGAAGGCTGAAGCGGTAATGGAAGTCTTCGTTTGGGAAGGACCTCCTTACGCTTTGCCGCCAATACGGCCAATTTCCATGACCAGGGGACTCCCGGACCCGGAGAACCAGGATCCCAGTTGGTAGGGGATACCCTTGCTATTTGCGGCAAAGCCTGTTGAACCGGGGCGCCGCTACCTAATACCACTGGTGGAATCGCAAGAAGGCATCAATCGCAAGAGGTCATCAAGGAGGCTGCCATGCAGGGAACTGTCTTGAAAGTTGCTGAGCCGGGGGGTGAGGGACTCATTCTGGGCGATGATGGCGTCCAGTACACCTATACCCCCATGGGTTGGCGGGTCCCAACCACCAGGGCATTTTCCGGTATGAAGGTCGATTTCGAGACTCGAGGGTCCCATGCGGTGGGCGTGTATCCCCTTCCCGGGCAGACTCCCCCGCCCCCGCCTCCGATTCCCACTCCCGTTGTGCCCAGTGCTCCAGAGTACCAGCAGCCTGGGGCGCCGCCTCCGCCCCTGCCTCCAGTAGCGCCAGGTCCCAGCCAGTACCAGCAGCCCGGGGCGCCGCCCCCTGCTCCGGCTAATCCCCCGCCGGCCTACCCCGGATCCTACCAACAGCCCGGGGCGCCGCCGCCTTACCAGGGTGGCCCGGTAGGTGCCGTTCCGCCACCGTCCCCCGCCAACGCCGAGCCCCAGATCGACGTAGGAAAGATAATTGCGGGAATCGGCTGGATGTTCCTGCTCTCCATCTTGCTTTCCTGCCTCCCAATAATCGGTGGGATGATAGGCGGGTTCGTCGGCGGCAGGAAGTCGGGAAATTTTGCCAACGCGGGTATAGGGGCGGGGATCGTCGCCCTGGTTATCGGTGGCGCTTGGTTCCTGTTGTTGAGTGTCGCATTGGACGCCACTGAGAGCGCCATTACAGACCTCCCATTCGTTGGAGGCATGATCATGAACTCGTTTATTGGCGACGTTTTTGAGAAGGGCGCAATACTTGGAGCAGCTATCATATTGGCCCTTAACTCTCCAACGCTGCTGATGATGCTCCTCGGCGGGGCAACGGCCAAGAAGTAATCCTGGGTCGCCCCTAGCCGCCGGTTCCCTCAGCGTGCGAGAGGGCCCGGCGCGGTCGGGCGCAGTACTCGGAATGCAGCAGTGACTGGAGGAAACTGATGCAAGGGCAGATACTCAATACGGCGGTTGCCAGCAACCAGGGCATGATCCTGGGCGATGACGGCGCGCGCTACACCTTCAATCCCGGCGGTTGGCGGGACGGCTCGGTGAGGGCCGTCGCCGGGATGCGGGTGGAGTTCAGCCCGCAGGGGGCATGGGCGATGGACGTGGTCGTCATTCAGGCCGCCCCCCAGCCCGTACCTGCGCCACCCCCGCCGGCGCCAGCGCCCGCATACCCGGTTGCCCCGCAGCCGACACCCCAACCCGCCCCGACCCCAATAGGCCAGCCATCCTACCCGCCCCGGGCCAGCCAGATAACCCAGCAGCCGCTTTCCACCGCCCAACTTTGTTCCAGCCTGGCCCAAGGCCAACCCAGACAAGAACACCACGGCATTGCTGCTAATTTTTTTGGGTGAAGTCGGATTGTGGATATGCTGGTTTCCCAACAGAAGCAAGAAACCAAATTTTTGGATGTTTGTCGTTTTTTCTGCGATTCTAACAGTAATATCCTTTGGGATCTTTTTCGTAATAATGTGGCCGATTTGTGCAATAGGTGGCATTTGTGCCTTGTTGACTTCCGAGGACAGTTTCAATCGCGACAGGCACTATGCTTTTGACCATTCTTCCAATAACGAAGATCCCGAGTTTTGTCGAACCGGCGTATGCCGTCCGCCTGGAGTGCAGTCCGTAGTGCGGTAGTTCATGGGGATCTTGCCAGGAGGGCGTTCATGCAAGGGCAGATAATTGACGCGGCGGTTGCCAGCAACCAGGGCATGATTCTGGGCGATGACGGCGCGCGCTACACCTTCAATTCCGGCGGCTGGCGAGACGCCTCGGTGAAGGCCGTCGCCGGGATGCGGGTGGAGTTCAGCCCGCAGGGTCCTATGGCGATGGAGGTGGTGGTGATTCGGGCCGCTCCCCAGCCCGTTCCTGCGCCACCCCCACCGGCGCCCGCGCCCGCCTACCCGGTTGCCCCGCAGCCGACACCCCAACTCCCGCCGACTCCGGCGAGGCAGCCGTCCTATCCGCCCCGGGCCAGCCAGATACCCCAGCAACCGCGTCCCGCCGCCAACTTTGTTCCAACCTGGCCCAAGGCCAAAGACAACAAGACCGCCATGGGAATTCTGCTGATATTTTTGGGGCCCTTCGCCAGTTTCATATTCATGCTTCTTGGATGGATGAAGCCATCAGATTACGTTAGGCAACTGTTGAGTCAGATTGTCGTGTTAGCGGCTACGGTAGTTTACATTGCAATAGCTCTTTCTGCATCAATAGACGATCTGGAGGCGTTTGCAGTCGGTGGAGTCATAATTATGTTGGGCTATTTGTTGTATGGACTTTCTTTCGTTATAAAGGGCATTGTTCTTCTTGCGAAATCCGAGGAAGACTTCAATCGGGAAAGGCACTATTATCATGACCATCTTTTCCAGAATGAAGCTCCCGGGTATTGCCTTACCAGCGTATGCCGTTCGATGGGAGTACCAGCCGTCAATCAATACACCAGAAGGTAGTTCAGCTGCTGTGGGAATAGTTCAGGGTTGCTCCGGCTGACCGAAATCATCGAGAGCGACTAATGCGGTATCCCCTACGTCACCCAATTTCAGGAGGAGCAAATGCAACAGAACAATCCCCTGGCCAACGTGGAGTTCGCGGATAACCCGGAGCCGCGATGCCCCGTGGCCTTGATAGTTGACAAGTCGGGTTCCATGCAGCGCCCGCCGAACCAGGCCGTCGCCAATGGGGTACAGCCCATCCAGGCCGTTAACGATGCGCTGCAGCAGTTCCGTGCCGAACTGGCCAGAGATACCCTGGCCATGCTGCGGGCAGAGATAGCCCTGGTGGCCTTCAACCATCGGGTGGTTCACTACGATTTCACCTCGGTGCAAGCATTTGCGCCGCCAGTTCTCGGGGCCGACGGAGGCACGAAAATTTCCCTGGCGGTAAACACGGCTCTGGACCTGCTCGACACCCGAAAGCAGGTCTATCGCGAGAACGGCATCTCCTATTTCCGCCCCATAGCCTTGCTGCTCACCGATGGGCGGCCGGAACACGACACTCCCGAAGAATTGGAGAAGACCCGGGAACGCTTGATGATAGAGGAGGAGGACCGGCGCATCGCCTTCTTTTCCTTTGGCGTTGAAGGGGCAGACATCAACGCACTGTCCCAGGTAATGCCGCCAAACCGCCCGCCCCGGCACATTGGAAGCGCCACGCAGATAGCCGGACTGTTCCAATGGCTGTCCAATTCTGTCGCCAAGATTTCCACCTCCAACCCCGGAGACCGCATAAGGTTGGACCAGGTCGATGACTACCTCGATTACTGAAGGCGCCTGGCGGGCGGTGGCCGTATCCGAAATAGGAGCAGCCCATGTTCAGTCCGGCATCCCCTGCCAGGATGCGTCCCTCTGCTATGCCAGTGGCGATTTGCTGGTGGCCTGTGTGGCCGACGGGGCGGGTTCGGCTCGGTACAGCGACGAAGGCTCCCGCGCCGCGGTGGATGAATTCGTGGCCGTGGCCCGGGATCTGCTAGAGAGCGACAAGGCGCCCAACCCGGAGGAGGTGGTTGCCCGGGCCTTCGAAGCGGCCTGCCTGGCCGTGCGGGAAATTGGGAAGGGCGACTTGAAGGAATACGCCACCACGCTGTTGGGCCTGGTCGCCATCGGAGACTCCGTCGCGGCCATTCAGCTGGGGGACGGGGCGGTAATTGTCGATGGCGAGGTGGCGCTGGATTCTCACGAGGGGGAGTATGCCAACGAGACCAAGTTCGTCACCAATTCCGATGTGGAGCCCAGTATCTTCTCCGAATGCGTAGAAGTAAGGCGCGTGGCGATGATTACTGACGGGCTGGAGAACCTGGTTCTGGCGAACAACGGCTACGAGAGAACCCCTCATGGCCCCTTCTTCGAGTCGATGTTCCAGTGGCTGAACGAATGCGATGAGCGGGATAGAACCGCGCAATTGGCGGAGTTCCTGGTTTCGGAAAGGGTACGCTCCAGGGCCACGGATGACGTGACATTGTTGTTGGCGATGCGGTGATATGGTCAGTTTCAGGAAGGCAGACGGCAGCGTAGTAGAAGTCGGCAACGTCCTCAGCCGCGGCGGGGAGGGAATCATCCATGATGCTCCCGCCCTCCCGCATTTGGTTGCCAAGATATGGCGCCAGGCAAGCGACGCGCAGGCCCGCAAGCTGGGGATTCTCCTGCGCCAACCCCCGTCTTTGCCCGACGACAGTTGGCAGCGGCTGGAACTGGCCTGGCCGGCCGATGCCCTGTATGACGAGCAGAACGTCATGCAGGGCTACCTGATGCCCAGGGTGCCCCTGGATCAGTACCATGAGCTGGTGCGATTCTGCATCCCGGCGGCCCGCAGGACCCTGGAACAGGCCCGGGGCGCGCAATTCAGCCGACAGGAATTGCTGGCCATCGCCCGGAACGTTTGCGAGGCCTTCGGGCATCTGCACCGGGCCGGTTATACCATTGGCGACGTCAATCACACCAATTTCCTGGTTCGCCCCGATGGCAAGGTCTTCGTCATCGACCTGGACTCGGTGCAGGCGACGGACGCGGATACGGGGGAAGTGCATCGCTGCACCGTGGGCAAGGAGGATTTCACTCCCCCCAGGCTCATGGGGCTTCGGTTTGAGGATGTGGACCGCACACCGGACGATGACCTGTTCGGGCTGGCAGTCCTGGTATTTCAGATTCTGATGAACGGAAGCCACCCCTATGATCCGGTGGACCAGAGCGGCGGGCAGGGGCAGGTCCGCCAGGAGAATATCCGGCGCGGGTACTCGCCCTACGTGAATCTTGACGTGATCCAGGCCCGCGCGGTCCTGGATTTGCAGAACATCCCGGATCAGGCCATCCGGGAACAGCAGCGAAGGAACATTCTGGCCCTGATTGGACTGGGCGCAACGGCGGACTTCGATACCGTTCTTGGCCCCAGAATGTCATCCTGGCTGGAGCTGGAGCCGGCTTTCCGGGATCTGTTCGGCCGGGCCTTTGGGGATGAACAGAATGGCAGGCCATCGCCCATTGAGTGGATTCAGGCTATAGACAGCGTAAGGGCATCCCTGCCGCCCGTGGCCCCAGCCCCGCCGCCGGTCCCCCCTCCGGTCATCCCGTCCGGGCCGCCGGTTGCCCCGGCGCCGGCCGCTCAAGCCCGGCCGGTAATGACCCCGGCGGCCCCCATACCAGGCGCGCAGGCACCTGCTGCCAGCCCTGGTACACAGCCGCCCGCGGTGGTGTGGCGACCGTCCCGACCGGCCAATCCCCCGCCCCAGCCTGCCATGGCTATGGGAAGAGGGGGTGGATCCGGTAGGTGGAAGCTGTTCATAGGCGTGCCAGTGGCAATTGTCGTATTGGGGTTCATAGTCTTCGGAATTTTGCCCCGGTTGGGTTCAGTCGCTGAGGAATCACCCGTAGAGACTCTGGAGCGGGAGCGGGTCGCTCCAGCCCTGGTTCAGGAGCCTCCGACACATACACCGACGCCCACTCTGCCACCGCTGGTTACCTACCCCGGCTGGAACCTGGATTGCCCCGACTGCCCCGTGATTACTTTGGCTGCGCGGGAGCCGGAGGTAATTGGGCCTGACAATCTGCGTACGGACGGCACGTTTCGGGTGGTGGGGTGTACGCGGGTGCAGACTACGCAGCCCCACCGCTACGTCTTCGAGGCCACCGGAGGGCGCTATTCCGGCTTGGTAAACTTCGCTAAAGACACGCCTGGGAGGCTGCAGGGCCTCCAGTGCTTTGAGATGCTGGGCAATTACTGGGACATTGACGAGTATGCCATACGGGTTGAATACATTGACGATCGGTGGGAATACGAGCTTGTTCAGGGGGAGGTTCCGCAGGGAACGACCGGGCAGGAATGGGAACCTGCAGGCTTGCTCTGGGAATTTGGCATAACGGAGTGGGCCGAACTCTCCGAAGCCGAATACGTCGCAGCGCTGCAGGTTGGCTCGGGTTCCGACGCTCTCGTCGCCCTCCCTTCGGAGGCAATCACTCCCATTTCTCCCCCGACGCCCACGCCTACCAACGTGCCCACGAACACTCCCACTCCCACCGTCGCGCCGTCACCCACCCCCACGCCAACCCGCCGGCCTGCGGCCACCCCCACGCCCACCCGCCGGCCTGTGGCTACCCCCACGCCCACCCGCCGGGCTGCGGCTACCCCCACGCCCACCCGACGTCCCACACCAGTGCCGCGAGTGCTGCAGAGAGCTACAAATGGTGACGCCCAGTACACCATTGAAGTACCGGCAAATTGGCAGGGGGGCCACATAAGGTTCTTCGCAAGAGCGCATCCCTCAACTCCGGCCCAATGGGCCCAACACAACACCATCCTTGGGGCCCGCAGGTATGAAATCAGCAGCCTGAAGGATGTTGGCGCCAGAGTGATTGGCACCTATTTCAAGGAGAGATACTCCTCGGAAGAGCTGTGCGGCCTGGTAGGAGTGGTCATACGGGAAACCGCCCTGGTGGTTGACTATCGAGAAGTGGGCGTCGCCCTCCACATCGATGTATGCGAAGCAGACCTGTATGAGGAAGCGGAACCGGGCTTGACCAACGAACAGATCAGCAGGCGCATCATCATGAGCCTTTCCAACCAGAATTAGGTAATACCTGCTTGCAGGACAAAGGAGGCCATCCATGGTTGGCGTGATACTAAGCGTGGGAGATGCCCAGGGCCTGATTCTCGGCGACGACGGGAGTCGGTACACATTCATCCTGCCCCATTGGCAGGGCGGCGAAGGGCCCCAACCCAACATGAGAGTCGCTTTTCAGGTGCAGGGGTCTCAAGCGGTGGACATCCACCCCATAGAGGAAGCGGCAACCCCGCCAGCGCCCGGGTTCCCTCCCTACCAGGAAATTGGCCCTCCTGTACCTGCCCCCGGCGTTGCACCCACTGCAGCCCAGGGTTGGCCGCAGGCTGTCTCGCCAACCACGAGCCAAGGGTCTGAGGGCCAGGGAGGCTCGCAGCCAGAGGCAAGACGGGCATCCTGGTTCGACTTTTGTGCCTGGGCCTTTGCGGGAGCATCCCTTGTCTTCCTGGGGATTATGGTCGCTGTTGCGCTGGACATCTTCCCCACCTCCGGCGCTCCGGACGGCGGCGGGACCGCTGCCGTTGAGGTGCAGGTAGGCCAGGTGGCTCAGCCGGCGACCGGGGAACCAGCCCTTATCCCAGCGGATCAGACCTCGCCTGAAACCGACCGGCAGGTCCTGGTTGCCTTCTACCACGCCACCGGCGGAGACAATTGGGACAATAGTGACAACTGGCTGACCGACGCGCCCCTGAGCCAATGGGAGGGAGTCCAGACCGATGGCGATGGCCGCGTCATTGCCATTAACTTCCCCGGCTACCCTCTAAAAGCTGAGGGTTCGAGTCGCGGGTTTCACTGGGACCCCGAATCTCCGGCTAATGAGTTCTCCGGATTCAACAACTTGACCGGGGAAATACCTGCGGAGTTGGGTAGCCTGACCAACCTCAAAATTTTGGCGCTCGACAGTAACGACTTGACCGGGGAAATACCGGCGGAGTTGGGTAGCCTGACCAACCTCGAAATATTGGGACTCGGAGACAACAGCTTGACCGGGGAAATACCGGCGGAGTTGGGCGACCTAACCAACCTCGAAGGATTGTCCATTAGCGGTAACCAGTTGACCGGGGTAATACCAGCGGAGTTGGGCAACCTTACCAAGCTCGTAATTTTGGACCTCGGCCTCAACGGCTTGACCGGGGAAATTCCGTTGGAGTTGGGCAATCTAACCAACCTCGAGGCATTGTCCATTAGCGGTAACCAGTTGAGCGGGGAAGTACCAAGGGAGTTGGGCAACCTGACAAGCCTGGAATATATGGCCCTCCTTGAGAACCAATTAAGCGGGGAAGTACCAGGGGAGTTGGGCAACCTGACAAGCCTGGAATATTTGTACCTCAGCGAAAACAGTTTGACCGGGGAAATTCCCAGGGAGTTGGGCAACCTAACCAACCTGGAATTCTTGTACCTTCATGAGAACCAGTTGACCGGGGAAATACCGCCGTGGTTGGAAAACCTAACCAACCTCGAACGATTGGTCCTCCAGGGCAACAGTTTGACCGGGGAAATACCGACGGAGCTGGGCAACCTAACCAACCTCGAATATTTATTCATCGGCGAAAACGAGCTGACCGGGGAAATACCGCCGTGGTTGGAAAACCTAACCAACCTCGAACAATTGGCCCTCCAAGGTAACGACTTGACCGGGGAAATACCCGCGGAGTTGGGCAACCTAACCAACCTGGAATTCTTGTACCTTCATGAGAACCAGTTGACCGGGGAAATACCGCCGTGGTTGGAAAACCTAACCAACCTCGAACGATTGGTCCTCCAAGGTAACGACTTGACCGGGGAAATTCCTAGGGAGTTGGGAAACCTAACCAACCTCGAGTATTTATTCATCGGCGATAACGAGTTGACCGGGGGAATACCGCCGCGGTTAGCCGAACTAACAGACCTGGAATTCTTGGCCCTTGAAGGCAACGAGTTGACCGGGGAATTACCGACGGAGTTGGGCAATCTAACCAATCTCCAGGTATTGGCCGTCGACGGTAACCAGTTGACCGGGGTATTACCGGGGGAGCTGGGCAATCTAACCAACCTCCAGGTATTGGCCGTCGACGGTAACCAGTTGACCGGGGAAGTACCAGGGGAGCTGGGCAATCTAACCAACCTCCAGGTATTGGCCATCAACAATAACCGGTTGACCGGGGAAATTCCGTCGGAGTTGGGCAATCTAACCAACCTGGGATTCCTGAACCTCGGAGACAACAACTTGACCGGGGAAATACCGGCGGAGTTGGGCAACCTAACCAACCTCGCATATTTAACCATTAGTGGCAACCAGTTGACCGGGGAAATACCGACGGAGTTGGGCAACCTAACCAACCTGGGATTCCTGAACCTCGGAGACAACAGCTTGACCGGGGAATTACCTTCGGAGCTGGGCAACCTATCCAACCTCTCAGAATTGATCCTCCATGAGAACCGGTTGACCGGGGAAGTTCCGGAGGAGTTGGGCAACCTGACCGACCTCCAGATATTTGTCCTTAGCGGTAACCAGTTGACCGGGGAAATACCGCCGGAGTTGGGCAACCTATCCAACCTCAAAGGATTGGTCCTTGCTGAGAACCAGTTTACCGGGGAGATCCCGTCGGAGTTGGGCAACCTAAACGACACTAAAATACTGGTTCTTGCTGGTAACCGGTTCAACTGCAAACCAAGAGAACTAGCTAACCAAGTGACCGAAGAACGCGTCGTCTTTTTCGGCGACTACCCCTCTTGCTGACCCGATGGCGGCAGGGCCCTCTCGAACCCTGCCGCCAGCATATCTCCCCACCTGGCCGCCAAGTCACTCTCCTCCGGGGGCAGGGCTTGACCGTGGGCGAACGCTTTACGCCCTGAATGGGGGTGGTCATACGGGAGAGCGCCCAGGTGGCAGGCGCATCGTCATGGGCTTTCACAACCATTACTAGGGAGTGCCTGTTGGCAGGAACAAGGAGCTATCTATGTACGGCGTGATACTAAGCACGGGAGCCGCCCAGGGCCTGATTCTCGGCGACGACGGGATTCGATACACTTTCACCCCGCCGCATTGGCGGGGCGGTGGCGAAGGACCCAGGGCTGACATGAGAGTCACCTTCCAGGTGCAAGGCTCCCATGCCGCGGAAATATACCCCATGGAGGCGGCGGCCACCCCGCCGGCGCCCGGGTACCCGCCCTACCAGGAATCCGGCTTCATCGCTCCTGCCACCGGCGCTGTGCCCGGAGTAGCCCCGGGTTTCCAACAGGCCGCTGCCCCAACCACGAGCGAAGGGTCTGGGAGCCTGGGCCGCTTTCAGCTCGCGAAAATCCAGGAATTCGGTAGGAGATGGTGGCTTTGGGGTCTGGCGGGAGGTGGAGCCACCCTTGTCCTTCTGGCGATTGTCGGCGCCTTTGCGCTGGGTATCTTCCCTTCCTTCGGCACTCCGGCCGGGAAGGAGATAGCCCGCCACACCCTCGATGGCAACACTTACATCCTGGTGGAGTACGGCAAGGAACTGGCCATATTCTCTGAGTCCGGCGCGCCGGTCGGTCAACAGGAGCTTGCCCAGGGCGTACTCCATTCCTACGCCTGGCGGCAGGTCGTCGCAGATTACGACATCGCAGAGTTGAGGGCCATCTCCCAGCGAGTGGAAGCGGTGGACGACAGTGTTTCCGACGTAAGGGGCTATTCCAACGACGTGGTGTCCGCAATCGACCGGCTGGAAGACATAGAGGCCGACGTGCCCTTCCTGGGCAGCATATCGGCGATGGACGTGGTGGGGGAATCCTTTCCCGATGTGGGAGATGCGGTAGATCTCATACGTTCCCTGGACTCGGAGCTCAACGAACTGGGACGAAATGCCGATTCGCTGACCGACGCCTCCAGTCGAATAAGCGAAGTGGAACCCTCCTCGGTGTCGGGCGAAGAGATGGAAGCGCTCTTCACCGACGCGGCTAACGCGGCACGGAGCCTGGAAGAGACGGCGGGAACCGTCAGGGAGTATGTGTCGGATGTCGAGGATTCGGTGGGCGGCCTGGCCGCCGCGCTGCGGGCCGGCGGCGACACCCCGATAATCGGCGGCGCCCTGAGGGATGGGGCTCGTAGCCTGGGCAACTTCGAGTCCGAGTTGTCCGGCATGTCCAGTGCGCTGGGAAGCCTCGAAACTGATTTGGGGACATTGGCGCAGGACCTCCAGGGCAGCCTGGAATCGGCCGACAGCATCCACGGGGATGACATGGAGCGCTGGCTGGCCGTGCCACACGACGCCCAATGGCCCCCGGCCGGCGCCGGAGCCGCTGCCGTTACTGCTGCCGATGCCGGTGCTGGCGTCGAGCCCCCTGCCGTAGGTGGGCCGGCGGATCAGGGAGCGCAACAGTCGGCTGGGGACCCAGCCGCAATCCCCGAACCAACCCCAAGACCAAACCCCAAACCTGAAATCGACCGGCCGGCCTTGGTCGCCCTCTACAACGCCACCGACGGAGACAACTGGCGTTTCAAGGACAACTGGCTGACCGACGCGCCCCTGGGTCAATGGAAGGGCGTTACGACCGATGACGATGGCCGGGTCATTGCCATAGACCTACAACGCGAAAATATGGGCGTTACCGGCTTGGTCGGGGAAATACCGGCGGAATTGGGGAACCTAACCAGCCTGAAAGAACTGGACCTCGCCAACAACGAACTGACCGGGGAAATACCAGCGGAGTTGGGCAGCCTCACCAGCCTTGAAATTTTGGACTTTAGCAATAGCGGATTGACCGCGGAAATACCGCCGGAGTTTGGAAACCTAACCAACCTGAAAGAACTAGACCTCTCAAGTAACAGATTGACCGGGGAAATACCGCCGGAGTTGGGCAACCTCTCCAACCTGGAATATCTGAACCTCCAGGGAACCGGCTTGACCGGGAGAATACCACCTGAACTGGGCAAACTATCCAACCTGAAATCATTGTGGCTTGGAGAAAACGAACTGAAGGGGAAGATACCACCGGAGTTGGGCAACCTCTACAACCTGGAAACGTTGCTGCTCGAACTCAACAATTTGAGCGGGCCAATACCACCGGAGTTGGGCTATCTCCCCAACCTGACATGGTTGAGCCTTACTGATAACCACTTTTTTGGCTGCATTTCAGCGGAACTACAAGATCTGGAGCGTCTAGAAAGGCCCTACCACATGTCCTATTGCGAACGCTGAGCGACATTGCCGCAATGTCCTCCCCATCCCTGCCGCCATCCCAGTCCAATCAAATCTTCACCAGATACCACCAAATTGGAGATGAGAAAATGACCAAGTTCGCGAATCGCCTGGTATCGGGTTCTGCAAACCCTTCCAAGTTCTCCGTGGCTTTACCCGCCCTGAAAGCGCTGGCGGGAAGGTATGATAGGGCTTTCTTCCCTATTGCACCATTTCTCCTGCTGGTAATTCTCCTGGCAACCGTCGTCGCCTGCGGGGAAGCCACCGATTCCCCCTCTCCGGAGGGTCCCACCGAACGGCCCACCACGCAACCGGAACCCACCTCGGACACCAGCAGAGGAAGCACGATTAGCGGCGTCCTCCAGGCCACCGGTGATATGGACTCAACCGTTGAAGTCGAACCAACTGCAACACCAATGCCCGAACCAACACCGATCCCAACCCGCGAACCAATCCGTATATTGTCTGACGCGCTGATTCCCACGGCACAGACTTCAGTCGAAACCGACCGCCAGGCCCTGGTCGCCTTCTACCACGCCACCAACGGAGACAACTGGTACAACAACAGCAACTGGCTGACCGCCGCGCCCCTGGGCGAATGGCACGGCGTCTGGACCGATGACGATGGCCGCGTCATTGGTATACAGTTCAGACTCCAATTCTTTAATGGGGAAATGCCAGCGGAATTGGGCAACCTGGCCAACCTAAGGTACTTGGACCTTAGATATAACGGCTTTAACGGGGAGATACCGGCAGAATTGGGCAACCTCACCAACCTGGAAGTATTGAGCTTCTATGGTGACGGCTTTACCGGGGAGATACCGGCAGAGTTGGGCAACCTCACCAACCTGAGATTTCTGGACCTTGCTTTTAACTACTTGACCGGGGAAATACCGGCGGAGTTGGGCAACCTCACCAATCTGGAATGGCTATTCCTTAGTGAAAACGACTTGATCGGGGAAATACCGGCGGAGCTGGACAATCTAACCGACCTTAAATTTCTTGACCTGTCGGGCAATAACTTGACCGGTGAGGTAAGCGTGGCCCAGGCCTCCAAAGCAACCCGTATGCAAGTAGTTCCGTGGATTCCTGCGGCCAAGACCTCAGTTGAAACGGACCGGCAGGCCCTGGTAGCCCTCTACCACGCCACCCACGGAGACAACTGGGTTAATAGAGACAACTGGCTGACCGACGCGCCACTGAGGGAGTGGCATGGTGTCGAAACAGATGACGATGGCCGTGTCAGTGACATAAACCTCTTTAAGAACGCCTTGCACGGGGAATTACCGCCGGAGTTGGGCAGCTTAACTAACCTCAGAAACATGCAACTCTTCGAGAACCAGTTGACCGGGGAAATACCGCCGGAGTTGGGCAACCTCATTAACTTGGAGGTCCTGACCATTGGAGGCAACAGGATTATCGGGGAAATACCTTCGGAACTAGGCAACCTCACCAATCTATTAGGATTGTACCTCTCAAACAACGCCCTGACCGGAGAAATACCGCCGGAGTTGGGCAACCTAACCGACCTGAGAAACCTGGAGCTCAAAAACAACTCCTTGACCGGAGAATTACCGCCGGAGTTGGGCAACCTCACCAACCTGGGATATATGACACTCTCTGGCAACAACCTGACTGGTGCGATACCGGCGGAGTTGGGCTCAACCAAACTACGATTTCTAATCTTCTCTGCAGATAACCAGTTCAGCTGTGCACCAGCGGAACTACAAGGACCGGGTGGTATATTGGGCCTTGCCGACCTGCCCACTTGCTGACCCTGATCGGCATTGCCCTCCTGACCCCCGCCGCCAGCACATCGCCCCACCTGGGCGCCGGTTCACCCCCCCTTTATGGACGAGGGCTAGGCCCGGGGGCGGGCGCTGCACCCCCAAATGCTGCCTTTTCCCCTGTAGTTGTGGGCCAGTAGGCAGTTGATCTTGGGTTGATTGCTCAATGGCGCAATGCCCGGAATCACATCACTGGGGTTTCGACGGTCAATCGAACGTCCGGTTACGCGCCGGTATTACCCTGCTCTTCCTGAGAATCGAAGTCCGTGTCGGCCACCTCCTGGGGCATGGCGTTGCGCACTGCTGCCAGGGTTTCGTCTCCGGCGGCGGCCGCAGCGCTGAGCGAACCGGTGGCGGCGGCCGCAACCGCTTCCTGCTCCGAGATTCCCAGTTCCGGGGCCATCTCCCTGGCGGCTTCAAGGGCCGCCGTGGCCGCCTTCGCGGGATCGTCGTGAGCCTCCAATGCGCCCTGCACAATGCCGTAACCCACCCCGCGCAGGGAGTCCAAGGGGTTCACCGGAAGCCGTTCAAGGGTCCGTATGGCCCCGGTGGCGGCGGAGCGGGCCAGCTGTTCTGCCCGCTCACCCAACTCCCCTCCGGCCAGAACGGCCCCCCGGGTGGCGTGGCGGGCCAGCTCCAGGCCATGCTCGCCCACGTTTCCCATCCTGCCGACGGTTTCCTCCAGCGCCCTGCCCACCCTGGTTTGAACCTCCTGATGCAGGCTGCGGCCTCGATTGGCCGAAGCGACGGCCATCTGGGCCGAGGAGGCCAGTTCGTAGGCCATTACTCCCAAGGCCACGTCGGCGCCGGGAACCCTCTTGATGTAGCCGTAGGCTGCCGCAGATACCATGCCCACGCCCGGTACGCTGCTGACCGGACGCACTATGGGAGAGATTCCGGCCATCAGTTCCTGCAGGGCCGTTTCCCTGTTGACCTCCCCCTCTTCCCGCAGCGAGGCCAGCAGATTGAGCGAGAGCAGCCCCAGAACAAAGGCGATGACAAACAGGAAGTCGTATCCGGTCAGGGTAATAGCCGGAAGTTCCGATACCCCGCCTGGCGACGACCAACTCAGCTCAAATTGGAATGTCCGTACCGAGAAGAAGTCCGCCAGGGATCCCCCAACCACCGGTCCAATGCCAGCCCCAAGGCCGGTTGCCATGCCGGCGATGCCCAGGTACGGAGTGGCGCTGCCCGCCGGAGCCGTCTTGAGAGCCAGCGTCTGCGTTGTCAGCAGCACTCCCGACGCCGCCACGCCCGCGAAGATGTGCAGCAGGACCAGCAGCGGCGCCGACAAGACATACCGGTCCGGGTTGGTGGTGAAGACCCAGCCCAAGATGACCAGCAGGTACAGGGATGCCGACAGCGACAGCACGGCCTTGCTACCCACCCGGTCTGCCATTGCTCCCCACACCCGAATGAACAGCACGCTGGCAACCTGGCTGAGAATGGCAAACCCTATGACCGTTGTCAAAGAGAATTCCAGGCGCGTGAGCATGTGGACGGCAAAGAAAGGCACCACCATGTTGAGGGCGAAGTTCCAAATCACGAGGAATCGGGTCAGGCGCAAGAAATTGCCATCCCGCAGCGGGGCCATGAGAATGGCAAATACCGAGCGTCCGTCCTCCGGTCCGGGTGGCATCAACGGTTCCTTCGACAGGGCAACCAACATCGGGCCGGCCACTCCCATGAGGGCCCAGCCCCCGATCAACAGGAACGAATAGGCGTGTATCCCGCTTCCAGGATCTGCCTGCCCCTGCCACCAACGCACGAAGAAACTGCCGCTCAATCCAACCACGGCCATGCCCATGGTCATGCTTGCCAGACGGCGGCTGTAGAACCTGCCGAGGATTTCCTGCGGAACCAGGTCTCGCATCCAACTGGTGACCGAAGTCACGTACATCGAGGTGAACAATCCTCGCAGGGCCAACAACCCGATAACGGCAGAAACGGCCGGAGCGCCGGGGGTCTCCAGGAGGAATGGGACCGCCCCAATGGGCAGCCACATGAGCTGGGCCAGGAACCAGGTGGGTACGGCAATTGCCTTCCGTGCCCGAAACCGCTCCACCGCCAGGATGGCCGGCAACTGGAAGATTTGAGACACGGGCGGAAGGGCCGCCAATATGCCTACCTGGAGATTGTTGGCGCCCAGGGCGAGGGCGTAGGCCGCCATGAATCCGCCGCTGCCCAGGCTGAACAGGGCGCCAGCCAAAACAGTGTCCCAGATCATAAAGAGCTGGCTGCGTCGAACATCGCGCTCGCTGAGGGTGGGGCTTGGACTGAGAAAGTTCAGCATCCTGAGCAATACCTACACCAGCAGGCTCAATGCGGCGGTGGCTATCCCCAGGAACAGCAGGAAGCCGAACACGTCGGTGAAGGTGGTCACCACGATGGCCGACGCCACCGCCGGGTCAACTCCAATCCGCCTCAGGAAAAGGGGAACGGCGGCCCCCATAATTCCGGCGATGATCATGTTGCCCAGCATGGCCAGCCCCAGCACCAACCCCAGGGCCGGACTTCCCTGCCAAAGGAAGGCAATGGCCGCCACCAAGAGGCCCAGCCACACTCCGTGGAGCGTGCCCAGAAAGGCCTCCCGCAGCAGTAGTCGCCGGGCGCTCACGCCCACCAGTTCACCCAATGCGATGGCGCGCACTATTAGGGTCAACGTCTGGGTTCCGCCGATCCCTCCCTGTCCAGCAACTACCGGCAGGAAGGCTGCCAGCACCACCACCCTGGCCAGGGTTGACTCGAAGAGGGCGATTATGGCCGCGGCCAGAAAGGTGGTCGCCAGGTTCAGGGTGAGCCAGGGCAAACGGGTGCGTATCGAACTGACGATGGGGCCATCGAAAGCCTCTCCGTCCACGCCCGCCGGACGCAGCATCTGCCGAGTTTCGTTTTCTACGGAAGCGCTATACAGGGATTCCGTGGGAATCACGCCCACGACCTGACCGCCCTCCAGAACCGCCAATTGGGTGAGGTTGTAGTGCCGCCGCAACCGGGCGCACTCCGCAGCTGGCGTATTCGGGGAAACGGTGGTCAGAACTGGCCCGACAATGTCGCTGATCGGGGTCTCATGGCTGGCCAGGGCCAGGTTCACCATGTCCACCTGCCCGACCAACTCCCCTTCAGCATCCAACACAAGCACCTGGGTGAACTTGTAGCGCAGGTCTCCCAACTCGCGCAAGCTCTGCAATGCCGCATCCACCCGGTCCTGCGCCCGCACCACCGGAAACTGTTTCATTGCATGGGATCCGGCGGTTTGGGGCGCCTGCTCCAGCAGTTCGTGTTCCGGGAGTGATTGCTCCAGGGAATTGGCCACCCGCCGGGCCTGAGGAATCGGAAGGCGGCGCAGTGTTTCCAGGGCGGCATTGGGCCGAACCTGGTCCAGCATTGCAGACAGAGTCCGAGAACCGAGGCGTACTGACAACCGTGCCGCCACCACCGGGTTCATTTGACGCAGGATGGCGGCGAAGGTTTCCGGCGAGATCGCGGTCAAAAGCAGGTCGCGGCTGTTCTTGGGCAGAGCTGCTACGATTGCGCCAATATCTGCCGGGTGAAGCCATTGCACCAGTTCCCAGGCCTGAGATGATTCACCCTGCCGAAGCAGAACCTGAGCCTCCATGGCTATCTGTGTCGCCTCTTCCTGGGAGATTACGGGTGGGGGCGCTTGTATTGTTGGTTCCAAAGAAGCTACCTTCCGTAGTTGAGATTTGGGCGCCCTTGCCGGCGCCGGACTTGCCGGAGGTCTGGGTCCAGGCGCTGGGGGGAATAGCGATTCAAGCCATGGCCCTCTTCCTGGGCGGCCATGACTAATGCCAGGTTAACCGAGGATTGAGAATCGCCTTCAAGGCATTTTACAGGATTGGGGGACGAGGCCCAGGGCCGTTTCCACGCGACAGAAGGCTACCGCCTGGGACGAACCTGTTCGAGCATCCACTCATACAATGCGGGGCCGCTGTAGAAATCTTCCCAGGCGACGTGACCTGCATCTGGAATGACCGTGTACTTTACGTTTCCCTGAACGGCTTTCAGCCTGTTCACGATGGATTCGGTTTGCTCCGCTGGATATACGTCATCCCGGTCTCCGTGAACTACCCATACCGGCACCTTGCGGAGGTTTAGGACGCTGTCCATGAATCCCTCCACTTCCGGTATGTCGCCGGAGACCGGCGCCACGGCAGCAAACATTTCCGGATGCTTCACGGCCAGGGCCCAGACGCCCTTGCCGCCAGTGCTCAGACCGGTTAGGCAAATCTGGTCTGGGTTGACCCTATATTTTAGGGTTGCGGCACGGATGAATGCCAACAATAGTTCGGTCAGTTCCTGCCATTCAACTCCCTCTGGGGCTTGAGGAGCAACTACGACGAAGGGGATGCTGGCTGCGGTGTCCAGATGCTTGGGAACCCAATGATACTTGAGCAGTTGCAGGTCGTCCCCGGATTCCCCCCAACCATGAAGAAATACCAAGAGGGGCCACCGGTCATTTCCCGCATGATTGTAGCCAGAAGGGAGATGCAGGAGATAGGCCAAATTGCCATCTTCTGAAGTGTACAAACACTCGATTTGCTCTCCCATATTTCTTCCCCTGGGCAGATGCGAAGGTCATCGGCTGCCAGCCAGTTCGAGACTGGACGGAGCTGTGACGCGCAAGGGAGTTCCTCCCTCCTGGTTCGGCCTGTGGATCAACGGTCGAACCGCCCCTTCCCCCGCCAGGGCGAACTGGCGGATGACCGTATCGGATGGATACCGGGAGAGAGAGACCCGAAGGTGGCCCCACTGCCGAACTTCAGTAGCGGAATACCCCTCTGCTAGTGGCCCTGGGCCAACCGCCTCTGCTCCAGCCAGCCCAGTTCGGCCTCGGCCAGGTCTTCGTCAAAGAAGCCCTGGTCCCGCTTGACCACCCGCATGGCCTCGGTGAACAGCAACCAGACAATGTGCTCTACGACGGCGTCGGGAACGCCGTTATCGTAGTAGGACTGGGGATTCATATCCGGGTCCGCATTCACGTAATCCACCGTATAGAACCGACCGTCCTCGTCGAGGCAAACCTCGCAGCTGAACTTCTTCATTCCGGAAGCCCGGGCTATGCCCTGGACGATGCGGTGAATGGGAGTGAGACGGTATTCTCGCATCTGACCGGGTGTCACCAGGTGATACTCGTGGCTCCGGGGGTCCCACCAGCACGATATGACCTCGCCCAGGATGTAGTACTGCCGGAACCAGCCCACGTAATTGCCCAGCTGCCTGGGCGTAACCTGGTGCTGAATCAGGAAGGCGTCAGAGCTGGGCGCCTCCTCAACCGAACGAAGCAGGTCGTCTTTGCTCGTGGCGTCCACCACCACGCCCACGCCCGAATCTCCCCACGCCGGCTTCACTACGAAGGGTGTCCCAACCCGGCGCACCACGTCTTCCCCGATTTCAAAACTGTCAATCTCTTCACGGGGAACGATAATGGTCTCGGGCACCGGCACCAATTCGTCGATCAAAGATTGGTGGAACCTGCCCTTGTGAGCCGCCAGGGCCGTTACGTCCGGATCGTCCAGCACGTAAGCCCCCTGACTCTTCACTTCATGCGCCAGCCTGGTGTAGGGATGTTCCTTATCGGTCTGGGTGGCGGTGAGGTCCAGCATCACCCGCACCCCCACTTCCTTGTTGATGAGCTTCTGATGGAACTCGGTCACCCACACGTCGTTCACGTAGAAGAAGGTGAGACCCATCTGGCCACACAGTTCCATCATCCGGTGGGCGAAGAATTCATAGTTGGAGAAGGGGCTGGAAATCACCACGTCGTAATTCACGGGCATGGTTATGCCTCCTTAAATTCACCTGGAGCGCCACCAGCAAGGTGGCCAACCAAGGCCCGGTAAGCGCGGAAGCACCTCGCGGGCCCAGGTCAATTTGGGTTTCTGATGACTACTTGCGGCAGAGATACATGGCCCAGCCCAGGTCGCCATCGGCCACCGCCTGGGACATGTGGGCGTAGGCGTCGATCAGGTTATCGAGGTCGGCCTTCCCCGCCGCCGTGGCCTGCTGGGCCAGAGCCCGAAGCTTCTCGTAGCTGGTCTTCAGGTAGGGGGAGAGGTCTTCCGCCTGGGTGATTTCGAATCCCTTGTCCCGCAGACTGTCCTGGTAGGTTTGGAAGTTATAGGGGGTATCGAACAGCAGGCGGTCGTAAACGTAGCGTTGAGCGTCCTCGCTGATCTGGGCGTTTGGCTTTATCAGGTCGTCGAAAATGAAGGTACCACCGGATTGGAGGGTTCGGTAAACCTCCCGCAGTACTGCTTCCTTGTCCGGGACGTGATAGATGGTGGCCTGACTCCAGACGTGGGTAAAGGTGCCCTCGGCAAAAGGAAGGTCGGTGGCCGACTCCTTCTGGAAGGCGATCCTAGAAGCCAGGTCCTGGGGAAGCCTGGTAAGGTCGTCATTGGCGTTCTGGATTCGCACCCCGCTCAGGTCGATGCCGGTAATCCGGCAAAGTCGCTGCTGGGCCAGCCAGATGGAGGTGTTCCCGTTGCCGCAACCCAGGTCCAGTACCAGAGAATCGGCGCCGATGCCGCTGCGTTCCAGCATCACCTGGTTCAGGCGCTGGCAGGCGACGAGAAAGTCATCGCCCGCCTGACCGTCGAAATAACCCCAGTGAAGGCTCCCCTCGCTGTCCCAAAAGGACCGGTAGGTGGAGTCCTCCTCGTCGTAGTAGCGTTCGGTTTCTTCTTCAGAAAATCTGTGCATAATGGTCCGCCGGTATGAATTCCACAAAATGGTTGTCCTGGTCCACCAGGATCATCTTCGGCTCCACCGGGTCGTCGGTGGTCTCGAAGGCCAGGATTATCAGGCAATCCCCCTTCATGCACAGGCGGGCGCCGGCCCCCTGCACCGATACTTCGCCGCTGCCCCTGGGCCCAGGAAGGGCGTAGGTCTCCCATCGCTCGCCATTGTTGACGTTGCAGATGAGGACCTTTTCGAACTCCAGGATGTCGGACTTCTCCATCAAATCCCGGTCGATGATAACGCTTCCAACGTAGTCGGGGTTGTTGTCCGTCACCCAGGCGCGGTGTATTTTCGAGCGCAATATCGTTCTCATAAAGCCTACTTTAACTGCATTATTAATTACCAGCAATTGCTAAATATGTCAAACGATAAAGAGGCAATCAATTATGTGAACCGAATAGCTCTTGTGGTTATCTTGTAGTATTACGTCAACAATTGTCTGTAATGGGTAATTTAATCAGCAAGTATTGCTGCCCTTGTCGCGGATAGTGTTAACCCACGCAAATTGGCTGGGTTGAAGGTTGGGTCAGGGCGGGAAGGGTAACAGTTCAGAATGGGGAGGGGGTGAAGAGTTCCGGCTAACTGCGCAGGTCATGCGCTGCAGCTCGGATGGTCTGCCCTTGAGATTCCGGGATGGATTTTGGTTGGGCGAAGGGCTGTGACTTGTGGCCTGGCTGAGGGGGAATTCCACCGCATTCCGCCGGCTCAAGGGGTAGTCTTGTGTCGGGCCTGTGATAAGATCTGCCCAGGAACCCCTTTAGTGAGCGGATGCTCTTTGCCATTTGATTGGGGCGGAGTGGCGCGGCATGACCAATACCCTGGTGGCACCCTATGGCTCTTGGAACTCTCCCATTACTCTGGACATGGTTGCCGACGAAACCATCCAGTTGGGCCCCATTGTACTTGACGGCAACGATGTCTATTGGACCGAGACTCGGCTCTTCGAAGACGGACGGTCTGTTCTCGTCAGGCGAAGGGCAGATGGCACGCTTGAAGACATAACCTCCTCGGACTTCAGCGTGGGCACCATGGTGCACGAGTACGGCACACGGGGCTGTATCGTAGCGGAGGGTGTGGTCTATTTCTCCAACTCCCTGAATCACCGGGTGTACCGCCAGCGGCCCGGTGAGGAGCCGGTGGCCATTACTCCAGAGGGAGAGACCAGATACGGCAGCAAGGCCTACGACGCCAAGCGGGGCCGAATTATCTGCGTCTGTGAAGACCACGGCAATGCCGAAGCGACCGAGCCGGTCAACGAGATAGTCGCCATTGATGTTCTGGGGCAACGGAACCCCGAGGTTCTTGTTACCAGCAACGATTTCTACAGTTCGCCAACGTTGAGCCCTGACGGCGACCGCCTGGCCTGGCTCACCTGGGACCACCCCAATATGCCCTGGGATGGCACCGAACTTTGGATGGCCCCAGTGAACGAAGACGGCTCCCTGGGAGAAGCGATCCTGGTGGCCGGTGGCCCCGATGAGGCCGTGATTCAACCCGAGTGGTCTCCGGGTGGGGAACTGTATTTCATCTCCGATCGTTCGGGGTGGGCCAACCTCTATCGCTGGCGCGCCGGTTGTGTGGAACCCGTCCTGGAGATGGAAGCCGAATTCGCCAAGGCCAACTGGTGGGTGGGAATGTGCTCCTACGGCTTCGACAGCCCCACCAGCCTGATTTGCAGCTTCGGCAGCCGGGGATTCTGGCAACTGGCCCGGTTGAACCTGGCGGAAATGAGTCTGGATACCATACCGATGCCCTATTGGGAGATGGGCCACGGCGACCTGCAGGTGGTACCCGGGAGATGCGTGTTCGCGGCGGGGTCGCCAGATCACCCCACTTCCCTTCTCCAGCTCAATCTGGAAGATGGTGAACTGGCGGTGTTGCAGGTCGAGAGCGATGTGGAACCAGCCTCCGGTTACCTTTCCGTGCCCGAGGCAATAGAATTTCCCACCACCAACGATCAGACTGCCTATGCCTTCTACTACCCTCCCGCCAACCAGGATTTCTCCGGGCCCGATGACGAGCTTCCGCCCCTGCTGGTCACCTGCCATGGAGGGCCCCACAGCGCAGCGACTGCTGACCTGAATTTGATGGTCCAGTATTGGACCAGCCGGGGTATCGGTGTCCTGGACGTAAATTACGGCGGCAGCACCGGCTACGGACGCGATTTTCGGGAACGCCTCATCGGGGAATGGGGTGTGGTGGACGTCAACGATTGCGTCAATGCGGCGCTGTACCTGGTGCAGAGGGGTGACGCCGACGGGAATCGGATCGCCATCAGTGGCGGCAGCGCCGGAGGTTTCACCGCCCTGGCAGCCCTCACCTTTCGCGACGTTTTCAAGGCAGGCGCCAGCTATTTCGGCGTAAGCGATTTGGAGACGCTACTGTCCGACATCCATAAGTTCGACTCCAACAGCCTGGTGGGGCTGGTGGGACCCTACCCCCTTTACCGAAAACGTTATATCGAACGTTCTCCCATCAATTATCCGGACCACGCCACCTGCCCAATCATCTTCTTCCAGGGATTGGAGGATACCATTGTGCCGGCCATTCAATCGGAAGAGATGTTCAACACGCTGAAGAGAAACGGGGTGCCGACGGCCTATTTGACCTTTGAAGGCGAGGAGCACGGTTTCAGGCAGGCCGACACCATCAAGCGGGCGTTGGCCGCGGAGTTCTACTTCTACTCTCAAGTCTTTGGCTTCCAACCGGCCGACCATATCGACCCGTTCCCCATCGAGAACGCAGAAAGATTGCCCGAATTCGCAACGGGCTGAATGCGCCCCAAGAAAGCCATGCTTCAATCCAAGGCAGGTATTGGCTCAGGGTGGAACAAACGGAGGGCGAAGGCGGGAACCAGGCGTCCAGAACATCGGCGCTGATAACCTGGTCGGCGCTTTCCAGCCCCTCAAACTGATACCCAATGGCCTTGAAGAAATCTCCACCGTGGTAGCAGGTTCCAGAAATCATACCCTCACCTCCGGCAGGTTTGTCGCCTGGTTTGGTCTCATCTGGCGCGCCTTTCGGCTGATTTGCGTGGGAGGAACGTCAACCCGACGGGATCAGCGGATTTCGTAGATGTTGACCGGCAGTCCAGCCTTCCTGGCCTCCAACCACCGCTTGAATCCTTGGGGGCTCTCGCTGGACATTGATCCCGCCAGCAACATTGTTATGCTGATGTCCTCGTCCAGGTCCGGCCAGTGAATCCCCTGCCCGTCGCCGATCAGTTCCCAATGGGGTTGCAGCAGCCATCGTGGTCACTCCCGCGCGTCCTGGGAATCAAGGGGGCCGCTCCATGACAGGATGCGTTCATCGGCGGTGAGCAGGCTATGGCCGCCCAGCACGGTGGCCACGATGATACGGTCAGCGGGGTCCCCGTGCATATCGGGCAACCCACCTGCCCGGGCAGCAATCGCGCCATCAACGGGTAGTTCAATTATCCCCTGCGCCAGTTGTTCCTGACGCCAGAGGCTCACATCCTCCGGAACTGCCACGCGGCCCTTCGCCTGCAACATGGCTATTTCCCAGAAGGAAATGGCGGACATAGCAAGGTCGTCCGAGACGAAGGCACGCTGTATAGTGGACTGAGCGTTAGGCCCCAGCCGATGGTCACCAAACCTGAGCCACAAGATAACCTGAGTATCCATTAGAATCATGGATTCAGAACTCGATCCGGGTCGGTCTCAGCCTCCCATTCCACGTCAATAGGGGAAATAATGTCGCCGAGGATTTTCATCCGCCCCCGGTCTATGCCAAAGAGGGTCTTAGGCTTTTCCCGATAGGGAAGCAGCCGTGCAACAGGCTTGCCATTCTTGGTGATTACTATCTCTTCACCGGACTCCGCCACCTCGTCAAGCAGTTTCAGGCACTTGGCCTTGAACTCGGTGGCCTTGATGGTCCGGGGTTGGTTGGGTTTTTCGCTTGGGGTGGTCATGCCGTCGCTCCTGGGTTATCACTTGCTGGAGAACCCCTGCCTTGGACTTGGCCCTATTCTATCGGGAGTGGGGGAGTTGCGCCAGTAATCTGTTCGTCAGAATCTGGCAGCAAGCTCTGCAACAAGAAAAGTTAGGAGGGCCACCCAATGGGGTAGCCCTCTCTTTTGGGTCCGTGAACGATCCGGGTCCCTCGCGGTTCTCACCCCTGCATCATCCTCCCAACCACCCTACGGGGTTGCAGATTCGACGTTGCTGGGGTCGCTCCACGGGTCGGAACAGCCGGGGCTGTACACAAACACCCGCACGTCGTACTCCTCCGGGTCCAGGGTCACCCCCACCTGGCCGTAGTCGCCGTGTCCCGCCGACGCATCAATGGTGAAGGTCTCAGAAGCGATCTGGTTCTCGCCAAAGTTCTTGAAGACCTCGTAGGCCCCGCTGTCGGCATTGTTGGCCAAAGCTCCCTCATCCACCTCCCCGGCCGAACGCCAGGCGGAGACCGACGCCTTCTTGTAATGGACATCGTAGCCCGAGACGGTTCCGGCGATGTAGCAGGACGTGCCCTCCCACTTCCACGTGACCGCCAAGCTATTGGGGCTGCTGCCGGCGGCAAGGGAGGTGATCTCCGGGGCGACCGGCTTGCCCGCCGTTACGGGCGTGGCGAATTCCTCGTCGGAAGCTGCGCCATCGCCTGCGGAGTTGCTGGCCCTTACCTGGAATGCGTAATCGATCCCGTTGGTCAGGCCAGTAACCAAATGGCCGGTTGTATTCCCATCGCTGCCGGCAATCACCTGCCATGGGCCGTAGGGACCACTGGACCACATCCGGTAATGCCACTCGTCGGCCTGGCCGTCGGCTTGCCACTGCAATTGAATGCTACCGTCCAAAGGTGTCGCGGTGAAGCCCGATGGAGCGGACGGTGGGCTGATTGGTACCGGCGTGGCCGTGGGTGCCGGGGTAGCCGTGGGAGGTACCGGCGTGGCCGTGGGTGCCGGGGTAGCCGTAGGCGCCGGTGTAGGTTGCGGCGTAGCCGTGGGCGCCGGGGTAGCCGTGGGAGGTACCGGCGTGGCGGTAGGCGCCGGGGTGGCCGTAGGTTGCGGCTCCGGCGTGGCTGTTGGCACCGGGGTAGCCGTAGGTTGCGGCTCTGGCGTAGCCGTAGGCGCCGGGGTGGGTACTGGCGTAGCCGTGGGCGCCGGGGTGGGCGTTGGCGTCGTGGTTGAGCAGGTGGGCAGGGTACTCGGAAAACGCTGGTTGATGCCTGCGTACCAAGTGGTCAGCGCTGTCTCGCCCGAGGCAATGCACACGCTGTTTAGGTTCAAATTGATGAGGTAGAGCTTGGTCAGGTTGGTGAACGTTGACGGAACCGGGCCGGAGAGGTTGTTGTCAGACAGATCCAACCTGACCAGATTGGTCAGATTGCCCATCTCCGACGGCAATGATCCCGTAAGAGAGTTGGAGACGAGGAACATTCTGCTCAGATTTGTCAGGTTGCCCAATTCCTTTGGAATGGAGCCGCTCAGGAAATTGTACTGGAGAGCAAGCCCTTCCAGCTTGGACAGGTTGCCCAATTCTGCTGGAGTCGATCCGGTCAGGGAGTTCAAGTTCAGCCAGAGTTCTCTCAGTTCGCTCAGGTCGCCCAGTTCGCTGGGGATGCTGCCGGTCAGACCGTTAATGGACAGGCGGAGTTCAGTAAGATTGGACAGATCGCCAAGTTCTTCGGGAATCGCTCCGCCCAATTTATTGTCTGTTAAATCCAGGTTCTCCAGCTTGCTGAGATCGCCCAGTTCGCTGGGAATGCCGCCAGTGAGCTGGTTCTTCTGAAGTTCAAGCTGCAGCAATTCGGACAGGTTGCCCAGTTCGGTGGGAATGCTGCCGCTCAGGTTATTGTCATCAAGCTCCAAGCTTTGCAGCTTGGACAGGTTTCCCAACTCGGAGGGGATACTGCCCGTGAGGTTGCTATCGTCAATTTCCAGGTCAACCAGGTTGGACAGGTTCCCCAGTTCGGCGGGGATGCTGCCCGTGAGATCGTTGTCGCCCAGGCGAAGTCTGGTCAGGGCGTCCAGATCGCCCAACGCCGCTGGCAGCGCGCCAACCAGACCGTTGCCGAACAGCGTTATTCCGTTGATCGTCTTGGGCTGGTTCAAATCCAACTCGGTCACCCGCCCGCCACTGACGGTTACGCCGTACCAGGAGTTGCTGGGGTCGGTATTGAAGTCCCACCCCGTGTTGACGTGCCAATTGTGGCCGTCGGTGGCGTTGTACAGGGCCCGCAACGCCGCCTTGTCCGTGGGCAGGCCCGGCAAGGGCGTAGCCGTGGGCGCTGGGGTTGGCGTTGCAGGTTCGGGAGTAGCCGTCGGCTCAAGAGTAGCCGTGGCCGTCGGCAGCGGTGTCGCTGTCGGTTGCGGGGTAGCGGTCGGCGCCGGCGTGGCTGTGGGCGCCGGTGTTGGCGTGGCCGTCGGGACTGGCGTGGCTGTAGGCGCCGGTGTTGGCGTTGCAGGTTCGGGAACCGTCACCGTGAAGGTGTCGGTCGCCGTCAGTGGCGTAGCGTCCGTGCCGGTAACCGTGATGGTTGCCGTACCCGGCCCAACAGCGGTGACGGTCAGTTGGCTGCTCTGCACCGCCGCCGTAGCCACGGCGGGGTCGCTGGAGGTTGCGGCATAGGTCAACGCATCGCCCTGGGGGTCCGAGAATACCTCGTTTCCGGTCGCCTCCAGGTCCTGGGTGAAGGTGGAGCCAATCTCGATGGTCTGGTCGCCGATGGGTCGCTCGACGGTTGGCGGCGCGCCGCGCTGGTGGCCGAATTCCTGCCAGGTGGCCGTGCCGTCGCCGTCGAAGTCCGCCACCAGGACCGGATACTGGGTGGCTTGGCCGAAGTGCCACTTGGCAGTTTCCCAGTCCTTGTAGATGCCGGTGGCGGAAGTGGGCGACTGCAACTCACTGGTGGTCTTGCCCATTCCCTTGGCGCTGCTGTCCAGGCCGGAGGTGGTCGTGTCCCAGTAGCTGTCCGTAACTATGGTGGGGTCGAAGAGGAACAGGTCGGTCTCGTATCCCACCAGTCCGCCAACATGTGTATCGTCTTCGCTCCCCGTTACGGAACCTGTGGCGTAACTGTTGGTTATTGAAGGAATTGCTTCAAAGCCCGGTAGGATTGCGGCCACGAGACCGCCAGCTGTATCTTCGGCAGCCACCGCGCTGGTGGAATAGCTGTCCTTAATTTGAGCCTGACTTCCTATTCGGCCGGCCAACCCGCCGGCGACTTCGCTCGTTACGCTTGCCGTCGAGTAGCTGGTCTCAATTAGGCCGGATATGAGGTAGTGTTCTCCCGCCAGGCCACCGGCTACCACATCACCAGTACTCGTCACGCTGCCGGTTACATAGACGTTCTGTATCAACCCGCCATTCTTGCCGGCGACGGACCCCAAATAAGTAGAAGTGGATCCGTCATCGGATGCGGTAATGCTCACATCCACATCCACCAATGCCAGGTTGGTCACCTCGCCCGCTATCGTATCGTCGCCCAGTCCTTGATTTGTTATGTGGGTGAACAGTCCGTAGTATGCGTCATCGACCTGGGGGGTTGCGTCTATGAACAGGTTGGCGATGGTGTTGCCGTTGCCGTTGAACTTGCCCAGGAACTCCCCGCCGATGGGGTCCCAACCGGCGCCGCCGTTCCAGTAGTCATCGCCGGCGTCGGCCTGGCCGTTGGCGTTGGTGTCAAAGTCCAGGTCGGTGGTCAGCTCATACCCCTCGCAGCCGGCGCTGGGGCAGCCCATGCCGGTGACGGCGTTGGGGAAGGCGGCCGCGTAGCTGGCGCTGTCGTCCGTATTGTCCGCCGCGCCGTCGGCATCCATGTCCCAGCGGATGGCGTCCAGCTGGGCCAGGCTGCCGACCTCGATGAGGCCGTCGTTGTCGCTGTCGTAGTCGATGTCGGTTCCCTGGGCGACGGCGAAGCCGCCAAGGGAAAAGGCGCCTGCCGCCAGCAGAGTTGCCAACGCCAATGCTCCGATGAAACCGAACCAGTGGTTAGCAAGATTCTTCAACACCTTTTCCTCCAGGCGCCTTACGGACGAATGAGTAGATGATATGCCGCAAAGATAAGGTTGCCAAGATTACCAACTTTCCCGGTATTTTTATATCACTTTCGCAATGCCAAGTAAATGCCCGATCCGGTGGCCGGGATTGGCTGGATTTCAATTGAGGAAGAGTTGGCTCGGTCCCCGTTCTCTGCGCTCTCCAGCGGCCGGCGTGTTCCAGTTCTGCCTCCAAATGCCCGATGGAAAGCTATCCTCTGGAATGGTATCAGGATAGGAACCCAGCATCATTCTGACTGTTCCAAATGCCATTTGTCGTAACCTGAAAAATTGAGTATTGCATCCGATAAAAAGGTGTGATAACATCCCGCCGTTTGTAAAATCAGGCTGGAGGATCGGGATGTTGAACCAGATTCGGAAGTGGACTGTTACCCGTAGCGTGATACTGTCGCTGGGGGTACTGTTGATACCATTTTTGCTCGTTGCTTATGCGTCCACCGTGGCGGCCCAGGACTCGCCCGATGACGGATCAAACAACGTAGCCACCGCCACGCCGGCGCCCGCGCCGACGGCAACCCCCGAACCTCCCGCACCGACAGCCACCCCCGAACCTCCCGCACCAACGGCAACCCCCGAACCTCCCGCGCCAACCGACACGCCCGAACCCGCGCCGACCGACACGCCCGAACCCGCGCCGACCGACACGCCGGAGCCCGCGCCGACCGACACGCCGGAGCCCGCGCCGACGGCCACGCCGGAACCCGCGCCGACGGCCACCCCGGAACCCGCGCCGACCGACACGCCAGAGCCCGCGCCGACAGCCACCCCCGAACCCGCGCCAACCGACACTCCGGAGCCGGCGCCGACGGCCACGCCGGAACCTGCGCCGACGGCCACCCCGGAACCCGCGCCGACCGACACGCCGGAACCCGCGCCGACAGCCACCCCCGAACCCGCGCCAACCGACACTCCGGAGCCGGCGCCGACGGCCACGCCGGAGCCTGCGCCGACCGACACCCCGGAGCCCACGCCAACCGACACGCCAGAGCCGGCGCCGACCGACACGCCGGAGCCGCAGCCCACGGCCACGCCGGAACCGACTCCCGTTGATAGCCTGGCCTCCGACAAGGCGGCCCTGCAGGCCCTGTACAATGCCACCAATGGCGACAACTGGAAGACCAACTTTTGGTGGGATTTCTCCCACGAACTCAGTTCTGCCTGGTGGGGCGTAAAGGTCGAAAACGGCAGGGTAACCGAGCTGAACCTGTCGTGGAACCGTCTGTCGGGTACGATACCTCCTGAAATTGGGGACTTGACGGCTCTCACCCACCTGGATCTTTCTTCCAATCAGTTGAGCGGCACCCTTCCCGCAGAGTTGGCCAACCTGTCCAACCTCACCTACCTGGACCTTTGGGCCAACGACTTGAGCGGTACGATACCTGCGGAACTGGGCAACCTGCCCAGCATCACTTACCTTGGCCTGTCCGCCAACGCACTCACCGGCGCCATCCCGGCGGAACTGGGCAATCTGTCCACTCTCGAGTCCCTGTACCTCGGCATCAATGACCTGACCGGTACGATCCCAACGGAACTGGGCAACCTCTCAAATCTAAAGACTTTGTCCCTTAGCCGGAACGACCTCAACGGTTCCATTCCCGCGGAACTGGGGAACCTGACCAACCTAAATGAACTGTACCTTTCCCAAGCTGGCCTGAGCGGCGCCATACCCGAGGAACTGGCCGACCTCTCCAATCTCACTGAACTGGTTCTTTGGCACAACGCCTTGACCGGTTCCATTCCAGCAGAACTGGGGGACCTCACCGGTCTCACCAGGTTGGACCTGTCCGGCAACGCCTTGACCGGTTCAGTCCCGGCGGAACTGGGCAATCTCACCAACCTCACCCAACTGGATCTTGCTGCAAACCGCTTGACCGGCGCAATTCCTGCGGAACTGGCCAACCTGGTCAACCTCACTAATTTGGATCTTGCCATCAATAACCTGAGCGGGTTGATACCAAACGAAATGGAGAACCTGGTCAACCTGGAAAAGATTGGCCTTGCCAGCAACCGGGGGGACAAGGTCTGTATGGTGTCCGACAACCATGCGTTGGTCAGTTGGTACAGTGGCATCCCGAACCGTTTCCCCGCGAACACGCCCATCTGCGCTGCGCCGTCGGCGCCTTGGTACCTGGCCGCCGATGACCTGGGGGCGGCGTCCACCATCAAGCTGACCTGGGATGATTCCTACGACATCAGCATTGATAAGTGGCAATCGCGCTGGATGAGCCTCAATGACCTGATAACGACCGAGGGGGACTTGGGCGACTGGAACGACATTCCCGGCAGCGACGCCTACACCACGGAGCAGGCCATAACCGGCCTCACCGGCGGGGAGCTCTACTTATTCCAGGTACGGGCCGTGAACTTCGTCGGCGACGGCGGGGCAAGCTCGGTGTGGGCCACTCCCCTGTCCACATCGGTGGGCGACGGGAACTTGGCACGCGACAAGGCGGCCCTGCAGGCCCTGTACAACGCCACCGACGGCGACAACTGGGACAACAACGACGGGTGGGATTTCTCCACCGACCCCAGCTCCTCCTGGTACGGCGTAACCGTCCAGAACGGCAGGGTCACTTCGTTAGTCTTCCATCGAAACGGTTTGTCGGGGACGATTCCCGCCGATTTGGGCAACCTCACCGAACTCACCAGATTGTATTTGGAAGCCAATGACTTGTCCGGTACCATCCCGGTGGAACTGGGCAACCTGCCCAATCTCGCTGAACTGGTCCTTTGGGGCAACGACCTGACCGGTACCATTCCGACGGAACTGGGCAACCTCACCAACCTGACCCAACTGGAGCTTTATGCCAACGAGTTGACCGGTACCATTCCGGTGGAATTGGGAAATCTCTCTAACCTGACCCAATTAGAGCTCAATGGCAACAAGTTGACCGGAGCAATTCCGACGGAACTGGGCAACCTCACCAGCCTTACCAGATTGGAACTTGGCAAGAACAAGCTAAGTGGCCCGATTCCATCGGAACTGGGCAACCTGACCAATCTCACTTATTTGAGCCTTTGGGACAGCGAATTGAGCGGTACGATCCCAGCAGAACTGGGCAACCTGACCAATCTTGTCCATTTGAGCCTTTGGTCGACCAAATTGAGCGGGTTGATACCGGACGAACTGGCCAACCTCACCAGCCTGGACTTCCTTGGACTTCCCGACAAGGTTTGTCTCCTTTCCGACAACACTACGCTAACCAACTGGTACAAAGGTATCCATAATCGGGACTCTTGGAACCCGCCGCAGTGCGCCGCGCCTTCGCAGCCGTATTACCTGGCGGCCGATGACCTGCAGGCGGCATTCACCATAAAGCTATCCTGGGTTGATGCCTTCGATGTCACCATCGATAAGTGGCAGTCGCGCTGGATGAAGTTCGATGACCTTGTGGCGGGTTCGGGATTTGGCGACTGGAAGGACATTCCCGGCAGCGACGCCAGCACTACGGAGCAGATCATAACCGGCCTCGACGGCGGCGAGATCTACTATTTCCAGGTGCGGGCGGTGAACTTCGTCGGGGACGGCGGGTTTAACGGGGCGGAAGGCACACCCCTGGCCAACCCGGTAAACGGCGGAAGCCTGGGCGGCGACAAGGCGGCCCTGCAGGCCCTCTACCACGCCACCGACGGCGGCAACTGGGTAGCCAATACCGGTTGGGACTTCAGCGCCGACCCCAGTTCCTCCTGGCACGGCGTGACCGTCGCCAACGGCAGGGTTACCGGCCTGAACCTGGCCGGCAATGGGTTGACCGGTTCGATACCATCGGACGTGCTCAATCTCACCCAGCTAACTTCCCTGAATCTGAGCGACAACGAGCTGGAAGGGTCAATACCCGTGGTGCTGGGCGACCTGTCCAATCTGGAGACCCTGGACCTCAGCCAAAACGACTTTGGCGGGCAGCCGCCGGCGGCGCTGGCCAACCTTACCAACCTGACAACGATTGATATTTCCCAGACCTGGGCTTGCCTGCCTTCGGATAATCCGACGCTTACCAACTGGTACGCCGGTATCGCAAATCGGCAACCCGATGCCATCCCAGCCTGCGTTGCGCCCTCGGCGCCGACTGCCATCTCCGCAGATGGCGGGACGGAGGTTGGCATGGTGCACCTGGCCTGGGTCAACTCCTACAATGGCCCCATCGACAAGTGGCAGACCCGCTGGAAGACGGACGGGGACTACAACGGCTGGGCCGATGTTCCCAACAGCGATGCCGACACCACGGAGCACAACATAACCGGCCTCGCCGGCGGCGTGGTCCACACCTTCCAGGTGCGGGCGGTGAACACCTATGGCGACGGCAACGCGGCATCGGCGACGGTCAGTCCCCCGATGGATTACGACATCGACGATGACGGTCTGATCGAGGTGTCCAACCTGGCTCAGCTTAACGCCATTCGCTGGGACCTGAACGGCGATGGCGCAGTTGACCACGGGACGAACGCCCACGGCTACTTAACGGCTTTCGACAACTCCGCCAGCGACATGGGCTGCTCCGCCAGCGCCTGTATCGGGTACGAGTTGACGGCGGACCTGGACTTCGACACCAACAATGACGGCAGGACCGACATTGCGGGCGACGAGTACTGGAACGGCGGGGATGGCTGGGAGCCCATCGGCTCCCACGTCTTCGGCCAGGCGCTGGGTTTCAATGCCGTCTTCGAGGGCAACGACCAAACCATAAGCAACCTGTTCACCAAGGGAACCAGCGCCGACTTCCTCGGTCTGTTTGGAGCCACCGAGGAGGCCAGCGAGATTCGTAACCTGGGGTTGGTGAATGTCCAAGTTGATGGGTTCCTTGCCAGCTACGACGGGGCGGGAGCCTCGGGCGGGCTGGTAGGCCGACACTGCGGCTCGATAGTCGACAGCTACACGACGGGATCGGTGCGCGGCGCCTCCTACGCCGGTGGATTGGTGGGCCGGAACTGCGGGTCAATAGCTTCCAGCCATAGCTCCGCGTCGGTCAACGGCGCATTCTACGTTGGAGGATTGACGGGTTCCAACTTCCTTGCTTACAGCGGCAGAACCGGCGCGATCACCGGAAGTTACGCTACCGGTTCGGTTACGGGCACCGACAATGCTGGCGGGCTGGTGGGCTATAACCACTTTGGCGAGATTAGCGCCAGCTTTGCCACGGGAACGGTGACCAGCGGTGTTCAGGCTGGCGGGCTGGTGGGCTGGAACACCAGCACAGTAACCTCCAGCTTCGCCACGGGAGCGGTCTCCGGTAACATCAATATTGGCGGACTGGCGGGCTGGAACACCGGCACTATAACCTCCAGCTACGCCGCCGGTTCAGTCACGGGCGAAGACTATGTGGGCGGCCTGGTGGGCACCAACCGCCACTACGGCGTCGACGGTACGATAGCCAACAGCTACGCCACCGGCTTGGTCACTGGCGACTCCCTCGTGGGTGGCCTGGTCGGAGGGGAAAGTCCGGGAGTGGTTACGGACAGCTACTGGGACACGCAGACCTCCGGCCAATCCACCAGCGTCAGCGGCGTGGGGAAGACCACCTCCGAGATGCAGTCTCCCACCGCCAATACCGGCATCTACTCGGCATGGGACGAGAACTCCTGGGACTTTGGCAAGGATTACCAGTACCCGGCGCTCAAGGCAGACATTGACGGCGACGGGAGGGCTACGGTCTGGGAGTTTGGCGTACAGCGCCCATCGGTGCCGGTAACGGCCAAGCCCGTCAAGGAAAACAACGGCAACGCCATCACCCACCGGGAGTGGTTCAGCATCAGCTTCAGCAAGGTTCCCGGCGAGGACGCTGATATCGATGGCGTGGGCTATCGCATCGCCGCCAAGGGAGAAGCCTGCCACGAGTGGTTCGGCGGCTCCCGGGTCAAGCTGGGCGAGTCCGATGGTCGGGCCACCCTGACCGAGGACCATGGCGTCTATACCATGTCCTTCGACCGGAAGACCACCTGGGCCTTCCGCAATGGGAACCGGGTCTGCGTGGACGTAGGGTTCATCAACTCGGAGGGCAAGGGCGGTCCCGGCCGCCGCTGGCACGCCATCGAAATGCCTTCCGAACGGCCACGCACCAAGCCCATCATGGAAGGCGATGCAATAATCCTGGACGGCGCGGTGGCGCTGGAGTTCCGAACCGATCCCTACGACTGGGCGCGGGGAGCGGGCTACCGCATCGCGCGGGAGGGCAACGCCTGCCACAATTGGACCGGAGGCCGAGGCCCCTTCCGACCCGGCGACGAGATCGACGGCGCTACGCTGGACCGGGATGGCGACATCTGGCGGCTGACGCTGCCCGTGGGCGACAACGAGACGATGCGTCCCAATCGGAAGTACTGCGTGGACGTATCCCTCTACAACGACGATGACTGGGCGCCAAACGGTCGGAGGTGGAGGTTCACCACGGGTAACTAGGGAGGGACCTATCTAGGTAGCAGGGCTGGCGGCGCCGGGTTACACCCGCCGCCAGCCGGTCAGCCAACCCCTGGGATGAAGAATATCGGCCCCCACGATCACGAACCGGAAGAGGAGTAGAGGACCAGGAGGGCCGAACCGGCGCCGCCTCCGTCCCTGGCCGATTGATTGAGGGTCCAGTTGTGGGTGGACGTGCCGGCGCCCCTGGTCAGCGTGGCGGTGGAACTGAAGATGCCCCGGGTACACTCCTCGTCAATCAGGTCCTCGCCGTCCAGGGTCACCTGGGCGCAGGGCGCCTGGGAATTTGCGCCCTGGGCAATCCACATACTGGAGGAAATCTCCGCCACCGTCAGCGTTGACGGGATGGCAAACTGCACGGGATAGGAGTCTCCGGCGTTGCTGGTGGAGACCACCATCATCAGGAAGGAATCCGCTTCCTTGTACTGCCAATGATAGTATCCCAAACCATCGTCATCGTGCTTGACGGTGGATTCTCCCAGCGCCTCAGATACCACCACGTTGACCGTATCCAGCAGGATGTTGTCATCCAGGTCTGAATCGCTAATCTCCGGATTCTCGGCATCGATGTCCCTGGCCTGCCAGATGAGGGCCGAGGGTTCTCCCCGGGGCAGGTAGGCGACAATCCAGCCCTCGTCATCGTAGTAGAGGTTCACCCTGGAGGTGGTGGTGTCGATGTTCGCCAGGGACAAAGTGGCGACGGTGTAGTTGTCGCCCACGTCCACCAGGGTGGCGGGACCAGTCCGTACCGTCGTATCGCCGGCCCCAACCCGGCTGAAGACATACTTGTCCACCTTGTCCTTGTCCAGGCTGAAAGTACCCTCCTCCGTCAGCCGGTAGTAGGCCGAAAAGCCAGCGTCGTCCGAGGGAAAGGCCAGGTCGTTGGACTGAAGGATGGGACGGGCGGCAATGGGTCTGCTGGGCTCGAGTTCACCGACGGCGTCTTCGCTGGGAGCCGCGACAACACCCCAATAGCCCGTTGCCAGAAAGATGGTGAGTAATGCCAGGAGCAGAAGGGTGACGATGGCCGGTCGAGCGACCTTGAAGAAATGGGGTATGAGTATGGGCATCCGGGGTCCTTTGGTCAGAAATGCAACACGTAAGATGGGCCAGCCACGCAAATGTATAGCACCGCCAGTGTCAGGGCGTCAAGGCCCTGCTGACATCGGTTCCGTTCTTGGAAGGAAACTGGTAAGGAGGGCAGGCCGCCGGGAATGCGGTGGTGGGACAGCATATACCGAACCGCGAACCTTCCGGTGGGAGGTGGAGTTGTAGGCGGCAGGGATGGTCAACGAGGGTATCGGCTGGCGCCTCAGTTCCAGTGGGAAGGTTTGTCGATGACATAGCCGTCCTGATTGACCACCTGCGGAGGGAACTGGCTGTCGCTTATGACCTTGCGTCCCAGGGTAAAGGCAGCGGTTGCGTGGCGTCGCAAGTGCTCGGAATTGCGGCTCGGTGGAAAGGCTACCAAGATCCTCTTATCAGGGTAGCTACTCAGCACGGCGTCCAACGGCCCGATCAGGTCGCTGTCGGCAGAGACTACGATTGCCGTATCGAAAACTCCCAGCATCGCATCTCGAAACAGCGCCACTGCTATGTTGACGTCGGTCATCTTTTCCTCATAGGTCCTTCTGGCCGTTCCGCAACGGTGGCAGGTTACGTTCTTGGGAAGGTGATAGCCGTACTGGATTGAGAGGTCGGGCAGAGTTTCCAGTGCCTTCAAGTAGGTGTCCTGGCGAACATGTTGGTCTGGATCGTCGACCTGTGGGTCGAACCGCGCCGTAAAGTATCTGACTATCGCCAGTTGCTGGTCAGGGCGAAGCAAGTTTTGCGCCAGTTGCCGCAGGTCAAGCCAGTAGTACCGGTGCCAGCGCCGAGCCTTTAGGCCGTAGAAGAGGTTGAGGCCGTCGACGTACACGGCTACGCGCTGGGACTGCGACCCGGATTCAGACCCGACTCTGGACATGTATTCGTTCAGAAAGAAATGGGAATAAAGGAGTTGCCAAAGGCAAGAGAAAGGGCCATCCTGAGGGTGAGCTAAAAACCCAGGAGGCCCTTCTCATGAGGATAGGACGAAACCTACCCAAGACATTCTACCGCATTGGCGAGCTGGCGCCATCCCCAGAGGCGGCGTATCGTTACCGGGTGGTAGCCAGTTGGGAGGCAATGCGCCGGAAAGGGGTGTCGGTAGCGGAAGCCTGTGAAGCGTTGGGGGAATCCAAGTCCAACATATATCGATGGAGCAATTCACTGCGGAAGGAAGGGGTGAAGGGACTGGTGAACCGGAGCCGGCGTCCGCACCGGGTGAGACGGCCCAGTTGGAGCAGCGAGTTGGTACAGGCGGTGTGGGAGCAGAGGGAGCAGTACCCCCGGTGGGGGAAGGACAAGCTGGTGGTGCTGCTGGTTCGCTTGGGCTGGCAGGTGTCCACCTCCATGGTGGGACGCATTCTGACTCACCTAAAGGACCGGGGCCTGCTCAGTGCGGCGCCCAGTTCGGTGCGGTCAGCCCGGCGCCAGAGGCGCCAGCGACCCTACGCGGAGCGCAAGCCTCGGGAATATCAGGCCCTGGCCCCAGGAGACATCGTGCAGGTCGATACCTTGGACCTGCGTCCCCTACCCGGTGTGATCCTGAAACACTTCACCGCCCGGGACGTGGTGTCTCGCTGGGATACCCTCTCGGTACATACTCGGGCCACTTCCACCATGGCCGCCAAATTTCTCCGTGCCATGCATCAGCGAATGCCCTTCCCCATCAAGGCAATCCAGGTGGACGGAGGCAGCGAGTTTCAGGCCGATTTCGAAGCTGCCTGCCAGAAACAGGGTATCCGGCTCTTTGTGCTGCCGCCCCGCTCGCCCAAGCTCAACGGCCACGTGGAGCGGGCCCAACGCACCCACACCGAGGAGTTCTACCAACTCTATGACGGCGACCTGACCATGGGGCCCCTGAACCGCGCCCTACGCCACTGGGAACAGGTGTACAACACCATCCGTCCTCACCAATCCCTGGACGGATCCACCCCAGCCGAGTATCTTACTAACTGCCACCCACAATTCGCCCCTCCTTCCCATATGTATTGAACGAGTACAGGACGTTGACAACCTACCTGCGCTCATGTAACCTGAATGTACCCCCCCAGCGGGTGATGCTGCTGGGCCGACGCTCCCTTTCGGGAGCGTTTCTTTTTAGCCGCCTGACCTGTAGAAACTTACACCATTCCCGTCAGAGCCGCAATCGTGTTGTGGCCCATTGGCATGGTCAGACTCGGTTGGGTCCGGTCGCAGATGGATGCTGTCGTCCTGAATGCCGCAGTTGATGCTCTTCGGCAATCCGTCAGGCTTGCCGCCCCTGAATCAGTTCGTCGGCTTTAACGAGCCATGCGGCGTCAAATGGCCCGGCCCGGGCAAGCTTCAGCCGTACCTACCGACTCTGGGCTGGCAGAACCTGCTCCACAGTCGCCGCGCTGGGCTGGCGAACCGGCCCGTCGAGGTACAGCGCCTTCACCAGGAATGCCACCGTCAGCACGGTGTCGATCACGATGCCGAGGGCGAACAGGAACATCACCCCCTCGAAGCTGGGGTTCCATGCGCCGGTAACGTACAGGATGAAGCCGACGACGTACACCGTGCCGTTGGTGATTGCGGACTGGTATGCCAGGTACTTGGTCCGGCCCAGCCCGTAGAAGAAGCTGTCCATCACCGTGTTGAAGGAAAAGAGCACGTAGGGTACGAACAGGATGCCGAAGGCCGTCACCGCCCACCGGACCGTCTCCGGGTCGCTGTTGAGCGCCGATGACGCAGCCGGGAAGACCGGAGTGAGCGCCACCCAGACCAGCATCATCAGAGCGGCGATGACCAGGGCGGACCAGAGCAGGGACCGGACCCGCCCCATGTCATCGGAAACGTTGGCGACCAGCGCCTTGGCGGAGTCGGCAAAGGCCAACACCGGCACCAGCATGAAGCTCCACAGTATCTGGATGGCCAGGTAGTACCCGCCGATTTCCTCCGAACCGATGGTGTTCACAATGCGGATGATCATCAGGAGGTAGAAGAGGTTGCGGATGAGGCTGTCGGCGCCGCTCCCTAGGCCCACCCGCAGGTACTCCCGCATATCCGCAAACGTCGGGAGCGTCGTGAACAGGCCGGACGGGACGCCCTTGGCGCGCAGCAGCAGCCCCGCTCCGACCACGAACAGGCCGGCGCTGGCCAGCAGCGTGGCCCATCCGACGCCAATCACCCCGGCGTCCAGGGAGAAGGGGTAGATCACCGAAACATTCAGGGCTTTGGCCAACGCGATCACGACTTACGGCCATAGGGAAATTCGCCTCTTGCACCATGCTTGACAGGCCGTTTACAATAGGCCGAACAAACGAATTAGGAGATTCAACTCCTCGAAACGTCATGAACCGGGCTGGTGGCGCGACATGAACGACGCAAAGAGCATCCCCATAGATCAAGTAGTCCTGGATACATCAAATCCGAGAATCAAGCAATTCCTCGAAATGTACGATGTGCCCACCGAGGAACAGATGCTCCTTGCGTTGGGCGCCGGTGCCGACGAGGAAGGTGGCAATGATGCCTTAGCCTCCTTCAGAAGGTTGAAGCACTCGATCATCGCCTCAGGAGGCATCATCCAGCCAATTATCGTGAAACCGGTAGCAGGCGAGCAGTACCTCTGCGTCGAAGGCAACACCAGGGTTGCCATATACCGACAGCTCCGCAACGAGAGCCAAACCAGAGACGATTATCTGGGACAATGGGACGAGCTGCCAGCCATCGTCGATGACCAAATGGATGAAGACGCCGCCCACAGGGTCCGGCTTCAGGTCCATCTAGTCGGTCCACGCCCTTGGGATCCGTATTCAAAAGCTAAGTACCTTAACGAGCTGGTGTCGGATTACAAGATGCCGTACGATCGTCTGGTTGCACTTTGCGGCGGGTCTGAACGTGACATACGGCAGTCAATTGACGCCTATCATGATATTGAGACGCACTACCGTCCTGTGGTAGAAGACGACAGCCACAGCAACTTCGACCCGAGCAGATTCAGCGCATTTGTGGAGCTCCAAAAGCCCGGCATCAAGGCAGCACTCTATGAAGCAGGTTATGACGAAAGAGACTTTAGCAAATGGGTTGACGACCGGAATCTCAGACCGCTGCAGACCATCCGCAAGTTGCCTCAGATTTTGGCTAATTCACAGGCGAAACGGATTTTCTTGCGTGATGGTGCTAAAGCCGCTATCCTAGCGTTGGAAGCCCCAGATCTAGACACCAAGCTTCGCGAGGCCACCATTCCTCAATTGGCTCGAGCATTGCAGGAAAAACTAGACTCCTTATCCTTTGACCAGTCCGAAGCAATCAAGAGCGACGACCAAGCGGATGACTATCTTGACCTCTTGGATTTGGCGAAATCTATCAATGACATTCTCGGATTAGAAACGGTGCCAAGCTACTAAGCCCGAAGTCGCCATGGCCGAAAGCATTGAACACATTGCCCTTGTGCGTCGATGCATTAGAGAGATTCGATCAGCGACCATGAGCCAAAGGGCGGTGCGGGTTCGAGCAGACTTACCCAGGCTAGGTTACCGGCAACCGCCGATCATCAATGGCCATCGTCCAGACGTCTTTGCCAGAACGCTGAACCTCACCATCATCGGCGAAGCCAAGCCACCTTGGGACATCGAATCCGACCGTACACAGCGACAACTGCAGGCTTTCTCCAGATTCATCGAAGTAGACGCCTCGCGCCATCTGATCATTTCCGTCCATTGGAACAACGCAGCGACAATTCAGGCAGTGGTCAGAAGTGTAACTCGGGATTGGACCAACATAAACCACCGAGTTCACATCTTGGACGGTGTCCGTAGCCTCAGTTTGCCAAGAAGGAATCACCACCATGCTCCGAGCTAACCCTTATGCGAGGTACGAGGCTCGCCACGAGGCAATGCCATACCAAGCTGACGCGGTAGAAGCTGTAGCCGGCTTGGACTACGCTGCGCTGTTCCATGAGCAAGGGCTCGGAAAAACCAAAATGGCACTCGACTTGGCCCTTCGATGGCTAACCACCAAAGTCATTGATTCTGTTATGGTGGTCACCAAAAAATCCCTGGTGGAAAACTGGACTCGGGAGATCAAATTCCATACCAACCTCCAACCGGTGGTGCTCACTCAAGACCGGCAGGCCAATTTTTATGCGTTCAACCGTCCAGGCCGCATTTACTTGGCTCACTATGAGGTAATCAACTCGGAAAAGGGCCGTTTGGGCCTGTTCGCTAAAGCACGGCGAATTGCAGTTATCTTGGATGAGTCACAGCGCATCAAAAATCCAGACGCTCGAACCTCTACGGCCCTCCACGCATTAGCTCCATTGTTTGCTAAGCGGGTAATCATGACCGGTACGCCCGTGGCAAATCGCCCCTATGATATTTGGTCGCAAATATTTTTTCTAGACCAAGGCCAATCATTGGGCAGTTCATATCGGGCTTTCAAGTCTGAGATGAATATCTCTCGACAATTGGGGATCAATGTCGATGCTACCGATACTTTTGAGCATAACCTAGCCGGCGTATTTGCCCGGATTAACAATTTCACATTTAGGGAGACCAAGAGCACAGCAGGTATTGAGTTGCCTGGCAAACTGGTAAAGACGACGACCGTCGATATGGAACCAATACAAGCAGGCCTCTATTGCACATACAGAACGGAGCTTGCTGCTGAAATTCTCCAAGGAGAGGAACTTACCACTGATGACGCAGAAAACGTCCTCAAACGCCTTTTGCGACTTGTCCAAATAGCCTCTAACCCGGCCTTGGTCGATGATTCCTATCAGAGCCAACCTGGCAAACTATCAAAACTTGACGACATAATTAGCCAAAAGACCAATGACGACCCGAAGACGGTCCTATGGACGTCGTTCACAAAGAATGCCGAATTGCTCGCGAGGCGTTATCCTTGGTTGAGGCCTGCCTGTGTGCATGGCCAGCGACCAATTCTTGACCGAAACGAAGACATTCGCAGGTTTGTCGATGATCCAGACTGCCGCGTGCTGATTGCTACTCCTGGAGCAGCCAAAGAGGGCCTAACTCTGACCGTAGCAGACCACGCGATCTTCCTAGACCGCACATTTAGCCTCGATGATTATCTTCAGGCACAGGACCGCATTCACCGTATATCTCAGACAAACCGTTGCGTGATAGAGAACCTGGTTGCAAATCACACCATCGATCAATGGGTAGGAGAACTTCTCAGTGCCAAGGAGTTGGCGGCAAGGCTTACTCAAGGAGACATTGAACTGGACGAGTACCGGGAACAAGCCAGCTACAATTTCAATAGAGTCCTAACCGCGATCCTAGATCCCGAAGGAGGAGATCCATGGGACAGCTGATGTTGCATCAAAAAACCGTCAGTTACGAAGAACAACAGGTGCACATTTCGAAACTGGCGTTTTATCCTGAAAATCCTCGCATATACTCACAATTTGGAGGCGAACAAGAGCGCACCCAAGAGAGCATCCAAGAAATGCTGGAGAGCATGGAACACGTAAGGGCTCTCCGAATCCAGATTGACCAGGATGGGCAGGTCAACGAACCGCTGTATTGCGTCCCTGTTCAAAGCGGCTCTCCCTTGTACCATCTGTATGACTACCAAGTGCTGGAGGGCAACAGCAGGCTGGCCGCCCTAAAGATGAACAAGTCCGGAACGCTGCCCACCGTTATGACTGTGCCTTGTTGGATCTTGGATTTTTCGCGCTATTCCGAAAAGGATCGCGAAACCCTGATTTTCTCGCTTCTGGGGCGATTTCACATCATCGGAAAGACGGACTGGACTACTTACGAAAACGCGGCTTACATTCACCGTCGCCATAAAAACCAAGGAGTGCCGATTGATGAAATAGGCCACGAAATCGGAAAACAGAGGAGGACTGTCCAGAATCTGATAGCAGCCTTCGAGAACATGTTGAAGGCTAGAGACACAAAGCAACAAAACTGGAGCTATTACGAAGTGCTTGAAAGCAACACTCACATCAGGCAAGCTCGTGAGAATGACCCGACTCTAAACGAGCGGCTGATTGACCTCATCAAAAGGGGGAAGATGCCCACGGCCATGAAGATGCGGGATCATCTCCCGGATATTCTGAAGAGCAGAAAGGCAAAAAGAATTTTGCTGGATCAGGATGAGGAGGACCCATTCGACGAAGCATTAGCTGTCGCAGAGACAACGGGGGACACCAGCAAGACCATGAAGCAGTTGGAGAAATTCCGAAAGTACCTGGCGGATGATTCAAACAAGCGTCAGATCAGGAGGTTGCTCCAAGACGAGGGCAAGAAAGGACCAGCAGAATACCATTTGAAGCAAATTACCAGGTCCATTGATCGATTGGTGAAGAGGACATCAGCATGAATCGCAAGAATATACTGCTGGTCGAACCAAGCTACCCGAACAAGTACCCACCTCTTGGGTTGATGAAGCTCGCTGCCTATCATGGTGAGTTCGGGAGGAGCGATCGCGTCAGGTTCGTCAAGGGCGGCGACAGGAGCGTCCTCCTCGAGCCGTGGGACCGCGTGTACGTCACTACCCTGTTCAGTTTTGAGTGGAAGCGTACGGCCGAAGCCGTTGACTTCGCCATTCAAGCAGCGGGAGGCCAGCAAGAGAAGGTATTTGTTGGTGGCATAGCCGCGACCTTGATGCACGATCAGTTTGTTTCCGAACCACGCTGGGCTGGTGTTCGTTTCGTAAAAGGACTGCTAGACGGCGCCCCGGCAGCAGCGCTACAGTTGTCAGCGGAGGAGTATGAGTTCGGTTACGATGACACAGAGTGCACACCAATCGAAGAGCAGATTCCAGACTACTCGATTCTGGACCAGGTAGCATATCAGTACCCGGTCTATGACGCCTATTTTGGATATGCGTCTCGCGGCTGTGTGCGCAAATGCTCTTTCTGTGGCGTGCCTCAGCTGGAGGGTCCACAGAGAAATATGCCCCCACTATCCAACTGGGTCAGCGGCATCAGGGAACGGCATGGCGAGAAGAAGGACTTAGTCCTGATGGACAACAATGTGGCGGCCGCGCCCAACTACCAGGAGATCATCGCTGAAATTGTCGGCCTAGGCTTCGAAGCAGGGGCCTCCATTGCCCGCAAAGACAGGCATCGTGTCAAGCGCCGGGTTGACTTCAACCAGGGTGTTGACGCCCGGATTCTGTCCAAGTCTCCTATGTTCTTGAGGGAGATGAGCAAGATCTGCATCAGCCCGCTTCGCATTGCCTTCGATCACATCGGCGTCAAGAAACCCTATGAAACTGCCGTGAGAATGGCCGCCGACAATAGCATCACCTCCCTGTCCAATTACATGCTGTACAACTTCATGGACACGCCTGCTGACTTGTACCAGCGCATGAAAGTCAATATAGACTTAAATCAAGAACTGGGAATCAGAATTTGGTCATTCCCAATGCGATACCAGCCAGTGGATTTGAAAGATCGCTCTCACGTCGGCAAGAACTGGAACCGGTACCAATTGCGTTCATTTCAGATCATGCTGCAGGCCACGCACGGTGTCGTCAGTGGAAATCCGGAGTTCTTCATGCGGGCTTACGGTCAGAATGAAGGAGATTTCTTGCGCCTATTGAGTTTTCCTCACGCCTTCATTTTCCATCGCGACTACTTCGAACTAGGTGAAGGCCGGGGGATACGCGAGGAGTATGAAGCGATCATCAATGGCATGACCGATTCCCAGTTGCAAGACTTGAACGCCATACTGGACGGACGTCCCAATCCCAGGAGGCCCAACGAGAAAAAGCTCCTAGAACTGGCGGAAGACCGATCGTTGGACTCCCAAGTACGAAGCGCAATCCGATATCATGCCGTAACCACGAAAAATGGTTTCGATCCCGAAAGCCGTGGACGGCATACGCTAGTTGGGCCCCCCTCGGAACATACGGACTTAGGCATTGACGCATTTGTGGAAGACGCTGGTTTGTTTGATCACGAGCAGGTGTTGGAAACTACCGGAAGGCAAATATCACTGACGGAGAGGTGAACCAATTGCACACCGCCGTGTCCCACTCGGCCGTAGGATCGTCAATCCTAGGCCTAATTACTGCTGGGATGTACGACAACCCACTGGCCATGTTCAGGGAATACATTCAAAATGCGGTAGATGCGTTAGCAACCAACAATGGTATCGAAGGAAGAATCCAAATAACTCTAGACCCGAACGGACGCACCGTTCGAGTCCGCGACAATGGTCCCGGCCTCACCTATGAACAATCTCAAAGGGCACTTGTACCAATAGGTCGCAGCAGTAAGCGCGTTGGTATTGACCGAGGCTTCCGAGGCATCGGACGCCTTTCGGGTTTGGCTTTCGCGTCGGCGGTTACATTCCGAACCCGACGACTCTCTTCAGACCCCGTTACGCGAGTAGTCTGGTCTGGCCTCGCGTCCAAGAAACAGCACAATTGGTCTATGAGTGCCGAAGATGCTCTACAAACTTGCGTGACGGTCGATACAGAATCAGGTGAATTGTATCCGGAGCACTTCTTTGAGGCAGAGATTAGCGGAATCAGCCGACATGCGTCCGGAGTGGTCCTCAACGAAAACGCGGTGCGTTCATACATAAGCGAGACCTGCCCTGTCCCAATGTCTCGACAATTCAGGTTTGCACAAGATATAGAAAGCCTTTTGGACTTTCGCGGCCCACTTATGTCCCAAGTTATTACTGTCAACGACGACCCGCAGCCAATCCACCGACAGCTCGGCCAATCGATTAGATTCAATGACAGCAGATTTGATTGTTTCACGGAGTTCGAAGGATTTAGCATACCCCATTTGGAGGGCATTGGAGAAGCCGCCATAGCTTGGATTGCGCATTCATCTTACACGGGTGCAATACCTAAAACAGAAGCAGTCAGAGGTATCCGTGCCAGGATCGGGAATATCCAAATCGGCGATGAATCGATCTTTGACCACCTGTTCCAAGAAGATAGGTTCAACCGTTGGTGCGTTGGAGAAGTCCATATATTTGACCCTCATATTATACCGAATGGACGACGTGATTATTTCGAACCAAGCCCACACCTAAGGCATCTTGAGAACCATTTAGGACCGATCCTGCGAAGATTGGTTGCTCGCTGTAGGACTGCATCCTCCATTCGAAACAAGACCAAAAGAGGATTAGATGAGTTAACAATTTTGGAGGAAAACTACGAACTGGCCATGACTGGTTACCTTTTGGAGGATGACGCTGCAGAACTGATTCGGCAGTCCTTAGCACGCGAGCCATTGCTCCTTAAAAGTGTTACAGCGGCAGGTATGTTGCCGCACTACTCCGAAAGACTAGACCGGATCATCGGAAAACTCACCAATTTCACAGTGCCACCTCGGTCAAAGTGGTTTGAGGGCATGGGACATTCAGAAGTGGCGGTCTACCACAAAGTTTTTCGAGCCTTGCTATCGACTGCACGTTCCGCAGGACGAGCAAAGGAAACAATAGAGACGATCCTTGCTCACAAGAATGATTAGTGGAACGTCACTATTGGGTTGGAAATTGTTCACTGCCTATTCGACAATATACAGTTGTTTTCGGGTTGTCGGCGGCCATCCCAACTGCCTGGTAAAGTAAGCCTTGGCCCGGGTCCTTGAAACGCAAAAAAGCCGCCATACATGGCCCGGGGTGGGATGCCACCGCAGCGTGTGCGGTGGCATCCCGTTGGTTGTAGCAGAGGCTACCGGCCGGCTCCCACTGGCTCGGTTTCCCGTTCCTGCTCCAGCGCCCACTGGAAGAGGGAGGCTGCGGCAGGTTCCGGCTTGCGGCCTCGCCTCTTCGCAGGCGCAGGGGCGTCGGTCAGGAACTCGCCCCAGGAGAACAGGGACTGCTGGTCTTCGGTAGCGGCTGGTTCTTCAGAGCCGTTGACCGCTGGTTCGACGGACTCCACCGAATCAATGGGGATGACTTGGGCCGCCTCCGGCGCAGCTTCCACCGCCTGCCAATCTTCGTCCACCAGCAGTTCCTCGGCGGCGGATTCGGCGTCGCGGGCCTGGGCGAAGACCTGCTCGACGGTTTCCGCTTCGTCCTCGGCGTCGCCGTTGACGATCTTCCGGGCCAAGGCCAGCATCAGGTCGTCGCCATCATCGCCGTAGGCGGCCAGCCCGTCCTCGGGGAGTTCGCCCTCCACCGCCAGCGACGATTGCAGCTTCTTGGCGACCAGCTTTAGGGCATCGGCCTGGAGGGTGTTCCGGTAGGCCATGAACACCACCTGAACCGGCCTTGTTTGCCCGATGCGCCAGGAGCGGCGCGACGCCTGCCGCATGGTGTACACCGAGTAGTCGGTTTCGTACCAGCAGATCGTGGGGAAATCGATCAGGTCCAGGCCCGTCTGTACCAGCCGGGGATGGCAGATGAGGACATCGACGCCCTCCTTGACCCTATCGGCCACCCAGGACTCTCGGCGTTCCGGCGCCACGACGTCGGCCTTCATCACGGCCACCTTGAAGCCGTGGCGGGTCAGGATTTCGTCCATGCGGCCGGTGATGTCACGGGTTCCGGTGTGGGTGACGTACACCAGGACCCGGCGTCCAGCCAGCCGCTCGGCGGCCACCAGGTCAACCAGGGCCTTCTCCTTGGGGTAGAGCTTGTCCTCGGTCAGGGGCGGAACCTGAACCAACAGGTCGCCGTCGTGGGGGTCGAAGACCGACTCGCCGCGAGTGCAGCCGTCGGGGTAGGCTAAGAGCGACTGGAGGTAAGCCGCCAGCAGCCGCTTGGAACCCCGGCTCAGCGCGTCGGCCAGGGCCTCCCGCAGCACGGTGAACAGCCGGTCGTAGGCGCCGCGCTGGGAGTAGCCGGAAGTGTCCACTTCCGAGTCCATGCCCGACAGCAGGATTCGCTCGGAGTAGTCGGTCAGTCCTGATGCCACGTCGGACAGCCTGAGGAAGATGGAGTTGCCTATTAGGTGGAACAGGGCAGACGGCGCCAAGCCAGGCCGTTCCCTGACCACCTTCCGGTACTTGCGCCGTCGGCTGTTGCGCCCGTCCTCCACCGGGTCGTCGTCGTCCCGGCCGACGGTCTGCTCCAAGAACCCGTAGCGTTGAACCCAGCGGCCTTCCTCGGACCGACCGAACTCGGACCGAATCTCTGGCGAGAAGCGATAGAGCAGGTGGAAGAGGGTCGAGGAATAGCCCCCCATCAGGGTTCCAGAAAGGCTCAGCGATTTGCCGCAGGCGTCGGCGAGGACTCCGGCGGCGATGCCCTGGGCGGAGCCGCGAGCCTTGTACTCGTGAACCTCGTCGCCCACCAGCAGGTCGAAGAAGCCCCGCATCCGGTTCTTCACGTAGTCGGCCAGCGGGTATCGGCGCGGGCCGGAACCATCGGCCTGCCAGAGCGGACTCTTGCACCGGAAACAGTTGCGCTTGCGGCGGTTCAACTCGGCGTCGGCCAGAGGAACACCGTCCCGGTCCACCAGTTGAGCGTGGCAGGATGGACAGCAGGGAATCTGGAATGGTTCCCCCGTTGTTTCGTCGCGTACCAGCCGACCGCTGGCGACGGCCCAGCGTTCCACCAACGAAGCCTTCCACCGGTAGGACAGCTTGGCCCGCTCGCGGGACATGATTGCAAACAGCGGGCCGGTCCCGGCGTAGCGTCGCAGCCGTTCCAGGTCAGTGATGGACGACACTATGGCGGCGTGGGCGACGGGGATGGTCTCCTCGACCTCGCGCTTCCACTTGCGGGTCAGGTGGGGCGGGCAGAGGACCAGTACCCGCCGGAATCCGGCGGCATGGGCGGCGGCGGTGGCGATGAAGGTCTTGCCTGTGCCCATCTCGCCAACGACCGTGGTTCCCAGGTTGGACTGGAGCGACAGGGCCGCGCCGCGAATGGCGTCGGCCTGGGCGCCCAGGGGCTGGCGCAGGAGTTGCGGTAGCGAATGGCCGTTTTCCGAGGGCCGGTAGAGAGGCGGGTAGGATTCCACCACGCGCTTGGCGATGGCGTCCTTGTACGTGTCGATGAACTCTCCCAGGTTCATGGGGTATTCTCCTTTCAGTGAGGTTGGGGTGTGAAACGGAGCGAGGCCCCGCCGCTCCTGTAGATAAGGAAGCGGACGGGGCCTCGTGATGCGGCCGGCTGGCAGCCGTCGATGTGGTCGCGTTTTGTTACGCGGTGATGTCGGCGAGGGCTCCGGTGTCCAGGTCGAGAGCGACCACGGTCGTGGACAGCCGCTCGCGATAGACCTCCTTATCCTCGGTTTCCTCAGCCAGGACCATTTCCTTGCTGGTGCGGCCCTTGACCAGGACGCGCTGGCCGTCGGACTCCAGGACCAGGTTGTCCAGGAATCCCGCCGCCACCAGCATGGCCAGGTGGCCCCGGCGGAGCGGCATCAACGGACGGGTTCGGGAGTTGGCCACCGGCCAGAGCGCGTCGGTAATCTCCCGACTGACCCACAGGCCGGAGCGTCGGGCCTCGGTAGCCGCCGCCACAGGATCCACCGAGCGGGTGGCGAAGAGGATGTCGCCTACTGGACTCGTCGGCGGACGGTAAATGGGGTAGGTCTGGCTCGCCAAAGGCTCCGGCCCGACCTCGGCCCACGTCAGCAACTGCGCCTCGGCGGCCGGATCCGGTGTGGGTTCCGACTTCCGGCAGCCCAGCAGCGCCACCTGGTCGAAGACCTCTTTCTCGGGTGCAAGGAATGTCAATATCCCATTGTAGAATCAAATGTGGGCAGTGTATGCTTGTAGTGGTATTGTCGAATTCCCCACAAATAAATCTGTGCATCCGAGGATACCAACATGGTTTGCGGCCACGAATCAACGATCTCCGAATTCCTAAGAGTCGATGAAGATACCTTGATCGGTAAGCTGACGAATGCTGTTGCTACTACCGGGGTAGGCAGTCAATGGACTGCCCAAATTGAAGCGTGGCAGGTACAAATACGGCACCTCAAGGAACAACTGGATTCACCTCAATTCGTTGATTGGCACATAATTCTTGAGTACGAAATTCCACGAGATCCCGTAGACCGGACGTAATACTCTTGAATGCCACCACAGTGATTGTTATTGAGTTCAAGATTGGTTCACGGATTTTCGACTCTGCCTCCTGTTGGCAGGCCGCTTCCTATGCCCGTGATTTGCAAGACTTTCACGCGGAGTCCTATGGTCGACAAATAGTTCCAATTCTGTGTGCCACCGAAGCCTCTAGTGGGTTAACTGACACTAGGGACATGCAGGGCAACGACCAAGTCGTAGCAAGGCTTATCAAGACAAATGCAGCTTCCTTGGGACACTACTTGGGTACGCTTCAATATAGTGATTCAAGGCACCTTGATGACACAATTGACCCAAGAAGATGGTTAGAGTCTCCATATCGGCCGACGCCTTCAATTGTAGAAGCTGCAACCCTTCTCTACGATAGGAATGAGGTTCGCGAGCTGTCTCATAGACATGCCCATAACCTTGATCAGACGACAGAAGTTATTCTACGTTCCATAGAGAGTGCCCGAGAATTCGGTCGCCGCACGATATGCTTTGTGACTGGCATTCCGGGGGCTGGCAAGACATTAGCGGGACTAAACATTGTCCATGACCCACAATTGAAGAATCACGAGAATACTCCTGCCGGCGTGTTTCTTTCTGGGAATGGTCCTCTCGTCAAAATAATCCAAGAAGCTATAGTTAAGGATCAGATAAGCAAAGGACGGACGAAAACGGACTGCAGACACGAGGTGCGCACTTTCATTCAGAACGTACATGGGTTCCTGCGATATTATTTGGAAGATCGGCCAGACCAGGCACCGCATGAAAATGTGGTGGTATTTGACGAGGCTCAAAGGGCCTGGGATAGCACGCAAATGAACCGCAAGCGTGGCATTCGTGCCTCTGAGGCAGCTCTCTTGCTGGAAGTAATGGAGCGTCTGCCCAATTGGTCGGCGGTTGTAGCGTTGGTGGGAGGAGGGCAAGAAATCTACCTGGGCGAGGCAGGCCTAGAAGAGTGGGGACGAGCTCTGCAATGCCGCCCAGTTCCTTGGCAAGTAGTAGCCTCCCCAGAAGTTTTGATTGGTGGCGAAAGTGTGGCAGGACATACGCTGTTTGAGGGCAGCATACCAGGGAATTTATCCTTCATCAATCAACCATTGGCTCATCTAGAGGTCGTAGTCAGGAACCACCGAGCACAGCGGTGGACAGAGTGGGTCAATGATCTCTTGTCTTTCAGATTGGACAGTGCCCGTTCTCTTTTCCCTGAATCGATTGATTTCCCCTGTTACGTGACTCACGATTTATCGGCGGCTCGCGAGTGGCTAAAGTTGCATCACCAACTATCTCCCGAAGATCGGATTGGTCTGGTCGCCAGTTCTATGGACCGGCGATTGAGGGCAGAAGGTATCGAACGTTCCACTGGCTTTCTCTCACGATATCCTTTCGAAAAATGGTTTTTGGAGCCAAGCAATGACGTAAGGTCTAGTTATGCCTTGGAAGTGGCAGCGTCGGAGTTTGAATGCCAGGGCTTGGAACTAGATTGGGTTGGTATCTGCTGGGGTCTCGACCTGACACCAGCACCTGACGGGCATTCTTGGGAGCCTCGGAAGTTTCGTGGAGCCCGTTGGCTGAACGTGCGGCAAGAATCAGAGCGAGCATTTGCGCTTAACAGGTACCGCGTCCTGTTGACGCGAGCCCGCAAGGGACTTGTCATCTTCGTGCCTCTTGGCGATCCCGAAGACTCCACTCGTGAACCTGCGCGGTACAAACGCGTTTACGATGCGTTGCGACGTGCTGGCGTACCTGAACTACCCAAGGATAGTCTCCGGGAACAAGTACTTGGTGACTAAACATTCGATAAGTGAATAAACGCGTCGCCGGGATTGCAGGCGGTCAGGAAGGGGCAGCGTTGGCACCGCCAGTCGGAGGCGTCGAAGTCTCGCTCCGGCAGGACGGCTGGGTCAGGCCCGTAGAGTTCGAGGTGGTTGGCTAGTTCGCTTAGCCGCTCAGTGGCATCCCGCCAGGCCCGGTCCAGCCGCTGCGCCGGTATGACCTCGTAGTCCCAGGCCCGGCTACCCGTGTCCAGCGTGGCGATCACCGCGTCGCGCATCTCGCCAAACACTCCCAGAGTGTAGGCGGCGGCCTGCCAGACCGACTCCGCATGGCTGCGCTCGGCGCCCAGAACCTGCCACCGCTTGAACGCCTCAGGCCCACGGGTTTTGACCTCGATCACGGCCTCGCCGCCAAACAGAGGCGGGGTTCCCGTTGCGTCGGGGTGGCCGGTGACCGTCAGGTTGGGCGCGAGTTCCAGCGACACCTGTAGGGGATGAGCGGCGTCGGCGGGAACGATGTCCCAGCCCGCACGTTGCATGGCCCGCAGGACCACCGGCTCCAGGGCGTTGCCCGCTTCCATGATGGTCAGGGATTCGTCGCTGACGGGGTTGGTGATTTCCTGTCCGGTGGCGGTGTACCAGAGGGCCCGGCGGCAGTGGCCCAGCGCCGAGGCGCGGACTTCCAGGTTGCCGTCCTTGTCGATCCAGGCGGCGGGGCGTGAGTAGGCGTCAGTCCTGATTTCCATGGTCGTGGTCATTTCGTTTCTCCTCGCGTTGGATTGGTTGATTGGTGAACGAAAAGCGGGGCAGTCCCCGCGTGGGAGACTGCCCCGTATGGCCAGAGTCCTGGTCAAGGTCGCTAGGTTGTCGTGGTCTTCACCACCATGCTCGATGCCTGTAGATGGGGAATCGCCGGGGCGTAGCGGTGGAAGAACCGGGCGATTTCGATGGCCTGTTCCCGCTCCCATTCCTCGGCCAACCCCAGCAGAACCCTTACGATGGGTTCCTCGCAGTCCTCCTCGGCGAAGGTGGCGTTCATCAGCGTGTCCCGGACTTCCTGGGGCAGTTTCGCCCACCGCTCTTCGCCGAGCATCAGTCCGCCGTGGCTGGGCGTGAACACCCGCCAGATTCCCTCGCCCAGTTCCTCAATGTGATCGGTCCAACCCCAAGGTGTGTGGATGGTGTTTTCGTTCATATAGGTGCCCTCCTTGTTTAGTAGTCGTTGGTTCCGCCGCTTTTGGCTGCCTCAACCTTCCTGGCCGCCGCGTCCACTAGAGGCTTGAGCGCGGCGCCGGTGAGGTCGTCCAGGTCCTTGCCCGTCTGCTTCCTCACGGCGGCCCGCACTTGCCCCTCATCGAAGCCCTGCGCCGCGCCCAGCTCGATAAGCTTGGAGCGCAACTGCTGGAGGTAGCCATCGTCCGGTTCCGTCGCCGCCTGACGTGGCTGATTGTTGGCAGTCCGGGCGTTGTTGCCCCGCGACTTGGGCAGGCCATTGGCAGACCCGGGTTGGTCGGCGTAGAGGCCATTGCCGAAGCGTTGGCCGAAGGTTCGCAGGGCCCGCTTCAGGCCGTCGGTAACCGCGCCCTTGGCCGCCGTCTCGTGGCCCTCCGGCGTGTCCTCAGCGACGATGTGGAAGCCCAGGTCGGTTCGAGCCGGGGCGCCGTTGGCGCTGACCCGGACCGGCGCGGAGTAGGCGAAGGAGACCTTCACCTCACCATTCTTGCCGTTAACGCTCTCGATCCGGCGCAAGGAAACATCGCCGGCCAGTTCGTACCCCCAGCCGCCGAAGCCGAAGATTGCGTTGGCCTGGTCGATGACGGTGTGGCCTTCCAGGTAGTCGTAGCTGCGCCCGCCCCGGCCCTTGCGCTGGGAGACCAACGCTGGGTCCAGAGGCTGCCTCAACTCGCTGACCACCGAGGGAGGCAGCCCGTCCCAGAGGAGGTCGTGGCCGAGGTTGGGGGCATGGCCGTTGCCATTGGAATAAGCCCCGTTAGGATGGTGTCCGTTGCCGTTGTGCGTTGACATGTTTCTTCTCCTTCGAGTTTGAGAATGGTGATTACGTTGGCGGCTTTCGTTGAGGAAAGCCGTATGCGAGGCCCGTAGGCCCCGTCATGGGCGACGCTTTGGGCAAAGCGAAGGCCCGCCGGCAGGGGCGGGCCAATAGGGACAAGCTGGTGAAGGGGTTTACCGGACGGAACGGGCGGCCTGGACCAGCATCCCTCGGAAGAGACGCTGGCCATAGGGCCGGGTGGCAAGCTCGGCCACATCGCAGACGCCATCGGGCAGGCGAACCACGGCGGCCCGGTTGTCCAAGATGTCTTTGAGAATCCTGGCCGCCTTGCTGCCCGCTTCGTCGTTGTCGAAGGCTAGGAAGACGCGCGGACAGCCCCGCGGCGATTCCGCCACTCGATCCAATCCCTGTGTTCCCAGCGCGGCGCAGGCTGGGTATCCCCAGACCGCCAGCGTCAGGTAGTCGAAGACTCCCTCGGTCAGGACAACCCAGGGCGGCGCCGGACCGAGCCGTCCCAATCCCAGCACAGGTTTGGGACCGGGCAGAGCCTGGAACCGCGGCTTGGCGTCGTGCGCGACGGCCCGGCCCACCATCCAGTGCGCCATGCCGGGGGCCAAGTTGGGAACCACCACCATGCCGGCCAACCGTTCGGCGCCACCCTCGGTGAACAAGCCTGAGTACCGTTGGCGGTCGCAGTCGAAGCCTTGCGCTTGCAGATGCTCCCGCAGTCCATGACCAGTCGCGTAGCCCAGTCCCAACCCACGGGCGGCGTCGGCCCCGATGCCACGGGACGCCAGGTAGTGCTGCGCCTCTCGGCTGGCGGCCAACTGCCCAGCATAGAACCGTGCGGCAGCCGTCAGCAGGGCCGGGACCCGGACCGGAACGGTGGCAGAAGCCGGTTGCCTCCTCTCTACCGGACCTCCGGTTGGGATTACGGCCAGACTGTCGCCATCCAATCGCCGAATGGCTTCGGGCAGGCTTACCCGCTCCGTGCGCCTCACGAAGTCCAGCACGTCGCCGCCAGTCCCACATCCGAAGCAGTAAAACCGTTGGCTGTCGCCGTACACCGTGAAGCTGCCCTCGGCTTCGTCATGGAACGGGCAGACGCCCTGGCGAACCCGGCCCTTGCCATGCAAAACCACGCCGGCTGCCTCGACCACTTCACTCAGAGGATGTCTAGCCTTGAGCGCCGGGATGTCCACCCGGTCCGTTGTCGCTGTTGCTGTTGCCATGTTGTTACTCACCTCCTTGTGCTTGACTTGCCAATGGATTCAAACCACGCAGGCTGCGGCGGGAAACTACCTTGCCGACTGGCCAGAGCATCCCCAGGGCCGCTACCACTTCAAGCGTGTCGGAGCCTTCCCGCGCCACCAACGCCGCCGCCCGCGCCAGTCCCTGCCGGTACACCAGCAGGCTTGAGTCCGACCAGCGTCTGCGTACCAGCTCCGCCCACTCGGTGTAGAGCCACCGGGCTTCGGACTCGTAAGCGGCGCCGGTTGCAGCATTGCCCAGAACGGCCAACGCGCCGTCGAGATCACCAGCCTGCCTTAGCCGCCGGGCTTCGTGGATGCTACGGGCAACGCTGTTGGCCGCCGGGACTGCATACTCGCCCAGCAGTGCCGCCAGTAGCCGGTCAACCAGTTCCTCCAGCGTGGGCCGGTCAGCCATAGGCGTCGTGGTGTTGTCCAATGTCGCCGTTGTCATTCATCACCTCCTGATTCGTTGAGATTGGTTTAACCGAAGACGCACTCCGCCCCGGGTGGAATGCCAAGTGGGGAGCGGCGTTGGGGGAGAAACGCAGGCGCAGCCCGGTCCAGGAGCTGTTCAAAGACCTGGCGGACTGCGCAAAGGGGAAGGGCCGCGAGCCAGCGTCGTCCGGCTGGCCGCAGGCATGGGAGAGCGGCCGGGCGGTGATGGCGCACCAGCCATACGGGGAAAGACGTGGCGAAGCGAGTCTGCCGCTCCGGGATTGAGTCCAGAGGGTTAGAGTGTCCTGTTCCTGTTCTGCGTCTCCTGCTGAACAGCGATGGTCAACTGCCTCGCATCGAATCGGTCGCCGGAGGAGCAACGCTAGACCCCGGTTCCGCATCGCGCAGCGGGCGGGCGCTTACCCCTGATGGTCCGGCGCCGGGAGAGCAGGGCTCGATCCCAAGCGCACGGTTCGGGTCGGGGATGGACCCTCCAGTTTTCTGGGCTGGAAACACTGGAAAAAGCCAGACAACGCATTCAATTATTCACGTCCGCCTCGGCCTTGAGAACCCCAAAACCCGAACTCCCAGACCCTCTTTGGCAAATCGTTCGCTGCTAACCGTCAGGAACGGAATGGTCGTTCCGATTCTCCCGCCATCAGCTAGTTTCGCCACAGGCCGTAGGTGAGAAACCGCCGGAGTTTCAGCATCTTGCGGTCCCTGATCACTTCGTCGAGGGCCTCACTTCGGCGCCGGACCTCCTGGCGCCGGTCACCCCAGTCCCAAGGATAAGTTGCCGGGGGCAGGGTGAGCTCGTGCTTCCCTATCAGCTCAATCTCCAGCTCCAACCACCGCTCCCTGGCGTTCAGGCGGTCAAGGGAGTTCATGCAATGGCCAACGGCGTCCCGAGCTTCACGCCAAGCGACGATGACCTCCGTGGCCGCGCTGCCGTACACCAGCTCCTCGCCCGGTTCAGGCTCCGCCGTAACCAGGTCGTCGTAGTCCCGCCGGAGCCGCTCGGTCATCGGCTTCCGGGGCGCGGACTGTGGGACCGACGTCGGTTTCGCTGAGTCTCGGTCCACCGCTTCCAATGGCGCCAGCCGTTTCGCCAACTCAGCCAGCGCTTCGGCTTGCCGTTCTTCCGCCGCCCGCGCCTCCTTCCTCAACGTCTCCAATTCCTCCCGAAACTGCCGCTCCAACTCCGCCAGCCCATCCTCCAGCTCACCCAGCCGATGCCTCAGGGCCGACGCCGCCGACCCGCCACCCTCCAATAGGCGCCTTTCCAACGCCCCAGCCAGCGTGGGCGTCAGCCGGCGGGACTCCTCGTACCGCGTCAATGTCCGGGGGTTAACTCCCAGGACATCCGCCGTCCGGGTCTTGCCATGCTCTTCAATCAGATCAGACAGCAGGGCTGTCAGCCGCATTTCCCGCAGGCTGTCGAGGCTGCGCGTGGCATCAGGGTACTGGTCGGCCTCCTCAACCTCACTGCCCTCCTCGTTGGACAACTGTCGGATTTCAAAGCTGTCACTGTCCAATTCATGCCTCCCATGCCGTTGGACAACTGTCCGATTTCAAAGCTGGCGCTGTCCAACGGGGCTGGAATATGTCCGACACAACGGACGCCTTCCGCCAACGTCCGATAGGGGCTGATTTCCCTTGATTTCAGGTTCAGACGGACAGCATTGGACAACTGTCCATGAAGTCCAAATCCCTGTACACGGGTATGACGCCATTTCGGCCCCCGCCGATCCCATGCCCTATAAGGGATGACGCCGGCGTCACCCCTTATAGGGCATTCCGCCGGGCCTGCCCCTTGGTCAGACTTGCATCTCGAACATCTGGTCTTTAATCGGCCATCGGGAGGCAAACATGTTCTGGGGCTTTCATTTCAGACCCGGCGCGGGGCGGCGGCTGGCCACGCCAGCCCATTTCATTCATGTAGGCCCTTTCGAGGGATTACGCTCGACGGCTTACCAGGGCAAACTGAGAAAAGTACCCCAAACCATCAGAACACGGGAGGTGATCAATTCGTGAGTACAAATCCTCGGCTGACCCAGGAACAGGAAGAGATTCAGTTGAGCGGGCTACGGATACTGGCCCGTATCGTCGCTCGCCATTACCTGTCTAACCCGGAACTCTATCCCGTGCCGGAAGGCAACGGTGGCCCCGACAATTCCAGCGGCATGGAGAACTCGAAGGAGGAAGATCCTCCATGACCTGAAGCTACTCTATGGGCAGGGACCGGCTGCCCGCCCTGATCCACCCCCAGACCCACTTGATGGACGGCGCCTGCCGTCCATCCTTCAACCAGCGATTGACGAAATTCCTTGGATCGGAGATGATAAGAGTAAGACTCGTTAGCATTGCATAAGGCAAAAAGAGAGAGCCGCCATGCCCGTCAAGCCCAGGAACACCGTGACCATCACCTTCTCGCTGTCCTCAGACCAGGCGGAGGAGCTGAAAGAGGTGGCGTGGGAGGAGCAGCGCTCGGTCAGCGAACTGCTCCGCGAGGCCTTCCGGCTATACTTGGAAGAAAGGGAATGGCGGATTCGAGAACGAATGGCCCGGCGCCGGCGCCGGCGGCCCAAGCCAATTGAAGAGGAGGACATCCATGAGTGAAATCACGCAATTGACCCCCGTAGCCCTCTACGCCCGTGTCTCCAGCGACCGCCAGGACGTGGACCTGTCGGTGTCCGCCCAATTGAGAGCCCTCCGAGACTATGCCGAGAGGAACGGTTACGCCATCGCCCGCGAGTACGTGGACGAGGCCGAGAGCGGGCGCGTCGCTGACCGGCCCCAGTTCCGCACGATGCTGGAGGAAGCAGGGAAAGCCGACGCTCCCTTCAAGGAGATCTTAGTTTGGAAGTTCTCTCGCTTCACCCGCAAGCGGGAACACGCCGTGGCCTTCAAGTCAATGCTCCGGCGCAAGGGTGTCCGCGTGGTGTCCATCACCGAGCACGCCGACGACTCTCCCACCGGCAAACTGATGGAGGCCATCATTGAGTCTGTGGACGAATTTTACTCAGAAAATCTGATACCGGAGGCGCAATCGACGCCAAATCTCCCGTTGGTATCGACAGAGAGAACGTGAGATTGTTTTCCCGGTCGATGGTCACCTCTTCCAGAAGAATCCGCAGCAACTCTCGCCTCTGATCCTGGGTCAGCTCGTCCAGCCCGTCGCCCATCCGTCCCGCCCACTCCAGCACCCGCTCCGCCAGCGCCACCTGCCCTGCTTGGGCCGACTCCCTGGCCTTGCAGTCGTCCAGCCTCCTCCGGGCCGTCTCCAACCTCTCGGTGATGAACTTCCGCTGGTGGTCCAGCTGAGCCTCGCTGATTTTTCCCGACACGAACAGCCGGATGGCCCGGTCCTCCTCCAGCTGCACCTTCTCCAACTCTCGCTCTGCCCTGACCAACTCCTCGCTCGTTCCGTCCTCTTCCTGCTCCCCCAAAGCCTCAATGCCAGCCACAATCAGGTCGGGCTTGGCCAACACCCCCTTGACCTGCTCCCAGACCCTCTCCTCCAGCCGCTCCGCCCGGATCATGGTGTGCTCCCGGCATCCGGTCTGGAAGTGCTGCACCCCGTAGCATTTGTAATAGCGGCGCGGCACTTCCAAGTCGTACTTGTAAACCTTGTCGCCGTGCTTGACAGTCCGCTTCCTCGTTGCCATGCAGCCCATGAGCATCCCGCACTCGGTGCAGCGCACCAAGTGTTGCAGCAGGTAGAAGATCTTGGTGTTGCGTCCGGAATAGGTCTTGCGCTTGGTCCGCATTTCCTGGCACCGGTCCCAAGTCTCCGCGTCGATGATGGCCGGAAAGGGGATGCCGATCCAGTTCCGGGGGTCCTGCTCATAGACCTTGATGCCGTCCTCGGTGGAGACGTAGCGAGCCCGCCCGTACCACCAGGTGCCCTTGTATGCCTCGTTGGTCAGGATGCGGTGAATCTGGCCATCCCACCAGCGCTTTCCGTCCCGACCCATAGGAACCCCCTCGGCGGCGAGCCGTTGCCCGATCACCCTTGCTCCCAACCCTTCTTCAACGCACCAGCGATACATTCGGCGCACCACTTCGGCCTCTTCCTCGACGATCTCCGGCCTCATGTCGTCGCCGACGCGGTAGCCGTAGGGAACGTTGGAGACCGGGATGCGTCCGGCTTTGGCGGCGCCCCGCTTGCCCATGGACGCCCGTTCCCGGAAGTTGTCCAGCTCGATCTTCCCGATCGCGGCCATGAGACCAAAGGTCTTCATGTCGATGGAGTCCATGACGGCCCGCAGGCTGATGTGGCTGGCCTCAATGACCTCCATCAGGGCGGCGGCGGGGTACATCCCCCGGCTGAGGCGGTCCGACTTCCAGCAGACGATGACGTCGAATTTGCCCTGCTTGGCGTCGTTGAGCATCTTCTGGAACTGGTTGCGCTTCTTGGACCAGCCCTGTCCAACCTCTTGGTAGCGGGCGACGATGGTCAGATCATTACGCTCGCAGTAGGCTTCCATGTCACTGGTCTGTTCGGCGATGGAGGTCTTGTCCTCGGCGTCCTGGCTCTTGTCGGAGACGCGGGCGTAGATGGCGGCGCGGTTGCCCTCGGACTTCTGCTTCTTCACTTTGGTTCCTGGCATACTCGTTCACCTCCACTCGGTTCTAAACCTGGTATCTATCGGCTGAAAACAGAACAGACCCGCCCTCTGCCGAAAGCGGGTCTGCGAGTAGTACAATACTGCCGCAACACCTGGTTCGTGCAGGTGAGGCCACGGCCCGGGGCGTTGACGCGCCGCCGGGCCAACCTGTTGAGGGCATGATACATATCGGGGGCGCCGTAGTCAAAGCCCCGGCGCTCACTCGTAAGCCGGCTAGGTCGTAGCCGGTCAGGACTTCTCTTCATCTCCGCTGTCTTCCCTACAGGACATAGCGTTCACCTCCTCGCTGCTTAGGCGTCGCTCAACGTCGGCGATAGGCTCATCCCAATCGATGTGCTTGGCCAGCAGGGTGAAGATTCGACGCAGGCGGTCCTGGGCGTCGGGTGCAGGATTGAAGCGGACTTCTACCACTTCAAATTCGGGAAGCTCCCGGCGGTTGGTTTTGGGTTTCCTGTTCTTTCCGGTTTGTAGCAATGGCGTCTCCTCCGGGATTGAGCGTAACCGGGAATGCGATGTTGAAACGCGCGTTCTACAACCAGTTTGGACTGGTAGGGGATCGGGGGTAATCCCCTGAAGGGGGTTACATGAATGCAATGGTCCGACTTGACCTGGCGCCGGGTGAGAGGGGAGAAGGGCAATAGGCGAAGAGGCCAGCGCCATGCCCTATAGGAGGGAGCGACGCCAGCCTTGTAGTTGGTAACTCGTAACGCGCCGGCTCAACGCCGGCGGGCGTTCCGGGCGGTGGGGAGCAGGTGTCCCAGGCCCATGCCATCGGCCAGGTCCTGTAGGGCCAGCAGGTGCTCGGCGTTGGGTTGGACGCCACGTTTGCGCCACCGCCACAGGTTGATGGGGTTGATGCCCAACCGCCGGGACAGGTCCGCCCAGCTCAGGCCCGAGGCTGCCTGAAATTCCTCCAGACCCTGGGCGAAGTCGCCGGTCAGCCGGTAGTCCGCCCGCCGGTCTTTCACACGTTTGCGCGACATGGCTTCATCCCTCCGCCCAGGGTGTCAAGGAAGTCCTCGCCCATGAGGATCTGCAGGCCGCCGGGTATCCAGGCCGCCAGTTCCACCAGGGAGTGGTAGGCTCCGCCGCATGGCTCCGCGCCAGTTTTCCAGCGCATCACCTGCTTGGGTTCCACCCCCACGGCGTCGGCGAATCCCTCCCAAGTCAGGCCGCTGGCCTGCTTCAGGCGGGTCAACCGCTTGGAGAAGTCCACGGGCAGCTCACCACTGCCCTGGGGAGCCGGTCGGCCGTCAATCAGGGGAACGCCGGGGTTGACGGGCAGCCTGGGTTCACTATTCCTGCCGCTCGTGGTCTTGCTCTGGGTGTTGCAGGGTGAATAACTCATGGAAGTCCTCCATTTCCAGGGCATTCAGCATCCGGCGTCGCACCCGCCCCGAGGGAGCCGCGCCGTGGTTGATCAGGTAGGACAGGTAGGTGGGTGTGATGCCCACCTGCCCGGCCAGCCAGTTCTGGGAACGGCCCAGCAGGGCCAGGCGGTTCCAGAGGGCGTGGGAGTTGAGCCGGATGCTGGGTCGTTTCACGGGTGTGGCAGTCCTGTGGTAGATTAAGCGTTGCATATTCGGCATTGTAAGCAGTGGCGTTTTGCGTTGTCAAGAACATCTGTGCTAGTATGGCAGCCGCAATCCATACGCAATTCCAATCACAAGGAGAAAATCACGCCATGGCCAAGGACCGAGGCTACCAATGGACGGAATTAGGCGCTCGCATCAAGGAGGCCAGGCTCCAGACCGGTCTCACCCAGAAAGAGCTGAGCCATCTGATGGGGGTCAGCCCCCATGCCGTGTGGTCCTGGGAGTCTGGAAAGATGCGTCCCACCCCGGAACGCCTGCTGGAACTGGCCCAGCACTGCCAGACCAGCACTGACCGGCTGCTGGGCCGGGAGTTCCTGGAGGAGGAGATCATGAAGGAAATGGACATCTCCTTCCGCCGGGCCATTGAGGGCCTCCCCGTGGAGGACCTGGAATCGATACGGAACTTCATCCAGTTCGTGCGCACGGAACGAACGCGCAAGAATCGGGCGGGCCTATGACAGCCGGGTATATGAGCCGCGCCATGCGCAAGGGCGCGGAGCTGCGGCGGAAACTGAGGTGGCGAGGAGAGGTGGATGCTGAGCACGTGGCGCACATCCTGGGCCTGACGGTAATCTCCTGGCCGATGCAGGTGCAGGAGGAGTTGCAGGTGGACGGTTATGTGGCCGTGGCCGAGCGGCTGGACTCCCGTTGGCGGCGTTGGGTAATCGCCCATGCCATCGGACACCGGCTGATGCACCCGGGCAATCACATGTTGATGCGGGCCAACACCTGGCTGGGCCACCAGGTCGAGCGGGAGGCCGAGGACTTCGCGGCGGGCCTGCTGATGGACGCCGACGAAGCCCTGGCCGAGGGACTGACCCGGGCCTGGGAGATCGCCGAGTACTTCGGCGTTCCCGAGGAGGTGGTGAGGCTTCAGCCCGCCATGCGGCTGGAATAGTCGGCTATTCGACATCCTTCCTTTGTCCCCTTTCATCATCCGGGTCAACCCTCCGTCAGAAACTGGCGCAGTTCCCAACTGCCCGGCCCATGCCAGGCGGCGCCCATCGGCCCTTCCTTTTCCAAATCCTTACGGCAGGCGACCCACAGGGGAATCTTCACCCGGTTTCGGGCCATCTCCCGTTGCGCCAGCCGGTGGAAGTGTCCGGCGGCCAGTTCGTCTTCGAAAGCCACCAGTACCAGCGGGACCATGCCGTGGTCGTCCAACGGTCGGTTGGTTGAGTAGTAGCGGAGGTACGGCGCGAGCCGGGCTGACATGGTGGCCGGCCTGATGGCCCGGCGCTCCCATTCCAAGAAGAAGGAACGGACTGTGTTGCCGTTCCTGAGGGTTCCGAAGGCGTCGGGATGGATGGAGCGCAGGCGGCCCTGTTGCCGGTAGTGGCGCGACGCCCGGTGGGGCGGGTCCAACTGCTCGACGCTCCAGCCCAAGCCCTTGGACTGCCTGACAAGGGCCGCGACGAACTCGTGGACGGCGGCGGTGTGCTCCACGTTGCGCAGCAACTGTCGAGTCCTTCTGCCGGAGAAGTTCCGCCAGGACTCCGGCATCTGTGAATCAGCATCCTCCGCGCTCCACCGATGCTTCGCCATTCCAACGGCCGCCCGGTCCCGCCGGGCCAGGTGTGACAAGCCCCGGTCGGTCAGGGCCAGCCGTCGGCCCTGGATGGAGACGACCCGGTACAGCCCGGCGTCGGACAGGATTCCCAAGAGTTGGTACATACGGGAGCGGGACACGCCCAGCAGCTCCCGCAATTCCTTGGCGGTGACGCCGGGCCAGTCGGCGATCAGGTCCAAGGCCCGCTTCGCGGTGGGCGCAATCAGCGGCGGGAGCAGCCAGTCCAGCGCGGGGTGATCCGACGGCGGCAGGTCCCGGGGGAGCGCCACCCGCGCCGGTGGCGACTCCGTAGGCAACTCTCCTCCACCGGCCAACAGAGCCAGGATGCGGTTCATGGCCAGAGGCGCGGGCGTTGACGGCATACGCCAAATCCGATCCTGGGGTCCGGCCCAAGCCGCGTACCGCTCCAGGGCCAAGAACGTCGGGGTGAATCCGCCCGCCAGAATCCGGCGGGCGTGGCGGAGCCTGGTTTCGTCGGAGGCCAGCAGCAGCAGAGCATCGGGAAGCGGCCCCGCTTTCAGCTTGGTCAGCCGCTTGGCGAAGGCGGTCCGGTCCGTGAAGGCTCCCTGCCGTATGATGCCGATGCTCCTCCCGTCGGCCAGCCTCATGGCGGCGTCCAGGGATCCGGACCGGTACCAGCGCCACCCGCCCAGGCCTTGCTCGGCGGCGGTGATCGCCGCCGCCACCCGGTAGATGACCGCCACCCCGTCCAGCCGCTCCAGCAGGATGCGGCGCCACTGCTCCGACACGGGCCTGCCCTGAAGTAGCTGATGCAAGGCCATCCTGTCCAGTTGCGCCAGGGCGTTCACCCCGTCGGCGGTGAGGCAGTAGCGGCGGGTGGGTGAAACCAGGGGCGAGGCGTGGGATATGGAGACTGCCAAGCCGCCCCGTTCCAGGTCGGCCATGGCGTCGTAAACCGCGACCTTGGAGCGGCCGGAGACCGTGGCGGCCTCCAGCCGGTCCAGGAGGGGCACGTGCGACAACAACCGCAGCATCTCCCCTACTACTGTTCTCATTCTTCCACCTCCCTGCCGTCATCCTCCCAGTCGTATTCCATCACCTGATTCTCTTCTTTGTTCTCCTCATCCCGTTCTACACTTTCCGCCCCAGCCGGATTCGCCATGGGCGGCTGGAAGTGCTTGCTGCGCGCCTGGCCGCTCCGGGAGTTCTTGGGCGGTTCCTCTGGGGTTTCCGCCGGTGGTTGGGACTGCTCGCCCTGCTCCATGGCCGCCAGGCCCGCTTGAAAATCGCCCACCGCGTCGCGCCCTCCGGTCTGCGCCGCCTCGATCTCCTCCAACGAGGTGAGGTAGTCCGCCTCCAGCGCCTGAATGCGGGCCGCCACCGCCGGGTCTCCCGGCTCCGGCGGGCGCACCTGCATGGAGAAGGCGTCCATCCGCTGGATTCCCACCGTGGCGCGGACGTAGCACTGGTGCACATCCAAGGACACGATGTCCTCCTCGGTTACCCGGTCCCGGCCCAGTTCGTACACCAACTGCCGGGCGTCGTTGCCCGCCACTTGGAACACCGCGAGGCACCCAACGTTGGCGAGGATGGTATCGCGCATGGTCAGGGACAGGTCGTTCAGCTTGCCCAGGCTCTGGGTGGCCAGAACGAAGCTGGCCCCATACTTGCCAAGCTCGCTGAGCATTGATTCGTAATCGACGCCGGGCAGGGCCTGCATCTCGTCCACCACCACCAGGACGCCCCGGCGCCGCTCCAAAGGCAGTTTCTCCTGCTCCCTGACCACCGAGTCCACCAGGTTCAGCAGGGAGGAACCCACCAGGGCCGACACGTCCCGGCCCACCGCTCCCTGGGCGGTGGATACGAAGAGGATGTCTCCGTTGAAAATGGTGTCCCGCAGGTCGATGGTGGAGCGGGACTGGCCCAGGATGGCCCGCGCCTTCTTGGAGGATGCGTAGTAGGTCAGGCGGGTCTGCACTGGGGCCAGGGCCGCGCTCTGGATGTCGCCCCGCCAGTTGCCGAAGTCCCTGGCCCACCATTCCAGCAGGAACTTGTCCGACACCTTGGCCAGAACGTCCCTCCGGAACTTCTCGTTGGCCAAGAGGGGCAGCCCGTCCAGGATGGTGTACTGCCTGTCGGCCTCCACCTTCTCGTTGGCCTCGTGCATGGTCTTGACCGTCTGCTCTAGGATGGACTGCATCCGGGGACCCCACTGTTCCCAGAGGCCCTTGGCCACCCGAACCACCGAGTCGGCGGTGCGGTCCCTGTCGGGAAAGGCCCTGGTGTCCAGCAGGTTGATACCGGGGAAGCCCCGGTCATCGGCCAAGTCGATGAGCTTCACCCTTTCGGCCAGGGATTCGGGAACCCGTTCCAGCAGTTCCTTCACCAGGTCGGCGTGGGGATCGACGACAACTATTGCGTCGCCGTCCCGGCCGGCGGCTTTCTCCCTCAGCTTGTGGCCGATGATGTGTCCCATGAGGGTGGACTTGCCCATGCGGGTGCGGGCCACGTAGAAGTGATGGCGGCGCAGCAGGTCGTCGGGGAAGTGGATTTCCCTAGGCCGCCCCGTGGTGGTCTCGCCCACGTGGGCGCCGCCCTTTACGCCCTTTGCCGAGGGCAGCAGCATTCGGGATCCAGCCCGGCTCACCAGGGGCGTTTCGTCCTTCGCCCCCGGCGGATGCCACAGGGTGGCGGCCTCCCTCACACCCAGGACGCTGCGCTTTCCGAAGAGTCCGGGGCCTCTGGGTTCGAGGTGAGTTGACGGAAGCACGGGGCGGATCCGGCTGACCCTGAAACGCGCTCCGGCGGGGTGGTCGTAATGCTTGTAGGCGGCGGCCACCTGCTCCAGCAGCTCCTTGGCACGCTCCGGCCCGGCGTCTTCGGGCAGGATGGCAGTCACCTGCACCTCCCCGTCGAAGGCGATGCGGGAGACCTTCTCTTGGATGATCAGCGGGTCGTAGACCCGGTTGCGGGCCTTCTTCCACCGCCACCAGGCCCAGCCGGCGAAGGTCAGGGCCGCCGCCATCCCGATGCCCAAGAGTACCGCCTTCCAGGTCTCGCCACGCTGCCACCACAGGTAGCCCTGGAGGGCTGGCAGGGCCAGCACTCCCAGAGCGGCCAGGTGTCCCACATCGGTGCGGGTGGCCTGGGCCTGGGCGTAATGGGGCGAGGCGTTGGGGTCGGGCTGCTTCTTGCGTTCCAGCATCTGCTGGTGACTCTGCGACCAGTCGGGTCCCATGGAGCGCAGCTTCAGACGGCTCACCACCCGCTCGCCGTGATTGCAGTTGGACATGGCGCCCAGCAGGGCGATCAGGGGGTCGGAGCCGGGGGCCAGCAGGTCGTCGTCCCTGAAGGAACGGAGCGGCACGTACTCCGGTCCGGAAGCCCGCAGGGTCATTCCCCAAGCTTGCTCGCCTTCGCGGAGACGCAGGGGGTCCTCGGCATCCGGTATCTCCCGGATCATGGCCTGGGGGTAGCGGGCGGAAATTTGCCCACGCACCACCTGGTCTTTCAGGCAGCGGGCCAGCAGGGTGACGCCGTCCTCGTCCCCGGCCAGTTCCAGAGAGAAGGGTTCGGGGACGGCTATGGACTGCAGTGTGTTCTCGACACCCAAAAGAGTTCGGTCACCATTGCGGGGCGGCGTGATGGCCAACAGGACCGGGGGCTTCTTCTCGTCCCGTCCCAGCAGGTTGTTCAACAAGTTCCTTTTCATATCGTTATCCTCCCTTCTTCTATGGGTCTATTGGTTGCCGTTTCCAGCTTCTATTGGTTCTGGGTTCCAGGACGCCACTCGATGACCTCGGTCTCCTCCTGGGTGGCCTCGATGCGGACGGGAAATCGGTTGCCCTGGGCCAGCAGTAGCCCGTCGCCGCGAGGACAGGACAGCAGCCAGCGTTGCAACTCCTCCGGCAGGTCGAAGGCGTCACCCACTGTGCTTATGGCCGCCGCGTCCTGCTGCAAAAGCAGCTTGAACGCAGCGTTCTGGAGCAACGCCCGTCCACTGTGGCCGGTGATGACGTTGGAGGCGTCCTCCGAGAGCAGGTCCTGCACGTCCTGGGTGATGAACTGCAACCCCAGCTTGTGCTTGCGGGCGCGCTTGGCCATGCTCACCATGAAGGCCGCGCCCTCCGGGTGCTGCATGATCGACCACACCTCGTCCACCACCAGCAGGCGCGGCTTGGGATTCTGGGCCGCCGCCGCCCAAACCGTCTCGGTGCAGACCATGGCGGCGGCGGGGCGCAGGTCCGGTTCCAAGAGGTGCAGGTCGAAGACAGTCACCAACGCCTCGCGTTTGAGCAGGTCGTCGCCCTCGTCGGAGAGCAGGTGGCGCAGGCTGCCGGTGGCGAAGGGACGCAACAGGCGGGACAGGCCCGCGTCCTCCCCCTCCAGGTGGGCGTAGAAGTCGCGAAAGCCGGCGCCCGGACGGGGCGCGGAGTAGTAGCCGGCCAGGGCGTGGTCCAGGTCTGACCGGCGCTCCGCGCTGAGCCTTTCCCCCACCATGACCTCAATGAGCCGCCGCAGGCTGCCGATGCGTTGGAGCATCTCCTCGGTGTCGCCCCGGTCGATGACGAAGGGATTGAGGCCCTGCCCTGGCACGCCGGGCGAAAGCACACGGCCTCCGGCGGCGCGGGCCATGTCCGCGTACTCACCCTCCGGGTCGATTACGTACACCACCACTCCCCGGCAGACGTTGCGGAGGGCGCCCAGCTTGGTGGCGAAGGACTTGCCCGAACCGGAACGGGCGAGGACTGCGGTGTTGGCGTTGAGGTGCGTTCCGTCCCAGGGGTCGTACACCACCGGCGCCCCGGCCCGCAGGTCGATGCCCATCAGGGTTCCACTGCGGGTGTCCAGGTCCGGCGGCGAGAAGGGAAAGAGTCTCGCCAACGAAGAGGTGTCCAGCGTCCGCCAGGCGTTCACCGCGTTCAGGTTGAGGGGCAGGGTGGAAAGCAATCCCTCGCGTTGCCGGAAGGCCAGGGCGTCCAGCTCTCCCAAAGTCGCGCCGAAGTGCGCCCTCGCCCGCTGGGTCAATTCCTTGAGGGCGGCTTGGTCGTTGGTGTGCAGGGTGATTGAAAGGGAGGCGTGGAACAGCCGCTCCCGTCCCCGCTGCACCGCGTCCCGCAGACGGGTAACGTCTTCCAGAGCGATCTCGGCTTCGGGAGACATGGACCGGCCCCGCTTGAGGGACAGAGACTGCGCCGACTCGAACCTGACCTTCTGCCATTCCAGGGTGCGGGCCGCCTGCTCCGGCGGAATCGGCCCCAGGTGCAGGGCCAGGTCCATCGGCGTTCCCACCGCCATCAGGCCCTGGAGGAAGCCCGGCGCCAAGGCGCGGGGCCACTTCACGAGGTGCAATGAGCGGGTGTAGCGGTCGCCGGTTCGCACGTGAAGGCGGTTGAGTTCCACGGTCAGGGGGTCGTCCTCGTCCCTTTCGGCGGGAGAGCCGCCCAGAAGCGCGGCCAGCAGCAGCATCCGAAGTTGGCGGCCCTCCATGGGGTGGACGCCCAGTCCGGCGCAGGCCAGCAGGCCCCGCAGTTCGTCCCGGCGGCCGTATTCGCAGACGGCGTAGAACCGCCGGTCCAAGATGCCCTCCCGGTTCTCCAGCCTTTCCAGCAGCCCGGCCAATGAACCCGCCGCCGCCATCGCCTGCGGGGGCAGGTCGTCGGGTTGGGAATCTGACAAGACTTCGCGAAGATTCGCCAGCCGGGGCGAGTGCTGCCTGACCAGCAGTTGCAGCGGGAAGTCCAGGGCGTTCAGGGAACCGGCGAAGGCTCCCAGCTTGGGTTCGTCCAACTCCAGGCCCATGACCTCGCAAACCGCTAGCTTCACCCCGTCCAGCCGCACCGGTCCGTCCTCCTCCAGATGCGACAGCATGAAGAAGTGAGACAGGGGCGGCGGCGGCTTGGGAGTTGCGTCCTCGGCTTCGCCGTGTTTCGTGAATCGTTCCAATGGGGTTCTCATGTATGTTTCCTCCTTCCTTCTCGAATGATTTTGTGTCTGCTACGGGATTGGGAAATCGACCAGACCGGAGCGGAGCAGGGCGGCGATTCCCTTGGCCGAAAGGGTCAGGACCAGGCCGACGACTGCCAACGCCACCGCGCTCTTGGCGCGGCCGCCGCCTCGCTCGTCGGTTCCGTCTGCCATCAGCAGGAACCCTGCCCAGACGATGGCGAAGAGACACAGGCCGGCACCGGCGTAGGCAAACGTGGTCAATGCCGCGTCGAAGGCGTCCAGCATGGCCTGCTCCTCCAGCGTCGGGCTGTAGAGCATGGTTCCCGCGCTGCTGCGCAGGATCGTCAAGATGGCGTCCATCACCAGGGCCACCCCCAACCCATCCGGTCGAACCAGCCCCGGGTTTCCTCATCGTCGATTCGGGACTGCCTGCCGTGGTCCGGCGTGGGAGTGGGCGCTGGTTTCTGCAGGGCTTGGTAGTTGTCGTCACTGCCCATGCTGACCGCCATCTGGAGAACTTCGGACCGGCTGCGGCTCAACGGCTGGCGGGATACGGTCTTCGCCTCCACCCTCGCCGGGTGATGGACGCTGAGCGTCACCGTCTGTTGGGAGTAGTCGCCCAGCCCGCAGTAGAGATAAACAGTTCGGGTCTTGGTCTGGGTCCACGCCCGCTTGTAGGTCAGGCGCGTCACCGGCGGGATGGGAACGCTCAATTGGGCGCTGGGATAGGCGGTCAGGGTGATGGGGTAGATTGCCCTGCCGCTGGGGATGCTCATCCGGAACCGGGCGCTGCCGTTGGGGACGAAACTGGCGCCCACGCTTCGCATTGATGTCCAGACGACCACCTGGCCGCTGATGCTCGTCACCTGGCCGGTCAACGCGGCCCGCTCGGTGACGTTGCGATGGCCGGTGACCATGGCCACCTCTTCGGTATGGACGATGCTGCTCACGCACTGGGAGGCGATCACCCCCGACAGGCTGCCCGGCGTCCATTCCAGCGATGCCAGCTCCAGGTCGCACAGTTCGCCCCTAACCGAGGGCAGCGGATGGGGGATTTGTTCTCCCTTGAGGGTGAGCGCCCCGGCCTGACCCAGGCCGTCCTCCCAGTCGAAGGTCAGGGACGGCTTGGGGCCGTGGAGCGGCATGGCGTAGGCGATGCTCTCGCCCTGGGCCAGCCGCGCCGACGCAAAGAAACGAGGAGTCTTGCCGGTCGCCCCTCCAAATGCCCGCGCCCGCAGTTCAATGCCGGTGGCCGCCCGCAGGGAAACCGTCGCGGTATTCCCTGACACCGCCAGCCGCTCGACGTATATGCGTCGGCCCGGCACGTGGGGCGGCGGCGGCACGTAGATTTCAGGGGATGTCCAGCGTCCGTCTTCAGGGCTGTCCGCCAATGCGGACTGCGGCGCGGCGACGGGGAGGGCGGCGGCGACCACCGCCAGGGCCGCCACCGCGAACAGGGTTCGCCGGATGTTCCGTCCCTTCGCCACCTTCCGCCACCGGCGCCGCCACAGCCAGGCGTGGGGACGGAAGGTACGCCGGCCCCGCTTCCGTTGACGGACCTGCCTGGCAAAGGACTTGGCCGCCCGCTTCGCCAGTAGCCGGAGCGGATCGCCGCCCGAACCCACCGGCGCCGGGGCCTCGCTCTTCACCACCTGGGCTGGAGGCCCGGCGTAGAACCGCGCCCCCAGCCTGTGCTTCAGCAGGTCGGCGGCCACCAACGGCAGGCCCCGACCTCCGACCCGGCCCACGGTCATGGCCAGGCCAACCACGCCAAACGCGATGGCGATGCCCAACTTCAGTGCCATGGGGCCGAAGGGAAAGTAGTGGTACACCCCGTAGCCCAGGGCGCACACCGCCACCATCGCCACGATCTTCGGGAAGCTCAACCCCAGCAGCACCTTGTCCTCGGCCTGCACGTGGGTTGGAACTTCGTGCTCTCTCATCATGCTTATCACCTCCTAGTTGCCGGACCCGGCGCCGGTGTTGCCGCTTCCGGAGCCACCGCTGCCGGAATTGCTGGTGGGATTGGGGAGGGTGGGGTCAACGGGGTTGCCCACCACGGCGTTCATCACCAGTTCCACCACGCCGTAGGCCACCATCGCCAGTACGATGCCTGCCAGGGCGGTCATCATGGCCGTCTTGCCCCGCTCCATCTGGTTGGGGGCGCCACTGGCGGTCAGGTACATGAAGGCTCCGTAGATGAAGTAGCCCACGCCGACGATGCCGACGATGCCCAACAGGATTCCCACGATGTTCGATATGGTCTGCGTCAGATCAGCCATTGATTCGTCTCCTTGCTTTTGGTTTTTCTCTGTTTCACTGGATTGTGGTTCATGCTTACCGGCGCATTTCTTCACCTCCCAAGGCTGCTTTTATTCGCCGCTGCTTCTCGGCGCCGGGCCGGAACTCCCGGTTGCGCCACCGCCGCCGCTGCCTCCCGCGACGCCGGAATTGGCGGCGGAACTCATGGCGCTGCTTGCCAGACCCGCTGCTCCGGCCACCGCCGCCCCTGCAATTCCCGCCGCTCCCGCAGCCGCAGCCGCTCCACCGCCGCCACCGCCACCCAGCATCCCGACGGCGCGGGCTGACCGGGCGATGGAGCCGGGCAGGGTCATGCCGAAGTAGAGGGTGTGCAGCCAGGCATCGAAGGTTCCCCGCTGCCCCAGCATCGACGGGATGCGTCCCGCCAAGTACACGAAGGCGATGGAAAGCAGCAGCTTCCACACCATGTCGCCGGCCGGCTCGAAGGCGGCGATGTGGGCGAACTCGCCTAGGAAGCCGAAACCAAGGGCCAACGCCACGAGCTGCACGGCCTGCTGGAAGACGGTGGTGAGGAAGGTGCGGAGCCAGTGGCGGCCCCAACTGGCGGTATGGGGAAGCATCCACAGGCCGAGGGCGATGGGCGCCAACGCCAGCAAGATGTCGATGAGGGCCAGGCGCAGGACCATCTGCACCAGCAGGTATAGGACGAAAAAGCCGAAGACCAGGTACAGCAATGCCACCAGAATGCCCAGGCCGGTATTGGCCGAGGCCATGGCGGTGAGTAGAGAGTCCAGCGGAGCGCGGGCCAGGTCGCCGGGGCTGACGCTCAGTTCGGAAGCGACGAATCCCGACACGGCGTCGGCGATGTCGATGATCAGGGCGCACCACCAGAGCGAGGACGCGGCGGCGGTGAGACCCAGGACCAGGCGGGGAACCAGTTCCCGCCACCCGGATTGGGCGCGGCCCAGATGCTCCTCAATGATGAGGGACAGGCCCATCCAGCCGATGATGACGGCGAGGGCCGCTGACGTTACGGCCCAGACTGCGATCCATGCCTGGCGAACCAGCTCGTGGTCGTAGGTGAGGTTCGGAGGGGTTCCGGTGAGGATGTCTCCCATGTGGGCTACCCTCCCCGGCAGTTGGCGGCGTCCTGGCCGCCGGAGATGCGGGTAATCACGCCGCACAACGCTCCGTGGACTCCCTCCACCACCCATCGGGAGGCTGCACGGCCCCAACGGTCGGGCTGCAATGCGCCCAGCACCCGGTCCCAGAGGCCGGTGGGCTGGTGCACGGGAATCACGGCGTAGAAGTCGTGGGGTTCGCCGCCCGCCACGGAAGCCAGCATCACCAGCAGGTAAACCCGCTCCGGGTCCAGGTCCGGCTGGTCGTTCAGTGCCGGATACTCGAAGGTGTACTCCCAGCCGTGGCTGAGGCGTTTCTCGCCGCCAACGACGCGGTACATGGCGGTGAGCCAGTTCCCGGTGTCGGCGTCGCGGATGCCGTAGGTCAGGGTGTCGAGCTGATGGGAGAACACCGGCCGGGCGATGAAGTCGCCGTCCTTGCGCCGCTCCACCAAGCTCAGGTGGTCGTTGACTAACTCCAGGTCGTTGACCGTTCCCTGGGCCAACGCCGCGCCGACCGGAATAGCCAACAGCGTCGCCACCAGCAGGGCGGCGGACACGACCAATGGCGTTCGGCGCCGTGGGCCGCGTTCCCGAAACTCGAAGGGCCGGAGCATGGCTGCCTCCCATCGGGCCGATATACGCCCGAATGTTCTACAACCAGTCTGGCCTCTGGACCGCCCGCCCGTAATGCCTTGAAAGGGGGGGATCGCACGCCCCCCCTTTCAAGGCATGGGATTTTCCCGCCCCGGCGTGGTGTGATTGAGGTGTACAGGAATTGGGACTTCCAGGACATTGAGGTACGGCAGGGATTCCGTAGCTGAATTGGGGTGTTTCAGGCCCATTTCGGCTAGTTTCAGTAAACACTTGCTGTCCAATGCGAAATCCCACCCTGATGTACATCGGCCCCGTTTGGCCTGTACATCGGCGCGGGCCGAAAATCGAAGCCCCGTGTACATCGGCCCTATTGGATGTGTACAAGGATTCAGGAGGGGGAGAACATGAGTGAGACTGAGAGGCATGAGGTGGTGGAAGCCCGCGGCATGGACGAGGTGGCCGTCCTCGGTCATGAGGACAAGACCGACGGGGACGCCACCACGGGAAGGCCGGGCCTGGCCCCGGAGATTGGGCAGGTGGTGGAGGACGTGTACGAGCTGCGGCTGACGGCCTTGCTGCGTCAGCTGGTCCAGTCGCGGGGCTATGGCGGCGCCGGTCGCGCCCTGGGCCTGGACCGCCGGACCATCGCGGCCAGCGTCCAGCAAGGACTATCCCAGCGGGTGCGAGACCAACTGGAGTGGGCGCTGGTGGACAAGGACGCCGGGGCCAGGGACGCGCTGGAGGTTCGGGTGAACGAACTGGCGCAGCAGATGGCTGGGCAGTCGGAGCAGATTGCCGGGCTGGAGAGCGAGCTTCGGGAGGCGGTGAAGACCCTGGAACGGACCCACGCCAGGGAGTTGCAGGCTCTGGAACGACGCTGGGAGCGAAGACTAACCCGGTTGCAAGAGGAGATTGACCGGATCAGGTCCCGGCCTGCGCCGGAAGCGGCGGCGGTGGCTCTCGGAGCCGGCCAATCCGCACCCGTCCGTCCGCGCCGCCGTTACCCCGACCTGGTTGCCAGGGAAGAAGCCGAGGGAGACGCGGAGGCCTTGGGCCACGCCTGGCCGTTGGTTCAGGAATGGCGGGAATTGTGGCGGGATCATCCGGCGCGAGGCCGGGGTTTCAGGTGGGTGTCCACCAGGACCCGCATCCTGGAACTGGAGGTCGCCATGCTTGAGGAACACGGGCTGACCCTGCCGCCGGAGAAGGAGCCGCTGCGGGGCCTGGACCGGGGCGACCAGCTCAACTGGCGGGTGAAGGCTTTGGCCGAGTTCCGCCGGCGCCGGTTCTGGCTGGGAATCCTGCCCGGATTGTGGAACACGTTGACCCTGAAACGGTGGCGAGAGTAGCCATGGCCGACCTCGCACACGGGCCTCAGGTGATCGGCGCCGGGCCGTTGGCGGATTGTGTCGGATTGTTGTCGTATTCCTGTCGATTTGTTGACGGATAAGTGTATACACTTTGGACAAATGCTCCTAAAACTGCTTGCACAGGCCTGATCTGGCCCTGATACTTGATGGTGATGTTTGGCTTTACCTAAGGTTTCCTCTGCCATAGAAACCTGGGGGCGTGATCCCTGTGCGCCCGGACCCGCTTCGAGAGGATCGAGCTTTCTCTTCCCGGAGCGACCGCGAGGGAATTGCTGCCAACGTGGAGTGACGTTTCCTTCACGCGCAGCCGGTGATTCAGTCCAGCGGAGCATGGTATTGGCTTCGCAAAGGCGACGAACAGCCTGGCGACCAGACGGGGCCGGCAGGCAACTCCAGGAGGTAACAACCGGAAACACCACGGCACCCCGTAGCTCCCGTTCCAACTTGGTGTGAATCAGCCAAGCGGACCTGACCCCTGGCGTTGCCTTGCATACCGCGCAGGAAACGCCCATCCAGGTTCGACCGGTCCTTCGCGTCTGCGTGTAAGACAGATACCAACGAAGGCAGCCCGGTCGTAGCCATAGTTTCAACGCGGCCACTGGCGACCTAACCGCCCGCCGGCCGCGTTTCTTCCCCATGCCCGTCGCCCGGTAGCTCTGTCTAGCCACCGGCGCGGCGGCGCTTGTCTTTCCGCTCCCCACTTGGCATCCCACCGGGGGCGGAGTGCGTCTTTGGCTATCCCAATCCAATCCCAATCTCAACGAATCAGGAGGTGATGAATGACAACGGCGACATTGGACAACACCGCGACGACTATGGCGGTTCGGCCCACGCTGGAGGAGTTAGTTGACCGGCTGCTGGCGGCGTTGCTCGGCGCTGAGGCTACCCACGACGCTGCGGGGCGCCGCGTTGCCCGGACCATCCACGAAGCTCGGAAGCTAAGGCAGGCTGGTGATCTCGACGGGGCGTTGGCCGTGCTGGTCAATGCTGACGCCGGCGCCGCTTACGAGTCCGAGGCCCAGTGGCTCTACACCGAGTGGACGGGTCTGTTACGACGGAGGTTCCCTGACATGGACGTGCTGGTGTACCGGCAGGGCCTGGCGCGGGCCGCGGCTCTGGTGGACCGGCAAGACGGCGAGACACTCGAAGTGGTAGCGGCCCTGGGGATGCGCTGGCCAGTTGGCACGGTGGTTTCCCGCCGCAGCCTTCGGGGATTGAAACCAATGGCAAGTCAAGTGCAAGGAGGTGAGTGACAACATGGCAACAGCAACAGCGACCACGGACCGGGTGGACATCCCGGCGCTCAAGGCTCGCCATCCTCTGGCCGAAGTAGTCGAGGCTGCCGGAGTTGTTCTTCACGGCAATGGCCGGGTTCGCCAGGGCGTCTGCCCGTTCCACGACGAAGCCGAGGGCAGCTTCACGGTGTACGGCGACAGCCAACGCTTCTACTGCTTCGGGTGTGGCTCCGGCGGCGACGTGCTGGATTTCATCCGGCGCACGGAGCGGCTCACCCTGCCGGAAGCAATTCGGCGGCTCGCAGGGGATAGTCCCGTCGTCATACCAACGGTAAGTCCGGTAGGAGGCAAGCAACTGGCTCCCGCCACCGCTGCGGCGCGGGACCCGGCCCTGTTGACGGCGGCAATGCAGTTTTACGCTGGGCAGTTGGCGGTAACACGCGAGGCGCGGGACTACCTGGCGTCTCGCGGCATCAGCGCCTACGCAGCCCGGCGTTTGGGACTGGGCTACGCGACTGGTCATGGACTGCGGGAGCATCTGCGAGCACAGGGCTTCGACTGCGACCGCCAACGCGACTCCGGCTTGTTCACCGATGGCGGCGCGGAGCGGTTCGCTGGCATGGTGGTGGTTCCCGACTTGGCCCAGGGCCTGGTTCGCTGGATGGTGGGCCGCGCAATCGCGCCTGACGCCAAGCCTCGGTTTCAGGCTCTGCCCGGTCCCAAGCCCGTGCTGGGACTGGGGCGTCTCGGTCCGGCGCCGCCCTGGGTGGTCCTGACCGAGGGAGTCTTCGACTACCTGACGCTGGCGGACTGGGGCCACCCAGCCTGCGCCGCGTTGGGAACCCAGGGATTGGAGCGGGTGGCGGAGTCGTTGCGGGGTTGTTCACAGGTGTTCGTCGCCTTCGACAACGACGAAGCGGGGAACTTGGCGACCAAGGCTCTCAAGGACATCAAGGGGAACATGGCCGCCGTGGTGCGCCTGCCCGATGGCGTCTGCGATGTGGCCAAGCTTGCCACTCGGCACCATGGTCAGGCGATCTTCCAAAGACTGATGGTTCAGGCCGCCCGTTCCGTCCGGTAACCCCGTCCACATCCTTTCCCTACTGGCCCCGCCCCAGCCGGCGGGCCTTCGCTTTTCCCAAAGCGTTTCCCACGACGGGGCCAGTTTGCCCCGCATTCGGCTCTCCTGAACGGAAGCCGCGACGTAATCACCAATCTCACATCTACGGGAGAAGAATCATGTCAACGCACAACGGAAACGGACACGCCCCCAACGGGGCCTATTCCGACGGCAACGGCCACTCGGCCAGCCTGGGCCACGACTTCCTCTGGGACGGCCTCTCGCCCACGGTGGTCAAAGAGTTGAGGCAGCCTCTGGACCCGGCGCTGGTTTCCCAGCGCAAGGGCCGGGGCGGGCGCAGCTACGACTACCTGGAGGGCCACACCGTCATCGACCAGGCCAACGCCATCTTCGGGTTCGGCGGCTGGGGCTACGAACTGGCCGGCGAGGTCAGTCTCCGGCGCATCGAGAGCGTCAACGCCAAGACAGGGGAGGTCAAGGTCTCCTTCGCCTACTCCGCTCCGGTGCGGGTCAGCGTCAATGGCGCTCCGGCTCGGACCGACCTGGGCTTCCACGTCGTAGCCGAGGACACGCCGGAGGGCCACGAGACGGCCGCCAAGGGCGCGGTTACCGACGGCCTGAAGCGGGCCTTGCGAACCTTCGGCCAACGCTTCGGCAACGGCCTGTACGCTGACCAGCCTGTAGGAAACGCCAAAGCCAAAGTGCAATCGGCTAAACCCGCCGGTAGGGAAGGAAATCCCGACGGTCAGCAATCTCGGGAACCTAAAGACGACGGCTACCTCCAGCAGCTCCGCTCCAAGCTCATCGAGCTGGGCGCGGCGCAGGGTTTCGACGAGGCGCAGGTTCGGGCCGCCGTCAAGAAGCAGACGGGGCACGACCTGGACGAACTCACCGGCGCCGCCCTCAAGCCCCTGGTGGACGCCGCCGCTCGCAAGGTTGAGGCGGCCAAGAACGGCGGAGCCAACGACAACTAGACAAAGGAGGAAACCCGCATGTACGAAAACACCATCCACACCCCATGGGGCTGGACCGATCACATCGAGGAACTTGCCGAGGGAATCTGGCGGGTGTTCACGCCCAGCCACGGCGGGTTGAAGCTCAGCGAAGAGCGGTGGGCCGAACTGCCCCCGGAGGTCCGCGACACGCTGATGAACGCCAGATTCGCCGAGGAGGACTGCGAGGAACCCATCGTCAGGGTCCTGCTGGGCCTGGCCGAAGAGTGGGAGCGGGAACACGCCATCACAATCGCCCGCTACTTCCACCGCTACGCCCCGGCGCTGCCCCATCTACAGGAATCCAGCAAGGGGGTGAACACCACGAAAATCTAGCGAACATGACCAGGACCCTGGCAACACGGGGCAGTCTCCCACGCGGAGGCTGCCCCGCTTTTCGTTCACCAGCACACCAACCAACACGAGGAGAACCAAAATGACCATGACCATGGAAATCAGGACCGACGCCTACTCCCGCCCCGCCGCGAGTTTCGACTCCTACGGCAACCTGGAGGTCCGCGCCTCGGCGCTGGGCCACTGCCGCCGGGCCCTCTGGTACACCGCGACCGAACACCCAATCACCAACCCCGTCAGCGACGAATCCCTGACCATCATGGAAGCGGGCAACGCCCTGGAACCCGTAGTCCTGCGGGCCATGCAACGTGCGGGCTGGGACATCGTTCCCGCCGACGCCGCTCATCCCCTACAGGTGTCGCTGGAACTCGCGCCCAACCTGACCATCACCGGCCACCCCGACGCCACCGGTACGCTGCCCCTGTTTGGCGGCGAGGCAGTTATCGAGGTCAAGACCCGAGGGCCAGAGGCGTTCAAGCGGTGGCAGACGCTGGGCGCCGAGCGTAGCCACCCGGAGTCGGTCTGGCAGGCCGCCGCCTACACCCTGGGCGTCTTCGGCGAGATGCGGGACGCCGTGATCGCCACGTTGGACACGGGTAGCCGGGCCTGGGACTACGAGGTCATACCGGCGCAGCGGCTGGACCGGGCCTGGCGGGATGCCACTGAGCGGATGGGAGAACTGGCCGATCACCTCGAACTCTACGGGCCTGACCCAGCCGTCCTGCCGGAGCGTGACTTCGGCGCCAGCGACTGGCGGTGCAAGCGGTGTCCCTTCCTCAACGTTTGCAATCCCGGCGACGCCTCCATAGAACCGGAACCTGTGGAGACAACCACAGACACACCGGCGCCGGTCAGCGACGAGGACGCTCGTGAAGCCCTGCGGGAATACGAGGAGTTGCAGGACACCATCCGCGAATTCGAGGACGAGAAGCGGTGGGTAACTGACACCCTACGGGCCTGGCTGAGCCAGCAGGGTGCGGACAAGGCCAAGCTGGAGGGCAGGGAAAAGTCCCGAACCATCGGCATGGTCAAGACCACCCGCTACTCGGTGGACTACAAGCGGCTGAACGCCCTGCTTGATCCGCAGGACCGGACCGAGATCGTCACTGAGAGGGTCTCCGAGTACCTGCGCGTCAGCTAGACCTTCACTCCAACGACGCTCCAACTCACGGAACGCACCACGGGGTCGCTCACCCCTATAGGGAACGGCCCCGCTCCGATTCCCAAATCACCATCGATTCTTGGAGGAACCAACATGGCCAAGAGCATCAATCGCGTGGAACTGCTGGGCCGCCTCGGAGCGGACCCCGAGATGCGCTACACCCAGGCCGGCATGGCCGTCACCCACCTGCGCCTGGCCACCGAGCGCATCCGGCGCAACGGCGAGTCCGCGACCGACTGGCACAGCGTGGTCTGCTGGGACAAGCTGGCCGAGGCTGTCAACCAGTACGTCAGCAAGGGCCAGCGGCTGTACGTGTCCGGTCGGCTGGCGCAGAACTCCTGGGAGGGCGACGACGGCCAGCGCCGCTACCGCGCCGAGATTCACGCCCAGGAGGTGGTGTTCCTGGATTCGCCTCGCACTGGCGACAGCAACACGGCAGCTCAATCCGAGGACGCCTCACCCTTCTAACCGGAAATCCCACAACCTCACAACCGAATAACGATGCCCGCCACCATCGGGCGCAACACGGGGCCGCTTCCCATCTATCGGGAGGCGGCCCCGCTCTCGTTTGCCACAAACCCCGTAAGAAGGAGAAGACTCATGCCCGCCAAACGCAAGAACGCCAAACCCGAACCATCTCCCGAAGCCGAGGCTGTCCTGGAAGCCCTCCGCTCCAACCTAACTCTGCTGGGCGAGCTGGCCTCCCGCTACCAAGTCAATCTCCAGCCGGAACGCCCGGCGGACTGCCCGTCCATCAGCTGCCCCGCCGACGTCTTCACCCTGCTGGGAGCGGAGATGTCGGAGCTGGCCCAGGAACAGCTGCGCGTCCTGTTGCTGGACACCCGCAACCGCGTCGTCGGCCAGCGCGTCATCTACCAGGGCAACGTCCAGTCCTCCGTGGTCCGGCCCGCCGAAGTCCTGCGCCCCGCCGTCGTCGATTTCGTTCCCAGCATCATAGTCGTCCACAACCACCCCTCCGGCGACCCGACGCCCAGCCCTGAGGACATCGCCATAACCCGCGACCTGGCGGACGCCGCCAAGCTGCTGGGCATCGACCTGCTGGACCACGTGGTCATCGGCAACAACAGCCGGTTCGCCAGCCTCAAGGAACGGGGCGTCATCTCCTGAGCGACCCTGACCGGACAGCCTGGGGCCGTCCGGCATCACGTGGGGCAACAGTCCCGCGCCATTGATTTCCAATCCAAATCCAATAAGGAGAGAACCAATGCTCGCGACCCTCAATCCCGACATCCCGAACACCGACGCCGGGCCGGAGCTGTACACCATCAGCGCAGGCGGCTTCTCGGCCACCGCCGACGCCTTCGCTCGCGACGCGAACAACGAGACGCTGTGGTTCCTGTCGATGGTCGGATCCCAGACGGCGCTCAAGGCGATCTGGGCCTCGCTGCTGAAGCAGCCGCCAGAGACCGCGCACCTCATCAAGGGCGCCGACGGCATGGCCCTATCGGGCGGCTACCAGCGGTGCGTCATCCCCTACGATACCATCGGCACCTGGACCACCAAGCTGTCCCGCCTGCCCGCGTCCGGCGGGTGGCACGCGCTGGTGTACACCCGAATGGCCGAGTTCGCCTTCGAGCGTGACGCCTTCCTGCTGCTGGCTCCCGACGAGGACGCCGCGCCGTCGCTGTACCACCGCTTCCTCGACCGGCGCAGCCCGTTGCCCCTGCACCACACCTGGGCGGACTGGCTCTGGCGGAAGGGCCTGCGCGACGGAACCATCACGCCATTGCAATCGGCGGGAATTACCGCCTACCGCTGCCAGCCCAACGCCGAGTGGCTCCGCGAGGACATCTCCCAGGCGGTGGCGGCGGGACGGCTGACCATTACCGACGGAGAAGATAAGGAGGTGTAACACGATGGACAGGACTCTCAATCCGGCCAAGCGGCGCAACAAGCGGCGCGGCCAGCGCAACAGCGAGGCGTGGCGGCGGTTCTCCCTGGACGGCGAAACCTGCCGCTTCTGCCCGCATGACGAAACCCACCACCTGATGTCCTCCGGCCAGCCCCACTTCTACCAACCGGCGACTCAGGACGAGATCGACGACGCTTGCCAGAAGCTGTATCGCCACGACCTGCCCGACGGCGGCTCCGTCCTGGTCAAGCGGGTGACCGTCGCCAAGTCCGCCGAGCTGATCACCCTCTTCTGCTCCGCCTGCGCCGAGGCCATGGGAACGGGGCAGGTCATGTGCTACCACCGCACGTTGGCCGTCGTCGAGGTCGTCGGCGTCAACTGCAACAACCACCAGAAAGGAGACTTGCCATGAGACTCGCCGCGCAAGCTAAGGGCGGCTACTACCCCACGCCGGACCGGGTGGTGGACCTGCTGGCCGACCTGATCGACGCTCCCTACGCCCACAACCGGCGCAACGAAACCCTGCGGGTCCTCGACCCCTGCTGCGGGGGCGGCGACGCCCTGGCCAGACTGGTGGGGAACCTGGCCGGACGCAACACCGTTCCCATCGAGACATACGGCGTGGAGCTGCACCGGGACCGGGCCGAGGTCGCCCAGGAACTCCTCGACCACACCCTGGCGGTGGACCTGTTCCAGACCTCCATCGCCAACGGCGCCTTCGGGCTGCTGTACCTGAATCCTCCCTACGACTGGGACAAGGAGGACAGGCGGGTGGAACACGCCTTCCTCACCCACTGCACCAGGTATCTCAGCGACGGCGGCGTCCTGGTGTTCATCGTCCCCCGGCCTCGGCTCGCGGTGTCGGCCAGGTACCTGTCGTCCCACTACGGGCGGCTGCGGTGCTGGGCCTTCCCGGACCCGGAGCGGGAGGTCTTTGACCAGGTGGTTCTGCTGGGCAGCCGTAAGTCCAAACCCACGCCCGACGCTCCTGCCGAGGCGCAGTTGCTGACGTGGGCCGAGGTGGGGCCGGAGCCGCTGGCCCGCCAGACCTACCCCATGTACCGGCCGCCTACGACGCCGGCAGGGGACATCCTCTTCGCCACCCGCTCGGTGGATCCGGTGGCGGCGGCTGAGGAGGCCCGGCGCTCCGGCCTGTGGGTGAGCCGGGAGATCACCGACGCCCTCTGGCCGGTGGCCAACGCCCGAACCCGTCCGTTGATGCCCCTGCGCCGGGGCCACCTGGCCATGCTTGTGGCGGCCGGATTCCTGGACAACCTGGTGCTGGAGTCCGACGGCCAGCGGGTGCTTGTCAAGGGCCGCACCAGCAAGGAGATGGTTCTGGCCGAGGAGACCGAGGACAAGGAGGTCTATCGCGAGCGGCTCACGACCACCGTGGTCGCCCTTAACCTGGACACCGGCGCCCTGGCCGACATCACCGCGTAAATCAACCACATCGACGGCTGACAGTCAGCCGCATCACGAGGCCCCGCTCGCTTCCTTCTCTATGGGAGCGGCGGGGCCTCGCTTTGTTTCAAACCCCAACCCAACGACAAGGAGAATACCCCATGAACCTGGGAGAGTTCATCGACACTTACAGGGACGCCATCGCCAAGCGGGTGGTGGAGTCGTATCCGCCTCTCTACCAGCCCTCTGACAACGGCCACGCCCTGCCCAAGCTGCTGCGCCAACCCCTGGGCGCCCAGGCCGACGCCATTCGCGGCGCCGCTCTGTCGCTCCAATCCAACCTGGGAACCACCGTGGTAGGCGAGATGGGCACGGGCAAGACCTTCATCGCCACCGCCGCCGCCTATGCCGCCGGATTCCGGCGCGTCCTGGTCCTCTGCCCTCCGCACCTGACCCGCAAGTGGAAGCGCGAGGTCGAGGAGACCATCCCCGTTGCCCACGCCGCCATCGTGTCGTCCATCACCGACCTGGAACGGCTGCGACGCTACGCCGGAACCGGCCCACTGTTCGCCATCATGTCGAGGGAGCGGGCCAAGCTGTCCTATCGCTGGAAGCCCTCGGTGGTGGAACGCTGGGCCGTCTCCGGCGGCCGGCTGGTGCGGGACGAAACAACGGGCGAGCCGTTCAGGATTCCCTGCTGTCCCTCCTGCCATGCCCAGTTGGTGGACCGCGACGGCGTTCCCCTGGCCGACGCCGAGCTGAGCCGCCGCAAGCGCAACTGCTTCCGGTGCAAGAGTCCGCTCTGGCAGGCCGACGGCGCCGGACCCCGCCGTTACCCCCTCGCCGACTACGTGAAGAACCGGATGCGTGGCTTCTTCGACCTGCTGGTCGGCGACGAGGTGCACGAGTACAAGGCTCGTGGCTCGGCGCAGGGCATCGCCGCCGGAGTCCTGGCCGACGCCTGCGGCAAGTCGCTGAGCCTCAGCGGGACTCTGATGGGAGGCTACTCTTCGACCCTGTTCCACCTGCTCTACCGGTTCTCCCCGGAGATTCGGTCCGAGTTCGGCCGGTCTGAGGAAGGACGCTGGGTTCAACGCTACGGCTTCTTGGAGCAGACGGTCGGGCGCGACGACGAAGACCCGGTGGAGGACGGGCGCAACAGCCGGCGCCGCAAGTACCGCAAGGTGGTGCGGGAGCGACCGGGCCTGGCTCCATCCCCCCTCTTCCACCTCATCGGCAACTCCATCTTCCTGCGCCTCTCCGACGTGGCATCAGGCCTGCCCGACTACTCGGAGCGAATCCTGCTGTCGGGCATGGACTCCGAGGCGGACACCACCGGCTACTCCCAGCGCGGCGCCTACGACCGGCTGTTCACCGTGCTGCGGGAAGCCCTGGCCGATGCGCTTTCCAAAGGTTCCAAGCGGCTGCTGGCCGCCTACCTCCAGTCGCTGCTGGCCTACCCCGACGGCTGCACTCGCGGCGAGTCGGTCTTCGACCCCCGGAACGGCGACCTGCTGGTGCAGGTTCCGCCGCTGTCCGAGGACAAGCTCTACCCCAAGGAGAAGGCCCTGGTTGACCTGGTGGCCGCCGAGCGGATGGCCGGTCGCCGAGTCCTGGTGTACGTTACTCACACCGGAACCCGTGACATCACCGGCCGCATGGACGAAATCCTGACCCGGCATGGGTTCAAGGTGGCCGTGATGAAGGCCGACGCCGTGGCGCCGGAGCGACGGGAATCCTGGGTAGCCGACAAGGTCAAGGCGGGCGTCGACGTGCTCATCTGCCATCCCCGGCTGGTGCAGACGGGCCTGGACCTAATCGACTTCCCGACGATCTGCTGGTACGAAACCGACTACTCGGTGTACACCATGCGGCAGGCGTCCCGCCGCTCCTGGCGCATAGGGCAGACCCGTCCGGTGCAGGTGGTCTTCATGGCCTACCGGAACACGCTTCAGGCTGACGCCCTGAAGCTGGTCGCCAAGAAGCTGCAATCCTCGCTGGCGGTGGAGGGCGAACTCCCCGAAGATGGGCTGGCTGCCTACGGCGATGATGGCGACGACCTGATGCTGGCCCTGGCCCGCAAGATCGTCAACGGCGACGCGGAGGACGAAGCGGAAACCGTCGAGCAGGTCTTCGCCCAAGCCCGCGACGCCGAGACTGCCGCCGAGGAACTGCTGGTGGACGACCAATGGCAGGCGGTGGAAGCTGCGCCGGGGGCGGTGGAGGTAATCGACAAGGGAGCGATGAAGCCGGTCGAACCGGCGGTCAACGGCCCTGGCGAACCGGACGTTCCGGAAGACCAGCAGTCCCTGTTCTCCTGGGCGGAATTCCTGGCAGAAGACCCCTCGCCAGTCAGGAAGCGGGGCCGCAAGCCGGAGCCAGCCGTAGCCTCCCTGTTCCAGTGGGCGCTGGAGCAGGAAAGGGAGGCCGAGCCGGTGGGAGCCGGCCGGTAGCCTGGAACGCCCAACGGGATGCCACCGCACGCGCTGCGGTGGCATCCCATGTCGGGCCATGTATGGCGGCTTTTTTGCGTTTTGGGTTCATCGCCACGGGATCAGTCTACTAGACACCTACCGGGACGAATACATCAGGATGGTTTTGTACTTGTTCGGCAAATGGTTTGTCGTACCGGATGGTTATGACCCGGAATCCAAGGTCTTGCAATTCTGCACGGACCTTGGAGTCCGTCAATTGTTGCCCAGGTTCATCGTGATGTGGACCGTCCAAGAACACGCAAATGCCGGGGCGTCCCTCGCGTTCGTAGTAGAAGTCGGGCTGCACATGCAAATCCGAAGCAGGGCGGTTTTGAGCGTTGTCTGGCAGGCGGATGTGTCCCTTGTAGAGGAAATCGAGAAAGTCCATCTCCAACGTAGAATCCGCGAGTCCAGCCAACCACTCGTGCTGTTCTATATAGGTGCGCTTTCCTAGTTGGCGCACAGTTGTAGACGACGAAAGTAGGTCAAGATAGCTGCGAATGCTGTGGCGGTCCAGATGTCGGTGTTCCAACTGGTTGGAGTAGGAGAGCAGACACTCGTAGCAAGCGGCAGCGCAGTCCTTGTCCGCAGTTGAATCCTCGGACTGTTCCTCAAAATGGCACAGTTGCAGAGCTTGGAGGGCAACCTTCGCAATCGCGCCTGGCTCATTTGTCAGTTGCTCCCAAACACCGATGCCACCCTCCGCCGCCTCCCAGAGTAGCAGGCGGCGAAATTCACCCTCGCCTATGAGCTCAGCTTCAATTTCCTGCTCCTCCACTTGGTAGGCAAACTGGATTGCCCGCTTTAGTGCGTGAAGCAAGGAAATCTGAGAGCTCTCCGACATAATATCTCGGAGTGGCTTGAGGAGAAGGATGTTTCTGAAATCTTGCACATACGGCTTGACGCCGGTCAGTGGGCCTACAATTGCAGGATCGCTCTCAGTTTCATCAGGCTCATCGCGAACTCCCCATCGCCCAGTTTGCCTGTCGATAGTAAATCCAGAGCGCTCACTCCTCCTCCAGCCGTGATTGATTCGCCAAACCCGTGCTCCGGGCGCGATCACCGCTTCCAAAATTTCCTCGCCATCTTTAGAGCGAACAATTGCACGTTGGGCGCTGGTGCTAGAAAAATTGAAGTGCGTGGTCACGTCGTAGCCGCTTCGAACGCGCTCCTCTTCTTCTGACGAGATTCTGTCCGTGGCGCGGGCGCGCATCGTTGGCTGGGGGAGTAACCGTTGGGGGAAGCCGGACGTCGAACCATCCAGCTTGGTTTCGCAGTGAATGCAAAGCTCAACGTTGACATCTTCCCCGTCGTGAGCGTACCCACAAACATTGCAAAGCTTGGCGCTGGTAAGCACTCCCTCAATGCCGGCCGGAGGGATCAATGCTTCACGTATCCGGTGCTTGCGTCCCTCGTGGTACACCTGATTGCCCGGCCCAAATTCAGTGAGGCCCAGAAAGCGGGGGCGGTCAATGATTTGAGCGTTCTGTTCAACGGTTACTGTGGTTCTGACGGGCAGTCTTGGGAAGTTGTACCCAGGAAGAAATCCCTCGCCGGCAAGGTAGCGATACGGATAGAAGTCAGACTCCTCATACCGGTTTGTTCGATTGAGCAGCAACCCAATCTCGCGTCGGGCCTCCGCCTCCCGCCTCTCGGCTTCTTCCCGATCCTTCCTACTAGCGTGGGGATCATCAACTACGCGGTGGGCTGCGTCGCGCAAGGCGAGGGTGGAACGGTATAACTCACGCCAACGATCAAAAGCCCTGTCTAGGGCTTCGGGCGCCGACCTCAACGTATCCTGAATCCAATCATCCGAAAACCACTTTGCCTCCCGGATGTCCTCGGTTCTCTTGATGATCTGTTGGGCGCGGTCCACGGCTTCAATTATCCGCATCTCGCTGTTCGATCCCCGCAAGGCCTCGGCATTTTCTGGCTGGATGGGGAAATCACTTTCATTCAGATCAAGAATTTCGGCCATTCCACTGCCCAAGCGTAGTCCGGTTGTGGCAAGCCAGGTGGAGTACAAGTGGGCTTTGACCAATTCCTGATTTTGGAGGTCCATTCGCGCCGGGGTGACTGCGCCGGCAATCATCTCGTTTCGGCGTCCGAAGTAGTATTGGTCATGGGCATTACCGTGTGCAGCGTAGGCAACGATTAGGGCAGGACGCCCCCCTCGACCAGCACGGCCACTGCGCTGGGCATAGTTGGCGGGAGTGGGCGGGACATTGCGAAGGTGTACTGTGTCCAAGTCCCGAATGTCCACGCCCAATTCCATCGTTGGTGAACAGAACAGGGCTGATAGTTCGCCTCGCCTGAAATTGTCTTCGCGCGCTAAGCGAGTTTCTGAGACGACCTGCCCAGTATGCTCGGCTGCAAGCATTCCACGCAATTGGCGCGCTTGATGCTTGTACAGATGGACGAAGTAGTCGTTTGCCTCACCGGCGCCAGCTATTTCTCGCTTTAGGTGCAAGGACCGCGACCTTATCGGATCAGGGGGCGCAGGACGGCCGTCGCCGGCGGTCCAAACCATACTTGCTGCCAGTAACCTTACCCCTCGGACCTCCCCGCCGCTATCAGATACGGTAGAGAGTAGATGTCCACGTAACGCAGCTACAATGCCGATTACGATGTCTTCAGCCTCTTGCGGGGAAATGCTTCTCTCCAAATTCCAAGCATGGGCTGAGCGCAGATAGCGCGCTACGTTGGAACGCGCTCCCAATCTAAGCACACCTCGTTGCCTGCCTTCGGTTCGAGTCGTCTGTACACCCGGCAGCAGCGCGATGCCTTGCGCCCGCAGGCGATCACCGTCATCGAATCGCCACGGGTCCCGTAACCACTGACTTGCCCGGTCGCGCAGACTTCGGGTCGAACTCTCGCTGAGGGATTCTGCTTCAATAGCAAGATTCATCCTCAGATGGTCGAGGAACGCGCGGATCACCCCAGTTCGCGTCTCTGGGGTGGCGTCGCCGATAGTAGGTAGTTCCTGCCACAGCGATTCGTCCGCGGTCAGTTTTTCGAGCCCGGCGTATTCGATTCGGAGTAGACCCGTCTGCTCCAAGTTAGGTTGCGTGATTCTCCAACCTCGGCTCAAGTCCTCCAAGGTTCTGTAGGCCAGAACGTCAATGATAGTTCGACGCCCAGTGTCATAGCCAGGGCCGCTTGCTACCGGCTCTTTCAGAAAGTCACCGGGCCGCAGTTGCAACGCATCGAAGACTTCCTGCCCCATCTGGTCGAACGTGAGGTGATGATTTCTGCTCAGCGCCTCGACGATACCGGACCTGAGCAATGCCACCTGTACAAAGTCGTTCAGGTGACCGGCTTGCAGGGAGGCATCCTGCCGGTTGTCGGTAAAGCTGAGGGACTTCGTTTCCTCAGATGGTAGGCCCTGTTCAGCCATGCCCGAAACCGCCGCGTTCACCGCGATGGTAGTTGCTGTGGACCGCCCGGTTTGACTGAGCGAGGACAGTTTACGAAAGTCGTTCTGACGGGAATCATATACAGCACGACAGCGAAGGCATATTAGGAACGGTCTGGGCTGATACCATCCCGTCACACTGTTATCGGACCCGTCGTTTAGCCCTCCGCCAGGGGACGCGCTGTACTGGATGGGACGGAAGCGGGCATAGCCTGCCTTGATCGCCAGACCGGAACGACGCTCGTTGAACCAGTGCTCCGGCAATTCGGTATCGTCGCCATTCCATAGGTCTTCTTCCTCAAGGGCAAAAAACCCGTCCTCTCCTTCGATGTCCTCGGTGGCTATTCCCACCATGGGTGAGCGAGGCACGAGGGACTCAAACCCTTCCCGTTCGGTCCGCGCAACCAAGTAATACTCCTGTCCGCACTCACGGCAGAAGGCCAGGGGGAATAGCAGTCGGTTTCCGTCGGCCCGATACTGGCCGTCCATCCTGAATTCCCTGGAACCAGCGTCCTCCAGGGTTGCGTAGACGCTGCTGCCTGATGAGAACCACTGGTGCAACCGGAAAGCCAACAATGGCTGACCGTCTTCGCCCTTGGCCTCATTACCGGCCTCCAATATTGCCCGCAACTGCTCCTCGCACTGTCCTACGGGAAGGCTGGTCTCGTCGGCCAGGCGCTGGGATATTGCGTCGAAGGTTTCCGGTGGACGGCGAACGAGCCTTCCGTCCTCTTCTTTCAGCCCGAAGGCTTCTTCCGTCCATGCCGTTAGTGGATGCTGGCGGACGGCATCTGCTTCCGGTGTCGGCGCCGGAGCCTCTACTGCCGCTCGCAACGACGCGGCATCTGTGGGCGTTGGAACCCCAGCGACGCGCCGTAGCGTTTCGTCCACCACGTTGGCGGCGGGAACGTTCAGCCCGAAGAACTTGGACGCTAGTCCCGCCGCCGCTTCGTTGCGTTCTTGCCGGGATCCGCCGGTTACGATAGTGGCGCTTGTGGCGATGGCCTGGAGGTCTCTTCCGGCGCTTTCCTGCAAACGCCGAGTTAACATGGCTACATCGGCGCCCTGCCGTCCCCGATAGAAGTGCAATTCATCCATCACCAACGTTTGAAGGCCTTGAGTGGCGGTGGCAAGCAGTGGCCGTTCGGCGGGGCGAAGTAGCATGTACTCCGCCATGACATAGTTGGTCAGCAGAATATGTGGCGGGTCTTCCTTTATGCGCTCCCGTTCCTCAGCACGGTCCTGGCCAGTGTAGCGGTCAAAACGGACGGGAGAATCGGGATAGTTCTCCTCTTGGAAAGCTCGCAACGCATCCAATTGGCTGTTGATCAGGGCGTTCATCGGGTAGATAAGCAGCGCGCGGACAGAATGAGTCTCCGGAGAATTCCGGATGATGGCATCATAGATGGGCGCCAGGTAGGTGAGGCTCTTGCCGGAACCGGTCCCGGTGGTGACGACGTAGGATTCGCCCCGCAAACCTATTTCGATGGCCTCTCGCTGGTGGCGGAAGAGACGCAGGCCCTCGCCAAAATAGCGCGCGGTCTCCGACGCGATTACCCCGTCGGCCGCCAGCTCCCCCATGGTTCGATCCCGCTCAAAGGCTGGATTCAGCTGGAGAACCGCATCAGGCCAGAGTTCCCCCTCGTCCAGCATTTTTTGGACGTAATTGTCGATTCGCTGGTCCAGAACTTGGACAAAGCTCTTCACGTAGTCCCGGTATTCCGAAACTACCGTTTCCCTCAGCTTAAAGACATCCAGTGTCATAGCTGCCTCTACTCGGTAAGGTCTGGGGCTTGACCTTGCGCCAGTTGGTCGTAGGCTTTCAGGACGTAGCGTTGGGTCCGGTACTCGCCGAACTCCCGCATCTCGTTGCGCTTGAGGCCTGGGAAAGATCGGGACGGCTCCGGCGCGTCGAGGATCCACTCCAAGTCGGGCCGATCCAATTGGTACATGTGGGCGTAGATGGCGTCCAACTCGCACTTCAGCCGGTGGCGCCGCTCCTCATCCCAAGGGAAGGGTGGGCCGTCGTAGCCAAGGTCCCGGGCGAAGGGTTCCAGGTCGTGGGCTGTGTAGGTCAGTTCCAGCACCCGTGGCACCACCATCTCCACCCAAGCAACGCCGGGCGAACCCTCCTCCAAGTACACCTCTGGCGGCAGCACCGGCAGCTGCTTCAAGATGAAGAAGTTCAGATTGACGCCCCCGACAGACAACCGAGCAGCCCAATCAAGCGGCAGACTGTTCAAGTTTGCCAACACCAAGCATGAAGCGGTTGATTGCCAGTTTTCGTAGGCGAGAACTGGCGCACTATTGCCTACACCGCCGGTTGGCAGGTTTTCTGTCACCACAGTCCGCTCATTGGTTGCGTTAGTGATGCCCCGGATAGCCTGAAGCCAACTGGATGATTCCAGACGGATCAATGGCGCTTTGTTGCTCACGGCGACTCCAGGTATTGCCATGCAGATTGCGGTTCGTTCGTTGGTTGGGCTTGCGATGTCCCTGAATACAATGACCCAACCGAAATGGTAGTGCCAGAATCGCTGAGGCCCACGCTTGCTATCATTGCGGAAATTCCCGTTCGCTCGTTGGTCGGGTTGGTGATTTTCCTGAGAGCGAGCTGCGAGCCAATGCCGCGAGGGTACGTAGGGCTGGCTGGCTGGCTGGCTGGCTGGCTGGCTGGCTGGCTGGCTGGCTGGCTGGCTGGCTGGCTGGCTGGCTGGCTGGCTGGCTGGCTGGCTGGCTGGCTGGCTGGCTTAGGATGGTATCGCCGGTGTTTTCTGATTTGTCAAGTCTTTCAGCGACCTCTTTTTCCGGGACCCAGTAACGCGGCATGATCACGGTGTAAGGGTCAGCCTTTTCCTCGTCGGTCAGCTCGCGGGCGTTGCCGCCCAGCAGGGCTTTCTCGTCCACGCCATCAAAGGTGGCAAAGCGGTGGTCGTACTGGTGGAACAGCTTGGCCTCATATAGTGGCAGGTAACGTTCCACATCCTCCCCTTCTCCTCGCACGAACACGTTGCTCTGTAGCCCAAATCCGGCCTCCTCAAAGCTCCCTCCAGGAGCGGAAGATGCTGGAGTCGTTGGACATGTCGAACATTCTCTGGAATCTGACGCCCCAGGGGTTGCTGACTGAGGGAGAGTCTTTCCTTCTAGCCGGTAGCCCTGAGCTTCCAGTTCTGTCCGAGTTCGAAACAGACCGGATGCGCTTGACATGTGAAACATCGACTGAAACCGTACGCTCCAAGGATTCCTGCCCCCCCCCGGCACCTTGGCTGTCGCGGACGAAAACGCCGGCTCGCTGGTACATTTTGGCGGCGACTTCCATGTCCCGCCGAGTGCGGAATGTGGGGCTGGTTCGGGTATTGGGGTTGAACAGGGCAAAGTCTTGAGGCGCCAGGTTGTACCTACGGGCATCGTCCTGTAGTTGTTGAGATTGCGTAAGGTAGAAGGCGAACTCCGCCTGTGGGCTGGGTCGGCCCGTTCCGGTCATGGTGAGCAGGCAGAACTTTATCCTGCTGTCGATACCGGCAAAGACCTTCTCTCGATTTTCGAAGTCAAAGAGGCTGACCAGGGAGCGGCGGTTCACCAGGTCACCGAAAAATACCTTGGTTGTATCGTCTGTGGCTATCCCTGAAGGCACGATGATGCCGGCGCGGCCCGATGGGTGGCAGATTATCCGCGCCGTTTCCGAGAATATGGAGTAGGTATTGACATCGCCGCGTCCGGCCAAAGGAAACCGATTGCTGTTGCGAACAAAGCGGCTGACCGACTCTGAATCGTGAACGGCGTCATCAAATGCCTTGGCCAATGCAGGATTGGTGTTGGGCAACCTGTTGATCAATCTGCTGCGGGCGGCCTTGTTGGGGGCGTTAGCGATTTCAGGGTCTCGTGTGGCAAAGAACTCCTTCTCCTGGAGCTTGATCCGCTCCCAGGGCGGGTTGCCCAGCACCACGTCGAAGCCGCCGGCCTCCATTACGTCGGGAAACTCTAGAGGCCAGTGGAAGAATCGTTGCCGTTCCGACGCCCCCATAGCGGCCCCCACCAACTTCGCGTTCGCGCTATGGTCCTGTAGGGCATTCCGGACGTTCTGGGTGGTAGGAACCATGTCTACCCCGTCCGAACCTGCCGGCTTAAGCGGAGCGAAGAAGCCGTAGGTCCACAGGTCGCAGGCCGTCTTGATCTCCCACCATCGGGTGCCCTGCCCACGCAGTTGTTTGTACAGGTCCTCCTTGGCTTTCACCTCTGACGGGCTGCGTTCCTCCAACTGGCCGAAGGCTGCGAAGTCCTCGCCCAATTTCGCCGAGGACGATGGAAGTATCTCCAGATTCATGCTCTGCTGTCCCGTCAACTCCCGCCGGTTGCGATTACGGTAGTCAGTTGCCGCTCTGTTGTCATCGCCGGTAACGGTCCTGTAGGCCCCGTCCGGGATGCCCTCTTCCAAAACCGTAAAGTCACTGACGCCCACCAGACTATCGCCGCACTTGATGCGATGGTCCAGGAAGCTGAGGGGCAGGCCGGCGGCGTGGCTCTCCAGCCACAATGCCACCTTGCACAGGTCCACCGCCAAAGGATTCTTGTCCACGGCATAGATGCAGTTGCGGACCACCTCTCGCAGGGCGGCGCGGTAGTCTGAGGGTGACGGCTCGTCCTCACCAGTACGAACCTTCGCCAGCTCCCGTGCGATGCGGCGGGCGGCCGCCAGCAGGAAATGGCCGGAACCCGAAGCTGGATCGCAGACCCGCAGGCTCAGCAACGCCGCCGCCTTATCCTCCGGCGTAGTGGCCTCATTCAATCGCTCTTCCATCACGGGCGCCAGGGCGCTTTCGACCAGTTCCCGAACCAGTTCCGGTGGCGTGTAGTAGGAACCCGTTTCCTTCCGTTCGGTGCCGGCGGCCAGCCTGAAGTGCGCAGGCTCACCAAGGTCATCTCCCAAATCCACAACCGGGCGGTAGTCCAGGAGGCTCTCATAAACGGAGCCGAACTCCTCAACGTCCAAATGCGCGTAGTTGACCCGGCGGCGGATGCCCTTGTCACGGAAGGTAGATAGATGAAGCAGGGTTAGCAGCAGGGACTTGTTGGGGCAGAAAGCCTTCTCGATGTCCTTGCAGGCGCTCGATCCAAACAATTCCCCGTTTAGCGGAGACATACCCAGGTGGGTCGCGGCTTGTTCATCGCGGAACATGCGGAATGTCTGGGCGAGCCTTTCCCAGAGGTCGCCATGGTTGTCGTCGGCGAAGTTGCCTTCGGCACGGTCTCGAAGGCTGGAGACGCTGTAGTATCGGTCATATATTGCCTGCGCCTCCAGAGAGGCGCCAGAAGACAACAGCCTGCGCTCCTCGGTAACCATGAGGAAGAGCATCCGGTACACGAAATTGAGAAGCTGCCTGAAGTACCCTGCTTCTGTGAGCCGGCCGGCGCGGATGGCTTCTCGCAAGGTGTCGTTGCGAGGATGTCCAACCAATGCCGACCCCAGCTCAGCGAGCGCCAGCTCCACGCCGTGGCGCAAATTCTCCCGCACCCTTCCGCCTTCCTCGATGCCTTGGGTGTAGTATTGCTCCAACAGGCACTCATGGGGTTCAACGCCGTCGCCAGGAAATCGGCTGGCGTGAAGCAGTCGGTAGAGCACCACGAAATCCCCGTAGGCATTGCTCTCCAGCATCGAACGGAGATCGAACTCCAAGTAGGTCGGCCTGGACAGGCGAGCGCTATCGCGTAGGAGCCGTAGTTTGGCTCCATTGGACACCAGGCCCCAAAGGGTCTCCGAGCGGTTCAGGTAATCCTGAACCAAGGCGTGGGGCGTTCGACGGCTGGCGGTTCCGCGCCGATCCAGGTCCTCTCTGATGCCGACGATGTGCAACGGTGGCGCATTCTCGGAGTCATGGATACGGTGAGAAATTGGGAACAACGTACCCCCGACGTCGGCCGAGGCTCTTTGGTATTCCACATTCGTGAATCCCAACAGCTCCATGAACCCGGTCATCCAGTCTCGCCGGGTTAGCGTCGTTTCGCTCTCCCTGGAATTCTCCAAGCGGGCATCGAAGGCGACCCAATACTTGCGGGCCGCGTCAAAGGCCTTCCCCGTTTCGTCGGGGAGACGGGAGCCAGGAGGCAGATTGAAGTCCTCAACCGCCTGACCCGCGACTCTCCCTTCCTCTGACGCTAGTCGCTCCAGCAAGTCTGGGGGAAACAATCCGCCTTCGATATTGATGGTCGTGTAGCTCATGGAGATGCTCCAGCTGGCGTCAAAACGTAGCACCCAATGATGTCCGGCGGCAGGTGAGGTTCTACCTTAACCTTGGATCCCCTAACGGTTCGCCGCAATCGAGCGTGGGCGCCTTCAAGGGCCGCAACACGCTCAGCGATAATGCCATTGGCCCAGTCGCCATCCAGCATTCCCAAGGCCCATTCGACGTGCTCGTGACGCTCTGCCTGGGAGATGTTGGCCACGGGTTCAGCATCGCTGAGAAGCCGGAGGGCTTCATCCTGCAAAGGGGAAAGCCAACGTAACCCATCATCGCCTCGCTGAAATGCAGCCGCGACGACTTCCTCGGCGAACTGTTGGCTCTCCGCTTCTATCAGGTATCGCAAACGCAATATAAGCACCGCCGTGCGTCGTTCTACCGCACGGGTGACAATGGCTCCAGAACGGGAGAAGAGCTGGTCGTTACCTTCAAGGGAACGTGAAAGCACTGATTCTGCCGTGGTTGCGACAATGGGGTGATTGCGCCCCAACAGAGTTACTCCCGGCGGGGGTACGCCCTTGAAGGACACCTGCATCGGGAAGGACAACCGCTGGTCTCGCGCAATAATACGGGTCTGCAAATCGCCTGGCGCCAAGGTGAACACCCCGTCAGTCTTGGTGTCGCGGAGACCTCCGTTGAATCGCTGCACGGCGTTTGCCATGAACCGATACACGTCATCGGCGCTGCCCAACACTGGATCCATCTCGGCAAGCTCGCCAGCAACCTCGTCGGGCTGGATTCCGCTTTGGGCGAAATAGGCCCGGGATTTTCCGTCCTTGTCGGCCATTTCCTCCCACGCCTCATGCAGGCGACTAACTGATGGATCCTCCAGGGCGAGACCGATTTGCTGCCCCTGGCTCGGCCGTCTCAGCAGCACACTGTCCACCAGAGCGTTAACTACCTGCTCCGATTCTACAGGCACGGGCACGGAAATGCCGAGGCTTTGGCGGATGGTCTGAGCCTTTCGTAGTAGGACATCAAGGACAACCAAATCGATCTGGTTGTCCGCTCCGTATAGGAGCACGGTCTTGATTGTGGGCTTGCTCTGGCCAAAGCGATCAACCCTGCCTTCGCGCTGCTCCAGACGATTTGGGTTCCAGGGAAGATCATAGTGAACCACGGCGTCGTAGTGGTCCTGTAGGTTTACGCCCTCGCTCAGACAATCCGTAGCCACCAGGACTCTCACCGGCTGTTTTGCCAACTCCAAGACGATTTCCTTGCGTTGCTCGCTGTCGCCTGCATTACCGGTTACTGCCTTGACCGTGAGGCCCCCGTGACTGCTTTCCAATGACTGCTGAATGTGCTCTGCTACGTAGTGGGCGGTCTGAATGAAGCGGCAGTACACTATGGGCCTGTATCCCTCGCCCAGAAGTTCGGATACAATCTTGGCGGTTTCTCGGACTTTGGCGTCCTTGCCAGGTTTGGCCAGGTCATCGGCGCGTTTCAGGAAATCGTCCAATCTCCGAATTTCGCGGGGCCCAAGAGAGCCGCTGTGGTCGTCCTCGTGGGTCGCTGGAACATAATCGGTGGCCTGTTCCTCATCGACGGAATCCATTAGTTGCTGGCCAAATGAATCGTCAGGCGCGAATCCGTTCTGTCGTCCGGACGTGGGCGGTTTGCGGTTCTGTAGCGCGGCCCGGGCGGCCCAGGGGCTGGACAAGACACAACGTAGGATCGACAGAGCCGCCCAGTAACGGACTCTCTGGCGTTGGTCCTGCACGCCTGAACCGGAAACCTGCTCCCGGCAATAGGACAGTATGTCTTCGTACAGCCTGTGATAATCCGCCGACATCCTATAGCTCCGTTCGACAGCCTCCCTTTGGGGGAACGGCGTGTCAACTCCCAGCCAGCGTTCCAGGTCAATCCTCCTCCGCTGAATGAAATGAGGCAGCAACTTTTGGCGGGGAACCTCCGTACCGTCGGGCGGATCGAAGCTGGTATCGATGATACCGAGGAGGGACCTGAAGCTCTCCTCAATTCCGCTATGGGGAGTAGCGGTGGTAAGGATCAGGTGCCTGTTCGAGTCCTGCGCCAAATCCCGCAGCAGCGCATACCGTTGGTGTTGAGACCCTCCCCGGTCACCCCTCGGTCGTGCGGCGGTGTGGGCTTCATCCATAACAATAAGGTCTGGCGCATTATCCAAGAATCGCTGACGATTTCGGTCCGATTTTACGAAATCTATGCTTACTACGAGGTGGCGGTAGTGCTGATAGAGAGACACGTCTCCGCGAGGTAAGGCTCGCTCCAACCTCGCGATTCTGGAAGACTGGACAACAGCCGCTTGGATGTTGAATTTCGTGCGTAGCTCCTCCTCCCACTGCTCGCAGAGGTGTGGAGCGCACAGAACACCAACCCGACGCACAACTCCTCGGTCCAACAGCTCTCGCGCAATCATCCCAGCCTCAATGGTTTTCCCGATGCCAACGTCATCCGCGATCAGTAGGCGAACGGGATCGAGGCGAAGCGCCATGATTAGAGGAACAAACTGGTATGGGCGTGGAACAACGGAAAGCCGCCCCATCGACCGGAAAGGGCCGGCGCCGCTCCTCAGTCCGAGCCGCACCGCATCCCGAAGCAGAAGCGCCCCGGTAAAGTCTCCAGCCGAATTCGGGTCAGGTTGCTGGTACTCCGAATGCTTTAAGGCCGTCGGTTCCAGGGGCAGATAGACCCCTATGGCATCCTCGTCGGAGCCGTCAATGGGTCGCAGTCTGGCCACGTTTGGTTCATCAGGCGGCAAAACCACCCAGTCCCGGCCGCGCGCGCGGACCAACTGCCCTGGCGTCCACTTGCTCTCCTGCCGTGAAGCCACGCGATTACCTACCTATTTTCCAAGTCTTTGTGCCATCGTTTGACATCATCAAATTATTACCTTAATATTGCAACACGCTTCACTAACCCAGCGACGGAACCTGCCGTGATGACCACCGACACCAAGCCCAAGCAAACATTGGTAGGGATCGAACTCATCCGATTGCTTACCTCCGAGGGCGACCGTATCTTCACCATCGAACGGGCTCGCGAGTTGGCGCCCCGTGTCGGGCTGAGAGATTCCTATCTTCGGGAGGCATTGTACCACCTTCGCCAGAACGGATGGATAGTCTCCCTACGACGGGGACTGTATGCCCTTTGCCCGACGATTCCAGGCGTGCCGGCTGCGCACGAGTACGAAATCGCCACGTTTCTGGTGACGCCTGCAGCCATCTCCCATTGGTCAGCCTTGAGCTATCACGGCCTCACCGAGCAGCCGCCTAGGACTGTCTTCGTATCGACCACCACGCAGGCTTCCGTTCCCCGGTCCAGGCGAAACGATGCGGACCGCCTTGACCAGGGCTATGAAGTCCTGGGTACAGCATACCAATTCATTCAACTCAAGCCGGAACGCTACTTTGGGGCTGAAAAGGTTTGGCTCAACGACGCCCGGGTGAGGATTACCGACCTGGAACGCACACTGCTGGACGCGCTATCCATGCCCCAACACTGCGGCGGATTTGCCGAGGCCCTCCACGCCTTTCGTTCAGTGACGGACAGGTTGGACATCGACCGGATCGTGGGTTATGCCCTCCAGCTCGATGGAGCTACCGCCAAGCGTCTCGGCTGGGTTTTGGAGCAAGACGGGATAGATTCACCGCAACTGGATGTCCTCGCCGACTTCCCAGTCAGGGGATACACGCGGCTCGACCCAACCGGGCCCAGAAAAGGGAAGTGCGGCGGGCGGTGGATGATTCAGGAGAACCTGCCCGGAATGCTTGCATGATGAGACCACTACACACCCGTCTTCAAGAAGCCCGCCAACGCCTGGGCCTACCATGGGAAGTCCTGGAGCGTGACTACCTGCTGTCGTGGGTCTTGGCAGGGATAGCGCGAACGCCGGCCCTCCGCGACTCTCTGGCATTCAAAGGCGGCACGGCCCTCAAGAAGTGCTACTTCAGGGACTATCGCTTTTCCGAAGATTTGGACTTCACGGGACTGGACAGCGCCCCTACTGGGGAGGCGATGGAAGGGGCCATGAAAGAAGCCATCGAGAGTGCGTTGGAGTTGCTAGAGGAATATGCCCCCATCGTTCTGGAATGCCAAAGGTACTCGGAGCGGGAGCCGCACCCAGGCGGTCAAGAGGCTTTCGTCATACGCGCTCAGATGCCGTGGCAGAACCAGCCCCAGACCCGAATCATGGTGGAGGTAACGCTTGACGAGAAGGTTTTCTGGCCGATGGAAAGACGGCAAGTCGTCCACGAATACGGCGAGCCTCTGGAGGCTGAGGTCCTGATCTACTCGCTGGAAGAGGTGGTGGCCGAGAAGCTGCGGGCAATCCTCCAGCACGCGGATACACTGGAACGGCGGGGCTGGAGCCGTTCCAGGGCACGGGACTACTACGACCTTTGGCGTGTGTTGGGAACTCACCGACAACGGTTGGATCTGACCGAGTTCGACGCCAATCTGCGGGACAAATGCGCTCTCAGGAATGTGGCATTCACCGGGCCGGCTGATTTTTTCGCTCCTCGAATGATGGGCTATGTCCGCGAAACGTGGCGACAGTCGTTAGGCCCACTGGTCCCAAACCTGCCTGCCTTCGATGCGGTTATTGAAGACCTACGCCCGCAAGTTTCGGGACTCATGGCGGGCGACGACTAGGGGCAAATCGGAGGCCGCTACCCCTAGGTTGACCGTCCGGTGGCACCGATGGGTTGCGTCCCACCAATGGCAGGTGGTTGAAAGTGGTGGAAACGGGATGCAGCAGGAATCCGGACTGCCCCACAGGTGGTGCGGGGATGCTGACTGCGCTGGACGCGCCCGATTGCTGCCTCACGTCAATCCGCTTCCAACCCCGCTACCCAGGAATACCGCAGCTTTTGGTGGTGATTGACTGACCAATAACTTGGCGCAAGAGGTCGTTAGGGGCATGAGGGAAGCGGCCTCCCGTGGCTTCTGGATGACCACCAACGCCCCCTACGGCTACCAACGGGTTTACGTCCAGGACGGCGCCAAGAAGCGACCCCGTTTGGCCCTGAATCCCCCGCACGACGCCGTGGTCCGCCGCATCTTCGATCTCACCCTCCAGGGCAAGACTTCCCTGGACATCCTGAAGACCCTCAACGGCGAGGGCATCCCCTCGCCCATGGGAAAGCAGTGGCGCAAGACCACCGTTCACAAGGTGTTGGGCAACGAAGCCTACACGGGAACACTGGTCTGGGGCGAAAACGCCAAGGACAACGCCCCGCCGGTGCGGGTGGAGAACGCCTTTCCCGCCATCGTGACGAAGGGAGAGTTCGCCCGGGTCCGCAGCCTCTTGGAGTCCCGCGCCCCCAAGGTAACCCACCCTCGGCGGGCCGCCAGTCCCTACCTGCTGAGCGGGCTGGCAAAGTGTGAGACCTGCGGCAAGGCCCTGACTGCCGCCGAAGCCAAGAGCGGCAAGTACACCTACTACGTCTGCCAATCCATGCTCAAGCTGGGCAAGGATGCCTGCAACTGTCCCCGGCTGAATGCCAAAGACTTCGAACAGCTCATCATCTCCACCCTTCGGGAACACATCCTCACCGAGTCCAACATACGAGATTTGGTCAAGATGTTGGATGAGGAGATGGACGGCGTGGCCAGGGATCAAAGGGACCGGCTGGAGACGGTGGAGGCGGAACTGGCCGAGGTTCGGCGGAAGATGGACCGCATCTGGTATTTTGTAGAGAACACCAAACTGGACATGGCCGACGCCTCGGAGCGCATCCTAGAACACCGCCACCGGCGGGAGCATCTGGAAGCGGCCGCCGAGGAAGCCAGGGCCGTCCTGGCGGAACGGAGGCAGTTGCTGGACAGCGCCGACGTGATCGCCGCCTTCGCCACCGAGATGGGGGAGTTCCTGCGCACCAGCGAGATCACCGAGACGCGGGCCTTCATCCGGTCATTCGTGAAGGAGGTGACAGTGGTTGCCGGCAAAGCCACCATCATCTACACAATCCCCACCCCCAAGGACAGCCCCATCAGGGGAGCGGACATGGCGGAAGTGGCTTTGAATGGAGGTTTTCGCAGTACAATACATGATGGTGGGCCGTGTGGGGGTCGAACCCACGACACCCGGATTAAAAGTCCGGTGCTCTGCCGACTGAGCTAACGGCCCTATTCAACATCAACCTACATTGTAGCATACGACCAATCTCCCACTACCTTGAACATTCGCCGAACCGGCCTACCCGGGTTAGATACCATGGTCGTCAGCCAGACTGTAGCAGGTTGGGACGGATCCGAGTGTTCCAGTTGTCCTCTTCTCCAGCATTTCGCAACTGTTCTACCAGCTCCGCCGTTTCCTGCCCCACCGATTGGCGCAGTTCTTGAACCGACCGGCTACCGGCCAGCACAACCACCGCCGACCGCAGCTTCATCACATACTCAGCTACTTCATAGGCCGCTCGGTCTGATGCGGAACGAGACTGGAGGGCTTCCAGTTTCTCCAGCCATTCCAACCCCCTTTCAGCGTCTTCAAACCTGTCGTCAAGCGCATTGGTAGTCGTCAACTCGATTCCTCCCGTTTCGGATTCACCGGGTATTTCATGGCTTCAATTGCGGGATCGCCGCCATGTCCAACCCCGTCCATCATGCATCATCCAGTTCGATGTAAGAATAGGCTCCATTCTACACCCTTTGAGTATGGATTTCCGTCTTCGCCAGCACCCGACTACCTGCGAACCCAGTTACGAATTCCTGCCCCCATACCACTTTGAGCTCAATCTAACTTGCGTGGGGGAGCGGCCGCCCTTCGGCAACATGCAGGCCGGATGGGCGTGTCACTTTGCGGGCAACTGTACTTGGCATCCGGGGCGTTGCGATTGCCCTTTCCGACTGTGGATAGTACCATCTGGCCAGGACAAACCATCGACCCTGGCAGTTTTTTCGACCAACTGCTGACGGAAGTGTTGCGCAATGACCGCCAACCTGCTTCTTCCCGACAATCGCCCGACCCGCGACCAGATAATTGCCCGCGCTGCCGGACTCGTCCCGACATTGAAGGAACGCGCCGCCTACACCGAAGAGATTCGCCGAGTGCCCGCGGAAACTGTAGCCGCCCTGCTGGAAGCGGATTTGCACTTGATCGGCGTCCCGGTGCAGTTCGGCGGGTTGGACGTTGATTATGGCCTGGGTCACGAGGTTGGTATGGAACTGGCCCGCGGCTGCGTCTCCACCTCCTGGTGTTACTCCCTTTGGGTTGCCCATTCCTGGTTGGTGGGGTATTGGCCCATGGAGGCACAGATGGAGGTCTTTGGGGATGGACCCAATGCCCTCTGTTCCAGTTCCCTCAGTCCTGGCAAATCCACCTGCACACCCGTCAAGGGAGGGTATCGCCTGTCGGGCCGTTGGGAGTTTTCGAGCGGTTGCGATTCTGCCTCTTGGGTTATGCTCGGCGTGTCCGGCATCGGCAGTCGCAACTGGGTTCTGGCGCCAAGGGAAGACTTCGAAATTATCGACACCTGGCACGTTTCCGGACTCCGGGGCAGCGGCAGCAAGGACATCGCGGTAGAAGATGCCTTTATTCCCTTCCATCGAGTGCTGGATGTTGCCGCCGCCGGTGATACCGACTTCAGCGGCTGGGAGCAGCACGGCCAGGGCCGGTATCGAGTGCCGATTCCGGTTCTGCTGGGGTGGGATCTGGTGGCGCCCATGATCGGATTGGCTCGGGGGATGATCGACGAGTTCGTGGCGAAACTGACCGGCACCACCGGACCGGGTCGCACGGCCGACTCCGCCGCCATTCATTTGCGCCTTTCCCAGGCCGCCGCCGAGGTGGACGCTGCCCAGGTTCTCATGGAGCGGGATGTGGAAAAAATTCTTAAGAAGGGCGAAGCCGGTGAACCCTTCAGCGTCTTGGAGCGGGCCAGGTACCGGCGGGATAAGGCCTTCTGCACTCAATTGGGACTCCGGGCTGCCAATGGACTGTTCGACCTTAGCGGCGGCCACGCCCTGTTCGATTCGGAACCCATGCAGAGGTTCCACCGGGATGCTCAGGCGGTGGCCCACCGGGACGGTTTGATAATGGACCTGGGAGGCCAGTCCTTCGGCCGGGTTATGTTGGGGCTGGAACCCGATGGCTCCATCTGACCGTTGTTTTCGGGCAAGCGGCCCGAGGAGCGGGGGAACCGCTAGCAGTTGCCGAGCAAGCCAGCGCCCCGGGCCTTCCCTTGCCGGGTGATCATGTTCTTTGAACCTTCCTATATTGTATGTCTGACCAGTCGGGTTCAGGGGCAGCTGGTTAGGCAGCTCACTGTTTCTCTGCGCGGGGCGTTGCACCGTATTCTGCTTTCCCTGAGGGACCTGGCTCCTATAATAGTGGTGATAGCCTTCTTCGAGGTGGTGGTATTCGACGACCCCTTTCCCAACTTCTGGGGGGTAATGGTTGGCCTGCTCTGCGTGGTGGGGGGATTGGCCCTGTTCATGCAGGGACTGGAGTATGGCCTGTTTCCCCTGGGCGAGAGCCTGGCCCATGCCTTCGCGACCAAGCGCAGCCTGGTTGCTCTGCTGTCCTTCGCCTTCTTCCTGGGTTTCGGAGCCACCATAGCCGAGCCCGCCCTGATCGCCATTGCCGATGAGGCGGCCCAGGTGGCCGCCCAGGGATCGGCCATAGCAGATACCCTCCAGGCGCGCTCCCGTTACGCCTTCAACCTGCGGCTGGTGGTGGCCGTGTCCGTTGGCATTGCGGTGATGATTGGCGTGTTGCGCATCCTCAAGGGCTGGCCCATTCACCGGCTCATCATCGCCGGATACCTGATGGTAACGCTGATGACCCTCTTCGCCCCGCCGGAAATTGTGGGCATCGCCTACGATTCCGGCGGCGTAACCACCAGCACCATGACGGTGCCCCTGGTCACCGCCCTGGGGGTGGGTCTGGCGTCCAGCATCAAGGGGCGCAACCCCTTGGTGGACGGCTTCGGGTTGATTGCCTTCGCCAGCCTGACACCCATGATCTTCGTCATGGCCTACGGTATGGTGGCAGCATGAACGGCGGCTTTCTTCCCACCATGGGGACGACCCTGGCATCAACGCTGCTGGACGTGGTTCCAATCGTGGCGACCCTGGCTTTCTTCCAGGTGGTGGTGCTGCGACGCCGGTTGCCCCATGCCCGCCGCATGGTGGTCGGTTTTGCCTTTGTGCTGGTGGGGCTGGCCCTTTTCCTGATTGGGTTGGAACAGGCCCTCTTCCCCATCGGTGAGACCATGGCCCGCCGACTAACCGCGCCGGAAATGCTGGGAACCCTGGGGGTGGAAGGGCAGATAGACTGGCGCAACTACCTACTGGTCTATGCCTTTGCCGCTGCCATCGGGTTTGCTACCACCATTGCCGAACCTGCCTTGATTGCCGTGGCGGTCAAGGCGGAGGACGTGTCTGGGGGAGCCATCAAGGCCTGGGGCCTTCGCATTGCCGTCGCCGTTGGGGTGGCCCTGGGGGTGGCGTTGGGCTGTTTCCGCATCGTCACCGGCACGCCCCTGCCCTGGTACATCATCGCCTCCTACGTTGTCGTCATAATCCTCACCTTCCAAACCAGCAAGACCATTATTCCCCTGGCCTACGACAGCGGCGGCGTTACTACCTCCACCGTTACGGTGCCAGTTGCTGCGGCTTTGGGCCTGGGTTTGGCATCCAGCATCCCGGGGCGCAGTCCGCTTATCGATGGGTTCGGACTTATTGCCTTCGCCAGCGTTTTCCCCATAATGACCGTCCTGGGGTACACCATCGCCGCAAACCACGTTTCCCGATGGAGAAGGCGCGCCCAACCCAGGGGAGAATAGACCGAGTTGGCGCCTGTAGTACCAGCCGCGCGTTTTTCGCCGGGAGGGTACGACGCCGGAAGGATACGACGCCGCGAAGGTACGGCGCCGAAAGGATACGAGAAATGCGAATGAAACTGATAGTAGCCCTGGTCAGCGAAGACAGGACTGAGGCGGTCATCGATGCGGGCCGGAGCGGTGGCGCCACCGGGGTGACGATAGTTACCAGCGTCCGCGGCGAGGGAAGAGACCCGGCCCGGACATTCCTGGGGTTGCAGGTGGAGGCCCGGCGCGACCTGGTGATGTTCCTGGTTGCCGATACCCGAGCCCGCCATATACTGGAAAGAATCCGGGACCTGGGAAATTTTGACAATGAAAGGGGGGCGGGCATTGCCTTCCAGTTGGACGTGGAGGATGCGGTGGGGCTGGTGTCTCAACTGGACCTGATCCGGGAAGAGGTGGAAGGAGAGATATGAGCGAGTACCGACTTATGAGGGTTGAAGATGTTATGTCCACCAACTTGCATGTAATCAAGGGCCTGGACACGGTAAAGGATGCAGTCTTGATAATGCGCCAGCAGGGCGTTAACTCGCTGGTGGTGGAGCGTCGTGATGGCAACGATGAAGCAGGCCTGCTGCTGTTGTCGGACATTGCCACCCAGGTTCTCGCCCAGAATCGCGCGCCCGAACGGGTGAATGTGTACGAGGTGATGACCAAGCCAGCCCTCACCCTTCCACCCGGCATGTCGGTACGGAATGCGCTGGCATTGCTGACCCGCCTGGAACTTTCCCGCGCCCTGGTGGTTGACGCCGACCGCAACCCCGTCGGCCTGGTTACTCTCCGCGACCTGGCGCTGGGGGAAGACCCGGAAGACTGAAGGGTATGGCCTTACCCAACGGTCGGGGGAAGATCCTTACAAGATAGCTTCCAGATCGGTCCAGAATTACGGAAGCGTGGGTATTGGCCCTAACCCAGACGCTAACGCGCCCTAGCCCTCTTCGTCTTCGGGGCTTCAATTCTTGACAGCGCAATCGTAACAAAACGATAATGCCATTGATTGCCAATCGGACTGCCCTCTGACTTGGAGAGTATTCCGGTTGAATTAGGAAAGGGACCGCTCGCCAGCCGCCAATGGGCTGGCCAGTCAGCCTTTCTCACGGAGGTTGAACTACGTTGGCTAACCAAGATATTGAACTCATGGCCCACCTGATGCGCCGCGCCGGCTTCGGAGCCACCCGCGACGAACTGGAAGCGCGGGTTGCCAGGGGCTACGAGGCCACGGTGGAGGAACTGCTGAATCCTGAATCGTCGGAAGGGCCGGATCGGCTGGACTTCCTGCGTTACCAACCCGGCTTTTGGAAGCCCCCCACGTCGGCGGGCATGGGCGGCGCCGTTTGGCTGAACGACATGGTCAACACCCAGCGGGTGTTGCAGGAAAAGTTGGTCCTGTTCTGGCATCACGTCTTTGCCACGGGTTACTCCAAGATCGACCACTATCACGAAGTCTTCAAGCAGATTGACATGTTCCGCGAAATGGGCATGGGCAACTACCGGGATCTGCTGGTGGCCCTGGCCAGGGATCCGGCCATGATCTATTGGCTGGACAACTGCGACAACCATTCCTACGCCGTCAACGAGAACTGGGGCCGCGAACTGCTGGAACTCTTCAGCATGGGTGTGGGCAACTACACCGAAGACGACGTGCGCGAGTGTTCCCGGGCTTTCACCGGCTGGACCATCACTCCCATGATTCCCCGGCAGGCCTACGGCCGTTTCGACTGGGAGTTTGAGTACCAGGAGGAAGACCACGACGACGAGGAAAAGACCTTCCTGGGACACACCGGCAACTTCAACGGCGAGGAAATCATCGACATAGTGTGCGCCCATCCAGCCACCGCCCGGTTCGTTGCCCGCCACCTGTACAATTTCTTCGTGGCCGACGAACCCCAGGTGCCCTCATGGTCGGTGACGCCTCCAAACGATCCTGAGGCGATCGAACTGCTGGCCCAGACCTTCATCGACGCCGGTTACGAGATGGTTCCAGTCCTGCGGGTTCTGTTCAACTCCGATTTCTTTAAGAACGCCCGTTTCTCCAAGATCAAGAGTCCCGTCGAGGTGGTGGTGGGTACCCTGCGCATGGTGGGAGACTATGAGTTTCCTGCCCCGGGCATCGGCATCCTCACCAAGGAGTCGGCCTACATGGGCCAGGAGTTGATGAATCCGCCCAGCGTGGAGGGGTGGCACACCGGATCCGAGTGGATCAACAGCGGCTCCCTGATGAAGCGCATCAATTTCTCCGCCGAGATGGTGGCCAAGACGGAACGCCCCGGAATACGCGGCATTATCAACCGCCTGCGAACACAGGGAGACCTGACGCCCGGACAATTGATTGACGGGTGTCTGGACCTGATGGGACCGTTGGCAGTGCAGGAGGAGAACCGCCAGGAACTGATCAACCACGTGGCCGAGTCGGGCAATCTGGCCTGGAGCGATGCCAATGCTGAAGACCGGGTGGCCGAGGCCCTGCAACTGGTAGTCTCCCTGCGGGAGTACCAGTACGCCTAGCGGCCCGACCACCGCCGCCCCGGCTGTCCCTGAATGCCGGGGCACTTCCCCAGGAAAATGAATGTAAACCGGCACGCCGGAGGGAAGTCCGCTGGCGGCACAGTCCCTTGACCAAAGTATGAGGGGATGATGAGCCACCGGAGGTCAACCGGCGAGGCAGGAGGACGAAACAATGGTAACTCAATTGGTGGCCGGTCGAGTCTATGACTACGCCCGGGTGGTGGGACGGGGCGCCGTAAGCGGCGCCGGGTTCAACATTCCGTTGGCCATGTGCCTGGCCGGCGACGACAAAGTATATGTGGTGGACCGGGGAGCCGAGTACATACCTGGGGCAGCCTGGAACCGCAATGTCCACGGCGCCCGAATCGGCGTCTTCTACATCGGCCCCGAGAATGAAGACGAAGAATGGCGGTTCGAGTTCGGCAAGTACGGCGATGGCGATGGGGAATTCATCTGGCCGGCCGGTGTCGCCCTGGACTCCAGGGGCAACGCCTACATTACCGACGAATGGCTCAACCGGGTGAACGTATTCGATCCGGAAGGCAAGTTCATCACCCATTGGGGCAGCGAGGGCAGCGACCCCGGCCAGCTTTTGGGTCCCAACCGCATCCGCATCGACGCCGATGACACGGTGTACGTGACCGATGGCCGAAATCACCGGGTTCAGAAGTTCGGCTTGGACGGAACCTACATTTCCGGGTTTGGCGAATTTGGCGACGGCCCGGGCCAGTTCAACAGCCCCTGGGGTATCACCCTGGACGGGGACGGCCACCTGTACGTCGCCGACACCAAGAACAATCGCGTTCAGAAATTGACCACCGATGGCCATTTCGTGGCTCAGTTCGGGGCTCAGGGCAATGGGCGCGGCCAACTCAACCGACCGGCGGACGTGGCGGTGGACCCGGAGGGGGATGTTTACGTCGCCGACTGGGGCAACAGCCGGGTGCAGGCATTTGCCCCGGACGGGAAGTTCCTCACCAGCTTTGTGGGAGACGCCCAGGAGTATTCCAAGTGGGCCAAGCCGGTACTGACGGCGAGTCCCCAGGCAGTAAGGCGGCGCCGCGAGGTTAAGGACCTGTCCATCGAGTGGCGGCTGGCCATGCCCGCGGCGGTGGAGTATGACGCCGCCCATCATCGGGTAATGATTGCCGACACCCAGCGCAACCGGATCCAGATCTACAGCAAGCTGCAGGACTACGCCCCCATCGCGCGCAACCTGTAGTCCCAGTTCTTGAAGGCAGCGCAGGCTTGGGGCCGGGGCAACCCGGCCCTGCTGGTTTTCCGAATCTGACCAAGCGGTTTCCAATCCCAAAGGCGGAGGGCCCAGCGTGGACTTGCCCATAATCATGCCAGAAGACGAGGCCAGGTATATACGGCTGGCTTATGACAACCCAAACATGCTGTGTTCCGAGGCGCCCCCGGAGATTCTGCGGGACTCCTCCTTCTCCGGCGAGGAACCGACTCCCTTCATACTGAACTTCTTCTCCACTGGCTACAACCAGTGGCACCTCAAGGCCCGGGGCTTCCGGCTGGACTTTGACCCGGAGCGAGTAACCCGTGGGGCCATAGTACTGTGGCACCGGGCCTGCGACCTCTACACCTGCATGGAATACGACCGCCCTCACGAAGACTGGGAGAAGGAGTTCTTCTCCGACGAGGGGCTGTACGATTGATGCACTGTCCAGCCAGCAATTGAGATAGTCCTGCCGCCCCGAACAAGAATCCAAGCCTGCGGGGTTACCTGGCGTTGGTTGAGAAGGGCCGGCGTTCCGTTTCGCTATAGCATTTCCCCCTTCCAACCATTAATATACGGCCATGACCAAAGAGGCTTACCCCAATTCCTGAACAGGAGGGAAGAATCATGGCCGGAAACTACACCATTTCCATAGGCACCGTGGGGGGCGGGCTTTCTTGCAGCCCCGACGGGGGCGAGTCCTGGAACCGGATCCGCAACCCTATTCCCTCGGAATGCAACGTCCGCGCGCTGACCGTCTATCCCGACAATCCCCATCGGCTCATCGCCGGTACCGACGTGGGCATTTATCGCAGCGATGATAACGGCATGACCTGGTTCGACCTGGAGGCCCCCGTTGGCGACCTGCAAGTATGGTCGGTGACCGTGGACCCTCAAGATTCGAAGACCATCTTCGCCGGCACCCGTCCCGACGCCTTCCGTTCCCGGGATGGCGGCAAGAGCTGGGAGCAACTGTCCCTGGGAGTCACCCTTCCCTGTCCCGTGGGGATTCCCCGCACCACCAACATGATCGTTGACCCCCGCGACCACCGCACGGTTTGGGCCGGAATCGAGGTGGACGGCATCTACAAGAGCCTGGACGGCGGCGATAACTGGATTCACCTGCCGGACCTGGGGCCTGACCCCTTCCACGGTGACATCCACGGCATGACCCTGCGCATCACGGACCGGGGAACGTCGGTTCACGCCACCACGCCCTTTGGCATATCCACCAGCAACGATGAGGGCGAAAGCTGGGAACTGCACGAGTTCCCCCGGTTCCACGAGGCCGATATGCGCTCCTACTGCCGGGGCATGGCCATCAAACCCGATGATCCCCAGGTGATGTTCGTGGGCAACGGCGACTCCATCCCTGGAGTTACGGGCGCCATCCAGCGCACCACCGACGGCGGAGCCACCTGGCAGGTCGCGAACCTTCCCCAAGAACCCAATTCCGTGGTTTACTGGTTCGGCGTCCACCCAGAGGTTAAAGACGTGGTGGTCGGGGCCAGCCTCTACGGCTACGTCTATGTCAGCGAGGACGGCGGCCAGAGCTGGGAGAAGCTGCAGAAGGAGTTCGGCGAAATCCGCTCCGTGGCATTGACGCCCAACTAATGGTTAGTCAATCCAGCCATGCGAGGGCTGAATGGCAAGAGTGGTTGCCTGGTAGGGTAGGGGCGCACGGCTGTGCGCCCCTACGGTCAACAACTACCTTTCTCCGTCACTCTTCCCTAAATTCTGCATGACGTTAAAGAGTTAACCGGGTACTAATCCCGGACAACACGAATTTCCATGTCGAGGGACAGCCAAGGTATCCAAACCACCGGGGCAAGGTGTTTCCAGGGGAAACACCTTGCCCCCAATCTTTTCGAGTCCCCTACAAACTGGGAACCCCCTGATATGTTGGCCTGGCACAGCGCCAGTTGACTGCCCCTGAGAAAGCGCTCATCCCAGTCGGCCGTATTGCCTCCCTGACATTCCCTCCTTGACATTGGAGGAGGCCATTCCTAAAATCCGGTAGTCCAACGAAATATCGGCCGGTTATACCACAGGCGAAGTCCACACCGGGGCGCTGGCGCTGGCGCCATTTACACGGGGAGGGATCAGGAATGTCCTCGGAGACGTTTTCCGCCGGGTTCAGTCGCATAGTGAAACCCCAGGCCAACCTGGAAAAGATTTCCGGTGGCCATATTTTTACCGAGGGTCCCGTCTGGAACGGAAAGGATAACTTCCTGGTCTGGACCGACATCATCGACAACAAGATATGGAAGTGGGTTCCCGGGCAGGGCGTGAGCATCATCATGCACCCTTCGGGCAAGGCCGATGGCATGACCTACGACCACCAGGGCCGCCTGTTGGTGGCCGGTTGGAGCAACCGCACGGTTTGGCGCTGGGAGCACGACGGTTCAACCACGGTGCTGGCCTCCCACATCGACGGCAAGAAACTGAATACCCCCAACGACATCATCATGAAGTCCGACGGGGTGGTCTATTTCACCGACCCTTCCAACGGCATCCGCAACGTGGGCATGGAGGGTGAGGACGTCCAGAAGTACGTGGATTACGAAGCCGTATATAAGCTGGACCTGAGCGATGGCAGCCTTACCCTGCTGGCCGACGACTACATTAACTGCAACGGTCTTTGCTTCTCCCCCGACGAATCTCTCCTGTACATCAACGACACCGCCCGCCGCCACATTCGCGTTTACGACGTGCTGGAAGACGGAAACATTGGCAACGGCCGGCTGTTTGCCGAACTGTTCCACGACGACCACGGCGCCCCGGACGGCATGAAGGTGGACGTGGAGGGCAATGTCTATTGCACCGGCCCGGGCGGCGTCTGGGTAACCGACCCCCAGGGCAACCACCTGGGAAGGTTCCTGATTCCCGAAGACTGCGCCAACTTCGCCTTCGGGGACCCGGACTATCGAACGATTTACTTCACCGCCCGCAGTTCCATTTACCGGATGCGCGTGGAGATTCCGGGGCTGCCCACCTATCCCATTCCCGGGGTCAGCGACTGACAGGCGCATGGCGAAGGGGCTAACTGACTACCCCTTGTTGGGAGTCTTCGACTTTCGTAAAAGCATATCAATGGCGGCTGGCGCCCAGACCAGCCAGTAGTCTGCCTCATACCCCATTTGATCTAATTCGCGCTAACCATGGGCAGCATCAATAACACCGGCAGGAGGAGACCATGACCTGGGAGTTTGAACTTGTAGTCGGTCCCGATGGCAATCGCGCCGACGGGCCGGCCTGGGACGGGGAAGCGCTGCTCTTCACCACCGTGTCCGTTCCCTCCAATACCATCCACAACAAGATCCTGCGCTACGACCCAGAGACGGGAGAGGTAACCGACTTCCGGCGCTGGACCAACCGGGTGGTGGGGCTTGCCTTCTCTGCCGACGGCACTTTGTACGGGTGTCAGAGCGGCGCCCGCCGAATCCTGCGCTACAATGGGGACGGCTCCGCCTCGGTGATGGCCTACAAAATCGATGGCAAGTACCACAACCAACCCAAGGATCTGGCCATAGACCGCCGTGGTCGTATCTGGTTCGCCGACCCCGTGTGGGGTCCGCCGGTGGTGGGTGGCCTGCGGGATTACGAGCTGGCCCCCTATTCCATTGACTACCGGGCTGTCCTGCGCATTGAGTCTCCCAACCGGGATGCCCCGTTGACCCGTATGACCACGGACACCACCACGCCCCTGGATGTGGCCCTCTCACCCGATGAAGATGTCTTGTACGTGGCTGAAAGCAGCGAGGAGCCGGAGGGCAAGCGGGAACTGCGGGCGTACCACATCAACGCCGATGGCTCCCTGGGCGAGTACCGGGTACTGCACAGCTTCGGCGCCGATTACCGGGGCATTCACCGGGGCATCAGCGGCATGTGCCTCGATACCGAAGGAAACATCATCGCCTGCGCTGGGTGGGCCCAGAGCGGCCCCGGCGCAATGATCTATGTCTTCTCTTCCACTGGGCAGGTATTGGAAACCCATCCGGTGCCGGCGGAACCCACCAATTGCGCCTTCGGCGGCCCCGACCTGACCGACCTCTACGTCACCACCACCGAGGGGCATCTGTTCCGGGTGAAGGACACCGGCCGCCAGGGCTGGGTACTGTTTCCCAAGGTGGGGTAGGGTTGGCGGTACCTCCTGAATTTGCCCCGAAGATTCTCAAGCATTGGGAGGCCTCATGGTAACCCAGGCATTTTCCTCCGGTTTTCGCCGCCTGGTTCCCGAGTATGCCACCTTTTCCAAGGTGGCCACCGGCCTCACCTTCACCGAGGGTCCTGTTTGGAACCACCGGGAGGGTTACCTCGCCTGGGTGGACATCATCGGGGACACCATCTGGAAGTGGGTTCCTGGCGAGGGCAAGAGCATCGTCATGCGGCCATCGGCCCACGCCAATGGCATGACCTTCGACCATGAGGGGAGGCTGGTCATTGCCGGCTGGAGCGGCCGCACAGTCTGGCGCATCGAGCGGGACGGTACACCCACCACCCTGGCATCCCATTACAACGGGGTTAAGCTCAACACCCCCAACGACATCGTGGTCAAGTCCAACGGCCACATCTACTTCACCGACCCCTCCAACGGCTGCCACCTGGTGGGTCACCAGGGCGACGATCTGCAGAAGTACCTGGACTACGAGGGCGTATATCGCCTGCATCCCGACACCGGCGAGTTGACCCTGCTGAACGACGACATGGTATTTCCGAATGGCCTCTGCTTCTCGCCCGACGAGTCGCTGCTGTACGTGAACGACACAACGGAGCACTATATTCGGGTTCTTGACGTGCTGCCCGACGGCACTATTGCCAATCCCCGCCACTTCGCCGACCTCCACGGCGCGGACGTGGGCCATCCGGACGGTATCAAGGTGGACACGGAGGGGAACGTCTATTGCACCGGGCCCGGCGGCGTGTGGGTAATGGACCCGGACGGCAACCACCTGGGCCTGATCCGCACACCGGAACCCTGCCACAACTTCACCATTGGCGGAGAAGACCTGCGCACCATCTTCTTTGCCTGTCGCACGACCATCTACCGCATGGAGATTAGCGCCCAGGGAATTGCGGTAGGAGGTTAGCCCGGCTGTCCTCGCGGGGAAGTGAATTGCCCCACCGTTCGGCCATGAATCGCCTGGGGGCGTGCCCCGCTCAGGGTCACCCTTGCAGGAGCCTTCCCTATCTGACCCCAAGCCAGGGATTGACTGTCCTTCACCCCCGGGGCATACTTGGCCCAACTACTGGATTTCCGGCAACCTGTTCACCGACTGGACCTTCGGCCATTCCTCAATGGCAGTAATTCGTCCCTGAACCGCACAGGAGGTGGGAGCATGGTCAAGGAAGTGTTCTTCTTCACCGAAATGGGTTACACCGCCTACTCCCAGGAAACGGCCGCCCGTTACGGATACACCAACCTGATGTTTCCCAACGAGAACTTCAACCCCGAGAAGGCTTCCGAGCTGTACAGCATGTACTTCGAGGAGCTTCAGTACTGCACCGAAAACGGCTTCGACGGGGTGATGATCAACGAGCACCACAACAACCCCCTGTGCATGATGCCGTCGGTCAACGTAATCGGCGCCGTCCTGTCCAAGCTGACCAAAAAGGGCAAGATAGTGTTCCTAGGCAACGTCCTGCCCATCCACGAAAACCCGCTGCGGGTGGCGGAAGAAATCGCGATGATCGACTGCATCTCCGGCGGGCGTGTGGTGTGCGGATTCGTCCGCGGGTTGGGACAGGAGAGTTGGGCCACCAATACCAACCCCATCTACAATCGGGAACGGTTCGAGGAGGCTCACGACCTCATCGTAAAGACCTGGACAACGCCCGGCCCTTTCCGTTGGGAGGGAAAGCATTTCCATTTCCGGGCCGTCAATCCGTGGGCCATGCCCCTGCAGAAGCCCCATCCCCCGGTATGGATTCCCGGGGTGGCCAGCCCGGAATCGGTGATGTTCGCCGCCCGTCACCGGTACCCCTACATCGCCCTGGCGCCGCCCCTGGACCTGATGGAGGAAATCTACAACTTATACGACCGCACGGCGGCGGAAGAGGGATATACCGCCACCTCCGATAACCGGGGCTACGCCATTCGGGTGAACGTGTCGGACAGCGACGAGCGGGCCTACGAGGAGGGAAAGAAGTTCTTCTGGCAACTCGGCACATCCTTCGGCGTGGCGCCCCGGGAGTGGCAGGCGCCACCGGGGTACCTGAGCCGGGCCGCAACCCAGGGGCAACGACAGCAGCGGCGGGCCACCACCCGCTACGTCAACGCCGAGAGCAGCAACGACAGTAGGCCGGTGGCCCCGGGCGGCCCACCCCTCAGCTACGAGGAGGCCCACGCCACTTACCAGATAGTCACCGGCAACCCGGATACTGTGGTGGAAAAGCTGAAGCACGTAATCGACGTGGTGGACCCCAGCTACATGGTCCTGTGGGGCAGGGAAGGCCCCATGTCCCACGAAACGGCAACCCGGTGCATAGACTTGCTGGGCCAAGAGGTCATCCCGGCCATCAAGGAATACCAGAGCCAACGGGGGAGGTAAGGGGGGTTCAGGTCTTCAGTCAGGCTTGCAATTTCAACTGTCATTCCGAGCGATAGCCGAGGAATCCCAACGGTGCGAAAACGACGCGAATGGGGCTAGGAAACCTTGTTGCCCCTTCCGGCTGGGATTCCTCGGCTATCGCCCGGAACGACAATTTTGACTCGATGGAGTAGCATAATCCCACCACTTTGAGAAATCTGAAAGCAACCCAGGGCTAAACAGGTCGCTAATGGTCTTTTACAAACCCAATCGTTCCTGGAGCTTCTTCCAGTTTTCGCAAGTACTCTATCCCGGCCATCGTTAGCGACTTTGGGCTGTGGTCAAACCGTCGGTAGCCTTTTGAAACGCCGCCGCCACCTCTCTGTCGGATTCCAATCCCCCTTTCGTCTGGTTCGCCCTCGTAGAGTTCGATGAAGCCCCTTTCAGCCATTAGCTTGGCGTACCAGTCAAGCGTACGCAGCGATTCCGGCCAATGCTGAATCCAGCCACTGGAAGATGGCTGAGGTCCAACAAAAAACCTGCCCAATGTGGCGCTCCCCAAAACTCTGGGTACGCCACTGTGTCCAATGGGGAAGTACAGTCGGGGAACGTTGGGGTCGGGATTTGCCTCCATCGCCTTCAAGAGTGTGTACGCGAGTTCCTCAAAGAATTTCATCGATAGGCCTTCCTTCACAAAGATTGTCCAACCACTCAATCAATATTAGCAAGATGCAAAATGGTCTTTCAAGCAAAGATTTGGACCGGTTCAAATACTGCCGAAAATAAGGAAATTGCAGAAGTGAAGAAAGGGGTTGAGGAGTCAATCCGGCTTTGGATGAAAGAGTTGACAGGGCAAGAGCACTGACAGGTGCTGTCCGCCTCCACCAGGCGAAAGAAACATAGAGCCTCTCATTCTAAGCGGTAGCCGAGGAATCCCAACGGTGCGGGGAAACTGTCATTGCCATGGCCAGGCATTCTCACCCTCTGCGGTTGGGACTCCTCGGCTGTCGCTCGGAATGACAGGGCAATATGGCTTGAGGTGGGTTGCTTAGTTGCCCCAAGCGGTTGGGACTACTCGGCTATCGCTCGGAATGACAGGGTGGGTTGGCTTGTAGTGGGTTGCTTAGTTGCCCCAAACGGTTGGGATTCCTCGGCTGTCGCTCGGAATGACAGCTCCCCTACTGAGCTGACAAAAGCCTAGTATTCAGTCAACCCTGGTTAGTTAGGAAGGAGGGGGCAAAGTCGGGAAAGTTGGGCCTTGCTCGTAGGGGCGCACAGTTGTGCGCCCCTACCCGACCAGGCAACTATTCCTCTATTCATCCCTTTCATTCCTGGCTTGTTTGAGTACTAGGGCTGTGTGTTGCCCCACTGTCACCCCCCTATTGACTCCCTGCTCCCGAATACCGATACTTGGGACGGGTAACCACCAATCATTCTTGGAGGTAAACGTCCTATGGCTACCGTAGGAAGCGGAGCATATACTTACGAACTGGTCGAAAGCTGGGCCAAGCTGCCGGCGGGGGAGACCTTCGGCATGGTCAGCGCCGTCGCCACCGACTCCCAGGGCAATGTGTATGCCTTTCAGCGCAAGGAGCCGCCGATCGTAATCTTCAATCCCAATGGCGAATACATCGGCTCATGGGGCCTGAACGCCATCAGCAACCCCCACGGCATCTTCATCAAGGATGACATCGTTTACATCACCGACCGGGAGGATTCGGTGTGCCTGCGCTACACCCTGGACGGCAAGCCCCTGCAGGTCATCGGCGACCGGGGCGTCCATTCGGACACCGGCTGCGAAGTCCCCGGTACCCTCTGCCCCCGCTCGGCCGGCCCCTTCAACTATCCGGCGGAACTGGTTCCCGGCGCGGGCGGGGACATGTACGTGGCCGACGGCTATCGCAACGCCCGGGTCCACCGCTTTGCCGCCGACGGCCAGTTGAAGTCCTCCTGGGGCGAGCCCGGCAAGAATGCCCCCAACGAATTCCACCTGGTCCACAGCATGATGGTGGGGGCCGATGGCCTGCTGTACGTGTGCGACCGGGAGAACAACCGGGTCCAGATTTTCAACGCCGATGGCGAGTACCAGGGCATGTGGACGGACCTGCTGCGGCCCATGGACATTTCCCAGGACGATGACGGCGTGTTCTGCATCAGCGAGGGGGGACGGGATGCCCGACAGGGCTGGACCGAGGACACCGATTCCCGCATCAGCCTGATGAATGCCGGCGGGGAACTGCTGGCCCGTTGGATCATCCGGGGAGGCCATGGCTCCTGGACTGCCCCCAATGGCGACATTTACGTGGGCGTGCCCGACGGCGTGGGCGTCGACAAGTACGTGAAACAGGGTTAGCGGCGGACTGGGTTTGCCAACGGGAGAGGTTGCCAACCCAGAGATAACCTTCCCTGCCTGTTGGCGAGCCATTAACCGATCACCGACTTGGCAATAAACTAGGCCCGTGAAACAGATTCACGGGCCTGAGCTTTTCATTTCGATTAGTTGGCGACCCGGAGCGGACTCGAACCGCCGATCTCCGCCTTGACAGGGCGGTATGTTAACCAACTACACCACCGGGCCACTCTGCACACGCGCCGGATTACCCCAACGCGATTAAATTCTATGACTTCCCAGCTACCGGTGTCAAGATGGTGTACTCGTTCAATACAGATGGGAGCTATGGAATGTAAATCCCAGCGGGGCTAGGCAATTCCAAACCCCTCTAAAGCCCTGACCACCTACTTGAATCCGTCCCAACCCGGCGCCGCCGCTGCCTGGCGTACCCACTCTTCCATCTGCTCCTCGTCCATGCCGTCCTCGAAAATGTGGTAGTACCGAGTTTTCGGATCTTTGGACGCCACGGGAGGCGGGGGCTCCAGAATGTCTCCGTTCAGGAAGGTTACTTTCACATAACGGTTGAAGACATGGTAGCTGATGAACCAACCCTGTCCCTCCACCCCGTAGAAGGGGGAGTTCCACCGGACGGCCTTGCGCACGTTGGGCGCCGTGCGGACAATCAGATCGTCCAGTTGACGGCCCACCTCGCGCTTCCATTCAGGCATCGCGGCAATGTAGGCCTGTACCGGTTCATCCCCGTCACCCTTGGCGATCTGAGGATTGCCACCGGACAGGAGCACGACCCCGTCCTCGTTTTTCTGGAGGGGCGGCCTCTTTGATGCTCCCGGGGAGCGGCTCGATTTGCTGGCTGCCATTTCCAACCTCGACTATTAGGTCCGGACTGGTTGCATTACAAGCTTGAGGTGATAGAGGTAGGAGCAATTGTCATTTCGTGCGAGGCCGAGGGATCCCGGCCACGCCTCGCAACCAACACCCCCACCACAAGCCAGCCTCGCCTGTCATTCCGAGCGACAGCCGAGGAATCCCAACTGCGCGGGGGAGCCGACATTGCCATGCCCAACACTTCTCGCCCTTTCCCCGGAAGAGGGAGCGTATGCTCGCGGCGGGATTGTTGGTTGTTAGGTGCGGTTGGGATTCCTCGACTGCCGCTCGGAATGACAGACAAGGAGGGCCTGGCATGGGAATGATGGTTCCCTCCGCACCGTTGGGTTTCCTCGACTCCACCCGGAATGACAGACCTGGGCGGCATAAGAATCCCCTGCCATCACTCAATACAAAGTCTGTATCCCACTACCCCGCATTGCCCGACCCGACTGCCCGCTAGGCGGCGGCGCCGCAACAGCGCTTGTACTTCTTTCCACTGTTGCAGGGACACCTGGCGTTCCGACCAACCTTGACTCCCGTGGCAACTGCCTGGCGTCCGCTGCCCACCACCTTCTCCATGGGGCTGGACTTGGCCGCGTCGGTGGCGCGGCGGGAGGGGGCGACGTATGGCCGTTGGTTCACCGTCACGTGGAACAGGGAATGAACCACATCCTGCTGCATCCGGTGGAGCAGTTCCTGGAAGGTCTTGTGGCCCTCGGTGCGATACACGACCAGCGGGTCCCGCTGTCCGTAAGCGTGGAGACCAACGCCGGTGCGCAGGTTCTCCATGGTGGTCAGGTGATTCACCCAATGCAAGTCAATCGCTCGCAGCAGCAACAACCGCTCCAGAACGCGCATCTGCTCCGAACCTAAGTCCTGCTCCCGGGCGTCGTAAACCGTTTCGGCATAATCGGATAGGATTCGGCCGATGTCCTCCAGCTTTAGGTCATACACCATCTCCTCGGAGGCCAGTTCGGGGGGGAGGGGACAGATCAGGGCCAGTTCCGAGATCAACCCGGTGGCGTCCCAATTGTCGGCGTGCCGGTCTGGCAGGTATTTCCGGACCAGGTCGGCAAATTCCTGGCGCAGCATATCCAGGATCTTTTCCTTGAGATTGTCGCCCTTCAGGATGCGGTCCCGGTCGGTATAGATAACCTGCCTCTGGGTGTTGAGCACGTCGTCGAAATTCAGCAGGTGTTTGCGGATGTCGAAATGGTAGCCCTCCACCTTTACCTGGGCGCTGGTAATGGACTTGGTAAGTAGGCCGCTCTTGATGCTGCGATCGCTGTCGTAGGCGCCGGTCCATGTCATGGCAGACTTGATCCGGTCGCCGCCGAAACGCTGCATCAACTCGTCCTCCAGGGCCACGTAGAACTGGGAACTCCCCGGGTCTCCCTGGCGGCCGGAGCGGCCCCGCAACTGGTTGTCGATGCGGCGGGCGTCGTGGTGCTCGGTGCCCATAACATAGAGTCCACCCAATTCCACCACCCGCGCATGCTCCTCGGCCCATCCGGGGGCATCGGTGTTGGCCCCGCCGAGAACGATGTCGGTGCCGCGACCGGCCATGTTGGTGGACACGGTAACAGCTCCCAACTTTCCTGCCTCGGAGATGATGGCGGCCTCCTGGGCATGGTTCTTGGCATTCAGTACCTGGTGGGTTACACCGCGGCGCTTGAGGCGGGCGCTCAGGTCTTCCGAGGCCTCGATTGATGTGGTGCCGACCAGTATGGGGCGCTCAGTTTCGTTTATTTCCAGGATGTGCTCCACCACCGCATCCCACTTGTCCTCTGCCGACAGGAAGACCAGATCCGGCTCATCATCCCGCACCATGGGAAGGTTGGTGGGAATTACCGCCACCTCCAGCCCGTAGATCTTGAAGAATTCGTCGGACTCGGTGGCGGCGGTACCGGTCATGCCTGCCAGCTTCTCGTACATCCGAAAGTAATTCTGGAGGGTAATGGTGGCATAGGTGACGCTCTCCCTCTGTATCCGCAGTCCCTCCTTGGCCTCCACCGCCTGGTGCAGCCCATCGGACCAGCGGCGACCGAACTGGAGGCGTCCGGTGAACTCGTCCACTATCACCACTTCGCCATCCCGGATTACGTAGTCCTTGTCCCTCACCTTCTGAACCTGAGCAGTAAGGGAGTTTTCGATGTAGTGAACCAGGTGGTAATTCTCCGGGTCATACAGGTTATCGACCCGGGTCCACTTCTCCATCTTCTCGATACCTTCCTGAGTGAGGGAGATGGCCTGGGTTCGCTCGTCAATGGCGTAATCGAGTTCCGGCTCCAGCCGGGGCGCCAGCTTGGCGAAAGTATAGTAATGCTGTACCGGCTCCTCCGCCGGCCCGCTGATGATAAGGGGAGTGCGAGCTTCGTCAATCAGGATGTTATCCACCTCATCGACGATGGCAAAGTGGCGTTCCCTCTGCACCCGGTTTTCCGGTTCAAGGGCCATGTTATCCCGCAGATAATCGAACCCGAACTCGTTGTTGGTGCCATAGAGAACATCGGCCTGGTAGGCTTCCTGCCGCGACACCGGCCGCAGGGACTTCACGCCATTGGGGCCGGTGGCAGCTTCGGGATCGTACAGGAACGCCGCATCATGCTGGAGACATCCCACGGTGAGACCCAGGCTGCTGTAGATGGGGCCCATCCAAACCGGGTCGCGGCAGGCCAGGTAATCGTTCACCGTGACCACGTGCACCCCCCGGCCGGTCAGCGCGTTCAGATACACCGGCAGGGTGGCCACCAGGGTCTTGCCCTCACCGGTTCTCATCTCGGCAATCTGGCCCCGATGCAGCACAATACCGCCAATGAGCTGCACATCGTAATGACGCTGGCCCAGACTGCGGCGCGCCGCCTCGCGAACCGCCGCAAATGCCTCGGGCATCAGGTCGTCCAGAGACTCTCCCCGGGCCAGACGATCCTGGAAATGGGGAGTCAAGGAGCGCAACTCATCATCGGAACGGGCGCGCATGGCCGGTTCCAGATCATTGATGCGGGGTACCAGCGACTGGGCAATTCGGTCAACTGCCTTTTCGCCTGGGTCGCCGATTATCTTGCGAAGTAAAGTAACCATAATGGGGCCAACACCTTCAGGGAATTAGCTTGGTGGCCGGGGTCTTAGGATTCGGCCCGCCGGGGGCGACTGGATCGATTTCGAGATAAGCGCGATTTCCTTCACCCCAACGGAACGGCAAACGCCATATCTGCCCGCCACGAGATAATTTTACCTGAAAGGTACACTCCTTGCATCCCGCTACTGGGAGCCAACCAAGTTGGGGTGTTCCCGGAAATGAGATGGGGAACTCTACAACAGTGCGGACGTACCAACCCGGTTAAGAGGTTACCACTGCTCATCCTCTACAAAACCCACAAAATGACGCAACAATTACTGCGAAAGATTATCCATCGTTGGGGTACAATCACCTCGAAACAGCCCCTGTAATTTTACAGTGCTTGTCGCTGAAAATGCTCCACTCCGAACCCCGATGAATAAGGAGAAATGAAATGGTCGGTTCGCTGGACTTCTGGCCGGCGTTCGTTCCCCTGGTCTCCGTACAAGCTGGCGTCCTTCTACTCTTGGTGCTGGTTCCCAGCCTGGTGTTCGCCCCTGTCGCAGGTATATGGACGGGACGGGGGGCACGCAACCGGAGTTTTCCATTCCTTCCCTACTGTGCGGCGGGTACCATAGGCTGCATTCTTCTGGTAGTTCCCTTCGTGAACCTGGTGGCCAGCCTGAATGGGAGGTCGGCGCCCCGCCTGATGTCCGGTCCGGTAATCGCTGTCCTCTACCTGGTATGGGCATTGACCCTGGCGCTATCCTCCCTGCAAATTCTCGCAGCAGTGCAATTTGGCACGGGTCCAACCGGTCCCGGGATGCTGTTATTCCTGTCGATATTGGTGGTCAATATCGTCCTGCTGATGACCTCCCTTTACAAGAACCGACGGTGGCGGGAGCGAAGGCGCGAGGTTTGGCTGGACATGGTACGCGTCAACCGGGATGGCTGGCTAAAATCGGCAATGACCACCCCATTCGCGCACGCGTGGCTGGGCTACATGTTGGCCCTGGCGCACCTGGCTGCGATTCTCCTGTTTTTCCAGTAAAGGCGATGAAGGCCGTGGAGATGGGAAGCATTTGAGGGGCTGCAATGACCACCAGCGCCACCCCATCAACAACGGCAGCTCTAGTACCCAAAGGAAGCGCTGGGGATAGAAGAGGGAGTTCTGGATACCGTACACGATGGCTGGCTAAAGGCGGCAATAACCAGAACCTTCGAGTTGGTGGTGGCGTTGTAGCTGCCAAGCGGCAAAACTGGGGAGGTGAAAACCATGCCGATGCAGAACCCTCCCCATCCGGGCGAGATCGTCCGGCACGAATGCCCCGATCTTCTGCGCCTGACGGTAACCCGCGCCGCCCAGGGCTTGGGGGTAACCCGTCAAGCCCTATCCGACATGGTGAACGGGAAGGCCGGCGTATCGGTGGAGATGTCCATCCGCTTTTCGCGGGCCTTCGGCTCCACGCCGGAGACCTGGCTTGGGATGCAGACAGCCTACGATTTGTGGCAGATCCGGGAACGGGCAGACCATATCAAGGTAGAGGACTTCACCGCCCGCTCGCAGTAACGCCGATGCTGGCTGGCGCCCCGAGGCGTTCCCTCTTCAGTTCCATGTCTGGTTAGCCCCGCCTCGCTGTGCGACCTCCAACACGCAATTGGCGTGGTCTAGATTCACCACAGGCGGCGAACGACATAGCTGTCGAAGAGGGTCTCGTTGGATATGAGCACCAGATCCCTCGCCTGCGCTTGGGCGATGATCATCCGGTCGAAGGGGTCGCGGAGAGGGGAGGGCAAGGCTCCAGCGCGGGCCGCTTCGGCCACGGTAATCGGCAGTTCCGTGAAACCCTGGGAGGCCAGCGCACCGGGCAGGTCCCGTGCCAGAGTTTCTGCGCTGGGCAGTTTACCAAGACGAAACTTGGTCGTGATTTCCCAAGCGGAGGCCGCGCTGACCAGCACCTCGTTCTCTTCATCACCGATAGCTTGTCGGGCTGGCAAAGACAATCGCAGGTTGCCTTCAAACCACCAGATGAGGGCATGGGTGTCGGGTAGTAGTCGCAAGGTTTACTCAGCCTGCCAAGCAGCCAATTCCTCTTCGGGCAGAGGGTCAAAAAAGCTGTCGTCGAGGGCAATCAACCCCTTCATGGAGCCAAACTGACGTTTGCCGCGCTCTGGAACGCTGACCAACCTGGCCACTGGCTTGCCATTGCGGGCAATCACCACTTCTTCTCCCGCCTCAACCCGGGCCAGAAGGCGCGACAGGTTGGTCTTCGCCTCATGTACGTTCACCGTTGCCATGCTCATGATCCTCGGCCAATTGATTAGCTAATGGTATGGCTAAATCTGGCATACGTCAATCGTGGGCTGGCTGGGAGTAGCTGTAAAACGTGGATGGACAACACATTAGTTGCAACCGGTCAGAGACCGTGCGGATGACGGTGGTCCTGGTCAGCGACAACAGCTGTCAGATTTTGGAGCTGCCGCAGCCTACGACCGCACCAGGGTCAGCAGCATTGACTAGACGGCTAGGAAACGCGCAGCCGGTTCGTCCGGAGGGGTCGGGGAGGCCCTGGTGGTGGAGGCCGTGGGGAGGTTGGAGCGGGTCTGCACTTGGACACCGAAGCTAAGCAAACAAAGTTTGACCGCTAACGTCCCTGGGTAATCTCATGCAACGAGAATTTCGTCTCGCATGAAGTACAAGCGTATCAGCTTCGATTTGCTCATGGATTCGTCAAAGTAGCAGTCCACAGCTTCCTTGACGTTTTGGCGGATTTCGTCGAGCGAGTCTCCCTGGGTATGAATGCCAAACCCCAGCGCGCTTGCCGAATAGCCGCCGTCCGCGTCGTCTTCGGTGACTTCGAAGATAATCTCGGAATTTGACATCTAAACCCTCACTCGATGCTCCACAGTGCTCAGGGCATTATAACGCAAGGAAAGTTCGTGCGCAGTTCGTTCAAGCGTCTTCGAGTTTGGACGAACTGCGGGACCTGTTGGCCACCGACGGGATGAGAGTACATCTCCGGAGAGCCTCCAACCGCGAACGCTATCTCTGGCGGCATTTCTGGGGACCAAGCAAAAGTCGGGACGAGGACGAGCCACTGGCGGCGGAACTGAACCGTCGGCACGTGTGGACCGGTGGCCGCTAGGCCCCCTCCCTGCACCAAGTCGAGCGTCCCCTCACTGGCCCATCGTTTCTCACTGATCCTGATGGTCGCTGGCGTCCACATCTCCATGCCACCCCGACTTGAGCGGCAGTTCCACTCTCTTTGGCATGGCGCAGATCAAGTGCCCGCTCGTCATAGCCCAGCCCGGTTCTTGCGCTGGCGTTCCGAGCTTACGAACTGGATGAAGTTCTGTATCGATTCCAGGTCCTCTACGGGCAGGCCTTCGATGGCTCGGCGGTAGCAACTGTCCATCTGATTCAGAATCTCCGCTTCCAGCGCCTTCCGGCCCAGAAGCCGGTCAGTGGTGGTCTGGCAGAAGTGGGCCAGATCCACCAGGCGTTCCGGGGTGGGCCGCATCTTCCCCGACTCCCAGGACCAGACGGCGTGGGGGCTGACCCCCACCAGTTGGCTCAATTGCTTCTGGGTGAGTCCGGTTCCGACCCGGGCCTCCCTGATTCGGGCGCCCAATTCTGCCCACTGGTATCCTCGGTCCTTGCTCATAGCCTGCATTACTCCTGACCGGCGGGTCTGCGTATGGAATGCAGGTTCAGAATAGCATATTAGTTCTTATCAGGGCAATTTGCGCCTGCTTCTAGTTCTGGATAAGAGATGCTTATACCGACACAGGGTTGCCGCGCCCGTGAAGCGCCCTTCATCCGCCACAACTCCCGGACTTTCTGGGACCGACTCCAGACCTTGGGGCACTCCCCGAAGTGGCTGGCCGGGCAGACGACGCTGGCTGGGGTATCTTCGGCAGGCCGCCGTACTGGGCCGCCCAATTGCCATGCCCCCGCTCTCACATCACCTCCGGTGGCTCTACCACGATTGTCTCAATGGACAAGGGTTCGTTTGGGTTATCTACGCCGATGCCCGACGGCAAAGGACACCCCCTGTCCTCGTAGATCTCCCTGACCGCTTCGAAGGCGTCCTCAACGTTGAGCAGGGCCTCTCGTATGCTATCGCCTTCGGTTACCAATTCCGGCAGAACGGGACAGGTAGCTGTGTATCCCCCGTCGGGCTGCGCTTCAAGGATCACGGGAATCTTCGCTATCATTGGATGCCTCCGCGAGAACAGTTCGGGGCCGGTCCATCAGAACGTTCAGAGATTCTTGGACTACCGGGTAGCTCTTGCAACCGGATCGGCCTCCCATCATCTGGGCTAACAGATCTTCAAACTGGAGGAGCTTGCGGGAATCAAAGTCGTGGAAGAGGGTAAACGCAAACGTTGGAATACAGGAAATCACCGACGCTCATTCATCTCTTCCCGAGTGAATTTGCGCCCGCCGGTGTGGATTACCTGAGCCAGAGCGTCGATGGTAGCCATGGCTTTTTCCGCCTCGCCCTTGCGGTCCACGTAGTCCGTCAGCCATTGGCGGAAGACGGCATTGAGGGTGGTGTTCTCCGAGGCGGCCCGGCGTCTGGCGGCGTCAATCAGGTCACCATCGGCGTTCAGGGTTATGTTTCTCATGCCGAACTCCTGAAGGGTGAGAAGGTCACTAAACCGGCCTACGCCATCCTGAAATTGCCACAAAAAGCCGGGGAAAGTTTTTGCCCTCGCGCTCTGGAATGACCTCATTCTGGGGCCGGTCCCGTCGGCATCGGCCGACCGGGGGGTGGCCTACTGGAGTAGAGAGCATGTCGGTATTTCGCTGTCGGCTAATCAGCCAAATCCCGTCCACCGGACGAAGCGTTGGCGTTTACCTCGTAGGCGATGCACGCCCGAATGTCCTCTGATTCAAGACCTGGGTAGTCCACCAGCAGTTCCTCCTGCGAAACTCCTTGGCTGAGAAGTCTCAGGATCAGCTCCACCGAGATGCGCATATCCCGGACCAACGGCTTGCCGCCGAAGACCTCGGGTCGTACGGTGATCCGCTGCAGGAGGTTCTCGTCGCTGGCCATTGCTTCCCTCCGGCTCTGTCATCTAGAGCAAATTTAGGATACCATCCCCCGGTATGATTATCTCATGCGCCAGTGGCAGCACTAATTCAGAGTGGGCAGGGCTTCTGGTAAAGGGCCTCACGCCGCCGGAGCTTCCCCAGCAGTCACCAAGCTGGTCTGGCGAACCGACCCATCGAGGTACAGCGCCTTCACCAGGAATGCCACCGTCAGCACGGTGTCAATCACGATGCCGAGGGAGAACAGGAACATCACCCCCTCGAAGCTGGGGTTCCATGCGCCGGTAACGTACAGGATGAAGCCGACGACGTACACCGTGCCGTTGGTGATTGCGGACTGGTATGCCAGGTACTTGGTCCGGCCCAGCCCGTAGAAGAAGCTGTCCATCACCGTGTTGAAGGAAAAGAGCACGTAGGGTACGAACAGGATGCCGAAGGCCGTCACCGCCCACCGGACCGTCTCCGGGTCGCTGTTGAGCGCCGATGACGCAGCCGGGAAGACCGGAGTGAGCGCCACCCAGACCAGCATCATCAGCGCGGTGATGACCAGGGCGGACCAGAGCAGGGATCGCACCCGACCCATGTCATCGGAAACGTTGGCAACCAGCGCCTTGGCGGAGTCTGCGAACGCCAGCACCGGCACCAGCATGAAGCTCCACAGTATCTGGATGGCCAGGTAGTACCCGCCGATTTCCTCCGAACCGATGGTGTTCACAATGCGGATGATCATCAGGAGGTAGAAGAGGTTGCGGATGAGGCTGTCGGCGCCGCTCCCTAGGCCCACCCGCAGGTACTCCCGCATATCCGCAAACGTCGGGAGCGTCGTGAACAGGCCGGACGGGACGCCCTTGGCGCGCAGCAGCAGCCCCGCTCCTACCACGAACAGGCCGGCGCTGGCCAGCAGCGTGGCCCATCCGACGCCAATCACCCCGGCGTCCAGCGAGAACGGGTAGCCTCCAAAGAACAGGCTGTCCAACGCGAACCGCAGGGCGACGTTGACCACCGCCAGGACGACCACCAGCCGCCGCATTCCCAGGGACTCGAACAGCACGATGATGGCTGCCGCCAGGAGGGTGAAGGGGATGCTGAAGATGCTGATTCCCAAGAAGGCGCGGGTCTGTTCCTGTATGTCGCCCGCCGTTCCGATGAGGGTGATGAAGGCGTCCCGGAAGACGAACACCCCCACGGAAAACACCACCGAGGTCAGCAGCACGAAGGACAGAACACTCTTGGCGCGGTCAAGCTGAATGGCGGTCCCTTGCCGAATCTGCGACCCCAGGAAGAAGAAGATGGCGAGGACCGTCGCCTCCTGGAAGACTTCCACCACCAGGCCCACGAACTGCCACTGGGAGACGACGGCCAGGCTGCCGGGGTCGGGAATCTCGTTCCCAATCAAGCTAACGCGGTACAGGTTGTAGACGTTGGGGAGACCAACGAAAAGCAGAATCCCAACGAACAGCCGCCAATCCCACTGGATTACCAGATGCCGGAATTGCGTCCACATGAAATGCCCTCAGTTTGGGGGTGCGCCGATGGGTGGTAAGGGGCGCTCCATAACCGCGGTCGATTTAAGTGTGTTGCCCGGTTTGCGGGTGGACCGGTTCTTCCTGGAAATAACTGGTGCGGCACATCTCTAGTACCATCCTAATGCTGTCTAGACTGGCATGACGGGGTAGCGAGCGGCCGGTGTGGAGTGTTGGAACTAGCCCGTTACGTCAAGCCTTCGCCCAGAATGTCCTTGATGCTTCTAGCGGGAGCCTTCACATTGTTTCCTGACGAAACTTCAGCCTCTGGGAATAGAGGGTTGCCCGGGCCGAAGAACCCCACCGCTCCAGCCGCATAATCGTGCGCCCACCGGTCAGTGGTAACAGTCATCGAACTCCCGCTAGGACTGCTCAGCAGCCAATGTCTATCCCCTGCCGGCACGGCAGAATAACCGTCGGGCAACCAATCGGGGTGGTTCAGGATATAGGTTAGGTCATCCATGCCCAGGAGCGGCGGCGGGTCCTGCTGGTCGGCGGCGTCGGCGGCTAGATCGTCCAGGTCAAAGCCCATGCTTGGGGCGATGCTGCGTACCGTATCGGCGATGTTGGCCGAGGAATCTTCGCCGATAGCCCTCTTGCGAATAATACTTTCGAGGTTGGCAGTCAAGATGGGTTGAAGGACTCCCACGTTCTCTTGGAATTCCTCAATCCGTTCCCTCATAGCAGTGTAAGCGTCGTATTCCACGCTGTCTCGGTAGAAGAGATGGACTACTCTGATGTGACTACGCTCTTGGCCGATGCGGTCAATTCTTCCGATACGCTGCTCCAACCGCATGGGGTTCCAGGGTATGTCGTAGTTGATGATGGCCGAGCAGAACTGAAAGTTCAGCGATTCGGCGGCAGTGTCTGTGCATAGCAGTATGCCCCGGGTTTCTCCTCTGAATCCTCCCACCACTTTGTCCCTATCGGCGGGCTGGAAGGAGCGGCTGTCAGGCCGGTACACCCAATCCTCCTGGCCGGACAGTCCGCCCAGGAACCCGTCCAATCGCTCTTCCGCCAACTGCTGGCGCAGCCAGGTTTGGGTGTCCTTGAACCTGGAGAACACCATCACCCTCTTATAGCCATCGGCCCGTAGCTTACTCAGATGGTTCAGCAGTTCAACGTACTTGGTGTCGGGGCTGGTGACGTTGTTGCATTGTTGCAGTAGTTCGGCCAGCATCTGACGGCGCTTGGGCGTCGCTTTCGGCGCCGGAATAGCCGCTTCAGGGTCAACGTCCGAGTATTCATCGTCTTCTTCGATGGGCAAGTCTTCCCACGGATCATCAACGGACTCATCACCCTGAAGGCGGCGTTGCAGGTCCATCAAGGATTGTTGGAAGGCGTAGAGACAGGAACCCAACCGCAGCCGGAAATGGGTCATCACGAACCCTTGCGCCTGCCGGTTGACGCCCACCTGATTCTCGTAGCATTCCCGAACCAGGTCCCGGATGCCGTCGTACAGTTCCTGCTCCTCTTCGCGCATGGTCACGGGTATGGACTGCACGTCCCGCTCCGGCACCGTCTGCTGAATCGCGCCCCGGGCCGCATACTGTCGAAGCAGGTTGCGGGTATGCCGGGAGACCAGCCGCTTAACCGAAGACGAACGGCGCATGAAGGACATGGACTCCCGAATTCGTTCGGCGGTCAGGTTGCGTCGCAAAACGACGGCTTGGGCGGAGGACATCTGGATGTAAGACAAGTGCTCCCGGGCTTCACCGGCGTTCATTCGAGCCAGTACCGCCAGTTCTTCCGTGGAGCCGGGGAGGCCATTCCTGGTATAGACTTGGCGAAGGGCGTCCCATTCATCCAGTGTCGCTTGGGCGTTGGTGTCGTAGAAGCGGCGAAATTCAGCCTCGTTCCACTGCCCTGTGGCGTCCAATGCCTGCAACAGCGCCCACAACTCCGAGGGGTCAATTTGCATCGGTGTGGCGGTAAGCAGCATCAGGCCCTTGGACCGTTCCCCCAAGTACTGGAGCATTTGCAGGTAGCTGTTTTCGCGCTTCCTCTGAGGATTGGAGACCTCAAGGTAGCGGGCATGGTGGGCCTCATCGAAGATCACCATGTCGTATTCTGGCGCATCCGCCCTGAATTCCTTCATGTGGCGACGCAGCCAGTCGTAGGAGAGGATGAGTCGGTCAGCCCGATGCCAGGGCGTCTCGCTAACTGGTTCCCTCCGACCGTCGGCCCACGCCAAATGCATTTGCGCCCCCTGTCGGTCCAGAACCGGCAGGTCCAGGTTGAACTTATGCTGCAACTCCTGCTGCCATTGCCACCGGGCCACCGCAGGGGTCAAGATCAAGACCCGCGCCGCTTGGCCCCGGTTAACCAGATTCTTGAGGACGGCGCCCGCCTGGATGGTCTTGCCCAAGCCTACTTCGTCGGCGATGAGCACCCGGGGCGGCGTTTCGGCGTCCCTTCCGTAGCGGCGCCAAAAGGAGAGCTGGTGCGGCCACAGCTCGGCTGCGGTGGTCGCAATGCTGGTCTGGGAATCGTGGGCGATGGCGTAGTGGATGGCCCGCCATAATTCAGCCCGGCGTTCGCGGTTTACCTGGTACTGGCGCTCACCCTCGTTGACATTCTTGTCAGGTCCGGCCGGGTTCTTGTCCGGGGCGAACTTGATGAGGCTTTGGCGCAAGGCCTCCGGGATGGGGATGACGATGCTGGAATCCGCTTTATTCTCCCACAGGGTCTCAAAGCCGTTGGCCAATGGACCCAAATGGGCAGCGTTGTCCCACGAAGTGAAAACGGAAACGTGCTCGTCGTTGTACAGCCAGCCGTGGGCGCTCTCGTTCAGGCTACCGTCGAAGGCCACCCGGTCACGATTGCTGTCGGTGAACACACCCACCTTGCGATGAAATATGCCTTGGCCGGACTTGGGAATGGCCACCTTGATTTCCAAACGATGCTGCTTGACCAGCCAGGTGAGCAGCTCCAAGTTGTGGAAGCGTTGCAGGTCATCTTGTCTCACAGTGGCAAGGTCTAACTCGCCCACGGAATCCAGCAGGGCGTCCTCGGCGGCACGTTGCCCATTCAGAACAGCCTGCACCACCTCCTTGGGCAACTCGTGGTGGCAGATGAGGCGCATCCGGCCGCCGTTGTTGATCAGGCCCGCCAGCCCGGCGGCGGCCACGACCAATGCTTCGGGGCCGAAGGTGTAGGTGGTGCGGTCGTAATAGACCGAGTGGGATAACGCAGGGACAAAGAACTTGCCCACCAGGTCGGGGCAGTTGTCCCGGCTATAGTCCGGCTCGAACTCCAAATCTCGCAGCATGGACTCTACCCTTCAAGGCCCGACAGGCCCAGCTGCACCCCGGCAGGTTCGGGAGCGCTTTCGCGGTATATCTCGGACCAGAGGTTTCGGGCCGGCGCCAGGTCAGGGTCGTCGGGGCGCATCACCCGCAGCAGGGCCTCCAGCGTTCCCTTGAAGGAGGTATCTTCGGCAAAGCCCTGCATCCGGCACCACTGGGTAGCCCGATTCACATCCTCGGTGCCCGCCAAGGCGATGGCGGTGTGCACCCGGTCGATGCTGCGCGTGGTGGGCGCCTGTTGGGAGATTATGCCCCGCTGGAATCGCTGTTGTCCCGTCAGCAGATTGATGTTGGCTCCCTTCTTGTCGTACACGTCCTTGGCGGTATCCATCTCCAGGCCGATGCAGCGGGCCACCATGTTGGCTTCGTCAAAGGGGATGGTGGCGGAGCCAGCGCTGTCCTGGGCCAGGAGATAGAACTCGGTCAGGGGGTCTCCTGGGTTGTTGGCCCACAGGTTGCTGATGTGGCGGCGGCGGGCTTCAAACACCTCCCGGCGGGCCACCTGTAGGGCATCGTTGGGCGTAACCGAGAAGGGGTCGTCGGGACGGGAAGGGTTGGCCAGTTCCCGGCGGATGGGCCAGCTGTTGGATATGACCTCCAGGGCCGGACCGAAGGAGGCCAGGTAAACGTCCAGCGGGCGCAGGTCGTACTCCTCCAGTTGGGGCAGCCGCTCTCGGACGGCGGCGGCCACTTTATGCTCCACTTCCTCCCAGGCTGAACCCGCCGTAGTTCCCGCCGTCTTGGGGCGGCAGGCCAGCAGGATGCTGGAGCGAGCAGACGCCTTATCCCGAATCACCAAGGAGGAATCGGCTTCGGTCTTCACCGGCCAGGTGGCGGTGATGCGGAACCCGGCCTCGATGATGCCAATGGTCAGGGCGTCCCAGGCGTCGGTGGACTTATGGGTGAACATGATGGTCATGATGCCGTCATCTTTGATGATGCGGCGGCATTCGGCGAAGATGTTGCGCATCCGTTCGACGTAGTCATCATAGGCCAGGTCCTTGACCGACTTGCCGCCATTGCCCTTGCCGCTGCCCTGAAACCGCGCCGGACTGGCGATGGCTTCGTTGTCCTTATCGGTCAGAAATCTAGGAAACCATTCCGGGTGGAGGTAGCCGGCGGTGCGCTTGAGCCAGACGTAGAAGAAGTCAGATAGTTCGGCGTAGGAAACGTTGTCATAGTAGGGAGGGTCGAAGACGATGGCGTCCACCGAGTTGTTAGGCAGCGACAGCAGGGAACCGGCGGACTCGCCAATGACCGACTCGGTGGCGGCGGCCCGAATGCCATCTTCCTGATGTTCAAGCGGGGCGGTGGAGTCTTCCTTCTCAGCCTTATACCCGCTCATCTGTGCCAGTTCCTTGATGCAGTCGCCAACGTCATTCAATGCCCAGATCAAGCCGCCCATAGGATTTGTAACAGGCATTTCGGCGTAGGTCCACTTCATGCCAAAGTCATGGCTGTCGAAAGTGCCGACCACCACGCTGGTCCTGTCCATCCAACGAGTGAGCAGGGAGTTGCGGTTTAGCATCTTGTCTAGCGCCAATGCCACATAGCACCATGCCGCCTGGCGCACTTGGTCCAAGTCGCTAGCCTGCCGATCGGCGTCCACCAGTTCCCGGAAGGCTTGGACGCAGTGGCCATGCGCCAGTTGCTGGCGAGGGGAGAACATCTCGGCCCACATGGGCATTCCGTAGCGGTGGGGTTCCCTGGTCTTGTTGCCTTGGGGAATGGCCTCGCTGGGTAGCAGGTCGGCGGCGTCCCATTCATCTTTGAGTTCGGCCAGCCGCCGGGCAACCCAGGCGGAGTTGTCGTCGTTGGGGCCCGGCAGCCGGAAACCGCGCCGGGTCTTCGGGCGCTTGCGGGGCTTGCCCGACCTGGTGGGAGGCCACCACTGGTCCCGCCAGATGATGCAATAGAGTTGATGGCCCAACCTACCTGCTTGGGCTTCCTGAGCTATGTAGTCCCTGGGGGTGGTCGCGCCACAGTTGGGGTAGGGACAGGTGGCAATGGCGATCTTCACTGTGCCGGGGGATTGGTTCCGCAGGGAGTCCACAATCTCGAAGTCGCAGACACCCTTGTCAACGTCCGGCAACAACCGCATCCCCGTACCCTGGGTGTCCAAACGCCAATGAGGTGAAAGGGGGATACGGCCCTTGCAAGAGGGACAGGAAACGACCCGCGCCCAAAGAAACTGGGATGGGTTTCTTTGGGCGCGGGTCGTTTCGCGATTTTTGAAAATGGGGTCATCTAACGGCTGGGGTTCCTGCGGGTAGATGCCGGCCAGCAGTTCCTTCACCCGGTCCCGGTACAGCTTACTCACCTCGGCGTAGGCCTTGGCCACGGCGAAGCCGTGCTGTTGGGGCCACTGGCAGGTGGCGCGTAGGATCAGCTGGGCCACGGGGTTCAGTTCGTTGGCGATGTTGCGCAGGCCCAATCGCCCAGCCTCGAAGGGGATGCTGCCCCCACCGGCGGTGATGTCCACCACCAAGGGGGCTTCCACGGCCAAGTTGGCCTGGAACCACCCCGCCTCTTCAGGGGTGAGGTTGTGGGTGAAGGCTCTGCGATTGGCGTATCCTTCCTCGAGTTTCTCTCCGGTGGTCTTGGCTTCGTCGATTCTCTCCTGATCCAGGGTAATCCCCGAATAAGTTCCCATTACCGAGATGAACTGCTCTTGAGAAGCACTGGCCTTGAGTAGGGAAGCGGCCGCCGCCGCACGACTTGGAGCAAGCGGCCGCCTGGCCCACCATACGTGGAGCTGGTGAGGCGCCGGGTTAGGCACGGCTCCTGCTCGCTCACGGATGGCCTCAATGCTAATCTCGTTGATGGGGAGCCAGTCCTCGATGAGGCGGCGATTGGGGGTGGGTTGGCTAGTCAAGGAAGTACCCCTTCTCTGGCAGATAGCCGGTTTCGGCCAACGTCTTGTGTTGCGGCTCCAGCAACAAGGGATCTTCGATGCTGCCCTTGGCCACGGCAATGTACCACCGGCCGCTCGAAGCCTCCAGCATCGCCGTTCGCAGGTCCACCTTGCCGGCTTTGAGCCGCTTCAGGTTCTCCAGGGGCAGGCCAACCACGGCGTAGCGACCATGGCCATCCTCGCTGTCGATCAGGTCCGCCACGTAGTGGCTCCCGGACGGGTCCTGCGCCGAGAACACCTGAATCCCGTCGTAGTACTCCAGAACCTCGGTAAGGGTTATCGTGTTCATTGGGTCACCATCTGGCAATTCTTTAGGATGTCGTAGTCTCCGTATGGCCACCAGGTGTAATGGGATCTGCTGCCGGTTTTCTGGATTTTACCAGCGCCAGGCGCCAGCGTAACCTGGCAGACCTCCCTGTCTCGAAGGTTTCCTCTGAGGGTCAGCCTAACCGCGTCGAGAACGTTTTCGAACACCGATAGGCCACGGGCTTGGCATTCGGAAACGCTGAACCTGTCCAAGGGATTCTCAGCTCGCTGTGACCGAAAGTCCCCTTCACTAGGAGGACTGGTTCGCACAAGGCGAAACACAATGCGGCTAGAAAGAATTTCTTGAGCGTCTTCGGGAGGACAGCCTTTAGGCAATAGTTCGCGATAAGTCATGCTGCTGATGGGATGCTCCCAAAAGGTACTCAAGGATACGCTTCAAGTACATCGTGGCCTTCGCCGCTAAGCCAGTCAGCCAAACGGCGACCGGCACAACGGTCCACCAAGAACCTCATCGCCCCGATACTGAAACTGCCGACAGCGTGTCCCCCGCTATAACCGTGTGGGCGTAGGCGATGCAGGCCAGGATGTCCTCCGCTTCCAGTCCTGGATAATCGTCGAGCAGTTCTTGCTGCGAGACCCCCTGGCTGAGCAGGCTCAGTATCAGCTCCACGGAGATTCGCATATCCCGAACCACCGGCTTGCCGCCATACACGTCGGGGCGGGCGGTGATTCGACCTAGAAGATTCTCATTGTCAGCCATGGCTATCCTCCGGCTTCTCTGGCCTCCTGGCGCTCTCGCGAGAAGTTCCAGAATGGCAACGAAACTCACCCATACATCAGGGCTAACGCCCGCAGCACCCGGCGGGGGCGACCCCGGTTGCAGTGGTGGGCGTACCACCAGGCTGCCTCGCAGTGGTTCATGCTGGCGATGGCCTCTGCCAAGCCCTTGGCCTTATTGTACTCCGGCTCGGCTCGCACCGCGTCCATCAGCAGCAGCATGTGGACGGCGGCATCCTCGCTGATGGCGTGGAACTCGCCACGCCGCCCGTTGGCCTGCTCCTGGGCGTCGAAGGCGAATCGCCGCCCCGTGTGGTCGTACAGGATGCTGGACAGGTAGGGATAGGCCAGGTCGCGCCGTTGGCCGGTCAGCGTCCTGATGGGCCGTCCTGGTCCCCCTCGCTTACCATGGTGGGTGACCGACACCCGTGGGTTGCCGCGCCGGTCCCGGTCCAAACGGACGCCGTGAGGCCGAGGGCCGGGCGTGGCTGTCCTGTTTGCTTCGTCTGGCATTGTTATCCTTGCTGCCGGGGTTTGAAGGTTGCTTCCATCCCCGCCTCGTGGCTGGAGGGCAGCTGCCCGATAAAGGTCTCCAGCTGCTCCGGCGTGTTGCCATCGCCGGATACTTCAACGCTGGCCTCCATGGTCATTGCCCCGCTAATCTTCTCCAGATGCGGCGCGATTTGGCTGATGACGCCCGACCACTCCGCCAGGTCCAGGTTGGACACCGAAAGGTTAACGTCGCTGCCCCGGCTGACTTGATAAGTGACAGTGGCCTTGGCTCCTTGCCCCAACACCGAACCCAGGAAGCTGATGAATGCGGCATCACCACCGCCCAACTTGACCGATGCGACATCGGCGAAGGTCGCCTTATTGTCTTCCAAGTGGCGCCGCAACTCCCCGGCCAGAACGTTGAGCGGCTTTGTTGCAAGGCCGCTGTCGAAGGGGGGGATGACCAAGGGAATGGGCGGAGGTGGGGGCGCATCGCAAGGGCCGGGGTGAGCCTCCTTACTGCACTTCTCGCAAAGTTGAGGCTCCTGCGTCTTGCATTCGCAGTCGTCCTGGAAGCGGCCGCAATCGGGGCAAGCGTTCTGGCGCAGGTAAACCTCGGAGTCGGGGGAATCCAGACGAATGAGTTCGTTGCCCTTGGTAATGATCTGGCCGGCGCCGGTGCGGATGGTTATAGCTTCTCGATCGAGGGCGTTCTGTAGCAACTTCAGGGCTACGCTATCGTTCAGCAGCATGTAGTTGCCCGGCGCCCGGGCAAACTCCTCCTTGAGGCTGGCGAGGGCCACCTTGCCGTTCAAGAGGTTGGGGCGCTGTTTCCAGTAGGACTCCGGGTCCAGGTCGGCGTTATCCATCGATACGAGCTTGCGCCGGTCCACAAGGGTCTTCTGGATGGCGTACTGCCCGTCGCCGGGCCTTTCTGATGCTATTTCGGGGCTGATAAACTCTCGCCGCAACAGCGTGTCACTGTTGACGACATCATTGGTGGATGGATAGTACAGATGGACGTACCGACGCTGTACGGCGATGTTCAGGTCCTTCTCCGCGCCGCTCAATTCGGCATTGAGGTTGTCCAACTGGTGGCTCTGCAACGAGTCCGGCGGGTTGTCCTTGATGTACCGGGCCGCCAAACAGCGGCGGGCGTGCCGCTCCATTTCGCCCGCATCGTCCCGGTCGGCCACCAGCACCACGAAGTTGTTCTTGTACTGACGGGGATTCTGGCCGCCGGCGCCAGGGCCGTTGCGGTAGAACTCGGTCAAAGCGGGAACTAGCCCGTCGGCGCCATAGGTAAGCCACTCGTAGTTTAAGACGCCCAACGCCACCGAGTTGGGGTTGTCGGGAATGTCGGCGCCGGAAGGGAAAATCGTCGTTTGAAAGTGGCTCTGGGACCTCTGATTGGGCATAGTGAAGCAGGCCGTAATCGCCGCTCGGACCCGCTGATTAATCTCCTCGGCAGTCAGGGCGTTACGCCGGTCCAGCAGCATACGGTTCAGGTTGGGCACCGAGCTGAACTGGATTTCCGCGACGCCCGGATCGTCGTTGACGTAGAGAGCGTTGTTGCGGAATTCGGTGACGGCGTTGTCCACCACCGACGGGTCATCATCGTCAGGCGTAATCACCGCCCGAACCAACTCCCGCCGGTTGACGCCCTTGGCCGTGCCAATGGGGGAGAGGGAAGCCAAAAAAATTGTCCTAGCTATCCGGCGGGCTGGCCTGGATGGGCGTGTCTCATCGACCTTGGCGGCCGTGGATTCTGCCCCGGTGATGTCGGCGACTATGGCAGAATCGAACTCCGTCTGCTGGATGCGGGTGGTCAACTCGGCGTGGATGTCGGGATTGTCTGGGTCGATGTGATGAGGATGAATCAGCAGGGCCGTTTCACCCTGCCCTGAATTCTTCAGATGATGGGCCGTCTTTCCGAGAAGCCGCAGTATGCCCCGCGTCTTCTGGAAATTGCCGTTGGCCGCGATTCTCTCCTGGATGACCTTGAGGGTGTCAGGGTGGATGGGGTAGTGGTCTTCGAACCATTTTTCCAGTGTCCCATTCTGGGGCGGCGGCGCGATCAGCGCGCTGCTGCGTTGCCACAAACCTGAATAGGCCCGGGACACCTTTGACCTGGCCTCTTCGTCGAAATCGGAGAATAAGCGTCGCCGGATGATGGCAGGGAGATCGACGCTTTCTGAAGAAATAGTCTGGTGAGCAATGCGGGCAACTACCGAGTCGACTTCACTTAGAATATTCAGGAGGTCCTGGGTTGCCTTTTGGTAGGCATCATTGGCCGGATCAGGGGTAGTGATCACGAGTACCGACCGGGGAGACTGCCCCACCGCCCTCACCAAGGAACTAAACATGGTCCGGGTGTTGGCCAGACCAGAGTCCAGGTTTGAGCTCGTGATGCGGTCCAACAATTGCACCAGTTCGTCCACCAGGATGAGACAGGGTTCGTCCCCCAGGAGTCGGCGAATGTCCTCGGAACCGGGGCTGGTGAGGTTATCGTCGTAACTCTTGAAGGCGCTGTAGGCCGACTCCCCGCCCAATTGCCAGGCCATCTGCCCGATCAGGGACTTGGCGCGAACACCGGAAGTTCCGGGTAGAAGCGCTCCCTTGTCAACGTCGCTGTTTTCACCGGCAAAGGTGACCAGGCGTACCGGGGCATCCGGGGCAAACTCCGCCGGAACGGTTGTCTCCCCTTCCCTGATCAGATCCGGATGGACGGCTGCGCCGGCTAGGGCAATCAACGTGTGGGTCTTCCCGCCGCCGAAGGAAGAACCCAGGCGGTACACCGAGGGTTCGTTGCTGGCATCTCCCAGGGTGAGGCGCCGGAAGATTCTGCGGCAAATGTCCTTCATACTTTTGGCGGGGTGCGTGCTTCGGAAGAACTCCCTAGCCGAATCCAGGCTGGCCAGTTCCTGCTCAAGGGAGCGTTGAAGGTCCGCCGCGTAGTTGTCCATCGTGCTTTCCTCCAGACGGAGTTGGCACGCCTTGAGGAGAGTGAATCTTTCCAAATTCGTCGACGTCATTTCTCCTCCGGTATAGTGGCTTTACCCAGATTCGTAACGGGATTGGGACACATTAGCGGAGTATGCCACCAATTGCCTAACTTTGCATCGTCTCCCATTCTACTACCCTGGGGCCAGTAGTGCATCCCGACCGGCCAAAACCCTAGGCCGCAAAAAGTGCAGGTGGGATTGGGCGCCTGCATGGCGAAGTGATGGAAAATCTCCAAATGTTGCCGTGACGTCTGCAACCTATCCCCTCTTCCATTCGTAACGCTTCTTCAGCGACGCTAGATGACTGTAGGGAATCAGTTTTTCCTTCTGTAGCCTTCCGACTACTATGAAAGGAGCAATCCCAATCGATAGTGCGAACTTCTGAACATCGCCCACCGCGAAGTTGCCTTCTTCGCAAAACTCACTCCAGGCTTCGGGGGCGATCAGGAGGTCCCTTGCAAACAGGTCAGCCTCTCTCTCCAAATCCTCATCATCGGATTCCCCGTTGAGTCCGTCAATCAGAATCCGGCGTTGGGTCCGATGCTTCAGAAGATGGCCGGCTTCGTGGAAGAACGAGAACCAGAATATGTCGGCCCACTTGTTCCGAATGCTCATTTGCAGCAGGGCCTTGCTATCAGTCAGCCAGCGAACCGCGCCGTTCGCGCCGCTCTTGGGAAACTCCTGAACTACGCAAAAGGCAACTCCCGCACCCGCGCAGAGCTGGGTTACCTCTGTCAGGAACTGCTTCGGCGCCAATTCAGTCATACCTCTGATTTCGTTCAGAGCATCACGGAATCGGCCCTCGTCGTAGATAGCCGTGTCGATTTGCTGGGCCTCGATTTCTCCCTGACGTAGCCAGACGGCTAAAGCGCCGGGAGAAGTACTCTGTCTCGCTGCCTCGGTGATTCGAAACCCTATGGCCTCCTGGCAAACCCTTGGCTTAATGCTGGCTACCCCAAAGAAGCTCAGCAAAGATTTCACCCGGCTTGCTTTATCTCGGCCTGCCTCAATCCAACCTCGCTCCATCATCTCCTTAACGGGATATTCGCTCAGCCACTGTTCTTCAGCCGCCTGAAAATCTTTGTTTCGCTGCCGTGCCAGGGTCAACTGGTAGCGAGACTCGAGATTCATCCAGAAGCCTGCTTCAATTCCCAGCACCAGACTCAACTCTAATGCTGTATCCGGCGTGATGGCCTTCTTCCCCTTGATAATCTCGTTCACAACTTGGATTGGGCGGCCGAGACGAGTTGCCAACTCCTTTTGGGTCATGCCCCGGACTTCCAACTCCTCCGCCAACGTTTCCCCCGGCGGAATCGCCAAATCGGAATAGGTCTCTGGCCCCTTAGTCGTCATAATGGTCGCTCACCTCCTCAATGACTACGCTCTCCTCGGTGTCCCCTTTGGTTACAATTAGCCGCCACCGGCCTGTAAGCACAATTGCCAACTCGCCCCTCCGCGACGATACGAGCGGATGCAAACGCAACGACCGGATGTTATATGCCTCCTGAAAATTGCTGACTGAAAAAAGTTCATTGATTCGCCGAACGTATTGCCGTCCAACGATTGGGCCCCACTCCTGAACTGCTCTGGACGAATTCTCATAGCACGTCTTCAGTCGGTTGGTTCGGAAAACTACTTCCATCGTTCACCCTTAGGGTGAATATATGACAGGTGACTCTGGGCTGTCAAGGGCAGCAAAACACTGACGTGGCCTGGCATGGCTGGGAGGCGGTGGAGATCCACCCAAATTTCCAAGGTATCCGGATCAAGTTACGACTGGAATGCCATTTCCGCTAACCATTAGATTCTCTTGCAGCACCCAGTTAAACGCAAAAAAAGACTGCCATACATGGCCCGACCTGGGGATGCCACCGCACACGCTGCGGGGCATCCCCTTGGGTTTGGCAGCCTACCGGCCGGCGCCCACCGGCTCGGCTTCCCGTTCCTGGTCCAGCGCCCATTGGAACAGGGACGCTGCGGCGGGTTCTGGCTTGCGGCTCCGCTTCCTGACCGGCTCGGGTTCCTCGGCTAGGAACTCGGCCCACGAGAACAGGGACTGTTGGTCTTCCGGGACGTCCGGTTCGCCAGGGCCGTTGACCGCCGGTTCGACCGGCTTCACCGCTCCGTTGGCGATTAGCACCACCGACTCCGGCTCAACTTCCACCGCCTGCCAGCCGTCGTCCACCAGCAGTTCCTCGGCGGCGGATTCGGCGTCGCGGGCCTGGGCGAAGACCTGCTCGACGGTTTCGGCGTCGTCCTCGGCGTCGCCGTTGACGATCTTGCGGGCCAGGGCCAGCATCAGGTCGTCGCCATCATCGCCGTAGGCGGCCAGGCCGTCTTCTGGGAGTTCGCCCTCCACTGCCAGGGACGATTGCAGCTTCTTGGCCACCAGTTTCAGGGCGTCGGCCTGGAGGGTGTTCCGGTAGGCCATGAACACCACCTGCACCGGCCTGGTCTGCCCGATGCGCCAGGACCGGCGCGACGCCTGCCGCATGGTGTACACCGAGTAGTCGGTCTCATACCAGCAGATCGTGGGAAAGTCGATCAGGTCGAGGCCCGTCTGCACCAGCCGGGGGTGGCAGATGAGGACATCGACGCCTGCCTTCACCTTGTCGGCGACCCAGGACTCCCGACGTTCCGGCGCCACCGCGTCGGCCTTCATCACCGCCACCTTGAAGCCGTGGCGGGTCAGGATTTCGTCCATTCGTCCGGTGATGTCGCGGGTTCCGGTGTGGGTCACGTACACTAGGACGCGGCGACCGGCCATCCGCTCGGCGGCCACCAGGTCCACCAGGGTCTTCTCCTTGGGGTAGAGCTTGTCCTCGGTCAGGGGCGGAACCTGAACCAACAGGTCGCCGTCGTGGGGGTCGAAGACCGACTCGCCGCGAGTGCAGCCGTCGGGGTAGGCTAAGAGCGACTGGAGGTAAGCCGCCAGCAGCCGCTTGGAACCCCGGCTCAGCGCGTCGGCCAGGGCCTCCCGCAGCACGGTGAACAGCCGGTCGTAGGCGCCGCGCTGGGAGTAGCCGGAAGTGTCCACTTCCGAGTCCATGCCCGACAGCAGGATTCGCTCGGAGTAGTCGGTCAGTCCTGATGCCACGTCGGACAGCCTGAGGAAGATGGAGTTGCCTATTAGGTGGAACAGGGCAGACGGCGCCAAGCCAGGCCGTTCCCTGACCACCTTGCGGTACTTGCGCCGTCGGCTGTTGCGCCCGTCCTCCACCGGGTCGTCGTCGTCCCGGCCGACGGTCTGCTCCAAGAACCCGTAGCGTTGAACCCAGCGGCCTTCCTCGGACCGACCGAACTCGGACCGAATCTCTGGCGAGAAGCGATAGAGCAGGTGGAAGAGGGTCGAGGAATAGCCCCCCATCAGGGTTCCAGAAAGGCTCAGCGATTTGCCGCAGGCGTCGGCGAGGACTCCGGCGGCGATGCCCTGGGCGGAGCCGCGAGCCTTGTACTCGTGAACCTCGTCGCCCACCAGCAGGTCGAAGAAGCCCCGCATCCGGTTCTTCACGTAGTCGGCCAGCGGGTATCGGCGCGGGCCGGAACCATCGGCCTGCCAGAGCGGACTCTTGCACCGGAAACAGTTGCGCTTGCGGCGGTTCAACTCGGCGTCGGCCAGAGGAACACCGTCCCGGTCCACCAGTTGAGCGTGGCAGGATGGACAGCAGGGAATCTGGAATGGTTCCCCCGTTGTTTCGTCGCGTACCAGCCGACCGCTGGCGACGGCCCAGCGTTCCACCAACGAAGCCTTCCACCGGTAGGACAGCTTGGCCCGCTCGCGGGACATGATTGCAAACAGCGGGCCGGTCCCGGCGTAGCGTCGCAGCCGTTCCAGGTCAGTGATGGACGACACTATGGCGGCGTGGGCGACGGGGATGGTCTCCTCGACCTCGCGCTTCCACTTGCGGGTCAGGAGGGGCGGGCAGAGGACCAGTACCCGCCGGAATCCGGCGGCATGGGCGGCGGCGGTGGCGATGAAGGTCTTGCCTGTGCCCATCTCGCCAACGACCGTGGTTCCCAGGTTGGACTGGAGCGACAGGGCCGCGCCGCGAATGGCGTCGGCCTGGGCGCCCAGGGGCTGGCGCAGGAGTTGCGGTAGCGAATGGCCGTTTTCCGAGGGCCGGTAGAGAGGCGGGTAGGATTCCACCACGCGCTTGGCGATGGCGTCCTTGTACGTGTCGATGAACTCTCCCAGGTTCATGGGGTATTCTCCTTTCAGTGAGGTTGGGGTGTGAAACGGAGCGAGGCCCCGCCGCTCCTGTAGATAAGGAAGCGGACGGGGCCTCGTGATGCGGCCGGCTGGCAGCCGTCGATGTGGTCGCGTTTTGTTACGCGGTGATGTCGGCGAGGGCTCCGGTGTCCAGGTCGAGAGCGACCACGGTCGTGGACAGCCGCTCGCGATAGACCTCCTTATCCTCGGTTTCCTCAGCCAGGACCATTTCCTTGCTGGTGCGGCCCTTGACCAGGACGCGCTGGCCGTCGGACTCCAGGACCAGGTTGTCCAGGAATCCCGCCGCCACCAGCATGGCCAGGTGGCCCCGGCGGAGCGGCATCAACGGACGGGTTCGGGAGTTGGCCACCGGCCAGAGCGCGTCGGTAATCTCCCGACTGACCCACAGGCCGGAGCGTCGGGCCTCGGTAGCCGCCGCCACAGGATCCACCGAGCGGGTGGCGAAGAGGATGTCGCCTACTGGACTCGTCGGCGGGCGGTACATGGGGTAGGTCTGGTGGGCCAGAGGCTCCGGCCCCACCTCGGCCCACGTCAGCAACTGCGCCTCGGCGGCCGGATCCGGTGTGGGTTCCGACTTCCGGCAGCCCAGCAGGACCACCTGGTCGAAGACCTCCCGCTCCGGGTCCGGGAAGGCCCAGCAGCGCAACCGCCCGTAGTGGGACGACAGATACCTGGCCGATACCGCCAGCCGAGGCCGGGGGACTATGAAAACCAGGACGCCGCCGTCGCCGAGATACCTGGTGCAGTGGGTGAGGAAGGCGTGTTCCACCCGCTTGTCCTCCTTGTCCCAGTCGTAGGGAGGATTGAGGTAGAGCAGACCGAAGGCGCCGTTGGCGATGGAGGTCTGGAAGAGGTCCACGGCTAGGGTCCGGTCGAGCAGTTCCTGGGCGGCCTCGGCCCGGTCCCGGTGCAGTTCCACGCCGTAGGTCTTGATGGGAACGGTGTTGCGTCCGGCCAAGTTCCCGACCAACCGGGCCAGGGCGTCGCCGCCCCCGCAGCAGGGGTCGAGGACCCGCAGGGTTTCGTTGCGCCGGTTGTGGGCGTAGGGAGCGTCGATCAGGTCGGCCAGCAGGTCAACCACCCGGGCCGGCGTGGGGTAGTAGCCGCCCTTGGCCTGTGCAGCGAGTCTCATGGCAAGTCTCCTTTCGTTCCGTTATTGTGCGTCTTACCAACGCCAACGACCTCGCCGACGCCCAACGTGCGATGGTAGCACATGACCTGCCCCGTCCCCATGGCCTCGGCGCAGGCCGCGCAGAAAAGGGTGATCAGCTCGGCGGACTTGGCGACGGTCACCCGCTTGACCAGCACGGATCCGCCGTCGGGCAGGTCGTGGCGGTAGAGCTTCTGGCAGGCGTCGTCGATTTCGTCCTGGGTGGCGGGCTGGTAGAAGTGGGGCTGGCCGGAGGACATCAGGTGGTGGGTTTCGTCGTGAGAGCAGAAGCGGCAGGTCTCGCCGTCGAAGGAGAACCGCCGCCACGCCTCGCTGTTGCGCTGGCCGCGACGCTTGTTGCGCCGCTTGGCCGGATTCAGGGTCCTGTCCATGTCGTTACACCTCCTTGTTGTCTCCGTCAGATATGGTCAGCCGTCCTGCCGCCACCGCCTGGGAGATGTCCTCCCGCAGCCACTCGGCGTTGGGATTGCAGCGGTAGGCGGTGATGCCCGCCGATTGCAGGGGCGTGACGGTTCCGTCGCGCAGGCCCTTACGCCAGAGCCAGTCTGCCCAGGAGTGATGCAGGGGCAACGGACTGCGCCGGTCCAAGAAGCGGTGGTACAAACTGGGGGCGGCCTCTTCGTCGGGAGCCAGCAGCAGGAAGGCGTCGCGCTCGAAGGCGAACTCAGCCATGCGGGTGTACACCAGCGCGTGCCATCCGCCGGACGCGGGCAGGCGGGACAGCTTGGTGGTCCAGGTGCCGATGGTCTCGTAGGGGATGACGCAGCGCTGGTAGCCGCCGGACAGGGCCATCCCGTCGGCGCCCTTGATGAGGTGGGCGGTTTCCGGCGGCTGCTTGAGCAGCGAGGCCCAGATCGCCTTGAGCGCAGTCTGGGAGCCGACCATGGACAGGAACCACAGGGTCTCGTTGTCCGCGTCGCGGGCGAAGGCGTCGGCGGTGGCCGAGAAGCCCCCCGCGCTGATGGTGTACAGCTCCTGCCCGGTGTCGGTATCCACCGACGGAACGTCTGGGTTGAGGGTTGCGAGCATTGTTTCTCTCCTTATCGGATTGGGATGGGGCTTGGGGTTGATTGGCGCGGGACTGTTGCCCCACGTGAAGCCGGACAGATTGAACTGTCCGGTCAGAGTCGCTCAGGCGATGACGCCCCGTTCCTTGAGGCTGGCGAAGCGGCTGTTGTTGCCAATGACCACGTGATCCAGCAGGTCGATGCCCAGGAGCTTGGCGGCGTCGGCCAGGTCGCGGGTGATGGCGATGTCCTCGGGGCTGGGCGTCGGGTCGCCGGAGGGGTGGTTGTGGACCACGATGATGCTGGGGACGAAGTCCACCACGGCGGGGCGCAGGACCTCGGCGGGCCGCACGACCGACGACTGGACGTTGCCCTGGTAGATGACTCGCTGGCCGACGACGCGGTTGCGGGTGTCCAGCAGCAGGACGCGCAGCTGTTCCTGGGCCAGCTCGGACATCTCCGGTCCCAGCAGGGTGAAGACGTCTGCGGGGCAGCTGATGGACGGGCAGTTTGCCGGGCGTTCGGGCTGGAGGTTGACCTGGTAGCGGGAGGCCAGTTCACCCAGCAGGGTCAGGTTGGACCGGAGGGCCTCCAGCACGGCCTCGGCTTCGGGGGTGGTATCGGGTTTGGCGGTCTTGCGTTTGGCGGGCATGTGGGTTCTCCTTGTGTAGGGGTGGGTGTCTTGGAAACGAGAGCGGGGCCGTTTCCCGATAGATGGGAAGCGGCCCCGTGGTGCGCCCGATGGCGGCGGGCGTCGTTATTCGGTTGTGGGATTTCCGGTCAGAAGGGAGATGCGTCCTCGCTCACGGGCGCAGGCCTGCCGCTATCGTTGCCAGTGCGGTAGGAGTCCAGGAACACCACTTCCTGGGCGTGAATCTCAGCGCGATACCGGCGCTGGCCGTCGTCGCCCTCCCAGGAGTTCTGCGCCAGCCGGCCGGACACGTACAGCCTCTGGCCCTTGCTCACGTACTGATTCACGGCCTCGGCCAACTTGTCCCAGCAGACCACGCTGTGCCAGTCGGTGGCGGACTCGCCGTTCTTGCGCACGCGCTCGGTGGCCAGGCGCAGGTGGGTGACGGCCGTGCCCGCCTGGGTGTAGCGCATCTCCGGATCGGCGCCCAGCCGCCCCAGCAGTTCCACGCGGTTGATGCTCTTTGCCATGTTGGTTCCTCCAAGATTCGATGATGATTTGGGAATCGAAGCGGGGCCGTTTCCCCTATAGGGAAACGACCCCGTGCTGCGCTCCGTGATTTGAATCGTCGTGGTTGGAGTGTAGGTCTAGCTGACCCGCAGGTACTCGGAGACCTTCTCGGTGACGATTTCGGCCCTGGCCTGCGGGTCCAGCAGGGAGTTCAGCCGTTTGTAGTCCACCGAGTAGCGAGTGGATTTGACCATGCCGATGGTTCGGGCCTTGTTCCTGCCCTCCAGCTTGGCCTTGTCCTTTCCCTGTTGGGACAGCCAAGCCCGCAGCGTGTCGGCTACCCAACGCTTCTCGTCCTCGAACTCGCGGATGGTGTCCTGCAACTCCTCGTACTCCCGCAGGGCTTCACGAGCGTCCTCGTCGCTGACCGGCGCCGGAGCGTCGGCGGCTGACTCCACCGGTTCCGGTTCCGCCAAGGCACTTCCGGGATTGCAGGCGTTCAGGAAGGGGCAGCGTTGGCACCGCCAGTCGCTGGCGTCGAAGTCTCGCTCCGGTAGGACGCTGGGGTCAGGCCCGTAGAGGGCATGGTGATTGGCCAAGACTTCCAGCCGGTCGGAGGCGTCTCGCCACGCTCGCTCCAGCCGGTGGGCAGGGATCACCTCGTAGTCCCAGGCGCGATTGCCCGTGTCCAGCGTGGCGATCACGGCGTCCCGCATCTCGCTGAAGACGCCCAGGGTGTAGGCGGCGGCCTGCCAGACCGACTCCGGGTGGCTGCGCTCGGCGCCCAGGGTTTGCCACCGCTTGAACGCCTCCGGCCCACGGGTCTTGACCTCGATGACCGCCTCGCCGCCGAACAGGGGCAGCGTCCCCGTGGCGTCGGGATGGCCGGTGACCGTCAAGTTGGGCGCAAGTTCCACCGACACCTGTAGCGGATGAGCAGCGTCGGCGGGAACGATGTCCCAACCGGCCCGCTGCATGGCCCGCAAGACGACCGGCTCCAGGGCGTTGCACGCTTCCAGGATGGTCAACGACTCGTCGGAAACGGGATTGGTGATTTCCTGTCCAGTGGCGGTGTACCAAAGGGCGCGGCGGCAGTGGCCCAGCGCCGAGGCGCGAACCTCCAGGTTGCCGTCGGCGTCGAAGCTCGCGGCGGGGCGGGAGTAGGCGTCGGCCTTGATTTCCATGGTCATGGTCATCTCATTTCTCCTCGTGTTGGATGGGTCCAGCGGTGAACGAAAAGCGGGGCAGCCCCCAATCGGAGACTGCCCCGTATTGCCATAGTCCTGGTCAGGATCGCTAGTTGTTCGTGGCCTTCACCTCCTTGTTGGTTTCCGGTAGATGGAGCAGCGCCGGGGCGTAGCGATGGAAGAAGCGGGCGTTCTCGATGGCGTGTTCCCGCTCCCATTCCTCGGCCAGACCCAGCAATACCCTGACGATGGGTTCCTCGCAGTCCTCCTCGGCGAATGTGGCGTTCATCAGCGTGTCCCGGACGTCCTGGGGCAGTTCCGCCCACCGCTCTTCGCTGAGCATCAGCCCGCCGTGGCTGGGGGTGAACACCCGCCAGATTCCCTCGCCCAGTTCCTCGATGTGATCGGTCCAACCCCAGGGCGTATGGATGGTGGTTTCGTTCATGCAGTTGTCCTCCTTTGTCGAGTGGTGGTCAGTGAGTTGGGCCTGCGCCGTTCCAGAGCTGGGCCCTACCCCCGCGCACACTAGGTTTGGAGTGCCACTTGTCGGCCAAGCGGCGCCTGGTGTGGCAAACGTCGTCGAAGCCCAGCAGGTCCGCATTGTCACTTCGGTCCTGTTGGGCTATATTGGCACGAGGAGGTAGCCAAGATGCCGAAACTGCCATTCATTCATAGGGTCAAATTGCGCAATTACAAGAGCATTGCGCAATGCGACGTCAAACTCGGTTCGCTAACAGTTTTGGTAGGTCCTAATGGATCGGGGAAAAGTAATTTTCTGGACGCGCTAGCTTTAACCAAGCAGGCCTTGTACGTAACGCTAGACCATGCGTTAAGGGAGCGCGGGGGCATCAACGAAGTGCGCCGCCGTTCTGGTGGGCATCCGTCCAATTTCACGATAGAGCTGCATTTCACCCTGCCGGGGGAGAACCGGCAAGGATTCTACGGATTTGAGGTTGCCTCCCAGAGCAATGGCGGATTTTCGATTCGTAGCGAAACCTGCGAAGTCGGCGCAGCTGGGCCGATCGGGGCTCCAGCGAGGTTTGAAGTTAAAGGCCAAAAAATTGACACTAATATTGATGTCAGGTTGCCGAGACCTGCTTCTGACCGCTTGTATTTGGTTAATGCCAGTATTGTTGACGAGTTTCGGCCAGTTTACGAAGCGCTAACGGACATGGCTTTCTACAGTTTCGCTCCTGACGTAATGCGTTGGCCACAACCGCCAGACCCTGGTGATATGCTCCAGCCGGACGGTCACAATCTGCCCAGTGTCTTGGCTGCGCTGGAGAAGCGAGACAAGATGAGCCACAACCTTATTCAGGAATATCTGAGGCAGATTACTCCAGGCGTTGAGAGCGTAGAACGGATCGCCATTGGCAATCTGGAAACGTTGCAGTTCCGTCAACAAGTTGCTGGTCAAAAGTCGCCTTGGCGATTTCCAGCCATCAATATGTCTGACGGGACGCTGCGGGCTTTAGCCGTGCTTACGGCTTTGTTGCAAGGGGACGGCGATGCTCCTTCACTGATTGGCATCGAGGAACCCGAAATCGCGCTTCATCCCGCGGCTGCAGGGGTTTTGTGGGACGCGCTATTGGATGGAGAAGACCGGGCGCAAGTGCTGGTAACCACCCATAGCCCAGACTTGCTGGACCGTAAAGACATTTCAAGCGATGCGATTTTGGCCACTGACAGTCAAGCGGGTAAAACTCAGATAGGCCCGATCATAGAGAGCAGTCGCCAATTGCTTCGGCAACGATTGGCCACGCCAGGTGAACTGTTGCGTCAACGGCGGCTGACCCCGACCGAGTCGACTGACACGCCCACACAGCAATCCTTCCTTCCGTCGGTGGAGGCATGACAATCCCAGTCTTTGCATCGGTGGTTGAGGGGCACGGGGAGGTATCGGCGCTCCGCCCTTTGATCTACAACATATTGACCAGCATCGGAGGGGACATTGGTGCCGATATCCGCCAGCCGTACCGGGCTCATTGGGGAAGTATCGTAAATCGGGCTGGAGAGTTAGAAGATATCGCGGAGCGCGCATTGCAAGAATGCGGACCAGACGCTCGGCTGCTGGTCTTGATTGACGCCGACGATCGTTGCCCAGCGGAACTGGGACCGGCCCTGCTCGATCGCCTCTCCCGCAGGTTCCCAAATAGACCGGTGTCCGTCAACGTAGCGAACTGGGAATTTGAGACTTGGTTCATAGCCGGTTTCGAAACAATCGCCGCTCATCTTGGCGCTCATGTCGAGCTCGAACTGCCCAAAGACATTGAATCAATTGAGGACCCCAAGGGATGGTTAACGCGCAACGTAATCGGTAGGCGTTACAGGGAAACCCAAGACCAACCGAGTTTTTGCGCCGTTATGGACGTTGAGATGGCCCGACGACGTTCCGAATCATTCGATCGGTTCTGCCGGGAAGTGCAACGACTCTTGGCCTATTGATCGGCACGTCGTTTTCCTTTGATGCAACAATCTGCACTGTCTTTTCCACGTTGACCAGTCCCAGGAGCCCTTCTGAAGTTCTCTTGTGACCGTTTTGACCCCTCAAAACCTTGAATAGGCCGCCCATCACATCCATCAGGGAAATGGGACGCCGCCTCAAGAAGTGGCCATACGATGTATATTGGACGAAACGCGTAGAGGCACCGCAGGTAAGTCCGGAGGGTTAGAGTTTCCTGTTCCTGTTCTGCGTCTCCTGCTGAACAGCGATGGTCAACTGCCTCGCATCGAATCGGTCGCCGGAGGAGCAATGCTCGACCCCGGTTCCGCATCGCGCAGCGGGCGGGCGCTTGTCCCTGATGGTCCGGCGCCGGGAGAGCAGGGCTCGATCCCTAGCGCACGTTCCGGGTCGGGGATGGACCCTCCAGTTTTCTGGGCTGGAAACACTGGAAAAAGCCAGACAACGCATTCAATTATTCACGTCCGCCTCGGCCTTGAGAACCCAAAACCCGAACTCCCAGACCCTCTTTGGCAAATCGTTCGCTGCTAACCGTCAGGAACGGAATTGTTGTTCCGATTCGCCCGCCAACCGCTAGTTTCGCCACAGGCCGTAGGTGAGGAACCGGCGCAATTTCAGCATCTTGCGGTCCCTGATCACCTCGTCCAGGGCCTCACTTCGGCGCCGGACCTCCTGGCGCCGGTCGCCCCAGTCCCAGGGATAGGACGCCGGGGGCAGGGTGAGCTCGTGCTTCCCAATCAGCTCAATCTCCAGCTCCAACCACCGCTCCCTGGCGTTCAGACGGTCAAGGGAGTTCGTGCAATGGCCAACGGCGTCCCGAGCTTCACGCCAAGCGACGATGACCTCCGTGGCCGCGCTGCCGAATACCAACTCCTCGCCCGGTTCAGGCTCCGCCGTAACCAGGGCGTCGTAGTCCCGCCGGGGCCGCACGGTCAGCGGCTTCTGGGGCGCGGACTGTGGGACCGACGTCGGTTTCGATGAGTCTTGGCCCGCCGCTTCCAATGCCGCCAGCCGTTTCGCCAAATCCGCCAGCGCATCGGCTTGCCGTTCTTCCGCCGCCCGCGCTTCCTTCCTCACAGCCTCAACCTCCGCCTGCAACTGCCGCTCCAACTCCGCCAGCCCATCCTCCAGCTCACCCAGCCGGCGCCGCAGAACCGATGCCGCTGACCCGCCACCCTCCAATAGGCGCCTTTCCAACGCCCCAGCCAGCGTGGGCGTCAACCGGCGGGACTCCTCGTACCGCGTCAACGTCCGGGGGTTCACTCCCAGGACATCCGCCGTCCGGGTCTTGCCATGCTCTTCAATCAGATCAGACAGCAGGGCCGTCAAACGCATTTCACGCAGGCTATCGAGACTGCGTGTGGAATCGGGGTACTGGTTGTCCGCCTCAACCCCACTTCCCTCCTCGTTGGACAACTGTCGGATTTCAAAGCTGTCACTGTCCAATTCATGCCTCCCATGCCGCTGGACAACTGTCCGATTTCAAAGCTGGGGCTGTCCAACGGGGCTGGAATATGCCCTAAACACCGGACCCTTTCCGGACCCGTCCAATAGGGGCTGATTTCGCTTGATTTCAGGTTCAAATGGACAGCATTGGACAACTGTCCATGAAGTCCAAATCCCTGTACACGGGTATGACACCATATCGGCCCCCGCTGATCCCATGCCCTATAAGGGATGACGCCGGCGTCACCCCTTATAGGGCATTCCGCCGGGCCTGCCCCTTCGTCAGACTTGCTTCTCGAACATCCGGTCTTAAATCGGCCATGGGGAGGCAAACATGTTCCGGCGATTCAATCTCAGACCCGGCGCGGGGCGGAGGCTGGCCGCGATCTCGGCGGCGTTGCTGCTGTCGGCCATTGCCATCATCCCCGCGAGTGGACTGGCGTTGGCTCAGTCCACCACCCCAGCCGACGACATCAGCCTGGTCAACCGGGACCGGCAGATGGTGGAACGGAAGAAGGGCGGGGATTTCGTGGCCCGCCCCATCTTCAGCCGTCCGGTCAGCACTCTCTACTACGCCATCCGTCACCCGGACACGGGCGAATGGCTGACCGAGACCTACCGGGTGCAGGGGGACGGTAAAGAGCTATCCGAGGGATGGGAATACTCCTTCGAGTACCCAGCGCTCTCCGAGCAGCCCGACCTCCATCCCGAGCAGCCCTTCCTGCTGGTCTTGGCCGTACCCCGGCTGGGCGGCGGCGACCGCCATGTCTTCCACGCTCTGATCCCCGTCCACCAGCCCAGGGGGTTGTGGGACAAGGTGCTGGGCGCACTGGCCCCAGACCGGTGGGCGCGGGACGCCGCCAAGTGGGTGGTCCAGGGTGTCCTCGGAACCCTGTGCGGCGTCGTGCAGGGCGCCCTCCAGACGGACATCACGGACTGCGAGGGAGGGTAGGCAACATGGGAGACATCCTCACCGGAACCCCGCCGAACCTGACCTACGCCCACCCCTTCGTGCAGCAGGCGTGGTGGGCAGTGTGGGCCGTAACCTCCGCCGCGCTAACCGTGATTCTCGGCTGGATGGGACTCAGCTTCATCGTCCAGGAGCATCTGGGCCGCCACCAGTCAGGCTGGCGGGAGATGGTTCCCCGGCTGGTCCTGGGCCTCACCGCCGCCGCGTCCTCGCTATGGTGGTGCGCCCTGATCATCGACGTGGCCCACGCCGTCTCCCAGTTCATCGCCGCCACGCTGGACGTGACACCCGGCGACCTGTTGCGGGCGCCGTTGTTCGCCCTGCTGTCCGCCGTAGAAACCGGCGTCGTTGGATTGGGAATTTTCATCGCCCTGCTCTACCTGGTCTTCGGTTTCTTCCTGCTCTACCTGCTGGTGCAGATGATCTTGCGCCTGGCCCTGATCGACATCCTGCTGGCATTGGCGCCCATCGCCCTGGGGCTGTGGATTCTGCCTCACACGGCGGGTTGGGGCCGCCACTGGCTGCGGTTGTTCATGACGACGGTATTCCAGCAGTCGGTGCAGCTCATTGCCGTGGCGTTGGGATTCGCCTTCCTGGAGGAATTCGCCGCCATCGGCCAGTTTGAGCCAACCCAGGACCTGGTTTGGAAGCTGCTGATGGCGATCGCCTTCACGTACCTGGCTGGGCGGGTTCCCTCAATGCTGGGCCAACACGGGACCTTCGACGCCTGGCTGCACACCCTCTACTTCGGAATGTCCCTGCCAGGCTCCATGGCCCGGTCAACCCGCGCCTTGACGATGCTCGGTGGAGGTGGCGGAGGGGCGGCTGCGGCCGCGGGTGCAGGGGGAGGAATCACACTTACAAGTTGCCACTGGACCTGGAGGACATCGACAATTCTCCTACAAAGGTCAATCATCTCCAGATTAGCGTCATTTGTGAGCGGTTCCGAGAGACGTTGAGAGACGAATGCTGAAGACTGATGTTTGGCAAAAGACTATGCCGCAACTTGGAGGAATTGCAGGTGGATGTGGACGCCTGGCTGGAGAGGTACATTCTGGCGATGCCCCATGCGGGGCACTGCTGCGAGGGGAAGATTTCCTGTGAAACCTTCCAGCAGACCCGGCGCTTGGCCTTGGAGAAAGACCTGCGCCGAGGAGGGGGCCGACCGGAGGACAGAACCCTACAGCCAACCGCTGAAAGCTATCTTCCGGCGGTCACATGGAGTCTTGACTATTGCAACTCATGCCGGGGGATTGGAAGAACCTTTTACTCGACTAAAGCATCGACAAGTGGACTTTCACATTCCACCAAATGTATGTTCATGTCTTTACCTCGGAAACTCACTCGATTACATTCTCTCCGAAGTTCGTTAGTCACTGCTCTATCAAGAACACTAAATCGGCATCCCCCAACAGGTTTGAATCGAAACGAGATGTTATCAGGAAGCAATTCATCAGCTACAAGAAGTCCGCCTTCTATCTGTTTCTTAAAATCCCTGGCTGCCTTGCGACCAATAGTCAACTCTATCGGCACCACCCACGGTCCGGCGTGGGCGTCTTCACCCGCAACAAGCAGAAAATCACAACGCCGCTGACCATTGGGAAACCGCCACAGGGGATTTTGCAGACGAAATCTATTGCTATCTACTCGAACAAGTGCGAAGGGATCAAGCATTCCGGTCAGGTCAAGCGAACAACCATTGTCGATGCAATACGAGGCAAGAAATCCTGGGGCGATACGCGTCTTGGCAACGTCCAGAGCAGTCTTTGACATTAATCTTCCTTGATTCGCTCAATCCGATTGGTAATTTTGGCATAGCGATTATATAGGTCGGCAGTAACTAGACCAAAATCTGTTGGCAGTTTGCCCACTTCTCTGTCCATCTGCATTTCCTTGACCGTTGACCCACCGCCATCCGAACTAGGTTCAAAGGCCCATACCCCTACTTCGTTGGAAGTCAGGGCCAAGTCGGCTCCCTCGATTCCAGTCCGGCCATCCTCCGGTAGTTCAGAAAGGAGTAGCAGGTTAGCTAACTCTTCAAGCACCCATTCGCTGTGAGTGGTGATGATCACCCGGATACCAAGTTTGACGGCAGCAGCCAACTGCCGAATAAATTCAACCTGCATAGCTGGGTGCAGGTGAGATTCAGGCTCCTCAATTATGAGTGTATGGCCTGGGAATACAACGTGCCGCAAATACAAGGCTACGGGGGCCAATTCGGATACCATTGACGAAGCATTCATAAGCGGCAAGTTTCGCTCCCAACCGTCGGGACGATAAACGAAGGAGGGATAGTCGATCTGCGAGCGCTCTACGCTCACCGATCCCTTCATCAAATTCCTTTCCAGTTTTTCAGCCAGGTCATTTGGTTTTTCAGCCAGATAATTTGGCCCTTGCCGTTGCTCTAATGTTCTAGCAGATGCCAGCTCAACTAGCTGTTCGAGAAAGTCCCCCAATACTCCTGACAAGACCGGCATGGGAAATTCCGGGCGCAGCCCAACTCGAGAAGCTCTCGCTATAAGACCACGCACTGCTACCTGGTGGGCATGCATAACCCCGGCCCGGTCTGCCGGAAGGTAATGCACTGGAAATCCTAAGGGACCCACCGTGTTTGCAATTGCCTCACTAGCAAGAGCCGACAGGCTTGCGTAAGCATGGGCCTCTCTTTCCGAGTCACCTCCGCCTGGATAGGAGAAATGCCACGTAGAGGCTACAATGTCAGGGTATGGGATTCGCAGAGGCAAGGAATCCGAAAGTAGGGATTTAAGGGCTGTACCGTTGTCGCTTAAGGTACCAGTGTAACAAACAATACCTTCACTCCCTGAATCGTTTGAGGTGATTGACTGCAGTTCAAACGTGGCGCTCTTCTGGCCCAGGTAATTTACCAAATTCTTCGTTTCTTCGACTCCGAAGCATCTGACAATTTCATGATCCAAATCTCGGCCGATTGGTTCAATACTCCCTACCTCGACAATCGCCCGCCTTACCATACCAGCAACAGCTTCCGGTAACTCAACCTGCGAGATATTTCTTCTTTGCAGACTACGCATCATAGCCGCAGATTCAAGAGAGCCTACCCAGTCATGTATAGTATCTACATCATAGGACGACAGCCTAAAGCTTTCCGGCCCCAAGCGGAGGGGCCTCCTGTATGGAAAAACGGCCCGCCCAATGTCATTTCTGCTGCGAGGTATGTATGGAAGGGAACTAAAAAACTGGTGAAGGGAGTAAATTAGGACGGCCAAATAGGATTTTCCGGTGTTGCTGGGACCAACGAAAACAGTCATCGGGCGTAATTCGACGGCAGCCTCCGCTACGGGGCCGAAGTGTGAAATCTTCAACTGAAGGGTTCCATCACGGTTCACCATAGCCTATACCGCGCCTCCAAATGCCATCCTGATAGTCCGTAAAGCCTACCAGCACCCCTACCATTACGCAACCAGAACCCACTTCGCCGCAACTCTGGGCAAGCTGGACACTCTGGCCTTCCGGCAACGGGAGGGCATGCTTTCAGCGCTGCCCTTAGGCCTGTATCCCTTCGTCATCGACCGGGGCGACAGGGAGGAGTTGCTCCAGCGCAATGGAAGCCTGCGCCACCTGATAGAAGTTATGGTTGGCAAGCGGCTGTCCGCCGAGCGGCGTTCCACTATTCCTTTAGCGGGCCTCGGCCTCTAGGGGAACAGCCGACGGCGCAACCGGGTCTATGCCCAACTCCGCGCATCCCTCCAGATAGACATCAATGGAGTTGCGAAACTCGCGCTTTATCCCCTCAACGTCGGTGGCCTCGGCGTTGGCAATTGGGTACGGTCCGCTATTGATCACCCTGGCGTGAAGCACCTCGGCCTCTGAATCGTACACAACCTCACCGACATAACCCTTGTACTCTAGCATTCTAACCCTACGATACGATGAATGAACTTGAGGATGTCTCTAACTGTGTTGCGGTTCGTTTCTGGACGAGGGTGCGGCCTGTGCACAACTATGGTATCTGCCCCTTTCACCTACTGGAGCCTAGCCACCTTCAAGTGGGCCAGCCGGTCGTTTCTTGCTACGGCGGCCTACATTTTACCTATTGAACCCTCTTCCCGCAAAGGAGCCGGACCAGTGCCCCGACCCCGCTATTGCCCTGCTAACCGCCCTGTCCCATTTGAGAGAAGATGAGCGGGTGGTGGCCCGCCTGCTGCTGCGCTCCCTCGGCCCCGACTGGTCCCAGGCCCACCAGGAGAAGGCGTTCAAGAACCCCGGCTACCAGCGCCCCGACCCGTCCTACACCTACCAGACCCGCCCCCTGCAGGTGGACGGAGTGACGCTGGCCATCGTAGGGGTCGCCGGTCTCGTCGGGCTGCGGGGCTACTTTTGGATTCAGGACGGGGAGATTCTCAAGGCGTCCCTTCTGGCCGCTGGTACGCTCCTGGGGTTGACGGCCGCGGGCTGGGGCTGGTGGCGTTGGAAGCAGGGACGGAAGCGGGTTTACGACCCGTTGATCATCAAGGAGAAGGTGTCCCGAATCGCATTCGACGGCGAGTTGCAGCTGGTCGCCGTTCTACCCGAAACCGCTGACCCCAAGGACGGACTGCGAAGGGCGAGAGAGGTTCTGGAGCCGGTGGCGGCGGCCTACAAGCATTACGACCATCCCGCCGGGGCCAGGTTCAAGGCCAGCAAGGTGCGGCCCATCATTCCGACTACAAACCTGCACCCCACCGGCCCCGGTCTCTTCGGCAAGCGCAGCGTCCTGGGCGTCCGTGAGGCGGCGGCCCTGTGGCACCCGCCCGGCGCCAGGGACGAGACACCCCTGCTGGAACGGTCCGGCGCCCGGTCCCTTCTGCCCTCTGCCAAGGGGGTGAAGGGAGGAGCGTTGGTGGGCGATACCACGTCGGGCCGCGCACGGGAGATTCGTTTCCCCGACGACCTGCTGCGTCGCCACCACCTGTACGTGGCCCGCACCCGCATGGGCAAGTCCACCCTGATGGGCCACGTCATCGCCCACAAGCTCCGGGAGAAGGCAGAGGGCAGGGACGATGACGCCATCGTGGTCGTCGATCCCCACGCCGACCTGGTGGCCGGACTGCTGGAACACGTCCCGGAGTCCATCGCCGACCGGGTGAAGCTAATCGACCTGGCCGATCCTCGCGGCGCGCCGGGTATCAACCTGCTGGACGCCCGCATCTTCACCCAACGGGATCGCACCGCCGATTCGGTGGTGCGCGTGGCCCACGGCCTCTGGGACCAATGGGGTCCCCGGATGCAGTCCATCCTGGAGCACACCGTCAAGAGCCTCCACGAGGCCAATCGTCATCCAGCCACCAGCGACGACGAGCAGTTCACGCTCCTGGACGGACTGACTCTGCTGTCCAACGACAATTACCGCACCGGCGTCCTGACCCGCGTCTCGGACCAGTTCCTGCTGGACTGGTGGGGCGGCATCTTCACGGGCTGGCGGAGGGACTACCAGGGTGACGCCCTGGCGCCGGTGCAGACCCGCCTCTCCTACTACGCCTCATCGGAAATGGCCCGGGCCATCCTGGGACAGCCCAGGTCCACCATCGACCTGCGCGAGACCATCCTGAACGGGGACGTATTATTCGTGTCCACCGCCCAGGGAGCGGTGGGCCGGGACGTGGCCGCGCTGGTGGGTTCCTCCATTCTCAACCTGGTGGACGCGGTGATCAGGGAGCAGGGCGTACTGCCGCCGGAGCAGCGCCGGGGCACACTTGTAGTAGTTGACGAGATGCAATCCATGCCCGGCGTGGACTACGAGGCCATGCTGTCGGAGTTGGGCAAGTTCGGCGCCAGTTTCATTCTCGCCACCCAGAGCCTCGCCAAGCTGAACGACCTGTCCCTGACCATGCGCGACACCATCCTGGCCAACGTGGGCTGTCTTGCCGTGTTCCAGGTGGCCGGCGCCGACGCCCGGCAACTGGTGTGGGAGCTGGGCAGGGACAACGTTACTGAGGACGACGTGGTGTCCTTGGATGTGCACCACTGCTATGTTCGCGCCACGGTGGGAATCGAGCGGATGCCGCCCTTTTCCATGCGGGTGCGCAAGCCTGAACCGGGCAGCTTGGCCGTGGCCCAGCGCATCCGCAACGACGCCTCAGCGTACCTAACCCCGGCGGAAGAGATCGCCGCCCAGCAGGAGCGTGGCCGCAAGCGGGTCGAGGAATTCCGCCGGGAGGTGGAGCGCATCCGGCAAAGCCAAAATACTTCGTCGGCGCAGAAGCAACCCCCGGCGCCCGAAGTCCTGGGCCGAGACGGACAGCGCAGCAAGCACTTCCAGCCGCCCACCGGCGGGCCGAAACCGGAACAGGCAGAGGAACCCCAGTTTCAGGCCAACAATTCCGACCCGGAGCGTCAACTACCCCTTGAACGCAATCCTGAGGCAAGCGGAGAGGACGGCGAATGACCCTCTCCAATCGCCAGTGCAACGCCCTGCGGCTGCTGGCCGATATGCCTTTCCTGGACCGGCTGGAGCTGGCCGCCCTCTCCGGCTGGTCCCGAGGCGCCGCATACCAGGCCGCGGCCCATCTGGAACAAAGGGGGATGGTGGAAGCCATCCCCCATGCTTCTCCCCTGCTGGCCTCGACGCGCCGTTACGCCCTCACCGCCGCCGGAGTGGAACATCTGGCGGAATTGGGGGGCGAGTCCGTCCAGGAGCTGCTATTCCTTCGCCCCGTGTCCCGTCAGTGGCGGCGAGGGCTGCTGGAGCGATTGGACGCAGTGGCCGTGGTCTATCGCCTGACCTGCGCCGTAAGCCAGCTCCATCATCCCCTGACCTTCCGGTGGTATCGCGCCATGCCCCTGGACGCCGCCATCGCCCTGCCCGACGGCGGGACCCTGGCGGTGGTCCGCCAAGGCGGTTCCTCCGACCGCACCGCCTTCGCCAAACGTCTGTGGCGGCTGGGACTACTGCGGCCTACCAGCGCCGTTCTGATGCTGCTGCCCGACGAGGTGCGACTACGCCACGCAAGGCGGATGGCGGCGACACTGCCCGGGCCGGTCTTCCTGGCCCTGGAGGGCGACGCCGCAACCGCCGGGGCCGGAGCCGCCGTCTGGCGCACCCCCTCAAGCCCTGCGCCCCTGAACCTGCAGACCGCGTTGGCCCACACCGGCCCTCCCCAACCCTGGCCCATCCGGCGTCCGCCCCAGCGAGCAGCGATGCCCGACGCCCTGGACCCCAACGCTGAGTGCCTGCTGCCGTCCCAGCTCAGGCCGGTGGAGAAGCAGGCCGTGGATCTGCTGGCCGACTGGCCCTGGCTGTCGCCCCAGCATCTGAGAGCGCTCTTGGGCGTGAAGCGATCCCGGTTGTCCCAGGTGACGACGCGATTGGCCGAGACGGGCCTGCTGGTTGAAGCCGTGGTTGGCGAACAGCGCCGCTTAGCCCTCTCAGATAGGGGACTGGTGATGGTGGCCCGCCGGGATAGGACCTCGGTTGGCGACGCTATGAGGCGGTGGAGCGCCCGGCCTCTGGACATTGACACTCCCCTGGAATGGCGGAACGTGGCCGGAACCAGGACTCGCCAACTGCTGCGCAACGCCGACCACACCGCCGCCGTACACGGCTTCATCGCCGCCCTGGTGAGGCAGGTCCGCTCCCGATCCAGAGAAGTCGTGCAGATCGACCCGCCCCGGCGGGCCTCGCGGTACTTCCGCCACAACGGACGGCTGAGGTCGGTCCATCCCGACGCTTTCGGCGTCATCCGCCGGGGCAACAGTGTATGGCATTTCTTCCTGGAGTGGGAACGGCGGGCCGTGCGCCCCATCACCATGGCCGCCCGCCTCGCGCCCTACCTGCGCTACTACTCCACTTCCCAGCCAACCGACGACCACGGCGCCCAGCCCCTGGTCCTGGTGGTGTTCGATGACCCCATCGCCCTCACCCACTTCCTGGCCATCGCCAACCGCGAGATGGAACGCCACCGCGTGCGGGTTCCCCTGCTGGCCTCCCACTGAGAGCTGGTGGAGAACATTGGCCCCCTGGGTCCCGTCTGGATCACCCGCAGCGGCGACCCGCCGGGGTACGCTTTTCGGGGGTGGTAAGGGTCATGGCAGTTGCAGCTAGGCTTGGATCACGGCTTCCTTGCCCGCCACTTGCCGTTCTGCCTTTCGAAGACAGAATCTGCCATGTCCGGCGGTTCCTGTCTCCGTCCGGCAGCAGGCGAGAATTGGAGGAACCAGCTCTTGACGCATTCTTTCGCCATTGAGGTCCGGTGGCTCTCCCTTCCACCCGAAAGGCGCCACCCTACATGTACCCCCCATGTGACCCCTCATGTTACCCCCCATGTTAGCCCCCATGTCGGCCACTCATCGCAGCGTTGAAAAAGGGGTTGAACCGGGAGGCGATTAGGGATGCTCTGTAGTAGAATGGAATAGATTGGCTACTACTTGCAGTTCATTATTCGCATAGACCCAGAGGGGGAACCGATGAATATCGGAGGAAGGCTTGCCGACGGTACAGAGGAGATCATTCGCGATCCCCGAGGGTACAGTATCAAGATGTTCCTGATCGGGTGCCCTCTGGTTGGCGGGACTTATGGCCTCGTTGGTTGGCTACTGGGATGGTCAGTCTCCTTTTTCCCTATGCCGTTTGACTCGTTAGCAACGATAGCGCTGGTTGCCGCAATTCTTGCTCTAACTGGGCTCGTTACCAGGCAGTTAGACGAACCAGTTGGGGATCTGGCCAATCGCGGCCTGACGCGCGTGTACGGGGCGCCTTGGATTCCCTTTCATCTCAGACAGCGGTTAACTTACGATTGGGAACCGTGGAGGACCGCTTTCTTGGTGTCTTTTCTGTACATATCCATGGACGGCATTATGTCACCCACTTCGTTCCTTCCAATGATACCTGGTTGGAGCATTTGGACGGGGGTGGTCCTAGGATCTGGCAGTGCCATCCTTAGGTATTTGCTTTCCAGAGACTTCCGACGAAATTGGCTCCGGCGGTAACGCTTGATTTCGTGATGCCCTCTAGGGCAGTGCGCTTCGGCAGGTCAAGGTTGCTCTTCCACCCGTTCTCCTAGACAAGCTGACAAATACGTACGGCCGAGCGGAATAAACCGCCCGGCCGTTCTCTGTGTTGCGCCTGCGACTGACGCCGTTACGTCTTCACGTCATGGCCATCCTCTGTTTCTTCAACCTCTGTCAGCAGCAGGTGGAGCAGGCCCATGGCGTCGGCGAGGCTGAACAGGGCTACCAGGTGGCCGGAGCCGGGGGCCGCGCCGGACTTCCATCGGAACACCGTCCTGGCGTTGACCAGCAACAGCCGGGCTAGCCCTCGCCAAGTCAGCCCAGCCGCCCGCCGGAAGGCATCCAGCCGTCCCGGAAAATCCGGCGGGAACTCCTCTGGACGAGTGTGATAGACCCACTGCTGGCGGCGACTCATTGCCGTTACTCCCGCACCGGCCAGGGCTGAGAGGAGTCCAGCAGCAGCACTGCCACACCGCCGGGAACGCCACAGGCAAACCGCACGATGGCGCGAAGCTCATCCTCGCTGGGAGGACGTCCGATCCGCCACTGGCTTCCCCGTCGGGCGGGCAGGCCGGCGGCCAGGGCGACCTCTTCCAAAGAAGCGCCCGACCTGTCCTCCAGCCGCCCCAGACGTACCGGGAAGTCCTGGGGGAGGGACGGGGCTGGGAACCGCGAACCCCTGTCCCATATCGTGCTGCTCATGCCCTTATCCACCTTGCCCATACCCTACCTGAGACCTCCAATCCCAACCCGTCGAGGTTCCGAAAAGAAGTACCTCGATCCCGCCGGGAACTTGGCAGGCAAATTCGACGACGGCCCACATTCTGGCGCCGGAGGGCCGGCGCTTGTCCCGCCGCCACAACAGGATGGCCCGGTCGGTCACTCCCAGCGCTCGGGCCATCTGCCGCCAGGTCAGCCCGGACAGGAGCTTGAGCTTCTCCAGCCTGGCTCCAAAATCCTCAGGCCAGGACTGGAAGTTCTGCAGGGGGGGTTGCGCTGTCATTGTCATACGATCACCTCCTCGGTGTGTGAATCACGGTTACGTCTTCGTCCAGGAGCAGGGCCAATCCGCCCGGCACCCGGATCGCCAGTCGCATCAGGGCCAACATGGCGCCGCCGTTGGGTTCGCCGTCCTGCTTGCGCCAACGCAGCAGCTGGCGAGGGTCAACCCCCAGGGCGTCGGCCAATCCCTCCCAGGTAAGGCCGGTCATATCCTTGAAGGCGGCGAGCCTGAGAGAAAAGTCCTCCGGCAAAAGGGCAACTCCCGGCGGCGCCAGGCGGTAGCCCGGCGAATGGCGGTTGTGATATTGTTCTACAATATGCCAAATGCATCTTCCTGTTATACAATGCAATCACACTGTGGGTATGATTGCATCCTGCATTTCCCAGAATTTCACCATAAGGTTGCGCATCTGGAATGGCGTTGCATTTGTGGCAGATTTTTTGCTGTGTACAGATGTTGACTCCATCTGTATCAGTCCTGTACAATGTAGGCAACAGTAAGTCATGGAGGCATCTGTCGATATGGAAAACGTGGAGGACGCCACACCATCCCCTTGGGAATATGCCGGCACTGTACCTGACGACGCCAAGTCAATTGCATACCGCGAATGGCAACGACTTACCAAAGATTTGGAGAAGACGCGCGATGAGGTTCGTCTCCTGCAACATAGGGAGTGGGTTATCCAATCCCAAGTTGATGCTTGGGCCACAATTCTGTCAATCGATGAAGCTAACGCGGAAGACGGAGAAGAATCCCCAAGTGCTCTCTTGCAGCCGAGACCACCCTTTGCCAATAGGCGTGACTCTGTGGAAGCGGTTGTAGAACTGCTCGCCGAAACGGGACAGCCTATGCACTATCAGCAGATCTACGAGACGCTAACGGAGCGGGGCATGGCGATAGGTGGCAAACGCCCATCCAATACCTTGCTGTCCCGATTCTATAATGACCCCAGGCTTGAGCGCGTGGGCCAGGGTACCTACACCGTTAGGAGGACCGAAGATAGGTAGCTCTGAATCCATGGCGTGGGTGAAACCCGGTATTGGGTCCTTGCATTAAGGGGGACAAGCCAAATAGACCATAAGTAGAGCCTGCTACTCGAGGAGAAGGAAATGACCCCATTGCTTAATAGTCCAATACTATTGGGATCGGCAATCGGCTGTATCCTAGGCGCTATATTGGGATTAGTGGTAGCTGCACTGTCGGAGATTATTCCGTGGTATTGGAGTGTTCTCGCAGGATTTGCCATTGGAGGATTCCTTGGACTGATGATCGGATCACGTGGAAGCTGACTTGCGGCGAGTACCTCAATTGATCCCCATATCCATTTCTAGGTTTTTTTCGGAAGACCTAACTTTTCCACACAGGATTGGCGACGGTAGGAACGCCTTCAGCAGGCGCGCTTCCGCAACCCCAACCTGCGGGATCAAAACCACAAGGCAGATGGTGAGAGAATGAGTGACATAGGATTTGGAATTTGGGCTTGGGCAATTATCCTTTTCGGAATAATGTGCTACCTTGCCTATGTATTGGGTGAGATAGTCACCCAGGTGGGACTCCGGTTTGTCCTCCGCAACCGGCGGGAGTCGTATGACAGGTGGGGCGTTGCGGTTGACCTTTTCGAGACAGAATCCTTCATTAGGTCTGTTGGACGGGCAGGTCTCTATGTAGTGGGAACGCTCCTCTCCGGCCTGTTGGCACACGGCTCAACTTCATTCCTAATGGGTGAAGTCACTTGGATCCGTAACCCTCTTGAACTAACCTTTTTTGTCGCGGTGTGCGCAATATTGCTTGGTAATATGGTAGTAGTAATCCGTTTCAGTGAACTGCATGAGAAGGCAATAAAGTTGGAGAATCTGAGAGAAGTGTTCCATCAACGCTTCCAGAAGTCGGACCTTCTTTCTGTGTACGAAAGTTTGCAGGCGGCCCCACCCCTGTTTTGGGAAGAATATACCCAGCTTCCTGACGATGAAATCAGCGAAGATACAAACCAGAAATACCGGGAGCGTGCTGAACCCTACAACAATATGCAATTTAAGAAGTACACCAGGATCATTATTTCTTTAGCATTTCTTACTCTAATACTAACCCTTGCATTGGCAGTCATGCAGTTGATCCAATGACTAAATCATGATCATACTACGGGAAACCTTAGGGGGGAGCGGAATACCCTACTGAGCAAAGCAAATTGACCCACCCCCGCCGCCCTCTACGCCCGCGTCTCCAGCGACCGCCGGGACGTGGATTTGTTGGTGTCCAACGGGGCCGTGCCCGCACCCATTGCTATCCTTGTGTAGCTCGGCCATGTCTTGGTCATGACCCTCAATCTGTTAGCGCCAAGCTTCGATACCGGGTCCATTATCTAATCCCGCAAGAACAGTGCCAAATCTGTCTGAGGTATTGCCATGCAGAATATCAAGACTATGGCAGCCGGAGTCCGTAACTTTGGCGGTGGGGCTTACAACACAATTCGTCATCGGTTCGCCCTCTCCTTTGTTTCCTTTGTTCTAGTCCTTGCAGTTTGCTGCGGGGCCGTTTTCCTCACGTGGTTCTTCGACCTATTCGAGAACCAGACCATACGCATATGGCTCACCGTGCTGGTTCTCATGCTCCCGTTTACGGAGCTATTAGCCGAACAGAAGCACTTAAAGTCAAAGGGTTACTTGCACTGGTGGTTGTCAGTCTTCGTCGCTCTGTGGGTAATGGCGTTTGGGGTAAAGTACAATCTGGATGGCCTAGTTGTCGGTTCATTCTTGGCCATATCCGCATTGGCATTACTTTACCTGGTACTGCTTTCGCTGCGTCACCAAACAATGCTGTTGACAGGGTTGCTGGCAGGACTGGTAATTTTGATGATCTACTGGATAGCTGCTGTTGAGGTAAACGACGAACCATTGACCCTCTTGCTTCTGCCGGTACCACTTTACCTGTTAGGCGGAGCAGGTTGGGCGTTGTTGGCAAGGCCAATTCTGGAATGGGCCCAACGGGCTAAACAAAATAGAGTGAGTGGACCCGGTTTGCAGGCTTTGGCAATGGCGATGCTTTTCTTGCCCGCTATATCAATAGCAACGCTAGTTCCTTCGAGGTTTGGTTTGGACCCGATCTGGCAGGTGGCATCATTAGCCATCATGGGTGTTCTGCTGAGTTCGGTAATCGCGGATCCGTTGAGGCAGTTCCTGTTGGAATGGGGAGATTTGTCGCCGAAGCCATCTGACGGCTCTGAAGAAATCCAGGATGGGTAGGGATAGATCACGTAGAAGGGTCGGGCGCTGAACCCCCTCCAGACGTGTGCGCCCAGTTGCGGGACCCGCGCCTTCATCCGGTCATTCGTCAAGGAGATCGCGGTGGAACCGGGTCAGGCTACCATCCGCTACTCAATGCCTATGCCCGAGGATAGCCCCCTGGGGAAGCGGGAAACGGAAGCGCTGGGGATAGAAGAGGGAGTTCTGGATACCGTACACGATGGCTGGCTGGGGATGGAGGGTTCGAACCTCCGCTTCCTGATCCAGAGTCAGGCGTCCTACCACTGGACTAATCCCCAGAGTTGGCCCGCTCACCGAAGGGCGCACCTTCAATACTAGTAATCCCCAACCCCACTGTCAAGCGATTCGGCGCCGCCCGCCAGTCCTTCCCCTTGGCCTTACTCCAGACCCTCCTATGGGAGGGCTTTGGCCAAAACCTCACCCCTTTCGGGCAGGATCCCCTTTCCCCAATGGTGACAACCCCCCTTTCCAGCAGTTACCATTGCAATTCAAGAGCCCATCCCCCGTCGCCCTCCGGTGTCGGCGTGTCTGCTGAGGACTGTTTGGATACCGACAAGAACCGTTTCCAGGCCGGCGATTTGGCCCTGTTCCTGGACCGCAAGGACCGCCGCTACCTGACCACTCTGGCCGGGGGTCAGGTGTTCCATTCCCATCTGGGCCGACTGGAACACGACGGCATTATCGGCAACTGGGTGGGCGGCTGGTACCGCACCGACCGCGGTCATACGCTGCTGGCGGTTCGCCCCACACTGGGCGAGTTCGTGCGCCAGATGCCCCGCGGTCCCCAAATTATCTACTCCAAAGATCTGGGAAATATCGTTGCCTTTGCCGACATCTTCCCCGGGGCCACGGTGGTGGAGTCGGGCCTGGGTTCCGGCGCCCTGACTACCGCCTTGCTGCGGGCGGTGGGAGACCAGGGAAGGGTAATCACCTACGAGATTGAGGAATCGGTGGTGCCACGGGCCATGGCCAACATTCGTCAGGTCATTCCCAATCCGGCCAATCTCACCATTACCCTGGGCGACGTTTACCAAGGTATTGAGGAGCGGCAGGTGGATCGGGTGGTTCTGGACGTCCCGGAGCCATGGCAGGCGGTGTCCGGGGTGGCCGAGGCGCTGGTCATGGGCGGCATCCTCATCAGCTTCCTGCCCACCATCCTCCAGGTTCACCAGTTGGCGGAACGCCTCAGGCAGGACGGTCGATTCCAAATGATTGAAACGGTGGAGACCCTGCTGCGTCCCTGGCACGTCACCGAACGCAGCGTGCGACCTGCCCATCGCATGGTGGCGCACAGCGGGTTCTTGACCACCGCCGTCCGGTGCCTGCCCCGCGTCATCGGAACGCCTGACAGTCCGGCGCCGCCGCTCAACCCAGTTGCGAACGAACTGGATGGCGGCGAGTCTCCCGGTATTGAATAATTGAAGGCAAGGGGCTGCGCCGACTCAGGTCTATACTTATACCGGGACACTACTACAGGAGGGCGACCCTCTATGGATGTTATGAACCGGGACCAAACGCTGGAATTCCTGAATCAGCACGTCAAGACCGACATGCTGATGAAGCACCTCTTCACGGTTGAGGCTGCCATGCGCGGCTATGCCCGCAAGTACGGCGAGGACGAGGACCGGTGGGGCATCGCCGGACTGCTGCACGATTTCGACTGGGAAATCTGCCCCACGCCGGAGTCCCATCCCACCTACGGCGCCGACATTCTACGGGAACATGGCTACCCGGAGGACATCATTCGGGCCGTGTTGACCCACGGCGAACACACGGGCATTCCCCGGGAGTCATTGATGGAGCACACTCTTTTCGCCGTGGACGAATTGTCCGGTTTCATTCGGGCGGTGGCCCTGGTGCGCCCCGGCAAGAGCCTGGATGATGTCACGCCCAGGTCGGTTCACCGCAAGCTGCGGGACAAGAACTTCGCCAAGGATGTGAACCGGGATGATATCCGCAAGGGCGCCGACGAACTGGGCGTGGACCTGGACGAGCACATCTGCTTCATCGTCGAGAGCATGAAGCCCATCGCCCCGAGGATTGACTTGAACACCGAAGGGGTGTAACTCCGGGTCTTCCTTGGAATTCCAGAGAAACAGGGGCCGAGGTCATTTCGCGACCTCGCGCCGCCTGGAAGATCTGGGTTGACTCAGAACCAGGATCTGGGGGCTACCCCCGCGAGGCGAAAGCCCTGCCGCGGGGGTGGGTTGCCTTCCTAACCTTCATTGGTTCCCTTCCCCATTCCGCCATTCCCTAAATCTAGCGGGTCAGGGCAGGATGAAAAACTCGATCAACAGCAGCAGCAGCCAGGGAATCAAGCCGATGGCGCCGGCAATAATTACCACCAGAATGGCCCGGCCAGTTCCCTCGAAGTCCATGGCCTGCCGTACAGCCATTACCGCAGCTGCCAATGTCCAGATAAAGGCGGCAAAGACTATGGTATCGCCAATCGCTGGCAACCAGGAAAATATGGACAGTACCCCAGGAACGTAGGCGAATCCCAGCACTCGCCCCATTTCTGACCAGTTGATCTGGGTGTTCTCGGTCCTCAGCAGGCCGCCGCCCACCATCAGGATAACGGTCACCCAAAGGGCCCAGCGCACAATACCGAAGGCCAGCCCGAAGCCCAGACCCACGATGATTCCCAGGGCGGTGGCGCCTTCCATGATGTCCGCCACCAGACCTCCAATCATGCCGCAGATGGTCACCAGGATTACCACGCCCAAGGCCTGACCCAGGGCGCTCTGGTCCGCTTCAATCTCTTCATACGTATGGGCATTGAACAAGGCCGCGCCGATCATTCGCTGTATCATCGCTCCTCCTTTCCTCTGGCAAAGTGGGACGGGGGATGAGGCGGCCCAACCGCCTAGGGCTTCCATTGTAACCCGTAATCATGCCCCTTACCCAGCATTCCAATGCTGCTTTTCGTTCACTGGAAGACCTTGAGGCGCCTCTGACCTGGATGGGACGGGTGGGATGATTCGGTTTAGATGCCGTGCCATCTTTTTCAGGCAGGCTGAATTACGGGAGGCTCAAACTATTGGGGGAATCGGGACGCCCTCGGTTCAGGGCTGGCCGGGAGGGTCCCATAGTTGGGGCAGCTCAAACTCCAGGGTCGCGGGCTGACCCCAACCCTGCAGCAGGGATATATGCCGGTCGGAAAGGAGGGGAAGGGGAATGTCCGCCACCAGGGCCAGGGGTTCCGGGGATGGCAACTCCTGCCAACCCCACAATCCAGAACCCAAACCAGCGTCCACAGCCAGGCCCTTGCCCTGAACCAAGGCCTTGAAGCCGCCCAGCCCGTCCTCGCGAGCCAGGGCCAGCATCCCCGCCCGGTTGGCGGCCAGCGCAGTCACATCACGGGAAATCGAGGGGCTCGGCAAGTTGCCCGGCGTGAGGCGGCGTCGCAAATTATCCAACCCCAGGTTGCGAAGGAGATTTCCCTGGGTCGTGTAGCCCAGGGGTTCCAGGCCAGAACCGCGACCGGCGTTGACCAGGGTGGTGAAATCCACCTGGGCCGTGATGTCCTGTTGACCCACGTGGCGCAGGGGGGCGTCGGTTTGGATGTGCCGGTGGTAGGTTACCAGCGTACCCCGGGGCCGCAATTGGGCCGAGTACAACTCCTCCGCAGTCTGACCATAGTCAATGGTTATCGCGAAACCAGAGTCCAGGGCCGCCGCCACCGATTCAGTCCAGGAATCCAGGCCCAGGTTAATCTCAACGGTTTGGCCCTCGACCAGGCGAATGCCCAGCTGGTCCAGTCGAGCCTCCAGCGCCGGAGAAGAGGGATCGGACAGAGTTTCCACCAGGGGGGCTGCCTCCGGATGCTCGCCGGTCTGCAGAGTTACGAAGACCTCTTTCAGCCGCCCGTTCTCCTGCCGCAACTGGTGGACGGGAAAGGCGTCCAGCAACTCGTTGGAGATGATACAACCCTGCAAACCGCGCAGGGGTATGCCATCCGCCACCAGTTGGTTTGCCAGGGGAGGAAGTTCGGGAACGGGATGGGGATTGCGGTCGAGGCAAAGGTAACGAAGGGACCGCAGAAAGTCCTTTGGCAGGTGGGCGGCCCCGCCCAGGATGTCCCGACAGAGTTGGCCGTTGCCGGAGCCCAATTCGACGACATGGAAGGGGTCGGGCCGGTCAAGAAGTTGCCAACACTGGTAGAGTTGCACGGCCAGCAGGGTCCCGAAGACGGGATGCACCATTTGCGAGGTATAGTAGTCGCCAGTGGGTCCGAAGGGCTGCGAGCCGGCCTCCCCGGGAACCGCCGCGTCCGGGTCAAAAGGCGAGCGGGAATAGTACCCGCCATGGGGCCAATAAAGGGCCACCTCCATAAATTCGGCGAAGGGTATGGCGCCCCGTTCGCCGATGCGACGGCGAATTTCAGCTTCGGGGTTCATGGGGCGTGACTCCAAGGGGGATGGCAGCTACTCGGCGAACGGAGGGAGTAAGAACGGCATTTCAGGCTTGCCTATGATGTACGGGAGAGGGGCAGCGACTTCCTGCTGGCACATTGCTTTAGCAACTCCGTTCCTCTTGACTAAAGGAAATATGTTGGTTCGAAATGCCTTAACCTCAATTATTAATGGAGTGCTACATGGTTCATGCCTCCAAATCTGGAAGCCGGTAGTATTTCGGAACGCTATAGCTTCGTCCAAAGCCTGCCTGAATCGCTGATAAATGAACGAACTCGCCATCATCCAAGCCCCGCCAAGTCTTGCCTCCATCGTCACTGGCACCGTATTCATACGAGCTATATATGAGCCTTGCTTGACCCGTGTCCAGTCGATCCAGACTCTCTCGCAGCTTAATGGATTCTGGACATCTAGCTAGAGTATTGAGGGTGCGATGCGAATGACCGCAATTGGAAACAATTTTTCCTTCATGGTTAAAGAAGAAGTCTTGATATTGAGGCAAATCAACTCCATAAGGACCCAGCAAGGGCTTGAAAATGGAAACTCAAGAGCGAACAGCTAGAACGACCCTACCCCGCCAACTGGTCCAGCTTTGCTTGTTCCCCTTCCGAAGGGTGAACCCGGGACGCAGCCTGGTAGGAAGGTTGACGAGGTGGTAGGTCGAAGCCCCGACCTGCCAGCAATTGTTCTATGGTGCGAATTTGGATTCTAGCGTAATCCTTTTGCCATAGGTCCGACCGAAAAAAGCCTGCAGTGACCGCCTCTTGGCGCATAGGGCTGGTGGGTTCCTGTAAAGTGATGAAGAGTCCAAGAGAGGCTTTCTCCCTCTCCACTACTCCCCGAAGGTCGCGGATATCCGCGGCGTGAACCCCACCCCCTTTAACTTGCACCACCACTTTGTTGGGCTTGCGCCGAGGACCGTCGATGAAGTAAAGGAGACCATCAATTCCTCGGTCCGCGCCCCGCTTTTGGCGATCTTGTGGTTGGGCTTCCAGCAGAGATACCGCCCAAAACTGAAACTGGAAGGGGTCTTGCTCGAATAGCGACCTTGCCCCTCCTAAATCGACGGGTTCACCAATAACACGGTAATCGGTCTCTGGGTCCAGGTCAAACATGGTCTTAAGGCGATTCTTCATAAGGGCAACTGCCAAATGGGTGATATCGATACCCACCCACTGCCGATTCAGTTTTTGTGCCGCCGCCACAGCAGTACCGCAGCCGCAAAATGGATCCAACACTATGTCTTCCTCGTTAGAAGAAGCCTGAATTATACGTTCCAGCAACCCCAATGGCTTCTGAGTTGGGTAGCCAAGCCGCTCGGCATCGTTGTCGAGCCACTTAACGTCTTCGTCAATCCCTTCAATGGAGTGCCATAGCAGCCCCTGCGTGTTCGGTTGAAAGGCCCAAATGTCCTGATTCAATACTCCTTCAGAGTTTTCCAAATACTGCTTGTATCTAGGCATGCCGCCAGAATCTCGTGGATGCAATATCAGACCGTTGGCATCCAACTCATCCAGAATCTCTGTAATTGACAGGCTTTCGAGTTCGAATCCAATTTCAGCACGTAGCTTAGACGGAATAGCCCAGTGCCTTCCATGTTGAGTTGGGTCGTACCCCTTCCATGCGCTGCCGCTTTCTCCCGACCGCACACCCATACCTGAAAGTACATTCGACTGATATTTTCCTCTTTCGTCAGAATATGGAAAGCTAGCTTCAACATAAGCTCTAGTGTATGGCCTTCTGCACGGCTGAAAAGTGAAGCTGCTGCCCTTTGTGTAGAAGAGGATTGTGTCGTGTATGGGTCCAAATTGTCTTGAAAGCTTATTGTGAGCATTGCTTCTTCGCCAAACTATCTCGCTCCGAAAATTCTCCTTCCCAAACACAGTATCCAAGAGAACCTTCAAGTAGTGGCTTGCCGTAGGATCGCAATGGAGGTAGATGCTGCCCGTGGCTTTCAGGACACGGCGCATTTCGACCAAGCGAGGCGCCATCATCACCAAGTAAGCCATCATGGCGTTCTGCCCAATGAATTGGCGGAAGGCGATAATCATATCTTTCACAGTCGAAGGGGTCTGGGGGTTGAGTACAATATCCTGCTGGAAGGTACGTTCAGCCTCCTCAGTCCACTCCCAGGTGTCGGTGAAAGCACGTATTTGGGCTGGGGACTCCTCGCCAGTCCTTTCCTTGAAGAGCACATTGTAGTTGGCATTGGAATTGAACGGCGGGTCCAGATAAATCAGGTCAACCGACTCATCGGCCACGCGTTCCCGTAGAACATAAAGGTTGTCGCCATAAAAGAGAGTGTTAGGCATAATTGGCTTTTCTCACGGCAAAATTGATGACTCACGCTACGCCAGCACGAGGCACTGTAGACACCGCCCCCTCATTCTAGCAACCTCAGAGTTATAGCCCACCCGATGGCTACCCCTGCCCCGCCGCCCGTTCCGCCTCCTCGATGTAGGCAATGGTGGCGCGAACATCACGCTTGATGTCCTCCTCTGGTTCCAGCACGCCATCGTAGAAGCAAGCGCCATGCAGGAAGGACTGGCGAACCGCATACTCTTTTCGCAACGATTCCAGGGAAGGGTCCTCACCCCGTAGTTGCCGCAGCATCCTCATAGTCCGGCCTGAACTGCGGGGTTCTTCGCCGGTGCGCGCCAGTATGAGGGCGTCGGTGGCCCGCTTGGTAGCGCCCCAGGCCTTGTCCGCTGCGTTGCGAAGCCGGCCCTGTTCCAGCATTTCCAGGGCGTCCTGGTGCAGCTCCCGAGCGTCGGAGAATAAGAAACCGATTCGGTCCGTTTCCAGCATGGATTCTCCATTGATTGGGGTATAGATTTCCAATTGTAGCAGATGCCGGAGTATCAAAGGCGGTTGCCTTCAGGGCAAGGCGGACAGGAAGCCTCAGGTTGGTCGGGGTTTCGCCACAATGTCGTCGGCGCCTTCGCTCACCAACAAATTACGGCAGGTCCAGAGGATCCACGTCAATGGTGAGGTCCCTGGTAGGCAGGTCAACGGACTCCAGCAGCCGGTGCAGATTGCGGCCTCGAAGCAGCAGATGCCACCGGTAGCGGCCTCGTACCCGGGCCGGCATTCCCGGGGCCGGCCCCGTGACGGCCACGTCGGTAAGCCCCTGAGAGCGGATACCCTCACGCAGGAGTCGGGCGGCGGCGGTGGCCTGGCGCTGGCAGACGGTGGGGTTCATGTCCCGAAACATGAGGCGCGCCAGTTGATTGAAGGGGGGATTGCCATGGCGGTTGCGAGTGATTATCTCGGCGCGAAACAGGTCGGCGTAGTCCTGGCGGGCGGCGGCGGCCACGGCGTAATGGTCCGGGTTGTAGGTCTGGATGATGACACGGCCACCATGGGGGCCCCGACCGGCCCGACCCGACACCTGGCATAGCAGGTCGAAGGCCCGTTCGCCCGCCCGAAAATCCGGGCGGTACAGGGCGACATCGGCGAGCGCCACGCCAACCAGGGTTACGTTGGGCAGGTCCAACCCCTTGGCGACCATTTGGGTGCCCACCAGCACCTGAATTTCCCCCTCGGACAGCCTCCTCATCGTCTCGTCCGGATCCAGACCGCTCCGGACGGTGTCGGAATCCCAGCGCTGCACCGCAACTTCGGGGAAAGCGCTCTTCACCTCGTCCACCACCCGCTGGGTGCCGATACCCAGCTGACGGATGCGCCGGCCCTGGCATTGGCGGCAGATGCTGGGCATGAGACTTCGCCGATTGCAACGGTGGCAGCGCAGGCGGGATTCGGCGGCGTGGTAGGTCAGGGTGGTGGCGCAACCGCTGCAAAGGACCACGTATCCACAGTCCCGACACTGGACGATGGGAGCTGATCCCCGCTGGTTCAGGAACAGGATGGCCTGATGCCCTTCCTGGATACACTCGGCCAACGCCGTGTGCAGCGAACGGCTGAATATGCTGCGGTTGCCCTGGCGCAGTTCCTCGCGCATGTCCGCTATTTCGACGTACGCCAGACCCGCCGAGGCGGCGCGAGACCTTTCCCCAGTCCCCGTCCCCTCTACAACCGGGGGCCTGCTTTCACCGGAACCCGGACTGCCGGAAAACCTGGCCGCAAAGGGTACACGGGTGGGAAGTTCGAGCAGCCGATAGTTGCCCTGTCGGGCATGGTAGTAGCTTTCCACGTCGGGGGTTGCGCTGCCCAGTAACACGACGGCTCCGGTAAGACGGGAAAGCTCCAGGGCCGCCGTTCGTGCATGGTAGAAGGGATGAGCCTCGGCCTGCTTGTAGGTCCACTCGTGCTCTTCGTCGATGACAATCAGGCCCAGGTTGGGCAATGGCGTAAAGAGAGCGGAGCGAGGCCCCACCACCACATCGTATTCGCCGTCCCGAATCTGCCACCACTGGTCGAATTTCTGGCGGTCGGTCAGGCCGCTGTGGGCCACGGCAACCCGGCCGGGGAATCGGGCGTTGACCCGTTGTACCGTTTGGGGCGTAAGGGAAATTTCGGGTACCAGGAAGAGAGCTCTCCTTCCATTTTCAATCACCCGGGCAATGGCCCTCAGGTAAACTTCGGTCTTGCCACTGCCGGTTACACCATGCAGCAAAAGGGTACGAGGGCTTCGGACGGGGTTTTCCAGGGTCTCCAGGACGGCGGCCAGCGCCTGAGCCTGGTCCGAGGTGAGGTTGGGGATTGCATCGGTTTCCTGCGGACTCGGCTCAACGCCAGGGCAGTCGGCCATCCGGCTGGCGGGGTCCACCACCCGCAACTCCTGCCGCACCCATTCCTGGGCCAGCAGACCCCGTTCCACCAGGGCATCGCCCACGCCTGGCCCATACTTCCGGTTGGCTTCGATGGTGGAATACCCCGACCCATGCTCCCGCACGGCCAGGAGCAGTTCTTCCTGTCGGGGGGAGATGCGGGCTGCCGATTCCGGCCAACACCCCTGGGCATCGGGGGCGCCCACGGGTACCAACATGGATGCGTAACGGAAGGTGCGAGGGCGGGGCAAATCAACCTGACGATGGACGAGGCCTCGTTCAATCAGGCGATTGACCTCCCGCGAGCCGGCCCGCCCCAGCAGCTTGGTGAAGTCGGCTTCACTCATCCGGCGTTTCTGGAACAGGGCGGAGAGGGCATCGCGGGCAGCCGGCTTCAACTGTTCCAGGTCGGCCGCGTCGGCGGGCAGGGACTGTACCCGGGAACGAACCTGGGCCTTGAATCCGGGGGGCAGAAACAGGACCACGGCCTCGAACAGGGAACACAGGTAGTAGCGGCTGAGCCAACGGGCCAGAGCCAGGGACCGGTCATCCAGGAGGCGACCCGGTTCCACCGGCTGGATAATATCGCGGGTCTCATCCACCTGGGAAGTTGAGGTCAACTCCATTACCAAGCCCTGAAGAACCCTTCGGCCAAAGGGAACCCAAACCAGTTGGCCCGGCTCCAGACGGAACCGGTCGGGGATGGAATAGGAAAAGGTGCGAGCGGGGCCAACCGGAGCGTCCACGGCCACTTCTGCGTATCTGGTCATAGGCGCCGCCGGCTAAGGAGAGGATTGGAGGGAGGATAAAAGGCAGGAGGTACGCAACAGCCTCCCTAAAGGTAGTTCAGGCTATGGCACAACACCCCAGAAGCAACCCCCACCAGTTTGCGGGGTGTGGGTTACCACCACACTAGGGAGATGGGCTGCTTCCCAAGTCCCTTGCTGCCCGGAACTGCATTGCCGCCGTCAAGAGATCGGCGGGCCGCCGGCGAAATGCAACCCTACACGGCGCGGAGTCTCTTTCGTAGGCTGGCTAACCGGCGGCTGCTTCGCCGCGGGGACGGCGGGGAACAGTCTTTTCCTTGATCCGGGCGGCGCGGCCCTGCAAGCCCCGCAGATAGTAAAGCTTGGCCCGGCGCACAGCGCCCCTTCGGGTAACTTCCAAGGAATCTATCAGGGGAGAGTAGAGGGGAAATATCCGCTCGACGCCGATGCCACCGCCGGCCATACGCCGCACGGTGAAGTTGGCCGACGGGCCCGCGCCATTCTGTCGGCGAATTACCACTCCCTGGAAAGCCTGGATACGCTCCCGGTCACCTTCACGGATGCGAAAATTAACCCGCACCGTGTCTCCGGGGCCGAATTCAGGGATGTTGGGGTTGCTTTCCGGTTTGAGTACTTGGGCGGCTTCCATTTCTATTGCAACTGCCTTTCCGTTCTGGATTGAACCTGGTCTGGACTGAACCTGCCAAATGGCCAGGTCATGCAGGTAATGAGCGCCTCAACACGGCGTCTCTTCTGGCCAACTATAATACCACAGGGCAACGGAAAATGGCAGGGCGTTATCCGGAGCTTAGCTGTTCTTCTTTGCCGGTCAGGATTACAGCGCAGGTCTTTCCCCAGGGTAACTCGCCTAGGGAGTGGGTGAAGGTTTGCCACCGCCTGCGTCCCTCCTTACAATGGCAGTGTGTCCGGCGCATTGCTCCGGGCGCCCAGACTTCAGGCTCCAGGAGCAGCAATGACAACGCCGACCATCACCTTTGGCTGCAACTTCACCGTGGAAGATTACTGGGACGTGGTGGAGTTCGCCCAGAGGGCCGAGGAACTGGGTTATGACCGGATAACCACCGGGGAACACATCATGGACGGCAACCCTCCCCGGCCAACCCTGATGAACATTCCGATGATGGCCGCCGCCGCCGGAGCCACCAGGACTTTGCAGGTTATGACCGGCATTGTCATCGCTCCCCTGTACCATCCCATAATGCTGGCGAAGCTGGTAACCTCCCTGGACGTGGTATCCAAAGGCCGTCTGGATTTTGGCATTGGCATCAGCGGCCAGAGAGGCACTCGCATCGAGTTCGACTCTCTGGGCATTCCCGTGAACACCAGGGGACGCCGCACCGACGAGATGCTGGAGGTTATGAAGCGGCTCTGGACCGAAGAGAAGGTTACCCACCATGGCCGGTTCTTTGACTTTGAGGACGTGACCCTGCTGCCCCGTCCCTGCCAGGAACCACACCCGCCCATCTGGGTGGCCGGGCGCAGCGAACCGGCCATGCGGCGGGCGGCGCTCCTGGGCGACGGGTGGTATCCCTACCTGTTCACCGTCCGGCGTCTCAAGGCCACCAACGACACGGTGCGCCAAATGGCCAAGGAGGCGGGGCGCGACCTGACCGGCTTTCATTGGGGGCTGAACCAGCCAACGGCCATTGCGGCAGACCGGGAGGAAGCCCTGGCCACCGCCGTTGCCCACGTGGGTCAGCGTTATGTTACCCCGGAACGCAGCGCCGAGGACATCGCCCAGGCCCTGTGCCTGACGGGCACCCCCCAGGACTGCATCAAGGGCATAGAGGAGCGAATCGAGGCGGGGGTCAGGGACTTTATCTTTGGCTTCCTGTCGCCGGACCCGGCGAGTCTCTACCGCCAGATGGAAACCATGGCCAGGGAGGTTATCCCCTACTTCCGGGGATAACTGCCGAGGTTCTAAACCCAGCAATCAACTAAGAAGAGATTACGGCGGGAGCGTTACTCCCGCCAGGAAACGCAGATGCCCAGCTTTACGCTTACCACTTTCGTGCCGGCCGAGCCCGGCGTAGTCTATGCCCACGTTACCGGGTTCCCCTCGCTGGGGCAGCCCGACCCGCGCCTGCTGGAGGACAAGTATGGCAGCCTGGAAGGGCAGGACGGAATGTCCTACACCTTTCGGGAGAAGGGCGGGGACCATACCCTTTGGCAATACACCTTCGATCCTCCCCAACGGCGGGAGGCACGGAACATCGACTCCAACTGGTCGGACCGCACTGACACCTTCGAGGCTTCCGGCAACGGTACTACTTGGACCATAAGCTGGACACCCAAGGCCAAGAGGGCCCCGTTGCTGCTCCGCTGGCTGTTATTCCAGTGGAAGGACCGGCAACGCCTGCATGGCCAGATCGTCCAGCCGGTCCTGGACCACTTCCGGGGTCAGAACTTCTACTGACGGAGCGGCAACCCTTGGTCGGCAGCCATGAAACCGGGTAGGGGCGCACGGCTGTGCGCCCCTACATTTGCCACCAACATGGGGTGAGGATGCTTACGCCCCGGCGGCCCGCAGCGCCGCCTCCAGCTTCGGGGGGCTGTAACCCACCACGTTCTGGTCCCCGATTACCGTAACCGGTGTGCTGCGGAGGCCCATGGCCATCAGGGAATCCAGGGCCGCCTGATCCTCCGATACGTTCCTTTCCGTGAATTCCAGGCCCTTGCGTGAAAGATACACTTTCACCATGTGGCAGGGGCCTCAACCAGCCGAGGTATAGACCGTAATGTCCATGGTTCTCCTCCTTGTTCTTGGGCGCCAGTTCCCGCGTGGCCGCGCCTATTGAGCTTCCTGGGAACCCTTGAAGTCCGACTTGGACTGGTAATCCTGGTCGAACATGCCCTCCCCGGGCTTGACCGCTTCATCGATGGTTTGGGCATATTCCTCGCCCTGTTCATACTTGCGAAGAAACTCTTCGCTCACGAAGAACATTCAAATGCAGAAGCCATCCCGCTTGATGTCCTCGTGATGGCGGTCGCAGGGGCAGATCTTCTTGCGATCCTCGACGGGGTCGCCACTGAGGGGCATTCAAGGGCAGTAGCGGTAGCCATGGTTCACCTGGTTTTCGGCCAGCCCCTGCTGAACCACCTCCACCACCTCCGGTTCGGGGAAGAATTCGTAGGGGCCCCGCTCGACGTACTTCTCGGAAAAGGTCTTGGCGCCCTTAAGCGCCTGGTCTATGGTCAACTTTCGCTGCAATTGCTTCCCCTCCTTGGTCGTAAGCCACGCACTGTTTCACGCAGACCCAGCCGTTGCGTATTGCGATTAAGTCTTATTATAACCCAGGTTGACGCATACGGGCATGCATTTCACAAGTCATACTGCGGAACATGGTGGCTTTGGCCTGCAGATTGTGCACCAAGCTGGGCATGGCCTCCTCCACCTGGGGAAGGGTCTTGTCCTCGGCAACCTCCACGCTGAGTAGGGCCGCGGTGCCACAATGGCATCGCACGGCCATATAAACTTTGTGAAAACCCGCGTTGCCCGAAAAGTCCAGCTTGAACCCCTTGAGCAGGGAAAGGGAGGTATCCTCTGCCACCGCCTCCTGAAACAGGCTATGAACTTCTTCCAGCGACGCGGGTTGGGGGTTGTCGGGGTGCGGTTGCGCTTCAGTCATCCCAGTGGTGTGTCCTAGCTCTCCGATTTGGCGCGCTTGCCCTTGGCGCCGGTTTCTTCTCCAAGAAGTTCAGCCATCAGTTCAGCGCGGCAACCGCCTTTATCTCCACCAGGAATTCCGGGCGAACCAAGCCCTCTATCACCAGCAGGGTATTGGGTGGATAATCGTCATTGGGGTACAGGGAGGGGAATATTTCGGCGCGGGCCGCCATGAAGGGCTGAACCGACTCCCGCCCCACCACGTAGGTGGTGAATTCCACCACATCGCTGAAGCCCGCTCCCACCGATTCCAGGATGCCACCCAGGTTCTCATAGACCTGGCGGGTTTGGGCCGCCAGGCTGCCGTCCCCGGGCAGGTTGCCGTCTCGATCCACACCCACTTGGCCGGCGATGTAGAGCAGTTCCCCAGCCTTCACCCGTATGGCCTGAGAGTAGGCTCCCAGGGGCTGGGGAGCCTTGTCGGTGTTTACCACAAGCCTTTCGGTTCCCGGCATGGCATCGTCTCCTGATGTAACGCAACCTGGTTCCGCACCATCGCGGGCCGCGCGAAGTCAGTCCGTGGGGGCCGCCACCATGTAGCGTCCGCCCACCACGTTCAATTGATCACCGGTAATGTAGGAGGACTCATCCGAGGCCAGGAACAGGCAGGCGTTGGCGATGTCGTCCACGGTACCCTGGCGACGGAGGGGTATTCGCCGAAGCTGCTCGTCGGAACCGGTGGGGCGCCGATTCTCCTGGGCGAACCACTCCGGGTTACGCCGGGCGGTATCGATTGTGCCGGGGTTCACCATGTTGGCCCGTATGTTGTATGCGGCAAACTCGGCGGCAATGGCTCGAATCAACCCCCACAGGCCCGTCTTGGCGGCGGTGACGGTGGCCGTATCGGGCCGTCCGGTAATGGCGGCCATTCCGCCAATGCCGATGATGCTTCCCGACTCCCGTTCCATCATCCCCGGAAGCACGGCCTTGGCCAGGTAGAAGGTGGAATGCAGGTTGATGCCGAAGACCCGGTGCCAGTCCTCGTCGCTGACGGTCAGCAACGGGTGATGGGGACGGATGGCGGCGTTGCTTACCAGTACGTCAATCTTCCCCAGGGCCTCTTCGGAGCCCGACACCAGCCGGCGGCACTGGTCGCCGTCGGCTATGTCCGCCGTGGCGGTGTGAGTGTTAACGCCCAACTCCCTGCATTCGGCAGCCACCGCTTCCAATTCCTGGGGGCTTTGCAGAGAGGAGAGGGCCAGGTCGGCGCCCTCCCGGGCAAAGGTAAGGGCCATGGCCCGGCCAATGTTCCGGCTGGCGCCGGTAATCAGGACTGTTTTCCCCTTCAGACGCAATGGGTTCCTCCAATTGCTTGTTCGCGCTGCCGCCAGTTCTGCGACGGGCTGGATTCAGGGCGACCGCCTCGGCCGCTATTGAGCCTCCTCCGGCGAATCCGGAGCGCTTCTCAGGATATTGTCCAGAGCCTGATCCAGGCCGGAATCCAACTCCACCGGATTCAGGAAAGGTTCGAAGGTGTACTCGGACCTGACCCTTTCAATTATTTGCCGGGCCTCGGCGTTGGAGCCGCCGATTCGCTCCAGGGTTTCCTTCAGCCTTTGGGATTCCACGTTGCCCCTGGCCTCCAGGTCGGTGAGGTCCAGATCCAGCCCGAACATGGCCTTGAGGCGGCGCATGATGTCGTAGAAGGACCGGTAGTCGGTCACGATGCCCACTTGCCGGTTGCCCTGGGTGGTGAAGGGATACATGGGAGCCATGGCCCCCAATCGGCATACCTTCAAATCGGGATGCTGGTAATGGGCAATGTTCACCAGGGCCATGCCGATGGTGGGTCCCTGCCGGCCACCACTGCCATAGTTGGAAAATTGGATGCCGTACCTTTCCAGGTCTTCCCTCATTTCGGCCTGGCTGAAGACGCAACCGACGCGCCGTTCCAGGTCGGGCGGCGCCGGGCCGTTGTATCCTTCCACCGTCACCGTCCGCTCCACTCCCAGTTCCCGAACGGCCTCGTAGAATGCCTCCCCATAGAGGTCAATCTCGAACCAGGGTTCGTCACCCAGGAAAACGATCAGGCCGCCACCGGCGTCGTAGAACTCGTTATCCCAGTGCATGGCGACGGAGGGAAGGCCATCGTCGAAGGCGCAGGCGGGACGATAGGCGTCGTGGGTTCCCGCCATTTGGAAGGGATAGCACAACTTTTCGATTTCCCGGCCCATGCGACCAATCTTCCTGGCGCCGAACTGGTCTATCAGGTACTGGGGCAACCCGCTGGAAATGCCGCCACCATCTGACCATTGGCGCCGCCAGCCGGCTATCAGGTAGCGGGCGGTGGGCTTTTCGTCGAGTACCAAGAGTTCGCGCGACATACGGGGCTTCTCCTGACAACTCGGGTTCGGTGGCGGGCAGGATTCAGGCGATACCCGTTACGCCACCGGCCTTGGGCTAATCCACCGGAACGATTCGGCAATTATACTACACAAAATGCGGCGAAGGTTGTGCCTTATTCCTGGCGGCCGATTGCGCCTTGCCACTGTGCCGGCTTTCCGCTATTCTGGCAACAGATTCCCTGACGCTATCGAGCATCGCGCCAATCTGCAACCTGACGGAGTTTCGCCATGCCCAGTGTGCACGTTTACACCAACCCTGGTTGATTCAGCTGCCGGACGTTGGAAGAGTTCCTCACGTCCAACGGTGTTCAGTATGAACACCACGACATTGCCAGTGAACCCGAAGCTCAACAGTACCTGGAAAGCCGGGGGGTCAAGTCCGCGCCGGTTACGGTCATCGACAACGACGAGATTATCATCGGGTACTTCCCCCGCAAACTGATCGCTTCCCTGAACCTGGACGCCCAGGTGGACCTTTCGGGGCGAACCAGTTGGCTGGCCGACAAGTACGACCGGATTCTCCACGCTGCCATACGGGCCACGATGCAGCTTTCGCCGGAACAATTGCGGCGTCCCGTGGCCTGGCGGCCAGAAACCCTGCGGGACACCATTGTCCATATCATGTCCTTCCCCGAACTGGCCTACGCCAGCCACAGGACGGGCAGCATGACCACCGACGACATGCAGGCTTGTCGGGAACGGCTGGCCAGCGTCAACTCCCCGGAGGAGATTGCCGAGTACGCCGAGGGCGTCATCGGGGACATTGTTCAGTTCCTGAACAGCAACAACACCGAGGCCTTCGACCGGGTGGTACCGGCCCATTATGGTGGAGAGGTAACCGTGGTTGAATTGCTGAACATCATCCTCAGCCACAGTACCCACCATCTGAAGCAGGTTTACTGGTTCATGGAAACCGACCTGGGAGTCACGCCGGAGAACCGAGCAACGGCCCAGGACATGGAAGGAATCTTCACTCCGGAAGCGCTCATCTAGGACGGCGCCTTCCCACCGGTAACGGAATATCAGGAGAGGAAAATGACGACGTACAATCCCGCCCGCAACCTGGACGTGGCGGTCCAGGAAGTGGAATACCGCAACGACGGCAGCAATTCCTGGCAGGCCACCATCTACCAACCCCAGGGAGATGGCCCCTTTCCCGCCCTGCTGGACGTTCACGGCGGCGCCTGGAATCGGGGCGACCGCTCCAACGACGATGTAATGAACCGGGCGCTGGCGGCCAGTGGTATCGTGGTGGCGGCTCTGGACTTCCGGCTGGCGCCGGAGCATCCCTACCCCGCCCAGGTGCAGGACGTCAACTTCGCCACCCGCTGGTTCAAGCAGAACGCCGCCCAGTTCAACGCCGACCCGTCCACCATCGGCGGCCTGGGTTCTTCCAGTGGCGGTCACACCCTGATGCTCAGCGCCATGCGACCCGGCGACCCCCGCTACGGAGCGCTGGACCTGCCCGGGGCCAACCATGATGCGACGGTGGCCTACACCGTCTGTTGCTGGCCGGTACTGGACCCCTACGCCCGCTACCTGTACGCCCAGGAGTCCAACAACGAAAGGTTGGCAGCCTCCACCGAGGCCTACTTCCTGAGTCAGGAGACCATGAAGGAAGGCAATCCCCAGCACATACTGGAGCGGGGCGAATCGGTATTGCTGCCCCCCACGCTGATCATCCAGGGCACCAACGACGACAACGTGCCCCTGGCCATTCCCCAGCGATTTGATACGGCCTTCCGTTCCGCGGGCGGCGACATTCAGGTGGAGTACTTCGAGGGCATGCCCCACGGGTTTGGCAATATGCCCGGTCCCGAATCCGACCGGGCCCTGGGAATCATGAAAGCCTTCATCTCCCGGTGCCTGGCCCTGGCCGGCGCGCCCGCCTAATCCAATACATCACCTACATAACCGCACCGGGAGCTGAACCTTGCGCATCGAGAAGATAGAAACGGCCCTGTACCGCATCCAACGGCAGGCGGGGCTGTCCAACTCCACCCAGCAGATTGATGCCACCAGCCTGCTGATGGCCCGCGTCTTTTCCGACGACGGACTGGAGGGGGTGGGCTGGACCTACAGCCACGGAACCAGCGGCCGGGGCATGAAGGAAGCCATCGATACGCTGCTGGCGCCCCGGCTCATCGGCGAGGACCCGACCTACACCGAACGGCTGTATGACCGGATGTGGAAGAGCGTCTTCCCCAACATCACCATGTCCGGTCTGACCACCGTGGCTTTGGCGCCGCTGGACATAGCCCTGTGGGACCTGGCAGGAAAAGCAGCCGGCAAGCCCCTGTTCAGGATGCTGGGCGGCTACCGGGACAGCGTACCCGCCTACGGCAGCGGCCTGGACCTGGCCTACTCCACCGAAGACCTGCTGGACCAGGTTACCAACTTCGTGAACCAGGACTATTGGGGTGTCAAAATCAAGATTGGCCGAAGCAGGTTGGGTGAGGATTTGGATCGCCTGAGGGCTGTTCGCCAGGCCATCGGCCCCGACACTCCCCTGATGGTGGACGCCAACCAGCGCTGGTCAGTGGGCGAGGCCATCACCCGTGCCCGGGCGATGGAGGAGTTCAACCTCTTCTGGCTGGAGGAACCCATCCTGGCCGAGGACCACGCCGGATACGAACGCCTGGGAAGCTCCGTCAACGTGGCCCTGGCCACCGGCGAAGGGGAATGGATGCCCGAGGGCTTCCTGGACCTGTTCCAACGGGGCGCCGTCCAGTTCGTGCAGGCCGATGTGTGCCGGGTGGGCGGCGTAACCCCCTGGGTGCGCATTGCCCGGGTTGCCGATGCCTTCCACCTGCCCATGGCCCCGCACCTGGTGGAGGAGATTTCCATGCACCTGTGCTGCGGCGTCTCCAACGGCTACCTGGTGGAACATCTGCCCACCCTGAACCTGAACAACACGGGCTACATCCTCAACCCGGTGCTGCCCCAGGACGGTAGTTTCACCCCTACCGAGGACCCGGGACACGGAGTGCAGTTCGACCTGGCGGCGCTGGAGAAGGTGCGGATAGCCTGAGCGCCGCCTGCCCCCGTCCGGAGTAGGGGTTCAGGCCTTCCCCAATCGCCAGGCATAGAGGACGACCGCCACCGCCGTCGCCAGGTTCAGGCTGGATACGCCAGCTTCCATGGGGATGGCGACGCGGCAGTGGGCCGCCGACAGCAGCTCGGCGCTCAATCCTTCCCGCTCCGACCCGAAGGCCAGGATGGCCGAGACCGGTAGGGCGCCCATTTCCAGGGGTGCGCCGTCGGGATCTATCGCAACCAACTCCCGTACCGCCGTCAAGTGGGATAAACTTCCCTCTTCCCATTCGGATAATTCCAATACGGGCAGGGCATAGTGCAGACCGGCGGAGGACACCAGGGCCGAGGGATGCCAGGGGTCGTGATGGCCGGTGGTGGCAACACCGGCGGCTCCGGCGGCGGCGGCCACCCGGACGGCGGCGCCAATGTTGCCGTGGCTGCGAGGGTCTTCAAGCAACACCAGGGGCGCCGACCGAGTAAAGGGGGCTGCGCCGTAGGTGGGCCGCCGGGCCAGGGAGATTATACCGGTGGCGGGTGGAACCGGGGATAATTGCCGGAAGACTGCAGGGGGAACCAAGCTTGCCCCCGCGCCGAGGACGCCTTCCAAGTCCGGCGCCAGGGAGCGGGTAAGGTCCGTCAGATGGGCAATCTGGTTTCCATCCTCGACAACCATTTCGATGATGGTTGCCCCGAAACGCAGGGCATGCTTCAGGGGATGGAACCCCTCCAAGACCACCAAGTTCCGGTCCCGTCGGGCTTGCCTGTACCGCTCGATCAGTGGGCCGTAGGTGGGGTCCAGGCTAATCTACCGCCTCCCAAAGCTGCGTCACCTCCACGGCGGGCAACAGGAAGTTGAAGCCGTTGCGTTCGGCGTAGTGCCGGTCCATGTCGGTATCGCCGATGTGGTAGTAGTCCTCGGCCTCGAACCGCTCCTTCACCGAATCCAGCTGGTGCTTGAGCACCGTGAACTCCATGTCGATGCCGGCGGTTTCCCAAATGCGCTGTTGGTTGGTAACGGTGCGGTCGGAGCAACTGCCAATTATGCAGCCGCTGGCCTTGGCCGCCCGTACCATGTCCAGGGTAATGCAGCCGGGAGGATCGCCCACCTCCAGCGTACCGTCAATATCGAAACTTATCAGCTTTGCCAATTGCCTGTTCCTTTCCTTTCCCTTCACGTTAGCCGATTGGTCCGCAACCATAGGCCATGATGTTCGGCCCTGGCGCGTCAGGAGGGGTACTTGCCCAACATCAGCCAGCCGCCGCTGCTGGGGGTGGTGAAGGCGCACAGGGCCGTTTCCGCACGCACCGTCACCTGGCGGTCGCCGGCTTCGCCCCGCAACTGTTGAATGCTGTCGGTGTACATGGCGGTGCGAGTGCGGCCGTTGCCCAGGTTGCCCCCGCTGGAGAAGAAGGGATGGGGACCCTTCACGCTGATGTCCCCGGCGTAGAAGGCGAAGGCGTCGCCGCGCTTCACCCCATGCCACTGGAACCCTTCCAGGAAGAACTGGGTCATTATGGAGTAGCCGTCGTAGGGGTTGAAAATGTCCACGTCGGATGGGCTCAGGCCGGCGCCCTCGTACATCCGGGCCGCCTGCCGGTCGGTCCACATCTCCACCTCGTCCAGGTCCGGCTGGGTGGTGCGGAACCGGAAATTGTGCTGAGAGTGGTTCAGCACGTACACCGGCTGGGATTTCATGTCCTGAGCCCGCTCCGAGCTGGTGAACAGGTAGGCGCCACAGGCATTGACCGGCCGGTCGCAGTCCCAGATGCGCAACGGGTTCAGGATGTACCGGGAAGTCCGGTAGTCTTCAACGGAGATGGGATCAATGCCATTGTTGTAATTGAATCCCCAGGGAGTCAGCATACCGTTCTTGTGCTGGTTGATGACGAAGGGGGCCAGGTCGTCATGTTCCCCACCGTATTTCAGGCAGTACTGGTTGTGGGGAAAGATGTTGATGAAGTCATTCCCGCCGTGATTTCCCCAGGGCACCGTCCATTGGCGCGCTCCCCGAGCATAATCATCGGCATTCTCGCCGCCCCGGCGGTAGCGGCCTTCCAGGTTGCCGGTGGGGTAGATAACCAGGCAGGTGTTGCAGACACCATCGCCCACGGCCTGGGAAGCCATGCCCACCATCTCGCCGATGGTTGGAACCCCGGTGGGGGCGAAGGTAACGTTTTTGAAGCCCATGGTCTTGATGAGCCACTGGGCGTTGATCAGTGTGAGGCCGTACTCGGAATCGTAGGGTGGATCGAAGTAGGGTCGGGGCGCCCACTGGGAGGCGGAGCCGCCGCTGCCGCCGGCAATGTGACTGTCGCAGCAGACAATTCCGTCCACCTGGTCTTTGGTCACGCCGGCCTGTTCCATTGCCCGCTCGCAGGCCAGGATGGTATAGGCGCCCAGGGAAGTTTCCAGGTTCACCCCGTCCCAGCGCCGGTCAACGGGGGAATGGCCGTAGCCAACGATGGCAACCTTGCCCCGGTGTTCCCAAACTCCCAGTCCATCCCGGTCCCGGCGCCATTGGAAGTCGTTGCTGCTGGTCATTGCACGTCCTTTCGTTTAAGAAGAGATACGATGGGGAGCGAAGCCGGCCCTGTGAGGGGGCCCGCTTTCCGATAAATTAGCTGGCCTAACTACTCCACAACCCGCCACTCGTGAATAAGTTGGCCCGGGGCCACCTCTTCAAAGGCTACCTCCACGGGCGCGCCCACGGGAGCCTGGTATGCGGGAACCCCTGGCAGATTGGAGTAGAAGTTCACCGAGGGGTCGGCGTCGAGGGTTACCAGGGCCAGGTTATAGGGCTGGTCGGGCATTCGGCGATTGAGCCGCCCATCCTCGATTACGATGTAGGTGGCGACATGGCCCCGCCCCTCCACCTCCTGCCATTCCAGGCTTTCCGCCGAACCGCAGACCTGGCAGGCGGCTTGCGGCGGGTACTGGAGCTTCTGGCAGGCGGAGCAGTTCTGCAGAACCAGCCGCCGCTCGTTCACCCCATCCCAAAAGGGTTGGCTCAGTTCGTCGGGTACCGGGATAACCTTAGGCATTACTTCCCTCCACGGATACGATAAGGGGTAGGGGGCCGTTGCCCCCTACTACCAACAAGTTTACTCGGAAACCACCGGCTCCCAGGCCCGGGGGTCCGACCCATGTCGGTTGGGGCCGCGTTGCCCCTGCTTGACCATCAAGATGACCCACCAAACTATCAGCGCGGGCCAAAGCAGGGAGGAAACCAGGACGGATAGGGCCGCCCCCAAAATCACAAGAATCCAACAATCAATTAACTCACGGAAAAAGCCCAAACACTTTATATCGTTAAGGGACAAAACCAGAAGCAATATCCCTGAGAACGCGATGGGAAACAGTCCCAAGAGGGCGAAAAGGAAACATTCCAAAATCCACCAGCCGCTCCTCCCTATGTCGTGCAGCCGGCGGGCGGTGACTGCCAAACTGGGCAACAGGATGGCCAGAGCGAGAATGGTAGTCAACACGTCGGCGCCCGGCAGAATCACGAGGAAGCTGCCAACGACAATGACGACTATCAGGGCCAGGAAAACTGAAAGGAACCACCACCAAAGTTCGGCGCGGGTGGCCCGGCCCTTGAAACTCCCGTATTTTCGCAGACATACCCTGACTGATTCCCCCAAGGTCATCATGGGCCTTGGCCCAGATGAAGTACCTGTAAGCGTTTGAGTCTCCATGCCTAGGATTATTTGCAAGTCAACTCAACGGCAGTGAAACCAAGCCAGTAAGTCCCAGCCAACAATACCCTCTCCCCGTTCACCCCATCCCAGAAGGGTTGGCTCAGTTTGTCGGGTACCGGGATAACCTTAGGCATTACTTCCCTCCACGGATACGATAAGGGGTAGGGGGCCGTTGCCCCCTACTACCAACAAGTTTACTCGGAAACCACCGGCTCCCAGGCCCGGGGGTCCGACCCATGTCGGTTGGGGCCGCGTTGCCCCTGCTTGACCATCCAAATTAGCCACCAGATTGTTAGCCCTATCCAGATAAGGAAGGAAATAACGGCGCCAACAATCAATGGGACCCAAAATCCGAAATCCCTCCAGGCATGGTCCCAGCCTATCCCATCGGTAAGGGCCGACACAAAGAACATTATCGCACCCACCGATACCGGAATGAGGCTCAGGAAACCGATGAGGAACCACGCCAGTATCCACCAGCCGCTTCTGCCTGTGTCGTGCAGCCGACGGGCGGTGACCGCCAGGCTCGGCAAAAGAATGAGCAGGGAAAAGACGGTGCTGAACGGGCCCAAAATGGTACTCAATGGGGTGAAGTAACCCTGCCCTACGACAACATTAAAGACGGCTATAAGAACGTCGATGGTATTGACTACCGACGACGCTAGGAAGGTTACCAAGTACCACCACCAGTATTCAGCGCGGGTAGCCCGTCCCTTGAAATCGGCGTACTTGCGCAGGCAGGTCACGACCGATTCTTGGAAACTCATCATTGGCTTGTGTTCAGGAAATGCTACCGGTTCCAACTATGTTCTCCCTTCTCCCGCCGGTAAGTTCCTTTCCGGGCTATGCGCAAGGCAACTCAACGGCAGTTAAACCAAGCCAGTAAGTTCCAGCCAACAATACCCTCTCCCCTAGTTCACCCCATCCCAAAAGGGCTGGCTCAGTTCGCCGGGAACCGGGATGACTTTATGCATTGCTTCCCTCCAGAGAGTGCAGGCAAGGAGTATGGGCCATCGACCCGCTCTATTGCCAAGTTTGCTGGGAAGCCGCCGGTTCCCAGGCCCGGGGGTCCGGCCCATGTTGGTTGGGGCCGGTTTGGCCCTGCTTGACCAGCCAGATGATTATCCAAGTTGTCAGCCCCAACCCTGCGAGCAAGGAAATGGCGGCGCCAACAATCACCGGAGCCCATAAGTAAAAGCTTTCCCAGCCTCTGTCCCAAATGAACCGATCGAATTCCAAAGCGACAAAGCCCAATATCAGTCCCACAATTAAGGGTATTGCCGCAGAAAAGTAGGCCGCGAACCACACCAAAATCCACCAGCCGCTTCTACCTATGTCGTGCAGACGGCGGGCGGTGACCGCCAGGTTCGGCAAAATGGTGCCCAGGCTTAATGCCAAACCCAACAGGTTGAAGATGATACTGAACAGGCCCAAAAAACCCAGTAATGGGACAAGGGAGATGAGGGCCAGGAGAAACTGAAAGATATTGAGGGCCATTGATACCAAGAAAATTGCCAGGCACCACCACCAAAATTCGGCGCGGGTGGCCCGGCCGGTGAAATCGGCGTACTTGCGCAGGCAGGTCATCACCGATTCATCAATCCTCATCATGGGCCTGGACTGGGGAATGGCTGATTGTTGCATCTGTCTCCTCCCTTATCCCCGTTGGTTGGTTCCTTGCCGGGGGTCATGCCGACAGTATTCTACCCCGTATGGCAAACTTCATCCATAGCGGCGTCCGGCTCGTTTGTTCAGTCGCGGCATCAATACCTCAACCCAATGGGCCGAATGCGCCAACATCCACGGGGAAGAAACCCAACCGCCCTCGGTAGGGAATGGGGGTATCATACGCCACCGGATCTGCCAGGGTGAAACCATAGGGGCCGCAGAACCAGGGACTTTGGGCCGCTTCCGACTCTGCCGTGACGCACCCGGTGATGGTCACCTCGCCAATTATGGCGCCCAGGTCCAGAGGCTCGGGAATGATGATGCCCGCCCTGGCGATGTATTTCCGCTGGGCCGGGTAGTCGTCTCCCACCATGCGCCGCCCGGCGTGGACGTAGATTCGCCCCCGGAAGTTGGTTGGCCAGGTCCGGTTTTCGATGTCCTTGTGGTTGTTGACTATCAGCCAGGCCCAGGGCTGGCGAATGCTGAGGGCCCTCATCGAGTACCCCTTCCAATCCCCGTTTCCGATTAGGTTCTCCGTTTCCCGGCGGTGCGCCTGCCCCGCATTGTAACTTACCGGGCATGGTGCTAACATCGCGTCAAGCGTCCCCCGGAACCTGGACATTCATGCAGAGGAGGACCGGTATGGCAGAGTTGGTATTGGGCCTTGCCTCGTCCCACAGCCCGCAGTTGAGCACCCCGCCCGAGGGCTGGGCGGCCCGGGGAGAGCGGGACAAGGGCCACATCGAACTGATCGGAACCGACGGCGTCACGTCCAACTTCGAGGAACTGCTGGCCCGTTGTGACGTCAACCGCATCGCCAAGGAAATTACCCCGGAGAAATTCGAGGAACGGCATCAGCAGAACCAGCATGCCATCGCCCATCTATCTCAAAAGCTATACCAGGCCAACCTGGACGTTCTGGTGATGGTGGGCGACGACCAGCAGGAGTATTTGCTGGACGACAACATGCCGGCCTTCTGCGTCTATTGGGGAGACCAGGTTAAGGTGGCGGGTCATGAGGCGGGTCCATCCACCGGCAATCAGCCCCTCATTGGCTACGCCAGCGAGGACCGGCAGGTACCCACCGACTCGGCGCTGGGCCGCCACATCATCGAGAGTCTAATGGAATCCGAATTCGACGTGGGCCGTTCCAGCTTCCTGGATTCCAGGCGCGGCGGCCGGGCCAGGGGAGGCATCGGCCATGCCTTCGGGTACGTCTATAACCGCCTGATGACCGAGGACATCATTCCCACGGTGCCCATCATGCTGAACACCTACTATCCTCCCAATCAGCCCACCCCCAAGCGATGCTACAACCTGGGCCGCGCGTTGAAAGAGGCCATCGAAAGCTGGCCCAAGGACCTGCGCGTGGGCATCCTGGCCTCCGGCGGCCTCAGCCATTTCGTGGTTGACGAAGAGTTGGACCAGGCGGCCCTGGCCGGCATGCAGGCCAAGAGCGTGGAGCAGCTGATGGCCCTGCCTCGTGAGAAGATCAACTCCGGAAGCTCTGAAATACGCAACTGGATAGTGGTTACCGGGGCCACCGAGCATCTGGACATGGAAGTGGTCGATTACGTGCCCTGCTACCGCTCGCCGGCCGGCACCGGCTGCGCCATGGGGTTCGCCACCTGGGAATAGGGGCGAATTCCCCCGCCAGCCCGGTGGGGATAGCGCAAGGAACCTTCAGACAGTATCGGGCGGGAAGCGGTTCCCGCCCGTGGGTCTTTACCAACTACCCACCAGGGGCACTGCCTAGGGGACTGCGAGGGCCGACATGCGGTTGATGGCGCGGTCAAGGCTGGGGGCATTCCGGCGCGCAGCCTCCGGGTCCCACGCATCAAATACGAACTCGCCGACAGTGTCGTTATAGCCCGGCCCGGTGCGATTGGTACCCCGCTCGTTCCTGGGACATATTGCCTCTCGCAACGTCCGTTTTCTGCTTCGCCGCGCCAGTTCAATGAGTGATCTTTTGGGGTCGAGCAAACCCTCCACATTGGGAAATAATGAAGTGCGGGAAATTCCCAGCCACTGGGCCACGCCTTTCCCGTCGGCCAGTATCCATGATTCGATCTCCAGAACGGCGATGCGAACGAGCAAGTTTGGGGCAGCGGTTAGACCGCTGGTTAATTCGCGTGCCCTGAGGACTGGACATCCTTGAGGCGCATCCATATCAGCCAGCAGGAGAACGGGATTCTGGTAGAGGGCGATTTGGTTGAAATCGCGCATCCGTTGTCTCAAGTAGCCGAACCCCCGAAGACCCATGGTACCTCGTATGACAGCATCGGGCAGATATTTGCCTACTAGGCGACTGGCAACAAGCTCTGACAGCACGTCCTCTACCGCCAAGGTGATGAGCATCCAGCTAAACCGATAGCCCCAAGTGGAATGGAAGTTGAACACCCTGATTTCGAAAGGGTGCGATTTCGCCCGGCATTACTCCTGCCTCGAGTACCTCCCGCAAGCTGCTGTCGTCGGCCAGCGGCCTTACAATTGAGCCTTCACTTTCGGGAGTGATGCAAAGGACTTCCCATCCATCTATACCTTGGTCGCACAGAAGGTCTGGGCTGTGCGTGGTCAATATGACCTGGCGGCGCTCGGTGTACCTTTCTTCGCCACGGCGGCGTCGAACAGGAACGCTCATCCGAGAGATCAAACCCGCCAGTCGAAGAACTATATCCCGGTTTAGAGATATTTCCGGTTCTTCCAGCAATAGGGGGCCACTGCGTTCCAGCAATGACCAAAACAGTCCGACTAGTCTCAAAGTACCGTCCGATAGCTGATCCTCTCGCTGGAAGACGTCGTTGGCTCTCCAGTTGTTAAATCGCACCCTGAGGTGGGGTTGGCCCGAAGTTTGGTCTCGCTCGAAAGTAATATCCTGAAGTTGTGGAACAATGTGCGATAGAGACTTGGCAATCTTGTCCAGTCTGCTCTGGCGAGTCCTGCTATTCGTGCCAGCAATTCTCTCCAAAAATCCTTGTCCGAACGGGTCGTTGTCGAGTCGATTTCCGCCTATTTCAGCGCCGTAACGAACTAGCTGCGGGACCAGATGCAGGTACGTAACCTCATCGAAGAATTCGGCCACCACGCGAAACTCCCTGTTTGCGTTAACCTGTTCCAAGGCGCTTTCAGTGAGAAGCTCTGCATCGTTCTTGTCTTCCTTAGTGGGCCGTTGCAAAAGGACTTGACCGTTGTGTTCCACCATCTCTTCTTGAACCAACGTGCGGTGGTTGCCGTAGCGTTCCACGTTGAAAGACAAACGGTATTTCCATTCGACTGGTTCACCAGAATCATGGCTTAGGTGGACCTCAATGCCCACCCCACCACCGGAATGCGCTGACAGGCTGCGAATTTGACGAACGCCACCGCGCCGCGCCACTGCCGCTTGCAGACCACCGCCCTCACGCTTGGCTACGTCGCGCAGAAATCGGATGGCGTCAAGCAAGTTGGATTTGCCAGACGCATTGGGCCCAATGATGAACGCACGATCCAACAACGGAACATCAACATCGGTGAAGTTCCGCCAGTTTGTCAGTTTCAAGCGGGTGATAATCACGAGCCCCTCCGCTTCACTGGGTTAACGGAATCCCTACTATCCATAGTACCACCCTAGGCAGGGGCGTCAAAGTAAGTTGCCTCAGATTGCCAAAACCCGGATCTGACAAATGGTCAAGAGGGAGGCTGTTCTTCTTGCATAGTACGTTGCCACTCTCCGCCATTGCTTGTAGCTCAAGAAGACATTTCCCCATATGGAGTATCCGGTGCAGATCCTCGTCGTTAGCGCGGGGTTCTTTGCCATGGCTCCAAGGTGCCGCAAAGCCGGGCCTAGGCCCGTTCAGTCCATGAAGCCGGACCGGCGCCGCCAATCAACGTAGTGGCGCAGGCCGGCGGCCAGATCGTACTGGGCTGTCCAGCCAAAGTCGCGCCACAGGCGGAAGCCGGAAAGGGGGCCCCGACCGGGCGGTGATGAAGCGCTGGCGGCGGCAGGCGTGGGGCCGTCAATCAGTTTGATATCGGGGTACAGTTCGGCCAGGGTACGCTGAATCTGGGAGCCGGTGACCCAAACACCGTTGGTAATATTGTACCGATCGTGCGGCAGACTGGGCGCATCCAGCACGGTGGCAATGCCGGAGGCTATGTCCAGAACGTAGGTATAGTCCCGACCGAATTCTGATTCATCCACCACCACCGGTTCGCCCCGAACCAGCCTGCCGGTCCACTGGTGGGGCACGGACATGTTGTCCCGGTGGCCGGTAACCCGCTCCATCGGTCCGTAGGGGGTGCTCAAGCGCAGGCTGGCAGTCTTAAATCCGTGTAGTTCACCATACCGCTGGGTAATGGCCTCGCTGGCGGCCTTGGTCACACCGTAGAGGGTATCGGCACGGGATGGGTCATCCTCGTTGAAGAACTGGTCCGGAGACCGGGCCATGCCGTACATGGAGCCGGAACTGACGTAGATGAACCGCTCGGGGCGAGTCTCCCGCGCCATGTCCAGGACGTTGGCCGTACCGACGATGTTTATGTCAACGATGTCCCGGCTGCGAGCGGTCTCCAGGTCTTCTCGATTCACCGTGAACACCGCCGCATGAACTATCTTGTCGATTCGGTAGGTATCCCGCAGGGCGGCCAAATCCGACGGGTTGAGAATGCTGCCCGTAACATGGGTGACGCGAGAGGCCAGGTCGCCCAGGTAGTCCAGATTCAGTGCGTCGGCGGGACTGACATCCAGGCTGACTACCTCGTGACCACGGGACGCCAGTTCCCTGACGATGTTGGAGCCAACGAAACCGGTGCCGCCCGTTACCAGGGTTGCCATTACCTTCCACCCCTACATGAAGATTGCCGATAGCTGCGCAGGCCGATGGCTGGGGACACGGGTAGGATTGAGCGGGCGCCCCGCTACCACCCCAGCATGACCGATTCCTTGCGGGGGTCTGCTCCCCCGTGGTAAACACCGGTTTCCTGGTCCACCAGTATGGGAGTGAACCCGTTGGTGATGCCCCAGGGGCCGATGACCCGTACATGGTGGCCCCTTTCCTCCAGGGCATGGATAACGTCCTGGGGAACCCTCCCTTCAATTTCCAGCAGGTTGGGGTATTCTTCGTGGGGCCATGGCGATTGGGGGAAGCTATACCCGCAGAATCGGGGCGCCTCCACCGCTTCCTGCACGTTCATCCCAAAGTCCAGCGCGTTGCACAGGGTTTGCAGGTTGCTCTGGGGCTGGCTGTCGGCCCCGGGTGTGCCCAGCGTCATAAAGGGCTTCCCGTCCTTCAATATGATGAAGGTGCATGGGGTGGTGCGGGGACGCTTGCGGGGCGCCAATACATTGGGGTTTTCTTCATCCAGCCAGAAGTAGCAGCCCCGGCAATTGATCAGGATGCCGGTATCACCCAGGACCATACCCTGGGCCAGGGCGCCGAAGCTGCTGGGAGTGACGGACACCAAATTGCCGTCAGCGTCGGCGGTTGCCAGGTGGGTGGTGCCGTCGCCATCGCCGCCGGCGAAGGACGGCTCCCGGGAATCAGCCGGGGCCACCCATGTCGGGTCCACGGCCAGGGGGATGCGCGGGTTGCCGGGCGGATAGCTGGCTTGGGCCAGGTTCGGGTCAATCAGGGTACGCCGAAGGGCCGCGTACTCCGGGGAGAGAAGACCGTCATAGGGTACGTCAACAAAGGACGGGTCGCCCACATACCGCTCCCGGTCAGCGAAGGCCAGTTTCAGGGCCTCCACCTGCAGGTGAATTGCCCGGGGATCGTTGTGGCCCAGGGAGGCCAGGTCATACCCTTCCAGAATGTTCAGCGTCTGCAGCAGGGTTATGCCCTGGGTCCAGGCCCGATTGGTGAATATCTGGTATCCCCGGTAGGTGGTGGATATAGGCTCCTCCATGGGCGACTCGTACTCGGCAAAGTCCTCATATTGGTAGAGACCGCCCAGCTTTTGGAGCGCCTCCACCATTCGGCGCGCCACATCGCCCCGATAGAATACATCCCTGGCCGCCTGGATACCTGCCTCCCGTGACGCGCCGCCGGAGCGGGCTTGCTCCTCCGCCTGAACCATCAGGGTGAGGGTACGGGCCAAATCCTCCTGCACGAACAGGGAACCCAACGCCGGTGGCCGACCTTGGGGCAGGAAAACCCTGGATGATTCAGGGTATTGACGCAGATTGGCCACCCGATCCGGGGTATTCAAAGTTTTGACGAACAGTTGGTAGGCGGGAAAGCCCTTGGCCGCGAAGTGAATGGCGCTTTCCGCCACCTGGCGGAAGGACATGGTTCCGTATTGGGACAACATGGCCAGCAGCGCAGAGATGACGCCGGGAACGGTGGAACTCAAGACGCCGGAGGGTATCTCTCCCCAACGCTCCAGGTAGTGGTCGACGGTCGCGCCCTGGGGCGCCCAACCCTGGCCCACCACCGAACGAACCGCGCCGGCCGAGGGGTCATAGAACAGGAATGCCACCTCGCCGCCCAGGGTGTAGTGGGCGGTGGGTTCCATGACTCCGGCGGCCAGGGCCGAGGCCACGGCCGCATCCACCGCGTTGCCACCTTCCCAGAGGATGCGCATGCCGGACTGGGCAGTCAACTGGGTGCCGCCGCCAACCATGCCGCGAGAACCCCACACCATGGGCCGATGAGAATAGGCGCCCTGGCTCCCAGGCGTAGATGAGATCCCATAGTTTGCCATGCTATCTTCTCCTGCCACCAGTCATCCTGTTGATTACCCATCGGGAAGTGCGGGTTGCCCCCAGATTTGGCAGCGCCGGAACCTGCGGGAATTGAACCATTCCCATCCCGATAATGGCCGACAGTTGGGGTGGCCAGCTCTGTCCAGACCTTCCAACCCTTCCAACTCTTGGGACCTGCCGCCAGCAGCCTTTCTGCCTTTCGGGTACGTTCACGTCCGAAGCGGCAGGCGGCTAGACCAGCGCCTTTACCGCGCTGGCCAGCATGTCAACCTCGTCCTCGTTGTTGAAGAAGTGGAGCGAGGCCCGTACCCCCGGAGGGTAACCCACCTGCCGGACGACTATCCGGTAATCGTCCCAAAGCCGCTCCACCACCGCCGGCGGTTCCCAGCCAACCAGGGAGAATGCCACCAGCCCGGAAGAAAGAGCGGGGTCGCTGGGGGAATAGATGTGCACCCCGGAGACCTCCGATAGCTGCCGCTTCAACCGGTGTGCCAACATCCGGTTACGGTCTTCTATGGCATCCACGCCCACCTCTTCAATGAACTTGGCAGCCTCCACGAAGGCGACCTGCAGGGGAGCGCTGGAGGAACCGCCGTGGAATTTCTCCATGTCGCCGTCATTGAGCTGGACGTTGTCATAGTCCACCGGCTGTATCACGGCCCGGCCCCCGGAATGGGCTGGATGTACCGTTTCAATCAGTTCGCGCCGGATGAACAGGGCGCCCACTCCCTCGTACCCCAGCAGCCATTTCTGCCCTGGGATGGAGTAATAGTCCATGCCGGTGGCTGCCACGTCGAGTTGAATGTGACCGGCGGTCTGGGCGCCGTCCATCATGATTTCGGCGCCCCGGTCGTGGGCCAACCGGGCCAATTCCTGAGCGGGCATGCGCAGGCCCGTGGAAAACTCGATGTGGCTGACGAAGATCAGGCGAGTACGGGGAGTGAAGGCCGCTTCGAACTTTCCCAGTATGGTTTCCACGGAGTCGTGGGGGTCCAGTTCCACCACCCTTACTTTCACACCATGGCGCTTCCCAAGGGCCAGGCTGGTCATCAGCACCGACCCATGCTCCAGGTTGCAGGTTATTATCTCGTCCCCAGCCCGCCAGTCCAGACCACTGAGGACAATGTTCAGTCCCTCGGTGGTGTTGCGGGTAACCAGGACACAGGATGGGTCGGCGCCCAGCAGCCGGGCTGCCGCCTGCCGGGCCTGGGCCTGAATCTCACGCCCCTGCTCCTGCACGGGACGGCTTGTTGGCCCCTGTTCCAACTCCAGGCCCACCCGTTCCTTCAGGGCCTGAGCAACCCGCCGGGGCGGCGGGCCGGACCATCCGGTGTTCAGGTAGGTGAGGTTTGCCAGGACGGGTATTTCATTCCTGATGCTCTGCACGTCCATGGTGGCGCTCCCGGGATTTGAAGTGATTCTGGAAATTCAGAGCCTTTACTATCGACTCCGACAACCACGGCTTGTTGCTTTGGATGGCTGCATTAATGATTGACGCCAGGAAGTGGTACTGCCTGGCGTAATTTGACGTTTCCAGCTCACGGTAAACTTGATGGTCTTCGTTGCCCGGGAGTTCATACAGATTCATGCTCTAGTTTACCGTACCGTTCCTCCAGAAGTTCCTTTACTTGAGTGCGGGTAAGACCGCTGTTCAATGGCAACATGCCCATAACCCAGGAAATCATTTGTTCACGCCTTTCCGCTGGCGTCAATCGCACAGTAGCCATCCTGGAGAGCATCTCATCAAGCTCGCCGGAATCCCCATTGGCAAACGCTCGCAGGTCGTTGAGGGAAGACAAAGGCCCACCTCTTCGTCAAAATCTATCTTCACTGTACAATATTGGGACAGTGCCACCACTGACCCTTCTCACGTACAGTTCAGCCAGTGTATTTCTTGGCCCATTGGGTGTCAATTGGCTCGCCACGTTGGGTAGGGTGAGCCCGCCAGCAATAGAAGACTCCCCCGGGAATTACGGGTCTATCAGGACACCGGGGTTCAGTATGCCGTTGGGGTCCACGGCGGACTTGGCGGCCCTTAAGGCTGCCGCGAAGGGGTCGGGCCGCTGCCGGTCGTACCATGGCCGGTGAACCCGTCCCACCGCGTGATGGTGGGTTATGGTGCCACCGGCTGCCATTATCGCATCCGAGGCCGCCCGCTTAATCTCCTGGTGCATCTCCAGTTCGGCGCCCGGCCGGCCCATTCCCTCAAAGGTGAAGTAGGGCGCCGGCCCGTCGGGATAGACATGGGTAAAGCGGCAGGTCACCCGGCCGCCGCCGCACACCCGGTCCAGGGCGGTTTGTAAAGCCTCCCGGACGGCGGCGTCCATTTGCGGCCACCGGTCCCAGGTGATGGAGGTCTCCAGGGTTTCGGCAACCAGCCCCATGCCCATGGAAGCGTTACGCTGGTAGGGGGCGCCAATGAAGGCATTACGCCAGGCGCCCACCGCCTCGGGCCGTCGGTTCTCCTCGGCGCTCCCCGACACGGTTCGTATCTGTTCATCCCCCACTTCGCCGCCACAATCCCGGGCGATGACAATCACCTGTTTTATCTTTTCATCCTGGGGCAACTCGGCCGACTCAAAGCCCAGTACCAGCACGGAACGGCTGCCATCGAAGCCCAGGGCATCCTCTGCTTCGCCCGGGTCCAGCAGGCGACAGTTGGCCGGCCAGAGCTTGGTCTGGACAATCTGTCGTACCGCTTCCGCCCCGGCTTCAAAAGAGGGGAAGGTAACGGCCGCCGACGCCCGAAACCGAGGACGCGCCTGGATTCGCATCCACGCCTCGGTGATGATGCCCAGGATGCCCTCGCTGCCCAGGGCCAGTCGATCGGGGCTGGGGCCGGCCCCACTGCCCGGCAGGCGTCGGGACTCCCAGATGCCCTGGGGCGTGACCATCCGTACCGACTCCACGAAGTCGTCAATGTGGGTCTGGTTGGTGGCGTAATGGCCGCCGGACCGGGTGGCAATCCAGCCGCCCAGGGTGGAGAACTCGAAACTCTGGGGAAAGTGGCGCAGGGTATAGCCGTGGGGCCGCAACTGCTCCTCCAGGGCTGGGCCGTAGATTCCGGCCTGAATTCGGGCCGCGCGGGAGGTCTCGTCGATTTCCAACACCTGATCCAGGCGGCTGAGGTCAATGGAAACGACACCATCATAACCCTCCGGCGGTTCGACTCCACCAACCACGGAACTGCCGCCGCCAAAGGGGATGGCGCAGTAACCCCGTCCGGAGCACCAGTCCAGCAGGGCCGCCACGTCGTTCTCGGTGACGGGGTAGGCTACCACATCGGGGGGATTGGGGAACTGGAGGTTGAAGGCCCGAACCCGGTCCTCAAAGTTGCGTCCGTAGGTATGCACCGCCCGGTCGTGGGTGTCCGTGGAACAGAGGGGCGAAAGGGAGTCGGGCGCCTTAATGCGGGGCGGTCGCAACCGCAAGTCGCTACTGGCCGGTACCGGAGGAACGTCAACTGAAACGCCGTATTTGCGGGAGAGGCTCCCGGCCAGTTTCCGCCTTTCCGAATCGGTGGGCTCATCCGATTCCATTCCCCATGCCCAGAAACTCCTACGAGCCATTGCCAACCCCCTTGGTCCCAGGATAATCCGCCCCTGCTGCCATCAATACCGGAAAACCCAAAGACACGCCAAACCGCGCCATATTGCCGTATTACTTCAGGTATGATAACCCGGCTACAAACGGGGTACAAGGCGGCCAGTCAATGGAGAACCCATGCCCCAGGGCAGTAATCAACTCGGTTCCGGGGCCTGGGAGGGGAGGGCAGCGCAGGGAGAGAAAGGCGCGGCCACCACCGTCTCGGAGGCGATGGTGGCCGCGATTGCCGGTTGTACCTGGACCCAATGAGGAATATCAGCCCAGGTTCTTCTCCAGGAAGGCCCAGACCTTGTTCCAGCCGTCCACGGCCTGTTCCTGGCGATACATGGGCCGGTCGTAGTAGAAAAAACCATGACCGGCGCCATCGTAGCGGTGGAACTCGTAGCTTTTGCCGTGTCGCTTCAGTTCCGCCTCGTGGAGGTCAACCTGTTCCGGCGTGGGCGCCTGGTCCTCATTGCCAAACAGGCCAAGCAGTGGGCAGGACAGGTCGGCGGAATAATCGATGGGGGCCACGGGTTGGTTCTCGGTAAGGTCGCTTCCCGAGGCAACCACCCGGCCTCCCCAGCACTCGATGGCGGCGGAGAATCCGTCGATGCGGCAGGCGGAGAGGAAGGTGAGACGTCCGCCGGAACAGGTGCCAAAGACGCCTATCTTCCCGGTGAGATTGGGCAGGGTTTGCAGGAACCTCAATGACCCTTCAATGTCTCCCAGGGCCTGCTGGTCGGGGATTCCGCCCGATTCCCGTACCCGGGCGCCAATCTCCCCAGGAACGCCGTGGCCGTTGCGGTGGTACAGGTTGGGGGAGATGGTTACGTAGCCATGGTGGGCGAACCGGCGGGCCGCCTCCCGGTACCATTCGTCCCAACCCGGCGCATGGTGGATCAACACCATACCGGGAAATGGGCCGGCTCCCAGGGGCTTGGCAACGTAGGCGCCGATGGCATCCCCGTTGTGGCCCTGAATGGTGGTGGTTTCCGCGATTAACCCCTCATACATGTCCGTTTGATACATTGCTGTTCTCCCTTCAAGAAAGTTTACCTGACTACTCTCTTCGTTCCGGCCAGTGACAGGTCAACTCAGGAATGGGCGGGGGCATACCCCCCTTCCCCATTGAATTAGCCCGGAGGCGGCCTGCCATGGGTGCGCCAACTAGCCGTGATGGTGGTGTTGCACCTGTTCCCGGTGCTGGCGCAGCAAGTCCTTCCCGTAGTCGTTGCCGTTGGGAGTCCTCATGATGGTATGGATGTGGTTCCTGGAGGCTTCGTCATTGTCCAGGAAGATGCCGCCCTGGTGGTCGAACTCGATGAGGATTACCGGGCTGTGAACCCGATAGTAGAAGACGCTGTCCTGCTCGGTTCCGCCCATCCAGGCAAAGTGAGCGCTGGCCAGGTTTTGCCTGACTTCCTCCATCTTGAGCTGAGCATGGTCTGGGCGCATCCGGTTGACATAGACGCTGATCAGGTCGAACAGGATGGCCTGCTGGTGGCTGGTCAGGTCGTCAAACTTGATGCCCTCGTAGGACATTTCGAAATTGTCCCGGAAGGCGCCGGTAAAGACGCCAGGGGGAACGTCCTCCGAGATTATGGCCTTCCGCCGCTGGTCTGGCGACAGGGATCGGGCCAGGCTGAGCCCGGTACTCTCTTCCGCCTCGAACACCCGGATTCCGGCGTGTTTGCCCACGTCCACCGCCACCGGTTCGGAACCCATGAACATGGGAGTCATCACCACCTGGCCACCCAGGACAAAGCAGTTAACGTTCAGGTGATGGCCATCCATCTGCCAGCCCCAGGGCTGATCCACGGAGGGCTCCCCCATAATACTAAGCCAGTACAGCCATTCCCCCAACTCTTCGTCGCTGCCCGTAATCTCCCGGATGGATTCGTTCAGCTTCATGATGTTGCGGGCCAGTTGAAATCCCTCCGGACTGAACCCTTCCCGCAACAGGTTGAAGGCCAGGTCCCGCTGGTTGGCATCCATGGATTCCATCAGCGCGCCATGGCGCATCAGGAAAACGTGGATATTGCTCCAACGGCGCCAGGCGTCGCCATCCAGGGCAAACCGGGCAGTCTCCCGCTGAGCCTCATCGAGAGAGGCAAGCCAGGCATCGGCGGCCTGTTTCATTCCGGCATTGGAAATGCCCGTGTTCCGGAGGGTAAACAGGCCGGGCGTAACCTGCCCGTCGGTGGTCAACCCCTTGAAGGGTTCAGCGATCTGAACCTCGGCGTTGCTGATGTTGTTCCGCATCTGCTCCGACATATTCGGGTCCAGCCGGCGGCCAGAAACAACCGGGCGGTTCCTTACCTTGAAGTCCTTAAGTTGAAGGGTCATCGATAGCGCTCTCCTTTAATCTGAGGTTAGTAATCCGGGAAATGCAACTCCGCTAGACGACAGTACGCGTCTTTCACGCCGTTTCGACGTTGGCGGCTTTCTCCAGCTGCAACTCCTGTATCGAGACTTCTCGCATCACATACTTCTGGATTTTTCCCGTGACGGTCATGGGAAATTCAGATACGAACTTGATGTAGCGGGGTACCTTGTAGTGGGCGATTTTGCCCCGGCAGTATTCCCGGATCTCTTCCTCGCTGGATTCCTGGCCGGCCCTCAGGGACACCCAGGCCATCACCTCCTCGCCAAGCCTCTGGTCCGGCACTCCGATTACCTGTACGTCGGCCACCTTTGGAAAGGTGTAGAGGAACTCCTCGATTTCCCTGGGGTAGATATTTTCCCCGCCCCGGATGATCATGTCCTTGGAGCGCCCGGTGATCTTGCAGTAGCCGGCATCGTCCACCGTGGCCAGGTCGCCCGTGTGGAGCCAGCCCTCGGAGTCGATGGCGGCGGCGGTGGCCTCGGGCATGGCGTAGTAACCCTTCATGTTCATGAAACTGCGAGAACACAACTCCCCCTGCTCACCGGCAGGCAGCTCCTCGCCCGTGTCCGGGTCAACGATCTTGACCTCCACCGAGGGGAGGGTAGTGCCGACGGTGGAAACGCGGCGTTCGATGTCATCGTCGGCCCTGGTCAGGGTGATGAGGGGCGCCGCCTCGGTGAGGCCGTAGCCGACGGTCATTTCCCGGCAGCCCATGCGGTCGATGACCTGGCGCATGACCTCGATGGGACAGGGGGAGCCGGCCATGATGCCCGTCCGGAGCGAACCCAGGTCGAACCCTTCGAAATCGGCGTGTTCCAATTCGGCGATGAACATGGTGGGCACGCCATGGATGGCAGTACACCTTTCCTGCTCCACGGCCACCAGGGCCCGACCGGGGTCGAAGTATTCCGACGGCACCACCATGGCAGCGGCGGTGGCGGCGCAGCACAGAGTGCCCAACACGGAGCCAAAACAGTGGTAGAAGGGAACGGGTATGCAGAGCCGGTCTTCCTCGGTGAATCCCAATCCCTGGCCGGTGTAGGTCGCGTTGGCCACCAGGTTGTGGTGAGTCAGCATCACCCCCTTGGGATTGCCCGTGGTTCCCGAGGTGTACATGATGCAGATGACGTCGTCGGGATGACAATCAGCCTTTCGTTGCGCGAAGGCTTCCGGGGTGACCTTTTCGCCGAGGGAACGGACATCGTCCCACGAGAACATTCCGGGAGGCGTGGTTGAAGACGAACCATCGTAGGGCGGAATGTAGATTACATGGCGCAGGGCAGGAAGCGCCGCGGCTTCCAACTGCCCCGGCGTAGAGGCTGCCAGCTCCGGGGCCACCTCGGCCAGCATGGCCAGGTAGTCCGACGAGCGAAACTTGCCGATCAGCATGAGAGCCACGGCGTCGGACTGGCGGAGCAGGTACTCCAACTCATGGGTTCGGTAGGCCGGATTAACCGTCACCAGGACGGCGCCGATGCGGGCGGTGGCAAACTGGGCCACGACCCATTCGGGGTAGTTGGTTGCCCATAGGGCCACGTGGTCGCCCTTCTGAATGCCCAGGGCCATCAACCCCCTGGCAATGTTGTCGCACTCCTCCCGGAACTGCCCCCAGGTATAGCGGACGTCCCATTCCACGTGGACCAGGGCATCCCGGCCACCAAAATTATGGGCCTGCCGGTCCAGCATTTCCCCAATGGTTATCTTGAGTTCGGCGGGACTGGTCATAACTGTTCCTCGCCCAGGGTAGGTTGATGGTCAGTATAGCCGAACAATATAGACTATTCGTTTGAAACAGGTCAAATGGCGAAGAATTCTGAACGGAGTAACGCCCCGAAATCGGGGCACGACAGAGGCAATCAAGATGACGTTGGGAGAAAAGCTGGTGGAATCAGGGGGTGAATATGGCTCCCCAGGCAGGATTCGAACCTGCGACCTAGCGGTTAACAGCCGCCCGCTCTACCGCTGAGCTACTGGGGAATGAGCGATCAGGATGCCGCTGAAGGTTGCGATGGGTAGGTTCAAACGGCGGAAAGATTGTAGCATTTTGCCGCCAATCATACAAGCGGGGAGCAACATAGAGGACCAAACAATTCGGTGACTCGGCCTATTCGTGCAATAGAGTGTGTACCCTCTCATTTAGGCAGAAGAATTCCGTAAGAAGGCAGTTGAGAAGTATTAATTTACTTCAAATGAAAACAGGACCTACACCTTCTTGTTTTGCTTGCGTCCGGTGAATGGCCAATTTCATTTGGGGATCATATTTCTTGAATCGATCATCTCAATGATAAGTATATGACGGCGGAAACCACAGCCAAAAGCGACAGGGCACATCCCAGTTTCAACCAATTGTTCCGGTTAGGGTAGTGCCAAACCCATTGCCTAAGGGCATAAATAATCATGCATAGCAACCCCGATGGGCCGAGAATGAAGAACCCCCAGAACAGCCATGATTCCGTTTGAGTCAGATCAGTGGGGGCCTGTATAAAGTCGAGCATTGTGTATCCCTCCCGAGTGACATATGTGGTCAACCCAAGCCTATCCTGCGCTGAATATACGGGGTTCCTTTCCTCAATGGATTGGTACCATTAAGGGGCTAAGAACTAATTATATCCGGAACCTAAACAGGGTGTTGATGCCGAACTGTAAGTCTTCGGCTGTCGCTCGAACTCACAATGGTGCTTGAAGACCGTTATAGCATCGCTCAAAGACTGGTGGCCCCGCGCGGTTGGGATTCCTCGGCTCCCATCAGAATGACAACTCAGAGGTGTCTGGGATCTGGCACCAAACAGGGAAGGGGGCTTCCATCAGAAACCTCTTTCCCTGCCTGACTACCTAACTGTCCGGGGAGCCTGGCGCCGCTAGGCCGTGGCCTCCTCCTCCTCGGCAGTCCGAGGAGCATCGCCCACGCTGATGGAGAGGCGACGTGCCTTACGCGCTTCCATCTTGGGGAAGGATATGCTCAAGACCCCCTGGTCGTACTTGCTGGTGGCCTTTTCCAGGTCCAAGGTCTGGGGCAGCCGCAGCGAGCGGCTGAAAGACCCGGTATGGCGCTCCTGCACCAGGTAGTTGCCCTGGCGTTCCTCGGTGGCATCGCCGGTTTTGCCCCGAATGGTCAGCACGTCCTCCTCGATGGTCACATCCAGGTCGGAAGGATTGACGCCGGGCAGGGAAGCGTGAACAACCACGTTCTCGCCGTCCTGCACCATGTCCAGCGGAATGGGCCAAGCCTCTCGCTGGGTTTCGGCAGGGGCCTGGGCAATGCCGTGCCAAAGGTGGTCCATGTTTTCCTGCATCCGCCGCAGTTCGTTGAAGGGATCCCATCGTCGCATAACCATTGCCTATCCTCCTGTTTTGGTTCTTGAGTTCTGTCATGATGTAAACTTGATAGTAACTCCATCAAGTTCACTGGGCTAATAGTAACTAGATGAGTGCATGTTGTCAAGTTCTATTTCTAATTTAACTCATTAATATTGACTGCAACTAAGTGCTTCATTATAATTTACCCATCAGGATTAGAACGACATTGAGGAGACCACCATGGCGGCAAACTACTATGACCTGCTGGGAGTCTCCCGGACCGCCAGCGAAAAAGACATCCGCCAGGCCTACCGTAAATTGGCCCGGCAGTACCATCCGGACGTCAATCCGGGCGACTCCGCCGCAGAGGAGAAGTTCAAGGGTATCAACGAAGCCTACGGCGTGCTGTCCGACTCGGAAAAGCGGGGCAAGTACGACAAGTACGGCGATCGCTGGATGCAGGCAGAAGAGATCGAAAACGCCAGGGAGCAGGCCCGCGCCCGCGGCAGGGGTGGTTTTCATTTCTACACCAGCGATGACTTCGATGGCAACAATGGCGCCATGTTCGATCTGGGCGGCATGGGCTCGGACAACATTTTCAGCCAGATGTTCAACTTTGGCGGCGAGAGAACGGCCCGGCGTCAACCGGCAGCCGACTACCCCGTGGAGGTAACTCTGCTGGAGGCCGCCGAGGGCGGTACCCGAATGGTGAATTTGCCCGATGGACGGCGGCTGGAAGTGAAGATTCCCCCCGGCGTCGATACGGGTTCCCGGGTTCATATTCCCGCCGGAGGAGTTGAGGGGGACTTCTATTTGAAGGTGACGGTATTGGCCCACCCTCGCTTCGAGCGGGAGGGTAGCGACCTCTACTCGGAGGTGGAGGTTCCCGTCGAAGACCTGGTATTGGGGAGCGAGGTTACGGTGCCCACCCTCCAGGGGAAATTGGCTTTGACAGTACCGCCGGGAACCCAGAACGGCCGCCGCTTCCGCCTCGCCGGCCAGGGAATGCCCGAACTGAACGACCGGGAGAAGCGGGGCAGCCTGTACGCCACCGTCAAGGCCGTTCTGCCCTCCGACCCGGGACCGGAGGAAACCGAGCTCTTCACCCGGCTCAAGGAACTGCGATCCAGGCAGGGAGTTTAGATATGGCGAACCAGCACCAGCATCACCATCCCGACGACCCATGCTTTGTCATCAGCATTGCGGCGCGCATGGTCGGCCTACACGCCCAAACCCTGCGCTACTACGAGCGGGTGGGGCTGATTTGGCCCTCCCGCAGCAACGGCAGGCAGCGGCTCTATTCCCAGGCGGACATCGAAAGGCTGCGCCGCATAAAGACGTTCACGGAGGACATGGGAGTTAACCTGGCCGGAGCCGAGGTGGCCCTGAAGCTGATGGCCCGAATCGAAGAGTTGGAGCAGGAGGTCGATACCCTCAGGGAGACCCTGAACGACCAGCAGCAGAGGCGTAACGACTCCCGTGGACCCGGTTCCGGGCCTCTCCCCAGGTAGGAGGTCACTATTTCGCCAGCGCGGCATTCGATACCTATAGGGCAATCAGTACTGATAGAACGAAGGAGAATTCCAATCACCGCTAACGGCCGCCACCGTCGAATCCGGTCATCCAGGGAACCGTATGGGGTGGAGCGGCCCCAGGAGGCACACTATGACACTGCGATCCGAAGATTTCACCGAACAGGCCCAACAGGTCATTCAAGACTCCCAGGATTTGGTCCGAAACTTCCGGCACAGCCAGTGGGACGTGGAGCACGTCCTCATGGCCCTGCTGAACCTCGAAGACGGCATCCCCACCCGCATACTGGAGCATCTGGGCCTTTCCGCCCCGGCGGTCAAGGTTCGCCTGGGCAACATGTTGGAGGCCTCGCCCAAGCTGGCCAACCCGGCCGGTCAAATCTACACCACCCCTCGTATTCAGCGATTGCTGGACACGGCCCAGGAGGAGTCCCGGCGCCTGAAGGACGATTTCATCAGCGTCGAGCATCTGTTCATCGCCGCCATACGAGAACCCCAGGGGGATGCGGCCCGGCTGGTCCAGGAGTTCGGCATCGACCAGGAGCGGGTTTATCAGGCCCTGACCACCATTCGAGGCTCCCATCGGGTTGACGACCGGCGCGCCGAGAGCCGCTACCGTTCCCTGGAACGGTACAGCATAGACCTGACCCGCCTGGCAGACGAAGGCAAGCTCGACCCGGTTATCGGTCGGGACCCGGAAATCCGCCGGGTCGCCCAGACCCTCACCCGCCGGAAGAAGAACAACCCCGTCATTATCGGTGAGGCCGGGGTGGGCAAGACCGCCATCGCCGAGGGGTTGGCGTCCCGCATCGCCAATGGCGATGTTCCCGACTCCCTCAAGGGGCGGCGGGTGCTGGCCCTGGACATGGGAGCGATGGTGGCCGGTTCCAAATTCCGGGGGGAGTTTGAGGAACGCCTGAAGGCCGTCATGGACGAGGTTAAGGAAGGGCAGGGAGAGATTATTCTCTTCCTGGACGAAATTCACACCATGGTGGGCGCCGGCGCTTCGGAGGGAGGCCTGGACGCCAGCAACCTGCTCAAGCCGGCCCTGTCTCGCGGGGAGCTCCAGTGCATCGGCGCGACCACCCTGGACGAGTACCGCAAGCACATAGAGAAGGACGCCGCCCTTGAGCGCCGTTTCCAACCCGTCTATCTGGAGGAACCCAGCGTCGAGAGTACGGTGGAAATCCTGCAGGCCCTCCGCCCGCGCTACGAGGGCCACCACCGGGTGAAGATCGATGACGCTGCCCTGGTAGCGGCAGCACGGCTCAGCGACCGTTACATCACGGGCCGTCAGTTGCCCGACAAGGCAATTGACTTCATCGACGAGGCGGCCAGCAAGGTGCGCATCGATGCCGAGGGCATTGCCCCCGGTCTCCAGCAATTGGAAGAGAGGATACGCGGCCTGGCCGACGAGGAGGAGGCCGCCGCCCAACGGGGCCAGTACGAGCAGGCCGCCCAAATCCGCACGGAACGCCTCCGCCTGGAATCGGAATTACAGGCGGAACGGGCCAGCCTGCCCCAGGACCGGAGTACCGACCTGGTGGTCACCGAGAGGGACATCGCCGACCTGGTTTCCAGCTGGACGGGCATTCCCGCCGGTCGCCTGCTGGAGAGCGAAACTGAACGGCTGCTGCACATGGAAGACATCCTGCACCAGCGGCTGGTCGGGCAGGAAGAGGCGGTGGACGCCGTTTCGGAAGCCATCCGCCGGGCCAGGTCCGGCCTGAGCAACCCCAGGCGCCCCATCGGCAGTTTCATTTTCCTGGGACCCACCGGGGTGGGCAAGACCGAGCTGTCCCGGGCCCTGGCCGAGTTCCTGTTCGACGATGAGGCCAACATGGTCCGGCTGGATATGTCGGAGTACATGGAGAAGCACACCGTGTCCCGGCTGGTCGGCGCGCCCCCGGGCTATGTGGGATACGATGAGGGGGGCCAGTTGACCGAGGCGGTTCGCCGACGGCCCTACCGGGTGGTGCTCTTCGATGAAATCGAGAAGGCCCATCCCGATGTCATGAACATTCTGCTCCAGATTCTGGAGGACGGTCGGTTGACCGATGGCCACGGGCGAACGGTGGATTTCAGGAACACGGTCATCATTATGACCAGCAACCTGGGCACCAGCTATCTGGGCCGCCATGGCGGAATCGGCTTCAGCTCCCTGACCGATTCTGCGGGCGAGGCGGAGCGCCTGGAAAAGTCGGTAATGGAGGCGCTGAAACAGGCTTTCAGGCCGGAGTTCCTGAATCGCATCGACGAAACCATCGTCTTCCACCCGCTCACACGGGAGGAGATTGCCAGGGTGGTGGGGTTGATGGTACGGGACGTGGCCACGCGGCTGGAGGACTTGGGAATAACCTTCGAGCTAACCGGGGAGGCCGCCGACTGGTTGGCAGAGGAGGGTTTCGATCCGGTTTACGGCGCCCGCCCCCTGCGCCGGGCCATTCAACAGCGCCTGGAGAACCCCCTGTCCCGGGGCATCCTGTCCGGCGATTTCAAAGAGGGCGACCACCTGGTGGTCAGCGTTGGCGACGGCGAACTGGCCATAGCCAAGGCCACTGCCGAGGCGGCAATGAGCGCCGCCGACTAGGCCAATGCCGGCCTACCCAGTACTGGGTAAACCACGAATCCGTAAGGGCGCACGGCTGTGCGCCCCTACCCTGTCAGGCAACCATTCTTACCCACTCCAAGCCAGCCTTCCCTGTCCTTCCGGGCTACAGCCGAGGAATGCCAACCGCCCTCTGCAACCAACACCCCTACCCCAAACCAGCCTTCCCTGTCATTCCGAGCGACAGCCGAGGAATCCCAACCGCCCTCTGCGACCAACACCCCTACCCCAAACCAGCCTTCCCTGTCATTCCGAGCGACAGCCGAGGAATCCCAACCGCCCTCTGCAACCAACACCCCTACCCCAAACCAGCCTTCCCTGTCATTCCGAGCGACAGCCGAGGAATCCAAACGGTGCGGGGTCACGGCGTTTCGAGCTAGGAAGAAGGTTCCCTCCATACGGTTGGGATTCCTCGGCTGTCGCTCGGAATGACAAACAAGGGGGCTTGGGAATGGCAATGACGGCTCCCCGGAACCGTTGGGATTCCTCAACGGGCACGGAATGACAGGTATGGTTGGCTTGTGACGGGTGGCGTGGTTTTCCCCGGTTGGTTGGGTTTCCTCGGCTATCGCTTGGGATGACAAACAAGGGGGCTTTGGAATGGCAACGACGGCTCCGCCGAACAGTTGGGATTCCTCGAAGGGCTCGGAATGACAGGTATGGTTGGCTTGTGACGGGTGGCGTGGTTTCCCCGGTCGGTTGGGATTCCTAGGCTGTCGATTGGAATGACAGGCCCAGGTGCTGGGGACTCCTCGGCCCCCTTCCCTGCGCAGTCAACGTGGGCTACTCTCCGCCCTCGATTGATCTTCTAACCGGCCTTTCCTCAAACCCGTACCGCGCCAATCAGTTCCTTGATGTCGGCAATCTCCCATTCCTGCAATTGGGCCCGGATACCCTCCAGCACCTTGAAGGGCGCCCTCAGGTCGGCCAGGTTTGCGCTGCCCACCTGCACCGCCGTAGCCCCGGCCAGGAGAAACTCCAGGGCATCCTCGGCGGTGAACACACCTCCAACTCCGATTATTGGCACGTCCACCGCCTGGGCCGCCCGGTACACCAGGGCCACCGCCACCGGGTGCAGCCCGGCGCCCGACAGACCGCCGGTAATGTTTCCCAGGGCCGGTCGGCGGGACGGCAGGTCTATCTTCATGGCGGGAATGGTGTTGCAAATGGTCAGGGCATCGGCGCCACCGTCCACCGCGGCCCGGGCGATGGGAACGATGTCAGGGACATTGGGAGCCAGCTTGGCCACCACGGGGACTTGGGCATGGCGCTTAACCGCCTCCACCGCCCGGTATGTTCCTTCCGGGCTGTAGCTGAACAGATCGCCCTGCTCCACGTTGGGGCAACTGAGGTTCAGTTCAATGGCCGCAAACCCCGAGCCATCGCGGGTCATTTCGGCCATCTCGCCGAATTCCGCGACGCTCTCTCCGGACATGCTCAGCAGCATGGTGGCGTTCCAGGCATCCCACCGGGGCGCCAGGTCCTGAACGCCCTCCACTATGCCCGGATTGGTGAGTCCGATGGCGTTCAGCAGAACCGGTTCGCCCGTCTCCCGGGCAACCCGGTAGGATTCAGGGTACCAACGGGGTTCGGGGTTGCCCTCCCTGGGGTGGCGGGTGAAGGTCTTGGGTATTACGGCGCCGAGGAGGGAGAGGTCCATGTCTGGGGTGATGCCGCGGCCGTAGCCATCGTACCCGAAGGTACCTGAGGCAATTATAACCGGGTTTTTCAGGGCCAGGCCCAGGGGGTGAGAAGGGGCCAGTTCAACGGCCAAGCAGGGTTGCCCACCCAGCGAACCGGCCCCTTCAATTGCGCTAAAGGGCTTCGTCATCGCCCAGAGAGAGATCTGGCGAGTCTTGCTCCCCTTCCGGACCGTCCATCAGATCTGGGCCGGAATCGTCGCTTTCCCCGCCCACCGAGTCGGCAACCAAGGAAGGGGTCTCGCCTTCGATGAAGTATCCAGCAGCGGTCAGGTCGGCCGAGCCACCGCCAAAGGCTGCGGCCGCGCCGGCTGCCTCATCACCCGATTCCAGCCACCCGGCGGCGACCAGCTCATCCACGCTGCCAATTTCCTCGAAACCGGCCAGGGGAAGGTACTCCGGTTCCTCCACCAGGGCGGTGGATTCCAGGCGAGCGGGAATCAGCCGGCCAATGATGACGTTCTCCTTCAGGCCCTGGAGGTAGTCATGCTGACCGCTCAAGGCCGCCTGGGTGAGGACGCGGGTGGTTTCCTGGAAGGCGGCGGCGGCCAGGAAGCTGTCGGTTCGCAGCGAGGCGCGGGTAACGCCCAGCAGCACCGGTTCTGCGGTGGCCGGTTCGCCACCCTCCGCCAGCACCTTGGCGCAATTCTCCTGGAACTGCACCATGTCCACCACCTGGTCGGGAATGAAGTCCGAGTCTCCGATGGACTTGATCTGCACCCGCCGCAGCATCTGCCGCAGGATGATTTCAATGTGTTTGTCGTGGATACCCACGCCCTGGGACCGGTACACCTGCTGCACTTCGTTGACCATGTACCTTTGCAGCTCGTTGGTTCCCTGAACACTCAGGATGTCGTGGGGGTTCTTGGGCCCGGAGGTGAGTCGGTCGCCCGCCTTGATGGAGTCTCCGTCCTGCACCAGCAGTTCCGCTCCGTCGGGAATTGGGTACTCCCGCTCCTCCTGGTCCTCCCAAACTATGGAGACCAAATTGTCACCGAGTTCGATTCGACCGCCCACGCTGGCGACCACCTCCAGCACCTGCTGGACCTCCTGTTCCTCGCCGGAATCGGCCTCATAGCCCAGGGTGGGCAGGGTTGCGGCCATCAGCATACCCGCTTCCACATCGTCACCCTCGTCCACCAGGAGTTGCACCCCTTCGGGAAGCAGGTAATCCTCGCGGAACTCCTGCCGGTCAACGATGCGAACCGGTTGGTCCAGCAGGCGCCGGCCTTCGGAATCCAGGGGCAGCTGCACCACGCCATCGATTTCCGACAGTATGGCCACCCCCTTGGGCTTGCGGGCTTCGAAAATCTCCTCCACACGGGGCAGACCGCTGGTGATGTCGGAGCCAGCCACGCCGCCGGTGTGGAAGGTGCGCATGGTCAGCTGGGTGCCCGGTTCCCCGATGCTCTGGGCGGCGATGATGCCAACGGCCTGGCCGAACTCCACCACCTGCCCGGTGGCTGGCAGCCGTCCGTAGCACAGTTGGCAAACACCGCGGCGAGTCTCGCAGATCAGGGGCGACCGCACCGGCACCTCCGCCACGCCGGCATTGACTATTCGCTCGGCCATGGCCTCATCGATCATGTCGTTGCGGTCCACCAGGATTTCGCCGGTGGTCTCGTCCACAATGGGAGCGGCGGCAACCCGGCCGGCGATACGTTCGGGCAGGGTGGCCTCCGGTGTTCCATCGGGTCGGGACTCGATGAAGTAGGCGTCGAAGGTGCCGCAGTCCTCCTCCAGGACGATTACCTCCTGGGCGATGTCCACCAGACGCCGGGTGAGATAACCGCTATCGGCAGTACGGAGGGCCGTATCCGCCAACCCCTTACGGGCGCCGTGGGTGGAGATGAAGTACTCCAGGGCCGACAGCCCTTCCCGGAAGCTGGACTTCACCGGCAGCTCGATAATCTCCCGGGAAAAGTCCCGGGTGGGCTTGGTCATCAGGCCTCTCATGCCGGCCATCTGCTTGATCTGCATGATGTTGCCCTTGGTGCCGGACTGGGCCATCACGCCAATGCCGCCGAAATTGCGCAGTTCGTCCCGCACGAGGATTTCGATTTCGTCCGAAGCCAGGGTCCAGGCGTCCACAACCTCGCTGTATCGTTCGTCGTCGTCCATCAGGCCCAGATTGAAGCTCTCGCCATAGTTGTTCACCCGTTCCTCGGCTTCCCGGAGCTTGGCCTCCTTCTCGGTGGGAACCTGCAGGTCGCTGATGGACACGGTGAGGCCGGACCTGGTGGCATATTCGAAGCCCAGGGACTTCACCCGGTCGAGAACGCTGGCCATTTTGTCGTTGTCCAGCACGTAGTAGAGTTCCGACGTCAGGCCCTTGAGGCCCCGGCTGTCGAACAACTGGTTCTTGAAGCCTATCTTCTCCGGCAGGCCTTCGTTCAGCTTTTCGTTGAAGATGAGCCGGCCCAGGGTGGTTTCCACCCATTCCCCGCCGGAATGGGAGCCTTCAACCTCTTTGACCAGAATTCTTTCCCGCAGGGTAATGTGACCGGAGGCCTCGGCGATCCTGGCCTCGGCGATGTCGTAGAAGCGGGCCGGCTCGTCCTTGCCGCTGTCCACCATCTCGGTCAGGTAGTAGCAACCCAGCACCATGTCCAGGGTGGGAGCCACCAGAGGTTCACCGGAGGCAGGGGAAAGCATGTTATGGGTACTCAGCATGGCCACGCGCGCCTCGTGCACGGCCATGCGGGACAGAGGCACGTGCACCGCCATCTGGTCGCCATCGAAATCGGCATTGAAAGCCGAACAGACCAGGGGGTGCAGCTGGATGGCGTTGCCCTCGATCAGGATTGGCATGAAGGCCTGGATGCCCAGCCGGTGCAGGGTGGGGGCCCGGTTCAGCATCACGGGCCGGTCTCGGATCACCTCTTCGAGGATGTCCCAAACCTCGGGCCGGGCCCGCTCCACCATGCGCTTGGCGCTCTTGATATTCGGTGAAATACCCAGCAGAACCAGCCGGTGCATCACGAAAGGCTTGAAAAGTTCCAGGGCCATCCGCTTGGGCAGACCACACTGGTTCATCTTCAGTTCCGGGCCAACCACGATCACGGAACGGCCACTGTAGTCCACCCGCTTGCCCAGCAGATTCTGGCGGAAGCGGCCCTGCTTGCCGCGCAGCAGGTCGGAAAGGGACTTGAGCTTGTGGTTGTGGCTGCCCTGAATGGGGCGGCCCCGGCGGCCATTGTCGATCAGCGCATCCACGGACTCCTGGAGCATCCGCTTCTCGTTGCGAATGATTATCTCCGGGGCGCCCAGATCCATCAGCCGCTTCAGGCGGTTGTTGCGGTTGATCACCCGGCGGTACAGGTCGTTCAGGTCGCTGGTGGCAAAACGTCCGCCGTCCAGCTGCACCATGGGCCTAAGTTCCGGGGGCAGCACGGGCAGCATGGTCAGGATAATGTCCTCGACCCGGTTCCCACTGTTGCGGAAGGCCTCCACCACCTGCAGGCGCTTGATGGCCTTCTTTCGGCGCTGGCCGGAGGTGGAGCGCATCTCCCGAATCAGGTCCTCCCGGATTGCCTCCAGGTCGTGATTGCGCAGAATTTCCAAAATGGATTCGGCGCCCATGCCCGCCTCGAACAGTTCGCCGTACCGCTCCTTCAGTTCCCGGTACCTGGACTCGGCCAAAATCCGCAGGGGCTTCAGGTCGTCCAGTTCACTGATGGTCTCCTGGAGGGCGGCTTCCAACTCCACTTCCTGGCGGGCAATCTCGCTTTCCAGGGCCTCCTTTTCCGTCTGCACGGCCAGGGAATCCAGGGCGGCTTCCGGCTCGCTAGAGGATTCCAGGGCATCCAGTTTTTGCTGGAGTTCTTCGAGCTGTTCTTGGTGGGTGGAGTGGGTACGTTCCTTCTCCAACTCCATCTGCATCTGGCGTTCTTCCTTGATTTCCTCCCGCCTCTCGTCATCCACCGAAATTACGATGTGCTGGGCGAAGTAGAGGACGCGCTCCAGGTTGCGGGGCGAGAGGTCCAGGAGCAGGCCCAGGCGGCTGGGTGTGGTCTTGCTGAACCAGATATGGGCTACCGGAGCTGCCAGGCGGATGTGGCCCATGCGCTCCCTGCGCACCTTGGAGCGGGTAACTTCCACGCCGCACCGGTCGCACACAACGCCCCGGTAGCGGATGCGCTTGTACTTGCCGCAGAAGCACTCCCAATCCTTGGTGGGGCCGAACAGCCTTTCACAGAACAGGCCATCCTTTTCAGGCCGCAGGGTCCGGTAATTGATGGTTTCCGGCTTGGTAACCTCGCCGTGCGACCAGTTCAGGATCTGCTCGGGGGAGGCGACGGAAATGCGAATCGCGTTGAAATTGGTAGCTTGAACCTCGGTTCTGTCCTGCATTCTGACCATTAAATCGCCTCCAATGATTCGTACAAATCAGACTCGTCCCCCAAACCGTCCGCCAGGGAATGCCGTTCTTCCTCGTTGAGCAGTTCAACGGACAGTCCCAGGCTCTGCAACTCCTTGAGCAGAACATTGAAGGACTCGGGGACACCGGGCTGCCCAATGGGTTCACCCTTGACGATGGCCTCATAGGTCTTCACCCGGCCAGCCACATCGTCGGACTTTACGGTCAACACCTCCTGAAGATTGTAGGCGGCGCTATAGGCCTCCAGGGCCCAAACCTCCATTTCGCCGAACCTTTGCCCACCGAACTGGGCCTTGCCGCCCAGGGGCTGCTGGGTAATCATCGAATACGGGCCGGTGGAGCGGGCGTGAATCTTGTCCTCCACCAGGTGGATCAACTTCAGCATGTAGATGCTGCCCACCGTAACCAGTTGATCGAAGGGGTCTCCGGTGCGCCCGTCGTACAGCTGGAACTTGCCAAAGATGGGCGGGGCGATCTGCCGTTCCCGATGGCACCTCAGGGCTTCCTGGTACATCGTCTCCGAGGACATGCCGTCGGAATCGACACCCGCCTTTTCCTTCAGCCAAATCCGGAGGCAGGCATCCCTCGCCTCGCCGCGCCGACTTTCATCGAACAGCCGTCCACCGTCATAGCCCCGCTCCGACAGCCACTCCTCAATGCGGGAATGGTCAACCTTGGGAGACCAATCGGTGGGGGAGCCGTCGATGGCTCCCGATTCCTCGGCAAACCACAATCGGGAAAGGGAATCTTCGATAGAGGCATCGGAGGCCCCGTCGAAAACGGGAGTTTGGGCGCGGAAATTCAGGCCCCGGGCCGCCCAGCCCAGGTGGGTTTCCAGCACCTGACCCAAGTTCATACGGGAAGGCACGCCGATGGGGTTCAGGATCATGTCCACGGGGGTGCCGTCGGCCAGGAAGGGCATATCCTCCACGGGCAGCACCCGCGAAACCACACCCTTATTGCCGTGGCGCCCGGCCATCTTGTCTCCCACCGAAATCTTCCTGGTCTGGGCAATCCACACCCGCACCCCTTCGTTGACGCCGGGGGACAGGTCGTCCCGACTCAGGATTTTTACATCGATCACCTTGCCCCGTTCGCCGTGGGGCACCCGCAGGGAGGTGTCCTTAACATCGCGGGACTTCTCGCCAAAAATGGCCCGCAGGAGCTTCTCTTCGGCGGTCAGTTCCGTCTCGCCCTTGGGCGTCACCTTGCCCACCAGGATGTCGCCCGGTCCCACGTCGGCGCCCACCCGGATAATGCCCCGTTCGTCCAGGTCCCGCAGGCTGGTCTCGCCCACGTTAGGAATGTCCCGGGTAATCTCTTCCGGGCCCAGCTTGGTTTCCCTGGACTCCATCTCGTACTTTTCGATGTGGATGGAGGTGAACTGGTCGTCCTTCACCAGCCGTTCGCTGATGATGATGGCATCCTCGTAGTTGTAACCCTCCCAGGACATGAAGGCCACCAGCACGTTCTGCCCCAGGGCCAGCTTCCCCTGGTCGGTGGAAGAACTGTCCGCCAGGGTATCCGCCTTCCGGACCCGGTCCCCCTTCTGCACTATTGGTCTCTGGTCCAGGCAGGTGCCCTGGTTGGTGCGCCGGAACTTTTCGAGCACGTGGACGTGCTGCTCACCAGACTCATCGGTAACCACTATCTCCCGGCCGGAGACGGAGGATACCACGCCGGAAGCGCGGGAGATGACCACCTGGCCACTGTCCCGGGCCACCCGTTCTTCGATACCGGTACCCACCACCGGAACATTGGGGCGCAGCAGAGGCACCGCCTGGCGCTGCATGTTGGAACCCATCAGCGCCCGGTTGGCGTCGTCATGCTCCAGGAAGGGGATTAGCGCCGCCGAAATGCTCATGATCTGCATGGGCGACACGTCCATCAACTGAACGTTCTCCGGGCTTTCCTGGATGTAATTTTCACCCAGACGAATCTCCACCCGGTCGTTTACGAACTGACCCAACTCATCCAGTTCCGAGTTGGCCTGGGCAATCCTGAAATTCTCCTCCTGGTCGGCGGACATGTACTCCACGTGTTCCGGGCCGCTGGCCACGTAGGGCCGGACCGCCAGCATGGAGCCCTGGGGCAACTGCCGGACCGCCTCCACGTCGGCGGCGGAAAGCGTGGCGCCACTGGCCACCAGGACCTGCCCGTCCAAACCCAGAACATCCTCGGTAACCTGCCTGCCCTCCAGGTCCGGCGCCGTGTTGGGGATGGCCTTGAGCACCCGTCGGTAGGGCGACTCGATGAATCCATAGGGATTGGTCAGGGCATAGGATGACAGGGAACTCAACAGGCCAATATTCGGGCCTTCAGGAGTTTCGATGGGACAGATGCGACCGTAGTGGGAGAAATGAACATCCCTGACATCGAAGCCAGCCCTCTCCCGGGACAGACCGCCCGGCCCCAGGGCGGATAGGCGGCGCTTGTGGGTGAGTTCTGCCAGGGGATTGGTCTGGTCCATGAACTGGGACAGCTGAGAGCCACCGAAGAACTCTCTGACGGCGGCCACCACCGGGCGCACGTTGACCAGGCCCCGGGGAGCCACCTCCTCGGCATCCACCAGGGTCATCTTTTCCTTGACCATGCGCTCCATGCGGGACAGGCCGATACGAACCTGGTTCTGCACCAGTTCGCCAACTGCCCTCACCCGCCGGTTTCCCAGATGGTCAATGTCATCGGCCCGCTCCTCGCCCCGATTGACCAGAATCAGGGTGCGAACCACTTGGAGCATGTCCTCCAGGGACAGGGTGCGCTGCTGGGACCGCTCGTTGATGTCCAGGCGGCGGTTGAACTTGTAGCGGCCCACCCGGCCCAGGTCATAGCGACGGGGGTCGAAGAAGGAAACGCGAATCAGGTTGCTGGCATTGTCCACGCTGGGAGGTTCCCCGGGGCGCAGGCGCCGGTACAACTCGATCTGGGCCGAGGCAATCTGCCGGGCCGTTTCAATGTCGAAGTCTTCCTCCGGGCGCAGCCATTCCCACATGTTGCGCAGATCATCCTCCCGGAAGTGGGGGTCCCGCTCAGCGGAAGGCTGGTCCCGCTCCAGGGTGGTCTGAATGTACTGGTGCCTTTCGTCGGTATCCACGTCGGCGAAACGCTCCAGTATTTCCTCCCTCGTAACGCCCAGGGCGCGGAAGAAGGTGGTTACCGAGACGCGCCGCTTGCGGTCAACCTTGACCGACAGGATGTCCTTGGCGTTGGTTTCAAACTCCAGCCAGGCGCCCCGGGAGGGGATGATCTGGGCGACGCAGAGGTTCCTCTCCGTGTTGGCCGTCTTGTCGTTCTTGAAGTAGACTCCGGGGGAGCGGACCAGCTGGCTGACGACCACCCGCTCGGCGCCATTAATGATAAAGGTACCGTTCTCGGTCATCCGGGGGATTTCCCCCATGAAAATATCCTGCTCCAGGCGCTCATTGGTTTCCAGCTTGATCAACAGCGCCTTCAGCGACAGGGGCTGGGAGTAGGTCTTCTCCAGTTCCTTGCATTCGGTGGGAGTGAGTTTCGGGTCATCGAAGCTGTGTTCCAGAAAATGGAGCTCATACTTCTTCTCCGTGTAGTCCCGGATGGGAGAGAACTCCTTGAAGACCTCTGCCAGGCCCTCCCCCTTGAACCAATCGTAGGACTGAATCTGGCTGAGTATCAGGTGAGGAACATCCAGCACTTCGGGAATGCGGGCGTAGGACTTGACCCGGGCGGCGGCCGAATTGGCGCCGTTGGAACCATTGCCGTGGCGCCCGTCGGAAACGAGAGACGTAGCCATACTCCATTCTCCTTCAATCGAACGCAGAATAGCGAACTAGCGACCCAAAAAAATGGACAAAATGAGACAAGGTTCGGGGCCTTGCCTGGGGAAATGAGCAAGAAAAGACGTTAGAGGCATACTCGGTAACCTACAATTATAGATGTTCGCCCCCCTTTGTCAATACTTGCAAACCGCCGGTTTTGCCGAGTCTTCGTCCATGGGTACCCGCCCTCTCAATCACCTGGTTGAGTGCAGTTTCTGACTCCCGTTTGCCTATAAATGTCCAATGGCACTATAATCACCCCGAATGTTCCAGCCACACCTGCTCGCGCACTGCCAGGAGGGAATCGGGCAGCAGGGAACCGGGCGTTCCGGCGATTGAGTGGATGAGTGACATATTGGCCCGGACTACTGGTACGGGACATTGGAGCGGGCTATTGATATAGTTGAACCCTGGCAGCCCGTGGTTTCGAGAACCCACCGGTTGGGGATGCTGGCCAGGCGGCGAAATGGCGGTATCAAGTATGCCTATCCTTTGTCTTGCCAATGGGTACCCCTTGACTTTCAACAATCGAGATGTAAAATTCTTGGCGTCGAATTCCGGCATACCACCCCACTCAGGCCCCTTATATGAAGATGAAACCTGTCATTAGTGCGCCGGCGCACCGTATGCTTACACCATACGTAGCTACAAACCTGAACGAGGAAGGTACAAATGAGCCCATCTACGCTTAAGAGTTTTCCATGGATGATTGGCATTTTCGCCGTGCTAGCATTGGCCGGCATCGTTGCCGTAACTATGCTGATTGCGCCATCCTCTTCAACAGATGCGCCTGGCATGGTGGCCAAAGTGGGCCCAGACCAGGAAATCACCAATCATCCTTCGACTCCAACCACCACCGTTTCCACCTTCTCCAGGGTTCCCCGATTGCTTCCCGGTGATGGCGTTCGCAGCGCCCTCAGTGAGAGCAACCCCGTCTCATCCTCGAACAGGACAGGCATTGCCCAGGAGACCGGGCCGGCGCCCACCTCCGTGTCCATCGACCCGATAGAAGACTGGAACTCGATCTTCGACCAGCACACCTTTACGGTGACGGTCAACAGCGAAGACGGATCACCGGCCAACGGCGTCGAGGTGGAGGTCTTCGTCAACCGGTTCCCCGAAGCGGTGGGCGACCTGGTTTCCCTGGATGGGGAGAACCCCCGCAAAGTTGACAACTTCTTTGGCCGGGTGATTACCGATGACGCGGGCATGGCCAGATTCACCATCACGGCCACCCGCCCTGGCGACACCGACGTCACCGCCTACGTACCCCAGATCGCCAACGACGAAGACCACAAGGTGTTCGCCGTCAAGCGCTGGGTTGACATGGCAGTCGAGTTTCCTGCCGATGCCGTGAACCTGGTTGGCACCGACCATCCCATGTTGGTCCGCCTGACCAAGGTCACCGATGGCTCTCCCATTGCCGACGTGGACGTCAGCTGGGCCATCGTGGACAACGACCCCGTTGCAATGGTGGATGGCGCCCCCGAGGCCGTGCTCACCACCACCAACGAGAACGGCGAAACCGTCGTTACCCTGCAACAGGCCAGCCCCTCCATCGGCGACAACCAGGTCTTGATACAGGTCCTTGAGGCCGACACCAACAAGACCATGTTCAGCCATACCCACACCAAGCAGTGGCAGTCTCCCACCCTGGAGGTGGACAAGCAGGGTCCCGACAACCTGGGCCTGCGCAAGACTGCTGAATTCACGGTTGCCGTCACCAACTCCGGTGACACCACCGCAACCAACGTTACCCTGACTGACCAACTGCCCGTTGGCCTGTCCTTCGTCAGTTCCGACCCGGCGGCCGCCAGTTCCGACGGCAGTTCCGTAACCTGGAGCCTGGGCGACATTCCCGCCGGCGAGTCGGCGACCATAACCATGATGCTCCTGGCCACCGATGTGGGCGAGCAGGTGAACACCGCGACGGCCGTGTCCGTGGAGGGCATAACCGGTCAGGACACCTCGCTGACCAGCGTAATTCCCGGTTCCCTCCAGTTGGCCAAGTCGGCTCCCCAGGAAACCATCTCCGGCGATGACATAACCTACGAAATCACGGTTACCAACGATGGGGCCGGCGCCCTGACGAACATCGTTCTTACCGATATGCTGCCCCTGGGCCTGACCTATGTGTCCAGCGAACCCGCCGGAACGCCCAACAACGATGGCTCGGTCACTTGGGTCTTCGAGTCCCTGGACTCCGAGGCCTCGCAGACCGTGACCCTGGTTGCGGCAACCGGTGACCCCGGTGAAGTCGAGAACACGGCAAGCGTTGGCTCCGACGAAGGGGCCTCCGCCACCGCCCAGGCGACTACCCTGCTGACGCAGTCGAACTTGGCCCTGGCCAAGACTACTGATAATGCAGCCCCGTTGCTGGGCCAGCCCACCCAGTTCACCATCGCGGTTACCAACAACGGCAACGCGTTGGCATCCAACGTAGTTGTTGTGGACAATCTGCCAATCGAATTTACCGATGTGGTGGCCAACCCCGAAGCCAGCGTGGGCGAAGACGGCAGCCTGCAGTGGACCGTCGCGGCCATCGAACCGGGCGCCACGGCCAATATCACGGTTACCGGCACATCTACGGTGGGCGGCGAGCTTACCAACGTCGTCTCCGCTACGGAACGCGGCGTGACCGTGAGCGCCGAATCCACCATCAACGTGCTGGAGCCCATGGTTGCCTTGACCAAGACGGGCGGGGCCGCCCTGTACGTCGATGGGCAACGCACCTACACCATCACGGCCACCAATACCGGAACGGCCGATCTGACCGGCGTGGTCATCACCGATAACATACCGGCCGAAATGGGCTACGTCTCCAGCGATAACGGCGGCCAGGAGGCCGACGGCGTGGTGACCTGGTCCATCGGCGACCTGCCGGCCGGCCAATCGTCCGCCGTGACGGTAACCCTGCGCGGCGCCTCCGTGGGCAGCGTGATCAACACTGCCAACGTGACCAGCGCTGAAGGGGCCACCGCCGATGCGGTACAGAACATCCAGATTCTGGCGGCCGCAGCGGCTCACCTGAACATCATCGACGGCGTTGACCCCATGGGCGTCGGTGAACAGGGAAGCTACACGGTGACGATTACCAACCAGAGCGCCGATTCACCCATGACCAACGTTAGGGTGTCGGTAACGGTTCCCGCGCAGTTGACCATCGTGTCGGCTGAAGGCGGCGCAATATCCGGTGGCACGGTCACCTACACCGCCGTCCCGTCTCTGGGAGCCGGCCAGGAGATCAAGTACACCATCAACGTGGAAGCCAACAGCGCCGGTGACGTGGTGGCATCCGCCACCCTGCGGTACGACGAGTTTGGACAGCCCATCACCGCGCAGGAAGGTACCACCATCGTCCAGAGGTAAACTCAAGCATCCCATGGATGGGGCGGGCAACAGTCCGCCCCATCCCAGCTAGCAATCGCAAAGGGGGGCTCTTCAGGGGCCCCCCTCCTGCTTGCTCCAGCCAATCCGAGCGTATCCTACCCGTCTCCGTTGGCATTCATGGCCCCTCGCGAAGAAACCCGTTGTGACAGTATCCCCGCAGACACCACCTCTTGCGTGTCTCCGGCACAATTGACACCTGACCTCCCCGAACCTACAATTTTCTCACCGTGTCCCTATTCCCAGCCGCCACTTTTGCCGAAAACCCATCGATTATGGCTGGCCATCGGGCAGAGGCTGGCGCTGAGCCGGCGGCGCCGCATTGGAAGGATGCGGGCAAAGGGGCCGCCGGAATTCTCCTGCTCCTCCTGACCGCGCTTCTGTTGCTGGTCGGATTGGCCTGCGGGATGGATCCGGGCCCGGCAGAACCCGTCCCCCACGAGTTGTATGGTACGGGGAACGGCAGGCTCACGGTGTTTGCGGCGGCATCTCTCACCCAGGCCTACACCGAAATGTCCGAAGCCTACCGGTCCGACAACCCGGGGTTGGAAATAGCCCTGAACTTCGACGGCAGCCAAAGGCTTCGCACCCAGTTGGAACACGGCGCCCGGGCTGATGTGTTCGCATCGGCAGACTGGGACCAGATGATGGCGGCACAGCAATCCGGTGTACTGTCTGGCTCCCCGGTCAATTTTGCCAGCAACCGGTTGGCCTTCCTGGTGAGCCGAGGGTTCGCCGAGTCGTCAGGATTGGTATCTAAAGATGAAGGCGCTCCGTCCGAAGCCAATGACCCGGAACTGTTGAAACGCCTGGCCCAACCCGGAGCCAAGGTTGTCCTGGGCCTGCCGGAGGTTCCCGTGGGCAGGTACTCGGAATTGCTGCTGACAGATTTGGCCGCGATGCCGGAATTTGGTTCGGCATGGGTGGTAGGAATCCGGCGCAACGTGGTATCCAGGGAAAGCAACGTTCGCGCCATTGCCCAGAAGGTGGCCCTGGGGGAAGCCGACGCCGGCCTTGCCTACGTCACCGATGCCCGGCCCGATTATGTAGCCCGGCGGGTTTATGTCTTGGATTTGCCCCGGGTGGCGAATGCAGCGGCCCGGTACCCCGTGGCGTCAGTCTCCGGCAGCGTGGCGAGCATCGCTTTCGTTGACTTCGTGCTGTCCGAGAAGGGTCAAACCATTCTTCGCAGTCATGGATTCGGCCCCCCCGAAACTGACGACACGCCGGAGCCCTGACTGGATTTCGTCACCTGCCCCTCCGGCGGCAAGGCGCGCCGATGGCGTCCATTGCTGGCACAGCTTCTGACCATGCGCAACAGGACAGCACAGAGGACAGCACAATTTATCCCTGGCAACCCCCTGGGGGCCGTGGCCACCGTCCTGTACGTTGCCTTCATCGGCCTGCCCATTCTGGCGTTGCTGGTCAAGGTTCTCCAGCAACAGAGCCTGGTGGAGGCCCTGACCAATCCCCAGGCGCTGTTGGCCCTGCGCCTTTCCCTGGTCACCAGCGCGACCAGCATGGCAGCCGTTGTCCTGGTAGGCACGCCCTTCGCATTATTGCTGGCCCGCAGCAACTCACCAACGATGAAAGTCGTGGATTCCCTGGTGGAACTGCCAATAATCTTGCCGCCCGTGGTGGCCGGAGTTGCCATGCTGCTGGCCTTCGGGCGACAGGGGTTTCTGGGGCCACCCCTGTCCCAGGTGGGCATATCCCTGCCCTTCACCACGACGGCGGTGGTATTTGCGCAAACCTTTGTCGCCGCCCCCTTCTACGTTCGCGCCGCCAAGTTGGGGTTCCTGTCCGTACCCAGGATACACGAGGAGATTTCGTTGACCCTGGGACTCTCGCCATTGCGAACCTTCTTCAGGCTGACGCTGCCCTTGGCAGCCCCGTCTCTGCTGACCGGCCTGGTCCTGGCCTGGGCCAGGGCGCTTTCCGAGTTTGGCGCGACAATCATGTTTGCGGGCAACCTGATGGGCGAAACTCAAACCATGCCCCTGGCAATTATGACTGCCATGGAAACCGACCTGGATACGGCGGTGGCCCTGTCCCTGGTACTATTGGCGCTGGCCCTGCTGGTACTGGCCCTACTGGGATATGCGGCCCGCCGCCGGTGGCCAGCCAGCCCATGAGAGGGTTCACCGAGCAACTGGCTCATTCCGCGCCCTGCCGGGGGTGGTTGAGCTACAGCATTGGCACCTTTTCGCTCAATGCTCAATGGGAGGTGGAGCCAGGACAGATACTGACCCTCTTCGGGCCCTCGGGCGCGGGAAAGACCACCGTCCTGCGGGCCATCGTCGGCCTAATACGTCCCCAGCAGGGACGGATAGAAGTGGGGGGCCAACCGGTCTTCGACAGCGATGCCGGCCTGTGGGAGCCGCCCCACCGCCGCAGGGTGGGCTTCCTGACCCAGGGTTACCAGCTATTCCCCCACCTGACCGTAGCGAGCAACATCGGCTACGGGCTGACCGAAAACCCCCGGCGGGAACGCCAGGCACGGGTATCGGAATTGCTGGATCTATTCCAATTGAGGGGATTGGAAGGCCGGCGGCCCCACCAGATTTCCGGGGGTCAGCAGCAGCGGGCGGCGCTGGCCCGGGCCCTCGCTCCCCATCCCGCCCTTGTTCTGCTGGATGAACCCTTTAGTTCGTTGGACGTAGAATTGCGCCGGTCCCTGCGGGCCGACCTGCGGCTGCGACTGCAGGAAGCCGGCATCCCGGCCATCATGGTTACCCACGACATCGAGGAGGCTGTTAGCATGGCCGACTCGGTGCAGGTGATCAACGACGGTCAGATGGGCCCCCCCGGCCCGCCGCTGGATGTGCTGGGGCAGCCGGGGCAGGACCGGGTGGCGCGCCTGGTGGGCGTGGAGAATATCATTCCCATGACGGTGACGCAGGTGCACCGGCAAGACGGAACCATGGTTTGTTCCGGGGGAGCCGATGGCAGCCTTACGCTGGAGGTGCCCCTGGCGAGCATGGGCGCCGGAGACCGGATCATGGTGGGGGTTCGCGCCTCGGACATCATCCTGGCGGATGCGGAGCCTCGGGGTTCTTCCGCCCGGAATCGCCTGCCCGGCGTGGTTACAGAGATAAGTCTGCGCCCACCGGGTTACGAGGTTACCCTGGAGTGCTTTGGCGTGGCGCTGAATTGCCACATCACCGGCGCATCCCTGAACGAGATGGGCATAGGCCCCGGCGCCAACCTCTGGGCCATCTTCAAGGCCTCTTCCTGCTTCCTGGTTCGGGAAGATGGGTAACCTGCGTTCCATGGCCGGTTGGAATGCCATTGGCAGCGGTGTCGCCGCCGGGTGCGATTCCGGCGCCCGGATGGAACCCGGCGCCCTGCTATATCCCGGTAGTCCGGCATGGCGCCAATAGTCTGGGGTCTTGGACACGCCATCGAGATATGGGGTATATTCCCTGCCGAGCCGCCAAAGCGCCGGAGTTGGCGTGGCGGAGGGTAACCCCGGCAGGAATAGGAGCATAGGAAACAATGGCAGGCTTTCGCGCAATTCTCTTCGACATGGACGGCGTACTGGTGGACAGCGAACCCCTATTCTTCATGGCCATAAACCGGCTGTTGGTTCAGGAGGGGGTCGAACCGGTGACGGAGGAGGAGAACGAGGAGTTCCTGATAGGGACAACCATCGGCGAAACCTGGCGGCAGCTGAAGATTCGTCGCCCCCTGCCCAGACCGGCCGAGGAGTATATCCGTCGCTACGACGACATTGTACGGGAGGTGATGCAGGAGGAGCTGGAACCCCAGCCCGGCGTCCGGGAACTGTTGCAACTGTGCCGGGAGCGGGGACTGCCCAAGGCCGTTGCCTCTTCCTCGCTGCACATGTGGGTTGACCTTAAGCTGAAGGCCATCGGCCTTACGGGAGCCTTCGATGCGGTTCTGGGCGGCGATGACGTGGAGCGGGGTAAACCGAACCCGGACATCTACATCAAAGCCGCCAACGCCCTGGGAGTGCCGCCAACCGAGTGCATCGCCATTGAAGACTCACCCATCGGCATTGCGGCGGCGGTGGCTTCGGGAGCCTATACCATCGCCGTCCGAACCGAATACACCCGCAATCTGGACGTGAGCCGGGCCCATGCAATCCTGGAGACGTTGGAGGACTTTGATCCTTCCCTGCTCGACGGGGGCAGGCCGGTATAGCCTCCTGCCCGAAGGGGAATTGGCGGGGGAAAGGCAGTTTCGGTTCAGCTCCGACTTCGACGCCGTCGTCCGGGCAGCCCGGGGAAGGCCCGCTCCGTCAACACCCACTGAATCCGCTTCTGCAGGGCGATGATCTCCTCGGGCAGCAGCAGGCCCAGCAGTTCCTGAAACCTGCCGGTGGGGTGGAGGAACTGGCCCAGCAGACCGGCCAGCGATTCCAGGTAAACCTCGGGTATCGGCTCTCCCCCAAAGTCCCAGATGACGGTGCGGATCTTGGTATCGGCATGGAAGGTCAGGCCCTGGTCGATGCCCCACAACTTGCCCCGTTCATCCACCAGGACGTGGTTGGCCTTGCGGTCGGTGTTGTTGGCCACCACGTCGAAGCAGCAGATCACCTTCAGGTCCTCGGCGTCGCCCTCCCCCAGGGTGTAGTAGTTCAGCTGGGGATCATGGTCCACGAACTGCTGAACGGAGCCGATGCCGTAGGGGCCCTCCCGGATGATGGTGCGGGGAATGAAGTCCCAGCCCAAGACCTGGCTCAACAGGTAGGCGCCATACTCCCTCTTGTACAGTGTGCCCCGGGGAAAATCCCAGAGGGGCACCTCACCGTCCCGGGGTTTGTAGATTGCCTGGCAGGTGTTCTCGCCCAGCTTCAGGGAGGCGATGAAGGTATAGTTGGAACCCAGGGGGGTGAGCTCGCAAGTCTGAAATTCTCCGTGAAGGAGAACATCTTCGCTGGTCTGGTCTGATACCACCTGGATAATTCCTCAAAGAACCCGCGCCTGGGGGGCGTTGGGGGTGGGGCTAACCGGTTTCAAATACCGCGTGGCCATTTGCTCTGGGGCATACATGGCCGCCGGGATCTATGGGCAGACCACACAGGTAGCAGGGAGGACGCCCTGAGGCGCAAATTCGCAGACTTTCGTCAGCCAGCGTCGCCGCCTGGGTCAGGGTAATCCAGAAACTCACCGATGGGGGCGATTCGCTGGACTCCTCGTCCGCATCTCCCTGGGCCTGAAGGTAGAAGGAGTTGGTATCCTGATCATGCCGACCAGAAAGGGCGCGGGCCTTGAATTCAATCAGCGTCTCATCGCCCTCCCAGGCCGCAGCCGTCGGAAAACTGCCCCTTTCCCGCTCCTCATCGGTCTGCCGTTCCACCGCTTCCTTCAATCCGGCGCCCAACTGAAAGAGCTGCTCCTTTTCCAACCACACGTAGCCGGTGGCGTGGCCTGACTCCAGGACCAGCCGAAAGGTCCGGCGCCCCGGTTCACCGAAGGTCTCCGCCACTATCCTGGATAGAGGCCCCAGAGAGTACGTTATGCTGCCAGGATCCATGCTCATAATCAGTTTCCGGTATTGGTTGCTGAAGCTCCTGCCGGGGCAATCGGCGGACCCCTCTCAAGCCCCCGGCCAGCTTGTGGAACCGGCGAGGGTAAGGCTTATTTGGGATCCAGGCCCAGCCTGGGCAGCGCGGCCCGGCCGGCCTCACCAATATTGAGGCCCTGGGTCAGGCCGGTTTCGTACTTGTCCTGCAAGGCCCGCAGCAGGTAGGTTAGCGGCGACTGTCCCTCACCAATGTGGCTCACCAATTCGCCCAGGTCATTGTAGGGCTGGTCAACGTGCCAGAAGAAGGACAACAGCCAGGTCAACTCCCGCTCATTGACCGGGGCGGGAATATCCGCCAGGTCGATGAGGGCGCTGTTAACCTTGGTATAGCGCAGAATGCCGGCCTTATCCTGGGCATCGCGGCCAAAATAGCGGCGGCGGCGCAGGTCCAGCACCCGGGCAGTGTAATCCTGATCGCCATATATGCGCTGGGGCAGCCAATCCTCCCGCAGGTCCAGCAACTCTTCCCCCTGGGCATTGACGATGGCCACGCCCACCTCGGAGCGAAGAATGGGGTCGTATTCAAACTTCACCGCATCCCGCAACAGGGCTTCCTGGAGCATGAGGGTCAGCTCACGGGGAATCTTCTTGTAATTGGCCCCGCTGGCCTCCTCGTTGCTGTCCGCCCCTATTCCACCCGTATTGAAAACATAGTACTCCTGGGGCATCCCACCCCAGGCCAATTGCTGCAGGATGTGGTACATCAGGTTGGCGTTTTCGTCTTCCAACCCGATTATGAACGGGTCGGAGAAGTACTCCACGTAGGGTCGGCCGATGGCGCCGATGGCAGCCCCCATCTGAACCGCTTCGCCGTACATCAGTACCCGTATGTACTGCTCCAGGCTGAGGCGGCGCAGGGGTGGAATAACCGTGTTCTGCCGCATCACCTCCTGCCAGAACACCCGGTCGGTGAACTCCATGGGAACGTGCACCGAATCGGTCAACTGGCCCTCGGTGATGGACCTGATGAGGTCGCCCACACCCTTCCTGGCCAGCAAGCGCCGGCGGGAAAGGGTCACCCGCATGTTGCGGACCGGGTTCTCCAGGAAGTTGGGAGCGGCCCCCCCGTCCGTGTCAGGGAAGACCACCGGCACATTCTCCAGGGTCTCCTGGGGGTTGGGTTCCGCCGCAGACCCTCGGACTGCATCGTAGGTTATCGGGTCCTCGGCCTCGTTGAGGCCGAAGGGCATGGCGTAGAAGTTGTTTTCGGTGCCGTCAATGCTGTGGGATGCGGTGTAGCGGCTGCCGGAGCGGTTGGAAACTATGGGTTCCCGCAGGGGCTGCAACAGCACGATGTCGTCATTCATGGGATAGACCCCTTCTTCGGGGTCTGTATCCAGCCCCAGCACACCCGCCAACTGGCTGTTGGCCAACTCAATCATTATGGTCAGCGTGCTCTTGCCGTGAAGGGAGGGCCCGACAGTGACCAGCGCCGTGTTTGACATGGGACCGTTTATGGTTCGGACACGGGCCAGGCTCAGGGCGGCCTGGATGGCGATGCCATTGTTCTGCCTGACCTGGTGCATGGCGATGGACAGGGGACCCATCTTGTGTTCACCCACGTAGTCGAAGCCCAGGTGCAGGGACAGGCCCTTGGTGGGCGCCTTGAAAACCAGCTGGTTGATTCCCAACTCCCGCAGGCGGGCCTTCAACTCTTCCGACATACCCAGGTCTTCAAACCAGTGGGGGATGGAAACCTCGATGATGTCCGGGGTTTCGGCATGCTTCTCGGCGGGAAGGTCGAAGGTCAACTGCCGCCACATGTAGGGGAGTTGCAGATAATCGGCCCCGAACAGCAGTTGCCGGGCGTGAAATGAGCGACCGGGCGCATCGCAAATCTGACGGTCGCTCTGAATTACCACCTGCCCGGAGGCCAGATGTTCCCGCAACTTGCCGACGATGCACTGGAAAACCTCGGTGAATAGAACCTGGTTTTCTTCGCTGAAGGAAAGGGCATCCCGGTTTGGCGTGAAACCATCGACGTAATACTGCGTCAGGTCGGGCCGCCGCACCACGCCCAGTTGGCTGAAGAAACCCATGCCGCCGCTATCCAGCTTGACGGCAATGCCGGGCCAGGCCTTGGTGGCGGCGCGCCCCGCAGCATTGGCTGCCTCGCCTTCCTCGACGATAGCCCTGGCCTCTTCCAGAACCCTGGCTCGTTCCTCCTCCTCCATTTCCTGGAACACCGGCATGTTGGCAACCAGCCACTGGTCGGAGGGATTGAAGTTTTCAGAGTCAGGACGGTGACCCTGTCGGGCCAGGGCAACCAGGTCGTCAAGGGTCCTTGCGAAGGCGGCATCCATAGCTGGCGGCGCCAGGGGGGACTTGACGGTTGCATCCCCCCTCATTCCCGTATGTTCTTCTGCCACTGAAGATTCCTCGTGTAAAATTCGGTAATTCAGGCGAAAATCCGGGCCACTACCCCTAGCGTTTGAGATTTAATATGCTACATTGTTAAGGGTAGCCTGTCAAAGCTCCCGAAGGGCCGGAGCCATGACATTTTGGCGTTGATTTAGCCCTTTCGCAACCGCAGGGCCATTTGAACCTTGGGCAAACCAATCCTGTTTCGGGCGATGTGACCCCAACCTGAGCGCCCCAGGAGATGACTATGGAATCCTTAATCCTGAAGCCTGCCAACCGCGTGGAGGGGGAGATTCAGTTGCCCGGTTCCAAGAGTCTGTCCAATCGGCTGCTGCTGCTGTCTGCCCTGGCCGGGGGCCGCACTGAGGTGCGAAACCTCCTGGACAGCGACGACACCCGGCACATGACCACTGCTCTGCGGGACCTGGGGGTCGTGTTGACCTTCTCGGAGCAGGGCAGGCAATGCCTGGTCGAAAGTGAAGGCGGGCCCTTCGGCGTCCGGCAGGCATATCTGTACCTAGGCAATTCTGGCACGTCCATCCGGCCCCTTTGCGCCGCCCTATGCCTGGGGGAAGGGGAGTACACCCTCACCGGCGAACCCCGGATGTTGGAACGGCCCATCGCCCACCTGGTGGACGCCCTGCGCCAACTGGGCGCCAACATCGAATACGAGGGCGAGGATGAATATCCCCCCTTGCGCATACGGGCCGCCGGGCTGGAGGGCGGTCATGTGGCCATTCGAGGCGACGTTTCCAGCCAGTACCTGACATCACTGCTGCTGGTATCCCCATTGGTACGGGGCTCCCTGGAAATCGAAATCATTGGTGAGCTGGTGTCCAAGCCCTACATCGACATGACCGTGGATGTACTCCGCCGGTTCGGGGTAGTCGTGGAAAACGACGACTACCGGGCATTTCGCGTGGCCGCGGGTCAGCAACTGCGCTCCCCAGGCACGGCGCTGGTGGAGGGGGACGCCTCGTCGGCCAGTTACTTCCTGTCGGCGGCGGCCATCCGGGGCGGAACGGTCCGGGTGACCGGCGTGGGGGCCGACAGCATCCAGGGAGACGTGCAACACGCCGACGTGCTGGAACGGATGGGCGCCGCAGTTCGCCGTGGCCCCGACTACATCGAAGTTTCCCGGTCGGACCTGCAGGGCCTGGACCTGGACCTGAACCATATTCCCGACGCCGCCATGACGGTGGCGGTTACGGCCCTGTTCGCCCGGGGCAGAACGACCATTCGCAACATAGGCAATTGGCGAGTGAAGGAGACCGACCGCCTTTCGGCCATGGCAAACGAGTTAAGGAAGGTGGGCGCCGGCGTGGTGGAAGGTCCGGACTACCTGGAGATTGACCCGCCCGACCACATTCGGCAGGCCGAAATCGCCACCTACAACGACCATCGTATGGCCATGAGTTTTTCTCTCGCCTCACTGGGCGGCTCGGAAATTACCATCCAGAACCCCGGCTGCGTCTCCAAGACCTTCCCCGAGTATTTCCAGAGTTTCACTTCCCTGATCCGGGGGTGAAGGGTTCGGAAAGCAGCCTCAATTCAGGCCCCGGGAACGGTACTGGAGAGCCTCGGCCAGGTGGCTGACACAGATGGTTTCCGAATTGTCCAGGTCGGCGATGGTGCGGGATACTTTCACAATGCGGTGGAAGGCCCGGGCCGACAGGTTTAGCTGGTTGGTGGCCGTCTGCAAAAGACTGCGGGCTGAATCATCCAGGTTGCATACCTTCCAAATGTCCGATGCGCCCATTTCCGAGTTGAAGTGCGCGGCTCCCTTACCGAACCGGCAGCCCTGCATCTCCCGCGCCCGTTTCACCCGCTCCCTGACCGCCTCGGAATCTTCGGCCGCTTCCTCATCGACCAGTTTCTCGTATTCCACCGGCGGCACCTCTACGAAAATGTCAATGCGGTCCATCAGCGGCCCGCTGATACGCTTCTGGTACCGGGCCACGGTGGAATTGCTGCAGGTGCATTCCTTGCGCGGGTGGGAATGGAAGCCGCAGGGACAGGGGTTCTGGGCGGCAACCAACATGAAACTGGCCGGGTAGGTTACCGAACCGGTCACCCGGCTGATGGTTACCACCTTGTCCTCCAGGGGCTGCCTCAGGGACTCCAGGGCGGTTCGGTCAAATTCGGGCAACTCGTCCAGGAACAGTACGCCCCGGTGGCTTAGGGTAATTTCGCCGGGCCGAAGGGTTCTTCCCCCTCCCACCAAGCCGGCGTTGGATATGCTGTAGTGGGGGGCGCGAAAGGGCCGCTCGGAAACCAGGGGGCTGTCCGCTGGCAGGGCGCCGCTGATGCTGTAGATCTTGGTGGCATCCAACGCCTCCTCGGGAGTCATGGGCGGAAGGATGGATGGCAAAGCGCGGGCCAGCATCGTCTTGCCGCTGCCTGGCGGCCCATTGAAGAGGATGTTATGAAAACCCGCCGCCGCCACCTCCAATGCCCGCTTGGCGTGTTCCTGTCCCTTGATATGGGCCAGGTTGTAGCCGGTCCCTCCGTGGGCGCTGCTGGGTGGCAGGCCGGAGAATTCCCTGGGCTGGATGGTGGTCTGCCCCAGAAGATGGCCCACCAAGGCAGCCAGGGTGGGAGTGGGATAGACCCGGATGCCCTCCACCAGGGCTGCCTCGGCAGCGTCGGCGGTGGGAACATAGACGGCCTCGAACCCCTGGTCGCGGGCCACCGAAACCATGGGCAAAACGCCGGTGGTGTGGCGCAGGCTGCCGTCCAGGGATAGCTCGCCCAGGAACAGCGACCGCTCCTCCGGCAGGTCAATCTGGCCGGAACTGAGCAGAACGCCAACAGCAATGGGCAGGTCGTAGGCGGGGCCGGCCTTCTTCAGGTCTGCCGGCGCCAGGTTGACGGTGATGCGGCGCATGGGAAATTCGCAGCCACTGTTGCGCAGAGCCGCCCGGACCCGTTCCCGCGCCTCCTGTACTGCCGTATCGGGCAGGCCCACAACGTTGAAGACGGGCAGCCCGTTGGAAATGTCCACCTCCACCTGAACTATGAAGCCGTCCAGCCCCACCACGGCGCAGGTTTGACTCTTGGCAAGCATCGCAACCCCTCCGGGCGCCGGCCAATGACCGGCGCTGAGTTTCCAGTTGCGACTACTATAGAACAGATGTTTGCTTGCGCGCTACCGGCTGCTGACAGTAGTTACGAAGAGGTCGCTGGCCACCGCAAGCGGGCCGTCGTAGTGGGCGCGGGCGTCGTCGGCCAGCGGCTGAGTGTCGAAGTGAAAGGGGGTGTCTATGTGGGTGATGATGAGCTGTCGGACGCCGGCCAAGTGGGCCGCGCGCCCTGCCTCGGCGGCGGTGCAGTGGCCCCGCCGGGCGGCATCCTCCCTGGTATTATCGGTGCTCAACGCCTCGTGGATCAGCGCATCGGCGCCCTGGGCTGCCTCCACCAGGCTTTCGCTGTAGCGGGTATCCCCGGAAAAGACCACGGCTACCCCGCCCGTTTCCACCCGCCAGCCCACGGCGCCGCCGATGTGGTTCACCGGGAAACATGAGGCCCGGGTATCCTCGCCCAACTGGACCCAATGGCCTACTTCCACGCCGTCCCACGCCACGACCCGGTTGCCCTCGGTGGTGGTGACGCCGTCCTCATCCACCCGGTGGGTGATGCTCACGGCCCGGAACAGGTTCTGCAATCCCGCCAGCGATTCCTCCAGGCTGTGCACCACCAGGGGAGAGGCGGTGGGGGCCATCTGGGTGCGGCGGCCCTGGATGTGGGGAAGGCCACCCATGTGGTCGGCATGCCGGTGGGAAAGCAGGACGTGCTCGAAGCTCTCGGCAGGCATATCCAGTTGCGCCCCGTGGCGCAGAACTGAATTGCCCGAACCGCAGTCCAGCAGCAGCCGGGTGCCGTCGGGGCAGTCCAGGACAATAGCCGTATGAGCCCGGTGAATGCAATTTCCCGCTCCGGTACCCAGAAAGGATATGCGCACTTCAGACAATGTTGTCACTCCTATCTGCTTCGGGCCGCCCGCCTTGGGCGCCGGCCCATGATGGCTTAGATCAAGGCGCCGGAGTAGACGGGGAAGCGCTCTCGGCGGCGGCAAGCCGTCTTTCCAACCGGCGCTGCTGGATGGATATGGTCAAGTCGCCACGGGTACGCTCCAGCACCCCGCGCATGGCGTCGGTGCTGCGGCGCAGGCCCCCGGTAACTCCCTCGGGAAAGTCGATGGTCACCAGGATGCCGTAAATTTCGTCCATAACGTCCATGAACTCCTCGCAATGTTCGAAGGAGTCCCGGCGCAGGGCATCCAGAATGTAGCGGCGCAATTCGCCAATCACCTCGGCCATGCCGTTCAGGTAGGCTGGCGGATCCACATCCAGATCGTCCGGGGCGGGAATGTCAGAACGGGAAATCACGGCCAGGGTTATGTTGGCCTCCGCAAACTCCTTGCGGGCATCGGACAGGAAGCCAGCGTAGTATATCTCCGGGTTTTCGTCGCGGATGTGCCGGGTCTCTTCCAGGCGTTGGGCGCCTCGTTCGATGAGTTGCCGGGCTTCGTCAAAATCGCCCCGGTGGACGGCGCGGATGGCATTGGCGGAGAACCTGATAACCTCCCGGGAAACGGCCAGGGCCTGCTCCCGGGCCTGGTGGCGCAGGGTCAGGGCTTCCGTGGCCTGGGCAGCTATGAGGGACAGGGCATCGCTGTAATCGGAGGGCATCAGATCTTGCCTCCCGCCTGGCGTATGGCCTCCACCAGCTCGGCGGCGGCGGCCTCGGGATTCGGGGCCAAACCCACGGCGGCGGTTACGCAAACAGCGTCGGCGCCGTATTCAATCACCGGGGCCACGTTTGCGGCGGTAATGCCGCCGATGGCCACCAACGGAACCTCCGTTACTGCCCGCGCCTCCTTCAGCCGCTCCGGCCCCTGGGGGCCCCGGCCTCCGGGCTTGGTCGTGGTCTGGTAGATGGCTCCAAAGGCTACGTGGTCGGCTCCCATTTCCTGGGACTCGATTAGAAGGTCGATTTCCCGATTGGAGCGACCCAGCACCTGGGAAGGGTGGAGGATTTGGCGGGCAGTAGCCACCGGCAGGTCGGTTTGCCCGACGTGAACGCCGCCAGAGCCGACGGCCGCCGCCACATCCACGTGGTCGTTGACGATCAGCAGCGCGTCGTTTGCCTCGCACAAATCCTGCAGCTCCTGGGCCAGGGGCAGTACCTCGCCCTTATCCCGCAGCTTGTCCCGCAGTTGCAGCATTTTCGCGCCGCCCCGAACGGCGGCCTGCGCTATGGTCAGGGGCTCCCGGCCTCCCGTGACCTCCGGGTCGATGATTACGTACAGACCCCGGATGCTCTCCCGTTTTTGCCGACGCAACTCAGCGCCGAGGTGGCTGGCCATCTCCATGGAAATGGCGCCGAGCATTTCGGCAAATTCGGCCGGCACATCGTCCTCGCCGCCCATGTTTGATATGGCAAGAACCGTCCCGCTGGCCGCCATGCAGAGGGTCAGCGCCTCGGAAACTGATAACGATTCCTCGAATGGCGGGAATTCCTCCTTCAGGTCCTGCATGGATTCCCGCAGGGCGCCCAGAGATTCTTCGATACCGGGTACATCAGGACAACCGGCGGCGAGGGAATTAACTCCCAGCAGGACACTGAAGGCCAATTGGTCCGCCAATTCCATTTTCTGCGTCATACGTCCAAGTCCTTCGGCAGGGAGCCTTCCCGAGCAGCGCTGATATTCTCCCGCACCGAGTCGGGAATCTCCACGCCGTGCCGTTGGAAGCTCTCCTCCACGTTTCTGCCAATATTCCGGGGGTCGCTGTAGTAATCCAGGGCCGAACCGCCGCCGAGGGCCGGAAACTGCTCGTGAACCGATTGGGTTGTCCTGCCCATGGAGAAGGACGACATGCGCCGTTGCATGTCCCGACCGCTGCAATGGGAGCAGACCGGGTCCGGCTGGGCGCTGATGGAGCGGGTGAAGAAAGACGAGACCTGGTTGCAGTCACCACATCGATATTCGTAGATGGGCATAAGTCTCCCGATAGCCCCGACCCAAACTGGGGTTAGTGGCTATGACCGTGACTGTGATCGTGGCCGGCGCCGCCCTCCGACCCGCCGGAAGAGTCGAAGCTGCGAGGCCCCTGGGTAATTTCCCGGCGCATCTCCTCGAAGTCCGAGGTAACCTGTCCCCCCATTTCCTGTTTAATGCGCCCCATGAACTGGTCCACGCTGCGGGGATCGTCTTCATTGACATCACGCAGGGTTTCCCCGCTGGGAGCCCAGTTCAGGCTCTCGCCCCAGGAGCGCCGCATGGTGAACTGGGAGACCAGCCGGTTCAGGTTGACACCCTGACACCGGGAGCAGGACCTTTGCCGGTCCTCGGACCAGCTGTAAACCAGCACCGAATTTACGTGCTGGCAATCTTCACAGCGATATTCGTATATGGGCATGGTTCCCAGTCACCCAGGTAAGTATTTTGGCCACTCTTCAGGATTCGTTCCCTATTCTAGCACGTCTCAATAGGCCGGGCCCGGTGAGGGCCAATTGGCTATGGAGTCTCCTGCCGCAGAGCCAGGACACGGGTTTTACCCCAACGCGTCAGGCGAGATGGCTGAAGCAATGCGTAGGCGGGAAGAGCGCCCCGGCCCACATTGTCACTCAATATACCTGTTGTATAATGCACCCAATTTCCAGCCATAGAGCCCTGATGTGGAAATCGCCTCTTGAGGCCAATCTTTGAGGTGCCAATCATGGATCAGGAACCCGCCGCCATTCCTCTATTTGAAACCGTTCCCGAAAAACCGCTGCTGTTGTTGATGGACGGCCATGCCATGGTCCACCGGTCCTTCCGGGCCATCGCCACCCAACGACACCTGACCGTCTCCAGCACCGGGGAGGACGTGACCGGCGTCTATGGCTTTACCAACGTCTTCCTGAGGGCATTGCAAAACTGGAAGCCGACCCACTATGCCATCGCCTTCGACACGCCCGCCCCCACCTTCCGGCACCAGAGGTTCGAGGATTACAAGGCCCAGCGTCCGCCGTCGCCACCGGAATTGCGGCCCCAGTTCGGACGGGTTAAGGAGCTAATGCAGGCCTTTGGGGTTCCCATCTTCGAGGTGGAGGGGTTCGAGGCCGACGACGTTATCGGCACCCTGAGCCGCCAGGCCGTCGAACAAGGGGTGGAGGTGGTGATTCTCACCGGCGACCGGGATACCTTCCAACTGATTTCCCCCGGAGTTCGGGTTGACCTGGCCCACAATATCCAGGACCGCAAGGTGTACGACGAGGCGGAACTGGCGGAGCGGTACGGCGGCCTGACGGCGGCTCAGCAACCCGACTTCAAGGCCCTGCTGGGGGATTCTTCGGACAACATTCCCGGCGTCCCCCGGGTCGGGGAGAAGCGGGCCATCGCCCTCCTTCAGGAGTTTCACAACCTGGAGGGTATCTTTGAGAACCTGGCCCAGGTGAAGCCACCCAGCGTAAAGCAGTCCCTGGAGGAGAACCGGGAAAGGGCCTACGAAAACCGCATCCTGACGACCATTTCCTGCGAGGCGCCGGTGGACCTCTCCCTGGAATCGGCCAAGGCCGGCGCCTATGACCGGCAGCGGGTGGTAACCCTGCTGACCGAGTTGGAGTTCCACAGCGTCATCAACCGCCTGCCAGCCCCGGCATGGGACCCGGGCGCTGATGCCGCCTCCCAGATTACTGACAACTCCGCGCCCAAGGCGGAGGACGCGGACTACATCACGGTGCAATCCCACTCTCAACTGCAGGAAATGCTGGCCGAACTGCGTAAAGCCGGCAGCTTCGCCTTTGACACGGAGACCACCAGCCTGGACCAGATGCGCGCCGAGTTGGTGGGCCTGAGTTTTGCCGCCGATGGCGGTCGGGCCTGGTACGTTCCGGTGGGGCACCGGGAGGGAAACCAGTTGCCCATGGAGGAGGCGCTGGCCCACATAAGGCCACTCATGGAAGACCCGGAGTTGGCCAAGTGCGCCCACAATGCCAACTTCGACCTGATGGCCCTGGAAAACTGTGGCATCCACGTCCGCAACGTGGACTTCGACACCATGGTGGCCGCCCACCTGCTCAGCCGGAATCAGTTGGGGCTGAAGAACCTGTCCCTGGACGTGCTGGGCATTGAAATGAAGCAGATTACCGAGCTGATCGGCCGGGGGGCGAAGCAGAAGACCTTCGACCAGGTTCCCATCGAGGACGCCACGCCCTATGCCGCCGCCGATGCGGATATGACCGCCCGGCTGAGGGGTCGGTTGGAGCCGCAATTGCGCCAGCAGAACCTGGGCAGCCTCATGGACGACATTGAAATGCCCCTTGCCCCGGTCCTGGTCCAGATGCAGCGCCAAGGCATCCGGGTGGACGAGGGAATGCTGCATGAGATGTCCCGGGACCTGAACGAATCCCTGGCTCGCACGGAAACGGAACTGTACGAGTCCATCGGTCACACGGTGAACATCAACTCCCCCCAGCAGTTGAGCGACCTCCTCTTCGGGGAACTGGGGCTGCCCAAGACTCGCCGGACCAAGACCGGCTACTCCACCGACGCCAACTCCCTGGAGAGTATGCGGGGCTATCATCCGGTGGTGGACAAGATCCTGGAGTACCGGCAGACCTCCAAGCTGAAGTCCACCTATGTGGATACCCTGCCGGAACTGATCAACCCGGCCACCGGACGAATCCACACCAGCTACAACCAGGTGGGTTCCGCCACGGGTAGGATTTCCAGCAGCGACCCCAACTTGCAGAACATTCCCATTCGCACCGAGGAGGGCCGCCGGGTGCGGCGGGCCTTCATCGCGGAGGATGCCCCGGACTGGCTGCTCTTCTCCGCCGATTATTCCCAGATTGAACTTCGGGTGCTGGCCCACATGTCCCAGGACCCGGAGTTGCTGGACGCCTTCCGCCGGGGGGAGGACATCCACTCCGCCACCGCCTCGCTGATGAACGACGTGCCAATCAACGAGGTGACCTCCGACCAGCGCCGAATTGCCAAGGTGCTGAATTTCGGCGTCATCTACGGTCTTTCCGCCCACGGCATTTCCCAGCAGACTGGGTTCTCCAGGGAGGATGGCTCCCGCTTCATCGAGACCTACTTCAGCAAGTACCCCCGCATCGCCGGCTACCTGGAGGAGGTGAAGGCCACGACCCGGCAGACCCAGTACGTGGAGACCCTCTGCGGGCGCCGGCGCTCGCTGCCCGACGTAAACTCCTCCAGCTTCAACGTCCGCAGCGCCGCCGAGCGCATGGCCATCAATATGCCCATCCAGGGCACCGCCGCCGACATAATGAAGCTGGCAATGATTCGGGTACATGACCGGTTGCAGCGGGAAAACCTGCGCGCCAAAATGCTGCTCCAGGTCCACGACGAGCTGGTTTTCGAGGTTCCCCGGGAGGAGATGGACGACCTGCAAGCCCTGCTGATCGACGAAATGCCGGCGGCCATGGACCTGGACGTTACCCTGAAGGTTGACGTGAAATGGGGCGAAAACTGGGGAGACATGGAGTGAGCGCGACCTGACCACCACAACCGTCCCTCGGAGGCCTACCATTGGAACTCTTGCGCAGCCTAATTTTCGTACCGGGCAACCGCGCCAACATGTTGGAACGGGCCCTCAATTTCGACGCCGACATTATCATGGTGGACCTGGAAGACTCGGTGCCGCCGGCCGAGAAGGTGGCAGCCCGCCAGGTTGCCGCCGAGTGGGTTCCCCGGTTGAGCCAGGCCGGCCAACGGGTTATGGTGCGGCTCAATGCTCTGGATACCGGCTTGACCAAGGACGAGATGGCCGCCGTGTTATCCCCTGACCTGTATGGCGTCAGCGTGGGCAAGACTGAATCGGTCTGGGACCTGCGGGAATTGGAGCGCATTATCTCCCCCCTTGAGGCCCGGGCCGGTCTGGACTCCGGCAGCATCAGGCTAATTCCCTGGATCGAAAACGCCCGCGCCATTGTCAACGTTAACGAAATGGCATCCACCCTGGAGCGCACAGTCGCCATCGCCTTCGGGGCGGAGGACTTCACCAACGACATGGGCATCCGACGAACGGATGACGGGGAGGAGGTATATCATCCCCGGTGCACGGTGGCCATCGCCGCCCGGGCCGCCGGCATTGCCTCCCTGGACAGCCCCTACGTGGCCTTCCGAAACCCGGAAGGGCTGGCAAGGGATGCCGCGGTAGCCCGGCAGATGGGCTTCACCGGCAAGTTTGCCATCCATCCATCCCAGATTGATGCCATCAATGAGCGCTTCAGCCCCCAGCCCGATGACGTGGCCTACGCCCGCCGGGTGGTGGCGGCATGGCAGGAGGCTGAAGCCAATGGGCGAGGCTCCTTGTCGCTGGACGATAAGATGGTTGACGTTCCGGTGGTCAAGCGGGCCGAGAACCTGCTGGCCCAGGTCGCCGAGATAGAAAGACTACTGGCCGCGCGAGGACGGAATTAACCTTGAAGAAGCAACCCGGATCCGACGACTCCCCCGCCCGGTGAACAGAATGGCCGACACCAGCGACCGCATAATCCTGCAGGGGATGCGCTTCTACGGGTTCCATGGCGTCAATCCCGAAGAGAAGGCGCTGGGGCAGACCTACGTGGTTGACCTGGAGGCGGAGGTGGACCTGCGCCAGCCCGGCTCGTCCGACCGGCTGGAAGACACAATCAGCTATACTCACATCTACCGGGCCACCAGGGAGGTGGTTGAGGGACCATCCCTGAATCTGCTGGAGGCCCTGGCCCACCGCATCGCCGGCCGGGTACTGGCGGACTTCCCCGTGGAATCGGTGGCCGTAACCGTCAAGAAGCCGCACCCGCCAATCAAGGGTTCCTCCGTGGAGTATTCCGGCGTATCCATACAACGCCGGCGCGGCGAAGCCTAGCCCTCAAATTGGGCAATGTTCCAAGTCAATATCCGACTACAGTAACAGGGAAAACCCCGTCAATGCAGAATCGCGATACAGCAGCAGCCCTCAATTACCACGAGTCCACCAAGTTAGCCTACATCAACCTGGCCAACAAGCCGCCGCTATACAAGAGCTACTCCGGTCTGCCCACCGTACCCCTGGCGGAGCATATCCCGTCACCGGAGATGCCGACCCTCGATGCGCTGGCCACCTACAACACCCCCGTTGGGGCCGACTTTGGCGCCGGCGGGGCCACCCCAACCCTGGAAACCGTTACCCAACTGCTGTATTACTGCGCCGGAGTGATACGCACCGGGCACTTCCGGTTGGCCGGCGAAGTCCATTTCCGGGCGGCGGCCTCCGCTGGGGGCCTCTATCCGGTGGACACCTACCTGGTCTGCGGGGAACTGGAGGGATTGGCCGCCGGTGTTTACCACTTCGGCCCCGACACCTTCCGCCTGACCCGTCTCCGGCAGGGCGATTACCGGGCGTTTCTTGCTGCGGCGGCCGGGGGAGACGACCACATTCGTTCCGCCCCACTCACGATCATCTTCACCACCGTTTTCTGGCGCAGTTCCTGGAAGTACCGCACTCGCGGCTACCGCTACTGTTTCTGGGACAACGGAACAGTGGCGGCCAATTTGCTTGCAACCGCCGCCGCTGCCAACCTACCGGCCCGGGTGGTCAACGCCTTCATGGACCACCAGGTCAACCAACTCCTGGGTATTGACGGCGAGGGGGAGACGACCACCTGCCTGGCGCCGGTGGGAGCGAGTCACGAAGCGGGCGCAGCTGCCGGCCCTACCGGAGAACTGCCACCAGTGGAAGGGGATTCGACTATCACCGCCCCTGGCGAGATTGACTATCCGGACATACGAGAAGTTCACGCCGCCACCCTGCTGGCCGACACGGCGGAGGTTGCCCAGGCGCAAGGGGCCATGGGAAACTCCACGCCAGTGCCGGAGGCCCCCTTCTTCCCCTTCCCCAGTTCCGGGGAGGCGGGGGTACCCTCGATGCCCCTGGGACAAACCATCCGGGAACGGGGTTCGACCCGCCGCTTCGATCACCTGGCCATGCCTTTTGACCACCTGGCGGCCATGTTGACTTCGGCCACCCGGGGAACGCCGGCGGATTTCCTCTCCGGACCCCTGGACAGCCTGATGGACGTGTACCTGATTGCGAACGCCGTCGATGGGCTGCCTTCCGGGGCCTACTATTTCTCGCCCCACGACCATGGGCTCTACCAACTGAAGGAGGGAGATTTCCGCCAGGAGGCCGGGCACCTGGGGTTTGAACAGGCCCTGCCCCACGACGCTTCCGCCGTGGTCTTCATGTTGGCAGACCTGGACCGCATCTTGGCCCACTATGGGAACCGGGGCTACCGCGCCGCCCAGTTGGAAGCGGGCATCATTGGCGGCAAGCTTTACCTGGGCGCCCACTCGCTCGGCCTGGGGGCCAGCGGCCTAACCTTCTACGATGACGAGGTTAGCGAGTTCTTCTCGCCCCACTCCGCCGGAAAGAGCGCCATGTTCGTGGTTCCCCTGGGAGTCACGGCCCAGGTCAACCGGGTTCGCCCCTTCCGGTCACGGATCGCCATGTCCCTGGACGCTCAGTCCCGAGGGGGTCGGCGCAGATAGCGCCGTGCCGCACATTTCAACCAATTGCCTTATGCTCCCGCTAAACCTATAATTCATACCCGTTGCTTGAAGCGGCGGTAGCTGATGCCGGTCAGGCGGCGCATAACCCTCCCACCTTGGACTTAACCAAGGCTTGGGAATTGGACATGGAGCGGCAGACTCGTCCCGCCGGATCCTTCGATCAGATATGACCAGCTTGAAGCCCATAGAAGTATTGGCCCCCGCCACCACGGCCAACCTGGGCCCCGGGTTTGATTGCCTGGGAATGGCCCTGGACCTGTGGAATCGGTTGGAGGTGATGCCCGCCATTGGCGACGGCGACGGGCAGGTGGTGGATGTCGTTGGCGAGGGAGCCGGTGAACTGGCGACCGATGCCAGCAACCTTACCTACTCGGCCATGCGGTTCCTCTACGATGAGGCAGGGCTAGAAATGCCGGATGTGCGGCTGCGTTGCCATAATTCCATACCCCTTAGTAGGGGCATGGGCAGCAGCGCGGCGGCCATTGCCGGCGGGCTGGTGGCCGCCAACACCCTGTGCGGCGAACCCTACAATTCCAACGAATTGCTGGAGATGGCCGCCACCATCGAGGGTCACCCGGACAATGTGGCGGCAGCCGTCAAGGGAGGCTTGCAGTTGGTGGTTTCCGATGGTCCCCAACTGTACACCGCTCCCATACCGGTTCCGGAGGAAATACAGGCCGTCCTGTTCATCCCGGACACCCGTATCGCCACCGCCGACGCGCGGGCGGTTCTGCCCCAGCAGGTTACCGTTGCCGATGCCGTCTTCAACATGGGAAGGGTGGCTCTGCTGGTGGCCGCCATGTCCCTTGACCGTCCGGAGTACCTGGATGTCGCCACCCAGGACCGGTTGCACCAGCCCTATCGTCAGCCCCTGTTCCCCGCCATCAAGCTGATATTCGCAGCCGCAAGGGACGCGGGAGCGTTGGGGGTGTTCCTGTCGGGCAGTGGTTCCTGCGTGCTGGCCCTGACCAGGGGACGGGAAATGACGGTGGCCTACGAGATGTTTGAAGCCGCCCGGCTAACGGGAGTCCCCGGCCGCCTGGAAATTACCAGGCCCACGACCCGGGGCGCTCACCTGGCCGGGGCGGATTAGCCAACAGCCCGAAATAGCATTGCCCGATTCGCCCGTCGGCGCGAATCTCCGGCGAATACCCAAGGAGGCCCGGTTCACGGTGGAGCTGGTGGTTCACAAATACGGTGGCAGCTCCGTTGCCGATGCGGAGAGGATTGGCAACGTTGCCAGGCGTATCGGCCGGGTGAGGGATTCGGGCAAGGATATAGTGGCCGTGGCATCGGCCATGGGCGATACCACCGACGATCTGATAGAGCTGGCGCACACCGTTTCCGAGGAGCCGGACCCCCGTGAACTGGACCTGCTCCTGTCAACGGGTGAATTGGTTTCCTGCACCCTGTTGACCATGGCCTTGAGAAACCTGGGATACCGGGCCATCACCCTCAGTGGGTTTCAGGCCGGCATTCGCACCGATGACGTGTACGGCCGGGCCAGGATATTCAGCATCGAGCCGGGCCGGGTGCGGAGCGAGCTTTCGGACGGCAAGGTGGTGATCGTGGCCGGCTTCCAGGGAATCACCGATGACATGGACGTAACAACCCTGGGCCGGGGCGGGTCCGATACCACCGCCGTGGCCCTGGCCGCCGCGTTGGGCGCCGACCGGTGCGACATCTACACCGACGTGGACGGTATCTACACCGCCGACCCGCGGCTGGTGCCCCATGCCCGCAAGCTGCCTGAGATCGACTACGAGGAGATGCTGGAACTTGCCAGCTACGGCGCCAAGATGCACCCCCGTTCCATAGAACTGGGAGCAGCCAACGGGGTGCCCATCTACGTGGCCTCCAGCTTCGGGGAAGCGCCGGGGACTTTAATACACCGGATTGAAGCAGTGAACGAGTTAGAGAACCGGGTTAAGGTAACGGGCATAGCCTACCAGTCGCAAATTGCGAAGATAACCGTCCGGTCCCTGCCGGACCGGCCGGGAATCGCTGCCGCCCTCTTCGAACCCCTGGCAGCCCGGGGCATAAGCGTGGATACCATCGTGCAAAATACCAGCCTGGAACGGGCCACCGACATCAGCTTCACTGTTTCCCGGTCGGACCTGCCCCAGGCGCTTGCCCAGGTTCAGGCCCTCATCCACCAGTTGGGCGGCACGGAGGTGGTTAGCGATGACACCCTGGGGTCGGTGCACGTGGTGGGTTCCGGTATGCAGAACACCCCCGGCTATGCCTCCCGTATGTTTCGAGTCCTTGCCGACGGCAACATCAACATCGACATGATAACCACGTCGGAAATCCGCATCTCCTGCATCATCCGGGAAGAACAGGTGGCCGATGCGGTCAGGCTGCTGCATGAGGGCTTTCAGTTGGGCGATTCTGCCTGAACCCTCGTATTGAGCGCCCCGGAGGCCCCGTGAGTCAGCCCCTTCTCTCCGTCGTAATTCCCGCGTTCAATGAGGAACGGCGGATTGCGTCCACCCTGGAACAGCTCCATGCCTACCTCTCCCGCCAGAGCTACTCCTGGGAGATTCTGGTGAGCGACGATGGAAGCGACGACGCCACGGCCCAGCTGGTTTCCGATTTCGCCCGGCGTTTTCCCGGCATACGCCTGCTTTCGGTGGAACACCGGGGCAAGGGCTGGGCGGTCAACCAGGGAATGCTGGCGGCGCGGGGCGAGTATTGGTTCCTCTGCGACGCCGACCTGGCCATGCCGGTGGAACATCTAATCCGTTTCCTCGCCCCGGAAATGGAGAAAGTGGATATCCTGGTTGGGTCCCGGGAACTCCCCACTTCCCGTCGTTTTGGCGAACCTGCAAGCCGACATCTCATGGGGCGGGCTTTCAATCTCCTCATCCGGCGGTTGACGCTGCCGGGAATCCGGGACACCCAATGCGGGTTCAAGCGCTTCCGGGCGGAGACGGCGCGGGGCCTGTTCGAAAGACAGCAACTGTGGGGATTCGCCTTCGATGTGGAGTTACTCTACCTGGCCCAACAGTCCGGGTTGGTGATTAGGGAAGTCCCCATCGACTGGTACCACCAGCCGGGCAGCAAGGTCAGGCCCTTGCGGGATGCCCTGCTCATGGCGCGAGACGTTATGAGGATCAAGTGGCGCCTGCGTAACGTAAAGTGAATATCAGGTTACGAAATTAGTAAATCAGGTAACTTTCAAGTAATATTGGGTATCTATCATATATTCCAAGATTAATGAAAAGCTTGAGTTACGACGATAATTCTTGGGCGCTTTTCAAAAAAAGTCAAAATTGTTCAGTTTTCACCTTGACCGCAGATTCGCCAGTGATGTAACAACTAGGTGTTGATTTTTCCAGGCTTTGACTTTTCCTGACGCCCATAGCAGAACCGAGCAATAGTTTTTTCATGGAGACGACCACGATGCAGATGACGAAGGGTGTGGATAAAACCAAATTGAAGCGCGAATGGAGCAAGGAAGCCATCGACCTGGCGCTCAAGGGCGAATGGCAGCGGGCCACGGAGGTTAACCAGGCCCTGTTGGCCCTCTATCCCGAGGAGGTGGATGCCAAGAATCGTCTGGGCAAGGCCTTCATGGAATTGGGGGAGTATGAACAGGCAAGGGACGTGCTCACCGACGTGGTAAGCCGGGCGCCCCACAACACCATCGCCCAGAAGAACCTGGCCCGGCTGCAACAACTGGCCAGTTCTCCAGCAGCAACCCGGCAGGCCCGGAAGTCGAACAGCGTCACCAAGCTGTTCATTGCCGAGAGTGGCAAGTCGGTTACCACCACCCTGAAGCAGCCGGCGGCCACCCGGACCCTGGCCAGCGTCGCCCCAGGAGACCCGGTTACTCTGGTGGTAAGGAACCAGTCAATTTGGGTTTACGTGCGAGATGAGGAGTACCTGGGCCAACTGGAACCCCGGATGGCCAGCCGCCTGGCCAAGCTTATCAATGGCGGCAACCGGTACGAGGCCGCCGTCGTGGGCGTGAACGATTGGGGAATTTCCGTTTTCCTGCGCGAGGTTTACCGGCACCCCAGCCTGCACAGCATCCAGTCCTTTCCCAATAGCGCCAGGGCCGAAAATGGCCCAGTTCATGGGAGAAACCTGGCCGGTTTCCTGGAAGCCGAGGACCTGGATGAGGAAGAAGAGGATGCGATAGAGTTCGTCCAGATGCCCGACCTGGGCGGGGAATGGGACGAGTAGCCGCCTGCCTGCCCGGCACCCAAGCTGTAGGCGCGGGCAACCAACAATGGAATCCAATGGCTGCGGGCCGGACAAAACGTCCGGCCCGCAACTTGTTGCACCCAACTGGACGGCCCGCCAAGGGGCCCTACTGTCTTTCCTCGTACAGGTGGCAGGAAACCCGGTGGTTGGGGGCGATCTCCTTGTCCACCGGCGCCTCCACCGAGCACCTGTCCATGGCGAAGGGACACCTGGGGTGGAACCGGCACCCGGTGGGCGGATTGATGGGAGACGGCACCTCTCCCGTCAGCACTATTTCCTCCCGAACCAGATCGGGATGGGAGGGCAGCGCCGCCGAGAACAGCGCCTTGGTGTAGGGATGCAGGGGGTTCTGGTAGAGCTCCTCCGTCTCCGCATACTCAACAATCTGGCCCAGGTACATCACCGCCGTCTGGTGGGCCATGTACCGCACGGTGGCTAGGTTGTGGGCAATGAGCAGGTAGCTGACGTTGTATTCGGCCTGCAGGTCCACCAGCAAGTTCATAATCTGGGCGCGAATGGAAACGTCCAGGGCCGAAACCGGCTCGTCCAGCACTATCATCTTGGGGTAGGATGCAAGGGCGCTGGCGACGGCGATTCTCTGGCGCTGGCCGCCACTGAATTCATGGGGGTAGTTGTTGGCCTGCTGGGAGTGCAAACCCACCTGGGAAAGCACCTCTGCCACCCGTTCATCCTTTTCATGGGAGGTCACCTGCCGGTTAACCACCAAAGGCTCGGATATTATGTCCCGAACCCTCATGCGGGGGCTAAGGGAGGACCAGGGGTCTTGGAACACCGCCTGCACAGTGGTGCGGTAGTCCTGCAATTCCGAACCCCGGAAGCCCTGGATGTCTTTGCCGTCCAACAGAATCTCGCCTTCGGTGGGACTTTCCAGCCGCAACATCAACTTGCTGGTGGTGGTCTTGCCGCAGCCCGACTCACCCACCAACCCCAGGGTTTCGCCCTGCCGGATGCTGAAGCTGATGTTATCCACGGCCTGAACATAACCGATGGTCTTCATCAGGATCAGGCCCTTGGTCACCGGGAAATACTTCTTGAGGTTATTGACCTGGATGAGGGGAGTATCCCCACTGTCGGTTACCATGATTCGTCCAACCTCCAGCAGTCGGCGGTATGACCTTCCCTGACGGTATAGGAAGGGGGATAGCCTTCCCGGCACGTGTCCCTGGCGAACTCGCATCGGTCGGCAAAGCGGCAGCCCTCGGGCAGGTTGGACAGCAAGGGCGGCTGGCCATCGATGGAGTAGAGGCGTTCGGTGCGTTCTTCCAGCTTCGGCACCGAATCGATCAGGGCGCGGGTGTAGGGGTGGGAGGGTTCATTGAAGATTTCGCGAACCGGGCCGTTCTCGACAACCCGACCGGCGTACATCACCGCCACCCGATCGCACATGCGGGCCACCACGCCGAAGTCGTGGGTGATGAAGATAATTGCCAAACCGGTGCTGGCCTGAATGTCTTTCAACAGGCGCAGGTACTGCAACTGGATGGTCACGTCCAGGGCCGTGGTGGGTTCGTCAGCGATGATTACGCCGGGTTCGCAGGAGAGGGCGATGGCGCCCACCACCCTCTGCTTCATGCCGCCGCTCATCTGGTGGGGAAAATCCTCCAGCCGCCGCTCCGGGGCCGCCACGTTGACGTTCCGAAGAGCATCCACCGCCCTGGTGATCATGTTCTTGCGACCCTCCCGGCGGGCCATGCCGAGGGCTTCCATCAACTGGTTGCCAACGGTGAATACCGGATTCAAAGAGGTCTGCGGGTCCTGCAGAATCATGGAGATCTGGCGGCCACGAATCTGGCGCATCTCGTCTTCGCTCTTCTGCAGAATATCGTCGCCATTGAGCCGGATTGACCCGCTGACGATCTTTCCCGCCGGCTGGGGCACCAGACGCAAAAGAGAGAGCGCGGTCATGGTCTTGCCGCAACCCGATTCCCCCACGATGCCCAGAGTCTCTCCCTCTCTGAGAAAGAAACTCACGCCATCGACGGCCTTGACGGTATTGGTTCGGTTGAAGAAATAGGTGTGAAGGTCCTCGACCTCCAGTATGACGTTGCCGGAATCAACACTCATAACAACTAATTCCTTGAACTGGCACACACCGGGCGCCAAGTATGGCCGCCCCGGAGCGTACCGGATGGCCGGCTCGGCCGGAAAAAGGATGGGCGAAAAACGTCACCAGCGAAAAAGAACCTATCGACAGGAACCTCATGCAGGGTACGGGGGAAACACACTTTCCGGTTGCCCAGACAAATGTTGCATGGATTCCGCCCTACACCACCCCTATGCCAAGATTTTCACGAATATATACTACGTTCCTTTTCAATGTCAACTTTGGCGGCAACATGGAATAGTTTCCCCCAAAAATGGGGGCTGGAAGCTACTGCGGTTCCGAGCGACCACCGGGGAATCCCAACGGTACAGGAGTACGCTCCCTGGGGTTGGGAGAGATGGCCGTCCCCTACCAATGGGGTTTCCCGGCTCCGTTTGAACGGGCAATGCCGAAGGGGATGGGGGGATTACGGAACAAGAAGGGCGTCGCCGTAGGGTTGCCCTGCCAACGCCGCCCACAGGGTCGACCTCGAGGACCCCGGCCTCCAGGACCTTGGTCAGTCGTGACGGGACGCGGCTCCGTTCAGGCTCACCTGCTGGAGCAAATCGAAGGGATTGGCGCCCTTGCCAGAGCCGCGGGGCCGGCCGTTGGTGTCGGGCAGCAGGGACCGGACGGCGGCCAGGTAGTCCCTGGCCAACCGGGGCAGCAGGAACTTCTCCCTCACCCGCTCCCGCGCCGCCTGGCCCATTCTGTGCCGCAAGTCATCCGCCTGAACCAGTTGCAGGATGCGGTCGCCGCACTCCTGGGGATTGTTGACCAGGAACCCGCTCACCCCGTCGTCTATCTGGGAGCGGATACCGCCCACGTTCCCGCCAACTACCGGCTGTCCCTTCCACATGGCTTCGGAAACGGTCAACCCAAAGCCCTCGCGAGTTGACTTCTGGAGCGCCACCACCGAGGCGGTCTGGAAGGCATTGACGATCCGGTCGATGGAGTCGGGCAGGTTGTCGGTACTGAAATAGGTATGGATGTCCGGGTCGCCGGCTGCATACTCGCCCACGCTGTGGAGCACGCCCAGGGCCTCCGGGTCGTCGGCCGCCTGGCTCAGGCCCAGCATGGCCAACTGCAGGCCGGGAACCGATTCCCGGGCCTGACGAAAGGCGTCGATAACCCCCCAAGGATCTTTCCAGTAGTCGAACCGGGAGACCTGCGTCACCAGGGGCCGTTGCGTGTCTATGCCCATGGCGCCCACTATCCCCAGCGCCTCCTCCATGGGCATGGGCGTGTTCTTGTCCGTCAGTGGGTCTATGGAAGGTGGCGTGATAAATATGGGATGGCGTCCCGCCATACTGTCGGGCACGAACTCCTCCAGGGAAAAGGCCAGACCGTCGTAATGGGAAGCCAGGGGAGCAAGGGTTTCCAGGGTTTCCGGGTTGGGAGCGGTCAGGTCTATATGGCAAACCCAGAATCGCAGTTCGCCGTCTCGCTTGGGATTCAGCATGGCCAGGGGAAGCAACTGGGGATCGTGGAAGAACCAGACGTCGGCCTCCAGTTGGCGTTCCCGGATCTCAGTGGCCACCCGCTCCATGCCAGCGAAGTAGGTATCCAATTCTGATTGAGAAAGGGACCCGGAAGCCCCCTGCAGCAGGTTGTGAATGCGCTTGGTCACCTGAAAGAATTCCGGCTCCTCCGGACTCACCACCAGGCGTTCCGTCTCCAGCCCCAGAGAATGCATGAAGGGAACCAGGGATTGCAGAATCTCTGCGACACCGCCGCCGGTGGCCGTGCTGTTGGCGTGGACGAACCTCATCCCGTGGAACTTGTCCGCCAGGCCAAGCAGTTCGTCCATTAGCTGTTGTGGGAGCAGGGATGCGTATTGTTGGAGGGGTAGCTCCGGGTGATTGAGACGCAGCAGCATTGATGTGTTTACCTGAGGTTAGTTTGGCCTTCTGATTATCACTTTCTCTCGGGGGCCGAGGGTATTATTCCATTTATTCAGTTACGAAATCAATAACCCAAGTGTCAAAATTGGGTTAAGAGTTATCACAAGAGGGTCAGACTCGGCTTTGGGAGCCCGTGGGCAATGCCGGGGATAGGTGGACCTGCAATCCCACCGGGGCGACAAGCCAACCGGGCGGCCAGCTGCTACTCCACGGTGACAGACTTGGCCAAGTTGCGCGGCTGGTCCACGTCGCAGCCCCGGTCCAGGGCGATGTAGTAGGCCAGCAGTTGCAGGGGAATCGTGGCCAGAATGGGGTAAATGTAGTCTGGGACCGGAGGCAGACAGAAGACCTCGTCCACCTGGGCGGCCAGGTCGTCGTCGCCTTCGGTGATGACGGCAAGCACTACGCCCCTTCGCGCCTTCACCTCCAGAATGTTGCCGGCCATCTTGTCATACATGCCATCCCGCGGGGCCAGGGCCAGCGTAGCCATCTGACGGTCGATCAAGGCGATGGGGCCATGCTTCATTTCGCCGGCGGGATAACCCTCGGCATGAATGTAGCTTATCTCCTTCAGCTTGAGGGCCCCCTCCAATGCGATGGCCGAATTGATGCCGCGCCCCAGGTATAGGAAGCCGTTGTATCCGCTGAACTTCTGGGCCAAGGCCCGGTATTGGGAGACGTCCGCCAGCAACTCCCCAATCAGGCGGGGACAGCGAGCCAACTCGGCTATTAACGTTGAACTCTCTTCCCGGTCCAGGAAACCCCTGGCCTGGCCCAGGTAGATTGCTAGAAGGAAGAGAATGGTGACGGAGGCGATGAAGGTCTTGGTGCTGGCCACTCCTATTTCCATGCCGGAACCCATCAGCAGGGCGCCGTCCGCCAGGCGAGCGGCCACGCTGTCCTCGGCGTTGCAGATGGCCAGAACCTTGGCCCCCCGGGCCGAGGCAGCCTCCATGGCGGCAATGGTGTCGGCCGTCTCACCGGATTGGCTGATGGCCACCACGAGGGTGTTTCCGTCCAAGTAGGGTTCCCGGTAGCGATATTCGGAAGCGCTCTCCACCTCGGCGGGTAGTCCGGCGAACCGTTCCACCAGGTAACGACCCATGAGGGCGGCGTTCAAGCTAGTGCCGCATCCCGTAACCACCACCCGCTGCAGGGCCCCCAACTCATCGTTGGAATAGGGGAAGTCGGGGAATTCCACCCGGCCAGCATCGAAATTCACCCGGCCCCGCAGGGCGCCGGCCACCGCCTGGGGCTGTTCCATGATTTCCTTGAGCATGAAATGCCGGTATCCGCCCCGATCCACCAGGGCATCCTGGGGAAATACGGTCCGCATTTCTTTCTGTATGACCTTTCCCTGCAGGTCCAAAACCAGCGCTCCGTCGCGGGTAATCTGGGCCATTTCCCCGGGTTCCAGGTAGGCCACGAGACCGGGGCGCTGGCGCAGGATGGGCAGGAGGGCGGGAAGGTCGCTCCCAACTATTCCCTGGCCATCTCGGTGGGCCAGCACGATACCGCCGGCGTGGCCCAGCCGCAGCGCGCACAACTTGTCGGGTTCCATCCGGCAAACGGCGGCGATGGCCTGGGAACCCTCCAGCCTTTGGCCCATCTGCCGAAACGCCTGGGGGAACGATAGCCCCTGGCTCAGCCCTTCCTCGATGAGATGGGCGATGACCTCGGTATCGGTCTCGGAGGAAAAGATGTGGCCCCGTTCCTGCAGGCCTCGCTTCAGTTCCAGGTAGTTTTCAACTATGCCGTTGTGAACCACAGCAATCTGCCGGTGGCAACCGGTCAGGGGGTGGGCATTGGCATCGGTGGGGGGGCCGTGGGTGGCCCAGCGGGTGTGGCCCAGGCCGACGGTTCCGTCCGGGTAGTCGGCTTCATCGCCACGGGTCAGGCCGTGGACCTTGCCCACCGTCTTGCGCAGGCGCAACTGCCCGGCGCGATCCAGTACAGCAATTCCGGCGCTGTCGTAACCCCGGTATTCCAGGCGTTGCAGCCCTTCCAGGACGATGGGCCAGGCTGGCTGCTGTCCGATGTATCCAACTATCCCGCACATATACTCAGGGGCTTCCGGCAGGTGTGGGTCAGGAGTCCGGGAGGATATTAACGCAACCCGGTGCAAATTGCCAGAAACGAACGTTGCGGCAACTTGGAACGTTAGTCGGGAGGGGGAATCAAGGCGCAGCGACGGGCCGGTTGACTATCTCCATTATCGTGCGGGCCAGGGCTGCGGGGTCGTGACGCAGGTAAACGCCGGAAGCCAGCAGGGAGCCGGTGACAATTTCCCGGGCCACCTGGCTGCACTCCTCCCAGTCCAGTTCCACCGGAAACTGGCGGTCGGCGGCGTACCTGGCCAGCAGGCGGGGGGGAAGGGGACTGTCATTGAATACCAGGAAGTCCAGGGGTTCGCTGCTGCCCAGGTAGTCCATCAGCAGCTTGACGAAGGTGGATGCCTTGAACCCGTCGGACTCGCCCGGTTTGGTCATCAGATTGCAGACATGGACCTTCACCGCCTTGGATGCGTTGATGGCCTCGGCCACGTCCTCGACCAACAGGTTGGGAAGCACGCTGGTATAGATGTCCCCGGGCCCAAGGATGATGGCATCGGCCCGAGCGATGGCATCCAGTACCGGCGGGTACACGTAGGCCTTGGGGTCCAGCCAAATGTAGTCAATGCCCACGTCCAGGTCGTCGCGGCGCAGGTCAATCACCGATTCGCCGGTCAGTTCCTGGCCGTCTTCCAGCCGGGCCATCAGGGTCGAATGGGTGAGGGTGACGGGCAGGACTTTCCCCCGTATTCCCAGGAGTTGGGAGGCTTCTTCAATGGCAGAAATGGTGTTGCCAGTGACCTCGGTGAGGACGGCCAGCAATAGGTTGCCGAAATTGTGTCCGCTGAGGCCGTTACCGGAGTTGAAGCGGTAATCGAAGAGGCGCCGCATCAAGTTGCCCTGGGGCGACTCCGCGGCCAGGGCGATCAGGCACCGGCGAATGTCGCCCGGCGGTAGATGGCCCATCTCCTCCCGCAGCCGTCCCGAACTGCCACCGCTGTCGGTCATGGCAACCACGGCAGACAGGTTGCAGTCTTCGTTGCGGAGCCCGGTGAGAGTGGTGTGGTTGCCGGTTCCGCCGCCAACCACCAGCACTTCCTTCCTGCTCATCTGTCCCTGAAAACACCAGGCCGCCGGTAGGTAAAGGCGGCCGAAGTACCTGATTGATATGAGTTGGCCCAGTATATGAACCGGGTTTTGGGAGTGTCAAGGGAAGGGTTCGTAAGTGAACCACTGCCGGTGAGCTTGAGCGGCTCCTCCTTTCCCGTTACAATGGCCTTAACTGCCACCAAGCCGGCAAGTAGGCAAGCGAGCGCGAACTATGCCCCCCAACTCATCCGACAACCAGGAACGGTGGCGCCGGGAAACGCTGGAACCGGTCATAAGTCGCTTCCCGGAACGGCGGGAGCAGTTCCAGACCGACAGCGGAATCCCCATCGATCCTATCTATGGGCCGAGCAATGGCGATGCTGGTTCGGCCAGCGTGGGGCTGCCGGGCGAGTTTCCCTATACCCGGGGCGTGCAGCCGAACATGTACCGGGGCCGCGTTTGGACCATGCGCCAGTACAGCGGCTATGCCACCGCCGCCGACACCAACCGGAGGTTCCGGTACCTGCTGGAACAGGGACAGACGGGCCTGTCCGTTGCCTTCGACCTGCCCACCCAGATTGGCTACGATTCCGACGCGCCCCAGTCACGGGGAGAGGTGGGCAAGGTGGGAGTGCCCATCTGCAGCCTCCAAGACATGGAAACCCTTTTCGACGGCATCCCCATGGACCGGGTCAGCGCCTCCATGACCATCAACGCCACCGCCTCCGTGCTGCTGTGCCTCTACATCGCCGCCGCCAGGGGGCAAGGGGTGAGCCCGGATAAGCTGAGCGGCACCCTGCAGAACGACATTCTCAAAGAGTATATCGCCCGGGGCACCTACGCCTACCCGCCTCGCCCCTCCATGCGCCTGGTGGTGGACGTATTCAAGTATTGCGCCGAACACATACCCCGCTGGAACACCATCAGCATCAGCGGTTACCACATGCGGGAAGCCGGCGCCACGGCGGTTCAGGAACTGGCCTTCACCTTCGCCAACGCCATCGCCTACGTGCAGGCGGCGGTGGACGCCGGGCTGGCGGTGGACGAATTCGCCCCGCGGCTGTCCTTCTTTTTCGTGGCCCAGAACAACCTGCTGGAAGAGGTGGCCAAGTACCGCGCCGCCCGCCGGATGTGGGCCATCATAATGAGGGAACGGTTCGGCGCCAAGGATCCCCGTTCCCTGATGCTGCGTTTCCACACCCAGACGGCCGGCGTCACCCTGACGGCCCAGCAGCCCGACAACAACGTTATCCGCAGCACGGTGCAGGCCTTGGCGGCCATCCTGGGGGGCACCCAGTCCCTCCACGTAAACTCCCGGGACGAGGCCCTGGGACTACCCACCGAGGAGTCGGCCCAGCTTTCCCTGCGCACCCAGCAGATAATCGCCCATGAGAGCGGCGTGGCCGACGTGGTGGACCCCATGGGAGGCTCCTGGTACGTGGAGAATCTCACCGACCAGTTGGAGGAGCGGGCGCTAGAGTATATCGCAGAAATCGACCGTCAGGGAGGCGCGGTGGCCGCCATCGAGCAGGGGTACCAGGTTCGCGAAATTGCCGAAACCGCCTACCGCCACCAAAGGGAAGTCGATGCCGGAGATCGGGTGGTAGTGGGAATCAACCGGTACACCACCGAAGCGCCACCGCTGGACAACCTCCTTCGGGTGGACCCGGAAGTGGCCCGGCAACAGGCAGACCGCCTGGCCCAGCTGCGCCAATCCCGGGACAGTGGGCGGGCAAAAGCTGCTCTGGCCCGGTTGCAGGAAGTTGCCCGTACCGACGAGAATACCATTCCCGTAACCCTGGAGTGCGTGGAGAACCTCTGCACGTTGGGGGAGATCTGCCAGGTGTTCCGGGATGAATTCGGGGAGCAACAGGGGGAACTGGCTTTCTGATGCCAGAACCATTGGCCCACTCCGACCTGCTCCGGAAATTTGGACAGTTGCCAGGGGTAACCAAGCCCCAACGCATACTTGGCATACGGGAAAGAGGAGACTAGATATGCCCGACCCAATGCTGAATGAAGAAGAACGAATGCTTCAAACCCTGGTGCGGGACTTTGCGGACCGGGAGTTGGCCCCCCGTGCGCGGGAGGTGGATGAGCGGGAAGAGTTCGACTGGCAGAATTGGCAGGGCATGGCCCGGCTGGGTTTGACGGGAATGGCGATTGACCCGGTGTACGGTGGCGGCGGCGGCGGTTACCGGCAGGTGGCCATCGCCATGGAAGAGGTGGCCCGGGGCGACTCGGCGGCCAGCACCGGCCTCATCGCCCACCTGTCCCTGGGCACCAGCACCATTTACCGGTTTGGGAACGAGGAACAGAAGCAGCGTTTCATACCCTCCCTGGCATCGGGCAAGGGAGTAGCTGCCTGGGCGTTGACGGAACCCGGCGGCGGTTCGGACGCGGCGGCCCTTCAGACCCAGGCCGTGCAGCGGGACGGTACCTGGTTCCTGAATGGCAGCAAGATGTTCATCACCAACGCCGACGTTGCTGAAGCCATGGTGGTGTTTGCCACCCAGGACCGGTCCCAGGGCTACCGGGGCATCAGCGCCTTCGTGGTTCCCCAGGGCGCGCCGGGGATGACCGTTACCCCCCTGCACGGCAAGATGGGGATGCGGGCCTCCAGCACCAACGAGGTCGTGTTCCAGGATACCCCCGTTCCGGGGGAGAATCTATTGGGCGAGGAGGGCCGCGGCTTCCGCTACGCCATGGAGATATTGGATTCCAGCCGGATTATGATCGCCGCCCAATGCGTGGGCATCGGTCAGGCCGCCCTGGAAGAAGCGGTGCGGTACGCCCAGAGACGGGAGTCCTTCGGTCGGCCCATAGCCCAGCATCAGGCGGTGCAATTCATGCTGGCCGACATGGCCACCGCCGTCCACGCGGCCCGCACCTGCACCATGCAGGCCGCCACCCTCAAGGATGACGGGCAGCCCTACATCAACGAGGCCTCCATCGCCAAGCTGCTGGCCTCGGAAATGTGCGCCGAGGTAACCTCCAAGGCCATCCAGGTTCACGGCGGCTACGGTTACTTCAAGGATGCGCCGGTGGAGCGGCTTTTCCGGGATGCCCGGGTCACCACCATCTACGAGGGCACGTCGGAAGTACAGCGGCTGCTCATCGCCCGCCAAACCCTGCAGCAGTACCCGATTTAGGGCCGGGTCGAATTGAGAAGGAAAGTGTAATCAGGATAGTTGTCATTCCGAGCGACAGTCGAGGAATCCCAACTGCAGGGATGGAACCGGGTTTCCCATGGCAAGACACCTTGGACCCGCACCGTTGGGATTCCTCGACTGTCGCTCGGAATGACAAACATGGGGACTGGGCATGGCAATGATGGTTCCTTAGTACGGTTGGGATTCCTCGACTGTCGCTCGGAATGACAAACATGGGGGCTGGGCAGGGCAATGATGGTTCCCCAGTACGGTTGGGATTCCTCGACTGCCGCTCGGAATGACAAACATGGGGGCTGGGCAGGGCAATGATGGTTCCCCAGTACGGTTGGGATTCCTCGACTGCCGCTCGGAATGACAACTATGAATGCCTTGGGCTGGGCGCCGCCAGTCATCGCCCACCGCTGGGGAGTTCTCGCCCATACTCTTGTCGAGGAATAAGTCTTGAGCGCTAACCAGGTTTGCACCGTCGATTACATTGACCACGTGGGCATTGCCGTCAAGGACATTGACGCCGCGCTGAAGCTGTTCCACGATGTTTTTGGGGCGCCCCTGGCCGAGGTTAAGCAGCTGGACGACCAGGGCATCCGGGGCGCTTTGGTGCAGGTGGGACAGACCCGGCTGGAACTGATGGAACCAACATCCGCCGATAGCACCATTGGCCGCTTCATCGAACGGCGCGGCGAGGGTCTGCACCACCTGGCCTTCTACGTCACCGACCTGCCGGGGAAAATCCAGATTGTTGACGACCTGGGCCTGCAACTGATTGACCGCGCTCCCCGGGAAGGCCTGTCCGGGGACATCGCCTTCATTCATCCCCGGTCCGTATTCGGCATCCTCACCGAACTGGTGGAAAGGCCCAACGAATAGATCATCCGGGTCGTTGGCCCGCCCATCAGCACCCAGCCCAGCCCGACGCCGGAGGCTCCTTGCCCGTACACCTGCTCCACGGCGACAGCTTCCTGGTTTCCCAGCAATTGAACGGATTGGTTGCCGAGGCCGGCGCCGATTCGTTGCTGGATGCCAACCGCCACCAATTGACCGGGGGGCAGTTCAACCTATCGGAACTGCTGACCGTCTGCAACTCGCTGCCCTTCTTGGACCCCTGCCGCCTGGTTATGGTTACCGGCCTGCTGGCCACCCTGGAGGGCCGGGGCGGTCGGGGCAGGGGTTCCCGTTCCCTGGGGGAATGGGACAAGCTGGCCGACGCCCTGACCAACATGCCGGAAACCACCCTGTTGATCCTGGTGGAAGGAGCCATCGCCGACTCCAATCCCCTCCTGCGCAGCCTGCGAACCGTTGCCCAGGTACATCGCCTCCAGGCCCCCACCGGCGAGGCCCTGGCACGTTTTGTGAAGGATTTGGCCCAGCGGAAGGGGTCTGGAATCAGCCCCGCCGCCATACGAACCCTCACCGACCTGGTGGGCAGCGACCTGTGGACTATGGACCGGGAGTTGGAAAAACTGTCCCTGTACACCACGGGCCGCACCATCGAGGAATCGGAAATTCGGGAAATGGTGTCCCTGGTGCGGGAAGCCAGCATCTTCAACGCGGTGGATGCCATGATTGACGGCCGTCCCGAAATGGCCCTGCGGCTGCTGCAACAGTTGCGCAGCGACGGGGCGGCCCTGCCCTACATCGTCAGCATGGTGGAGCGGCAACTGAGGCTGGTCTGCCTGGCCCGTTACTGGTCGGAGCAGCGGGTACCATCCGAGGAACTGGCTGGCAAGCTGGGCGTGCCAAACTTCGTGGCCCGAAAGACGCTGGAGCAGGCCCGGCGCAACTCCTGGCCCGACCTGGACCGGCGGTACCAGCGCCTGCTGGAAGTGGATCTGGCCTTCAAGACGGGGCGGGTGGACTCGGAAGACCTGGCCCTGGAAATGTTGGTGGTGGACCTGGGGGAAACGTCCCAACAGGGGGCGAACCGGGGGCGGAGACGTAGTTAGTACCCGGCTAAGGCCCAGTGCAGCCCAATGTCCTGCCAGTCACCGCAGCCCCCCGGTCATTCCGAGCGTGGGTTGGCCAAATGCTAGGGATTCGTTCCGCCGGGGTCCATGGGGTTGAAGCAGGCCACCCAGTGATCCTCCACCAACTCCACCAGGGGAGGGCTGGGGCTTACCCGGCATTGGCTCAGGGCCTTGGGGCAGCGGGGAAGAAAGGCACACTCCGATGGCAGGTTGACCATGTCCGGCGGGCTGCCCCGCAACGGCTCCAGCCGACGCCCGGCATCATCCAGCCGGGGCAAAGACTGGATCAGCGCCCAGGTATAGGGATGGCGCGGGTCGCGGAACAGGGGCACCACGTCGGCGGTTTCGGCCAGGCTGCCGGCGTACATCACCGCCACCCGGTTGCCCATGTGGGCCACCACCCCCAGGTCGTGGGTTATCAGCAGAATGGCCGAGTTCAACTCCTGGCAGAGGCGCTTCAGCCGGGCCAGAATCTCCGCCTGCAGGGTAACGTCCAGGCCCGAGGTGGCCTCATCGGCAATCAGCAGCTTGGGCTGCATCACCAGGGCAATGCCGATCATCACCCGTTGGCACATGCCGCCGCTCAGGGCGAAGGGGTATTCCCCCAGGATGCGGCGCGGGTCGGGCAGACCCAGTTCCCGGAGCACGTCCTGGGCCATGCGGTTGGCCTGACGGGTCGAAAAATCGGTGTGGTTCAGGATGACCTCTTCCAGTTGCGCCCCCACCGTCTGCACCGGGTTCAGGGCGGTCTGGGCATCCTGGAAAACCATGGAAATATCCCGGCCTCGGATGGAGCGCAGGTAATCAGGGGAGGCCTTCATCAGGTCCACGCCGTTGAAATAGACGCTTCCTTCGACCAGGGTAGCCGAGCTGGGCAGCAGGCCCAAAATGGCCAGGGCCAGGGTGCTCTTGCCGGCGCCGCTCTCTCCCACCACGCAGTAGATCTGCCCCTCGTCCTGGGAGAAGTTGACCCCATTCAGGGCGTGGACCTGGCCGGCGGAGGTCTCGAACTCCACCCGCAGATTTTCAACTCTCAGTATTTCCGCCATGTGGTGAACCCTTCCCCCGCTACATTGCGGGCAGTTCTCTGCGCCGGTCGGCCGAGCCTCCCTGAACGCCGCCGGTCATGCCAGGGATTCCGGGTGGCATCGTCCGGCCTTGATTTCTTCGATCAACTCCGCCAATCCCTGGATACGGCGCTCAAACCGGGTGGCCACAGTACCCAACTGTTCAACCCGGTGGGCGTCGCTGCCGCCGGTAAAATTCAGGGCGAAGGCATTGCCCAGGTCCCGCGAAAACTCGTTCTCGTCCTCTTTCCCCCGGCCATTGCAGCCCTCGATGGCGTCGCACATGAGGAAGAAATCGTCGGCGATGGCCCGTTCCAGCATCTCCGCGCGGGCATCGGGGTTGTGGCCCGGGTCCGCCAGGTAGCGGCGGCGGTACGGGTGGGCGGCGACCATGACTCCGCCAGCCTTGTTGACCTGCTGGCGCAGGAAGGCCGGCTTATGCAGCCCGAAAACGTACTCCTGCAACCCAAACACCAGGATGTGACCAGCGTCGGTGTTGATTTCGCTGCCCGGAATCACCAGAAAATCGTGGCGGCGCGACAGCTGGGTCACCTCATCGGAGGACCAAAAGACATCGTGCTCGGTGAGGCAAATCCCGTCCAGGCCCAGGCTCTTGGCCCGGTCAATCAGATCATCCACGCTGACAAAGCTATCGTCGGACTTGGGGTAGCTGTGGGTGTGGAGATCAATCAGCAAGGGAATCAATCAGCCCGGAGAAGAAATGGAACCCGCCCAACCGTAGGTGAACCGGCTCAGATTTAATGATACCACAGGGGGTAGCGACCTGCGGTTGAGAATGTAGGGGTAGATGGACTTAGGCAGGAATTGGGGATACCATAGCGACACATAGGGCAGCATGGGGCCCTTCTGCTGACACGTCAACTGCTATATTGCCGACAGCCCACTGCACGCCAAGCAACACTACACTATACCTTTGGAAACTCTTGGAGGCACTTGGAAACTCTTGGAGGCACTGCTATGCAACTGGAAGGCAAGACTGCCCTGGTTACTGGTTCGGGGCGCAATATTGGCCGCGCTATTGCCCTGGCCATGGCGCGGGAGGGCGCCAACGTGGTGGTGAACGCCCGCTCTAACCGGGAGGATGTGGAATCGGTGGCCGCCGAGGTTCGGGAGTTGGGGCGAAAGGCGCTGCCCCTCCTGGCCGACGTGGGCAACCGAGCGGACCTGGAAAACCTGATGGACAAGGCCCTGGCCGAGTTCGGCCACGTGGACATCGTGGTCAACAATGCCTCGGTTCGGCCCCACAAGTCCTTTGCCGAAATGACCTACGACGACTGGCGCGGCGTCCTGGCCATCGACCTGGATTCGGCCTTCATCACCTCCCGGGCCGCCGTGCCGGGGATGTTGGAACGGGGCTGGGGTCGGATCATCAACCTGGGAGGGCTGCAGGCGCACCAGGGACGGCATGGCGGCGCCCACATTTCCGCCGCCAAGGTGGGGCTGGTGGGCTTCACCCGCGCCCTGGCCACCGAACTGGGCCCCCACGGCATACGGGTCAACTGCGTGGTGCCGGGGATGATCGATACGTCCCGCGAGGGCGCGTCCGTTGCCCGCACCGGCAACCGCATCGCCGACATTCCCGCCGGCAGGATGGGCACCACCGACGATATTGCCAATCTTTGTCTGTTCCTGTGCACCGATGCCGGGGATTACATCTCGGGCCAGACCATCCACGTCAATGGGGGAGAGCGAAACTTCGGGGGATAGGCGGCCCCTTGCCCCCAACTATTGGCATTCCGAGCGGAGTCGAGCAATCCAAACCGTAGGGACGGAACCGGGCTGCCTGACCCGAAAGGCCGTAGCACCGTACCGTTGGGATTCCTCGGCTGTCGCTCGGAATGACAGCAACTGTCTTGAGAGTCAAGAGGAATGGCTGACACTTTGGGTGATCGGGGCGCGCCAAGGGGAGCCATGCTTGACCATTGAGTTGAGTATGACCAGCAGCTTGCGCATACAAGCTGTGAGGGCCAGCTTTGTGGGTTTGCCAGCTTCCAAGAGCCGATGGTAGAAGTCTCGGATCACCGGGTTGAAGCGGGTTGCAACCAGCGCGCTCATGTAGAGGACAGCCCGGACCCGGGCGCGTCCACCCCATACAGCCCGTTTGCCTCGCCAAGCGCCACTGTCTCGGTTGAATGGCGCCACTCCAACCAAGGCGGAAATCTGCTTGCGGTTGAGAGAGCCCAGTTCAGGCAGGCAGGCCAAGAGGGTGAGCGAGAGCTGTTTGCCCACTCCTGGTACGGTGCGCAGCAGGTCATCCCTCTCCCGCCATACGGGACTCTGGCGCAAGGTTTCTTGCAGGCCTCGGTCAAGATCCTTCAACTCCTGTTCCAGCCAGGCAATATGGGCCTCAATGCCGGGACGGACGGGGCCGATAGCGGATCCCAAGCGGTTCTTTTCTGCCACCACCATGGTCATCACCTGGCGCCTCCGGGCGGTCATTGAGTGCAGGACTTGGGTTTCCTCGTCCCGGAGAGGTCGTATAGGGGGGCGAATAGTCTCCGCGAAGCGAGCCAGGATGGTCGCGTCCAGAGCATCGGTCTTGGCAAGGACCCCAGTGGCCCGGGCGAAGTCCCGGACCTGGCGGGGATTGACCACCACCACGGGCAGGGCCGCTGCTGCCAAGGCTGTCACCAAGGGCAGCTCCAAGCCCCCGGTAGCCTCCAAAATCACCAAGACGGGACTCAGGTCCTCCAACTGAGAAACCAACTCCTCCACCTGGGCTTCGTCGTAGGAGACAACCCACCGTTGGCCGGTAGGACATACGGCTACATCCACCTTCTTCTTGGAGACATCAATACCTACGTATCTGTGTTCCCGTTCCATGTGTACCTCCCTGTGTGGATCGCTGGCCCTTCCTTGCAATATGCGGGCTTTGGTTAACCCTGGCAACTGTTCGGGCTCCTGGAAGAATCGGTGCGGCGACCCGCGCTGTCATGCGGCCTATGATGACCTAGGCATTTCCGGTCTGCCGCACCTCATATCCACACCAGTAGTTCCATTGTTACATGCTATCCTCAAGATACAAGGTGAAGTTGGTTGGGGGTGGGTCTGATGATTGATGTGTACGGTTGGGATTCCTCGGCTGTCGCTCGGAATGACAGGTGGGTTGGTCGGGCAAGACAGGGCGGCCCCTTGCCCATTGATGTTTCCAATAGTAAAGTTACTGAAGCGTAACCGAATCCTCGCAAATTTGGGTCAAGGAGGGCTGTAATGTCACGAGTCACCATGATTCAGCACATCAACATCCAGGTCAGCGACCGGGAGAAGACCCGCAAGTTCTACGAAGATGTCCTGGGCGCCGAGTATCTGGACCGGGGACCGGAGCTGAACGCCCGCCAGTTGCAGCTGCGCATCGGCAATGGCGAGATTCATACCACCGACTCCCGCAATCCAACCCCCGTACCGTCGGTGCATTTCGCCGTGGAAATCCAGGATTGGGACGGGCTGATCGAGAACCTGGAACGCCTGGGCGTCCACTACACGACCACGCCGGGCCGTCGGGGGGAGACCGAGAATTCCTGGGGCCGGCGGGAGTACAGCAGCGGCTGCTACACCTACATCCACGACCCGGACGGGAACATGATCGAACTGGTGCAGCATCCCATGGGTATCGAGGACTCGGAGGGGAACACGGTGGACATCAGGCACTACGACGAGAGTCCCCAGTGGCGCCGTCATCCCCAGTACAACTCGGCGCCGGTAGCCACGACCGCCGACTAATCGACCCATCTCCAAGGGTGAGAACGCCAAGGTAAGGAGGAAACATGGCCACACAGACTGAAACTACGCCCCGGCTGTCGCAGCCGCTGGTCACCATCACCGAGATGGATCACATAGTGCTGCGGGTCAGGGACGTGGAAGAGTCCCTGCGGTTCTATTCGGAGATTCTGGGTTTGGCGGTGGAGCGGGTGGAACAGTGGCGGGCCGGCGAAATTCGCTTCCCGTCCGTCCGCCTGAACGCGGACACCATCATCGACCTGTTCGCCAGCGACCAGGAACCCATCGGCCGGGAGGGCGCCAAGAACCAGGACCATTATTGCATGGTCATCGAACCTACCGACATGGAGGCCCTGAAGGCCCAGTTCGAGGCCATCGGCGTGGACATTCAGGCCGGGCCGGGCAAGCGGTGGGGTTCCCACGGCGACGGCATCTCCCTGTACATCTACGACCCGGACGACAATGTGGTGGAACTGCGCCACTACTAGCCCAGGTCAACCCCGGGACTGACCGGGCAGCAACAACCTTTATCATTCCGAGCAAAGCCGAGGACTACCAGCCGTGGGGGGCAACCCTTGGTCTCAATCCAGAGGATTGTGGCCCGGCCCCACTGGGAGTTCTGGGCTATCGCTCGGAATGATATTTGTCCATTTGCAGGGGCGCTAACCCGGCAGGTTCCACCCCAGCCAGTTGCACAGGGCCCGGCCCATGATCAGTTCCTTGTCCGCCTCCGAAAGCCATGAAAGCTCTTCGGTGAACATGGTAATGCACTGCTTCCACGAACAGGGCATCCGGGTGATGTCCGTCCCCCAAAACATTCGCTCCGGACCAAAGGCATCGTAAATCCGGTGGATATAGTCGTGGATGTTGGCGTAGGGGTACGCGGCGCTGGAGTAGCTGGGGCCGCCGGTGGCCTTGACGGCGACATTGGGATACTTCGCCAGGGATAGCAGGTCGGGCAGGTTGGCCCAGGCCGCTTCGTCGGTGGCGCCACCGCCCCGGCCAAAATGGTCCACGATGAGCTTGACATCGGGATGGCGTTCGGCGATGGGTCCAACGTCCGTCAGGAAGCCGGAGCAGGCCAGGGCCACGGGCAGCCCGGCAGCGGCGGCGGCCGGCCATAGCCATTCCATGGTGCCATCGGTGGGCCAGGACAGCATGTGATGCTGCTGGAAGGTGAAGCGCAGTCCCAACATTCCCGGCTGCTGCTTCCAGCCAGCCACCAGGCCTCGGCTGGACTCCTGGTCCAATGGGAAGTTGCCCAAGATGGACAGGCGGTTGGGATGCTCGGCGGCGGCTTCCAGGGCCAATTGCCCGGAATTGGGGTCCCAGCCCGGCGGGTGAATAACGGCGGCGTCCACGCCAGCCTCGTCCATCTCCCGGAGCAGGTCCTCCTTGCTGAATGAGGTAATTTGCCGGTGGGCCGGATTGGTGGGCAGATTTGCGCCCCAGATGTGGACCTGGGCGTCAACTATTAGCATAAACTGCTCCTTCACGTGGGCTTTCAATAGGATTGGCGGCGCCCAACCCTCAGGGAATGGATGCCGCCATGGGTGGTCGGTTGAACCCGGAACCCCGGATATTACTGGGCGACGCCCCGTTCCACCAGCTTCTCCGGGGTGGCAACCTCAAAGATTTCCAGCAGGTACTCGTCCAGCAACTCTTGGAGCTTGGGGTTGTACTCCCGCACCGTCTGGGGAACCTTGGAGAACCAGTTGGGCTCGATGCTGTCCTGGGTCCACTCGGCATAGACCCGGTTGGGGGTTCCGGGCAGCCCCTGGCCCTCGATGTAGATGCGGGCCTTGTCGCGCCCATTGACCTCGTAGGCCTCGCATATCTTGGCCAGATAACCGGCCACGGCCCAAGCCTGACCGGGCTTGGTCTTGCATACCCTGCGTACCAGATACATGGTTGATTCTCCTTCCTTAAGATGCTGCCATTATAAGGGGGATGGTTGGGGTATGCCAGTACGGTTCTGTAGGGGAAACGTACTTGGCGGCGAGACATTCAACATTCCTCGTCAGAAGGAGCGTCATACCCCGACGCCTGACATTTCGTGCGGGGTCACCCTGTCTGTACGAGAACCTCTCCCCTGTCATTCCGAGAACTTCTCCCCTGTCATTCCGAGCGGCAGTCGAGGAATCCCTACGGTGCGGGGCAACCGTCCTTGCCATGCCCTAACACCCTCCCCCGGTCGGTTGGGATTCCTCGGCTGTCGCTCGGAATGACAGACAAGGTTGGATCGGGGTAGGGGGAGTCGTTGCCCCCACCGTTGGGATTCCTCGACTGTCGCTCGGAATGACAGATAAGGTTGGCTTGGGGTAGGGGGAGTAGTTGCCCCCCACCGTTGGGATTCCTCGGCTGTCACCCGGAATGACAGACAAGCGGGGAACGGAAAATCGAACAGGTGGGTCCATGCACCGTAGGGGCGCACAGCCGTGCGCCCCTACAATGCTACCGTATCAGGCCAGATTTGAAGCATCCGGCGCCGCCAGGGATCAGCGGGGTATCAGGAGGCCCTCGTCCTCCAGCGCTTCTACTATCTGGGAGGCCCTGGCGCTTCCGATCTTCAGCCGCCGTTCCAGCAGGGAGGAGGTGAGGTTGGGATTGCGCAGGGCCAGTTCCCGGGCTTTATCCAGCAGATTTTCGTCCAGGCCCTCCTCTAACTCACCGACCCCTTCCTCCCCGTCCTCCAGGCTGATGGCGGGCAGCGGTGGGCCCTTCTGGTCGAGCCAAAAGTCCACCAGCTTCTCGATTTCGTCATCCAGCACCAGGGTACCCTGAACCCGGCGGGGCTTGGGAGAATCGTTGTTGAGGAGCAGCATATCTCCCTTGCCCAGCAGCTTCTCCGCGCCCACCGTGTCCAGAACCACCCGGGCATCCACCTGGGAAGCCACGGCGAAGGCCACCCGAGCCGGAATGTTCGCCTTGAGCAGGCCCGTGACCACCTTTACCGAGGGCCGTTGGGTGGCCAGCACCAGGTGAATGCCAGCGGCGCGTCCCAGTTGGGCCAGCCGCACCAGGGACTGTTCAATCTCGAAGCCGCCCACCAGCATCAGGTCGGCCAACTCGTCCACGATCAGCACCAGGTAGGGCATGGGGTCCCGGGACTTGGCGTTGTAGCCAACGATGTTCCGGACTCCCAGTTCCGCCATGGACTTGTAGCGGCGGGTCATCTCCCGAATCAGGCCGCGCAGCATGGGACTGACGTCGTCCACCTCGGTGATTACCGGCAGCACGAGGTGGGGAATGCCGTTGAAGGGTGTCAACTCCACCTGCTTGGGGTCCACCATGACCATGCGCAACTGGTCCGGTGGCTTGGTGAGCAGGATTGACGCCACGATGGAGTTGATGCAGACGCTCTTACCGCTGCCAGTGGCGCCGGCAATCATCATGTGGGGCAGGCCAGCCAAATCCATGGCCACCGATGCTCCCCCGGCATCGGCGCCCAGGGCAATGGGCAAACCGCCCTTGGCAGCGAATTTTCGGAAGTCCGCCGAGTCCATGACCTCCCGCATGGTAACCTTGCTGGGCGATGGCGTCGGGACTTCGACACCCAGCAGGGCCTCGCCGGGAACCTGCTCGAATCGCAGGCTGGGGGCGCTGATGGCCAGGGACAGGTCCCTCTCCCGGGACAGGATGCTCTGCACCCGAACCCGGCTCCGCTCCGGCTCAGCCTGGCCGTCCTTCCCCCTGGAGGAGCCCCGTTTTTCCGTCCACCCGGGGCGCAGGCCAAAGCGGACGATGCGAGGCCCGGCCTTTATGTCTGCAACCTGGACATCAAGGCCATGGTCGGCCAGGGCATTTTCAATGTCCTCGCCCATCTTCTTGAGGGCCCTTTCGTCGGTGGAGTGCACATCGGCCGGAGCCAGCAGGTCCATGGAAGGCAACTTCCACTTGGAGCCCGGCACTGAAAGAGGCGCCGGGCTGGCCGCCACGACTGCCTCCGGTGGTTCGTTGGTCTCTGGAGTTTCTGCAACCATACCGTGTTCCAGCTCTGCAGGCGGAACTGCGACGGGAACGGCCGCCGGGGGAGAGGAGCGCCGGGCCAGGGCGGTTGCCAGGCGGCCGGGCAATTGAAGCAGCGCGGTTACCCAGCGAGGCCGGGTTTCCCGCCGGCAAAGGTTGGCCACACTCTGGCATACGGCATTGGCCGCCACCCGCGTTCCCCATACCAGGTAGCCCAGGGCCAGCCAAAGGCCGATACCCGTCCAACGCAATGCGCTCCAGTAGGCCCGGCTTACCCGGTAGGGCAGGGCCGCCAGCGGTATGGCCAGGGCCAAGGGTACAAGTCGGGCCACGGCAAGAAAGGTAGAATCGCCCATGGCCGCCCGGCCCCAACTGCCGGCGAGACCGGTAAAGGCCAGGGGGCCGTAGTCAGCATCCCAAAAGGACAGCAGTCCGATGGTGAACGCAGCCAGACCGGCTCCGGCCAGCCACAGGTTCCAGTACCGGGCCAGCCACCGGCTCCGGTAACGCAGGGTCAGCAGCGCCGCTCCGGTCCAGGCCAGGGCGGGCAGCCAGCCGTAGCCAAAGGCGGCAATGGCCCCGCCCCACACTTCCGGGTAGAAAAAGTACAGAATACCAATGGCGGCGAGCAGGGCAAGGCCGACCAGCAGGTCAAGTATCAGGAAGACACGGTTTGCCTGACGGTCTCCGTGGGATATTGGCGCCGTTCTGCGAAGCGGCCGCGCTATACCGGCCATCTGGCCCTCCCAGAGAAGTAACATTGACGTTAACGCCATTTATGTTACCTTAACGCCCGCCCGATGATGAAGGGCTGGAGGAGCCAGTTTCGGGGAGTTTCGGGGGTTGCCCAGGGCCGTGGCCAGTAGTCAGTCAACCCCGGTTTGGGGGGAAGGGGAGAGTGGGAAACATGGGGAGAGGTGGCCATTATTCGTAGGGGCGCACGGCTGTGCGCCCCTACCCGACCGCCCAACCATCTATCCCATTCATCCCACTTATTCCTAGCTTGACAGACTACCAGCGGCCCTAAACGCTGAGCAAGACGGGAACGATGGTGGGGCGACGCCGGGCCTCGGTTTGGATGAACCGGGCGGCCGCCTCCCGAACCAGGTTCTTGATCCGTTCGGGTTCGTCACTCAGGTCTTGCCTTTCCTGGAGCAGCTCGTCAATTATGCGGGTGAGCTGGGGGAACAGTTCGTCGGTTTCCGTTCGTTCCATGAAGCCACTGGCCAGGACCCGCGTGGGCTGTACGGGCAGGCCGGTGGCGGCGCTGGCGTAGGCAACGATGACTACCACGCCGTCCCTGGATAGGGCTTTGCGCTCCCGCAGCACCTCGCTGCTGGCGTCCCGGGCGCTGGGACCGTCGATGAGTATCGGGCCTGCTGGTACGGTTTCCACTACCCGGCCCCCGTCCGCGCTCAGTTCCAGCACATCGCCATCCTCCAGGACGAAGATGCCGGATTCGGCCAGCCCCATGTCCCAGGCCAGCTTGGCATGGGCCATCAAGTGGCGGTACTCACCATGTACGGGAACAAAATACCGGGGCTGAGTCAGGCTCAGCATCATCTTCAGTTCTTCCTGGCTGGCATGGCCGTGAACGTGAACCCTGGCGATGCGGTCGTACAGTACCCGCGCACCCTGCCGCAGCAGATTGTCGATGGTGCGGCTAACCAGCAACTCGTTGCCCGGTATGGGCGTTGCGGAGATTACCACCGTGTCGCCCTCCATGACCGTTACATCCCTGTGGTCCTGGTTGGCGATGCGAACCAGGGCAGAGGTGGGTTCGCCCTGGCTGCCGGTGGTGATGAGGACGGTGCGTTCCGGTTCATAGCTTCGGATTTCACTGAGACTTACCAGCGTATCCGTTGGCAGTTTCAGGTAACCCATTTCCGCCGCCATGTTCACGTTGTCGGACATGCTGCGGCCAACGATGGCGACCTTGCGATTGTGGCGAGCGGCGGCGTCCAGCACCTGCTGAATCCGGGAAATCAGGGAGGCAAAAGTGGCCACCATCACCCGGCCGGGCGCGTCGGCGATGGCCCGTTCCAGGGCTTCCTCCAGAACCTGCTCCGAGGGGGTGTAGCCGGGCACCTCGGCATAGGTGGAGTCGGAACAGAGGAGCAGTACGCCCTCCTCGCCGTGGGAGGCAAGGGTATTCAGGTCGATGGTATGTCCGTCCACCGGCGTATGGTCTATCTTGAAGTCTCCGGTATGGATCACGGTGCCCAGGGGGGTGGATATTGCTATTCCCATGGCATCGGGAATGCTGTGGCAAACCCTAAACCAGTTGGCGGTGAAGTGTTCGCCGAAGGTGTAGGGTACATTCGGCTCTATTGCCTGGGCAGACTTGCCCCGGGTTGCCCGGTTCTCTCGCAGCTTGACCGAAATCAGGCCGTGGGCCAGCTTGGGAGCAAAGACGGGGACATCCAGCTGAGGCAGGATGTGAGGCAAAGCTCCGATGTGGTCTTCGTGGCCGTGGGTTATCAGGATTCCCCGAACCCTTTCGCAACGCTCCACCAGGTAGGAAACGTCGGGGATTATCAGGTCAACCCCCAGCATATCCTCGGTGGGAAACTGCACCCCACAATCGACGACAACTATATCGTCGCCGTACTCCAGGGCCATCATGTTCTTGCCGATTTCTCCGAGACCACCCAGGGGAATAACACGCAAAGCTTGGTTCAAACCGGTAAATTCCTGTGTTCAAGTACTAAAGTAGCGAGAGCTGCTCCGGCGGGGGCGGCTGTTCCTCCGTCGGGGACGGGTTCCCGACCAGGGGATTCTGGCGAGCCTGGGCGAGAATATCCGGTATGCGCCGAAAGTCTTCCATGATTGATCCGCGCAATTCCTGCCGGTAAAGGGCGGCCGCCGGGTGCATGATGGGGTAGATTCGCCTGCCATCCCGCTCCCGCACCCGACCCCGGGCCCGGCTGATACTCTCGCCCGGAAAGAATCGGGCCAGGGAGAAGCGACCCAAGGTAACGATCAGGGCAGGATCTATCAGTTCTATCTGCCGGTTGAGGTACACGCTGCAGGCGCCAATTTCGGCCGGCAGCGGGTCCCGATTCTGCGGCGGCCGGCACTTGACCATGTTGGCGATATAAACCTGCTGCCGGGTCAAGCCTATGGAGGAGAGCAGTTCCTCCAGGAACTGGCCGGCCGGCCCCATGAAGGGGCGGCCCTGCCGGTCCTCCTGAACTCCGGGGCCCTCTCCAATGAACATCACCTCGGCGTTGGCCGCGCCCTCGCCGGGGACAGCGTTGGTCCGGCCCCGGTGCAGGTCGCATTCCGTGCAACAGGAGACCAGGCGGGCCACCTCTTCCAGGCTATTCATGGCGGGCTACAGGTTCCCGACCGGCGGAATAGGTCACCGGGACGGGAGGAGGAGAAGCGTCATCGGCAGGAAAGATGGGTGGCGCCATCGGAACCCCACAAGGCATGGGATTTCCCTGCCCTGACCCGGGGCTAATCGTCGGCCACTCCATGCTCGACCAGGTATGAAACGGCATCTCCCACGGTACGAATATTGGCGGCATCGTCGTCTGAAATTTCCACCGGCGTATCATCGGTGGAGAATTCCTCCTCAAAGGCCATGATGAGTTCTACCAGGTCGAGCGAGTCTGCGTTAAGGTCGTCAACGAAGGAGGATGATTCTTCTACATCTCCCTCGTCCACTTGCAATTTGTCAACGACAATGGATCTTACACGTTCAATAACGGTGGCCAAACGGTCATCTCCCTTCGGAAGCGAGTTTTTGCTTATTCAATTCCCCCCGGTCCAGGGCCGTAATGGCGGCGCCCAGGACGCCGTTGACGAAACGGGCCGAGCTTTCGCTGCCGAAAGTCTTGGCCAATTCCACCGCTTCATTGACGGCGGCCTTGGCGGGGGTGTCGGTGTGGTGAAGCAATTCGTACAAGGCAATGCGCAGTATGTTGCGGTCTATCGGTGAGAGCAGGCCAACCGGCCAGGCCGGCGCGTATCCCTGTATCAGTTCGTCCAACTCCTGACGGTTTTCCTGCAAGCCCTGCAACAGCGCCTGGGAAAGGGCGAGGACGCTCTCCACATCGCCGGCTCTGACCAAGTTTTCCTCAATCAGCCACTCAAGAGCGGAAGGTTCAGAGGCGTCCCGGATGTCGCTGGCAAAACTGGCCTGCAGAACCACCCGGCGCGCCAGGCTCCTGGGGTCACGCACCATCACGTTAGGCATAGTCACCAGTCAACTTAATGGGAAGGGAAGACATGGTCCTTACCTAGATTCCGGCGCCGGCCTTCTCAATAGAGTCGGGGTCGGAGAGGGTGAATGCTTCCACATCCCGGTCGATGCGTTTGATCAGGCTGGACAGGACCCGGTTGGGCCCGAATTCCACGAAATGGGAGGCTCCTGAATCCACCATGTACCGCACCGACTGCTTCCATTTGACGCAATGGCACAGGCCCTCGATCAACTCGCCCCTGACTTCCTCCGCCGTGGTCACCGGGGCGGCCAGGGAATTTGCCACAATGGGAAACTCCGGGTCTTCCAGGTTTACCGATTCCAGCGCCTCGGACAGGCCCCTTTGGGCATGCCCCATGAGGGTGGAATGGAAGGCGCCGCTGACCTTCAGGGGGACGGTTTTCTTGGCGCCTCGGGCGGTGGCCAAGTCCATTGCCCTGGCCACGGCGATCTTGTCCCCGCTGATGACCACTTGGTCGTCACTGTTCACATTGGCCAGTTCCACGCCGGTTTCGGCGCAGATGTGTTCAAAGGCCAGTTCTTCCAGGCCAATGATCGCGGCCATGCCGCCGGGCCTCACTTCCGAGGCTTCGTGCATCAGGCGGCCCCGCTCCCGCACCAGCCTCACGCCATCGGCAAAGCTGACCACGCCGGCCACTACCAGGGAGGTGTACTCCCCCAGGCTGTGCCCGGCCACCGAAACGGGTTTGGGGCAATTGGAACCCAGGTATTCCTGCCATGCCTTCCAGCAGGCGATGCTCACCACCATGATGGCCGGTTGGGAGTTCATGGTGTCCTGCAGATCCCTGGTCGGGCCCTCGAAAATAAGCCGGGACAGGTTGAATCCCAGGCTGTCGTCGGCCTCCTCGAACACGGCCCGGGCCGATGGCGAGGACTGGTAAAGGTCCAAGCCCATACCCACTGCCTGGGAACCCTGCCCGGGGAAAACGTATGAGAAACCCTTTTGTTGCTGCGTCATTACTCCACCCTGGACCCTGGCCTGAACCCAAATTCCCAACACTCAACCACACACAAGCGAAAATCGCAGGCTTGGCGACTTCGGAGAAGATCGGCAATGACCTGCGACCACAGGAGTTGGGGTTTATATTGCGACGTCAACGACCTGACGTCCCCGGTAATAGCCGCACTGGCGACAGGCGGCATGGGGCAACTTCGCGGTGTTGCAACGCTGGCACCGGGCCGGATGAAGGGGCTTCAGCTTGTAGGATGTGAGCCTACGCCCTCGCCTGGCCCGCGTTACCTTCTTATTTGGAACGGCGCCCATAATTGAGATTCCTCTTAACCTTAAGATTTATCCAGCAAGGCCGCCAACGCCCCCCACCTGGGGTCAACGGCGACAGCATTGCAGATGCAGGCTTCCCGGTTCAGATCCACTCCGCATTCCTGGCAAAGCCCCAGGCAATCGGTTACGCACAGGGGCTTGATCGGCTGGGCGGCAATGGCGCATTGCCGCAGTACGTCCGACAAATCCACGACATGGTCCCCATCTATCAGGGTTCCATCGTAATCCCCTGGCAACTCCACCCGGCGTCCGGTGCCCACGTCAACCAGGGGAAAGAACTCTTCCTCGATTTCCAGGGATGCCGGATTGGCGAATTCGCTAAGGCATCGGCTACAGTGGAGCTTGACTTGGGCATGCACCTTACCCCTGGCCAACAGGCCCAGATGGGTTCTGAGAAGCTCCACACTGCCCGAACAGGCGGCGCCCATGCCGCCGGCGGCTTCGATTTCTCCTTCAATGGCAACCCGGCGGGTGGCGCCCATGGGCTCCTTGAGCAATTGCGCTACGTTGTATTGCATCTGCCGTACCGAGTACTGTTCCCGATTGGGCGACCCGAGCCAGGGTATTGTTGGCTTGCCCTTTGATGCCGATAAACTTAATGGAAACGATTATACGTTTGAAATGTGGGTTCCTGTCAAGACTATGGCCAACTACCTGCCGGGCATTTCGCCGGCGCTCCGTGGACAACTGACTGAAACTGACCGATAAGGGCCGCTTTCCTTCATTCCTTCAGTGGGAGTTTCTGCTCCAGCGTAACCGGCCACCATTATGCCCGTTCCGAGCCTGATGTTCCGGGACATCAGGGGCTGGCTGGGGCTGGCCGCCGACACTCCTGGATGTAGTCAACGATGCGCTGGGTGGAAGCGCCCGGCCCAAACACGGCATCAACCCCAACCTCGGCCAGGGGCTGCCGGTCATCTTCTGGAATAATGCCTCCCAACACCACCAGAACATCCTCCATGTCCCGTTCCCGCAGGAGCCGCAAGATTTCCGGCATCAGTTCCATGTGCGCCCCGGACAGGATGCTGAGGCCCAGGACTTCCACGTCCTCCTGCACTGCCGCCTGCACTATCATCTCCGGCGTTTGGCGAATGCCGGTATAGATAACCTCCATGCCGGCATCCCGCAGGGCGCGGGCAATCACCTTGGCGCCCCGGTCGTGGCCATCCAGGCCGGGCTTGGCGACCAGTACGCGAATTGGCCGATTGTCCTGGACCATCTGTCCTCTCTCCCGTATCTTATCGCCCTTGCCCTCTGGCTGGAACGACACTCCCCGCCAGGGGCCTGTGTAACCGGCGCAGTTTCCTGCAACCCCTTCAGAAGGACAGGTTGCCTGCATCCTGCAATACCGGGGGATGCTTAATCTTCCGCAGACACCATAACCCTTGCCGGGGAACGGGTACTATTCTATCTCAAAAACCGGTTGTCTTGACACACAAATCTGCGGTTCTTAAGATAAATCATACCGGCAATGGGTTAACAGCCGGAACCACTCCTGCCAACGAGCCTCGTTTACTCAAGTCCCAGTAGCTCAGTGGATAGAGCGGCTGCCTTCTAAGCAGCGGGTCGCGGGTTCGAATCCTGCCTGGGACGCCATACCTTCCAATACCGCCGCAACTCACCGTCACCTCTCCCCCAGGATGCCTTCAAGGTTCAGATCAGGGCTGGCCCGGAAGTTTCCTTCCTGCCACCGCCAAAGTTCAACCGGGTCATGGAGTCAACGGCGGCGGCAGGCCCCCGGCATACTGCCGAGGGCCCTTTCGCTTCCTCGAGATCCCGTGACAAAATCGGGCAATTGGCTAGGAGTACTTGCCCGAGATCTGAGGGGTGGTGGTATCAAAGCCCTGGTTCTGGCGATCCAGCCGGGTTTCCCTCGCCCAGGTACGCTTCAGGTCATCCTTGAAGTTCAGGTGCAGGTTACCCAGCCCCTCGCACTCCAGGTCAATCACGTCGCCGTCCATCAGGGCGCTCAGGCCCCGGTGGTTGGTTCCCGTGGCAACGATGTCGCCGGGTTCCAGGGGGTGGATGGAAGTGACCCACTCCATGATCCGGGGAATCTGGTGGGCCATGTCGCTGGTGTTGTAGTTCTGCTTCACCTCGCCGTTCACCTTCAGCACCACCTGGCGGTTCAGGGGATTGGTGAATTCATCGGCGGTGACCACGTAGGGCCCGATGGGGGCAAAAGTAGCGCGGGACTTCATCTGGTAGAAGGTGTTGCCGGGGGGCAGTACGCCCCGCGCCGAGCCATCGATGAAGTTCAGGTACCCGAATATGTAATCGTAGGCATCTTCAGGCTTCACGAACTCGGCCCGCTTGCCGATAACAAAGGCCATCTCCGCCTCGAACTCGAATATTGTGGCGGGAATGTCGGGCAGCGTCACGGTGTCGTTGGGTCCCACAATGCAATGGGGGGATTTGAGGAAGGCGTTGATGGGGGCCGGCTCGTCGCGGGTGCCGTCCTCCATGTAGTTGACCGCCATGCAAACGATGGTATAGGGCTTGGGCAGGGGTGGACGCAGTTGTACCGAACTCAGCGGCGTTCCGGCCTCGGCGTTCACGATGGCCTCGATGTTGGCCCGGTGGTCGGAAAATCCCCCGATGACCCGGTTGATCAGGTCCTGGGGCGAGGTATGGGGCACACCGCTGACTGCGGAGGATACGTCAACCACGTTGTCGCCCTTGACCACTCCCAGTTTGAAATCGTCAAAGAAGGCAAGCTTCATCTCTCTTACTCCTGTCAGGCCAACCGGGGCATCGGCCCCAAGGGCCCGAATGTGAAATGACGGCTGGGTCTATACCAGAACACCAAATCCGGAGACGGTGCAAAGCTCGATGCGATTCCCGTCCAGGTCGTTGATGTAGAAGGCGCGCTGGCCGTCGTTCCTGGTTTGAATGTCCGTGGTCTCGATGCCCTTGCCGATGAAGTACCGGTGGGAGGCCTCGATGTCGTCCACCTCGAAGGCAGTGTGATGGGAAGGGGCGGAGGGCGCGTCCGGGTTCTCGATAATGTGAACCATAGCGCCACTGGGCAGTTGCAGCCAGTACAGATGGTCGCTGTTGACCATCTTGGGAATCTGTTTCAGGCCCAGCACATCTTCGTACCAGCGCAGGGCGGCGTCCTTATCCTTCACGTTGTAGGTGATGTGGTTGATGTTCTTGAGACGTATCGGATCTGCAAGCATGGGCTTCCTCCCCAATGAATTTCTCCGGGTTGGGGCTATGATACCAGCAATTCTACCCTCGACCAAATGAGTCCCGGCGCTACTGCCGCAGACGCGAAACCTATGCCGGCCCTGGCCACCGTTCGGTCGGGGTCATTCCCTCTATACACCCAGCACCCGTTCCAGGTTCTTCCAAAGGATCGCTTCCTTTTCGTCCTGGGTGAGGCTCTCCAGGCTGTTTACCCATGCCGTGGGCTCGTCAATGCCCATGTCATAGGGATAGTCGCTGCCCAGGAAGATGCGGTCAATGCCGGCGGAATCGATCATGTAGCGGAGGACCGCTTCGCTGTGGGTCAGGCAGTCATAATAGACCTTGTTCAGGTAGGAACTGGGAATGGCCGCGCCCAGGGCCCTGGCCTCAGACCGCACCTGCCAGCCCCGGTCCAGGCGTCCGGCGCCGAAGCAGGTGAAACCGCCGCCATGGGCCAGGCATACCTTCAGGTCGGGGAACCGGTCCAGCACCCCGCCGAACACCAGGGTGCCGAAGGTAACCACCCGGTCGGAAAGGTTGCCGATGGAATTGTCGATGGCCCAGCCCTTGGTATCCCTGGGCTTCACGATGGTGTCGTCCCCTTCCTGATGAAAGAAGATGAGGGCGCCCAACTGCTCGGCGGCAGACCAGAAGGGTCTGAAGTCCTCGTGGTCCAGGGTCTTGTTGTTCACGTGGTCGGCTATCTGAGCGCCCTTCATTCCCAGCTGATTCATGCACCGGTCCAGCTCGGCGACGGCTGCGTTGACGTCCTGCATGGGCAGGGTTGCCATTCCGGCGAAACGGTCGGGGTGGGTCTGCATCATCTGGGCGACGAAATCGTTGCACTCCCGGGCTATGCCCACGTTCACGTCGGCGGGAAGGTCGTAGTTGTACATGCCCACCCAGGTGGTCAGCACGTGGACATCCACGTTAACCGAGTCCATGTAGGCGATGCGCTCGTCGGCGGTCAGGGAGTAGGCGGGGTGCAGCCACTGTCGCTTGTCGCCCTGCACCAGGAATTGGCGCCCATTCCTCTCCTGGCGGGTGAAGCCGTGCCAGGTTTCGCCTTCGGGCAAGTGGGCTGCGGCCGACGGCGCAATGTGGGCATGGATGTCTATGCTGCGCATGTGCTAGTCTCCTGCGTTTACGTTTGGAGGGATCGGTCTCTTAAACTGGTCTCTTGAACCTCGGTAGAGGCCAGAGGCCTGGTTGCCATCCGGGCATTTCCCCCGACCATGATCGGAACCCTTGAATGCCCGTCGAGACGGGTACTGTACCGGCCATCGGTCGGGACCCAGTTGCTAGATCCCCAGCAGCTTCTCCAGGTTCTTGTAGAGGATTGCTTCCTTCTCCTCCTGGGTCAGGCTCTCCAGTCCAAGCACCCAGGAAACGGGCCAGTCGATCTGCATGTCGAAGGGCCAGTCGGTGCCAAATAGCACCTTGTCGATACCCACGGAATCAATCAGCATCCGCAGGGCCGGTTCACTGTGGGTGAGGCAGTCGTACCAGAAACGGTTCAGGTAAGCGCTGGGCGGCGTGGTGAGATTGACCCTGGCTTCCGAGCGTACCTGCCAGCCCCGGTCCATTCGGCCGGCGCCGAAGCAGGTGTAGCCTCCGCCATGGGAAAGGCAAATCCGCAGATTGGGGTACTTATCCATCACCCCGCCAAACACAAAGGAAGCGTAGGTGATGGCCCGCTCCACCAGGTTGCCGATGGTGTTGGGCAGGTGGTAGCGGGTCGATCTGTCCCCAACCACCGTCTCCATTCCCTGGTGAATCAGGATTACGGCGCCGGTCTGCTCGGCCACCTCCCAGAGGGGGTGGAACTCCGGGTCGTCATAGGTCTTGCCGTTCACGCTGTCGTCGATCATGGCGCCCTTGAGGCCCAACTGGGTCATGGCCCGTTCCAATTCGGTGGCGGCGGCGGGAACGTGCTGCATGGGCAGGTTGGCCAGGCCGGCAAAGCGATCCGGGTGGTCTTTGGTCAGTTGGGACACGTAGTCGTTGCATTCCCGGTCCATGGCGGCGACGGTGTTGGCGTCCCGGTCGTACAGATAGAAAATGGCGTTGGTGGAAAGGACGTGCACGTCCACGCCCAGGGAGTCCATATCGTCCAGGCGCTGGTCCGGGCTCCAGGTGGTGCGGGGGATGCTCTCGTGGAACCAATTGGCGCCGGCGGTAATGCCGTACCAGTCCTCCCCCTGTTCCAGGGCCCGGATATACCCTTCGGGGCTGATGTGGGCGTGAATGTCGATGGATCGCATAGGGTTTGCTTCTCCTGAGTGGTCGAGGGGCCGCAGGCCTACAGGCCCAGCATCTTTTCGAGATTCTTCCAGAGGATGGCTTCCTTCTCATCCTGGGTGAGGCTATCCAGCCCCATGACCCACGAGACGGGCCAATCTATTTTCATGTCCGCCGGCCAGTCGGTGCCCAGAACCACCCGTTCGATACCCACCGAGTCGATGAGCATTCGCAGGGCCGGTTCGCTGTGGGTGAGGCAGTCGTAGTAGAACTTGTTAAGATAGTTGCTGGGCGGCTGGTTGATGTTCACCCGCGCCTCGGAGCGGACCTGCCAGCCCCGGTCCATGCGGCCGATACCAAAGCAGGCATAGCCGCCGCCGTGGGCCAGGATCACCTTCAAGTTGGGGCACTGGTCCAATACCCCGCCGAAGGCAAAGGCGGCGAAGGTAACGGTGCGGTCGGCCAGATTGCCGATGGTGTTACGCACGTGGTAGCGGGGCTGACGCTCCGAGCCAATGGTTGCCCCACCCTGGTGGATGAATATGACCGCCCCCATCTGCTCTGCCGCCTTCCAGATGGGCAGAAACTCCGGCTCATCAAAGGTCTTGCCGTTCACCTGGTCGCCGATCATGGCGCCCTTCATGCCCAGCTGGTTCACCGCCCGGTCCAGTTCGGCGACGGCGGCACTGGCATCCTGCATGGGAATGTTGGCCAGGCCGGCCAGCCGGTCCGGGTAATCCATGGTCATCTGGTGAATTTCGTCGTTGCAATCCCGGGCGATGGCCGCCGTTACCGCCGTTTCCTTGTCGTACTGATAGAAGCCCGCGTTGGTGGAAACCACCTGGATGTCAACACCCAGCGAGTTCATGTCGGCAATGCGCTGGTCCGGAGTCCAGGCGTTGCGGGGATTGAACAGTTCCCCATCGGCGGAGGTCATACCGTGCCAGTCCTTGCCCGACAGGACGGCTCGCTGAAAGCATTGGGGTGTGGAGTGGGCGTGAATGTCTATGCTTCGCATCTGGCTCCCTTCTTGGTTGGTACCTATTGCCTGGTTGAAAATGTTGTCTGGCGTCGGTGGGACTCTCCTGACTTTCCGGTGTTTCCGCTGGGTTCAACGTGACCCCCATTCTACGGCCCTAGCGGCGGGATTCGCGCCAACCCAGATATGCCGCGGCTAAATTCCCAGCAGATTCTCCAGGTTCTTGTAGAGAATGGCCTCCTTCTCCTCCTGGGTGAGGCTTTCCAGCCCCAGGATCCACGACACGGGCCAGTCAATGGCCATGTCGGCCGGCCAGTCGGTGCCGAAGATCACCTTGTCGATTCCCACCGTGTCTATGAGCATTCGCAGGGCCGGCTCGCTGTGAGTGAGGCAATCGTAATAGAACTTGTTCAGGTAGGTACTGGGGGGATTGCTGATGTTCACCCGCGCCTCGGACCGCACCTGCCAACCCCGGTCCATGCGGCCGGCGCCGAAGCAGGTGTAGCCGCCCCCGTGGCACAGGCATACCCGCAGATCGGGGCAGGCGTCCATAACTCCCCCGAACACGAAGGAGGCGAAGGTAACCGCCCGGTCCACCAGGTTGCCGATGGTGTTGTGAAGATGGTATCTGGGGTTGCGGTCCCGCACCAGGGTTTGCCCGCCCTGCTGGTGGACGAGCATCACGGCGCCCATTTCCTCGGCCGCCTTCCACAGGGGCAGGAATTCCGGGTCGTCGTAGGTCTTGCCGTTTACGTGGTCGTCGATCATGGCGCCCACGAATCCCATGGTATTGACGCACCGGTCCAATTCCTGGATGGCGAGATTCACGTCCTGCATGGGAATGATGGCCATGCCCTTGAACCGGTCCGGGTAGTCCACCGTCATCTGGTGAACCTCATCGTTGCACTCTCGGTGCATGGGCAGGATTACGTTGGGATCCCGGTCGTAGTAGTAATAGAAGCTGAAGGTTGACACCACGTGAACGTCAACGCCCAGGGAGTTCATGTCCTCGATACGCTGCTCCGGGGTCCAGGAATTGCGGGGGCCTATCCTCATTTCGCCTAGCTTGACCCCGTGCCATTCCCGCCTCTCTCGCATGGCGCGAATGAAACACTGGGGGGTGAGATGGGCATGTATATCTATGCTGCGCACTTATTCCTCCCGATGGTAGGGGCCCCTGGCCAACTCCGGGTTCCCATCAAGTTCATGGTTTCTGCCGTCGGAACCGGCGGGTGTGTTAATCACCCTCGATTCCCAACAGCCTTTCCATGTTCTTCCAGAGAATGGCCTCCTTCTCCTCCTGGGTCAGGCTTTCCAGGCTAAGCACCCAGGAAACCGGCCAATCAATCTGCATATCGAAGGGCCAGTCGGTTCCGAAAACCACCCGGTCGATACCGGCCATATCAATCAGCATCCGCAGGGCCGATTCGCTGTGGGTTAGGCAATCGTAATAGAAGCGGCTCAGGTAGGCACTGGGCGGCTGGGGAATCTGGGGCAGACGACCCACATCCCAGCTGCGGTCCATACGGCCGACGCCGTAGCAGGCGTAACCGCCGCCATGGGCCAGGCATACCTTCAAGTCGGGACAGGCATCCATTACCCCGCCCATGACGAAGGAGGCGAAGGTTACCGCCCGGTCCACCAGGTTGCCGATGGTGTTGGGCAGGTGGTACTCGCGGGTTCGGGGATTAACCAGCGTTCCCCCACCCTGGTGGATGAAGATCAGGGCGCCCATCTGCTCGGCGGCCTTCCACAGGGGCAGGAACTCCGGCTCGTCGAAGGTCTTGCCGTTGACCTTGTCGTCGATCATAGCGCCCACCATGCCCAGTTGATTGACGCACCGGTCCAGTTCTGCGATGGCCAGGTCCACGTCCTGCATGGGTATCTGGGCCAAACCCCGGAAGCGATCGGGATGGTCGATGGTCATCTGGCGGACCTCATCGTTGCATTCCCGGTGCATGGCGGCAATCTCGTTTCCGTCCCGGCCGTAGAAGTAGAACTGGGCGCCGGTGGAGGCCACCTGGACATCCACGCCCAGGGAGTTCATGTCCTTGATGCGCTGGTCTGGTGTCCATGCCAACTGGGGCATAATTTCCCGGGTATCGGGTTCCAGGCCATGCCAGGTCCGACCCTCCCGCATGGCGCTGATGTAAGACTGGGGCGTTACGTGGGCGTGAATGTCTATGCTTCGCACCGGAACCTCCAAGTACGGTTAGTTTGTGCGGTGGCCCCCTGACAGCTACGGGGATTCACCGCAAGGGGCCACCACCAACGTTCACCGAAGCAACTTGGCGTAACCCCACTGGCAGATGCTAACTGATGAAACGATGTATCAAAAAGGAATCTCCCCCAAAGGTTGGGGGAGATAATGTCATCAAGAATATAAACCGGGAGAGGGGACAAGAGATTAGCGTCCCCTCAGCCGTGGGTCGAACAGGTCTCGCAGGGCATCGCCGAAGAAGGCGAACCCCATAACGGTCAGGGTTATGAATATGCCGGGGAAGGCGATTATCCAGGGAGCGCGGGGCGCATACTGGGCTGCCTGTCCGGTGAGCATGCGGCCCCACGAGGGCGTGGGCTCGGAAATGCCCAGTCCCAGGTAGCTGAGACCCGCCTCCGTCAGGATGGCCGTGCCGAACATGGACGACATGATAATCAGGAAGGGCGCCACCGTGTTGGGCATGATGTGCCGCAACATGGTGCGCATGTCAGAGGCGCCAATGGAACGGGCGGCCATGGTGTAGTCCATCTCCCGGATGGCGATAGTGGCCGAGCGGATCACCCGCACGCCCCGGGGCAGAATGGTGGCGGCAATGGCCAAAATTACATTGGGCAGGGTATTACCCAGCACCGCCACGATGGTCAGGGCCAATATCAGATCCGGGAAGGACATCCACATGTCAACCAGGCGCTGCACCACCGCATCCACCTTACCCATGAAGAACCCGGAAATCAGCCCCACCACGGCGCCGATGCCCGTGCCCACCACCACGGAAAGGAACCCCACCAGCATGGAGATTCGCGCCCCGTGCACAATTCGGGAGAAAATATCCCGGCCAAAGTTATCGGTGCCAAACAGGTAGGTAAAGTTTGGCGCCACCAGCACATCCTCGTAGTTCTGCTGCTGGTAGGCGAAGGGGGCAATCAGGTCGGCAAAGAGGGCGATCAGCACCATAATCACGACGATGATCAGCCCCACCGTTCCCAACAGCTTGTGCCGGAAGTAGTAGAGGGTATATTTGGCCATCCCCGGCCTTCGGGGAGGCTCGGCGGCTATCAGATTCTCTCGTACAGTCTCGGCTGAAGTCATCTCATTTTGAGTAGTCATAGCCTGTCCTTATGACGAAATGACGAAACGGGTCTTGACTCGCCGCCCAGCTTGGGCGACAGGGGAAACTTCACTTAATCGTAACGGATTCTTGGGTCCAGCCAGGCGTACATCACATCGACCACCAGGTTGGCGATCAGCACCACCAGGGCAACGAACATCACGATGGCCTGCACCACCGGGTAGTCCCGGGCGGCCACCCCCTGGATGAACAGCTTGCCAATGCCGTGGAGGTTGAATACCTGCTCGATAATGACCTGGCCGCTCATCAGGAATACCACCTCGAACCCGGCCAGGGTGGTTACCGGAAGCAGGGCATTGCGGAGTACGTGCTGTCCCAGAACCCGGGAGCGATACAGCCCCTTGGCCTCGGCGGTGCGCACGTAGTCCTCGCGCAGCACCTCCAGCACCGAAGAGCGAGTCATTCGCAGGATTTCCGCCGAACTGCGCAATCCCACCAGGAAGGCAGGCAGGAGCAGCACAGATAAATTGCGCACCGGGTCATCCCACAAATGGCGATACTCGATGGGCGGCTTCCAGCCCCAGATGGCCACCAGGCCGGCAATCACCATCAGGGCCAGCCAGAATCCAGGCATGGCCTGGAGGGTCATGCTGGAACCTCTCAAGAGGTAGTCAATCCACGTATCCTGGCGCACGGCGGAGATCACCCCGCCAATGGTGCCCAGGACCATGGCAATACTGACGGCCAGCACCCCCAGCTCAAAGCTCAGGAATATACGGGGGGCCATCCGGTCCCACACGGGCTTGCGATTGGTCCAGGAAATGCCCAGATCGCCCTGGAAGAAGTTACCCAGCCAACGGGCATACTGCTGGGCCAGGTTTCCGTCCAGCCCCAACTGTTCGCGAATCTGCTGGAACTGTTCGGAACTGGCGTCATAGGCTTCGCCGGGCTCCCCACCCAACAGCAGGGCGGTCGCATAGTCACCGGGGATGATATGCAGCATGACGAAAATGAAGACGGAAACCCCAAAGGCCGTGGGGATGAAAAGCAATAGACGCTTGAACAGGTATGTTCTCATACCGTTTACACCTCTTCCGAGCCTGGAAAGGAAGCGGCTACTCGGCTTCCTAAGGGCCGATTACCTTCGGACGACCAGGACGGACGACAATCTGACCGGGGTAGTTTCACTGGAAATAGTTGCACGAAATTATATGCCAAATATCCCCGCTTGCAAGGGCTTTTCGCCGAGAAATCAACAAACTCGCGGAAACAGATATAGATTAAGGCAAAGTATTACGATAGGCGATGCAATGTTACGTGATTCTGTCGGCTTCAGGCTGTTTGGGGACGCTTGGACATGGTTACTGGCTGGTGAGGACCTTGGCCCTCACCCAGGTAAACGGGCTGGGCCACCCATCCGCAAGAACAGGTGGCCCAGCAAAAGCCTTGGTAAATCGCCAGTCAAAGGGGCTAACCCGAGGTTCTAGATACCGCCGGGTACGCCACTGGTCTGACCGCCATTCCCGGAGTTGTCCATGTCCGCCGGGTCGATCCACAGGTGCATGAACTTGAGGAAAGAACCGTTGGGCGCCGGGAAGTGGGAATAGCCATTGACCTCAGGCCAGAAGGAGACGGCTTCCTGTTCCCAGTAAACCGGGAAGGAACCGTACAGCCTCATAGCCGCAAGTTCAATATCGTGGGCCAGGGCGCGCCTCTTGTCCGCGTCCAGCTCGGTCTGGGCCTGGTCCAGCAGGGAAACTACGCTCTCGTCGCAGGGCCCGTTGGGAGTCCAGTAATTGCCAGCCGAATCGCAGCGCAGGAAGGCGGCAACGCCGGCATTGGGGTCGTCAGCAGTAACGGTGTTGTTGCCGGGCTTCAGGTCGCCCCAGGTTCCGCTGGCTTCCTGTTCCCGGTAGGCGATGGTCTCCACCAGGTCGAAGTCGGTCTTGATCCCGACCAGACGCAACTGCTCCTGCAGGAAGGTGGAGCGAGCCTGTACCTGAGCATCGGACTCTACGGTGAAGGAATAGGTCTTCTCGAAGTCGAAGCCTTCTCCTTCCAGAATCTGCCTGGCTTCCGCCCTGACGGATTCCATGTCATCAGACACGCACCAGCCGGGGACGGAGCAAAGCTGCTCTTGGGGGAGTTCCCAGGGGCTGCCGGGAGCATAACCGAAACCGCCGGCCGCGCCGTGTCCATCTTGCAGTACCTTGATGGCGGCGTTGCGGTCGATGGCCATAACCAAGGCCTGGCGCACCCGAACGTTGTCGAACGGGGCGTTCCTGGCATTGATCCACAGCCGGAAGTTACCGCGGGTAGCCCGGATAACGGTCAATATCTGGTCATGGTCCACGTAGGACTGGTACTGACCCCAGTTGCGGACCCAGTGCCAGTCGGTCTGGTGGGCCAACTGGGTGGCCTGCTGGGTGGACTCGTCAAGGATGCCGTTGATAACCAGTTCGTCCACGTAGGGCAGACCGGGGAAATAGTAGTCTTCGTTCTTGTCGAAGTACTGGGTGTCGATACCGACGCTCTGACCTTCCCGCCACTTGAAGGGGCCAAGTCCGACGGAAACATCCTGGAACATGGCATCTTCGCCACCGGCCTCGTACCAGGCCTTGTTGAAGACCTGGGCGCGGCGGTTGGCCAGGGGAAGCAACAGCACCGACTCCCCGCTGGGGCCGGTAAACTGCATCTCAAGGGTCATGTCGTCAGCGCAGGTAAGGGTATCCACGTTGGCCAGGCGGCTCTGCATGTAGCTGGCCGTCACGCCCTCGCCAGTCCGCATGGTCTCGAAGGAGAACCGGGCGTCCTCGCAGGTGAAGGCATCGCCATTGTGCCAGGTGGTGCCGGGCCGGAAATTGAAGGTGATGGAGTCCAGCCCCTCACTCAGTTCCCAGCTCTGAGCCAGGTCGGGAATGATGGGAGCGCCGGAATCATAGGGGTTCTCCATAACCAGCAAGGCCCCGGTGGGCATGCGATACCGGTCGGTCACGCCAGAGGCAGCGCCCCAGACGTTGGCGTGTTCGAGGGGGTCTTCGTAATTGATGCGAAGAGTGCCACCGTAGGTAACTTCGCCGTAGAAATCGGCCACGTGTTGGGGTATCTGTACCACGTCGCCCATTTCCATCATGTCCATGGTCTCGGGCTGGTCCATGGTCTCGGGCGCGGGCTCGGCCATCGCCTCAGGTACCGCCGTGGGCTCGGCCATGGCTTCCTGAGCCGGGGCGGGCGCTGCGGCGGGAGCGGGCTCGCTGGGACCGCAAGCAACGGCTGCCAGCGCCAGAATCGCCAACACTGGCGCTATGATCAGCGTCCTGGAGTTTCTAAACCAGTGGTTGGGCATCTCCAAATTCCTCCATTCTTGAGAGTTTTTCCCTAGGCTAGCCGCCCGCTTACCGGCGGCTAATTACTGGTCCAGGATATTGTTCGCTACGCAAAGCACCTCCATGCAGCAGTTCGGAACTCGCGCCAGCTGCGCGAGGCAAATTAGGACGGGCCTCTACTCCAAGCAGAGGCAATACAAACTAGCGCAATATATACACGGTTATTGGGTATGTCAATGTTTGTCTAAAGGTGGGTTGCATTGATTCCAACAATTTATTGACGGTTATTCGTTAACACTACCCTTGTCAATGTATTCGTTTACCGATGAAATCTTTCATCTCATGGAGCATTCCGCAATGCGTTTGGCCGCCGCCACTCGGGCGAGTAGTTGGCGGGACAAACCCGCAGTCGCCATAACATTACAGTTGGAGGGTGCCGGGAAACGTCTTTTCCTGCTTGTCCGTCAGCCTCCGAGGGTTGCTGGCAATCTCTTCTTTCCCGCCGCGACTGCCCAGTACCATTCGGCAATTGTCGAGATGATTTTGCCGGTGACGGATTCAATATTGCGGCAATCCGGTTGCCGGTGCTACTATTACGGCAAGTTGTAAACGGAGGTACGACCATGGCTCTCATTTCCAATTTGGGACACGTGGGCATTATCTGCGACGATTTCCTGAAGATGCGCGACTTCTACACCCGCGTTCTCGGCCTGACGGTAACCGACGAAGACCCGGACCGGGGCAGCTGCTTCCTCAGCGCCGACCCGGAAAACGAGCATCACGAGCTCAACCTGGGGCAGGCCAACGAGAATCGGCCCCGCACCCAAAACGTGGGGCAGGTATCCTTTATAGTCCCGGACATGGCGGCCCTGCGGGAACTGAACCGCCGCTTCGAGGCCGAGGGCACGACCATCCTGCGCACCGTCACCCACGGCATTTCCAACAGCATCTACTTCGAAGATCCGGAAGGCAACGTGGGCGAGGTCTATTACAAGACCGGCTACGTGGTCAAGCAGGGGTTCAGCCGCCCCATCGACCTGAACGCCCAGACGGACGAGGAAATCCTGTCCTTTGCCCAGAGCTTCGAGGCCACGGAGGGTCCCTTCCAGGGCGCCAAGCTCCCGGTCGGCGCTGCCGACTAACCGGCCGTTGTCCGGCAGAACTGGGGGGCGGGTAGGCGATACCTGCCCCTCACGCTTTATTCGACAGTCTTCGAACTACTGAATCACCGCCTATGAGCCTGTCGGAAATGGGCTCCATGATGGATTTTGGCCGAAACGGTGATATTGCCAGGGAGGTTGCCCCATGGTCCTTGAAGTTTCCGCCGCCGCCGGCGCCATGACCGGCGCCCGCTATATTGAGAGCCTGCGAGACGGACGGGAAGTTTGGCTGGACGGCGAGCGGGTTACCGATGTTCCAACCCACCCGGCCTTCCGGGGCATGGTGGCCGAACTGGCCCGAATCTACGACCTGCAGGACTCCGATGAATTCAGGGATCAGATGACCTTCCTTTCGCCAGAGACGGGGAATCGGTGTAGCTATTCCTGGCTGCTGCCCCGTTCCGCCGAGGACTTGAAGCTCAAGCGGCGCAACAGCGAAGTTTGGAACGCCCAGAGTTGGGGGCAGTTGGGCCGGAGTCCCGACATCCTGGCTCCCCACATAACGGCCCTCTACGCCATTCGGGACTCCCTGGGGTCGGTGAAGCACCCCAAGTGCGACTTCGGCGACAACATTGCCAGGTACCACCGCTATTGCCAGGAAAACGACCTCTTCCTCACCCACGCCCTGGGGGATCCCCAGGTGGACCGCAGCCAGCAGCCCCAAAATGAACAGCGCAATATCGTTGAAGAGGAACTGGCCCTTCACGTGGTGGAGGAAACCGAGGAGGGGGTCATCGTTACCGGCGGCAAGCAATTGGCCACCGCCGCGCCCATCAGCAACGAGACCTACGTTTCCCTGTCGGCCACCTTCCTGCGCCGGTCGGACCCCAAGTGCGTGTTGGCCTTTTCCATCCCCACCAATGCCCCGGGCATGAAGATTCTGTGCCGCGAACCCGTCTCCCAAGGCTACGGCGGGTTTGGGCATCCCCTGGGCCTGAATTACGACGAACAGGACGCCATGCTCTTTTTCGACGAGGTGCTGGTGCCCTGGGATCGCATCTTCATGCTGTACGACTCGTCGCCGTTGGTGGCCCACCTGACCCGTCGCACCAACTTCCAGGGTTGGCCCAACCTGGTACGAATCCATCACCGAATGCAGTTGATTACCGCCGTCGCCACCCTCATCGCCGAGGCCATTGGCGTCATCGAGTACCGGGAGGTTTCCGCCAAGCTGGGAGAGATGGCGACCTACGTTGAGATGTGGCGCCACGCCATGGACGGCATCGAGCACAATGCCTTCCTCACCGAGGACGGCCTGATGTCACTGGGCGATATGAATGCGATGAACATCTTCTTTGCCCAGATGTCCTCCCGCATGGTGGAACTGCTGCGGGAGATAGCCGGCTCCGGCATCATCATGCAGCCCAGCGAAAGGGACCTGGCCAACCCGGAACTGCGCGGCTACCTGGACCGGTACATGCGGGGTAGGGGCGTTGACGTGGAGTACAAGTCCCGCCTCTTCCGGCTGGCCCACGATCTGGCCGCATCGTCCTTCGGCATGCGCCAGGAAATCTACGAGTACTGGCATGGCGGCGACCCCAACCGGAACCGGATCAACCTGCTGCGCAATTACGATCAGGCTGATGTAACCGAACGGATCAAGGACATGCTGTCCCGGCCTCTGTCCAACGAGGGGTGACCCGAGCAGGGACCATACCTAACCTTCCTATCTCCGGGAGCTGGACTGCAGCCCAATTGTCCCGCCAATACCCTAATGATATACTGTGGCCCGTTCAACCTAAATCAGGGAGCGGGAAAAACCTTTAGTCATGGGTGATGTCTCCAGCCTCTCTATACTGCCCCTGTCCCTATTCCAGGCCGGGGCCGGCGAAATCAGCGACGCCCTGATTCTCGTCCTCATTCAGCTTTCTGTTATTATCATCGCGGCCAAGCTGGCTGGGGAGATTGCCACCAGGTTTCTCAAGATACCGGCGGTATTGGCCGAACTGGGTGTCGGCGTGGCCATTGGCCCCTATGCCCTGGGTGGCATGGCCTTCTTCGGATGGCCTCCCCTGTTCCCACCGATATTGGTGGACGGCAAACCCTCCCCCATTCCCGTAAGCCACGAGCTCTACGCCCTGGCCCAATTGGGTTCCGTTGTTCTCCTGTTTGCCATTGGCCTGGAAACCAACCTGCGCCAGTTCCTGAGATACGCCGGACCGGCGACGGCGGTCGCCATTGGGGGCGTGATCGTGCCCTTTGCGCTGGGCGCCGGCGCTACGGTGTGGTTCGGGTTCGATGGCGGGGGCGGCTGGCTCTCCCCCCAGGCCCTGTTCATGGGCGCCCTGATGACCGCCACCTCGGTGGGCATTACCGCCCGGGTGTTGGCAGACCTCTACCGCCTGGGCGAACCGGAGGGGGTGACCATCATTGCCGCCGCCGTGGTGGACGATGTCCTGGGAATAATGATCCTGACGGTTGTCGTGGGTATCAGCGTGGCCGGGGACTTTACCCTGGGTACCCTGGGCTGGATAAGCTTCAAGGCCCTCGGCTTCTGGTTGGGGTTGACTGTGGTGGGCATCCTGGCGGCGCCCTACCTGGAGAAATTCCTGGACCGATTCAGCACCACCAGCGCCATTCTGTGCATACCGCTGGGCCTGGCCCTGCTGGCCGCCGGCCTTGCCGAGCTTTTCGGGTTGGCCTTCATCATAGGGGCCTTTTCCATGGGGCTGGCCCTGTCCACCACCCGGCTCGGCCACCTGGTGGAAGCTGGCATGATCGGGATAGTGGACTTCCTGGTTCCCGTGTTCTTCGTGGTTATGGGAATGCTGGTGGACGTCTCCTCCATGCAGTCGGGAATCGTCTTCGGCCTGGTAATCACTGTCTTGGCCATATTCTCCAAGGTTTTCGGATCGGGCCTGCCGGCGCTCTTCAGTGGATTCAACCTGCGGGGCAGCGCCCGCATCGGCGTGGGAATGATGCCCAGGGGTGAGGTGGCCCTGATTATCGCTGGCATTGGCCTTTCCACCGGGATTATCGGCCAGGAACTGTTTGGCGTGAGCATCCTGATGACCATTGTCACCACCCTGCTGGCTCCCTCCTTGCTGGTTCCCCTCTTCCGGCACGGCGGCAGCGGAGTCCGGCGGGAGGCCCAGAAAGAGCAGGAACAGGGAACTGCCATAGCCGAAGGCGCGGAGGACTAAGGTGAGGCTCGAAGCGGTTCCCAGCGCCTGGCCCTTCGCATTAGGGTAGGCGGCATCAACTATACGAGAGTGAAGAAGGAGAGCAACCGGCTATGATTGGTGTTCTGACCCATCATTGGGCCAAGTCCGACCGGATTGAAGAAGCCAGGAGGTTGTTGGACGGCAATGGAGAGGCCCAGAGCCGGGCACCCGGCTTTGGCGCCCGTGAAACTCTCTATTCCCTGACCGACCCCACGAAGATAACCACCCTGGTTACCTGGGACAGCAACGAAATCTACGATGCCTGGCGGGCCAGCCCGGAGCGGGCGGTGGCCATGGCCGGCGCCGAGGAACTGTGGGCGCAACCCCCCGAATCGGAGCGATTCGAGGTGGCCTGAACCTCGGCTGGCAGAATCCTGCCATACCCATGGCATATTGCTTCAGAATGTTGAACCGGCCCCTTCCGCATCTCTTTGCCAAAAGGGGCCGTTTCCCATAATTCAGGAAATAAGCCCTTCCAGGCCGCCGGCCAAATTCTCATCGACCAGCTTCGTGAACCTTTCCAGCTTGTGGGAGCTGTAGGGCGTCGCCAAATCTACGAGGGCGCCCAGCGAATCGGCCACCTCGACCGTATTGCCGTCCACCAGCAACAGCGAGGCATTCCGCTTCCCGGCCTCCACCCGTATGTACTCCGTGGGTTCTTCCCCTTCCGTCAGCACCAGGAATTGGGTGTCGCACATCAGGCTGGCCATCTGGATGTCGGGGCGGCCGGCCCTGGTTATGACCGCCTGATGCGGGTGGCGTCCGAAATAGTTGGGGCCTGAGTCCATGATGTTGCCTCCGATGAGGAAACGGTCTATCCACTGGTCCGGGTCGCCGGGTTCCTGCACCCAACGGCCGCCCAGAAAGTCAGCCACCTGCCCCAGGGTTAGGGCCAGCATCTCCCGGTCTTCGGGAATAGCTCCCAGGGCTGGTATTCCGCGCCGCTTCAGCGCGGGAACCAATTCCTCCGTGGCTTCCCGGCGGCGGTGCAACGGAACGTTGTTGATTACCACTGCGGCCAGGTTTTCCCCATACTTACGGGATTCCTCTGCCAGGAGGGATATGGTCGTCTCCTGATTCAGGCCATCGGCACAGGAGTGGAGCAGCAGTACCGGGGACTCGGGGGCAACGGGAGGCGCGGCCCACTCCACCAACACGGTATCGAATTCGGCCTCCAGCCGGACAAGGGTATCCGCCAGGCTTACCTCGGCCCCGCCTGTGCCACCAGCCCGATCAAGGGAGTCCAGGGACTGCGGCGGGGGAACATTTGCCCCTTCCTGCCGGGTATCCGAATCCTCCAGCAGACGCGAAAGGAATGCCACGTCCGGATCCGCTTCAGGGTTCGGGGAAAAGGGCTTGTAGTAGGCTACCCTTCTGCCCATGCTGATGGCATGCCGGGCCAGTGCTCCGGCCAGGCAGGTCTTGCCAGCCCGGGGCTGGGTGGAAACTATATTGAGCCTTGCCAATTCGCCCTTCTCCTTGCGCCATTGCTACTACGAAAATTCTACCATAAGCCATCCAGCGGGTTGGGCCTGGCAACCCGGCAACCCAGTATTGGGGGGAAGCTGACCAGCGTTCCCGGCGGTAAGCCGGGGGCGCGCTATGTTAGAATTGGGCCATCCAATCCTTCCCCCCAAAGGGAGTGTCCAGATGGTTTCTATTGCCTACGAAAAGGTGACCCTTTCCAACGGCCTGGATGTGATCCTGCACGAAGACCACTCCATCCCCCTGGCCGCAATCAACGTTTGGTATCACGTGGGTTCCAAGAATGAATCGCCCGGCCGCACCGGTTTTGCCCACCTTTTCGAGCATGTCATGTTCGAAGGGTCCGGACACCACAACAGCAGCCACTTCGAACCCCTGCAAAAGGTGGGCGCCAACCTGAACGGTTCCACCAATCCCGACCGCACCAATTATTGGGAAGATGTGCCATCCAACTACCTGGAACTGGCCCTGTGGCTGGAATCGGACCGCATGGGCTTCCTGCTGGATGCCCTGGACCAGCAGCGCTTTGAAGTGCAGCGGGACGTGGTAAAGAACGAGCGCCGCCAGAGCTACGAGAACCGTCCCTATGGCATGGCCCAATGGAACATTCAGGAAGCCGTCTTTCCCCTTCCCCATCCCTATCATTGGATGACCATCGGCTCCCAGGAGGACTTGGACGCGGCCAGCCTGGACGACATTAAGGACTTCTTTCGGCGGTTCTATTCGCCATCCAACGCCAGCCTGGCCATCGCGGGAGACATTCGCCGGGACGAAACCCTGGAGATGGTCAACCGGTACTTTGGTGACCTGCCCCCCGGTCCGCCGGTTCGACGCGTGGGCCGGTTCGATTCGGCCCTGGCCGGCCGGGTGGACCTGGAACTGCGGGATAGGGTTTCCCTGCCCCGACTGTACATCGTCTGGCCGGCCCTTCCCGATAACGACCCCGACGAGGGCGCCCTGGAGATGCTGCGGGCGGTGCTGGCCGACGGCCAAAGCTCCCGCCTCTACCGTTCCCTGGTGTACGACAAGCAGATTGCCCAGAGTGTGGGGGTTCGCAACCATTCCGCGGAGATTGCCGGCCAGTTCGGCGTCGAGGTGACGGCCGCCGCCGGCCATACACTGGACGAGGTGGAAGCGGCCATCGAAGAGGAGATCGCCCGCATTTGGGCGGAACCCCCCACCGACGAGGAGCTGCAACGGGCCAGGAATCGGCTGGAAAGCTCCCACTTCCGACAGTTGGCCCGCATCGGCGGCTTCGGAGGCCGCGCCGACGTGCTGAACTACTACAACGTCTTCTACGGCGACCCAAACATGATAAACACCGGACTGGAAAAGTACCTCGCCGTCCAGCAGGATGACATCCTGCGGGTGGGCCGGCAGGTACTGGACCGGCGCCAGGTGCGCATGAGGGTGCTGCCGGAGAATCCGCTCCAGGCGGCCACCACCGCCGGACTGGACCGAACCGTCATGCCACCGGCGGCGAAGGAGCCCGAATTCACGCCGCCGACGCCGGTGCACCGTACCCTGGCCAATGGACTGAAGGTGACCGTGGTGGAAAAGCCCTCCCTGCCCATTGTGTCCTTCGCCCTGATGGTGCAGGCCGGGGCCATTACCGACCCGCCGGAATCGCCGGGGTTGGCCTCCTTCACCACCCAATTGCTTTCCGAGGGGACTGCCACCCGTTCCAGCCAGGACCTCGCCAATGCCTTCGAGTTCATCGGGGCCCGCCTGTCCACGGAGACTCGGCGGGAAGCCACCCTGCTGACCACGGAAACCCTCAGCAAGCACTGGACCACTGCCCTGGACTTGATGGCCGACGTGGCCATGAATGCCACTTTCCCCCAGCACGAGGTGGACCGCATTCGCCGGGAACACCTGACCGACATTCGCCGCGGCAAGGATGACCCCACCTTCCTGGCGGAACGCATCATGCCCGGCCTGGTATTCGGCGCCGATTCCCCCTACGGCCACCCATCCATGGGCACCGAGGAATCGGTCACCGCCTTTTCCCGGGAGGATTTGCAGGAACATTATCGCGCCCACTTCGGCCCGGCTAAATCCGAATTGTTGGTGGTGGGAGACATTACCCTGGATGGGGTGATGGAGGCAGCCGAAGCGGCCTTTGGCAACTGGAGCGACGCCGTACCCGACACACAACCCGCCGCCGTACCTGGTGAACGGGAAACGGAAGGACATCCAACGACCATCTACCTGGTGGACAAGCCCGGCGCCGCCCAGTCGGTGATTCGCGCCGGCCACGATACCATTCCCCGCAGCCATGCCGACTACAGCCCCATGACGCTCCTGAACTTCTGCTTTGGCGGCCAGTTTTCCGCCCGTCTGAATCAGAACCTGCGGCAGGACAAGGGCTACAGCTACGGCTTCAACTCAGGCATATCCTGGTACCAGGAACGGTCCCTGCTGCTGGCCGGCGGCAGCGTCCAGACCGCCGTCACCAAAGAATCCGTGGTGGAGACCCTGAAGGAGTTCCGCGAGATTCACGACGAGCGGCCCGTGACCGGGGAGGAACTGGAAGCGGCCAAGACGGGGATGATGTTGGGATACCCGTCTGGGTTCGAACGGTCAGGCCAGGTATTGGCCCAACTGATCAACCTCTCCCTCCATGACCTTCCCGATGACTATTTCCACACCTTCAAGGAGCGAATCACCTCCGTGAGCCTTGAGGATGCCAGGAACGCCGGACGGGAAAGAGTGCGCCCGGAGGGTCTGAAGGTTCTCGTGGTGGGAGACCGGGCCACGGTGGAACCCGGTCTGCGGGAGCTGGGGCTGCCCCTGCAGACTCTGGACAGCGAGGGGCGCCCGGTGGACTGACCGGCCAGCCGGCTTGAATTCTACATACGCAACCGAACCGCCGGGGAAGAGCCGGTTAGGGTCTGACGCCCATGGCCCGGAATGCCTCTCGCTGGGCGGCAAACAGGGATTCCATGCCCCGAGCCGCCAGCGAAAGCGCCTCCACCGCCCGCTGTCGGGGGAAGGGTTCGCCTTCCGTGGCACCCTGCAACTCTACCAACTCGCCCCGGTCGGTCATCACCACGTTGAAGTCCACCTGGGCATCAAAATCCTCCTGGTAACAGAGGTCCAGGAGCAGTTGTCCACCCACTAGGCCCACGCTGACGGCGGCCACGGGACACCTGACCGGACTGCGGCGCAGTACCCCGTTGGCGACCAGTACAACCATGGCCTGGCCCAGCGCCACGTAGGCGCCGGTGATTGCCGCGGTGCGCGTCCCCCCGTCGGCCTGGATTACGTCGCAGTCAATGGTAACGGTACGCTCCCCCAGGGCTTCCAGGTCGGTAACCGCCCGCAGGGAACGGCCAATGAGCCGCTGGATCTCCTGGGAACGGCCACTGATGCGTCCAGCGTCCCGGTCCCGGGGAGTCCGAGTATCGGTGGCGCGGGGGAGCATGTTGTACTCGGCGGTCACCCAACCCTGACCCTGCCCCCGCAGGAAGGGAGGCACTCTTTCTTCCAGGGTGGCGGCGCACAGAACTCGGGTTAGACCGGTTTCAATCAGCGCCGAACCCTCCGCAAACTGCTGGTATCCCGGTGTAATCGTGATGGGCCGGGTTTCGTCCCAGCGCCGGCCGTCCTGTCTCTCCAAGTCTTCCCCCTCTTGATGCTCCGTTTCCCGAATAATGGCCAGGCCCACGCAATGGCGAGGCCCAGCAATACTCCAACCAGCAGTATAGCTTGCCCGGTACCCAATTTGAACGGAGGGGTAAATCCTGCCGGCGAGGGCTTGGTTAACGGGCTGCGCCGTTACGCCCGGTCGTGCCCTCCCGTCAGCGTTCCGTTTCCACCCACAGGCGCTGTCCATCGGTGCTGAACTCTATGGTGCCGTGGGTGGCGGTGCTGAAAACGTTGGCCTCCCCCACCGCCTCCTCCAGTCTTCTTGAGACTTCCGGGTGGGGATGGCCATATTGGTTATCCTGGCCGGCGGAGATGACGGCCCACCGGGGCTGCACCGCCCGCAGAAAGGCGGGGGTGGTCGAGGAATTGCTGCCGTGGTGGCCAGCCTTCAGCACATCGCTGGCCAGGTTTGCAGACGTGCGGGCCAGGTACCGTTCCGCCTCGGCTTCAATATCCCCGGTGAGCAGGAAACTGAAATCGCCATAGGAGAGGCGCAGGGCCAGGCTGTTGTTGTTCGAGTCCCAGGCCGGCCCCCGGATGGGTTCCGCCGGAGGGTGCAATACGGTCAACTCCACCCCGTCGTCCAGTTGAATGTCCTGCCCCGCAGACCAGTGAATCAGGTTATGATCGCCGTATTCCACCGCCCTGATCCACTGGGGATAGAGATGGCTGCCGGGGTTGGAATGGCCCGCGACTACGGCGCCCACCCGATACCGTTCCAGCGCCCGCAGCAGCCCCCGGCTATGGTCAACGTCCAGGTGGGTTGCGGCCACCAGGTCCAGGCTTCGGTCCCAGGGTGGCAATCGCCGGGACAATTCCCGAACCGCTCCACCGTATTCAGGGCCGCCGTCCACCAATGCCCGTTTACCACTTGGAGTTACCACCAGTATCGCGTCGCCCTGCCCCACGTCGAGGAACACGACGTGCAGGCGGCCATCCGGGCCATCCAGAAAGGGCGCCACGGACGCCAGGACGGTGGCCGCGAGGATGATGGAGACGCCGGACAACACGAGGAGGCGCCCGGCCTCCGCCGATCGAGGCGGTTGGCCCGCTCCCGGTCCAATTGATTCCAGGAGCGATTGCCAGCCCCGCAAGAGTCTCGTCCGATACCATTGGGTGTCGGCCAGCACCAGTAGCGCAAGCAGGAAGCCATACCACGCCCAAATGCCCAGGCCTCCCTGCTGGTTGGTGGCCAGCGTCCATTTGGGTGTCAGTTCCACCACTGCCAACAATGCCTGCAAGGGTATGGCGGCGGGCATACCCACCAAGTTTCCGGCCAAAGGGTGTATGCTCCCGATCAACGCAGCCACCAGCCCGCCTACCAGGGCGAAGGGAAGCAGGGGGGTGGCGATAATGGTGGTGGGTATGCCCAAGACGGGCAGTTGCCCAAAGTGCAGGGCCACCAGCGGAAATGTGGCCAGGGTCGCCGCCGCCGAAATCGCAACGCCCGAGGCCAGCCACCCCAGAGCGGTTCCCAGGGCCGGCGCCCACCCGTGGGACATTCGGTCGAAGTTGCCAGTTATGAATCGGGAAAGGGACTCCTGCCAGGGCAGGGCCAGGGCTATGCCGGCCATGGCCGCGAAACTGAGCTGGAAGGACAGTTGGGCCAGTAGCCCCGGCTCCAGGGCCGTCATCACCAGGGCGCTCAGGGACAGGGATGGCAGCAGCGACTCGCGGGGGCGACCGGCGCTCAGGGCCAACAGATAGACGCTGCCCATTATGGCGGCCCGAATCACCGATGCCGGCGCTCCGCTGGTCAGCACGTACAGCCAGATGGCCGCCAGGGCGATGATGAATGGCGCCGGAGTATAGGAACCCATCAGCCAACGCAGGGCGCCCACGGTCAACAGCAGCAGGATGCCCAGGTGCAAGCCGGATATGGCCAACAGGTGCGAGGTACCGGACTGCCGGAAATTCTCCACTACCGTATCCGGCAACTGCCCCCGCATTCCCAGCAGCAACGCCTGGGCTAACGCCGCCTCCGTAGGCGGCAGGGCGCGTTCAAACCCCTGGGCCAGCCACCGGCGCAGACCGTAGATCGCCCCCAGGGCGGGGCTTCGAACATCAGTCAAGGATTCCAGGGACAGTACATCGTCCGCCGGCGTAGCGAGAACTTGCGCCTCCTCCGCCCAGAAGACACCGTAAATCCCCTGGCTCTCCAGGTATGCCGGGTAATCGAAGTCATCGATGGGTTCGGGGGATTGCAGAGAACCCATCAAATTCACAAAATCCCCGAAGCGGAAGTAAGGAAGCTCCCGTGTCGGAACCAACTCGGCCGGGGGATGAGCGTAAACCAGCAGGCGGGTGGAATTGGCTGTCTCTTCAATTCCCGTCCCCGGCCCGGCTGAGCCGGCGCTGGAGACCTCCAGGGTAAACTTGATGCGAGTAGCGGTGGCCTCCGGGTCATCTACTATCGTACCGGCTACCCGTAGCTGCCCTTCTGTAAGGGACGGGGGCGGTGGCGGTGACTGGGATACCTCGAAGCGCCACAGTCCCAGCAGGCAGACCGTCACCATCAGGGCCGGCCAGGCCGCTAGCCGCATTACCCGGCAGGCAAGGGCCAACGCCAGGAATGCGGCCCCCAGGAGCAGGACGGGCATTGGGCCCCCATCGTACCACTGGAAACCCAGGAACATCCCCAGGAGCCAGACCGCCGCGAGTACGGTGGGTTTCATGGCCGGTGGTCTGCCGGGATGGGAATTACCAATTCTCCGGCGCCTCGCTTCCAACGGGGTACCAGGTCACGGAGTTTCTTCCACCGTGATTAATCCCTGCAGGCTGTCGAGAATGCCCTGCCCGATACCCGATACGGCGGTAATTTCCTCGATGGTAGTGAAGGGGCCATGCTCCTCCCGGTAGGCGACGATGGCGCTGGCCCGGGCCGGCCCAATCCCCGGCAGCGTTTCCAATTCCGACTGAGTTGCCGTGTTGAGGTTGACCACTTGCACCGATTCAACCTCAGGCGTGGGGGTGTCCGCCTCGCCGTCGGGGACGCTGGCCTCCGGGGAGTTGGTAGCTATGGAAGGAATAGGCTGCTCCGCCTCGTCCGCCGGCGATGACTCCCCATCCGGGTCCGGCGCCGAAGACCCGGCAGGGACAGTCTCCGGCTCCTCCTCTTCGTTGGTTGCGGGGGCAATGCCGGGAATATAGTAGTAATCCTCGTCCTCCAGGCGAACCGCCAGATTCACCGTTTCCAGGTCTGCCGAAGCGGTGGCCCCGCCGGCCATGGCCACGGCGTCCACCAGGCGGTCACCATCCTTCAGGGAGTAAACGCCCGGCTCTCGAACCGCGCCGGCCACGTACACCCTTATCCTTGGCGCCACGTCCGGGGATGGGGAGGCGTCGGCGGGGCTGTCGGAGCCTACGGATTCAGGGTCTTCCGGGTTCGATGGGTCGGCGGCAGGTGATGCACTGGGCGACGGGGTGGTCAATTCAACAGCGTCTCCACCGTTGTCCGTTAGATATGCCAAGAGAAAGATAATGACCAGCAGTAGAGCCATGGCTGCCAGGAAGGCAACCAACAGCTTTTGGAGGGTGTTCAAAACAGGTTAGCCACTATGAGATTTCGGCGCATCGTCTCCCGGGAACTGCCCGCAACACCGGGCGGCTAGAATCTAATTGGGTCCAGCCGCTGCGCCTGCCGGATTATAGCTAATTTGCGGGGATAATGCTTGCGTGGCTGGCGGGAGAAAGCAGTGCAGGATTGAAGTTACCTTGGCCGTCCTTACCTACCCTCCCGGCTAGACAGGCCGCCCAAACTCCCCTTGCGCCTAAGGATGTTGGGAGTATAATCGGCCTTGAAGGTCGAAACTACCCACTGCCACGGGCAAGCCAACGATGACAGGAGGTACATGGAGATGACTCAACAGGTAATGCATGCCCAGATGGGCGGCGCCACCAGCGGTTCCGAAGAACTGGTGGAGGCTGGGGCAGTTACTTTCGGGCTGGAGTACCGCACCAACGTCGGCGCCATGAGCGATGAGGGTATCTGCATCCACGTCTATGGCAACGAGATTGCCGGCAATGACAAGGAACTGCTCCGCTTCGATTGCTTCCGCATCAACCCTCACTACCACTATCGCAACAAGCCGATGGAAAAGAACGACCGGCTGGAACTGGATTTCACCGCCGAGGGCGACCCCCTCGCCTGGACCCTGGACAAGATTCGCAACCGCCTGCCCATCATGCTGATTCGCTGTCAGGCCGACGAGGTTGCCCGGTCGGTGGACCAGCGGGACGTTAACGCCGCCATGCCCAAGATCGTGGCCTGGGCCGAAACCAAGACCCACAACCGGGGCTAAAGCATCTGACCGAATTCGCTATGACCGCGACGGCTGGTTTTCCGTTTATTCAGGGGCGCACGGCTTGTGCGCCCCTAGTGGTACCTGCCACCTTCGCCTATATCTGGCCCACCGCAGGGTCGCCATTGCCTCCTATGCTACACTGGGGGTTGTCCCCACCAACTCGCAAGGAGGAATCATGCCCCCCAAGCAGTATGCCAGCCCCCCGGACCTGATCCTGGAACCCACCAAGGCCTATTTCGCCAACATCCGCACCAACAACGGAGACATGCTCCTGGAACTCTTCGCTGCGGAAGTCCCCCGAACCGTCAACAACTTCGTCTTCCTGGCCCGGGAGGGCTTCTACGAAGACGGGGGATTCCACCGGGTAATCAAGGACTTCATGGTCCAGGGCGGTTGCCCGGAGGGTACCGGCCGAGGCGGCCCGGGCTACCGCTTCCAGGATGAACCCGTCACCCGACCCTACGTCAAGGGCACCCTGGCCATGGCCAATGCCGGGCCCAATACCAATGGCAGCCAGTTCTTCATCGTTCATGGGGCCAACGTGGGATTGCCGCCCAATTACACCATCTTTGGCATGGTGGTGGAGGGCGAGGAAACCCTGGACAAGCTGGCCAACACCCCGGTTGGCCCGGGGGCTGGTGGCGAACGCTCCGCCCCGACCGAGCGGCTCCAAATCATCAACATAGAAATCCACGAAAGGGAGATTACCCCCGCCGGGTGAAACTCCTACCGAACTTTGCCGGAAGTATTGCAGGAGGATGGGCGCCGTCGCCCATCCCCTTTTTCGCCATTGAGTTCATGCCCCATCGAGCGTCCGGTTTCCTCGTCGACCGGAGCGGTGGTGCGCGGCTAGTTCCTGCCCGCTACCCTTGGCGGTAGGGCGAACAGAAAGAGCAGAGCGCCCAGGAAATTGAACCCGGCCAGCAGCAGAAATGCCGTATCGTAGGACTGTTGAACATCCCGCATGAAGCCGGCCACGGGCGAACCAATCAGCAGGAGTACGTTCATCGGCACGGTGGAAAGACCCAGAATTCGGCCGAAGGACGACCTTCCAAAGTACTCGCCCCGGATGGCAGTGGTCAGCGGGTTCCTGCCCCCAAACCCGATGCCAAACAGCACGGCATACAGGTAGAACATCAGCAGGCTGGAAGACAGCGTAAGCACCACAACCGCCGCGGCCTGAATCGTAGAAAAAACGAACAGGCAGATATTCTTGGGCCAACGGTCTCCTGCATAGCCTCCCACCAGCTGGAAGACCATCGCCGTGGCGGTGTAGGCCACCACAATCCACCCGGTAGTCTGCACGTCGAAGCCCTTGTCCTGCAGCAGCAAACCCAGGTGGGTCATGATCGCCAGAATCACCATGGAAGTGAACCCATGCCCAAAGGAGATGAACCAGAAGGCGGGGGTACGCAACGCCTGCCGGGCCGTCATGTCCTGATCATCCTGGGCCGGAGTCCGCCGGGCGCCGGAAGTCAATGGCGCGCTACCAGTTGGGGCGCCGGCGGTGGAGCCGGACGCACCGCCGGAGGCTGACCGAGCCGCGCCGGGCGTCGCTGCAACTTCAGGCGGAGGCCGGTCCCCATCAGGGAGTTGGCCGTAGTCCTGGGGGCGATTGCGTACCAGCCGAGTAAGGGGATAGGCCATCACCAGGGTGACAACGCCAAGGATGAGGGCGGTCAGCTGCCACCCCAGCCGGTCCTGTTGCGGGTCCACCGCCCAGGCGATGGCCGGCACCAGCGCCAATACTCCCAGCCGTCCGACCACGTTGGACCATGCCATCGCCGTGGCCCGGCGGCGGGAGAACCAGTTGTTTATCGTGGTCATCAGGGGCAGCCAACTGCCCAGGCCCTGGCCCAGGGCCATTACGATATAGGCCGCATAGAACATCCACAGATTCTGGACGCTGGCGAAAACCAGGAATCCAACCCCCAGGATGAGAAGCCCTGCAAATATCATCCGGCGCGCGCCCAGCCGGTCCGTGAGGTAGCCCTCAATGGGGCCCATGATGCCACCCTCGATGCGGGTCAAGGACAGGGCCAGGCCCAATTGTCCTCGGCTCCACCCAAAGTGGCTCTCCAGGGCCACCGACCACACTGCCATGGCGTGGTACAGGGGTACGGTGGCGATGGTCATGGTAATCCCACTGATGATTACCAGCCACCACCCGTAGAAGACTCCCCGCGCTCGCTGGGGAGCGGAAACTATCTGGCTTGCCAACCGCAAGGCTTCTCACTCGCTCCTGGGAGATTGGGGTGGCCGGCGGTCAACGCCGGCAGGGAACGGGCCCCCGCTGGAATAGCGGCAAGTGTACCACAGGCCTTATTCGGGACATCCCTTCCTGAACATGGGCGGTCAAGAATTGATGGATACCAGCTTACCTAGCCCCGTAGTCGCCGAAATAGCGCCTACTCTGCGCCGTCCCTACCAGTTGCCACCCACAGTTGATAGACCTCCCGGCGGGGCAGCCCGGTGGTCGCGGCCACCTGGGCCACTGCATCCCTAGACCTGGCGCCGGCTTGCCGCAGTTCTGAAATTAGGCGCTGGGCCTCATCCCTGTCCCCTTCCCGCTGGGGTTGGGCGTTCGGCTCAGCCCCAGCCACCACCAGCACAAATTCCCCCCGGGGCGCTGCGAAATGCTCCAGGGCCGCCGAAACCTCTCCCCGGAACACCTCTTCGTACAGCTTGGTCAATTCCCGGCACACGGCTATCTGCCGGTCGCCCAGGGTTGCCAGCATATCGTTCAGAGTTCCCCGCAGCCGGTGGGGAGCCTCGAAGAAGACCAGGGTTTCCTGCTGGCTTTGTAGTTGAGATAGCCTCGCCCGCCGGTCTCGCTGGCGGCGGGGGAGAAATCCGGCAAACAGGAAGGAGTCGGCCGGCATACCCGAAACCGCCAGGGCAGTGGTAACTGCCGAGGGCCCGGGAACGGCCGCCACTGCATGGCCCTTGGCGGCAACCTCGGCCACCACCGCCGAACCCGGATCGCTGACCGACGGCATACCCGCATCGGTAACCAGGGCCACGTCCCCACCTTCCAGAGCCGCCAACAGTTCCGGCAGCCGCTGAGGCCAGTTATGCTCGTTGCAGCTCACCACGGGAACGCGAAGGGACAGGTGATTGAGCAGACGGCGGGTAACCCGCGTGTCCTCCGCGGCCACCAGGGAGACCTCGGCCAGGGTCCGGGCCGCCCGCAGGGTAATGTCCTCCAGGTTTCCGATGGGGGTACCGACAACGTAGAGTGTTCCCATGGAGGAAATATAACCCCCAGCCCCCGGTCATTCAAACCCGCCGGCGCAATCCTGGCAGCGTCCCCTCTCCCGTTTGGGCTGGCGGGCTTCTATTGCCGAAACCGGGCGGTCAGGTTAAGCTCTTAAGCGCGAAAGGGCTCAGAACACCATACACCCAGAAATACGATACCCTGTACTTCCATACCCAGAACAACCACAGAAGGAGTTCCATAATGCCCAACCTGAACGGAGGCCACCTCTTCATCCGCTGCCTGAAACAGGAGGGCATCAAGCGGGTGTTTACAATCGTCGGCGATACCGTCCTGCCCCTGGTGGACGCGGCAGCCGACGAGGGAATCGAATTCATCGACACTCGCCACGAGGGGGCGGCCATGCACATGGCCGATGGCTACGCCCGCATAACCGGAGAACCCGCGGTGGCCCTGTTCACCGGCGGCCCCGGATTTTCCAACGCCATTTCCGGCCTTCCCGCCATCTACACCTCGGAAAGCCCGGTCATCTTCGTGGCCGGCTGCGCCGAACTGCCGGAGAAGGGCATGACCACCTTCCAGGAGGTGGACCAGGTTGGCATGACGGCTCCCGTAACCAAGGGTTCCTGGCTCATCCACGACCGGCGGCGCATCCCCGAGTTCGTCGCCACCGCCTTCCGTACCGCCATGTCCGGGCGGCCCGGGCCGGTGCATCTCACCCTGCCCATAGACATCCAGGACGAACCAATTTCCGAGGAGGAATTGCCTCCCTACCTGCCCAGCGAGTATCGCAACATGGGGCGGCCCCAGGGAGACCCGTCCCTCGTCCAGCAGGCGGCCGACCTGCTGCGGAATGCCCAACGTCCGGTCATCATCGTGGGCAACCCGGCCCGCTACACCGCCACCCAGGAGCAGTTGACAGCGCTGGTGGAAGCCACCGGCATACCGGCATTCACCGTGGAGCAGGCCCGGGGCATGATCGACGACGAACATCCCCTGTGTTTCGGTTATGCCGACGGGGCCCTGAACACCGCCGCCCGCCGCTTCCGCGAGGCCGATGTGGTTCTGCTGCTGGGCAAGCGGCTCGACCACCGCTACCGGTACGGCCAAGTGTTCGGGCCCGACGCCAAGCTGATCCAGGCGGACCCGGCGGCGGCGGAGATCGGCCGCAACCGGGGAGTGGCCGTGGGTCTGCTGGGCGACCTGGGCGCCATAGTCGAGCAGCTGACCGCCGCCGCCGGTCAGGGTAGCCGCGCCAACATCAGCGACTGGGTTAATCAGCTGGGCCAGGACCGCCAGGCGTGGCTGGATGAACTGCGCTCCAAGGCCACCGGCGAGGAGCCCATGCACCCCCTGGACGTTTATACCGGCATCGAGCGGCTGATTGACGACGGCTCCTTCATCGTGATGGATGGCGGGGACTACGTGCAGTGGGGCAGGAGCTACTTCAGCGCTCGCAAGCCGGGCCGCTTCCTGCGCCTGGGGCCCTTGAGCCATCTGGGCGCCGGCATACCCTACGGCATGGCGGCAAAACTGGCTCACCCGGAAAGCAAGGTGTTCGTCTTCTGCGGCGATGGTTCCTTCGGGTTCTATCCCATGGAGTACGATACCTGCATCCGCCACAACCTGCCCATAACCACGGTGCTGGGCAATGACTCCAACTGGGGCATAGACAAGACCTTCCAGCTGGCCTACTACGGCCGAGCCGTTGGCACCGACCTGCGGTTCATCCGCTACGACCAGGTGGTGGAGGCCATCGGGGGTTACGCTGAGTACGTGGAAAAGCCTTCCGACGTGGGTGCAGCGGTGGAACGGGCCATCAACTCGGGCCGGCCGTCGCTGGTCAACGTGGCGGTACGCCCCGGAGCCAGTCCCCTGGCCCAGGCAATGATCAACCGGCGCACCGGCGGCTAACGTCGCGGCCATCGCCCGTCAGGGGAGAGGCGCGCTCCGGTCGAAATAGGCATTGGGGGACGACCTTTGCAACCTGACCTGTAATCACCCTCAGGGGCGCACGGCTGTGCGCCCCTACCCTACCAGCCAGGCACATGGCATCCCTTCCATCCCTGCACCATCACCGCCCAATGGAGGCAGGGTCTTTTCTGTTTGGAGCAGGGCCAACCCCCAACAGTTGGCGCCGGGCCACGTCCAAACACCCGGTGAAGCAGGCCTGAACCGCCGCCGTGTCCGCGCCAATGGCCCGGATACCCAAACCAACGTCATTGGGCATGCGGGTGACTCCCGCCGCCACGTCCGGGCTGTGCCGCAATATCTTCTGCAACAGTGGCAACAGTACCCCGGCGGCTTCATCGGCCACCACCAGCATGGATCCCAGGGAGAGACTGGGGCCCAGCGCCCTGTCGCCGTAGCTTCGCCGGGCCAATGGAAAGGGGGCGTTTGGATCGATGGCAAAGGCCTCCCGGTAGGCGGGGAAGCCGTCGGGACCAATCACATCCAGCCGGTTGGCCAGGCGACGGTAACGAAAATTCTCGCCCATAGCCACGCGACCGGGAGCGAAGATGTCCCAATAGATGAGAACTCCGCCGGACGCAACGGAAAGAGTGGTTTCCTGCTCGAAGTCGGAATCCCGGTACGGTATGACGGCGTCGGGCAGGTATTCCAGGTGGGCGCCGGCCCCCACCGTAAGCTCCAGCCGTTGGCGAGCGGAGCCCTGGGGCATGGAGTGTATCCTGCTGGCGCCCTGGGTGGTAACTCGGGCGGCGCCACCCGATTCCACGCTAATGGAAATCCGGTGCCGGTCTCCCTGGAAGATGCCACCCGTGGGGTTGGCCAGCATTACCAAAGCCTGATTGGGCATCAATGGGTCGGGGTGGAGGGCGCGCTGTATTTGCAGGGGAGGCCGACATCGGGACCGAACCAGGCGGGTGCGACCATCCCGGGGCGCCAGGACCAGTTCCGCCAAGCCGGCGGCGGCTTCAACCACCTAACCCTCTCCTTCACCCCAGGCCGCGCCGCCATTTCGGAATGCGCTGGCGGACGACAGTATCAGGTCAAGTACTCGATCCAGGCCGGCGCCGGTGCGGCAGTTGGTGAAGTGGTATGGCTTGTCTCCCCGCACCAGATTCAGGTCCCGGCGCATTACTTCCAGGTCGGCTCCCACATGGGGGGCCAGGTCCGTCTTGTTCACCACCAGCAAGTCCGTCTGGGTTATGCCCTGACCCCTCTTGCGGGGAATCTTGTCTCCCGCCGCCACATCGATAACGTAGATCTGGAAGTCAGCCAGGGCCGGGCTGAAGGTGAGGGTCAGGTTATCGCCGCCACTCTCGATCAAGAACAGGTCGCCATCGGGGTAGGCGGTGGTCAGTTCCGCCACGGCCAGCAGGTTCAGGCTGGGGTCCTCTCGCACCGCGGTATGGGGACAGGCGCCCGTGGCGACCCCACGAATGCGTCCCACGTCGAACACCCCTTCCAGCGTTCTCCGGGCATGTTCCTCGTCCTCCCTGGTGAAGATGTCGTTGGTTATCACCAGGGGTCGCAGGCCCCTATCCACCATCATGGGTACCAGGGCTTCTATCAGCGAGGTCTTGCCGGAACCGACCGGCCCGCCCACGCCTATTCTTGGAATTCTCTTCATGTCAGTTACTCCGGGGAGCCGGTCTTGGGTTCCAGCCCTCAGTCCTCACCTGGGTTAGCTGGCAAACATCCGAGCGCTGGCGGATTCATGGGTCATCGATGCTATATCTGCCCAGGGAGCGAAGGAGGTCATGTCGCGCCAATGCCGGGTGCGCACCTGGCCGTACCCGTCGATTATGGTCTCATGCAGGGCCCTCAGGATGTGCTGGGCCTGGGAATGGGTTATGGGAGCCAGGCGTTGGGATGCCCCCAGCGCGCCCACGACGAACCCATGGCAGTAACCCTGGAAGGCCGCTCGTGGGCCGATACCCTCGGCCCACGCGGTTACTCCGAAGGCCACGGCCCCGCAGCTGGGGCTCCGTTCCTCCACCACGGAATTGCGGAACTCCTCCCAGGTTTGGGGCATCCCCTCCCGCTGCAACAGAGGCAGGGACTCGTCCAGCAGGCGGCGACCCACCTGGGTGGAGGCCCGGCGCTGTTCTTCGGGCAGCATCATCGAATGGAGCAAACGGTCAATGTCGATGATGGTTGCCGTTGCGCCGGCGGCGGCCCGCCCGTGGGCCTGCAGCAGGGCCAGGCCGCCCGAAGGGATTATGGAATCCCGGAGCAGATCGGCCAAGTACTCCTCCACCTCGGCGGCGTTGCGAACCCAGCCCATGGCCACCATGCCCTCCAACCCCTGGGAATGGGCATAGGCTCCCGTGGGAAAGAAGGAGTCGGATAACTGCAGGGCCCGCAGCAGCGCAGACCCGGGTTCTTTGTCCACTTCCATACCCACCCGGCTATACCAGGAAGTGCAACTGGGCCAGGCTGAGCCTCTCCGCTGGTGGCACCGTCGCCACTTCACCGTCAACCCGTACCTGGTAGGAATCGGGGTCAACCTCGATGGAGGGCATTGCATCATTGCGGACCATCTGCCGCTTGGTGATGTTCCGACACCCGCGCACCGGTTCCACCCGCTTGGACAGGTTGAGGGAACGGTGGACTTCATTTTCGTAGGCCGATTGGGAAAGGAAGGTAAGGCTGGTACCGGATACCGCCTTCCCCAGGGAGCCGAACATGGGTAGGTAAAGGGTTGGTTCGGCGGTGGGAATGGAGCCATTGGGGTCGCCCATTACCGACCAGGCAATCATGCCGCCCTTGATTATCAGCTTGGGCTTGGCGCCGAAGCTGCCAACGGGCCAGAGAACTATATCCGCCAGTTTACCGGGTTCCAGGGAACCCACCAGGTGGGCGATGCCGTGGGTGATGGCCGGGTTGATGGTCAGCTTGGCCAGGTAGCGAAGGGCCCGGAAATTATCGTGGTCCGGCGAGTCTTCGGCCAACTTGCCCTTGAAACGCTTCATCTTGTCCGCCGTTTGGAACAGGCGGGTGAAGTTCTCTCCCACTCGGCCCATGGCCTGGGAATCTGAGGAATACATGCTGATGACCCCCAGGTCGTGGAGAACATCCTCGGCCGCCATGGTCTCCGGGCGGATGCGGCTCTCGGCAAAGGCCACATCCTCCGGCACCCGGGGGTTCAGGTGGTGGCAAACCATCAGCATATCCATGTGTTCGGCGAGGGTGTTGACCGTGTAGGGACGGGTGGGGTTGGTGGAAGAGGGTAGCACATTCGGCTCTGCAGCGATCTTGATGATGTCGGGGGCATGGCCGCCGCCGGCTCCCTCGGTATGGTAGGTGTGAATGGCCCGTCCACCGATGGCCGCGATGGTTTCCTCCACGAAGCCGGCCTCGTTCAGGGTATCGGTGTGGATGGCCACCGGGACGTCGTAGCGGTCGGCCACCTCCAGGCAGCAATCGATCGCCGCCGGTGTGGTTCCCCAATCCTCATGCAGTTTCAGGCCGCTGGCCCCGGCCTGCAGTTGCTCCTCCAAGGGGGCAGGACTGCTGGCGTTGCCCTTGCCCAGGAGACCCCAGTTCACGGGCAGGGCTTCGGCGGCCTCCAGCATCCGCGATATATACCAGGGGCCGGGAGTACAGGTGGTGGCGTTGGTGCCGTCGGCGGGGCCGGTTCCGCCCCCAATCATGGTGGTAATGCCGTTGGAGAGGGCGTGCCATACCTGCTGGGGGGAGATCATGTGGATGTGGGCGTCAACGCCCCCCGGCGTGGCGATGAGATGCTCCCCGGCAATCACCTCGGTGCCTGCCCCCACGACCATGGCCGGATGAACGCCGTCCATCACGCCGGGGTTGCCCGCCTTCCCAATGGCTACTATGTGGCCGTTCTTCACCCCGATGTCGCCCTTTACGATACCAACCACCGGGTCCATGATGATGGCGCTGGTAATGACCAGGTCCAGGACGCCGTCCCGACTGGTGGCATCGGAGGCCTGCCCCATGCCGTCCCGTGCCGTCTTGCCGCCGCCGAAGACCAGCTCGTCGCCATAGGACAGCAGGTCCCGCTCCACCTGGCAGATCAGGCTGGTATCGGCCAGGCGAAAGCGGTCCCCCGTGGTTGGACCGTAGAGTTCAACGTACTGTTGCCGGTCGATATGTGCCATCTTAAGCTTCCCCCTGGCCCTCGCCCGCCGAATCGGAAATGTTGGAAAAGCCCCCCTGCCTCATCCGGGATAGCGCTTCGGCCCGCACCGCCGGGGAGTCCAGCCAGCCACCGGCCAGGCCGTTGAGGCCCTGGACCCAACGGGAGCCCCCGATGGCCACCAGGGTTACTTCCCGGCGGTCGCCCGGCTCGAACCGGACGGCGGTGCCGGCGGGAATGTCCATCCTCATACCGTAGGCCGCCTCCCGGTCGAATCGCAGGGCCCGATTGGCTTCGAAGAAGTGAAAGTGGGAACCCACCTGGATGGCCCGGTCACCGGTATTCCAAACCGAGAGGACAACCTTCGGCCGGCCCCGGTTGATTTCTATCGGTTCATCCGATGGTAGGTAATGGGCGCTCGGATTGCTCATGTTTGCCGCCGTCTCCTGGCATCAGACTATGGGGTCGTGAACCGTCACCAACTTGGTGCCGTCCGGGAAGGTGGCTTCCACCTGCACCATGTCAACCAGGTCCGCCACCCCTTCCATCACCTGGTCACGGGTCAGAATCTGGCGTCCCAAATCCATGGACTCGGCTACGGAACGACCATCCCGGGCCGCTTCCAGGATGGCCTCGGTGATGAGAGCCACCGATTCGGGCACGTTCAGCTTCAGGCCCCGAGCCTGGCGGCGCCGGGCCAGGTCGGCGGCCACATAGACCAGCAACTTTTCCGATTCCCGGGGGGTCAGCATCATGGTTCCACTCCCAATACTACAGGGTTGCCAAGTAGCGCCCTACCTCGTAATCGGTCACAGTGGAGCGGTAGTCCTCCCACTCCAGCTTCTTGTTCTCAATCAGGCTGTTGAAAACGTGGTCTCCCAGGGCCTCGTGCAGCAACTGGCTCGATTCGGCAAGGGCAATGGCCTCGCCCAGGCTGGTGGGCAGACTGCGCAACCCCAGGGACTGGCGGCGCTGCGGGGACATTTCCAGTACATTTCCCACCACCGGCGACGGCACCTGGTAGTCCTCTTCTATGCCCTTCAGTCCCGCCGCCAGTAGAACGCTGAACGCCAGGTAGGGGTTGCAGGCCGGGTCCGGGGCCCGGTATTCCACCCTGATGGAGGTCTCCGATCCCGGTTCGTAGGTGGGCACCCTTATGAGGTCGGACCGGTTGACGTGAGTCCAGGAAACGTAGATGGGCGCCTCATAGCCAGGTACCAGCCGCTTGTAGGAATTGACCCACTGGTTGGTTACCAGTGTAATCTCGGCGGCATGGACCACCAGGCCGGCGATGAATTTCTTGCCCAACTGGGAAAGGTACTGCTCGTCGTCCGGGTCGAAGAAGCAGTTGGTATCCCCCTGGAACAGGGACTGATGCAGGTGCAAGCCCGAGCCATTGATTCCGGAAATGGGCTTGGGCATGAAGGTAGCATAGACATCTTGCAGCAGGGCCAGTTCCTTCACCACCAGCTTGGCAGTCATCACGTTATCGGCCATAACCAGGGCATCGGTATATTCCAGGTCAATCTCATGCTGGCTCGGCGCCCCCTCGTGGTGGGAATACTTCACCGGTATGCCCATCTCCGCCAGGTGCAGCACCGTATCCCGCCGCAACTCGGTGGCCGGATAGCTGGAAAGCTGGTCAAAATAGCCATTGGCATCCAGCAGCGCCGGCGTCGTCGAGTTCTGGAGGTAGAAAAACTCCAGCTCGGCCCCCACGTTGTAGGTGTACCCCAGGGCCGCCGCCCGTTCCAGGTTACGCTTCAGCACGTTGCGGGGATCGCCCTCGAAGGCTTGGCCCCGCTGGTGACGAATTTCGCAGAACATCCGGGCCACCGCATTCTGGCGCGGACGCCAGGGCAGCAGGGTAAAGGTGGAAGGATCTGGGCAGGCGCGCATGTCGCTTTCGTGGTGGCGGGCAAACCCGTCAATGGCGGAGCCGTCGAAGCCCACGCCCCGTTCCAATGCATCCTCCAGGTCATCGATGGTGATGGCAAAGCCCTTCAGTTGACCGAGAATGTCGGCGAACCAAAGTCGGATGAACTTAACGTCACCTTCCCGCGCGGCCCGCAAGACTTCACCGTTCGAGGACATCACTTCAGCAGTCATCATATTCCCCTGACTATATAGTATCGTGGTTCACCTGGATTGCCGTGTCAGACCCGGAAAGGGCTCGACCTACACAGCCACGTATTGCCGAACCAGGTTCTGGTCCAAGTTCCGGGCGGAGCCTTCCAACACAATGGCCCCCCTTTCCATGACGTAGCAGTAGTCCGCCAGTCCCAGGGCAAAGTCCAGGAACTGCTCCACCAGCAGAATGGTTGTTTCCTGCTGGTCCCGTAAGCGCTGCAGCAGCTCCTGGATTTCCTGAACTATGGAGGGCTGAATGCCCTCAGTGGGTTCATCCAGCAGCAGCAGGGTTGGTCGGCGGATGAGGGCGCGGGCCAGGGAGAGTTGCTGCTGCTGCCCTCCGCTGAGGGTTCCCGCCGCCTTGCGTTGAAAGGACTGGAGCGCGGGGAAGAGGCCGTACATCCGGTCGATGGCCTCGTCCTTTGCCGTATTTCCGTCCGCCGCCTCCAGTCCCATGAGCAGGTTGTCGTGCACCGACAGGTAGGGAAACACGTGCCGTCCCTGGGGAACATAGCCGAATCCGGCCTTGGCGCGGCGGTGGGGCGACCACCGGGTCAGGTCGGTTTGATCGAAAACCACCTTTCCCTCCCGGGGGCGCAGCAGGCCCATGATGGTCTTCAGCAGGGTGGTCTTGCCCACCCCGTTGCGGCCCATAAGACAAACGACCTGCCCCCGGGGCACCTCCAGGGCGACCTGGTTCAGGGCCATGCTTTGGCCGTAACTCACGGACAACTCCCGAACCGTCAAGAGGGGCGCCTCGTATTGCATACTATCTTCCCATACCCTCAGGCGCCGGCGGACACTCCTGCCCGGGGACTCGCATCCCCCGCGACAGTACGATTGCCGGAGGCGCCGTGGCCCAGGTAGGCCCGGATAACCTCCGGGTCCTGCTGCACCTTTTCCATGCTTCCCTCGCTGAGCGTCCGTCCCAGGTGCAACACGGTCACACTCTGGGCGAAACGCCGGACGAACTCCATGTCGTGCTCCACCACCAGCACCGACCGGGCGCCGCCCAGGGACTGCAGGAGCTCACCCGTCCGCTCCCTTTCCCGCCGGGTCATGCCGGCCACCGGTTCGTCCATCAACAGCAGCTTGGGTTCCTGGACCAGAAGCATGGCTATTTCCAGCCATTGCTTCTCGCCATGGGACAATGCTCCGGCCAGGTCGGTGGACCTGGCGGCCAAACCCACCTCTTCCAGGGCAGCCATGATCCGGTCCGGCTCCGACCGGCGCGCCCGGCCCAGGAGACCGATGATGGAACTGCGAAAGCCCAATGCCACTTCCACATTCTGATAGACAGTAAGGCTGGCGAAAATGGAAGGCGTCTGGAACTTGCGGCCAATGCCCAGCCTGACCAGTTGATGCTCCTGCTGGCGGGCCAGATCCGCTACACCATCGAAGATTATGCGGCCCCGGTCGGGCTTGGACTTGCCGGTAATGGCGTCGATGAGGGTGGTCTTGCCCGCCCCATTGGGGCCGATGAGGAACCTCATTTCCCCGTACCCCATGCTGAAGTCCAGTTCGTTCAGCACGGTGAAGCCATCGAAGCTGATCGTGAGTTTCTCCACCGAAAGGATTAGACCCTCCCCGGCAGTACCGGAACCGGACCCGTACCCGGCGCCGTTGCTCCCGTTGGCGCCGCCGCGATGGAACACGCCCCTGGCCCTGCGCATAATCACTTCCGCACCCCCGCAACTATTCTTCTGGCTGTTTCCCTCAACTGTCCCGTGTCCAGCCAATCCGGACGCCGGAATCCCTCTCCCTTGAACAGGCCCATGATCCCGCCGGGGAACACCAGCACGGCCCCTATGAACAGCAGGCCCAGGAAGTATTGCCAGATGGCCGGGAAAGACTCGCTCAGACCGCTCTTTGCTCCGTTGACCAGGATGGCGCCAACAACGGCTCCCAACAGTACTCCCCGACCACCCACTGCCACCCAGATGGCAACCTCGATGGAAGGCACAATCCCCATCATCGAGGGGGATATGATGCCCACCTGGGGCGTGAATAAAGCCCCGGCAATGCCGGCTATTCCGGCCGACAGGGCGAACACGATGGTCTTGAGGGCCGCCGGGTCGTAGCCGGAAAAGCGCACCCGGTTCTCGTCATCCCGCATCGCCACCAACAGCCGTCCGAAGCGGGATGCCATCAGCCAGGCGCACAGCAGATAGGTCATGGCCAGCGCCGAGAGGGTGGAGTAGTAGAGAGCCATCTGTGTGGAGGGGGCATTTATGGCAAATCCGAATATGGTGGTGTAATTGGTTATCCCGTTGGTGCCCCCGGTGTATGCCTGTTGACCAATGAACAGGATGCTCACAATCAGGGCCAGAGCCTGGGTTATCAGAGCAAAATAGACTCCGGTGATTCGGCTTCGGAATACCAGGTAGCCAAGTCCGGCAGCCAGGACGGCGGGAACAACGAAGGCCATCGGGATGGCAATCCAGGGAACCTGAAAAGGCTCCCAGAAGAGAGGCAACTCCGTCAACCCGCTCCAGAACATGAAGTCGGGCAGCTTGCCCTGGGAGGACTCCAGCTTCAAGTACATGGCCATGCAATAACCGCCCAGGCCGAAGAACACCCCCTGCCCCAGGCTCAACATTCCCGCGTATCCCCAGATGAGGTTCAGGGACATGGCCAACATGGCGAAGGTGAGGAACTTTCCCAGCAGGGCCAGCCGGAAATCGGACAGGACCATGGGCGCCACCAGGAGCGCCGCCAGCGTCAGGGCAGGGGCGACCCACCCGGAGGCCAGGTACCCCGGTCGCAGGGCACCGGCGCCCCCCTTGACGATTCTCATATCGAAGAACTTGCTTGCCATCTCCGCTCTACCGGCCCCTGGCCCGTACCAATCCGGCCGGCTTCCACTGCAGGAACAGGATTACGATGGCAAACACCAACACCTTACCCACCACCGCCGTCGTGCCAAACTCCAGCAGCGTATTCAGCATGCCGATGATCAGGGCAGCCATTATTGTTCCGGGGATCTGGCCCAGCCCTCCCAGGATTACCACGATGAAGGCGTCCACGATGTAGAAGGTACCCAGGGAAGGGCCGATGGGCCCGATGAGGGTTATGGCGCACCCGGCGACGCCGGCAAGGCCGGACCCCAGGGCGAAAGTAAAGCTGTCAACCCGCCGGGTTGATACCCCCAGGCTGGCCGCCATTTCCCGGTCCTGCATTACGCCGCGCATACGGCGACCCTCCCGGGAGCGGTACATGTACCAGTAAAGACCGGCCAGGCAGGCCAGCGCCAGCCCGATGATGAAGACCCGCTTCATTGGCAACACCAGGCCGGCAGTGATCGAAAGGGTGGAACCCAGCCACGCCGGGGCAACCACCTGAACGTTGGGCGCCCCGAAAATGGTGCGGGCAAGCTGTTGCAGGAACAACCCCACTCCCCAGGTTGCCAGCAGCGTATCCAACGGCCGCCGGTACAGAAAGCGAATCACTGCTGATTCCACCAGATAACCGGCGAAGGCAGCAGTGATGAAAGATAGCGGTATGGCGATGAGGAAGGTGGCGCCCGAATGGGGATCTCCGGTGAAGTGGGTAGCCACCTGCTGGAGGGCATAGGTAGTGTACGCGCCCACCATCATGAACTCACCGTGAGCCAGGTTGATGACGTTCATCAGGCCAAAGGAGAGCGCCAACCCCAATGCGGTCAGCAGCAGGATCGAACTCAGGCTCAGGCCGTTGAATAACTGAAGCGCCCAAACTTCCATACCCAAACTTCCACAATAGATTGCTGCTATGGATTGCTTACAGTCCCGACTAAGTTGTAACTGTTGAGTTCCCCCGAAGCGGCGCCAGTTCAGCCGCTATGAGACCAAATTCTGGCGCCGCTTCGTCTAACGGTTCAGAGATGCCACCTGCCTATTGGGCCAAATCCCGCAGACCGGCAGCCCATTCGTAGCTGTCCAGGTAGGGATCAGGGACAACGGGCGCGCCGGAGTTCCAAATCTCGTCAATCTGGCCGTCGTCGCGAACCCTGCCGATACGAACGGTCTTGGAAACGTGCTGGTTGGAATCGTGGATGGTAACCGTGCCGCCCGGGGCAGCGAAGGTTATTCCCTTGGCCGCATCCTTGACCGCCGCCACATCCGTCGAACCGGCCTTCTCCACGGCGGCTTTCCACAGATACACGCCAAAATAACCGGCCTCGATGGGGTCGTCGGTAACCCGGTTCTCGCCATACTTGGCCTTGAAGGCCTCGACGAACTTGGCATTCTCCGGGGTATCAGTGGTCTGGAAGTAGTTCCAGGCCACCAGGTGGCCCGCGATATTATCGGCGCCGATTCCGGTGATCTCTTCTTCCGCCACGCTGACAGAAATGGTGGGCAGCTCCTCTGCGCCGATTCCAGCGTCCTTCAGTTGCTTGAAGAAGGCCACGTTGGAGTCTCCGTTGAGGGTGTTGAATACCACGTCCGGATCGGCGGCCCGTATCTTGGCGATCACGGTGCTGTACTCCGTGTGACCCAGCGGGGTGTACTCTTCGCCCACCGCTTCCAGGCCCGCCGCCTCAAGCTGCTTGTTGATTATCAGGTTGGAGGTGCGGGGAAAGACATAATCGGATCCCAACAGGTAGAACTTGGTCATGCCCTCCTCCAACAGATACTCCACGGCGGGAACAATCTGCTGATTGGTGGTGGCGCCGGTATAGAAGATGTTGGGCGAGGACTCCAGCCCCTCGTACTGGACGGGATAGAACAGCAGGCCGTTGTTGGCCTCGAAAACGGGCAGCATGGCCTTGCGGCTGGCGCTGGTCCAGCCCCCGAAGACCACGGCCACTTCGTCCTCCTGAAGAAGCTTGCGGGCCTTTTCGGCAAAGGTGGGCCAGTCGGAAGCTCCATCCTCGATCACCACCTGCAACTCCTTGCCCATCACGCCGCCGGCAGCGTTTATCTCCTCGATTGCCAGCAGTTCTGCATCATGAACGGCGGTCTCACTGATGGACATGGTGCCGGAAAGGGAATGCAGGATTCCGACTTTGATGGTGTCCGACTCCGGGGCGTCGGTGGCGGCCTCGGCCACCGAATCGGAAGGGGCAGAAGTCGCGGCGGGGGCTGCAGCCGACTGGGGAGCGGTCCCGACGGTGGCAGGGGCCTGGGCGCCACAGGCTACGGCCAGCATCAGGCCCAGGCTGGCAACGACGGCCAGGGAGCATTTCCCCAGGGTCCCCAAGGCATTGGTCAAGTGCATTACAGACATTCCTATCGTATCCTCCTGACAAATCGGTGGGCGGCCAGTCCCACGGCAGGGATAAACTCCCAATGAATGGCTACCGATTGCCGTTGCTCCAGCCGACTTCCATACGATAGGGCCGAACTGTTTCGTACCAGTTTCCCCGATGTAAACCGGAAGTTACCTTTGTGTTTCGAGGATGTTTCAAGGGAGGTAGGGGCGGGCATCCGTCACCGGCATCAGTCATGGCCCGCGTGTGCCACAGGAGGAATGGCAACGGCAGGGAGGCCAGACCCCAGGGTTCAGGTATCAAAGTAACCCCCAACAGTGGGAGCTTGCCGACTACGGGGGTGATGGGGGGAGGGTTAGGGGGCGTTTTTCCTGGGCGCACGCAGATGTGCGCCCCGGTCAGTACTGCGCCGCCGGCTCGCTATTCGCTTTGGCGGAGCCGCAGCATCAGCAGATCGCCCTCATGCCAAGGCTGCTGTGGCGCCATCCAGGCCAGTGTCCCATCACTCTCCGATGCGTCCACTGCCTCCAGCGACAGCAAAACAGACCCGTCCTGGGCTATGAATTCCAGACCATACCCAGCCAACGAAACTGGGGCAGACAAACTCAGGGTAATCCCACCGTTCTGCCACTTCAGGCTCTGAAGACCGGTTGCGACGCCGTTCAGGGTGAAGTCCACCGGCTTCAGCACGCCATTTGTGCCATCGGCTCCACCACCAGTTCCCAGAGCCACAGGGTCGAAGAAGGCCTCGTGCACCGTGCCCTCAGGGGCAGTCACCACTACAGTGTGGACGTTCCAAGTACGCCGCAATTCAGGATAGGCATTACAGATAATGTGCTTCGAATCCTGTACATTGTAATAGTACGTGTACTCTCCCGCCGGCATTGGCCGGGCAGTGGCAATTATTCCCTTCTTCGCTTCAAATAGGTTCGCATTCTTGCCTTCCAACCATCCTCGCCAAGCAGGGACATAATCTGGATAAACGACTAGCAATTGGGGCGGCGGATTAGCCACATCTCCCCAACCGAAAGCCGTACCTGTGGGCAGTCCCGACGCCAGTTCATGGTTGGTTCGCAACTGTCTCGCTTCGAGCCGCTTTTGCGAAAGGGTGTAGGTGAAATACCTTTCCCTTTCGTATCCATCGTACACGCACTGGCGGTACTCCTCGCTGCCCCCAGCTGATGCCTCCGCCTCTAGCTCAACCATGCGTTGCTTTAACTGCCCCAACGTTATTGTCTTCGACTCTCCGTGCAGTATTGCTGCGGCAGTTGCTGGGGCCGCATCTCCAGCCGAAGCCGATTCCCTGACGGCCCTCTTCAATTCGGCTAGGGTAGTCCCTCCCAAGAATACCTGACCATCGCTCCCCGACAATCCCTGACCCGTTCCTGCTGCGCCCCCCTCAGCCTGACCCGCCACCCCACTTTCTTGCTCTGCAGCTGCCGGCAATCGAAATTCTCCATAGTTACGATCCCATGCCCCCAATATGCCCATGTAGCCCCGGTCGGCCTGCTTCGTCCTCCACGTATCGGGAACCTCCCTCAAGAACAGAATCGCCTCCCGGTCATCCCACCGGGTATCGTGCCTGCCCGTAATGTCCTGGCTCAGTGCGCGCGCTCCCAACCAGGTTTCGTAGTACTGCTCACCATCCACCACGGCCACCAACTCCTTGCCTCCACTCCCCTTAAGGTACTCCAGAGCCTCATACCGGAACTCCAGCGTCACCCCGTACACCGTCCCCTCCACCCACGTCCCGTCATCTTCTTCACCCGCGTAGTCCACCGTCTCCACTCCCTGCTCCGTATCCAGCAACCGGGCCCTTACAATGACCTCCGACCCAAGGATAAGCTCTTCTAGGGACCTGGGGCCGCCGGAGTATGGCGCTACGCCGCCGCCCACGCTGGTGGTGGGCAGCCGGAATAGCGCAGCTCTCCCCAAGTCGGCGAAAAACCCGGTGAGTGTCCCCAGCACAACCACCATGACCGATACCACCACTATGGTCAGCCACCACTTTACCCTCTGGCTCAACCTTGTCCATCGGCCAAACGCCACATTTACCCCAGCCATCTATGCGCCTCCGCCACGACGGGTACCCGATATTCCCTTGCTTAATGTCCGGTACAATTGGCCCACCGTCAACCCGTGAATGACCGGACCGGGGGAATGAACACCATTTTGGGCAGGGATTGCCACCTTCCCATCAGAAATTGGCTGCATGTGACGCTCCCCGGCTTGCCGCCCCAGGTTCCTGGTGCTAAACTCCCAACAATCCTATGCCCGGCGCCAATGCACCGCGTTTGTGTCTCAAGTCCGCGTCCCTTGAGGTGTTGATATGCTAATTGGTCACTTTACCGAACAGCCCTGGCAGGACGACAATTCCGGCCTGATGGGCACCCAGTCCACGGACCTCAGCATCAGCAACGAATACTACAATCCCCAGGTGGGCAGCCAACTCTACAATCGCTACCTGGACGAAAAGGTCTATGCCGAAGAGATGGGGTTCGATGCCCTGATGCTCAACGAGCACCACAGCACCCCCTTCTGCATGCAGGGGGTTACCAACGTGGGCGCCTCCATCCTGGCCCGCATCACCAACAAGGCGAAGATAATCATCCTGGGCAACGTCCTGCCCATCTGGGACGATCCCCTGTGGCTGGCCGAACAGCTGGCCATGATCGACATGATCTCCAACGGCCGCCTGGTGTCCGGCTTCGTCCGTGGCGGCGGCCGGGAAAGCTACTCCCACAACTCGCCGCCCCACTTCAACCGGGAACGGTTCGAGGAGGCCCACGACTTCCTGATCAAGGCCTGGACGACACCCGGGCCCTGGCGCTGGGAGGGCAAGCACTACCATTACCGCTACGTGAATCCCTGGGCCCGGCCCCTGCAGCAGCCCCATCCGCCAATATGGATTCCCTCGACCGTCAGCGTTGAGACCGTGAAATGGACTGCCGAGAAGGGCTATCCGCTGGTGCTGCTGGCCACCAAGCTGGAGCCCACCAAGGAGGCCTTCCAGCTTTACCACGATACCGCCGCCGAGTTCGGGCACAAGTCGGATACCCAGAACGTGGCCTACCTGTGGAAGGTTCACGTGGATGAGACCGAGGAGAAGGCCGAGGAGGTGGGGCGCAAATACCTGTCCGGGGTCAGCAATCCCTTCCTGGCGGGCAACGAGGGCCAGGTGAACCCGGCCATCATGAGCCTGCCGGGCCATACCTCCCGCACCTCGCGACGGCTGTCCGCCACCTCCTTTGGCCCGGCGGGGCGTTTCGGCACCAACCGCCGACCCTACGAGGATCAGGCCGCCGATTACAGCATCATTTCCGGTACGCCCAAGACGGTCATACCCAAGATTCGCCACGTGCTGGAGTACCTGCGCCCCGGCAGTGTCTTCTTCTGGGACGGCGACGGCGCCATGTCCCATGACGACCAGATGCGCAGCCTCCGCCTGATGGGGCAGGAAGTGATCCCTGCCGTCCGCGAAATGGCCAAGGAGCTTGAACTCTACAGTCCCTTCGAGCGGGACCCCAAGACGGGCGAATTCATCAACGACACGGCAGCCGAAAGCGTGGCCGAACCCGTACCCGCGGACGATTAGGCGTTTTTCACTTTAGGAACAGTTGGGGACAGGAAACCGGCCGCCAGGGATTCTGGCGGCCGGTTGGCTTTTTCCTTGAGACGGCATGGGCGCCGCCGCCCCGGCCTAACCCAGGGTTGCCGTTAGCACCGACATGGGCCTGGCGCCCACCGGGTAGGTGCCAAGAGCGGTCATGGCGCCGGTCGCCCGGTCAATGCTGTAGGCGGCCAGCCGGTTGGATGCTGACCCCGCTGCGAAGACAAACCTGGCCTCCGGGTCCATGCTGAAGGCGCTGGGCACGACCTCCGTGTCGGCGTGGGCCGCCGCCGTCAACCTTCCTTCCCCGTCCACCGCGAAGGAGGCGATGCTGTTGTGGCCCCGGTTGGGCACGAACAGCAGGTCCGCCGCCGGCGAAAGCTGGATTTGCGAGCAGGTGTTGCGGACACTCACCCCGGCGGGCAGGGTGGAGACAGTCTGCAACGGAGTCAGCGTCCCCGATTCCGGGTTAATGCGGTAGGAGGAAACGCTGCACCCCTGCTCGTTGGAGAAATAGACGATGTCCAGGCTGGGGTGCATTACCAGGTGACGGGGCCCCACCAGGGGATCCATCTCCACCTTCAGGGGGTCATTGGGCGACAGGGTACCGGTTCCGGCGTCGAACCGGAGTTGGTAGATTACGTTGGGGCCGGGGATGTTCTTGGGCGGTTCCAGCACGTTGTCCTGCTGGTAGGCAATGTGGGGGACGTAGGCGAAGCGGTTGCTCCGGTCGGTCATTATGGAGTGGGCGCCGTCGGCGGTGGCAAGGGAAGATGTGGCCGCGCCGCCCACGCTGCCGTCGCCTCCCAGGGGAAAGACGGCCACCCTTGCCCCCTGGTAGAAGGAACAGAGCAGGTGCCTGCCGGTGCGATCCGGGACGATATAGGTGGGGGAATCCTGGGTGTCCACGATGCCGGTCTGAGACAGGGCGCCGGTGGCGGGGTCAACCCGTTGGCTGCTGATCTGGGCCGATGTCCGGTGGCCCACGTACATCGTTGCCTGATCCTGGCTCATGGCCAGCAGCGAGGGGCCGCCGGCGGCGTCAATCTCCGAACGTAGGGAAAGGCTGCCGGTGGACTCATCCATGGTAAACAGGGAAATTTTGTCGTCGTCCTGGGCTGCCACGTAAACGAAGGTGGTCATAATTCGCCTCCAATGCTTATGCGCATTTCATTGCACGCTCCGGAACCTGGGAGAAGGAGGGGATAAACCCGACCCTGCCGGCGCCCACCGAGAGCGGTCTCCCAGACCATGCGGTGGACTGGTTCTCCAGGCTGATTCTACTTCACAGGGGAGAGGGTTGCCAGTTACCGCTCAACTTTGGGCAGTCAAGTAGTCCTGTTTCCGGTGGACAGGAACGGCGGGTGTAGCTATAATTGTTGAACCCATTTCGCGGAGAGGTGCCGGAGTGGACGAACGGGCACGACTGGAAATCGTGTAGGGGCTTACCGCCTCTCGAGGGTTCGAATCCCTCTCTCTCCGCCATTGACCCTTGTTCCCCAGCCTCAGGCTATCCCCCTTGCATCGCACCCCTTGCCCGGCATTGGGCGGTCTGCAGTCGCCCCCGTGGCAAAAGGGTACGACAACTTCCATGCCTCTGAAATACCAATGACAAGGCCCGGAACCGTGCTGGTTCCAGGCCAAGAGGTTATACGGGTGGAGGAAGCCGCCGGGCCATATCATATCGAACCCAACACCACCTGAACAATGCGCCTTTCCAATGCCAGCGCCAACTGGCTGGCCAGGTCCAGACGGTCGTGGTTTCCGACCGTGCCCACGAAGGCCACCCCCAGGATGCGACCCACCCGGAAGTCTATGACCGTTGAAGAAACCACCCCCTGAGGCCCCCCCTGTACCGCCTTCAGCGCCACCGCCTCATCGAAGAAACCCGAAGGATCCAGGCGATCCACGGAAATTAACTGGTGACCCTCACCGACTCCCTCACCCACATTGCCCTCGAAGTCCTTGAGAAATATGTCGTGCATCCACCCCGACACCGTTTCCGCGTTTTCGAACAGGTGGGCCACGGTGGAGCCGACGAAATTGAACCCATCGAAAACGTTCATGTCCGACGTGGGCCCAAACTCCCGCATGTAACCGGTAATGCGACCGGCATCTCGGAACCGGGCCGCCGTACTGCCGGAAAACCCGTGGGCCGCCATATTCTCATTGTCCAGAACACCCACCCGCACCTGTTGGTAACCCTGGAATTCGGCGGGTAAATCGGAGCGGTCCAGCACCATGTATTCCAGTTCCTGGTCCGATATTCGGTAGGTGGCGCGTTCCAATGCTGCGGTTGTCAAAAGGGGACCTCGCTTTCCTTTCAGGAGTTGGTTTGGTCAAGAGTCGCTTTGGCGGGGATGAATTGGGCGGCGCCGCTGCTCGGCATCTGGGACGCCGCCCCATTCCCTTCCCCGGATGGGAGTGGATGGTCGTTAACCGCACACCATGGGATAGACGTGACGGCCACGGGACATTTCGCCCGGCACCTGGCTCTTGCTCCAAGTCTCGCCGCCGTCGTTGCTGCGGAATACCAGGCCATCCCGGTCGGTGCAATAGACATTGCCCGGAGCCTTGGGGTCTATGGCAATCTGGAACATGCGGCTGGGGGCCATTTCGCCCAGGTCCACCCGCTCCCAGGTTTCCCCCGCGTCCCGGCTGCGAACCAATACCCCCGCCTCGGTGGTGCCCGGAGGAGCGCTGCCGCCGCCGGCTCCGGCTGCCAGGTACATTACGTTGGGGTCGTTGGGAGCCACCACCAAATCGCGGCAATAGCTTCCACCCGGGAACATTTCCTCGATGTCCACGAACTCCCAATTGCTGCCGGAGTTCCGGCTGCGGAACATGGCCAACTGGGTGATGATGTACACCAGCCCCGGCGCCTTGGGGTTCACCTGGACGCCGTGCAGGTCCACGGGGCCGGTGCGAGTGTAGTGGCCGTCGGTGATGGACTGCCAGTTTTCGCCCCCGTCCCGGCTGGCCACAAGCCCTCCAACCTCGATGGCGCCGTACACGTCCTGGGGGTTGTGGGAGTCTATTGCCAGGCCAATGACCCGCTTGCAAATGGGGTAGGGGTTCATGGTTATGTGGGGGAAGGAAATGCCGGCGGTGTTGCCCTTCTTCCAGGTTGCGCCCCCGTCGTCGGAACGACAGATGACGCAGCCGTCGTAGCCGGCGTACATGGTGGCGCTATTGTGGGGGTTGATTGCCAGAGACCAGACATCCCCGTCCGGGGACTCGGTGCGCTCCCAGTGGTCTCCCCGGTCATCGCTGCGGAACACGCCGTGCTGGGTGCCGGCGAATACCACCGACGGGTTCTCGGGGTGCACCAGCAACGCCCGCACCTGGGGTTCCTCCGGCAGGCCCTTGGTGATGCTGTGCCAATCATTTTCGCCATCGGCCTGGCGATAGAGACCGCCGCTGCCCAACGGCCTGGGCTCGCCGATCCCTGCGATAAGGGGGCCTTCCCCGGCGATACCTACGTAAAGGTGGGTCCGGTGATCGTTAGCCATACTAGCCCTCCCGTACTGCCCACCATTCTTAACGGTGGCGCTACTTTCCCAAACGATTTTTCTGCTAATCGGCTGCATTGTCAAGGGGTGCGCCTCGCCCAGCAGGGTAATTCCATCCCGAGTCCTAACTTCAGACACCATGGTTCAGGACTGGGTACGCGGCTGGGCAGGTGTTGGGCAGACTGCGGTCGATGGTTTCAAACGGGGCAAGGTGTGGCAAGGAAGGGCCGTCTGCGGTAGTATGTACGGACAATGTCCTGGAGGAACGGTTCCAGATGAGAAACAAGATCTACCAGACTTTCGACCAGGCGGTGGCCGACGTTCCCGACGGCTCCGTGTTTATGTCTCCCGGGTTTAGCGGCGTGGGCGTGCCCCGCAACCTGCTGGCGGCCCTGAATCGCCAGGGCGCCAGGAACTTGACTGGCGTGTCCAACAATTGCGGTTCCCTGGACGACAAAGTTGATGTGGGTACCTTGATTGCCGCCGGCCAGGTGAAGAAGATGTACGCCGCCTTCACCGCTCCCACTCACCCTTCGCAGATCACCCCCTTCGTCCAGATGTACAATGACGGAGAGATTGACGCCGAGCTGGTGCCGCAGGGTACCCTGGCCGAACGAATCCGCGCCGCCGGTTCCGGCATCGGAGCTTTCTTCACCCCCGCCAGCGTCGGCACCGAGCTGGCCGAGGGCAAGGAACATCGGGAGATTAACGGCCGCACCTACGTCCTGGAGTACCCAATTCACGCCGACTACGCCCTGATTCGCGCCTGGCGGGCCGATGAGTTTGGCAACCTTCAGTTTCGTCTGGCCCAGCGCAATTTCAATCCCATCATGGCCATGGCGGCCCGAATTACGGTGGTTGAAGTGGAGGACGAAATCGTCCCCGTGGGAGAACTGGACCCGGACAAAGTTCACGTCCCCGGCGTTTACGTGAACCGCCTGGTCAAGATTCCCCCGGACGGAATTTTCGACTAACCCCCTATCCCCAATTGACCCCTTACTTTCCGGAACCCACCAATGCGCCCGTCAATTGACCAGGAACCAAGGGTTTCGGAATTCGGGAACCCGGGGATGAGAACCGAAAGCCCCTCAGCAGGCGTTCCACAATGACAGGAGGAAGCCGATGGCAACCGACAAACCCCGACTACAGCGACAGGCCATGTGCGACCGGCTGGCCATGGAATTTCAAAACGAATGGATTGTCAACCTGGGTGTGGGTATGCCCACCCTTTGCTCCAATTATGTTGACCCCAGCAAGGACCTGGTATTTCACTCCGAGAATGGGGTGATTGGCTATGGCCCCCTGGCCCCGGCGGGTGAGGAGGACAAGCATCTGGTGAATGCCGGGGGGCAGAACGTGGTTCCCATGCCCGGCATGGCCATCGTCCACCACGCCGATTCCTTCGCCCTGATTCGCGGGGGCATGGTGGACGTTACGGTGATGGGGGCCTACGAGGTGGCCGAAAATGGCGACTTTGCCAACTGGCGCATCCCCAATCGCAAGGGCGGCGGCATCGGCGGCGCCATGGACCTGGCCGCCTGCGCCAAGCAGGTGTTCATCGCCATGGAGCACTGCACCAGGGACGGTAAGTCCAAGATGCTGAAGCGCTGCACCCTGCCCATAACCGCTCCGGGCGTCGTTACCCTGGTGGCCACCGACCTGGGCCTGTTCAAGGTAACTCCGGAGGGCTTTGAACTGCGGGAATACGCCCCCGGCTGGAACCCGGAGGAAATCCAGGAATTGACGGAGGCGGAGTTGGTCATCCCCTCGGACCTGAAGGAGTTCCGGTTCCGGGATTAGCGCCCGGTCAAGTCAGCCGTTACCCGTAGGGGCGCACAGCCGTGCGCCCCAAACCTCACCAACAGCCATCTACCCCCTCCCTTCCACTCCTTCCCAACCTCCCCGGTCATATCTAGCCCCCCATGTCTGTCATTCCGAGCGACAGCCGAGGAATCCCAATCATACCCTACTGCCACTCACCCAGCTACAAACCAACCTGACCTGTCATTCCGAGCGACAGCCGAGGAATCCCAACGGTACGGGGCAACGGCGTATTAGCATGGGAAACCCGGTACCATCCCTACGGTAAGGGGGAACGGCGTCTCGGGGTAGGCAACTAGACTACCTGCCTACCGTTGGGATTCCTCGGCTGACGCTCGGAATGACAGACGTGGAGGGCTGGGCGTGGCAATGACGGCTGCCCCGCGTCGTTGGGATTCCTCGGCTGCCGCTCGGAATGACGGACGTGGGGGCCTTGTGGTGGCTAACGTGGTTGCAGGGTGAGTTGGGATTCCTCGGCTGCCGCTCGGAATGACAGACAAGAGGGGCTGGGCATGGCAGTGGCGGATCCCCCGTGCGGTTGGGATTCCTCGGCTACCGCTCGGAATGACGGACGTGGGGGCCTTGTGGTGGCTAACGTGGTTGCAGGGTGAGTTGGGGATTCCTCGGCTGTCGCTCGGAATGACGGACGTGGGTGCCTGGGCATGGCAGTGACGGATCCCCGTGCGGTTGGGATTCCTCGGCTGCCGCTCGGAATGACAGGGAATTGGGTAGGGGCGCACGGCTGTGCGCCCCTACGGGTGAGAACGGCAGTCTATGCCACGCCGATCGGGATGACACACATCATTGGCCGCGGCCCCTAGAAGAAGGCCGCTCCCCCGTTCACGTGCAGGGTTTGGCCGGTGATGAATCCCCCGTCGTCGCTGACCAGGAACAGACAGGCGGTGGCTATTTCATCGGTCTTGCCCTGGCGACCCAGGGGTATGCCCTCGGCATTGGGCGGACGGCTGCCCGGATACCATTCCGGGTTGGCCCGGCTGGTGTCGATGCTGCCCGGCGATACCACGTTTACCCGCACGTTGTGGGGCGCGAACTCGGTGGCCAGGCTGCGACTCAAGCCGATCAGCCCCATCTTGGCCGCGGACACGTGCCCCCGCTGCGCTCCCCCGGCCCAGGCGCCGTCGCCGGTGAAGAAGAGCACCCGGCCAAAGTTGTTCTCCACCATGGACGGCAGGACGGCCTGGGTGCAGTAGAAGGCGCCATCCAGCACCACGCCCCGAACGAACTCCCAATCCTCCAGGGTCAGGTCCAGGAAGGGCTTGTGCGGGCGGATGGCGGCATTGTTCAGCAGAATGTCGATGCGGCCGAACTCCTCCAGGCCCATCTTGACCATACTGTCCACCTGTTCCTTGTTGGAAACGTCGGCCAGCACGGGCAACGCCCGCCGTCCCAGCGCCCGCACCTCCTCGGCCACCGCCTCCGCCTCTTCCCGATTGCTGCGGGCGTTTACGATAATGTCCGCGCCCTCCTCGGCAAACTTCAGGGCCGTTGCCCGGCCAATGTTGCGACCAGAGCCGGTTATCAGGGCTACCTTGTCATCCAGCTTACCCATACTACTCACAGTGCTCCTGTTCAAGTTGGTTATGTTGATAGCTACCGGCGGCCAACAGGGTCGGCCGGTCAAACGGCGGAATCAGTCAGCCTGCCGCCGGGCATTGGCGGCGTGGGGTCACCCCCCGGCGTACAGTCGATTCAGGTTCCCGTAGCGGGCCGGGTCCAGGTCCCGGCCGATAAGGGCAGGGTGGTCGGGACCGTAGCGATGGGCACGGAATACGCCGTTCTGGGGTGGGCCGCCGGCTTCGCCGAAGAAGGGATTCACGTACTCCCAGACGATCTCCCCCGCCTGGGTTACCTCGAATATCCGGCCCGGCGCCCCCTCGCAGATGACGGTGTTGCCGTTGGGCTGCCGTTCCGCGCTGCTGATGTTGTAGCTGAAGAAGGAGATGTCCGGCTTGCCCGTGTACTCCCAGCCGATCTGGTTGGTTTCCGGGTCCACCTCGATGATGCGAGACCGGCTGGCGCCCCGACGGTGACAGCCATTGTCGAATAGCATCACCCGGCCATTGGGCAGCCAGGTGGGATGGTGTTGGTGGTTGACCTCGCCCGGGCCCCACTTCCAGCGGAACTTGCCCGTGGCCTTATCCACGATTCCCACGGTGCTGGTCTGCCGGTAACTGACCAGCAGGTCGCCCTCCGGGGTAATGTTCAGGGCGTTCTGGTGAGACCACTCCTTGCGACCTTCCATGGGGCAGATGACGTCCTCTTCCACGTCCAGGTACTCCCAGGAACGCCACTCGTAAACAACCTGGCCATCGGGGGTAATCTCCTGCACCACGTCTCCCCAAATCTCTTCGGGGTCGTCGTCGGCCACGTAGCCACCCTTGACCTGCGCGGAAAGTTCGGCGGGTACGGGAGCCCACAGCAGGGCCAGGGTATTGCCGTTCATCAGCCGCTCGAAATCGTGGTGCAGGTACATGTCCGGGCTGCGGTACTGCCAAACTACGTTGCCGTCCCAATCCAGTTCAATCAGGGAAAGGGAGCGGCCGCCAAACTGGGGGCCCTCGCTTTCGCTCCGGGAGGTGCGGCTGCGGAACAGCAGGTGGCCGTTCAATAGCAGGTAGCCATACACAATCTCTTCAGGGTGGTACCACCTATGGCACACCCGGCCCTCCATATCAATCAGGTTGGCGTAGCAGCCGCCCCGGTTGGTGGCAACCAGCGTGTAGCCGCGGTAACTCTGCTGGGGATTGTAGTAGATGAGGCCGTTCTTGTGGTGGCTGGACCAGCCCATAGCTCCCTCCATTCAATGGGTTGCCAACAGTTTCCGGTATGGGTGGGTGGATTGTGGAACAGGAGGGCGAACCTGTCAAACCCCGGTGCCGGTGGGTAGAACCGGGGTGGGAGCCGAGGATGGTTCAAAACAATCCCAGCGCGCCTACGCCGGCCACTATCATGCCGATGGCGACGAGTTTCAATGCCAGGGCCTGGCCGGTAATCGCCTCTTCCAGTATTCGCCAACGTCCGTTGCTCAACAGGGTGGCCAGGACGAAGACGAAAAGGGGAGTGGTGGCCAGGAAGGCGGCTACCAGGGATACCGGACCCAGATTGGTGGCCTGCAGGGCGCCGGCTACCACCACCAGGGGCAGCAATCCCTCCCCGACCACCAGCAGTCCCACCGTTGCAGGCCGTTTCATGGACTCCACCAGTTGGCGGCCCACCCGGGGACGGCAGAAGGGCAGAAAGGCAACCAGGGTTCCCACCTGTTGGTAGATGAAGACGGTGATGAAGGAACTCTCCGCCAGGGCAACCTTGGCGGCAAAGAAGCCCACCCCAAGAAACGCTCCGCTGGCGAGGGAGAACCAGATTCCCCGGGTCAGCCTGAAGGCCCCCATTCGGCCGGAGGCCGCCGGCAGGGATATGGTCATGGTCCCCAGCACCACCAGCAGGATGGCCCCCCACTGCAACGGGGCCAGGCGCTCGTTCAGGAAGGGTACCGCCAGCAATGCAACGAAAATGGGATAGGTTTGGGATATGGAGACGGCCCGGGACGCCTCGTCCAGCTTCAATGCCACGAACAGCAGGGCGTAACCAATACCCAGTGCCAGACCCGATCCCAGGGCGGCCAGGACGAACGGGGTAGTGGTATCAACCGGTACACCAAAGATTGCGACCGCCACCACGATGTAAACGACCAGTACAAAGGCCACCCAGGCGTAGAGGCAATCGGAACTGGGAAGGTGACGGTCCAGCAGGCGCTTGTCGGCCAGGTTGACCACGGCCAGGGTGGCCGCCGCCAGCAGGGAGAGGAATATCCACATCGAGCAATGGTCCTGGGTTGGGAGGATGGCGCCGCTGTGCCGCTGGCATACCGGGAATCGGGACTGCCGCCACAGTTGATCCCTAACCCATGTGGTTGGCTAGTATTCAGTCAAGATTGGCATGACAGGCTAATGGAAGAATTGTCATTCCGAGCGACAGTCGAGGAATCTCAACGGTGCGGGGCAGCCTGGTCACCTACCACAAGCCAGCCAGGCCTGTCATTCCGAGCGCCAGTCGAGGAATCCCAACGGTGCGGGGCAGCTTGGTCACCTACCACAAGCCAGCCAAGTCTGTCATTCCGAGCGCCAGTCGAGGAATCCCAACGGTGCGGGGCAGCTTGGTCACCTACCACAAGCCAGCCAAGTCTGTCATTCCGAGCGACAGTCGAGGAATCCAAACCGTCCGGGGGAATTGTGTTTCCTACGTCCAAGCCCCCTTGTTTGTCATTCCGAGCGACAGTCGAGGAATCCCAACCGTCCGGGGGAATTGTGTTTCCTACGTCCAAGCCCCCTTGTTTGTCATTCCTAGCGACAGTCGAGGAATCCCAACGGTGCGGGGGAACCGTGTTTCCTATGCCCAGGCGTTCTTCCCCGAAACGTTGGGATTCCTCGACTGTCGCTCGGAATGACAGACAAGGGGGCCTGGCGATGACGGTTCCCCACTGTGGTTGGGAAATCCCTACCACGCCCTGCAACCAACTCCGCAGCCTAAACCTTTACCAGCCGCGGCGAGGCGGGGGTACACCAGTGGCGGTACTTCTCGTTGCGCCCCACAACTATGTCGAAGTACATCTTCTGCAACTTGGCGGAAATGGGGCCGGCCTTGCCATCGGCAATGGGGCGATGGTCCAGTTCCACCACGGGCGTCAGGTGGGCGGCGGTACCGGTTAGGAAGACCTCGTCGGCCAGGTACAGTTCGCTGCGGTCTATGCTGCGTTCCTGGACATCCAGGCCCAACTCGCTCTGGGCCAGGTGCATAACCGTGTCGCGGGTAATGCCGGGAAGGACATTGTCCTCCAGGTTGGGAGTGATAAGCCGGCCATTGGTCACCACGAAGAGATTCTCGCCGGAACCCTCGCACACATGGCCATCCTGGTTCAGGATAATGGCCTCGTCGAACCCGGCCAGAGTGGCCTCGGTCTTGGCCAGGATGCTGTTGACGTAGATTCCGCAAATCTTCAGGCGAGCGGGAATCATCGGGTCGTCCACCCGTCGCCAGGAGGAGGTGCAGCAGCGCAGCAGGTCTGAACCCAGGTAGTTGCCAAAGGGGACGGTAATCAGGGTGAAGTCGCTCTCCAGTTCCTGAAGCTTGAGGTTGGCCACCAACTCGGCGCTCTTGTAAACCAACGGCCGGATGTAGATGTCCTGGCGATGCTCGTTGCGCTCCACCAGTTCCACGGTGATGTCGCACAGGTCTTCAACGGTATATGGGATGTTGAGCATCAGCAGGCGGGTGCCCCGCAGCAGCCGCTCGTAGTGTTCCCGGAGCCGGAAGATGTTGACCGCGCCCTGATCCTCGTTCCAGTTGCCGCGAATGCCCTCGAAGACACCGGTGCCATAGTGGAGGGCGTGGGTCATAACGCTGACCTTCGCCTGGCTTATCGGAACATAATCGCCCCGAAAGAAGGCCAATAGCTCTCCCGCTTGGCTGCTGGTCAAAGCTGTACTCACGGCTTACCCCCGATACCCCGATAGTGTGTGGTAGAGAAGATTATAAGGGGCATTTCCCAATATGCACAAGGCTTGTACCGGTGGGCGGTCGGGTTTGCGTCCGGGCGGCCCACCCGTTGCGCTTCTCCAGTAATCGCCCGGCAACAGTGGGTTTTCGGAGGGTCCGGCCCCCTCTCCTTGCTGTATAATCGCCGGCAGTACCACCGAAGAGACGGCAGGGGGTGAATGGCATGGCGAATCGGGAGCGACTGGTCGAGACGTTGATAGACCTGATCAAGATTGACAGCCCCACCGGAGAGGAGGACGAAATGGACCGGGAGGTCTCGTCCCGGCTCCGCGACCTGGGGTTTTCCGTAAACCACGACTCCTTCCGCAACGTCATCGCCCGGCTGGACGGACAGGGAGAACCGGTTATCCTGTCCGCGCACCTGGATACGGTGGAACCGGGTCGGGGCATTAAACCCCAACTGGACGGGGATGTTCTGCGCTCCGACGGTTCAACCATTTTGGGCGGCGACTGCAAGGCCGGCGTGGCAATTGTGCTGGAGGCGTTGACTTCCGTCGTGGAAGCCGGGGCGCCCCACCTGCCGGTGGAGGTCATTTTCTCCCGGGCCGAGGAGGGCGGCTTGAACGGCGCCCGTAACCTGGACTTCAGCATGGTGCGCGCCAATCGAGGGGTGGTATTCGATGGAGAGGGCGCGGTGAATCGGTTGACGGTGGCAGCCCCTTCCCAAAACGTGGTGAAGGCGGAGATAACCGGGCGCGCCTCCCATGCGGGACTGGAACCGGAGAAGGGTATTTCCGCCCTGGTTATTGCCGGGCATCTGCTCACCCGGCTGCCCCTGGGACGCATCGACGAGGAGACCACCGCCAATGTGGGCTATTTGCAGGGCGGGCTCAAGCGAAACATCATTCCGGAACGGGCCATTCTGGACGGGGAGATTCGCAGCCGGGACCAGGGCAAGCTGGACGAATGCACCGGCCAGTTCCGCCAGGTGTTCGACGAGGTGGGCGCCATGTACCCGGAGGCCCTATTGGAACTGGACATTGCCAACAGTTACCAGGCCTACCGGGTGGGCGCCGACCATGCCACCGTCAGGATGTTGGCGCGGGCGCTATCGGAAATTGGCCTGGAACCGCGACTGGGGGGCAGTGGAGGCGGTTCCGATGCCAATGTCTTCTTCGAGCATGGCATCGCCGCCCTGCCGGTGGGAATTGGTGTGCGTTCCTTCCACACCAAGCAGGAGACGGCCGTCATACCCGAAGTGCTGCAGGGGGCGGAAATGTGCCAGCGACTGCTGACCCTGGTTTAGTCCTTGTCACCCGGGAAAGGCAGGGGCGGTTTGTACAGGGTAGGAGAGTAGGGGCGCACATCTGTGCGCCCGAAGGGTGCTTGACCGCCACTGTATGTAATCCCAACTCCTCGCGTTTGCCATTCCAAGAGCCTTTTTTATGTCACTCCGAGCGACAGCCGAGGAATCCCAACGGTTCCTAGCAACCAACCTTCCCACCACGAACAAACACAGCCTGTCATTCCGAGCGACAGTCGAGGAATCCCAACGGTTCCTAGCAACCATCCTTCCCACCACGAACAAACACAGCCTGTCATTCCGAGCGACAGCCGAGGAATCCCAATGGTTCCCATCAACCAACCTTACCACCACGAACAAACACAGCCTTGTCATTCCGAGCGACAGCCGAGGAATCCCAACGGTTCCTAGCAACCAACCTTCCCACCACGAACAAACACAGCCTTGTCATTCCGAGCGACAGTCGAGGAATCCCAACGGTTCCCATCAACCAACCTTCCCACCACGAACAAACACAGCCTTGTCATTCCGAGCGACAGCCGAGGAATCCCAACGGTGCGGGGGGAGCCACGCTTGGGCACGGCAATGATGGTTCCCCCTACGGTTGGGATTCCTCCACAAGGTCGGAATGACAGGGGTGGTTGGCTTGGAGTGGGATGGATGGTTGCCCCGGACGGTTGGGATTCCTCGGCTGTCGCTCGGAATGACAGGGGTGGTTGGCTTGGAGTGGGATGGATGGTTTCCCCCTACGGTTGGGATTCCTCCACAAGGTCGGAATGACAGGGGTGGTTGGCTTGGAGTGGGATGGATGGTTGCTCCGGACGGTTGGCATTCCTCCACAAGGTCGGAATGACGGACTAGAGGGGCAAGGAAGGCTATCCAGTCGAACCTGGAACCGTAGGGGCGCACGGCTGTGCGCCCCTACCTTAACGGCTTTCACCTTTGCCGATGGCACCTACCCCGCAAACACCATTACCGCATCGGCCAGGCAAACCAGGTCGCCGCGCTGGTTGTTTCCCTTTACCCGGCATTCCACCAGACCCCGGTTCTCCTCTTCCCGTTTGCCGGTAATCTCGCCGCCGAAGGTTACCGTGTCCCCGGAACGGAAGGGGGTGATGGCCCGCATCAGCAGGCTGCCCCCGTTGTAGAAGGCGCTCAGGGGGAAGGATAGCTGCAACATCTGGTCCACGTAGGACATGGTGGCCGGCCCGGCATTGACGGCCCCGCCGAAAATGTTCTGCCGGGCAAACTCCTCGTCGTTATGGATGTTGCTCTCGCTGGGCTTGCCGGCCAACCGGAAATCGCTCTTGCGATTGATGATTTCCTGGCTTTCGGTGATGGACAGTTCTGCCAGGACGTCTCCCACCTGCGCCGACTCGAAGGCAACCAACCGGGAGCCTTCCGGACCGGCCGCCATTTCCTCCAGGGGCGTGGGTTGGGACGTGCCTCGATCCGAGGGAACCTCCCGCTGGCCCCGGGCGTATTCGAAGATGCAGGTGTAGTCGTAACGACCCACCGGTTCGCCCCGCTGGTTCTCCGCCTCGATGCGGAAGGTGACGAACTTGCTGCCGCGCCGCTCGTACTTCTCCAGCGCCCGTCCCACGCCGGTTATGGTGTCGCCGGCAAAGACGGGCCGGTACCATTGGGCCTCACACTTGGCGAAGGGGGTCTGGCGCCGGGCCGTCTTGGACTGTTCCAGGGCAGTGAAGCCGTTGTTCTCGGCTATCTCGGCCCGCAGCAACGGGGCGTAGGACAGGGCCATGGTGGGCATGGGAACGGGCGCGCCGCCGTATTCGTCGCTGCCGGAACCCATGCGGAAACGGGGGTCTGGATTCTGGGCAATGCTGGCGTATTCGGCGATCAACTCCGGCGTTACGGTAACCACCGTGGGTGGGGCAGCCTGCCCCGGCGTCACGGCATCATATACCCAGAGGCGTTCCGTGGTTTCGACCATGCTAATCCTCTAATCATTCCTCAGGCGGGGGATGATGGCTTGTGGTATTTCAGGCGGCGGGTTGAACCAATTCGATGAGCACGTCGTCGGGACCCTCGATGTAGGCCAGCTTCGTGCCTCCGGTCACCTCGGTGATGGGCAGCACGACGCGGATGCCAGCTGCTTCGAACTTGGCCATTTCCGCGGCCAGGTCATCGACGTGGAACCCGAAGTGTTCCAGGCCCAGTCGATTCAGTTCGGCCACGGCCCGGTCGTCGGAGGACCCCACGGGCTTGGAGGAGACGTTCAGGCGGGTGGGACCGCCCACCTCCATGCCAATGGTGATGGTGCCGGGCATAACCTCCCGCTCCGAAACCTTCCTGGCCTCGAAGTACTTTTCGTACCAGGCCGCAGTGGCGTGGGGATCGGCAGCGCGAATATGGACATGGTTAATGGCGTAAGGCATGGCGATGGCTCCTTCAATTGTTCAAGGTTACTGCCGTCGGTCTCTGTTCCGTTTTCTCCCCCTGAATCTGGTCACCGGGGGCGGAACAGCCTATGGCTCAGCCGCCGGCAGGGGCAAGGGCGACAATGGGTTGACGGCCATAGGGGATTAGCCAATCTCCTCGAAGGCGGGGGTGGCCATCCCCGCTTCCCACGTTGGGTCGCGAAGTTCCAGGCGGTTGCCGCTGGGGTCGAAGAAGTACAACTCCCGGCCAGTAAAGAAACCCCTCTCCCGATATACCAGGTCATCGACGGGGACCTGGCGGTCGCGAAACACTCGGCAGGCTTCCTCGAAGGTTTCGGGAGTAACGGTAAAGGAGTGGTGGACCTTGCCATCCCGCTGGGAGGCCTGTTGCGTAGGTTCGTCCAACTCGCAGAGGAGGATGTTGTGGTCACCCACGTTGAAGCAGGACATCCGGGAGTTGCCCAGCCGACCCTTGGCATCCAGCCCCAGCAGGTCGCCATAGAAGGCTTCCGCCTCGTCCAGGTTGGTCACAGGGATGGACCAGTGGGTAACGCCTTCGATCTTCAGCAGTCCCATGGCTCGCCTCCTTACGGTGGTTTCCCCGAATCGTTGGTTTCCAGATTCAATAGGTGCCTACGGCCTCTGCGGTGGTGAGCTTGAGTGGCCAATGTCTCGGTGGATTATGGCACATTTGCGACTTGGGGGCATAGCGAACAAGGGCTGGGCGGAATAATGCAACCCATATCATCGCCCAACAAAAGGCGAGCCAGTATTCGCCCCCGGCCCTTTGCTACATTCCCGGCGAGGCATGGTGCGCGACCATCTTCCAGCCGTCGGGGGTTCTGACGAAGATGTTGGTGGCCAGCACCCCGAAGTTGTCCGCCCGCCCCTGGAGAACGCTGGTGATTCCCTCGACGCAGGTAACCCACCCACAGTCTCCTTCCACCACCACGTTGATGTAGCGGATGTTGAAGTGCATGAGGGTGGTGTTGTCGAAGATGCGCCGCCAGCTTTCCCGGATGGATTCCCAGCCCACCAGGGGCTGCCAGCCCGGATGAATACACAGGGCCAGTTCCGAATCCAGGCAAATGTCATCCAGGGCCGTAACGTCCAGGCTGCCAAAGGCATCGTAGAACCGCTGGTTTGCCTGCTTTACCGCTTCAATGTCCTCCGACAGCATAGCGCCCCCGTCCTTGATCACTTGTCCTGTGCCAATCTGGCAATTCGTCCCTGGCACGAAAGGGGCGCCCCCAAGGAGCGCCCCAGCTCGATGCGCCTGATTTTCGGGACAACCCGTGGGGTTGCCCGGCCCCCTAGTGCATGGGAGAGAAGGAGGCGGGGATGACGATCTTGTTTTCCTGCTTGAGCAGGAACTCGCGGGTGGGCGGGGGCCAGTTGGGATTCTCGCCAGCCTCGCTGCGGACCCGTCCCCGCGCGGCCAGGTCATCGTAGGGCCAGACATGCATCCACTGGAAGGTACCGTCCTCCAGGTCGCTGAACATGCCGGCGGCCAGAGGGGAGTAGGCTTCCCGGTGGGTGATGGAGTTCGACCATCGGCTCAGAACTTCGTCCTTGGAGCCTTCCTGGTAGGTGTAAATCCGCATTTCGTAGATGTTGCCCAACTCCCGATCGCCCATGGGAGTCATGAAGTCGGCGGGGTTCCAAATCTGGGAGTGCATGTTGAGGATGTTGCCACCGTTGGGGGGAGGCCAACCCTCGACGCTGGCGCTGCGGCACTCCTCGCGATGGTCTTCGTCGTCGTAGGGCCAGATGTGGATTACCTGGTTGAGGGGGCCGATTTCGGTATGGAAGAAGGCGGCCAGGGGAGAGACTTCCAACCGGGCGGGAAGGGCCCTGCCAAAGTTTTCCTCGAATTCGGCTACGCTACCAGGCTTCATGTCATAGGTACGGACTTCGTAAATCATAGCCACTCCTATCTTCTGATGTTGCGCCTATCTTAGGCGATGGTCACCTGACGGCGCTAGTGTAGCAAAAAAGGGGAATGTTGGGCAATTCAATCTTGCATTTGTGGCGGTTCTCGCGCGAAGGCACCCCGGCGGGGCCGAGGGCCTACAGAGCCGTAGGAGCCGAATGCCGGCGCCAGTCGGGGCGTAGATTCCCTGCCTAACGCAGAGCCAGCATTCGCTCCAGCGCCAGGTTGGCGTCCCGGCGCACATCTTCCGGCACGGTAATCTGGTTGTTTACGACGCCTTCGCTCAGTCCCTCCAGCGCCCAAAGCAGGTAGGCCGGGTGGATTCGGTACATGGTGGAGCAGGGACAACTGACCGGATCCAGGCAGAATATGGTCTTGTCCGGGTTCTGCAGGGCCAATCGGTTGACCAGGCTTATCTCGGTGCCCACGGCCCACTGGCTGCCCGGCGGCGCCTCGTTGATGGTCTTCCGGATGAACTCCGTGGAGCCGTTCATGTCCGCGACCTGGAGGGTTTCCATGGGGCATTCGGGATGGACCAGGACGTTCACGTTGGGGTAGCGTTCCCGGGCGGACTGTACCTGGGCCGGGGTGAAGCGGGTATGGACTGAGCAATGGCCCTGCCAAAGAACCATCTTGGCGTTTCTCAACTGCTCGGGGGTGTTGCCGCCCAGCCGCTTGAAGGGATTCCACACTACCATTTCATCCAGGGGAATGCCCAGCTTCAGGGCGGTGTTGCGGCCCAGGTGCTGGTCTGGCAGGAAGAGGGCCCGTTCCGCCTGACCAAAGGCCCACTCCAGCACCGCCGTGGCGTTGGAAGAGGTGCAGACGGCGCCGTTGTTGCGCCCGCACAGGGCTTTGATGCCGGCGATGGAGTTCATGTAGGTGATGGGAATGATTCCACCATGATCACCCAAGACATCCTGCAGGTCCTCCCAAGCGTCCTCCACATCCTCCATCGGGGCCATGTCGGCCATGGAACAGCCGGCGGTGATGTTGGGAAGGATAACCTGCTGGTGGGGCGCGCAAAGGATGCAGGCCGTCTCGGCCATGAAGTGGACGCCACAGAAAACGATGTAATTAGCCTCGGGCCGGGACGCCGCCTCCTGGGACAGCAGGAAAGAGTCACCCTGGAAGTCGGCGTACTTGATGATCTCTTCCCGCTGGTAGTGGTGGCCGAGAATGGTGACCTGGGCGCCCAGCTTCTGCCGAACGTCGTGGATTCGGGCATCCAGTTCTTCGGGCGAGCAGCGCAGGTATTCCGGGGGAATCTTCTGCCACCGTACATTAATCGCCAATTCTTCGGCCAGCGACTTGGCGGGAAGTTCATCCTCAGGCCGACAGAAGGCCGCGTGTTCAATTTCGGTAAGGGGTATCGTAGGCGTCCTTGGTCTTGTTGCCATATTCACTCCCTCAGCAATGGATGGGCTGCCCGGTGATCGCCTCGGACCAGAAAAGGGGAAGACCGCCCTTCCATTGGTGGCTCCTGGAGAGCCAATCGCGTTTCGCTCATTATGGAGGTGAATTCTACCATGTATCAGGGATCCGAACGACGTTCCAGTTCGGCTTCCAGTTCCCGAATGCGGGCCTCGGCAGCCATACGGGATTCCTGCTCGGCTGCGACTCGAGCCTCAGCGGCCATCCGGGATTCTTGCTCGGCCACAACCCGCGCCTCGGCGGCCAGGCGGCCATCGGCTTCTTCTTCATAGGTGGATAGGTACGCCCCAGCCACGGGGTCCCACCAGCGCAGGCGTCCTTCCTCCCAGCACAGATCCAACCCCAATACCTGGCTGCGGCCCCACAGCCGGTTGTCCTCTCCCGCCTGGACTTCAATGGGTTGGTAACTTCCTTCTACCAACCTGTCTCCGGCCAGGGGTCGGTCGTACCACCGCCCTCCCGACGAGTCGAATCGCCAGTATTCGGGTATTCCGAAGGCGGCGTAATCTACCCGTTTGCGCGTATAGTCGTTCCTGGCAGTGGTCGGGGACGCAACCTCCAGAACGAAGTCCGGTGGCTTGCCGTGTTCATTGATGGAGTACCCTCTCCGACCAATTGCCTCGTCGGTGTTGACACCGAACGCCACCATCAGGTCCGGGATACGGGGATGGCGGCTCGGGCGCCAGTCCACGGGCGTTTCACACATAACCAGGGTGGTTGGGTTCTTTCCCAGGTAGCGCTCCAGCGCGCAGGAATAGGCTTCCCGGTAAATATAGAGGAAGTTCTGCATATCGTCCCTGGGGGGAAAGTCGGGAAATACCAGCAATTCCCCCTGGACGGTGGTGTTTGCCAGCCGGTTCGTCATGGCCCTGCTCCCCTGGAATTGGTCCCTTCTATCTCGTTCTCTTGCGCTCTTTTCGACTCTGCGAACTTAACCAGGCCGCCGCCACCTGCATAATACTGGCGTATCCTGGCGACCCGTACCCTCACCTGGCGGCTTCCAGCGGAGCCGTGGCTCTCGACGGCCTGGCCTGGGCCTCATTGTCATCCTCAACAACCGACCCCCGCAGCGCCCAGGGGCTGGTGTGTTCGATGTTCACCCGCACCAACTGTCCGGTACGGTCGATGGCGGCCTCATCCTCCAGGGATTCGTTGAGGAACACCAGCTTGTCGGTACGGGTTCGGCCCTGCCACCTTCCCCGTTTCCTGCCCTCCACCAGCACTTCCAGCGTTTGGCCGGCCAGGGCGGCATTGATGTCCGTCAATATGGTCTCCTGGAGGGTGTCCAGTTCCTTCATGCGGCGGGCCTTCACCCCGTCTGGTAAGTCGTCCGACATGGTGCGGTGGGCGATGGTGCCGGGGCGGGTGGAGTAGGCGGCACAGTGTACCTTGTCGAACCGCAGTTCCGAAACCAGGTCCATTGTACGCTGGAACTGTTCTTCCGTCTCGCCGGGGAAGCCCACGATGATGTCGGTACTCATGGAGACGCCGGGAATGGCGTCTCGAATGCGCCCAACCAGTTCCCGGTATTCGTCCCGGGTGTAGGGACGGCGCATCTCCCGCAAGACATCGTCGTCGCCGGCCTGCACCGGCAGGTTGATATGTTCGCAAACCTTGGGCAGTTCCGCCACCGCCCCGATTATGCGGTCGTCCATGAACGAGGGATGGGAGGTGAGGAACCGGATCCGGTCCAGGCCTTCCACGTCGTTCAGGCGAGCCAGGAGCAGGGACAGGTCGGGCTTGTCGGGCAGGTCATACCCGTAGGCATCCACCGTCTGCCCCAGAACCGTAACCTCGCGGACGCCCCGGCTGGCCAACAGTTCCACCTCCCGAACCACCTCGTCAACCGGACGGCTGACCTGCCGTCCCCGGCGGTACGGGATGATGCAGAAGGAACACATCAGGTCGCAGCCATGGATGATGGGAACGTAGCAGGTCACGTCGGGCAGGGACGGCGCCAGGGAGCCGACACATCCCTCCCAGTCCAGGCCCTTGCGCTCGCCCACCATGGCCAGCAATGGCTCGAACTGCTGCGGTTGCATGAACAGGTCCACGTCGGGGAAGCGCCGCTCCAGTTCGTCGGTTTTCGGCCCCACCATGCAGCCCATCAATGCCAGGATGCGGTCGGGACGCTTCTTCTTCAGGGGATTCACCATCCACAGGTTGCCAACCACCTTATCCTCGGCGCCCTGGCGAACCACGCAAGAATTCAGCACGATAACATCGGCGCCCTTGGCATTGTCCACCGAAGTGAGGCCGAGCTGTTCCAGGGCTGAACCCAGTCGTTCCGAGTCCGCCTTGTTCATCTGGCAGCCTATGGTCCAAATGTAGAACGTGTCCATCAGTTCGTTAAACGCCCTGTTTCAGCTGACCGCTATTGAAAGATTCCAACCGGGTTCAATGGGGTTACCCAAACCCCATTATATACCAAACCGAGTATCCGGGTTGAACCTATTCTCCATCAGTTGACGCTCCCCAAAGTACCAACCGCTAATTTAGGCGCTGGCCGGGGCCGGTGGTACCGTACCAGTCGAATCCCTGGGGTTCCACGCGGACGCAGACGTACTTGGGCGCCGTGTACTCGTGGATGAAATCGAAACTGCCCTCCCGACCGTAGCCACTGTCCTTGAACCCGCCCCAGGGAATGCCGGGATGGAGCCGGTGGTGGTCGTTGATCCAGACGATACCAGCCTCCACCTTTCCGGCCACCCGGTGGGCGCGGGCCACGTCCCTGGTCCAGATGGAGCAGCCCAACCCGTAGGGAATATCGTTGGCAATCGCCAGCGCCTCCTCCTCGGTGTCGAAGGGAATGACGCACACCACCGGGCCGAAAATCTCCTCCTGGGCCACGGTCATGTCCTGGCGAACCTCGGAAAGCACCGTTGGCTCGATGAAGTAGCCGTTGGCGAACTGCGCGCCCGCCGGATGCTTGCCCCCGTGGGCCACCTGGGCGCCCTCATCCCTGGCAATCTTCACGTAGTTGAGGATGCGGTCGTAAGCCGGCTTGGACACCACCGGCCCCATCTGGGTATCGAACTCGGTGGGGTCACCAATGCGAATGTCGGCGACCTTGGCCGAAAGCCGGTCCACGAACCGGTCATAGATGGAGCTATGCACCACCGCCCGGGATCCCTGGATACAGGTCTGGCCGGAAGCCACGAAGGAGGCGAAGGCGCAACCGTTTACCGCATCGTCCAGGTCAGCATCGGGAAATACGATGACCGGGGCCTTGCCGCCCAGTTCCGCCTGGAAGGGAACCAGGTTGCGGCCCACCACCTCACCCACCGCCCGACCGGTTTCGGTGCCGCCGGTCAGGTCCAGCTTGCCTAGTCTCCGGTCGCCGGCCAGCGCCTTACCGGAGGTGGGGCCGAAGCCGTTTACGATGTTTAGCACACCCGGCGGTAGCCCGGCTTCCAAGGCGATGTTGCCAATCTCGGTGGGGGTCAGCGGCGCCCATTCCGAGGGCTTCAGCACCACCACGCAACCAGCCGCCAGGGCCGGGGCCAGCTTCTTGGAGGCGATCATCAGGGGGTGATTCCAGGGGGTCAACTGCCCCACCACGCCCAGGGGAACCCGCACCGTGTAGTTGAGGTGCCCCCGGTCCGTGGGGACGGTGGAACCCTGAATCTTGTCGCAGAACCCGGCAAAGTAGCGGAAGTAGCTGGCCACCACCAGCATCTGGGACGAGGTTTCGGAAATGGGACGGCCGTTGGAAATGGACTCCATGCGGCCCAATTCCATCCGGCGCTCCTCCACCATGTCGGCGATGCGCCACAGAATTTTCCCCCGTTCCGAATCGGGCATGGTGGACCAGGGGCCCTCCCGGAAGGCTCGTTCGGCGCTGGCAACGGCGGCGGCCACGTCCTGCTCCCCGGCGTTGGCCATGCGGGCCACCGTTTCGCCGGTGGCAGGGTTCTCCACCTCGAAATAGTCCCCGCTGGCGGCCGGCCGCCATTCACCATCGATTAGCAGGTCGTACTGGAGGGTTTGCGTTTGAGTCATGCGTCATCCTCGTTCGGAATGGATAGTCTTGGCTGATAGGCGTAATGGCCGTATCCGGGCCGGAAGACTCCGGTTTGTCAGGGGCAGAACAACTGCCGGGCAGTTGACCATCGCGCCGTCCGGCCATTGTAGCCGCCCTATGGAGAGAGTTTCGGGTTACACCGGATCATTCTCCGAGGAGCGCCTAATCATCCCCCACTGCCACCGGTTCCCGGTCCCGCTTCCTGGCGGCCGTCTTGCGGGTCTTCCTGGCGGGCTTGGCCGGCGTTTTCTCTGGTTCCTCCACTTCCGCTGCCTCCGCAACTGCGGATGCCGCAGTGTGAGTAGGGGCCACGCGCAGGGATTTTCGGCCCTCCGCCTCCAGCAGGGGACGCAGGTACCGGCCCGTGTGGGATTCGGGACGCTGGGCCAGGGCTTCAGGAGTGCCGGTGGCGATCAACTGGCCGCCCCGGTCGCCGGCGCCCGGCCCCAGGTCGATAATCCAGTCGGCATTCTTTATCAGGTCCAGGTTATGCTCAATCAGGACGATGGTGTTGCGGTTGTCCACCAGCCGGTGCAGAACCCGCAAAAGGGCGGCGCAGTCCTCGAAGGACAGGCCGGTGGTGGGTTCGTCCATCAGGTAGAGGGTCTTGCCGGTGGCCCGCTTAGCAAGCTCCGTGGCCAGCTTCACCCGCTGGGCTTCGCCGCCCGAAAGGGTGGTGGCCGGCTGTCCCAGGCGAATGTAGCCCAGGCCCACGTCCCGCAGGGTCTCCAGCTTGGGGCGGATGCGGGGGAAGTTCCAGAAGAACTCCAGCGCCTGCTCCACCGTCATCTCCAACACGTCGGCGATGCTCCGGTCGCGGAGGGTTACCTCCATGGCCTCCCGATTGTAGCGGCGGCCCTGGCAGATTTCGCAGGGCACGGTCACGTCGGGCAGGAACTGCATCTCTATCTGGTTGTAGCCCTCGCCCTGGCAGGCTTCACATCTTCCGCCTTTGACGTTGAAGGAAAAGCGGCCCGGCTTATAGCCCCGTACTTTGGCTTCGGGGAGGGAGGCGAACAGTTCCCGGATGGGAGTGAAGGCGCCGGTGTAGGTGGCCGGGTTGCTGCGGGGCGTCCTTCCGATGGGAGACTGGTCTATGTTCACCACCTTGTCAATATGCTCTATTCCCGTAACGTCATCGTGATCGCCGGGGTAGTCGCGGGCCTTGTTGATTTCCTGGGCCAGCCGTTTGTAGAGAATATCGTAGGTGAGGGTGCTCTTGCCCGAACCGGAAACGCCGGTAACGCAGGTCAACATGCCCAGGGGAATGCTAACGTCCACGCCCTTCAGGTTGTTCTCCCGCGCCCCGGTGACCGTGATGTGGAGGCCGTTGCCAGCGCGGCGGCTATCGGGCAGGGGTATTTCCTTAACCCCGCTCAGGTACTGGCCGGTCAGGGAACCCCCATTGGCCATCACCTCATCTATGTTGCCCGTGGCCACCACATGGCCGCCGTGTTCCCCCGCGCCGGGGCCCAGGTCCACGATGAAATCGGCGGCCCGCATCATGGCCTCGTCGTGTTCCACCACGATTACCGTGTTGCCCATGTCCCGCAACCGGGTCAGGGTGTTGATCAGCCGGTGGTCGTCGTGGGGGTGCAGGCCCACCGTGGGTTCGTCGCAGACGTAGAGCACCCCGGTCAGGCCGGAGCCGATCTGGGTGGCCAGCCGCACCCGCTGGGCCTCGCCACCCGACAGAGTGCGGGCGGTGCGGTTCATGGTCACGTAGTCCAAACCGATACCATCCAGGAACTTCAGCCGGCCATCGATCTCCTTGAGTATCTGGTTGGCGATGGCCTTGTCCCTGGGGGCCAAAACCTCGCCGGCATGGTCGCCGGGGGCATCCGGGTCAATGGCCCGCACCCATTCCACGCCCTGGCCAATGTTCATGGCGGTTACGTCCATGATACTGAGGCCACACACCTTGACGCCCAGGGCCTCGGGCTTGAGACGCTGGCCCTGGCAGGCCTGGCAGGGGCGGGCGGTCATGTACCGCTCTATTTCCTGGCGCGAGTGGTCCGATTCCGTCTCGCGGTACCGGCGTTCCAGGTTGGGAATGACACCCTCGAACCGGGTGTCCCAACTGTAGGTACGGCCATTGTGGGTACGGTGCCGCACGGTAACCTTGCTGCCCTTGACGCCGTAGAGGATTACCTTCAGGTGTTCCTCGTCCAGGTCCTTGACCGGCGTCTGGGCGGAGAAGTTATTGGCCCGGGCCACCGATTCCATCATGCTCATGTACCAGCCGGAAGAGGCCCCGGTTCGGTTCCAGGCCACCACCGCGCCCTCCAGCAGGGACAGGTTGCGATTGGGAATGACCAGGTTCGGGTCAACCTCCAGCTTGAATCCCAGGCCGGTGCACTGGGGGCAGGCGCCGTGGGGACTGTTGAAGCTGAAAGTACGGGGTTCGATTTCCGGCAGGCTGGTGCCGCAGCTGACGCAGGCGAATTGTTCGGAAAAGACCAGCTCCTCTTCCTTCGCCCCCTCTTCCTCTGACTGGAATAGAACCTGGAGGACGCCCTCTCCCTCCCGCAGGGCGGTTTCCACCGACTCCGATACCCGGCTGAGTTCCGTTTCCGGTCGGACGATGATGCGGTCCACCACCAGCTCGATGTAATGCCATTTCTGCTTGTTCAGGTTCAGAGTGTCGGTCTCATCCAGCATCAGCGTTTCGCCATTGACGCGGATGCGCACGAAACCGGCGCGGCGGGCGGCCTCGAAAATGTCCTTGTGCTCACCCTTCTTCCGGCGCACCTTGGGGGCCAGGAGAGTTATGCGGCTGCCCTCCGGCAGTCCCAGGAGGGCGTCAACTATCTGCTGAACCGTCTGCCGTTCCACGGGACGCCCACACTTGGGACAGTGGGGTTTCCCCACCCGGGCGAACAGGAGCCGCAAATAGTCGTAAATTTCGGTGACGGTGCCCACGGTGGAGCGGGGATTGTGGGAGACGCCCTTCTGGTCAATGGAAATGGCCGGCGACAGGCCCTCGATGTAATCCACGTCGGGCTTGTCCATGCGGCCCAGGAACTGGCGGGCGTAGGCGGAGAGGGATTCCACGTACCGTCGCTGGCCCTCGGCGTAGATGGTGTCAAAGGCCAGGGAACTCTTCCCCGAACCGGAAACGCCGGTTATCACCACCAGCTTATCCCGGGGAATCGTAACCTCCACGTTCTTGAGGTTGTGTTCCCGTGCGCCCTTGACGTGGATGAAGTCCTGAGGCATAGGCAAACTCCCCCGGAATTATTCAGACCAGTCCGGACTGGTCAGACCCGATTTTAACATCCGGTGAACTGGACGCAAGCGGTCAAAGACCTCTACCGGAAACTGGGTGGGTTGCCGTCACCCGGCCGCGACCAGTTCCCTCTCCTCCACCGGGGTTTCAAGGATCTCGGCGTAGCGGGCCTCCAACCGGCGGTTGCGGACCCGGAAGGATGCCAATTCCCGTTCATGGTCGCCTTGAAGCAGGCGCAGTTCCAACCGCGCCCTCCTGATCTTGCGGATTTCGCTGTAGATGGTCCAGACGACGGTGGCCGGCCCGATAATTATTCCCACCACGGAAAAGGCGCCGATGGCCATTCGCGCCACGGAGGAGGCGGCAACGGACCCGCCCGTAGATGCGGCCCCACCGCCAAAGATGGCCAGGCGCGGCACAAAGACGGCCAACCGGCCGACCAGCGGCTGTACCAACTGCAATAAGCGGGCGCTGATGGGCTGGACTATCCTCATTATGTTGGCCGAGCTGGTCTTCCAGACCACGCTGCTGACGGCGCTGGCGGAATGGCGACCCACTATCTGCCGGGCCGAGCCGGTGGAACCCTGGGTCAGGGTGGTCTTCTTCTTCATGGGCAGAACTCTCCGCCACAGAGGGCGACGGGAAACCTCGGCTTCGTCCGGTGGCGACGGCGGCAGGAGGGCCTCCGGCTTGGCCGGAAGCTCCAGCCCCAATTGGGTGCAGAGGTAGCTCTGGCGCAGGAAGTATTCGGTCAGAAGGTGGCGGTGGCGAGAGCGGGATTCGGCCAATTGCTCCCGCAGCTTGTTCAGTTCGCTGCGCCCCCGAAGCTTGCCAACGGCCTGGGCGGCAGCCGACCCCACGGTTACCGCTATGGGTATCAGGAGCAATGGCAGAGGCATGGCGTTCTATTCCAGGTCGATCAGAGCATCATTGGCGCCCACCGAGTCCATGGGCTGCACGTGAATGGCCTTTACCACGCCATCCTGGGCGGCGCGTATGCTCTGCTCCATCTTCATGGCCTCGACGACGCAGACCTCATCCCCGGCGGCCACCCGGTCGCCAGGCCGCACCCGGATGGCAATCACCCGGCCCGGCATGGGCGCCCGCAGCGTCTTGTCCGACGGGTCGTAGGCCGCTGGGGCGCCGCCCACCCGGGGCAATGCTGGCGGGGCCACCCGGCTGGGCGGACGCCGTCCCCGACGGGTTGGGGGCGGCGTCGAGTCGGTGGGGGGCGCATCCATTTCCACGTAGTAGGTCTGGCCCTCCACGCTCACCTCCACCGGAGACCGGCTCACGTCGCCCACCTCCACGGTGTACCACTGTTCTCCAACGCGCAACCTGTAGGTGGGCACGGGTCTGCCTCAATACCTCGAATCCGGTCCAGCGCCGATACGAAACAGCGTGAACCCAGTTTGCCCGTATAGTGTATCCCAAGCCGACAGGGTTGGCAAAAGCGCCCAGGGAGGTACGCGGCATTGCGGCCCCAAAGGCCCGACAATTAACGCGTTCCCAAGTTGACAGTGCCGATTGACAATGGCTACCATAGCCCATAATTAACGGGCGCGGTCTGCCCTCCCGGCAGGGCCGTTCCTGAAACCAAACCAAAGCCGCGAGCGAGGAAAATCATGGCCAATATGGAGCAGGTGCAGATAGTCAGGCAGGGTCGGGACGCTGTTTCCCAGTGGCGGGAAGAGAACCCCGGTGAGTTCATGGACCTGAACGCCTGCTACATGAGCCACACCCGAATACCCATGGTGAACCTGACTGGCGCGGATATGCGCAACTCGGACCTGATGGGGGCCATGCTGCGGCGGGCAAACCTGTCCGATTGCCGGCTCAATCCCATTCACCTGTACCGGGCCGACCTGAGGGAAGCCCAGTTCGTGGGGTCGCTGCTGAACGGCGCCAACCTGCGGGGCGCCGATTGCCGGGATGCGGACTTCAGCAATGCCGACATGGACCGGGTAATTCTCTCCGACGCCAATTTGACCGGCGCCAATCTGCGGGGCGCGAACCTGTCCCGCGCCAACCTGGACCGGGCCAACCTCACCGGCGCAGACCTGACCGGCGCCACTCTGAACGGCACCGCCCTCACCCGCGCGAACCTGACCAACGCCATCTTTCGGGAAAGCGACTTCTACGAGGCGGTGTTCAACGGGACTCCCCTGGATGGCGCCGACTTCACCGGCAGCATCATGGGCTACACCGTCTTCCAGAACTGCAACCTGAGCGCCGCACAGGGGCTGGATTCGGTACGGCACGACGCTCCCAGCACCCTGGGAGCCGACTCCCTGGTGCGTTCGGGAGGTACCATCCCCGAAGCCTTCCTGACGGGCGTGGGGTCGCCGGACTATCTGGCCGCCTTCCAGCAGTCCATCGGCAGCGCGCCGCCCCTTTCCGGCGACTACTTCATCGCCTGCGCCGCCGGAGATGTATCCTTCGCCACCCGCCTGCAGGACGACCTGCGAGCCAACGGCGCCCGCTGCTGGATTTTCCCGGAGAACGCCCGGGGCAGCGCCCTGGTGGACCGCCGCAGCACCTCGGAAGAGGAGGAAATTGAGCGGTGGGTGCGCCACTACGACAAGCTGATCGTCGTCTGCTCCGCCGAGGCCTTCGGCAGCGAAACCATCCGCAACGACATCATCGCCGCCAGGGAGGCCCAGGACAGCCGCGACCAGTGGGTGCTGTTCCTGGTTTCCGGTGACGGGTACATGAACTCCCCCCGGGATCGGAACGCCCGCGATTTGAAGGGCGCCTTCCAGGTTTTCGAACTGCCCGCTCAGGGAGACACCGCAGAGTACCGCCAGGCGGTGGCCGAACTGGCCGCTTCCCTGGTGCAGGTGCAGCCGGCCAGAGCCAGCCGACCGGCGCCCAGCACGACCGCTTCCACCATGCAATTGTAAGGGTGAAGGGCCGGTTGCCGGACCCGGAGACAGGAGGCGGTTGGAGAATTTTGCAGGGAATCGAGCAATCACCGCCGCCAACTTGGTGGGCTCCCAACCCACCATACAGGAGGAGATATGATCCAGTACTCCTTCCGGTTGCCCAATGCCGACTACCTGGGTTTCCCCGCCACCACCGAAGCCATAGTCCAGACGGCGGTGAAGGCCGAGGAACTGGGCTTCGACTCCCTCTTTGTCAACGACCACGTCATCGTGGACGACTCGCCCCGCAGTGAACCATGGCGCAACGTGTTCGACCCGCTGATGGTTCTGTCCTACGTGGCGGCCCGAACCAGCCGCGTCATGTTGGGAACCTCGGTGCTCATCATGCCCTACCGCAATCCGGTGGTGACGGCCAAGATGCTGGCCACTCTGGACCAGATGTCTGGCGGCCGGGCCATTGCCGGCGTGGGTTCGGGTTGGAACCAGGCCGAGTATGAGGCGCTGGGCATACCCTTTCGCCAGAGGGGCGCGCGAACCGATGAGTACCTGCGAATCTGGCAGGCCTGTTGGGCGCCCGGGCCCACATCCTTTCAGGGCAGGTTCCTCACCTTCGAAAACATGCACGTGAACCCCAAGCCGGTGCAGCAACCCCATCCGCCCCTTTGGATTGGCGGCTCCAGTGAAGCCTCCCTGCGGCGGGCGGCCCGATTCGGCCAGGTGTGGCAGCCAACGCCCACCCCTTTGGAGGCCCTGGTGAGCAACCAAGCCTACCTGAAGGACTACTGCGCGGAGATCGAGCGGGAGGAACCGCCACCCACCCGTATGAGCTTTCGGGTGAACTTAAGCCACATTACCGGAAGCTCTCACGGCAGCGGCGACCGGCCGACGGGCCAGGGATCACCGGAACAGGTGGCGTCGGACCTCACGCGCTATCGGCAGGAGGCCGGGCTGGACCAGTTCCAGCTCAACTTCAACGGATGCGGCAGCCTGCAGCAACTCCTGGATTCCATGGAAACCCTGGTGGAGGATGTTCTGCCCAGGGTGGATGGGTAGTAGCTCGCTCTGTTTGTAATTCCGGGCAACAGGCGAGGAATCCCAACCGTACCCATCAACCACGCCACCCTCCCCAAGCCATCCAAGCCTTTCATTCCAAACCCCTCCTGACCGTCATTCCGAGCCCTTCGAGGAATCCCAACTGTAAAGGGGAACCATCATCGCCATGCCCAGGCGCTCTTGCCTCTTCTCTGGGAAAGGGAGCGTTGGCCTGCGGTGGGACGAATGGTTGGTGGGTTCGGTTGGGATTCCTCGGCTGTCGCTCGGAATGACAAACAAAGGGGGTCTGGGCATGGCAATGACGGTTTCCCCCGCACCGTAGGGGCGCACAGCCGTGCGCCCCCAGCCTGCCAGCCAGCCAACCCACTCCTTGCCAATCTGGGCATTCTGGGCAAACACAGACACCCCCGCCATTGCGAGGAACCACCCCGACAGGGCGATATCCCACAGCCGGACCCGTTATCGGGAACACCCCATTCCCACCAATGTATTTGTTCTCCTCTATTTGCGACTAAGTATTGACAAGGCGCCCGCCTGGTTGGTATAAAATCTGTTCACAATTTTTGAGATAGGGTACAATTTAGTTGTTCAACAGGCAGATTGCAGTTTCTGTCAGCCTATAGCCCAGGATTAATGTGATTGATACTCTTAGTCATTACCTTGCTCGAAGGGGCAAATGTTACCGGTCGATCAGACCAGTAATATCTGACATCAGAAATCAATTGCAACGTATTCAGCGGAACACAAGGAGGAACAAGAAGTGACATCGGTTTACATGAAGATATTGGCCCCGCTGGCGGCGCTCACCCTGCTGCTGGCCGTCGCGTGCACCGGCTCTGAGCAACCGGCGGCCCCGGCGACAAATGGGGAACCCGCAGCATCGGCGCAAGCCCAGGAAAGTTCAGCCACCGGTTCTGCATCGTCTATGGAATCGGGCAGCATGGCCAGCCAGGCGAGCAGTGAAGAGGGCTCTGCCGCGTCAGCCTCTACCGACCCGTCCCCCGACCAGGCAGCCGCGGTATCGGTGGTAACCACCAGCAACATCCTGGCCGACTGGGTGCAGGAGGTGGGACAAGACCGGGTGGATGTCCTTTCCCTGCTGCCGGCCAACGCCGACCCCCACACCTACCAACCCGGCGCCCAGGACATAACTCAGGTCGCCGAAGCCGACCTGGTATTGAGCGTGGGCCTGGAGCTGGAGGCCGGTTGGTTCGAAGAATTGGTGGCGAATGCCGCTGGCGACCAGGATAGGGTGTTCGCCATAGGCGACGAAGTTGACCCCATAGACTTCGTGGAAATATTCGAGGACCATGCCGAGGAGGAGGGACTGGTGGGCCGTCTGCTGATCGGCGACGGCGAGACTGGGGCCATGTCCATCATCGAGCTGGACCATGGTGAAGTTGAGCAGGACGCCCACGACATGGGCAGTCGGGCCGGCCGCATCTATGCCACCAAGAGCGGACGCTATGGCATCGCCGTTTCCAGCGACGCCAATACCGTCCATGTCATCGACAGCGGGCTTTACCTGGAGGCTCACGACGGTCACTTCGACCTGGTGAACCGGGAGGCCGGACCCGTGGGTCTGGACCTGGGCGGAGACCGCCCGGTGCACCTGTATGTGGGCGAGGAATGGGCCACCGTGTTCTACGATGGTTCCGGCGACGTGGTACTCATCAACGAGCATGAACTGGAGGAGGAGGGCTCCGCCTACCAGCCCACCATCATGAACGCTGGCGCCCACCACGGAGCGGCCATACCCATGGAAGGCGACCTGTTCGCCGTCACGGCTCAGCACCCGGACTACGCTTCCAACCCGGAACAGTACCGATTGCCTTCCACCGTGGACATCCGGAACTTGGCCGGCGATGTGCTCTACTCGGCCGGCGATTGCCCCAGCCTGCACGGGGACGCCGGCAACGGCCACCTAGCCGTATTTGGCTGCGTTGGCGGGACGCTGGTGGTGGAGGCCGAGGACGGCCAATACGACCACTCCTTCATTTCCGCGCCGGCCGGCTCGCCCGACGACTTCCGGTTGACTTCGGTGTGGGGAACGCCGGGGGCCGACCACTTCTTCGCCCTGGGTTCTGCCGTGGGCCTCTACGTGGTTGAACCGGAAGAGGGCGAAATGGAGCAGTTGATTCCGGCGATGGAGGGGAATTCTCCAATACAGATAGCCCTCTCCCGCAACGGCGAGTTCATGGTTGTGGTGATGAGCAACGGGGAACTCCGGCTCTATGACACCCACGACGGCGAGGTAATTGCCTCCAATAGCGACGCCCTGACCACGCCGGTGGAGACGGGCTTCTGGGCCAGGCCCCACGTGGCCATGGAGGGTGAGTCTGTCTTCGTCACCGATTCGGTGGGCGGCCAGGTTCTGCACCTGCACATGGACGATATGGAAGTGGTTGAGAGTTGGGATGTGGGAGGAACGCCGGTGAAGATAGCCTTCGTTGGCGTTGTTGGTGAAACGGGCGGCCACGAGGAAGAGGGCCACGATGAACATGAGGGCGAAGAAGGCCAGGAGGAGGAAGAGGGCCACGATCACGGTCATGGGGAACAGGACCCTCACTTCTGGTTCGACCCCATGCGGGTGAAGCAGGCAGTGAATGGAATTGCCGCCCACCTTTCCTTGGTTGACCCGGCCGGCCAAACCCTCTACCGGGACAACGCCGCCAGGTACAACGAGCAACTTGACGAACTCCATGCCTGGATAGAGGCGGAGGTAGCGACGGTTCCAGTGGAACAGCGACTGCTGGTCACCTCTCACGACAGCTTCCAGTACTACGCCCAACGCTATGGGTTCCAGGTTGTTGGCGCCGTAATCCCTTCGATTAGCACGGAGGTGGAACCATCCGCCCAGGATATAGTGGAACTGATTGAGACCATTGAACATTCGGGCGCCAAAGCCGTCTTTGCCGAGAAGCAGCAGACCGACCGGCTGGCCCGGCAGGTAGCCGACGAAACCGGGGCGCAGCTGATCGGTGGCCTCTACACCGGCACCCTGGGGCCGCAGGGCGGTGAAGCGGACAATTACCTGGACTTCATGCGCTACAACACGACGACCATCGTGGAGGCGCTCCGGTAGCGCTCTGCCAGGCCTGTCGCGACAGGCCTGGATGTCTTCCCAATAATGTAGGGGCGCACAGCCGTGCGCCCCTACCATTGCATCTGTCATTCCGAGCCTTTTTCCTTTGTCATTCCGAGCGACAGCCGAGGAATCCCAACCGCGCGGGTGCAACCATCATTGCCTTTCCCGGTGCCCCCCTTCTTTGTCATTCCGAGCGACAGCCGAGGAATCCCAACGGTACTGGGGCAACAATCATTGCCTTTCCCAGTGCCCCACCCCTGTCACTCCGAACCTCTCTTCTTTGTCATTCCGAGCGACAGCCGAGGAATCCCAACCGCACCCATCAACCAGCCTGCCTATCCCAAGCCAACCACCCCTGTCATTCCGAGCGACAGCCGAGGAATCCCAACGGTGCGGGGGAGCCGTCATTGCCATGCCCAGGACTTCTCACCCCTTCCCCGGAAGAAGGGCAGCGTATGTTCGGGGTAGGAAGGTTGTTCGTTGGGTGCGGCTGGGATTCCTCGACTGTCGCTCGGAATGACAGGCACGGATGGCTTGGAGTAGGTGGCGCAGTTGCCCCGCACCGTTGGGATTCCTCGACTGTCGCTCGGAATGACAAACAAGGTGGGGCTGCCCCTGACAGACACGCAGGACCATGAACCGTAAGGGCGCACAGCCGTGCGCCCCTACCCCTGCAACTGTGCGCTATACGTGGTAGCACGCCACCCAGTGGCCGGTTCCCGCCTCCTCCATTGATGGATGGGGGTTGTCGCGACAGAGGTCGGTGGCCAGGGGACAGCGGTTGTAAAAGCGGCACCGGTCTGGCGGATCCACGGAAACCGTCAGGTCCCCCAGGATATTCGGTGGCTCCCGCCGGTACTGGGGGTCGGGAGCCGGCACGGCGGACAGCAGGGCGCGGGTGTAGGGATGGAGCGGATTTCGCAGCAGTTCTTCCGTTTCCGCCAGTTCCACAATCTTGCCCAGGTACATTACGGCTATGCGACGGCACATGTAGCGAGCCACCGCCAGGTCGTGGGTGACGTAGAGGTAGGCAACTCCCAGGCTCTGGCCCAACTGCTGCATCAGGTGCATTATGCCGGCCCGACTGGAAACATCCAGCATGGAGGTGGGTTCGTCGGCCACCACGAAGGAGGGTTCCACCACCAGGGCCCTGGCGATGGCCACCCGTTGCCGCTGTCCCCCGGAAAGCTCGTGGGGGTGGCGGAAGAGGAAGGTTGCCGGCGGGGTGAGTCCCACCAGCGTCAGCGCCTCCGATACCCGGTCCACCCGATCCAGCACGGTGCCGATGCCCTGAACCGCCAGGGGTTCGCCGATGGTGTCGTAGATGGTTCGCCGAGGATTCATCGATTCGTAGGGGTCCTGGAATATCATCTGGACCTGGCGGCGAAAGGCTTTCATCTGCCTGCCCTGGATGGTCGCCGCCTCCACCGGCCGGCCGTCTCCACCGGCCGTTCCTTCCAGGCCGGGCAGGTGGTACAGGATTTCTCCGGCGGTTGGCTCCAGCAGCTTGACCAGCAGCTTCCCCACCGTGGTTTTACCGCAGCCCGATTCGCCCACCAGACCCAGGCTGTCCCCCGCTTCCACCTGGAAGGTCAGGTCGTCCACGGCGCGGATGTGACCGGCGGCGCGGCGGAACAGGCCCCGACCCACCGGGAACAGCCTGGTCAACCCTGCAACCGAAACAAGGTGGTTGGCGCCCGAGTCCTTCCCAAGTGTGATTGCTGAATCCATCTACGCCGCTTCCTCTCCGGCTGGGGACTGTCCTTCAACCAGAGGATGCCAGCAGTCGGCCCAACGGTTTTCCCGGTGAACCCGGGGCGGGAACTCCTCCCGACACTCTTGGGTGGCATGGAGACAGCGGGGATGGAAGGGGCAGCCCGGCGGCGGGTCTATAAGGTTGGGAGGCTCGCCAGCAAGCACGGACAGGGGACGCTTTTCGCCGGTAATGCTGGGGAACGACCCCATCAACGCCGCCGTATAGGGGTGCAGGGGGGCGCGGAAAACATCGCCGGTTTCCCCATACTCCACCAGGCGACCGGCGTACATCACCCCCATGCAATCGGTAACCTCGGCGATGGTGGCAATGTCGTGGCTGATGTAGATGACCGCCATGTCCAGGTCTCGTTGAATTGCCTTCAGTTCCCGTAAAATCCGGTCCTGCACAATAACGTCCAGGGCGGTGGTGGGCTCGTCGGCGATGATGACCGAAGGGTCGCAGGAAAGGGCCATGGCGATGACCGCTCGCTGGCGCATGCCGCCGCTGAATTCGTGGGGGTACCGGTCCATCAGGGACGGGTCCAGCCCCACCATGCGGAACAGGCGGGCCACCCGATCCCGGGTTGCGGCGGGTGTGGCCTCCACCCCGTGGGCCTCGATGGCCTCGACGACCTGCTGCCCCACCCGGTAAACCGGGTCCAGGGAGTTCATGGCCGCCTGAAAGACCATGGCGATGCGACTCCACCGCCGTTGCCGCACCTCCTCCTCGGACATGGCCAGGATGTCCTGCCCCTCCAGGAAAACCTGTCCGCCCTTGATATGGGCATTGTCCGGCAGCAGCCGCATCAGGCAGATGGCCACCGAACTCTTGCCGCACCCCGACTCTCCGACCAATCCCAGGGCCTGGCCCTTTTGCAGGTCAAAGCTGACGTCCTGCACCGCCTGGACCTCGCCCGACCGGGTCTGGTAGCCCAGGGACAGGTTGACCACCTGGAGTACGGGCGCATTGGCTTCGCCAGAAACCATCTCGCCGCCTCCCCTAATCGACCTGGCGCCGCAGGCGCGGGTTGACCACCTCGTCCAGGGCGCGACCGGCCAGGTAGAAGGCGCTGCAGAGCAGGGTTATGGAAGCGCCCGCGGGCAGCACCAGCCACCAGTAGCGAGTGCCGCCCAATAGGTAGCCGCCCGTGTTGGCGGTGTGAATCATAATCCCCCAACTCATCCGCACGTCCAGCAGGCCCAGAAAAGACAGCACTGCCTCGGCGAAAATTGCGCTGGTCACGGTGAACATCATGTACAGCAGGGACAGGGGCAGCAGGTTAGGGATGATGTGCACGAAGATTATGTGCAGATGGCCGCCACCGGCCACCCGCGCCGCCTCGATGTAGGGCTTTACCTTGATACTAAGGGCCTGGGACTTGAGGATTATGGCCGTTCCACCAAATCCCCCCAGGATGCCGATTACCAGGGCCAGGTGAAAGAGGTTCAGCTTGAACAGCGCGCTGAGCACTATCAGCAATGAAATGCCGGGGAGGGCGATAATAAGGTCCGCCAGGCGCATGAACAGCGCATCCACCAGGCCCCCATAATAGGCGGATACCGCCCCCACGGTGGTGGCGATGGTTACGGTAACCACGGCCGCCGTGATGCCAAGCACGAACTCGGACCGGGCGCTCCACAGCAGTTGGCTCAGCACGTCCCGGCCCAGGGAGTCGGTGCCCAGCGGGTGTCGCCACGATGGGGGCGCCGGCTGCTCCACCTGGTCGAAGGCATAACCCGTTACCGGGTCGTAGGTACCGGCGTCCCAGATGGTGAGCATCAGTATGGGGTGGGACACCGCCATCAGTCCGAATATACCGATGATCACCAGGGAGAGGACGCCTATCCGACTCTCCAGGAAGATGAGCCAGCCGGACCGGAAGGACCCCAAGGCCAACCGCAGCCGGGCCAGGAACAGGCGCCGTCGGCCATGCCCCACCTCCACCGGCGGGGATTGCGGTGGCGAACCAGGGGCGGGCGGGTAATTGGGTGGAGGAATCATTGGTACCGTATTCTCGGGTCCAGATAGACGTAGAGGACATCCGCAATTAGGTGGGCCAGCAGGGAAAAGAGACCGATGAACACCATGGCGCCCATCACCAGGGGCAGGTCTTCGGAGCGTACCGCCTGCAGCAGGGTGAGGCCCGTGCCGGGCCAGGAAAAGACTCCCTCGATTATGACGCTGCCATCAATGGCGAAAATCAGGCTATAGACCAGGCTGGTGACCACGGGAAGGAGGGCGTTACGGGCGGCGTGACGGTCGCGCACCAGCTTTTCCGGCAGACCCTTGGCCCGGGCTGCCATAACGTAATCTTCCCGCACCGTTTCCAGCATGCTGTTGCGGGTCAGCAGCATGGTTCCCGCAAAGGAAATGAGCGTCAGGGTGGCAATGGGGAGCACCATGTGCCTCAGGATGTCCAGGGCCAGGGGGCCGATGCCCGAGAGTGTCCACAGAATCATGGCCGCCACCGCCGCCGTTCCCATGATAATCCCGGCCCACCCCACCAGGCCGGCGCGCCGCGATTTCCTCAGGAGGTACAGGGAAACCAGGGCGATGACAGCGAGCAGGAAGGCCGTCAACAGCATCTGGCCGAAGACGAAATTGGCGGTTACTTCGGCATGGCGCCACACCAGCGGGTCCAGGAACTTGCCCACCGGCAGCCAGCCCAGGCGGAAGGCGAAGAACCAGATCATCATCAGGGCAAAGGCGGGCGTGAATATGGTGAACAGGGTGGCTCCCGTGATGGTGGCGGTGTATTCCAGTACCCCGCCCCGTCGCCAGGCGATGGCCTTGCCCAGCAGGAAGCCCAGGTAGAAGGACAGGAGGGTTGCTGTGAGGAAGAGCACGGCGGTACGGGGTACCCTTTCCACCAGTACATCGATGACCGGGCGGGGGAAGTGGCCGAAGGAGACACCAAAGTTACCGGTGACGGTATTCTTCAGGTGGATGAAGTACTGTTCCCACAGAGGCTTGTCCAGCCCGAAGGTGGCCCGCATCTGATCCCGAACCTCCGGGGGCAATTCTGGATTGATGGTATAGAAGGTGGCATAGTCGCCGGGCTGCGCCTGCACCAGGAAGAAGGCGAAGGTGACAATCAGGAAGAGGGTGAGGATCATTTGTCCCGCGCGGCGCGCCAGGTAGCCGGTCATGGGGGCAAACTCCTGTATTGGGGGAGGTGGGCCAACCGTTCCCCATCATCCCGTGGTGAAGCCGGGAAGGAACCATCTCCGGCCCACGGGAAACCTCGAATGCGCCAATGCAGCAGCGCTATTTGAAGCTGACCAGCGACGGCAAGCCACCCGCCTTTTGCAGGCCGCCCAGGTTCCTGGTGTAGGGGTATTCAATCCGGTCGCTGCGATAGGTTTCCACGATGGGAGTGGTGAACAGGGTCACGTAGGGCAGGTCCTCGGCCAGGTAGGCCTGCATCTCATAAACCTGATCTCGGGCCCGTTCCAGGTCAGTCTCTGCAATCAGTTCGTCGGCCAGGGCATCGAACTCGGCATTGTTGTAGCCCCCGGCGTTGAAGCCCTCCAGTTCCGAATAGCGGCTGTGGAAGAAGGCTTCCAGGTAGTCGGGGTACAGGGTCAATCCCCACCCCAGAACCCACATATCGAAGTCCTGCTGATTGAACACCTTCTCCACTATCAGGTTGAAACCGGTCAGGTCGGCCCGGGCCGGAATGCCCACCTCGGAAAGCCACCGCTCAATCCATATGGCAAAGGTGGACCGGAGGGGATCGTAGCCGGGACTGGGGGCCAGGATGGTCATCTCCGGGATTGGATCGCCGTTGGGCATCCTCAACCCCTCTCCCTCCTGTTCCACGAACCGGCCATCTTCGCTGACCCTCGGTTCCACCTCCCAGGTGAAGCCGGCCTGCTTCAGCAGATCGACCGCCTGGGCAACCCGCTCGGCCCGGCTCAGGCCCTTGCCGATTTCGGGCACGTTGGGGTTGTACCAAGCCGCGTTCCCAGAGGGAACCATGGCATAGACGGGAATTGCCACCCCCTGCAGGACGGTCTGGGTGATGAATTCCTTATCAATCAGCGTGGCAATGGCCTGGCGGAAGGCCCGGTCGTCCATGGGTTCCCGGCGCAGGTTGAATCCCAGGTACCGCACGCCGTCGGAGGGATTTTCGATGGTTGCCAGGCCCTCCACGTCGGCCAGCTGCTCCTGGAGACCCTTGGACAGCCCCAGGGGGTTGAGCATGAAATCAATGTCGCCCTTCCTGAGGGCCAGCACCGTGGCATCCTGGCTGCCATAGACGGAATAGATGGCGCTGCTGGCGTAGGGGCCCTCAATGGTTTCCAGGATCACCTCGCCATCGGGTTGGCCGAAGGCGGAAAACTCATAAACGCCCGGTTTGCTCTCCACATAGGCGCCATTGCCATACTGGGTTGAAACTGCTCCCCGGAAATAGTAACCGTCGTTGCGAGTTTTCTCCGCAAAGGCGCCCCTTTCCCACTTCTCGAAGGCAAAGCCCCCGCCCGTGGGTTCGCCCTCCGGGACGTGGGCATAGAGGACCTTGTGCTGCTCGGTCAGGTCTCCGGCCTGCCTGGCCTCGGCCACCACCGGCTCCCAATAGGCTTTGGGAAAGATGGGCAGGAAGGCCACGCCAAACTGCCACCGGGACAGTCCCGGCTTCTGGGAGAAGTATAGCTTCAGCCGGTGGGAGTCCAGGGCCTCGGCCCGGTCAAAGTACTCCGGGTCCACGATGGCCGGCCAGTTGCCGCTCAACTCCAGTTCGCTGGCGGTGTTGGCGGTGAAGGCGAAGTCCTCGGCGGTTATCTCGCTTCCATCGCTCCACAGCACACCCCGCTTGAGGCTTACCTCGGTGGTCCAGACGGACTGCCCATCGATGGTCTCCTCCTGCAGGTCGGTGGGGAAATCGGCGGCCAGGGAGGGTATCCAGTCAAAGGTCTGGTTGGTGTAGGTAAAGAGGCTGGGCTTGGAGCCGCTCAACACGTACAGATTCCAAATGGTGCTGTCGGAACCCAGGTAGGCCCAATGGTTGGTGGTGGTAATGTCCTCGGAAATGCCAATCTTGTAAATGCGTTCAACGCCATCATCAAGGGAAGGGGCAGGAGGCTGAGCAACCGGGGCCTCGGCGGCCGGCGGCGCCTGGGGGGACGCGGACTGGGGGGATTCACCGGCGGCCGGCTGGGACTCGGGCTGGCGAGGGAGCGCGGCCTGGACTGCATTGGGGTTTGGGGTGGGGGTCACCACCACCTGCACCTCGACGGGCACCTCCCTTTCAACCTCAACCTGCACCTGCCTTTCCACCTCAACGGGAACCTCCCGGACCACCTCGACCATACGGGTGCACCCGGTGAGGACTGCCAGCAGGGTTAGCAACGCCAACAGGGGCAACCACCAACCAAATTTCTTCATTTGAGTGAACCCCCGGGGGTTAAGGATTATTGCGAATAGACTGCCTGACACGGGAAAGCAGAAAAGTAGGTAATTCCCTGTAACAAAGCGGCGGCCCTTGCAGCCCAGGCTGGTACATCGCCACTAGGGATGACCGGGAAGGATGGTGTTGCTGCCGGGTAGGGGCGCACAGCAGTGCGCCCCAACGAGAGACGCCCTACCTATTTCCGCCCCTCTTCTCTTCATTGCTTAAAGCGAAGTCTCGACACCAAACTGTGTCATTTCGAGCGACACGGAACTCTGCTATCTTAACAATAGCGCCTAGGGTTGTCCACAAAGGAAAGGGCCGGTGGCAATGCCACCGGCCCAATTTGCCAAAGCAGGTTGGAAGTTGGGGACTAGATGTAGTCCTCTTCCTCCATCATGCCCATGTTGTCGCGGCTCTGGGACAGGCCGCGCGCGACCTCGGTCCGGAACTCTTCGATCATCTCGTCGGTGACGGTTCCGCCGTTTTCCTGAGCCCTCTTCTTGAACTGGAGGAAGGCCCATTCTTCGGTGTCGCCCTGGGGCATGTCGAAGAAACCGGCGTCGAAGACCGGCATTTCGCCGGGGCCGAAGTAGCCCTTCCCTTCCAGGGTGTAGCCTTCCAGGTCGTGGGTGCCCTTGCCCAGTACCTGACCGGTCTCGGCATAGTGCTCCATGACGTTCTGGAGGCCGTACTTCTGGATGGGGCAGACCTTCATGCAGATGCCGCAGCCCAGGTAGCGGGCCATGACGGGGCGGCAGCGCTTGAAGTAGAGCTTGTTCTTCTCGATACCGCGCCACCAGATCTTGTCGCGCATGAGGGCGCGGCCGGGGCAGCGGTTCACGCACACCTGGCAAACCTGGCAGAAGGCATGGATGCCATAGTCCACGGGCTTGTCATAGGTGGCGTTGGCGTCGGTGGTAATCATCATCAGGCGGCAGCGGGAGCCGACGTGGGGGGTCAGCAGGTAGCCGCAGGCGCCCAACTGGCCGAGACCGGCGGCCACGAACATGGGGATGTAGGGGCCGGTGTTGTCGTTGGGGCTGTGCACCTGGGCGCGATAGCCGAGGCTGCGGATGTAGTTGCCCAGTTCCAGGCCGGCGGCGCCTTCGGTCCGGTAGGTGCTGGAGTGGACGATCTCAGCGTCAACGCTGGGGATGGTCTGGGTCGGCTCGAAGTCCTGCTCGTAGGCCAGGCAGATGACGTGGGGGAACTTCACCCAGTCCTTCTTGCTCTGGTAGGTGTAGTGGCTGTCATAGGCGGCGATGCCGACTTCCACATAACCCAGTTCGCGAGCCTTTTCCTTGATCAGTTCGCTGACATCTTCCCCGGTGGGTTCAGCGGTGGGCTCCAGGTCGCCGGTCAGGCGGGCGCCCATGATCAGGGAGCGGTTGAGCTTGTCGTGTTCCTTACGGATTTCACGCATCTCGACGTGCTGGTCGCGAATGGCATTGGCCCAGTCGCGGGAAGCCCGCTCGGTGATGTTCATGGTCTCCACGGGGTATTCCCTGGCATACCAGTCAACTTCACGCTGAATCTTGGGAATACCGGGAACCGTTTCCAACTCTTCGGGTACGGGAATGGTTACGGGAACGTCGCCGACGTTCTTACCGGGTCGAACAACCTCATGTCCGATCTTGAGCATACCTTCTCCTCCCTATGAATCTCTTGCACCTGGGTAGGGTCTTGCCGCCTACGATAATGCTTCTGTCTATATTTGTCAATACTATGGGCTAACTGTTTTTGTATTCCCATTCCCAATAGTAAAAAGGGGCATGCAAACGCCCTTATCAATCGGTAACCCTCCGGGAAAGTTCTCCGGTGCAACCCCGCCAAAGGGGATTCCCGCCAGATACGGCGGCCAACCCACTCTTGAACCGGCCATGCGCTGTAGGAGAAGCATTACCGGACCGGGGGGACAAAGGGAGCGAAGCTCCGTTGTGCTACAATAGCCTCCGGTCTCTTCCAACCGTTCAGAACTGGAGGCGCGCCATGGCCGGCAATCGGGTTACGGTGGGCAACGTGGAGATTATCTCCCTGTCCGACGGCATTTTGGAGTTCGACCTGTGCAACTTCTTCCCCAACCACAAATCCGATGACGAATGGCAGGGCTACCGGCAGCACCTGGTGGACGGCCACAAGGTCCGCTTCAATCTGGCCTCCTACCTGATCCGCTCCGAGGGACGCACCATCTTGGTGGACACGGGTATGGGCGCCCGCCCGGCCGATGCCCCGGAAACCCCGTGGGGCGAGTTGATGAACGATTTCGAGGCCCACGGCCTCCGCACCGATGAAATTGACATGGTGGTGATGACCCACCTGCACCGGGACCACGTGGGCTGGAACCTGGCGCCCCCGAAGGAAGCGGGAGGCAGGTACACCCCCACCTTCCCCAACGCCCGGTACTGGTTCAGCGCCAAGGACTGGGAAGCCTGCCACGACCCGGACATCATGCCCGCCCGGTTCCCCAATGCGCCGGATACAGTCTGGCCTCTGGAAGACCTGGGCCTGATTGAGTTCATGGATGGGGAGCATGTCCTGACTTCCGAGTTGACCGCCTTTCCATCCCCCGGCCACACGCCGGGGCACATGAGCATCATGGTCAGTTCCCAGGGCCAGCGGGCCATCATCCTGGGGGATGCCATCCACAACCAGGCCCAGGTCAACGAGACGGACTGGGAATCCCGGGCCGACATGGATCCGGTACAAACACGCATCACCCGCCGCAGTTTAATGGAGCGACTGGAGAGCGAGGACATTCTTGGCATAATCGGCCACTTCCCCTACCCCGGGTTCGGCAAGGTGGTCCGCGCAGAGGGTCGCCGCTATTGGCAGGCCCTATAATGCGACTCCACCCAGCTGGCCACCCATCTTAGGGTTACGGAAATCTACCCCGGCAATTGCCCAACATTGCAAACCATAGACAGGTGAACACCCATGAAATTCGGTCTCTTCCACTCGGTGCAGCTGCCCGACCCCACCCGCCAGAACGAGTACTACCGCGACGCCCTGGAGCAGGTGCTCTGGGCGGAACAACTGGGCTATGATTCGGTCTGGATGACCGAGCACCACTTCTCCCGCCACGGAATCGTCTCCGCTTCGCTCACGGTGCTGGGGTACCTGGCCGGCCTGACCAGTACCATCCGACTGGCCACCGCCGTAACGGTGCTTCCCTTCCACAACCCCATACAGATTGCGGAAGAGGCCGCCACGGTGGACCTGCTGAGCAATGGCCGCCTTGACCTGGGAGTGGGCCGGGGCTACCAGTGGGGCGAGTTTCACAAGCTGAACATTCCCATGGAAGAGGCCGACCGCCGGTTCCAGGAATCCATCGAGGTGATGACCCGCGCCTGGACCTCCACCGAACCCTTCGACCACCGGGGCGACTTCTGGTCCTTCAACGACATGACGGTGCTGCCCCGGCCGGTGCAGGAACCCCATCCGCCCCTTTGGGTGGCGGCGGCCAGCCCGGCCAGCATGGACCGGATTGCCCAGAACGGCTGGAACCTGTTGGTGGGCCAGGGCCTGACCTTCGACCAGGTGGGCGAGCAGGTGGCCTACTTCAAGGGCGCCGTGGGTGAGGCGGGGGATGACTTCGACCCCCACCGGATGAAGGTGGCCCGGGCCATGTACACCGCCCCCACCAGGGAACAGGCGCGCCGGGATGCGGAGGTTCCCTTCATGTGGTTCAAGACCACCGGCGATGAGGTGGGCGCCCCACCGGAACGCCGGGGTGAACTGCTTCCTGAAAACTACCAGGCCTACCGCCGCCGCTTTGCCGCCGAGACTTCCTTCGACTACGACGAAATGGCCGAGAAGGTAATTCTGTTCGGCGACCCGGACGATGTGGCCCAGCGGGTGGAACGTCTGCACAAGTCCGGCGTCGAGAGCATCATCTTCTTCACCAACTACGGGGGCATCGACAACAAGAAGGTAAAGGACTCCCTGGAGTTGTTCGCCACCGAGGTTATGCCACAATTCCAGGATTAACCGCCAATGGCCCCGCGCCCGGTACTTGCTCAACCTGGAGATGCGGGTCTGCAAGGTAGCTTGTCAGGTTAGGGGCGCACGGCGGTGCGCCCCTACGGCCCTTACCCCCACCCGGCTGACTTCTCCCCCTTCATGTTGGTCATTCCGCCCCACTTAATTGTCATTCCGAGCGATAGCCGAGGAATCCCAACCGCACCCAACAACCATCCACCTACCCCAAACCAACTTACCCTGTCATTCCGAGCGCCAAAGGCGTCGAGGAATCCCAACCGACCGGGGGCAAGAACGTCACCCACCACTAATCATCCTTCCATGTCATTCCGAGCGACAGCCGAGGAATCCCAGCCGCGCGGGGCCACGGCGTCTTGCCATGGGAAACCCGGTTCCATCCCAACGGTTCGGGGCGAGAACGCCTGGGGGTGGCAGCGATGGTTCCCCCCACCGTTGGGATTCCTCGACGCCTTTGGCGCTCGGAATGACAGGTTAGGGGGGCTGGCCAAGGCAGTGACGGTTCCCCCCTACCGTTGGGATTCCTCGGCTGTCGCTCGGAATGACAGGTTAGGGGAACAGTAACAACCGGGTACTAGGCGGACGGAATCTGTCCCCACAGGGGATGGCGAAAAGTCGGAGCCAGGGCCGGGTTCATGTCTTCCCGGCGGCGGGACGGGGACGGGGCATCGGCATTCTCGTTCCGCTCCAGGACCCGCAGCGGGCGGTAGGGGGAAGGCTGCTTGCGAGGGGGCAGGCTGTTCAGGTGCCGCGCCAGGGCCTCCAGACTGTTCAGGTTGTGAACCGCCAGGAAATCATCCACGTAGGGCAGAGCCGCCTGCATTCCCTGGGTAAGGGGCTGGTAATTGGGCGACCCCAGCAGGGGATTCAACCAGATCAGCCGATGGCAACTGCGCTGCAGCCGGGACATTTCGCGGGAGAGCAGTTCCGGTTCTCCCCGGTCCCACCCGTCGGAGATTACCAACACCACCGAGCCGCTGCCCAGAGTGCGGCGGGCCCAGTCATAGTTGAAGGCCTTGATGGCCTCGCCAATGCGGGTGCCGCCGGCCCAGTCGGGAACGGCGCGGGCCACCTCGCTCACGGCCTGATCGATACTCCGGTAGTGAAGGTGCCGCGTAATCCGGGTCAGCCGGGTGGCAAACAGAAAGGCCTCGACCCGGCCCAGGTCCCCGGCTATCGAGTGGATGAAGTGCAGCAGGAGGCGTGTGTACCGCTCCATGGAACCGCTCACGTCGCAGATGAGGACCAGGGGGCGGGGCTTTTCCCGGGGTTGCCGATGAGCCATTTCCAGCAGTTCCCCGCCGTAGCGCATGTTCCGACGGTAGGTACCGCGCCAGTCCAGGGCCTCGCCGTCGCCCTGCCGGGTGCGACGGGTCCGCCGGCGACCCAGGTCCCAGGAAAGTTCGGCCATCATGGTCCTGGCCTGGGCAATCTCGCCAGGGGTGTAATCGGCGAAGTCCTTCTGACGCAGCACCTCCCGCGCGCTGTAGGTCTGGCTCATGTCAATGGCGGGCTGGCCATCGGGAGCATCCCCAGCCGGCTCAGCCGAATCCTGATCCCCGGAGATGGGTGGCCCAACCCGGGGATTGCGGTAGCGGCGCTCCTCGCCCATGCTGTGCAGATCCCGGACGCTGATGCCATGAGCAGGCCGCCGCCAGAAGATCTGGAACGCATCGTCAAAGAGGGGAAAGTCCTGCTTGCGGTGCACCAGCAGGCAGCGGGCGGCGGCGCGGAAGTCCTGCCGCCGACCAATGGGAATAGTCTCCGTGGCCCGTACCAGGTCCAGCATATTGCCCGACCCGAAATCCAGCCCCAGCCGGCGCAGGGTCTCCCCGAAGAGCATCAGGTTGTGAAGGATGGCGTCGTTGGGTTGCTGCTCGTCGTTCATGGTCGTCATTCGTGGTCGGCGCCGCTTCCTGCTGGGCTATTCCCTCAGCTGGCGTCGTGAGAGTCGGCGCCCGGAGGGACGGGAACACTAGTCAAGGATGCGGGGACTACAACCGGGTCTGAATTCCCTTCCCCGTCGGCATACCATCAGCCCCGGCGGCCGCCTCGTCTCGGCCCCCGGTTTTGGGAGCGTTCCAACAAGTTGCGGACGGGCTCCCCCCGCACCAGCTCAATGTCGTCCTGGTACTTGAGCATTATTCCCAGGGTGTCGTCAATCACCTGGGGATCCAACTCCGTCTGGTTCAGGGCCAGGAGGGCGGAAGTCCAGTCAATGGTCTCCGAGACCCCAGGTATCTTGTACAGTTCCGTCTCGCGCAGTTCCTGGATGAACCCCGTCACCTCCTGGGCCAGGCGGCGCGGGGCATCGGGAAGTTTGGCGCTGACAATCTGCAACTCCTTCTGGTAGTCCGGGTAGTCGATCCAGTAGTAGAGGCAGCGGCGCTTCAGGGCGTCGTGGATTTCCCGGGTGCGGTTGGAGGTGATGATTACGATGGGGGGATGGACGGCCCGGTAGGTACCAAGTTCGGGGATGGTTATCTGGAAATCGGCCAGCATTTCCAGCAGGAAGCCCTCGAACTCCTCGTCGGCCCGGTCCAGTTCGTCAATCAGGAGCACGGGGGCACTATCCCTGCTTTCGTCAATGGCCTGGAGCAAGGGACGCTTGATCAGGAACCGCTCGCTGAACAGGTCGTCGGTGGCGGCTGCCCGGTCCACGCCGCCCGTCGCTTCCAGGAGTCGAATCTCCAGCATCTGGCGAGTGTGATTCCACTCATAGACGGCATGATTGACGTCCAGCCCCTCGTAGCACTGGAGACGGATGAGTTCGGTGTCCAGCCCCCTGGCGAGGGAGCGGGCGATTTCCGTCTTGCCCACGCCGGCCTCTCCCTCCAGGAACAGGGGACGCTGCAGGGTTAGGGCCAGGTAGATGGCAACGGCCAACTCCCGGTCGGCGACGTACTGCTGGTCGCGAAGCAGGCTCTGGACCTGGTCTATGGAGGTGGGGATGGCGTCGGTGGTGGTCAATGTGGGCGCTCCATATAGCAAATGGGGAGGCTGATTCTGGCCAGGCTGGCCGATTCTGTAATTCTATACCATCCGAGTGTTTTGTTCACCCGGAAATAGGAGGCCGCAACTGTTCAGAGGAAGGGTGTTGGAGGCAAGCGCCGATGTTGTAATTCCGAGCGACAGCCGAGGAATCCCAACCGACCGGGGCAACAGACATTACCGTGCCCAGGGGTTCCTCCCCCTACGGTTGGGATTCCTCCGCAAGGTCGGAATGACTGGGGAAACTAACTTGGCATAGGAAGGATGGTTGATCCCTAAGGTTGGGATTCCTCGGCTGCCGCTCGGAATGACAGGCCCTGAGTGTAGGGGCGCACGGCTGTGCGCCCCTACTCCACCGGCCAACCCGTTCCATCTCAGACTTGTACGCCTGCGCGACCGCGCCGGGCTAGAAAACTGGCCTTTCCTCCTCGAAAAACAGGCGTACCAATTGCTTCAGGGTTGACCAGTGGTCGCCCAGGGACTCCCGTTCGGATTCGGAAAGCTGGGTGTAGTATTTGCCCAGGCTGGGAAAGTACCAGAGGGGGAACACCCAGAAGCCCGGCGGGTGGGGCCCCGGCTGCGGTTCCGTCGCGATTACGCCCAGGCTGCCCCCCAACTCCCACGATTTCACAGGTCGCCCGGAGTCGGCGATGGCCAGGGCCTCCACCCAGGAGGCTTCCCGCTGCTGCCCGTGACAGTCCTGGAGCAGTTCCAGCAGCCGGCGGCGGCGTTCCTCATCATCGGCGGCCGGGCCAGCGAAGCGGTGGGTGTAACGACTCTCCCACCGGGGGCCGAGGGAAGGAACGACCAGGCCCCCGTCGGTGGCGATGGCCAGCATACCGGCCAACCGCGACCATGCCACAGCTTTCTCCACCGCGATGGCCTCGTGAGTCTCGGCGGTCTCTTCCGGGTCGGCGTTCAGGCCCAGTTCCATCGGGGACACCGGGTTCAGGGGGATTCCGGCCAACAGGTTACGCAGGGCATCCTGCTTGGCGGGGTTGCCCGTGGCCAGCAGGATGGGCGTGGGGCTTGCGTTTGCTGCCATGTTTGCGGGCAGAAGGCTATAGGATTCGGGCCACGGCCCGGGCGGCGGCGCCATCGCCGTCCTTGAGTTTGATGGGCAATGCCCACAGTTCGAACTCCCGACCCACCAGTTGGTCCAGGTTTATCAGGTTTTCTATGAGGGGAATGCCCCGGCCCAGCAACAGCCGGTGGACGGGAAAGTCGTGGATGGTGGACTGGGGCGTGGGAGGATGCTTGTCTATGGGGAAGTCCACGGACACGGCGTTGACCCCGTTGTCCGCCAGGTACTCGGCTCCCTCGTTGCTGAGGTACGGCCCCTGGGAGTAGAAACCCACTCCCCCGGATTCGGCGGCGGCCCAGCCGGTGAAGAGGACGACTATTTTGTCCTTCACCGCATCGGGATTCCCGCCGGCGCCCTGCAAGTCGGCTACGGACAGGGGCGTCTGGCCCTTTGCTACGGTGCGGAGGTCCAACAACAGGGCGGGGCCCATGTAGCGGTTGAGGGGCATATTCTCCACGGTTACGCCATCGGCGTGAAAGTGGTACGGGGCGTCCACGTGGGTGCCGATGTGGGTGGCCAGGGTCAGCTTGGTATTGGAGCGGGCGTGGGATTCGTGGGTGTGCAGGGGTTCGGTGCAGACGCCAATGAGCCCTGGCACGGGAACCACCCGATCACTGCCCAGGGTGAGGGTGAGGTCAATCAGTTCGGTCACGTCGGCGCTCCGTTCTGGTGGATTGGTTCTACGTTTCCGGAACTCGGTCAGGCAACGGTGTCATTACAAGGTTGTCGAGGAATCCCAACGTTCCGGGGCCACGGCATTTCTGGGTGGCAAACCCGGTACCCTCACAATGGTTGGGATTCCTCGGCTGTCGCTCGGAATGACAGTGAGGAGGGACCGAGGGTGGCAACCACCGTTCACCCCAGACCTTTGGGATTCCTCGGCTGTCGCTCGGAATGACAGATATAGCGTACTGCCGTTACTAACGCACCTGTACTTCCACCGGGAAGACCATGTTGTTGCCGTAGCCCCGGCCGTCCCACTTGTTGGGGAATTCCATGGGCTGGGTCTCGCCCAGGTTGTTGGTGGCGCGGGACATCAGGGTGTACCGGCCCGGAGCGGGTGGCTGCCAATGGTACTGCCACCGGAACCAGGCATAGGAACTGGCCCGGGGAGCCAGGGTGGCCAGGTCCCAGGTCTCGCCGCCGTCGGCGCTGATTTCGACCTTCACCACCTCTTCTTCGCCAGACCAGGCGGCGCCGGCCAACAGGTAACCACCGGCGGGAATAACCTCGCCGGGGGCCGGGTTGGTGATGATGGACTTCACCTTCATCTTGGTGTAGTAGGTGTAGTACTCCGGACTGTCCGGGCCGTTCTGGGTCATGTACCGCTCGGTCTGGTAGAAGCCCTCGAACTTGTGGTCCAGGACGTGAATGCCCACCAGCCACTTCACCGAATTCATGCCGTACCAGCCGGGAACCAGCAGCCGCAGCGGGTATCCGTGATTCAGGGGCAGGGGTTCACCGTTCATCTCGTAGGCCAGCATGGTATCGGGATGGAGGGCCTTGGCGATGGGTAGGCTGCGCTCGTAGGTGACCTCAGGGGGGTCACCTACGGTTTCATCGGGCCCGTGGTCGGCGCCCTCGAACATCACCTCCACTGCCGAATCCTTGACGCCGGCCCGGGCGAGAAGATCGGCCAGGGAAATACCTGCCCATTCTGCATTGCCCATGATGCCGTGGCCCTTGATCATCTCCATGACGGAACCGGTGCGGGTGGCCTTGGCCCAGTAGTCCGGCACCGGGCTGTTGCCGCAGCACTCGAAGGTCACCTGGAACCGCTGCTGAGCCATGCCCAGAACTTCATCGAAGGAGAGGCTCAGGGGCGTCTCCACCTCGCCGTCCACCACCAACCGGTAGGTGTTGATGTCGATTTCCGGGCAGTCGGTCCAGTGGTTGCGGATATAGAACAGGTCGTTGGGTACAACCTCCTGCTGCAGGGCTTCCGGGGGGGCTGCCCAGGTGCGAAGTCCTGCGTTGGTCGGTATCAGCTGGGGCTGAACCTCAGTTCTCACGCTTCGAGTTGCCATTGTGTCCTCCTGTGGGGAATCTTGGTCTGGTCTATGAGACAAATATCCGCAGTTGCCGGGTGGGGACGGGCTCCTGGTCACACTGCCTGGGTCCGCATCCCACCACAGGTTCTATTCCAGGTAATCGGTTTCCAGTTCGTTGGTAGGGTAAATTACCAGCAGACGAACGGGTATCCAGAGCTTGTTGACCAGCTTGTGGGGAACCCCCGGCGGGGCGAAGAGGGTGCTGCCTGCCCTCACCGTCCGCAATTCATCCCCGATGATGAGCTGCACCGCCCCCGCCGAAACCATTACGACTGAATCGGTGGGGTGGGTATGGAGCCGACCTTCCCAACCGGGCTGAAGCTCCACCTCCTTGACGGTCAGGGACTGGGCGCCCTGTTCGCCGGAAACAAAGGTACGCTCGGCTCGGTAATCAACCGGCGGCGGCATCCTGATGGCGCTGTGTTCGATGATGGGCATTCGCGATCTCAAATCTCCTTAATTTGTGCCAGAACCCTCCCGGACAGAAGATCCGGAGCATTAACCCGGCCCTTGGAGGGACGGAAGGAAATCATGCCTCGGCGTACTTCTCTCCAAGGGCGGTCTCCCAGCGCAGGTAATTCATCATGTCGGCGTAGTTCCGGTCGGGGCCGCTGGGCACCAGGTCGGTGGGGGGACTCATCACCCCGGTCAGCCCCGTTTCCTCGGCCAGGCCGGCGGCGTTCCAGGCGCTCATTCCTCCCGCCAAAACCTTCACGTCGGTGTAGCCCATACCCCGCAGGGTGGCCGCCGCAAATACCGAGTTCTGCCCGTCGCGGCAGGTAACGGTTACGGGGGTTGCCTTGTCCGGTACCAGGTGGCCGATCTGCAATTCCAGCCAGCCCCGGGGCGCCCAGCGAGCGCCCGGAACGTGGCCTTGGGCAAAATCACCGCTGGTATCAACGAAAACAACCGCCGACGCGGGATTGGCCGCTCGGCTCTGCTCCAGTTCTGCGGGGGATACCTCGGCAGCCTGAGCCCTGGCCTCTGCCATACCCAGGACTGGTTCGGCGGCGGAACCGGTTTCCACCTCAAGCCCGGCGGCGGCCCACGCGCCAACGCCCCCCGCCACCGCAAAGACCTCCGGGTGACCCAACTGACGGTACCAGGAGGCGGTTATGGTGGCGCGAGCCTTGCCGTCGCAGGCAAAGACTATGGGGGTGTTGCGAACCACGGCCACCTCGTCGGAGCGCTGGACCGCCTGCCCGCCGGGGAACCACCGGAAGCCGGGGATGTGACCCTCGGCGTACTCGGCGGAGGTTCGAACGTCCACGAAATAGACGGTTTCCGTCTTTGCCCGTTCCTGCAGGGCCTGCAGGGCCGGAATGTCCAGGTAACGGACACCATCCTCCTGGGCCAGGCGGTCGGCGTAGGCTTCGGCGGCGGCCAGACCGTCGGAGGAAGGCTGGGGCAGGTCCACCCGATCGGCACCGGACTCCAGCTCATACCCGGCCAGCACCCAGCCGGAGGTGCCGTTCTTCAATCCGAATATGTTTTGACGGCCCATGCGCTGCAGCACGCGGGTGCCGATAATGCTGCGGGTGCGGCCGGCGCAATTGACGATTACCGTGGTGTCCGGGTCCAGGTCCGCCGTAATGTCGGTGATCCGCAGGGCCAATTCACCGCCGGGTACGCTGCGGCCTCCAGGGATGCAGAAGCGGCGGTACTCCTCGGGGGTGCGGGTGTCCAGGATGACCAGCTTGTCGCCCCGTTCGATACGCTCGTGCAGGTCGGCGGCGTCAATTTCAGGGACGTGGTGGACCACCTCCATCTTTTCCCCGAAGTCCTTGCTGGGGACGTTGACGCCCCATTCGGTGGGAAGGTCCAGGCTGGCCCAGTAGTTGATGCCCCGTTCCAGTACCGATACCCGGGTATAGCCGAAACTCTCCAGGGTGCCGGCGGCCAGGGTGGCGCGACGGCCATCGTCGTCGCACAGCACAACGTGGGAGTCCCGATGGGGTACGGAGGCGGCGATCCGAAATTCCAACTCCCGGCGCGGTATCAGGCTGGAGCCGGGGATGTGGGAACTGTTGTACTCACCGGCTTCCCGGACATCGATAAGGGCAAGGGACTCGCTGCCATCCAGGAGCTTGGCGAGTTCCTCTGCAGTCACTTGATTGGGCATGGTTCTGTTCTCCTTGCCGACTAGCAGTTATCGTACTTTTCGGTGGCGAAGGGCGTTATCTTGCCCGTTTCCAGGTTGTAGCGGGACCGATTGAGCCCCCGCAGGTCATCGCCGTAAACGTGGATTTCCACGGTGGGGCGGTCGGTGTGGTTGTCCATCTGGTGAATCTCGTCCACATCGGGGATGAGCAGGGTAATCTCGCCCGAGGTGAACTCCACGCTGCGGTCTCGTTCCAGCTTGGCGTAACCCTCCTGGGTACGGTCATCCACCCGGCGGAAACGGGTTTCGGTAAGGTGGTTGCCCATAACCCCAATCATGCCCCAGGTACCATGGTCGTGGGGCGATGCGTGGTCCCCCGGCCCCCAAACCACCGAGGTTATCAGCAGGCCGCTTTCCCCCTGGTACAGGGCATAGGAACCGTGATTGCTGCGAGGGCCGCGGCCCACCGGCGAAAGGTACTCCTCGGGAATGGCCGCCGGATTGGCTATCAGCTTTTCCAGATAGGAGGAACCCTGGTCAAAGATGCGATGCTGGTCGGGCTGCTCGGTCAGCAGGGTTTCCATGTCGTGAATGAATTCGTCCAATGAATACTTGACGGTGGCCATAGCTTTCCTCCGGTGGTGGGGTTGATGGACAAAGGGCGCAGGCCGGCAATCGGCCATAGAGGAATGGAGTTAACTGAACCTAAATTTGAGGGAAATTATGGTTGCCGGAGGGGGTCATGTCAAGGAAAGGGCCAAAGGGAAATCGCCATACACGGGAAGAGCGGCACAGTTCACACTATGCCGCTCTTGTAAGGAATACCAACCTGATGTGCGCCGAAGCGGACAACAGGGAACATTACATAGACACCTTATGCCATGGTGGAAATATAGTCAAGGCAACGGTTCAGAATTGGGACAAGCCAGCCAGTTCCTTCTGTACCAGCCCTTCCCCCAATGTGGACTTGCCCCTTCCTCTACCCTATAATTTTGGCAGCTTGCCCAGGAGTTGCGTCCATGGCCGTTTTTCGTCCCTTTCGAGGTTGCCGTTATGTTCCCCAGGTGGCCGGCAACCTGGCCGACCTGCTCTGTCCACCCTACGACATGATCGGCGCTCGGCTGAAGGAGGCTTTGCAGGCGCGAAGTCCCTACAATGCCGTCCACCTTGAGGGCGGGGAGCAGCCGGACCCGGTGGACCCGGAGGGCGGCTACCGGCGGGCCGCGTCCCTCTTCCTCCAATGGCTGGAAAGCGGGGCGCTGCGCCAGGAGGAAACCCCCTGCTACTATCTCATGAGCCATACATACCGGGATGGAGACGCAGTACGAAGGCAACTGGGGCTGTTCGGCGATGTGCTGGTGGAGGAGTATGGGCAGGGTTCCGTTCTGCCCCACGAGTTCACCCGGGAACCGGCGGTGCTGGACCGGGTGGCCCTGCTCAGCGCCTCCATGTCCCAGTTCAGCCCGCTAATGACTCTGTACCGGGATGGAAGTAACGTCCTGGGCCCCTTGCTGGAAGAGGTGGCAGCGGGTACGCCGGACCTGAGTACTCCGGGCAGCGAACTGAGCCGCATCGGAGAGGTTGCCCTATGGCGAATAGACTCCCCGGAGACCCAGCAGCAGATCGCCGATTTCTTTGAGGGACGGCCCCTATTCCTGGCGGACGGCCATCATCGTTACGAGGCGGCGCTCCGGTACCGGCAGCAGCGCCAATCGGAAGCTGGCGGTTCCGCCGACTCGGCTTACAACTACGTCATGATGTCCCTAACCGAGTTCGATGACCCGGGCCTGCAACTGCTGCCCTACCATAAGGTGGTGGGCGGGTTGGCCCCGGATGCCCTGGGGCAGCTTGAGGACCGGCTGCTGGAGTTGTTCGACGCTGAAGGGGTGGACCTGGACCAGTGCGGCGGGCCGGAGGGTCTGGAGCGGTTGGTTGTAGAACGGGGGCAGGGCCGACACATGGTGGCCCTGGTGGGCCCCGGCGCCGACCAGGCTCGGCTGCTAACCCTGAAGCCCAGTATCGACTGGCGGCCATGGGGTGAACTGGCCGTGTCGGAGGCCTGGGTGCTGGACGAGCAGGTTATCATGCCTTTCCTGGGAGACTCCCTGTCCCGTCACGTGGATTACAGCCACGACGCGGCTGAGGCGGTGGGCATGGTGCGGGACGGTTCGCAGCAGTTGGCCTTCCTGATGAAGCCCTTCCCGATGGATGCCTTTGAGAGCATCGTAGGTGGGGGTCAGCGACTCCCTTCCAAGTCCACCTTCTTCTACCCCAAGCTGCCCACCGGACTGGTGATAAACCGGCTGGACGGGACGCTCTAGTCCCCGTCAACCCAGGTCAACTGAGTAATTGGTGGCAATTGGCGGTCGTTTCCCGTAGGGGCGCACGGCTGTGCGCCCCTACCCACCAGGCAACCGCCGAGCCGTACCTGTATGCCTTCCTCCACATTTCAAATGCACCCACCGCAAGCCAATCCACCCTGTCATTCCGAGCGCCGCAGGCGTCGAGGAATCCCAACCGTAGGGAGGGACCCGGGCTTCCTACGGCGAAACGCCGCGGCCCCGCACCGTTGGGATTCCTCGACGCCTGCGGCGCTCGGAATGACAGTCAAGAGGGGCTGGCCCTGGCAATGACCGGAACTGGGGGTCGTTTCCCGTAGGGGCGCACGACCGTGCGCCTTTACCCACCAGGCAACCGCCGAGCCGTACCTGTATGCCTTCCTCCACATTTCAAATGCACCCACCGCAAGCCAACCCACCCTGTCATTCCGAGCGCCGCAGGCGTCGAGGAATCCCAACCGTAGGGAAGGCACCGGGCTTCCTACCTCGGAACGCCGTGACCCCGCACCGTTGGGATTCCTCGACGCCTGCGGCGCTCGGAATGACAGTCAAGAGGGGCTGGCCCTGGCGATGACCGGAACTGGGGGTCGTTTGCCGTAGGGGCGCACAGCCGTGCGCCTTTACACACCAGGCTACCGCCGAGCCGTACCTGTATGCCTTCCTCCACATTTCAAATGCACCCACCGCAAGCCAACCCACCCGGTCATTCCGAGCGCCGCAGGCGTCGAGGAATCCCAACCGTAGGGAGAGACCCGGGCTTCCTACGGCGAAACGCCGCGGCCCCGCACCGTTGGGATTCCTCGACGCCTGCGGCGCTCGGAATGACAACTAAACAGGTAGGGGCGCACATCTGTGCGCCCCTACCCACGCTGGTCTTCCCTCGCGATGCCTACCCGCCGTGGCGTTCCTGGTAGCGGGAGGTTATGACCTGCTCGGCCAGGCGACTGTGTTCCGCGATGAAGTACTCCAGGCGACGAACCTCCGCCAGCCCCTCCAGGGTTTCACCTTCCGACCGCATGCGCCGCCTCAGGTTGGACAGGGAGCGCTTGGCCTCGTCCACCTGCTTTACCGACTCCAGGGCAGCCAGTTCCTCCATGGCGGTCTTCTTGATGGCCAGGAGCCGTCGCTTGGTGGCCTCCGTATCTGCCAACCGCTCCTCAATTTCGCCCATGGAGGAAAGGGAGACTTCCAGGGGAGTGCGACCATAGATGACCTGACGGGGCAGACGCTGCAACTGGGTGCGAAACTGGCTGATCAGAGTATCCAGCTGCTGTTCCTTGTTCTGCAATTCCGCCAGCGTCATCCGCAGGGTGGCCATTGTCTGCTGCAATTGGGACATGGACATAGGTAAAACCTTAGCTGAGAGAGTTGAGGCCGCTTCCACTAGCGCCCGGTTCCACCGTCAGCCCCAGACTTGACGGCCCTTCCTGAACGGCGCGACCACCCACGGCCGGACTCACCGGGCCGCAAAGGATTCCGCCCGCTGCCCATTCGGCCTCTTATGAGACTCAGAAGCCCACCCGGGGCAGCACCCGGGCCAGGGCGTCCAGAACCTCCTGAATGTGTTCCTCGGTAACGTAACCCAAATGCCCGATGCGGAAGATGTGGCCGGTCAACTTGCCCTGTCCGCCGGCAAGCACCACGTTCTCCTCGGTGCGCATCAACTCCATCATCTGCCCGCCGTCAATATGGGTGGGCATCTTGATGGCGGTGACGGTGTTGGAGGCGCGGGCCTCGTCGGTGCAGAGCAATTCCAGGCCCAGGGCCCGCACGCCGTCGCGGGTGAACTGGCCGATGCTGGCGTGCCGGTCGAAGACGCCCTCCATACCCTCGGCCATGATGTTCTCCAGGGCGGCCCGCAAGCCGTACATGGCCGCCAAATTGGGCGTCCAGGGGGTTTGACCCTGGTTCAGGTACTTCTTGGCCTCGGCCAGGTCGAAGTAGAACCTGGGCAGGGTGGACTTCTGCTGAGCCTGCCACGCGGTATCGCTGAAACTGATGAAGGCCAGTCCGGGGGGAATCATGAATCCCTTCTGGGAACCGGTGGCCACCACGTCGCAGTCCCACCCGTCCACGGGAAGGGGAACGCAACCCAGGCTGCTGACCGCGTCCACGATGAGCAGCTTGCCAAACTCCCCCTTGACCACGCTGGATATGGTCTGAAGATCGTGGGTTACGCCGGTGGAGGTTTCGTTATGGGTAACGATGACGGCGCTGATCTCCGGGTCATTCTTCAGGGCCTGGCGAATGGCATCCGGGTCGATGGGGTCGCCCCATTCGAAGGTGATGCGCTGGGTATCAACCCCGTAGGCCTCCAGCATGTCGGCGAACCGGTCTCCAAAGGAACCGGCGCTGGCGGCCAGAACCTTATCGCCAGAAGACAGGGTATTCACCACCGCAGCCTCCAGGCCGCCGGTGCCCGAGGCGGTGAGGATGAACAAGTCGTTTTCGGTCATAAAGACCTGCTTCAACTTTTCGGTGCACTCGGTAATGAGTTCAAAGAATTCAGGGCCCCGGTGATTGATCATGGGGTCCGACATGGCCCGGTATATGTCCTCCGGGATGGGCGTGGGGCCCGGAGTCCTCAGGTTATGGGGTGCAATCCTCACATTTCCTCCTGGTCTCGTCCTGAAGGCCGGCTCTGGGGCCAGCATTTCTCGTAATCTTAACAGCGATTTACGCTCGTTTGGCGCGTTGCAACGGTCGGGCGCAGCAACCGATTATAGCACCTGGCGGAAGGCGCCGCACACGGGGGCAGACGGGCAGATCACCTGGCTGGCACATGCCGTTGGCCCACGGTAACTTCCCCCGGCAACCTCTACCGGCAACGGCGTTGGGGCTTGGGTTAAGGAGCGCAGCAGGCGGACCGGCAGGCCCTCAGGCCGTAGAAGCAGGCCCGACAGGAACAAAGCAGCAGGCCTTCGTGGCAAACCTCGCCCCGAACTCCCTCCCAGCCTTCCCGCGCCAGCCAGGGCACCAATACCAGGGCCGTAACGGCGTCCAGCCACCACCAGCCGAGAATCGCATTGGCGGCCAGGCCCACCAGCAGGGTAACGGAGAGGGCAGAACAGGCGAGGGTTTCCTTGGCCTCGGCGGCAATGGACTGCAGGTTGCCCCTGGCTGCCAATTGCAGTTTCCAGAAGGCAATGAGGGGCATGAAGGTGACGGAAAAGATCGCCAGAACAATCCCCACCAAAGACTCTTCGGCCCCGACCCGGTTGGTCAGCGCCCACACCGACTGGTACACGATGGCGGCCGACAGGACGAAGAAGGACCAACCGATGAATCGGACAACCCGGCCTTCCATGCGTTCGCCCCGTTCGTGGTCTTCAACACCCAGACGCCACAGCACCAGGGAAGCGGCGGCCACCTCCAGGTAACTGTCGGCGCCAAATGCCACCAGGGCGATGCTGCCCGCGACAATGCCAGACCAAAGGGCGATAACGCCTTCTATTACATTGTAGAATATCGTCACCAGGAGCAGGCCCCTTGCCAGCTTCAGCACATCGCCTCCTCGCCCGGTTGGAGTGGCGCCGTTTATAGCACACCTGACCCGCTCAGTCCAGCGCCGGCGCCGTAACAGGTTACCCGGGCCAGGTGCCGGTGTAGTGAAAAGCAATGCCGGCACACGCCTTCAGTTGCAGCGGGTTGCGTTGCCACCACCCACCCGCAGGGGCTCATGGCCGTGCGAATGCGATGCCGAACCAGTTATGGGCCGTCCCATTATGGGATTACAATGTTTACAATAGGGAATTATATACTTGTGTACCCAAAAGTGCTGAAAATAACTTGACAAACCTGTTTCTTTGGGGTACACTAACTCCATAATCCCAATAGGTTATGAGAGTTATGGCTACAAAGAAAGCACCAGGTAAACACTACCGCAAGGGTATCAGTCTTATCAAGGCAGTGCAAGAGTTTGGCGATGACGCCAAAGCCGAGGCGTGGCTGGTCGCCCAACGTTGGCCCGACGGGATAAAATGCCCCTACTGCGAAAGCGACGCCATTAGTCCCAAGTCCTCTACCCGCAAGACTCCCCAATATCGTTGCCGCTCCTGCCGCAAGGATTTCACGGTCAAGACCGATACCATCATGCAAGATTCCAAGTTGCCCTTGAGCAAGTGGGCATTGGCATACTACCTTTGCACCACGAATCTCAAAGGTGTATCGAGTATGAAGTTGCACCGGGACTTGGAAATGACCCAAAAGACGGCATGGTATCTGGCTATGCGGATTCGGGAAACGTTGGTTGACGAAATGGAGCGGATGGCCGGCCCGGTGGAAGCGGACGAAACCTACATAGGGGGTAAGGAAGGTAACAAACACGCCAACAAGAAACTCAAGGCCGGGCGTGGCACTGTGGGCAAGACGCCGGTGGTGGGCGTGAAAGACCGCCCCACCAATCAGGTAAAGGCCCAAGTGGTGGAAAAGACCGATGCCAGTACCCTGCAAGGCTTTGTCCACATGAACACGGAGGTTGACGCCCAGGTTTATACTGACGAAGCACGGGCATACGAAGGGCTGAACCGCCCTCACGAAGCGGTAAAGCACAGCGTGGGGGAGTACGTTAGGGACATGGCCCATACCAACGGGATGGAATCCTTCTGGTCAATGTTGAAGCGTGGGCATGACGGAACCTACCACCATTTCAGCGCAAAGCACCTTGACCGCTACGTAACGGAGTTTGAAGGGCGACACAATAACCGCCCGTTGGATACCGCCGACCAGATGGCCCTTATGACTCAACGGGGCGTGGGCAAGCACCTACCCTACGCCGACCTTATCGGGCCAGCCAATACTAGACTGATTGGAGGGATTTAGACTTGGCAGAACTGAACTTCAAGAATCGGACGTTGTATCACAGGGACAACTTGGAAGTATTGCGTGGCATGAATAGCGGGACAGTTCACCTAATAGCCACGGACCCGCCATTCAACAAAGGCCGGGATTTTCACGCTACGCCGGACAGCTTGGCGAAAGGGGCGCAATTTCAGGATAGGTGGAGTTGGGACAGGGATGTACACGAAGAATGGGTTGACGCCATTAAGGACAACTGGCGGGGAGTGTGGGCGGTCATAGACGCTGCAAGAGTATCCTATGGCGATGATATGGGGGCGTTTCTTTGTTGGTTGGGAGTTAGGCTGTTGGAAATGCACCGGATACTACGGGAGGACGGGAGCATCTACCTGCATATTGACCATACGGCGCATGCCTACACCAAAGCACTAATGGACGCTATATTTGGAAGACGCCAATTTCAAAATGAAATCGTCTGGTGTTATTCGTGGCCACGCAACACGAGAAAACAATATGGACGATTGCACGATACACTGCTCTTCTACACAAAGGGCGACAAATGGACATTTAATCCTGACGATATTCGGCAACCATATTCAGAAGCATCCGAAGGGCGTGATGAATTTGCCGCTAATGCCTCGGCTTTTGGCAGTGCGGTCGTTCTAGATGAACGCGGTAAGCTACCTCAAGACTGGATTATCATTCCACCTTTGAGACCTAACGCAAGGGAACGGACTGGCTATCCCACGCAGAAGCCGTTGGCATTGTACGAGCGGATAATCAAGGCCAGTAGCAACAAAGGGGATATAATCCTTGACCCGTTTTGTGGTTGCGCCACCACGCCGGTCGCTGCCGAAAGGCATGGCCGCCAATGGGTGGGCATGGATATTTGGGACGGGGCGCACCAGATGGTTCTTGACCGCCTAGAGAAGGAAGGGTTGGCGACAAAAGGACGTAGAACCCGACGGCGTGGGCAACAGACGTTGAGCCATGCGGACATTCACTACGAAACTACCCCCCCCCGAGAGAACCGACGGGGACGAAATACCTGTCCCCGACCTTCGTGTACGGCTTACACGGGCAAAAGAGCCGTGGGAACGGCTTACCAACCGCAAGATTCGGGCTATTCTAGAGAAGGCACAGGGCGACAACGGACTCATTGGTTGCGCTGGTTGCGGTCGGATGATGGAAACCGAATTCATGGAGCTAGACCACGTTACACCCAAGAATGGCAACGGGCCAGACCACCTTACAAACCGCATATTGTTGTGTCGCCCATGTAACGGACGTAAGAGCGACCAACTCACTATGCCGGGGTTGCGACGGCAGAACAGACAGGCCAAGTGGATGAAGGATGAAGAATTTGCGAAACGATTGCAAGACCAAGCCCAACTACGGACGGAGTGGGTAAGGGACAATTGGGACAACCGCAAGGAATACTTGGAGGAACTGGGGGACTAATGCCGAGGAAGAAGAAGAACCGGGGTAGGCCAGTAACGTACCAATTGCCTGAACCCCTCGATATGACGCCGGAGGAGTTGGCCCGGATTACCCTGCGGGCCAAACCCAAGACGTCTTGGCGATTCGAGGAAGAAACCGCCCTATACCCCCGTAAGCCAAAGGAGAAGTGACCCAACGTTGGCTAACTATGGGGCGTGGGTACACAAGTATATAATTCCCTTACAATAGCCGCAAGCGGTTGTTGTTGACGTTAAAGACGCTGGGGACTAAACTTCAACCAGAAGCATCGCGCAGGCTTCACAGGAGATGTGATCTCATTATTAACTCAAACGGTCACCCCATTTCGGGAGATGACGTAGCCCTATTCATCGACTGGGAAAACTTCAAGATCAGCCTGGCCGCCGGCTCCAGGGCGCCCAATGTGAGCGCGCTGAAGGAGGAGGTCGCCAACCACGGGAGGGTGGTGGTGGCCAAGGCCTATGCTGACTGGGTTACCAGGTCTCCCGAATTAAGAGGGGCCAGCCAATTTATCATAGACCCTCCCGCCCTGTACGCGTCCGGCATCGAGCCGGTATATGTTCCCACCCGGCTTCCCCTGGGCCATCCCTCTGCCAGCAATGCCCGAACCACCCGGGTCAAGAACAGCGTGGACGTCAAGATGACGGCGGACTGCATTGAGTGCGCCCATTCCTACCCCAACATTGGCACCTACGTGCTGGTTTCAGGGGATTCCGACTTCATCCACGTGATCAACTCCCTGCGGGCCATCGGAAAGCGGGTCATCATCATCGGCGTTTCGTGGAGCACTTCCCGCCGCCTGGCCGATCAGGTGGACGGGCTGATTCTGTACGACATCGATGTGGACCCGGAGACCCAACCCGTACCGGAACCGGCGCCAGCCACCAGCGGCCGGGGCAGCCGATCCTCCGCAGTCAGCCGGCAGCAACTGTCCGACGTGATGCGGGGAATTGAAGAAATCGTCCGCTCCGAACGGCAGGCGGGTCGCACCCCGCTCTTGACCTCGCTCAAGCAGCGCATCATGCGCCGAATTCCCGGCTTCGACGAGAAGAAGCTGGGCTTTTCGGGGTTCAAGAAGCTGATGCTGCGCACCGCTGAAGAGGGAACCATCAAGCTGGTTACCGTTGGTCTGGTGGATTGGGTCATCATGGCCGATGAACCGGATCCGGAAGAGGCCATGGCCGAGGCCCGGTCTGTCGGCTCGATGGAATCCGTTGTGGCCGATGAAGAGGTCATCCCCGATGACGACGCAACCGAGCCTACCCTCTCCGAGGCGGGGCCGATGATTGACGGGGAAGGAGAATCCGACCAACCCTCCGAAGCAGTCGATATTCCCGATCAAGGGGCTCCTGCGCTGGCTGAGGAAGAGCCTGCTGACCAGGTAAGCGGGTCGCCAGAAGCCGATTCCATGAAGGGCCAACTCCAAAACGAAACGGAAGCCCAGAGCGATGCTTCGGAATCGGAAGGGGCGCCGGAACCGGAGTCAGGGACCCTTGCTCCAGAGTTGGAGCGGGAGTTGGAGGAGACGCTGGCCCAGTTGGAACTGCCCCGGGGGCCAGGTGACGGGCAGGATGGCCACCGCATCCGCGACCTGGTGATAATGGCTGATATGCTGGAGCACCAGGAGGGGCTGACCCACGTGGCCTTCAATTTCCTTCTGGGTGAGATATGCACCGCCCTGCAACAGGGACTGGAAGCCGAGCACCCGGAGATTACCGGTCGCTGGGGTGGGCGCACCTATTCCCGTACCTACGTTACCCGGCTGCTCAGGGAACTGGGAAACAAGGAACTGTTCATCTGGGGTTGGCACCGGGACAAGAACCCGGACACGGGCCGTACCCGCCGGTTCCGCACCTTCCATCTGAACCGCTCCCACTCCCTGGTGAGAGCTGCCCTGGTCAGTCAATGGGGTCCTGACACGGAAACCATCGACCACGAAGGTGGACAACAGGACGAGGAGGCGCCGGCAAACCCGGATACGCCAACTTCGTCCGCTGACGCCGACGATACGTCCGGTCCCAGCGTGGGACAGGCCATTGCTGACCTGGAGGAAGGAGAGGACAGCGCCGCGGAGACGGAACCAGCCGCAGCGGCGGTGGACTAGCCCCGGCATATCAGGTTAGGCCAGGGCGGACAATTGCCTAATGGTGTAGGGGCGCACAGCTGTGCGCCCCACTTCCTTTTGTCATTCCGGGCGACTTCTTGTCATTCCGAGCGACAGCCGAGGAAGCCCAACGGTTCGGGGGAAACCCCCATTGACTTGCACAGCCCCCCACGTCTGTCATTTCGGGCGACAGCCGAGGAATCCCAACAGTTCAGGGGAACCTTCCCTGCCTTGCCAAGCCCCCCCACGTCTGTCATTTCGGGCGACAGCCGAGGAATCCCAACAGTTCAGGGGAACCTTCCCTGCCTTGCCAAGCCCCCCTTGTCTGTCATTCCGAGCGACAGCCGAGGAATCCCAACGGTTCAGGGGAACCTTCATTGCCTTGCCCAGCCCCCCACGTCTGTCATTCCGAGCGACAGCCGAGGAATCCCAACGGTTCAGGGGAACCCTCATTGACTTGCCGAGGCGTTCCCTCCCCTTCCCCGGAGAAGGGAGAGTGTTTTTGAGGGGGTAGGGATGGTTGGTTGGTGGGGTTGGGATTCCTCGGCTGCCGCTCGGAATGACAGGGAAGGGGGCTGCGACACCTGGAACCCGGTTCCCCCACGCCGTTGGGATTCCTCGGCTGCCGCTCGGAATGACAGGGTAGGGCGGTTTGGGGATGGGGGCATGGTTCCCCCCGCACCGTTGGGATTCCTCGGCTGCCGCTCGGAATGACAGGGTAGGGCGGTTTGGGGATGGGGCCATGTTCCCCCCGTTCCGTTGGGATTCCTCGGCTGCCGCTCGGAATGACAGGGTAGGGGAGCTGCGATACCTGGAACCCGGTTCCCCCGCGCCGTTGGGATTCCTCGGCTGCCGCTCGGAATGACAGTAAGGGGGGCTTGGAAGCACAGGGCTGGATGGTATTGGCCCGAATGGGCATGTGTCTGTAAGGGAAGGGGAGCACGGCTGTGCGTCCCTACGGGCATGGCGCCTGCCCATTTCCCTTTGCCCCGGCTACATATCCAGCGCCAGGGTAGTCCAACCGAAATTGCGGGCGCCCAGACCCTCGGCGGTGTAGGGATTGTAGTACTCCCGAAAGCCCGACTTTTCAATGGCCGCGTGGGTCCTCGCCACGATGGTATCGGCCAGGTCGGGGTAGCCGTGGCGGCGCAGGGCATGAGAGAGGAACCAGTTGGTATTCACCCAGGTGGGCCCCCGCCAGATGAATCCCCGTGGATTGCCCGGCATGAACCGGGGGTCGGACGCCGGCACTGAAGGCAGGGGATAGGGCAGCCAGAAATGCTCCGGCCTGGTGATCCAATCCTCCACTAAGCGTTGCACAATTGCTGGAGGCAGGTCGTCCAAAATCAACGGCATCAGGGAACTTATCGTCACCACCTCCACGGGCCTTTCCGCCACGCCGGCAAGGTCGAAGAAGGCCCCCTTCTCCTCGTTCCAGCACTTGTCCAGCAGGGCGTCGCGGGTTTGGCCGGCCTGCCGACGAAACTCCCCCGCCTCAGGTGCGTCCCCCAGCAGGCGGGCCAGGGAGCGGAGGGCAAGGGCATAAATGGAGTTGACCAGCACATCCTCGAAGTGAAAGATGTCAGCGGCCAGGATGCGCCGGTCGTCACCGCGCAGAGGTTCGTAGGCGGCGTAGATCTTTTTCAGGGCAGCGATGAATCCCCGGTTGCTCAACTCCTCCAGACAGAGAACCTCATCGTATTTGGGTGAACAGTCGGTGCCGGCCTCCTCGGGCTGGATGATGGCTATCAACCCGTCGTCGTCCGGGTCCCGATGGTGACGGAGCCAACGGTAGTAGGCGGTCAGCGTTGGCAGGGCAGCCTGGAGGAACTGGTCTTCCCCAGTAGCTTGATAGACTCGCTCCACCGCGTAGGCGATGATTGGCGGTTGGATGGTGGCGCTGAAGTTCGGGGAAGTCATGCCCACGATGTTGCGTTCCAGGAAGGCGGGTTGCTTCTCCATTTCCCAGAAGATTATGTGGGGAATGAATCCGTCGGGCTGGGCGCCGCTCAACAGAGTCTCCAACTCCGCCTGGGCCTGTTGGGTGTCCAGGTGGGTTAGGGCAATGGCATGGAAGCAGGAGTCCCAGAACCACTGGAATGGATAACCGGTCAGCGACGGAACGACAAAGCTGAACTCCCGTCCGTTCCAGTCGGCCACCCCCCGCCGCAGGTTGGACAGGAGAATCTCCCGGGCGCCGCGTTCCAAGTCCGCTCGTTCCAATCAGACGCCTCCTCCGCTATCGCCCCGGTACAGGGCCAGGTACTTGTCGGCCACCGCTGCCCAGGTGAACTCCCTACCGGCATACTGGCGGCCCTCCGCTCCCAGTTGGCGGCGATGGCCGGCGTCATTCACCAGGCGGATCAGTTCTTCGACTGCCTCCACCCGGTCGTTACGGGAAACCAGCGCCGTACCGTGGGTGAGCAGTTCGGCATTGGCCCCCACCCGGTGGGTGAGGACCGGCAGGCCGGCGAGCATGGCCTCGAAATAGACCAGCCCGAAGGCCTCGTAGCGGGAGAACAGGGCAAAGATGTCGGACTTGGCGTACCACTGTCCCAGGGAATCATCGTCCAGTTCGCCGGTGAAGATAACCTCCGATTCCAGGCCGGCGGCCTTCACCTGCGCGCGCAGCTGTGGCTCGGCGTCCTCGTCCTTGCCCACCAGGGCCAGCCGGGTGGGGCGACGGAACCCGACGCGGGCCTGACGGTAGGTCTCCAACAACCATGCCTGGCCCTTGTGGCGGCTCAATCGTCCCACGCAGAGAATGGTAACCGGCTCGTCCTTCCCCTTTCCCTTTGGGGCTTCCGCATCACAGGAGTCCCCCATGGTCGAGGCGCCCCAGCCGACCACGGCCAGCTTTCCGGCGTCCACCCCGTAATCCCGGGCCACCTGTCCCGCCTCCTGCATGGTGAGGGTCACCACCCGGTCCACCCGCCGGCACAGGAACCGGTTGACCGGCTTCAGCCAAGCGCGGCTGGTGGGCAGGGTGTGGTAGGAGGGGGTGAATATCAGCTTGGTGCTGCCTCTAATCCACCGCCAGGCCCAGAAGTGCCCCCAGAACCAGCCATCGCCGACGAAATGGACGACGTTAGGGTTGAATTCCTCCAGGTAGCGGCGTATCTGTCCTGGCGAAAACCAGACCAGGGGAACGGAATACAGGGGCAGGGAACGGGAGGGGAACCCGGTCAACCGGAATATGGATATACCCTCTGGGGTGCTCTCCCGGTCGGGCCAGTCGGCATGGGGCGTTGGGGGGAAGGAGTACTTGGTGGTGAGAACACCCACGGCCTCCACCGAAGGCGATTCCAGCAGCCGGAAGGACAACCGCTCGATGGCCCGTTCTATGCCCCCCAAATAGGGAAGAAAGTAGGGGCTGAGAAACAAAACCCGGAGGGGCGCGCCATCCATCCTGCCACCGCCATGACCCTGGACCTACCCTCCGTTGCCTTCCAACAAGAGGGCGCCCTGGTGAAAATTCTAGGCCGGGAAAGGGGAGAGCGTCAAATTTGCATCCCATCTTTAGTCGGCCATCTGCTAGTACCCAGTCAACCCAGGTTAGTTAGGAAGGAGGGGGCAAAGTCGGGAAAGTTGGGCCTTGCTCGTAGGGGCGCACAGCTGTGCGCCCCTACCCGACCAGGCAACTATTCCTCTATTCATCCCTTTCATTCCTGGCTTGTTTGAGTACTAGTCGGCCATTCTTGGGCGACTTCGGACGCATGGCAGTTGGCCCTGCTATGCTATATTAGGGTTGACATCTGCGGGGAGGTAAGGACCTTATGCTGGCATTCCTGGGTGGCACCGGCCCGGAAGGCAAGGGCCTGGCCCTGCGATTGGCCCTGGCCGGGGAAGACGTGGTTATCGGGTCGCGGGATGCCCAGCGAGCCAGCGCGGCGGCGGCGGAACTGGCTGCATTGGCCGAAAGCCATGGCCCTTCGGGGCGAATAAGCGGCGCCGACAACGCCGATGCGGCGGTTCAGGCCAGCGCGGCCTTCCTGACCGTTCCATACGAGGCCCAGCGCGCCATGCTGGAGCAACTGGCCGGGCCACTGGCGGGAAAGGCAGTAGTCAACGTTATCGCGCCCATGCGATTCGAGCGAGGACGGGGCGCCATCGCCGTGCCGGTGGAGGCCGGCTCCGCCGCCGAGGAGGCCCAGTCCCTGCTGCCCCAGTCGCCCGTGGTGGCCGCCTTCCAGAACGTAAGCGCCGAGGAGTTGCAGGAACCGGCCCACCCGATGGAAGGGGACGTGGTGGTGTGCGCTGACGATGCCGATGCCAAGGCGCTGGTGATGTCCCTCACAAAGAAGATTCCCAATCTGCGTCCGGTGGACGGCGGGGGCCTGGCCAACGCCAAATACGTGGAACAGATTACTCCCCTGCTGGTGAACATCAACCGCATCTACCGGGTTCATTCGGGAATCCGTATAGTGGGGGTGTAACCCGGCCGACATACCGGTCGTTCCACCGGCCGGGCCAAGAGTCGCCCCACGAGTCCCGGCCCCATCCAATCCAGTCCAGTCCAACAAGGAAGGGAGGAAGAAACCATGCCCAGAGGTAATCTCAACTTGCAAGACCCGGCGGACCTGAAGGCCGTCAACGGAGTGTGGCGGTGGGCGCCCGGCCTGGTGCCTGGCGAACCCAACGAGGGCCTGGTTTCCCAACTTGAGGGCAGCCCCGCCCGGCTGACCGACTACGACGATTCGGGTTGGGAGGTTTGCCAGGACCTTACGGAATGGCGCTCCCGGGGTGTCACCTTCGCCTGGTACCGCATTCGGGTCACCCTGCCGGAGGAGGTCGAGGGAAGGAGCATCGCCGGGGCCAGGTGCATTTTCGAAACCTGCATCGACGACTACGGCGAACTTTGGATCGACGGTGAATGCAACCGGGATCGGGGAGCGGTTCAGGGATTCAACGTGCCGCAACGGGTGGTGGTGGACGCTGAACCCAAGCCCGGCGACCAGCATACCATCGCCCTGCTGGCAATGAACGGCCCCATCGGGGCGCCCGGCGGCGCCGTGTTTGTGCGGTACGCCACCCTGGCCTTCGAGTGGCGCACCCCAGGCTACTAGCCCTTCGCCAAGCAACGGGGAAGGGGCGACCAGATTCCGGAAGGCCAACTGGGACGGGCCGTTTCGGAAACGCGGCCTGACCGCCGGTCAGCAGGTTCCGGTGCGGCGCCAGAACCGGAGTCCGGGCCGCCAACAGAAATTGAAAGGAGGTAAGGCAATGGCTATCTCCAGGGAAAAGTTCGAACAGGGCATGACCACCCAGGAGTACATCGAGTCCATCAAGGTCAACAAGCAGCCCTTCATCGACATCTACAACTCGGTGCAGGTGCCGGAAGATACCAGGGCCTTCTTCGACGGTCTGGCAGAGCCTCTGAACCTGGCGGTTTTCACCTCGGACTGGTGTGGGGATGCCATGAGCACAACTCCCGCCATACTGAAGTTGGCGGACGCCACCGACAAGCTGAACCTACAGGTATTCAGCCGCGACGATGAACTGGAAACCACCAACAGCTTCCTGCCGGAAAACCGGGCCGGAACGGTACCCGTCTTCGTCACCTTCGACGCGGAAATGGGCGAGATTTCCCGGTTTATTGAGACCGCCCGATCCCTGGTGCCCCAAATTGACGCCATGGACGAAGCCATTGCCCAGGATGTGGCAAACCAGGGCGTTACCGGTGACGAGGTGCGGGCCGCCACGCGGGGCCGGCGCACCGCCTTCCGGGTGGAGAAGGCCAGGGAATGGGGCAATGTCATCCTGCGTGAGTTCCAGCAGGTTGTGTCCGAGGGACTGCAGGCAGCGCCGGGTGACCGGCCCTCGGAGGGCGGTACCCAGTGGCCTCCGCCTGGGGATTAGGACAACGCCGGGCGGCTTCATCCGAGGCCGGACACTAGAGTTTTCACCGGACGGAAGGTCCTGACCATTCTTGAGGGAGATCAGAGTTGGAACACTTGAATTTCAGCTGGGTACTGGAGGGTTACCTGGCCGGCGCCATGGGGCCCACCAGCCGTCGGGACCTGATGTTCTTCCAGCGGCAGGACATTCGCTCCGTACTCCGGATGGAGGAGGATACCATCTCCGCCGAAATCTGGAACATGTACGACCTGTTGGAGCCGGTGGACAATTCCACCGCTCCCACGCTGGAACAGGTTGACCGAATGTGTCGGTGGATCGAGGATCAGATTGAGAATTGGGAGCGCCCGGTGGTCGTCACCTGCCGGGCGGGGATCGGCCGCACAGGAACGGCGCTGGCCGCCTACATGGTCTATATGGGATATGAACCGCAGGCGGCCATTGACCTGGTTCGGGAATTGCGTCCCGGGTCCATATCGAACGGGGAACAGGAGCAGGTGGTCTTCGACTACGCCGAGCATCGCAGGAATTCCGGCGGCGCCAGGGTACAACCCGGTTAGGAGGCAGTCAACGCCAAACTGCCGCCCCCTGGGGTCCGCACCGCCGCCGCAATCAGGCTACCAACCTCTTGTCGTCGGCCTTGGCCTCCAACGGTGCAGCCGTCTCGTAGTCAACGATACGGCCACACTGCAGGCACTTGCGAAAGTAACCGTCGCAGTCCCGGTCCTCTACCATGTCGCCCCCGCACTTGGCGCACGACTTGAAGAAGAACTTCACCTTGTCTTTCATAACCGAACTCATCCTTTCCCCTGGGGGACCGAGCGCTCCTGTTCAGTCACTATTACGTCAGCTTGTTCCCTGGAGATTCACTTTTGCTCCGCTTTTGCGCCGAATCGCAACTTTTCCGGAACCTTGCATTAACTAACTTTACCCTGCAACACAAAAACATTATCCACACTTATTATGCCTCAAAGAATATAGAAATGCTACAAGTTATAAAGCATGGTTGATTTACCGCCACGGAACCGTATCAGGGAGTCCCCTGTACCGGCCCACGGCCGCCCTGAGTCTGTTACATCGTAGCGAGGGTATGTTATGTCGGAATCACCCGTTGAAAACGCGCCCATCCCGCCTGTGGGCATAGCCAGACCACTGCTGGAGGCGGTTTACCGAGAGGCACGCCTCAGCTTTCCCGCCGAGTGCTGCGGGTGGCTGGCCGGCCCTCGGGATGGGAACGCCGCGTTGGATTTACACGCCTGCGTCAACGCTCAGGACGACGGCAATCACCCCACGGCGGCAGACCGGACGGCGGAACGGGCCTACGTGTTCAGTGGCCCGGACCTGCTGGAACTGAACCGCACCCTGGACGGGGATCAGCCCCCGCTGGTCATTTACCATTCCCACCCCAATGGCCAGGCTTACTTTTCGCCAACAGACCGGCAGGTGGCAGCCAGCCCCTGGGGAGACGGGCCGGCCTACCCGGTACAGCAGTTGGTAGTGGGCATTGACGAGGTGCGCGTGGTGGAGGCCGCCCTGTTCGCCTGGTCTGATGCCGATAACGGTTTCGTGGAGATTGCCCGGTACGCGGGTCAGGACATATAGCGGCGCCAACCCTCGCCGCCCGTGGCATCCTCTGGCCGAGGCAGAGTTTGATGGACGTGAACGACATAGTTGACGACCTGTTCCAGAAGGTAAACGACCTACCCGACTTTACGGTGCCGGCCATTCGTCCCATCCGGCGGGAAGTCAGCCGGACGATGGCAAAGTGGGACCCGGAATCGGTAGTGGCGGCAGCCCTGGCCGTCAAGCAGAAGTCGCAGCACTCCGGGCAGCCCGACCTGAGATGGGTGGCGTATGAACTGGTTCACTACCATAAGCCTGCCCTCTCGTCCCTGGATCTGGGCAGGCTGGAGAGCCTGAGCGAGGGATTGGATGGCTGGAATGTGGTGGACGTGTTTTCCCTGTTGCTGGCCGGGCCGGCCTGGCGGAACGGCCAGGTCAGCGACGCCGACATACATGGGTGGGCAGCGTCAGAAGATCGTTGGTGGCGTCGGGCCGCGCTGGTCAGCGCCGTTGCCCTGAACACCCGGGCGCGGGGCGGCCGGGGGGAAGTGGCCCGTACCCTGGCCGTAGGCCGATTCCTGGCTGGCGATGGCGACGACATGGTGGTGAAGGCCCTGTCCTGGGCCCTCCGGACGCTGGCGTTATATGACCCGTCGGCGGTGGAGGAGTTCCTGGCCGAGTTCGAAGACTGCCTGGCAGCCAGGGTTAAACGGGAAGTGGGCAGCAAGCTCAACACCGGCCTCAAGAATCCCCGCCGGCCCGCCCCCAAGACTACGTCAATGCAGCAATGACAGTTCCCCAGGAATCGAGTATGCCCAGCCCCCTTTGCCTGTCATTCCGACCTTGTGGAGGAATCCCAATGGTATGGGGGACCCACCATTGCCATGCCCAAGTGTTCTCGCCCCAGTCGGTTGGGATTCCTCGGCTGTCGCTCGGAATGACAAACAAAATAGGCTCGAATTGCCTGGAAATGGGAACCGGTCGCTGTAAATGACATCTACCCCGCCAAACTGAACTTCCAGGTTTGACATGCCGTTGGTTTGCACATACCTTCTTCGGCAGAAAATGAACTGCCCCGGTTCCCGTCCGGTTTCTGCTAAAATGCCGGGCAAATCCTCCGGCAACAATCATCTGGATGACTACCCTTCCGGAAACAACCATCAATAACGTGGGAGGTGCAGCTATGAAGGCTGCCGTATTGCGAGAGGTCAACGTACCCCTGGAGGTGGAGGAGGTGCAGGTTGACGCTCCCGGTCCCCGGGAAGTGCTGCTCCGCACCGGCGCCAGCGGCGTTTGCCACAGCGACCTGCACTACGTGGAAGGGAGCTACAACATTCCCAAACCGGCCATCCTCGGCCATGAAGCTGCCGGCACGGTGGAGGCGGTGGGCGAGCAGGTACACTACCTGAGGCCCGGCGACACCGTGATTACCTGCCTTTCCGTCTTCTGCGGCCATTGCGAATTCTGCCTGCGGGGCCAACCCGTGCTGTGCACCCGCACCGACGTGGTGCGGGGCGCCGACCAGCCTCCCCGCCTGAGACAGGGCGGCCAGGCCATTACCCAAATGGCGCAATTGGGTTCCTACGCCGAGCAGATGCTGGTCCACGAGAATGCCTGTGTCAAGGTGCGGGACGACGTGCCCATGGACCGCCTGGCCCTCATCGGGTGTGGCGCAACCACCGGCCTGGGCGCGGTGCTGAACACGGCCCAGGTAGAGCCGGGCAGCACGGTCTGCGTGGTGGGCTGCGGTGGCGTGGGCCTCAACTGCATCCAGGGCGCAGCCTTGGCCGGGGCCTTGCGCATCATCGCCGTCGATACGGTGGAGACCAAGTTGACCCTGGCGCGGGAGTTCGGCGCAACGGACGTTATCGACGCCTCCAGCGGCGATGTGGTGGAACGAATCCGCGACCTGACCGATGACGGGGTTGACTACTCCTTCGAGGCCATCGGCCTGAAGGAGACGGCGGAGCAGTGCTACCAGATGCTGCGGCCCGGCGGCACCGCCACCGTCATCGGCATGATTCCCGAGGGGACGATGATTGAAATTGACGCCGGCGGGTTCCTTCGCCGTGAGCGGAAGCTGCAGGGGAGCAGCATGGGGTCCAACCGCTTCCGAACCGATATGCCCCGATACGTGGAGTTCTATCTACAGGGCCGGCTGAAGCTGGACGAATTGGTGAGCCAGCACATGAAATTGGACCAGCTCAACGAGGCCTTTGCCGACATGAAGGGCGGAAACGTGGCTCGCAGTGTAATCCTGTTCGATTAGCCCCCGGCCAACCCGTTCCGGTCATTCTCCAGTTGTCGCTTCGAATGACCAACAAGAGGGGCATACATCGTAGGGGCGCACAGCCGTGCGCCCCTACCCCCAACAACCAACCTTCCTACCACCAACCGACCTACCCAGTCATTACGATCCCTTTGAGAAGTCCCAACGGCGCGGGGCCAACCTCCCTACCGACCACAAACCACCCAAGCCTGTCATTCCGAGCGGCAGCCGAGGAATCCCAACGGTATGGCGGATACCATCATTCCTTTGCCCAAGCGTGCTCGCCCCGGTCGGTTGGGATTCCTCGACTACCGCTCGGAATGACAGGCCTGGTTGGCTTGTGGTAGGTGGCATGGTTGAAGGGTGCGGTTGGGATTCCTTGGCTGTCGCTCGGAATGACAGGCAAGGGGGGCTGCGTCTGGCTGACACGCGTACCCTTGCTCCGTAGGGGCGCACGGCTGTGCGCCCCTACCCCCAACAACCAACCTACCCACCGCCAGCCAACCAGGCCTGTTGCTCGGAATGACAGACTTCGGGGTTTCGGAACGGCAATGTCAAGGGGGCATGACGGGGTGACGGGGGAATGCCGGGAAAAAGAGAATGGAAGAATTCCAGGGGGCGGGTCGTTGACCCGCCCCCTTTGTCGTACCAAATCCGTCGGAACCTCTGTTGGGTTCCGGTTGGCGTGTCGCTACTCCGTGAACCTCAGGGTGTTGCCCCGGAGGCGCGGCGCGTAGTAGGGTTCCCATTCCATGTCCTCGGCCAGGCCGTACACGTACACCACCTCGAAGAAGGGCAGGAAGAAAGCCTGCTCGTAGGAGTAGTCGGCGATGGCCTCCATGGCTGCAGTCCGGTCCGGCCCTTCAGGGATGGCGTTGGCAGCCATCATCTGAGCCATCAGGTCCGGCTGGCAAACCCGGCTGCTGCGATTGAAGCAACTCAGGCGAGAGTTGTTGAACCGCTGCATGTCCAGGATTTCGTTGGAGGTGGCCACCTCGTAGGCGTGGCCGGAGACGTAGGCCGGTCCGGGAGGCTCCCGGTCGGCGCAGTCCATGTTCTCCCGGTAACCGGGCTCGCCCATGAAGCGACCGCACCCGGAAATCTGGATTTCCCGGGCCGCTCCCAGGTCACCGTGGGAGTTCAGGTTGGCGTTCACCCCCACGTCCCGCCAATATTGGATGACCGATTCCATAATTTCCAGGCCGCGAATGTTGGAGCCGGGGCGGGTGTTGATGTTGATCTCGTTTTCCGGATTGTATCCGGCTTCGGCCAACAATTGTTGGGCCAGTTCAGGGTTGTATTCGCGGGGAGCCGAGTTGGCCTCGGTGATGCCCACGGTGCCCATCATGGAGATGGCCTGGTGACAGGGAATCTGGCCGTTGAAGAAGGAATCCAGCATGGTCTGGCAGTCAACGGCGTGGGAAAGGGCCAGGCGCACCTTCTGCTTGGCCAGTTCCTCGTGGAAGACGGTATCGAAGACCAGGGTATATACCTCGGCCGTCTTGCCGCTGACCGTCTTGCTGACGTTGGCCGCTTCCTCGAAGCCGATGTCAGCAACCCAGTGGGCCTCACCGGCCCGAACCATGGCGGCCCGAACCGGGGCTTCCGGCCGGTAGGTGTGGGTGATGTACTGGATACTGGGCGCCTGGGCAAACCAGTTATCGGTGGGTACGTAGTCCTCATAGGCCTCGAACTCGGTGCTGACCCCGGGAGTGAACTCGATGATGCGGTAGGGGCCAAACCCGATGGTCATGGTTGACTGTTCCTCTTCGGTGGCGTTCTCAAACCACTCCGGGTCCTGGAAGTCGGCGAAGAGGGCGGTGCGCGGGTAAATCGGGCAGGCCTGGGGGCAAACCGCATGGACGGTCAGGTCGTCAATAACCTCCGCCGTCATGTCGGGCCCGGTCCAGGTGACCGATGCGCTGGGGTTATCCGGGTAGCCGTTGTACTCGATGCCGTACTTGGCGGCGGCGGCATTCCAGGGAGCGCCGTTGTGGAACTTGACCCCTTCCCGCAGGTTGAACTGCCAGCGGTCCAGGTCAATCTGCTCCCAGTCCACCACGCCGGACAGAGGGACAATCACCCGGTCCCGGTCGTCCAGCCAGGTGAAGAAGTCGGTCACGAAGTCCTGGCAGCCCATGCTATGAATCTCGGCGGAGCAGCCTTGACTCCAGGCGCCAACGCTGGCCGGCTCGGCCTCGGTGACAATTACCGCATGGTTCTTGGCGCTGGTGGCAGGCGGAGGGGCCTCTGTCGGCGCGGGGGCCGCGGTGGGCGCCTCGGCCGGCTGCGCCGGCGTGTCCGACATGCCCGACCCGGTTCCGTCGGAGGTCTGAGGGTCGGAGGAACCCATTGATGGAGAATCAGTGGCCTGGGGAATCATAGGAGGGGCATCGGTAGGCGCGACGGTGGTGTCGCTACCCGGAGAACCCGACTCCGCCGGCGGCGCAGTCTCTTCGGCCGTTCCACAGGCGACGGCAAGCAGGGTTATCAGAGGCAGAACCGCCCACCAGCGTCGCCTGAACGTATCGGCACATAGTCTGATTGCGTTACCCACAATTTACCTCCGTAAACTACGAATTACGTAACGTATAGTCCCTTCTAACGATTTGCGAACATTCCTCCTTGGTAAAGGGTGACCACATTCTATCATGTAGTACGCAGCTTTATATTACAGAAACCCGCACCTGTCAATAATGCTTATCGCATTTTCTTGGGGGACAGGACCCTTGGCGCTACTGAAGTAGTGCCAGCCCCCGAACCTTACCCGGGGTGAGCAGCGCCGGGGACTCCCCATCCCCGGAAGGCCACGGTACCCGCCATCGAGGCTGGCCATTCTCCCACTGCTGTCGCTGCCCCCGCCGGGGTCTGCCGCCTTTTCTTCAGAAATGAACGGTTGCCGTCCTCGTTGCACAGTTGCCTCGTTACACAGTTGCCCCGTTGCTAGGGTTTGGTGGTGATGGTATTCTGGGAATAAGCGGGAGCGGTGGTTTTGGCGCCTGGTTTGCAGGGGAAATTCTCACAACTTTTTGCAGGGCTGACGAAGGGATTGCAACTGACGCTAGTGACGGCAATCCTGTTGGCGCCGGTTGGATGCGCCAATGCGCCCTCCCTGCGTCCCAGCCCAACTCCCTCCCCCACCCCGGCGGCAGTTGGCCCAGCCAGCCCGGCAGGTACGACCGGGGAACCGGCCCGGGATCACCTCCCAGCTTCAGGAGCGCTGCCCAACTTGAGCATCGACCGCATTGCCTACATTGGCCCATACGGAGACCTGTTCACCATCAACCCCGATGGCAGCGATCGGGTTCGGCTGACGGGAGTTCGCCGGGTCCGCTCCCAGCCATCGAACCCGCCGGTCCCAGACAGCCCGGCCAGTCCCGACGAATCGGTCGATGGGGCCACCTATCAATCGGTTCAGGACCTGGGTTTCGAGGAATCCTTCGCCTGGCCCACCTGGTCTCCCGATGGCGACCTACTGGCCGTTTCGCGGTTGCAGATCACCCCCAGCCGGGCCCTGGAGGTGTCGATCCAGGTTATAGATGGCCGGACGGGCGCCAGCCGCACCGTGTTCGAGAACGACGTTCCGGGGCTGGTTGCCGAAGGCTCTCCCCACTACCTTTATTGGTCGCCCGATGGCGAACTGCTGTCTTTCCTGGCCACCACCCAGCAGGGATTGACCCTGTTCACCCTGGATCCCCAGACCTCCGGGTCGGCCACCGCCCTGGCAAGGGGCGCTCCCCTCTACTTCAGTTGGAGCGGCGACGGGCAGGCCCTGATGGTTCACTCCAGGTCGGAGATAAGGCTGCTGCAGCGCCCCTTCCTCCACAACGCCCCTCTTCGCCTGGCCGATGCCGCCGCCTTCCGAACTCCGGCCCTTTCGCCCGATGGCAGTCGGTGGGCCTGGTTTGCCGGGGAAGGCGCATACAACGCGATATACGTGGGGGAGCGAACAGAGGGTCAGGTGGGGGATGAGGGAGCTTCTTCGGCCCCCCGCGTGGCGGTGGAGACCGGGCCGTTGGCAGCCTTCATGTGGTCTCCCGATGGCCGTACCCTGGCGGTGGCCGACAATCCGGATCCCAGGAGCAGAATCTACCAACGGCTCAGGCTGGTGAGCGCCGAGGGAGGCCCGGCGCGCACCCTGGTGGATGAACCTCTGATGGCCTTCTACTGGGCCCCCAACAGCCAGAGCGTTGCCTGGGTGGGCGTGGACGCCGAGGAGCAGGTTTTCGAAATGAAGGTTTCCTCGACGACCGGCGAACCTGGTCGGGACGAGGCCGACGTCCCGCCGGCTCGGGAGTTGTTCCGCTTCCGACCCAGTGGAGAGGTCTTCACCATGTTCAGCTTCTTCGACCAGTACGCCTATTCCCACTCTCCCTGGTCGCCGGACAGCGCCCGGCTGGTGGTGGCCGGTTCCGAGAGGCCGGTGGAGGAACGCCGTAATGGCCATGGTTCCTCGGGCGCCAGGGTGTACGTGCTGGACGCAGTGGGCAATGAGCCACCCAGGGAGATTGCCCAGGGCAGCGTAGCTTTCTGGTCCTGGAATTAGGCATCGCCGGAGTTCCGTGGTTTGGAAACCGCTCATCGACAAGGGGCGACCTTGCTGTGCTGCTGGCTGGCGCTGGCACTTGCAGCCCTAATCCTGGGCTGCGCCAGCCCGTCGCCAACCACCGGAGGCGGCGCCGGCGTCCCCGCGCCCGCCTTCACACCCACGCCCGTTCCAACACATACTCCAACTCCCACGCCACCGCCGGACCCCCGCGCCATCCTGGCCCGGGCAGCCGATCATCTTGCCAATGACCGGTACCTGGAGTTTACGTTGGAGCATCCCACGGGCAGCTCACCCCTAGCGTCGGGCCTGAACCTGGTGGCCGCCGAGGGGGTGGCCAGCCTGCCCGACCGGTTCCGGATGGGGCTGGAAATGGAGGCGTCGGGCAGCGTATTGCGTCTGGAGGCTATAGTGGTGGGGGAGGATGCCTACATGACCAACCTGTTCACCGGGGCCTGGGAGCCGGTCCCCAACGAACTGATTCCCGTCCGGTTCAAATATGTAACCGAATCGTTGGCTGCCCTGTTGGAAGGAGCGGAAGCGGCAACCCTGGTGGGCGAGGTTGAACTGGAAGGTTACACTGCGTACCACATCAAGGCGGTCGGTCCCACGGGGACGTTGGCCCAACTGATTCCTGGCGCCCTGCCCGACGCAACTGTACCTGTAGAGCTGTGGGTGGGCAAGGACACGGGCCAACTGCGGCAAGCGTTGATTGATGGCCCCCTGGTGGCTGGGGACTTGGAGGACACAGCAAGGATGGTGCGCCTGAAGGCCCTGGAGAATCCCCCCGAAATAGAAGCGCCGGAAGTGGGAATGCCGGGAGGGTGAGTCAGCCGAGGGGGTGATGCTGGCTAGAGCCTACCTCCCGCCAATCTCCTGATGTCGTCGGCCCCCTTCTCCCGAAAATCATTGAGAACTGGGTACTGGGTATCGGCATTCCTGGTCAAAAGCAATTTTTCGAGCCGTCCCAAGTTTTCCATGTCATCATGGACTATCAAGCTAATGAAGGGCAGACGGGCTTTCTGAAATTCCAGCAAGGATATGACCACACTTTTGGCCTTGCCATTGCCCAATACTCCGAAGACAAAGAACTGCCGATCATTATGGTTCAATGACCAGTCAACACTGCTGGGATAATCCTGAAGTGGGAACGTTTCCCGTCGCGGGTTGAATTCTTCCATTCCTCCTTGAATCAGTATTTCCAAGTCTTCATAGAAGGTATTTCTGACCGTTTCCCGTTGCCAATAGCGCAGATTGCAGATCTTTTGAACGCCACCGGCAAACTGTAGTACCCCTTCATAAATTCGTTCCCTGTCCGTGTCTAGGTAAAGGTTGCCATCATCATTTTCGAGTCCACTATTGATCAGGATATTTTCAAAGATGCGTTGCCTAGAGTCAGTGTTGATTTCATAGGAGTAGGATAATCGCATCAGGGTCATCCCGAAGTCGCAAATCCTCACCTGCTCTTGACCCAATGGACTCTCTTGCAAGTAGATGTCAATCATGTCCCCATCTTCATGGAAGACAGGAAATATCAACTGGTAGCTTCCAGGACGTCGTTCGTAAAAATCAATGGCAGAAGTGACACGTTGCGCCAGCACACCCCTCAGGGCTTCAATTTCCATCGAACAATCTCCCTTGCATGAGCTCGGGGAAGAAACCTTCAGGGTTGGTAATTCCAGTGTCAGCTACGAAGACTCGCAAAGCCTCGGCATAAGTACCATACCGACCGGCTATTTCCCGGAGTTTTTCTTGTGGCTGGGCATTCTCCGAAAGCAGGCTTTGCTCGTTGATTCGATGAATATGAGGAACGGCAAAGTGGCCGTCCGGAGAACGGCTAATCTCGCCATGAGGGCCGTTGTACCGAACTAGGACCAGCCTCCCCAAGACGGGATCCCTTGTTAAGTATCTCAGGCCAATTGAGAAGTTTTCGTGGAATTCCAGGCTCTGTCGAACGAACATGGTGAACTTCTTCCTCACGTCCGATTCCGACTGCAAATCCAATTCGCATCTTCTATGCCGATTCTCTTCCCGGTATCCGCCGACGGGGGTTCTATTGATAATTCGTTTTGGAGTGGTTACCAGTTCTTCTATTTCATCGTCTCTAAGCATGTGCCGCTCTCAGTTGCTGGAATAATATTGCACTGCTTCAACCTAATCAATACCCTCACTATACAACATTCCCTAATTTGTGCTACTAAACTGATCAACTGCCACTACAGACTTGGCGCCCAGGTGTATGGATAACACTAGCAACCAACCCTCCCGCCTCCCAGCCCCTCCACCCTGGGTGGCGATGGCCGTCATCGGGCTGGGGGCTTTCTTCACCGCCCTGGACCAGACGGTGGTGGTCACCGTGCTGCCCGACGTTATGCAGGACCTGCGCATCCCCATAACCGACCTGGACCGGGTTTCCTGGGTGGTTACCGCCTACCTGCTGGGATATACGGCGTTCATGCCTATATTCGGTCGGCTGGGCGATGTGTACGGCTACCCCCGGCTGTACATGGTTGGGCTGGGAATATTCGCCGTGGGCAGTGTTCTGGTAGCCCTTTCCCGTTCCCTGGAGGAGATGGTCGGGGCACGGGTAATTCAGGCCATCGGCGGGTCGGCGGCAGTGCCCCTTGGCTTTGCCCTGGCCGCCAGCCTCATCCCCCCCGAACGGCGGGGACTGGCCCTGGGCATCGTGGGCGGGGCCGCCGAAGCCGGGTCCATGCTGGGCCCCGCCTACGGCGGCGCCATCCTTGAACTGGCAAACTGGCGCTGGCTCTTCTGGCTGAACCTTCCCCAGGTGGCCATCCTGTTGCCGGGGTTGCTGCTGCTGTTCAACCGCCGTCAGCCCCACACCCGGGTGGACTACGGTGGGGGCGTGTTGGTGGTGGTCGCCCTGCTGGTTCTGTCCCTTGCCCTTTCCCGGAAGGGTTTGTTCACCCTGGCCTCGGCTGAACCGTTCCTGCTGTTGGCGGCGGGCCTGCTCGTGATGGTGGGATTGGTAGCCGTGGAGCGGAGGGTTGCCCAGCCCCTGCTGCTGCCCCTGCTTTTTCGTTCCCGGGCCTTCCTTGGCGCCACCCTGACCCAGGCGCTGGTGGGGGTGTCGCTGATAATTGCCCTGGTAACTGTGCCGCTGATGGCCAACACCGTCATGGGCCGGGAGCCTCTGGAGGGCGCCCTGTGGCTGTTGCGCATGACCCTGGCCATTCCCGTGGGGGCCGTGCTGGGGGGATTGCTTCTGTCCCGTATCGGCAGTCGCCCGGTAACGGCGGCGGGGTTGCTTTTGGCCGCAGCCGGTCTGTTCCTGGTCGGCGGGTGGACGCTGGAGGTGACGGATCCGGAACTGACCCTGCATTTGGCAATCGCTGGATTGGGATTCGGGCTGGTTATCGCCCCCATAATGGCCCAGGCGTTGACTGCCGCCCCCCAGGAGTACCACGCCACGGCATCGTCGCTGGTGGTGGTGTCCCGGATGCTGGGAATGACCCTGGGGCTGGCCGCCCTTTCTGCCTGGGGAATCGAGCACTTCCAGGCGCTTACTTCGGGCCTGGCGCTGCCCCTGCCCGAACCGGGCCAGTCGCCCGCCGAGGCCGCCGCCCGCATGGCCGGCTATGTTTCCGACGTTCAGGCCGCCGGTCTTTCCCTGTTCCAGCGCTTCTTCCAAGTTGCGGCGGTGGTGGCCCTGCTGGCCCTGGTTCCGGCAGCATTCATGGGGGGACGTGGGACGAAGGGAGGTACACCGGGAGCATCAAAGAAGCGGGAAACGGGATAGGACATTGCTACAAGAGGCAATGCGCACGACCCCGAAGGTATCTAGGCCCCGACCAGGAATGGCGGTGACCGGCGACCGTCAGACCGTTCACCCGATGGCGCCCTCGGCGCGCCAACGTTCAATCTCACCAAGGGCGAAACCCAGTTCCGCCAGTATATCGTCGGTATGCTGACCCAGGGCCGGCGGCGGAGTGGCCTCCAAGGGCGTCTCGCTGAAGCTGGCCAGGGGGCCCACCATGCGCAGGCGGCCCACGTCCCGGTGTTCCAATTCCGACACCAGCCCATTGGCCTGCACCTGGGGGTCGTCGAACACCTCTTCGAGGAAGCGCACCGGCCCGGCGGGGATGCCCCTTTCGTCCAGGACGGCCAGCCACTCGGCGGCGGTGCGTTGGCGAAAGACCTGCTCCGCCTGGCGCATCAGCTTTTCGCCAAAGGCCACCGCCTCCGCACTGCGGGGGTCGTAATCCGGGTCGAAGCGAATGTCAGCAAGCCCAAGCAAATCCAGTAGTCGATGCCGCAGGGGGTCGCTGAGGCAGCCCAGGGAAATCACCCCATCGGCGGTTTGGTAGGAACGATAGTAGATGTTGCCTGGCGTAACCGGGTGGTCTGATTCGTAGATTCCCAGCAGTTCCGGGTAAGGTATGCCGGCCTCCCGCAAAGCTGCCAGCGACTCCCGGGTGGCGATGATATTCTCCCGATCCAGGTACTCGACCTCGACGAAGCGCATTCCCAGCATGGCCAGGGCCAGCCCCAGCAGGGTGGTTTCCACCTTCTGGCCCTGGCCGGTGCGCTCCCGGTGGAACAGGGCGGCGCAGACGCACCAGGCCAGGCAGATGCCCGCCGAAGTATCAACGAAGGGAGAGGAAACGACGTGTACGGGGGCGCCGTCGGCCACTTTTCCCTCGGCGGTCATCAACCCCGTCATGGCCTGGAGGATCATGTCATACCCCGGTCGCCAGGAATCGGGCCCCTGCCGGCCAAAGGCGGTATTCTCGCAGTAAATGAGCCGGGGATTCATGGCTGCCAGGGAATCGTAGTCCACCCCCAGCCTAGCCGCCACGTCGGGTCGGTAGTTGACGATGGCCACGTCCATCTGGGGGATGAGGCGGGTCAGGACCTGTGTGGCCGCCGGTTTGGTCAGGTCCAGGGTGATGCTGCGCTTGCCCCGGTTGTAGGCTATGAAGGGACGGCTTTCGGTATCGGAGAAGGCTTGGGTGCCACGCCAGGGGTCGCCCCAGGGCGGTTCCACCTTAATGACCTCGGCGCCCATGTCCGATAGCAGCATACCGGCAAAGGGCCCGGCGATAATCTCCGTAAATTCGACGACTCTTATGCCGTCCAGGGGCCCGGCCATGGTGAACCTCCGGGGAAATGGATTGGAGGCATTCTAACGCTTAAGGCGAAGTCTGTCGCATTGAGGTCTCAGTTAGTCTCTTGGTCCAGGAATTCTCTGTCATTCCGAGCGACAGCCGAGGAATCCCAACGGTACGGGGCAACCCCGTCACCTACCCCAAGCCAACCTACCCGGTCATTCCAAGCGACAACCGAGGAATGACAGCCAAGGGAGTCTGAGCATAGCAGTGTTGGCTCCCTCCAACCGTTGGGATTCCTCGGCGGTCGCACGGAATGACCAATCCCGGAGGAGTTGGCCTACTTGCGGCCTTTTTTGGCCTTGAGCGCATCCCCGCCTTGTGTTATCCTAGTTGCCTAGTGTCGGGGCGTAGCGCAGCCCGGTAGCGCACCTGCATGGGGTGCAGGGGGTCGCCGGTTCAAATCCGGCCGCCCCGACCATTCAGAACCACCATTCTTCCCCGCCGATGGAAGGCCCGATTCTCTGTTGAATCGGGCCCGTTTCTTTTCCTCGCAACTCGGTTATGGGGCGCAACCCAGGGAGCCTACCCCTCCGACTGTAGCACTATTCGGCCCAAAGGCGGCTTCTCCCGCAGCCGGGCCAGGGCCTGCTCCGCATCCTGCAAGGGGTAGGTCTCCGACACCACCGGCTTCAACCGTCCCTGCTCCACCAGCTTAACCACCTCCACCACGTCCTGCAGGTTGGATGCCCTGGTTCCCAGGATGGTCCACTGGCCGTAGATCAGGTCTGCCGTATCCACCGCCAAGGGTATGCCGTAGTTGTACCCCAGGACCACCAACCGGCCGCCCAGTTTCAGGCAGGCCAGGCTGTCTGGCAGGACGGCGGCCACCGCCTCGCCTCCAACGCCCTCCACCACCAGGTCGGCCCCCAGTCCGTTGGTCAATTCCCGCACCCGCTCCGGCAGGTTTTCGGCGCGGCTGTCGATTATCACATCAGGGCCGAAGGGTTCGGCGCCGATGAGCTTGTCGGCCACCACGTCTGCAGCGATGACGCGGGCGCCCATGAGCTTTGCCATCTGCATGGCGTGGATGCCCAGCCCACCGATGCCGATGATAACCACCGTTTCCCCGGGTTGAACCTGGGCACGGCGGGTAAGGGCATGATAGACGCTGGCCATGGCGTCGGGGATGATGGCCGCCTCTTCCCAGGGCACATCGGGGGAAATCTTGACGGCATTGCGGCCCGACACCCGCATGAACTGGCTGAACCCGCCGTTAATTTCAAAGCCGGTGCGGGGGGCAGTGACGCAGTAGTTCTCCATGCCCAGACGACAATAGTCGCAGTACCCGCAGCCCTCGGTGGGATAGACCGTCACGTGGTCGCCCGGCTGCAATCCCGGAACCTCGGCGCCCACCTCCACCACCTCGCCGGCCGCCTCGTGGCCGGGAATGTGGGGCAGGGGCACCGTTGGCACCAGCCCCCCGGCAATCTTCAGGTCGGTGGCGCACAGGCCGTTGGCTACAACTTTGATCAGCACGTCCCGGGGGCCACACTGTGGGGATGGCACCTCCTGCCAGTCCAGGGGAGTATTGAACCTTTCCAGCACCATTGCTTTCATTAATTTGTTCCTTGCGACGGGGTTGGGAGAGTGTTAATCCTCCAGCGTCGTTATGTCCCCAGGGTCGAGGCCCAGTTCGTTGGCCTTCAGCAGGCGGCGCATTATCTTGCCGGAACGGGTCTTGGGCAGGGACGGCGTGAACTCTATCTCGGAAGGAACGGCGATGGGCCCCAGGACGCCCCGGACGTGGTTGCGCAGGGTGTCCATCATCAGGTCCGACGGGTCGTTGCCCACGCGAAGGGTTACGAATCCCTTGATCACCTCGCCGCGCAGGTCGTCGGGCTTGCCGATGACGGCAGCCTCGGCCACAGCCGGGTGAGACACCAGGGCGCTCTCCACCTCCGCCGAGCCGATGCGGTGGCCGGCCACGTTGAGCACATCATCGGCCCGCCCCACCACCATGTAGTAGCCGTCGGCGTCCCGCAATGCCACGTCGCCGGAGGAGTAAACGCCGGGAATCTGGGTCCAGGTGCCGGCGTAACGTTCCGGGTCGCCCCACACGGTGCGGGAAAAATGGGGGAAGGGCCGCCGGATAACCAGGAAGCCGCCCTTGTCCGGCTCCTCGATGGGTTGTCCCTCCCGGTCAACGATGTCCATCAGCGCGCCGGGCAGGGGCTTCCCCACCCGGCCGGGGCGGGTTTCCATGGTGGCCGTGGTGCCCAGACATGGCCCGCCCGTCTCCGTTTGCCACCAATTATCGACGATGTGGGCCCATTCGCCGCTGCCGCAAATATGCTCATAGGCCCAGCGCAGCGCCTCCGGGTTGAGGGGTTCTCCGGCGCAGGTCAGGAAGCGCAGGGAGCGCAGGTCATACTGCTTGGCGGCCTCTTCCCCGTAGCGCATCAGCATCCGCACCGCCGTGGGGGCCGTGAAGATGACGTTGACGCCATACTTTTCGATTATTTCGTAGAAGACGGCGTTGTGGGGGTAGTCGGGGGCGCCCTCCCGGAAGACGGTGGTGGCGCCGGCTACCAGGGGCGCATAGACGATGTAGCTGTGGCCCACCACCCAGCCGATGTCGGACATGCACCAGAACACATCGTTGTCCTTCACGTCCCAGAAGTTCTTGAAATGGTAGTGGGTGCCCACCATGTAGCCCCCGTGGACGTGGACTACCCCCTTGGGCTTGCCGGTGGTGCCGCTGGTATAGAGGATGTAGAGGGGATCCTCCGCGTCCATGACCTCGGCCTCGCAGTGGATGGACTGGCTGGCCAGCAGTTGGTCGAAGTCAACCTGTCCCTCCTTCAGGTCTTCCCGGGCCATTTCCCGACGCCAGACCAGGACCGAGGTCAGGGAGTCGCAGCCCTCCACTGCCTCGTTGGCGATGCTGATCAGGTCCACCTTGTTGCCCCGCCGGTAGCCCACGTCGCCGGTGATGAGCATCTTGGCCTGGGCGTCCTGGATGCGGTCCCGCAGGGAACCGACGCTGAATCCGGCGTAAACCACGCTGTGGATGGCGCCGATGCGGGCGCAGGCCAGCATGGTTATGGCCCCCTCCGGCGTCAGGGGCATGTAGATGACCACCCGGTCGCCCTTGCCCACGCCCAGGGACTTTAGCCCGTTGGCGCAGCGGTTCACCTGCTGGGCCAGGCGGGCGTAGGTATAGACCTGCTCGGTGCCATCTTCGCCCAGCCAGATGAGGGCGGCCTTGTTGCGCCGGTCGGTGGCCAGGTGCCGGTCCAGGGCGTTGTAGCAGATGTTGGTCTGCCCGCCGATGAACCATCGGAAGTTGGGGTATTCCCACTGGAACACCTGGTCCCAGCGCCGGAACCAGTGCAGGCCCTCCGCCGCCTCGGTCCAGAACCCCTCCGGATCGGCGATGGAGCGCGCATAAACCCCTTCATAGTCCTGCAATGCGGCCTGGGCGGAAACATGGGGCGGAGAGGGAATCTGACCGGTTTCCCGTAGCAGGTGGTCAATCTGTCCTTGCTGAACCATGGTGTTGCTCCTTTGGGGGGCAAGAGTTGGAACGACGGGGGGATAGGGGCGAGTCATGCCCCATTCTAACCCCGCCTCGCTGGCGGGACAATGGTTGGAGGGTGGGGCGGCAAGCGACACTACAACATTTCGAATTGCGCAAATGTTCGAGTATAATGTAGAGAACAATTGGACCCATCAAGGAGTCAACTCTCAATAATGGTTGGTAGGAGCGTGATTTCCGATGGCTGTTGCGGAGTTATCGTCGGCAGAGAAACAGATTCAGCTGGATGCATTTGTCGCCAGGATCATGTGGGCCGGTTCGCGTTGCCGAGGTGACTCGGTACAAGCGGAAACTTACAGCAAAAACCTGAGGGACTTAACGGCAGGGAAATACGGCCACATTACGGCAGCAGCATCGGGAGACAGCCTTGCTTGTAAGGTTCTTAGCAGGCTGGAAGCTCTTGATAATCCTCTGACTAGCATTATCGCCCATTTATCGGAAAGATTATCGCCCGGTAGTGGGCTAGGGCGCATAACTAGGGAGTTGGAAGAGATTCTTGACAGTGAATTAATCCCTTATCTCGGTGATGTCAGTCTCCCCACGAAGAAAATGATATGCGACCAGGTTATATACGTTTGGAAAGACATCGCTAGGGGTCCTTATAGCAACGCCGCTCAGTTCCTTGAAGAGATGGAGAAGGAAAGAATAGAGGAGAAGCGTCGCTGGTATATAACTAGGGTCATCGATCTGATTAATGCGTTGGGGAGCTTTCTCAAATCACTCGGAAGCCTCCTTAAGTTCTGACACCCAATACTCTCGGTAGGTACGCCAATCCCCCACACCTGCTATCATATCCCCTGTGATAGCAGGGTTTGGCAGCCGGGGTTCAGAAGATATACTGAACGGCATCAATAGCATAGCCTCAAGGCGGAAGTGCCCACGGGACCTGCACGACTTGGCCCGGCGGAAATTGCTTCTAATTGACAGCGCCGAGAATTTGCAACAACTGGCAACGCCTCCAGGCAATCGGCTTGAGCTGTTGCGAGGTTCTCTCCAAGGTTGGTACAGCATCAGGATCAACAATCAGTGGCGCATAATCTTCTGGTGGTCCACCACCGGCCCCGAAGGAGTGGACATAGTTGACTACCACGCCTAAAGCCAAGAATCGTCAACAAATCATCGGCGATATGAGAGTGCCCACCCACCAGCCGCCACCCCATCCGGGGGAAATGCTGCTGGAGGAGTTCCTCAAGCCCCTGGGGGTTTCGCAGGAACAACTGGCCGAAGCCGTCGGGGTTCCATGCCAAGAAGTCAGCGAACTCATCCTCGGGCAACGGTCAGTTACGCCATCACTGGCCCTGCGGCTGGCCAAGTATTTGGGCATGTCGGCGACCTTCTGGATGAACCTGCAACTCTGCTGGGACCTCTACCACGTCCTGCAATCCGAGGGGGAGATTCTAAACTCGATTGAACCTCTGACCCGTCCCGATCTGCCGGAGGTGCTGGAAAAGGCTGACCTGGAGGAGACCGGCTCCCCGTGAATATGCTCCGCCTGTGCGAATCTTCCCGCCACGGGACACGTCCAGACGTAGAAGGAAAGGGGAATAAGGAATACTTATGCGCGAAACGGCAACTGTAATTCACCGCAACGCCCAGGGTTCCCCCGACTTTGTGATGGTTCTGACCTTCGAACTCAGCCGGGAAGCAGACCAATGGGTCGGCCTTTGTCTCGAGTTGGGGACCTCTGCCTTCTCGGACACCATGGATCAAACTCGCCAGGAACTTGGGGAAGCGGTTGAGCTGCAATTGAACGAGGTTGAGCGGTTGGGATTTGTACAGGATTACCTGGCGGATAATTATGTAACCGATGTGCCAATCGAGGCGGATGTCACCTTCGGGTTCGCCGTGGCCGGAAACGCCGTGTAGGCGAACTTGAACATCTCCGGACGGGAACTCGTCGACAAGTACCGTTAGCCCCCCACCATGTTGTCCCCCCCTGAGGAACCTCCCTGGCCTTGGTATATAATGGCCCAAGCCTGTCCCAGGAGAGTTTCCACCCCATGAAAATCTACTACTTCAGCGAGTTTCCCTACCACGCGTATGACGACGACGAGGGGGAGAAGTACCCCTCTCTGCGCCTGACCTTTCCCAATACCTACTTTGAACCCGATACCGCCACCGACCTCTTCAAGCGCTACTTCGACGAGTGCATGTTCGTGGACGAAATGGGCTTCGACGGCATCATGGTCAACGAGCACCACAATACGCCGTCGTGCATGAACGCCTCCTGCAACCTGGCGGCGGCGGTTTTGGCCCGCACCACCCAGCAGGCCAAGATCCTCCTGCTGGGCAACATCCTGCCCATCCACGAAAATCCGGTCCGCCTGGCCGAGGAGATAGCCATGATTGACGTGATCTCCGGCGGGCGGGTCATTTCCGGCATGGTGCGGGGCACCGGCGTGGAGACCCTCGCCACCAATGGCAATCCCATGTACAACCGGGAACGCTTCGAGGAGTGCCACGACCTGGTAATCAAGACCTGGACTACCCCGGGTCCCTTCCGCTGGGAGGGCAAGCACTACAACTTCCGGGTGGTCAACCCCTGGATGGTGCCGGTGCAGAAGCCCCATCCCCCTATCTGGGTGCCCGGCACGGCCAGCCCCGAAACGGCGCAATGGGCGGCCTCCCACGGCTATACCTACGTGGCCTTCCTGACGCCCCTGGACGTTACCGAGGACCTGTTCCAGGTTTACCGGACCACCGCCGCCGAGTCGGGTTACGAGCCCACGCCGGACAACTTCGGCTACCTGCTCTGCTGCTACGTGGCGGACACCCAGGAGGAGGCGGACGAGCAGGCCCGCCATTTCATCTGGCGCATGGGCACCACCACCCGCGGCCCCCGAGAATACATGAACCCGGTGGGGTACCGCTCGCAGCAGGGAGAGCAGGTGGCGGCCCGGCGGGCGGTTCGTCCCCTGATTCAGCAGAGCTACGAGGAATTGAACGAGAACTACCACATTGTGGCCGGCACCCCCGATACGGTGCTGGAGAAGATCCGCTACCTGTACGACCGGTTGGGCATGGACCACCTGATCTTCTACGGCCAGGAGTCCCGCATGTCCCACGAGGCCACCATGAAGAACATCGGCCTCTTCGGACGGGAGGTACTGCCCGAAATTCAGAAGTGGTAGGGGAGCTGACTGCCCCTACGAAGTGGGGCGGGGAATCCCGACTCGTGGTAATGGCATTCCTGGTCTCCGCTCCGTATGCCAAGGGAGATGAGTCGGCATGACTACCATGGGGAGACAAGAACTGTAGGGGCGCACAGCCGTGCGCCCCTAGCCTCATTAACCATCCTTCCCACCCCAGGCCAACCCCCCACGTCTGTCATTCCGAGCGACATCCGAGGAATCCCAACCGCAATTGGGAGCCATCATTCCCTTCCCCAATCCCCCTTGTCTGTCATTCCGAGCGGCAGCCGAGGAATCCCAACCGTAGCGGGGTACTATCATTCCCTTCCCAAACCCCTCTTGTCTGTCATTCCGAGCGACAGTCGAGGAATCCCAACCGCAATTGGGAGCCATCATTCCCGATTCAGACCAACGCTCCCCTTCCCAGGGGAGGGGCGAGAGGGCTTGGGCATGGCCATGATCATTCCCCCGCACCGTTGGGATTCCTCGGCTGCCGCTCGGAATGACAGGGCTGGTTGGCTTGCGGTGGGTGGCGTGGTTGAAGGGTGCGGTTGGGATTCTTCGGCTGTCGCTCGGAATGACAGGCCTGGTTGGCTTGTGGTGGGTGGCGTGGGTGATGGGTGCGGTTGGGATTCCTCGGCTGTCGCTCGGAATGACAGGGCTGGGTGGCTTGTGGTGGGTGGCATGGTTGCAGGGTGCGGTTGGGATTCCTCGGCTGTCGCTCGGAATGACCGACAAGGCGGGTATGCCTAAGAGGCTGGCGCGGAGAGGGGGCGGAAAGACTACCGCGCGGGGCCATGAACCGTAGGGGCGCACGGCCGTGCCCCCACACGCGTAGTGTCCCCGTGGCCCATCATTCTTCCCCGCCTCACCATTCTTCCGGCGCCCTGTAGGCCTTGAGGTCGCTGTCGTAGGCGGTTACATAGATTACCCCATCCGCCAGCGCATATCCCCGCCTCCCAAATAATCCCACCGTTTCCACTCCCCAAACTTGGGAGCCGTCCTCAATATCGGTGGCGAAGAGGTAACCCGTATCCATGTCAGCGTAGAGCAGGCCCCCCTCCACCGCCAGGGCGTGGGGCGTGAAGTCCTCGGTGCCGGACCACCAAAGCTCCTCCCCCGTTGCGGCGTCCAGAGCGAAGAGATACTCGTACCCCGATGAGCCGTACACCACCCCATTTGACGCCACCAGTTCACTGCCCAATCTTCCCGAATCGTACTGCCACAGTTCCTCTCCGGTGGCGGCATCCAGGGCGCACACGCATCCATTGGGATGGTAGAAGACGCCGTCCACCACCAGAGCTGGAATAGATTCATAGGAAGTTTCCTGGTTTTCCACATGCCAGATAGTATCCCCCGTAGCCTCAGCCAGGGCGTAGGCATGGTTCGCCATGGACAGGTACACCACGCCGTCCAGCACGGTGGGCGTCGCCCGACCGTCGCCGGCAATGTCGATTTCCCAGGCCACCTCTCCAGTGTCGGCATCCAATGCAAACAACCTACCGACGTCCGCGCCGGCGATGTAGATTCGGCCGTTAGCAAGGGCGGGCTGGTGGTTGATGTCGAGAGACGGATCGATGAAGTCCGGCATCGCTGCGGTCCAGCGGGTCTCGCCGGTGCGGGCGTCCAGAGCGGCCACCCGGGGAGATTCGCTCTCGGTGGCCGCCAGGTACAGGTACACCATACCCTGCCCCACGGTGGGCGAATACCGTACCCTCCGCCCCGTGTCGAACCGCCAAAGCTCCTCGCCGGTGGCGGCGTCCAGGGCGTAGATGTGGTTGTCGTCGGAACCCATGTAAACCGTGCCATCAATCACCGTGGGGGTAGAGTGGACTTCGGCCCCGGTAGCGTGGCTCCAAAGCAATTCACCTGAATCCGTGGTAACCGCGTAGATGTTGCGGTCTACGGAACCCACGTACACCACGTCCCCCACCACCACGGGAGTGGTATAGATCGTATCCCCGGCGGTGAAGGTCCACAGGTGAGCAGAGTCCTCGAAGGCTTCATCCCACGCCTCTTCAGACTCCTCCAGCGCTTCCTCTGCAAACCCTTCAACCAGCCTGGGCAGGCACTCGAGCGTCTTGAGGGCGAAGGAAATCCGGAGCGTGGTATCTTCGGTGGTTGGTTCGGCATTAAAGGCTGCGACTAATTCTTGTGGGGTAATTTCTATGAACAATTCCCGGAGGCAGGCCACTTCTTCGGCCTCCAGTGGGCCAAGTGCGGTATCGGCATCGGCCAGCATTATTTCAACCGCCGTTTCTGCTGGAACGCAATCCAAGATTTCTCCAATGATAATTGCCAATGTTCCCTCCAACGCGGAGAAAGGCGCCGGCAACAGAGTTTCGTAAATGGTGTCGCCCAGGCCGTTGCGTATGCAGGTCTGCTCCTCTTCTGGCAGAGCGCCGATAACATCTCCCCAAGAGGGTTCGGGGCCAAAGTCCGTATAGGCAAGTGGAGCCGAGGACGGGCTTGGGGAAGGGGCAACAGTTGGCGCGGACGTAGGCTCTGGGGTGGGTGGCGCCGCCGTGGCGGTGGGAATCACCGGGGCAACGGTGGCGGTGGGTCTTGGCGTGGCCGTCGGCTCGGGGGTTGCCGTGGGTTCCGCCGTTGGCTGGTTGGCCGGGGCGGTCATGCCCTCAGCGCCGTCAGCAGGGGCCGGTGATGCAACCGGCTCCGGGGTAGCGGGGGCGGGTTCCTCACCGGGGAAGCAGCCCGCCACGCCCACCAAGATGGTTGTCGCCAGCAGCCCGGCCAGCGCCCATGTCAGGAGGCCCGCCTTAAGTGTCTTTGTCGAAGTCCTGCCTGAAAGCGCGCTCACTCCCATTCCTCGTTCCCCTTGCATTTGATTCCCGAACGGCTTCCAGTCTATCACAGGCCCAAGCTAGGTTGCCCTGCCGCCATTCCCTTTGGTTTGACAGGCCTTGGGCGCTGATTTAGGCTGGGGTGGATTCTTGGTTGGGATATTCGGTCCTGGGTTTGCGTATTACCCAATCGGGTTGAGGCCCAGCCCTCTAGCTTAACCCCGGGCGCCAGATCCCATCCGAACCGTACCCAAACCAACAAGGAAGTTCCATGAACAATCCCGGAACCAGGAAGATAGCCGTGGTGGGCGCCGGCGGTACCGGCAGCGTCATTGGAGGCATGCTCACCGTGGCCGGTCACGATGTGGTGATTATCGACCAGTGGGGCGCTCACGTGGACGCCATGAAGGCTCACGGCCTCCACATGTCCATCGCCGGCGAGGAGTTCACCTCGCCGGTGCGCGCCCTTCACCTGTACGAGGTGTGCAACCTTGAAGACTGCTTTGATATTGTCTTCCTGGCCTGCAAGTCCTACGATTCCATGTGGTTGACCCAACTGATTCTCCCCTACCTGAAGGACGACGGCATCCTGGTATCGGCCCAGAACAGCCTCAACGACGAATGGCTCTCCCCCGTCGTTGGGCCAACCCGGGACATCGGCTGCGTGCTCACCATGTCCTCCGAGGTGTTCGAGCCGGGCCGCCTGAAGCGCAACACGGCAATGGACCGGACCACCTTCGTCCTAGGCGAACTGCACGGGCGCATAACCCCCCGGCTGCAGGAGTTGCAAACCATCCTGAGCGCGGCCGGCAAGACGGAGCTGACAACCAACCTGTGGGGTGTGCGCTGGTCCAAGCTGGTTTTCAACTCCATCGTGGCGCCGGTGTGCGCCCTGGCGGGAGTGGGTCCAGCCCACCTGACCGAGGCGCCGGAACGGGTACGGGTCTGCCTGGAACTGGGTCGGGAAACCCTGGAGGTGGGCCGGGCCCAGGGGTACAGCATGGAGCCGGTCTTCGGCCTCTCCATGGAGGAGGCCGCCGCATCGCCGGAGGCCCTGGTGGACAACCTGGTCAAGGCCTCCCAGGCCGAGGGTCGGGAAGCCCGCTCCTTCTTCCACCAGGACATCCTCAAGGGCCGCAAGACCGAGGTGGACTACATCAACGGCCTGGTATCCCGCAAGGGTCGGGAGAGCGGCCTGCCCACGCCCATGAACGACGCGGCAGTTACCATGATAAAGCGCCTGGAACGGGGCGAAATGGGGCCGGACCCGGTGAACATCGGCCACATGGAGCGGTTGGCCCAGGGTGTTGAAGGCTCCTGATTTGGCCGTCTCCCTTTGACCGCAAACGTCAGCTTTTGCCGTGCAGTGCTGCCCCATCCTGTGTTACGATTTCCGTAGCCATGAACGCCAGCAACCACATCCGCATTGCCCCTGATCATCCGACCACACTGGCCCCGAGCCAAAGTCTGGGGCCGGAGGCTCTGGCGCGGCGGCTGTCCCGCCTGGAATCGAGCACGGACGGGAGTCGCGCCGCCGACGCTGCAACCCTGTACCTGGCTCCTGCCGACCTGCCCACACTGCCCGACTCCAGGAACCCGGACCTCCGCCAGTGGTTCCGCCTCCTCTCTCCGGCCATTGAGGGTCCCGGCGGAGAAGCCCTGCTCAAGTCCGATACGGGACTGGTGGCGTTCCGGAAGGGAGAGACCGGCCTGGTCATTGTTCCGCCCTTTCCCGTGGGGGAGCGGGTTGTTCGTGAGGAATGGGATTCGGGGCCATTGGATAAGCTGCTAACCACCGATTACACGGTGGGGGTGGTTCTGCTGCGGCTGGGGCGTTACCTGGTGGCGGTCTTCCGGGGCGCAGCACTGGCGGTCAGCAAGACGGACACCCGGTACGTTAAGGGCAAGCACCACGCCGGCGGAACATCGCAACTGCGTTTCAAGCGCATTCGCGAGGGTCAGATGCGCAAGCTGTTTGACGAGACCTGTCGCGTGGTGACCGACCGTTTCGAGCCCCACGACCGGGAGTTGGATTACATTCTGATGGGGGGCGAGCGGCAGACCCTTAACGGCTTCCTGAAGGTCTGCCCCTACCTGCAGCGGCGCCAGGACATCATCCTCGACCGCCGCCTGAACATCCGCGACCCCAAGCACGATACACTGGAAACGGTGGCAGGTCTGCTGCGTCAAAGCCGGGTGTGGGAGTTTTAGGGGGGCAACGCCAGCAGCATTATGGACGGTACCAGGTGAAGCCGCTGTTGCCGTGGATGTAAGCATGCTCAATTACCAACCCACGGAGGATGCTCCGGGCCAGGGGGAGTCCACCCCCGCCCTCCGGGGCTTTGACCGCGGCCTGCATCTGTTGGAGTTTGAACAGATTCGGCAGCGGCTGGCCGGCTACACTCGCACGGCTCAGGGCCGGGAGCGGGCGCTGGAACTGACCCCGGTGGGCGATGCCCGGGAAATCGGCGCGCGTCTCCAGGAAACCGCCGAGGCCCGCCTGTTCCTCGATACCGGACGGGGGCTGGAGTTTGGCCCCGGCGCCGACCTGCGGGAGTACGTGCAACGGGCCATGCTGGGCGGCATCCTCCGGGGCGAGGAGTTGCATCACGTTCGGCAGTTGACCGAGGCCGCCGGCGTAAATCGCCAGGCCCTTCGCCATCGGGAAGACCTGCCCCTGCTGGCCGGTGTCGCCGCCGACATCCCCAACTTGGCGGACTTGGAACGGGCCATCGGACGCGCCATCAGCCCCGCCGGGGAGGTGCTGGACGACGCCAGCCCCGAACTTCGCCAACTGCGCCGAGAGTCCCGCTCCGCGTATCAGCAGCTGAACGAGGTGATGCAGCGGAGCCTCCGTCGTTACCAGCAACGGGCGGTGGTGCAGGAACCCATCATCACCCAGCGCAACGGCCGCCTGGTCCTCCTGATCAAGGCGGAGAATAAGTCCCAAATCCCCGGCATTGTCCACGACGTTTCCGACAGTGGGGCCACCCTGTTCATCGAACCCCTGCCGGCCATCGAGACCGGCAACCGGTGGCGCGAGACCCGCCTCGCCGAGGAGCGGGAGGTGGAACGGGCGCTGCGATCTCTGTCGTCCTTGGTGGGCGAGGCCGGCCCCGACCTGCTCCTGACCCTGGACCTGCTGGCCCGCCTGGATTTGGCCATGGCCAAGGGTCGCTATTCCGCCGACTGTCGCGCCGTGGCTCCGGAAGTGGGGTCGGAGTCCCCCTGCCTGCGGCTGACCGGCGCCCGCCATCCTCTGCTCACCGGCCGGCCTGTGCCCATCAGCCTGCACCTGGGCGGGGACAACGGCGTTATGGTCATCACCGGCCCTAACGCCGGCGGCAAGACGGTGGCCCTGAAGACGGCGGGCCTGCTGGCATTGATGGCCCATGCCGGCCTCCACGTTCCCGCCGAGGCCGCCGAGTTCTCCCTGCTGGACGGCATCTACGCGGACATTGGCGACCAGCAGAGCATCGAGGAGTCCCTGTCCACCTTCAGTTCCCACATCCAGAACCTGCGGGGGATACTGGACCAGGTTACGCCCCGGTCCTTGGTCCTGATCGACGAACTGGGGTCCAGCACCGACCCGGAAGAGGGGGCGGCCCTGGCCCAGGCGATACTGGGTCACCTGCGGCGGCGGCAGGTCATGACCATCGCCACCACCCACCATCGGGGGGTGTCGCGCTTCGTCCAAGAACAGGCCGGCATGGTCAACGCCAGCGTGGATTTGGACCCGGCCACGTTGCAGCCCACCTACCGCCTGACCCTGGGGCTGCCCGGCCGCAGCTACGCCCTCACCATCGCCGACCGGGTGGGGCTGCCCCCGGAAATACTCGAGGATGCCCTATCCCTGATTTCACCCTCCCAGCGAGCCACCGATGAACTGGTGCAGGAACTGCAGGAGGAGCGGGCCATCGTCTCCCGCATGCGCCAGGAATCGGAGGAACTGTTGGCCCAGGCCCGCGCCCAACAGGCCGAGGTGGATGCTCGCCTGGCCTCGGTGGAGGCCACCCGGCTGGAACTGGTGGAGGAGGCTCGGCAGGACCTGCAACGGCGAATCGGCGGGCTGATGACCCAGTTGAACCAGGCGGAACGGGCGGCGGAACACGCGGAGGCCGAGCAGGCGGCCCGTCGGCTGATGCGGCCATCTCCGGCACCTCCGCCCGGAAACGTGGGCCGCCCCGCCAATTCCGACCGGTTTCGCGCCTACCAGGAGGGCCTGACGGAATTGCAGAGGGAACTCACCGCCGCCGACTGGGAGCCCATCGAAGTGGAGCGCACCCCGTGGCAGGCCCAGTTGAACGCGGGCGATCGGGTTTATATCCGCGGCATTCCCCGTCCGGTGGAGGTCATCACACCCCAGGACAACGACGAGCACATCGAGGTGCTGTTGGGCACCATGCGAGCCAGGATTCCGGTGTACCAACTGGAGCGGCCCGCCGAAACCGGCCTGGGGTCGGAGGGCAGTCCAACTGGCGTCAGCCCGGCGGCGCGCACCAGGCCCGACGCATCGGTCGATGTTGAGGCGCCCCGCGGCATTGACCCCAACAATCCGGGGGTCAGGTTCCGCCACAACCGGGATGCCGGAGTGTACTACCGCCGTCCCTCGCCTCGCCAGGTGAAGACCGAGCTGGACCTGCGCGGCCATCGGGTGGACGAGGCACTGGACAAGGTGGAAACCCTGCTCAACGAGGCCGCCCTGAGCGGGGCGCCGGAAATTCGCATAATCCACGGCCAGGGTACGGGAGCCCTGCGCCGCGCCGTTCGCGATTACCTGCGCGGGCACCCCCTGGCCGCCGCTGCCGGCCCGGACTCCGACGGAGCCAACGACGGGGTGACGGTGGTCGAGCTGAAGTAGCGGCATAAGGCGCTGGAACGTAGCAGGGGAAGAAAGTAGAGGAGACATTATGCCCGAAGATTCGCAGCCGACTCCGTTGGAACGCCGAAACCGCGCCCTGGAGCGCCTGGCGGAGGGTCGCCGCGACCTGCACGCCGCCCTGGAGGGAATTGACCCGGAGGACGCTTTCCTCGGTTCCCGCTGGTCGGTCTGGGAGGTGCTGAAACACCTGGACGCCGAGAACTTCGTGGATGCCCTGGAGGAAATCGCAGCCGGAACGCCGGATATGCTGCCCCCCTTCACCAGTCGGGAGGAAAGGCTGCGGCAGGACATAGCCCACCTGGACGCCACCTACGACCGCCTCGCAACCCTCATCGCCAGCCTCACCGAGGAACAGCTGGCCCGGCCGGTCACCCCGCCCAACCCGAACAATTCCTTCCCCGGCCTCACCATGCTGGAACTGGTGGAGCGATCCTCCGGTCACGCCGCCGCCCATGCCCGCCAGGTGGAGTTGACCCGCAAGTACGTGGCGGACTTCAACGCCCGGGAAAAGGCGGTCACCGTGGCGGCCCTGGGTGACGGCAATGGGGCGGAGGTGAGCCAGCCAGTTCGGGAGCTGGTGGCCTTTGCCGACTACATCGCCGGGGATCCGGCCGCCCTGGACCTGGTTCGGCCCTGGATTCGGGGATTGGAGGCGGAGATTCTCCCCCACAACGGCGAGGAGGTGGTTTCCCGCATGGGGCGGGAAGCCCGAGCCGGGCTGTGGACCATCATCTGCGTGCTGGGGAAGGACCCGGAGCAGGAGCACCCGGAGTTGATGGCGCTGGCCCGCCGCCACTGCGACCAGGTGGTGGTGGTGGAATAGGCTCCCCTGGGCGTTTTCCCCCATTCCCCGTTGTCACGGGGTTGGGTTGGCATGCTGCTAGACCCCAAATTGCGGTGATGGTACACTCCCCCTGCCTATAGTTGCGCAAACGGCTGACCCAGGAGTGGTTCCATGTCCGAAGCTCTCGTCCTAGTCGATCTGGACGACCATATCGCCACCCTCACCCTGAACAATCCAGACCGGCGCCATGCCCTGTCCAGCGAGGTGCTGGCCGCCCTGAAGGAATTGCTGGGCCAAATCGCAGCGAACCCGGACGTCAAAGTGGTGGTCCTGAAGTCGGAGGGACCGGTGTTCAGTTCCGGCCACGACCTGCGGGAAATGGTGGGTTACGACGAGGAAACCTACACCGCCATCTTCGCCGACTGCACCCTGGTCATGGAGGCCATCCGCCTGCTGCCCCAGCCGGTAATCGCCCAGGTGCAGGGGTTGGCCACGGCGGCCGGCTGCCAACTGGTGGCCACCTGCGACCTGGCCGTTGCCTCGGAGGACGCCGGGTTCTGCACTCCGGGCGTCCAGATTGGCCTCTTCTGCTCCACGCCCGCGGTGGCCCTGTCCCGGGCCGTCAGCGCCAAGCACGCCATGGAAATGCTGTTGACCGGCACCCCCATATCGGCCAAGACGGCCCAGGAATGGGGCCTGGTCAACCGGGTGGTTCCGGCCCATGAACTGGATAGCACGGTAGGGCAATTGGCCCGCCACATCGCCCGGGCCAGCTCCTATACCCTGGCCGTCGGCAAGGAGGCCTTCTACCAGCAGTTGCAGGTGGACAGGCCCCAGGCATACGCTATTGCCCAGCAGACCATGGTTAGCAACCTGCTGGCCCACGACGCCCAGGAGGGCATAACCGCCTTCCTGGAGAAGCGGGAACCCCATTGGCAGAATTGACGGAGAGGGGGAGACCCCAACCCATCTAGGGGAGCCTTCCGTCACCGGCCGCAGCGCCCATGAACCAGTGGCCTGGCGCCCGTCAAATGCGCGTACTTTGGAGGAGGGATTCATGGCAAACCTACCCCTTTTTCCGGTAACCGTAGTGGGCAGTTGGCCCCGTCCCCCGGAGTTGATCCAGGCCCTGCGCCGTCGGCAGGCCGACGAAATCTCCGAGGACGAGTTCCAGTCCGTGGCCGATGGGGCCGTCCTGGCGGCCCTGAAGGCCCAGGATGAAACCGGAACTGACATCATCTCCGACGGGGAGCAGCGACGGGACAACTTCTACTCCTACGTCGTGGGCAAGATTGCCGGCATGCAGTTGATGAAGGTCTCGGAACTTCTGGACTACGCCCGCGACCGGGCCCGTTTGGAGGAGCAACTGCGGGCATTGGACGTGCCAGCCTTCGCCATCAAGAGTCCCATCGTCACCGAGAAGATCTCCTGCCAGGAGGGGCTGTCCCTGGACGAACTGGCCTTCCTCCGGCAGCATACCGATAAACCCATCAAGATACCGCTGCCCGGCCCATATATGCTGACCCGCTCCAGCTGGTTCGAGGGTCTCTCCGACAGGATTTACCCCACCCCGGAAGACCTGGCCCGGGACGTGGTGGAAATCCTGCGGGAGGAGACCATCAAGCTCCGGGACCAGGGCGCAGACTTCATCCAGTACGATGAACCCATCCTGACCCAGGTGGTGCTGGGGGAGGAATCCAGCGAGACCTTCATGTGCGCCTCGCTGCCCCAGCGTCGGGACCCCACCACCGAGCTGGAGTTTGCCCTGCGGCTGATGAACGAAGTCACCGAGGGTATGGAGGGTATCAAGCTGGGTGTCCACGTTTGCCGGGGCAACTGGAGCCGGCGGGAGGAGGTGCTGTTGACCGGCAATTACGGCCCGTTGCTGCCCTACCTGGTGCAGATGAACATCGACCAGCTGGTGCTGGAATGCGCCACTCCCCGCGCCGGTGAAATGGAAGTCTTCAAGGAGTACGCCAACGAAAAGGAAATCGGCCTGGGCGTGGTCAATCCCCGCACCGACGAATTGGAGTCACCCCAGCAGGTTATAGACCTGGTGAAGGAGATGCTCCAGTACTTCGACGCCGACAAAATTTACCTGAATCCCGACTGTGGCTTCGGCACCTTTGCGGAACGGAACATCAACTCGGCCGAGGGGGCATATCACAAGATGCGGGTAATTGGCGAGGCGGCCCGGGCCCTCCGGGCCGAATTCGGCTAGGCCGGGCGACCCCCATCCGGCCACAATGGGCAGGAAAAGCTGGATGATAAGGAGAACGAAATGGCGGAAGTGGAACGAGACCTGAACGGCCTTCCCCGGGAGAAGCTAACCCAGGTACTGGATTCCTTCAAGGACCCGGAAGTCTTCAATGCGGTGACCGGACCCTGGAAGTCGCGCATTTCCTGGCAGGGCGGCATGCGGGCCCGGGCCTATATGCGCAACCACCAGGTGGATATGGACGAGCCAGGCGACCTGACCGCCACCGACGTGGCCGCCAGCGCCCATGAGCAACTGCTCTCGGCCATCGGCAGTTGCATGACCGTCGGGTTCGTGGTCAATGCCACCAAGCAGGGGGTGCGCATCCACGACCTGGAGGTGGCCGTGGAGGGCTACTTCGACAACATTCGCAAGTGGGCCGGCGTAGAAGACGAGGGCAACCCGGGCTATGGCCGCATCTCGGCCAAGTGCTTTGTCCGGGCCGATGCCGACGAAACTACGCTGCGGGAAATCTGGCGGCTGGCCGTGGAGGGATCACCCGTCACCCAGTCGGTGGCCAACCCCACCAGAGTGGAAACCGACTTTGAAATGGTCGGTTAGGGCGCCGGTCTTCGGGTAAGGCAGGCCAAGAACACGAAGAGTCGTTCCCAGATTCTTCGTGTTTTGTTGTCCCGGACGGACTAGCATTGTCAGGAGCATCTTTACCAGGAGCAATGGAACATGGTCCAGTTCGTTTCCGCCGATTGGGTTTCCTCCCGCCTGGGGGCGCCGGATTTTCTCCTCATCGACCCCCGGGGCCCCATGCGCTACATGCAGGGGCATCTGCGAGGGGCGGTCAACCTGCCGGCCGCCAGGCTGTTCGACCGGGAGAGTCGGCTGCTCTCCACTTACGAACTGGCCGAATACTTTGGCTCGGTGGGGGTGGGCAGCGATACACCGGTAACCCTGTACGATGGGGGCGACGGCCGGAACGCGGCCATGGTCGCCTGGACGCTGGATTACCTGGGCCACGAAGATGTACAGATCATGGACACCTTCTTCGAATCCTGGGCCGCGCAGGGACGGGAAAAGCTGTACCGGCCGGTGCGCCCCACCGCCAACCAGTTTGAACCCCGGCTGAATCCGGCGGTCCGGGTCACCCTGGAGGAGGTGAGCCAGGCGACGGGCGAGGGCCGGGACGGGTCGGGGACGGGTCGGGGACGGTTCTGCTGGACCTGCGCAGTCAGGACGAGTTTGCCGGTCTGCCGGAGGTGGACCAGCGACCGGGCCACATTCCCGGCGCGGTGAACCTGGTATGGCAGCAACTGGTGGACGGCAACGACCGATACCTTATAGCCGACGAGTCGCTGCAGAGCCTACTGTCGGAACGGGACATTCAACCCGGAAGCGCGGTCATCGCCTACTGTCGCAGTGGCATCAGGGCCTCGGTGGGCTACCTGGCCCTGAAGCATCTGGACTACGACGTCAAACTTTACGACGGGTCTTACCTGGAATGGATGAATCGCGGCATGCCGGTGGAGTAGCGGGCAAATTCCCCAGTCCAATGAGTAGGGGAAGGGGCCAAAGTCGATGGTTCCGGGGGAAGAATGGAGCGGCAGATGGGATTCGAACCCACGACCCTCTCCTTGGCAAGGAGATGCTCTACCACTGAGCCACTGCCGCTCGCTCAACGAGTAGCATCATTATATTTGCAGGGAACGCCGATTGTCTATAGGCGCAAACTGGGTTGAGGCAACAGCACGGTCCACAATTGGGGCAATCTTGGCAATGGCGGGTAGTGGGGACACATGTCATCCCGAGCGACAGACAAGCGGGGCGTAGTGACAAACAGGGAAATGGCATCCACCGTAGGGGCGCACGGCTGTGCGCCCCTACCCCCATCAACCAACCAACCCACCACAAGCCAACCTTCCCTGTCATTCCGAGCGACAGACGAGGAATCCAAACCGTGCCCATCTATCATCCAACCCACCACAAGCCAACCTTCCCTGTCATTCCTCGACTGTCGCTCGAAATGACACCGCAATATTGACGGAGCAATCAAGAGCGCCCATGCCCCTACAGCCCACATCAGCCCAGTATTGCGGCCTTCCCAAGTCCGCTCCGTCCCGCGACCGGTGCGGCGGAGACGACGGGCCGGTGCGGCGGGTTGAGGTGGATGGCGCGCAAATCGAATACAGGATCCGCCGCAGCCGCCGACGCAAGAAGACCTATCAGGTGTCCATAGTGGAAGGGCAGGCGCTGCTGGTGGCGCCCCACCGCACCACCAACGCCGAGGCCGAGGACTTGATCCGGCACAAGGCCCGCTGGATTCTGTCCAAGCTGGAAGCCGCCGTGCTTGTGCCAACCTCCTTGGCCTTCCTGTCCGGCGAGAAGCTGCCCTACTTGGGAAGGGACCTTACCCTCTGGGTGCAGGGCGAGGTAACCAATCCCTCTGGCCAACCCCAGGTGTCCAGGGAGGGCGGCTGGTTGAAGGTGACGGTATTACCGGGCCAGGACGAAACAACCCGGGGCCAGCAGGTGGCCGAGGCCGTGGTTGCATGGTACGTCCAGCAGGCCAGGGAGCATATAGACCGCCACCTGGCCCGATGGCTGCCCACCCTGACCGATGGCGCGGTCCCCACGGTGAAGATTCGGAACCAAAAGCGTCGCTGGGGCAGCTGCTCCTCCACCGGTGCCCTTCATTTCAACTGGCGGCTGGCCATGCTGGAACCGTCCCTCACCGAGTACGTGGTGGTTCACGAACTTTGCCACCTCACCCACATGAACCACTCCCCCGCCTTCTGGGACCTGGTGGCCCGCCATCTGCCCGACGTGAAGGAACGGCGGCGAAGGCTCAGGGAATTGGAGGCAACCCTGCCTGCCTTGTAGCCAATGACCGGGGTGACTAACCATCCCGCCTGACCCCGACCCGGAGCAGATCCGCTGATGAGCGCGTGTGCTAAACTCTAACCACGCCTACATAACATTCCTGCATTGGAGTCAGGAAAGGAGTGGCTGCCATGACCAGCACGACTAGAGACCCGGTACTGGTTGTCCTTCAGCTGACCGGCGGCAACGACTACCTGAACACCATCGTGCCCTACGGCGACCCTCTCTACTACGACCACCGGCCCACGGTGAACGTTCCCCCCGACCGGGTACTGCCCATCGACGACCGGGTGGGGTTCAATCCCGTCCTGGCGCCCGTCAAGGAGTTGTACGACCGGGGCGACGTGGCCCTGATTCACGGGGTGGGTTACGAAAATCCCAACCGTTCCCACTTCCGCTCCATGGACATTTGGCATACCTGCGAGCCGGACAAGATAGGTACAGAGGGTTGGCTGGGTAAGGTGATTCAGGAGCTGGACCCCCAGGGGGATAACGTGCTGACGGGCGTCAACTTTGGCCGGGGTCTGCCCCGGGCCATGGCCCTTCCCGGCGTACCGGTGGCATCGGTGGCGGCTTTGGACAATTATGGCCTGCTGACGGCCATTCCCCAGGAGGAGGCGCGGGCCCGTGCCCTGGACGTTTTCGCCCGCATGTACGCTCCGGCCATGGGAACCGGCCCCACCATGGACTTTCTGGGGCAGACGGGGTTGGATGCGCTGAAGGGAGCGGACATCCTGCGTACCGCGCCCCAGCAATACCGGTCGTCGGTGGAGTACGGCGACAATGCCATTGCCCGAAACCTGCGGGCTATTTCCCAGGTGTTACTGGCCAACTTGGGGACGCGGATCTTCTACACCCAGCAGGGCGGCTACGATACCCACGCCGCGGAAATGACTGTCCATACCCAACTGTGGACGGACTTGGCGGAGGCAATTTCCTGTTTCTTCGCCGACCTGCGGGAGCATGATGTGGAAGACCGGGTGGTGATGCTGGTGTTCACCGAGTTCGGGCGGCGGGTGAAGGACAATGGCTCCGGCACTGACCACGGCTCCGGCGGTCTGTCCCTGGTCCTGGGCGCGCCGGTGAATGGGGGCCAGTACAACCAGTTCCCGTCCCTGCGGGACCCCGACCTGCTGGAGGGAGACCTGCACTTCAACTACGACTACCGGGGCCTCTACGCCACCCTGGTGGAAGATTGGCTGGGTCTGGACGCCCAGGCGGTAGTGGGCGGCCAGTTCGAGCAGTTGGAGACGCTCCTGAAGTAGCGACTCCCCTGCCGCAAGTTTCGGACGCCAGCGTCATACGATCGGCACTGCAAGAACCCCACCGCACCCAGCAACCATCCAGACCGCCACAAGCCAACCAGCCCCGTGACACCGTAGGGGCGCACAGCTGTGCGCCCCTACCCCCACTAGACCCCCAGCCCCGTCATTTCGAGCGCCAGCCGAGGAATCCCAACGGCCCGGGGAAACCGACACTGCCACAGTCTAGTCCTCCTTGTCTGTCATTCCGACCTTGTGGAGGAATCCCAACCGTGCGGGGAAACCAACGCTGCCACAGCCCAGACCTCCTTGTCTGTCATTCCGAGCGTCAGCCGAGGAATCCCAACCGTAGCGGGCAACCAACGCTACCACAGCGTTGACCTCCTTGTCTGTCATTCCGACCTTGTGGAAGAATCCCAACGGCGCGGGGAAACCGACACTGCCACAGCCCAGCCTTCCTGGTCTGTCATTCCGAGCGACAGCCGAGGAATCCCAACCGTGCGGGGAAACCATCACTGCCACAGGCAGCCTTCCTTGTCTGTCATTCCGACCTTGTGGAGGAATCCCAACCGCGCGGGGGAACCAACGCTGCCACAGGCCAGCCTTCCTTGTCTGTCATTCCGAGCCCTTCGAAGAATCCCAACCGCGCGGGGGAACCAACGCCGCCATGCCAAGCTCTTCTATCCCCTTCCGCGGAAAAAGGAAGGGAGTGTTCGTGGTAGCAAGCCCGGTTCTCTCCTTACGGTTGGGATTCCTCCACAAGGTCGGAATGACAAACCAGGGGGACGTCACTTGGCGCGTGATTCCCTCCTCACCGTTGGGATTCCTCGACTGGGCTCGGAATGGCACCCCTTGTTCCCGACTTGCCTGACTTCATGCAGTGCAAGCCGCATCTCTTTTGCGGGTCACTCCACTGACAAGAGCCTACGGGTTATCTTCATTCCTGTTTATGCCCCTTGGTAGCGATTTACCATTATCATTCGCCAACATATACCTAGTATCTTGACAAGTTTAGCGCGTCAACGATATATTACCCTGCATTCTACGGAATATGCGCAATCTATCGGTATCACCATGTGGCAATCCGAATCCATATAGTGAGGTGCAAAATAGAGTACGTTTCAGGCTATACCTGGGACCCAGTCAGCGGACATACGTTTCTCTGTCAAGCAAGTCTAAATCTGGAGGATGAACCATGTCCTACCACTGGTGGAAGCAACGGATCCAGGAACCCAGGAAGCTCATATTGGGGCCGCTACTGGCGATGATGGCCCTGATAATCGTGGGCTGCGGCCCAACGGCCCCTGAACCGGCGCCCCCTGCCGACCCTCCGGCGCAGGATGCCCCGGCCGTCGAAGCTCCAGCCCCGACGGCCGTGCCGGATGCCATGGACCAACCCTCCGTGGATATGATGGACAAGCCCGATACCATGGCCATGACCGATGTGGTGCCCATACCCGACCACGTTGCCGATTTCTATGGCGAAGTCACGTATGGGGGTACCCTTCGCATCAACTACGAAGACCCTCTTGAGCACGCCAACGCCTGGGGAGCAGGCTCCGGCGTCACTGACCGGTACCGTATGCCCACCGGCGCTCTGCTGGTGATGGAAAACCCCTACGATTCCGGCGGCCCAATAATTCCCGACCTGGCCGAGAGTTGGGCGCTCACAGAAGCGCTTGATGGAATAACATTCAACTTGAGACAGGGCGTAACTTGGCATAACGGGGATGCCTTTACCTGTGAGGATGCCCGGTTCTCTTTCGAAACCATGAAGACCGCCAATGGCATTACCGCCAGCTACATGCAGAGCCGCTTGGCCAACGTTCAGGAGGGATCTGCCGGTCTCTCATGCTCGGATGATAACACCCTACAGATGAACTTCACTGGCCCCAGTAGCGAATCCGTCCTGTTGCTACCCTTGGCCAACCGCCGCGCCCAGATTTTCAACAAGGCCTGGTTCGAGGCCGGTGGCGAGGATGCCATGTTCCAGGACGTTTCCGTCGGCCTGGGCCCGTTCATGTGGCGGGCAGACCAATCCGTGGGTATCGACACCCAATACTTTGACAAGAACCCCAACTACTACTTCTCCGGCCTGCCCTACGTGGATGAATTGGTCATCAACGGAATTCTGGATGAGTCCACTCAGCAGGCGACCCAATTGGCCCACCAGACCGACTGGCACTGGGTTCGCAACTGGGGTCAGTATCAGGCCTACGTGGACCACGACCAAATCATGACTGTCATCCGGGCCACCCGGGGCAACTTCCGCCTGTGGATAAACGCGCGCAATGAGCCCTTCGACAACGTTCGGGTACGCCAGGCCATGGTCATGGGAATTGACCGCAATGCGGGCATAACCGTGCTGCAGGACGGCCACGGCGCCGCCGGCGGGTTTGGTTACGCCCCCGGCAGCCCCTGGGAGCTCCCCCAGGACCAGCTTTGCTCCGTACCCGGCTGGTGCGTCTCCGATGACATGGAATCGGTCCGGGCAGAAGCCAGGCAGATTCTGGAGGAAGAGGGTTTTGACTTCGAGCGTACCTACCTGTTCACGGTGGAATCGGATGCCCAAGTGCAGGCCCGCGCCACCTTCCTCCAGGAACAGCTCCGCTTGATCGGCGTCAAGACCGACTTCGACCTGGTTGAGACCATCGCCTACCGCGAGATGGAGAGTTCCGGCACCTGGGGCGACCTGAAGCCCGGCAACGATACCGTTACAGCCGACGACCCCAACGCCGGCGTGGCCGCCTTCCTGCGTTGCGACTCGGAGGGCAATGACTGGACCCCCAATGGGCCCTGTGACTTGGACATCGTAGCCCTCCTTGACCAGGCCCAGACCGAATTGGACCCGGTCAAGCGCTTGGCTCTGGCCCACGAAATCGAACTGGCCGCCATGCGGCAATACAGTTCCTTCCCTGTTTACTGGGAGCAGGAAGCGGTGTCCTTCTGGCCCGAGGTCAATGGCTACTCCCATTTCCCTGCCCCGAACGGTTCCTTCCTGAAGTTCATGCACCTTTGGATCGATCCGGCAGACATGAACAATACGGGGAACTCCGGCCAGACCATGGGGGTGCCCGGCGGGATCTAGTTTCGCCGGACAATCCAAACCGCGCCGGGCGGCAACGCTGGCGCGGCGCACCTCCTTGTACATAACCGTAGGGGCCCACAGCCGTGCGCCCCTACCCGCATCAACCAACCTTCCCACCCCGAACCAACCACCCCTGTCATTCCGAGCAACAGCCGAGGAATCCCAACCGCACCCATCAACCTACCAACCCACCCCAAACCAACCAGCCCTGTCATTCCGAGCGACAGCCGAGGAATCCCAACCGCAACCATCAACCAACCGTCCCACCCCAAACCAGCCACCCCTGTCATTCCGAGCGACAGCCGAGGAATCCCAACCGCAACCATCAACCAACCTTCCCACCCCAAACCAGCCACCCCTGTCATTCCGAGCGACAGCCGAGGAATCCCAACCGCAACCATCAACCAACACCCCCGCCCCAAACCAGCCACCCCTGTCATTCCGAGCGACAGCCGAGGAATCCCAACCGCTCCCATCAACCAACTTTCGCATCCCGAACATGCGCTCCCTTGCTCCAAGGAAGGGAACAGAAGGGTTGGGCGTGGCAATGACGGTTCCCCCGTGCGGTTGGGATTCCTCGGCTGTCGCTCGGAATGACAAACGAGGGGGCCGGGCGTGGCAATCACCGTTCTCCCGCACCGTTGGGATTCCTCGGCTGTCGCTCGGAATGACAAACGAGGGGGCCGCGCATGGCAATGACGGTTCCCCCGCACCGTTGGGATTCCTCGGCACCTGCGGCGCTCGGAATGACAGGCATGGTTGGTTTCGGACAGGCCAATGCCGCTCGGAAGGACATTCCTGGAATGCCCTGCCGCCCCCAAACCGTAGGGGCGCACAGCCGTGCGCCCCTACCCAGGCGATTGCCATTCCCTTCCGGGGGACCAACTCCGTCGCCGTGAATGCCCCTTGTGCTAGAATTAGTCCAATTCGAACCTCCATTTCGGCCCACAGCAGGGGAGGAGCAATGAGCGTTGCCATCGGATATGTGCCGGGCGCATACGGACAGGGAGGGGACGACCCCAATTTCCTGCGGTGCCTGGTGGAACTGGGCGACCGGTACGGGTACGACTCCATCTGGCTCAGTGACCGCATTGTCAGCGACCGATTCAGCCTCGAACCCATGGTGGCCCTGTCCATGGTGGCCGCCTGGTCGGAGCGGATGAAGTTCGGCACCAGCGTTCTGGCCCTGCCCCTGCGCAATCCGGTGGTCCTGGCCAAGCAGATCGCCACCCTGGATTTCCTGTCCCAGGGCCGATGCTTCCCCGCCGTTGGGCTGGGCGGCGAGGAGGCGGAGGAGTACGAGGCTTGTGGCGTCCCCAAGGAGGACCGGAGCCGACGTACCGACGAGGCCATCACCCTGATGCGGCGCCTCTGGGAAGAGGACAACGTTACCCACGAGGGCCGGTACTTCACCTGCCACAACGTCAGCATCACCCCCAAGACCTGCCTCAAACCCTCCCCGCCGGTGTGGATCGGGGGCCGAACGTCCGCCGCCGCTCGCCGGGTGGGCCGGGTTGGCGATGGCTGGCTGGTATCGGGCGCCACCACCCAGGAAATCAGCGACGGCCGGGAGATTGTGTTCGAGACAGCCGCCAAGTACGAACGGGAAATCGAGGATGATCACATCGGCATGCTGCTGGGCTATTACATCTGCCCCGATCGGGACAAGGCGACGGCCCAGAGTCACCAGTTCGTAACCCGCCACCGGCCCGACGTGAACTTTACCGAGTACAGCGCCCTGGGCGACGTGGACGACGTGAGCGAAATGATCCAGAGGTACATCGAGGCCGGTGCTTCCAAGTTCGTGGTGCGCCCCCTCTGTTCCGGGGAGGAGTCGGTGGAGCAGTTGGACATCATGGGCCAGGAAATCCTTCCCCGCTTCCACGGCTAGTATTCAGTCAAGCCAGAAATGAGGGGTTAGTAGGAGAATTGTCATTCCTCGGCAGCCGAGGAATCCCAACGGTACGGGAGGAACCGTCATTGCCATCCCCAAGCATTCTCACCCCTTAAGGTTGGGATTCCTCGACTGTCGCTCGGAATGACAGATGTCCTATAAGCAATCATTCCAGGTTTGACTAGCTGCCAGGCTGGCCCAACTCGAGCCACCAAAGGGCAAAGTATGTAACCAACTGTTATCCCCATTCCTGAATGCCTCCCGTGAATTACCGGACTGAAGGAAGATTTGCAGCCGTCGCCAACCGTTAGCCAACGGCCCCGTCGCCCCGAAGGCCGGGTCCCTCCCGCCTTCCGCTATCCCGCCTACCGCGCCTACTGGACCGGCATGCTGTGCGCCGTCACCGGCTTCCAGATGTTCCGGGTCGCTCAGAGTTGGCTGGTGTACGAACTTACGGGGTCACCCCTCTTCCTGGGCTATGCCCTGGCCGCCAATGCCATCCCCGGAATATTCTTCAACCTGGTGGGCGGCGTCTTTGCCGACCGGTTGAACAAGCGTCTGCTGGTATTCAGCGCCCAGGGCAGCACCGGCCTGTTCGTGCTGGTCCTGGGGGCGTTGACGCTGCTGGGGCAGGTGGAGATTTGGCACATCCTGGTAATCGCCTTCCTGGCCGGGGCCGCCGAAGCCTTCGATACACCGGCCCGGCAGGCCCTCTACCCCCACCTGATCGAACGTTCGGCCATGACCAGCGCCGTAGCCCTCAACTCCAGCATCTGGCAGGGCACCCGCATCGTGGCGCCGGCCATTGCCGGGTTCCTGATCGACCTGGTGAACACCGGCGCGGCCCTCGTTGTCTCCTCCTCCGGTTTCTTCATCATGGCTGCGGTGATGCTGTTGCTGAAGATACCGCCAATACCGGCGGGCGCGCCCCGCAATCCGGCCCGGGCCCTGTGGGAGGGTATGACCTTCATCGGCAGGAACAGCATCTTTGCCGTATTGATAGGCATGACCTTTTTCAACAGCTTCTTTGGCATGGCCTACATACTGCTGATGCCCGTATTCGCCGTGGAGGTTCTGGAGGTGGGCGCGCGAGGTCAGGGCTTCCTGCTGGGCCTGGGCGGTGTGGGGTCGCTGGCTACCACCATCTGGCTGGGAGCGCGGGGCGGGCTGGACCGGAGGGGGTTGGCCATCGTGGGCGGGGCCATCGTCTTCGGCCTTTCGATCATCCTGTTTGGCCTGACCTCCAGCCTCATCGGGTCCTACCCCCTGGCCCTGGCGTTGATGGTGGTATTGGGCTGCAGCAATTCCGTTTACATGATCTCCATTCAGAGTTCGCTGCAGGTGCTGGTGCCGGACAATGTGCGGGGACGGGTGATGGGGTTCTACGGCATGACCTACAGCATCATGCCGCTGGGCGGGCTGCAGGCCGGGGCGCTGGCCAACGTGCCGTGGATTGGCGCGCCCCTGGCGGTGGCCATCGGTGGCGCGGCGGTGGTCCTGTTTTCCCTGGCCACCGGAGTTTTCAACCGCAGAATGCGGCAGTTGAGCGGCCAGTCCCGGCTGGAAGAATAGCCAGACAATGCCCTGCTACCCGGCGATGGGCTCCAGCCCCGCCTCCTCCCGGGCGTCGTTGATGTGTTCCAGCACCCGCACGGCCAGGGGCGCCATTTCGTAGCCCAGGTCGGCCAGCATCCGGCTGTTGTCCACCAGGTAAACGTGGGGTACGGCCTGCTGGCCGGTGGTTATCTGGGCGTCTGGGATGTATCTGCGCACCAGGTCCGCCATGTCACCGATGGTTGCCAGGTGGCCGCCCGTCAGGTAAACGGGGTGGTTCAGGGAATCGGAGAGGGCCACCTGCACGAAGATTTCGGCGGCATCCTCGGCGTGGATCATGGGCGAGGCCTCCTGCGGGTCGAAGGGCATGGCCACGGGCCGTCCCAGGGCGGGCAACGACACCATCAGCCCGCCAATCATGCCCGTCATTCCGGTGGTGCGCCCGTGACCGAACACCGTGCCGATGCGAATGCCCCGCAGGTCCAGGCCGTACCGCTCCCGGTACTTGGCGGCGGAAAAGTCGTTGACCGCCTTGGTCATACCATAGACGTTAATGGGCGCGGTCAGGTCGTCCTCCACCAGTGGCCGCTGGCCAAAGGTTTCCTGTACCCCGTACACGGCAATGGAACTGGCATAGACCACCCGCTCGATGCCGGTCCAGCGGGCCACCTCGAAGATGTTGTTGGTACCCTGTATGTTCACCTGCATTCCAAAGTGGGGGCGGTCCTCCGTATCCGGCGGCAGCAGGGCCGCCATGTGGATAACCCGGTCAACATCATGCTGGTTCACGGCCTCCAGCAGGTGGGGAAGCTGGGTAATGTCGCCCCGGTAGAAGGGAACCTCCGCCAGGTGACGATGCAGGGGAAGATTGGCGCGGGGCGGCGCCAGGTCGAAGGACAGAACTTCCTGCCCCCGCTCCTGCAGCTTCCTGATGATGCGGGAGCCGATCAGACCGTTGCCCCCGGTGACCATGATTGTCATGCTTGTTCCTCCCATGAGCTTGTACTGGGAACAGACTTGCCCGGCGAATGAATGCCAGCAATCCCCCCAGGCCAAGAACTGGACAGCAGGGGCGATTCAACATCGCCGGGGGCGAAGGCCGAATTCACAGCGGCTGCTTTCCCGGAACGCCGGGCCGGCGAGGATATTCGGCGGGTGTGTCCCGCACCTTTTCGATGATAAGCACCACCCGGTTGTCGGTGAGGCCGGTGGCCCTGACGGGATAGATGGTCCTGACCCGTCCCCCTAAAACCTGGAGCGCCCTTTGGGCCGAGGCCAGTTCGTCCTTGAGACCCGCGCCGCCATGCTTCCAGGCCGCCACCAGGCCGCCGCGGGCCACGAAGGGCAGGCAGTACTCCAGCAGGGCGGGAAGGCGGGCCAGGGCGCGGGCCAGGGCCAGGTCGTATCCGCCCCGATGGTCCTCCTGGCGGGCCAACTCCTCCGCCCGACCGGTGTGAACCTCAACCTCCGCCAACTCCAGAGTCTCTACCATGTGTCGCAGGAAGTTGGCCTTCTTGCCAGTGGATTCCATCAGGGCCAGGTGAATCTCCGGCCGGACCAACTTCAAGGGAATCCCGGGGAAACCGGCGCCGGCGCCCACGTCCACCACCCGGAGCGGCGTGGACTCACTTCCATCCGGCCATTGCCGGCCACCCAGGGCCGGCAGGACGGTCAGCGAGTCCAGGAAATGCTTGACCTGCACGTCGCCATAGTCAATCACCGAGGTCAGGTTCATGCGGCCGTTCCACTCGGCCAATTCCCGGTAGTAGAGTTCGAACTGGGCCAGTTGGCCGGCAGAAAGGGAAAGTCCCAGCTCCGGGGCGCCCCGGTCCAGCAGTTCCATGGTTTGTGAAGTTCCTACTATCACGTTGTCACGCACTGGCCCCAGGGAAGAGTCTGGCGGGTCAGGCGAAGATGTCGGCCACGGGCATGCTCCAGCCGGGGACAATTTCGCCGCCCTCCAGGGTGTCATCTTCGTTAAGAATCACAGGATTCGCGCCGGGCAACCTTACCGTGGTGGTGCGGTTGCGCGGGTTGACGACCACCACCATGCGGGTTCCTGCGGCCAGCCAGTCGTCCACCTTCTCGTCCACCTCGGTGTAGCGGTCGTGGGGAGATATGACCGCCACGGCCAAATCGGGAGGGCCAGGCCAGAAGCCGCGAACCGTTCCTGCCGCTTCCACCCGTTCCCGGCGGACGAACGCGGCATCGGGAGCGCGGACATGGTCCGGCCCGGCAGCCAGCAGGAAGCCAGTCTCGGCAATGAGGACGCGGCCCAGGTTGTTGGCCGCAACGAAACTGTGCAGGGCCGCAAAGACATTGCCGGCCGCCGCGCCATGCTCGAACCCTCCTGACGCCCCTTGCCGCAACTCGCCTCGGACCAACTCGTACCGGTACCCGTCATTCGACACGGCCAACAGGTCCTCGACGGTCGCTGGTCCAGTCTTGGAAACCATAAGCGTCACCCCACCAGGGTTTGGTTCATTATCCTCCATTCCCCACCGAATTGCACCCGCTAAGCAGGAGGCCATTCTCGCTGGCCGGGAGCCGTCGGCGGGGTTCAGGCTGAATTGACACTAGGTTGGGGCCGCCTTAGAATTAGCCGGGCAATCAACCTGACAGTTTGGAGAGGCAGCGCATGGCAATCAAGGCTTACCTGCTGGTAGAGACCGCCATTGGCACCACCCGGGACGTGGCAACATCCTTGCGGGCGGTGGAAGGCATAGATTCGGCGGACGTGGTTACCGGTCCCTTCGACGTGATCGCGGTTATCAACGTTGAAGACTTCACCCAGGTGGGGATTCTGGTAACGGAAAAGGTGCATACCATCCCCGGCATTATCCGCGCTACCTCCTACCCCGTGGTGGAGCTCTAGCTGACCATGCTCCGGCGCGCCCTGCCGTGACCGCCGTGCCCTGGATAGTACCGGACGCTAGCCTCTGATGAAGTGGGGAGGGTACCTTGGACTTTAGATTTACGCCCGAAGACGACGCCTTTCGCCAGGACCTGCGCGACTTTGTGCAACGGGAGTTGCCCTCGGACTGGGAGGGCGGCGGCCGCTGGCCCGAGGAATGGAACTGGGAACTGACCAGGGACATGCGCCGGAAGATGGCCCAGAACGGATGGCTGACCATGCATTGGCCCAGGGAATACGGCGGCCAGGACGCCTCCCCCATTCGCTCGGCCATCTACAACGAGGAACTGGCCTACATGCGCGCCCCGGGCCGGGACATCTTCGGCGTCCGGATGCTGGGGCCCACCCTGATGATTCATGGCACCGAAGAACAGAAGCAGGCCCACCTGCAGCCCGTGGCACGCGGTGAGGTCCAGTGGTGCCAGGGCTACAGCGAACCCGAATCCGGCTCCGACCTGGCCTCCCTCAGCACCCGCGCCGTTCGGGACGATGACGAGTATGTAATCAACGGCGCCAAGATCTGGACCACCCTGGGCCACCGGGCCGACTGGATTATGCTGTTGGCCCGCACCGACCCGGATGCCCCGAAGCACCGGGGCATTTCCTTCATACTGGTGGACATGAAGACCCCCGGCATCCAGGTGCGCCCCATCATCAACATGGCCGGGGGCCACGAGTTCAACCAGATCATCTTCGACAACGTGCGGGTGCCAGTGGCCAACGTGGTGGGCGAGGAAAACCGGGGCTGGTACGTTGCCGTAACCCTGCTGGACTTCGAGCGTTCCGGCATCGACTATTCGGCAATGGGTCGGCGCCTGCTGGACGAGGTGAAGGGCTATGCGGCTGAAACCCGACAGAACGGCCAACCCATGCACCAGACCCCATGGGTGCGCAACCTGCTGGCCGACCGGTACATCGAATGCGAGGTGGCCCGGCTGATGGCCTACAACGTGGCCTGGATGCAGGGAGAGGGGCTGGTTCCCAACAAGGAAGCCTCCATGAGCAAGGTGTTCGGCAGCGAAACCCTGCAACGGGTAACCAGCGCCGGTATGGAGGTGCTGGGTCTGTACGGGGCGCTGGACCGCAACGACAAGTGGGCGCCGCTGCGGGGCCGCATCCAGGAACATTGGATGACCAGCTTCTCCCACAAGATTGCCGCCGGCACTTCCGAAGTTCAGCGAAACATCATCGCCAGCCGGGGTCTGGGGCTGCCCCGGGGGTAGGACTCAACCTCAACAGCCAACCAGCCCGGTCGATTCCAAGAGGGGGCGGGAAGTGTACCCGCCCCTTCCCTTGTTGTTACCATCGTCTGTTATTCCGACTGTCCGCGCCCGGATGAGGACTAGGCGGCCAGGGCGGTGTTTGCGGGCTGGCCCTCCCCGGCGGTCATGGCGTCCCGGCACCGTTGCAGGATGCGGAACACCGTGCGCACCGTCACCGAAAACTTCTCCGCCGCCTCTTCCACGGTCAGGCATTCCTGCTGGATGGTGTACATGATCTGGAAGTCCTTGGCCAGCCGGCGGTGGCGCTGGTACCAGATGGGGTCGTCAAACTTGCACCGGGGCAGGGGGCACTCCAGGCAGGCCGATGCAACCTCACAGCCGGTATCCTCGTAGGTGCAGTACTCGGGTATCGTGTCCACCAGGTTGTCGTTCTCGTTCAAAACTGTCGTCATTGTCATCTCTCTCACCTTCTTGCACAAACGCTTGTTCTAATTGCACCGAAAGTATAGAACTAGCGTTCTGCCGGTGTCAACGGCCTTTTCGACCAGTTTTCGACCAATTTTGGAAAGTCTGTTCGAAAATGAAGGGAGGTTGACGACGAGGGAGGGACGACAGGCCCAGAGCCGGGGAAGTCCTTACCGGGGCCGACTCGTTCCAGTCTGGGGGAGGGCCGCCCTTCCGACATGCCCGGTGGTTTCCCGGTAACTGCCCCGGCGGGTCGTGGAGAGCGGTGGGCTACACCATCACCGTGAAGCCATAGCCGGTGTTGTTCAGGTCGCCCTCGGCAAAGCGGGAGATGCGCAGGGGGGTAATGTCAATGGTGGTGGCCCGGCCGTCCAGCATCAATTCGGCCATCAGGACGCCCACCATGGGCGACAGCTTGAAGCCATGGCCGCTGAACCCGGTACACACGTACAGTCCCTCCAGTCCGTCCACCCGGTCCATTATGGGGTGGGAATCGGGAGTGGAGGTGTAGAGTCCCGCGTACCCGGCGCTGAACTCGGCTTCGGCCAGGGATGGAATGCGGCGGGCCAGCCGGGTCCATACCTCCTGTATGAAGCCGGGGCTGGCCCGCTGGGCGAAAACCTCCGGGTCCTCCACCACCTCTTCCATGTTGCCGTTGCCCACCAGGGTGAGGTCGGCGCCCTCGGGCCGGAAGTAAATCCGGTTTATCAGGTCTCCACCGCCGGGATGGTACCCGGGTCCCTGGGGGCCGCGTCGGAAATGGACAACCTCGTGGCGGGTGGCCTCCAGGGGCAGGTCGATACCATGCTGGAGCAGGAAACGACGGCTCCAGGGGCCGGTGGCGATTACCGCCCGTTCGGTGGAGATACGGCCCTGGGGAGTCTGCACCGCCGTCACGCGACTACCGGCCATTTCCACACTGGTGGCGGGGCAGCCCAGGGCGATGCGGGCGCCCCTGGCCCGGGCGGCCTGGGCAAACCCGGATGCCACGGCCGAGGCGTCACCGTAGCCGGACAGGGGTTCGTAGGCGATGATGGCGCAGTCATCCAGGTTGAAAGCCGGGGCAATCTCCGCCGCCTCCTCGCGGGTGACCAGGCGGGTGTCTATGCCCATCCCCCGCTGCATTGCCACGTTGGATCGGAAGGCGGCCACATCTTCCGCGCCACCGAAGATCAGGTGGCCGGTGCGGGTGTAGCCGCTCTCGCCGCCCACCAATTCACCGAAGTTGCGGAACACTTCCAGACTTTGCCAGGCCATGCGGGCGTGGACTTCCGTGGAGTAGTGCATGCGGATGGCGGAGGAGGAGCGGCCCGTGGAGCCGGAACCCAGCGTATCCCGTTCCAACAGCAGGGTATCCGTCATGCCCCGGACTGTCAGACCGTGGAGGATGCTGCAGCCCATGACGCCGCCGCCAATGATTACGGTTTCCGCCGTTGTTGGCAGGCTGGTCATGGTAACGCTCTACCGGCGGTTGTTGGCGCGCCGCACTCTAAACCCTCCGGCGCCCTTCTGCTTGCGGATCCATTTCAGGTAGCTGTTGACTTGGGGATTGGCCCGAAGCAGGGGGATGGAGTTCAGTTCCTCGGCCAGGGTGGTTTCCGAGAAGAGGGCATGAAGCTGGCGGTGGCAGGTGGGGCAGAGGGCCGCCGTGGGGCCGAACTTGCCGCCCCGGGCCCGGGGCACCAGGTGATGCACGGTGAAGCGATCCACCTCGCGCAGGCAGAGTTCGCACCGGATCGACGCCTCCCTGGCGGGCAGGGGCTGGACGCCGGAGCGTTGTGAACTTCTGCGGGCCAAATTGCTGCTCCCAGGGGCCGGGTTAGGGTTGCGGTGGACTGGGTGGCGGCTGTCCGGCATTCGCAACAGGGGCGGCCGGGCAGTGGCCGATCAGGTTTCCAGGAAACGCCAGCCCGGCAGGTCCACCTGCCACTGCCCATCCTCCAACAGCATGGGGATAACCAGGCCGGACATCATGCGGCGATGGGAAACGGTGCTCTCGTTTTCCGTTACCCCAAAGGGCAGGAAGGCAAAGGCGTGAATGTCGTCGATGTAGCTGGTGGGGGCGACGCCCAAATCGGTCAGGTCCTCCAGGGGCCAGAGACGCAGCACCGTGTCGCGAAAGTCCTTCAGCATGGAGGGACGCAGATTGTGGTCCAGGTCGTAGGCGGCCCGGTAGGCGTTCTGCATGTCGATGTTGTTGCGGGTGGCCCAAACGCCCATGCGCATGCCCCGGGTTTCCCTGGAGAGCATGGACCAGGCCAAATCCATGTCTCCGTCCCGAACGGCCTCGGCAAAGATGCCGGCCCGGTTGCCGATGTCGTCGGGTTCCTGACTTCGCTTGTGTCCGGGAATTCGCATGGGAAATAAAAGGGGGGTCCTTTTCTGGGATAGCATCCTGCCCGGCAGCCCACCAATCGACCAAGCCCGCCGCCGCGGGCCCTTCCAGACGGTGAAACCATCTGACGGGTTCCTGCCTCAATAATCTACCACTTTGGGTAGCAACAGTCGAGAGAAGCCGGGTGGATAGGGGGTCCCTCAAACAGTTCCGCCTTGTCAGTGGTGGTATCCTTAACCAGGTTCTGCGCGAATCCGTTCGTATCGAATCATTGAAATTCTCACCCAATTGGGTGGAAGAGAGAGTGGCAAGAAAGTGGCGGAAATTTACACCCTGGGCGCCGGGACGCCCACACCCACACCAACCCGCTTCGGCAGCTCCCATGTCCTGAAGCTGGGCGACCAGTTGCTGATGTTCGACTGCGGCCCGGCCACCACCCACAAGCTGGTCAAGGCGGGACTGTTCCCCACCCAGGTCGATTATCTCTTCTTCACCCACCACCACTTCGACCACGACATCGACTACCCCTGCTTCCTGCTGTGCCGCTGGGATCAGAGCATCGGCAAGGAGAATGAACTCCAGGTTTTCGGCCCTGACCTGACGGAGCGGATTACCGAGGGCATTTTGGGGGAAAACGGCCTCTTCTCCCACGACTGGAAGGCCCGCGTAAACCATCCCCTCAGTCAACGGGTGTACCAGAACCGGGGCGGCGTACTGCCCAGGCCGGCTCCCTCTATCATGGCCCGCGACGTGGGGCCGGGACGGGTGCATAGCGGCCCCGATTGGGAGGTAACCGCCGCCCCTGCCGAGCACGTCCAGCCCTGGCTTGACTCTCTGGCCTACCGGGTGGACTCTTCGGAGGGCAGCGTGATTTTCACCGGCGATACCCAGCCCTGCGATACGGTTACGGAACTGGCCCGCGGCGCCGACATGATGCTGTGCATGTGCTGGGACGACCAGGCGGTCATGGACGAGAACGGGGAGTTCAACGGCCAGTGCGGCACCACGGGCGCGGCCCGCATGGCCCAGGAGGCCGGGGTGAAGAAGCTGGTGCTGGTTCACGTGGGGCCCCACCTGTCGGCTCACGGCCCCATGGAGCAGGGCATCGGGGACATCAGCCGAATTTACGACGGCCAGGTTGTCTTCTCGGAGGAGCTTATGCGGGTTGCGCTATAGCCCTTTGCCCACTCCCGAATGCCATTCGGGGCGTCCCCATCGCCGCCACGCCATCGGCCCCACCCCTGTCATTCCGACCTTGTGGAGGAATCCCAACCGCATGGGGGAACCGTTACTACCATGCCCAGCCCCCCTTATTTGTCATTCCGAGCGACCGGCATGGCTGGCGTGTCATGCGTGGCGTCGTTGCCCCGGTCGGTAGGGATTCCTCGACTGTCGCTCGGAATGACAGCCTTGGGGGCCTTGTGTTGGATGGCAGGGTTGATGGTTGCGGTTGGGATTCCTCGACTGTCGCTCGGAATGACAGACATGGTTGGTTTGGGGTGGGTAGCGTGGTTGCTGGGTGCGGTAGAGATTCCTCGACTATCGCTCGGAATGACAGACATGGTTGGTTTGGGGTGGGTAGCGTGGTTGCTGGGTGCGGTAGGGATTCCTCGGCTGTCGCTCGGAATGACTGACATGGTTGGTTTGGGGTGGGTAGCGTGGTTGCTGGGTGCGGTAGGGATTCCTCGACAGTGTCGCTCGGGATGACAAACCTTGCAGGCGTTGGGGTTTTTCAGGTGCGCTCGGCTTACACTCCCCCCTTGCCGGACTGAATGCCAGCCAGCGAGCCTCAAACCCGGCGCGGCAGTGTACAATCTTCAGAGGAACCGTCCCCTAGTGAACCGGCGGCTGGGAAAACCGGCCGCATCTATCGAAGGAGCGTATGCCATGCCAGAGAAGATTCGCCTGGGATTCGTGGGCGCCAACGTGAACTCCACCTGGGCATCCCAATCCCATTTTCCGGCGCTGCTGGCCAGCCCGGACGTGGAGTTTACCGCCGTCTGCACCACCCGACCGGAGTCGGCGCGGGAGGCCCAGCAGGCCTTCGGAACCCGGCTGGCCTTCCACGACTTCCGGGAAATGGCGGCCTCGCCGGAAATTGACGCGGTGGCCGTGGTGGTCCGGGTGCCGGCCCATTATGAGCCGACGCGGGCCGCCATCGAGGCCGGCAAACATGTCTACACCGAATGGCCCCTGGGACGCAACACTGCCGAGGCCGAGGAGCTGGCCGACCTGGCCCGGGAGAGGAGCGTGCATACGGTCGTAGGACTGCAGTCGCGGGTCAGTCCCGCCCTCATGTACATGAAGGAATTGATCGAGTCGGACTACGTTGGCGAGGTGCTTTCCTGCAGCCTCACCACCATGCGCGACGGAGCCCTGGCCCGCTCCTCGGGTCGCACCTGGCAGCGGGACGCCAGTCTGGGGGCAAATACCCTTACCATCGCCAACGGCCACGTCATCGACGCCCTGCGCTTCGTCGCCGGCGATTTCGCCCGGGTGTCCGGCATGGTCAGCACCCAGGCCAATGAATGGTACGAGACCGACACGGAGCAGATGGTGGAGGTTACCTCTCCGGACAACGTGCGGGTCAGCGGCCAACTGGTCGGCGGCGCGGCGGCCTCGGTGCACGTGGGGGCCGCGCCCTGGGCCGGCAGCGGCTACCGCATGGAAATCTACGGACGGGAGGGCACCCTGGTGGCCACGGGCAGCGTTTCATCGCAGCGGGGCGAGATGCTTCGGGTGCAGGGCGCCCAACGCAGTCACCAGTTGCAGGACCTGGAGATACCCGAACGGTTCGTCCACGTGCCGGCCGACTTCCCCCAGGGCGACCCCTTCAACGTGGGTCAGATGTACGCCCTGTTCGCGGAGGCAATCCGCACCGGCGAGAACCGACTGCCCACCTTCGATACGGCAGTGGACCTGCATCGCTTCATCGATACCATCCAGCAGGCATCGGACACGGGACGGGAGTTGCCGGTAGGGTGACCCGAAACGCGGCGGCCTGTCGGTACCTTCCCCAGCTGGCTAAAAGGGATGTTGGCAGGCCGCCGGTTCTTTTGCTCGAAACCTGGTAGCCAGTTAAGTTAGCCTTCAGAGTACTGATACCGGGTCAAAAGATTGATGTCATTCCGAGCGGAGACGAGGAATCCCAACTGTGCCCGGCCACGGCGTTTCGCGGTATGAAGCTCGGTTTCCTCCCTACGGTTGGGATTCTTCGGCTATCGCTCGGCACGAAAATTGGCCCGAGAGCGCTTCCCATCCAAACTTGACGAAGTACCAGTACACCATTTGGTCACAATTCGTGGGGACTGTTGCTAGCCCGGTAGGGTAGGGGCGCATAACCGCGGGTATCCACGGGTACCGACCGCCTTTCGCATGGTACGCCCCGAAACTCCTGCAATTGACCCGTTGACGCCCAATTGCACATTGACAGTCCGCCCCCGCTGTCCACAAAGCGGGCGAGACCCACCCTAACAATGGCGTTGGCCTGTCGGCGGGTTGCCCGCAGCAGCGTTATGCTCAGCCCTGACCCGTTGCCGCCTGACCCAACACGGCCATCAGCTCGGCAACGTCACCTACTTGTTCCAGGTTTTCGAGCGCTTCCAGAGCGAAAAGCGTGTCGGCTTCCGACATGGCCCGGAGGAAACAGTCTTGTACCTTGACCATCCTTTCGTCCCGGTTCATGGGGTTCGCCGCCGACCCCCGGAAGGAGGCACACTCGGAACTGATTGTGCTTCCGTTCTTCAGCAGGGCCGTGGCCAAGGTGGCTCCTGATTCGGGGCCCTCCGGTTCCACCCGAATGCGGCCCAACATATCATCCATGTCTGGGGCGAAGCGGCGCGTGTCGGTGAAGGTATCGATGCCAACCTGTCCGTCCAGCAGGGCCGCGGCGGCGCAGTACTCCACGCTAAACTTGCCGTCCAGTCCGCTGCGAGGTACCGGTCCCGAGTGACCCCGGCCCCGGCGGTAGATGGTCAGCTGCTCTACCGCCTCGGGTTCGAGGCCGTTTTCCTCTCGCAAGTTCAGGGCAGCCTCGATGACGTTCTGCATATAAACCTGGGCGGGAAATCGCTTGATGTCGAATCCCGGGTCGGTCAGTCGCCAGGAAGAGCCCAGACCGCCGGTGGCCACGTCCCAATTGAAGTCGCCGCCGAAGAGGGCAGCGGCGTAGCCCACCGGGGATTCGAGGGCCACATCGCTGGCGGTATAGCCCATGCCGGCCAGGATGGCCGATTCGGCTCCCATGCGCGCGGCATTGCCGGGGTGGGTGGACTTGACCATCGTGCCAGTGTTGGCAGTTAGGCCACCGGTGCGAGAGGCGGCAATACCCAAGGCCATTAAAGTATCGTTGGCATTCAGGCCCAGGGACTTGGCCGCCGCCGCCGCGCCGCCCAATGGCCCAACCAGCCCCGGCGGGTGGTAGGCAGGTGCGGTGGCCGGAGCCGATGCTGCCCGCAACCGGCCCTGGATCTCCCATCCCAACACGTAGGCGGTGATGATCTGTTGACCCGAGGCATGGTTATGTTCCGCCAGGGCTAAAGCGGCGGGTAGGCACGATGACGTGCCATGGGTGGGGGGGAACCCCTGTATTTCATAGTCCAGGCAATGTCCGAAAACGCCGTTAGCAAAGGCGGCCGCCGGAGGGTTGGTCTTGTAGCCCCAGCCAACCACCGAAGATTGGGGCGCGCCACCGTTGTCCCTAACGTAGCGACCAATGATGTCTGCCAGTTCCTGTACTGAGCCGGCCACCATGTTGGCCACACCATCGAGGATGGCAATCTTGGCTGCTTCCACCACCGAGGGCGGCAGAGACTGGTAATTGGTGTCGGCGATAAACTGGGCCAGAGTCTTGGTGGCGCTCATGGAGTTTCCCATCCTACTATTAGTTTCCCCTCAGTGGGCTGTATTCCCCGGCAGCTCCGCTATCGTCGGGCGCAGGAGGTTTCTTATCGAAGGGTTGCCCATTGGCCGCCGCTGCCAGGCGTCGCTTGTTCCAGGCCTGCCAGCGTTTCCGTTCCTGTTTCTCGCCCAGGGCCATGCCCTCCTGTCGGCCCTCCTTTCGCCCTTCTAGCCGGCCCTCCTGCCGACCCTCCTGCCGGCCCTCTTTTCTTCCCTCTTCGCGAAGTTGCCTTCGGATTGGTTCGACCAGCTTGCTGTCCAGGTATCTCTTGGTAACCACGATGGCTCCCTCCAATGAATCGGCCAGAGTGACCATGCCGGAGCGACCATCCTGATCAGTCGCCTCCTCCCGAGAACTTGACCGGAGGTCTATTCCTGTCCGCCCCCGCTATCGTCGGGCGCAGGAGGTTGTTCATCGAAGGGTTGCCCATTGGCCGCCGCTGCCAGGCGTCGCTTGTTCCAGGCCTGCCAGCGTTTCCGTTCCTGTTTCTCGCCTAGGGCCATACCCTCCTGTCGGCCCTCCTGTCGGCCCTCCTGTCGGCCCTCCTGTCGACCCTCCTTTCGCCCTTCTAGCCGGCCCTCCTGCCGACCCTCCTGCCGGCCCTCTTTTCTTCCCTCTTCGCGAAGCTGCCTTCGGATTGGTTCGACCAGCTTGCTGTCCAGGTATCTCTTCGTAACCACGATGGCTCCCTCCAATGAATCGGCCAGAGTGACTAAACAGACTGCCAGCAACAGAATCAGGGGCGCCGCGGGGCCACTCTTGCCGGCTGTGTCAACGGCCCAAAGGGCGGCGCTGGAATAAGCGCCGTAGGTAGCCAGGGTCCAGGCTACAAATATCGTCCACCCGATGGTGAGCAGGAATATCAGCCCCAGGCACCACGGCACCCACCGGGCCGCAATGCTCCAAACCGACTCGCGTTCACGTGTTTCTCTTCTTTCAGCCATGTATGCCCACTATTAGAGCATACTCGACCAATCGGGCGTAAGTACCTACTGTCAGTAGGCGGCAAATGCCGCGCCACCCCGCGTGTTCCCCTGGGGCAAGGGATGCTTCCTATGCTGGCTCCTCCCGCCGACGACTGTTGGCGACTCACCTACCGGTAGTCTATGCCGTAAACCTTCACCGCCGTGTCGTGGAAGAGGGACGCCCTTTCGCTTGAGGAGTAACCGGCGGAAAGGCGTTTGAAGGCGTTGAACAGGACGTTGTAGGAATACGATACCTTGTCCACGGGGAAGTTGCTTTCAAACATGCAGCGTTCCGGCCCGAACTTCTCGATACAATAGTTCATCAATGGCCCCAAAGCCTCCGCCAAGGCCATCGAGCCAATGGGCCGGTTCCACTCGTGCCAGTCAAAGCCGTAACGAGGTTGACCCACGCCACCCAACTTCATATAGATGTTGGGGCAGGCGGCCACGGTGTCTATGCTCTTCCGCCACTGGGCCAGCACTTCATCATCCCGATTGGCGTAGGGACCCACCCGCAGCAACCCGCCGATGTGGTTGAAGATTAGGGGCAGATCGGGTACGTCCCGGGCAAAATCGGCCATTTCGTCGGCCTGGTGGAAATACGCGGTGATGTCCATTACCAGGCCCTTGCGAGCCAGAATTTGCGCGCCGGTCCGGAAGTTGGGATTGGCCATCCGTCCCTGGGCGGCGCGACTCTCGATGTCCGGATGGGGGTCGTAGCCCGTGGCGGAACGGATTCCCCGAAATCGGTTGGGGCTGGCCTCCTGCAATTCCTCCAGCACCGACTCGACCTGCGCGCCCAGGTCCAGGTTGGCGGCGCCGATTATGGCCGCTGCAGCCCGGCCCTCACCGTAAATGCCGCTGGCGCTGGCCGCCGCAATGCCCTGGACGAACTCCACCTCGCCCACCGGACGGAGCTGCTCCGGGCCGTCGGGACGGTACATGGAACGGGCCTCGATGAAAACGGTGGAGCGGACGTTGTGGCCGCTGGTGATGTCGTCGGCCAGTTCGTGAATCAGGTAGCGCTGGTAGGGAAGGCGCTCGGTGCGAAAATCCCAAAAGTGGTGATGGGGGTCGCAGATGGGCAGCCCCGGTTCCAGCGTCTCCTCTTGGGTCAGGGCCAACCAGTCGTTGCCTCCGAATGGCATGGCGATTCCTCCTGTTGCTGCGCGTCGGAAGGGGACTGGGCCACCCTCCGGCGGCTTGAATCTTCAACTGTAGGCCAATAGTACCATAGATTAGGGAAGAAACAGGTAGTGAACCATCGCTGACGTGATGCAGCAGGGGCCGCCGTTCAGGGCCTTCGCCCTAGCTGGTTTCCGTAGTGGAAGATTGTACGATGGCGGAAGGCGCAGCTCCTTCACCCTTGTCGTCAAACCTCAAACGGCTCAGAAACCAGAACGGGATGCCGAGAACGCAACCAACTACCAATGCCACCACAAAATACACTGCAGGGTGAATTATTGGGTCTGGCGCTGACGCCTCGGTAATCCACATCACCCCAGTGGCAACAGGGAGCAAGAAGGCCGCGATGGAAAAGCCACGGGCATTGCGGCGGAAGATGCCGCCGAGAGAGGGCGATTTCAAGGACAGATAGGCCATGCCAGCCCAAAATATGAAGATGGAACCCCAAATGATCTGATCGGCATAGGGCAGATTCTTCTCGCCAAACACTACTGCCAAGTCAATACCGAGAACCACTCCAACCGGTAAGCTGAAGAGCACCCCGGCGCTATATCGGAACAACTGATGGCGCAGACTCTGCCGCTCTTGCCCGCGAAAATACACTAAGTACAATCCACCTACCATCGGCCCGAGTGTCATGAAAAGGAGGGGAGCAAAATAGTTTACAAAGACTATCCAGTGAGAAAAGAACCTATCGTAGGAATCAATAGCTATAAGGACCGTTATGGTCCAGGAAACTCCCGCAGCTATCAACAAGTACCCTAAACGACGATACATTGCGTCCAGATTAGGCGCCCGGTATGCGAAATAGGAACAACTGATGGTGAAGAGAAGCGCCAGCCCGACCAGAGACAGATTCCAAGCGCCGGAATAGTCTGTGACCTCTGCAGCCCATTCATTGAGGTATGGGCCAAGCAGGACGCTGGCGTCACAGGCAGCGATGATGCCCACCGGCAGGGCCAGCAAGAGGGCCCTTACATATACTCTCATTGGTGCACCCCAAGCAATGAACTGAAGCTGCCCAAGTTACAAGGGCGGGCAAGCCGCCAGGTCCGGCGGCGTTACCTCCGCCGTGCCGGCTTCTTTCCCCCTTCGGAAAAAGGCCAACCCACTTGGTCTCTCAGGCGCCGCTACCCGGATCGGTTTCCGCAGTTGAAGGTGGAGAATCCGTGGCGCGGCCAACTGTTATCCCCCTGTCGTCAATCCTCAACCGGCTCAGGAACCAGGAAATCAGGCCGAGGGTGCAGCCAAGGATCATCATAAATGCAAAGATCATCACGGGCGGAAAAATTGGGTCCGATGTTGATTCATTAGTAACCCATAGAATTAGAGCGGCAACAGGCAGCAGGAAGGCTGCGATCGAAAAGCCACGGGCATTGCGCCGGAAGATGCCGCCGAGGGTGGGAGCCTTTAATGAAAGATACGCCATCCCCGCCCAAGCGACAAACATGGAACCCCAAATGATCTGGTCATTATAGGGCAAGTCTTTCCCGCCAAGGCCCAGGGCTATGTCCATGGCAAAGAGGAATGCGACGGGAATACTGAGCAATATTGCCGCGGTGTATCGGAACAGTTGGTGCCGAAGATTGTTCTGCTGTTCGCCCCTAAAATAGACCAGGTATAGCCCGCCCAAGACGCTACCAAGGCCAAGAAGAACGGGTTCAAGAAGGGCAAGCAAAGCCAGGAGACTGAAGCCGTATAAGGCAATCGTTACCAGGGTCAGAGTGGGCCAGGATATGCCCGCCGCTATCAGCAAGTACCCTGAACGGCGGTACATTCGGTCCAGGTCGGGCGCCCGGTAAGCGAAGTAGGAAGCGAGTATAGTTCCCAGGATTACCACACCTATCAGGAACAGAATCCATATGCCGTAGATGGCGGTTCCTGCAATCCAGCCCTCTAGAAGAGGGCGCATAAGAATCTCGGCATCGCATGCCGCGATGAGGCCCACCGGCAATGCGAGCAAGAGCGCCCTTGAATATAGCCTCATTGGTGCACCCCAAATCCTGAAATTCCTGGTGCCTATGGTTGTGTTCCGAAAGGTATCGTTGCTCTGGTACTTTGTCAACGCAGGAATGGCGCTTCAAGCGGAGGCAAGGATCCCAATTCTTAAAAGGGCAACCATCCCCGCCCCACTCTCCGCAAAGTATGGCATAATGGGCCAAAGCGGTTCCCACCAACGGCGGAAAGGCGAAATACAGGAAGGTGCGCAGATGTTTGACAAGATCCAGCATATCGGGTATTACACCGCCGACCTGGAGGAGGCCATCCACTGGTACAATCGGGGTTTTGGCGCGGAAAATGCTGGCGGGGGCGACGTGGCCAGCAGCGTCCAGGTTCCCGGTGGTGGCATCAACGCCTTCCTGCGCTTCGGCCAGGTGGAGGTGGAGCTGATTCAGCCGGCCGATACATCCGACCTGCCCAGAGGCGCCCTGGTGATGCACCACGTGGCCTATGTGGTTCCCGATATTCACCGGGCCATCGCCGAATGCCGGGCCCGGGGCTTCCGGTTCGCTGCCGATGCCCCCCGAACGAACCAGTTGGGACAGCAATTGCTCTACTTCCATCCCGAAACCACCAACAACGTGCTGATGCACCTGACCCAATTGCCCGAACCGGCCGATGCGGTGACCACCGGCGTGGGCGGCGGCGTCCAGGTGGCCAAGATCGTCCACGCCGGATACCGGGTGCCCAACCTGGACGAGGCCATCGCCTGGTACGTGGAGAAGTTCGACGGGGTGCACATCGGCGGCGGCCCTTCCCGCACTGGCAGCCGTAACGCCTTCGTCAACTTCGGGCAGGTGCAGGTGGAGTTGATCGAGCCACTGGATCCGGCGACGCTGGGCGGCCACCACGCCATGGATCACGTTGGGTACGTGATGGACGACATCATGGCGGGAGTTGACGATTGCTGCGGACGGGGCTTTCGCTTCGTGGCCGACACGCCCAACACCAACTCGGTGGGCCAACAGGTGCTCTACTTCGATACCGACACCAGCATGGGCAGCCGGATGCACCTGACCCAGTTGCCCTCCTGATCCCGCTGCCGCCCGCTGTTCCGACACCGGACAGAGAGAATCCGAACGCTCGGCGCCGGCCAGTGCATTAGCAGATATGGAAGAACAGGAGACCAGCCCTGTATCCGCCTACAATATCATCCTGGTTGGCTTCATGGCTTCGGGGAAGAGTCACGTGGGACGCCTGCTGGCCCAGCGCACCGGAATGAAGCTGGTGGATGCCGACTCGGTGATTGTGGAACGGGCCGGCAAGTCCATTGAGCGCATCTTTGCCGACGATGGCGAAGCGGCGTTCCGCTCCCTGGAAAGGGAGGTGATCGCCGACTTATGCCGGAGCCGGGGGCAGATAATCTCCACCGGGGGTGGCGCCTTCGTGGACCCGTCCAATCGGGCGGCACTGCTGGCAGGGGGAACCGTATTCTGTCTGCAGGCCCAGCCCGAGACAATTTACCGGCGCCTGGCAGGGACTGAACAGTCGGGCCAGCCGGTGCGGCCACTGCTGGCCGGGCCCGACCCCATGGGTAGGATTCGGGAATTGCTGGCCCAACGCGCCAGTGCCTATGGCCAGGCCCACCACTGCATCGCAACGGACCATTTGGAACCGTCAGAGGTGGCGGAAAGGGTGCTGAGCCTGTGGAAGCCGGGGGAGCAAGAGGGTTAAAGGACAGAGACCCGCACCTTGAGCTGCGCCAGAGCACCAAGACAGCGAATTCATTTGGACCACAATGGGGGCTGCATGTTTGACCCTGAACTTGACTGCATTCCCGCTTCCTCATTCGGAATGCCAGAGTATGCTTCCCGACAGTGGATTCTGGAGAACTCGGACCTGGGCGAGCGGGTAATGGTAAAGACCCCCGACTATGCCTGTGTGCCTATACCCGAAGGTCGGGCCGGGGCACTATTTACCCATGCTCTTTACGTGGTTGACTGCTATCACGATGAGGAGTGTTCCTGCTCCGAAGATGATGAGGTGGGCTGGGGCTACGTGCGGTTCTTGGATATGGACGGCAATGGGGTGGGGCCAGGCATACAGCACGACGAGTTACGGAGACTGGAAAAAATAGTCAGGAAGATGCAATGAACAACAATGCAGGCAACTTAGCCACCAACAACCCAGACCTGGCCGCCACCGTCCACCATTCCGGGGGAAGCTATCCCGTGGTGGCCGGCTGGGGCGTAATCGACCGGCTGGGCGACTGGCTGGAAGACCTCAAGATCGGCGGCCCGGTGTATATCATCACCGACGAAAACCTGATGAATCGTTACGGTCGCCGGGCCCAGCGGGCCTTGCAGCGGAAGGGCATCGGCGCCCATTGCTTCATAATCCCTCCAGGCGAGCCCAGCAAGACCAACAGCCTGGCCCAGGCCATCTACGAGTGGCTGGTGGGCCTGCGAGCCGAGCGGGGCCACGCCATTCTGGCCGTGGGCGGCGGCGTGGTGGGCGACCTGGCCGGCTATGTGGCCGCCACATTTCTACGGGGGGTGCCCTTCGTCCAGGTGCCAACCAGCATGGCGGCCATGGTGGACGCATCCATCGGAGGCAAGGTGGCCGTAAACCTGCTCCAGGGCAAGAACCTGGTGGGCGCCTTCTACCAGCCCAAGGCGGTGCTGGCCGATGTGGAGGCCCTGTCCACCCTGGGCAAGCGGGAACTGTCCGAGGGGTGGGCCGAGGCCATCAAGCACGGTTTCATTATGGACGCCAGCCTGGTGGACGTTTTCGAGGAACACGCCGAGGCCCTGATGGACGTGGAACCGGAAATTACCACCGAGGTGATCCGCCGCAGCATGGCCATCAAGGCCGACGTGGTGAGCCAGGATGAACGGGAGACGCTGGACATACGGATTCTGCTGAACTACGGCCACACCATCGGCCATGCCCTGGAGGCTTCCACCGAGTACGGCCGGTTCATGCACGGCGAGGGTGTGTCCATCGGGATGATGGGCGCCGCCAGGATGGCCTGCGAAATGGGCCTGCACGGCCAGGATGTGGTGGACCGTCAGTACGACCTGCTGCGCCGATTCAACCTGCCCACCACCGCCCAGGGTGTACCCGTGGCGGACATCCGCCAAGCCATGTCCCTGGACAAGAAGGTATCGGGCGGCACGAATCGGTGGGTAATGCTGGACCGGGTGGGCCACGCCCAAGTCCGCCGGGACGTGCCCCTGGACTTGGTGGACCGGACGGTGCGGGAGATAGTGGGGGAGTAGGGGGTAGGAGACGGAATGGGAGAGCAAACGTCGTCGTTTTACCCAGCAGGTGGAGACGCGGAAATCAATGCCCAAATTGCCTGCGACCCGGACGACTTTGAAGCCGGCCCGGACTGGTTTAGGGATGCCAAGACAACGGCGGAGATCGCTCCCCAAGTCCTGGAGAGATATTTGCGGGAAAAGGAAGCCCTCCAATTGGGAAAGAAGGATCGGCTCAGCATCCTCATGGACAAGGATGTTTTGGATTATTTTCGGACCAAGGGCGGAGACTGGCATGCTTGCATGAACGACGCCTTGAGGAAGGCAATTGGAAAAGAACGAGGGTAGCCGGGGTATTCCTCCGCTACCCTCTGTCAACTTTCGCTCCCCAGCCGCAATGCTCCCCACCCCCTACCCACCGCCCCCCAAACCAGCTATTATCCCTTCAGCCTTTTACGTTCAGGAAGATTAGGAGGTTTCGCTTTGCGTACACCTGTGCTTACCCGCGACAATGTGCCCGAGGACCTGCGAGAGGCCTTTGACCACGAGACGGCCAGCACCGGCGGAGTCGTCAACAGTGGGCCCGGCTCGGCCATGATCAACAGCCCCGAAATGCGCCGCCGGGCCAACCACCTGGTCAACTACCTGCGCGATGAATCCACCCTGCCCAAGCGCATCCAGGAACTGGCGATGATCGTCACCGCCCGCGCCAACGACTGCCAGTTCATCTGGAACGCCCACGCCGCCGGGGCTCGCCGCCAGGGGATCCCCGATGCCTTCGTGGATGCCCTCCGGGACGGCCAGCCCCTGCCAACACTGGCCGACGACGAGCAGGCGGTGGTCAACCTGGGGCAGGAGTTCTTCCGAACCCGCAAGGTTAGCCAGGAGACCTTTCAGGCGGCCTACGACCAGTTTGGCGCCCAGGGCTTGACCGAGCTCTGCACCCTCTTCGGGTACTATGCCCTCCTGGCCTTCAACGCCAATACTTTCCTCATCGACCTGCCGGAGGAACGTACCGAGAAGGCGCTGCCCATCTAGTCAAAGGACTTCCCCGGCGCAGACTTTCAACTGAAGAGCAGCGCAGGTTGGAACGGCCTCGCCAATATTCGGGCAATTGCTCCGACGACGCCAACCAAGCGTCGCAGAATATTGACAGGCAAATGGCGTTGGGGTATCTTTTTACCACCTTATAATCGGTACCAAACAACGGCCCATCAAACCTGTTCCGGGCGGGAATTTGGGTAACGCCGACAGAAGTTGGTCCTGACGGGGGCCAACGCAATGAGCAACCTTGAAAACAAATGTGAAGGAGGACGGTATGGCTGACCAACAAGATGTTGCCTTGATGGCCCACCTGTTGCGGCGCGCCGGTTTCGGTGCGAGCCGCGATGAGATCGAGGCCAGGGCTGAACAGGGCTACGACAGCGTGGTGGACGAACTCCTCAACCCGGAGTCGGCGCCCAATATCGAAGAAGACCTGCTGTTGAGGTATATGCCGGCCTACCACGAAGCCGCCGCTATCGAGACCAACATTCAGGCGTGGGTCTGGCGCATGATCAATACCCCGCGCCAGTTGCAGGAAAAAATGGCCCTCTTCTGGCACATGATTTTCTGCGCCGGTCATTCCAAGATTGACAGCGGCCAGGAAATGGGCCGGATGATTGCCATGTTCCGCGAGCACGGAATGGGTAACTTCCGCAACCTCCTTTGGCTGCTTTCCACCAGCCCCGCCATGGTCTATTACCTGGACAACAGCGAGAGCCACAAGGAAAACCTGAACGAGAACTACGGTCGGGAACTGCTGGAGTTGTTCTCCCTGGGCGTGGGCATGGATGAGAGCTTCAACTATTCCGAGGACGATGTTAAGGCCTGCGCCCGCGCCTTTACCGGCTGGAACATCGCCCCCGCCTATCCCCCCTTCCCCTATGGCCGCAGCCCGTGGCAGTTCCGGTACGACCCGGCCGACCACGATGGCAGCGAGAAGACCTTCCTGGGCGAGACCGGAAACCTGAACGGCGACGACGTGCTGGACATCATCTGCAAGCAGCCCGCCACCGCCCGCTTCCTGGCCCGTCATCTCTACAATTTCTTCGTGGCCGACGACGTGCAGATTCCCGCCTGGCGCCTGACTCCCCCGCGGGACATGGCCGCCATCGAAGCCATGGAGAAGGCCTACTTCGACTCCGGCTACGAGATCAAGGCCATGCTGGAAGTCCTGTTCAAGTCCGACTTCTTCAAGGCCGAGGATGTGCGCTACGCCAAGGTCAAGAACCCCGCCGAGATGGTGGTTAGCACCATGCGCATGGTGGGTGAGCACCGGGACATTCAGCCCGGCCTGTTCGAGTTCTCCCAGGAGCCCAAGTACATGGGCATGGACCTGATGAACCCCCCCACCGTGGAGGGTTGGCACACCGGACGCGAGTGGATTGACAGCGGCACCCTGGTGGAGCGGATCAATTTCGCCTCCGACCTGCTGGGCAACACCGAGCTTCCCGGTGTCCAGTCCCTGGTCAGCCGCCTGATGGCCCGCGGCGATACCCTCACCCCCGACCAGTTCGTGGAGGGCTGCCTGGACCTGACCGGGCCCCTGGCCGTTACGGAGGACACCCGGCGCCAGTTGACCACCCACGCCAGCCGGGACGGCAACCTGAACTCCGCAGACCAGGCCGAGTTCTCCCGCCGGGCCGGTGAAATGTTCCAGATGATTGCCGCTACGGCAGAGTTCCAGTTCGAGTAAAACAAGCAGGAGAAGAGACTATGGTTTCTACGCAGAAGGACCCGGTACTGGCCGTTCTGTCCCTTTCCGGCGGCAACGATGGCCTGAACACGGTGATTCCCTACAACAACCCCCTGTATCGGGATTTTCGCCCCACCCTGGGCATTCCCGAAGGGCAGATCATTCCCATCAACGACCAGTTGGGCTTTCACCCGACCATGGGGCCGTTGAAGAAGTATTGGGACGAGGGCAAGCTGGCCATCTTCCTGGGCGTCGGCTACGACAACCCCAGCTACTCCCACTTCCGCTCCATGGACATCTGGCACACCTGCGAACCCGACAAGATTGGCACCGAGGGCTGGCTGGGCCGTGTCCTGAAGGAAATCGACCCCAACGCGGATAACGTGCTTTGCGGCGTCAACTTCGGTAGGGGCCTTCCCCGCGCCCTGGTAATGGAGGGCGTACCCGTGGCCTCCGTGGGCAACCTGGAGACCTACGGTCTGCTCACCGGCATCGATGGCGACGACCAGCGCAACCAGGCCCTGGACGTCTTTGGCCGAATGTACTCCCCGGCCATGGGCAGCGGCGCCGTGATGGATTACATCCACAGCACGGGCACCAACGCTCTCAAGGGCGCCGACATCCTGGCCACCGCCCCCGACAAGTACACCTCCGAGGTGGAGTATTCCAACACCGTCGTGGGCCAGTACATGAAGAACATCGCCCAGACCCACCTGGCCGAGTTCGGCAGCCGGGTGCTCTATACCACGTCGCCCTACAACAGCTTCGACACCCACGCCAACCAGGCCTCCCTGCACTCCGGCCTGTGGAGCGACGTTTCCAACAACGTGGATACCTTCTACCAGGACCTGCGAGACCACAACGCCAGCGATAACGTGATGCTGCTCATGTTCACCGAGTTTGGCCGCCGCATCACCGACAACGGCTCCGGCACCGACCACGGCGCCGGCGGCATCGCCTTCGTCATGGGCGAGCATGTCAAGGGTGGCATCTACGGCGAATACCCGTCCCTGGAACCCGGCCAGCAGGAAGAGGGGGGCAACCTCCGCTACAACATGGACTTCCGCTCCATCTACACCACCGTCGTTGAAGACTGGTTCAAGATGGATGCCCAGCCCATCGTTGGCGGCTCCTTCGAGAAGATCAACTTCCTGTAGGCCGTCGGGCTGACGGAATCAGCAAACCGAAAGATACCGGCGGTTCCGGTACTCTGCTCCCCGGGAGCGGACACTCCGGAACCACCGGCACATCAATACTGCCAATTGACGAGGTAAGAGCATGAGCACCCATTTCTTTGGGCTTACCGACCGGACCTTCGAGTACAGTCACTCCGTGGGCCGTAACGAGTTCGCCGGTACGGGATTTCGCAATCCGTCGGACATGCACGTGGACGCCGACGGGGTGGCCTATGTGGTTAATCGCTCCTACGAAAACCGCCCGGACGGCGTGCGTTTGACCGCCTGCACCCTGGATGAGGAGTACATCAGCGAGTTCGGCACCTACGGCGAGGAGGACGGCAACTTCATCTGGCCGGCCGGCATCGCCATGGACAATGACGAACGGCTCTACATCACCGACGAGTGGCTGAACCGGGTCTCCATCTTCACCAAGGACGGCGAATTCCTGGGCAAATGGGGAACATCCGGCTCCGGCGAAGGTCAGTTCGACCGGCCGGCCGGTATCGCCATCAGCGAGGACCAGACCGTATTCGTGGTGGACAGCCGCAACGCGCGGGTCCAGAAATTTACCCTGGACGGCAAGTACCTGGGCCAGTTTGGCAGCCAGGGCAGTGGCCCCGGTCAACTGGACATGCCCTGGGGCATCGCGGTGGACAAGGATAACCTGGTTTACGTGGCCGACTGGCGCAACGACCGGATCCAGGTGTTCAATTCCGATGGCCAGTGGCAGGCCAGCTACGGCCAGTCCGGCAACGGAGTTGGCCAGTTCAACCGGCCCAACAGCGTGGCCGTGGACGCCGATGGCGACATCTACGTGGCCGACTGGCTGAACAACCGGGTACAGGTGCTGGCCCCCGATGGCCGGTTCATCACCCAGTTCACGGGCGACCATGTCATGTCCCAGTGGGGCAAGGACAAGTTGCTCTCCAACCCGGACATGATCCGGCAGCGGGCGCTGGCCTTCGCCAACGACCCGAGCTATGAGCGCGACTTCGCTCACCCCTGCGCCGTCCGTATCGACAGCCAGGGTAGGGTTTGCGTCCTGGACCACACTAGGGGCCGCATCCAGGTCTATAACAAGGTTAAGGACCCGGTGCTGGTGTAGCTGCTACCCACGCGCCAATCCCCGGCAAGATCGACAGGGGCGCCCGCCATGGGCGCCCCTGGTTCGTTCAAGATTGGAACCTTACCAGCCCGCCAGTACGCGGCTTTGTCATTCCGAGCGACAGCCGAGGAATCCCAACCGTCCCGACCAGCCTCCCTTGCCACGCCCAACCCCTCTCGCCTGTCATTCCGAGCGTCAGCCGAGGAATCCCAACCGTCCGGGCCAGCCTTCCTTGCTACGCCCAACCCCTCTCTCACCTGTCATTCCGAGCGTTAGCCGAGGAATCCCAACCGTCCGGGCCAGCCACCCCTTCTACGCCCAACCCCTCTTGTCTGTCATTCCGAGCGCCAGCCGAGGAATCCCAACCGTCCCGACCAGCCTCCCTTGCCACGCCCAACCCCTCTCGCCTGTCATTCCGAGCGTCAGCCGAGGAATCCCAACCGTCCGGGGGCGCTGTCATTGCCATTCCGAGGCGTTCCTCCCCTTCCCCAGAGAAGGGAGCGTATGTTTGGGGTGGGAAGGTTGGTTAATGGCCGCGGTTGGGATTCCTCGACGCCTGCGGCGCTCGGAATGACAGGACTGGGGGGCTTCGAGTGCCAAACACGTTCACCCATACACCGTAGGGGCGCACGGCTGTGCGCCCCTACCCCCAGCAACCAACCTTGCCACGCCCAACCCCTCTCGCATGTCATTCCGAGCGGCAGCCGAGGAACCCCAACCGTCCGGGCCAAGACGCTGGAACTAGGAAACATCGCTGCCTTCTACGGTTGGGATTCCTCCACAAGGTCGGAATGACAGACAAGGCCGGTCGGAATGACAGGGGAGGCCATTCGGAATGACAGACAGTGGGGGCGCACGGCTGGGAGCGCCTACCCCTCCACGAAGTCCCTGATTGCCATGAAGTACTCGTTGATGCCCCGGTATAGCAGGTCATTGTGGCCGGCTCCGGGGATGGTGAGGATGCGCTTCCGTTCCGAGGCGAAGCTCTCGTACATTTCCCGGGCCTGCTCCACCGGGGCCAGGGTGTCCAGTTCCCCGTGAATCACCAGGGCCGGCATGGTGATGCCGGCGACCTTGGCCCGGTAGCCGGCCTCCAATTCCTCTGCCGTCGCCGGGTCCAGCCCGTGGCAGAAATTGCCCAGGATGGGTCGCCCGCTCTCGATGATTACCCCATGCAACGCCCCCGGCGGGCTGTTGGCGGCCAACTCGAAGGCGGCATGCCGTCCCATGGAGCGTCCCATGACGTACCGCCTGCCGGAGTAACCCCCGTCGTTCAGGATGCCCTCCACCTCCTCGCGCACCCGGTGGGCGTCAGACAGCATGGCGCTGAAGGTGGGCAAGCCTCCGCTCTGTCCGTAGCCCCGGTAGTCGGTTACCAAGAAGTTCACGCCCACCTGGTTGTAGATGGGGGCGATGTTGTCGTAGTCGCAGGCCGTTTCCCCGTTGCCGTAGAAGAAGAGTATGGTCGGCCGGGCCGGGTCCACGGGAAAGAAGCGGCAGGACAGGCCAATGTCGTCGGCAACCGCAAGGGCAAAGTCCTGGGCGCCGTCGGGTGTGGGGGTCCAATTACGACGGGGGTAGAAGGCGTTCATGGAAATCTCCGGCCGGTCCAGCGCCGAGTAGTCCGTTGTGGTCATGGACAAACCTCCTCCTCTTCCTTCCCCACTGTCGGGGTGAGGGAACGTGGGCCATCCATCGCTACACTTCCCCGTAGGCCCAGGCCCGTATCAGGTGGTGGGCGATGGCAATGGATCCGGGAAGGCGCAGCTTCTCGCTCCGTTCCTCCAACGCCAGCAGCACCTCCGAGCGGTCGAACCATTGGACGTCGGTCATCTCCTCGTCGTCCATGTTGATGCTGGTGGTATCGGCCTCGGCAAGGCAGCCAATCATCAGGGAGGAGGGAAAGGGCCAAGGCTGGGAGGAATGGTACCGCACGTTCTTGACCCGGATTCCGGCCTCCTCCATCACCTCCCGGGCCACGGCCTCCTCAATGGCCTCGCCCTGGTCCATGAAGCCGGCCAGGGCGGAGTAGCGATTCATGGCCTGGAGCCGGCCCCGGGACTGGCCCAACAGGCACCGGTCGCCATCGGCAACGACCATGATGATCACCGGGTCAACTCGGGGGAAATGCTCGGCGTTGCAGGAGGGACATTGCCGCTTCTGGCCGCCCCGGCGCACCTCGGTGGGATGTCCGCAGACGGAGCAGAAGCCGTGGCGGTTGTGCCAGTTCACCTGGGCCCGACCCTGGGCCATGATGCCGGCCTCGGCTCCGGTCAGCAGGTTCTCGGCGGCGGAGCGGGCCTCCTCGAAGCGATAGTCTCCCAGGCCCTCCACGGCGATGGCGGCGGACTCGTCCCCGGTCAGGTCTATGGCGAAGTGGGCCACCCCGTCCAGCATTCCCAAGTACAGGGGGGAAGCAACGGTGACGTGGGGTTCCAGGTCTGGCCAGGACAGCCAGCCCAGGCCCGCTGCGCCATTGCCGGCGGGATTGCCAACCAGCACCCCGGAGCCGCGCATGGGCAGGAAGCGACTGGCGGGCTCCCGTACCTGGGTGGCAATCCAATCTTCGTCGCGACGCTCCACCTCACCCCGGTCCAGGGGATTGCCGGCGAACACATGCTGATAGAAATCCATGAACGGGGCCTCCATGCGCAAGAGTCTGGCACGAATATACACGAAAGACCGGGAATATTCTAATGGGCGGGGTGGCCCTTTGGGGAATGGCTGCCAGCCACCCCAGCCCCCCAGGTTTGTCATTCCGAGCGCCGCAGGCGTCGAGGAATCCCAACGTCACGGGGCCATTGTCCCACCCACCGCAGGCCAACCACCCTTGTCATTCCGAGCCAGCCGAGGAATTACAGGGTGGGTTGGTTTGGAGTGGATAACCTGGCAAACGGGTACGTCTGGGGGTCGGGGTAGGGGAGCACGTCTGTGCGCCCAACCGCATCAGGCAACCATGTTTCCCAGACCCAGAACTCTTGCCCCCGCACCGTTGGGATTCCTCGGCTGTCGCTCGGAATGACAGGTCTGGTTGGTTTGTGGTGGGCGGCATCGTTGCCCCGCACCGTTGGGATTCCTCGACGCCTGCGGCGCTCGGAATGACAGGTCTGGTTGGTTTGGGGTGGGCGGCATTGTTGCCCCGCACCGTTGGGATTCCTCGGCTGTCGCTCGGAATGGCAAACAGGAGGGGCTGGGGAAGGCCTTCATGGCTCCCCCGCACCGTTGGGATTCCTCGACGCCTGCGGCGCTCGGAATGACAGGTCTGGTTGGTTTGGGGTGGGCGGCATCGTTGCCCCGCACCGTTGGGATTCCTCGACTGTCGCTCGGAATGGCAAACAGGAGGGGCTGGGGAAGGCCTTCATGGCTCCCCCGCACCGTTGGGATTCCTCGACGCCTGCGGCGCTCGGAATGACAGGTCTGGTTGGTTTGGGGTGGGCGGCATCGTTGCCCCCGCACCGTTGGGATTCCTCGACGCCTGCGGCGCTCGGAATGACAGGTCTGGTTGGTTTGGGGTGGGCGGCATTGTTGCCCCGCACCGTTGGGATTCCTCGGCTGTCGCTCGGAATGACAATCCAGGAGGTCTGGGCCCCATTTCAGAGGTTCACAATGTCCACCGGGTCCACGGCGTCGGCCAGCTCGAAGCCAAAGACGCGGGAGAAGAAGTACAATTCCCCGTCCAGGGCCCGGCAGATGTTTTCCGCCCGCCGGAAGCCGTGCTGCTCCCCTTCAAATGGCACGTAGGCGCAGGGCAGTCCCTTGTTCCGCACCGCCTCGAACATCAGCTCCGCCTGGCTGGGCGGGACGATCCGGTCCTCCAATCCCTGGAACAGGATCAGGGAACAGGCCAGCCCGTCGGTGTGGTGGATGGGAGACCTTTCCAGGTACAGGTCCCGCCGCTCCGGATAGGGGCCCACCAGCTGATCCAGGTAGCGGGACTCGAACTTGTGGGTGTCCCGGGCCAGCGCTTCCAGGTCGCTGACGCCATAGTGACTGGCGCCGGCGGCGAAGACGTTGCGGAAGGCAAGGGCGGCCAGGGTGGTGTACCCTCCGGCACTGCCCCCGTCAATGGCCAGCCGGTCGCCGTCCACCAAACCCTGCTCCACCAGGAACCGGGCGGCGTTTACGCAGTCGTCCACGTCCACGATGCCCCAGCGTCCCTTCAACCGGTCCCGGTACTCCCGGCCGTAGCCCGTGCTTCCCCCGTAGTTCACGTCCAGCACCGCTATGCCCCGGCTGGTCCAATACTGGACGGCCAGGTTCAGGGACTGGGCGGTGGCCGCCGTGGGGCCGCCGTGACTCTTGACCAGCAGGGGCGGCTTCTCCCCCGGTGGCGCCTCGTAATCCCGATTGCGGGGTGGGTAGTAAAAGGCGTGGGCAGTACGGCCCTCCTCCGTCGGAAAGCTCAGGGACTGGGGTTCTGAGATGTAGCCCGGATCAACCTCCTGGGAGGATGCGGCCCTCAATACTTCCAGAGAGCCATGGGCCAGGTCCATTCGATACATGCCCGTGGGTTCGGTGGGAGACCCGGCGGCGAAGACCGCCTGACCCACGTCAACCCTCAGGTCTGTCCGGCCCATTTCGGTGAAGGGCAGGCCCAGGCTGTCCAGCCGCCCATTGGCGGTGTCCAGGGAGTACAGTCCCCAGGTTCCCCGGTCGTTGGCGGCGCAGATGATCCGCTCCGCCGAGGCGAACCCGTAGGCGGCCACCCCAAAGCTCCAGTGAGGCCGTCCAAACTCCAACTCCAGGGGTTCGGTGACCGCCTCCACCCGGCCATCAGGGGTCCGGCGGTACAGGTTCCACCACCCGGTCCGGTCGGAAACGAAGTACAGCCGGCCATCGGGGGACCATTCGGGCTGGCAGATGGACTCCTCGGGTCCGCCGGCGACCAGTGTTGCCGGCCCAACGGCGCCATCGTCCGCCAGCTCCGCCACCCACAATTCCACGCCGTCCCAGGGCATATTGGGGTGATTCCAGGAGAGCCAGGCCAACTGCCGGCCGTCGGGACTGAGCCGGGGCGCGGCGTAGAAGTCGCTGCCGGATACCAGTATCGCGGGCGGCCCGCCGTCGCTGGGTACCGCCGCCAGGCAGTTTACCGGCTCCCCTTCGCCGCCGGTATGGTCCTCGTGGACGCAAATGATGCGTTGCCGGGGCGCGTCCACCTCCAGGTCGGCGTAGCGCAGGCCGCCCTCCGGCTGGGCGGCCGGAGTGAGGGGACGCGGCGGTTCGTTGAAGTGCTGCCGGTAGAGCCGTTGGTCCTCGAAGTTGGTGAAGTAGATGACGCCGCCATGGACGGCAAAGTCGCCGCCGCCGTACTCGTGAACCCGGGTTCTGACGTTGAAGGGCCGGGGAGTCATATCCTCGGTGTCGCCGTGCGGCCCACGGCGAACCAGGGCCCGCCGCCCACCCTCGGCAGGCCGGGACTCCAGCCAGTAGATGAGGCCGCCGTCCAGGACGATGCCGCCAAAGCCCACGGCCTCCGCCACGATGGATTGGGAGGTTATGGGCGACTTCCAGGAACCGTAGGGGGCGATGGTGGTCATGTTCTCTTCCCCGGTTGGTGGTATAGGGTCAACAGGCAATGGTACCACAGGGTGAGGACGCCGCAACCGGCGCGGAATGGGGCGCTCGTGGAACGCGCCAACTGCCCCAGACCGTTCCCGGCCTGGGGCAGCCTTCAGTGATGGGGCAGCGCAATCTGCTGATGCAGTTGCGCCAACGGCTAGTTGGCCACGAAGTCCATGATATTGGCCCGCAGACGGGGAGCATAGTGGGGTTCCCACTTCAAGTCTGCTGACATGCCGTAAATCTGGACAATCAAGAAATTGGGCACGAAGTAGAACTCGTCGTGTACCCGGTTGGCGAGGACTTCCATGCGCTGGCGGCGCAGGTCGCCGGAGGGGGTTGCGTTGGCTTCTTCAATCATCTTTTCGAAATCGTCGTAGCAAACCCCGCTGGAACGGCTGAAGCAACTGTTCCTCAGGATAGCCTGGCGGGAGAAGTCCAGCGATTCGGTGGAGGTGGCCGGCGCCGTCAGGTGCATGGAGGAGTAATTGGGCATGCCGGGCCCCAGCGTGGCGCATTTTTCCCGCAGATCTGCGCCGGCGGCGTTCTCGAAGTCTTCGCGGGTGCGGCCATGACCGCAGTTGGAGCGACCAGTACCGGCGTGGATGGAGGACTCCACCACGTAGAGGTTGGTGTTGATTCCCACGTCGCGCCAGAAGGTTATTACGGCCTCGGCGTACTCCACGTCCTTGGGTATCCAGTTGGAGCGGATGTGAAGCTTGATCTCGTTGTCCGGGTCGTAGTTGGCCTGCGTGAGCAGTTCCCGGGCCCGCTCCGGGTCATAGGGGTAGCCGGCGGAGTTCTCGGGGGTTATGCCCACGGTGCCCGTCTGGGCTATGTTGCCGTAGCACTGGAGGATGTTGTCGAAGATTTCCTCCATCAGGGTCTGGCAGTCTATGGCGAGGTTCAGGGCCTCGCGGACCTCCCTTTTCTGCAGTTCCGGGTGATGGACCGTGTCTATATTGTAGATATAGGCCTCGTTATTGGTTGCCGAGAGCCATTGGGGAACCCGGGTGCGGTCCTCGAAAGAAATCTGGGCCCAGTCCACTTCGCCGGCGGCCAGGGCCGAGGCGCGAACCTGGGGCTCGTTCCGCCATTGCTGGATCAGTCGGGGTATGGTGGGGGCGCGGGAGTAGATGGTATCGGGGTTGGGGTTGTAGTCTTCGTTTATCTCCAGTTCCACCTTCACGCCGCTGTCCCATTCGACAATCTTGTAGGGACCCAGGCCCACGGTTTGCCGCTCAATTTCGCCCGGCAATTCGGCCGGCAGGTCGGCGTAGGAGGATGCCCCCACGGTCTCTAGGAACCAGCCCACGTCCTGGAACTTCGTGAAGATGGTGGTACGGGGCAGGATGGGGCAGACCTTGCCACAAACCACGTCCAGCGTGTATTCGTTCACCACCTCCCCGCTGATCACACCGTGGAAGCTGAAGTCGTTGGAATTGAAGTGGCCGCTGGTCTCTTCGTCCCCGAAGAAGTCAATCCAGAACTTGGCCTGCTCAGCGTTCCAGGGTGCGCCGTTATGGAAGGTAACGCCCTCCCTCAGGTTGAACCGCCATCGCTGGGCATCTACCTGCTCCCAGCCCTCGATGCCGGTCAGTCCCACAACCTGGTAATTGTTGAGGTCGTCAATCCAGGTGAGGGGGTCGCTGGCCAGGTCGTCGCAGATGGTGTTCTGGAGGGTGCCGCCGCAGTTGGCGCTGGCGGCGCCAATGGTGTTCGGTTCCTCGTGGGTGAGGAATGTCATGGTGTCCCTGGCGGAAATCGCCTGAACCGGAGCCGGCGTGGCTTCCGGCATGGCCGTGGGTTCAGCCTGCGGGGACGTTTGCTGGGGCTCCGGGGTCGCGGGAATAGCCAGTTCCTAGGGTCGTGCCGTGGTGGGTTCGGGGGCAGGCTGGTTTGCGCTCTGAGGGGGTTGCTCTGCCGCCGGGGAGCCGCAGGCCGCTAGGGTCAGGGCCAATACCGCAACAATAGCAATCAAAACGCGGTTGAAACTCACTCGCAATGACAGGTTGCCGGTTCTCATTAGCCTTCTCCTTATCCCAGTTTCATACTGAAATGTCGTGCCGTTCTTGCCTGGTATTGCTGTATCTCGAAACACCTCCTGCGATTTAATCCTGTTCTCGATACAGTCGAGCTTCTAAAGGGGTGGGGCATTTATAGAGCATTATCCGCACGCAGTCAATCGGAAAAGCTCCTAGCAAGTCAATTCAAACGGCATTTCGCCGCCGGCGCCAATGCGATTGCTGTGGAAGGACCGGTTTCCGCCGGCCCAGGGCTGGGGCGCTCTACCCAAACCCGGAACCGGAAGGTCCGACCCGGTCGGGCCGCGGCGACCGGCCCCTACTGTCCCTGTGATAGAATCCCCTATGTGCACCAGGCTTGACACGAACCCGGACGCCGGGCAAGAGGCCTATCCGGAGGCCGAGCTAGCGCCCTACAACCAACCTGCCAAATTGAAGAGGTATTGCGATGGCTTTCTATGTGTACGTCTCCATTTCCGGCGAGGGCCGGGTGCTCCGGCTGGCCATGGACCCGTCCGACGGGCAACTGGAACCCCTGGGCGATACCGAAGCGCCGGGGCGACCCGCGCCCATGGCCGCCAGCCCCGACCGACGGTACGTTTACGTGGGCCGGCGGGACGACCTGGAAGTCTCCAGCTTTGCCCTGGACGCCTCCACCGGCAACCTGGAACTGGTCGGCACGGCGGCATTGGAGTCGGACCCCTGCTATATGTCCACCGACCGGGCGGGCCGCTATCTGCTGACCGCCTACTACAACGCCGGTCATGCGGCGGTGCACGCCATCGGCGACAACGGGGCGGTGACCGGCCCGCCGGTGGAATGGCTGGCCACGGGCACCGGCGCCCACTGTTTCCAGACCGACCCCACCAACCGCTACGGCTACGTGCCCCACATTGCCGCCGGCCCCGGCCCCAACGCCATCTTCCAGTTCCGGTTCGACCCGGAGACGGGGCACATCACGCCCAACGACCCGCCCCGGGTCAGCCCGGAGAATCCGGACGGCCCCCGGCACTTCTGCTTCCACCCCAGCCGGAACGTCATCTACGTGTCCAACGAACAGGGATGCAGCGTCACCGGGTACAACCTGGACCCGGCGACCGGCGGCCTTTCCCCCTTCCAGACCGTCACCACCCTGCCCGAGGGCTTCACGGAGCGGAACAGCTGCTCCCAGATCCAGATAACCCCCAACGGCAAATTCGTCTATGCCCCCAACCGGGGCCACGACAGCATCGCCGGCTTCGCCGTGGGGGATGACAGCCGCCTGACGCCCCTGGGCCAAACCCCCTCGGAGGCGGTGCCTCGCGCCTTTGGAATCGACCCCACGGGCAGCTATCTCTACTCGGCGGGATTGGAATCGGGGAAGCTGGCCGCCTTCCGCATAGACCAGGGAACAGGGGCGTTGGAGCGCATCGGCTCCTACGAGGTGGGACAGGGCCCCATGTGGGTGCTGATAGTGGAGGTTTAGGGCAGGACAACCCAGTATCCGTAGGGGCGCACGGCTGTGCGCCCCTACGCCGGCATCCACCAATCCACCCCTTTCATTCCCCAAGCCCCCAAGCCTGTCATTCCGAGCGACAACGGAGTCGAGGAATCCCAACCGCTTGGGGAAGCCAAGGGTCAGTAACCGCAGACCCCCTCCCCTGTCATTCCGAGCGCCAACGGAGTCGAAGAATCCCGAGAGAGAAGAGGCCACCATTTGGGTGGGACCGAAGCATCGTTTCCCCTTGCGGTTGCGATTCCTCGACGCCTACGGCGTTCGGAATGACATTACCATAATGTCGGCAGGTCATTGCGACAATGGCCGGCCGCCGGCATCGGCGCCCCTGGCTTCTTGTGGTGAAGGGGAACTGGAGAGAGGTCAGCTGGCCAACTGGCGGTGCAGGTGAATCAGCCCCTGCTGGCGGCGGGCGTTGTTGACCAACTCGGCCCATTCCGGGGCCAGCAGGCGCTCCGCCATCTCGCGGGTGATTTCGTTGGCCTGCAGCTTGGGAAACTTCCGATAGAGAGCCAGGGCCGCCGTACCGCTTTCTTCACCGGCCCCATGACCGGCCCCGTTATCGGACCCGCCTTCAGCCAGCGCGTGGCAGAAGGGAAGGACCACGTTGACGGCCAGATCCCTGGCCCGGTCCGTACCCACCGGCGCCGGCGCCCCACCCCCATCCGCCTTCACCGCCAAAGCCCCGGTCAGCCGGGCGGGGGAGCCGGCGGCCACCAGGCTTTCCAGCCCGGCCACGAGACTGTCCCCCGGCCCGGCGGTGGAACCCTCCGCGCCCTCCAGGAACCGGGACAACAGGACGGCGGCGCCGGCGATGCGGCGACGGGGGTGATTGGCCGGCCGCACCCGGAAGGTGTGCCATTCCTCGGCCAGGAGGGGACGGCCATACCCGGCGGCCCGCGCCGGGGGACGCTCCTGCTGGGCGGGTTCGGTCAGCCCGGCCAAACCGGCCAAACCGGAAATAAGGGCCAGGCGAGCTTCGATCAGCCCGGCCCGCTCTCCCACAGGGATGGCGGCGGCTTCCGATGCCAAGGCAGCCCATGGGGCCCGCTGGGCCAATTTCAGGAAGGGTTGCCGGTTGGCCCGGTACCCCAGGGCCTCCATCAGCCCCTCGTACAAAGTCTGGGATGGGGCCTGTTCCCGGCTCAGGGAGGCAAAAAGGGACGCCCGGGCCCGGAACCGGGCATCGCCGGCGGCGTCCAGCAATTGACCCACCGCCCCGGCGTCGGCGGGCCGGGGCCAGCCCAGCTGCTCGAGGAGAGACCACAGGCCCGGTTCCTGGCCCCGGCCTGCCCCTTCCTCTTCCGAATGCGGTAGCGACTCCTCGTCTCTTTCGTCTTCCAGCAGACCGGCCAGGGAGACCACCGGGGCCTGGTGGCCGCTGTGGAGATTCGTCGGCTGGGGGTCCGTCTCCAGGGCGGCGTGCAGAACCACCCCGTTGTAGTTGGGGTCGTCGGCGTGGCCGTGGGCGTACCAATCCCGCTGGCGCAGGTGCAGTTCCACGTCCCCCTGCACCAACCCCAGGCCCTCCACCTCCACCAGGGCGTCGCGGAAGTCGGGGCCGGCGGAGACGCCGGGCCGGCCGGCATAGAGTACCCGCACCCGGCGGCCGGCAGTGGTTCGGAACTCCCGCTGGCGGGCGGCCCGTTTCTGCCACAGCCGGGCCAGGACCTTTTCCGGCAGGGGCTGGTCCGGCAGGGGCTGGTCCGGCAGAGGCTGGACCGGCAGAGGCTGGACCGGCAGAGGCTGGTCCGGCAGAGGCTGGTCTGACAGGGGCTGGTCCGGCAGAGGCTGGTATTCTTCCCTTGCTTCCCGAATTGCCAACATGGTCAGTATGGTTTACCACCATTAACCAGCCCTGTAAACCCCCGGATTCAGCCCTACCGGCGGCGGGGCCGGCGCCCTGGGCCAAACCCTGGCCCCATTCCCCGGCCCTTCGATACTGCCGCGCCACTTGTGCTACACTCTCCCCACACTCAAGAATTGAAGGAGCCTCCACCATGGCACAGATGGCCGCCGGACGCGCCATAGTCGAAGCCCTCATAGCCGAGGGCGTGGACCACATCTTCGGGGTGGTTGGCACCACCACCAACAGCATCGTCACCGAGCTTTACGGCCGGGACGACATCCGCTTCATCGACACCCGCCACGAGGAGGGCGCGGCCCTCATGGCCTACGGCTACTCCCGGGCCTCGGGCAAACCCTCTGTATGCCTCACCACCTCGGGCCCCGGAACCATCAACCTGGCCACCGGCATCTCCCTGGCCTACAAGGGCCGGGCGCCGGTCATCGCCATCGCCGGCAACACCGCCCAGGAGTACACCTACCGGGACGGCGCCCAGGAGTTCGACCTGGTGGGCACCTTCAAGTCCATCACCCAACTGGCCCTCCAGGTCAACCAGACCGGGCGAATTCCGGAGATGCTGCACTACGCCTTCCGCACCGCCCTGTACGGGAAGAGAGGCCCGGTTCTGCTGGACATCCCCCGCGACCTGATCGACGGCCAGACCATGGACTGGGAGGTGGAGGCTCCGGCGTCCTACCGCCCGGTGGCCGACCGAACCGCCGGCGACGCTGAGGCGGTGGCCGAGGCGGCGGCCCTGCTGGGCCGGGCGCAACGCCCCCTGCTGCTGGCCGGCGGCGGTATCGTGGACTCGGAAGCCACCGACTTTGCCGTGGCCCTGGCGGAACAGATGGACATGGCGGTGGTGCCCTCCTACGGCCACAACGACGCCTTCCCCAACAGCCACCGCCTCTACGTGGGGCCGCCGGGAGGCCGGGGCGCCCCCGAGGCCCTGGAGGCCCTGAACCGGGCCGACGTAATCCTGGCCCTGGGCACCCGTATCAACCAGGGCAGCACCGGCTGGGACTACAGCGTCATCAACCCGGAAACCCGCATCGTCCAGGTGGACATCGACCCCCTGGAGGTGGGCCGCAACTACCCCCTGGCCGTTGGCATAGTCGGCGACGCCGGCGCCGTGGCCCGGCAGTTGACCGATGCCCTGGGCCAGCAGTTCCCCGAGGGCCGGGCCAACCCAGAGTGGACCGCAGAAATCGGGGAGTTGAAGGCCCGTCGCCGCGCCCGCCTGGAGGCCGAGGCCCAGCTGGCGGGAGACCCCATGATGCCCCAAAGGGTCTATAGCGAACTGGCCCGGGTCCTGCCCCGGGACTGCATGGTAACCATCGATGCCGGCGTGGCCCCCGGCCTGTCCTACGACCGCATCAGCTACGAACTGCCCCGAACCATGTTCAACTACGCCGGCCAGGGCGGACTGGGCATGGGGCTGGGCGTGGGATTGGGCACCAAGCTGGGTCGCCCCGACCGGCCGGCCATCAGCCTGCAGGGAGACGGGGGCTTTCTCTACACCTCCCAGGAGCTGAACACCGCCGTGCGCAAGAATATCCCCCTGGTCAGCATCGTCCTGAACAACGGCTGTCACGGGGCGGAGAAGGCCCAGCAGCAGCGCTACTATGACCAGAAGTACATCGGCGTGGACCTGGAGAACCCCCGTTTCGACCGCCTGGCCGAGGTGTATGGCGCCCGGGGCTACTACGTGGAGCGACCGGAGGACGTGGCCGACACCGTCCGCGAGGCCCTGGAGGCCGGCGTCCCCAGCGTGGTGGAAATACCCGTTGCCGAGTACTTCCCGCCGGCGGCCTCCCTGGCCCGCCGGTCTGGCTAGCGGGCTGTCAAATTTGGCGGGACAAGACAGTAGGGTTCATGTCATTTCGCGCGGCAGCCGAGAGATCCCTATGGCATGGGGACGATATGCGTGGAGTGAGGAGACGGGGTTGGCCCGCACGGTTGGGATTCCTCGACTCCGCTCGAAATGACAATTATTCCTAGATTCATGGCATTCCTGACTTGACCGGATACCAGCAGCAAGTTGAAGGTGATCACATGACAGAACGCCACGACCACGCCGGCCATGACCACGACGCCCACGCCGGGCATGACCACGACGCTCACGCTGGGCACGACCACGGCGCCCACGCTGAGCACGACCACGGCGCCCACGCCGGCCATGGCCACGACTCCCACGCCGGCCATGGCCACGACTCCCACGCTGGCCATGGCCACGGGCACCACCACGACCATGCCCATGATTTTCGGAGCGCCAGCAAGCGCAGCCTCTGGATAGCCCTGATCCTGATTACAACCTACATGATCGCGGAGGTCATCGGCGGCCTGATATCCGGCAGCCTGGCCCTGCTGGCCGACGCCGGGCACATGCTGACCGACGCCGTCGCCATCGCCATGGCCCTGGTGGCCATCTGGATCGGGCAGCGGGAAGCCTCTGTCGAGCGCACCTTCGGATTTCACCGCACCGAAATTTTGGCGGCCCTGGTCAATACCTTCACCCTGTGGTTGATTGCCGGGTGGATTCTCTACGAAGCCTACCAGCGTATCCGCTTCCCGGAGAACGAGGTCGTTGGCCTGCCCGTTCTGCTGGTGGGTATCGGCGGCTTCATCATCAACGTGGTGGCCGCCTGGATTCTGCACCGCTCATCCGGGGAGAGCCTGAACGTGGAGGGCGCCTTCCAGCACGTCCTAGCCGACCTGCTGGGGTCCGTGGGTGTCATCGTTTCCGCCATTCTGATAATGGCCTTCAACTTGCAGATTGCCGACCCCATCCTCAGCGTCGTAATCGCCCTGCTGATCGTGTACAACACCCGCCGGCTGATCGTCAGCATAATGAACGTACTGCTGGAGGGGGTTCCGCAGCACGTGGACGTATATGCCCTCTGCCACGACCTGGAGGAATTTGAAGGGGTTACGCTGATTCACGACGTTCACGTCTGGACCATCACCCAGGGCAATGAGGCCTTCACCGCCCATATACTGATGGACCCGAATTTCCAGGGAGACTGGGACGACGTGGTATTCGAGATGAAGAACCTGCTGCACAACAAGTACAGCATTGGACACGTCACGATACAGTTGGAGGGCACCACCGACGGCTGCACCGAAGATCACCACGTGGGTCACCTGTACGCCATCGCCCGGGCCGGGTGAGGCTGCGTACCGGACAGGATGCCCTCCGGGCAGTCACCGGGGAAATCATAGCCAGGAAAAAGAACGAGGGGAAATGAAAGCCCCGCTGCTGAAACAGGCAACGGGGCTTTGCCGTTCTCCTGATTAACCCGGTAGGGCTAATGAACGTGGCCGGCGTGGTCGTGGGCGTGATGTTCGTGGCCGTCGCACTCGTGGATGTCGTGGACGTGGCCGGGCTCGTCGCCGTGGTGCTCGTGAGTGTCGCACTCGTGCATGGTATGGTCGTGAAGCTCAGCGTGATGTTCGTGGCCGTCGCACTCGTGGATGTCGTGAACGTGGCCGGGTTCGTCGCCATGGTGTTCGTGAGTATCGCACTCGTGGATATCGTGAACCTGCATCCTGTGCCTCCTGTTGGATTACGGAAGTCCGCGCCGGCTTCCCAGCACGATATTCCAGTATATGATTTAGAATTCGATTAGAACACAGCGCCAATGGGGGTGTCAAGGCAACTTCTCGGCATCTCCTTCGCGGAGGTAGGATCGCATGTCTGTACCCCCAATGGTCTGGAGGCGACGACCCTTGCCCCGGCCAGCGGCGGTTCCCAATTACCCCCTCGCCCCAATTCCGCTATAATGGCCCCATTGGGATACGCCAATCCAGCAGACCCCGGAGGGGCTAGCATGATTACCAAGTTTGGCAGCCTGTTTGCCGGACACGTGGACTTCCAGGACATTGGCCTGGACGCCACCCCGGCCAATGACCGGTGGCTCGAAGACGAGCATTTGGCATCGGTTTTCGACAAGGCCGAAGCGATTGCCGGCGTTATGGACCGTATGGGCTACGAGACCTTCTGGATGGCCGAGCATCATTTCCAGCGGGAAGGCTACGAGTGCATTCCCAACTTGCTGCTCCTCGCCATTCACCTGGCCCACCTGACCAAGAACCTGAAGATTGGATGCGGATTCAACATTGCCCCCATGTGGAATCCCCTGCGGCTGGCCGAGGACTATGCCACCGCCGACATCCTGACCAACGGCCGGGTGGTGTTCGGTGTTGGCCGGGGCTACCACACCCGCGAGGTGGAGACCCTCGACGCCCCCATGCTGGACCGGGAAGCCAACCGGGAGTTGTTCGAAGAGCAGGTGGAGGTGATTTTCAAAGCCTTCAATAACCGCTCCTTCTCCCATCATGGCAAGCATTACGACATTCCGCCCCGGGTGCCCTATCGGGGCTACGACCTGGAGGAGATCACCCTGGTGCCCCGTCCCAGGCATCTGCCCGTGGAGTGCTACCAACCCCTGGTCAGCGCCAGCCAGCGGGCCATGGACTTCATGGTGAAACATGGCATCAAGGGCGTCATTGGCGGCGGCGCGGCGGCCGGCGGCGCCACCATGGAGGTGGTACGGGCCTGGCGGGAAACCCTGGCCCGGGCCGGAAGGGAAACGGAACTGGGCGGCGACCTTATTATCGGCTTCACCATTCACCTGGCGGATACCGAGGAGAAGGCCATGAACGAGGCCCGTTCCTACTTCGAGGAGAACATGAAGATGTTCGGCCCCCTGGGCTTCGTCCGGGGCCTCACCGAGGAGCAGATAGTGGCCCTGGGCGACCCCGCCAGGGCAAGGCAGGCCGGCCTGCCGTCCATCGAGGACGGCGTCCGCGCCGGGTCGTGGATGTGCGGGCCGCCCGAACTGGTTGCCGAGAAGATCAATGCCATCCAGGAGATGTACCCGGGTCTCACCCAGATAAACGTCGGGAACGCGGTGGGAACGCCCCAAAAGGTCATCCTGGAACAGCTGGAATGGTTCGGCAAAGAGGTAATGCCCCGGTTCAAGGCCCAGGCCAACGTGGCCGTGCCGGCGAACTAGGGGCGACGGCAAGGGCGGTACCGCCGGGCATGAACAGGGCAGTTCCCTCCCGGCGCGTCCTGCAGCCATCTGCGTCAATACCATGCTGGAACACCAGGGCATCCGGTGGGGGTACGTCTTTCTGCGGGGCGCCGTGCACCTTTCGGAGGAGGACTTGCGGGAGCTGATGACCTGCGCCGTGGAGATGTACCTTCAGGACGAGGAGGAACGCAAGCTGGCCGCTTCCCAGTTTGAGGGCGTTCTCAGGACCGACCACAGGTACGAAATCCTGGGTCATTTCGGCGGGCAGCGCTTCGATGCGGAACTGGAAACCATCTACGGCCGGGACAGCGCCTCCTTTCTGGTCAGCGAACAGACCCGCGCCCCCGGCCCCGCCTTCTCCCCCAACTGAGTCTTTGGCCCAATGGAGGGTTGGAGAAGTAAATCGTCATTCCTCGGCTGTCGCTCGGAGTGACAAGCAGAGCGAACAGAGTATGGCTGACACGCGTACCCATGCACAGTAGGGGCGCACAGCCGTGCGCCCCTACCCCCATCAACCAGCATTCCCAACACAATTTAACCATGTCTGTCATTCCGAGCGACGGTCGAGGAATCCCAACCGCTCACGCCAACCATCCTTCCCATCGCAGACCAACGCTCACTTTTCCGGGGAAGGGGCGACAGCGCTTGGGCATGGCAATAACGGTTCCCCCGCACCGTTGGGATTCCTCGGCTGTCGCTCGGAATGACAGGCTAGGGGGGCCGCGTATGGCTGACGCGCATACCCATGTACCGTAGGGGCGCACAGCCGTGCGACCCTACCCCAACAACCAACCTAACCACCCACCACAGGCCAACCCTCTCTGTCATTCCGAGCGACAGCCGAGGAATCCCAACCGCTCACGCCAACCATCCTTCCCATCGCAGACCAACGCTCCCTTTTCCGGGGAAGGGGCGACAGCGCTTGGGCAAGGCGATGACGGTTCCCCCGCACCGTTGGGATTCCTCGGCTGTCGCTCGGAATGACAGGCTAGGGGGGCCGCGTATGGCTGACACGCGTACCCATGCACCGTAGGGGCGCACAGCCGTGCGCCCCTACCCCCAACAACCAACCTAACCACCCAACACAGGCCAACCCTCTCTGTCATTCCGAGCGACAGTCGAGGAATCCCAACCGACCGGGGCAGCTGCGCAGCCGACCCCAAGCCAACCGCCCCTGTCATTCCAGCCCGTATCACCTCACCCTGGGCCGGTTAACCTAGCCACGCCCCTCATGGTGGGCCCGCCGTTGCTCATCCGCTTGGCCTGCATGGGTTGGCCCTTCCCGCAGTTGGGTATGGGATTCACCCGCAGGTCGGTGCCCACCGCGTCTATGGACTGGAAGTAGCTGCGGGTATCGGCGGTGATGCCCCCGTCCCGGTACATGCGGCCCAGTTGGCCCCCATTGATTTCGTAAACCTTCACCGCCGTAATGCGGAAGTTCTCCCGGGACTCGGCGATGGAGGGGGTGCGATGCCCCACCACGTAGTAGCCATGGTCCACCTCGTCGATTATGTCCACCGGGTCCCGGTCGCCCGGCGCGAACACCGTGTTGGTCATGCGGATTAGCGGAACCAGGTGGGCCTCGGTGGCCCGGGCCGATCCGTTGGGCGTCACCCCCATTATGGCGGCGGTCTGGCGGTTGTTGAGAAACTCTTCCAGCACACCGTTGCGGAGGATGTACGCCCGCCGGGCTGGGGTACCCTCATGGTCGTACCGGAAGGAGCCGTAACCCTCCATGAGGGGGTCGGAAAAGGCGGTGACCAGGGGAGAGGCGATCTGCCGGCCCAGTTGGTTGTCCTGCAAGTCCTTCAGGAACCAGGATCGGCCGGCGTAGGCCGTCTCGTACTTCAGGGCCCGGTCCAGTTCCGCCGGATGCCCCACCACCTCGTGCACCAGCAGGGTATTGAAGTGGGGGTCGGTTACCACCGTCGTCTCCCCCTCCGGTGGCCGGAGCGGGGGCGCGGCGGCCACCTCCGAGGCGTCCCGGCCCAGCCGTCCGCAGAAGGTGGCAAAGTCGGGCAGGACGATGGGGCCATTGCGATAGCCCTGGGTCAGCGTCTCCCAGCCCCTTTGATGGCCGGTAGCGTCGTACAGTTCATAGTTGCCGTTTTCGCCGCCGCAGATAACCAGCGCGAACCCCTCGGTCTGGGCAAAGGACTGGTCCACGTGGGAGCCCTCGGAACTGAGGAACAATTCCCGCAGCAGGAAGGTACTGGTCGCCGCAAAGGTGTAAAGAACATTTTCGGCCCGGCTTGATGCGGCCCGGCACCCCTCCACCGCCATCCTGACCGTATCCTCCAGGGATACACTGCGGGGGTCCAGTTCATAGACGGCGGGTACGGTGTCCTCCGCCACGGGAACCCGGGCCAGGTAGGTATCGTCCAGGCTGGAAGCCAGAGAGGGGAAGAGCTGCCGGGTTTGCGCCTTCTTCCGGGCATTGGCGCGGGCCCGCTGGTGAGCCTGGATGACACCCTCCCACACCACCGCTTCAATCCGGTTCAGGTCGGCGGCCCCCAGGATCTGCCCGTAGTAGCCGGCGCCGGCCATACGTTCCTGGGCGATAACCCGCACCCCAAAATCGAAGGAGACATCGGCGGAGCTGGCCCTCTCCTCGCCATTTTCTGCTGCGGCCCCCTTCTCCTCTCGTATCTGGATACGCAGGTCGCAGTAGCGAAAATTGGGCAGGGACCGGGCCCGTTCCGATACCAGGGACAGCAGGTTGGGCCGCAGCCGGTCCAGGTCTTCTATCGAAGGGTGGTGGGGCATGGCACAGCGTCTCGACCGGACTCACAGACAGAAAAGTGGAAGGAACTATCGGGAATGGGATGGCGTTACCTGTAGGGGCGCACAGCCGTGCGCCCCTACCCCACCATGCAACCGTGTTTCACTGTCATTCCGAGCGACAGTCGAGGAAGGCCAACGGAGCGAGGCCAGGGCGTTTCGGCGTAGGAATCACGGTTCCCTCCCCACGGTTGGGATTCCTCGGCTGTCGCTCGGAATGACAAGGGAGGGGGGACTGGCATGGCGTTCCCCCGTTCCGTTGGGATGCCTCGGCTGTCGCTCGGAATGACAAGGGAGGGGGCTGCGCAAGGCCATGACCGTTCCCCCGTTCCGTTGGGATGCCTCGGCTGTCGCTCGGAATGACAGACGGGAGGGTCGGAACAACAATGGCAGGAAGCAATTGGGGGCATTACCCGTAGGGGCGCACAGCCGTGCGCCCCAACCCCACCAGGCAACCTTGTTTCCCCGTCATTCCTGGGTTGACCGGGCGCCGCCCTACTCCGATTGCCAGGCCTGGGCCACGGCGCGGGATACGGCCGGCACCACCGCCGGGTCCAGCGACCAGGGGATGATGTTCTCCGAAGTGGGTTCGGGGACCAGGGCGGCCAGGGCCTCGCTGGCGGCAATCTTCATGCCGGTGGTTATGCGGGTGGCCCGGGCGTCCAGCGCGCCCCGAAAGACGCCGGGGAAGGCCAGGCTGTTGTTTATCTGGTTGGGGAAGTCGCTGCGGCCCGTGCCCACCACCTTGGCGCCGGCCTCGGCGGCCGCGTCGGGCCAAATTTCCGGCGTGGGGTTGGCCGCCGCCAGCACGATGGGGTCCCGGGCCATGGAACGCACCATGTCCTGGGTAACGGTATCCCCCACCGACAGGCCGATGAACACGTCGGCGCCCCGCAGCGCTTCGGCCAGGTCTCCCTGCAGGTTGTCCGGGTTGGTAATTGCCAGCATTTCCGTCTTTATGGGAGTCAGGTCGGTGCGGCCTCGATGGATGATGCCCTGGCTGTCCACCAGGACGATGTTCCTGGCGCCGTAGTCCACCAGCAGCTTGGTGGAAGCGACGCCGCCGGCGCCGGCCCCGGAGAACACGAACTTGGCGTCGGCCAGGGACTTTCCCACCACCTGCAGGGCGTTGATGATGGATGCCAGCACCACGATGGACGTGCCATGCTGGTCGTCGTGAAAGACGGGAATGCCCAGGTCCTGCAGGCTCTCCTCGATTTCAAAGCACCGGGGAGCGGCAATATCCTCCAGGTTTATGCCGCCAAAGCAGGGCGCCAAGTTGCGAACTGTCTGGATGATCGAGGCGTTGTCCTGGGTGGCCAGGCAGATGGGGAAGGCGTCCACGTCGGCCAGCCCCTTGAACAGGATGGACTTGCCTTCCATCACCGGCAGGGCCGCCTCGGGGCCAATGTTGCCCAGGCCCAGCACCGCCGAACCGTCGGTAACCACGGCCACGGTATTGCCCCGGTTGGTCAGGGCGTAGCTTTCCGACCGGTCCTGTTCGATGGCCAAGCAAACGGCCGCCACCCCGGGGGTGTAGGCGATGGAAAGTTCTTCCATCGTCTCCACCTTCATCTTGGACGCGATGCTCACCTTGCCCCGGCTGGTCCGATGGCGAATAATTGCTTCCGCTCCGTAATCCATCATATCTATCTACTCACCCATTCAGATGTTTGGCAACGTCCCGGGGCCGCGCGGCTTCCGGGGCGTTGCTCTACCCGCAATTTAGACTCGCCAATTATAAACCCTAATGCAAATTTGTGGGGCATTTTAGCAGTACCATGCCAAACTTGGCCAAACTTGGCCAAACTTGGGAGGAAAGAATTGGGAACGAGTCTCCTGGCCCGCCTCTTCCGGTTTCGCTGCTGGAGGCCAACTTGACCGGTTCCGCCCTCCTGGGTTAGATTCAACCTCAGTACAGGAGGGCTGCCCCACCCCGGGATGAGCCGTCCTCTCCCTGGAATCCGGGGACGGGTAGCCGGCGGGAACGTCAATCGACAACCTGGCCTGAATTTCGCCAATGGAGGAAAGTACCATGCCCTTCTACGAGAGAGGCGACACGCGAATTTACTATGAAGAGGTGGGTTCGGGGTTTCCCCTGATGATCATCCCCGGCGGTGGACTGAACTCCACCGTGGCCGCCCTCAAGAACTCTCACCCCTTCAATCCCCTGGAGACCTATAAGAACGACTTTCGTTGCATTGCCGCCGATTTGCGCAACGCTCCTCCCGGCCAGTCCTCCGGGCCCCTGGAGATTGACCGTCCCTGGGACGCCTACTCGGATGACCAGTTGGGGTTGATGGACCACCTGGGTATTGATAAGTTCCTGGTCATGGGCTTCTGCATCGGCGGCCCGATGATTCACAACCTGTTGCGGCGCGCCTCGGACCGTATCGTGGCGGCAGCGATGATGCAGCCCAGCGGGTACCGCCCGGAGATGCCGGACCTGTTCTACCAGAACAACATCACCGGCTGGGGGCCGCCCCTCTGCGAAAAGCGCCCGGAAATCACCATGGAGATTGTGCACGATTTCCTGACCAGCATGTACACGAACCGGGCCGATTTCGTCTTCACCGTGACGCGGGATTTCCTGCGCAGCCTGCAAACGCCCCTGCTGATAGCCCCGGACAACGTGCCGGCCCACCCCTACGAGGTGGCCATGGAGGTGGCCGGCCTGGCGCCCAATGCCGAGACCACCATCTTTCCCTGGAAGGACACGCAGGAGCATATAGACGAGACTGTGGCCCATGCCCTGCGCTTCCTGAAGACCCACGAGCCGGCGCCGGCCACTGCATAGCGCTCTGTCGAGTCAGGAATGAGGGGTTAATTGGGGAACTGTCATTCCACGGCTGTCGCTCGGAATGACAGACAAAGGGGGCTGGACGTAGCAATGATGGTTGCCCCCTACGGCCGGGATTCCTCGGCTGTCGCTGGCAGTGACAATGGTAGGGGCGCACGGCTGTGCGCCCCTACGCTATCGGGCTACTTGTAGGCCAACCATCCCCAATCTTGCGGGGTACTAGCCCAGGGGACCTGGGAACACCTGGTCCACGTAGGTATCGGACAGGGGTTCCACCCGGTCGGGCCAATCGCCATCAACCCGGCGCCGCTCCTGCGCCGGACGCGGCTTCCCGCTCCAGCCTATCTGCTCCATGTAGTAGTAGAGTTGCACCATGTGACCGTCCGGGTCTACGGCGTAGGCGGCGTAATCGATGCCCGGGTGCAGTTCCGGCGGCATCTCCTTGAAGGTCACCCCTTGCTCCTTCAGGAAACCCACGGCGTTCCGCAACTGGCTGTAACTGCCCACCTCCACCCCGAAGGAAGCGCTGGTGGTATGGGAACTGCAGCCCAACTCCTCCCGCAGTTCCCTGGGGAACAGGGCCAAATTATGGTGCTCCGCCCCGCTGCGCAGGAAGTAAAGACGCCGACCCCGGTATTCGGTCTCCTCAGTCAGGATGAAGCCCAGGTGGTTCCTGTAGAAGTCCAGCGACTCCTGCACATCCTGCACGAACAGGTTGACCGGCCCTATCTTGGTAATCTTGAAGGGACGGGGCAGCATTACCCCCTCCACATCGTACTTGGCCGGCAGCTGGTTCACTCCGCGGAAACCGGAGAAGACGTCGATTCCCTTGGCGATGGCCTCCTCCACCTCCGCCTCCTCCGACATCTGGGGCAGGGTGGGTTCCTCGTGGAAGATGCGGTAGTACATCTCCTGGGGCTTGCTCCGTCGGGTCCAGTCGATCTGCTCGATGCCGTAGTACAGTTCGTTGATGTGGCCGTCCGGGTCCAGGGGATAGACGTGCCAATTGCTGCCGGGCATGTCCCGTCCCACCCGCTGGATGCCGATGCCCTGGTCCTCGAAGTAATGGGCGCCGTTAACCACCTCTTCCAGGGCGCCCGTCTGCCAGGTAATCTGGTTGATGGTGACCTCGCCCGTGCCGCCACCGCCACCACCGGCGGCCATGAAGGCGTCCATCACGTTCCGGGGGAACAGGACAAAGGCATGGTGGTCGCTGCCGTGGGTGAAGAAATAGCCCCGGCCGTCCTCGACGTGGGCCAGCTTGTCCGCCAGGCCCGGTATGGCCTTGAAGTCCAGGACGTCCGATTCATAGAACCCCAGCAGGTCGCGGTAGAACCGCACCGACTCCGCCATATTGTCTGAATTGAAGCCGAAGTGACCCAGCCGGCGAATCTTGAAGGGCCGGTCCAGCATCACTCCGCCGACACTGTACTGCTTCTTTTCCGTGGTGGTCATTGGCGACTGCCTCCCATTGGGAAGATTCGGGTGAGTATAGCCAATAAGGGTTGGGGGAGGGCCCGTGACGGGTCGTTAGGTAATGACCCCTGCCTCTATCCCCGTACAATGGACCGCCTCTACCCCTTCAGGTACTTGTCTAAGAACTCAATGGTCCTGGGCCAGGCCAGGGCCGCTCCTTCGGGGTTGTGACGCGGGCCCGTCCAGTCCATGAAGGCATGGTCCGCTCCGGGGTAGGTATGGAAGGTGTGTTCCTTCCCCAGCCGATTCAACTCGGCGTCCAGCTTCGCCATATCCTCCTGAGATGGGTTCCGGTCTATCTCGCCGAAGTGGAACAGCATGGGACAATTGATGCCATCGGCCAGTTCAAAGGGCGTCTTTTCGGCATCGCCCCAGGTTCCCATGATGGTTCCGCCGTAGAAGGGCACCGTGGCCTTGAAGATGGGATTGACCGCGGCCATCAGCCAGGCGATACGGCCCCCCATGCAGAACCCGGTGACGCCGATGCAGTCGTTGTCGATGGCCGAGTTGCCCTTCAGGAAATCAACCGCCGCGTTCATGTCGGCGATGACATCGGCGTCGTTCAGGTAGTTCAGCCGCTCCAGCCGGGGGCCGTTCAGCTGCTCCTCGGTGTAGCGATGGAACAGGTCTGGCACCACGGCCACGTACCCCGCCTCGGCGAACCGGTCGGCCATGACCTTGTCAAACTCGTCCATGCCCCCCACGTGGAAGGCGACCACCACCGCCGGGAAGGGACCGGACCCGCTGGGAACGGCGGCGTACATGTCCATCTCGTTCCCGTTGACCGTCAACTTGTCCATAAATGATGGCATAAGCGCGTACCTCCTGCCTTCTCTTGCATATTGTCAGTTGCCAAACCGGAGGTTGGTCGCCCGGTTAGCCAGGCCCCTCTCGGCGAGGTTCCAGGCTAGATGGCTCCAACCATAGCCGCCATTGTAGCAGAGCCGGATGGTACCTGCCATGCCGGGTAACGACTTCACCCACCATCAGCCACCCGGCCCTGTCATTCCGAGCGGCAGCCGAAGAATCCCAACGGTTCGGGGCCAGCAGTCACCGCCATGCCCCACCAACACATGCTGTCATTCCGAGCGGCAGCCGAGGAATCCCAACGGTTCGGGGCCAGCAGTCACCGCCATGCCCCACCAACACATGCTGTCATTCCGAGCGGCAGCCGAGGAATCCCAACTGCACCCTCCAGCCATTCGTCCCACCCCAAACCTACTTTCCCCGAAGTACGGGAGGCGCAAGAAACGATCGGCGTGGCGATGAGGGCTGCCCCATGCGATTGCGGGTTCCTCGGCTGCCGCACGGAATGACGGGGTGGTTGGTTTGGTAATGGGATGGCTGGTTGTTGGGTAGGTCTTGATGGGTGTATGTCAGGGTAGGGGCGCACGGCTGTGCGCCCCTACGTCTTTGCGGCGGGGCAATGGTGCGGGAGGATTGGATGCTGGGTGCGATTGGGGGTTCCCCGGCTGTCGCACGGAATGACGGGGTGGTTGGTTTGGTAATGGGATGGCTGGTTGTTGGGTAGGTCTTGATGGGTGTATGTCAGGGTAGGGGCGCACGGCTGTGCGCCCCTACGTCTTTGCGGCGGGGCAGTGGTGCGGTAGGATTGGATGCTGGGTGCGGTTGGGGTTGCTCAAAGGGCTCGGATGACTAGGAAGTCGCGCTCGGAATGATGGAATAGGGGTTATGGCTGCCCGGAAGGGCCCGCTTCATCCCCGGCCTGCTCTCCGTCTCCGGCGTGCCCGGTGGACGCCGCTTCCGCCTCCGCCGCCTGCTGCATCTGCAGGGACCAGTTTTGAATCCACCGCCGGTATTCGTCCAGGGCTGGCGGAGACACGTAGAAGACTTCCATATCGGCGGGGAACTGGATCTGATGGCGTTCGTTGACCAGCAGCAGGCCGGTTTGGTCCACCTGCAGAGTCCGGTCAATTTGCTGACCCATGTGGACGCATCGGCTGCGGTGGCTTTCCGCCAGCCATTCCTGAATGCGATTGGGCACCCGGTCGCTAGCGAAGGGCAACATCATGCAGCGTTGCAGGTCGATGGTTTCCTTGACCAGCTCCAGGCTTTCCGTGGGCTCCAGGGTTGCGCCGGCCTGGCAGCGCACCTGTACCAGGGCATGGGAATTTGGGTCGAAGGATTCCAGGAAAGCCAGGCCCTCGGCTCCCCCCTCCACCATGGCCTCGTGGTAAACGTGGTGCAGACCCCCCAGGCCCGCCGCCAGAGCGTCCACCTGGGTGCGCACCTGGTCCCAGTACCGCTCATAAATGGTCTGGCCCTCCGAGGGCTCTCCGTCCGGCTCCGGCGGGGGCGCGACCAACAGGGGCGCCAGCAACAACCGGCGCTTGCCCTGGAACTGTTCCGCCGGCGGTCGCTCCACCCGGCCCAGCTCCTGGGGCTGCCCCGATGCTTCCGGGTTGGCGCCAGCGGTGGCGGGGGATTGCGAGTCGTCGTCTGGTGGGGTGTCCGTGGTGAATCCGGCGCCGGCGGGGCTGCCAATCCCCTGGGCGTCGTCGTCACCCTGGGGCCGAGGGTTGGCGGTTCCCTGTTCCTCGCTGCCGCCCATGGCTACAATCCAAAGGCCTTCTTGTAGCTCAGGCTCATCCGGCGCTTCTCCGGATCAATGTCCAGGATTACCACGCGAACCTGCTGATTCACGTACACGCATTCGCTGGGATTCTTGACCTGCCGGGGCGAAAGCTCGGAGATGTGAACCAGGCCCTCGACCCAATCTTCCAGCCGGACGAAGGCGCCGAAGTCCGCCAGGCGCGTGACCGTGCCCTCCACCACATCCCCGATGTTGTACCTTTCCGGCACCGTTTCCCAGGGTTCGGGCAGGGTGCGCTTCAGGCTGAGGCTGATACGCTTGGACTCCTGGTCCACCTTGATGATCTGGACTTCCAGTTCCTGGCCAACGCTGACCACCTCTTCCGGCCCCTTGACCCGGCTCCAGGAGAGTTCGGAGATATGCACCAGTCCCTCGGCCTTTCCCAAGTTGACGAAGGCGCCGAAGCCCCGCAGCGAAGTCACCCGACCGGTTACGCGGCTGCCCTCCTCCAGGGTGGCGAGGAACTCTTCCCGCTCCGCTTCTTGCTGCTTCTGCCAGATGGCCCGCTCCGAAAGGACCAGTCGCTCCCGCCCCTGGTCCACCTCCAAAATGTTGAAGGGGTATTCCTGTCCGATACGCTCGGCCACCGCCTGTTCCCGGGTTTCGCCGGGCATGGGGGCCAACTGGGAAAAGGGAACGAAGCCTCGCACACCCTCGTAGTTGACCACCACGCCGCCCCGATTCTGTTCCACCACTCGCGCCGTGATGGTGTCGCCATTCTTGAAACGCTGCAGCAGGTCCAGCCACCCCTTTTCCTCCCGGGCGGCATCGAGGGAAAGCAGGGCCATGTCGCCGGGGCCCCGGACGCCCTTCACGGAAACCATCACGTTGTCGCCCGTGCGCAGGCTTGCCTTTTCCTCAGGGGTGAGGGACCGCATCTCGTGGGGAGGAACCATGCCCTCCGTCTTCAGTCCGATGCTGACGACAATGCCGTCGTCATCCACCCGCACCACTTCACCCTCCACAATTTCGCCCCGCTGATACCGCCGGGGCGATAAGTCCTGCTCCGAAAGATCCGCCATCGTTGATACGTTGTCGTAGTCGCTGCTTACCATGTTGGGGTATTCTCCCGCCGCGGTTGGATAGAAAGATCTGGGGTCGGCCGGCACGTGATTTCGCCAGCCAACATCCAACCCGGCCCAGCAAATTTTAGACGGGAAGGGCGGGCATTTCAATATGCTGGACTCAGATGAGGCCCAACCAACCTGGATTTGAGGTTCAATTCCCCGGCAGAACCCACCGTTTCCCGGGAGAACGCGGAGTTCCCACAAGTTCAGGAACGGCCGACCGGCGCCCCGCCTTGCCTCCATGGGCGCCGGACAATGCCGGCAGTGAGGGGGCGCCAACCATGGGTTGTTGGCCAAACCCTCCGGTTCCGCCCGGCTGGCTGCTGCCCGTTGCCTGCCAGACTTACGAGACGACGCGGGCGCGGGGTTCCAGAATGGTGACCTGCATGTTCGGGGGCAGGTTGGTGGTGGTTACCGTCAGGGCGCGCCGGGGCTGGGCCTCACCGACGCTCATCAGCTGCAGGAAGGTGTCCAGGCTGCCCAGGGGCTGGGCCAGGCCGGGAATTCCGTAGTGCATGGGAATTACTATCCTGGGGTCCAGGTCCTGCATCAACTGCAGAATGCGCTCCAGGTCCAGGGTGCAGTCACCGCCCACCGGCGCCAGCAGCACGTCCACCGGCTGCAACTCCTCCGCCTGGCGGGTGGTCAGGGGAGTGGCAATGTCGCCCAGGTGGCAGACGTTGACGTTGTCCATGACAATGGAGAAGGCCACATTTCGCTCACCCTGGGGCTGCCCTTCCTTCAGGGTGGTCATCACCCCCCGGGCCGCCACGCCGGAATACTCATACTCGCCGGGGCTGTCGAACACCCGGGGAGACCCACCCACTTCCAGGCGGTTGTCGTGGTTGGGATGAGAGTTACTGACCGTTACCACCGTGGCGGGACGGGTTTCGGGGCGCAGGCCTATGGAAGCTGGGAAGGGGTCGGTGACCACCACCAAGTCTTCGGAACGCAGCCTAAAGCAGGCGTGGCCCATCCAGGTAATTTCCATGTTTAACCCTCCCTTCCCTTCCCCGGGCCCTTCACCAGGTTCACCAGTTGCCAGGCCCCCGGCACCAGCAGCGATGCCGCCACCAGTTTGATGAGGTCTCCCAGTACGAACGGGTACAGACCGCAGGCCAGGGCGCTGCCGCAGCCCCATTCAGGGGTTATGAATCGGGCCAGCCACAACAGGCCCGGCGCGTAGAGGATAACGTTCCCCGCCAGCATGGCCAGGAGAATCCAGGGCTTGCGGTCCCAGCCCCGTTCCGCCAGCCAGCCCACGGCGAAGGCGGCGGGAATGAATCCCACCAGGTAGCCGCCCGACGCCAGGCTCCAAAAAAAGCCGGACGCCCCGCCGGCATAGAACGGCAGCCAAGCGCCGGCCACCAGGTACAGGAGCATGGCCGCGCCGCCGCGCCAACTGCCCAGGGCGGCGCCCACCAGCAGTACGGCGAGGGTTTGGCCCGTAATAGGCACCGGAGTAAAGCCCAGGGGAACCTTTACTTGGGCCAGCAGCGCCGTAAACAGGCAGGCCCCCACCACCAGGATAGTGTCCCTTATGAGGGCCCGGCTCCGGTCACCGGCCGGGAGCAGAACATCGGCCAATACCGGCCGGGGTTGCTGGGTTCTTACGTTCAAGTGGTCATTCCTTGTTCACGTGGTCGGCGCTCCGACCTTCACGTGGATGGTATTCAGAAAGATGAGCCGCCGTTGGCGACTTAACTGCTACAGGCTTCCGGCCCAGCCCGCACCCCCTCGTGTCCTTCGGAGCCTCCATGCCGGAAGACTAGTCGCTGACCGGTGAAGGCAGGGAATTCTGCCGCGCCCAATAACGTTACCGGATTCGCCCACCAGAATCAATTGCCCTGCCTTCGGAAATCGGTGCAACTGAATCTTGAAGGGATCCCGGTGGCGTGGGAAAGGGCCAGGATTCTCTGGAGGACATCGGCCGGCGCCCCTACCCGGTTCGCCCGCCCACGGCCAATGCAGGAGGGACGGGGAGCGCCTTCACCAGTCCGATGGTGGCCAGTCATGGAGCGGGACACCTACCAGACCAGGGAGTTCCAGCAGTTGCCTTCCACGCAGGACAGGCGATGGGCAACCCCGTTGGAGTTCAATTCCATAGCGGCGGTAACCAGCATGAAGTAGGGCCGCCCGGGAACGAGGCTGGACAGGGTACTCTCGTCGCCGATGGCCGAATCGTAGAAGGACCATTCCTTGGTTACGTTGTCAAAGGCGAATATCCGGCGCAATTGGCCACCCAGCGCCTCGCTAAGGCTGACGGTGGTCACCTCTCCTTCGAAGCAGTTTAGCAGGCGGGTGGCGGCCAGCTCGAATCCATTTGTTATCTCGCCAGAAACCCAGTTTTCGTACACAATGCCGGCAGCCCACCCGTCCACCTTGAAGGTAACCGAATCGCGGGCTCTGCTGGTCTGCAGGGTGTACTTGCCGTCCTCCCGGGCCTGGGTTAGGCCAATGCGGTAATCTCCTTCCCAAGCGGTGATTTCCGTGCCGGCTTCGACGGGCTGGCCGTTGAGCGTAGCCTGCCCAATGAAGACATGGGGCAGGTCGTGACTGGCCAGCGCGCGGACCCGGCTGGGGTCCGGGTCTTGGGGAGAGCAGCCAGAGGCCTGGGGTAGTCCCTGAATGGCTCCGTATACGGGCGATAGGCGGGACTCGGAAGCATTCGCCGAAACCGTCCATGGCAGCAGGGCCAGCAGCCCGACCGCCACCGCCATTGCCGCCAATTTAACCGCCAGGATGCTGGCCCTCGTGAAGTCCGGCATGACTCCTCCTAACCGCCGCGAACTCGGTAGAGTCAACGCCGGCGCTCCTACAGCGACCAGTGAGAACTCTTAAGCAGTATAGCTACGCCGGGGTTGGGTGGTCAACGCGCCGCGGCTACGGTTACGGTTCAAAACATCGGCAAATGAGGCAAGCGAACCGATTCCCGGCGGACATCATCGCCACCAATTGCCCGACTTGGCAAATTTGCATCAGCTCTGAACCGTTACCAAGGGTCGCCGGCAATGGCCCCGTTCCGATAGAATCGTATATAATCGAAACAGTACTCAGTTGGCTTTTTGGGGACAGTGATGCTTACCCAACGCGCTGGCAGCGTATTGAACATAATCGTTACCGAATACATCAACACGGCGAACCCCGTGGCGTCGGAGGAGATTGCCCGCCTGTCGCCGACCAAGGTCAGTCCGGCAACCGTTCGCAATGCCATGTCGCTGCTGGCCGAGGAGGGGTACATCTCCCGCCCCCACGTTTCCGCCGGAGCCGTTCCCTCGGACCGGGGCTACCGGTACCACGTGGAGACGCTGGAAGAGGTGCCGCCCCTGCCCGACAGCCTGAAGCAGCAGATTCATACCCTCTTCGACCGGGCCGATGCGGACCTGGCGGAATTGAGCCGCCGCTGCGCCCTGATCCTCTCCCGCATCACCACGAACATGGCCATCGTCACGGTGCCCCAGGCCCGCTCTCCCCGGGTAAAGCAGATTCAGCTGGTTTATCTGGACGAGTTTTCGGCCCTGCTGATCCTGGTGCTGCAGGATGCCCGTCTGCTGCGGCGCCTGATTGCCCTGGACGAACCCGCGGACCAGGATTCTTTGACCCAGGTGGCCAATCACCTGAACGACCATCTGAGTGGTCAGAGCTTTGCGGAGATAGAAGCGGCGCCCGGTGACTTCAGCCCCGTGGCGGAGCGGGTGCGCCGCAGCACCCTGTCCCTGCTGCGAGAGGCCGATACCTATTCCGTTCCGGAACACCACGTGGACGGCCTGCGCTGGTTGTTGAACCAGCCGGAAATGGCCCAGGGCAGCCAGGCCCGGGAACTGGTGGAACTGCTGGAAGAACAGGTGCTGCTGGGAAGCCTCCTTTCCGAACAGCCCGAAAGCGGAGACATCGCCGTATTCATCGGCGGCGAGAACATGGAAGAACCCCTGCGGCCCTTTGGCGTCATCCTGTGCCAGTACGGGATACCGCAGCAGGCCAGCGGAACCATCTGCGTCGTCGGCCCCACCCGCATGAGCTACGCCGGCGCCATCAGCGGCGTCGGTTTCCTCTCCTCCCTGATGAGCCACCTGGTGGCCGGACTCTACGGGGGAAGGAGCGTCGAAAACTGAGGAGTCCTTACTCTGGGTTCCGACCATGCCCGGCTGTCCCTGGCGCAGGAGAGGCCAGGAATGGCGGCGAAAGCAGAAACGGCCGAAAGGCTTCCCCACCCGGCCCGAAGAACGGCTACGGGGGAAGGCCAGGATTGAATCATGCCCGTTAGCAATGAAGAAATAGCGGAACTCTTCGAGAGCATGGCCACCCTTCTTGAGATGAAGGGCGATACCGTGTTCAAGATTCGCGCCTACCAACGGGCCGCCCGCACCATCGGCCACCTCTCCTTTTCCCTGGAGCAGTCCGTTGACGAGGGAGTTGACCTGAAGAAGATCCCCGGCATCGGCAAGGCCATCAGCGACAAGACCCTGGAGTACCTGGAAACGGGGCGGGTAAGGGCCTACGATGAGCTGGTGGGGGAACTGCCCGACGGCGTCCTGACGCTGATGACCATTCCCGGCATCGGCCCCAAATCGGCCATGCTCATCGCCCAGGAACTGGGTATCAGCACCATCGAGGGCATCGAGAAGGCCGTTCGCGACGGCAGCCTGGCCGCCCTGCCCCGCATGGGACAGCGCACCGCGGATAACATTCTCCGCCACATTCAGTCCGTGGGCGCCGGTAATGGGCGCACCAGAGACGGCCGCACCCCCATCGGTTCGGCCCTGGCGGTGGCGGAGGAGACGGTGGCCGCCCTGCAGGCTCAATGCCCCTACGTGGAAGGACTCAACCCCGCCGGCAGCCTGCGCCGTTGGGAGGAGACCATCGGGGACATAGACCTGGTGGGCGTGGCCCCGGAAGAGTTACAGGCCGTGGTGGGCGATGCGCTGGCGGTCCTGCCCACGGTGAGCGAGGTTCTGGTTCACGGCCCCAAAAAGACCAGCGTGATTCTGGAAGGGGGAATGCAGGTGGACCTGCGCCTGGGGGAAGCCGCCTCCTTCGGCGCCATGCTGCAATACTTCTCGGGCAGCCAGCAGCACAACCTCCGCCTGCGCGACTTCGCGAATCGGCGGGGCTACTCCCTGAACGAATATGGCATTACCAACCTGAACTCCGGTGACGTGGTTCAGTTTCCCGACGAGGAGTCCTTCTACAGCCACCTGGGCCTGCCCTACATTCCACCGGAATTGCGCGTGGGGTTGAACGAACTGGAGGTTGCCCAGGCCAATGCCCTGCCCAACCTGGTGACGGCTGCCGACCTGAAGGGCGACCTGCACCTGCACAGCGAATGGAGCGACGGGCGCGACCCCATTGAGCGCATGGTGGAGGCGGCAGTGGAACAGGGCTACCAGTACATGGCCCTCACCGACCATTCCTCCGGGCGGGGCATTGCCAACGGCCTGTCCAACGAACGCCTGGTGGACCAGATCGCCATTCTTCGGGACCTGCAATCCCAATACCCCATCACCATCCTCTGCGGGTCGGAAGTGGACATCCGCGCCGATGGCACGCTGGACTACCCGGATGAATTGCTGGCGGAGTTGGACGTGGTGGTGGCGTCGGTACATTCAGCCATGGGGCAGGACAGCGACACCATGACCCGCCGCATCATCCGAGCCATGGAACATCCCTCGGTAACCATCATCGGCCACGCCTCCACGCGCCTGCTCAGCCGCCGCCTCCCGGTCCAGTTCGACATTGAGGCGCTGCTGCAGGCGGCCCGGGAAACGGGTACGGCGATGGAGATCAACTCTGCCCCGGAACGGATGGACTTGAAGGACACCCACGCCCATCGGGCCAGGGAATTGGGCGTGCCATTGGCCATCAACACCGATTCCCACCATTACACCAGCCTTTCGCAACGAGGGTTCGGTGTGGCCATCGCCCGCCGGGCCTGGTGCGAGTCTCGCCACATCCTCAACACCCTGCCCCTCGACCGGTTCCTGGCCTACATCCGAACCCCCAAGCCCCACCGACTGGAGATTTTCGACTCCCGGGACGACGTTCCCGCCGCCACCGCCATTCCCCCAATGCCGGGGGCGGCGCCGTGACGTACCCCATGGGGCATGGCAACTTTCCCGGCGAAGCTCCGGTTGACGGGCTGGGGAACGAGCCGGCCAGCGATACCGGTTTCGGAGACGGAACGGGGCGCGTCGGAGCGCTGGCGGCCACGGCGCCCAATGCGGTCATTCACCTGAGGGCCGCCGTCCGGTCGGGGGTCTATTGGCCCCGCGCGCTCCTGGAGGCCATCGCCCTCTGGACGGCGCCCCAGGAGACCCACCAGGAGCGGAACTTCCGATACCTAATTGCCGGCGAGGCCCTGGACTGGCTCACCCTGGCCGAGAGGCTGTGCCCGGAAATAGAGGACTACATACCCCCCGCGGACCTGGAACGGCTGCTGTTCGAGGGCGCCCTGCCCGACGATGTTACGCCGGAGGAGTTCCGGGAGTGGATGGGCGCCAACAAGTACCGGGCCCACCTGAACTACTGGTATGGCGTGGTGGTGGAGGAGGCCCTGCAGCAGGCGGCGGAGGATGATGTGCGGAAACGGGAAAAGGCCCGCTGCTACCCCGACCATGATGACCTGGTGGAGGAGGCCTTCGTCCACCTGTACAGCCGGTCCCGCTCCCAACTGCTGGTGGAGTTTTCCCAGGAGGCCGGCCTGCCGGAGGATTCGCCGCTTGCCCTGGCCGATTGGAAGGAGTTCACCTACTGGCTGTCGAAGCGCCGGTTCTACCTGTGGGATCCAGCCCGGGTGGCCAGCGATACCCGCATTGGCATACGCTACCTTAGCCGCCTGGAACACGTGCCGGGGCCGTTGGCGGGGTACGAGAAGATGGCCGGAGATAAGGCCGGGGTTTAGCCACATTCAGCCCAGGTTCGGCTCCGGGTCAGCCACGATAAGCCTAAGGAATTGCCAGTAGGGGCGCACAGCTGTGCGCCCCTACACCATCAGGCAACGATTCCCCCTTTTCTTCCCTACAATTCCAAGTTTGACCGGGCGCTAGGCGTAGTGGCCCAGGTAAGCGCCGCCGATGATGTGCAGGTGGCCGTGACTTTGGCTCTGCAGGCCGTCGTAGCCGAAGTTGGACAGGATGCGGAAGCCGTTGGGACAGAACATGCACCCCAGGTCCACGGCGATGGTGCCCAGTCGCTGCATCAATCCGCTGCTCCACATTTCCAACTGACTCATGTGTTGCTTGGGCATGGCCAGCAGCATCACCGGTACCCAGGTGAGACGGTTCACGATGACAATGATTTCCTCGTCCACGTAGCGAACTCGGGCGGGTTCCCTTCCCGCAACTATTTCGCAGAAGACGCAGTAGGGGGCCTGGTTGGTCAAGGGTTCACCTCTGGTTCCGATAATGGCGCCCGGCCTGGGCGCTGATCCAGGGCGTTGAGATGGAATTTCGGCGGAACGGAACGGCGTTCCCACCCACCGCCGGAATGCCACTGCAATTGATGTCTGTGAATATATAGACGGGCCCGATTGCCTGTCAACGGCGGAACGTTAATAGCTTGCCTGTCTTTCCCCTTCCGTCCCTCGATGCTAGAATCGGAGCTAGAATCGGAGCAATTGGCAGGGCAGGAGAGGTCGTCATGCAGCGAACCAGAGTGAAGGACATCCTGAATCGAGACTCCGCCGGCGGCCAGGTACTGGTCCAGGGGTGGGTGAAAACCCGCCGCTCCTCCGGCGCCGTTTCCTTCATCCAGATCAGCGATGGTTCCACCCTCAAGGACCTTCAGATAGTGGTCGAGCAGTCCTCCCCCGACTTTGCCCTGGTGGAAGGCCTGAACACCGGCGCCAGTATCGCCGCCGAGGGGGAACTGGTGGACTCCCAGGGCCGGGGGCAGAAGTACGAGGTCAAGGCCAGCCGTCTGGAGGTGCTGGGCCTGGCCGACCCGGAGGAGTACCCCCTCCAGAAGAAGCGTCATACCCTGGAGTTCCTGAGGGATATTGCCCACCTGCGGCCCCGCACCAACACCTTTGGCGCCATGGCCCGGGTCCGCAATGTCATGGCCTACGCCGTGCACAGCTTCTTTCAGCAGCGGGGATTCCAGTACATACAGACTCCCATGATTACCGCCAGCGACGCCGAGGGCGCCGGGTCCATGTTCCGGGTGACCACCCTGGATTTGCAGGACCCGCCCCGCCACGACGGCGCGGTGGACAATGCCCAGGACTTCTTCGGCCGCCCCACCTACCTGACCGTCAGCGGACAGCTGGAGGCCGAAATCTTCGCCCTGGCCCTTTCCGATGTTTACACCTTTGGCCCCACCTTCCGGGCCGAGAACTCCAACACCTCCCGCCACCTGGCCGAGTTCTGGATGGTGGAACCCGAAGTCGCCTTCTGCGACCTGGACGGACTGGCGGAATTGGCCGAGGATTTCCTCAAGTACGTCTTCAGCCAGGCCCTGGAACAGTGCCCCGATGACATGGCCTTCTTCAACCAGTGGTACGACAACTCCGCCATCGCAACCCTGGAGGGCATCATCAACTCCCAGTTCGAGCGCCTGACCTACACCGAGGCGGTGAAGATGCTGGAAAACTCCGGCGAGAGCTTCGAGTTTCCAGTGGCCTGGGGCCTGGACCTGCAATCGGAACACGAGCGCTACATTACCGAGAAGCGAGTGGGCCGGCCGGTGGTGGTGACCGACTATCCCCGGGAGATCAAGGCCTTCTACATGCGCCTGAACGATGATGGGCAGACGGTGCGGGCCATGGATGTGCTGGTGCCCCGGATCGGCGAGATAATCGGCGGCAGCCAGCGGGAGGAACGGGAGGAGGTACTGCTGGAGCGGATGGGCCAGTCGGGGTTGGACGCGGAGAATTACTGGTGGTACCTGGACCTAAGGCGGTACGGCACGGTGCCCCATGCCGGGTTTGGCCTGGGTTTCGAGCGGACGGTGCAGTTTGCTACGGGTATGCAGAACATCCGCGACGTAATCCCCTTCCCCCGCACCCCCAACAACGTGGAGTTTTAGTAGCGGAGCACGGCTGTGCGCCCCCGCCCACTCCAGGCAACCATCCCTATCTGCCCTCACCATCCAAGCCTGTCATTCCGAGCGCTAGCCGAGGAATCCCAACGGTTAGGGGCCAACACCCCACCCATCCCAAGCCAACCACGTCTGTCATTCCGAGCGCCAGCCGAGGAATCCCAACGGTTCGGGGCGGCAACGCATGGGCATGCCAGTGACGGTTCCCCCTAACCGGTGAAATGGAACCGGGTTTTCCATGGCAAGACGCCGTAGCCCCCGTGCGGTTGGGATTCCTCGGCTGTCGCTCGGAATGACAGACAAGGGGGACTGGGCATGCCAGTGACGGTTCCCCCTAACCGGTGAAATCAAACCGGGTTCCCCATGGCAAGACGCCGTAGCCCCCATGCGGTTGGGATTCCTCGGCTGTCGCTCGGAATGACAGACATGGGTGGCTGCGGGATGACAGGGGTGGATGGATTGTGGTGGGAGGGATGGTTCCCCCGTGCGGTTGGGATTCCTCGGCTGCCGCTCGGAATGACAGACATGGGGGGCTGGGCATGCCAGTGACGGTTTTCCCTAACCGGTGAAATGGAACCGGGTTTTCCATGGCAAGACGCCGTAGCCCCCGTGCGGTTGGGATTCCTCGGCTGCCGCTCGGAATAACAGGGCTGGTTGGACCGTTGTGGGAGGGATGGTCGATGGGTGCGGTTGGGATTCCTCTGCTGCCGCTCGGAATGACAGACAAAGGGCTCTGGAATGACAGGGCAGGTTGGATTGCGGCGGGAGGGATGTTGATGGGGGTAGGGGCGCACGGCTGTGCGCCCCTACGGGTAAGGGCCTTACCCGTCACTCTCTCCAGGACTTGTTTAGATCCCGCTACGGCTTCTCAATCGGCGCGCCCACTATGCTGCCCCACTCCGTCCAGGAACCGTCGTAGTTCCGGACGTTTTCGTAGCCCAGCAGTTGGGTCAGCACGAACCAGGTGTGGGAGGAACGCTCCCCAATCCGGCAGTAGGCCACCGTTTCCCGGCTGCCGTCGATGCCCTTGCCGCCGTACAGGGCCGCCAGTTCGTCGGCCGACTTGAAGGTGCCGTCCTCGTTGGCCGCCTGGGCCCAGGGAATGTTGGCCGCGCCGGGGATGTGGCCGCCCCGCTGCGACCCCTCCTGGGGCAGGTTGGCAGGCGCCAGCAATTCCCCGCTGAACTCCTGGGGCGATCGCACATCCACCAGGGCCAAATTGCCGCCACCGAGGGCAGCCAAAATCTGGTCCCGGTAGGCGCGGATCCCCTCGTCCGGGTTCTGGGCCGTGTAGGTGGTGGGACTGTAGCTGGGAACATCGGTGGTCATCGGGCGATTCTCCGCCTCCCACTTGGCGCGACCGCCGTTCATCAGCTTCACGTCGGCATGACCGTAGTAGCGAATCTGCCAGAAGGCCCAAGCCGCGAACCAGTTATTGTTGTCGCCATATAAGACGATGGTGGTATCGTTGCTGGCCCCGGCATTGCCCAGCAGCTGCTCCATTTCCGCCTTGCTCACCACGTCCCGTCGCACCGATTGCTGCAATTGACTCTGCCAGTTCCAGCCCACGGCGCCGGCGATGTGACCCTGCTCGTAGGCGGCCGTGTCCACGTCCACCTCAATCAGGCGAACGTTGGCATCGCCACCATGGGCCGCCACCCACTCCGTGCTCACCAAAGATTCGGGATGAGCGTACTCCGCCATAGTTTCTCCTCCTGCATCGTTACTTGGGTATTGGGTATCGAGTATCAGCATTATAACTGTTGTTTCCACCACAAAACACGGGATGGAAACCGGGTAATATGATGTCTGAACGATCTCGCACACTCCCCTAACTTTGACATCGGAATGGCGACAATATTAGTATAGGCAATCCAGCATCCCGAACCCCTTGCCCCTCAGGGTGACCCAATCTGAAGGAGCCCCAGCCATGACTTCCGTCCCCGAACTCAGGGAACAGTATGAGAGCCTGGACCGGCGGCTTGCCATTCGACAGGATTCAGCCATCGATACCGAATGCCTGATGGCCTTCCAGTACGAGTACCCCGGCCAGGAAACCGAGGTGGTTATCGACACCGACGAGTTCACCGCCGTCTGTCCCTGGACGGGTTTGCCCGATTACGGCACGCTGACGGTGACCTACGTTCCGGGCGAGAGCTGCCTGGAACTGAAGTCCCTGAAGTACTACCTGCTCTCCTTCAGGGATGTGGGAATCGTGCAGGAACACGCGGTCAACCGGATACTCCAGGACCTGGTGGCGTGCTGCCAGCCCCGCCGGATGCGAATATCGCTGGACTACAAGATCCGGGGGGGAATCCACACCGAGGTTTCGGTGGAGTACCGGGGAACGGGTGAATAGAGCAAACTTCGGGTAATGGCCGGGCGCTGGCCGCATCCCAAAAGTGAAGGAGCAGCAATGCGATTTACCGGAACGTTCGTAGTCGTTGTGGCCCTGTTTATCACCGTGCTGATTACCTCCAACATCATCGCGGTGAAACCAATCACCATCCTGCCCATTGCCTGGTTCGGCGACCCAGCGGTAATCCTGCCCGCATCCATCATCATTTTCCCCATCAGTTACATAGTTGGCGACGTGCTTACCGAGGTTTACGGCTTCCGCATCGCCAGAGGGGTAATCTGGCTGGGGTTTGGCATGAACCTGCTGGTGGTTGTCGCACTGTGGCTGACCGGCATTATCCCCGGCGCCTTCTTCTGGGGAGAGTCGGACCAGGGAGCCTACGGCCGCATCCTGGGCCAGGTGCCCGGCATTCTGGTCGCCTCCTTTGTGGCCTACCTGGTGGGGGAGTTCTCCAACTCCACCGTGCTGGCCCTGCTCAAGTACAAGATGCAGGGCAGGCTGCTCTTCGTCCGCACCATTGGCTCCACCGTGGTGGGGCAGGGGCTTGACTCCTTCATCTTCATCTTCCTGGCCTTTGGGGTGTTCGGCGACTGGTCGGCCACCGCCCTATTTGGCGCCGCCCTGGCCCAGTGGATCGTGAAGATTCTGTACGAGACCGTGGCAACCCCGCTGACCTACCTGGTGGTCAACTTCATGAAGCGGAAGGAAGAGATGGACGTGACCGACGTTCCTCGCTCGCTGAACCCCCTGGGCATATTTGCCTAGTACCGGGTCCAGTTAAGAATATCCGGGCTAGACTGTTGCCCGGACGTAGGGGCGCACCGCTGTGCGCCCCTACCCTTACCCCAGAATCATCCAACCCCGCCGTCGGCAACGACCTGCTCGCCGGTTTGCCAACCCGGTTTGACAACGTTGTTGGCGTGTAGTATATGTTCCACTACGTTGTCGCCAATCTCCACTTACCTTGGATTGTGGCGAAACGGAACCTCCGATTCAGCTAATGGTATGCCCCAATCGCGCCGGATTCAATGCAGTCCTGAATGGTATTCGTAACATGTCATTGGGCCGTTAGCCCACAGCCTCGCTTGTAGGAGTAATTGAGATTATGTTGAGGAAGCTATTGACCCGGGGAATTACCTATCCCGCAGTTCTGTTGCTGCTGCTGATTGGGGTGGCCTGCGGCCCAGCCCAGGAAGAGCCGGCTCCGGCTTCCCAGGCAGCCTCCTCCGGTGCGGCGGCGTCCCAGCAGCAATCGGGACAGCAGGCCGCGGCCCAGGAACCCGCCCCGGCAGCCCAGTCCCAGTCGGACGGGGCCACTGACCCGGCGGCGGGAAGCAGTGGCGTAAGCCGGCAGGCGGCATCCTCAGCGGCCGAGGCGGCTGTCATTCAGAGCGCGGCGCCCACGCCCACCGCCCTTCCCCAGCAGGCCAAGGCGGTGGAAGAGGTGGCCACGGTGACCGATGCCCCCTACGGCATACTGCGCGTTGCCAACAAGGACCTGGGGCCGCCCCAGTTCCATCCCAAGAACATGGCCGTTCCCCAGGCCACCTACGTCAGTCCCGTCATCTTCGATGCCCTATGGCGGGTCAGTCCCAGCCGGGAACTGAAGAACGACCTGCTGGAGGAGTGGAGCCTTTCGGAAGACGGCACCGTGTGGCGTCTCCAGCTGAAGGAGGGCATTCCCTTCCACACCGACCAGGACGGCAACAGCTACGGCAACATCACCGCCCAGGACCTGATGTGGACGGTGGAGCAAATCATGCTGGACGAGGCGCGCCACCCCGGCAAGACCAACATGCGCCGCATATTCCAGCGGGACGACTCGGAAACCCAGATCACCTTCATCGATGACCTTACGGTGGAGATAGACACCGGCTCCCACGAGGCTTTTGACCTCATCTGGCGGTTCCAGCAGTATGGGGCCAACAACTTCATAATGGTCGCCAGCAAGAAGTACGCCGATGCCGTGGGCGAGGAACGGGCCACCCTGGAGGGCGTCGGCACCGGCCCCTGGAAGTTCGTCGAATTCCGCACCAACGAACGCTTCATTTCCGAGGCGGTGCCCGACCACTGGCACAAGACCCCCTACTTCCAGGAATTGCACTACTTCCAGATAGCCGAGGAATCCACGCGGGTGGCCAACTTCCTGGCCGGCGAACTGGACACCATGCAAACCTCCCTGGCCTCCATTCCCAACCTGGTGGACGCCGAGGGCGTAAAGTTCATGCGCTACGCCGGCGCCCTGGAACTGCACATTACCCTGCACGGTCAACTGTACATCGACCGGGAGGGCATCCCCGAACGGGACCTGGACCTGCCCTGGATTTCCTCCACCCCGGATACCAACACCCCCGAATGGCAGCGGGCCCGGAACGTTCGGGAGGCTCTGCGCATATCCATCGACCGGGAATCCATCCTGGACAACGTGCTGGATGGCGAGGGGTACGCCGACAACCCCTACTGGCGCTGGACCGGCTACGAGCATTTCTTCGACGAGGAGATGCGCAACGCCAAACCCGAATATGACCCGGAGCGGGCCCGCCAACTGCTGGCCGAGGCCGGCTATGGCGACGGCTTCGACATTGACATGGCTCTAACCCAGCGTTCCTACCCCGGCACTCCCAAGGTGGGCGAGGCGGTGTGCGTGATGTGGGAGGAGATCAACGTCCGCTGCAACCAGCACCGGATGCCCATGACCGCCTTCCGTCCCCACTTCGTCAACCGGACGTGGAAGGGCTACAACACCCACGACAACAGCCCCCAGAACGAGCCCATCGACGCCTACGCCCAGGGCGTGTCCAGCAAGGGCCTGATCATGCGCGGCATGGAGCACCCCTACCTGGACGCCCAGGTGGAGGCCATACTGGCCGAACCCGACTTCGAAGCCCGGATGGAAATTCAGCGGGAGACCGCCAAGTGGATTCTGGATAACGCCGTCCACTTCCCCATCGCGGCCATCAACGTGGTGTGGCCCGTGGGGCCGGAACTGGACCTGTGGAACTTCGGCTGCTGTGCCTGGGACATCGCCTCCAACCTGGAGTACGCCCCCCACCGGGACCAGTTGGGCGGCGACGTCTTTCCCAAGTAACGGCCGGGGTTCCCGGCAACAGCGGGCAGGGGGTTAACCCTCAAGCCACAGCAACGGGTAAGGACAACAACGGTAGGGGCGCACAGCCGTGCGCCCCTACTCTGGTTGGGAAGTCACTCCAGGCATAGCCGAGGAATCCCAACCGCACCCCGCGACCACCACCACCCCAGTCAACCAACTTTCCCTGTCATTCCGAGAGACAGCCGGAGGAATCCCAACCACACCCATCGACCATCCCTCCCACCACAATCCAACCATTCCTGTCATTCCGAGCGACAGCAGAGGAATCCCAACCACAAGGGGGCTATGGCGTCTTGCCATGGGGAACCCGGTTCCATCCCACCTGTTAGGGGGAACCGTCACTGGCATGCCCATGCGTTCCCGCCCCGCACGGTTGGGATTTCTCGGCTGGCGCTCGGAATGACAAACAAGAGGGGGAGGGGTAGGAAGTCATCCTCGCCCCGCACGATTGGGATTTCTCGACTGCCGCTCGGAATGACAATCAAGCGGGGCTGGGTATGGGAGTCATGCTTGCCCCGCACGGTTGGGATTCCTCGGCTGCCGCTCGGAATGACAATCAAGTGGGACTGGGCTTGGGAATCATGCTTGCCCCGCTCCGTTGGGATTCCTCGGCTGCCGCTCGGAATGACAATCAAGCGGGGTAGGGGCATGGGAGTCATAGTTGCCCCACACCGTTGGGATTCCTCGGCTGGCGCTCGGAATGACAAATAAGCGGGGCGGGGCGGGGGAGTCATCCTCGCCCCGCACGATTGGGATTCCTCGGCTGTCGCTCGGAATGACAGACAAGGGGGTCGGGGTAGGGAAGCGCGGTTGTTATTCCCGTTGCTATTCCTCGGCTGTAGCTCGGAATGACAAACAAGAGGGGGAAGGGTGGGCATAAGCGGCAGGGGCGCACGATTGTGCGCCCCTGCTCTGTTGAGAAACCACCTTCTTGGGCAGTCAGCCTTCCCAGTTCTGACTGGGGTGACCGGTTACTAGGACCGGGGTCGCCGACTCTCCAGCTGGTCGATGATTGCCTGGATTTCCGCCAGGGCCGCATCTGTGGTTACCTGATCGTTCACCGTTACCTGGTAACCGGAGGTGCTGGCCACCGCGATGGGGTCGAGCTGCATGGTCGCGATGATGTTGCTATCCTCGTTGACCAGGGGCAGGTTCTGCTTCACCAGGGCTATTCGCATCTGGGGAGAGAACATTCCCGGCCCATGGGGTATGGTGGAGTAGAACTGGCTGGACTGCCAGGAGCCGCTGGGCCGGTCGAAATAGACCAGGGTCTCCGGGGCATTGGGGTAATAGATGGTAACTTGGGCATTGTCGATCAACTGCGATTGGCTATAGTCTTCCACCACCACGGAGCGGCTGATGGCCAGGCCGGTTGAGTCGTACATGGCGAAGAAGAGGATTATGTTCTGGGTGCTGGTATCCACCTGGAAGGTGTAGTAGGTATGCACCCGGCCGGTGATCAATTCCAGGTCCACAAACCCTTCCGTGATGATTTCACCGAATAGTACCTGCGGTTTCGGGTACAGCTGATCGGCGGTGTTGTTCTGCTCCTGGGGAGCCGCCGGAGGAGGGGCAGCCGTGGGTTGGGCCATGACGGGCTGGGGGGCCGGCTGAATGGGCTGCACCGCCGGCGCCGCAGCGGCTGGCGGGGTGGGAGCCGGAGCCACAGCGTTGTTCCCCAGCAACAGGTAAATCACCACGCCAACAACGACGATGACTGCCAGCAGAATTAGAATCAAAACCATGGGGGAACCGGAGCCGCCACGATACTCCGGCATTCTCGAGACTCTCAATTTTGCCTCCAATAGTGGGTGGGTCGGGGCCCTGGGGATGGTCAGGGCCGATTAACGTTGCCGGGTTGCTACAGGTTTGGCAGCACGTCGGACAGCTTGGAAATATCCTCCCACCGACGGCCCCTGCCCTCCCGCCGGTCACGGGAGGTATTCATCATATTGGCGGCTTCCCGGTAGAACCATTCTATCCGGTCCATGGCCTTGCCCTCGCCCAAGTTTGCCACGATGGCCGTAACGCTGATGGTATCGGAGGTGCGGCCGGGGTAGGTTCCCTTCCGGCGACCGGCAGCGGGTACCAACTCGGCGAAGGTATTGTCCATCATCTCGACGATTTCTTCAGTCGCCTCGTTGGCGGGGCCGCTGAACAGCCCCAGCACATGCTGGGCATCGTACAGCACCTTGCCATCTTCAATGTATTCGCAATCCAGGGAAAGCTCGGCCAACGCCTGGGTCACCACGTTCTGGGCCCGCTCAATCTGGGCCTTGGAGACGGAGAAATGCTGCTGGGCCCGGTCATTCCCCCGCAGACGACCGAAGAGGCCGCCGCCCCGGGGTTTCCTGGCGGCGGGCAGGATTGCATGGCTGACGCCGATGACGGTGGGGCCCTTGAGAATGCGGATTACGTCGTTGGCGTCCAGGACCTCGCCGATGAAGCGGCGGTCCGTTTCCTCGCCCACGCAGAGAATATCCATGAACGAATCGGCAATCTTCCGGTTGATGGTGGCGAAGTTGACGCCCATGGCATCCTGCTTGCGGGCGAACTTCTGGTTGTCCACCAGGAACACCGCATCCGCCTTGGAATTCTCCAGTACCTTTTTCAGGCAGGTGGCGGTGTTGATGACGCTGTCCGGTTCGTCGTACTGGTTCTCAAAGGGGAGGACCAGCATGGCGTAAACGGGCTTCTTGAACTCTTCCTTCAGCAGGTCCACGATGACGCCCACGGAACCGGAACCGGTGCCGCCGGCGGTGGTGGCGATGACCATAATGGCATCGGCAGAGTAAACATCCCCGTGGTCGCGAATGGTGGAAACGATTTTGCGGGAGTCCCGGCGGGCCTGTTCGGCGCCATCGGCATTCACCTTGCCGGCGCCCCTACCACGGAACTCGTCGGTGGTTCCCAGCAGGATGGTGTGGTCGTCGGTCTGCGGAATATGTTCCAGACCGTACAGGTCGCCGGCGCCCAGATTCACCGCGAACACGCCCTTGGCGATTGGGTCTGCCTCGGTGCCGGTGAAAATCCGCACCCTCCGGTTGTTCCACACCCAATGCCCCAGGGCCACGAATTCATCGGCGATATTGGAACCGCCTTGACCCGTCCCAACAACAACTAACTTCATGGCAAACTCCTACTCTTTGATAGAGGCATCAAACGAACGCAGTCAGGCAGTTCCGGGGGCCAATACTCCGGCGCCCCAGTCCATTTCGGTACGGCGTTCTATCTGGGTTCTTTCAACACGACTCTTTAACTTGGCATGGCCCAGCCAGCCAACATAACACTACCTACATTAGCACAACCGATTGTATCACGCACTACATATCGAGTCCAATTGTGCGAACGATAGCAAGCCGGAACTGGCGGCAGCGCCGGGGGAAGGGTCAATGCAGGCGTGGCATCGCTGCCCGATCCTCTCTGCGGCCCCGTCTCCGGCCCAAAGGATTTCTTCCTTCCCGCCCATGAACATTTCCGACGTAATCTTACCGCATCCAAAGCCGATTTTGTTAGTATTTCCGGCACGAATAACGGCTAGTTATTACCGATTCCTGCCCCTCTTCGGCCCACCGGTAATTTGGACTGGGGCAGTCGGAAAGGCGCGCCGCCGCCTTCTGGGAAAGTCTATGGCTGCCGGGGTGGCCTAATGGGGGTACGGGCCTCCCTTCAGGGTTCAGCAGCTACGGTGGGCGGTCGGAGGTGGCCGGCCACAGGCAAGTATGCCATAATCAGCGCAAATCGCCTTCACCCCCGGCGCTATTGGAGGTGCAACCGTGCAATTTGACGACATTCGTTCCTTTCTGGATTCCAACCACCGGGCCATAGTGCAGACCATCCGTCCCAACGGGGCAGTACACGCCAGCGCCGTGGTATGCGGGGCCTACCAGGGCTACATGGCCCTGGCATCGGTATATCCTCGCTCGCAAAAGGTTCGCAACCTGCGGCGCAACCCTCAATGCACCGTGCTGGCCATCACGCCCGACTGGCGTCACTACGCGGTGGTGGAAGGCAAGGCGGAACTCAAGGGCGCCTTCAACACCGACCCCGAAGAACTGCGCCTGTTGCTGCGGGACATTTTCCGGGCCTGCAGCGGTAGCGAACACCCGGACTGGGACGAGTACGACGAGGCGATGGTCCGGCAGGACTCGGTGGCCATCCTGGTAACGCCGGAAAAGGTGTATGGGAAGCTGGGGTAGGGGCTTACCAATGGACTCACCCCATGAACCGCATTTGATGAAACCTTCACCCATGAACCACAACGCTACCAAGCTGAAACCTGCGCGCCTGCTTCTGGGCATGGCCGGCAGTCTATTCGTTGCGGTCCTGGCGTTGACCGGAGGAATCTTGATCATCCTCGGAACGCAAACTGAATTCTACGAAAACCTGGAGCGGCAACTGGAGCGACTCCTTGGCAACTGAAGCAGCCGGCGAAATGGGAAGCGCGCCCCACGGGTACCGGCGCGGCGGCCCCTTCATCCTGACCAACCTTTCCATCGGACATGGATTCACCCACTGGTACGGGCAGAGCGTGGTGGTGCTGCTGCCGGTAATCCAGGCCTCCCTGGCCCTGACCAACTTCCAATTCGGGGCCCTGATCGCCATCCTGAGCATCAGCGGCGGTGTTGCCAATGTTCCCACGGGGTTTGCGGTGGACATCTTCCGCCGTCGCTGGGGGCTGATTCTCACTCTGTGCATGGTAACGGCCGCGGTGGGCTACGGACTGGTGGCGGCCTCTCCGGGCTTCCTGCTGCTGGCGGTGGCCTTTGCCCTGGTTCCCCTGCCCGGTTCCGTGTGGCACATGCCGGCCATTGCCGCCATATCCCAGCGGTTTCCCCAACGTCGGGGGTTTGGCCTGTCCATGCACGGGGTGGGCGGCCAGATTGGTGACAGCATCGGCCCTCTGGTTGTGGGTGGGCTGCTTACCCTCTTTGCCGGAGCCTGGCGTCCCGTGGCCTGGGTCTATGTCCTGCCCGCCCTGGTGATGACGGTCCTGGTTTTTTGGGCGCTATATCACCTGGGTGGCGACGATGCCGCCGACGACCGCGCCGGCGCCGACTCAGGCCGGGGCGAAATTGGGCAGCGGTTCCGGGACGCGGGGCTCATCCTGAGGAACCCGGCCATCCTGGCGCTGGTGCTGGTCAGCAGCCTGCGGGACATGGGCGCCAGCACCCTCATGTTCTGGCTGGCCAAGTACCTGCACGACCCCATTGCCGAGGGTGGGCTGGGTTTTGATCCCTTCTCGGTGGGCCTGCACCTGACCCTGCTGCTGGTACTGGGGGTGGTCTCCTCCCCCATTGCCGGGCTGCTGTCCGACCGGTTTGGCCGCAAGCTGATTCTGATACCCTGCCTCCTTGCCGTTGGCGCCCTGTCTCTGGCCATCGAGCCGGTGGGCGCCGGACTGCTGCTGATGGCAATCGTTTTGGCCATCGGGCTGTTCAGTTCCTCCATGAATCAGATACTCCAGGCCACGGTCCTGGACCAAGTGGGCCGGGGCGCCGAGGGAGTGACCATGGGCATCGTCATGGGGGTAAACAGCCTGCTGAGCGGCGTGGCGCCCCTGCTGGCGGCGGCGGTGGTGGAGGTCTATGGACTCGGCTCCGTATTCATCTACGCCGCCGCATTGTGGGCAGCCGGGGCGGCTATCCTGGCCGTCACCCCCCTGCGGCCGCCACCGGGAGTTGCGCCGGCGGATAGTTAAGGGTTTATGGTCAGCGTCGGGATGGAGAGAGGGCCAAGCACAAAGAACCTGGACGGGTGAATCCGTCCAGGTTCTTTCATTTGCCGCATCTGGCGCCGCGCCGGTTGCCTACCTGCATTGGAATGGCAGGATGGCAGCCCCCGGAGCCGGGGTTAGACGCTGAAGGAAGTGCCGCAGCCGCAGGCCTTCTTGGCATTGGGATTATCGAAGGTGAAACCCTTGCCGTTCAGGCCGTCGGAGAAGTCCAGCTCGGTGCCAACCAGGTAGATGTAGCTCTTCTTGTCCACCATCACCTTGACGCCGTGCTGCTCGACGATTTTGTCGCTTTCCAGTTCCTCGTCGGTGATCTTCAGGTCATAGGTGAGGCCGGAGCAGCCACCCCCCTTGACCGCCACCCGCAGGCCGACGTTTTCCTCGATTCCTTCCTTCTCGGCGAAGTACCGGATCTTCTCGGCCGCCTTTTCGGTAATCTTTACGCCCAGTTCCACGCCATCCATGGTAATAGCCATGCCAAGCCCTCCTGCTGGAAAGCAAAATTTCCTAAACGCTGTTAACGTCATTGTACGTTGCTGGCCGGGGAAAGGTCAATAATCAAGGCTGACAATCCCTGGCCTGGCTCATGACTGGCACTCTTCGTCGAAGCCATCAGGACCCAACAGGGGTACGAAACGGCATTTGCCCACCAGGCTGATGGTGACTCCCTCTTCGTTGCGACGAAGCAGGGCCAGGTCCTGCTCATCCCGTGAACCCACCGGAGCCACCAGGCGTCCGCCCACGGCCAATTGTCCCACCAGGTTGTCGGGAATGCGGGGACAGGCGGCGGTGACGATTATGGCGTGAAAGGGGGCCAAGTCCGGGGCGCCGACCACGGGGCCGGCCGGGATTACAACCACGTTTTGGCAGCCCAATTCCTGGAGGCGACTGCGGGCGGCCTCGGCCAGGGCTGGCTCCCGCTCCACGGTCACCAGCCGTCCCAGATGCAACAGACGAGAAAGTACGGCCGCCTGGTACCCGCTTCCAGCGCCCACCTCCAGGACATTCTCGTCGCCCCGCAACTCCAGCAGTTCCGTCATACGCGCCACGATGTAGGGCTGGGAGATGGTCTGGCCGTAACCGATGGCCAGGGGTATGTTCTGGTAGGACATGGCCCGGGCTTCGGTCGGCACGAAGAGTTCCCGGGGTACCTGCTCCATGGCCCGCAGGACGTCCTTCGCGCCGATTTCCCGTTCCAAAATGGCGAAGAGGTCCCGCTTGTCCCGCGCCATTCTCCGTTCCATTTCCGCCACATCCTCCTCCGGCACTATAGCATTGGTTTATGGTAGGAACAAAGGCCGGGGCCGGCTGCCCCTGGGTCAGGGACTCCCCGCCGGGCGCTTCGTGATGGCGAGGCGTAGCTGGGGGTTGCGCCCCGGGGGGATTTCTTGTAATCTTGGGGCTGCCCATAGATATGGGCCAAACTTATGAAATGAGGACGAGCAAGAATGTTTAACCCGCTCCACTGGTTGAAGATTCAGGAGGCCGAGGCCCACTGCGACATTCCCTGTGGCATATATGACCCGGTTGCCGCCAAGATAGCCGCACAGACCGTCCAGAAGATGGTGCTGCGGATGCAGGCTCTGGAAGAGGGCGATGACCACGTGGCCTATGCCAACACCATGTCCCGCTACATTTCGGTGAAGGAAGAACATGCGGAGATCTGCAAGCGCGAACTGCGGATTCTCTGGGCCGACTATGCCTGGCCGAACATGCCCGCGGGTTTTGACCTGCATGGTTCCTTCAACGCCGCGCTCAAGCTGGCCGGCCGCTGCCGTCAGACCGTTGACATGGCCGCCTGCGAAGAACTGGTCGCCGCCGTTGACAACATCGCCACTGCATTCTGGGCCACCAAGGGCGTGGAGTACAGCGACCCCAACGCCGCCGCCCGCTACGGAACCTAATCGGGCGCCAACCATCTGGTTGCTGGCAATGAACGAAGAGGCGGGCCAGATGGCCCGCCTCGGTTGTTTTCTGCCGCAGGAGTCGGCTCCAGCGACCTTCCCCTTGACTAACCCAAACTTCGCAGGGCCTCTGCTGCCACCGCCACCGTGCGGTCAATATCCTCATCGGTGTGGGCCAAGGATACGAACCCGGCCTCGAACTGGGACGGCGCCAGGTAAATGCCCCGCTCCAGCATGGCGTGGAAGTACCGGCCATAGAACTCGGTGTTGGACCCCTCCACCTGGGCAAGGGTGTCCACCGGGCCGGCGGCCATGAATCCGGTCATCATCGAACCCACCCGATTCAGGGTGGCGGGAATTTCCGCCTGGGCGAAGGCTTGGGTCAGGCCATCGGCCAACCGTCCGGCCAACCGCTCCAACCGGTCGTAGGCGCCGTCCTTCTGAAGCTCGGTCAGGGTGGTGAGGCCCGCCGTAACCGCCAGGGGGTTGCCGGACAGGGTTCCCGCCTGGTACATGGGGCCCAGGGGCGCCACCATCTCCATGATTTCCCGCCGACCGCCGTAGGCTCCCACGGGCAGCCCGCCGCCGATGATCTTGCCCAGGCAGGTGATGTCGGGGGTTATGCCAAACCGGGTTTGTGCCCCGCCATAGGCGATGCGGAAGCCGGTAATCACCTCGTCGAAGATCAGCAGCGCCCCGTTATCGGCGGTCACCCGTCGCAGGGACTGGAGAAAGCCGTCTGCCGGAGGCACCACGCCCATGTTGCCGGACACCGGCTCCACGATGACCCCGGCGATGGCATCGGGCCAGGCCTCGAAGCATGCCTGCGCCGAGGCGATGTCGTTGTAGTCGGCCACCAGGGTTTCGGCGGCGTAGGCTTCGGGAACGCCGGCGCTGGTGGGAATGCCGTGGGTCATGGCCCCGGAGCCGGCCCGCACCAGCAGCCCGTCGGCATGGCCGTGGTAGCAGCCGGAGAACTTTATGATTTTGCTGCGGCCCGTATATGCCCTCGCCAGCCGGATGGCGCTCATGCAGGCCTCGGTGCCGGAACTGACCAGCCGTACACTGTCCACCGAGGGCAGGGCCTCGCAGATGGCGCGGGCCAGTTCCACCTCCATTTCTACGGGCGCGCCGAAGCTGGAGCCGCCCTCGGCAGCCCGGTGCAGGGCCTCCACCACGGCGGGATGGGCGTGGCCCAACACCAATGGCCCCCACGACCCCAGGTAGTCGATGTACTCGTTGCCGTCCACGTCCCAAACGCGGGAACCCTGGCCCCGGGCGATGAAGGGAGGCGTTCCGGCCACGGCCCGGAAGGAACGCACCGGACTGTTCACGCCCCCGGGAATGTATTGCTGGGCCTGTTCAAACAACTGCTGGGACTTGGATTGGTTCATGGGGGCCTCGCTGCTGGCAGGATGGGTCAATGGGATTGTCCAATGGGATGGTTAGTATAAAGGATTGGGTCAAGACTTCGGGGCTGGTACCTTGTCCGATTTACGGTTGACCGGGCTGATGCATGCCTGGCGGGGTAGGGACGCACGGCTGTGCGCCCCTACGGTTAACGTCGGGCAACTCCCGCCCAACCCACCCGGTCATTCCGGTCGGAATGACTAACAAGAGGGTCTGGGCATGGCAATGTCGGTTCCCCCGCAGGATAGGGATTCCTCCGCTTGGGTCGGAATGACAGGAAAATGGCGCTGCGGCTGGTACCAAGGCCTATTCCTGCTCCTGCAGCCACCGGGCCACCTCCTTAGCGTGGTAACTGATGATAATGTCGGCGCCGGCCCGGCGGATGGCCGTCAGCAGTTCCAGGGTTACCGGCTTCTCATCGATCCAGCCCTGCCGGGCGGCGCCCTTGATCATGGAAAACTCGCCGCTGACGTTGTAGGCGGCCAGGGGGTGGTCGAACCGGTCCCGGGCCGACTTGATCACGTCCAGGTAGGCCATGGCCGGCTTCACCATCACGATGTCGGCGCCCTCGGCGATGTCGCTCTCTATTTCGCGCATGGCCATGCGGCGGTTGGCCGGGTCCATCTGATAACTGCGCCGGTCGCCAAATTGAGGCGTGGAATCGGCGGCCACCCGGAAGGGACCGTAGAAGGCGGAGGCGTACTTGGCGGCATACCCCATCACCGGAACCGTCTCCTCGCCATGGGCGTCCAGGGTCTCGCGGATGGCCCGCACCTGCCCGTCCATCATGGCCGAGGGAGCCACCATGTCCGCCCCGGCCTGCACCTGGGTCAGGGCGGTGCGGGCCAGCAGTTCCAGGGACTGGTCGTTATCCACGTGGTTGCCCTCGATGATGCCGCAATGGCCGTGGTCGGTATATTCGCAGAGGCACACGTCGCCCACCACCATCAGGTTGGGGGCGGCCTGCTTGATGACCCGGATGGCTTCCTGGATGATTCCCTCCGGATCGTAGGCGCCGCTGCCCACCGGATCCTTCTCCTCGGGCAGGCCGAACAGCAGCACCGCCGGAATGCCCAGGTCCACCACCTCGGCGGCCTCCTCCTCCAGCATGTCCAGGGAGAGCTGGTAGTTGCCGGGCATGGGTTCGATGGGCCGCCGGACGCCGCTGCCGTGGGTGACGAACAGGGGGTAGATGAAATTGGACGGGCTGAGGCGGGTTTCCCGCACCAGGTTGCGCACCGGCTCCAACTCTCTGACCCGCCGCAGCCGCATATCGGGAAAACTGGTCATGTCTCGGCTCCTTTGTGTGCTTTGAGAACGCGCAGGCCCGACCCTATGGAACAGGCTCCGTTCGATGGCTTACCGGCGGTAGCTACGTCCCTTGACAGTGGGCAACCAGGGATTGAACCAGTCCCTCCACCGTATGTTCCGATGCTTCCAGGTCCACCCGCAGGCCCAGTTCCCGGGCCGTCCCGGCGGTTACCGGCCCGATGCAGGCGATCAGGGAGCCTTCCAGCAGGCCCCTGTCGCCGTCGAGCAGGTCCAGCAGGTTTCGGACGGTGGAGGAACTGGTGAAGGTTACCACGTCCACCCCCTGGGCCAGCAGCTGGCGGGCATCCTGCGCTGCGTTGGCGGGGGTGATGGTTCGGTAGGCGGCAACCCGTTCCACGCTGGCGCCCAGGTCGGCCAGACCCTGGGCCAGCGCGTCCCGGCCGATGTCCGCCCCCGGCAGCAATACCGGAATCCCCGTCCATTCCCGGTCGGCCAGTTCCTGCACCACCGCCTCGGAGACGGAGGTGGTAGGCACGAAGTCGGCCCGTATGCCCCGACGTTCCAGGGCCTCGGCGGTGGCGGGGCCAATGGCGCCAACCGTGGCGTTGGCAAAGGCGCGGGCATCCAGGCCGCAGGCTTCCAGGCGGGCGAAGACGGCATCGACGGCATTGGCGCTGGCGAAGATGGCCCAGTACTTGCCGATGCCGCCGGTGGTGGATTCCTGGGGCAGCAGACCGTACCGGGCCAGGGAGGAATCCAGGGTGGAGTAATCCTCCAGGGGCGCGATTTCTATGGAGGGCAGTTCAATCGGTTCCGCCCCCTGTTCCTCGATCAGCGTCCGCAGGCGGGAGGCCTGGGTACGGGAGCGGGTGATGAGCACCTTCTTGCCGAAGAGGGGCTGCCGGTCGAACCAGCGCAGTTCCTGCCGCAATCCGGCCACCGGGCCGATGATGGCCACCACCGGCGGCGACAGTCCTGCCTCTTTGGCCCGGGCTACCACGTCGGCCAGGGTACCCTCTACGGTCTGCTGCTTCTTCCAGGTACCCCACCGCACCAGGGCCACGGGCGTATCGGGGGCCATTCCCTCCTGCTTCAGGGTTTCCAGGATGGATTGCAGGGCGGCCCACCCCATGAGCACGACCAGGGTGCCGCCGGTGCGGGCCAGCACGTCCCAGGGAATGACGGATTCGGGCTTCGAGGGGTCTTCACTGCCGCTGACCACCGTGAAGCAGGTGGCCAGGCGCCGTTGGGTTACGGGAATGCCGGCATAGGCGGCGGCGGCGATGGCCGAGGTGATGCCCGGCACCACCTCGAAGGGTATGGCGTTGGCGGCCAGGGTCTGGGCTTCCTCACCGCCCCGGCCAAAGACGAAGGGATCGCCGCCCTTGAGGCGCACCACCGACTGGCCGCTGTTGGCCCGGTCCACCAGCAGGTCGTTGATTTCCTCCTGGGTCAGGGCCTGCCTACCCCGCTCCTTGCCCACGAAAACCCGTTCGGCATCGGGCGAAGCAGATTGCAGCAGGGCCGGGTCCATCAGGCGGTCATAAACCACCACGTCCGCCTGCTGCAGACATCGCAGGCCCTTTACGGTTAGCAGGCCGGGGTCGCCGGGGCCGGCGCCCACCAGGTAAACTTTTCCGGGCAACTCTGTCTCCTGTTCGTTAATTCTTGACGGGGTTCGGTCGGTACCCATCAAATACTCTGTCAATTCAGGAAGGTCTGCGCTGGGGCAGGGGCGCACGGCTGTGCGCCCCTACGGTACGGGTCAGCCACGTGCATCGACGGCGGCGTCGGTACCCTACGGGCGCCTGGGATTCCTGGACTCCACAGCATAGCCGGATCAACCCCCAACCGTATCCAGCAACTGTCCGCCGCCCCGTTCCACCAGGGCCAGGTGAGCGTCGGCGGCCAGTTGGTGGGGCGAGCGGGTCAGGCCCCGTATCTTGGCCCGGAAGACCTGCTGCCCGTCCGGGTCGCCCAGGAACACCGTCAGATTCATCAGATCTCCGTCGGACTGGGCGTAGGCGCCCACCGGTACCTGGCAGCCGCCTCCCAGCCGTTCCAGGAAGGCCCGCTCGGCGGCGGCGGCGTAGCGGGTGGTCGCATGGTCGATACCCCTGAGAATTCCTGCCATTCGTTCGTCGTCGGCCCGGATTTCCACGGCTAGGATTCCCTGTCCCGGCGGGGGTACGAATCGCTGGGCCGGCAGGTACTCGGCAATCCGGTCGGCCAGGCCCAGCCGCAGCAGGCCGGCGGCGGCCAGGATGGCTCCGTCGCACTCCTCGCCCTCGGACTTGCGCAGGCGGGTTTCCACGCTGCCCCGAATGGGTACTACGGACAGGTCGGGACGGCTGTTCAACAATTGGGATCGGCGGCGGGGACTGCTGGTGCCGATACGGGCGCCCTGGGGCAGTTGTTCCAGGGGGCTGCCGAAGCGATTGACCAGCACATCCCGGGGGTCTTCCCGGGGCAGCATGGCAGCCAGGGCCAGCCCCTCCGGCAGCTGGGTGGGCATGTCCTTGAGGCTGTGGACGGCCATGTCCAAGTGGCCTGACAGGAGCTGCTGCTCGATTTCCTTGACAAACACTCCCAGTCCCATGCCGGCCAGGGGCGCCGCGGCGTTGGCATCCCCCTGGGTGGTGACCGTCACCACCTGGAAATCCAGGTGCGGGTATAGGGGCCGGAGGCGGTCCAGGGCCAGGTCGGTTTGGTGGCGGGCCAGGGCGCTGGCTCTGGTGCCCACGCGAACAACGCCATCATGAGGGTCGGCATGGGGGCCAGCGGGCTGCCTGGCCCGTTGGCCATTGTTCGGGCCATGGGCGGCGGCTGAGGCTTTAGGCCGTTCTTCGCTGTCGTTAGCGGCGGCCATGGCGCCCACCGGCCTCGTCCATCTTGAACATCTCCCGGATGACCCCCTGGCGGGCCGGGTCGTTGCCCTCCTTCAGGTACATGGTGGGATGGTGCATCAGCTTCTTGACCAGGGCATTGGTCATGGCATCCAGGTGGACGGCCAGGTCTTCCAGGGCCGACTCGGCGCCATCGTCGAGATCGGGAAAGCCTTGGCTCCGGAGCCGGGACAAGGTCTTCTCCACCTCGGCCCTCCGTACCTCCTCGGCATATTCGCGGATGGCGGCGACGGCGGATATGGTATCCAGCGAATCCCACCATTCCATGAACCGGCCCGCCTCTTCCGCCGCCAGTTCTTCGGCGCGGGCGATTTCCGGTTCCATACCAATGCTGGCGGCGTCGGAGGTGCGGCTCAGGCCGTCGATGTCGTAGAGGCTGACCCCCTCAACATTGCCCACTTCCGGGTCGATGTCCCGCGGAACGGCGATGTCAATCAGGAGCAGGGGCCGGCTGAGGCGTCGTTCCATCACCGCCCGCGCGTCGGTCCGCTGCAGCAGATAGTCGGGCGAAGAGGTGGTGCTGATGACCACATCGGCTTCGCCCAGGCTCTGGTTGAGACTCTCAAAGGGAGCCGTCGTCCCGCCAAGTTCGGCGGCCAGGTCCTCGGCCCTGGCCAAGGTCCGGTTGGTTACGACCAGGTTCCTGGCCCCGGCCACGGCGAGGGCCCGGCCGGCCAGTTGGCCGGCATTGCCGGCTCCGATGAGCAGAACCCTCTTCTGGGACAGTTCGCCCAGCAGCCGGTGGGCCAGACGTACCCCCACGTGGCTGACGGAACGCCGCCGGTAGTCTCCCGGGTTGGCCCCCAGGTGGGAATCGTGGTGCACCCGCCGACCGGCCCGCAGCGCATGGTGAAAGAGCCTGGACACGGGGCCGCGCACACCGCTTGCACCGGAACGGGGGCTGCTGGCGGCGCTGAAGGCATCCCGCACCTGGCCCAAGATTTCCCATTCCCCTACAACCATGGAGTCCAGGCCACTGGCCACCCGGAACAGGTGCTTCACGCAGTCGCCTTCCAGATGGTGGTAGAAGAAGGGCATCAGGTCGGCCACGTCCAGCCCCGAACGATCGGCCACGAACCGGCGCAGGCGGGCCAGGGTTTCGGCGCCACCGGCCCCATCGTCGGCCAGCGTGTATATCTCCAGGCGGTTGCAGGTGGACAGGATCACACCCGGCGCCACCCGCTCGGTCAGGGACTCCAGAACGGAGGGCAACTCCTGGGCGTCAACGGCCAGTTTCTCGCGCAAATCCACCGGCGCGGTCCGGTGGTTCACGCCGAGGACGAGGAGATTCACCGTACCGCCTCCCCCTGCCGGGAATTGGCAGCCGCCTTTGTCTGGCGGGCGGGGCAGGTGGCGGTCTGGCACTTGTCCAGGGTGTCGCACAGGCCCACGGTGGTGGGGTCCAGAAGCTGGGAAAGCAGGACTTCCAGGGCCTCATCGCTGCGGCCCTCCTGCACCATGTTCAGCAGGTCGCGGGTAATGCAGCACTGCCAGCGTTCCGGGTCAATGGCGATACGCCTTTCCTTGATGATACGACGGGCACGGGCCAGCACGTCGGACAAGTCGGCCCACTCCAGGGCCTCGGCGTCGGCCAGGGTTTCCCGCAGCTTGCGGGCCAGGGCCGGACTGGCCCCGCCGGTGGAGATGGCCAGGGTCACCGGCTCCCGCTTGACGATGGAGGGGGCGATGAAGCTGCACAGATCCGGGTCGTCCACCACGTTCAGCAGCACACCCAGGCGTTCCGCCTCCTCGAAGATTTCCCGGTTCACGTGCCAAACGTTGGTGGCAGCGACGCCGATGAAGGCGCCCTCCAGGTCGCCGGGCTGGTAGGTGCGCTCCAGCAGGGTAATGTCGCCCCGCTGGGCCGCCTGGCGTATGCCGGGGGTGACCTGGGGACTGATGACGGTTATCTGGCAGCCGGCCTGCTTCAGGCCGCCAATCTTACCCTGGGCGATCGTGCCGCCGCCGATGATGACGCAACGCTTACCGGTCAAGTTCAGATATACGGGGTAGTACTCGGGCATGGGTCTCCTCTTGTGACGTTACCAGTGAACCTTGATTGCCATTAGCCAATAGTCCGGTGGACGCCCGGTTGGCTCCTCGGACTCTCCCAAATGACGCAGGACTAGTCCTGGGCCACCTCTTCCAATTCCGGCTCGCTCTCCCAGAACTCCTCGTAGTCTTCCACAAAGTAGCGAACCCGCGTCTTCTTGTACTCGCGGGTGCTGTAGAGGAGCAGGTTATCGGTTATCTGGGTGGCCTCGCTGATTTCCCGGGCAATCTCCTCGCACTCATCCTGGGTGGTGGCGTGAATCATGGAGAAATGAGAGTAGGGCCAGTCGGGGAAGGTGGGGCGTTCGTAGCAATGGGTAACCGCCGAATGCTGAGCCATAATCAGGCCCACCTCTTCGGCCCGTTCCGGCGGCACCTGCCATACCACCATGGCATTGGCCCGGAACCCGGAGCGGCGATGGTGCAGCACGGCGCTGAACCGGCGCATAATCTTCCGTTCCTGGTACGCTTCCGCCTGGGCGAACAGTTGGCCCGTATCCATTCCCAGCCTTTCCGCCATGACGTCGAAGGGCCGGGGTTCTAGGGGCAGGTCCTCCTGAAGCTCCCGGATGACGGCCTTGTCGAACTCGGAAACCTGCTGGGGCTGGTTCCAGTCGGGCGCGGGGGTGCGCTCGCCCACGCTATCGGGACTGTAGTTGTGGGCCGCGCTGCGCTGCTGCACCATGTCGAAGTTGACCCCAATCTTGAAGAAGCGGAGGGTGGGCATCACCCGGAAGCTGAGGGCGCCCGTCTCCTGGGCCATCCATTCCACGGTGCCCTGCAGGTCGCCATCGGGGGGTACGGCCAGGGTGAACCACAGGTTGTAGTAGGAGCCTTCCCGGGCGTAGTTGTGGCTCACGCCGGGGTGCCGGTTTACGAAAAGGGCGCCATCGTGCAGCTGCCCCGGTTCGTAGGCAAAGGCTACCAGGGTGGTCTTGTAGCCCAGTCGCCGGGTGTCGAAGATGGCGCTGACCTGGCGAACCACGTTCTGTCGTTTCAGCGCATCCAGCCGGTGGATGACCTCCTCCTCGCCGATTTCCAGGTCCTCGGCCAGGGCCAGGTAGGGACGTTCCTCCATGGGGAACTTGCTCTGGATCAGGTTCAGCAGCTTGCGGTCAATCAAGTCCATGACTATTCAGTCAGCCTCCGAAAGTGTGGGCGGCGCCTTCGGTCCGGGTTCGTGACCCGATTCGTGGCCCGGTAGAAGCCCCGGTAGGCGGCCCGTAGGACGAGTTGGATGAGGTGGCAGAGGGCATTGCCGGCACAGCCGCCGGCACGGGTGATGACGCCGATGCCTGGTTTGGCGGGGTTGGCAACCGCCGCTCCTGGTACGATTCAACAACCCCCACCAGCGCCTGGTCGGCCAGTTCGAGGATGGGACCCCAGGAACGGTTGTCGGTGGAACTCAGTACCAGGCTACGGAAGAATATGAACGCCTCGACGGTATCCTTGAGGGGAACATCCCGTTCCGACATTTCCGCGCCGTATTCATGGCCCAGCATCAGGGCCTCCGCCAGGATTTCCTGACGGCGGCCGGAGGCGCGGCGCTGAGGCAGCCCCTGCAACAGCAGGGACAGAAGGCGACGGCCGAACAGGCGCATCCGGTCCTTGCCCTCTTCCTGGACACTCTGGTACCAGGACTGGCGGGCCACCTCCTCGTGGCTGAGGCGGCGGCGAATGCGGCGCAGGGTCGCGTCTTCCCGCTTATCCGGCGTATCTGGGGCGTTGCCGGCGGGAGCCTGCCGGGTCAGGGCCAGCAGATCCTCCCGGGCAAATCGGCGATGCCCGCCGGGAGTACGGTACACTCGCAGATGGCCGGCGTCGGCCCAATGGCGGAGTGTCACCTGGCTGACCTGCAGCAGTTCGCAGGCCCCGCGCAGGGAAAGCCATTGGGTACGGTCGGCAAACTGGAGGTTGGCCATGAAAATCTACAAAAAACTATAAAAGTCTAGAAATTGGGGGTGGATTTTTCGGTACGGATGGTAGCACAGAAGGGGAGAAAAATCAACGCGGCGGCGCTGGCCGGGACAGTTCCGGGGCTTCCTTCCTTCATGTCCACGAATGGGCCGCCCCATACAACGCTGGAAGGATTTGGCCTCTTTCTTGCACCCGGATATAATTGACCCATCAGACTCACTCAATTAGCCACAACAGGAGCCACGTTTTGACTACTCCCACCTACCTGGACGAGTTCAACCCTCCCCAGCGCATCCTTCTTGGGCCGGGGCCCAGTTCGGTCAATCCCCGGGTTTTGCAGGCCATGACCCTGCCCATTCTGGGACACCTGGACCCCCAGTTCTTCCAGGTCATGGACGAGGTCTGCGAAATGCTGCGGCAGGTCTATCATACCGAGAATCACATGACCGTCCCCCTCTCCTCCACCGGCACCGGCGCCATGGAGGCCGCCTGCGCCAATGTCCTGGAGCGGGGCGACAAGGTAATCATCTGCCGCAACGGGTTCTTTGGCGACCGCCTGGGCGACATCGCCGAACGGTGCGGCGCCGAGGTTGTGATTCTTGACTTCGATTGGGGCGCCCCCGTGGACTTGCAGGTACTGTCCGATGCCCTGGACCAGCATGGTCCGGTGAAGGCGGTGGGTGTGGTCCATGCCGAAACTTCCACCGGAGTCCTGACGCCGGTACCCGAAATCGTGGAATTGGTACACCGCCACAACGCCCTGATTATCCTGGACGCCGTTACCTCCCTGGGCGGTCACGATGTGCGCCTGGACGATTGGGACGTGGACGTTTGCTACAGTGGCACCCAGAAATGCCTGGGCGCGCCTCCGGGGTTGGCTCCCATCAGCTTCGGCCCCCGGGCAATGGATGTCATCAACAACCGACCTAGCAAGGTGCAGAGCTTCTACTTCAACCTGAAGGACCTGGAAAGCTACTGGAACCAGACCCGCGCCTACCATCACACCACGCCCATTTCGATGACCTACGCCCTGCGGGAGTCGCTGCGGATGATGATGGAAGAGGGTATCGACAACCGCATTCGCCGTCATGCCCGGGTGGCCGGGGCGCTGCGGGCCGGGCTGCAGGCCATGGGCATCGGGTTGATGGCTGCCGAGGGCTACCGGTTGAATCCCCTGACCACCGCGCTGATTCCCGAGGGCATCGAGGATACGGCAGTGCGGGGCCGGCTGCTCAACGACTTCAACATAGAGATCGGCGGAGGCTTGGGACAGGTACGGGGCAGGGCCTGGCGCATTGGCCTGATGGGCGAATCGGCCCGGGAAGTCAACGTTTTCGCCCTGCTTTCGGCCCTGGAACAAATACTGCCGGACCTGGGCTACGAGGTGGCCAGCGGCGCCAGCCTGGCCGCCGCCCAGCGGGCGTTGGTTGACTATGACGACGGGGGGATGTTGCCCTAGCAACCGGGCAAGCCTGAAAGGGATGGCATGGATGGTTGTCAGGTGGGTAGGGGCGCAAAGCCGTCCGCCCCTACGTTGTCGCTTTGAGCCTGTCGAGGAATCCCAACCGACCGGGGCAACCACCTCACCTACCCCAATCCAACCAAGCCTGTCATTCCGAGCGACAGCCGAGGAATCCCAACAGTTCGGGGCAGTCATCCATCTCACCACAAGCCAACCTTCCCTGTCATTTCGAGCGACAGCCGAGGAATCCCAACCGTGGGGAGGAACCGTCATTGCCACGCCCAACTCTTTCTCACCCATTCTCCGGTAGATAGGGATCGTATGTTTGGGGTGGGAGGGTTGATTGTAGGGCACTGTTGGGATTCCTCGGCTGTCGCTCGGAATGACAGTCAAGGGGGGCTAGGCCGGGCAAGGATGGTTGCCCCATGCGGTTGGGATTCATCGGCTGCCGCTCGGAATGACAGTCAAGAGAGGCTGGGCGGGGTAAGGATGGTTGCCCCATGCCGTTGGGATTCATCGGCTGCCGCTCGGAATGACAGTCAAGAGAGGCTGGGCGGGGCAAAAGGATGGTTGCCCCATGCCGTTGGGATTCCTCGGCTGCCGCTCGGAATGGCAGACAAGAGGAGCGGGGCGGGGCAAAAGGATGGTTGCCCCATGCCGTTGGGATTCCTCGGCTGCCGCTCGGAATGGCAGACAAGAGGAGCGGGGCGGGGCAAGGTTAGTTGTAGGGCACTGTTGGGATTCCTCGGCTGCCGCTCGGAATGACAGTCAAGGGGGCTGGGCGGGGCAAGGTTAGTTGTAGGGCACTGTTGGGATTCCTCGGCTGCCGCTCGGAATGACAGTCAAGGGGGGCTGGGCGGAGCAATGATGGTTGTAGGGCGCTGTTGGGATTCCTCGGCTGTCGCTCGGAATGACAGTCAAGGGGGGCTGGGCGGGGCAAGGATGGTTGACCCATGCCCTTGGGATTCCTCGGCTGCCGCTCGGAATGACAGTCAAGAGAGGCTGGGCGGGGCAAGGTTGGTTGACCCATGCCGTTGGGATTCCTCGGCTGTCGCTCGGAATGACAACCAGGGGAACTAGGCGGGGCAAGGATGATTGACCCATGCCCTTGGGATTCCTCGGCTGCCGCTCGGAATGACAGACAAGAGGGGCTGGGCGGGGCAAGGTTAGTTGTAGGGCACTGTTGGGATTCCTCGGCTGTCGCTTGGAATGACAAACAAGAGAGGCTGGGCGGGGCAAGGTTAGTTGTAGGGCGCCGCTGGGATTCCTCGAAGGGCTTGGAATGACACGTTACCTGGCGCCCCCATATTTCCGAGGCTGCAACAGTCCCCTACCCCAACCCAGCTACGAACTCCCTCAGCCGCTCCAGGGCCTTGTTGATGTTTTCCTGGGAGTTGGCGTAGGAGAGCCGGACGTATCCCTCCCCGTAGGAGCCGAAGGCGGATCCCGATAGCAGGGCCACTCCCGCCTCGCTCAGGGCCCTTTCCTCGAACTCGGCGCTGCTCAGGCCCGTTCCCCCAATGCTGGGGAAGGCGTAGAAAGCGCCCTCCGGTTCCGGGCAGCTGAGGCCTGGGATGCTGCGCAGGCCATCGGTTATCAGACGGCGACGCTGGGAGAACTCGGCGGCCATGGCCTGCATCTCGTCCTGGGGGCCGTCCAGGGCGGCGATGGCGGCCCGCTGGCTGAAGGACGCGGCGCAGGAAACGCTGTTCACCGCCAGCCGCGTTATGTGGGGCACCAACTCCTCGGGCATGATGCCGTATCCCAGCCGCCAGCCCGTCATGGCGTAACTCTTGGAAAAGCCATCCAGTATGACGGTCTGCTGGGCCATGCCGGGGAAGGTGGCGATGCTGCAATGCTCGCCGGTGTAGAGAATGTCCTTGTAGATTTCGTCCGCCATGACGTACAGGTTGCGGCCCCGGGCCAGGTTGGCGATGGTCTCCAGTTCCTCCCGGGTCAGGGCGGAGCCGCACGGATTCTCCGGCGAGTTGATGATGATCAACCGGGTCCGGTCAGTTATCTTGCCGGCCAGGTCCTGCAGGTCGGGATGGTAGCCCTTCTCCTCCAGCAACTGCATGGGAACCGGGGTGGCCCCGGAGAAGCGGATCATGGACTCATAGATGGGGAAGCCCGGGTTGGGATAGATGACCTCGGCTCCCGGTTCGGCCAGCGCCAGTATCACGTAGAACATAATGGGCTTGGCGCCGGGGGTGACCACCACCTGCCCCGGTTCGGTGTCGATGCCCCGAACCTCGCGGCTGTTCCGGGCGATGGCTTCGCGCAATTCGGGCAGGCCGGGGGTTGGCCCGTAGTGGGTATAACCCTCCTGCAGGGCGCGGACGCCGGCTTCCACGATGTGCCTGGGCGTGTCGAAGTCGGGTTCGCCAATCTCCAGGTGAATGATCTCCTTGCCCTGGGCCTCGAGTGCCCGCGCCTTGGCCAGAACCTCGAACGCGGTTTCGGTGCCCAGGTTGTTCATTCTTTCAGCCAGGGTCATATATCCTCCAGGTGACTTTGTTGCAGGTGGGTGTTTGGGTTGACGGCGGGTGCCGGGCCTGCAGTAGCCGAGCCTAGGGCTGGGCCTGATTCTGGGTCCTCACCGGCAGGCCAAAAATGTCGATGAAGCCGGCGGCGGCCGAATGGTCGAACTGGTCCTCCCGGTCGTAGGTGGCCAGGGAGTAGTTGTAGAGGGCATTGGGCGCCGTCCGGCCCACCACGGTGCATGTGCCCTTGTGCAGCCGGACGCGAACGTCGCCGCTCACGTAGCGCTGGGTGCTTCGGATGTAGCTGTCCATGTCCTGCCGGTGGTGAGTGAACCACAGGCCGTTGTACACCATGTCGGCGTACTGCTGGGCTATCTGGGCCTTCAGCCGGGCCTGGTCCTTGCTCAGGGTCAGGGTCTCCAATGCCCGGTGAGCGGCGTGCAGGGTGACCGCCGCCGGAGTCTCGTAAACCTCCCGGGACTTGATGCCCACCAGACGGTTTTCCACGTGGTCAACGCGGCCCACGCCATGCTGCCCGGCCAGGGCGTTCAGGTGGCGGATCAGGTCCACCCCACTCATGCTTTCCCCGTCCAGGGCCGTGGGGATACCCTCCTCGAAGTGAACCACCACATAGGCCGGTTCATCGGGCGCGTTGCCGGCCGGCTGGGTCCAGTCATAGGCGTCCTCCGGGGGTTCCAACCAGGGATCTTCCAGTTCACCCGCCTCGGCGCTGCGGCCCCACAGGTTTTCGTCCACTGAGAAGCGGCTGCGGCTGGCGTTAATGGGCAGGCCGCGGGCCTGGCCGTACTCAATCTCGTCCTCCCGGCTCATGCCCCAGTCGCGGATGGGTGCGATAACCTTCAGTTCCGGCGCCAGGGCGGCGACTCCCACGTCGATGCGGACCTGGTCGTTGCCCTTGCCGGTGCAGCCATGGGCCACGGCAAAGGCTCCCTCGGCCCGGGCAGCCTCCACCAGGTAACGGGCAATGAGGGGACGGCCCAGGGCGGTGGCCAGCGGATACTGTTCCTCGTAGATGGCCCCGGCCTGCAGGGCGGGAAATAGGAACTCGTTGACCAGCGTTTCCTTGCCGTCCACGGTCAGGGCCTTGGCCGCGCCCACCTGGATTGCCCGCAGGCGGATGGCTTCCAGGTCCACCATGCCCAGGTCGATGGTCAGGGTTATCACCTCCGCGCCGTACTGCTCCTTGAGCCAGGGTACGGCAACGGACGTATCAAGCCCGCCACTGTAGGCGAGGACGATCTTGTCATTTGCCATGGATGTCGAATAACCTCCGGGTACCATGCGGATATTGCGGGCAACGGTGAATCTGCCCAGTCTCTTGTCTTTGGTGGCCGCGCTGCCAGGCTGAGGGCTAGACCCTGAGGAGATAACCCCCTTCGCTAAATCTTGGCCAGGGCCTGCTCCAGCCGGCTAATTCCCTCGTCAATCTCCTGGGGGGTGATGTTCAGCGGGGGCATGAAGCGCAGGGCGTTGGGTTTGACTCCGTTCAGCAAAATACCCGCCTCGTTGGCATTGGTGAGGGCCTGCCCGGATATGTCGCTGTCGAATTCGACGGCGGCCAGCAGGCCCTTGCATCGCACGTCGGTGATGAAGGAGAAGCGGGACTTCAGGTCGTTCAACCGGCCCAATAGCACCGGTTCCATGTCCTTAACGTGGCCGGGGATGTCGTTGTCGATCAGGAACTTGGAGCCGGCGTAGGCGGCGGCGGTGGTGAGGGCATTGCCGCCAAAGGTGGAACCATGGTCGCCCGGCACCAGGGCCATGGCAGATTCCTTGGACATGAAGGCGCCGATGGGCACGCCGAAGCCCAGGCCCTTGGCCAGGGATATAACGTCGGGTTCCACGCCGTACTCTTCGTAGCCGAAGAGGCTGCCCAGGCGGCCCATGCCCGTCTGCACTTCGTCCAGCACCAGCAGCAGGCCCTGACGGTCGCACCACTCCTTCACCCGGACCAGGTAATCCTCGTCCGGGATGTTTACGCCGCCCTCGCCCTGGACCGGTTCCAGCATCACCGCGGCGGTGCGGTCGGTGGTGGCGTTCATAATGGCTTCCACGTCGTTATAGTCCACGTGAACGAAGCCGGGCTGAAGAGGCTGGAAAGCCTCCTGGTAGTGGGGCTGGCCGGTGGCCGCCACGGTGGTCATGGTGCGACCGTGGAAGGAATTGTAGGCGGTGATCACCTCGTAGGCGCCGTCCCGGTTCTGCCTGCCGTACTTGCGAGCCAGCTTCAGGGCGCCCTCATTGGCCTCGGCGCCGCTGTTCCCGAAGAAAACCCGGTCCAGGCAACTGTTTTCCACCAGCAATTCGGCCAACTGAAGCTGGGGCACGGTGTAGAACTGGTTGGAGGTCTGCAACAGGGTCCCGGCCTGTTCCACAATGGCCTGGGTAATGGTCGGGTGAGAATGGCCCAGGTTATCCACGGCCCAGCCGGCCACGAAATCCAAGTACTCCTTGCCATCGGCGTCCCAAACCCGGGTGCCCTCTCCCCGTACAATCACCACGGGTTGACGGCGCACCGTCTGCGCATAGTACTGGTTTTCGATGGCGATCCATTCGCTGCTGCTCTTGCCGGTGGTCATGGCGAGTTACCTCCCAAGGTGTTGCGTAGATTTTGCAGAGACCCCTTCAGGTTATCCAGGGCCGCTTCCATTTCCTCTAGTGTTGTTTCTATCCGTTCCAATTGTTCCAACTGGCTAGGGGTGATGACGCCGGGAAGGGCGGGGCCGGTTGACGCCGACCCATCCATATTGGCGCTATTGGCGCCCCCTATTTCCGCGCCGGCCAGCAGGGCAATACCCTCGGCCATGGTATCGGCCATCACCAGGTTGGTGTTGTCTGCCAGTATAACCTTTTTCAGTTCGGGAAAGTCCAGGAACTCCGACTTTAGGTACAGGGGTTCAACGTACAGTATTGTATCAGCAATGGGTACCGCCAACAGACGCCCCCGAATTATCTCTGAACCGGCCCCCTGCCACAAGGTGAACAACTGGGAAAAGTCCTGGTCGTTTTCAATTCGGGCCTCCACCTGGCTGGGGCCGTCAATCTGCCGGTCGTCGGGCAGGTGGTAGGCCCGCAACTGGCCGTAGCTGGCCCCATCGTTGCGGGCGACCAGCAGGCCCACCAGGTTCTTCTTCTCCCCGGCCGGCGAGAAGGGCATCTGAACCACGAACTCCTCGTGAGTCTCCCCGGGCAGGCGCATCAGGATGTAGGTGGGGGTTACTCTAATGCCCTCCTTGCCCAGCCGGGTCTCCAGGGGAATGTCCCACTGCTCCGCCTGGTTGAAAAATACCTGCGGGTCGGTTACGTGGTAGCGCAGGTACATGTCGGCCTGGGCCGAGAAGAGGGTAATGGGGTAGCGTATGTGGGCCCGCAGGTCTTCCGGCATCTCGTCGAAGGGCCGGAAAAGGTTGGGCAGCCCGTTGCGGTAGATTTCCAACAGCGGATCCGCCGGGTCAACCACGTACAGGTCAACACTCCCGTTGTAGGCGTCCACCACCGCCTTGACGCTGTTGCGGATGTAGTTGTACCCCGCCTCAGCGGGCGTGGAATAGGGGTAGCCGTCGGTTACGGTATAGGCATCCTGGATCCACCACAGCTTCCCCGCCGAGTCCAGTACCGGGTAGGGGTCCTGGTCCAGCTTCAGGAAGGGGGCGACGGCCTTCACCCGCTGGCGTATGGGGCGGTTGAACTGGATGCGGCTATTCTCGGTAACCTGGTCGCTGATGAGGACGTTCACGTCGCCGAACTTTAGCGCGTACAGCAGGCGGCGATGCCAGGAATCCAGGGGCACGCCGCCCCTGCCGTCGTAGCTCCAGGCCGAGGAACTGGGGTTGACCTCCCGCATGCCGCTGTTGACGATGGCAAAGGTGACGGGGGATTCCCCATAGTAAATTTCCGGCCGGGTCATGGGCAGCCGGCTCTTGATGGGAATATCCTGGATGAGGTATTCGGGCCGCCCCTCGCCGGGGGTGTAGCCCGTGGCCGGGGTCATGGATACCCCGTAGCCATGGGTATATTGCAGCCGCTGGTTGACCCAATTCTGCGCCTCCTGGGGCAGCCGTTCCTGGTCCAGTTCCCGGGCCGCAATCAACACCTGCTGCAACTGACCGTCCACCAGGTAGCGGTCCGAGTCAGCGTTCAGGAAGGTGTAGTACAGTTCCATGAACTGGAGCTGATTGTAGGCGGCCTGCAGGGGAACCGCGTCCCACAGCCGGATCTGTTCGACTGCGTCCCGGTATTCCTCCAGCCCGGCGCCGGTGAAGGCCTCCGCCACGGGATAGACGGCCGCTTCCACCGCATCCAGCCCGTATGCGGCCCGGGTGGCTTCGATGTTGCGTTGAATGAAGGGCTGCTCGCGGGCGAACTCGTCGGGGCTGACCCGGAACCTTTGGAACAGGGCCGGGTACAGGATGCCAGCCAGCAGGAACATCAGCAGCCACATGCTGAAGGCGCCGGCCATCAGCCGCAGCCCCACGTAGCGTATGCTGAAGCCGAAGCCAACAGCCCCCAGGGCCGCCACCACCGCCAGGAACCAGTAAACGGGAATGCGGGCGGTTACATCGGTGTAGGTGGCGCCAGCAACGACGCCCCCTTCCGACAGCGTCAGTTCGTAAACGTTGAGTGCGTGGTGCAGGGCGATGAGCAGCATCAGACAGACGCCCAGACCGGCCAGGTGGCGCAGGGCCCGGGGCGACATCACCAGGTTCAATCCCCGCATGAGGTAGATGTAGGCGTGAATCGTTGCCGACACACCGATGCAGGTGATGCAGAGGGCCAGCAGCCAAGTCTGGACGCCCCGCAGCGCTGGCAGGTTGACCGCGTAGAAGGCGACATCCTGCCCGAACTGGGGATCCCGTATGCCGAAGGGCAATTGGTTCAGCAGCAGCAGGACCAGTTCCCATTGCCCGGCGGCCTGGGCGCCAAAGACCAGCCCGCCGATGAGCATGGAGGCGTAGATTACGATCCGCAGCAGCAGCAGGCACAGCCGGGCGAAGTCCGGTGGCAGGGGACGGGCCATTGGCCCCAGGGCCAGGGGTAGGGCTACGGAGACGTTCAGAGCGATGAGCGTCGCCGCCAGCATGCCGGGAATCAGGAAGAGGGCCGTCCGTGTGAGGGTGAGGTACAGGTATGCCCGGCCATAGCCCAGTTGAGCCTGCCAGAGGTAGTCGGCATAGACTCCAACGGCATACCAGGCCGCCACCACGACCAGGCCGATAATGAACAACACGACAACCCACCGGCCTACCATGGCGTATGCCGTGGGGGAAATGCCCGGCAGGGGAGGCCAGGGCACCGAGTCGGCGTCGTTGGTCAGGTCATGGCTCACGGGCTGCTGCTCTGGATCAGGTTAAGGGGACTTGGTTAGGGGACTTGCGGGCCTCGGGCAGGCAGCAATTCGCAACGGGAAAAGGCCCCTCCTGCGGGCGGTTCGGTTCCCCATGCCCTACCCGCAACCCTACCCCACGATGCGGGTGCCGCCGCCATCGCCCTCCAGGCACTTCAGCAGGGCGCCCGGTTCCCGTCCGTCCACAATATCGGCTACCGGGGCGCTCTCCAGGGCGCGGACACAGGCCTCCAGCTTGGGGATCATGCCGCCTCGCACCACGTCCGAGTTTAGCAATAGCCGGGCCCGCCGCCGGTCGAGGCGGGCCATCACCCGCCCGTTGCCGTCCATAACTCCCGGCACGTCGGTCAGGAATATCAGGTGCTGGGCGCCGAGGGCGTGGGCCAATTCGCCGGCCACCGTGTCTCCATTTATGTTCAGCGCGCCGCCGGCGTGGTCCGAGCCGTCCCGCTCCTGCATGGCCAGGGGGGCCAGCAGGGGAATGTAGCCCCCCTGCAGCACGGCGCGGATGGGTTCGGGGTCAACCCGGGTGATTTCCCCCACGTACCCCAGGTCGGGGTTGGCCAGGCGGGCCTCCAGGATACCGGCGTCAATGCCGCTGAGCCCCAGCGTCCGGGCTCCCAGGCCGTGCATTATTCCCACCAGTTCCTTGTTCACAAGCCCGGTCAGCACTGCCACCACGATGTCCAGGCTCTGGGCATCGGTGACGCGCAGGCCGTTGACGAACTGGGGAACGATTCCCTGCCGCTGCATCCATTGGGAAATGACAGGGCCGCCGCCGTGGACCACCACCACATCGCGGCCCTGACGCTGCAGAGCCACCAGGTCTGCCAGGCTGGTATCGTTGTTGCCCAGGGTGCTGCCGCCGATTTTGACTACTATCGGTGGTGATGCTTGCCGGTCGGCCACGCCGTCCTCCGGGTTGAGTTCTGTTTGTTCACCGGGCGCGACCACCGCCATTGGCAACCCTGGCCGGGCCCGGTCAGATGGGGCCCGCTGGCGCCGGGAAAGTTAAGAATCCCCCCAACCTTTGGCGCCTGCAACGCTGGGAGGATTTTGGCAACCGCGCTCTGTTTCTGTCTCTGTCTTCCAGGCCGACCGGCCCGCCCTGCCGGGAGGGGCGTCGGCGGCGCCCTACGTGGTGTAGGCGCTGTTGATGATTACGTACTCCTCCGTCAGGTCGCAGCCCCAGGCCGTCGCCTCGCCGTCGCCCAAGTTCAGTTGCAGGCGGAAGGTCACTTCGGGCCGCTTCATCAGCGCCACCACCGAATCCCGGTGGAAGGGTATGGGCTTGCCCGCCTCCATGATGCAGACGCCGTTGACAAACAGGTCAATGCTATCTTCGGCGGCGGCGGCGCCACTGCGGCCCAGGGCGGCCAGTATCCTTCCCCAGTTGGGGTCGGCGCCGAACACGGCGGACTTGACCAGGCTGGAGGAGGCTATGGTCCTGGCGGCCTTGCGCGCATCGGCCACGTTGGCGGCGCCAGCCACCTCCACCGCAATCAGGTGGGAGGCGCCCTCGCCATCCCGGGCCAATTCCCTGGTCAGGTAGGTGCATACCTCCCGCAGGGCGGCCAGGAAGGTTTCCGCCCCGGGGGAACCGGCCGTAATCGCCCGGTTCCCGGCGGCCCCGTTGGCCATCAGCAGGACGGTATCGTTGGTGCTGGTATCGCCGTCCACCGTCAGCATATTGTAGGTTTCGTCGGCCACCTGGCTGAGGGCGGATTGCAGAAAAGAAGGTTCCACCGCCGCGTCGGTGGCCAGGAAGGACAGCATGGTGGCCATGTTGGGGTGAATCATGCCGGAACCCTTGGCAATTCCCCCCAGGCTGACGGGGGAGCCATCCAGGTCGAAGGACACCGCCACTTCCTTGGGACGGGTGTCGGTGGTCATAATGGCCCGGGCCAAGTCGTACCCGCCCTGGCCGTGCAATTCAATACGCTCCACCCCCTCGCGGATCAGGGCCATGGGAAGTTCCGCGCCGATGACCCCGGTGCTGCACACCAGCGCCTCCTCCGGCCTCACACCCGTCTTGGCGGCGGCCAGTTCCGTCATTCCCACGGCGTCGATGTAGCCCTGCTCTCCCACGCAGGCATTGGCGATGCCTGCGTTGACGATGAGGACGCGCATGGGAATGCCCTGGGCCAGCCGCTCCTCGTCAACGGTTACGCCGGGCGACCGGACAACGCTGGTGGTGAATACTCCCGCCGTGTTACAGGGGGTATCGGAGAACAGGATGCCCAGGTCCAGCTTGTCCTCGGCGAAGGTCTTCAGGCCGGCGTAGGTTGCCCCGGCCACGAACCCCTGCGGCGTAGTTACGGTACCACCGTCAACATATTCAATCGCACCGGCCATGAACGGCTCCCCCTACCAAGCAGAGTCGGGTTTCTCAACAGGCAAAAAGTATAACACAGCAGTTCAAAGGGGAAACAGATTGGCGGCAGTTCCAGAACCGGTCAGAGTAGATGCTCAGCCTAAACGTAAAGCCGATAGGCCCGGTTATTGTCGGCGACGGACGTTGGTAGCATGTCAAGCCAGGAATGAGGGCTATGAATGGGATAGATAGTTGCCTGGTCGGGTAGGGGCGCACAGCCGTGCGCCCCTACGGTTAGCGTCCCCTCTTTCCCCTTATTCCCACTCTTCTCAGCATGACAAATCTAAATTGACGGGGTACTGGCGTGGTGGCGCGCGTCCAAGGCAGCCGCAGCCTTGCCCGGCAACCGCCCGCTCCGCTGCCAGCGCTGGCTCCCCTTCCAGGGTTGGGCTTCCCCGGCTGCCACCCGAAATATCACCGGCTTCCCTGACGAAAGGGGCGGGGTTAGACCGACAGGGCCACATCCACCAAGGCGATTCTGCCCTCGTTGATGGCCTCCAGTCCCTTCCGCAGCGCCGGCGCCAGGTCCGCCGGGTCTTCCACCCTCACCCCGTAGCCACCAAAGGGATCGACCAGCTTGGGGTAATCGGGTCCTGGGATGTGAACGCCGTGCCAGATGCCGGAGCGGGCCGCGTCGCCATCGGGGTAGTAGTGCAGGTGGTTGCGGCGCATGGCCTCGTAGTTGGCGTTGTTGAACACCACCGTCATGAAGGGCAGGCCAGCCTCGCAGGCCACGCCGAAACTCTGGGTAACCGGGTTGTAGAGGAAACCGCCATCGCCCATCAGGGCCACCACCGGGCGGTCGGGCATGGCCAGCTTCACGCCCAGGGCCAACCCCAGTCCCTGGCCCAGGCCGCCGTTGGGATGGAAATAGCTCTGGGGCCGGTCCCACTGCACGTGGCGCAAGACCTGCCCCCGGTGCGAAGTAACCTCTTCGGCGTAGGCGGTATTGTCCGGCATCACCTCGCTGATGGCGGCGCACAGGGCCACCGGGTCAATGGGACTCCGGGAGCGGGCCGCATCCTCGGCGGCCTGGCGGCTGGCGGTGAGACGGTCATGCTCGTCGGACCATTGCTGGCGTCGCTCGGCTATTTTGGCGGCGTTGCTCCCGCCGGCGGCCCCGCTGGCTTGGAGGGCGTCGATGAGCAGTTGCAGGGTGATGGTCATGTCCCCCTCGACGTACATATCGGCCAGCAGGTTCTGATAGACCATCTGCCCCTTCAGCGGATTCTCTCCCAGGGCCACCACGGTGGCGTTGGCCGGGCCAGCGCTGGGTGGGTACCAAGGGGACCGGGTTCCCAGCAGCAGAACCAGGTCGCACTGATTCAGGTAAGGCTCAGGCGTCCCCAGGTACAGGGGATGGCTCTTGGGGAAGTTGGCGTAAATGGAAGAACTTTCCGTTACCGGGATGGCCATCATTTCCGCCAGCTTGACCAGGTTCTCGAACCCGGCCACCTCCTGCCCGGAACCCTCGGCAATGACCAGGGGACGGGAGGCGTTGGCAATCAGGTCGGCCAGCCGCTCAATGGAGTCGGTGGCGGGCTGGGTCTTGGGGGCCGGAGCCACCCGGCGAATCTTGGCCTGGGGCGTCCAGCCGTGAATCATGGTTTCGATGGGAATGTCCAGGAAGGTGGGGCCCTTGGGAACCCGCTGGGCCATTTCGCCGGCCCGCACCAACTGCTCGTACAGGGTATAGGGACTGGTGGCCTGGCCGCTCCACTTAACGAAGGGCTCGACGAACCGATTGGGCCCGCCCACCACGCTCAGGTTGCGAAACCATTGGCCCTGGGGGTCCAGTTCCGGGTTTTCGCCGTAGCTGTTGGCCTCGCCGGAACAGACCAGCATGGGAACCTCGCCCAGGTAGGCGCTGTGAATGCCCACGCCGCCCTGGAGCAGGCCCACGCCGGCATGGAGCAGCACCGCCTGCATCCTCCCGGTAACCCGGGTATAGCCCAGGGCCATGTCCACGGCCAGGGTTTCGTGCCAGCAGTTGATGTAGGTGGGGCCGGCCACCTCGTTTATCTTCTGGCGGGCCAGGGCCTCCCACACCGGCGCCCACTCGGAACCGGGGGAGGAGATGATGTAGTCGATACCCAAATTGCGGAAGGCTTCCAGAATGGCGTCGCCGCCGTCCTTGCTTTGAACCTGGGTCATGGAGTCGCCTCCTGATTCATGGATTCGAGGGTTATCGGGGAATCTGGTGAAGCGCCCGGGACGAATGGGGAGAGGAACAGAATCCGAAATCTGGATGAGCAGATTTGGCGTTGAGTATAGGTAGGCCCCATTGCGGTGTCAACGCAAGCAGTCTTCGCCCGACGGTTAGTTGTTTCAGCCGGGCCGACGGGCTAAACTCACTCCACTGTTGGAATATACTTGGAGACATTAGCGAGGTGTGAACATGGCCGGACTTTATGGAACATACGAACCGCCGGTGCCGTCGAAGGTGATTTTCGGCAAGGGCCGGGCCGAGGACCTGCCCGCAGAACTGGACCGGCTGGGCAGCCAACGGGTGATGGTGCTTTCTGGCCGCAGCATCGCCGAAAAAACCGACACGGTAAAACGGGTGGAATCGCTGCTGGGCGATCGGTGCCGGGCCGTCTATTCCAACCTGCCCCAGCGGGCGCCCCTTGCCACCGCCGTGGAGGCCACCCAGATAGCCCTGGATAACGGGGTTGATACCCTGGTGGGCGTGGGCGGCAGCACCATCTCCGACGCCGCCCGCATGATTGGCGTGATGATGGCCGAGGGTCTCACCTCCGAGGAGGCGCTGCGGGAACGGGGACACCAGGGTGGGGGCAACTTCCAGTCCACCGCCGACGCCGGCAAGCTGCCCAGGCAGGTTTCCATTCCCACCACCCTGTCGGCCGGGGAATTCAACCTGGGCGGCGGCAACGTGCTGGACGACCAGGCCGGTCATAAGATCCGGGTCCGGCATCCGGGTTTGTACGCTCACCTGATAGTTCTCGACCCGGACATGACCGAGGGCACCCCGGATTGGTTGTGGCTGTCCAGCGGGGTGAAGGCCCTGGACCACTGCATCGAGCGGCTGTATTGCCGGGGCAGCCAGCCGGCCACCGATGCCACCACAGCCAAGGCGGCGGAGTTCCTGTTCAGTAATCTGCCCCAGTCCCGCGAGGAGATGGGCAACTCCGAGGCTCGCCTGGGCTGCCTCATGGGCGCCTGGATGTCCATGATGGGCGCGCCCAGCGTGGGGTCGGGACTTAGCCACGCCATCGGCCACGTCATTGGTGTCAAGTACAGCGTGGGGCATGGCTACACCTCCTGCGTTACCCAGCCCTACGTCATGGAGTTCAACCGACCAGCCTCGGCGGACAAGCAGGCCCTGCTGGCCCAGGCCGCCGGCCTGGACACCCGGGGCATGGGCGACGAGGCGGCGGCGGAAGCGGTGGCCGCCGTGGTGGACGAGTTCATCATGGAATTGGGGATGCCCCACCGCCTGCGGGAACTGGAGATTCCCCAGGATGATCTGCCGGAGATAGCCCGGCTTACCCTGGAGGACGGCCCCACCCGCAACAACCCGGTGCAGGTAACCAGCCCGGAGGAGTTGTTGCCCCTGCTGGAACGGGCCTGGTAGGGGGGCGAGGCCTTCCAATGCTCCATCAGGATAGGAATGACAGACAAGGGGGCGGAATAACAACGGCGCAGGGCCGGGAACCGTAGGGGCGCACAGCCGTGCGCCCCTACCCCTATCAACATCAACCATCCTTCTCCCACAGACCATCTCATCCTGTCATTCCGAGCGGCAGCCGAGGAATCCCAACCGCACCCATCAACCATCCGTCCCGCCCCAAACCGCCATTCCCCGCAGCACGGAAGGGGCAAGAGCGCCAGGGTATGGCAATGACGGTCGCCCCATGCGGTTGGGATTCCTCGACTGTCGCTCGGAATGACAACGGAGGGGTCGGAGGGACAAACAGGAGGGGCGGAATGGCAACCGAGGAAAGCCGAGAATCGTAGGGGCGCACAGCCGTGCGCCCTCCCCCCCAGCGTGGCGGTATGCGCCCACGGCAAGGCCGGGTTCATCCCACTCCCTAATTCCGAACAGTGACAAATGCCGCTTGACATGGCCAAATTCCCGTGAATATAATCAGCTTGTTACGCCACCCGCCAGAATCACCCCTCGGCGTGGGCCGTCTTCTTTACCGATTCAGCGCTCTCTCCAGACCTATCCTGTTCGCCTCTCAACAGTTACTTATGGCCGAGGCATGACCACCAAGTATATTTTCGTTACCGGCGGCGTCGTCAGTTCCATCGGCAAGGGCATCTGCGTTGCCTCCATCGGCCGCATTCTCAAGAGCCGTGGATTGTCCGTCTCCGTGATAAAACTTGACCCCTACCTGAACGTGGATCCGGGCACCATGTCGCCCTACCAGCATGGCGAGGTGTTCGTGACCCGCGACGGAGGGGAAACGGACCTGGACCTGGGTCATTACGAGCGATTCATTGACGTGGAGCTCACCCGCTCTTCCAACCTCACCGCCGGGCAGGTCTATCTGACCCTGATTTCCCGGGAACGGCGGGGAGACTTCCTGGGCGGCACCATTCAAACAGTGCCCCACGTTACCAATGAAATCAAGGCCCGCCTGACCGACCTGGCCACCGAGTCCCAGGTGGACGTGCTGGTTGTGGAGGTGGGCGGAACCGTGGGAGACATTGAGGGTCTGCCCTTCCTGGAGGCCATCCGGCAGATGCGCAAGGATGTGGGCCGCAACAACGTTTGCTACGTCCACCTCACCCTGCTGCCCTTCGTGACCGGCGCCGAGGAACTGAAGACCAAGCCCACCCAGCACAGTGTCAAGGAATTGCGCAGTATCGGCATTCAGCCCGACGCCCTGATTTGCCGCAGCGACCTGCCCATTTCCGATTCCATACGGGAGAAGCTGTCCCTGTTCTGCGACGTGGACGGGGAGGCGGTGATTCCCCTGGAAACGGTGGACAACGTTTACGAGGTACCCCTCATATTGGAGCGAGCCGGCCTGGGAGACTTCATCGTGGACCTGCTCTCCCTCCAGGGGCAGCCATTGGACCTGAGCGAGTGGCGGGGCATGGTGGAGCGGATGCGTCAGCCCAAGGGCAAGCTGCCCATCGCCATCGTCGGGAAATACGTGGAATATCCCGATTCCTACATCTCCGTGCGGGAGGCATTGCGCCACGCCGGCGCCTCCTGTGACCAGGATGTGGAAATCAAGTGGGTGCACTCCGAGGACATAGAACGCAAGGGGCCGGATACTTACCTGAACGACGTGCAGGGTATCGTGGTTCCCGGTGGCTTTGGGCCCCGGGGCGTCGAGGGCATGATCGACACGGTGGAATATGCCAGGAAGCACAACATCCCCTACCTGGGCCTGTGTCTGGGTATGCAGGTGATGGTTATCGACTGGGCGCGGCACGTGCTGAGCCTGGAAGGGGCCAATTCCTCGGAACTGGACCCGGATACCCCCCACCCGGTGATTCACATCATGCCCGAGCAGGAAAGGGTCATCGACCTGGGTGGCACCATGCGCCTGGGCGGCTATCCCTGCCTGCCCCAGAAGGACACGTTAACCTCCTGCGCCTACGGGAATCAGGTGGTGGAGGAACGGCATCGGCACCGGTTCGAGTTGAATAACCGCTACCGGGAAAGCCTGGAACAGTCCGGGTTCATCATGGGCGGCCTGTCTCCCGATGGGAAGCTGGTCGAGACGGCGGAGGTATCGGGGCATCCCTTCATGGTGGGGGTTCAGTTCCATCCCGAATTCCAGTCCCGCCCCAACCGGCCCCATCCATTGTTCTGCGAGTTCATCGCCCGGTCCCTCGTCACCCTGAGAGAGGGCAGCCAGCAACCCCTGCAAATGGAAACCCGGTGAGTGGGGAAGCTGCCGGGGCCGCCGGAACGTCCGGTTGACTGCGCCAACCGCCGCCACCGACAACCGCCGGGTTGAGAATACAGAGGGTTTCCTCCGTAAACCCAAGGCATAACTGCAAGCCAAAAGCCAGTTCAATTGAGGAGTGGGGCAGCAGTGAAGATATTTCTGGATACCGCTAACATCGAGGAGATTCGGCAGGGCGCCGGACTGGGTGTTGTAACCGGCGTGACTACCAACCCCTCCCTGGCCGCCAAGGAGGGCATCGGCGGGCCGGCCGGCTACCGGGCGGCGGTACAGGAAATCGCCGACCTGATCGACGGCCCCATCTCGGTGGAAGTGGTCAGCCCCGACGCCGAGGGCATGATTGCCGAGGGAAGGGACATTGCCGAGTGGATTCCCAATCCCTGGGTCAAGATACCCAGCACCGCCGAAGGGCTGAAGGCCATCTCGGTCCTGTCCAGGGATGGAATCAAGATCAACCAGACCCTGTGCTTCTCGGTCAACCAGGCTTTGCTGGGCGCCCAGGCCGGGTCCACGGTGGTCAGTCCCTTCGTTGGCCGCCTGGACGACATAGGCCAGGAGGGTATGGCCCTGGTGGAAGATATTGTTACCATCTTCCGGCAGTACGAAATTCCCACCCTGGTGATGGCGGCCAGCATTCGCCACACCCTGCACTGTACCCTGGCAGCCCAAGCGGGGGCGGACATTTCGACTGTGCCCTACGGGGTGCTCAACCAGATGATTCAGCACCCGTTGACGGATTCCGGCCTGACCCGCTTCCTCCAGGATTGGGAGAAGGCTGGCGGTGGGTGAAATCGGCAGGGTGGCTGTGGCATGGCGCTTGTCGAACCAGTGCAGTCCCGTGAAGAAGAGGCAGAACTACGTAATTGAATCAGGCTTGGTTGGGCAGTTGGGGAATGGCTGCCGGTTTCAGGAGTGGAAGTGGCAAAACCTCTGGATTGTCACGCTAACTGTCTTGACATAAGGGTATATTCAATGGCCAAAATATGGTGATAGTGGAGGAAGCTCGAATTCCATTGCTCCCTGGCCTCGACGGGTGGTCGTCCTCGGCGGGATTTGCGAAAGTGCCCCGGGCCTGAGTCCATCCATACCACCTTCCTGAGCTCTTTCAGACCGCCACCTGCTCCGGTGGGGCCGGGGCGGCCTTCAGCGACGAACGGCCCAGTCGGCCATCGGCCTTCATTCCCGGCCATCGTCCACCGACCCGCAGACCAATTGACATCTGAAACGCTTCCCCGAACGAGGGCAGCATCTCTTACTCCCTACCTGGCCCGGTTGAGGCCCGCCGACCGGAAGCGGAAACTCCGGCCCGGCAAGCAGATTGAGGTGATAATGACAACTACAGTTAGACCGACCGTGATGGACGTAGCCGAACTGGGCGCAATGAGCAAGGAGAGGCTGCTGGACCTGGCCGAAGATTACGGCCTGGAAGACGGCTCCGCCCTGGCTTCGGTGCGGCGAGAAGATTTGCTGAACCGGATGCTTCATGCCGTTTCGGCCCAGCAGGCGTTGGTATCTTCCGGCATTCTGGAAATCATGGACGAGGGTTACGGTTTCCTGCGCCAGATCAACTACCTGCCAGCCACGGGCGATGTTTACATCTCCCAGTCCCAGATACGCCGTTTTGGTCTGCGCACCGGGGACACGGTTACCGGCCAGGTGCGTCCGCCCAAAGAAGGGGAACGGTACTTCGGCCTGGTGCGGGTCGAGAAGGTGAACGGCCAGGAGACGGACCAGCTCAACTCCCGTTTCCGGCCCCAGTTCGAGTACCTGACCCCGATCTTCCCGGAGCGCCAGGTGGTGCTGGAGACGGACAGCGTTAACCTGTCCACCCGGATGGTTGACCTGTTCGCCCCCATCGGGCTGGGCCAGCGGGGCCTGATAGTCTCCCCTCCCAAGGCCGGCAAGACCACCATCCTGAAGCAGATCGCCCACAGCGTTGCCCTGAACATGCCCGAGGCGGTGCTGATGGTGGTGCTGATCGGAGAGCGGCCGGAAGAGGTCACCGATATGCGCCGGGCGGTGGATGGCGACGTGTTCGCCTCCACCTTCGATGAATCGGTGGAGGAGCAGTGCCGGGTTGCGGAACTGGCCCTGGAACGGGCCAAGCGGCTGGTGGAGAACGGGCAGGACGTTATAATCCTGCTGGATAGCGTCACCCGCCTGACCCGGGCCTACAACTTGGCGGTGCCCACCAGCGGTCGCACCCTGTCCGGTGGTATCGACCCGGCGGCCCTGTATCCCCCCAAGAAGTTCTTCGGCGCGGCCCGCAACATCGAGGAAGGGGGCAGCCTCACCATAATTGGCACCTGCCTGGTCGATACCGGCAGCCGCATGGACGAGGTCATCTACGAGGAGTTCAAGGGCACCGGCAACATGGAGCTGCACCTGGACCGGAAGTTGGCCGACCGGCGCTTCTTCCCCGCGGTGGACATTGTCCGCAGCGGCACCCGCCGGGAGGAACTGCTGTATGACGACAATACAATGAAGCAAATCTGGCTGTTGCGCCGGATGATTTCCCTGATCTCCAACGATGGCGGCACCAATGCCACAGAACGGGTGCTGGAGCGGTTGTCCAAGTACGCCAACAACGAGGAATTCCTGGCGAACCTGAACAAGGAAACCTGATTCACGGCCCGCCCCGAGAGTTGGCAGATACCCTGAAACCCCCTCCCCTGTGGAAGGGGGTTCTCCTTTCCGCCGGCAGAACCAATCCCTTGCGTCCCGTGCGGGCCAGCCTGGCCATACATTCCTCGAAGGCAGCGTGGTATCATTATCGGACGGGAACAGGTAAGTCTGTCCTGGCCGGGGCTTCCGGTTGGCATGTCCCGACCGGTTGGTGTGTCCCAAGAGTGGGGAACCGCTTATACGCCGTTCGGTACATGGGGAGACGGTTACCGGCCCGGCCTGACCCCTCCGGTCCGTCCTGTGACCTGGCGCAACGTCCGGCGGTTCGAGAAGTGGCATCATGCCCGAAAACAAGATACTGATAATTGACGACGAATGGGAATCGGCCATCGTCAAGGCGGTACAGCGGCGTTTGGATGAAGAGGGTTGGCGCACCGTTATCGTCCAGCCCATGTCCCGGTGGATGCTGGGCGACGAATTCGAGACGGCGGCCATCTATGCCGTGGAGGACGAGCGCCCCGATGGCGTGTTGCTGGACGTGCGCCTGGGGGAGCACCGGGACGACCAGTTTCGGGGGCTGGAAATCCTCCGGCGAATAGTCGAGCATTACCCCACGCTGCCGGTGCTTATGTTCACCCAGTACGCCCAGGGCCCGGCCCGGGACACGGCGGTGCGGGGCGCCCTGCGCTGGAACGCCCCGGTTGACTTCATCGATAAGCTGGCCAGCCCGGAAGAGGTGGTGCTGCGCCTACGCCGGCTCATGGGTTCCAGCCCGGAAATCATCCCCGTCGGCGCCCACCTGCTGGTGGACGTGGGTGCGGAGACCGTATCGGCCCGGCGGGAGCGGGACGGTCAGATGGCGCCGGTCACCGATATTCACGGCATGAAGTTCGAGATTTTCCGGGAACTGGCCGCCGCCTGGTATCGCAGCCCCGGAGAGTTGGTGCCCTTCAGTCGCCTGGAACGTTATTCCGAGGGGGAGGAGGCCCGGGCCTCGCTGCGGGTTCGCATCCGGGAAATCAAGGTCTCCATCGGCCGGGCCCTGGGAACCCCCCTGGGAGCCAATGACCTGATAGTGAACGTGAGGGATCGGGGGTACCGGTTGACGCCCCCGCAGATGTAGGGTTTTGCTGATTCCCAACCTGAAGAGACCAGTGTCATGGACCCTGCCCCGCACCTGGCTGCGGCCGGTGGGTTTGGGTGGCGTGGCCCGTCTGCTGGGCGTGGCGGTGCTGGTCTTGGGCCTGGCTGGACTGACTCTGGCCCCCCTGATCGGCGAGGCCATGTTCGCCCGGCTGTGGGGAGTGGAACCCCTAACCTACGTGGGGGCCGCCCTGGTAATCCTGGGCCTGACCATCACCTCCCTGGCCTACCTGGTATCCGACATCGTGCGATCCAGGCGGGGCGCCGCCCTTGCCGATGCCCAGTTCGCCGACCAGTGGACGCAGGTCACCCAGCAGTATTTCGACCTCTTCAATCACGACCTGGGCCGACCCCTCCGCCGCATCCTGGGGAAGGAACGGGAGATTCGCGAACAGCTCCAGACCGAGGGCGCTGTCATACCCCCTTCAGTGCGGGAACTGCTGGACGAGATCGAGGAGCAGACCCCCAGCTTCCGCCTGATGATGTCCAACATGCAGGTGCTGATCGAGCTGGAAACGCCCAACACCGGGGAGAATCTGCACGCCGTGGAGCCGGCGGAGGTGGTGCGCCGCATAGTGGACCGGTACAGTTTGGTGGTGGCCGATGCCAACAAGCACATTGTCTGGTGGTCGGAGCCGACCGATTTTGGCATCGTCTATAGCGACAGTTCCGCCATCGAGCACATAGTCACCAACCTGGTGGACAACACGGTAAGGTACGCCGAGTCCTTCGCCGAAATTGGCCTGACCAGGGATGACGCCAACTTCTACATAAGGGTTTGGGACGATGGCCCCGGCATTGCCGCCAGATACCTGCCCTACCTGTTCGACCGGGGCTGGACGCCGGAGGTGGCGCGCCACGAGGAGCGAACCACGTCGGGGTTGGGACTCTTCATCGCCCGCACCCTGGCCAAGCGATACGGCGGCGACCTGACGGTGGAGAGCGTTACCCTGCCCGACCCGGACCACCATACCAGCTTCACCGTCGCCCTGCCCCTGAAGAGGAAGGAATCCCGATCCACCACAGAACCAATGGCATGGCCCCTCTCACCGGCGGAAGCCCGCCGCGGCCCAGCCCGGTAATGCGCGCTCTTCTTCTCTCTCCAGTCCTGGCGATTCTGGCGCTGCTGTCCCTGGTCGGATGCGTGTATGTGATCGAGCGTCCGGGTACGCCTCTGCCAACAGCCCTGCCCGTCGCCGAGCCGCCGATTGGCTCTGGCGGGCCAATGGCCGGGGGAACCCCGCCGGCAACCCTGGCAACTGTGACGGCCTCGCCGGCGCCAACGATTGCTGTCACGCCCACCGCCTCGCCGGAGGCGTCGCCCACGACGACGCCCACAGCCACCGTGGCGATGGGGGCAGCGCTGACGCCCACGCCGACGCCCGAGGCCACCCCGACCCAGGTACCTGCGCCCACGGCCACGCCCACCCAGTTGCCGGCGCCCAATCTGCCCATTTTGGTAATCGATTCCCCCCTGAACCGAAGCATCATCCGCGAGGAGTCGGTGGTCATCCAGGGAACCACCAGCCTGGGGGCCTCGGTCAGCGTGCGGGGGCGGGCGGTGGCCGCCGGTGAAGAGGGGCGTTTCAGGCTGACCGTTCCCCTGGCGCCGGGTCTGAACAACCTGGACGTTTTCGCCATCAACCCCGATGGCCAGCGGCGGGGCGAGTCCCTGACCGTCACCTACCTGCCCCGGGAACCCTTCTTCCTGACCATCACCCAACCCGGCGAGCAGGACCGGATTGTGAGCCAACCCGCGGTGCGTCTGTGGGGACGGACCGCTTCGGATGCTTCGGTTTCGGTAAATGGCATTTCCATCCCCGTGGACCAACTGGGCATATTCTCCACCACCATAGCCCTGAAGGTGGGGCTGAACGTTGTCGAGGTGGTTGCCGCCTCGGAGGGCGGCGACACCAGCCGCGAAACCCTGGAGATTACCTACCAGCCCCCAGAGGAGGGTTAATACTCGGTCAAGCCTGGTTTGTCAGGAAGAAGAGAGTGGGAATAGTCGGGAAGGTTGGACGTAACTCGTAGGGGCGCACGGCTGTGCGCCCCTACCCTACCAGGCAACTATTCCTCTTTTGACCCCATTCATTCCTGGCTTAACTGAGTACTAATCCCACGCCAAAACCGGCAAGGGTATAGATTGCCGGTCAGGGGCATGGCCCTAAATCCCCCCTGCCGGGTGGGGTCAGGTCGGTCTGCCACCTTGTCCCCGTTGCGGTCGGGTACTGCAAACCTCCAGCCAGTAGTCTATGTCCCGGCCCGTTTCCAGGCAGGCGTAGAGGACAATGCCCGCGGCAGCCCGGGCGTCTTCCAGGGCATCGTGATGCTGGAACTGTATGCCCAGGTCGGCGGCAATCCTGGCCAGCCGGTAGCCCCGCTGCCGGTACCGGTGGGGCCAGGCTCGGCGGGCAATGGCCGCGCTGTCCAGCCAGTAAGCCCGTAAAGGCGGCAGGCCGTATTTGCGAGTCGCCCGCTCCAGGGCCGTCCGGTCGAAGAAGGTGTGGCTCACCACCACCTGATCCCGCAGCAGGTCCACAATCTCCTCGTAGATTTCCGGGAAAGCCGGAGCCTCCTGCACCGAATCGGGTCCGATTCCGTGAATCCGCCGGTTTAAGGGACTGAAGTTCTCCCACGGGTTTACCAGCGTGACGTAGCCGCCCCGGATGGCGCCGCCCGAGGCCCGCACAATGCCCACCTGACAGATGCTGCCCGGCGAGCCGTTGGCGGTTTCCACATCTATGGCGTTGAAAGTCAGGTTTCCTATCATTGTTGAAGTACCCGGCTCATGGGGCGCACCGGCTCACTGTGGCCTGTCCTATTTCCCCAGAACGACGGGTTTTCCGGATTCCCTTCAAACGTGAGCCGACGCCCGCGCCCCGCTCCGGTGAGAGAAACCCCTTGAAATGTTACACTATGGCCGCATACCCTGCGGCGAACAAAGGAGAAAAACCAAAATGGGAGATACAGTCCTCTACGAAAAGACGGAGAACATCGTAACGATAACCCTGAACCGGCCCGATTCCCTCAACTCCATCAATCGGCAATTGCGGGCGGACCTGGCGGAAGCCATCACCACCTTTGACGGCGATTCGGAGGCCCGGGTAGCCATCGTCACCGGGGCAGGCCGGGCCTTCTGCGCCGGCCGGGACTTGAAGGAGCGGGCCGGCGACAACGCGGAGGGTCGGCAGGCGCGGGCCGCCGACAGCATGTACACCGACCGGCCCTACATGTGGCCCCAAACCTGGAAACCCATCATCGCCGCCATCAACGGCTTTGCCCTGGCCGGCGGCTGGTCCATCGCCCAGATGTGCGACCTCCGCATCGCTTCGGATGATGCCAAGCTGGGCATTACCGAAACCAAGTGGAGCCTGCTGCCCCCCTTCGGAACCATTCTGCCCAAGCAGATTGGCTTGGCCGCCACCCTGGAATTGTGCCTGACCGCCCAGCCCATTACTGCCCAGCGGGCCTATGACATTGGCTTCGTCAACAAGGTGGTGCCGGGAGACCAGTTGCTGGAGGAAGCCAGGACCATGGCGGCGCAGATTGCGGAGAACGCGCCGTTGGCGGTGCAGTACTTCAAGGAATTGGCCTACCGGGGCCTGAACATGTCCACCCAGGACGTTTCGGCCCTCACCTACCACATGTACGACCAGCTGCTCACCACCGAGGACTCCAAGGAAGGCCCTCGGGCCTTCGCGGAAAAGCGTCGCCCCAACTGGCAGGGCCGGTAACGTTGGGGGTAACCCGGCCGGTCAGCCGCGCCCCCCTGTCCCACCATGTGGGCTGGGATACCGGCGGTTCACCGATATGCTAGACTTTAGCGCAGGTTCACGGAAGAAACCGATCATCTGCAAAGGGAGGCATTGCCATGACAACCCAGGTACAACCCCAGAGCAAGACCGTTTCCGCCTACGGGCATACCCTGCACTACCTGGACTGGGGCGCCGTGGGCAAGCCGGTGATCTTGCTGGTCCACGGGCTGCGGGGCCACGCCCATTCCTGGGACGATGTTTCCGCGTCCCTGTGCGAAGACTACCATGTCCTGTCCCTGGACCAGAGGGGCCGGGGCGACAGCGACTGGGCCAAGGATGGCGACTATACCACCGGCGCCTATGTGGCCGACCTGGCCGGCTTCTGCGAGGCGCTGGGCCTGGACAAGTTCATCCTGGTGGGACACTCCATGGGTGGGCGCAACAGCATGGCCTTCGGTGGCAGGTACCCCGAAAAGCTGGAGAAGCTCATCATCGTGGATGTGGGGCCGGCCCTGGACAGCCGGGGCAGCAACCGCATTTCCGACGAGATTCGCAACGTGCCCGAGGAGTTCGACTCCTTTGAAGATTGCCTGGCCTACATGAGCGCCCAGAACCGCTTCTCCTCGGATGAGGTGATGCGGCGGCGGGTACGGTACTCCACCAAAGAGTTGCCCAACGGGAAGGTGGGCTGGAAGTACGATAAGCTCATCCGGGAGCAGCGGCGCAACAACACCGTGCCGCCGTCCGACGACCTGTGGCCCTCCCTGCCCAACATCACCTGCCCCACCTTAATCGTTCGTGGCGCGGAGACGGACATCCTGGCGGCGGACGTGGCCCAACGGATGCTGGATACCCTGCCCGACAGCCGGTTGGTGGAGGTTCAGCAGGCTGGCCACATGGTGTTCGAGGACAACCCGGGCGACTTCATCGCCGCGGTGAAGGAATTCCTGGGGTAGTACCCTGTTTAGGAATTCGGTCAACTCAAGGATGTCAGGGAAAATTGAGGGAGGAATGACGGGGAAAGCTGGCCATTACCGGTAGGGGCGCACAGCCGTGCGCCCCTACCCAATCAGGCAACTTTTCCTCCTTTTCATCCCTCTCATTCCTGGTTTGACTACCCATTAGCCACAACCCTTTTTGCAACCGAGGTTGGTCATGGTTCAAGTCCCCAAGGTAATGAGCACCCAGCACCCGGACAATGCCACTCCCTCGCCCTTTGCCAACGAGGCCGGGGTCATTCAGGGCGATGGCGAGGTTCAGGAGGCGGCCTTCGTATTCGACCTGGGCTGCACCGAGCAGATGTGGGACTCGGAGGGCAAGGAAGCCGACAACCAGGTGGTCCGCAAGCTGCTCACCGGCTACCCCGACTTCTTCCAGGAGCGGATGCGCCTGGGCGACGAGGTGGTGCTGACCCTGCGGGTGCCCAACCCCGGCATCGAGCGGGACATGCGCAAGTCCATGGTGGAGGCCCTGCAGAGCATACCGTCGGCCTGGGACATGGCCCGGAGCTTCTACGGCGACGACGAGGACGGCGTCGCTCCCATTCAGGAGGTCATCCTGCCCTTCACCACTTCCGCCGATGAACTGGCCCTGGTGGAAGCCTACTACCGCCATGTGGTGGTTGGCCAGGAGGCTCACCCCCTCCCCGGCGACCGGCTGGTCAAGGACTGGGTGGGGGAGTTCTTCCCCAAGCAGGTGCGGGTTATACCCCTCATCGAGGACATGCAGAACCTCTTCTACTGTGACCGTATTGTCGAGGAGTACCTGCAGGGGCGGGACCTGCCATCGCAGCGGGTGTTCCTGGCCCGCAGCGACCCGGCCCTCAACTACGGCATTGTGGCGGCCGAACTGACCCTCAAGGTGGGGCTGTCCCGCCTGTACGACCTGGAACAGCGGTTGGGCATTCCCCTCTATCCCATCATCGGCGCCGGTTCGGTGCCCTTCCGGGGCCACCTGACCCCGGTAAACGTGGACCGAACCCTGCGGGAATACCCCAGCGCCCACACCTTCACCGTTCAATCGGCATTCAAGTACGACTATGACCGGGAGACGGTGCAGACCGGCATTGAACAATTGGCTGCCCACGAAAGAAGGGCGCCGGACCCCATCGACCAGGAGCGGGCCAGGGAGGTAATCGACAAGACCACCGCCGAGTATCAGGCGCAGGTGCGGCGCCTGATCGGAACCATCGGCGCCGCCTCCCGGCATGTGCCCCGCCGCCGGGAGCGCAAGCTGCACGTGGGCCTGTTCGGCTACGGCCGTACCCTGGACGGCGTGGGCGACGAGGTTACCTTGCCCCGGGCCATCGGATTTGCCGCCTCCATGTACTCCATCGGCATACCCCCGGAACTGCTGGGGCTGACGGCGCTGGACGCGGATGACCTGGCCTTCGTGCGCCAGGTGTATCCCAGCCTGGACGATGACCTGCGGGCATCGCTGCGATACTCCAACGAGCGGCACGTGCGGGAACTGCTGGGGGACGACTACATGGCGTTGGTGTCCCGGTTCACCGACGAGTTGGACCGGGTCCACGAGGGGCTGACCGGGGCGATTCGGGCCGGCATGGGCGCCCCCACCCACGTGGACATATCCCACTACGTGGCCGAGGCGGGGCAATTGCGGCGCTTTTTGGGGTAGTTGCTACTCGCAGATGGTGTCCTGGTGTCGTCAGAATTCCAGGGTGTCATACCAATCCGAGGAATCCCAACGCCGCAGCCTGTCATTTCGACCCTGTGGAGGAATCCCAACGCTAGGGGGCAACCACGGCACCCACCACAAGCCAGCCAAGCCTGTCATTCCGAGCCGTGTCGAGGAATCCCACCGGTAGGGGGCAACCACGGCACCCACCACAAGCCAGCCAAGTCTGTCATTCCGAGCCGTGTCGAGGAATCCCAACGGTAGGGGGCAACCACGGCACCCACCACAAGCCAGCCAAGCCTGTCATTCCGACCTTGTGGAGGAATCCCAACGGTAGGGGGGAACCACGCCACCCACCACAAGCCAACCCTGACTGTCATTCCGAGCCGTGTCGAGGAATCCCTAGGGCAGGGGGCAACCACGGCACCCACCACAAGCCAGCCGAGCCTGTCATTCCGAGCCTGTCGAGGAATCCCACCGCCACGGGGGAACCACGCCACCCACCACGAGCCAGCCAAGTCTGTCATTCCGAGCCGTGTCGAGGAATCCTAACCGCCACGGGGGAACCACGGCACCCACCACAAGCCAGCCAAGCCTGTCATTCCGACCCGGTGGAGGAATCCCAACGGTAGGGGGCAACCACGGCGCCCACCACAAGCCAGCCAAGTCTGTCATTCCGAGCCGTGTCGAGGAATCCCAACGGTAGGGGGCAACCATCGTTCCAATGCCCAGGCATTCTCGCCCCGCAAGCTTGGCATTCCTCGCCTGTCGCTCGGAATGACAGACAGGGGGGCTGGCCATGGCAATGATGGCTCCCCCGCGCCGTTGGGATTCCTCGCCTGTCGCTCGGAATGACAGGGATGGTTGGATGGTGGTATGTGACGTGGTTGGTTGATGGGGGTAGGGGCGCACAGCCGTGCGCCCCTACGTTGCGTGGGGCTACCAGCCAGGGGAGATGTTCTGCCCCACCACGTTGCCGTGCGCCCCTACGTTGTGTGGGGCTACCCCTGTAGTCTAGGGGCAACCGAAGGTGCGTGGGGCTACGTGCTTTTCATTGATTGCCCCTCCATCCTGTCATACCGAGACCTGGATTCGCAGGCCCACTAACGTTCAGCCTTGCCGGTTATGGTATTATCCCCTCCAAATGGACTCTAACCATAGAAACGGGTGAGCGCCATGAAAGTCTCCTTCTTCCACCTGATGCCCTACCAGCGCCTGGCCCCGGACTTCGAAGCCAAGCATCACAGCGCCTGGGTGGACCTGCCCAACGAGAACTTCGACCCGGAAGTGGGCCGGCAGCACTACACCGACTACCTGGAGGAGCTGCAATTCGCCGACCAGATGGGCTTCGACGGGGTATGCGTTAACGAGCACCATAACAACGCCTACGGGATAATGCCCTCGCCCAACCTGATCGCCTCGGTTCTGGCCCGTTCCACTTCCCGGGCCGCCCTGGTCGTGCTGGGCAACAGTCTGGCCCTGTACCAGCCTCCCCTGCGGGTGGCCGAGGAAATGGCCATGCTGGACCTGATGAGCGACGGCCGGCTGGTGGCCGGGTTTCCCGTCGGAACCTCCATGGATACCACCTTCTCCTACGGCCAGGTTCCCATCACCCTGCGGGAGAAGCATACCGAGGCCCACGATCTGATCATGCGGGCCTGGACGGAGCGGCAGCCCTTCATATTCAACGGCAAGTACAACAAGCTGCGATACGTCAGCATCTGGCCCCGGCCCCTGCAGCAGCCCCATCCGCCAGTGTGGATTCCCGGCAGCGGCAGCCTGGAAACCTGGGACTGGGTACTGGACAGGAACTACGTTTATTGCTACCTGAGCTACTTCGGCTACCTTCGTGGCAAGCGGGTGGTGGACGGCTTCTGGAATCGGGTGGCCGAACGGGGCATTGACGACAACCCCCACCGGCTGGGCTTCCTGCAACTGGTATGCGTGTCCGAAACCGACGAGTCGGCCCGGGAGGAATACGAAGACCACGTCAAGTACTTCTACCAGAAGATGCTTCGCATCCATGCCCCCTTCGCCGAATCGCCCGGGTACCGTTCCATCGCCTCGGTGCGGGAATCGCTGCGCCCCCAGATTGGCGAGGAGGCGCAACGAGCCGCCAGCGAGTTGAATTGGGACGACTTCGTGGAGCAGGGACACGTCATCGCCGGCAGTCCCCAGACGGTGCGGGAACGGCTGACCGAGGCAATCGAATTGCTCCGGGTGGGACACCTGATGTGTCTGCTCCACATCGGCACCATGCCCAAAGACCTGACCCTGAAGAACACCGAACTGTTCGCCAGGGAGGTCATGCCCCACATTCAGGGTCTGTGGAGCGAGTACGACGACCCCTGGTGGCCGGCAGGGGCGCCCGCCGAACCCATGGCAGTGGCGGCGGATGACTAATTTTCCGTCCAACAAGATTCCGTCCAGCAAGGAGGGACAGCATGGATAAGCTCCAGCAGGGAGACCGGTTTCCGTCGTTGACGTTGAACCTGGTGGATGGCGGGCAGGTCCGCATTCCCGAGGATGTGCCGGGCCGGTACGCCGCCGTCCTCTTCTACCGGGGACACTGGTGACCCTATTGCATGCGTCAGTTGGACGCATGGAAGGAGAAGAAGGCGGAACTGGAGGAACTGGAAGCCACCATCTACGCGGTCAGCTGCGATACCCTGGAACAGGCCACCGAGATGGCGGGCCGGGGATTGCCATTCCCGGTTGCCTACGGCGCGACCAGGGAGGACTGCGACGCCATCGGCGCCTGGTGGGCCGAGGACCATCATGGCGGCTACATCCAGCCCTCGGAGTTCCTGTTGGGACGGGGCGGCGTGGTGCTGGGGGCAATGTACGCCTCCGGCCCCGTGGGACGCATGGGCCCCGACGAGGCCGTCCGCGCCATTACCAACCGGGAACGGCGAAGGCGGGAACAGGAACAGGGTTCGGCGTAAGACACTCTGACTCCCGTAAACTCTGACCGCAGACCCGCATTGCTCCAACCAAACTTGGAAGGGGTTACGGGAATTATGAACCCGAAAGATGGGCGCCCGAAATCGCGTGTTCCGGGCGTCTTCACGGTGGGCGCCTGAAAGGGCCATAAGCCGGCAACGGGCAAAATGCCCCGGTTCTACTGACAGTTGCCAGGTGAATCTTCGCCATTGCCGGGGGTAGAATTTATCGTGGCCGCCAATGCAGGCCAAATCAGTTCTACAGGTGAGGATTTTGACTATGGCTTCTCCAATTCCCCAGGGATTCCGCTCAGTTACGCCCCACATGGTCATCAAGAACGCCGGCGAGGCCATGGATTTCTACGTCCGGGCCTTTGGCGCTGTGGAGATTTCCCGCTTCCCCATGCCCGGCATGGACCTGCTGGCCCATGGACTGTTGCAGGTGGGAGACTCTTTCATCATGGTGGCCGACGAATTTCCGCCGGATTTCGGCTGCCCCGACGCCCTGTCTCCCGTCACCGCCAAGGGAACCACCTTCGCCATCCACATCTACACCGAGGACGTGGATGCCATGTACCAGAGGGCGTTGGATGCCGGGTGTGAATCCATCTTCGAGCCGATGGACGCCTTCTGGGGTGACCGGTACGGCCAGGTGCGCGACCCCTACGGCCACCACTGGGCCATGGCCACCCACATCAAGGACATGACGCCGGAGGAGATGGCCGCTGCTGCCGCCGCGGAGTTTTCCGGCGGCGCCGGGGGCTAGGGGTTCGTCATTCCACCCTTGCCGGGAACACCGTAGGGGCGCATGGTCCTGCGTGTTTGTCAGTGGCAGCCCCCGTGCGGTTGTCATTCCGAGCGGCAGCCGAGGAATCCTAACGGTGAGGAGGAGCCAACACTGCTATGCCCATGCCCCTCTCGACTATCATTCCGAGCGGCAGCCGAGGAATCCCAACGGCGCGGGGGGAACCAACATTGCCATGTCCATGCCCCTCTCGACTGTCATTCCGAGCGACAGTCGAGGAATCCCAACGGTGAGGGGGAGCCAACACTGCAATCCTCTACCCCCTGTTGTCATTCCGAGCGACAGCCGAGGAATCCCAACCGTGAGGGGGAACCAACACTGCCATGTCCATGCCCCTCTCGACTGTCATTCCGAGCGACAGCCGAGGAATCCCAACCGTGAGGGGGAACCAACACTGCCATGTCCATGCCCCTCTCGACTGTCATTCCGAGCGACAGCCGAGGAATCCCAACCGTGAGGGGGAACCAACAGTGCTATGCCCAGACTCCCTTGGTTGCCATTCCTCGGCTGCCGCTCGGAATGACAGGATGGGTTGGCTTGGGGTAGGTGGCGGGGTTGCCCCCATGCGGTTGGGATTCCTCGGCTGCCGCTCGGAATGACAGGGTAGGTTGGTTTGGGGTAGGTGGCGGGGTTGCCCCCGCACGGTTGGGATTCCTCGGCTGCCGCTCGGAATGACCGGCATGGGGGGCTTGCGGTGGGATGGCTGGTTGGTGGGGGTAGGGGCGCACGGCTGTGCGCCTACGGTTCCTCACCCGGTACGGTTGCCATTCCTCCCCTACCGTTCACGGCCCTACGCGGTTGCCATTCCGCCCCTACCGTTCATGGCCCGGCGCGGTTGCCATTCCGCCCCAACTCGGACAGCAGCGCCCTGGCCGCCTCATCGGGATCCAAGCCCACCAGGTCAACGTACTCCAGGCCGGGCAGCGCGCTGGCCACATCGCACTCCCGCACCCGGACCGCTACCAATACGCCCTCGGTCCCGGTGGGGTCCTGGGCATGGGCGGCGCACCATTCCGGACGCTCCAAGTTCTCGGCCAGGAAATCCGGCGATAGGAGGGCAATGGTGGCGTCGGCAATGGCGCTGACGGCGAACATCTCCAGTATCCGGCTGGAACGGGCCCAGTAGTCCCAGGACTGCAACTCCACCGAATAGCCGGCTTCCCGCAGCCCTTCGCCAATCCCCTCGGCCCATGCCTGGTCGGCGGCGTGATAGGCAACAAAGTAGTCCAATTCCTTCCTACTCCGTTGCCTCTGCCGCCTCCACCCGCACCGCGCAGACCTTGTATTCAGGAATCATGGTGTCCGGGTCGTAGGCCGAGTTTGTCAGGAAATTGGCCGCCGATTCCGACAGTTTCACGAAGGGGATGAAGACCTCCCCGGCCCGCATCCGGTCGGTGAACAGGGCCCTGCCGGTCAATTGACCCCGTCGGGAGGTGACCCGGATCGTCTGCCCGTCGGCAATCCCATACTTTATGCCGTCATCGGGATTGAGGGAAACCTCCAGTTCCGGCGCCCGGGCCAGCAGCCCCGAAACCCTCCGGGTGATGGTGCCGCCGTGCCAGTGATAGAGGATGCGGCCGGTGTTCAATATCAGCGGGTAACGCCGGCTGGGACGTTCGTCGGAAAGGGGCCCCTGCTCGTAGGCAATGAACCGGGCCCGGGGCCCACGGGGGAAGGAATCGGCGTACAGGTATGGTGTACCGGGATGGTCGGGGGTGGGGCAGGGCCACTGGATGCCCCCCTCTTCATCCAGTCGTTCGTAGTTGATCCCGGCGAGTATGGGGGTTAGCCGGGCCATCTCATCGAAAATCTCCGACGGATGGCTGTAGGTGAATTGGCCCTCCAGGGGCAGGCCAAGCCTGCGGGACATGCGACGGCCCAAATCGCAAATTATCTCCCAGTCCGGGCGGCTCTGGCCCCGGGGCTGAACGGCCCGGCGGATTCGCTGCACCCGACGCTCGCTGTTGGTGAAGGTGCCGTCCTTCTCGGCAAAGCTGGTGGCCGGAAGCACCACGTCGGCGATCTGGGCCGTCTCGTGCATGAAGATGTCCTGCACCACCAGGAATTCCAGCTTGCGAAAGAGCTCCCCGGCCTCGGTCAGGTCCGGTTCGCTGAGCAGGGGGTTTTCGCCGGTGATGTACATGGCCTTGACCCCATGCTCCTGGCCGATGGACTGGACTATCTGGGTGATGACCAGGCCGCGAACGCCGTTCAACGGCTGGCCGCCCCAGGCCTGTTCAAACTGGGCCAGGGCCTCGGGCCGGTAGCCCTGGTAGCCGGGCAGGTTGTCGGGAATGCAGCCGGCATCGCCGCAGCCCTGCACGTTGTTCTGGCCCCTGAGGGGCGATACCCCACTGCCGGGACGCCCCAACTGCCCGGTCACCAGGGCCAAGTTGAGCAGCCCGTGGGCGTTGGGAGTGCCATTGGTGTGCTGGGTAATGCCCATGCCCCAGATCAGGCACGAGCCGGCGTAGGCCTTGCCCCCATCGCCGTCCACGTACCGGGCCGGCAGGGGAGGCCGGGCATACATTCGGGCGGCCCGTTTCAGATCATCCTCGGAAACGCCCGTTATCTCGGCCACCCGGGCCGGCGGGTAGTTGCGGACCACCTGCGCCCATTCCTCGAAGTCCTCGGTGCGGTTGTCCACGAACTCCCGGTCCAGCAGCCCCTCCTCCAGAATCACCCAGGCCAGGCCGTTGAGCAGGGCCACATCGGTGCCGGGGTAGGGGCGCAGCCACAGGTCGGCGTAGTCGCACATATCTATGCGCCGGGGATTGATGACGATGAGCTTGGCGCCCCGTTCCACCACGGCCCGCCGCATCCGGGAGGCGGCCACCGGGTGGTTGGAAGTCGGGTCGCAGCCGATGACCACCAGGCACCCGGCATTCTCGTAGTCGGTGTAGGAGTTGCTGGTGGCGCCGCTGCCCAGGGTGGCCAGCATGGCCTCCACCGAGGGGGAATGGCACAGGCGGGTGCAGTGGTCTATGTTGTTGGTCTGCATCAGCAGCCGGGCGAACTTCTGCTGAATGTAGCCATCCTCGTTGGTGGCCTTGGCCGAACAGAGGGTACCGAAGCTGCTGCCCCGGTACTGGCATAGCTTCTCGGCAATCAGGTCCAGGGCCTCGTCCCAGGTGGCCTCGCGAAACTGCCCGTTCTCGCGTATCAACGGTGTGGTCAGCCGGTCCGGGTGGTGGACGAAGGAGGCGCCGAAACGTCCCTTGACGCACAGCATTCCCTCGCTGGAACGGTTATCCGGGTCGTCCTCCACCGTCACCACCTGGTCCCGCCCGTTGACCTGAAGTTTTATGCCGCAGCCCACGCCACAGTAGGGGCAGGTGGTGGACACGCTCTTCTGGATGGCCAACGCTGGGGTTTCCCTTTCCCCGGTATTTTGAGGCGCCGACTCCACCCCGGCGGCAAGGGACTGGAAGATGGGGGACTTGGCCTGTATGGCGCCGGTGGGGCAGACGGAAAGGCACTGGCCGCAGGTGGTGCAGATCGAGTCGGCCAGGGGCCGGTCCATGAAGGCGCCTATTCGTCCCCCTTCGCCGTGCCCCAGGAAGTCTATGGCCCCGATGAACTGGTGCTCTTCCTGGCAGGCATTGACGCATCGGGCGCACAGAATGCAGGACTCCATGCCGATGCTGAACACCGGATTGCTGGCGTCCACCTCCTCCCGTGGCCTGGACTGCCAACGGGAGCCTTCGATACCGTACTCCTGGGCAGCGCGGGTGAGTTGGCCCAGGTCGCCCTCGCCCCGGATGGCGGAGGGAACGGCGGCTGTATCCGGTTCGGGGGCCGCTACCATCGCCAGGGTAAGCTCCAATACGCCAGAGCGAATGCGGGCCACCTCCGGCGTGTCGGCACGTATCTGCATGCCCTCGGTGGCCGGAACCGAACAGGCGGCGGGAAAGCCGCGCATTCCCTCTATCTGCACCAGGCAGGTGCGGCAGGCGCCGATGGCCTTCATGTCCGGGTCCTTGCACAGTTGGGACAGGTAGGTATTGGAAGCATTGACGGCATCCAGGGCCGTCGCCCCGGGGCCAACCTGGATGGGGATGTCGTTGACGGTTACGGTAATGGCCATTAGCGGGGCAACCCTCACCTTCTTGACCTGGGTGGTTGGGAAATCGCAAGCCGATTTTGCGGGTATTGTAGCACCTGGCCATCGCTAACGGGCAGGAGGCGGAAATGCGCCCTTTGGGGTTCGGGGATGCTGAAAAAGTGAAGAGAATCTAGCAGCGCCGGTTGCGCAATTCGTCGCAACGGTCCTGGTCAGCCTGGGCCTCTTCCAGCCGGTCGCTGAACAGGTAGGCCAGGGAGCGGCGACCGAAGAAATTATCGTCATCCGGGTCAATCTCTATGGCCCGGGTCAAGTCGGCGATGGACTCGTCGTACATACCCATCTCGTAGTAGGAGACACCCCGATTGAACCAGGCGTCGGCCAGGGTATGGTCCATCTCCAGGGCGCGGGTGTAGTCGGCGATGGCCTGTTCGTAGGCCCCGTTGCGGCTGTATTGATTGCCACGACGGTTGTAACTCTCGGCGTCGTTGGGCTCTTCCGGGGGCGTGAACTTCGACAGCATGAAGCTACCCTTGCTACTCGGTCAACGAATTATCCAATGCACACAGAGATGACATTCCTCGGGGTAGGGGCGCACGGCTGTGCGCCCCTACGATTGACGGTTCACCCTCACCGTTGGGATTCCTCGGCTGCCGCTTGTAAAGACAGGGTGGGTTGCATTGGGGTGGGATGGACGGTCTGCCTGGTGGGGTAGGGGCGCACGGCTGTGCGCCCCTACGGTTGACGACAGTCTCTTCCCGTCCTGCCTGACTCAACAGTACCCTAGATGACCGACCGGACCAAACCCCCGTCCACCAGGATGGTGGTGCCGGTGATGTAGCTGGACTTGCCGGAGGCCAGGAATGCGACCAGGTATGCCAGTTCCTTGGGTTCCCCGATGCGGCCCACCGCCGTTTCCGAAGCCCGTTGGGCCAGGCCCTCCTCCACCGGGATGCCCAGTTCCTGGGCCCGGTTGGTGACGTTGGAGAGCATCCGCTCGCTGAGGATGGAGCCGGGCGCCACGTTGTTGATCAGGATGCCGTCCCGCCCCACCTCGTCGGCCAGGCTCTTCATGTAGGCGACCACACCAAGGCGGGTCGCGCCGGAAAGGGCCAGGTTGGGTATGGGCTGATAGACGGTGCTGGCCAGGATGTTGACGATGCGGCCGCCACCCTGGGCCTTCAGGTGGGGAATGGCCTCCCGCGACATTCGGGAGAAGAAGAACAGGGACCGCTGTACCGCCGTTTCCCACTGTTCCTCGGTGGCCGTTTCCGACCGAGCCAGGGGCGGCCCCCCGGAGTTGTTGACCATGATGTCCAGTTGGCCGTATTGGCTGACGGTGGTCGCCACCAGGCTCTTGATGCTGTCGTAACTCTCCAGGTCGGCGGCGATGGGCAGCACCTCGGCGCCGGTGGTATCGCGGATTTCCGCCGCCGCCTGCTCCAGGTCGGCGGCGGTGCGGCTGCAGATGGTCAGCCGAGCCCCTTCCTCGGCCAGCACGTCGGCGCAGGCCCGGCCCAGGCCCTTGCTGGCCCCGCCGATGATGGCTACCTTGCCCTTCAGTTCCAGGTCCATACGGGATCCCCCTCTGCTTTCCGGTCCCCCTGGGGGCCGGGTGGATATGGCGAATGAACCCTGATTATAGCAGACCGAAGGGCAGGGAGAGTCCCGTGAAGGGCCGTTTCCAATGGTCTTGCCAGCAGGTCGTTACGGCCTTGCCAATTGATGATACAATCTGTAGATGTGACTTGATGGGCCGCTACTGGTCCCGGTCGCGGCGGTGGCTGACTTTGTGGGCCACCGGTAATCTGTTGGAAGGAATCGATTTATGTATCCACCCGGCGGACAACGCCAGCCCGAAATGGACTTCGAGCAGGTCACCGCCCGCTTCCGCGAAGGAGTGGGCCGGTTTTCCGGCCGCTTCGGCGGCGGCGGAATGGCCTTCTTTGTCCTGGGCATCATTGTTTTGGCAATCATAGTCTGGTTGGGAACCGGTGTTTACACCATCGGCCCCGGCGAAAATGCCGCCCTGCGCCTCTTCGGCGCCGTGCAGGGTAACCCGGTTACCCAGGAAGGTCTGCGCTGGTGGTGGCCCAGCCCCATCGGCCAACGGGACGTGATCCTGGTCACCGAGACCCGCCGCATGGAGCTGGGCTTCCGCAGCAATGCCACCGGCGCCGGCAACCCCTTCCCCACCGAGGCGCTGATGATCAGCGGCGACCTGAACATCGTGGATGTTCAGATGGTGGTGCAGTACAACATCAAAAGCCTGAATGACTTCCTGTTCCGGGTGGACGACCCGGGCGAGGAGAGCCGCAATGTTCCCATGGGAAGGCCCGACGGCCGTACCCTGAAGGATGCGGCGGAAGCTGCCCTGCGCCTGGTGGTGGGCCAGCGTTCAATTGACGATGTGCTGGTACGCGACCGCGAGGGCGTGGAAGAGCAGACCAAGATAAGGCTCCAGGAAATTCTCGACACCTATGTCACGGGAATCGACGTGCAGACGGTGCAGTTGCAGGACGTGAAGGCGCCCGAAGAGGTTCGCGACGCCTTCGACGACGTGCTGCGCGCCCGCCAGGAGCGGGATACCCGCATCAACCAGGCCCGCGCCTTCGAGGCCGACATCATCCCCAGGGCCCAGGGTGACGCCGAGCGAATCAAGGAGTCCGCCGAAGCCTTCCGGCAGGCCCGTATCGCCAGGGCTCAGGGTGAAGCCGACCAGTTCGAGTTCATCCTGGACGAGTATGAGCAGTCCAGCGAGGTTACCCGTCGGCGCCTATACCTGGAAGCCATGGAAGAGGTGCTTCCGGGGGTGAGCAAGATCATCGTATCCCCGGAGGCGGAGGCGGTGCTGATCCTGGGCGGCGATGGCACAACCACGCCCGTTCCCATCGGCCCCCAGCCCTAGCGAACGCCAGGCGGGCACGAGGCGGGGAGACCAATTCTCCGCATTCGTCCCGCCCCGCCGTCACTGGCTGAAAAAGGTACTAACCGGACCATTTGCCGGGCTTTTTGTGAGAAGGAATGAGAACGTTATTGATTATTGGAGTGATTGTCGTCATCGGGCTTATCGTCCTGCGCCAGTCCCTCTACATCGTGGACGAAACCCAGCAGGTGCTGATCCTGCGCTTCAACGAGGTCATCAACACCCGAACCAACCCAGGACTGTACGTTAAGGCCCCCTTTGTGGATACGGTGATAACCTTCGACAAGCGGGTGCTGCGCATCGATGCCGACCCGGCCTCCATGCCGGACAAGGAAAAGCAGAACCTGATCATCGATTCCTATGCCAGGTACCGGATCGTTGACCCGGTGCAATTCCGCAAGACTCTGCAGACGGAAATCAACGCCCGCAGCCGTTTGGGCGACATTGTTACCTCCACGCTGCGCGACCGCATGGCCCTCCGTGACCGCTTCGAAATCATCGGCGCCGAGCCAATCGTCGATGAAGACGGGAACCCGGTCCTTAACGAGGAGGGGCTGCCCCTCATCCAGAGCCGGGAAACCCGGAGCGAGATTCTCGATGAGGTGCTGGAGGGAGTCCGGCAGCGCACCGCCGAGCAGGACTTCGGCATCGAAATTACCGACGTTCGCATCAAGCGGGCCGACTTCCCCGAATCGGTTACCCCCAGCATCTACACCCGTATGCGGGCGGAACGTAACCGTATCGCCACCCGCTTCCGGGCCGAGGGTGAAGAGGAAGACCTGAAGATTCGGGCCGTCGCCAACCGGGAAAGGGAGGTCATCCTGGCCACGGCGGAGCAGGAAAGCAACCAGATCCGCGGTCAGGGCGAGGCGGAGGCCATCCGAATTCTCGCCGAGGCTCTGAACCGGGACCCGGACTTCTTCGCCTTCCGGCGCAGTCTCGAAACCTACCGCAAGGTTCTGGGCGATGCCGATACGATAATCCTGTCGTCGGAAGAGGACCTGTTCGACTACCTGGGCTCGCCGGCCGCCAACTGAGTATCGAACCCCATCAACCCTGATTCCAGGATTCCCTTTGGATGATAAATGCGGGGCAGCCGCAAGCGTAGGTTGCGCCGTCCCTGCCGGGGAGCGCGATGAAACTGCACGAGTACCAGGCTAAAGAGATATTCGCCCGCTATGGCATTGAGGTGCCCCGGGGCATTTTGGCCAACACTCCCGAAGAAGCCCGGGAAGCCGTCCGGCAACTGGGCGGCGCCGGAGTGGTCAAGGCACAGGTTCACGCCGGAGGACGGGGTCAGGCCGGTGGCATCAAGGTGGTCCGCTCCCCCGAAGAGGCGGAAGAGGTGGCCCGCAACTACATTGGCAGCAACCTGGTAACCCGCCAGACCGATGCCCAGGGCGCCCCCATCAACGCAGTGCTGGTGGAGGAACTGGCCGAAATCAAGAAGGAACTGTACGTGGCCCTGACCATCGACCGGGGCTTTCGCGGCCCAGTGATGATCGCCAGCGCTTCCGGGGGCATGGACATTGAAGAGGTGGCTGCCTCCAGCCCCGAGAGCATCCACACCGAACCCATTGAACCCGTCCTGGGCCTCATGCCCTTCCAGGCGCGACGGGTCATTTCCCGCCTGGGGCTGGAAGCCGGCCAGGCCCGCGCCGCCAGCCAGGCCCTCACCGCCCTGTACCGCATCTTCACCGAAAACGACTGCTCCCTGGTGGAAATCAATCCCCTGATCATCACCGGCGACGACCGGGTGGTGGCTTTGGATGCCAAGCTGGATTTGGAGGATGACTCCCTGTTCCGTCACGGCGACCTGGCGGAACTTCGGGACCGTTCCCAGGAGGATGCGCTGGAGGCCCGGGCCTCGGACATGGAGATTGCCTACGTGAACCTGGATGGCAGCGTGGGCTGCCTGGTGAACGGGGCCGGCCTGGCCATGGCGACCCTGGACGTGACCAATGCCGCCGGCGCCGCCCCGGCCAACTTTCTGGACGTGGGTGGCGGCGCCGACGAGGAGAAGGTCGCCAGCGCCGTCAGCATCATCCTGTCCGACCCCAAGGTGGACCGGGTGCTGGTGAACATCTTTGGCGGCATCCTGCGTTGCGACATCGCCGCCAAGGGCATAGTCCTGGCCTTCGAACGACTGAACTCCAGCCTGCCCCTGATTGTGCGAATGCTGGGCACCAACGTGGATGAGGGCAAGGAAATCCTGGGCGCCTCACCCCTCAACGTAACCTTCGCCGACACCCTGACCGAAGCGGCCGAAGCCGTCCGGCAGGCGGGTTAGAATTTCCAGGATCAACCCACACGGAGTTTTCATGGGTATTCTCTTAGACGAACAGTCCCGCATCATGGTTCAGGGCATCACCGGGCGGGAGGGAAGCTTCCATGCCCGAGCCGGCATGGCCTACGGCACCAATGTGGTGGCCGGCGTAACCCCCGGCCGGGGCGGGCAGATGTTCGAAGAAACTGTCCCCGTCTTCAACTCGGTGGAGGAGGCGGTGGCCGAAACGGGCGCCAACGTGTCCCTGATATTCGTCCCGCCCCCCTTTGCCCCCGATGCCATTGTGGAGGCGGCCGATGCCGGCGTTCCCCTGATTGCCTGCATCACCGAGGGAGTGCCCGTGCAGGATATGGCCCGGGTGGCCCGCTACCTAGAACGGAAATCCTCCCGCCTCATCGGCCCCAACTGCCCCGGCATGATCAACCCGGGCGCCCGCTGCAAGGTGGGCATCATGCCCGGCAACATCCACATGCCCGGACGGGTGGGCGTCGTCTCCCGCAGCGGCACCCTCACCTACGAGGCGGTGGGCCAGCTGACCAGCCTGGGAATCGGCCAGTCCAGTTGCGTGGGAATCGGCGGCGACCCCATCATCGGCACCAGCTTCGCGGAAATCCTGCGCCTCTACAACGAGGACCCGGAAACGGACCTGATAGTGTTCATCGGGGAAATTGGCGGCACCATGGAGCAGGAGGCGGCGGAGTACATCCGAGAATCGGTTACCAAACCCGTCTGCACCCTGATAGTGGGGGCCACGGCGCCCCCCGGCAAGCGGATGGGGCACGCCGGGGCCATCATCACTGGGGACAGCGCCCGGGCCGAGGCGAAGATTGCCGCCATGCGGGACGCCGGCGCCCACATTATACCCACCCCCGCCGACATAGGGACCACCGCCCAGGCGGCGCTGGCGGGAATGAAGTAGGAACCAGGGGCAACCATGGCGCGAGTTTGGACTGTTGCGGTTGAAGGTTCTGGGTGGCAATGGGAAGGAGGGCAGCCGCCGATGGGCCTGGGCCGTAGCCATGTTGCCTGGCCCGTATGGTATCATGCCCGGCAGCGCGGGCCCGTTTCAACACTGGAGAAAATGGTCTTTGATTCCGGCTCAACTTTACGGAAGTTTATGGAGCCTCAATTGAACTCTTGCGAGGAAAAGGAAAATGGTTACAAGAAGACTGAATGGCAAGGATTATGAGGAACGCCTGCGTACCAGGCTGGGGACATGGTGCGACATTTCCTACGACGCGAATCTGGACTACCAATACAAGATAGATTTCACCATAACCAGGTTTCGAGATACTTTCTTCACAAACCCCATCGGCGTTCAGGTAACCCTCAAGGATGACGATGCAAGGAAACAGAGCGATTTTCTCCGCAATCACCGGGCGGGCCGGGTGGTACCGAAGGCGGTGTTCATCGAGATAGAGCCCAATTCCGACTTGGACAGCACCGCCTCCATTGCCTACATTGCCCTGGGCCACCTCACCTTTTCCAAGCAGCTCAAGGACAAGGAAATCCGGGTCGTGGGCATTCGCATTGACAGCGATTCCTACGAGTTCTTCCGCCTGGAAGAAAACGTGCAGACCATCCGCTCCGATGCCATGACGGGCGCGACGGTGCGGGAAGAAAACCGGCTGGATGGCGAGGTGGTCTGGTACAACGTGGAACGGGGCTACGGCTCCATCTATTGCCCCAGCCGCGGCGTGGAATTCTACCTGCACATCTACAAGTCCGACATGGACCTGAAGTATCGGCTCCAGTCCCTCACCGAAACGGGACAATGCCTTCCTCCCATTCCCGTAACCTTCGTGGACAGCGGTTACCGCGAGGGGTACAGCAAACCCCAGGCCAGCTTCATTCGGTTGGCGCAGTAGTCGAGGATTATCATGTTCGGACTGGCGGTACTCACGGTTAGTTCCTCGGGCTACCATGGTCAGCGGGAGGATACCAGTGGCGACAAGATCCGGGAAATGCTGCCCCCGCCCGAATACGACCTGGTTCGCTATGAGGTGGTGGACGACGACCGGGATATGATCGCCCAGCGCATGGCGGAATGGGCCGACTCTCCTGAGGTAAACCTGATTGTCAGCACCGGCGGCACCGGTCTGGGGCCGCGGGACGTCACCCCGGAAGCGTGCCTTTCCATCATTGAACGGGAGATACCCGGCCTGGCGGAGACCATGCGGGCCGCAACCCTGAAGTTCACCCCCATGGCCATGCTCAGCAGGTCGGTGGCCGGGGCGCGGGGGAAGACGCTGATCCTCACCCTGCCGGGCAGCCCCAAGGGCGTGGCGGAAACCCTGGAGGTGGTGATGCCGGTGTTGCCCCATGCCCTGGAACTGCTCCGCCGAGAGTCGATACAGGACCACCCGGTGTAGCAACTTTTCCCGGAGGGTTGGGCAAGTGCCATTGCAGAGCGTCTGGTGAATCACGGAGCAGGGGACTGGCTCCGGAGCGGGTCGCCAGCCTGACTGCCAGACCGGACAGCAGTACCAGGAGCAAGCCTTATGACGCAACCGAACGCAGAAGTTGAGCCGGTATATTGGCCCCGGGTCAAGCAGATTCTCTATGACATCATGGAACGCTGGAAGGAGCGGTGGGGTCGGGAACCCTACCCGGGCATCCACGAATACTACTGGGAAACGCCCCAGGAACTGAGCGAGGCGGTGCTGAACGGCTTCCGGGCTATTGAACCCGGCGTTCCCGGACGAGATACCCACCTGGTGCGGTCCCTGTACCGGGGTGTGGGCACCTTCGGCAAGATGCCCCTGCGCGGCCCCTTCATCACCCGCGGCGAGGTGGACGAAATAGCCCGCTGGATTGACGACGGCATGCCGGAGGGGCCGTAGGGGCGCGTAGCTATCCATGATACAATGGTAGGTCCGTCATAGTCCTTTTTGGGAGAGAGGACTCGACTACATACATTGTGTATAGGAGAGCAACCGAAATGATAAGACGGAAATGGGACTTCACAATAGAACGCGGTAACGGCCTTGAAAGAACAGTGGTTGGTAGGGATGGCCAGGTACATCACCCCCCCGCTGTAAGGGAGGGGCGTGATGGTCATTTTTCTTCTTGGGAAGAGTGGTGTTACGTCCAATCCATTACGACTGCTGTTAGGGACAACTCCCAACAGTCCAGTCAAGTAACTCCAAACAGTGTGGGAAGGACCCAAGTTATCGAAATAGGCCCGTTTCAGCTAGACAGCTTTGGTATATTGCCCTCCGATGGCTACGGGAGGTTAAGCAGCGAAGACTATTAGGGCCCGGGCCAGTCCATACTTATGGATTGCAAACAAATAGGGGGCGCACGGCTGTGCGCCCCTACCCACACTAACCACTGCCGCCCACCACCAACCTACCCTCCCTGTCATTCCGAGCGCCAGCCGAGGAATCCCAACGGTAGGGAGCAGCCAATCTTCCCACCACCAACCTACCCTCCCTGTCATTCCGAGCGCCAGCCGAGGAATCCCAACCGTAGGGAGCAGCCAATCTTCCCACCACCAACCTACCCTCCCTGTCATTCCGAGCGCCAGTCGAGGAATCCCCAGGTAGGGAGCAGCCAATCTTCCCACCACCAACCTACCCTCCCTGTCATTCCGAGCGCCAGTCGAGGAATCCCAACGGTAGGGAACAGCCAATCTTCCCACCACCAACCTACCCTCCCTGTCATTCCGAGCGCCAGCCGAGGAATCCCAACGGTAGGGAACAGCCGATCTTCCCACCACCAACCTACCCTCCCTGTCATTCCGAGCGCCAGCCGAGGAATCCCAACGGAGCGGGGGAGCCATCATGGCCTCCGGCAAACCCGGCTGACCCGCACGGTTGGGATTCCTCGGCTGGCGCTCGGAATGACATGCAAGAGGGGCATGGGGATGGGAAGAATGGTTAACCCGCACGGTTGGGATTCCTCGGCTGGCGCTCGGAATGACATGCAAGAAGGGTATTGCATACGGCAAGGGTGGTTGACCGCCACGGCTGGGATTCCTCGGCTGGCGCTCGGAATGACATGCCAGAGGGGCATGGGGATGGGAAGGGTGGTTGACCGGCACGGTTGGGATTCCTCGGCTGTCGCTCGGAATGACAGACCAGAGGGGTATGGGGATGGGAAGGGTGGTTGACCGGCGCGGTTGGGATTCCTCGGCTGGCGCTCGGAATGGCATGCCAGAGGAGCATGGGGATGGGAAGGGTGGTTGACCGGCGCGGTTGGGATTCTTCGGCTGGCGCTCGGAATGACAGACCAGAGGGGCATGGGGATGGGAAGGGTGGTTGCCCGGCACGGCTGCGATTCCTCGGCTGTCGCTGGGGGTGACAAGCACGAGGGGCTGCTCCTTACAAGCACGCAGCCCCATGCACCGAAGGGGCGCCGGCTGGGCGCCCCTTCTGATGCAGTGTTGACCCAATACTAGGCCGCCGGGCGGTTCAATACCTCCGGGTCCACCTTGCGGCGCACGAACTTGCCACTGCTGTGACCCGTGCGCAGGCGACCCTCTTCCACCGCCACCATCCCCCTCAGAATGGTCATGACGGGCCAGCCAGCGGCCTCGAACCCCTCCCAGATGCTGTAGTCGGAAATGTGGAAGTCGTTCATGGTCAGGGGACGGCGGATACTTGGGTCGATGAGGACTATATCGGCGTCGCTGCCCGGGGCGATCACCCCCTTGCGCGGGTAGAGGCCCATAATCTTGGCGGCGTTGGCCGAGGTCACTTCCACGAATCGCTGCAACGACATCCCCTGCCGGGAAACACCCTCGCTGAAGGTGACGCCCATGCGGGTCTCCGCCCCGTTGTGGCCGCCGGTAACGTCGGTGACCTGGCGGCCGGAGATCTTGACGTCCCAGGAGGTGCAGTATTCGTCGGTGGCCATGGTGCTCAGGCCGCCCTGGACGATGCCCCGCCACAGAGAAGCCCGGTCCTCTTCCGACTTCAGGGAGGGGTAGGTATGGTACTTCATGCCGTTTTCCTCCCGGTAATTGTCGGCATTGAAGCAGCAGTAGTTGTGCAGGGTTTCGCCGTACACCGGACGGCCGTTGGCCCGGGCCTCCTGGACGGCGGCCAGTCCCTCCCGGGCGCTGACGTGGACGAAATAGACGGGAGCGCCCGTCCATTCGGCCACCCGCAGCACCCGGCGGAAGGATACGTCCTCCGACTCGTTGCTGTGGACCAGGTGCATGTTCCACCATTCGGTCTGTTCCCGTTCCGTCAGCTTTTGGTACATGTGCTGCACCATGTCATCATCCTCGGCATGGACCATCAGCATGGCGCCATGGCGCTGCACCTGTTCCATCAGGTCGTGCAGATGGCCCATCCGCACCATGCGCGGCTCTCCGGCCATGCTGGGCGGACGGATGTTGGTGGTGAATATCTTGACGCTGGCGAAACCGTCCTGGATGTGCTCGTTCAGCTGGCCCAGCACGTTGTCGGATATATCCCCCAGCATCATCAGGTGGTGGGCGTAGTCGGCGTAGGAATTCCCCTGCCAGACGTTGGTTCGTTCCTGGATGGCCTGGCTGATGTCGATACCCGGGTACTGGATGGCGAAGTCCAGGATGGTGGTGGTGCCGCCGAAGAGGGCGGCCCGGCTCACCTCCTCCGGGGGCGCGGTCTTCAGGTCGCCGTGGCCCATGATGGGGGCGTAAACGTGGGCATGGGGTTCTATGCCGCCGGGAACCACCACTTTGCCCGTGGCATCTATGACGCGGGCCGCCTCTTCGGTCAGGGTATGATTGGCGGCAACAGCGACGATCTTCTCTCCCTGAATCGCCACGTCCCAATCGCCCACTCCCCAGGGCGTTACCACCTGGCCATTGCGGATTATCAAGTCGAACATTGTTGCCCCTCCTCGGCCGAATTTAATTCTGGATTATCGAAACCGGCAGGAATCGGTGGGTGCGCTTTGCCTCCATCGTGGGGGATTTCCCCATCATGGGGCAATTGCGCCCCCTGGAAAGAGCTAATCCCCGGACGCTCCGGCCCGCTCCGGCCGGGGGGCGCTGCGATATTCGTCGGGCAGGGCCTCCTCCCAGCCGGGCAACTGGTTCCGTCCCGTATTGGGCAGCAGCGCGATGGAAATCACCCCTACGGCGCTGAAGACCAGGGAGGCGGCGATGGTGGCGGTGAAGTCGCCGGAGACAATGAACGCCGGGTAGGTCCACCCCTCGGTCAGGTCCCGCAGCAGGCCGCCAATGGCTGCGCCGGAAGCCATGCCCACGCCGGCCCCCATCATCTGGTACCCGTAGGTGGTGCCGATGGGAGCGTGTCCGTAGTACTGGCGGTTGATGATGGGGAAGGCGGTCATCTCTCCCCCGAAGCCGATGCCGAACAGCACGGCAAAGAGATAGAACATCCACACGCTGTCGGCGAAGAACAGGAGGGCCACCGGCGCCACCTGCAGGAAGAAGCACACCCCCATGACTCCCTTGCTGCCCAGGTGGTCGGCCAATATGGGCACGGCGAACCGGGTCAACGTGCTGCTGACCGACAGGGTGAGGAAGACGCCGGCGGCCATTGCTGCCGAAACCCCCGCCTCCTCGGCCATGGCCACGATGAAGACCATGACGATGGCATGGCCGGCGCATCCCCAGTAGTGAATGCCGATCAGGTTCCAGAAGGCCAGGGTACGCTGGACCTGCTTGATGAACACCTTGGCCCGCAGCTTGGCGCCGGGCCCGGTCTGGAGGCGACGCACCGGCTCCGATTCGGCCGCGCCGTAGGGACGCAGTCCAATGGATGCCGGTTCGGTGTAGAACAGGCGAATCAGGAGCAGCATCAGCAGGCCGCCGATGACTCCCGGTACCCAGAAGGCGGCCCGCAATCCGGCCTCGCCGCCGCCGAAGAGTTCGATGACCAGGACGATAACCGGTACCGCCACCAGGGGACCCAGGCCCTGGGAGGCCTGCAGTATGCCCATGCCCACGCCCAGTTGCCGGTGAAACCATTGGGTGATGGCGGCGGTGAGGGGCACCTGGAATATGCCCATGGCCGCGCTGAGGATGATGCCGAAGTAGAGGTAGAAGAGCCAGATGTTGGTTACGGTGCTGGTGAGAACCATGCCCAGGACGAAGAGGGCCGCGCCCACCAGCATGGCGATCCGGACGCCGAAACGGTCGCCCAGCCAGCCCGCCGGAGGGCCGAACATACCGGAGACAACCCACTGGAGGGCAAAGGCGCCGCCCACCATGCCATAGCTCCAGCCGAAGGTTTCCACCAGGCGGGGTATGAGGATGCTGGAGGAGGTGCGAAAGCTGGAGGAGCTGAGGCGCATCATGGCGCCGACGAGTACTATGACCCAGGCATAGTGGATCCGGTGGCTGCCGACGGCCAATTGGGAAGGGTTGAGGTTGATGTTCAGCAATAGTTTCCCTGTGCAGTTACTTGGTGGAGATATGACCTATACTGCTGGGAAACGGCGAATCTGTCAAGGTTGAGAGTGGGGTGAGGGGGGGTGCGAGAAACCCGGTCCTACCGAGCAATGGCGTTACCCCGGTCGCTGGGTCGCGGGCGCGACCCAAGGGCGGGACGGGTAGGGCCGAGGAACCTCAATGGTAATGGGGGAGTAGTCCTGCCGGCGTGGGATAGCCTGCCCCCCAAGGCCGCAGGGGTGAACAGGGAAGTGCACTTAATCGGCTTTTTCGGCGCCCTGCAGAGCCGGCGCCATTGGAACCGCAACGGCTGATGTTGCTTCCATCCGTTCGACCATGGCTTCCGCCCTCTCCTGGATCCTGCGGCTTGCATCCCTGAGCCGAAGGACATACTGCGGGTTGTCAACGACCTCGTGAACCAGACCTCGCAGCACCACAGTTTCCCAGGCCCTTTCCCAGGTTACACAAGCTTCCAGAAACTTCTCCACTTGCTCCTGGGTGGGGGGCGCCTCACCCTTCTGGTACGGACTCCGGGTAAACTGCTTCCAGCCACCTACCCTGGCATGTTCAAAGGCCTGCGCCGGACTCGCGTCGGGATTCTCCACCAGATATGGCACCATCTGAGTAGAGAAGAATCTGCCATTGATCTTGTTGACAACCACATATTCCGCTAGCTCGTCCTGTTTCTCTCTGAGTACACGGCCAATAGACTGGGCAATCGTGAAGTTGATGCTTCCTTCCTCGAATAGCCTGCGGGCTTTTGGTTGCAACTGTAAGACCCTCACCAGTTGAGGCCATTCAGGACCGCCCCCCAGGCGAATCCGGTAGGAGTCCCACACTTCCGGAGTGTCCATAACTCCCAGGTCTGTCAGGGCTTTACGCAGGCCGGATACCTTTGTTTCCGGGCTCAGGGACCGGGTTTGCAAAACCCGGCTTACTTTCTTGAACATCAACTCTTCATGGGAGGGTCTGTGACCTATCCTGGCCCGCAACACGGGAATGCCCATTAGGTGAGCCGCTCGCCACCTGCGCTCACCGTCATGCAGATCGAAGGAACCCGCCCATTGATTCTTGGCATCCATGATGGGGAATACCGTAATCTCGTCCAGCTGACCCACCAGCTCGATGTTCTTGCCCAAGTCATAGAGGTCTGCCTCGTCGAACTCCTGTCGCAAGTTTTCCGGGTCCGGCTTGATGAGTTCAACGGGAATATCAACCACCGAGCCGTACCAATCTTCCAGGGCATTGAGGGACATAGATTCCAAATTTGCCACCGTCATGTTCTGATTCCACCCTTCTATAGATTGGCAAGTTTCTGCTGTGCCTGCCGCAACGCCAACTGGGGTGCGTAGTTGGGCACTCCCGTTTGCAGCATTACCCACTTTGTCAGCTGTTGCCCCAAGGCCGCCTGTTCCTGCTCTAGCTTTCGATTTAGATTCTGGATATTTTTTGCGTGCTGCTGAAACTGGAAGAGCTTGGGTTGGTTCTGGAGCTGAGGTATTATCTCTTGGATGTCAGCATAGGGGAGGCCGTGAAATCCGGAAAGAATTTCTCCCAGGCTGCCATCCTCCACCATTTTAGCCTGAATGGCTTGTAGAGAAGCCCAGTCCTGACGCTGCAACGCCTGCCTCTGCTGCTCTATGTTGTCTGCAGTCCTGACACTCCTGGTAGTGCCCTCGCGAGTGTTCAAGTCACTGTTCCGGAGCCGGGTCATGCCCTGCAGGTCCCCCGTTGGCAGCGGCACTGTTTGCGGTTGTTTGGTCTGGGGATTCACCCACACATACCAGGTGGCCTTGTAAATGTAGCTCCCGCCAAAGGGCATCGCGTTAAAGGTGAAGTATCCAGGTTCCCTATTCTTGAAGGCCTCTCTCCCTACCACCTGTGCAGTTCTGAATCGTCTCACGTAATGCTCTTCAGAACTCTGGAGACCAGGACTATATCCCAATGCGACTTGAAGGATCTGGTCTAGTGTAGCACCAAAACGTGAGCCAGCCAGATATAGTCCAACGTTAAGATTGTCCCGTTGCTCTTGGATGCTTGGCGGCAAGGTAACACCTCCAAGAGTATGCTAAATTGGATTCCTATTCAAAAACCGGGCCCTTTCAGGCCCGGTTCGTTTCTTGCTCCTTAACGGCTGAACAGTAGAAGGAAGAGAAGTTCCGTGTGAGTTGATGTTGACCCACCGTTGTGGGTCCAGATATGACGATGAGCTTTCACGGGGGACCGATTCTTGGGGGCGAGGGAGCATAAGCTCAACCTGCAAGCCCTTGGAAGCGGACCACTCATCGACCGACCTGGGAGGTGGCCTCTGCGCCATCGGGGGCCAGGAGCCCCTGAAAACCGCGGAGGTTGAATACTCCCTAGAAAGGAGGTGATCCAGCCGCACCTTCCGGTACAGCTACCTTGTTACGACTTCGTCCCAGTTACCGAACCCGACCTCGGCGCCTGCCTCCCTTGCGGGTTAGCTCAGCGACTTCAATCGTTCTCGGCTTCCATGACGTGACGGGCGGTGTGTACAAGGCCCGGGAACGTATTCACCGCAGTGTGCTGACCTGCGGTTACTAGCGATTCCACGTTCATGCAGGCGGGTTTCAGCCTGCAATCCCAACTGGGGCCGGCTTTGGTGGGATTGGCTCTGGCTCGCGCCTTTGCAGCCCATTGTACCGGCCATTGTAGCGTGTGTGTAGCCCAGGGCATAAGGGCCATGCTGACTTGACGTCATCCTCACCTTCCTCCTCCTTGTGGGAGGCTGTCTCGCTAGAGAGTGTAACTAGCGACGAGGGTTGCGCTCGTTGCGGGACTTAACCCAACACCTCACGGCACGAGCTGACGACAGCCATGCAGCACCTGTGAAGGCTTCCTGAGTTACCCCAGGATCGTTACCCTTTCGGGTTCCTACTACCAACATGTCAAGCCCTGGTAAGGTTCTTCGCTTAGCATCGAATTAAACCACACGCTCCACCGCTTGTGCGGGCCCCCGTCAATTCCTTTGAGTTTTAGCCTTGCGGCCGTACTCCCCAGGCGGGATGCTTATCGCGTTAGCTTCGGCACGGGAGGGGTCGATACCCCCCATACCTAGCATCCATCGTTTAGGGCGTGGACTACCAGGGTATCTAATCCTGTTTGCTCCCCACGCTCTCGCGCCTCAGCGTCAGGCACAGCCCAGAAGGCCGCCTTCGCCACTGGTGTTCCTCCCGATATCTACGCATATCACCGCTACACCGGGAATTCCGCCTTCCTCTACTGCCCTCTAGCCAGGTAGTATCCCTTGACCTCTCCCAGTTAAGCCGGGAGCTTTCACAAGAGACTTACCTAGCCGCCTACGCGCTCTTTACGCCCAGTGATTCCGGGTAACGCTTGCCCCCTACGTATTACCGCGGCTGCTGGCACGTAGTTAGCCGGGGCTTATTCCCCAGGTACCGTCCTCTCTCTTCCCTGGGAAAAGGGGTTTACAACCCTAGGGCCTTCATCCCCCACGCGACGTCGCTGGGTCAGGCTTTCGCCCATTGCCCAAGATTCCCTGCTGCTGCCTCCCGTAGGAGTGGGGGCCGTGTCTCAGTCCCCCTCTGGCTGGTCATCCTCTCAGACCAGCTACCCGTCATCGGCTTGGTGAGCCATTACCTCACCAACTACCTGATAGGACGCGAGCCTCTCCCCTGGCGCCCGAAGGCTTTCACCTGCAAGCCAGGGCCTACAGGTCTTATGCGGGATTATCCTCAGTTTCCCAAGGCTATACCCCACCAAGGGACAAGTTACTCACGTGTTACTCAGCCGTCTGCCGCTTTCCCATTGTGGCCGAAGCCACGGGCACGCTCGACTTGCATGCATTAGGCGCGCCGCCAGCGTTCACCCTGAGCCAGGATCAAACTCTCTTTACAGAAAAACCTTACTTCCTTCTACTATTCAACTGTTAAGGTGCCTATGTCGTCGCCACCTCGCGGCGGGCAACGTTCGACCAGTATAGTCACCCCTCCAACTCCTGTCAAGGGTTTTATTGACACCTTTGCCAAATCCGCTTTCCCTGCCCGGCCTTTTCCGCCTACCCACCATTCCGGGCCTGCCCCTTCATGCAGGCTACGCCCTTTTGCGCTATACTACCACCGCATTGCACCAACCAAACCCATTGTGCAATGCCCCATTCTGCAGAGCCCCGACCAGTTCGGCTATCCCCTGCTTCCGGGAGCGTGGTATGGACCTGGGATTCAACGAGATTCAGCAGATGCTCAAGAACAGCGCCAGGGAGTTCCTGTCCCAGGAATGCCCCCTGACCCTGGTGCGGGAAATGGAGGAGGACGACCGGGGCTATACCGATGAACTCTGGCGGCAGATGGCGGGCCTGGGCTGGGCCGGCATTGCCTTCCCCGAACAGTATGGCGGCACCGGCGGTTCCTTCCTCGACCTGGCCGTCCTGCTGGAGGAAACGGGGCGTTCCCTAACTCCCGGCCCCTTCTTCTCCACCGTGGTCCTGGGCGGCTTCCCGGTTCTGGACGCCGGAACCGACACCCAGAAGCAGTATATTCTCCCCGCCCTTTGCAGCGGCCAGTTGCTGATGACCCTGGCCCTGACCGAGGCCTCCGCCACCTACGAACCCTGGGGTATCGAGACCACCGCCGTTCGCGACGGCGATTCCTTCCGCATCAACGGCCGCAAGCTGTTCGTCCCCGATGCCCACGTGGCCAATGTCATGCTGGTGGCGGCCCGCACCTCCCCGTCCGATGAACCATCCCATGGCATAACCCTGTTCTTCGTCAACGCCGACACTCCGGGGCTGAACGTGGAACAGTTGAGCACCATATCCTCCGACCGGCAATGCCTCGTGAACCTGGAGGATGTCGTCGTACCCAGCCAGGCGGTCCTGGGTACGGTGGAGGAGGGCTGGCCCATCATCCAACGGGCCCTGCAGCGGGCCATAGCCGGCCGCTGCGTGGAGATGCTGGGGGGAGCCGATGCCGTGCTGGAGATGACCGTCGAATATGCCAAGCAGCGCAGCCAATTCGGCCGTCCCGTGGGTACCTTCCAGGCGGTTCAGCACCATTGCGCCAACATGGCCACCGATGTGGAGGGGTGCCGGCAGATTGCCTACCAGGCGGCCTGGAAGGTGTCGGAAGGAGGTCCGGCGGAACGGGAGGTGGCCATGGCCAAGGCCTGGGTCAGCGCCGCCTACCAGCGGATCTGCAACTTGGCCCACCAGTGCCACGGCGCCATCGGCTTCACCAAGGAACACGACCTGCAACTGTACACCCGCCGGGCCAAGGTGCAGGAGCTCAACTATGGCGATGTCAACTTCCACCGGGAAGAGGCAATGCGGCACATAGAAGCGTGAACCGGTTCCCGTCGGACGGCGCCCCAATTGCCTTCCGAGTCTGGCGGCAGCCGGGAGATAGGGCCGCCGGCCCTTCGATTCGTCCAAACCAAGTATTGGAGAGAGGACAGGATGACCACCAGCGATTGCATCTTCTGCGGCATGGCCCGCAATTCCACCCATGAATCGGTCATTTACCGCGATGACCGGGCATTTGCAATAAGGGACATCAACCCCCAGGCCGCCGTCCACCTCCTGATAATTCCCAATATGCACCTCAATTCCCTGGCCTACATCGGCCCCGGGCAGGTTCCCATCATGGGCCACCTGTTCGTCGTCGCCGAGGAACTGGCCCGACGGGAAGGGGCGGCCCTCAGCGGCTACCGGCTGATCATGAATCAGGGTCCCGACTCCGGCCAGGAAATTGCCCACCTCCATCTGCACCTGCTGGCCGGACAACCCCTGGGCGCCCTGAACTGACCGTTCCGGCCGGGAACCCACGACTCCCAGCCACAACTCCCAACGTTGAAGCCCGGCGCACCCGACGGTGGCCCTGTTCTGTCCTCTGCCGACGCCTTACCGGCCGGGATGGGAAACCGGGACAGCCGGAAACCCAGGAATAGCGACAGGAGCAGGAAACCATGCCACTTCCCGTGGAGACAGCCATCGAGACTCGGATTCGCCGCCGGGTGGAATCCCTGCCCAACGGCCTGCAGGCCCACATCGGCCGGGCCCAGGCCGTGGCCCGGGAACTGGCCCCCCATCACAATGTGGACCCGGACCGGGCCGCCCTGGGCATATTGGCCCACGACGTGGCCCGGGCCATGCCGGGGCCGGACCTGATAGACCAAGCCACCCGTTTCCACCTGCCCATTGGCCCGGTGGAACAGCGCACGCCCCTGCTGCTCCACGGTCCAGTGGGGGCGGAAATTCTGCGGGCAGAGGATGGCCTGGCCTCCAGGGGCAGCGAGTCCGACATCTACCAGGCCGTCTATTGGCATACCACTTATCACCCCACCCTGGTGGACGACATGGGCAAGGTGGTCTTCCTGGCCGACAAGCTGGATCCCAACAAGCGGAAGCGGATTCCCTACCAGCCGGAAATAATGGACCTGGCCCTGGTGGACCTGGACGCCGCCATCCTGGAGTTCCTGCGCTTTCAGGTTAGGGATTTGCTGGCCAGCGGGAAAGAGGCTCACCCCATGATGTTGGAGGCCCGCGACGCCCTGCAGTCCCGCCTGGCCGCCGGGAAGTGAATCAAACCGGGGTTGCGGCGCCCCGATTCTCCCTGTCCCCCTTTCGGTTCTCCTTCCGCCATCGCCGCCGCCAGAATTCCTTGGGCGCCGGGAAGACCGCTGCTGACCCGGACTGGGCGGCCGGCGTTTGACCAGGCCCGCTCCGGCCCGGTAGTCACCCCCGTACCCCTGTTGTAAAATGGCCGCCAGATGCAACCCATTCCACCAAGGACAAAGGAGTATCTCCCATGATCAAAGTCTCCTTCCTCTACCCCAACGAAGAGGGCAAGAAATTCGACCTGGCCTACTTCACCGGCACCCACATGCCCCTGGTGCACCAGCGGCTCGACGGGATGGGCCTGTTGCGCAGCGAGGTGGAATCCGGCGTCAGTTCCGCCGACCCCAACGCGCCTGCCCCCTTCATAGCCGTGGGCAACCTGTACTTCAACACCACCGACGAGGTTCACGAAGGCTTCAAGACCCACGGCCGCGAACTGATGGGCGATACCGCCAACTACACCGACATTCGCCCCCAGATCCAGATTAGCGAGCTGGTGTAGCGCCCGGCGGCCCCCTTGGTCGCGCCTGCAAATAATCGCCCACCAGTAGCCGAAATCCCCTCGCTAACAACGAGAAGAGACTATGAACGCCGCCTTCGATAACCTGGCCCAACGGCTGGTCAGGGAACACTTGGACTTCTATCCCACCGCCGGGTCGCGCATTGGTCGCCATGAGTACGACGGGCAATTGCCCGACCTTTCTCCCCACCGGATCGCCCGCCGGGTCGAGGAACTGCGCCGGGGGCTGGCCCAACTCTCCGGGCTGGCTGATGGCGACAGCGACACCAACGTCCAGGGCAATGGGGCGGCGGTCGAGGAGCGGCTGACCCGTCGCATGCTGGAACTGTTCCTGCGTCGGGAGCTGTTCAACCTGGAAGAGCTGCGTCCCCTGGAGAACAATCCCATGCGCCAGGTGGGCTACCTGAACGTGGGCGGTTACGTGAAGCGTGACTACGCTCCCCTGGCCGACCGGCTGGCCGCCGCCACCCGGGTGATGGAACAGGCCCCCGACTTCCTGAACGTGCTGGATAATGCCCTGACCCCGGATTTGAGCCGCCCCGTGCTGGAGATGAGCATCGAAAGTTACCGGGGCATGGCCCGCTTCTACCGGGTGGATCTGCGGGTGGACCTGGACCAATCGGGCGGCGGGCTGGATGATGGTCAGCTTCTGGCCCGGTTCGACCGGGCACGGGAGCGGGCGGCCCAAGCCCTGGACGCCTTCGTGGACCGGCTGGAGGAGAGGCTGGTCCAATTGCCCGCAGGGGAGGAAGGAGACTTTGCCATCGGCCCCCGTCTCTATTCCGGCATGCTGGCCCATGGCGAGGGGGTAACCGCATCCCTGCGCGACATCATAGACCTGGGCCAGGCCAACTTGGAACGCAACCTGGAACGACTGGCTGAAGCCGCCGCCATCGCCGGCCCCAACTGTTCCATCCGCGAGATAGTGGCCGAGATTGGCCGCAATCACCCCACCGCCGGGGAGCTGATTCCCGAAACCCGGTCCATGCTGGAGGATATACGCCGCTACTTGCTGGACGCGGACATCATTTCCCTGCCATCGGAGGACCGCTGCCAGGTGGTCGAGACCCCCACCTACATGCGCTATGCCTTCGCCGCCATGGACAGCCCCGGCTCCCTGGAAACCCAGGCCACGGAGTCCTACTACTACGTTACTCCCGTGGCGGAGGAGTGGACGGACGCCCAAGCCGAGGAGTGGCTGACCAACTTCAACTACGACACCCTGCGCATAATTTCCATCCACGAGGTCTATCCCGGCCACTTCGTCCACCACCTGCACAACAGCTACGGCAGGGAGCTTTCCCTGGTAAACCGGGTGGCCACCTCCTACGCTTTCACCGAAGGCTGGGCCCACTACACCGAGGAGATGATGCTGGAGACGGACTACGGCCGGGACAACCCCAGGCTGTTGGTGACCCAGTTACTGGAGGCCCTGGTGCGCAATTGCCGGTACCTGTGCGCCCTGGGGATGCACACTCAGGGGATGAAGGTTGACGAGGCCACTCGCTTCTTCATGGACAACGCCTACATGGAGGAACTGCCGGCCCGTCGGGAGGCTCTGCGCGGAACCTTCGACCCCGGCTACCTGAACTATACCCTGGGCAAGCTGATGATTCTGAAGCTGAGGGAGGACTGCCGGCGGGAACAGGGAGCGGCCTTTTCCCTGAAGGGTTTTCACGACCAGCTGCTGTCCTACGGGGCGCCGCCCCTGCCCCTGCTGCGGGAGGCAATGCTGACCAACCCCGGTGATGGCCCGCTGTAGCCAAGAAGCACCGGGACTTCTTCCCCCACAACATGTCATTCCTCGGCTGTCGCTCGGAATGACAAACAGGAGAGGCTGGGCATGGCAAACGCGTTAGTCCTTGCACCGTAGGGGCGCACAGCCGTGCGCCCCTACCCCCAACGACCACCCTGCTCACCCCATGCCAACCAATCCTGTCATTCCGAGCGGCAGCAGAGGAATCCCAACCGCACCCATCAATCATCCGACCCACCCCATGCCAACCAATCCTGACGCTCGGAAGGACAGGCGTGGGGGGTCTGGGAGTGGCACTGACGGTTCCCCCCCACCGTTGGAATTCCTCGGCTGTCGCTCGGAATGACAGACATGGGGGCTGGGAGTGGGAAACAGGGTTTCCCCTACGGTTGGGATTCCTCGGCTGTCGCTCGGAATGACAGGGGTGGGGGGCTGGGTACGGCAATCATGTCTCCCCCGCACCGTTGGGATTCCTCGACTGTCGCTCGGAATGACAGGGGTGGGGGGTCTGGCATGGGAAACGTGGCTCCCCCGCATCGTTGGGATTCCTCGACTGACGCTCGGAATGACAGGCGTGGGGGGTCTGGCATGGGAAACGTGGCTCCCCCGCATCGTTGGAATTCCTCGGCTGTCGCTCGGAATGACAGACATGGGGGCTGGGAGTGGGAAACGGAAGATGTTCGCAGTGGCCACCAGGGGGAGACGGATTAAAGGGTTGACCGGAGGGGTAGAGAGGTAGGGGCGCACGGCTGTGCGCCCCTACGGATAAGGCCCGTTGACAGGCTCCTCGCTACCCGGTACGGAAGTTGACCCGGCGGAAGGCCTCGGCGTATTCGCAGCCCGCCTGGGCGCCGGCGTCCCTAGCCCGCCGGTACACGTAATCCACCACCTCGCGCTGGGGATGGTCCGCCACCTGGCTGCGGTGGGCCTGCACCGCCGCCAGTTTCACCTCCATGGTCTCGCCGATGTCGATGAAGGTGTCGGCCTGTTCGGTTCCCCAGAAAAGCATGATGCCCGTCTTGTGGGGTTCCAGACCCTCCTCGCTCCACAGCTCACCGAAGTGCAGGTGGTCTCGGGCATAGGGGAAAACGGCGTCCAGGGCCACCTGCCCGGCAATCCGATGATCCCGGTGCCAAACCATACTGCGCACGTAGGGCTCGGTAACCATGACCACCTCGGGCTGAACCCGCCGGATCTGGCGCACCAGGTGCTTGCGAAACTCGCCCGTGTCCTCCAGTTCGCCGTCCGGGTAGTCCAGCTTGACCACTTCCTTAACCCCCAGCGTTTCGGCGGCAGCCATCTGCTCCCGGTACCTGGTGGCGGAAAGTTCTTCGGCGGAGATGCCCGGCTTTTCCGTGCCCTTGCCGCCGTCGGTGCAGACCACGTACACCACCTCCGCGCCCTGGCCAATCCAACGGGCCAGGGTGCCTCCGCACCAGATTTCCGCATCATCGGGATGGGGTGTGACTACCAGTACGCGTTGCGGGGTTTCTTCCATCAAACAACTCCTTTAGCTGCACCTTACGGCTACGGGCGCTTCCGGGGCCATTGTTCATGCCGGCCCATTGCGCCGGTGGGTAGGTAACCGAGGCGCCGGGACAACCCAATGATACCCCCCATGGGGGGTGGGTACAAGCAGATTCGATGCCCCTACGGTCGAGGGAGGGACGGGCAACCTCCACGACGACAGCCGGTCGCCAATGCGCCGAAGCCTCCGTTCAGTCGTGATCCCGCTCGCTGAGGACGGGAACCTCCATCTCCGATTCTGCCAGCAACGAACCGGCCAGCAGGCCCCCGGATATGATGATCTTCATGGCGTCGTCCACGCTGATGTCGGTGAAGGTAACGTCGGTGTAGGGCACCACAATCAGGAAGCCGGAGGAGGGGACGGGGGTGGTGGGAACATACACCGCCAGCATGTCCTCCCCGTCGGTTTCTCCCAGGTAGGAAGTGATGAGGCCGATGGATTTGGACCCGGCCCGGGGAAATTCCACCAGCACCACTCCCCGGTAGGGTTGTTCGTCCCGCTTGGTCAGGGTCTGCATGGCGGTGCGCAGGGGGCTGTAAATTGTACCCACACCCGGAATGCGTTCCATCAGCCAGTGGGCCCCGTTGATCATGCGCTGGCCCAGGCCGTGGGTGGTGAACCAGCCGGCAATGTACAACAGCACCAGCATCACCGCCACGCCCATTCCCGGGTAATGGGGGCCGGGCAGGTACCTGATGAGGATGGCCTGAATCACCGGCTCCACCAGGTCGAAGATGAACTTAAGAATCCAGATGGTTACAAAGAGGGGCAGAATGACCAGCAGACCCGCCGCCAGGGTTGTCTCGACGTGGACCAGAATCTTGCCAGGAAAGGACCTGGTGTCTTTCTTGGACCTGGCCATGGCAGTTAACCGTACCTCTAAAGCTGGGCTGTCAACCCGGGTCTAGGATTCACCATTCTGGCAGTGTGGCTGAGGGGTCTCTACGGATAATGGAACCAACTAAAGGGGCGGACCGGTCGACTGGGAGGAGCCACGGCCACCCGCAAACGTTTCAATGGCCCACGGCCAGGAAGGGAGGAACACGGAACGGGCGCCGCTCAGGGGAATCTGTAGAACCCGGAAAAGGACCCGGCGCCGGGGTCAGGTCGCCCTGGATGCGGCCCTTTCCGCCGACAGGTCCGCGTACACGCCGGCAATCCGCTCCGCCACCTTGTCCCAGCTCAAATCCTCGGCCCGGCGCCGGGCGGCCAATCCCATGCTGTGCTGGAGGCTCCTGTTGGATATTAGCATCTCAAGGGAGTTGGCGAAAGCCTCCGGGCACCGCCACGATTTCAGGTAGCCGGTGCTGCCGTGCTGCACCACCGTGGAGAGGCCGCCAACCCTCGATGCCACCACCGGCGTCCCGCAGGCCATGGACTCCAGGGCCGCCAGCCCGAAACTCTCGTAGAAGGACGGCACCACGCAGACATCGGCCGCGCTGTAATAGACGGGCAATTCGTCCTGGGCCACCCGGCCCACGAAGTCTATCGACTCCGCCACCTCCAGGGTCTCGGCCAGTTCCCGCAGCCGTTCCACCTCCCGGTCCTGCCCGTTGTCGTCACCCACCACCAGCACCTTGACCGGTTCGCAGGTGTCCAGGTGGGCGGTGGTTCGCACCAACAGTTCCACGCCCTTCAGCGACTCAATCCGGCCCACGTACAGCAGCACCTTGTCGCCGTTCAGGCCCAGTCGCCGGCGCGACTCCTCCCTATCCAGGGGGCGAAAGGTGCCCAGGTCAACGCCACAGGGGGCCAGTTGAATCCGGTTCACGTCCGCGCCGTAGAGGCGGGCCATGGCGTCGCGTTCGTGGGGACTGAAGGCGACTATGCGGTCGGCAGAGGCGATCAGTTCCTCCTCCACCACCTGGCGCTGCTCCGGTTCCCTTTCGCCGGGGCGCGATTGCATCTTTATGCGGGACAGGGTATGGAAGGTGATGACGTGGGGTATGTCCAGCCACTGGGCGAAGCCTCGGCCCAGCCAGCCGGACAGCCAGTAATGGGAATGGACAGCCCGGTAGGCCAGGTTGTTGCGCCGGGTGAACTCCTGCATTTCCGCCAGGAACCCGGGCAGCAACCCCAGAAAGTCATCCATGGGCGTATCAGGCTGGCCGGCCGGCAGGTGAATCACCCGGGCGTTATCGGAGATGCTCTCAACCATGTCGGCAGGGGTGGCGCCGGGCCGATGTTCCCGGGTGAAGACGTCCACGTCGATGCCCACGTTGCCCAGGGAACGGGCCAACTGGCGGACGTAAACATTCATGCCGCCGGCCTTGCCCTCGCCCGGGGCCGCCAGGGGGCTGGCATGGAAGGATATGAAGGCTACCCTTGGTACGCTCAAGGGTGGGCCGCCGTTTCGGGTTTGCTCACCACCATGCGATAGATGGTCCGGTTCAGGCCGCCCAGGTGGTACTTGTAGGGTTCCGGCCCCCGCAGAAAGTCGAAGTAGGTCATGCCCCCGTCGATGGCATCCCTCAGGCACAGGGCGTTCAGCAGCAGGCCAACGCTGTAGTAGCCGTAATCGGGGTTGTACCCGCTGTTGTACAGGTAGCGGGCATCGTTATAGTCGAAGCATAGGGAAGCCGCCACGTCCTGGCCATCCATTTCCAGGAAGAAGATGGTCAGCAGGCCCATTTCGGCGGTGCGGCGGGCAATGTGGCGGAAGAACACCTCCCGTTCGCCCGTCATGTAGGCCGCCTTTTCCGGATCGCTCCGGCGCATCAGGGCCAGGAAGTCGTCCAGCCGCTGCTGCACCTCCTCCGGTTCGTGGACTCGGTACCAGCGCCAACCCTCCACGGCTTCAAGACGGCGCAATTTCCGGCGCAGTTCATGGCGGTTCTTCTTGGACAGGCCGGCCAGGTAGGATTCCCAGTCCTCGGGCAGTTCCAGCCCGGGCGTCACGTCCTCCTCGGTTACCTCCACCGAATAACCGTGACGGCGGGCCAGGTCGGGCAGACGCTCCAGGGTGGGGGAGTCTTCTATTAGGGAGGGAAGCTCCAGAGAATGGCAGGCGTCCTGCTCCAGCCACTCCATCAGGGCAAGGAAGAAATCGTCCTCCCCGCCACGGCGGATCATAAAGTCGTTGTAGTCGAAGGTCTCGGTGTTGCCCACGAAGGAAAGGCTGTCGCCCTGGCGGGCCAGCGAGGCGATGGCGGTAACGCCTTCGGGCCGTTCCAGGTAGAAACCGGCGAACTCTCGCCCGTCCTGAAAGGCCTCCCACCATACCTCCTGCCATTGGGGCAGCAGAAAGAAGGTGTTCACCGGGCAGTGGGGAAGCAAATCCACCCACTGGCTGCGGATCTGGTCAAAGGACTGCAGGGGGATTGCCGCTAGTTTGACGGTCAATTCAGCCATCCCTCCGCAGCAGCTTCAGCAGCCCGTCCCCACTCCAGCGCCCGTCGGGAAAATCGCCGCGGATGGCTGTGGTAACCATTCGGGCGCCGGGTTTACGTATTCCCCGCATGGCCATGCACAGATGCTCCGCTTCCAGTTCCACCACCACTCCCTGGGGAGCGAGGGCGGAGAAGATGGCATCGGCCACCTGGCCGGTCAGCCGTTCCTGCACCTGGGGACGGCGGCATGCCACGTCCAATGCCCGGGCAAGTTTGCTAATTCCGGCGATTCTGCCGTTGGGTACGTAGGCCACGCTGGCATTGCCGAAGAAGGGGAGGAGGTGGTGTTCGCACATGGAGTAGAAGGTCAGGTTGCGCAGGACCACCGGGTCGGCGCTTTCCTCGTCGAAGACGGCGTCAATGGCGTCCTCGGGGTTCATTTCCACACCGGAAAACAGCTCATCGTACATACGGGCCACCCGCTGGGGGGTTTCCCGCAACCCCTGGCGTTGGGGGTCCTCGCCGATGGCGGAAAGAAGTTCAGTGACGATATGTTCGATGCTGGGCTGAATGGTGTACCCCGTCTTCTGGGAAAATGCGGGTGTGTGGTCCGTTATGCCGGGGACAGAGCCGCCGCCTCCACCGCCGCCATGGTTGGTTCCACCTCAATGGTCTGGGCGGTGGCGCTGCTGACCGCCATGTCCGGGTCCTTCAGGCCGCTACCGGTTATGATACATACTACACGCTGGTCGGACAGATTCAACCCCTGGTTCACCTGCTTGATCAGGCCGGCCAAGGATGCCGCCGATGCGGGTTCGCCGAAAAGCCCTTCCCGCGAGGCCAGCAGCCGGTACGCCTCCAGTATCTCGTCGTCGCTCACCATGTCGATGGCGCCGCCCGATTCGTCCCGCGCCTGCAGGGCCGGCTCCCAACTGGCCGGGTTGCCAATGCGTATGGCGGAAGCGATGGTTTGGGGGTTGGCGATGGGATGGCCTTGAACGATGGGAGCGGCGCCGGCCGCCTGGAAACCCATCATGCGGGGCAGGGTTCGGCTCCGTTCCAGCTTGTGGTATTCGACGAAGCCCTTCCAATAGGCGGTGATGTTCCCGGCGTTGCCGACGGGTATGAACACGTAATCGGGGGCGTCTCCCAAGACATCTACTATCTCGAAGGCGGCGGTTTTCTGGCCTTCTATGCGGTGGGGGTTTACCGAGTTTACCAGGGTGATGGGGTGGTTGCGGGTGAATTCGCGTACCAGGCTGAGGGCGGCGTCGAAATTGCCGTCAACCATGATGATCCTGGCCCCGTAGGCCATAGCCTGGGCGAGTTTGCCCAGCGCCACCTCCCCCTTGGGAATGAGAACAAAGGCTCGCAGGTCCAAGTACGCGCTGTAGGCGGCGGCAGAGGCGCTGGTGTTGCCCGTGGAAGCGCACATGATTCCCACGGCGCCCTCTTCCACCGCCTTGGCGATGGCCACCACCATCCCCCGGTCCTTGAACGACCCGGTGGGATTGCAGCCTTCCAGCTTGAAGTAGAGCTCTTTGCAGCCCAGTTCCTTCCCCAAGCGGTTGGACCTTACCAGGGGCGTATCTCCCTCGCCCAGGGAGAAAATGGGGGTATCCCCGGTCAGGGGCAGGAATTCTCCGTATTTCTTCAGTACGCCGACGCCCATACTATTGCTGCTGCCGCGCTAAAGTTGGTTGGCTGTCCTGCCCTGGGTAGTTTCCCATGCTTGACCACCGCCCGGTTCCCCAGGATTGGAAACCGGGTTACCCTCTTGGGAGAGTCGGGGCTCTCCTCAGGCCTACCATGACGAGACTAACCCAGGAATGTTATTCCTAGCTTGTCGAGGAAGCCCAACCTTGCGGGGCAACCATGTATGGGAGCCGCCAAGACGGTCGTCCGTACCGTTGGGACTCCTTGACTCGCCTCGGAATGGCAATTGCCCCCAATGCCCGGTCCTCCCAAACTTGACGGGGCGCTAGTCCTCGATTCGCAACAGGCTGTTGATTTCCTGCACCACCTCCAGGTCTTCGGCCAGTTTCAGGGCCTTCTGTACCCACAACTCTCGGGCCGGGTGGGTGGTGATGACAATTTCCGCCGTCTGCGCTTCCGGGTTGGCATCCTTCTGCAGCACCGAGGCGATGCTGATGTTCTGGTCTCCCAGGATTCGGGCTATCTGGGCCAGGACTCCGGGCCGGTCTGCAATGTTCAGCCGCAGGAAGTACTGGCACTCCAATTCGTCCATAGAACGAAGGCTGCCGGGGTCCTCTCCGGAGTCCTCAATGGTCACCGAGGGCAAAGGCGCCGCTGCGAAGCCGGCGTCTGTGCCGGAACCGGCGGCCAGGCTGCGGCCAATCTCAATCAGGTCGCCCACCACGGCGCTGGCGGTGGGGCCTCGGCCGGCGCCCCGGCCGTGAATCAGCACCCGCCCGCACAGGCTCCCCTCGACTTCCACCGCATTATACACCCCATCCACCTTGGCAAGCATATTATCCTGGGGAATCAGCGCCGGATACACCCGGGCCTGCACGGCCCCTTCGTCCATGGTGGCGATGGCCAGGGACTTGATGGCGTAGCCCAACTCGTGGGCATAGCGGAAATCCTGGGGCTGGAGTCGGGTTATGCCCTCCCGGTAGATGCTTTCCGGCGGCACCCGGCGGTGGAAGGCCAGACCGGCCAGGATGGAGAGCTTGTAAACGGCATCGTATCCTTCAATGTCGTTGGTGGGGTCGGCTTCGGCATAACCCTGTTCCTGGGCTTCGGCCAGGGCCGGGGCAAAGTCGGTGTGGTCGTTGGCCATACGGGTCAGGATGTAGTTGGTGGTGCCGTTGATGATGCTGCGGACGGAGCGGAAACGGTTGGCGGCCAGTTCCTTGGTCAGGCAGCCGATGATGGGAATTCCGCCGCCCACGCTGGCTTCGTACAGCAGGTTCACCCCATGCCGACGGGCCAGGGCCAGCAGTTCCGGCCCCTGCTTGGCCATGACTTCCTTGTTGGCGGTGACCACATGCTTGCCCGATTGCAGCGCATTTCGCAGGTACTGGCCGGCCGGGTTCTCCCCGCCCATGACCTCCACCACCAGGCCAATGTCCGGGTCGGCCAGAATGTCCTCGGGATTGGTGGTGACCACGCCCCGGGGCAGGTTCACGTCCCGCTTTCGGGTCGGGTCGCGAACCAGGGCGCGCTTCAGGTGCACGGGGCGGCCTATGGCCGCGGCCAGCGCCTGGGGCTGTTCCAGCAGGGCCATGGCCACGCCGCCGCCCACCACGCCGAGGCCCAGCAACCCCACGTTGATTGCTGGCCCGTTCGTTGCGGTACCGGCCGCTGCGGCCCTGTCGTCAGGATCAGTCATGGTCAAATTAGGGGAACCCCGGGCCGCCCACCGGCGGTCCCTGGGGCACTCTGGGGGCCGAAAGCTGCACCTGGTCGGCCACCCAGGCGTAGAGATCGCTGTCGAACCGGATTCTCAACCAGCCCTCGTCGGCGCCCCGGGCGATCTGATCATCGAACCACTGGTCCACCTTCTGCTGGGACAGCTTGCCGCGAATGCGCAGTTCCCGGCGCAGGGCGTCCCGTTCCTCCTGGGACAACTCGGTGAAATCGTCCATGGCTGCCAGTTCCCGTATTCCCCGCAGGGGCTGCACTTCCGGCCCGGCGATGTTCTGGATGATGAACACCCCTTCCTGGGTGAAGAGGGGGTCGCTGATTTCGCCGGTGGCCAGGGCCTCCCGATTGCGGTCCGGGTTGCCGTAGATTACGTCGTCCAACTCCGGGAAGGCCTCCTGGGGCACCCAACCCACGTAGCCCTGGGAGTCGGTGAAACCATCAGGGACATTCACCTCGGCGGCCACGTCGCCGAAGGATTCGCGCACCAGGCGGTTGCGCACCTCCTGGGGATCGGCTGCTCCGTCCTGTTCCATGCGAATCCAGGCCACCTCCACCTGCTCCAATTCGCTGGGAATGCCCGTGTCTATCAGCACGGACAACTGGCTCCGGAGCAATTCCTCCTCGATCAGCCGGCGATACTGGTCCTCGGACAGCTTGGTGGCGGTCAGGAAGGTGGTCAGGCTATTGCGGTATTCCTGGTCCAACTGGCCCTCGTCCACCTCCTGGTCCGGTCGGGGCGAGGGACGGAAGCGGCGGCGCAACTCCTCGTCGATGTCCTCCTCGGTGACGCTGAAGCTAAGGCCGGGGGCCGCCTGCCGGATGATTTCCGCCTTGATCATATCCTGCAGGTACTCAAAGGGAACGGTGCTGAGGTCAACCCTGCCGCCCTGGTACCGGTTGATACCCTGCAGGACGCGGATGCGGTCCACCAGGTCTCCCATGGTGAAGCGCACGTCCCGCACCTGGCCGGCCAATTCCCGGGGCGGCCGGTGGAACTCCAGGTAGTAGCCCACGCCGACGATGCCGATGACCACCAGGATCAGGGCCAGGCCAATGCCGAGAGCGATCTTCTGGCGCTTGCGCTCCTGGGCCCGGCGTTCCGATTGACGTTGAACGTCCTCAGCAGTGGCTCTTTGACGCCGCCGCCGGCGTCGGTCGCCGGGGGGCTGGGGCGCCGAATCTCCTGGCGATGCGGGGAATACCATCCTTGGACCTCTGGGTAATCTGGTAGATTTGGCCTGGCTTGCCGTTACTGCCCTTGGACCTCTGGGTAATCTGGTAGATTTGGCCTGGCTTGCCGTTACTGCCCTTGCCGGTTTACCCGCGCCGGTCGGGGCTGGCGCAAGTATCCAGCAAAAGTTGAGCTTTCCGGGCGGAAAGCTCAGCCGATTCTTCCAGGCAGCAGGGACAATGGGCGCGTTCGTCGCTGGGCCGTTACCGGCGAATGCCGCTGCGCATGTTCTGCATGGGAACGAAGGGCAGCAGGGCCAGATGCCGGGCCCGCTTGATGGCGTTGCTCAGCGCCCGTTGGTGCTTGGCGCAGACGCCGCTCTTCCGGCGGGGTTCTATCTTGGCCCGGTCGGAAACGTAGCGGCGCAGGCGTTCGTAATCCTTGTAGTCGATATGCTTGACGTGCTCCACGCAGAAGGAACATACCCGCCGTCGCGGCGCGTACCTTCCCCGGGGCCTGCCGCCGGGCCGGGGACCGCCGGCCGGTCGCGGGCCGCGCTGCTGGAAACCGCCGGGGCCACCCTGGGGAGGCCGGGGCGCTTGTCCCGCGGGAGCGGGGCCACCCGGAGCGGGCTGGGCGGGTTGTGCCGGGGCTGAGGGCGCTGCCGGTGCGGGTGCAGGTGTCGTCATACCAGTATCGTTCCTCCGCTATTTATCGCTCGCCATTGCCAGTTGTAACCACCTCTTCACCCTCGTAGTGATGGTCCGGGGATTCAGAAACCAGAACCCCGGCAGGAGGAGGGATCAGAAGGGCAGGTCGTCAATTTCATCGGGCTGGTTGCCGTAGCCGCCGCCCATGTTGCGGCCACCGGATCCGGCGCCGCCATAGTTGTTGAAGTCGTCCATACCGCCGCGACCGGCGTCGCCGCCAAAGGAACCGCGGCCCTCGTCCATGTCGCCACCACGGGAACCCAACATCTGCATCTCGGTCATTCGGACATCGTTCGATACCCTGGGCTGTCCGTCGCTGCCCGTAAAGACCCGGGTGGTAAGGGTTCCTTCCACGTAAACTTGGCTGCCCCGGGTGAGATACTGGTTGCAGATCTCCGCCTGCCGGCCCCATGCGTTGATATTGAACCACATGGTTTCTTCCCGCTGCTCCCCATCGGCGGTACGATACCGCCGGTTGGAAGCCACGCTGAAAGAGGTGACACCCTGTCCGCTGGGGGTATAGCGCATTTCCGGGTCGCGCCCCAAATTCCCTATGATGATTACTTTGTGCAAGAGCGCCAGCCTAAGTTTCGGGTTGTTGTTCAGATTCGGGGGTGTCCTCGGCAGACGCTGGCGCCTCCTCTGCATCGGCGGGGGCGGCGGGGGTCTCATCCACCGGCGTTTCCACCTCGGCCACGGGAGCCTCGTCAGCCGAATCCGCAACGGCCGCAGGAGCCTCCTCACCTGGATCTGCGGGAGTCTCCGCGGGAGCGGTCTCAACGGTCGCTTCCGGCGAGGATTCCGCACCAGATTCTGCAGGAGCTTCCGCAACGGCGGCAGCAGCCTCGCCACTCGAATATGCGGTGGCCTCCGTGGGGGTCGCCTCAGCGGTCGCTTCAGCCGGGGCTTCCGCCGATGCTGCGTCTGTGGGAGCTTCGCCGGCTTCGGCGGGGCGGGCTACGCCGGCGGGCGCGGGCCTCGGCGCCACCACCGGGTCGGGCAGAATCTCCCGGTCGGGAATGGACACTACCAGGGACCGGAGCACCCGTTCATCCATGCGCAGGTAATTCTCCAGGGCCTGGTTGAAGGGAGTTTCGGTGGAAAACCGGAATAGGCGGTAGTTTCCTTCCAGGAAATGGTGGGTCCCCTGGTGAATGGGGTAGGCCAGCCGCCGGGTACCCCAGGGCTGAACCTGGAAAATATCGCCTTCCCGGTTGGAAATGAAGTCGCTGATCTGCCCCCATGCCTCGTTAGCCTGGTCCTGGCTGAGCATGGGACTGAGGATGGTTACAAGTTCGTAATGACGCAAAAGGCGCTCCTGAAACAATAGCCCATTCTAAACTGTCCGGGGATTATATCATTGGCGGCAATGTCACTCAACTATGGCGGCGTTGCAGAGTTGGGGGGCAATGGCCATCACCATTGGGAAGCCCCTCCCCAATTCCTTGATTCCCGGGCTGCGTTCGGAAAGACAGGGCATTTTCTTGTCGAGGAATGCCCTTGCCCTTCCCCGGTTACGCTAGAAATCCAGCCCCGGCACCGGGAAGCCGGAGGTCAATTCCCGTACCGCTTCCTTGACACCTTCCAGCGCCTGTTGGTCGTCCATGTGGCTCAGCGTTTGGGTTATCAGGCGCGACACCTTCCTGGTCTCGTCCACGCCAAAGCCCCGACTGGTGATGGCGGGGGTGCCCAGCCGCATACCGCTGGCCACCCGGGGCGGCTTGGGGTCGAAGGGAATGGCGTTCTTGTTGGTGATGATACCCACCGATGCCAGGGCCGTTTCCGCCTGCTGTCCGGTGATGTCCAGGGGCGTCAAATCCACCAGTATCAGATGGTTGTCGGTGCCACCGGAGACCAGCCTAAGCCCGGCCTCGGAAACCTCGGTGGCCATGGCGGCGGCATTGTCCACCACCTGTTGCGCGTAGCGGGCGAATTCGGGCCGCAGGGCCTCGCCGAAGCAAACGGCCTTGGCGGCGATGACGTGCATCAGTGGCCCACCCTGCATATAGGGGAAAACGGCGAAGTCGATCTTGCGCGCCAGGTCCGCCGTGGAGAGGATGAACCCGCCCCGGGGTCCCCGCAGACTCTTCTGGGTGGTGGAGGTGACCACGTGGGCATGGGGGAAGGGGGAGGGGTGCGCCCCGCCGGCAATCAGCCCGGCGATGTGGGCCATATCCACCATCAGGTAGGCGTCCACCGCATCGGCAATGGCCCGGAAGCGGGGGAAGTCCAGGGTCTTGGCATAGGCGCTGCACCCGGCGACGATCAGTTTGGGCCGGTTCTCCCTTGCCAGCCGTTCCACCTCGTCGTAATCGATGAGTTCCGTGTCCCGATCCACACCGTAGGGCACGAAGTTGTAAAGCTTGCCGGAAAAGTTGACGCCGGCGCCGTGGGTCAGGTGGCCGCCATGGTCCAACTGCATACCCATCACCGTGTCGCCCGGTTCCAGCAGGGCGAAGTACACCGCCATGTTGGCCTGGGCGCCGCTGTGGGGCTGAACGTTGGCATGTTCGGCGCCGAACAGTTCCTTCGCTCGCTGAATGGCCAGAGACTCCACCACGTCAACATGCTCGCAGCCACCATAGTAGCGGCGGCCGGGGTAGCCCTCGGCGTACTTGTTGTTCATCACGCTGGTCTGGGCTTCCAGCACCGCCTTGCTGGCGTAGTTCTCCGAGGCGATCAGGACGACGCAATCGCGCTGGCGGGCGTCTTCCAATTCAATGGCGCGGGCCACCTCCGGGTCCTGTTGGGCTAGAAGGGACATAACTGCTGCCTACCTTATGTTCATGCTGGTCAGGGGTCGGGTGTTCAATCCGGTCTGGGGCCGGGCCAATGGCTGAAATCGGAAGTAATTGCTACGAAAACCCGTTCAGAAAGCCAAGAATATGTCGATGCCCGGCAACCGGGGCAGTATAACGCCGGTGGCGCCGGGGTGTCAAAATCCCGGTCGCTCCCAATACCACCTGCCCTTCTTGCCGGTAGTCCTTGCCCATTGCCCAAAGCCTTGCCCGAAACCTGCGCCAGAACTGTAGGTGCGCTAGAATTGTAGGAGGGAAACTCGGAAGATTCTTGGCTGTCAGGATTGCCCAATGGGGGCCAGCGCCGAAACAATCGCCATGCCCAATAATGAAGTCCGCCGTCGCGGCCTTACCCGGCGGCGGGGGCTGCTCTTCCTGTTCCTTGCCCTCCTGTTGGTGTCCGTGGGGCAGGCGGAATACCGGCCTTCGCCCCTGGAGGCGGCCATGGCCCCTCACCGTTTCAGCATCGTGGCCTGGGAACTGGAGCGCATATTCGACAAGCCTTTCCGCATTCTGACCTCCTGGGCGACGGGAAGCCCTGAGCTTAACGGCGAGGCCCGGGCCGTACTGGTGCGGGAGTTCTTCGACCTGGGTCTGGCCGAGCGGCGAATGACCATTTCCTTGCGGCAGGCGGAACTGGAGGGCCAGCTCCGGTCGGGCGGAGACACCCTTTCCGCGCCCCTTCCGGAAGCCGATCAACTGGCCGATGCCATCGCCGAGAACCGGGCCAGGCGCGCGGACCTGCTGCCCCAAGTGGAGAGCATCGTGGAGGAAGCGGTGGCCGAGGCTGCCCGCGCCCAGGGTATGGATATTCCCTGGCTGGGCATATTCCCGCCGGTGGATACCACCTTCGGCAGTCCTCCCAACGTGCTGGTGCTGTCGCCCCGGGACCGGATTTACCGGCAGGACGCCTTTCTGCTCCGTTCCGGCATGGAAGACGCGACCCGGGATGAACTGGAGGCCGTGGCCCTGGCTACGGAGAACCTGTCGGCGGTGGTGGCTCCCACCGGTGGCCTTTCCGTCTATCCCAGCGTGGTGGTGGATACCTCCGGCATGTACTACGGGCTGGAAGTGGCCGCCCACGAATGGGTGCATCACTGGCTTTACTTCCGTCCCCTGGGCCGAAACTACGGGAAGAGTTCACAGATGCTGACCCTGAATGAGACGGCGGCAACCATCGCCGGCGAGGAACTGGGTCAACTGGCCTACACCGCCATCACCGGCGAGGAGTTCACCCCTAGGCCGACCCGAAGCAACCCCGATGGCTTCGATTTCATCGCCGAAATGCGGGAGACCCGCGCCCACGCCGAGGAGTTGCTGAACCGGGGCGACGTGGCCGGGGCGGAGGAGTACATGGAGCGGCGGCGAAAATTGTTCGTCAGCCGGGGCTACAACATCCGCAAGATCAACCAGGCCTACTTCGCCTTTCACGGGTCCTACGCCACCCGGGGCGGGTCCATCAGTCCCATCGGTGAGCAGATGCGGGAATTGCGCCGACGCAGCGACTCGTTGGGAGACTTTCTGAGGACGGTGGGCCAGTTCGGCAGCTACCAGGAGTATGTGGAGTTTTGGGAGGGGCTGGATGGCGTGGCACAGGGAGTGGGGCCCTGAACCGTAGGGGCGCGCGGCCGTGCCCCTTTACCTCCCTTTCCAACCATTCCACCACAGTCCAACCCGCCCATGATTCCCAGCGACGGTCAAGGAATCCCCAGCCCCCAAGTCTGTCATTCCGAGCGACAGCCGAGGAATCCCAACGCTGCGGGGGAACCTTCTTTGCCATGCCCAACACCTCTCGCCCATTCCCCGGAGAAGGGCGCGTATGTTCGTGGTGGGATTGTTGGTTGAAGGGTTCGGTTGGGATTCCTCGGCTGCCGCTCGAAATGACAGACATGGTTGGCTTGTGGTGGGTGGCGTGGTTGAAGGGTTCGGTTGGGATTCCTCGGCTGCCGCTCGGAATGACAGACATGGTTGGCTTGGAGGGGGTGGCGTGGTTGAAGGGTACGGTTGGGATTCCTCGACTGTCGCTCGGAATGACAGGGAGGGTTGGCTCTATCCCGCCTTTACGGGGCGCTACACCCAGGGTCGCTGCTTGGACCGTTCCTTCTGCGAGGTGTAGGCGGGCAGGCCCTGACGCTCCAGCGTTTCCGCCACCATCTCCCTGAACAGTTGACGGTCTCGCCCAGTCACCACCGCCTGCTCGTGGGCCTCGGTTATCACCACCGGGTAACCCTGACCCCGCTGGCACTGGTCCACGATCAGGCTGTGGCCCAGAGAAATCAGGGAGTCGTCCTCGGCCACCCATTGGGGAACCTCCACCCGGGCGATTTCCGCCCCCACGTTCACGTAGTAGAAGCACACCTGTTGCCCCTCGCCGTAGTGGTCGCGGGGTACCGACGACATGGTTCGGTAGGTGGGAGAACGATGGTAGGGCGGCAGTAAACCCTCGAAGAACTCCCGGTCAAGAAAGTCGTTGGCTCGGCTGCAGGGCTCCAGGGTGGCCACCCGATTGCTACAGGACTGCCGGCAGCGTTCCAAGTCGAATCGGCAAATGCAGCGGCGGACGGCGTTCACCACCTCGGTGGTACGGGGCAGGGAAACATAGGCGGCCAGGGTAACCTGCCGCTCCCGGGCCAGGCTGCGGAAGCCGTCCAGAACGGGCAGCAGCCCCTCATCGATGATGTAACGGCGCACGAAGTCGGGGTAGGTGCGACCGGCCAACCCCCACAGCGCCAGGCTGCCGTCCACCAGGGCCAGCACGGGACGGTCATCGGCGCATTGCCGGGCTTCTTCCAGCAGCGCCGTCAACTCCCGAACGGTGCGATACAACCCCAGCAGATTGCCGGTCAGAGCCTCCTCCGTGTTGGCGCGGCGGGGGTCTCGCAGGTAGAGTTCCTCCTCCCCGGCCGCCAGGTGGGGGCGGCTGAAGAATCGGGCGCCGGAGTCAGCCCCGTAGGTCAGCAGGCAGCCACCCAGGTTCAGCAGGTAACAGGGAACGGGCAGGTGACGGTCCACGTCGATGTGGGAGCCATCCACCGAGAGCGCCGACCAGTCCTGAGGGCAGGGGTTCGGCGCGTATGCTCCCAGCAGAGCATCCAGGACCTGGGCGGCCAGGAAGGGGATGCCCGGTTCCGATGTCCGCCGCCGGGCCTCCTCGGGCTGAATGGCGCGAGCGTCCTGGCGCAACTGTTCCAGCCGTCGCTGGCGTTCCGCCCGGGCCGTACCCAGGGACTGGACAACACTTTCCAGTTGGCGAATGGTCTCGCCCAAGTTTAGGGCCATGGAACCTGCTCCCGGCAGTCCACGCTACCAGGAGAAGCGTGAGCTTACCAGACTGAAACTGCCGACCGATGGGTGGGGGAGATGTACCCCCTGCGAACGGGACGGCAATGCAAGTAAGGGTATGAATGGAGAACTGGGGCGATGCTACCATCGGCGTTCGGTCCGGTCAATTGACCGGGTGGCGCCAACCATTCAGAGTCACCCGCAACCCGGGGATGGGGCCGCGCTGGCTGACCGAGTTTCCCGCCTGGCCTTCAACCGAGAGCGGGTATGAGGTGATACGGCAATAGAGTTGCAAAAGAACTTGTGCCCTATGTTAAATATGTTATAATTGCGAATATGCCGACTGGCCGAGGTGGTGGAATAGGTAGACACGCGGTCTTGAGGGGGCCGTGGGCGCAAGCCCGTGTGGGTTCAAGTCCCGCCCTCGGCACCATATCGGTCCCAAACCCGGCAGTTGCAACAAGGCGCAGCCCGAGGCGACGTAGCCAAGTGGACTAAGGCGGAGGTCTGCAAAACCTCTATTCGGCGGTTCGAATCCGCCCGTCGCCTCCATTCTTCCCTACCCGCCGGGAGTCGCCAAAACCATCTGACCCTCGATACCCTGGTCGGCCGCAATCCCCCGTAGGCGGGCCGGCGGTGATGCCGGTCCCTCACTGTTGAGCCGGTGTGGCGGAATGGCAGACGCGGCGGACTTAAAATCCGCTATCTTTATGATGTGTGGGTTCGAGTCCCTCCTCCGGCACCAACCCTCCAGCACAAGCAGTTGCTAAACCCGGGATTACGAAGTCGTTCCGGGCTTTTTGTTCTCACCATCCCCTTCCATCTTGATTCCGAGCCACCACCAGCCAACCAAACCTGTCATTCCGAGCGACAGTAAAGAGAGGTTAAGAAGGGCAGGGATGGTTGACCCCTACGGTTGGGATTCCTCGGCTGTCGCTCGGAATGACAGGTTTGGTTGGCTGGTGGTGGGGGCGTGTCACCCCTGCACCGTTGGGATTCCTCGGCTGTCGCTCGGAATGACAGACAGGAAGGGCTTGGCATGGCTATGATGGTAGCCCTGCACGGTTGGGATTCCTCGACTGTCGCTCGGAATGACAGGTTTGGTTGGCTGGTGGCGGGGGGCGTGGTTGATGGGTGCGGTTGGGATTCCTCGGCTGCCGCTCGGAATGACAGGGGAGAATGGTCAGGGGGCGTGTCACCTCCGCACCGTTAGGATTCCTCGGCTGTCGCTCGGAATGACAGCAAAGAGGGGTTAAGAAGGGCAGGGATGGTTGACCCCTACGGTTGGGATTCCTCGGCTGTCGCTCGGAATGACAGACAGGAGAGGCTTGGCATGGCTATGATGGTAGCCCTGCACCGTTGAGATTCCTCGGCTGTCGCTCGGAATGACAGCAAAGAGGGGTTAAGAAGGGCAGGGACGGTTGACCCCTACGGTTGGGATTCCTCGGCTGCCGCTCGGAATGACAGGTTTGGTTGGCTTGTGTTGGAGGGCGTGGTTGATGGGTGCGGTTGGGATTCCTCGGCTGTCGCTCGGAATGACAGGTTTGGTTGGCTGGTGGGGGGATGATTGCCCAACAGCGTAGGGGCGCACGGCTGTGCGCCCCTACCGGTAACGACGTGTATCCCAATCGCCTGCTTCCCCAGGCTCGGCATGCTATTAGGTAAACTGATACTCCTGGGTGGATACTATCAGTTGCAGCGCCTGCCCCACCGTCCGGGTGAATTCATCCCCGGCTGTTGCGATCTGCACATCTCGCCCCAGGTGGTTCAGGAACAGGTTCCGGGTTTCGCTCATCAGCTGGTAGCCGCCCAGCATCTCCAGGCAGCCGTCCAGCAGATCGTCCGAGGACACCGTGGGGCCCTGGTCGCTGAAGCGCTGCACCACCGAACGGATGCCCGGCGCCTCCAGTCGGCCCATTTCGCTGGCGGCGTAGTTCACCCGCTCGATCAGGGTGCCGCTGTCGATCCATTCCTTGCCCGTATGCCAGCCCTCCACAGTGGGCGGGTTCATCAGGTCCTGCCCCATGTACCGAATCTCCAGGGCCATGTCGTACATCTTGGGCTTGGGAGTGTCGAAGTCCCCCATGAACCGCAGGGTGCTGCAAACCAGTTCCGCCGGGCTCTTCACCTTGGCGAACCGGCTCTTCTTGAAGAAGTCCGAGTTGAACAGGAGGCGCAGCATGGACCGGATTTCGTAGCCGGAACGGAAGTACTCCTCCTCCAACTGCCGGATGGCTTCCATGTCCCGGGGCGGCGTGTCCTGCCACGACGGAACCTGGGGCTCGTCGGCCACGAAGAAGTTGTAAAGGTGACGGGAGATAAACCGGGCCGTGGCCGGCTGTCTGGCGATGATGCGAACGATGTCGTGGCCGTTGAAGTCGCCCGTTTCGCCCAGGAAGGTCTTCTCCCCCTCGATGTGGTCGAGACGGTTGTACAGGAACTGGTTGAAATAGCGACCATAGGGATAACGGGGCATACCGTTGCCCACCGTCCAGCCGGTGAAGGCTTGGGCGCAGGCCTTCACATCCTCCTCCGTGTAGTTGGGCTGCCCGTCCATCCCGACGCCCATGGAGAACAGTTCCAGCAGTTCCCGGCCCCAATTCTCGTTGACCGCCTCCTTGTGGCTGAGCTGGTTGTCCAGGTAGTACAGCATGGCCGGATTGGAGGCCATCCGCAGCAGCAGTTCGTCGAACCGACCCAGGCCGTGATTGCGGAACTCGTCCAGTTGCTCCAGGATGTTGTGGGGCGCCATGATCTTGGAGTCTCCCACGCAGAATATGCTGTGCCAGAAAAGGCAGAGCTTTTCCTGAAGCTGGCGGGGCGAATTGACCATGCGATAGGTCCAATAGCCCTGGTTGGCGGCCAGGTAGCCCATGTCGCGCCAGCCCATGTAGCGCTGCATCACATCGGTTTCCAGTTCGGGCTGGGCTTCGGGATTCAGCAATTCCTCCACCGTGGCGGCGTAGCCCCGGGCCGTCCGTTCCCGCAATTCATCGTAGGAGGCGCCGAACCCGGCCCGGCGCATCAGGTGAGCCATCAACAGGACATCATTGTCCGCCATAACTCTCCTCCCTTATTATTGGCTTTTTCAGTCTGATGCTATTCTACTAGATTTGCCGGCAAATGTCTCAAGTCTGCTGGCCCTCGGTCGCCGAGAGGGAACAACGCTCCTCAACGGACTGTGGCCCGGCTCATTGTCCGCCGGGTCGAAATGGGGTAGCCTTTGGAGAGGGCGAGCATCTCTGTACCTGCGCCCTCGACCTCGCCAGCCAATAGAGACGGCAACCATGCCGGAAGCCATTGCCCTTATGCCGAACCCTGTAGAAGCCCCAACGAGGAGGCCGAACCATGCCCCAGCCCTACGAACTAACCGTAGCCCAGGCCGCCGCCCTCATCCGCAACCGGGAACTGTCGGCGGTGGACCTGGCCCAGTCCCTTCTGAACCGGATTGAAGCTCTGGAACCCGCCTTGCAGGCCTGGGTCTATCTGGACCGGGCCGCGACGTTGGCCGAGGCGGAGGCGCGGGACCGGGAGTTGGCGGCCGGCTCCCCGGTCGGAATCCTGCACGGCATACCCATTGGCGTGAAAGACATTTATCAGACGGCCGGCATTCCCACCACCGCCTGCTCCCGGGTCTATGCCGACTTCGTGCCCGAATTCGATGCCGCGCCCGTCGCCCTGCTGAAGGACGCCGGGGCAATCATGCTGGGCAAGACGGTCACCACCGAGTTCGCCTGCATGGATCCTTCCCCCACGGTAAATCCCTGGAACGCCGACCATACCCCCGGCGGCTCCAGCAGCGGCTCGGCGGTGGCAGTGGCGGCCCGCATGTGTCCGGCGGCCCTGGGTTCCCAGACGGTGGGGTCGGTGCTGCGCCCCGCATCCTACAACGGCGTGGTCGGATTCAAACCCAGCTACGGTCGGGTGAGCCGCCACGGCGTCATTCCGGTCAGCTGGTCGCTGGACACCATGGGGTGGATGACCCGGACGGTGGAGGACGCCGCCCTGCTGTTGCAGGCGATGGCCGGCCCCGACGAGGCGGACCCGGTGGCCAGCCCGGCGTCCGTTCCAGATTACCTGGCCAGCCTTTCCGATGCTGCCCCGCCGCGGATCGGGGTTATTCGCCAGTTCTTCTACGACCACGCCGATGAGGAGACTCGCCGGCATACGGACGCCACCGTGGAACGTCTGGCCGAGGCCGGCGCATCGGTGGAGGAGGTGGCCCTGCCGCCCAGCATGGATACGGCCATCGAGGACCAGCAGATAATCATGGCGGTGGAGGGTTCCACCTTCCACGAACCCATGTATCGGGAGCGGGCCCAGGATTACCAGCCGGGCATTCGGGGCATGATCCGGCGGGGACTGGAGACCGACGCGGTCACCTACTCCCGGGCCATGGAGCGGCGGCGGCGGTTCATCACCGAAATGCGGCGGCTGGCCCAGGGACCGGACATACTGCTAACCCCTTCAACCCCAACGCCTCCCCTGGCCGACCTGACCAACACGGGCAACACCGTATTCCAGGGTCCGTGGACTTCTTGTGGGCTGCCGTCCATAACCCTGCCCACCGGCCTGTCTGAAGGGGGTCTTCCCTTGGGCGTACAACTGGTCGGCCCATACATGGGAGAGGAAGGGTTGCTGGCAGCCGCCCGATGGTGCGAGCAGGTACTGGGGGTTGAGTTGACGCCCCCAATGTAGGTTGCAGAAAACCCCTGTCTGTCATTCCGAGCGACAGCCGAGGAATCCCAACCGCATGGGGCAACCACCATTGCCATGCCCAGACCTCCCCTGTCTGTCATTCCGAGCGTCAGCCGAGGAATCCCAACCGCATGGGGCAACCATCCTTGCCATGCACAGACCTCCCCTGTCTGTCATTCCGAGCGTCAGCCGAGGAATCCCAACCGCATGGAGCAACCACCATTGCCAAGCACAGGCCCCCCTGTCTGTCATTCCGAGCGTCAGCCGAGGAATCCCAACCGCATGGAGCAACCACCATTGCCAAGCACAGGCCCCCCTGTCTGTCATTCCGAGCGACAGCCGAGGAATCCCAACGAAGCGGGGCAACCATCATTCCCATGCACAGACCCCCCTGTCTGTCATTCCGAGCGACAGCCGAGGAATCCCAACCGCATGGGGCAACCATCATTGCCAAGCACAGGCCCCCCTTGTCTGTCATTCCGAGCGACAGTCGAGGAATCCCAACCGCATGGGGGAACCATCATTGCCAAGAACAGACCTCCCCTGTCTGTCATTCCGAGCGTCAGTCGAGGAATCCCAACCGCATGGGGCAACCACCATTGCCATGCACAGACCCCCCTTGTCTGTCATTCCGAGCGACAGCCGAGGAATCCCAACCGCATGGGGCAACCATCATTGCCATGCACAGGCGCTCTTGCCCATGTCGTAATACAGGGAGTAGTGTTGGTTTCGGGTGAGACGAATGGTTGATGGGTGCGGTTGGGATTCCTCGGCTGTCGCTCGGAATGACAGTGGAGGCGGGCGTTAACCGTAGGGGCGCACGGCTGTGCGCCCCTACATTACCGGATGACCGTTCATTCCTACCATTCCTGGCGTAACATGACGCTCCCGTTACCCCAGCGGGCCGAAGTCCGGGGGCATTACCCGCCGCCGGGAGGCCGCCTCGTAGGAAGAGGCGACGTTCAGCAGGATGTCCTCCTTGCCCGGCTCGGTGCGGAAGACCAGCGAGAAGGGCAGGCCCGGCGGATCCAGGGGTGTGGGCGTCTCCGAGGAAACGGAAACGTACCGGGAGCCGTCCGCCGACAATTGGAAAACCGGGTCGTAGGCGGTCTGAACGTAACCGGCGGGAATCAATACCTCGGTGAGACCGGCGTTGGGGCCGTTGGTTGACTCCTGGCGAATATTGCCGCTTCCGGCGCTCTGGTTGGCCCCGCCGATGATGGCCGGCGGGTAGGGAGTGTGCAGGCGCACCAGGGCATCCAGCCGATTCTCCAAGATCACCATCATATCCACCCGGCGCAGGAACTCCCGCAGCATTATCCGCTCGTCCACGCCCTGCCGTCCGCCCAGCGGGTTGCGCAGGTCGGAAACCTCCTCCCAATTCTTGAAGGCGGCCCGCTGGTCGTCCCCCCAGAACTTGGAGCGGGCGTTCAGGGTGGGCCAGTCCACCAGCGTTTCCGAGTAGCCCAGGGCCCGCCAGTCCGCCGCCCGGCGAGTCAGGTACTGCTTGATGTGGTAGCGGAAGGACATGGCGAGAATCTGGTCCTGGATGGTGGCCAGGTCCAGGTTGGCGGGCGGTTCAATCAGACCGTCGGCCAGTTCCACGAAGTAGTCCACCGGCTGCATTTCACCGGAACCGAAGAAGACACCCGGCGCGAACTCGGTGGGGACTATAACCTCGGCAAATTCCCGGAACACCGGCTGTCCGTCGGGGCCCAGGCGATAGAGAATGTCGGGCATGAATACGGGTAGCAGGGCGGCGATGGCCCGGCGAAAGTCCACCTTCATGGGCTCAATTTCCGGGTCGGCGGGGAAGTTGCGGTCGCCCGACCCCAGCAGGGTGGCGCCCAGGTGGTCGCGCAGGACTTCCTTAATCTCCCGGTTGGCGGCGTCCACGATGGGCTTTTCGGTCAGGGAGCCGGCCGGGTAGGCCATGGACTCGCGGATGATGCCCAGACGCACCCCTCGCAGGGAGCCGGCCTGCCCGGAACCTCGTGTGTGAACCTGGTAGGAGGACAGCACCGAGGAACGGGGCACGGTGGTGAAGGGGTCGCGGGGGTCGTAGTAGCCCTCCTCCGGGTCCTTCAGGGCGTCCAGCACCCGGGCGCAATCCTCGATTTTCCGGCAGTGGATTCCGCTGCGGTCGCAGTATATGTCGGCTCCGATGGCCCCGCCGTCAAAACCCAGCATGGCCTTGTGGGGCAGGATAAGGGCAACGGAGTTGTGGTTGGCCGGCCCGCGGGTGGAAGCCCGTGTCTCCTCGCCCAGGCTGGCCATAACCATGTTGGTACTGACGGAAAGCGCCGAACCGGAACTGGAACCCAGGGACGCGGAGCGGGAGGTGTCGTAGGGGTTGGAGGGGTTGCCGCCCCAACTGCTGCGCTGGTAACCCAGAACCGAGGGCAGTACTTTGTCCGGTTCGTGACGCCCGCCAGGGTCTCCAGCCCGGCCGTTGTACTCGGTATTGACCGCCTTGGCGAAGATGATGGCTCCCTTCTTCCGCAGTTGATCCACCAGAACGTGGTCACGGGCCGGGAAGTCTATGTCGTAGGCCGCATCGCCACCGCCGGTGGAGCGCATGTCCTTAGTATCGAAGGGGTCTTTGAAGGAAAAGACGACGCCGTACATGGGCAGGGCTTCCAGGTCGGGGCTGCTCCCGTATTGGGAATCCAGTTCCGCCGCCCGTTCCAGCGCATCGGGGAATTGGCGGAAATGCTCGCAGACGGGAGGCGCGCCGGGCGGCAGCGGGCCCTGGGAGGGATGACGGTCGAAGTCGCCCTTGCAGGTTACGGAACGTTCTCCCCGTATGTTGAGGGTGGCCAGGGCGTTGACCTGCCCGGCCTTCTTCCTGGCGATTATCATGCCGTACTGCTGCTGCACCGTCGGGTCGGAGGCGGTCGGTTCCATGCGGCCGAACTCCAGGGGCTTGCCCCGGTAACGGTCCAGGTCGGGGAACAATTCCGAGGCCGCCACCGTATCGGTGGGGAATTGGATGGGGTCGCCACCCCGCACCGTGCCTGGGGCCTGGGGAATGGGCGCGCCGTCCTCGGTAACCAGCAGGCTGGGAACGCCGTTGTAGGCGCGAACCCGGTCTATGTAGCGCTGGACCGTTTCCACGCAGGTGGTCTGGCCGGCCTGAATGGCAGCGTGAAGGTCGCCGATGGTTGCCTCTTCCAGTTGAAATTGGCCTTCAGTCATAACTCCCCCAGCGTTGGGCGATTGCCGTACCTTTATTGAAAGGCAAGGTCCTCAATGTTGGAACTTCTGGAAGGCCAGGTGTCCCCGGCCAGCCTAAGGGCAAACGGCGGGCCGCCCGTTTACTGACTTGGGACAGGGCGGCCGGGACGTCACCAGAGAGGGGTTTGCTATCCTACCACCACCTGTTCGTCCAGCAGCACTCCGCCGTCCCGGTAGGCGTTGGTTATGGGGTCCTGCTCCAGGGCGGCCTGCACCGCCTCGATGGGCATGGAACGGGGATTTCCGGGGACGATGATGCGGCGCACCGAATTGCGGTGAACCACCCTGCCCTCGGCGGCGCTGCCCTGGGCCAGGTCCCGGCCTCCGGTCATGGTGAGGCCCACTTCAACCTGGATGTCCCGGACGTCGTGGTTCTCGGCCAGGGGCAGCAGTCGGGAAAGAGTGGTGGCGGTGGAAGCGGCCCATCCGGCCTGCGCCGTGGGAAAGGGCGGTGGAACCAGTCCGGGGGAGCTGTGCCCGGCCAGCAGCGTCCAGCGGCTGACGTGGGTTGTGTTGTCGGTAACCACGTACACCTTGGCCTCGCCCTCGTGCAGCATGGCGCCGTCGGCATCGTATTCCTTGGTATCCAGCAGGTAGCTGGCATGAACCGTTCCCGGTTTAACGGACGGGAGCGCTCCCTCCAGGGTTGGCTGGTTGGCATGGTTGGCGGTGAGGGCGGTAATTTCGCCCGAACGCCATTGCACCTCGTCCTCGATAACCATGGAACCCTTGGTGAGGGCCTGCCCCACGGGGCAGTAGCGGGATGCCCGCTGCAGCCGGACCCGTTCCCCCTCCGACAAGTTTCCCTTGAGAGTAACCCGTTCCCGGACGCCGAAGCCAATGGAACCGGCGCGCTCGACAGGTTCCACCTCGAAGTCCACCTCGATGTCCTCCAGGGGTATGCCGCCACGGTAGGCCACGCCCACCACGGTGACGACGGTTCAAGCCGCCCACCCGGCCACGGACAGGTACTGAGGGGGCGGACCGGCCAGGTCGGCGGTAAAGTTTGGTATGCCGGTCACAAAGGACCAGGGACCGCGGCTGTTGTCCCCGGCGCCCACCATGGACAGGACCGTGTCGTTGCCTATTGGTCTAGCCACGATGGTCCTGGGGGTTTCCAGGCTCACAGGGGGAGCATTGTTCTGGGTCATGGATCCTCCTTGTCCTGCGCATAATGCGGAACCGTTGGCTGGTTGGCGGCCAATCATGCTGGTATGGCGATTAACGGCACTATAGGGGACGACATGGCGGCGGTCAACCGGCGGAAGCAGCCCGTTTCCCTACTCTATATTAATGGCAAACAGTAGCTATATAGAAACAGCAGCCATGGCCCGTACCCGTGGTGCTCAACGGCTGCCGTGGCAGGCAACGGTCCAGGGAATCGTAGATTGAATTAGATATGGAAATGCAAGGGGATGGCAGCGTATATGATGAATGCTCTTGGCGGAATCGTGTGTTCAGACACATGAGGTACTGTTTTGTAATCGGGGTGGCGGTGGCTACTGGTTTCTGCGCTCCTGTTCTTCCAGCCACCGGAGTTGTGCCTGCTCAAGGCGCCGCCGCCTTTCCTCGTCCTGCTTCTTCTTGAAACTGCTCTCCATTACACGGGAGGCCGTGGACATCCCAATGAGGAAACCAACAATCCCCAAAATCACCAAGGCCCACCCGCTATTATTGGCCATCCAGCAGGAGCCTAATAGGCAGAAAAAGCCGGCGCCCAGCAGGCCAATAGGAATTGCGATAAGTGTCCCACAACCACCAAAACTGACTATCCCGATACAACCCCACCATCCGGGCTTGTAGTCTTGGCTATCTGTCGTCTCCTTCGACAAGCTGGGCCTCCTTGCGACGAAAAAAATGGTTGCATGTGACTAGCAACCTGAGCCGTAGCGCCAAAAAAGTGGGCATGATGCCGAACCCTTTTGTTGACCGCAACCTTTGGTTCCCCATTCGGTTGTCTGTCGCGCCCACACTCTACCGCAGGGGAACGGTTGGAATCAATTGCCGCAAATACGAAAGGCTATAGGGGCAGGGTTTCAAGACATGGCCACCTTGCGGAGTGTCCCCCATAACATGCTAACGGGAGGAAACCAGCCTCAAGGTGGCCATTCAGGGCAATGGCCTCCAAACAAGTTAGCGGGAAGATTACCTACTGAAAATCCGTAAAATTTTAGGTGCGATTGCCCTGCAGGTTGTTGCCCATGCCGTACACGGCTGTTAGCTACGAATGTCAGCGACTCCCCTGAAACAGCAGCCATGGCCCGTACCCGTGGCCTACAACGGCTGCCGCGGCGGGCAACGGCCCAGGGAATCGTAGATTGAATTAGCTATGGTCATGCAAGGGGCTGGTCAGTATTGACACATACGAATATATGGGAATATACTCACGCAGATTTTCGGGTATCCCCTGGCGGAAACGGGGATATAACGAATCGGGGAATCCCTAATTGTTCATTGGGAGGTAACTGTCCATGACATCCTGGTTTACCAAGTCCCGGGCGCTGCTTCTTGGCTCGTTAATCCTCACCCTGGCCTTCGTGGTGGCCTGCGGCACGGCGGCCCCAGAGGTGGTCGAGCGGGAAGTGGTCCGAGAGGTGACAGTAGAAGTACCCGTCGAAGTACCCAAGGAAGTAGAAGTAATCGTTGAGAGGGAAGTCGAGGTACCCGTGGAAGTGGAGGTGGTTAAGGAAATAGCCAAGGAAACCGTTGTCGAAAGAACGGTTATCGCCACTCCCACGCCTATACCCGTAACTGCAGGACCGGTCGAGGCCAAGGTTGAACGGGTCATCTATGGTCTGGGCGAGGTGCAGGAGACCAACCGGCACTGGACTGTCGGTCGCCCCTCCTACTACCAGTTCGACCCCTATTCGGAAACCCTGATCGGCATTGACTCGGTTACCAACGCTCGGATTCCCCGCCTGGCCAAGAGTTGGGAGTCCAGCATCGACGGTCGGGAATGGACCCTGTACCTGGAAGAGGGAGTGCCCTTCCACTTCGGCCACGGAGAGTTCACCTCCGCCGACGTAATCGCCTCCTTCGACCGCATTCTCGGAGAGGACTCGCAGGTTTCCGCCGTTTCCTTCTTCGATAACGCCACCTATGAAGCGGTGGACGACTACACGGTAAAGCTGGTTTTCCCCTCCCTGGCTCTAGATACGCCCGCCATCCTGTCCCGTGGATTTGGCGGTGGCGAAATCATGATGCTCAGCAAGCACCAGTTTGACACGGTTGGAGTGGAGGGCTTCGATGAACAGCCGGCCGGCACCGGTTCCTACCAGTACGGCGGCCGGAACATCGGGCAAAACATCTGGTTTGAAAAGGCTCCCCAACCCCACTGGCGGGGTGAGAACCCCGACTTCCAGGAAGTGGAACTGCGCTGGGTGCGGGAGGATCTGACCCGGCTGGCCGCTTTGCTAACCGGAGAAATCCACATCGCCGCCCTGTCCCGCGAACTGCAGATTGAAGCGCAGCGGAGCGGCATGGCGGCCGCCGAGGCCGGCGCGCCAACCCATTACCTGACCATGTTCCTGGGAGGCCAGTACTACGGCGCCTACCAGGATGACTACGACCCCAGCGTACCCTGGGCCAGCCCTGAGCATGGCAAGACCATTCGTCAGGCCATGAACAAGGCCATCGACCGGGAAGAGATGCTACAGCACGTGCTGAAGGGTCAGGGTTCCCTGATGTTGCTGACCCAGTTCCACCAGGTCTTGGGCGTGTGGAACGAAGAATGGGAGAACGATTGGGAAGAACTGTACGGCTACGATCCGGATGCGGCGCGGGAACTGATGGCCCAGGCGGGCTACACCACCGATAACCCCATGCCCTTCACGTCGTACAACTACTTCTCCTCCGATGAGCCGGAAACGGCGGTGATGTTGGAGGCCCTGATCAACTATTGGCAGCCCATCGGCATCAACGTTACCCTGCTGGACAGCGAGTGGGGCACCGTCCGCAAGAACTACCGCGAGCGCACGGACTTCATCAAGAAGGGCGGCTGGGGCAACGTCATTACCATGCGTTCCCTGACCAACCGTCTGCGCAGCTGGTCTTCGGCCCAGGGTGTGGGTGGTTCCGGATATTACTCCGACGTGATCGAGCGGAATTACGCTGAATTCCAGGCGATGGATACGGTGGACAACGAACGGATTCACGAGCTTCTGATGGAGATGGGTAACGACAAGTACTACAACTTCGCCGATATACCCTTCTTCTGGTTCACCCTTCAGGTAACCTACAACCCTGAAGTGGTGGCAAGCTGGACCTTCCCCGGCACCGCCGGATCCAAGACCAGCCACTGGGATCTGCTGCGGGCCACGCAGTAGGCTCCCCCTTAACTGCGCCCGCAGCGGGCACAGGATTTAGACCAACCACGGCATGGTGGCCTCCCGGGATTACCCGGGGGGCCTCCTAATTGGCAGAATCCACTTTCATACCCATTAATCGATCCGGCGCTGCCGGATTGGGGAATCCTGGCTGGAGGCTGGTACAATAAGGGCAATCAGAATAACCGTTTACCTCGTCGCTTTTGCCGCCGTCATCGGCATAGGAGCGGCAATCGCCTGGCTCAGCATAGTCTCGGCGCCGGTGCAGTCACAGCGGGGTGGCCTGACTCTGCTGGCCATCGCCCTGGGCGGACTGGGCGTCGCCGGCGGTATTGTCTATCTGGCGGAGAAGCTTATCAATCTGGCCAAAGGAGTAGCCTTCATGCTCGCCGAGCTAATCGTGGAAAAATTCAAGAAACGGGAACGGGAGATAGGCCGAGAGGAAGCCCATCGGGCTTGGCGGGCCTGGTACCGGCGCCATCAGGAGGCCCTCAACCAGGGATTGCCCTTCGATGAGCCCCCTCCCGGGTTGGGTGAAGGCAAGCCGTAAAACAGCGGCGGCCCGCCCACCTGGCCAAAGGAGTAGCCTTCATGCTCGCCGAGCTAATCGTGGAAAAATTCAAGAAACGGGAACGGGAGATAGGCCGGGAAGAAGGCCGGGAGGAGGGCCGGGAGGAAGGCCGGGAGGAAGGCCATCGGGCCTGGCAGGCTTGGTATCGACGCCATCAGGAAGCTATCAAACAGGGACTGCCCTTTGATGAGGCCCCGCCCGGGTTGGATGAAGACAACCGGCAAAACGGCGGCGGCCCGCCCACCTGGCCAAAGGAGTAGCCTTCATGCTCGCCAAGTTAATCGTGGAAAAATTCAAGAAACGGGAACGGGAAATCGGCCGGAGGCTCGGCTTGGAAGAAAGCCGGCAAGAGGGCTGGCAACTAGGTTTTGAAGAAGGCTGGGAGGAAACCCAGCGCGCCTGGCTGGCATGGTATCGACGCCAGCAGGAAGCTATCAAACAGGGACTGCCCTTTGATGAGGCCCCGCCCGGGTTGGGTGAAGACAACCGGTAAAACGGCGATTGCCCTCCCCAGCCACGATTGAATCTGTTAGAATCTGCTCCCATTGGAAGCAAGCCAGTACACCCTGTAATAGATGAGTTCTGGAGGAAGTATGGCAACGCAGACCCAGGAAATCAGGAACATGAGGTTGATCTCCCACCATGACCTGAACGGTTACGGCAACATCGGGGAGGGGGTCCATCTCCAACAAACCCAGGACGGCCGCCGCGTCCTCTATATGGCCCACGAGAGCGCGCCCAAGGACATTACCAGCGTGGACGTAACCGACATCGCCAATCCCCGGCTGTTGGCCCAGACGGAATTGGCCCACGGCCACCTGCGCTCGAATTCCCTGTCCATCGTGGACGATACCATGCTGGTGGCCTACCAATCGCAGCAGCCCGGCCAGCCCGGCACGGGCATGGGTGTCTATAACATCAGCAACCCGGAGGAGCCTCGCCAGATTGGCTTCATGGACTTGGGCGGCGAATATTCCCGGGGTTGCCACTGCCTTTGGTGGGTGGATGGCGAGTACGCCCACCTTTCCACCGGCGCCGCCGATTTCCAGCCCCGCAACCAGAAGGACGACCAGTTCTACATGATCGTGGACGTCAAGGACCCCACCAACCCGCGTGAGGCGGGCCGATGGTGGTTCCCCGGAACCCGGGAGGGTGATGCCGAACCCATGCCGGCCCGTCATCCCCAGTTCGACGCGGGACACCGGCTCCACAACGGCAATGTCTATCCGGAGCGGCCGGACCGCGCCTACTGCGCCTACATGGATTCGGGCGTGATCATCCTGGACATCGAGGACAAGTCGAACCCCAAGATGCTCAGCCACATCAATTATGCGCCTCCCTTCCCCGGCTTCACTCACACGGTGCTTCCCCTGTTCAGCCGAGACCTGATGCTGGTTACCCAGGAGGCGGTCCGGCTCAACGGCGAGGATTACCCCAAGCTGATGTGGATGATGGATATTCGGGACGAGACCAACCCCATCATCATTGGCACCCTGCCCATGCCCGATACCGACGACTTCTTCAACCGCCCCGGCCGGTTCGGCGCCCATAACGTGTACGAGAATCAGCCCGGCCCCACCTGCTTCCACTCGGAAAACCTGATTTTCGCCACCCTGTTCAACGCCGGCATTCGCGTGTACGACACCGCCGATCCCTTCCACCCGGAGGAGGTGGCCTACTTCGTGCCGGAAATACCCGATGGCGCCCCTTCCAATGGCATCAATGACGTTTACGTGGACGAGAACGGCATCATGTACGTGGTGGATCGCCTGAAGGGCGGCCTGTACATCCTCGAACTCACCCTGTAGGCCCCAGCCTTCATCACCTTCAGCTTATGCCCTGCCTGGAAGTGGGGCATCGAACGGCATGAACCAACCCGGCGCCCCGTGGAACCTGTCCCTGGTGACAGACCCACGGGGCGGTTTCGTTGGCGTTGGGTGGGAATGTTTCCCGTGAGTGATTCAGCTTGGCGGCCTTCCTGCCATGTCGTCTGAGGAGGCCAGAAGGGTGGAATCAGCCGGGGCTATGCCTGCTCCCGTGCCATGAGGAATGCCAAGGGGATGGATGAGGCCAGCACCAACATCAGCGCCGGAGCCGCCGCCTGGGCAAAGAAGGCCTCCGACGCGGCGCTCCATACCGAGGTTGCCAGGGTGGGAAATCCCGCCGGCCTCAGGATCAGGGTGGCGGGAAGCTCCTTCATCGTCAGCAGGAAGACCAGGGCAGCGCCCGACAATAGCCCCGGCCGCACCAGGGGCAGGGTTACGGAGGCAAATACCTGGGCCGGGCGCCGGCCCAGGCTGCGGGCAGCATCCTCCACCCGCGGGTTAACCTGTAGCGCCGAGGCCCGTATTGACCCGACGGCGGCGGACAGGAACAGCGCCACGTAGGCGAATATTAGCAAGGCCACATTCTGGTACAGGAACCGGGCAAAATTGGTACCGAAGAACACCAGCCCCAGGGCCACCGCAATTCCCGGCAGGGCGAACCCCACGTAGGTTATCCGTTCCAGCAGTGAACTCAACGGCCCCGGGTGCCGCACCGCCAGGGTGGCAATGGGAAAGGCGGCCACGACTGCCACCACCGCCGCCATGCCCGATACCAGCAGCGAGTTTCCCGTAGCCTCCCACAACAGGAGCAAGGGTTCTCCCGCCGCCACACCCCTGGCCACCCAGAAAACCAGCACCCCCAGGGGCAGGGCCAGGGAAAGCATAGCCACCAGCCCGCAGAACGCAATGGCCGGCCACCGCCATGCTCCCAGGGGCACGAGGGCGGCCGGCCTGGCCACTCCTTGGTCCACTCGGTAGTAACGTGACCGGCCCCGAGTCAAGTACTCCCCCAGCAGCAAGGCCAGGGCCAGGGCCACCAATGCCAGGGAGAAGGCCGCGCCCAGGGTGCGGCTGATTGCCGATTCATACTGGATGTAGATGGCGTAGGTGAAGGTCTCGTACCGCAGCAGGGAAACGGCCCCAAAGTCGCTGAGGGTGTAGAGGGCTACCAACAGCCCGCCGGCGGCGGTGGCAGGACGCAACAGGGGAGCGGAAACCCGCCGAAATGTGGCGGGCCAACTGTACCCCAGGCCCCGGGATGACTCCTCCAAGCTGGGGTCAAGCCTTTGCAGGGCAGCGCGAATGGTCAACAGCGCATAGGGATAGCTGAGCAGGGTGAGGGTGAAGGCGGCGCCGAAGAGGCCATTGATGTCTGGCAGCCTTTCCAGACCCACCAGATTATCCAGCAGACCCTGAAGCATACCCCGAGGCCCCAGGGCCACCAGGATGGTGAACCCGGCCACGTAGCTGGGCATCACCAGGGGCAGGGCCAGTACAACCCCCCATACACGGGCCAGGGGAAGGTCGGAGCGAATGGTCAGCCACGCCAGGGGCAGCGCTATGGCGCAGGACGCCCCGGTTACCACGCCCACCAGTATCAGGGTACGGAGCAGCAGCTCCAGAACCCGCCAGCGCAACAGCAGGTCCCAGAACTCCCCGCCGGCTCCCAGGGCCCGGACAACCAGGTAGGCGGGGGACAGCAAGAGCAGCAGGCCAATGACCAGGGCCGGAATCCACAATGCGAGAGGAGGACCGCCAATTACACCGGTACGCCGAAGGGCCGGCCCAATATGCTTCAACAGGAAACTGGTCACTGGAGAATCGCGTCCTTGCCCTGGGTGTATTGCGACCCATTATGGCAGAACGCCTGCCTCCTGCAACAGGGCCTGGGTCCCCGCCAGGTCGGCCAGGTCTCCGGCGGTCAGGTCGGGCTTCAGAATCTCGGACAGGGGAACCAGCATGCGCTCCGTCCGAACTCCCTCCACCAGGGGATACTCGAAGGTTTGGGAGGCGAAGTACTGCTGGGCCACGGGAGAAAGCAGGAAATTCAGGAAGCGTATGGCATTGTCCCGGTTCTTGGCGGTTTGCAGAATGCCGGCGCCGGACACCATGACGATGGAGCCGGGCCCGCCGCTCCTGGGATGATAGTTGCGAGCCGGAAAGTCCTCCCCCTCCTCGGTCAGGAAGCGAAACAGGTAGTAGTGGTTGACGAAAGCAACATCGATCTCGCCCGAAGCCACAGCCGCCACCTGGGAGGTATTGTTGGCATACACCCTGGCATCATTGGCCGCCACCCCTTCCAACCAGGTTCTGGTACGCTCATCGCCCCACCGGGAACGCATGGCCGTCACCATGGTTTGAAAGGAGGCGTTGGTGGGCGCCCAGCCAATGCGGCCCTTCCAAATGGGTTCCGTAAACCCTGACAGATCCTCGGGCAAGTCCGCCTCCGTCAGCTTCTCCGTGTTGTAGACCACGGTGCGGGCGCGACCCGAAACACCCACCCAACGGCCCTCGGCAGAATGGGCCCAATCGGGAACCTGCGCCAGGACATCGGTGGGGAGCGCCGCCAGCATGGACTCCACGGCCCCCAACCCACCGGGGTCCTGGGCAAAATAGACGTCGGCAGGGGAGTTTGCTCCTTCTTCCAACAGGGTTGCCGCCAACTGGCCGGTGTTGGCGTAACGCACCTCCACCTCGATGCCGGAGGCTTCCCCGAACTGCCGGATGATGTTGCCAACCAGGGACTCGCTCCGCCCCGAATACACCACCAGCCGGCCGGCGTCGGCTTGCACTTCCGCCGCCGCTGATGAGGTTTCTGGTGCAGTTGCCAGCGTTTCCCCTTCCCCGGCAATGGGTGTGGAGAGGGGTTCGGGTGGGCCACCGGAACAGGCAAGGACCGGAAGCATCAGCAGCGCCAGCACGGCAAGAAGGGGAATAACGCCAAGTCCTCTAAACATCCCAATCAACATAGTAACCTCCTGCAATTTTGACCGTGCCGACCGGACCCGCGAGGGAGACACCGACACTATTGCCAGAGAAAAAAGCGGCCTAAAGTCGGTGAGTTCGGCGGCCAATGTCTTGTAGTTATTGCTATACTTATTTTCTTTTTATGTATAGCATTACTCCATAAAGGCATATTAGCACTCTCTAGAGATAACGTCAACCGCCATCAGCAGTCTTGGCCCAATTTTGCCTGTTCCTCGCTGCCGTTGTGGGAGGCCCGTATTCCGCCCTATAGGGTGCCGGCTGAAAGCCACGAACGGAACAGGACCCCGTTCCGGCGGGAGCAAGGCGCCCCCCAACGACGCATAGCAGTACACCGGGCCCTTGGTAGTTGCCTTGCTGGCAAATCAAGGAAAGGCGGCCAATTGCAATCAGTTGCAGGTCAAAACAGTTTCAAAAGCCAATACTGACCACCAAAAAATGAGGGCAGGTTACCGGGCAGCAGACCCACATTTACTCAAAGAATCAACGTACCCTGTCTATTGCATTTGCTGTCCATAACCCCTATTATTGTGTTGACAGAAAAAGAAACACAGAACAGGCGATACACCCCTTGGTCGCCGTCGGCCATGAAGCCATTACCGGGCTTACACCGACCACGGCGAAAGCCTCACCGGGCACGGAGATTGCCAGTGGCTACCAAAGAACGCACAACGAACACTCGGGCGCCCCGATCGGGATTCCTGAGTATGGACCCGGACCGGGAGTTCGGCGCTGAACTGCCGGATATTCCCGGAGAGGCCATGCTGGAGTGCCGGGACCTGACCAAGCGGTTTGGCGGAATGGTGGCCGTGGACGGGTTCAGCGTGTCGGTACCGCGCGGCAAGATCCTGGCTCTGCTGGGACCCAGCGGCTGCGGAAAGACCACTGCCCTCCGGCTCATTGCCGGGTTCATTCAGCCCGATGCTGGAATCATAGAGTTAGTCGGGGAAAGGGTCAGCGATGGGCTTCTCTCCGTTCCTCCCGAAAGGCGCCGGGTGGGCATGGTATTCCAGGAAGGCGCCCTTTTCCCTCACCTGACGGTGGAGCAGAACATTGCCTTCGGTCTGTCCAAGGGGGACGACCGGGCCCAGCGGGTGGCCGAAGTGGTACGGCTCACCGGCCTGGAGGGTCTCACCCAACGGATGCCCTACGAGCTTTCGGGAGGACAGCAACAACGGGTGGCCCTGGCCCGGGCGCTGGCTCCCCGGCCGGAACTGCTGCTGCTGGATGAGCCCTTCTCCAACCTGGACCCAGGGCTGCGGGAACAGGTGCGTCGGGACGTGATGGGCATACTGAGGGCCAGTGGCATCACCGCCGTATTCGTCACCCACGACCAGGAAGAGGCCATGTACGTGGGCGACACCATTGCCGTGATGAACCGGGGTCGCATCGAACAGCATGGCGCCCCCGAAGAGATCTTCCACCAACCCCGCAGCAAGTTTGTCGCCGAGTTCATCGGCATGGTGGACTTCGTGCCAGCCCGCCAGGAGGGGAACCTCATCTCCACCCCCATCGGCGCGGCCCCATGGACCGATGGCCCCGTTGGGGGCCAGGTGTTGGAAGCTATGGTTCGGCCAGATTGTATGGAATGTAAACCTGCCGACGAGGGCAACGGCGTCATCGTGGAACGAGAGTTCCGGGGCGCCTTCTACCTATACTGGATCGCCCTGGATGCCGCCGGCACGGTTCGCTGCCTCCTGTCCCACACCGATGAATACGAGGTCGGGACGCGGGTCTCGGTCAATGTCCGGTGCGGTCATTCCCTCCGTCCCTTCGTTGACGGCATTGCCCTGGAAGCCTGATCCACCCGCCCCAGCCGGTTCCCCGTTACATCCCGCAGTTCTGCGTCATCTCCGCAGGCAGTCTCTGCCAGGAGGCTACCTCGCCCCTTCTGTCTGTCATTCCGAGCGACAGCCGAGGATCCCAACCCGTGCGGGGCAGCCCCAGGACACCGTAGGGGCGCACAGCAGTGCGCCCCTACCCCCAACAACCGACCAGTCCACCCGCAACCAACCAACCCTATCATTCCGAGCGTCAGCCGAGGATTCCCAACCGTGCGGGGCAGCCCCAGGACACCGTAGGGGCGCACAGCCGTGCGGACGAAACCATCATTCCCCTGCCCAACCCCCCTTGTCTGTCATTCCGAGCGTCAGCCGAGGAATCCCAACCGTGCGGATGGAATCGGGTTACCTACCACAAGACGCCTTGCCCCCGTACCGTTGGGATTCCTCGGCTGACGCTCGGAATGACAGGCTGGGTTGGCTTGGAGTGGGTGACTGGTTGACCCTAACCGTTGGGATTCCTCGGCTGTCGCTCGGAATGACAGGCTGGGTTGGCTTGGAGTGGGTGACTGGTTGACCCCTAACCGTTGGGATTCCTCGGCTGTCGCTCGGAATGACAGGCTGGGTTGACTTGGGGTGGGTGACTGGTTGCCCCCCGAACCGTTGGGATTCCTCCGCTGTCGCTCGGAATGACAGGCTGGGTTGACTACCGGCCGTTGTACCTGCCTCTACTACGACATATAATCCTTGCGGCCCTTTCGGCCAATCTATTTCTCCGGGTGACATCATGCAGTTTGGCGTTTCCCTATCTGGCATGGGGCAGCAGCCCATGTCCGCCGACATGCGGCAGAACTTCCAGGAAATCGTGGAATACATCCGAAACGCGCGGGACATGGGTTTCGACTTCTTCTACCAGGGTCAGCACTACCTAACCTCCCCCTACCAGCAGTTGCAGACCATGCCCCTGCTGGCCCGCCTGTCCGCCGAGGCAGAGGGCATGGGCATCGTGGCCACCCTGCTGGTGCCCCTGCATCATCCGGTGGACCTGGCGGAACGGGTGACCACCATGGACATCATCACCAACGGGCGGTTTGCCCTCAGCGCCGCCCTGGGGTACCGGGACGAGGAGTACAACGCCTTCGCCGTTCCCCGCAATCGGCGGGTATCCCGTTACCTGGAATGCCTGGAGGTGATGCGCCAACTGTGGACCCAGGAGCGGGTCACCTTCCACGGGGAGCATTTTCACCTGGATGACGCACAGATGACCCTCCGGCCCGTCCAGCAGCCCCACCCGCCCATCTGGGTGGCGGCCAACGGCGACGCTGCCATCCGGCGGGCGGCCCGTCGGGGCCACACCTGGTACGTGAATCCCCACGCCACCTATGAGAACATCAAGCGCCAGATTGCCCTCTACCACGAGACGGCGGAAAAGGCCGGCTCCGGCGCTCCCAGCGACCTGCCCATCGCCCGGGAGTTGTACGTGGGCGAGACCCGGGAGCAGGCCTGGGCGGAAGCGGCCCCCTACCTGGGCGGCAAGTACGAGGCCTACGCCCAGTGGGGACAGGACAAGGCCATGGACGAAGAGTTCAGTTCAGCCTTCACCGAGCTGGCACGGGACCGGTTCATCATCGGCGACCCGGAGGATTGCATCGGGGAAATCGAGAAGCTGCGAGAATTGGGCATGTCCCACGGCAGCTTCCGGATGATCTGGCCCGGCATGGACCTGCGCCTGGGCCTGCGCAACATGGAACGCTTCGCCGAGCAGGTAATGCCCCATTTCAGGGGGTAGGGGTGGAAATTGAGTAGCAGGAGAGGTCCAATTGTTCAGAATTGATGCTCAAAATCGTCAGACCCAGCGAATTGAAGAGGTTGAGTTTTCGCGCCTGGGGTTTCGGGAACGCCAGGACATCCAGGAGTGGGTGGCGGCTAACCCCGAAATTCTCGGCGAAGACTTGTTGATAATCGGCAAGGAATTCAACAGCTTCGACCGCACCGGCGAGAGGCCGGACCTGCTCGCCGTGGACCGGGACGGCAAGCTGGTTGTAATTGAACTGAAGCGCGACGACTCCGGTACAGACGCTCATTGGCAAGCCATAAAGTACGCCAGCTATTTTCAGAAGACCACCCCTGACGAGGTTGTCGGACTGGCTGCCCAATACCTGGAGAAGTCCCCCGGAGATACCCACGTCCTGCTGTTGGAGCACATGGGAGTCGACGACCTAAACGACCTTAACCATGACCAGCGCATTATTCTCGCCAGTCATCGTTTTGCCCCGGAAGTTACTTCTGCGGCGCTTTGGCTCAATGGAAAGGAACCCGGACTCATCTCTTGCGTCCAGTTGACGCCATTTCTGGACCCGGACAACGCTGCTCTCTACGTGCAAGCTACCACGATTATCCCAGTGCCGGGCGTTGACAGCTATTTGGTCAACATCGTCCAGGGTTCCCATCGGGAGTCAACGAGCGGCAATAGCTTTGCCACCAAGCTGGCGGCGAGCTACGCCAGAAACAAGAATGACGTTGTAAGCCAGTTCGCCAAGAAAGTGGGCAGTTTGGTCGCCGACGGTCTGCCCGACGAACTTCGGCCAGACAAGCAGGGCCGTTGGGCGGGGGCGGGAACTGATTGCCGCTACTATCGAATGTGGTATTCTCGCCCGCCCTGGGGCAACTGGAAGGTCCACTATGCCGTCGAACTGAGGGAGACGGCAGACCCGGAGCGTTGGTCGGCAAGGATCCAGTTCGAAAACCTGCAATCAATACCTCTGACAAACCTCGGCAGCATTAAGCCAGACCTGCCGGTGGAGATAGCCCCGGATGGCGCCCATGTACGCACTGAAGCCGGCCCTGACACGCTCAATGACGACTATGGAGCCAGGATTGCGGAAATAATGCGAGAGCTGATTACGCAAATCACGCCCATAGTGGATGACTACGACAACGAAGCCGGAGAAGAGGACGAGGAATAGCCCTCACCCCGCGCCCCCCACAATGTCCCCCAGGGTGGCGCTGAAGCGGCCCTTGTTCAGGGTTTGGTGGGCGCCCAGGGCCGCCGCCCGCTCCATGGAGGCCGTGTCCTCGTGGGGACCGAAGGCCACGATGCGAGGCGTCGCCCCAGCGACCCTTCCCTCTCCGGCAGCGGCCTGCTGCCCCAGGGTGGCCAGAACCGCGCCCCAGGTGTCGGCATCGCCCTCCAGGTCCACCAGCACCAGCCCGGTCTGGTCGGCATCGTAGCTCTGCCAGAAGTCAGCCTCGGTCTGGGCCTGCCGCACCGAGCGACCCAGGGATTCGGCCACCGCCTCCACCCGCCCCATGAAGAAGAGGTTCTGGCCCAGCAGGGTGATGTTTGGTGGAAGGTCGGTTGCGCTGCTGTTCATGTGCGGCTCCTTAGAGGCTAGATGATGTCATTGCTGGTCGGATAGAGGAATGACATGCCTTGGGGAGGGTTCGTTCATGGCTGCCGTACCCACCATCCGGTTGTTTCCTTAGATTACCTGTGCTAGTATATTGATGTAAGCCCCGGAACGTCCTCTCCCGGCCTTGAGCCGGTGAAGACGCCGGGGTATTGATTTTTTTCCGTACCTAGCCGCCTTGGTTCTCCTTCAGCCTTTCCCCCAGCAGATCTATGGCCGCCTGGGCCGCCGCCCGCTTGTTGCCGTCCCGGTCGCTGTCGAACTGGCAGTGGATGGCCACGTCATTGCCGTTGCGGTCGGCCAGGCCGATGTAGAAGGTGCCAATGGGGAAGGAGGAACGGCCCTGCCCCGGTCCGGTGACGCCCGTGGTGGAGACGGCGTAATCCGTGCCGGTCAGTTCCAGCGCTCCCCGGGCCATGGCGATGGCCATCTCCTCGCAGACGCTGCCCTTGGAGTTGTAAAGGTCGTCGGAAACGCCCAGGACGCTCTGCTTCAAGCCCCCGGTATAGGCGATGACGCCGCCGGGGAAGAACTGGGAGCTGCCCGGAATGGTACCCAACAGGTACCCGACCAGCCCCGCCGTATCGGCCTCGGCCACGGACACCCGCTTGCCCTGGGCCATCAGCATTTCCGCCACTTCTCTAACTTCCATGGTCAATCTCCTCCTGCATTTTCGATCAAAGCAACCGTACCGTTATCGCCACCTCTGCTCAATCAGTGGGCCACCGCCGCCCATCCGGTGGGCCGCATTATAGGGCGCGGAAGAACGGCGGGAAAGACGCCGGCGCCCGCCCCGCAACGGGCCCTAACGGGAACGGGTGAAGCGGGCAATGGCCACCCCGGCAATCAGTCCGCACAGGTGGCCTTCCCAGGAAATGTAGGGCGCCGTGGGCAGCAGTCCCAGGAGCATTCCGAACCCGAAGACCAGCATGACCATCACCGCTACCGCGATGGACAGAAAGCCGCGTTCGTACCAGCCCCGGGCCACCAGGTAGCCGAAGTAACCGAAGACCAGGCCACTGGCGCCAACGTGTACCAGATTCTGAACATCGTCCCAGGGCCAGGGGCGGCCAACGCACCAAAGGAGCAACCCCCCGGCGAAAACGATGAAAAGGGTGACCCCTACGAAGCGGTTACTGCCCCGCAGCGCCACCAGACCGCCGAGAATCACCAGGGGCAGGGTGTTGGCAAGGAGATGGCCGGGCCCCCCGTGCAGGAGGGGGCCCAGGGGTATGCCCCGTAATCCCTGGATGGTGCGAGGCGCCAGGCCATACTGGTTCAGGCTGTGACCCATGAACCAGTTGACACCCTCCACTAGCCACAGCAATACCACGAAGGCGAACAGCAACAGCAGGCCCGACAGCTTGTCCATGACCATCACTGTGCCCTTTCCCCGGTTCCCCAGTTGACCGGGGTTCCCCCATCGACCGGCGCGAATCTTGCCAGATTGCTTTCCCCGATGGTTTTTGTCTGGGACGCCGGCTTCTGCAGCAGCAGGAAGAATTCCCGGTTGCCCTTGTCCCCCTGGATGGGAGAGCGGCACATGCCCCGGAGCCTCAATTGCTGGCCCGTGGCCCAGATAATCAAACGGGACAGGGTGGCGGCGTGCACCTTGGGGTCTTTGACGATACCACCCCGGCCGACCTGGTCCCGGGCTGCCTCAAACTGGGGCTTGACCAGGGCCACCATGTGGCCGCCTTCCCGGAGATGCGCCACCGCCGGCGGCAGGACCAGGGTGAGGGATATGAAGGATACATCGGCTACCACCAGGTCCACTGGCCCCGGCAGGTCGTACTGGTAACGGGCGTTGGTCTTTTCCTTGACGGTAACCCGGGAATCCTGGCGGAGGCGATGGTGTAACTGGCCGTGCCCCACGTCCACGGCATAGATGTGGGCAGCGCCCCGTTGCAGCAGGCAGTCGCTGAAGCCCCCGGTGGATGCCCCCACGTCCAGGGCGACTTGGTCGGCCACCTCCAGCCCGAATTCATCCAGGGCCCCGGCCAGTTTCAGGCCGCCCCGGCTGACGTAGGGCAGCCGGCCCCGTACTTCCAGCTCAGTACTCTCTGGGAGGGTGGCGCCGGCCTTCAGCACCCGGCCGGCGGGGGAATAGACCAGTCCCTCCATGATGAGGGCCTGAGCCTGTTCCCGGCTCTCGGCCAGCCCCCGTTCCGCCAGGAGCACGTCGGCCCGTTGCTTGCGTACTTTAGCCGGCATGGTTGAAGTTCATATCCGGAGGCTCATTCCCCGGTGAAGTTGGGGGAGCGCTTCTCCAGGAAGGCCCGGTAGCCTTCCTGGTAGTCTTTGGTATCGAACTGGGCCAGAGGAATATTGGCCTCCTCGGGGGTGAGGTTGTCCAGGGAAGGTTTGGCCTGTACCTGGTTCATGGTTTGCTTGTTGGCGGCGTGGGATAGGGGCGCCAGGGCGGCGATTTCTCGCGCCAATTGGTAGGTAACCTCTTCCAGTTCGCCGTCGGCGGTCACCTGGTTGACCAGGCCCATGCGCAGGGCTTCCTGGGCGCCCACCAGCCGGCCCGAAAGCAGGATGTAGAGGGCGTTGCCCCGGCCCACCAGGTTAACCAATCCCCGCATTTCCCGGTGGCCGATGCTGATGCCCAGCCGGGCCGCCGGTATGCCCAGCCGGCTGCCCTCGGCAGCGATGCGCAGGTCGGTGGCCACGGCCAATTCGCAGCCCCCGCCGGCGGCGAAACCGCGAATCATGGAGATGGTCGGGGTATCCATGCCGGCCAGGGTGTCCAGCAGCCGGTCCACGGCCCGATTGTACACGCTACCCTTGGCGGAGTCGGCCCGGTACTGGTCGAAATCGGCAATATCGGCGCCGGCGGAGAAGGCAGTATCGCCGGCTCCGGTTATCACCACTGCACGCACCTCCCGGTCCCGGTTCAGGTCATCCAGATGATCGGCCAGTTGCCCCCACATCTGGTAGTTGATGGCGTTGCGCTGGCGTGGACGGTTGATGGTTATGGTGGCTATGGGCGGCTGGCGGTCCACCAGGATATGGTCCTGGACGGCAGTGGACATGGGCGGAATCCTCCGGCTGGGCAGATGCTGGTTTTCGTTGGCGAGACCAAGGGTAGCCTACAGGTAGGCCGGAAAGGGTGTCAACTGAAGCGACCGGAAACCCGACCTCCTCGAACTCGGCGATAACCCGTTTCCTTCGTGTGGGAGAGGACATCTGAAGGAAGCCGCCGCCAATGCAGGCCCGCTACCGCCATCCTCGACTCAAGACTAGCTACTTAAGGGTGGAATTCAACCTTGCAATACCTAATATCAAGAATTAAGGGTTGTCCTGACACGGGTTGAGCATTTAAGATAGGGAAAATTTGGAGCCGGCCTCGGTTTCGATGTCGTTCCGGGTCGTTCCGGAGGGGTGGCGGTGTTCCGGTAGCAAGACCGGTTGGACCTGACCTTCTATTGCGGAGCAGTGAAGCATGAAAGCAGCCAGAATCGTAGCCCCCAAGCAGTTCGACTTCGTGGATCTGGATATGCCCCGGGCCGCCGACGGCCAGTGCCTGATAAAGCTGGAACGGGTCTCCGTTTGTGGCAGCGACATCCGCCACGGCTACGGCCCCATCGAACCGGAAGAGCATTACCCCATGATCCCCGGCCGGCCCTGTCACGAGTTGGCCGGCGTCATCATGGAAAGCCGCACGGACGAATACCACGAGGGGCAGCGGGTCATCGTCATTCCTGCCCGGGGCACCGGCGGATTGATGGAGTACCTGGTTTCCGACCCCAGCCGGATGATCCTGTTGCCCGATGAGGGCCCCCTGGACGAGTGGGTGATGTGCCAGCCGCCGGGGACCGTCCTCTATTCCTGCAAGCGAATGGACACGGTGCTGCAGAAGAACGTCCTCGTTCTGGGTCAGGGCAGCATTGGCCTCAGCTTCACGATGATCACCTCGCGCATGGGCGCCCGCAGCGTCATCGCCGTTGACCCCCTGGACTACCGGCTGCAGAAAGCCGTCCAGATGGGAGCCACCCATACCATCAACCCCGACAGGGATAACCTGACCGAGGCGGTTCAGGAGATTACCCGGGGCGCTGGCCCGGACATCGTGGTGGAGGCGGCTGGCTATCCAGATACCTTCAACGAGGCCTTCCGCCAGGTTCGCCAGTTCGGTACGGTCATCCTCTTTGGCATTCAGAGCGACGACTTCGTGCCTCTGGAACATAACCTTTTGATGGAAAAGCAGCCCACCATCTACCCAACCACCGGCGCCCGCAGCGCCGACCCCATCAGCCAGATTCAGGACATGGTCCGGCTGCGGGAAAGGGGATGGTGCGAGCCGGCGGACCTGATTACCCACCGCCTGCCCTTCTCCGACGTACAAAAGGCCTACGACATGTACGAACAGCGTCAGGACAACATCATCAAGGTGGTTATGGACATCAACCAATAGGTGATGTTAACCACCTGTCTCCCCCGGCATTGAATGTCCGGGGGATTATTTTGTACCTGGCGACGAAGCAAGCAGGGCTGCCACCAACGAGGAGGTGCAGGAGTGGGGCCAGCATCCACTAACATTCAGATGGTTCGGGAAAACTTGGCATTGACTATCGCCATCTGGGCGGCGGTCCAGCGGGGGGCAATCACCGCATCCTCGGTCCCCACCAAGAGCGCGTTCAAATCCCTAAGCAACGAGTTCATCGAGGTGGAAACCTCCCTCGAAATGCGGGACAACCGGGAGCTGGTTCGGTGCGTCAGCAACCAGATTCGCAGCGCTTTCGCCTTTTCCGCCATCCAAACCTACCGGTCCCTGGAAACGACCTACCAGGGGTCCCCCCTGCAGGAACCGGACCCCGACCTGCGGGGCGCCCGGTGCAGTTTCTTCGTACTCAACAAGTCGGTGGCCCAGAACCTGCTCTCCCCGGTCTGGGTTTGCCCCCCCGAATACCGTGCCAAGTTTGAAGTCCGCGACGTTCCCTTTTCCCTCAACGCCGGTAATCTGGCGGGGAAAGAGGTCTTCTGGGACGATTTTGGCGGGCTGCAAAGTTACCTGGGCCTGCTGGAGTTCTGCTGCCAGAAGGTGGAGGAGGATACCTCCGGCCTGCGCCGGGAGCGGGAGCCGGAGCAGGCCGGCGTGAAGCTCCAGGGCCCTGCCGCGCCGTCTACCAATGGCAAAGTATCCTCCGTGGCCGACGTGTTCCTGTACGTGGCGGAGCGCTGCCGGGTGGGAGAGGACGAAAAGGTTATCGCCAAGGGCCTCTACCAGGATTACACCGAGTGGTGCTTCCAGAGGGGTGAGGAACCCCTGGCCCAGCGCAGCTTCGGTATGCAACTCACGGCCCAGGGGTTCCAACGCCAGCGCCGGGGCAAGGGCCGTCACTGGTGGATGGGATTGGGCATCCAGACGGTGTCCCAACGCCTTTCCCATAACAGCGAGCCGGCGCTGCTCCTTCGCCCCTGATGGTCGCGATGGTAGCCTGCCATGAGTGACAAGACCCCGGACTACCTGGATGACCTGGCCGAGTTCGTCTCGTCAACCTCTCTGTACGGCTTCTCCGAAACCGCGGTGTCGGCGGGCCGGGACGTGGCGCTGGATACCATTGGCGCCATTCTGGCCGGAAGCCGGCTTCCGGAGAATTCCAGCCTGGCTCAACTGGCTCAAACCCTGAGCGGGAAGGGGAACGCCACCCTGTTTGGCCACTCGCTGCCCGGTGTACAGCCCGTCTTTGCCGCCCTGGTCAACGCCACCGCCGGGGTGGCCCTGGAACTGGACGAGGGCAACCGGCTGGGCGGCGGCCATCCGTCCATCCACGTCGCGCCGGGCGCCATCGCCGTGGCCGAAGAGCTTAATGCCACCGGGCTGGCGGCCCTTGAAGCTCTCATAGTCGGGTACGAGGTGACCTCCCGCATCGGCACGGGGGTGCAGGCCAGGGCGGATGTTCACTCCCACGGCACCTGGGGAACCATTGGCGCGGCGGCGGCCACGGCCCGGCTGCTTGGCTACGACGTTCCCCAAACCCGTCAGGCCATGAACCTGGCCATGTCCATGAGTCCGGCCAATACCTGGACCCCCTGCCTGGAGGGGGCAACCATCCGCAACCTATACCCGGGTCGGTCTGAGTTCCAGGGAATCATGGCCGCCCACCTGGTCCGGTGCGGGTTCACCGCCATCAACGACGGGCCGGCCGACCTGTACTCCACCATTCTGGGGGAGGGGTTCGACCCGGCTGCGGTGATGGAAGGCTGGGGGAAAGCAGGACCGGCAGGGCCGCTGCGCATCGAACAGAATTACACCAAGTACCATGCCTGCTGCCTGTACAATCACCCGGCCCTGGACGCGGCCCTGGCGCTGCAGGCCAGCGCATCCTTCTCGGTACAAGACGTGGCGCGAATTGTGGTTGCGGCGCCCCCCATTGCGCAGATTCTGACCAACCCGGCGCCGGAAACCATGCTGTCGGCCAAGTTTTCCATCCCCTACGCCCTGGCTGCCGCCCTGGTGGGTGGCGAGACAGGGGCGCCGGCCTTCCTTACCGACCGGCTCGGCGACCCGGACATCCGCTCCCTGGCCGAGAAGGTGGAGGTGGTGGCCGACCCGGCCATGAACATGCGCCGCTACGACTACCCCTCTGCGCGGGTGGCGGTAACTCTGGCGGACGGGCGGGTTTTGGAGGGCAGCGCCAACGCCCACTACGGGGACAGCCACAACCCCAGGCCAAGGGAGGAGCTGCTGGCCAAGTTCCGTAGCCTGGCTGCCGACACCCTGGGCGAGGCGCTGACGGAAGAGGTCATCGCGACAACGGCCCGGCTGGATAGGCTGGAGAGTGTGCGGGAACTGACCTGCCTGCTGAGCGGCTGACCGGGATCAGCCCTTCTGGAGCCAGCCCGGAGTTTCACGGGGGCCGCCGCAACAACAGTAGTCTGTCTAGCCTGGCTTGATGGATACGTAGGGGTAAGTGCAATTCCGAGCGACAGCCGAGGAATCCCAACGGTGCGGGGCAACCATGATTCCCATGCCCAACCCCTCTTCTTTGTCATTCCGAGCGACAGCCGAGGAATCCCAATGGTGCGGGGCAACCATGATTCCCATGCCCAGCACCTCTTCTTTGTCATTCCGAGCGACAGCCGAGGAATCCCAATGGTGCGGGGCAACCATGATTCCCATGCCCAGCACCTCTTCTTTGTCATTCCGAGCGACAGCCGAGGAATCCCATAGGTGCGGGGCAACCATGATTCCCATGCCCAGCCCCTCTTCTTTGTCATTCCGAGACAGCAGGGCGCACAACCGTGCGCCCCTACTACCATTGCCCGCCTCTTCGCTGCAGTTCTCCTGCGTTGTTCCGAGGCCTACCCCCGCATGGTCTTCAGGAAGCCGTCGCCACCGGCTCGGATCATATCCTGGGCGCCGATGGAAAGCAGTTGAACTCCCCGACCGGCAAAATGCTGGAATCGCTGGACGTTGTTTAGGGACATGCCGGCTCCCGCCACCCCAACGGCCTTGCCCTCGGCCTGAGTCCCTTCAATCACCCTATCAATGGCCGCGTCCAACTGGGCGGAGGTAGCCATGCCCATGGTTTGGGTCAGGTCGCTGCTGCCCACCAGCAGGGCATCGATGCCGGGAGTCGCGGCAATCTCCCGCACGTTCTCCACCGCTTCCGGAGTCTCTATCATCACTATCACCAGCGTCTCCCGGTTGGCGGCGGCATAGTACTCGGGGGTAGAAAGTCCGGCGCCGAAACGGTTGGTGCGGCCACCCGTCGCGCTGCTGCGGTCGCCGTCGGGGTGATAGCGGGATGCGCGGGCCACGGCCTCCGCCTCGGCACGGGTGGAAATGTGGGGCACTATCAGGCCCTGGGCTCCCCGGTCCAGGAACTGCAGTATGGTCGAGGGGTAGGCGTTGGGAATGCGGACGATGGGGGTCAGTTCGTACAATTCAGCGGCCCGCACCATGTTCTCCGTCTCGGAATGGTTGGATGAGCCATGCTCACAGTCGATCCAAACCCAGTCGAATCCCATTACGCCATAGAGCTCTACCAATCCGGGGGCGTAGAAGTTGATGCTGGCGCCCAGGGCCACCTGGCCATCGCGAATCTTTGCCTTGGTGAGGTTGGTCTGTACCATAACGTCTCCTGAACGTCCGGGATGCGGGCCCGGCCGGATTTTGATGGGGTTGTCCCGTTGCGGGCGGCACCTTGACCGGCGCAACGGTTGGGGAAGCGCTGGAGGGAGAGGGACGGACGGAACCTGTAAGCCGGGTTCTGTATCCCCAGGGTTTTCGCCCAGGGGACGGTGACCATCTATCTAGCCCCCCGCGGGGCGCCGTTGGCGTACCACGCGGGTCGGCGCGAGGCAATCGCGCCGGACGACGTTGCCGTCGGGGTCAAGCAGCCAACCCGGGGACGGGCCGGACCCCATAGTCCCCCTATTTGGCCTTGCTCCAGGTGGGGTTTAGCCGTCGCTGTGTCACCACAGGCGACCGGACGCTCTTACCGTCCGATTTCAACCTTACCTCCGGCCTTCCCGTGGCCGTTCATGGAACGGCCAATGGACTTTCTGGCCGGCGGCGGTATGTTTCTGTGCCACTTTCCGTCTCCCGGGGCAACGGTCAAGCTGCCTCGGAAGCCTGGGGGTTACCCAGCACCCTGTCCGGAGGAGCCCGGACTTTCCTCCCCGGCGAGGTTTCCCCCGCCGCGGCGGTCACCCGGTTCCGCCCGGCCTCTCCAAGCCCAATCTAGCATACCCCCTAGGGGCGGTCAAGGAAGATTCATACCTACGGAGACTCAAGGCTGGAGGCGAGGGGAAGGCCTTGTCGTTCCTCCAGGTACTGTCATTCCGAGCGGCAGCCGAGGAATTCCAGCCACACCCAGCAAGCCACATTCCCTTCACAAGCCAACTCCTCCTGTCATTCCGAGCGTCAGCCCAAGAATCCCAGCCACACCCAGCAGCCGACACCCCTTCCACAAGCAAACTCCCCCTGTCATTCCGAGCGGCAGCCGAGGAATCCCAGCCACACCCAGCAAGCGACATTCCCTTCACAAGCCAACTCCTCCTGTCATTCCGAGCCGCAGCCCAGGAATCCCAGCCACACCCAGCAAGCTACATTCCCTTGACATGCCAACTCCTCCTGTCATTCCGAGCGTCAGCCGAGGAATCCCAACCACACCCAGCAAGCGACATTCCCTTCACAAGCCAACTTACCCTGTCATTCCGAGCGTCAGCCGAGGAATCCCAACGGTAAGGGAAAACCGTCATTGCTATCCCTAGGCGTTCCTGCCCTTTCCCCTGGAAAGGGAGCGTATGCTCGGAGTAGGAAGGTTGGTTGATGGTCACCGTTGGGATTCCTCGGCTGACGCTCGGAATGACAGAGGCGAGGGACTGCGGTGTCTATGGCGTGGCTCCCCCGCACCGTTGGGATTCCTCGGCTGGCGCTCGGAATGACAGACTTGGTTGGCTTGGGGTAGGAGGCGTGGTTGACGGGTGGGGTTAGGATTCCTCGGCTGACGCTCGGAATGACAGAGGCGGGGGACTGCGGTGTCTACGGCGTGGCTCCCCCTCACCGTTGGGATTCCTCGGCTGGCGCTCGGAATAACAGAGGCGGGGGACTGCGGTGTCTATGGCGTGGCTCCCCCTCACCGTTGGGATTCCTCGGCTGATGCTCGGAATGACAGAGGCGGGGGGCAGGGGGTGGGTTGGATGGGTGACGGGTGCGGCTGGGATTCCTCGGCCAGCACTTGGAATGACAGGAAGAGGAGCATGGGGATGGCAATCATGGCTCCCCCGTACCGTTGGGATTCCTCGACTGGCGCTCGGAATGACAGACTTGGTTGGCTTGGGGTAGGAGGCGTGGTTGATGGGTGGGGTTGGGATTCCTCGGCCGGCGTTCGGAATGACAGGGGTGGGGGACTGCGGTGTCTATGGCGTGGCTCCCCCGTACCGTTGGGATTCCTCGGCTGACGCTTGGAATGACAGCTAATGAGAGCGAGGCAATGACGGGGAATGGGGGCTAGGCGTGGCCTTTGGATGAGGGGGGCTTCCGTCTGGTTTCGCTGTGGCGTCGCCCTAACCCGGCAGCAGAATACGACCACAACTGTTGCAGAGGACCATCTCCCGGCCGTTGCGAACCCGTTGCAGGTGCTGGGAAGGCAACGACATCCGGCAAGCCTGGCATAGGCCCCGAACCACCTGCGCTACGGCCTGGCCGCCCTTGCTCCGGCGCAACCCCTCGTAGCGGGTCAACTCCACGGGGGCCACCTCCGCCGCCATGGTGGTACGGTCGCTCTTCAGCGCCTCCTGCCGGTCGGTCAGGTCCTCCAGTTGCTGCCACAGCTCGGCCTGGCGAACCTCCCAAGCCTCCTGGGTGTCCTTCAGCTGCTGCTCCAGGGCGCCCATCTTGGAGCGGGAGTCCTCGGCCTGCAGGGACAGCTCAAGCAGACGCACATCCATCTGTTCGAGGGCATGGCGCACGTTGTTGGCTTCCAACTGTAGGGGTTCCAGGTCCCGTGGGTTTTCCACGGCCCCGCTGTATAGCTGTTCGTCCAGGTGGGAGGCCCTTTCTCGCTGGCTCTCCGTCTCCAGTTGCAATTCCCGGTGAGCGCTCTGTATTTGCGCCAGGGTGCCCTTTTCCTGTTCCAGGGAAGCCTCTATCTTGTCCAGAGATAGGCGGCCCTCCAATTCCCGCTCAATGTCCGCTATTTTGCTGTTCACCCCATCCAGGTCCAAGTCCAGCTCCTGGAGACAATACAACTGCTTGAGAGTGGTCATCTAGGCCTGCCCTACTTTCAATTGACAAGATATGCAAATGGCAAGTTATGCCCACCCCGGTCGGGGGATTAGTGGGCCAACTCGATTCTATTGAGTCGGAAAAACCTTGTCAATAACAACTATAGTAACAATAAATATGCTCTCCCTTTATTCCAACGCTCAATAACCCGGCGGTACTCGGGCAGCCCGGACATGGCCAGTACACCACAACCCCGCCATTCCGGGCGGAGCCGGGTTTGCAACAGTGAGGATCATGCCCTGGAAAGGGGGTCCCGTCCCCGGCCATCCCGTTGCCTGCTGGGCGTCTCATGGGACGGCGGCAAATGGTGGACAACCCATTTGCTATACTGCAGTTGCCCGTTTCTCGAAACCTGGGGGCTGGATTCCCATGGTCGTGGTGAGCTGGGGGAGTTGAAAGGGTTGCCCTGATGCGAATATTGCACTTTTCGGACCTGCACATCGGTGTGGAAAACTACGGCCGATTGGACCCGGCCACCGGCATGTCCACCAGGTTGGCCGATTTCCTGGCGGCGTTGGACGAGGTGGTGGACTTCGCCCTATCCAGTCCGGTGGACCTGGCCCTGCTGGCCGGCGACGCCTACAAGGGCAGGGATCCGTCCCAAACCCACCAGCGAGAGTTTGCCAAGCGGCTCTTCAGGATTGCATCGGCGGGCATACCCGTCTTTCTGCTGGTGGGCAACCACGACCTGCCCAATGCCAGCAGCCGGGCCAACGCCGTGGAGATTTTCCCCACCCTGCAGGTTCCCAATATCCACATTGGCGACAACCTGCAGAACTACCTGGTAAACACTCCCGCCGGTCCCCTCCAGATCGTCGCCGTCCCCTGGCCGCGCCGGGGCCGGCTGATGGGCCGGGAAGAGTCGCGGGGCCTCACCATAGACCAGGTGCGGGCCGAGATGGAGCGGCGCATGACGGAAGCCATAGCCGCACGGGTCAAAGACCTGGACCCCGACGTGCCTGCCATCCTGACCGGCCACGTAACCGTCAACGGTTCCACGGTGGGCACGGAACGCTCCATGATGCTGGGAAACGACCACGTTCTGCTGGCCAGCGCCCTGCACCGTCCGGAGCTGGAATACGTGGCCCTGGGCCATATTCACAAGTACCAGGTGTTGCGCCGGGAGCCTCCCATCATGGCCTATTCCGGCAGCCTGCAGCGGGTCGATTTTTCCGAGGAGGGCGATGAAAAGGGCTTCTGCGTCGTTGACCTGGACCCGTCGGAGAATCGGGGCGAACGCCTGACGGACTTCCGGTTCCAACCGGTAAACGCCCGCCGTTTCGTTACCGTGGATGCCACCGTTGCTCCGGGCGAGCCGGACCCCACCGCCGCCGTGCTGCGGGCCATTGCGCGCCACGAAGTGGCCGATGCCGTGGTGCGGGTGCGAATACGACTGTCCCCTGAGGCCGATGCCCTGCTGCGGGAGGGGGAGATTCGGGAGGCCCTGCAATCCGCCCACTACATAGCCGCCATCAGCCGGGAGGTTGAGGGGGCCCGTCGCACCCGCCTGGCCCAGGGAGAGTCGGATGGGCTTCAGCCGATGCAGGCGCTGGGCCTGTACCTGGATGGCCGGGAAACCGCGCCCCAGTGGAAGGAAAAGCTGCTGCGCTACGCCGAGGAAATCATCGCCGAAGTGGAGGCCGGCGGGCCGGTGGAGGAGTAGCCCTTTGTAGCGCCGGGCTTAAAGGGCGCTCCAGAATGGGAGGGATAGCGTTTTGGAGGGCGAGGCATGCAGACCCCGCCAGAATGAATTGTAGCCGTCACAATTCTTGACACTCCATTGCCCTCGCCTTACACTCCCTTTGCAACCCACCCGTATCGGGGGGTTAGCCGCCGAGTTGTCGGCAAGTTCATATTGGGCAGGGTGGGCCGCTGGGATCCTGTGTTGACCGAGACGGCCAAAATCGAATGTACCTGTTGTTGACAATTTTCGTTGGTGGCTGCGCCATGGCTTGGCGCGGCCTTGTTTTTGTTCCGCCAACCCCTTTGCGCTGCCCCGAAACCCGGAACGGGGGACGACCATGAACGCCACCCTCACTGCGGTATCGGGCCTGGAGGTTGGCCACCACACAGACCTGGACCATGCCACCGGTTGCACCGTGGTGCTGTGCCGGGCCGGCGCCTCCGCCGGCGTGGATGTCCGGGGCGGCTCTCCGGGCACTCGGGAAACTGACCTGCTGCAGCCCATGCGCCGGGTGGACCGGGTACACGCCGTGGTTCTCAGCGGCGGCAGCGCCTATGGCTTGGACGCCGCCTCCGGCGTGATGCGCTACCTGGAGGAAGCCGGCATCGGCGTGCGCGTTGGCGCCGCGATCGTTCCCATCGTCTCCGCGGCCATTCTCTTCGACTTGGGATTGATAACCGGCGAGGTGCGACCGGGCCCCGCCGAGGGCTACGTCGCCGCCCAGGCCGCCAGCAACGCCCCCGTTACGGAGGGGAGCGTGGGCGCGGGTACCGGGGCCACCGTGGGCAAGCTCCTGGGATTGGAACGGGCGGTTAAGGGCGGCATAGGCAGCGCCGCCGTAACGCTTCCCGACGGCATCACGGTGGCTGCCCTGATAGCGGTCAATGCCGTGGGCGACGTGGTGGACCATAACACCGGCCAACTGTTGGCCGCGCCTCGGCGAGTCGGGGAACCGGGGTTCGTGTCGTCCGTGGCGGCGTTGCTTTGGGGTGAGGAAGCAGCATCCGAAGAGTCGGCCCCCAGCCTGGGCAATACCACCATCGGAGTGGTGGCTACCGACGCCACCCTGACCAAGGAGGAGGCCAACTGGCTGGCGCGGGTCAGCCACGATGGTCTCGCCCTGACCATTCGCCCCTGCCACACGCCCCGGGATGGCGACACCATGTTCGCCATGGCCACCAACCAGAGGCAGTCGCCCGGAGACCTGACGCCTATGGGCGCCGCAGCCGTGGAGGTTGCTGCCAGGGCGGTCCTGAGGGCCGTGCGGACCGCCACCGGTCTGGGCGGAGTACCCGCAATGAGTGAATTGGGTTGAGGGAGTTGGCCGATGGTGCGTAGTCGACGCGAGAAACGGATCGGTTTTGTCGGAGCCGGCGCCTTGGGTAAGGGTCTGGCCCTGGCCCTGTACCGGCTGGGATACGACGTTTGCGCCGTGGCCAGTCGCCGCCGCGAGTCCGCCGAGGCCCTGGCCGCACAGATTGCCGGTTGCCGCGCCCTGGACGGCGCCCAGGATGTGGCCGACGTTTCCGACCTGGTATTCATCACCACGCCCGATTCGGCCATAGCCTCCGTGGCGGCATCTGTGCGGTGGCGGCCCGGGCAGGAGGTCGTCCACTGTTGCGGCGCATCGGGTAGGGACCTTCTGAAGGCGGTCGAGAACCAGGGCGGCGAAACCGGAGCCTTCCATCCCTTTCAAACCTTTGCCGGTATCGACACCCCGGACCAGGCGGTGGCCCGTCTGAACGGCGTAACCTTTGCCCTATCCGCCGGGAAAGGGTTGGCGGAGTTCCTGGGCCGTTTGGCCGATGACTTGGGTGGACGAACGGTGGCCGTGAGCGATGAGGACCGGCCCCTGTACCACGCCGCGGCCGTACTCGGCTGCGTGTACCTGGCAACCGTAATCCAGGCGGCGCTGGAGGCGCTGGAAGCGGCCGAATTTTCCGGAGAGGAGGGTCTGGCAGCCCTGGCCGTTATCTCCCAGGCCACCCTGGATAACGTGAGACGGTTGGGGCCGGAGGCCAGCGCAACGGGGCCCCTGGTTCGGGGCGACGTGGACACGGTGCACCGGCACCTCTCCGCCCTGCTGGCCAGCAGTCCTGCGGCGGGGTCCCTCTATGGGGCTTTGACCGAGGGGGCGCTGCCCCTGGCCCGGCGACGGGGCCTGGACCCGGCGGCAGAGGCGGCCATTCGGCAAGTTCTGTCCGGTATGGATTCCGGGTCTTTCCGGTCCTGGCCTGCCGAAGACAATACAGGGGAAAAGAGGTAGCGGACATGGCGAAGATAACCGTCAGTCATATTGCCGAAATGAAGGAACGGGGCGAAAAGATACCCATGATCACCGCCTACGATTACACCACCGCCGCCCTGGCCGACGCCGCCGGCATTCCGGTGGTGCTGGTGGGAGACAGCCTGGGCATGGTGGTGCTGGGGCATGAATCCACCATACCCGTCACCATGGAGGACATGATCCACCATACCAAGATGGTGGCCAGGGGCAACAAGAACTCCCTGATTGTGGCCGACCTGCCCTTCATGAGCTACCAGGTGGAACCCGCCGAGGCCCTGCGGAACGCCGCCCGATTGCTACAGGAAGGGGGCGCCCACACCGTCAAGCTGGAGGGGGGAGAGAACATCGCCGCCACCGTCCGCCGCATCGTGGATTGCGACATTCCGGTCATGGGACACGTGGGGGTAACCCCCCAGTCGGTCAACGCCTTCGGCGGGTACCGGGTCCGGGGCCGGTCGGTGGATCAGGCCCGCCGCATTGTGCGGGACGCGCTGGCGCTGGAGGAGGCCGGGGCCTACGCCGTGGTGCTGGAGCTGGTTCCCGCTCCCCTGGCCGCCCGCATCACTGCCCGGCTGTCCATTCCCACCATTGGAATCGGGGCCGGCCCCGGCTGCGACGGCCAGGTGCAGGTGCTCCACGACATGCTGGGCCTTTTCACCGACTTCGTTCCCCGTCACGCCAAGCAGTACGCCAATCTGGGGCAGACAATCCGGGAGGCCTTCGACCAGTACGCCCAGGAGGTCAGGGACGGCGCCTTCCCCACGGCCCGGCAGAGCTTCACCATGGATGAAAGCATCCTGGGGGAGGTTGAGGGGGTATAAGAGGCAGGCAGGTTGGTAAATGCTATTGGTACCAGTTGGATAACAGCCGAAGTAGCAAGAATGCCAGCCTGGAATGCTACCCGGTCCCGCACTCAGCTCAAGACATGCGAGTGGGAGGTCTCCCCAGGAGGCCCAGCCCAGAGTATGAACGGACCAGTGGCGGCGGCTTCCTGAAGGCTATGCGGGGGTGAGGGTTTGGGCAGAATCGTTATGCCCCGGGCCCAGCGCCGCCCGTTCCAATGTGGGAATCTCATCGCAGGAATAAAATATAGCCTTCCCCAACTTCTTGGCGTATTCCAGTTCCAGATTCGCACCCCTGGATTCCCCGATAAAGATCAGGGCATCGCATATATCGAGCCAGGGCTCATCCCAGGCCATGAAATCGGCCCAGGACATTTCCTTTCCGACTTCCCTTGCCCTCTTGTCTATAAGGTCTGTCAAATGAGGGACATAAGGGAAATGGCCCCTGTTGAAAATCTCGATTCCAACGTCAATCGCCCGGTTCACGTTCCGGTCGATTTCCTGACGATTAGCTCCCGTGTAGGGTCCCGCAACATATATGCGCAGGGGTTTCATCAACTAGCCTCCGTTTTACCGAACTTGAGAACCAGTTTGTCGAGTATCCATTGCAAAGGCACCGGCCCAAGTTTCTCCTTATGGATCCTGTAGAGAAACGTCACCAAGTGGGCACATGATAGCATTATCCAGTCTGCCAGTGTAGGTGAAGAACCTCCGTAAGCAAGGGTGAAGTGCAATAGCACAATTAAGCCCAGGACTATCGACCACAGGAGCGTAACTGCTCTCCTTCTCCATTCTCTAGGACTCTCAACATCCGGCTTTCTATGTTCCAGCAACCGCAGTGAATCCCAGAGGATATACAACAAATGAACGGCAAAAAGAATGCAAAGTACGAAGGAAAAACTCTCGAACTTCACCAGCATTAGCCAATAACCCGCCAAAATAACTATATCAACTACAAACAGGGCAATGCCTGTCCAGCCGTCGGGCAACTCTCTCCTCCTCAAGGAACGGTGATAACCCCACCAACTGCATAGCAGGGTTGAATATCCGAGCAGTATGACAAGTATCTCAAAAACTACGCTTACGCCAAATCCCTCCGGAAACGACTGAAACCAGGGTCTTGTCATTACCTGGGTAAGACCCAAACTAATGACAACCGCAAACAACACTTCAATGAATGTTACCGATGAGTTTAACCCCTGCCAGTTCTTTATTTCGTTGCCCGGAAGGTTGTTTGAGTCCATGTTCACCCTCCCACCCCCTACTTAAACGCCGGTATTACGTGCTTGCCGAAGAGCTCGATTGACTTCATTACCTGTTCGTGGGCTATGGTTTCGGTGGCCATCAGAAACTGTACCTGATCCACCCCAGTGGCCTGGTGCAGCTTCACGCCCTCGATACAGCTTTCCGGGTCTCCCGCCACTATCACGCCCCGGTCGGCCAGCGTGTCCGAGTCCATCTCTTCCCAAATCTTCTGGGCCAGGGCGCTGCCGCCGGACAGGTCGAACTGGGTGGCCGCCCCCTCCTCCGTCACCTCCTTCACGTCGATGTAGCGGGCGAAGTTATGGACCAGGTGCTCGGGTATTCCGCCCCACTGCTCCAGCAACCTGGAGTAGATGTCCTTCTGGTCCTGCACGTAGGGACGGCCCGGACCGAAGAAGGTCTTCAACGAATTGGCGCACAGGTCGCGAGCCTCTCGATTGTCCTCACCGCAGTAGCCGAAAATGGAACTGAGCCACTGGTTGTTGGCGAATGCACCCACCGGGTCGGCCTCCTTGATGGTGGCCCGGTATTCCTGGATGTGGGGTTCCAGCACCGACGGCGCGCTGACCCCCAGGGCCATGACCCCGATGCCCTTCTGAGCGGCCAACTGGTAGGTTGTAGGCTGGAGGGCCGCCACCCAGATGGGCGGATGGGGCTGTTGGTAGGGCTTGGGCAGCACCTGGCGGGGCGGCACCTTCCAGAAACGACCGTCCCACTCGAAGTAGTCCGACTCCCAAATCTTGGGAACCATGGACAGCGACTCCTCCCACATTTCCCGGGAATCACGGGGGTCAATGCCCATACCCATCTGCTCGTAGGGGGCAGAGCGGCCGGTGCCGAAATCGACGCGCCCGTGAGACAGGTGGTCCACCATCGCCACCCGCTCGGCCACCCGTACCGGGTGGTGATAGGGCAGGATGACGACGCCAAAGCCCAGCCGGATGTTCTTGGTGAGCCGACTGAGGGCGCCGAAGATTACCTCCGGGCATGGCGAAGCTGAAAAGGTGGTGAGAAAGTGGTGCTCCACGAACCAAACGTAATCGAACCCCATTTCGTCCGCCAGGATGCACTGTTCGATGGTCTCCTCGATGACGGCATGGTCATCCAGGATGGGTCGCTGCATTTCGTAAGCAAGGCCAAATTGCATGACGATTCTCCTCCAGCCCAGTTCCCTTTCAGCCGACGGGGGCGGGGCCTGCACCCTTCTCCTCGATTTGAACCCTGGTAGCGACCCCTTGCCAAAGCCGATGTCCGGTCGCTTCCGGCTACAGTCTAGCGTAGAAGGCAGCTCCCGTCATTACCCCAACCCAGGTACCGACGCCATCGCCCCCCACTGGCGCCAAACCGCTCCATCCTTGACGCTCCGCCAACGCCCCACCATAATCTAGCCTACAATCTAGCTTGCGGAACGTCCGTTGCCCGCAGTGACGGTCGTTTTGCATAGTCCCTATCAGATGTCAACGAAATATGGAGGAACCATGGCCCGAGTCACCGGAAGCCACCTGATTGCCAAGGCCCTGAAGCTGGAGGGCGTCTATAACATCTTTACCCTGGCTGGAGACCACGTATTGCCCGTGCTGGACGTGATGGCCGACGACGATTTTCGATTCATCGACACCCGCCACGAGCAGGCGGCGGTCCACATGGCCGATGCCTATGGGCGTATAACCGGTCAACTGGGAGTGTGCATGTACACGACCCCCGGCTTTGCCAATGCCATTCCGGGCCTCACCAACGCCATGCACAGCGAAAGCCCCCTGCTGTCCATCGCCGGGTCCGCCGACCTGTCGGAGTTGGGACGGGGCGCCATGCAGGAGATCGACCAGGTGGGCATGGCGGCAGCCACCACCAAGGAATCCCTGATGATCTACGATGCCCGCCGCATTCCCGACACCATCGCCCGGGCCGTTCGCCTGGCCTACAGCGGGCGGCGGGGGCCCGTGCACCTGACCATCCCCACCGACGTGCAGGAGCAGGAACTGGACGAGAACGAGGTGGAATTCTTCAATCCCGACGAATACCGGGCCAGCGAGTCGATTCTGGCGCCCCAGGCCCAGATAGACCAGGTGATTGACCTTCTACGCCAGGCCCAGCGTCCCTTCGTCATCGCCGGGGAGGCTGCCGGTTACACCCAGGACGGCCGGGCGCTGATGGACTTTGCCGAGACGGCCCGGGTTCCCATCCTCACCGAGGGCCAGGCCCGGGGCCTGGTGCCCGACGACCATCCCTACGGCTTCGGGTTCTTCGAGCGGGGGTTGAACCGGGCCGCCACCATGCTGCGCAACGCCGACCTGGTATTGCTGCTGGGCCGCAAGCAGGACTATACCATCGGATTCTGCCGTCCCCCCAACGTGGCGGCCGATGCGAAAATCGTACAGATAGACCCCTCCCCGGCAGAGATTGGCCGGAACCGGGGGGTTGCCGTGGGCATAGTGGGCGACGTGGCCAGCGTGGTGCAGCAGCTGACCGAGGCGGCCTCCCGGCATACCTGGCAGGACCTGCCCTGGCTGGAAGAACTGCGGGCCTCTCGGGCCGCCCAGGCCGAATGGGCGGAGGGACTGGCCGTGGCCGATGTCCCCATGCACGCCATGTTCGTCCACAAGACCCTGGAATCCATGCTGAAGCCCGACGATTTCCTGTCCTTTGATGGCGGCGACTTCTGCCACTTCGGCCGGGCCCTGCTGCCGGCCCAGATGCCCAAGAAATGGTCCTACGTCTCCAGCCTGGGCATGCTGGGGTCGTCGCTGCCCTCGGCGTTGGCCGCCCAGGTGGCCTACCCCGAATCGCGGGTAATCAACCTGACGGGGGACGGCGCCTTTGGTTTCAACGGCATGGAATTCGATACGGCGGTGCGCCACGGGCTGAACGTGGTCACCATCCTGGGCAATGATTCGGCCTGGGGCATCGACCGGCAGATACAGTTGGGCCTGTACGGGCGCCCCGTAGCCACCGACCTGCTCCAGACCCGCTACGACCTGGTGGTGCAGGGCTTGGGCGGACACGGTGAGTTCGTGGAACGCCCGGAGGAACTGAAGCCGGCCTTGGAACGGGCCTTCGCCGCCAACCGGCCGGCCCTGGTCAACGTGGTGGTGGAACGGGCCATCAGCCCCCGGGCCGAGGCGGCCATAGCCCGGCGCCAGGCGGTAACGGGGAAGTAGGGACGATGCATTGCCTGCGGGGTTGCCTGCGGCAACCCCCTATTCTCCCGGCAAAGTACTTCCCACAGTAAGGGAGGCCATGAAATGTTCACGGTAGCTGCCAGGAACCTGGGCCCCATAATCGAGGGCACGGTGGAGGTGAAACCCCTCACCATATTCATCGGCCCCAGCAACACCGGCAAATCCTACATGGCGACAGCCATCTGGGCCGTGGCGAAGGGGTTCAGGCCGGAGAGTTCCGGCAGCTATCCATTCCATATTTGGGAGAGATTTAATAGGTTGTCGGTCGGAAGTAGCAGGGAGGGAAATTGGGACATCCCGGAGTTGATAGATGTCTTGTCAACCTTACAAGAATGGCTTGAAGGACAGGGGGAACTTGGTGAAGATGCGCCGATAATTCACTTAAGTGAACTCCCTGACTCTACTCAGAAATGCATTAGAAACTCCATCCAACGGTTTCTGATTCAAAACGGACATACGGCTATCGAAAATCTGACGTTGGGCTTTGGGGAGGACCATGACATTGCCCGTCATGGCAGGCCCGAAGATTTCGCCATGTCAGTCAACGGGATTGAACCACCTTTTTCTGTGGACCTATGCTTGGACGAACCTCAGGATAAGTTGGTAGCTTTCGACCTATCAGGGGTAAGCGCAAAACTTTCTCCCTACAAGGGAAATCGGCGGATGTCGTTTAGAGTACGAAGATACTTGGCAGAAGAGCGACCTGACCTCAGTACCGTTTACTCGACATTGGCTGGGCTCGAAATGGAAACAGAAAGAGCGCTCCAAGAGGAACTGCCTCCAAACTGCTTCTACCTGCCAGCCGGGAGGACTGGCATTGTACAGGCGCAAAGAGTTTTGGCCAGTGCTTTCGTTCGACAGTCCAGAAGAATCGGCATCGAGCCAATGAATGTTTCTACGCTTCCCGGCATGGCTGCAGAATTTCTTAGCGATCTCTTGAGTGTCGATACTCGGGAGAGGAGGCGCCGCGCCCGAAAACCGGAACTGACCGCGGCAACAAGCTTCATAGAAGAAAAGGTATTGCAAGGGGAGGTTGACCTGGACGAATCAGCCGGCCCAACCTTGGGCGAGATTGTTTACACCCGTGAGGATAACCAGGGGCAAACCCATACCTATAGCCTGGAACACACCTCATCCATGGTCTCCGAGTTGGCGCCGTTGATCCTGTTCCTGAAGTATCTGGTCAACCCCGGCGACCTGCTCATCATCGAGGAACCCGAATCCCACCTGCACCCGGCGGCCCAACGACAGATGGCCCGGGGCATCGTGCGCCTGGTCAATGCCGGAGTAAGGGTGCTGGTAACCACCCATAGCGAATTCATGATCAGCCAGTTGAACAACCTGCGCCGCATAAACTATGCCAGCGACCGATGGTTGAAGAAGAACGGGTTTACGCGGGAAGACTGCCTGAAGCACGACGACATCAGCGCCTACGCCTTCCGTTGGGACAAGGAGGAAGGCGGCAGTCGGGCGGAACCCCTGGAAATTCGCAAGGATGTGGGCATCGACGAGGACGAATTTGCGCTGGTCGCCAACGATTTGTACGAGGAGACCATAGTGGCTGAAAGGATACGGCCCAGATGACCCCAGGAAACCTTCTGGCTTCGTTTCGTGCGAGCCACCAGGATTGTTGTATCGTCAGGAATTGCACAGACAATCGTTGCAGCATAAGTCTGGGAAGTATCTGCAAAGGATCACTATTGGTCATCCACGGCGAACGATACCGAAAAGCCCATGGCAACCAATCCGAGAAGATGGCAGACCGAATCCTGATTGCCAGCGAGCCTACATTGTGGGCTGCGGTCATTGAACTCAAGGGTGGCAACTCCATGCGGAGACGAGACATTAAAGACGCAGTTGAACAGGTCCAGAAGGGAATAGCCGTAATTGAAGATTTGCTATCCCCGAGGTATCTGGCGAACGTGACCATAAGAACTTTTCTGGCCTATAGTGGCAGATTGAATCGGCAGGACAATGAATTCCTGGCAAACAATAGGATCATTTTTCGCGGTTCGCCCACGACGTTGAGAAGAGTTGACTGCGGTTCTTCATTGGATTCCATACTTTCTCTACAGGGTTGAGCCAAAACTAACTGGAAGCCTTAACGGAAGCGCCCTGCACAAATTAACAAAGGAGGCACCCCAATGCCCAGTTCACCTCATGGCATAGGTTACGAATCCTTCCGCCCCGTGGTTATGGGACGCAACGGCATGGTCTGTTCCGGCCATCCCCTGGCCTCGCAGGCGGGTATCGCCATGCTGCAGCGGGGCGGCAACTTTGCCGATGCCGCCCTGGCCACCGCCGCCGCCCTCAACGTCGTCGAACCCCTCATGTCCGGCATCGGCGGCGATGGCTTTGTCATGGTCTATCGTAAGGACACCGACACCCTGGAAGTCTCCAACGGCACTGGGGCCGCTCCCTATGCCGCCACCCGCAGTCGCTACCTGCCCGACGGCATTCCCATGAAGGGCATCCTGTCCGTGTCGGTACCCGGTCTGGTCAACTGCTGGCTGGACGTTCACGAAAAGCACGGCCTCCTTTCCTTGGCCGAATGCCTGGCCCCGGCCATTGACCTGGCCGCCAACGGCTTTCCCGTCACCCATGTACTGTCCAAGTCCATCGCCGCCGACGCCCTGCTTTGCCAGTTCCCCACCTCCCAGGCCGTCTTCGCTCCCGGCGGCCGTCCCCTGCAGCCCGGCGAAATTTGCCACCAGCCCAACCTGGCCCGCACCTTCCAGACCCTGGTCGACGAGGGGCGCGAAGCCTTCTACCAGGGCGAAATAGCCCGGGCCATCGTCAAGTTCAGCGAGGAGCAGGGAGGCCTGCTGTCCCTGCAGGATTTGGCCGACTGCCGGGCCCGGTGGCAGGAACCCATCGCCACTACCTACCACGGCCACACGGTGTACGAGGCGCCGCCCAACTCCAGCGGCCACGTGCTGCTCCAGGAATTGAACCTGGTGGAGGAGTTCGACCTGAAGTCCCTGGGCTGCAACACCGCCGAGAGCATTCACCTGATGGTGGAGGCCAAGAAACTGGCCTTCATCGACCGGGAGGCCTACGTCGCCGACCCGGATTACGTTGACGTACCCGTCGAAGGCCTGCTGTCCAAGGAGTATGCCAAGGAACGGGCCAAGCTGATCGATCCGGAGCGGGCGGCCTACGATGTCAAGGCGGGCAACCCCTGGGCCTACCAGGCGACCCGCCCCAAGGGAGTACGGGCCAAGGTGGGCGCCGGCCAGGAACAGGAGGACACCACCTGCTTCGTGGTGGTGGACGGCCAGGGCAACGCCATCTGCCAGTTGCAAAGCATCCAGAGCGCGTGGGGTTCGAGCCTCATCGCCGGCGATACGGGAATACTGCTGAACAATCGCATGACCTACTGGCATCTGGAGGAAGACCACGTGGATTGCCTGGAACCGGGCAAGCGGGTGCGCCATACCATGAACCCGGTGATGGTCTTCCGAAACTCTGCATCATCGGGCAACGGGGCGGGACGGCAACTGTCCCTGGTGCTGGGAACCCCTGGCGCCGATACCCAGGTCCAGACCAACCTGCAGGTGATCACCCACGTGCTGGACTTCGGGATGACGGTGGCCGAGGCGGTGGAGGCTCCCCGGTGGCGCAATACCCAGAATCCCACCGAATCCTACGTTCCCCACACGTGCGCCGACGAGTTGCTGGTGGAGTCCCGGTATTCGGAACAGGTATTGGAGGGACTGCGCAGCAGGGGGCATGTCCTGAACGTGCTGGGCGATTGGGAGGCCACCGGCAGCGAGATGATGATCCAGGTGGATACTGAGAAGGGGGCCCTCCACGGTGGCGCGGACCCCCGTCGGGACGGATACGCGGTGGGGTGGTAGGCGGCTATACCCGTCGGAATGGGGAGGGTAGGGAATGACAGACGGTTCCCGTAGGGGCCCACGGCGGTGCGCCCCTACACCTGCGAGAGGCTCCCGTCCCTTCACTGCCATCCCCGTCCTTATGCCTGAGATTCCTCGGCTGTCGCTCGGTATGACAGGGGTGGTTGGCTTTGGATTGGTGGCGTAGTTGCCCCGTCCGGCCGGAAGTTCTTGGCTGCCGCTCGGAATGACAGGGGTGGAACGCAAGGGGTGGCAGCCCGGCTACAGTTCACCCTCCCGGGACCTGTATTCCGTCAGGAAGCGTTCCAGGTCAGCCCTTGCCCCTGACACCGCCTCGATCCGCCCACCGCGCCCGCTCGGTTCTCCCAGAACCCGCCGAACTGCGTCAATCCGGTCAGCGCGGTACCGGCCCGACTGGCCGGCAATCTCCCTCAATTCTCACGCCGCGTCCAGCAGGCCGGCCATGCTCAGCCGGTGACCCAGCAGCCATATTAGCCGGCTTAAGTCGTCCATTCTACAGTTTTCCTTCTACAGTTCTTCTTCGGATCTTCTTGCAAATGGCGGGACGTGAAGAAAGCGACCAGAGTACGAAAACCCGTCCCCGCCAGGCTGGCGCCCAGCCTCGGCCCACATCCAAACTTCCTCGGTAGTCGTAAATTCCAGCAACAGGCGGGCAGAAAATCAGGCGCGGAAGGCTGGCCATCAGTGGGAAGGAGAAAGCCGAGAATCTGTGGGGTGGCGCGCCTGGCAGGACTCGAACCCGCAACCCCTGGGTCCGAAGCCCAGTGCTCTATCCATTGAGCTACAGGCGCAGAGGGGAACAAACTTCCCGGGGAAGGGTTGGGGCGAGCGACGGGATTCGAACCCGTGATCTCCTGTGCCACAGACAGGCGCCTTAGGCCTCTTGGCTACGCTCGCCATGGTTCACTATCGGCTGACCCGACTGGGCCGGACGCAATCGTGAAATCCTATGGTAGCAAAAAGACCGGGGGCTTTCAAGATTGTTGGAGGGCGCGAAACTATTGCCCCTGCCCTATTGAGTCTCAGTACCGATATATTGCCTGCCGATGGAATCTGCGCATATAATGCGGGAGGTATTGAATGGGAAAAGTGAATGATTCCCCGACAACGGTCGGGGGAAGCCGGTTTCTGTTTTGTCTATTGGCTTCGCGTTCTCAATTCGTTGACTGGAAGGTAGATATGCGCTGGACGACCCTGATGATGCTGGCTGTTCTTGGCCTTTTCCTGGTTGGTTGCTTCCCGGCTGATACGGGCAGCGACGCCGGAAACCAGGCGAACCAACAGCCGGAGACCCGCGTTGAACCCGATGTGAATTCCACCTCACCGGCTGCCAGTGAGACCGGGGCCGAACCGGCGCCAACGGCCGTCCCCGCTCCGGCGGCGGACCCCACGCTGTCGCCGGTGGAACCGTCCAGCGCAGTCATACCCGCGCCCGCGCCGGGGGATGCCGTTCCCTTCGAATATACGGGCGGCACCCGCCCCGCCAACAGTGGCAACGGCATGGCCACCGACGGCGGTACCCTGCGCCTCCTCTTCGCCGACCCTCCCACCTTCGACCCCCACCTGGCCCAGGATACCCGGTCCGGCCTGCTGGCCAACGAGATCTTCGGCGGCATGGTTACCATCGAACCCTTCAACTTCTCCGTGGCGCCGGACCTGGCGGAGCGTTGGGACATCAGCGAAGACGGCACCGAATACACCTTCCGCATCCGACCTGGCGCCCGGTTCCACGACGGCTCTCCGGTCACCGCCCAGGACTTCAAGTGGTCCCTGGACCGGGTGACCGACCCGGAATTGGCATCCTCCGTGGCTGAACAGTACCTGAACGACATCGTGGGCGTTCAGGCCCGGCTGGACGGCGCCGCCGATTCGGTTTCCGGGGTGCAGGTGGTTGACGACCAGACCATCCGGTACACCCTGGATGCGCCCAAGGCCTACTTCCTGGCCAAGCTCACCTATCCCTCCAGCTTCGTTCTGGACCGGGAGAACGTGGAATCGGGCGAGAACTGGTTTGAGACTCCCAATGGCACCGGCCCCTTCCGCCTGGCGGAGTACACCATCGGCGAGACCATTCGCCTGACCCGCAATGAGTACTACCACCTGGGGCCGCCCCACCTGGACGAGGTGGAGATGATCCTCAGCGGCGGCTCCCGGATGATTCTCTTCGAGAACGACGAAATCGACGTTACCGGCGTGGGCCTGGCCGATTTGGAACGGGTATTGGACCCCAACGACGACCTCCATCCGTTGGTGCATCCCTACCCGGCCCGGTTTTCCACCAGCTACATCGGCCTGAACGCCACCGAACCACCGCTGGACGATCCCAAGTTTCGCAAGGCGCTGAACCTAGCCTTCGACCGGACCCAGATCGCCGAGGTGGTGTACGAGGGCGCCGTCCAGCCGGCCAAGACCATAATCCCGCCCCGGTTCCCCTCATACAATCCGGGCATTGAACCCTACCCCTACGACCCGGAGGAAGCCCGCCGGCTTCTGGCCGAGTCCAAATACGGGGAGAATGGCGAGGATATTCCCCGCCTGATCCTCAGCATCACGGGCAGCCTGGGCGCCGCGGTGCCCCTGGGACTGGAGGTGATCATCAACGCCTGGGAGCAGGAACTGGGTCTCCAAGTCGAAATCCAGCAGACGGAATGGGCCACCTTCCTGGAGGACGTGAACCAGGAGCGCTACCAGATGTTCTCCCTGGGCTGGGTCGCCGACTATCCGGATCCGGAGAACTTCCTGGACCTGCTCTTCCACACCGACAGCGAGGGCAACAAGACCAACTACTCCAACCCGGAGGTGGACGCCATCCTGGAGCAGGCCCGGGTGGAGCGGGATGTAACCCGCCGGTTCGAGCTTTACAACCAGGTGGAGCAGATGATCCTGGAGGATGCCCCCTGGGTGCTGCTGTGGAACGATGAGGACTGGTACTTCCTCATCCAGCCCCGGGTGAAGGACTACTTCCTGCTGCCCCTCACCATACCCAAGTTCCGGTACGCCCACATCGCCGAAGGTTAGGCGGGCGACGAGGTAGCGTTCATGGCAACTTACATTGCCCGCCGGCTGCTCTGGGTTCCGGTACTGCTGCTGATAGTGTCTTTCATCACCTTTGCCCTGGGCCGCTTTGGCCCAGGGGATCCGGTGCAGATACTGCTGGGCCAGAACTTCCGCCAGGAAGCCTACGACCGGATTCTCGCCCAGCAGGGGCTGGATGACCCCATACCTGTCCAGTACGCCCGGTACGTGGGCAACGCGCTCCGGGGCGACTTTGGCGAGAGTTACCAGTACCGGGGCCGCAGCGTTGCGGACCTGCTCAAGAGCAAAATCTGGATTTCCGCCCAGCTGAACTTTGCGGCATTGCTGATTTCGGTGACCCTGGGCATCGCCGCCGGCCTGTTCGCGGCCCTGCGGCAGGGCACCTGGTGGGACAGCGCCACGGTGGCCTTCACCCTGGTGGGGCAGTCCATGCACGTCTTCCTGACCATACCCCTGGCACTGCTCATCTTCTCCCTGAAGCTGGGGGTGCTGCCCACCCACGGTTGGGACGGGTTCTTCTCCACCAGCATCATCATGCCGGCCCTGGTGCTGGGCATCCCCGGCGTGGCCATCGTAACCCGCCTCACCCGGGCCAGCACCCTGGACGTTATCGGCCAGGACTACGTGCGCACCGCCCGGGCCAAGGGACTGCCAGAGCGGCTGGTTCGTGTCCGCCACATCCTTCGCAACGCCCTGGTTCCGGTGGTGACCACCCTGGGCTTCTCCCTGGCCGGCCTGGCCAGCGGCTCCTTCATCGTGGAGCTCTACTTCGGCATTCCCGGCGTGGGGCTGCTGACCATTGAGTCCCTATTCGCCCGGGACTACCCCATCATCATGGCGGTGACCCTGCTGGGCACCACCCTGTTCGTGCTGGCCAACCTGGTGGTGGACATCATCTACCCGATCCTGGACCCGCGCATACGGCTGGGAGGTGACTACGTTGCAGGATGAAGCGCGCCGTCTCCAGCTGCCCCAGGCGGACGCCAGGTCTCACGGCTACTTCTACCTGTCTTTGCGGCGGTTGTCGCGCAAGAAGCTGGCCATGGGCTGCCTGGTCGTCATCATCCTGATGTACGGTTCCGGGATTCTGGCTCCCCTGGTGGCGCCCCATGGCTACAACGACCAGGACCTGTCCAACGTCAAGCAACGGCCCAGCCTGCTCCATCCCCTGGGCACCGATCGCCTGGGCCGGGACATGCTCAGCCGGGTAATGTACTCTCTTCGCACCACGGTTATCATCACCGTGACATCCCTGGTCACCGGCGCGCTGGTATTGGGCGTGTCCCTGGGTTTGATTGCCGGCTACTTTGGCCGGTGGGTCGATGGGGTGATCATGCGAGTGGGGGAGGTTACCTCGGCCTTCCCGGACATTTTCCTGGTGCTGATAATCGTTGCCACGGTAAAACCGCGGGTGCTCCAGTGGGTGCGGGGCTTCGAGGATGCCACGGGCATAGACTGGATTGTGCGCCTGGGCATAGTGGATTACACGGTTCTTTCCCTGGCGCTGGCCGCCTTCTCCTGGTTCGGCATGGCCCGACTGGTGCGAGGGCAGGTACTGCAGGCCCGGGAAAACCAGTACGTGGAGGCCGCCCGTTCCATGGGTTCCTCCGCCGCGCGCATCTTGGGCAAGCACCTGCTGCCCAACGTGATCAGCCCGGTCATCGTGTCCGTTTCCGCTGGCCTGGGGGCCGTGGCCGGCGCCGAGGTGGTGCTCAGCTGGCTGGGCATTGGCATTCAGCCGCCCACCCCCAGCCTGGGCGTGATGATCTTCGAGAATGGCAACATATCGGTGCTGCGCAGCGACCCCCACCTGACTTTGGTGCCTTCCAGCGTACTGGTGCTGCTGCTGTTCACCTTCAGCCTGCTGGGCGACGGCCTGAACGATGCGTTCAATCCCCGCGCCCGTTGAGGCCCCCGCCCGTTGACCGGGTTTTCTGCCTCTGCCCGGCCCCCCGGCAACGGTGCACAAGCCCTGCGCCCGTTGACGGCCCTTCTGTCTCTTCCCGACGACGCGGCAACGGGGTTAAGGCCCCGCGCCTGTTGACCGGGGCCGGCTACCCCCGCCGCCGCAGGGCAACCAGCCCCGCCGGCATGGCCAGTAACAGCAGCAGCCCCAACTCCCCGGCGAAGACTCCCGCCGCCGCCGGAGGACTGCACCCGCCCGGCGTGGCCGCACCGGGGCCGGGTGGCTCCACCGCCTCGCTTCCCGATGATGCCGGAATCTCCGCCGGGTTCTCTGCCGATACCTGGGCCGGGGCTTCGGTCGGGGCTTCCGACTGTAGCTGAGGCGCAGGTTGGGCAACCTCCGGGGCCGTACTATCGGCGGAGGCAGGGGCCGCCTCCCTCGCCGCAGGGGGGGCCTGGGACGCTGCTGCCGGGGCCGGTTCCACCGGGGCCGCGCCTGCCCCTGCCACCGCCGGTTCCAGGGGCGGGAAGGTGGGCATCAGGACGGGAGCTACCGTGGCGTCAGGGATGTTCTCCAGCAGGGCGTGGCGATTCCCCTCCTCGGGCCTGGGCAGGGGCTCCAGGCCAATCTCCTGCCGCCACGCTGAATCCAAACCGTGCTGGTCCAGGCCGTAAACCTCGGTCAGGGCCGCATCGATGTCCAGGGTGCGGGTGATGGCCGGAATCAACCGGGTCATCCGCTCCTCCCCGTACTCCTGGACCATGAAGGTCACCACCGACTCCCCCTGGGCATAGGCGTAGATTATCTCCTCCGGGGTGCCGTTGTAGGCCCCCAGGTGCCACAGGGGACGCACCTTGCCCACGAAAATGGCCTGGGCCATTCGGGGGTTGAGTACCCTTCTCTGCTCCTCGCCGTGGTAGGAGCCGTACTCCGCCAGCCCCTCGTTGAGCCAGGCGGGAACCTGGGGATAGGCCCGGCCGGCGGCGTCGCCCACCAGCAGGTGGACGAACTCATGGGCCGTCGTTCCGGTAACCGATCCATCCCCCGAATGGACCAGCAGCACCCGCTCCTCGTCGAAGGCCATGCCCTGGGTGATCAGCTGGCTGCGGGTGGCCTGGGACCGGAAGGGCAGGGCTCCCACCATGTCTCCGTACCGGTGGTAGGTGACGATGTGCAGCGGCACGTCCGGGCTGATGCCCAGCAGCGGCCCGGTAATGGCCAGGGAGCGGAGGGCCGTCTCCAGCACGTGACGCGCCCGCTGTTCCACCATGGGGTCGTTGTAATAGACGGTCACGATGTCCTCGGAGACGGTGTACCACGGGAAGCGGCTGTCCAGGTAAACGAAAACCTGCTCCTCCGTCTGGTGCACCCGCCCGGCCCGGTCCCGCGCCTCGATGGAATAGGCCATGCGGGTACCGGGGGGAACGTAGTCGTTGCCGCCGGTCAGCAGTTCCGCCTCGCCGCTCACCTGCCGGCCCGGCTCGAACTCCACCTGGCGATAGGCGCTGCGGGTGGTCTGCCCCAGGGTCTTCATCACCACCCGCACCTCCTCGATCTCGTCGGGGCCGGCCACGGTTACGTGGAAGGTAACGTTCGTGGGGAAGTTGGTCTCCACCCGTTGCTCCAGAACCTGTATCTCCCCCGTCTCCGACTGCTGAGCCATCACGGGCGGCGTTCCGGGCCGTCCCGCCAATGCCACCGCGACAAAGGCCGCCAGGGTCAATACCCCCAGCAGCTTGACCGTCCTGTTCATTTCCCACCTCTGGAGGATGTATGTATCCATTATACGGGAAGATGGTCGGGCCGGTTTGGTGGGCGTCAATAAACGATGGTAGAATAGGCCCATCTCAAATACAATCCAGGAGGTTTCCCGCCATGCCTGCCACCGTCGGCCAACCGGCCCCCGATTTTTCCCTTTACGATACGGACCGCAACCGGCGCTCCCTCGCCGACTACCGGGGCGCAACCCTGGTGTTGGCCTTCTTCCCGGGCGCCTTCACCGGCGTCTGCACCACCGAGGCCTGCACCCTGCGCGACGGTCTGGCCGATTTCCAGGCCATGAACGCCCAGGTGGTGGGTGTCACCGTGGACGGACCCTTCGCCCAGAAGGCCTGGTCCGATGCCAACAGCGTCAACTTCCCCTTCCTCTCCGATTTCGAGCGGCAGGCCACCAACGCCTACGATGTGGCCCTGCCCAACCTGGCCGGCATGGAGGGCTACGTGGCCTGCAACCGGGCCGTCTTCGTCATCGACGGCAGCGGCAATGTCCGGTACCGGTGGGACGCCCCGGCTCCGGTGAACGAACCCGACTACGACGCCATCAAAGCCGCCGTCCAGGCCTGCGCCTGAGTCTCTCCGGTCAATGCCATCGTGGGTAGGGGCGCACGGCGGTGCGCCCCTCTTCTTTTGCCATGCCCAGCCCCTCTTCCTGTCATACCCAGCGACAGCCGAGGAATGACGGGGAAGGGAGGCTCGGTAGGCCAAGTGAAAGAGTAGGGGCGCACGGTTGTGCGCCCCTGACCCATAAATAAACCAACCAATCGGCCAGCCCTCTCGTGTCTGGGCTGACGGAGCGCCGGCGGCAGCCGGGCTAGTCGTTGTCGGCGGTGGCCGCCTTCTCGGGTACGTCGGCGCCGTGGCCGTTGCGGAAAGCGAAACGGTCCACCAGGTCGCCGATGCTCTGGCGGAACCCGGAGTATTCCAGCTCCCCGTAGGGCAGCATGGCGGCGCCGGACCAGCCCTGGGAGCGCATTTCGATGCCCTTCTGCTGGGCCAGCAGGCGAACATGGTCCCAGGAGGCGTTATCGAAGAAGTCGATGCTGGAATCGGAGAAGGTGCCGTCGGGGGCGATGGAGAAGCCGACGCAGGACACCAGGGGCAGGCAGTACATTCCCGTTACCGGCGTGTTGATGGGCACCGGCATCAGGGGCATGACGTGGGAGCCTCGGGCGTCCCCGCCGATGTAGTGGGCCTTGGCGTAGGGGGAGGTCAACTCCTCCGGCGCAGGGAAAATGCCCTGGTTCCGCACCACGGCCACCGGATCGTCCTTGCCGGTGTAGCTGCCGGCGATATTGTGCAGACGGGTGGCGGAAATCGCGGCAGCCATCTCCCCCGTGTAGCGGGAGACGATGGAATCGATGCCGAATCGCTCGTTGTCCCTCAATAGCACGGCCAGCTTGTAGTAGTCTTCCGGGGCGTTCAGGGAAATGATGCTGTCCCCCTCGGTATTGTCCATGTCAATGATGTTGAAGGTGAAGCCCTGGCTCAGCCGGGGAAGCATCAGTCCGGCGCAGTACATGGGGTCGGCGAACCCGAGGAACATGGGCAGGTTGTAGGCGCCTGGGCCGCACTTGTCGGCGGCCAGCACAAAGAAGGACTCCGCCGGGCGGACGGGGTTGGTCTTTACCGGGTCGTGTTCGAACTCCACCTCAGCCACGGCGGGGCCGGCGCCCCGGATGTTGCCGGAAGGGGCATCGGCCAGCAGGTCCTGCCCCGCCCCGTACAGACCGTACTGGCGGGCAATATCGGTGGCCTTGAGGAAGGTGTTCCAGGCGAACTGGTGAACCTCAGTGTCGTTGGGGCCCCGGGTGTGGGTGGTGGTCATGCAAATATCGTCGCCGGTGTGGCCCACGTACCCGTCGATAAGCAGACCGCTGCTGATGGCGTCGGCCAAGGCCTGCTCGGTGGCTTCCATCATGCGCTGAGATGGCTTGGTGTGCCCACCAATAGAGCCGACATCGGCTTTTAGAACAGAAATAGTGAGCTTCATAATCCACTTCTCCTTATTCTCCCAGCAATGATGCCCTTCTTGCGCTGGGTTGAGATTGCATAACCGGGGCCAAAATCTGCTCTTCAGGGGGTCTTTACAAGGGGATTCGGCAATGGGGGATTATATCAATGTTCACCTATAGGGTCAAACGGGACTCAACCAGTCGGGATTGCAGGGACGATGGCAAACTCGCTCATTCCGGGCAGCCCCGATTCCTCGGCCCCGTCCGTCCTCCGCAACATACAGATGCAAATAGACCAGCAGATGACACTGACCGGGCCGGTGCCAGGCCGTGGGCCCCTACGGACGCCTGCCAAGTTTGAAGACCATCCCGGAAATTTGAAAACCATCCCGGAAAACAGATATTATATCGGCATCCTATAACCGGAGGGAGAGACAGAGAATGTTTTCGACAAATAACCTTGGGGCCTTCGCCCTGGTAGTTGGACCCATTCTGGCTTTCGTCATGTTCCTGATGCAGCCGGGCGGACTGCTCGTCCAAACCACGCCGGCCTCCCAGGCCATGGCCATGATCGGCGTGTGGATGAGTAACTCGACCCTGACCATGGTCACGTCCGGTTTCATATCCCTGGGATTGGTGATCATGGCCTTTGGCATCTACGAGGTGCACGCTGCGCACCGGGGCAGCCCCGGTGACGGGTTGAACATGGCCGGCCTGGCTTTCGTCTCCCTGGGCATCTTTGCCTGGGTGATAACCCAGACCCTGACCATGCCGCTGGCCAACGCCAACACTCCGGCTGATGCCCTCAGCGCGATATATGTGATACGCCACACCCTCCTGGTCATGGGTGGATTGGTCGTCAGCATCGGCATCGTGCTGTTCTGCCTGGGAGTGGTCATGGATTCCAGGGGGGGCCTGTTCCTCATTGCCTCCTGGATCGCCGGGATTTCGGCCCTGATTTCCGGGGTCTTCTGGCTGCTGGCCGCCGGCGGTGGCGAATCCATGGACTTCTATATGACGATGGCCCGCTCGGTCTATGTCATCTGGTCCCTGTGGCTCATCACCCTGGCTGTCCGACTTTACCAGGAGGGCAATAGGCCCGCCTCGGACGGCTAAAGGGACGCCTCCGCGCCGTAGGATCCCCGGCCCTGCGCCGTCGGGATTCCCCGGCTGTTCAAGGGGAATCCAGGAACCGGGGGATATGGTCGCCCTGGGCGCCCAGGGCGCCATACCCCTCCATTCTTGGCATTGGCTGCTACTCGCGCCCTTGACACTGTTTTGGCGCTACCCTAGAATGGTACGCCGAGGTTGAAATTAACTATGGATTACGCGATATTCAAAACGGGCGGCAAGCAGTACCGGGTCAAGCCGGGCGATGTCCTTGATGTGGAGTTGCTGCCCCTTCAGGTGGGCGATTCGGCGGAGTTCGACCAGGTATTGGCCGTTTCCCAGGATGGGGAGGTCAACTTCGGGTCCCCCAATGTGGACGGCGCCCGGGTCGTTGCCCAGGTGCAGTCCCACTACAAGGACAAGAAGTTGATGGTCTTCAAGTACAAGGCCAAGACCCGGTACCGGCTCAAGAAGGGCCACCGGCAGAACTACACCCGCCTGGTTATCCAGGACATTCAGACCGGAGGGTAACCCCCATGGCTCACAAGAAGGCCGGTGGCAGCACCAACAATGGTCGCGACAGCAACGCCAAACGGCTTGGCGTCAAGAAATACGGCGGCGAGGCGGTATCCTCCGGCGCCATCATCATCCGGCAACGCGGTACCCGCATCAAGCCCGGCAACAACGTGGGCCTGGGGCGGGACTATACCATCTACGCCAAGGTGGACGGCCAGGTCAAGTTCGAATGGGCCGCCAAGGGTCGCCGCCAGGTTAGTGTTTATCCCGTAGATGCTCCGGCATCCGAATCGGTGGCCCTGGCCGGTTAGCCGGCCCCACCGGAAGCTATCACCACCCCGGGCCAGGTATTTCCCATACGGGGACGGTCGGGGCGCCCCAACCGGGTCGGAAGAGGATTAGCGACACAATGAAAGCAGACATCCATCCCGAGTTCTTCACTGCAACGGTGACCTGCTCCTGCGGCAATGTTTTTGAGACCGGCGCCACCAAGCCGGCTCTGCGGGTGGAGGTGTGCAGCAAGTGCCACCCCTTCTACACCGGCGAGCAGCGCATCGTGGACACCCAGGGTCGCATTGAGCGAATGCGGCGGCGGTACAACCTCCAGTAGATTGAGGCCACGAGGAAAATCACTTTGGAGAATCGAGGGCCGATGGGTGACCCTCGATTCCTTTTTTTGCCGGCCCTTCCCGGCTTGCTGCCGGTACCTCCGGCCGGCCCAACCATTCGTCCGGCGCCCGCGCTACCATACCGGCGCCGAGGGGCGGTAGGCATTGGCGGAACAACCATTGGCGGAACAACCGGCGGTTACCTACGGCGGGCAGGCGGTCATCGAGGGTGTAATGATTCGCGGGCGCGAATTCTACAGCCTGGCGGTGCGCCGTCCCGACGGCCGCATTCACCACCACCACGAGCGGCTGAACACCGCCTTCACCGGCCCCATACGGCGCATTCCCCTGCTCCGGGGCATACTGGTTCTCCTCGAAACCCTCATCCTGGGTATCAAGGCCCTGAACCGCTCGGCAGCCCTGGCAGCCGTTGAAGAAGAGGGTGGCAAGGAAGAGGAGATTCCCAACTGGCTGCTGTTCGCCACCCTCTCGGTGTCTTTATTGCTGGGGGTGAGCCTCTTCTTCGTGCTGCCCCTGCTGGTGGTCCGGCTGGTGGACCCCTTCATCGCATCCGACTTGGTCAGCAACCTCATCGAGGGGGTAATACGCCTTCTGGTGTTGCTGGGCTACATCGGTGGCATCGGCATGATGAAGGACATCCGGCGGGTATTCGCCTACCATGGCGCCGAGCACATGGCGGTACACACCTACGAGGCGGGCCTGCCCCTGACCGTTGAGAACGTGCGCAAGTTTCCCACGCCCCATCCCCGATGTGGCACGGCCTTCCTGCTCACCGTGGTGCTGGTGTCCGTGGTGGTTTTCGCATTCCTGGGCCGCCCGGACCTGGAATGGCGTATTCTGTCCCGGGTGCTGTTGATCCCGGTGGTCGCAGCCATCAGCTACGAGTTCATCCGCTTCTACGGCGCCCATTCCTCTTGGGCCATCGCCCGGGTCATGTCGCTGCCAGGCCTCTGGATGCAGCGGCTCACCACCCGACAGCCGGAGGACGACCAGATTGAGGTGGCCATCACCGCCATGGGCGCTGCGGTGGCCGCCGACGCGGGCCAGCCTTACTCCACCCCCTTCAACCCCGTCCGGGACGTTGCCTCCAGCAACGAGATGGAAGACGGTGAACCAATGGCGCTGACGGAAGAGGGGGATTCCAGCCCCGACATAGAGGACGGGCTGCCCGAGAGTGGTGAGGCTGAACGGCGTTCTGAACCGGAACTCTGAACGGTAAAGGGGTGCGCCTCGGCCCAGGGCCGGGCCTTTCGGGTTAACGTCAAAGTTGCACCTCCGGCGAGGGCCCGCCCCGAGGCCGCCGGGGCGGGGGTGATTGACCGCTCAGTTGCGGTGGCGGGACTGCTGCAGCTTTTCCACCGTGCCCGGAACCTTCCAGTCAATGTACAGCAGCACGTGTTCCTTGATGGCCTCTTCATGCACCCGGCATGGGGGACACTTGCCGTCTATGCAGAGACCGTGGCGAGGCCGCATGTACTGGCGTAGTACCTCCAGCAGGTCCAGCGCCTGCCCCGGTTCGTCCTTTCCCGACCGAACCAGCTCCAGAAGTTCATCCAGTTGGCCCGACAGCTTTTCCAGGACTTCGTTGTGCTGCTTCAGGCTGCGCTCGACGAAGTTCTTGGGTTCGTCGGGATTGGGATTCAGGGTAACGGGAATCTGGGAGGGATCGAAGGGCTGGTCGTCCAGCTCCCGGCCGCATGCATCGCATCGGGCAGGGTCCTGAGTCATGGTGGCTGCCTCTCGCATCAAGGATGGGGTGTGTAACTGGCGCTATGGCCGAATTGTACGGCAAAGGGCATATTGGGGCAAACCAGCCCTGCAATCCCCAGACCCCCCTGTCTGCCATTCCGAGCGACAGCCGAGGAATCCCAACGGCGCAGGAGCCGACCGTCGCTGCCCTGCCCAGGTGTTCCCGCCCTGTCCCCGGAAAAGGGTCCGTTGGTTTGTATAGGGACGGATGGCTGATGGGTGCGGTTGGGATTCCTCGAAGGGCTCGGAATGGCAGGTACGCGGGTCTGCGTATGGCTAACCCGCGTACCCATGCGCCGTAGGGGCGCACGGCTGTGCGCCCCTACCCCCAACAACCAACCTACCCATCCACCCCAGGCAAACCCTCTCCTCGAGTGCAGAATTACCACCGGGCCGAACTCCCCGTTTTCACGGGACAATATTGTCTAGTATAATCTTGGTGGTGACAGAGGTTGTGCTGGACCGGTAGGCAGCCCTAACCAAATCTGTTGGCGGTGGCAGAGTTAAGATGCCGGAAAAGTATCAGGATGAAATCGAAGAGATTCTGAAAGGCCTCGAAAGTGACGCGCCTTCCCGGCCGGCCCACCGTTCCCAACCTATCATCGACGACCTGCCCCGGCCGGCCAACGAGGAGGCTCCCCTGTACCGCGACCAGCCCCGAACCGTCCGGGGACCCCGGTCGCCGTGGCGAATGGTGACTCCAGGTCGGTTGGCCCTGGCCGGGTTCGCTTTCCTGGTGCTGGGTCTGGCGCTGAGTTCAATTGGCTTGGGCTGGTTGGTGTGGCTGGGGCTGCTGGGTCTGGCCGGAGCCTACCTGCTGTTCTTCGTTCGCCCCCGCCCCGTGAATCAGGAGAAGCGCTGGCGGGGCCGATCCATAGAGTCCCAGGGGCCCTCCCCGTGGCAGCGGTTCAGGCGCTGGCTGGGGGAATAGCGGCTGTCCATTACCGGGACAGTTAACCCGCCCTTGCAGAGCTAGACGGGAGAGGATCCGTTCCGTTCCATTGCCTTCCATTCCGTCCCGGCAGCCAGCAACCCAGGGGACCGTTCCCCGTTTCGGCGTCCAGTTCTTGCCGGGCGAGTTCCAGCATCTCCCGGTCGGCCAGCCGCAACAGGTGGGCCGGGCAACGGCAGTCCGACGACCCGAATCGGGTAACCACTAATGAGCCGCCCCGGTTGCGTATCGCTGTCGCCCACCGGCACTCCCACCTCTCCTCGCCGGCCATCCACCAAACCTCAACCACCTCTGCCGCGCCCAACAGGTAGTCAATGTGCCAGTGCAGCTTCTTGTCCCGGCGCAGGTGCCGGTTGATGCGGCCCTCCAGCCCGTTGAGAGCGCTTCCCGTGTAAAGGTAGAGGCCGGCGGGGAAGTCGAAGCTCCCCAGCCGGCCCACCGTCAATCGGCGCTCCTCGGCCAAGTTCAGAACCAGAACATAACTGCCCTTCACGCCAACACCGGATTGGGCCCGGACTCCAGACTCCGGACTCCGGCCCCGCCTAGCCCGTTACTGCCCGCTTGAAATCCTCAATGGCCTTGATGTGGGCATCGGGATTGGGCAGCCCGGCCCGCATGGTATTGATCGACAGGTGGGTTGCGCCGCATTCGGCCCAAGCTTCGGCAGTCCGGCCCCAGGCGTCGGCGCCGTCGTGATAATTCAGCCGGCCCTCTATGCCAATGCTGGCCGGGTCCCGACCGGCCCTGGCGGCCACCTCCCGCATCTGTCCGATGCGTTCCTGGCCGGCGCTATCGGGTTGAAACTGGGGGAACCAGCCATCTCCCAGCCGGCCCAGCCGATCCACCACCTGGTCGGCGCCCCCACCGAACCAGATGGGTATGGGGCGCTGCACCGGCAGGGGGTTGATGCCGGCGTGGGTCACCTGGTGGTAGCGGCCCTCGAAGTTCACCACTTCCTGGGTCCAAAGGGCGCGCATGAGTTCGATTTGCTCCTCGCAGCGGCGTCCCCGGTTGCGGAAATTCTCGCCCAGGGCCTCGTACTCCACGTCGTTCCAGCCAATACCCACTCCCAAACGCAGGCGTCCGCCGGTCAGCACGTCCACCGCGGCGGCCTGCTTGGCCACCAGGGCCGCCTGCCGCTGGGGAAGGATGAGGATGCCGGTGGTCATCTGGAGCTTTTCCGTCAGCGCAGCCAGATAACCGAACAGGACGAAGGGTTCGTGGAAGCTGTCCGCGTGGCTGTAGGGGCGGTTCCACTCCGAGCGTTTGCTGGCATCGGCGCCGAGAACATGGTCGAAAACCAGCAGATGCTCATACCCCAGGGCCTCGGCAGCCTGGGCATAGTCTCGCACCGCTCCGGGGTCGGAACCGATTTCGGTCTGGGGAAAAACAACGCCAAGTTGCATGGTGGGCCTCCTTGATTGACTTAGTTGCTTAAGCAGCGGGGGGTGGGGGATTCATACGAAGAATTTGAGAGGCGGCAACTTTCATGGCGCAACCCCTACCAATACAAGGGGCACCGCCGGAACTCCCCTTCCTTGCCGCACCACATTCATCAAGTCACGTTCGTAGTATGGCACCCCTGAGGACATTTCCTTTTCCAGTTCCTTCATTGGTAGAATTTCGATTCCCACGTCGATGATGTCCGACACGTAGAAGCTCAGGTGTTTAACAAACAAGTCGTGGGCGACGAAGGCATACTTACCAAACTGAACCTCTATAGCTACCCTTTCCTTCAGGAAGTCCGTCTGGTTGTAGGACATTATTGGTTCGTGGCCGGCTTCCTTAATCTGTTCTCGCTGGGTGTCCGCCGGAAGGTCGTAAATGCTCCTCAGCAGCTTCTCGTTGGGAGCAACCCAAAAGGTGTTACGTTTTTCGGTCCAGCCCTTTCCTTGCAGCCCCCGCTTGAAGGCATTGTTCATGTCAACGGGAGAATACAGAAGCCGACCCTCCATGTTCCTCTCCCTGGAACGTTTGGTCTTGCACACCTCTGCGTCAACCTGACCAATAACTTGCCTAATTTCGTCCCAAAGGCCCTTTCGATGCACCAATAGGAACTCTTCGCCGTTCAGGTGGGAGTAAACGGCCTTGATCTGCATCAGTGGCCCCCGTTTGGCTTACTGGGGTCGAAAATCGGCTTGCCCATGGGTCGCACGGGCAAATCCCCTTGGTACCACTGGTTTATGCGCTGCTGGGCAATATCAACGTATTCAGGATAGTTGTCACACCCGTACCCGATTCGGTTGTGCATGATGGCCGCAATAACCGACGTTCCCACTCCCATGTACGGGTCGAGTACAGCGTCCCCAGGGTCGCTCATTGCAAGCACCAATCGCTCAACCAGCTCAATAGGAAACTGACAGGGGTGAGCCGTCTTTTCCGGGTGGTTGTGCTTTACGTTGGGAAATTCCCAAACGTCGCTGGGGTTCTTGCCCTTGGGATTTCCCGACAGTTTTCCTATGTTGGGTCCCTTGAAATGCCTCTTGTTCGGATATTTGGACGGAATCCGGATGGGGTCCAGGTTCCAGGTATAATTGTTGCCCTTTGTCCACCAGTTGATTGTTTCGTACCGACCCGAAAGCCGGCGGGAACAATGCAGACCGTGGCCGAAGTGCCAAACGATGCGATTTCGTAGCTTCAGTCCCAGCTTCTTGAATATGGGATACAGAATTGCGTCAATAGGAACTATCTCTCCATCTTCAACGAAATTTCCCACCTGCCAGCACAGGGACCCTTCCGGGCGCATTATGCGAACGCATTCTTCAATCACTTGCGCCTGGCTTTCAACGTATTTCTCCAGTGAAACCCCACTCTCGTAGGCCTTGTTCAAGTTGTAGGGAGGAGAAGTCACGATGAGTTGCATCTGACCGTCGGCAATGCCTTCCATGAACTCCAGGTTGTCCTGGCATTCGATTAAGTAGGGATGGGCTTCGTCCTGGAACTCGGTGTGCGTAGATTCCAGGGTAAGCGGCATTTGCAGCAACGGTTCAGCAGCCTCAGGTAGGTCCATCGCACCCTGAAATCGACTCTCAACCACGGTCATCGACCACCTGCCCAGCTATCTTTCGTCCCAAAAGGGCGATTCCCCAAATATTCCCACAAAGCAGGGCCCGGTTCAAGGTCTTCCTGTCATGGGTCGTAGGGCAGGGGGCTGCCGCTTGTCCTGGGCCAGGACCCGGAGACAAGGGGCCTCCATGCTATAATCCCCCAGTCCCTGGCGTCCCTGTATTTCGATTGAGCAGATTTGTTCGGGAGGCTACCCTTGACGAATCGCGACCAGTTGGCCAAATCTCCGGCCGAGCATCGCATGATCGTAGGCGAGTTGGATATTCGCTACCTGGAATGGCTGCCCCCCAGCGACCCGGTGCCCATTCCCATCCTGGCCCTGCACGGGTTGGCGTCTTCGGCCAACTGGTACGAAAGGCTGGCCGCCCGCCTGGGTCGGCAGTACCGGATTCTGGCGCCGGACCAGCGGGGTCACGGCCAGACCACCCAGGCGGGCAGCGGCTACGATTGGCAGACCCTGGCTTCCGACGCCATAGGGTTCCTCGACAGCCTGGGAGTGGAGCGGGCAGCCGTGCTGGGCCATTCCTGGGGCGGCAACGTGGCCATCAACCTGGCGGCCAAGTTCCCGGAGCGCGTGTCCAAGCTGGTGATGATCGACGGCGGCTTTCTGGACGGCCACCTGCTTCCCGACGCCTCCTGGGACTTGTTCAGGGCCAGATTTGCCCCTCGCAACGTGTCTGGGACCCGCCGGGAGTTTCTTGACCGCATCAGCGCCCAGTTGGGAGATTGCTGGGACGACGACCTGGAGCGAATAGTCCTGACCATGGTGTACGAGGACGAGGCGGGCCAGATTCAGGACATCCTGCGGCCCAGCAATCATGCCCAGGTGCTGGAGGCCATGTGGGGCGAGCCGCCGTCGGTTACCCTGCCGAACATCCAGTGCCCAACGCTCATCGTGCCGGCCGGCCCTCGCCCGGAGCGGGCCGGGGGCGAATTCAGCCGCACCAAGACGGTGATGGTGGAGGCGGCGTCCAAGGCTGTTCCCAACAATCGGGTTCACTGGATTCCGGAGACCATCCACGACATCGGCTACGACAAGCCCGATGAACTGGCGGTGGTGATTGGGGAGTTTTTGGGGGAGTAGCTGGGGCTGGCGTTCCCTTTGGAATTACGGGCACGAAAGCATGGAATGGCGAGGACGGTTGGCTGCCTGGCGGGGTAGTGGCGTAGGTAGGGGCGCACAGCCGTGCGCCCCTACGGTCATTAGGCTACGTGTTTGGTATTCGCAATCCCTCTAGCCTGTCATTCCGACCTTGTGGAGGAATCCCAACGGTTCGGGGCCACGGCGTCTCGGGGTAGGCAAGCCGGTTCCATCCCTACCGTTGGGATTCCTCGACTGTCGCTCGGAATGACAGGCGTGGTTGGCTTGTGATGGGTGGCGTGGTTTCCCCCTACCGTTGGGATTCCTCGACTGTCGCTCGGAATGACAGGCGTGGTTGGCTTTTGATGGGTGGCGTGGTTTCCCCCTACCGTTGGGATTCCTCGACTGTCGCTCGGAATGACGGGCGTGGTTGGCTTGTGATGGGAGGAGGGTTTCCCCTTACCGTTGGGATTCCTCGGCTGTCGCTCGGAATGACAGGCACGAAAGCATGGAATGGCGAGGACGGTTGGCTGCCTGGCGGGGTAGTGGCGTAGGTAGGGGCGCACAGCCGTGCGCCCCTACGGTCAAGTCCTGAGTTGCCCGCCGCTAATCGTTGTCGGCGGGAGCGGGTACCAGCGACCCACCCGCCGGGTCGGCGCCGCTATCGTCGTGGGCCAGGCCATAGTTGATGGCGTACAGCCGGGCGTAAACGCCGCCCTGCCGCAGCAGTTCCTCGTGGCGTCCCACCTCGACGATGCGGCCCCGGTCCAGCACAACTATCTTGTCGGCGCTCCGGATGGTGGAGAGCCGGTGGGCGATTACTATAGAGGTACGGCCCTCCAGGACATGGCTCAGGGCCTGCTGGATGAGTATTTCCGTGTGGGTATCGATGTTGGCCGTGGCCTCGTCCAGGACGATAATGCGGGGGTCGCCGACGATGGCCCTGGCGAAGCTGATCAGCTGCCGTTGTCCCACGCTGAGGTTGACGCCCCTTTCCGCCAGCACCGTGTCGTAACCGTCCTCCAGGGCCATGATGAAGTCGTGGGCGCCCACCGCCTTGGCCGCGTTGACCACATCCTCGTCGGTGGCATCGTCGTAGCAGTAGCGGATGTTGTCCTTCACGTTGCCGGAGAACAGGTACGGCTCCTGCAACACCATGCTCATCTGCGAGACCAGGGACTCTCGCTTCACGTCCCGCAGGTCGTAGCCGTCGATGGTGATGCGTCCTTTGGTCACATCGGCAAACCGGTGAATCAGGGTAACCAGGGTGCTCTTGCCGGCGCCGGTGGAACCCACCAGAGCCACGTTCTCGCCGGGGCGGATGTGCAGGTTCACGTCCTGCAATACTTCCACGCCCTCGACGTAGTGGAAATTAACGTCCTCGAACCGGATTTCGCCCCGGATGGGGGGCATCTCAATGGCGTCGGGTTTGTCCTTTACCTCAGGCTGCAGGTCCATCAGCTCGAAGATGCGGACGCCGGCAGCCATGGAGCGCTGGAAAACGCCGTACTGCATGGTCAGGTGGCGAATGGGCTCGAAGAAGCGCTGGATCCAGACGGCGAAGGCCAGCAATACGCCCCATTCCAGGTTGCCGTTCTTGGCCAGCAGGCCGCCCACTAACACCACGCCGAACCCCATGCCCACGCCGATGAGGAACTCGACCATGGGCTGAAGCCCGCCGGAAAAGCGGCTGGCCTGCAGGTTGGCATCCAGGTGCTCCCGGTTCAACTCCTCGAAATGGCGCAGGTTCTCATCCTGGCGGTTGAGGCTCTGTACCACCCGAACCCCGGTGATGTTCTGGTTGTACTCGCCGTTGACCATGGCGATGGCCCGCCGGATGCGCATGAAGGAGCGGCGGGCGAATCGCTGCCAGTAGCCCAGGATGAAGAACAGCACCGGCACGATGCTCAGGCTGATCAGGGCCAGTTCCCAGTCCACCACCAGCATGTAGATGATGATGAAGGCCAGGGTGAGCACGTCGGCCAGGGCCAGCACCAGCATCTCGAAGGTTTCCTGGAGTTGCAGCACGTCGCTCTGGCTTCGGGACATGATCCTTCCCACGGCCGTCCGATGGTAGAAGGAGGGGGACATGTCCTGCAGGTGGCTGAACATCTCGGTGCGCAGGGAGTAGAGAATGCTCTGGCCGACCCGGGCCATGAAAACGAACTGGAGGTAGTTGGCGGCGAAGTGGACCAGGGTCACGGCCAGGAAGGCGGCCCCGACCAGGTGAAGGGGATGCATGCTCCAGAATTCGCCGGAACTGATGCCCTGGTTCACCCCCAGCAGAATCAGCATGGGAATGCTGGCGTTGGCGATGGTATAGGTCAGTACCGCGATGAGGCTCTTGATAACGTCGGTCTTGTAGGGCCCCATGTAGGAGATGAGGCGCAGCACCACCTTGTTGTTGTAAACCGAGCCCAGGGCATTATCATCGCTCAGGTTGTCCATGGTGGGGGAGTTCATGGCGCCGGACTGCAGGCCGCGCATTCCTCCCATCATGCCGCCGAAGCCACCGCCCATTCCGCGCATCAGTTGTCACCTCCGTCGCCGCCGACCAGGGAAGCGTCCAGCAGTACCTCTTCCTGGGGCCGTAGTTGAAGCTCGTAAATGTCGCGGTAGATGCCGCCCTTGGCCATCAACTCAACGTGGTTGCCCTGCTCGGCTATCTTCCCCTCCTTCAGCACCAGTATCTGGTCTGCCTCCCGGACGGTGCTGAGGCGGTGGGCGATGACGAAGGTGGTACGCCCCTTCATCACGTTCACCATGGCCTGGTGAATCTGACGTTCCGTCTCCACGTCCACGCTGGAGGTGGAGTCGTCCAAAATCAATATGGGCGGGTTGACCAAGACGGTGCGGGCAATGGAGAGGCGCTGCCGCTGGCCGCCGGAAAGGGTGCTGCCCCGCTCGCCAACCCAGGTATCGTAGCCATGGGCGAAGGACATTATCTGGTCGTGCAGTTGGGCCACCCTGGCGGCGTTGATGATGTCCTCTTCGCTGGCGCTGGAAACCCCGTAGGCTATGTTGTCCCGTATGGTGGCATCGAACAGGAATATATCCTGCTGAACGATGCCCACGTTGCGCCGCAGGGATTCCAGGGTGAAGTCGCGGACATCTTCGCCATCGATGGTAACCTGACCGCCGGTAACGTCGTAGAACCGGGGTATCAGGTTGACGATGGTACTCTTGCCGCTGCCCGGCGCCCCCAGGATGGCGGTAACCTTGCCCGGTGGGGCGTCTATATCCACGTTCTGCAGGGTTGCCGACCGGGCGTCATAGGCGAAGGAGGCATTCTCAAACCGGACGTGACCCTGGGCGCGCCCCATGGGGCGGGCGTCGGGCTTTTCCTCCACCGGCGATGCGCTGTCCAGCACGTCGAAGATGCGGCGGCCCGAGGATATGGCCCGGGAGAAGCTGTTGATGATCTGGGCCGAGGCCCGGATGGGGAAGGTCAACTGGTTCAGGTACAGCACGAACTTCGCCAGGTCTCCGGCGGTCAGGTCGCCGCGGATGATCTCCCAGCCGCCGTACCAAACTATCAGGCACAGGGCAAAGGTGAAGTAGAGGCTCATCCAGGCGCTGTTGGTTCCCTGCAATCGCTCCGACTGGTAGTACTCGCCCCGGAGCTCCTGGGCCTTCTTTTCGTACTTGCGCCGCTCGAAGTTCTCGGACCCGAAGGCCTTGACCACGTGGATGCCCACCAGGTTCTCCTGGAGGACGGTGACCAGTTCGCCGTTCACCTCCTGCACGTGGAGCCACATCTGCCGCAGCTTGCCGATGACGAAGGTGGAGCGCATTACCAGGAAGGGTACGAAGACCAGGCTGATGAGGGCCAGTTCCCAGTTGAGCCAGATGAGAATGCTGGTTACGGCGATGGTGCGAACCACCACCTCCAGGGAGCGGACCAGGCCCATGTTGACGAACCGGCGAATGGCCTCCACGTCGGCGGTGGCCTTGGACATCAGGTTGCCGGTGTGTTCCTTGTCATGGTAGGCAAAGCTGATGTTCTGCAGCTTGTCGTAGATTTGGTTGCGAAAATCGTAGCTGACCAGTTGGGAGAGGGAGTCGGTGGTGTAGGTACGGGCAAAGTCGAAGAAACCCCGGGCCACGCTGGCCCCCAGCAGCAGGCTGGCCAGCACGAACAGCATCGTCCAGGTCAGGTCTGGGTTGGGGACAATGCTGCCGCCCTCCGCCAGGATGCCGTCAATCACCACCAGTCGGTCTATGGATTCGCCGAAGAGCCAGGGGACCAGCAGGGAAAAGCCGATGGCAATGAAGAATGAGACATAGGCCAGAATCAACCGCGTCCGGTAACGGTAGGCCATGCGGGTGATTCGCAGCAGAATGCTCATGGGACCTTCCTTACGGGGTGCCGGCGGGCATTGTCCAGTAGCTTTGCTCCAGCGCCCGGGGGCCTGCACCGATGCTGTATTGGGCCGGAATGAGGTCACTCACCGCCAAACGGGACCACCACCAGGGAAGAACGGCGGGAAAGGGGTGGTTATATGCGAACCAGTGGAGTATTCAGTAGCCGACATGATAACCCTTCATTTGCAATATTTCAAGCGAGCTTTAATTTGGTATGGGAATAATTGCAAATGCCCCAGGCCCGCCTGAAGTACTGTCATTCCTCGACTGTCGCTCGGAATGACGGGGAGGATTGGTTGAGGGCGGGTGGGCCTGGGTGGGTGTAGGGGCGCACGGCTGTGCGCCCCTACGGTGCATGAGGCTGCGTGTTTGTCAGTGGCAGCCACCTTGTCTGTCATTCCGAGCGGCAGCCGAGGAATCCCAACGGTGGGGGGCAACCATCATTGCCATGCCCAGCCCCCCATGTCTGTCATTCCGAGCGGCAGCCGAGGAATCCCAACGGTGGGGGGCAACCATCATTGCCATGCCCAACCCCTCTTGTCTGTCATTCCGAGCGTCAGCCGAGGAATCCCAACGGTGGGGGGCAACCATCATTGCCATGCCCAACCCCTCTTGTCTGTCATTCCGAGCGTCAGCCGAGGAATCCCAACGGTGGGGGCAACCATCATTGCCATGCCCAGCCCCCCTTGTCTGTCATTCCAAGCGACAGGAGTGGGGGGCTGTTGGTGGGTGGCGTGGTTGATGGGCGCCGTTGGGATTCCTCGGCAGCGCTACATCCGCTCCGGAGCGGTCATACCCATCAGCGTGAGGGTGCGGCGAAAGACGGTCTGGGCCGACTCGACCAGCTTGAGCCGGGCCAGGGTTATGTCGTTGTCTTCCGCATTAGCCGAAATTACCCGGCAGTTCTCGTAGAACCAGTGGAAGGCCGTGGCCAGTTCCAGGGCATAATGGGGCAGATGGTGAGGCTCCAGGGTACGGGCCATCTGATCCACCAACTCAGGCAGGCGGATCATGGTGCGGATGAGATTCAGTTCATTGGGGTCGGTGAGCAGCGATACGTCGCCTCCGCTCCAGTCGATCTCGCGGCTGCGGGCCAGGTTCAGTATGCTGTGATTGCGGGCGTGGGCATACTGGATGTAATAGACCGGATTCTCCGACGATTCCTTCTTGGCCAGTTCCAGGTCGAACTCCATCTGAGTGGAAGGAGACCGGGCCAGGAAGAAGTAGCGGCAGGCATCGGCCCCCACCTCATCGGCCAGCTCCCGCAGGGTGATGAAGTCGCCAGTGCGCTTGGAGGCGCGCACCACCTCGGATCCCCGCTTCAGAGTGACCATCTGGGAAATGAGAACCGTCAGGCAATCGGGTTCAATTCCCAGGGCCTCCACCGCCGCCTTCATGCGGGGTACATGGCCCTGGTGGTCCGCGCCCCAGATGTCGATGACGTGCTGGAACTGGCGCTTGACGAACTTGTTGTAGTGGTAGGCAATGTCGGATGCGAAGTAGGTGGGTTCACCGGAGGAGCGCACCACCACGTTGTCCTTGTCATCTCCCAACATGGTGGAGTTGAACCAGAGGGCATTGTCCCTTTCGGAGAGAAAGTCCTTCTCCCGCAACAGCCCCATGGCCTCTTCGTACTCGCGGTTGTCATAGAGGGACCGCTCGCTGAACCAGTTGTCGAAGGTAACGCCCACCTGGGCCAGGTCCTCCCGAATCAGGGCCACCATCTTCTCGCGGGCCATGTCGCCAATCTCGCGGATGGCCTGGGCATCATCCATATCCAGGAACCGCGGACCCTCGGAATCTGCGATCTCCCGGCCAATGTCGTAGATGTAGTCGCCGGCGTAGCCGTTGGCGGGAAAGTCAAACTCCCGGCCCAGGGCTTCCCGGTAGCGGGCGTAAACCGAGCGGTAGAAGGCCTCCATCTGGGTACCGGCATCGTTGACGTAGTACTCCCGGGTTACGGCATATCCGGCGGCGTCCAGGGTGTTGGCCAGGGCGCTGCCCATGACGGCGCCCCGGGTATGCCCCACATGCACCGGGCCGGTGGGATTGACGCTGACGAATTCCACCATCACGGGCCGGCCCTCTCCGGAGGGAACGTTTCCGTATCCGCCGCCGGCCTGGCGGACCGCCTCGACCTGGTTCTGAATCCAGCCATCGTCCAGGTGGAAGTTGATGAATCCGGGGTGGGCCGCTTCAACCCTCGTCACTTCCGGGGCGGAGGGTATGAACTTGACCAGGATTTCGGCCAGTTCCAGCGGGTTGATGCGGGTGGCCCGGGCCAGGCGCAGGGGCAGGCTGGTGGCGAAATCGCCGTGTTCCGAGTTTCCAGGCCGCTCCACCAGGATGTCGGGCAGAGTCTCCAGTTGGATGGCCCCCTCCTGCCGCGCCCGATTGACGGCCTCCGCCACCATTTCCTGAATCCGGTCCCGTATCAACGCCGTTGCCATTCTCAACTGACCTTCTCGCTTGATTCACGGGGTAACGCCGCCCCCATGGCGGGAAAACAAGTATCTATTCTAAACCATAGTCCCTTGGGAAAACAGGGTTTGCCCGCTTGGGCAACTGTTAATTTTGTGAGGGGGGTCCTTCCTTGCGATTACTGCGTAATTCCGAGCAGGGGCTGAGGAATCCCAACCGTAGGAGGGAACCGTCACTCCCATGCCCAGGCCCCCTTGTCTGTCATTCCGAGCGGCAGTCTAGGAATCCCAACCGTAGGGGGGAACCATTACTGCCATTCCCAGACCCCCTTCCCTGTCATTCCGAGCGGCAGCCGAGGAATCCCAACCGTAGGGGGGAACCGTCACTCCCATTCCCAGTTCCCCCTTCGCTGTCATTCCGAGCGGCAGCCGAGGAATCCCAACCGTAGGGGGGAGGCGCCACTGCCATTCCCAGTTCCCCCTTCGCTGTCATTCCGAGCGGCAGTCGAGGAATCCAAGTCCCACAGTGCAAGGGGGTTACCTTTAGGAATGACGCTTGCCCCTCACCGTTGGGATTCCTCGGCTGCCGCTCGGAATGACAGGGTGCGGTGTCTTGGGGTAGGGTTGTTGGTTGAATCGCACCGTTGGGATTCCTCGGCTGCCGCTCGGAATGACAGACAAAGGGGGGCTGGGCCTTGGTATGACGGTTCCCTTCCCACCTTTTGGATTCCTCGAAAGGGCTCGGAATGGCAGGGAATGGGGATGCAGCATTCCCTTCAGGCTACGGCCATACCTCAAACCACGGTCATGTCTTCGATAGAAAAGAAGGGCTTGTCCCAATCCGGGTCCGGTTCTCCTGTCAGGCGGCGGGTGTGAAGGCGGCAGGCCCTCAGCCACAACTGCAGGATGTTGTTGTTGACCATGGGCTGGGGCAGACGGCGCCCGTAGGTCATCAGAATCCACTGGGAATGGCCGGTGGCCAGAAACTCCTCCATGAAGGCCGTGGGTTCCGCCTCGGCGGCGCAGGCCTCCAGAATTTCGTCGGGGGTTTCCGAGCAACGCATTTCCGGGTTTTCCGCAGCGAAGTCTATGTAGTATTCTTCCCGCTCCCTGTCCATCGATCCTTGTCTCCTGCCTTCCCATTGAAGGGGCCTGCTGATGGCGCCCGGTCACCGCTGGCGGCAAAGCTGCCATTTCCTGCCCTTCCGCGCCTGCCCTGACGGGTTTCCGTGTCTGTGGGTTGCAACCGGGTTCCAGCTGCAGCTGGCCACACCAAAGGGGGCGGATTGCAAACCCGCCCCCAATTTTCCGTGCCGCGTTACCGGTTCGGAAACCCCAAGAACCGGATTAGAGGTTCATCTGGGGAACCATATAGCCCTGGACCTTGTTGTAGATCTGCAGGCGGCTGCGCTGGCTGTCCACCACCATCAACCGGTTGCTGCCCGAGTCGTACATCAGGCCGGTGGGAAGGGCGAACCGCCATTCCGATTCCATGTTCTGCATGTTAACTTCCCGGCGACGCTTCAGGTAGTCGGCATTGGCGTCCACCGTCAGCTTGGCCCAGGCGGAAAGCTCCATGGCATCGCCGATAAGGGTGATAAGGAAGTTCCCCTCGGCATCGAATATGTGCACCCGACCGGGATGCTGGCCATTGTCGCTCCAGTCGGCGACGTAAACGTCACCCTCAGGGTCCACGGCCACGGCGGTGGGCAGGTGCAACTGACCGCGGCCCGTGCCGGGGCTGCCGAAGTTGGCCATCCACCGGCCATCGGCGGTGAACTTCTGTACCCGGTGATTTCGGTGGTCGGCCACATAGACGTTGCCCGCCTGGTCGATGGTCAGGCCCCAGGGGGCATTGAACTGGCCGTTCCCGGAGCCAAAGCCGCCCCAGGAGGCGACGAACTTGCCGTCGGAGGTAAACTTGCGCACCTCGTGGCTGCGGCCATCGGTCAGGTAGATGTTGTCGCTGGCATCGATGGCGATGTTGGCGGTGCCGTGTTCCCCGCCGTCCTCCTGCTCCAGGGTACTCCACCGGCTCAGGAAGTTGCCCTCCTGGTCATAGACGTTGACCTGGTTCAGCCATTCGTCAGACACATAGACGCGGCCCTGGCTGTCCACGGCAACGCCGGAACCCCAGATGAACTCGCCGTTGCTGTCGCCGTACTTGGAAAACTCTCCCAGGAACTCCTCCTGGCCCCATTCGGGGCCCACGGTGATCTGGGAAACCCGGGCGCCGTAGCCCGTGCGGTTCCAGGAGACGTTGCTGATCCCCTCGCTGCCCCGGTTCACCACATAGACCACGCCATTGGGACCCTGGGCAGCGGCCACGGGCTGGCTGAAGCCCATGCCCGACTGGGCGCCCCGGCCCACCGAATGACTGTAGTCATAAGTGCGTCCGGCTGCTACTTGCGTTAGCATTGTGCACTCTCCAATCAGATTGGTTGTCCTGCCCTGGCAGACTATTCGCCCACCAAAGTGGACGGCCAGGGCCGGTTATTATTCTCAGGCGGCCCTGACCTGCCGGGCTTTTGGCCCGGCAGCATTGCATTCAGGGACGGGTCGGCTAGAAATAGGCCGGCTTTTCGAAGACGCCGCCCACCAGGGGCTGCGCGTCCATGCCCATCCAGTCTTCCGCGATGGAAGTGTAGAGGCTGCGGAAGTCGGTGTGGGGAACCAGGTCGCCCTGTTCCAGGTGTTCGGGGCGCAGGGACGGGTATTCGCCGTACTCGCCACCCTTCACGGAATCGCCAACCAGGAAGGCCACGCCACCGGCGCCGTGGTCGGTGCCGGAGCCGTTGTCATGCACCCGCCGGCCGAACTCGGTGAACATCAGCATGATCACGTTATCGGCGGCGTCATTCTCCCGCAGGTCGTCGAAGAAGCTCTCCACGGCCTGGGAGACATCGGTCCACAGCTTGTCGTGCATGCCCACCTGGTTGGAGTGGCTGTCGAAGCTGCCATGGTCGCAGTAGAAGACCCGGGTGCCCAGGTTGGCCTGGTGCACCTGGGAGATGCCCTTCAGCTTGGCGGCGATGGTTGAATCCGGGTACTCCACGTTGGAGGAGTAGAGCTCGGGGGCCGCCTTCAGGATGTCGGCCGCCTTCATCGAGTCCAGACCCGTCTGGCCCAGGTAGTCCATTACGGCGCCGGAGCCGATGGTGGGCGAGTAGAGGCGGGTGAAGCGGTCGAGAATCTTGTCCCGCTGTTCCACCTCGTTGATGCCGGTCAAGAGGCCGAAGGAATCCAGATCATCCACGCAGGCCACCGGGACGCCGGGCAGGGCCAGGGCGCGGGGCAGGCTGGGGCCGAAGCTGACGGCGGTCACCACGTTTTCCTTGTTGGGGTCGATTTCCTTGGTGGCCCGGCCCAGCCAGCCCTCGGTGCCCAGCTTGTCCGGCTCGCAGGTGTGCCAGATGTCCATGGAGCGGAAGTGGGAGCGGGGCGAGTTGGCATAGCCGACGCCGTGGATTATGGCCAGGTTGCCCTGGTCCCAAATGTTCTTCATCGGGGCCATGGTGGGGTGCAGGCCGACCTGGTCGTTGAGCTTGAGGATGCGATCCTCGGCCACGCCCACCGCCGGGCGATTGTCGCGATAGAGGGGATCGGTAAAGGGAATGACCGTGTTCAGGTAGTCATTGCCGCCGGTAAGCTGCAGAACCACCAGCACGGGGTCTTTCTTGGTAGTTGCCATTGCTGACTCCTCCTGGAATGCTTTTGTTCTCGGACTAACTTGCCTTGTTGTCTGACTGCGGTTTGGGAAGGCGGGCAGCTTTTCTGACTGGAGATGGCCCGCCCTAAACCCGCATACCCGCTTGACTAGCCGATTCGCAGGGCCACGGCTACCAGGGCGGCGCTCATGGCGCCCATGCCCGTAAGCATGGCGGCGGCCAAACCCCAGATGGCAATTTGTACGTGCCGGAGAGACGCCCGCAAATCCTGCATGCCTCCGGATACCTCTTCCATCCGACCCTCCAAGTTGGCGACGCGTTCGGTAAGAGCGCCCAACCGGATTTCAACGCTTTCCAACCGGGTCTCAACGCTTCCTAACCGGCCTTCTAGTCCGTCCAGCCGGAACTCTACGCCTGCCAACCTGACTTCTAAGCTGGTAACTCTTTCAGAGAGAGTGCCCAACCGGGTTTCAACGCTTCCCAATCGGGTCTCAACGCTTCCCAACCGGCCTTCCAGTCCGTCCAGCCGGAACTCCACGCCTGCCAACCTGACTTCCAGGGTCGGGTCGTTATCCGCAACCATTGCCATCTACTGTCCATCCATGATTATGCCGCGACCATACCATGACGGGCAGCAAACAGCTGCCCTTCAATCCCTAAGCGTACTGGCCCTATGCGTACTGGTAGTCCCGCAGGGACACGATCAGCTGGAGCATTTCCGACACCCGCTCCGTGGCCTGGGCCTCGTTGCTCCAGGACAGTTCACCGCCGGGGACGGCATGGTCCAGCAGTTCCTGGCGGGTATCACCGCTAACGTCCAGGGGGCCCATCAGGTCCAGGCAGGTGTCAACGAACTGTTCGGGGGACACGTTGCCCTGGCTGCGAAGCCGGTTAACGATGGACTGGACGCCGGGGCGGGAAACATCGCCCACCATATCGGCGGTAAAGTTGATGCGCCGCATCAGGGAACCACTGTTGATCCACTCGGCGCCTGTGTGCCAGCCTTCCACGCTGGGCGGGTTTAGCAGGTCCTGACCCATGTAGTTGGGCTGGCGAGAAAGGTCGCCAATGCCGGGGGCGGGGAATTCGGCGCCGCCAACCAGCTTCAGGGTGCCAACCACCACCTCCGCCGGGCTCTTCAGCTTGGCGAAGCGGGCATTCTTGAAGAAATCGGAGTTGAACAGCACCCGCAGGGTGGCGCGGATGTCGTAGCCCGACTCGATGAAGGCATCGGCCAGGGCGTCGATGGCATCCTCGTCCGCCGGGGGTGTCACGGCCCAGGCGGGAACCTGCGCCTCGTCGGCCACGAAGAAGTTGTAGAGGTGGCGGGCGATGAAGGTGGCGGTGGCCGGGTGCTGGCAGATAATGTCGATGATGTCATCGCCATTGAAGTTGCCCGTCTCGCCCAGGAAGGTCTTTTCGCCGTTGTCGTGGTCTTCCGGGCGATAGGTGAAGCGCCAGTCATGGCGACCCAGGGGTCCGCGGGGGAGCTTGGCCTCGAAGGTCCAGCCGGTGAAGGCCCGGGAGCATTCGCGGACGTCCACTTCGGTGTAGTTGCCGACGCCCATGCTGAAGAGTTCGAGAAGCTCACGTCCCCAGTTCTCGTTGACCGCATCGGCGTGGTTGTCGTTGTTATCCAGCCAGTAGATCATGGCGGGATTCTGGGCTACGGCAACCAGCAGTTCCTTGTAGTTGCCCATGCCATTTTCCCGGAACATGGTGACCATGTTCTGGATTTCGTCGTAATGGTCCACCTTGGAAACGCCGGTAGCAAAGATGTGGTGCCAGAAGAGGGCCATCTTCTCTTCCAGGGGACGGCGGGTATTTACCATGAACCACAGCCACTCGGCTGCGCCCATGCCGGGCAGGGTGCCGGGACGCCAGGTCCAGGGTTGGTAGCGCATGATTTCGAACCGGTCCAGGGGCTCCTCCTGGGGATTCAGCAACTCCTCCACGACCGCTTCATAGCCCTTCTCGCAGAGGGCTTCCAGCTCGTCGCGGCTGGCGCCGAAGCCGGCCCGGCGCATGAGGTGAGCCATCAATGCAATATCTTGGTTCGCCATTGCCAATCTCCTCCTTCCGAGTCTTACCAATAATCATTGTTCTATGCGAACGATTATAGTTGGCTGAATTATCGTTTACGGGGGCCGCCGGTGTCAATGCGGTGGTTGGCGGAAAAGCCGGGGGCACTTTCGGGCCCTTGCTCGTCACGCTGAGCGACCGGGCTGACCGGGAGGCCCAGTTTGGAAGGCCAACTTTACCGGGCCTCCCTCCAGGGTTTAACGGGTACCTGCCGACGGGCAGGTTGACTATTCATGATAATTACTATATAAATGTTCTACCCTTGAAGGGTGCGCTAATAGCTAACATCAGGAGGTATTTTAGGTAAGTATTCGGAACAACTTGGTCAATTCTGCAACTTTTAGGTTGCAAATGGTACATAGGAGGACGGTAATGTGGAACTCCGATTCGCTATGTAAACCCAGGCTGGTCCGGACCCTAATGCTGTTGGTCGGGGCGCTGGCCCTGATCGCGGTGGCCTGCGGCGCTCCCACCGCCGAGGAGCCACAGGGAGCGGGTTCATCGGCTGCAGAGCCGGAAACCGCCCGGCCTCAGGCCCTCGCAATACCGGCCACGGCCGAGCCCCAGGAATCCGCTCCCGCCGCATCCGGCGCCGCAGAACCTTCAGGCGGGGCGTCGGGTCAGTCGGACCCCCAGGCGCCATCGGATGAGCCAGCAGCGCCCACGGCGGCGCCCCAACCCACCGCCGCGGCCCCCCAGGTCGCCATATCGGCCAGGAATACCCTGACCTTCCTGACAGCCGAAGAGCCAACCACCATCGGAGCCGCCAGCGCCAACTGCGGCGGCAATATTCAGAACACCATCTGCGACGACCTGGCCAGCGACCCGCTGACCTGGATTGACGACCACAACAACTACCAGGTGGTGGGTTTGACCGGCATTGAAGGCTGGGAACAGATTGGCCCCGACCGGTGGCAGTTCAAGCTGCGGGAGGGCGTCACCTTCCACAATGGCGCGCCCTGGAACGCCGAGCAGGCCGCCTTCTGGATCGACTACTTCGGGGACGAGGAGACCAGCGGCCACTACAACTCCAACGACTTCAGCTTCCACGGCGTTTTCGGCGGCGAAGTGGTGGACGAGTACACCCTGGACGTGGTTTGCGGCAAGGCCTGTCCCATCCTGCCTCGCACCACCATCTTCACCAAGTTCCAGGACGTGGGCTGGTTCCTGGAAGTAACGGGAGCCACTTCCATCGCCGACCTGCCGGAGGAGATGCCGGCCGAGGTGGAGCGGTTCACCGTTGGCCTGGGCCCCTACCGGATTGTGGAATGGCGCACGGGTCTGGAGGTGGAGTTGGAAGCCTACGAGGGCTACAACCCCAACCCGGCAACCAACTACTCCCGCGCCCCCACCATCGGGACCCTGATTCAGCAGTGGCGCAACGAGCCCCTGGTTCGCGCCTCGGCCCTGGCTACGGGTGAGGCGGACTGGGCGGAGATAGCCTTCCAAGACCGGGAGTTGGCCCCCAAGTGGAAGTCGGCCACCAACAACGAGGCCTACGTTTACGCCATCGACACGGTCCACCATCCGGAACTGCGCAAGCGGGATGTTCGCGAGGCGCTGAACCTGGCCATAGACTGTGAAACCCTCATGGAAGAAATCTTCGATGGGGTGCTGGAGTGCTATGGCAACATAGCCCAGACGGGCACCGTGGGCATCACCCCCGAAAATTCCAAGGGTTACCCCTACAACCCGGAACGGGCCATGGAGTTGCTGGCCCAGGCCAACTATGACCCGGATAACGAGATCAAGCTGCACATCCGCTCCCAACGGGTACCGAAGGACGTGGAGTACGCGGAAGCGGTGGTAACCTTCTGGCGGGACGTGGGCATCAACGCCAACCTGCTGGTGGTGGAATCCTCCATTCACGCCGGCACGGGCCGGTCCAACTGCGGCCACGGTCGCACCCGGGAGGACTTCGAAAACGCCGCCGGCGCCGACCTCCACGAGAAGTGCCGTACCTTGGGTCCCGGCATGCCCAACTTCGCATCCATGCACATCACCGCGCCGGCCACCTCCACCGAATCCCTGGACTTCTCCCGGCAGGCCGTACTGCGCAACAGCTGCTTCAGCCGCTCCAGCGGGGTCTGCTACCAGGATTTGGAGGACATGATGAACGAGGCCAACGCCACGCCGTCGGGCGACCTGCGCCGCCAGCGCATGGAAGCCATCGCCGGCATGGTGCACAACAATTACCACTTCGTACCCAACTTCCTGGTTGTCCAGATCTACGGCCTGGCGGAAGACCTGGAATGGGAGCCCCACTACGCTCCCCGCATTCGGGCCAACATCATGGACTTCATGCCCAGATAACACCTGGTCAACCCCGGCATGACCGGGCTGGATGGTTGTCTGGCAGGGTGGGGGCGCACGGTGGTGCGTCCCCACTGGCATTTATGAAGTCGGCTGGATACTCTCCTTTGCCAACACCACCCTCCGGGTGTATGGTACAGTCAATTCACTTTCGGATTGGTTCGCGGCCCAGGAGGCGTCTTGGCTGACCCTGAACACATTGCGATTGCAAAGTCCGGTCCCAATGGCATTTCCCGTTGGCGGGAAATGACCTTCCTGGTTCCCAACGAGTCGCCCATCATCTACAGCCTCAACTACAGCCTGGGAGACCGTTCCACGGGCGAAACCTTCGAGAAGGAATTCATCCACGGTCGGGCCAAGCTGGACCTGTCGGGGGGCTACCTGAGTGGCATCAAGCTGCCCCGGGCCGACCTGGCCCACGACGACCTGAGCCGGGCCGACCTGACCGGCTGCGATCTGCGGATGGGCCGCCTGTCGGGAACCAACCTGCAATCGGCTTACGTTTCCCGCGCCAACCTGTCCCACGCCGACTTCACCCTGGCCAGCATGAGCGGCTGCACCCTGTTTCGCAGCGATCTTTCCAGCAGCTGCCTGCGACGGGCCCTGCTGACCGGCGCCAACCTCTCCTACGCTGACCTGCGCTTTGCCAACCTGGAGGAGGCCAACCTGGCCGGCGCCAATCTCTCCCATGCCGACCTTTCCTGGACCAACATGAATGGGGCCAACCTGCGGGGCGCGACGCTGACGGCCACCGCCCTGAACCTGGCCGACCTGACGGGTGCGGACCTGCGGGGCGCGACCATCACCGGCGCCGACCTGGAGAGCGCGGTCTTCGTGAACACCACGCTGGGGTTTACCCGATTGGTCAACTGTGACTTGAGCCAGTCCATCGGTCTGGAGACAGCCCGCCATACCGGCCCCAGCGCCATCGGCCTGGATACCCTGGCTCGCTCGTCGGGCCGGATTCCCCCCTCCTTCCTTACCGGCGTCGGCGTGGCCGCGCCATTGCTGGCGGCCCAGGAGGCGATGCGAGGGGCAGGACGCACCTACCCCACCGCCCTGATAGTTGGATCCCTTCAGGACGATGCCCTGGCGGACCGGGTGCGGGAGGCGCTGTGGACGGCGCAAGTACCGGCATGGGCCATTGCCGCCGACGATGAGGGGGCCATCCAGTCGGGGCAGATTCTCTTCGAACACACCCCCGGCTACGATGCGCTGGTCCTGCTCTGTACCGACCAGGGCCTGGAGAGCCCCCAGACCAGCACCTACCTGGCCCAGTTGGCCGCCGCCGCCAGTTCGGGTCAAGCCATCGTGGCCCTGGCCGCCGCCGAAGCCTTCTACAGCCGGGACGACCAGCTCTGCAACGCCCTGCGGGAGGGGCGGACCCTGGACTTTCGGGGTTGGGAGAGCGAGGCCGCCTTTGCGGAGGCCATGGCTTCCCTGGTTACCCTGCTAACGGGACCGGGGAGGTAACGCGGCCCTTCCCTCCCGCTGGACCAGGCAAAGGCTCCCTGGACCAATGCAGCGCCCCGTCAGCCCAGGAATGCCAGCGCCGATGGCGTAAGGGCGCCTTTCCGGTGATTCCGAGCGACAGCCGAGGTATCCCAACGGCACCCATCAACCATCCTTCCCACCTCAAGACCCCCTCCCCTGTCATTCCGACCTTGCGGAGGAATCCCAACGGTATGGGGCCAACCACCATTGCCATGCCCAGTCCCCCATTACAGGGAAGGAGGGTCTGCGGGTATGGCAGTGATGGCTCCCCCGCACCGTTAGGATTCCTCGGCTGCCGCTCGGAATGACAGACAGGAGGGGCTGGGCAAGGGAATGATGGTTCCCCCGTGCCGTGGGGATTCCTCGGCTGCCGCTCGGAATGACGGCCAGGAGGGGACTGGGGATGGCAATGATCGTTCCCCCGAACCCTTGGGATTCCTCGGCCGCCGCTTGGAATGACGGCCAGGAGGGGACTGGGGATGGGAATGATGGTTCCCCCGTGCCGTTGGGATTCCTCGGCCGCCGCTTGGAATGACAGACAGGAGGGGCTGGGCAAGGGAATGATGGTTCCCCCGTGCCGTTGGGATTCCTCGACTGCCGCTCGGAATGACAGGTATGGGGCTTGGGGTTGGTTGGTTGGTTGTTGGGGGTAGGGGCGCACAGCCGTGCGCCCCTACGGTGCATGGCGCTGGGTGTTTGTCAGTAGCAGCCCCTGCTGTTTGTCATTCCTCGCGACTGTCGCTCGAAATGACAGGCTGCGGCTGACGGTGCGCTACCCCCGGCCGATGTAGGGCATCTTCGTCGCCATTACTGTCATGAACTGAACGTTGGCGTCCAGGGGCAGGCTGGCCATGTACACGATGGCCCTGGATACATTCTCCACATCCATGGTCGGTTCCACGGCGATTTCCCCGTAGGGCTGGGGTACGCCCGCCTTGAAGACGGCGGCCATATCCGTATCTGCGTTGCCGATGTCTATCTGACCGCAGGCGATGTCATACTTGCGGCCATCCAGCGAGGTGGAACGGGTCAGGCCCGTCATGGCGTGCTTGGTGGCGGTGTAGGGGGCCGAGTTGGGCCGGGGAACGTAGGCGGACACGGAACCGTTATTGATGATTCGCCCGCCCATGGGGTTCTGCTCTTTCATCATGCGGAAGGCTTCCTGGGTACAGAGGAAGGCGCCGGTGATGTTCACGTCCACCACGGCCTGCCATTGCTCGTAGGTCAGGTCCTCCAGGGGTATGGGCGGCGCGCTGATGCCGGCGTTGTTGAACAGCAGGTCCAGACGCCCAAATTTATCCCTGGTGGCGGCGAACAGGGCGGCAACCGAGTCGGGCTTCCCGATGTCGGTGGACACGGCCAACATCCGTCCCGCCGCATCGCCGGCCTGGGCAATAGTCTCCTCCAGCAGGTCGGCGCGACGTCCGGCCAGGGTCACGGCATAACCCTCGGCCGCCAGGGCCAGGGATGCGCTGCGGCCGATGCCCGTGCCCGCGCCGGTGACGATAGCCACCTTTCCGTTGAAGGCGTTGGACTGGTTCTGCATGGCAAATCACCTTTACGTTTGCGTTGTTGCGTTGGCCCTCGGTTGCGGGCCAGTGAATAGTCAATTCTGGAATCGCCAACCCCCAGCCCTGTCATTCCGAGCGACAGGGTTGGCTGGCTTCCGGGTCGTGACACCCTTCCCCCGTACCGTTGGGATTCCGCGACTGTCGCTCGGAATGACAAACAAGGGGGGCTGGGCATGGGAGTCATGGTTGCCCCGCGCCGTTGGGATTCCTCGACTGTCGCTCGGAATGACAGGAAAGGAGCGCTTGCCTTTAGTGACACCTTTCCCTCGTACCGTTGGGATTCCTCGGCTGCCGCTCGGAATGACAGGGTTGGGTGGCTTCCGGGTCGTGACACCCTTCCCCCGTACCGTTGGGATTCCTCGGCTGCCGCTCGGAATGACAAACAAGGAGGGCTGGGCATGGAAGTCATGGTTGCCCCGCGCCGTTGGGATTCCTCGACTGTCCCTCGGAATGACAGGGTTGAGGCGCCCCCGCTACTCCACCCGATGGAAGTATATCTGGCGGACAACCTGCTCCAACTCGTTGGCGATGAAGTCCTCCTCGGGCTTCACTTCCATGGTCCAGTTCAGTTTCGGGTTGGTGGGGTGGGAAAAGACCAGGAGAAAGGTATCGTACTCCTCGCCTCCGTCGTAGGGAGTGATGTAGTCCTCATCCACGTCCACCTCCAGCTCCGGGTCCAGTTCCTGGATGAACTGCTCTGCCCGGTCCCGGGCGCGCTGGTACCAATCGAACATACTCACGGCAGCGCCCCTCACACCGGATCCAGGGTCTGGTGGGCCAGGCTGCGAGCGATGATGCCATCCCAGCCGTACTCCATGGGAATCATCCGCACCTGCCGCCACGTCTCCGACTGGTCATGGTAATGGGGGCTGGCCGGGTTGCCCGACGCGCCCAGGGGTATGGCCCAAAGGGAATTGTCCCAATCGGCCAGGTCGTAGGCGTAGCGGGCCACGGACAGGCCGCCCACGGTGGCCGGGTCGGCGGGGGAGTAGGCGCCGGCCAAGGGCGTGTCCCCATCGCCGGACATGGGCATTGCCGGTGGGTCCAGCAGCTGAGCCATTTCGGGGAAGGCATCGGACAGGGTATGCCGGGGTCGGGCCTGGTGAATCCGGTCCCACCGCCATTGCTCCAGGTCCTCGCCCAGGGTGGCCCGTAGGGATGCCACCGCCGCCGCCAGGGCCGCGGACATCATCGACGGCCAGGTCTCGCCGGCCGGGAGCAGGGTACGGTCATCCTCCGGGAACATGTAAATCAACTGGGCACGGACCCGGGCCATGAAGGCGCCGGTACCCCGGTTGGCGGGATTCCAAGCCTCTGCGGCCAGGTTTTCGCCCAGGTTGTGTCGGTAGATGGCCTGGAGCAGGGCATCCCGGAGGGCGCTGTAGATGGTGGGCGCCACGGCGTCCCCGTCCAGGCTCCCCGACCAGTCCAACAGCTTCGCCAGGGCGCGGGCCGCCAATTCATCGGTGGCGCGCAACTCGGCCCGGTGGGCGTTCAGGTACTCGACGTAGGCCCGGGCCGGTATGGAAATCCGCTCGTCGTGGACCCTGGCCATGTCGGCGGCGGCGGGCTTGGTCAGGGACAGCAGGGCCTCCCGCACCCGCTCCGCCCGGAACCCCGGGGTGAACTCCGAGGAAATGTAGTAGGGGTAGTTGTCGTCCACAGGCTTGTTGTTGGCGGTGACCAAGTAGCCCTCGGGCGGGTTGATGGACCGGGGCATCTCCTCGAAGGGGATGTTGCCCTGCCATTCGTGCTCACCGGTCCAGCCGGGCACCGGCAGACGGGCGTTCTGCGCCGACCGGATGGGGATTTCGCCCCGGCTCAGGTACCCGATATTGCCATCCACGTCGGCGAACAGCAAATTGTTGCCGGGGTCCACCCAGCCATTCATGGCGTCGGCCAGTTGGTGGCAGTCCTTCGCCCGCAGCATATCGGGGATGATGTCCATCCAGGGTTTGGGGCCATCGGTGGCGGTGTACTTGAGGGCCAGGCCGTAGGCTCCGGGAGGCCCACCGGCGATTATGGGGCCATGATGGGTTGCCCAGGTGGTTATCGAAACGTCCTCCCCATCCCGCACCTCTATGGTTTCCTGGCGGGAATCGGCGGCCCGCCAATTGGCGGAGCGGGCATCGGCGCCGGAGCTGGCGCCGGAGTTGGCTCCATGGAAGCCGGTTCCGTTGGAGTCACCGGGAACCCGGTACTGCCCCCGGCCCGAACCATCGAAGGCTTCAATGAACAGGTCCTGGTAGTCGCCGCTCAGGTGGGTGATGCACCAGGCCACCCGGTCGTTGTGGCCGAAGTGGGGGAAGCCGGGCACGCCGGGAATGGCCAGCCCGATTACGTCCCATTCGGGGCAGGCCACGTGGCACTGGTAATAGACGTTGGGGGTGTCTAGGGCGCGGTGCGAGTCGCCGGCCAGCAGCGGCTTTCCGGTGGCCGTGCGGTGGCCATCCAATACCCAGCTATTGCTGCCGCTGTCCGTTTCCTTCAGCAGGTTGACCGCCTCGGCGCCGGCCATCAGTTCGGCCAAGTAATGGTCCAATTCCCCCTCGTAGCGGCTGCCCGGCGGGAGGATTTGCATCTGGCCGGGCTGGTAACCGGGGGCCAGCAGCGACGCCCTTTCCGGTCCCAATGCCCGCAGCATCTGGGCCCGCCAGGTCTTGGACTCGAAGACGCCCATGAGGATGTGCCGCACCTTGAATACGACCAGCCCGTCCCAGGGTTGCCAGGGCACCGGGTCAATGTTGACGATGGCGTACTCCGCGGGCAGGGAACCCTCGGCCGTGGCCGTTGCAATCCAGGCATTGACCCCGGCGGCATAGGCGTCCAGCAGGGAGCGGGTGCGGTCGCTGGCGGCGGCGTAGTCCCCTTTCGCGCTGTCCACCAGCCGGAAGCGGCGCATCATAACATCCTGCTCCACCGCTGCCTTGCCCACCACCTGGGCCCAGCGGCCACCGCCCCGGCGGCGGTCGTATTCCATCTGCCACAGGCGGTCCTGGGCGGTCACAAAGCCCTGGACGAAGAAGGCGTCGGCTTCGTTGGCGGTGCGAGCATGGGGAATGCCCCACCGGTCCCGGTAAACCTGGGCCGGGGAGCTGAGGCCGGAATCGGACAGGGCAACCCGTCCGGTGGTTCGGGGCAGATGATCGGCAAGGTTGAGTTGGGTAAGCATGGGTTTAGCTCCGGGGGGTGCATTTAGGGTCTGTTGAAAATCCTATTGAATCACACTAGCGGTTCCCCATTGGGGATGATACGTTTACAGGCCGCTTGAAACAGCGATGCGTCGTTTTCGTAAGCCAACACTCGCCGGTGCAGCGCGACAGCTGCTACTACGGTGGTGGCGCTTCCCGCGAAAGGGTCCAGCACCAGGTCTTCCCGATTGCTGAACAATTCGATGAACTGGGAAATCAAGCCAACCGGCTTTTGCGTTGGGTGAATTCTTTCCTGTGGAGATGGGGATTTGTGGACAAATACATTGTGAACAAGACTGGCATTGAACTTTGTGCCAGGCCGCTTACCGATTACCAGCGCTTCCCACGCATTGATGGGCTTGTGGGTGTGATTGAACGGCACCGGGTTTGTCTTCTGCCACACCAATGTGCCTACGGCAACAAACTTGTGCGACCGGAGAATCTGGGAATACTCTCCAATCTGTTCCTGCGCGCAGAAGATTACCGCCCAACCTTTGACTTTTGGCAAGACCACGGTAGTCCATTCTTCGGGAGAGAATTCGTAGTCCCACTCGCCAAAATGGCCCTTAGGCATTATGAAATCCCGGCCGTCCTTCCTCAGTCGCCTGGGAACCTGACCCTCGCAGATATAGGGGTTGCTGATGCTGTATGGGGGATCGGTAAGCAACAAGTCAACAGATCTATTGTCCAGCTTTGCAGCCCCACTTATCCCGTCGCCATGGCAAAATCTGTGGTAGTTTCCTTCCAGGTCGATACCAGTTACCGCGTCAGGGGGCCGCGGAGCCAACTCCTCTTGAAGCCTGGAAACTATGGTTTCAGCCATTCCATGGGTCAGGGCCACATTGCAATTCTCATCAACCACAAGCTCTCCCAAGGAAATGAACCGCTCGTTGCTCTTGTATAGGAGTGTCACCCGCCACGTGCCATCATGGCCCAACTTTGGTTGCGCGTGGCTCAAGTAACGCCGCAGTTCAGGAAACCCGTCGGAAATCCACTTGTTTACCGCCGCTCTTATTTGAAGAGTTTCCTGGACTGAAGTTTGATTTGCCATTCGAAAGCCTCGTGGCGGAATGGTAGCCAGCCCAAACGGCCTGCAATATAACTGACCCTTTTAGGTAGCGTTGAACCGGGGTTAGCCCGTACCTTCCTACGGGTGTGGATACAGAACTGCTCGTCGAATCCTCGGCCCAATACCCCCGGCATTATACTCTATCGACAACTCTCCCCGGCCCTTACCCCGCTGCCAGATCTTCCCCGTAGAAGTGGAGGAGGCTGTTCACCGGGTTGCCGGCCATTTGCCCCAGACCGCACAGGGATGCGGCGCCCACCACTTCAGACAGGTAGCGCAGTTCCTCCACGGCGGCTTCCCGATCGGCGCCCGTTGCCAGCCGGTCCAGGGCGGCGACCATGCGGGGGGCGCCCTCCCGGCAGGGGGTGCATTTGCCGCACGACTCGGCGGCGTTGTAGGCGGCCAGACGGCGGGCAACCTGAATGGCGGGCACGGCGCTATCCATTACCGTCACCCCCCCGGCTCCCATGACCACGCCCGAGGGATGGAGCAGCCCCGGTCGCAATTCCAGGTCCAGTTCCGAAGGGGGCAGCAACCCGCTGGAGGGTCCGCCCACGGCCACCACGCCAATCTCCCGTCCCGGAGACGGGCCGCCGCCAATATCGTAGATTGCCTGCCGCAGGGTAGATCCCATGGGCACCTCGGCCAGGCCGGGCCGCTGCAGGACGCCGCTGAGGCAAATCAGCTTGGTGCCGGGGGCCGATTCCAGCCCCACCTGCCCGTAGCGGGCAGGGCCCCGCTGCAGTATGTAGGGAATGTTCGCCAGGGTCTCCACGTTGTTGATGACAGTGGGCTGGCGGAAGAGACCCGACTCCACCGGAAAGGGGGGACGCAACCGGGGTTCCCGCCGCCGTCCCTCGATGGTGTTCAGCAGGGTGGTCTCCTCGCCGCAGACGTAGCCCCCGGCGCCCCGCCGTACTTCCACCTGGCAATCGAACCCGGATTCCAGGATGTTGTCGCCGACCAGGCCGTTGGCCACGGCCTGCTCCAGGGCCGACTCCACTCTCTGGGCCGACAGGTTGGCCTCGGCATTGATGTAGATATAACACCGGGAGGCGCCGGCGGCGTAGGCGGCGATTAGGGCGCCCTCCAGCAGGCGGTGGGGAAGGCCCTCCAGGATGTGCCGGTCTTTGAAGATGCCCGGCTCTCCTTCCTCGGCGTTGACGACCAGGACCCGGGGTTCGGGAAAGGAACGGGCGCCCTGCCACTTGCGGGCCGGTGGGAAGTAGGCGCCGCCCCGTCCCTGAATCCCCGATTCCAGCACCTGTTCTATGACGGAATCGGGACTACGGGACAGGGCATCGGCCAGGCTGGCGTAGCCCCCAATGGCCACGTAGTCGGCGATGTCCGAAGGGTCCAGATGACCGCACCATGCCATGACTTGCAAGTGCTGCGGGGTGAAGAAGGCCTCCAGTTCCGGGGCAGGTCTCACCACCGGCCCATCGCCCAGGGCGGCAACGATGGCAGGCACGTCGTCCACGCCAACCCGACTGTAGTGCCGGGTGCGGTCATCGGATTCCTCGACCACCACCTGGGGGGCGGCAAAGCAGGCGCCGTCGCAGCCGGTGAGAACCAGATTGGCGTTCGGATGGGTAGCCAGGGACTCGGCCAGGCGGTCGGCCACCTCCTGCGCGCCCACGGCCTGGCTGCACTGGCCCACCTGAACCATCACCCGGGTCATGCCGGAACGGCGACCCAGCCGCTCCTGCCGTACAGTCTCCTTCAGTTCCTCGTAGGTCATGGCGACTTCACTCCCTCAACCGGGCTAGGACTTGGGCGGAGTTCGTCCGGCCCAGCCAGACTCCTTCAACCTCGGCCAAGGGCGCCAGGGGACAGCGATAGGCGCAGGGCGTTTCCTCCATATTTACCGGGCCGCCACCATCGGGGGAGCGGGTGTCCTCGGTCAGGACTTGGGACAGCTCCTCCAGCAGTTCCCGTCCGCCGCCGTGCCAGCAGGCCAGCCCGGTACAGACCCGGACGGTGGGGCCGGTAGGAGCGTTGATGCGCAGTTCGGTGTAGCTGGTGGCCGCGCCGTACACCACGCTGGCGGGGGTTCGCAGGTGCCATGCCACGATTTGCAGCGCCCATTCCGGCAGGTGCCCCAATTCCTCTTGGACGAAATGCAGCGCCGGCAGTAGGTAGGTGCGCTGGGGAGGGAAATTCCGGCGGAGCAGGGGCCTGAGTTCGTCGCGTTCCATCTCTTATCCAAGGTTCCGGCTATCTGGGGAGGGCAGGATGTTCAGCTTCCGGGCAAGGGAAGACTAACACACCGGGGTCTGGGGCGCCCTGAGGGTCGTTAACTGTCACGCCGGAACCCCCTCCAACATCGCCCGAAGCCCCAACTCCTCCAGCTTGCTGTCCGGTATCAGTCCCTCGGCGGTCCAGCCCCGGGCCTGGTAATAGCCGGCAATCATGTAGTCCAGTTCCTCTTGGGTTAAGCCTACGCCGGCCGCCACGCCGGTGGGAAGGGGTTCCGACAGGGTGCGGGGAGGCAGCGTGTCGTCGGCGCGGCGCCAGCCCTCGCGGATGTTGAAGAGCTTCTTCAGGTTGGAGATTCGTTCGCCGCACTGACGCAATTCCCCGGCCGTCATGTCCCAGCCCGTTACCATGGCATAGACCTGGGCCGATTCCTCGTAGAAGTCCCGGAAGGCCCGGCGCAGAAACTTGCACCAGATGAGGGAATCCAGGACGGCTTCAAAGTCCTCGCTCTCGGCGGCGATTCTGCCGCGGGTATCGTCCACCGTGAGGCGGTCAACCCGGTCGGAGAAGTCGGCCTCGTAGGCGGAGGAGCGGTTGTGGCAGGCGCCCCTGGGCGTCACGGCCAGGCCCAGGGCCATGGTCTTGAGGCTGCGGGGTTCGTAGCCGGGCATCTCCAGTCCCTTCACCTGCATGGCCCAGGCATGGGAACCTCCGCCCACCGTTGCCGCGGCGGCCCGGCTGCCCTCGGCCAATAGCGCGCCCAGACCCCGGCGGTGGCCCACGTCCTCCAGGGTTTGCAGCAGGGCTTCCCCGTTGCCGAAGCGCAGGTCAACACCACCCGTATCGGCGCCGGTCAGGATTCCCTGCTCGAAGCACTCCATGGCCCAGGCGATGGTGGCCCCGGCGCTGATGGTGTCCATGCCCAGGTCGTCGCAGATGGCCGCCGCGCGGATGACCACGTCCGGGTCGGAGATGCCGCAGAGGGGCCCCAGGGCAAAGAGGCTCTCGTACTCCATGCGCACGCCGCCTTTCTTTCCCACGGTCTTGCCACTGTCGCCGGTGGGCGACAGGATACGCTCGCAGCCGATGGTGCAGTTGGCGCAGCCGGTGTTGCGGATCAGACGGTCGTGGTGCAGCCTTTCGCCACTGACCTGCTCCGCGCCTTCGAAGGTGGACTGCCGGAAGTTTCGGGTGGGCAGGGTCCCAAGCCGGTCGAAGACCGACACGTTGGCCATGGTGCCCAGGCTGCGGTATTTTTCGGTGGCGGCGCCCAGGCTGCGGCGGCTCAGGTCCAGGCCATACTCGTGCACCGCGTCGGGCTGGGCCACGGGAACCGGTTGATGGCCCCGCAGAGCCACGGCCAGCAGGTTCTTGGACCCCATCACCGCGCCGAGACCGCCGCGCCCGGCCTGGCGGCCCCCGTCGTTGCTGATGGAGGCGAACTTGACCTGCGCCTCTCCGGCGGGGCCGATGCAGGCCACCCGGTAGCGCCGGTCGCCCAGCCGGGCCTTTACCGACGCCTCCTTGTCGGCGGCCCCCAGGCCCACCAAATGGGCGGCATCCTCGAAGTGGACGCTAACCTTATCCGGTTCCAGGGCATCCCCCTCAATCCGCAGCAGGGTGGGCGAACTGGCCCGGCCCACGACTACCAGGGCATCGCCGCAGCACTTCTTCAGTTCCGGGGCCAGGTGGCTGGAGGAAAGGGAATCGGCGATGAAGCCGGTCAGGGGCGACTTGGTGAGGACGGCAAATTTGCTGGTGGTGGTGAGCCGGGTGCCCACCAGGGGACTGCCCACGAAAAGGAGTGGATTGTCCGGCCCCAGGGGGTCGGCCCCGGCGGGACAGTAGCGGTACAGCAGGTAGGTTCCCAACCCGATACCGCCGATGAAACGGCGCAGGGCCACCGGGTCTATTCCGTCCCACCTGTGGGTGCGGCTGGTCAAATCTACGACCAGGGTTTTGCCGTGGTAACCGTACATCACGTCAACTTCGTTTCGTCGGTTGGGAATTGGTACACCATGAGCCTCTCATCGAAGGGGGCCATTTCCGGCGGAGTGGTTACTCATTCGGGGATGGGTGAGTTTCCCACCGGATTCAGCCACCGGCCTGGCTGGAAATCAACAGCAGGGACTCGCCAGCCCGTACCGTGAAGTCGCCCTCTCCCAGAAATGCCAGGCCGTCGCGGTTGAAGATGTACCCCTCCTCCAGGTCGGTACGGTCGTTCCGAATGCCGTGGCCCACCAGGTTGGGGCAGGCATCGGCCAGGGCCGCCACCAAGCTGCCCCGGTCTGCCGGTGGAAGCACCAAAACCTCCACTTCTGCCGCCCCGGCGCGAATCCGCGCGGCGCCGAAAACCTCAACCTTAACCCGGACCGCCCCTCTTTCACCGTTCATGGTTCCCCGGCGGCCAACTCCCGGGCCCGGGCCAGGTCCTCAGGGGAGTTGACGTTGAAGAAACTGCGCAGATCGGGGTCGAGCTTCCGCACCTCGTCCTCGTCCACGTACCGAACCCGCACCGATTCGAAGAAGCCGGAAATCTTCAGGTCGTTGGCCCGCAGTTTGGCCTCGATGTCCGGTAGGCAGTTCCTGGAATAGAGGGCGAGGGTGGGTTCCGGGTAGGGGCCCGGCGCTGGCACCACGGCGTCGCAACCCTGGCGCAGGCCCAGCATATACTCCAGCAGCGATCGGTTCAGGAAGGGCATATCGCAGGCCACCACCAAGCCCCATTGGTTGGTTGCCGCCGAAAGTCCGGCGAAAATCCCGCCCAGGGAACCGCCCTCCGGGTAAACATCCGTCGCCACCCGGTGTTCCGGTCCCAGGGGCAGAGCCGCGGCCCGGGCGGCATCGGCCACCACCACCACGACCTCGTTGGTCAGGGGCGCCACCCGTCCGATCACCCGACGGATGAGGGGCTGACCGGCCAGGGGTTCCACCGCCTTATCTCGACCCAGACGCCGGCTGCGGCCCCCGGCAAGCACGATGCCGGTAACGGGTTCGCCATTGGGGGAGCAGACTGAATCGGCCACGGCAACACCTGCTTCCAGGGTTGGACGACATCCGGCGGGAAATAGGGCGCCGGCGATCCCAATTCATTCCCAAGTTGCGGTTGGAGTATAGCACAGGGCCAGGAACAACGGGGTTTGCCCTCGATTCGGGCGGCGGTTGCCAATGCAAGAGAAGGCCGCCGGATTCAAAGTCACTGAAATTTCCCCCTTGACGGCTGGGATTGCACATATATAGCGTAAACATTGTCAGACCGGCCCGGGACATGGGTCGGTCTTTCCTTTCGGGCAAACACCCATCTCTCACCAATTTCCTGGAGGTTCACCCATTGCAATGTCGCCGTTGTAATTCCCCTCGACTGATCCGGCTCAAGGTCTTCCGCGCTGGTGACCATCTTGTTCTGCGCTGCCAGGAATGCGGGTGCCTGTTCAGCCCCGCCCAGCCGGCCGAGGCACCCATGCCTTCGCAGCCCGGTGGTTCCCATAATTCCAGGCTCCGGCGGGTGGAGCCACGTTCCGCCGGCGCGCAGAACCTACCCGCGCCCCAGGAGGCATAGCAGCCAATGGCAGGAAGACGACGAGCCGGACCGGCCGTTAGAGAAGTTGCGCAACCGGAAGGCAAGCCGGACCCCACAGCTATGCCCACCGGAGCAGGGGAGAGGGATACAGCGGCCGCGCCGCTCCTGTCTCCCGTGGAGTTTGCGGAGAGTGTGCTGGGCGTCCGGTTGTGGGCCAAGCAGCAGGAGTTGCTATCCGCCCTGCCGGTACATCGGAGGGTGGCGGTCAAGTCGGGAAACGGGTTGGGCAAGGGATTCAGCGCGGCGGTGGCCGTGCTGTGGTTCTTATACTGCCACAACCCGGCCATAGTGCTGAGCACCGCGCCCACCTTCCGGCAGGTGCGCCACATCCTCTGGCGGCAGATTCACAGCCTCTACCGCCGCGCGCCCCAGACCCTGGGCGGCAAGCTGCTGGACACCCGTTGGGAGCTGGCCGACGACCGCTACGCCATGGGGCTGTCCGCCGACACCGCCGACCAGTTCCAGGGATTTCACAGCCCCAACATGCTGGTGGTGGTGGACGAGGCCGAGGGGGTCAGCGACCTGATATACGAGGCCATCGAATCGGTGATGACCTCGGCGGAAACCCGGCTGCTGCTCATCGGCAACCCCACCACCGTGTCGGGGATGTTCCGTCGGGCCTTCCACGAGGAACGGGAAATCTACCATTGCATCACCATTTCGGCGTTGGACAGCCCCAACGTGGCAGCCGGACGGGTGGTGGTTCCCGGCCTGGCCACCGCCCGTTGGGTGGAGGAACGACGGCAAATCTGGGGCGAGGGGAATCCCCTGTTTCGCGCCCGGGTTTTGGGCGAGTTCCCGGACCAGGCGGAGGACAACCTCATCCGGCTTTCCGACGTGGAGGCGGCGGTGGAACGCTGGCGGGGCGCACAACCGGGCATGGGCGGCCTGGCGCAATCAGATTCAACGGCGGACACCCTGGAGGAACCGGACACCCTGGAGGAAGAGGTGGTGCTGGCGGTGGACGTGGCCCGCTTCGGCTCGGACCACAGCGTCATTCTAAAGCGCCGGGGCAGTCGGGTGGAGGAAATACGCACCTTCAACGGCATGAACACCATGGAACTGGCCGGTTGGGTGGCCGCCGCCATACGGGAATGCCAGCCCCTGCAGACCTGCGTGGACGAGGTGGGCGTGGGCGCCGGGGTCGTGGACCGGCTGCGGGAGCAGGGTTACGGTGTCCGAGGGGTCAACGCGGCCCATGCCGCCCGCCAAAAGGAAACCTTCGCCAACCTGCGCGCCGAGGCCTATTGGCGCCTGCGGGAACTCTTCGTCGCCGGCAGCATCGCCATCCCGCCCGACCAACGGCTGATGGGAGAACTGGCCTCGCTGCGGTACGGATTTGACAGCCAGGGCCGCATCCTGATGGAGAGCAAGGACGAAATGCGCAAGCGGGGCGTATCCTCGCCTGACCGGGCCGACGCCCTGATGTTGGCCTTTTCCTCGCCGTCGAGCCGGCCCCGGCTTTGGATCTAACGGGGGTTCATCCCCGCTCGTGGGTCCGCCGGCCATGCCGAAGGCACCAACCCAGAACATACAGGTCATTATGCCGAACCCGAACCAACCTATCCTGGCAATCTACTCTTCCACACGAAAGGAGGACTTCTGCAATGAACTTTGGAGTTACCACCTGGCCCGAAAAACTGGCAGCCCTGGCGGGACTGGTCAGACCCGTTCGCCCCGGGCCGGCGAGCGCCGAACGCAACGCCGCCGCCAGCCAGGTTCGCCGGGGCCGGCGGGCCGTTGGCGCTGGCCTGGATCCCCTGGCGGAGACTTTCGGCGCCGGTTCCGGCTGGGCCCGGCCCGAATACGGGGCCTACTACACATCATCGGCGCCGGTGTACGCCGCCATCAAGCTGCGGGCCGATGCGGTTAGCCGACCCGCGGTGCGTCTCTACCGCCAGAACCCCGACGGTTCCCGCACACCCGTGCCCGCCAGTCATCCCGTCAACCAATTGCTGGAGCAGGTCAACCCGTGGCATACCCGGGGCGACCTGTGGCAGGCCACGGAAATATACCTGAATCTGTGGGGGCAGGCCTTCTGGGCATTGGAACGAGACGAGGAGGGTCGGCGGGAAATCTGGCCCTTGCGACCGGACCGGGTAACCGTCCTGCCCGACCGCATGAACCACGTGCGGGGTTTCGTTTACCGCAGCCGGGGCGGCGCGCCGGTGGCCTACACCGCCGAGGAGGTGGTCTGGCTGCGCTACTTCAATCCTCTGGAGGAGTTCGCCGGCCTTTCACCCCTGGCGCCAGCCCGAATGTCGGTGGAGATGGGCGGCGACGGTCTGCGGTTCAACCGCAATTTCCTGCGGAACTCGGCCCAGCCCGATTTCGTGCTGCTGACCGACGCCCAGCTTACCGATTCGGAGATCGAGGAATTCTACGAACGTTGGGAGGCCCGGTACCAGGGGCCGCAGAATGCCCGCCGCCCGGCCATCGCCAACTTTATCAAGGACATCCGCACCCTGGGGATGAGCCATAGAGACATGGACTTCATCCGGGGGCTGCGCTGGAGCCTGGAGGAGGTGAGCCGGGCCTTTGGGGTGCCGAAGCCCCTGCTGGCCGACCTGGAGCGGGCCACCTTCGCCAACATCAACGCCGCCGAGCGAATCTTCTGGCGAAACACCATTGTGCCGGAGCTGCGCTTCCTGGAGGAACACCTGAACCGGATGCTGCTGCCCCGGCTGGGCTACCCGGATTTGGTCCTGGAGTTCGACCTGAGCACCATCGAGGCGATGAAGGAGGATGAGGACCACCGGGTGGCGCGCCAAGTACAGTTGTTGGACCGGGGGGTGCTGACCGTCAACGAGGTACGCCGGGAACACAACCTGCCCGAGGTGCCCTGGGGCGACGAGCCGGGGCGACGATTCGGCAAGAATCAGGAGACGCTCTCCCACCTGCCGACGCAGGGAGATACATAGTCCATCAATATACATTGACTAATGTATATAATCCTCACATAATAATAGAAGGAGGTTTGAGAGTTGAACGCACCGGCCGGCGGGTGGAACCGGCCGGGAAGTCGAATGGCTGGGTCCGTCCTTCAAGAATCTTCCATAATCAAGGACCACGCCGGGGCAGCAAAGGGCAAACGGAGGCAGAGGCCTTTGGAAGCGGTTCCCAACGCCGGCGGGGCCCTCAAGGGAAAGAGAAATTATGAGCCAACCAGAAATGCTCAAGGGAAACACGGAAACCTTGCTCTTGTCCCTGCTGTTGGTGGAACCAATGTACGGCTACCAAATCGTGAAGGAGATGAACTCCAGGAGCAGCGGTTACTTCGATTTCAAAGAAGGCACGCTATACCCCGCCCTTCATCGCATGGAACGGGAGGGGCTCATAGAGGGGCGTTGGCAAACCACCCCGGGCGGCATGCGCCGATGCTACTACAACGTCACCCTCAAGGGCCGCTTCGTTCTGCTGGACCGGCGCGCCGAGTGGCAAAAGTTCAGCCGGGCGATGAACTCGATCATCGAACAGACGCTGGTTCAATCGGAGCCCTAGCCGGGTCCGGCCCATGGGCCGGACCCTTCCTCTTTTTCGGGAATTTCCTTCTACAGGTACTTGGCGCCTGTTCCCAAGTCGCCCCATGCCAGGTATGCTCGCCTCAGTACCTTCCCTATTCCCACACCGGCGTCCACAACGGTCCCCGCACTGGGCCATAACCGAGCCCAACACACCTATGTTCCCGCCCTAAAGAAGGCCCGAAAATGGTTGCAACCGTCCTTTTGCTGGTATCCTGAACCGAGCCACCCGGCGCCAACGGGGGCAGGCGACAATGCGGTCGGTCCGAATTCGGGAACGACCCAGACCGTTCCGGGGCATCCGGACCATTGAGTCAGCAGGCCAGGGCATTGGAAGAATTAAGCGAACGGGCAGCGGGCGGCCTTGACCAGGCCATCACGGGGGACGTGGCCACCCTGAGGCGCGCCCTGGCCCACGAATTAGCGCACAGCTCCGCAACGCCGGGGGGCGGATTCCTGGTGGCCCTGTGCGGCCTGCCCGGAACGGGGAAGTCCCATTTCGCCGCCGCCCTTTGTCGTCGGGTCCCCTGCCTGACCCTGGGCAGCGACCGCCTTCGCAAGACCTTGGTGGAGCAGCCCGTTTACAGCCGAGGCGAACACGCCCGGGTCTTTCGGGCCGCCCATGTCCTGTTGCAGCAATTGCTGGTCGAGGGCCACCGGGTAATCTTCGATGCCACCAACCTGACGGAGCGGGCGCGGGAGCCGTTGCGGGAAATAGCCCGACGGACGGGGGCGCCCCTGGCATTGGTTCAGTTGGAAGCGCCGCCCGACCTGGTGCGGCAGCGACTGGCCCGCCGTTCCCGGGGCGAGACGGACGATTCCTGGTCCGACGCCGACTGGCGAATCTACTGCCGCCTGTACCCCGGCCAGGAACCCATCGCCGGACCCCACCTCACCGTTGATTCGTCGCAAGACATCGGCCCGGCCGTTGACGAACTGGCCGCCCTGCTGCAATAGGACTAACAACCACCCCCGCTTCAAAGGGTGGGGAGAAGGGAAGGGGGCTTACAACAAAGCGGGGCAGGGCAGGGTTACCGGGCAGAAATGTGGGAGACCCGCCCGACCCGCGTTGTTCAGCAGCGTTCTGCTGGCCATTTCTCCCCTTGCCCAATGCTATAATTCCTCCATACCTTGAACGAGGGATTCAACCATGCCTGACCACCGGGAATTGGCCCTGGATAATCTGGCTCGGCTGGGCGCCCAGCCGGCTACTTCCTTCCTTGAGGACGGCGTGGCCGGGGTGGTGCGCCAGGCCCTGGACGCGGCCCACGTCCCCCACCGTACCGACGACTACGGCAACATCATCGCCCACCTGCGGGGAAGCGGCGCCGAAGGTTCCGTACCTCCCATCGCATTCATGGCCCACATGGACCATCCCGGGTTCGAGGCCGTGGCCCTGGAAGGCGATTTCCTGGTTGGCGTGGCCATGGGCGGCGTACCCCAGTCCTCCTTCGAGGCCGGCGTTCCGGTGCGGGTAATCCTGCCCAACGGAGAGCGGCTCGCCGCCATCACCGCCGGGCCCAACGGCGAACCCTCAGAACGTCGGACCCTGATCCGCCTGGAGGACGCCTCGCGCCTGGCCGAGGTTTCCCTGCCGGCGTCGGTGGTGTTCGACCTGGTGGATTTTGAACTGGACGAGGGTTACATACGGATGCGGGCCGTGGACGACCTGGCCGGCTGTGGCAGTACCCTAACCGTGCTGTCGGTTCTTGTTGGCGAGCAACCGGCCGGGGATGTGTACGGCGTGTTCACCCGGGCCGAGGAGGTGGGATTGGTTGGCGCCCGCCTGCTGGCCGAGGCGGGAACGCTGCCCAGGGAAACGTTGGTGGTGTCGCTGGAATCCAGCCGCACCCTGCCCGGGGCGGAAATCGGCGGCGGCCCGGTCATCCGGGTGGGCGACGCCGGATTCACCTTCAACGCCGATGCGGAGACGGCCCTAATTCGCGCCCGGGAGACCCTGCAGGCCCGCCCGGAGGGGTTCCGCGTCCAGCGCCAGTTGATGAGCGGCGGCACCTGCGAGGCCAGCGCCTTCTCGGTATATGGGTACCGCACCACCGGCATTGCCTTTCCCCTGGGCAACTACCACAACGCCGCCCCTGAGGGCCGCATTGAGGCGGAATACATCCACGAGGAGGACTACCTGGGCGGTGTGGACCTGATGCTGGAGGCCGTCCGCCAAATGCCGGAGCGGGAGGACACGGCCTTCCGCCGCCGCCTGCGGGAAATACCGGGGGAGTTTCGGGAGAGAATGGTGGGGTAGGGGGTGGGGGGTTATTGCTCCCTCCCAACTGCTGTCATCACGCCTCCAATTTCCTGTCATTCCGAGCGACAGCCGAGGAATCGCAACCGCGCGGGGCCAGAATTGCGCCTGTGGCAGGACCCCCTAACCTGTCATTCCGAGCGCCGCAGGCGTCGAGGAATCCCAACCGCAACCTGCTACCACGCCACCCACCACAAACCAACCAGGCCTGACAGGGGGGCTGGGCATGGCCATGCTGCATCCCCCGCACCGTTGGGATTCCTCGGCTGCCGCTCGGAATGACAGGGAGGGTTGGTTTGTGGTGGGAAGCACGGTTGTCCCCCTGCGGTTGGGATTCCTCGACTGCCGCTCGGAATGACAGGCGTGGTTGGTTTGGGGTGGGTAGCGTGGTTGAAGGGTGCAGTTGGGATTCCTCGACTGCCGCTAGGAATGACAGGCGTGGTTGGTTTGGGGTGGGTAGCGTGGTTGAAGGGTGCGGTTGGGATTCCTCGGCTGCCGCCCGGAATGACAAAGAAGAGGGGCCGGGCATGGGAAGCACGGTTGTCCATCTGCGGTTGGGATTCCTCGGCTGCCGCCCGGAATGACAGGCTTGGTTGGTTTGGGGTGGGTAGCGTGGTTGAAGGGTGCAGTTGGGATTCCTCGACTCCGCTCGGAATGACAGTTATCTTGACTCCACTGACTTTACAGATCTGACACGGTATTAGCCCAACGACGGGCGCTCCCCCCGGCGCACCAGCCAGCCCTTGAGCGGAATCAGCAGCGCCAGCGCCGTTATCCCGTACAGGTAGCCACCCAATACGTCGCTGGGCCAGTGCACTCCCAGGTACACCCGGGAGACGCCCACCGCCAGTATCGCCACGGCCAGCGCCAGGGATATTCCCCAGCGGGCCCACCGGCTCTCCCGGTACCGCCATACCAGGTAAATCAGGATACCGCCCAACAGCATGGCGAAGGCGGCGTGTCCGCTGGGAAAGCTCAGGGTGTGGGGAATGGGGTCAACAAAGGAGGGGTCGACCATGGAGAAGGCGGGACGGGGCCGCCCCACCAGCGCCTTGAAGAGTAGGGTCAGCAATGCCGAGGCGGCAGCCGCCACCACCAGCAGACCCTCTGCCCAGAGTCTCCGCAGCAGCAGAATGCCCGCCGCCGCGACAGTGAGTGCCGTCGCCACTGGATACGATCCCAGGTGGGTCACGGCGCGAAAGACTCCCGTTAGCGCCGGGCTTTGCCAGGCCTGAATCCACGACAGCAGCTCTTTGTCGCCGGGCCAGACGGGAAAGGCCCAGGCCAAGATGCCGGCGACAATACACGCCGCCGGCAATCCCAGGGCTGCAATGCTCCGAATTCCGGCACGCATGGCAACTCTCCTTTCTACGGGGTCAGCCCCAGTTCCCCGGCCGTTCGGCCCGGTCGCTTCCCTCCGCCCCGGTCATCTGAACTACAGGGAGAGGCGGTTACGGCAACACCTCCAGGTACCCCACCTCCAGTTCCGCCTCCCCACTTTCCGCCTCCTGGTGGCCCCCGGAGGCGCTGGCATCGCTGCCGTGGTGGTCGGTCGCCGCGTCTTCGCCGGTTTCCGAGCCGGAGTCACCGACCGGGGTTTCCTCGTGAACTGTAACAGAGACCGAAACGGGCAGCCCGTCGTATTGGTAGGGCTGACCTTCGTTATTCAGCAGGACGACGGTAAGGGTGTGTTCCCCTTCGCCCTGGGCCGGTACCTGGAGCCAGGGGACATACATCCGGCTGAATTCCTCGCCGCCAATGGACAGCAGGGCGTACCCCTGGCCGGGGACATGATCCTGATTCGCTGACCGGGCAAACTCGAATCCATCGGGTATGACCTGGAGGTTGTACCCACCCAGCGGGTCCTCGTGAGCCACCACCTCCAGGGCCATGGGTCCGTCGGAATCCACCGGGTCCGGAGCTGCCATTTCGGCCATTTCCTGATGGTCCATGGCCGATGCCTCGGGCGCCGTGATGGTGGCCGAGGCTGCCAGCAGGGACCCCTGCCAGGATAGGTCGCTGTGGTCGTTGCTGGTCAGGGAGACACTCAACTCCCGGACACCCGGTTCCAGGCCCGTCAGATAATGCCGGTCGCCGTACACGCGGCTCAGCTTTACACCGTCGGCGTAGATGTGGGCATGGCCGGCGCCGGCGCTGTTGGCCCCGCTCACCTCTTCCGGCGCCCACCGCCAGCCGTCGGTTTCGATGGTCACGAATACGCCGCCCCTGTCGTCCACCTGGGCGGCAATTTCGATGCTGACGGGCAGGGCCGATTCGGCAGGGCCATGGTCCATAGTTGCGCCGGCCATTCCGGCCATATCGTGACCGCCGCCCGAAGTCTTGTCCGTGTCCATGGTCATGTCCTTGCCCATGTCCATGTCCATGGTCGCCGCCATGTCCTCTTCCGGCGTGGCGGCCATGCCGTGGAAGTTGATCCGGAACCGGCCCGTGGCGTTGGCCTCGAACTGGAACTGGGTTACCTGTCCCGCCTCCACCGCCTGCTCCAGGTCGTAGCCGTGGATGTGGAAGGTTCCGGGCCGATCGGTGTTCAGGTTCAAAGTTACCTGGTCGCCCTGCTTTACCCGAATGGTTTCGGGGTTCAATTGGTCGTTGGCGAAGCTCACCGCCACCACCGATTCCGGTATAGGTTCGGTCATGCTGGCAGTCTTGTCGGTTGTCGGGTTTTGACTGGCCGCCGGCTCAGGCCCGGCGGGGGCGCTGGGGCCGCAGGCGACCGCCAGGATCAGCAGGGCAGCAGCAATACCGCCCAGCGAAAGGGAAGACTTGATTCTTTTGATGAAGCGCATGTCAACTCCTGTACAGATTCGCAGAGTAGCGCCCCAGGGGGACTGTCCGTGGGGCAGGCGCCCCCTCCGTGGGGGCTGGCAAGGGAGGCGAATCGCGCGTCCGGCCCTGCGGCCGTATTGCAACGGCTGGCGGCCAAACGCGTAAGAGGAGTTACGCCGGGGGTGGCTTGCCGGGGGGCGCAACCAGGGCGCCAACGGGGACAGTCTGGGAAGCATCATAGGCCAACAGCAGGGGACAGGTATCGGGCCCGCCAAAGCACAGAGACTGACCCGCCGGGCCGGTGGGGGCGAAGATGGGGCCGTTGCCGGAACCATCGTAGCCGGAAAGGTAGGCCACCCCCTCGGGTGGGCTGGTCCGGGCGGGAATCCCGCCGGACGCCACTTGGCCGGATGCCAGGATGTGGGACGCGAGATGGTCGTGGCTGACGCCGGAATCGTACACGTGCAAATGCCGCCCGCCCTCGTGGCCTGCGGGGTCGCCGAAGAAGACGTGGGCATGGTTGTGCTGCCATTCCACGTAATGGTGGTCCAGCAACGGCCCCATTACGGGCAGCAGCAGCGCGTACAGGGCAATGACAATTACGGGTTTAAGGAATTGGGACACTGGTTATTTACTCGTGGCCAACGCAAATGGGGCGCCAGTCCAGGCGGGGCATGACATTAGCACCTTGACCACCTGCTAGGCCCGGCGGCGGCGCAGTCCCGACCTGATCCGGTCGTAGGTCCAGATTCCGGCGGCGAGAACGGCTACCGCGATGGCCGCCACCAGGATCAGGTTTATTGGCCTCCCCTCTCTTACGTCCATGGGTACCTGGATGGTTTCCTCGCCCATGTCGGTGTTCACCCGGATGCTTACCTGCCACAAACCGGGCACCCGGAAGGGCAGGAGGGTCTCGAAGAACTGGGGCAGAAGATCATTGCCGGCCACCAGGGGGCCAAAGCTGTCGGCGGAAGTGGGGCCGGTGGCCGACACCCGCACCTCGGCCTGGGTAATGGTCTCCTCCGATTCCAGGGACACCACCCGCAGGCTCAGGTGGGTGTTGTTGACGATGGCCCGGCTGGGCAGGATGGAGACCTCCATCCGGTAGGGCCCCTGTTCCTGGGTGGAAATCAGCGTGGCCCGGCCGTTGGCGGAAACGGGCGTCAACCCCGCCGCAGAGATGCCGAGAAGCGCTGCCGAAAGAATCACGAGCAGGCAGGAAAGGAACTTGAGCCGGGGCGCCGGAAGCTGCAAATCAGAAATCCAAATACTATCAGGGTTCAATTATCATATCATGGCCCGCTTGCCGTAACAACGGCGACGGCGCGCCTGACTCCCACCGAAGGGGCGCCCAGCTGGACGCCCCCGTCCTTTCCCCTGGCTTCACGCTGTTCTTGCCGGCCAAACCGGTTCGTGGTAGCCCAGGGGCACGGAGGGTCTGGCCCAGTGGGGGCGGGTTTCCGAGAGTTCCAGGGTCGGCGCCAGATGCTTCAGGCTGCCGCCGGGAACCTGGCTTTCGGTGGACCAGGCCCCTATTTCCTCGGGAGTGAAGTCGGAAGGGATGTTCCCCAGTTCATCTTCGGGGACCTGCCCCTGCCCCACCAGCCACCGGCCGGTCTGAGCCAGAGAAAGCCGGACCAGCCAGCTGCCGCCCTCGGTGGCGCGGCGGGCCAGGGCCGTCAGGGCGCCATAGGCCATCAGGTAGCCGGTAAGGTAGTCGATGGCCGACACCGGATAGAATTGGGGGCCGGGCTCGGCTCCGGGGAACAACTCTCCCTGCCGGTGGGTTATGCCGCTGACCGTCTGGATTACGGTATCGAAGCCCCGCCGGTCGGCCCAGGGCCCCACTCGGCCAAAGGCACACAGGGAAACGTAGATGATTCCCGGGCGGATTTGGGCCAAATCCTGGGGCGAGAGGCCCCGCTGGGCCAGGGTATTGGGCCGGTAACCCTGGGAAAAGATGTCGCACTCCCCAATCAGCCCACGCAGGGTTTCCATGTCCTGGCCCTGGCGCAAGTCCAGGTGAGCGGAAAGCTTGCCGTGTCCGGTGTCATGCTCCTGTCCCTCGTTGTAGGGCAGGTGGGGGCCGGCGATCTTCATCACGTCGGCGCCGTGCTCGGCCAGGGTGCGGGCGCAGGTGGGGCCGGCCAGCACCCGGGTCAGGTCCAGAACCCGTATCCCCGACAGAGGACGGTCGCCCTGGGGCAGGGGTTGGGGCGGGGCGTCGCCAATCCGGTCTATCTCCAGCAGGGGCAGGGAATTGACCGCCGCCGACTGGGGATGCTGGGCCCATTCCTGCATGGTGCGCACCATGCCACCGGCGCCCCGGGCTGCGATGATCGCCTCCTCCAGTTCCCGGGCGTCCCATTGGGACACCGCCTGCCGAACGGCCCCCTTATCCTCCTCTACGCCCAGCACCTGGAGGGCAGCCTCCCGGTGGTTGGGGAAGTTGCAATGCAGGTAGCTCCACCGGCCATCCTTCGCGGGATAGACGCCCATGACGGCGTTCCGTTCACCGGCGGCCGGCTGGCCGTTCAGGGTCATGTAGCGGCTGCTGCGGAGGGATGCGGTGGCCCGGCGGACGTTTACTCCGACCTGCTGGCGGCGTCCCGTGCGCAGTTCCCACAAATCCGATACGGCCAGACCCACCGCGGCCAGGCTGGCGGCGGCGGCGGAGCCGATACGTAAGGGAGTGGGCAGTATGGGGTCCATGCCGCCGCTGAAGTCTATCTCGTTGAACTTGGCCGGATCCAGGTGGGGTATGCCGTTCAGGGCGAACATGGTGTAGTCGGTCATGGCGCAATTGCTCCCGGGTTGGAGTTGGAATACGGCTTGGCGAGGAAGCCATGCAAGGCTGTCGATGCCGGAACCAATGATACAGGATGGCGGGGCAACTGCAACACCGGGCCCGGTCTTCCCTGAGGACAATACGATGGCAATGGACTCCGGGGCTATTGAGGCTGGCGCCCCGCAACCTGTCCAGGTTTGTACCTGGTTGACCCCATAAACTATAATTGTCGGAACCCTTCACCCTGCGGCGGAAGACGTTTCAGCCCTCAGCCAGGACTACTGCCGCATTCCCAGGATGTGTTCATGGACTTGACCTTCGAAAAGGGAGATGCCCAACGCCCCAGGGGACACGCGCTGGTGTACTTTCGGGTGGATACGGAACCGGACAAGCTGTACGCCAGCTACATAGTGGTGCTGCCGGTGCAGGCCGATTTCGGGAAATACGTGCCTCCCTTCCTGGCCTCCCACCTGGGCAACCTGCCCCTGAACGACTTTTCCGCCTTTGCCATGCCGCCGGTGCCGGAGGAGGTCGCGGGACATGGGGAACTGGACCGGCTCAGCGACCTGCGGGGCGACGACCTGGTGTTTGCGTCCAGCATGTTCAACTTCGAGCTGACCCGGATGATGGAGGGCATTACCGATGCCGTGCAGTCCTATGCGGACCTTTACGCCGCCTTCTGCGACCGGCAGGGGCTGAACGCCGCTCCGGCCTCCGAGACGCTGGCCTCCGCTCCTTCGCCCGACGCTGATACCGGTTCGGAATTGGATACATCTTACTCGGTAAACGAGGTATTGTTCAGCCTGATGAGCGAGCGGGACAAGCTGGGTGAGCTGGCCCGGTTGCTGGGCAAGCTCCAGTTCGCCCAGGAGGGCAACGACGAGAACATGACGGGAGAGGTTACGGAGGAGATTACCGCCCTGTCGCGGCACCTGCCCGAGGAATTCCAGGTGCTGAATCTGTTGGCCGCCGCCCGGGAAGCGACCCGGCGGGGGTCTCAACTGGCCCAACTGTACCTGGACCGGTGTTTCCGCCTAACCGACGGTGACACCGCCACCGCCCAATCCCTGGAAGCGCAGATAGAGGACTTGAAAGGGGAGGGATAGGATGCTGAAGCGAATACACATCAAGGGGTACAAGTCCCTGGAGGACTTGGACGTGACCCTTGCCCCTTTGACCGTCTTGTTCGGCCCCAACGCCTCCGGCAAGAGCAACTTTCTGGATGCTTTGCAGCTTCTCTCCCGAATGGCTACCAGCCGCACCCTGCGGGAAGCCTTTGAGCCGCCCTACCGGGGCAAACCTCTGGAGTCCTTCGCCATGGGAGAAGGTGGCATAGAGGGCCTGCTGAAGAAGGAGCGACTGACCTTCTCCATCGAGGCAGACCTGGAGCTATCTGATTCGCTGGTGGAATCGGTTAACCGGGAAATTCAGGAAATGCGACGAGGGGGAGACGATAGCCGTTCCGAGGGCGTAGGCAATAAGCCCCGCAGGGTTAGAGAGCGCAACCTGCGTTATCGGGTGGAAATTGAGATGACCCCCCGCACCGGCTTGCTTCGGGTCAGCGACGAATACCTGGCGGCGCTGAATACCAGGGGCGAGCCCAGGGGTAGCCGCAAGCCCTTCCTGGGTCCCCACGTGACTCAGGAGGACAAACTGACTGTTCGCCTAGAAGGGCAGTCCCACCCCACCTACTACGACAAGTACCTTGACCGGACTATTCTCTCCCTGCCCCACTATCCACCCCATTATCCCCACGTGACGGCGGCGCGCCGGGAGTTGGAGAGCTGGCTCTTCTTCTACCTTGAACCCAGGGAGCGCATGAGGGCCGTGGGCCCGGTGAAGGATGTGCGCCACATCGGGTTGATGGGTGAAGAGTTGGCCGCCCACCTGAATACACTGAAGGCCAGCGATCCCAGGCAATTTGAAACCATTGAAAAGGCCTTGCATTTGCTGCTGCCCGACGCCGAGAAAATCCAGGTCGAAGTGAACCCCCTGGGTGAGGTGGAATTGTCCCTTAAGGAGGACGGCATAGCAATGCCAGCCAGGGTTCTGTCCGAAGGCACGTTGCGGCTTTTGGGACTTCTGGCTTTGGCCGGGTCATCAGACCCCCCTTCCCTGGTGGGTTTTGAAGAACCCGAGAATGGGGTTCACCCCGCCAAGATAGACCTAATCGCCGAATTCCTGAACACCCGACGAATTTTGGGCGATACCCAATATGTGGTCACCACCCATTCGCCCAGGCTGCTGGATTGCATGTCGCCCGAATATCTGTATTCCATGCAGAGGAGGAATCGCAAGACTGTGATTCTTCCACTGCGGAACGAATTGTACCTGAAAAAGCCAGCCATCATTAGGGATTCCCCGGAGGGCGGCGACCCGCCTCTCTTGATATCCGGCAGAATCATGCGGGGCGATTTCAATGGTTGAGGTTACCCTGTTCGGGGAGGACTACGGCCACGAGAGGGTCATTGGGGCGCTGATAGGAGGAATTGCCGCTGAATTCGGTATTGAAGCTCAGCTCAATTGGCGAAGCGCGGTCCAGGGTCACGGAAGGGTGGTTAGGGAGCTTCGCAGGTACTTGGAGGAACTGGAGGAGAACGCAGGTCCATATCCGGACCTCCTGGTTGTCGCGACCGATGCAAACTGCCTTGGAGCGAATGAACGCAGGCGAGAGTTCCAGATTTTCAATCCACCTCGCCCGCTAATCCTGGCAACCCCGGACCCGCACGTAGAACGTTGGTTACTGTTGGACGGTGCAGCCTTCAACCAGGTATTTGGCCGAGGCTGCCAAGCGCCAACCTACAAATGTGGGCGCGACGAATACAAGAGGCTCCTGATAGAGAGTATTCGGGAGACGGGAGTCAGGCCGGAGCTTGGGGGTATTGAGTTTGCCGCCGACTTGGTTCAGGCCATGGATATTGACCGCGCGGCGCGGGCCGACCCTTCACTGCAAGCCTTCGTCAACGACCTGAGGTCCTTTTTCTCCAATCCATAATCGGCCAGGTAATGGCTGAGCGGTCAGCAGAGCATATCCTACAAACCGGGGCGGGCCAAAGTTGGCCCGCCCCGGTTTGTTGCTCTACCAGTTGACACTAAATTGGGTTGGGGAGCAGTCGCTCCCAACTTGACGTAGTGGGGATTCCCCCCTACCCCAGCAGGCTGCTGCCCTCCCCTTTTACGAAGTCGGCGGTGCGCAGGGCCAGGGCCTGGATGGTGCTGGTGGGGTTGATGCAGGCCCCGGTGGTAAAGATGCTCCCGTCGATGATCAACAGGTTCGGCACGTCGTGGGCGCGGCCCCACCGGTCCACCACCGACGTATTGGGGTCATCGCCCATGCGGGCCGTGCCCAGCAGATGCCAACCGGCGTTGCGACGGATGTGAGAGGTGAAAATCTGCTTGGCGCCCGCCGCCTCCAGAACCTCCACCGCCCGGGCCACGCCGTGGTCCAGCATCCGGTCCGTATTCTCGCTGACGGTGTACTCAATCTTGGGCGCCGGAATGCCGTGGGCATCGGTCAGCGTCGGATCCAACGTAACCTGGTTGTGCTCCTCGGGCAGGTCCTCAGTCATCACCGTGATGTTGATGCTGTGGCCGAACCGCTCGGCGAAGGCGCCGTGGTGTTCCTGTCCCCACGGGATGATCTCCTGCTGGACGCCGCCCAGGGCCGTGGGCAAGGGTGAACCGGTTACGCCGGTAATCTGCAGGTCGTAGCCCCGAACAAAGCCCCGGTTCAGGTCGGTTTCGTAGAATTCCTGGCTGAGCATGGTGCTGCCCCGGGGGCCCGACTCGGCCCCCAGCCATTCGTCGAAAATGCCCGTGGCGCCGCCGCAGGGGTGGTGCATCAGGTTCTTCCCGACCAGGCCGCTGCTGTTGGCAAGCCCCTCCGGGAAGAGGGCCGACTTGGAATTTAGCAACAGGCGGGCAGTGCCCACGCCGTTGCCAGCCACCACCACCACCCGGGCCCGTTGCTCCTGCAGATTGCCATTGGCGTCGTAGTATAGGACTCCGGTGGCCCGACCCGACTTGTCCACCAGGATTTCCCGCACTCGGCAGAAGGTCTTGAGGCGGGCGCCCCGGCGAATGGCCCGGGGCCAGTAGATGATGTCGGCGCTGGCCAGTGACCGCAGGGTGCCGCCCGTATCGGGCTGGCGACCGTCGTACTCCACCGAGGCAATGGCGCTGTCGGAAGACCACCAATGCCAACCCAGCTGATTGAAGGCATGGGCCAGCAGTTCCCCACCCCGGCCGATGGGCAGGGGTGGCGTGGGACGGTCGGGCTTGGGCGGGTATGCCGGGTCGCCCCGGAGGCCGGAAACCCCGTTCAGCCGGTCATTCAAGTCGTAGTATGGTTCCAGTTCCGCGTAGGTCATGGGCCAATCATCGGCCACGCCGTCCTGGGACTGGAGAACGAAGTCCGAGGGATGGAAGCGAGGGAAGTGGGAACCCCAGTGGATGGTGCTGCCGCCCACGGCGTTGTACATGAGGGGCGCTATGGGCGTTTCGTCCTCGTTTACCGGGTAGTCCTCGGGCAGATTGCGAAAGTTGGGGTTGGAATGGAAGTCGGTCTGCCAATGAATCTGGGCGTCGGGTTCGCTGGTGGAAAAGACGTCCAACGGCACCCAGCCCCCTTGTTCCAGGCAAACCACCTTGATGCCGGCCTGGGCCAGGCTCCAAGTGAAAGCCGCGCCGGACGCGCCCGCCCCGATAACCAGCACGTCGGTTTCATCGTATCGATTGGCCATACTTCCCTCCCATTTTCGAATCAACCCTGGGAATCAACCTGACCTGACGAATCAGGCTCGCCCCTACCGTCGCTCGAAGACTGCGGCCACGCCCTGGCCGCCGCCCACGCACATGGTTTCCAGGCCGTACTGGGCGTCCCTGCGCTCCATTTCATACATCAGGGTGGTCAGGATGCGGGCGCCAGTGGCGGCTATGGGATGGCCCAGGGAGATGCCCGAGCCATTGACGTTCAGGGTGTCCTCGTTGGGGAGTTTCCACTCCCGCAATACCGAAAGCACCTGGGCGGCGAAGGCCTCGTTCAGTTCAATCAGGTCCATGTCCTGCAGGGACATGCCAATCTTGCCCATGAGCTTGTTGACCGAGGGAACCGGGCCGATGCCCATGTAGGCGGGGTGGCAGCCGGTGACGGCCCAGCCCTTCAGGTAGGCCATGGGGGTGACGCCCAACTCCTCCACCTTGTCCTCGGCCACCACCAGGCACACGGAGGCGGCGTCGTTCTGGCTGCTGGCGTTGCCGGCGGTTACGGTGCCATCGGGCATCACCGGACGCAGCCGTCCCAGTACTTCCATGTTGGTGTCGGCCCTGGGATTCTCGTCCTTCACGAAGTCCACCGGATCGCCCCGACGCTGGGGAATGGGAACCGACACGATTTCCTGGTCGAACTTGCCATTTTCCACGGCGGCGACGGCCCGTTGGTGGCTCCGGAGGGCGTATTCGTCCTGCTCCTGCCGGGAAATCTCGTACTGCTTGGCCAGGTTCTCGGCGGTCTCGACCATGCCGGAGATGTAGCCGAAGCGTTCTTCGGGGGAGATGGTCTCCCGCGCCCGTACCAGCCGGTCGTGGAAGGTGAGGGAGCCGAAGCGGCCACCCCATCGGGACTCGTTGACGTAGTATTCGGCATTGCTCATGCTCTCTACGCCCCCGGCGATAACGGCGTCGGCATTGTCGGTCTGGACCAGCATGGCGGCGTTGAGGATGGCCTGCAGGCCGGAGGAGCAGCGCCGATCCAGCTGGTAGCCGGGCACCTCGATGGGCAGGTCTGCCTTGAGGCCGGCCAGGCGTCCGATGGCCGGATTCTCGCCGCTGGGATAGCCGCAGCCGAGGATAACATCGTCGATGCGGGCGGGGTCGATGCCGCTGCGCTGGACCGATTCCTTGACGACGATGGAGGCCAGGTCGGCGGCGGAAACGCTGCGGAGGCCCCCGCCGAAGGTGGCAACGGCGGTGCGGACCGGGGAAACGATGGCGACTCCACGCATGGTAAGCTCCTTTCTGATTGAAGAGGGTCGAGCGGGCGGGAAGGCGAACCGCGATCAGGCCCGTCGGGATGGCCCATATAATACCCGTTTGGCAGTGGGATGTCGAACCGGGGGCGGGTACGTGGTAGAATGGAGTTCCACAGAATTGGGGGTGTAGCTCAGAGGGAGAGCACCTGCTTTGCACGCAGGGGGTCAGGGGTTCGAATCCCCTCACCTCCACCACCGCAAGCTGACCCCCACTCCACAGATAAAGCCTTGCCTTCATCTTGGGGAGCCTTAACCATAGCTAGTACACTTGGTTGACAGCCCAACGGCTCCCGTGTACGCTGAATATGTACCCCCCTATTGTTTCGATGGTAGGGTCGAGACTGCCTCTGGGCAGTCTCTGTTTTTTTGTCAGAAGCCAGTAGTCAGTCAAATTTGGAACGATAGGGTAGGAAGGGGGCGGGACGAATGGTTGCCCCTCTCAAGCTCTAGGCGAGCATGAAACTCGTTCCGAGCAAATTTATTCCCGCTACCAGGAGTTGTTTTAGCTGCGAGCCGGGCCCGGCTGGGAGAGGTCTAACAGCCGGGCCCGGCGCCTGTGCACCGATCAATTACGCATCAGCCAAAAAACAGCTTGCTAAACTTGAAGACCGCTCTTAGACCTCCGCCAATGAAAAAGAGAGCAACCAACCACTCCTTTTCTTTGTACCCCTGCCACGTCAAGGTAGGGAAGACCTCTGGGACGAGGACGGCCCAGATCAAAACCCAAGAAAGAACTACGGCAATGCCTACGGGCAGGACGTTACGAAGGATTTCGTAGTAGATCATAAGAACTGCTCCTATTCTAAGGCTGGAAGAACAGTCAGCCTCAGTTAAATCTTTTGCGACACTTTCTGGTCGCAGAAGGTAAACGAACAGGAGAATTTCTACTCTAATCTTGGCGAGTGGCCGGGAACGTGGCCGACGGAGAGAGTCAGGAGGTTGGGGAGAAGTAACCGGAAAACTGAACCAAGGTACCAAGGGTGAAACAGGGTACGGTCTGTTCTGATTAGAACCAACCAGACCCCAATGAACGGTCTTATTCGGCGGGATAATCTCCCTGCTTGGTCAGAGAGGAAAACATCGAATCCTAGACTGCGCACTAAGAGGATCAGGCCCCACAGGACAGAGACAAAGATGAGCATCTTTGCCTGGAGCAAGGCCACTGGTCCGGCGACATCCCACAGGAAATCGTTGGCGATTTCCAAGCCCACTGTGCCGTATGGAAAGGCCATCAGGGCAACAGGGCTGTAAAAAAGCCAACCATCAGCCACGGAATTACCGCAGCCCTAATGGCGCTTGCCTTAAGCACCACGAAGAGCCAGGCACAGAGTCCCTTCAATCCCTCTGAGTAGCTCATGCATCAATTATAGCAGAATCAAAACATTTGACCAGAATAGAAGCTGCATAAGAGGGGAATAGGGCACCGTGCAGACCCTTGACATTAGTAACGGCTTGCATTAGTATGCCTGCCAGTGAACCAATTTAGAGATGACCTCACCAGACGCCTCTTCAGTGGGGAGCAGGTCCGGCGGCTACCCCCCGAAATTCAACGTCGGGCCAGAATGCGGCTGCAAAGGGTTGTGGCGGCCATGGCCCTCAACGACCTGCGGGTGCCTCCCTCCCATCGCCTTGAGGCTCTGCGCGGAGACCGTCAGGGACAGCACAGCATCCGTATCAATGACCAATGGCGGGTGTGCTTCATCTGGACGGAACAGGGCGCAATGGAAATTGAGGTCGTTGACTACCATTAGGAAGGCTACCCATGACTACTGTCGAGGCGATACATCCGGGCGAGCATCTGGCCGAGATGCTGGACGAGATGGGCATCACCCAATACCGCCTGGCGAAAACCATAGGAGTGCCGCAGATTCGGGTCAGCGAGGTTGTGCGCTGCCGCCGGTCGATTACCGCCGACACGGCGCTGAGAATCGGGAAGGCGCTGGGAACGACTCCCGAGTTCTGGCTGAATCTGCAACGGATGTATGACCTGGATACGGCCCGCGCGAAAACGGACATCAGCGCCATCGAATCCCTGGCGGCGGTTTCCGAGTGAGCAGGGCGTAAGGGAACGAAACCAGGGGCGCCAGCCCTGAACCCCGTCCAGGGCTGGCGCTGCCCTTTCTCTACCGGCGGTGGACTTTCACCTGGAACTTCCTGGGCATCAGGCTCATGCCGATTTCCGTATCCTCTCCCAGGCCGTTGGGGGGCGCTTCAAACCGGAAATTGCGGAAGAGTCGCACCGTCTGAATCCACAGCATGGACATGGCCAGGGGCTGCCCGGGGCAGGAGCGGCGCCCAACGCCAAAGGGCATGTAGGCCTCATTGTCGTAGTTCCTGGAAGGGGAGCCGTCCGCTTCGGGCAGGAACCGCTCCGGCATGAATTCATTGGGCGAATCCCAGAATCTTTCGTCGTGCATTATGCTGTGCAGGTTGGGCAGAACCTGGGTGTCCTTGGGGATGGTGTAGCCGTCAACCTCGCAGTCCTCGTTGGCCCGATGGGGCAGGGCAACGAAGGGGACGACTTTGTAGCGGAAATTCTCCGTCATGACGGCCTTGGAATAGGGGAGCGCGTCCATATCTTCGAACGCTGGTTCCCGTCCATTTTCCTCGGAGAAGGCCTTCAATTCCTCGTACATCCGTTCCTGGATCTCCGGCCGGCGGGCCAAGTTCAGGATGAGCCAGGACATGGTTTGGCTGTTGGTATCGGTGCCGGCAAACAGGAGGTCGATCAACAGCGCTTCCGCGAAGTGCATTTCAATCTCACCGTTGGCTTCGTCGGACAGCAGCACCTCCAGGAGGCAGGTGGGGTGGTCCAGGTCGAATAATGGGTGGTTCTTGTAAATATCCATGCTAAACCCACCTACCGCTTCATCAGACAGCAGTCTGCGGGTCAATCGGGGAATGAGAAAATTGTCCACGGGATTGGGCAAGTAGCGCAATAAGCTCATGGGCGCCAGGCACCAGTGGGGGCCGAAGGCGATGCGAACGGCCTTCAATATATTGCGCAAGTTCTGGTTGGTGCTCTCGGTTTGGGAAAGACCGAAGATGCCGAAGATCAGGTCAATCATGATGCGAGCGTTCATAAAGAACATCGTGTCGCGGGGGTGCATGTATTGGCCCGAATCGGCAAATTCACCAACGGTGTCGAGAATAAGGTCGATTATTGGCTCGATGTAGGCATCCCGCATGGCCGACACGCGACGGTGCGACAACACGTTCCGGTTGATGTAACGCTGGTGTACCCGCCATCTCTGGTTGGAATAACCCATGACCAGAATGGAGGCGTCGCTGAGGAAACTCCGCCACGAGGGCTTTGTCCATCGGTCTGAGAGTTCGTCCATGGCCAGGGCTTCGCGCAGTATGGCGGGGTGGCTGATGCTTACGGTGGGCGAGCCGCCCAACCGGAACATGCACACGTCGCCATACTGCCGGGCGTACTTGGCCAGCACCTCATGGGGGTTTTTTCTCACGTCCAGCAGTGACCCCACCATGGGCAGGCCTCGGGGTCCAGGGGGCAACTTCCCAACGGTACGAGTGGTCGTGGTCATAACATTAATCTCCTTGCATGGGCCCCTGAGCGCCCAATTTTGATGCTAATGCTTGCCTCGCTTGACTGCCGGGACTACCGGAACTTGAAGGTCCGAACCGCAATCAGGGCGGTCACCACCAGCCAGCAGGCCAGGGTGGCCAACTCCACCGGAAAGTCCCAGATGGGCCTGGCTTCCAGGGAAATGCCCCGCATGGCCACCAGGGCCGGGGACAGGGGCAGGAACTCCACGATGTTCCGGACCACATCGGGCAGTACATTCGTGGGGAAGAACACCCCGGAAAGCAGGAAAAGCGGCAGCACTATCACGTTGCCCAGGCCGCTGGCCGCCGCCGTAGTTCTTGAATGGGCCGCCACGATGAACCCCAGGCAGAGGAACACCAGGTTGGCGAATATCACGATGGCCCCTATGTGGAGCAGGTCTCCCTGCAGCGTGGCGCCAAACACGAAAACGCCGGCGGACATCAGAATGGCGATTTGGAACAGCGCCAGAATCAGGTAGGTAATCACCTTCGTGGCGAAGAAGTAACTAACCCGCAACGGCGTCGCCTGAATGCGGACCAGGATGCGCTTCTCCCGGTAGGTGGTTAGCGCCGTGGCCAGTCCCATCACCGAAAAGCTCATCACCCCCCACACTGCCAGTCCGGGCATCACCAGGTCAACCCGGCTGAAATGCTGCCGAGACACCCGCTCCGGCGAAAGGGCAATCGGGGGCTGTACGGCCAGCATCTCCAGGTTGGCCCGGCCGATTGAACTTTCAACGAATCCGATGACGAACGACCCGAAGGGCCTGGTATCGTCGTAGATCAGGCTCACCTGAGCCGGGGGATTGGCGGCAGCGGTTTCACCGAACCCCTCGGGTATCACCAGGGCGAAGCCTATCTCCCCGTCGAACACCTGACGCCTGGCTTCCGCTTCATCCTCCAGCTGGACCACTTCCAGGTTGTCGGCGCCAGCCAACCGGTCCACCAGCGTCCGGGATACTTCGTCGTCCGCCCGGTCGATTACCGCCATGGTGGCGCCGCCGGTTTCGGCGCCGTAGAAAATGCCGAAGACGAACACAAAAATTAGCGGAAAGGCCAGCGACCAGAACAATGCCTGCCGGTTGCGCAGCATCATCTTGATGTGGGCGATGGTCAAATTCAGCAGTATCACTTTGCAGCTGCCCCTCTATTCCCTGAGTTCATGCCCGGTGGTGGCCAGGAATACATCCTCCAGGTTCGATGCCACCACTTCCAGATGGGCGAAAGAAAGGCCCGCCGCCTTGGCCCATTCCGTGAGGGCCGCCACGGCGGCCGAAGCGTCGGTGCAGCTCAGGCGATACAGGTCCTCCCCGTCCTGCTTCACGGCCACCACGCCGGGCAGCCCGTCCAGATCCGCCGCCCTTTCCCCGACGGCGGCCGCGGTGAACCGGATCTCGTAGGGTATGGGCAACTGACTTATGAGCATGGCCGGAGTGTCCAGGGCAATCACCTTGCCGTTATCCATGATGGCCACCCGGTCGCAGAGGTATTCCGCCTCCTCCATGTAGTGGGTGGTCAATACCACGGTACGCCCCTCTTCCTTCATGGATTGGACGAACTCCCAGAGATTGCGCCGGGCCTGGGGGTCCAGGCCGGTGGTTGGCTCGTCGAGAAAGACCAGATCGGGATTGTTGATCAGGGCCGCGGCTATGGTGAATCGCTGCTGCTGGCCCCCCGACAGTTTGCCTACGTTGGTATTCGCCCGGTCCAGCAGGTCCACCCGCTTCAGGAGTTCCTCGGGCGAGGCCATCTGCCGATAGAAGCCCCCGAACAGGCGGAGGATTTCCAGCAGGGTTAGGTAGTCGAAATAGGCCGAAGCCTGGAGTTGAACGCCAATGCGTTCCTTGATGTTCGCCGAGTCCCTGCCAACGTCCATCCCCAGGACCGTTGCCGAACCGGAGGACGGATCGACCAGACCCTCCAGGCAGCTCAACGTGGTGGTCTTGCCGGCTCCGTTGGGTCCAAGGATGCCGAAGATCTCGCCCCGTTGTACGCTGAAGGACACATCGTCCACGGCGACGAATGCGCCGTAGCGCTTGCTCAGGCCATCCACCCGAATTACAACGTCGTCCCCGCCGGGAAACTCCATATCCCTTGCCCCTGGTTGGCTCTGCCGGAATCGGACGCCCCCATTGCAGGGCATCCGATTGCGTGAATATCCGTTTGTACTGCGTTACTTTCCCGAAATGGTACATTCCCCGATACGATATTGCAAACATTCCCCCGGCTTCGGATAGCGACCGGCTTGGCCACAGGTAGCGTCGGCAAGGGACGGGAGAGTCGCCTGCCTTCCACCGATCCCCTTTGCATCAGCTCCCGCTCCGATGCAGCAGCGCCTGGCGTACCACCCTGCGAGTCTGGTCCGAAAGCGGGTATTCGCTCAACTCTTCCTCGCCGGCCCAGGCGAAATCCTCATGTTCCGACAGCGCAACCGGCGCCGGATGCACGCTGACCAGGAAGTTCAGCTGTCGCGTCGGCCTCCCACTCCTTGAGGGATAGTCAAAGCAGCCCAGGTATCCGTCCACATGGGTTATGGACAGGCCCGTTTCCTCCAGGGTCTCCCGTTCCAGCGCTTGGAGGAGGGACTCGCCGTCCTCGACTCTTCCACTGGGAATTTCATACATGCCGCCCAGGTAGTCCTCCTGACGGCGCTTGAGAAGGAGCGCCTCTTTGCCCCGGATGATGACGGCGCCCACCACGATGCGGCCAGGACTGGAAGCCAGAGCCTCCGCGGTCAGCCGGTCAATCTCCTGGGGAGTCACGGATACAGCGCCTCTTCACTATTCCAGGGAATGGGGTGCAGAAGGATTTGGGCGCAGTCAGGATAACAGGAATAGAGGCGAGTGGTCACAGGATTGGCACAATTTAGTATGATTGTTTCACGGGTTGGCCACGTCCAATTCGTTAAAAGAACGTCACGGCCTCGAAGAGCGACAATTGAGGAGGACCCAATCAATGACTATGAATGAAGGGAACAGCAATCCGGTGGAGGCCTTCCTTACCGGGCCCATCCTGGTTCCGCTGGATGGAAGCGAAGTTGCAGACGGCATACTTCCCTACGTATCGCAACTGGCGGAGAAGGGGAATCTGTCCCTCGTTCTCCTGACGGCAATTGATCCCGACGACCTGGACTACCCCTCTTGGGTCTTGGTCCAGCCCATATCCTCCCCCGGCGAGGACCGGGAAATCAGCAGGGACGAATACGAGGAGAGGGCAAGGAACCAGGCCCTGGCCGCGCTGCGGGAACGGGAGGCCAGCCTGCAGGGCGCGGGTATAGCCACAAAGACTATCGTATCGCTGGGAAAGCCGGCGGAGGTTATTTCGCGGGTTGCCGACGAGGAGGGGTGTGGGCTGATCGCAATGTCAACTCACGGCCGCAATGCCATCGCCCGGGGCATTCTGGGCAGCGTGACGGACCGGGTCATCCACTCCGCCAGTACACCGGTCCTGGCCCTCACACCGGAGAAGGCGCAGGAGTACCGGAGCAGGGAGGGGGCCTCCCTCAGGACCATCGTCGTTCCCCTGGACGGATCCGAGCTGGCCGAAAGGGCGCTGCCCTACGCCGAAAAGCTGGCCCGCCTGATGTCGATGCGAATCCTGCTGACCAGGGCGGTCCGGTTCGAGCTACCCTACCACCATGACTTCGGCTCCCAACTGCCCCATGTCACCGAGGAAGTGGTGAAGGACGCCAACCAGTACCTGGGCAGGGTTGCAAATCGCCTGGAACGCCGGGGCCTGAGGGTTACCACCAAGGTGATGCAGGGCACCCCGGCCCAGGCCCTGCTGCAGTTGGCCCACGATACGCCCCAGAGCCTGATTGCCATTACCACCAATGCCAGGTCGGGCCTGTCACGGTGGATGATGGGCAGCGTGGCGGAAGCCCTGGTCCGGGGCGCCGGTGAGCCGGTGCTGGTTATTCGGCCCAGGACGTAGCCCGGCACTTGGCCAGGCCGGGATTGGCGCTGTCATTACGGGCATGGCGAGGAATGACAGACGTGGGTGGCTGGGAATGCCGGACAAGGGGACATGCACCGTAGGGGCGCACGGCTGTGCGCCCCTACCCTAACAGGAAAACCATCCATCCCATTCCAAACCAACCACACCTGTCATTCCGAGCGGCAGTCGAGGAATCCCAACCGCAGAGGGCGAGAATGTCTGGGCATGCCGATGAAGGTTCCCCCGCACCGTTGGGATTCCTCGGCTGTCGCTCGGAATGACAGACAAGGGGGGTCTGGAAAGGCAAACAGGAGAGTCCGTCCACCGTAGGGGCGCACAGCCGTGCGCCCCTACCCCCATCAGCCAACCAACCCTCCCACTCGTAGCCGCCCTACCACGTCATTCCAGGCTTGGCTAACTACTAACCTGACATAGCGGGGTGGCCACCGATGTCGGGGCGTTAAGGTTGTCGACGCTCAAGTACCGGGCCGCCTGGGCCAGTTCCCGCAGGCTGCGTTCCGCCAGGTGGTGGACCGTTCCCTCCGGGTAGGAGCCATCTTCCTCAGGAATCACTCATAATCTGATCAATCTCTTCGAACAGGAAGCGCAATCCACCCTTGCCCTGGGTCCGGCGGGACGCCAGAGTTCCTTCCCGGCCTGGTGTGGTGGTCATTGTTCTTCCTCCTTCTTCCATCTTCCTTCACGCTTCCATCTTCTTTCACGGATTTCAGGACGCATTGGCTGTTTGCAGGACCACTTCACTATAGAAAGGTCGTGTCAACAGGGTGTGATGCAACGGCCCTTGGATGTGTGCATTTCGTGCCAAAGACTGCCAAAGACCTGGGTCGCAGTCGGTGGGACATGGCCGCGGCTGCTGGGAGGGAGGGGAAATCAATTGCCGGGGAAGAAGGGGCCGGCCATCCGGTAACCTACGCTCGGCACGGTATGAATGAAGCGAGGACAGCGGGCGTCGTCGCCCAGCTTTCGGCGCAGGTTGCGGACTATGGAGCGCACCAGGTGGCCCTCGCCCGCGTATCCCGTACCCCAGACCCGCCGCAGAATCTGGTCGTAGGTCAGGGCCTTGCCGGAGTTGATGGACAGTTCGTACAGCAGCTTGTACTCGGTGGCCGTAAGTTTGACTTCCCTCCCTGCTACGGTGACGTGCCGGGCGCCATAGTCTATAACCAGGCCATTGATGGCCAGGGAGGGGCGTACCTCGATCTGGTCGGGAAGGACCCGCCGCCGCATGCAGGCCTCGATCCGGGCCAGCAACTCGTATGGGGAGAAGGGCTTGATAACGTAATCATCGGCGCCCAGCCTGAGCGCGCGTACAATATCCTCCTCGCTGTCCCGGGCCGTGAGGATCAGCGCCGGCGCTCCGGATACCTGGCGAATTTGCTCCAGCGCCTTAAATCCGTTGACGCCGGGGAGATCCAGGTCCAGCAGCACCGCCTGAGGTTCCTCCTGTTCCAGCAACCCCATCACCTCCGCCGGGTCGCCGGTGACGATTGGGTGGTAACCGGCGTGGCGCAGGATGCCTTGCAGGTGGCGCAAGACCTGAGGCTCTGGGTCCACCGCCAGAACCCTGGCCCGCTTCCCGCCCTGGGCAACTCTTCCCAGGTGTTCGGCGCCCCGGCAAACTTTGGCGCCTTGCCCTGTTTCCTGCTGCGGAGCGCGGGGAAGGGTGAAACAGAAGGAGGAACCCCGTCCCTCTCCGGGGCTGGTAGCCCAGATGCGCCCGCCATGGGCCTCCACAATGCCCTTGCATAGGTCCAGGCCCAGCCCGCGGCCTTCCAGTCCGTCCCCGCCCTCCGAGTGCGCCCGGAAGAATTTCTTGAATACGTGGGGCAGGGCTTGTTGACCCAGGCCACGGCCCTGGTCCAAAACCTCTACCAGGACGAAATCGTCGTCCTTTGTTGCCCTTACGGTTATGGGTGCGTCTTCGGGGGAGAACCTGCCGGCATTGCCCAAGAGAATGTTCAGCGCCTGGTCAATCCTCCGGCGGTCGGCGTTGACCATTACGGGGCCGTCGGGCTGCTCGATGAGTATCGGCTGTCCACCGCCGCGCCGGAGGTAGGTGTCCCGCGCCGCCGCCAGGGATTCTCTCAGGTCGTAGGGGTCTGGACTTACAGGGAGGGCTCCCACCTCGATTCGGGTCATATCCAGCAGGCTGTTGACCAACTCCCGCATGCGGTCGGCCTGCTCATCCACCATGCGGAAGAATTCCCGTGCTTCCCCCTCGTCAAACCCGTCAGTACGGCCCAATACGGTGGCCGCTGCCCCCTTGATGGTCGTGAGAGGGGTTCTCAACTGGTGGCAGACAATCCCCAGGAACTCGCTCTTCAGCCGCTCCAACTCTTCCCGGGGCGATACGTCCAGGACAGTCGCCACCGCCCCGGTTATGTCGCCCTGTTCCCCATAGACGGGCGCTGCGCTTACCAGGGTGGGGACGGCCCACCCGTCGGGGCGCTCGTGGACGAATTCTTCGGCCCGCACCACCTCGCCCCGTTCCAATGCCCGCCGCGCCGGGTGGTTCGCCGCCAGGGACGGTAAGCCATTGCCTTGAACATCATCCAGGGTACTGGCCAGGGTATTGTCCCCATGGTGCGAGGGGCCCAGGATTCGTTCCGCCTCCCGGTTGGCTACGATGATCCGCTCGCTGGCCGCCTCCAGCATCAGGATGCCGACGGGGGAGAGGCGCAGCACCGTCTCCAGTAGGCGCCGTTCTTCGCGCAACCTGGCAATTTCCCGCTGGGTGTCAAGGTCTGGCGACACTGTCCCTTCTCCTGTACCCTCGCCTTCCCGTCCCACTGGCGGCCCGACCCGTCCGCTCGCCAATCCTTTAGATATTAACAACGATTATACTATTGTGGTTAGTTATTCACTACAGCCTGCCCATAGCCATGACCGGCCCTTCGGGGAGGATTATGGCAGTTTCCTGAAACATAAACCTTGCTCAATTTATTGGAAGGGAAATATAATGTCATGGCAAAGGAGGTGGCAGGCTCATATCCGTTGGTAGTGGACGTTCATTGGCGTTTGCAGGCGCATCCGGATCCGGGAGGCGTTAGCCATGACCGAAGCTACAACTGACGCTACGACCGAACCTATAATCGGACCTACGGTAGAAGTCCATCGCACGACCAGGGCGACCCGCGCCCTTTGGATTGGCCTGGGGGCATTGGTTCTGGCTTCCTTCGCGGGGCTGCTCTATTTCGGAAGGGAGATATACCAGGAAACCCCGCCAACTCCCGCCGCCATCGTCACCACCCAGGGGCAGCCCCTGTTCACCGGCGACGACATTCGCGCCGGCCAGGACGTTTGGCGCTCCATTGGCGGCCACGAACTGGGCTCCATCTGGGGGCACGGCGCCTACACCGCGCCCGACTGGACCGCCGACTGGCTCCACCGGGAATCCCTCTGGCTGGTGGAGCGTTGGGCAAGGCAGGACCACAGCGCGGACTTCGACTCGCTGGGTGAGGAACAGAGGGCCGCGCTCCAGGCCAGGCTGCAGTCGGAGCTGCGGACCAATACCTACGACCCCCTGACCAATACCATTACCGTTTCTCCCTTGCGGGCCGAGGCCATCGCCCACGTACAGGCTCACTACATGGGTCTGTTCGGCTCCGAGCCGGGGCTGGACGACCTGCGGGAGAGCTACGCCATGCCCCGCGCGGTCATCCCGAATGGGGAAAGGCGGGAGGCCTTCACCGCCTTCATCTTCTGGGCCTCGTGGGCGACCATAACCGAGCGGCCCGGCAAGGACTTCACCTACACCAACAACTGGCCGCCCGATGACCTGGTGGGCAACCGGCCCACCGGGGTGATGGTGGTGGTTTCGGTGATCAGCTTCGTGCTGTTGCTGGGGGGCATCGGCGGGCTGGCCTGGTTCTACGCCGCCACCCGCGACACCTGGAGAAGCCAGTCCGAGGCGCTGGAGGCCGACCCGTTGGCCCAGGTCGAAACCACTCCTTCCATGCGGGCCACCCGCATCTACTTCTGGGTGGTGGGGGCGCTTGCGGTGGCCCAAATCGTCACGGGCATAGTCGCCGCCCATTACGGCGTGGAAGGCACCGGCTTCTACGGCATACCCCTCTCGGAGTTGATACCCTATTCCCTGGCCCGAACGTGGCACATTCAGACGGGCATCTTCTGGATTGCCACCTCCTGGCTGGCGACGGGCCTGTGTTTGGCGCCGCTGATCGCCGGCCGGGAACCCCGCTTCCAGGGGTTGGGTGTTTACCTGCTCCTCGGGGCATTGGTGGTGGTGGTTGGCGGTTCCATGCTCGGCCAGGCGCTGGCCATCCACCAGACGCTGGGAGACCGGGCAAACTTCTGGTTCGGGCACCAGGGCTACGAATACCTGGACCTGGGTCGGCTGTGGCAGGCGCTGCTGTTCGTGGGGTTGCTGGTGTGGCTGGCGCTGATGGTGCGGCCTCTGCTATGGGCCTGGCTGCGGGCCGGCGGCGACCGGCGGCATCGCCAGTTCCTGATGATATTCATGCTGTCCGTGGCGGCCATTGCCCTGTTCTACGCCCCGGGGCTGGTGCCGGGGCAGCACACCAACCTGGCCATTGCCGAATACTGGCGCTGGTGGGTCGTCCACCTGTGGGTGGAGGGGTTCTTCGAGGTGTTCGCCACCACGGTAATCGCCCTCACCTTCGTGCGCCTGGGCCTGGTCCATGTCCGGTCGGCGACCATGGCCGTCCTCTTCACCACCATTCTCTACCTGACCGGGGGCGTGCTGGGGATGTTCCACCACCTCTACTTCACCGGAACCACCCCCATAATCATGGTGATTGGCGGAACCATGAGCGCCCTGGAACTGATGCCACTGGTGATGATCGGGTACGAGGCGTATGAGAACCTTTCCGCCACCCGCCGGACTACGTGGATACACCACTACAAGTGGCCGGTGTACTTCTTCGTGGCTTCGGCCTTCTGGAACCTGGTGGGGGCGGGCCTGTTCGGCTTCCTCATCAACCCACCGATCGCCCTGTACTACATGCAGGGGCTCAACACCACCGCCGTCCATGCCCATGCCGCCCTGTTCGGGGTGTATGGCAACCTGGGGCTGGGCCTTACGCTGCTGAGCCTGCGGATACTGACCGTCCGCACCCAATGGCGGTCCGGCAGCCTGGCCACCGCCTTCTGGGGCGTGAACGTTGGGCTGGCCCTGATGGTTCTCCTCAGCCTGCTGCCGGTGGGTCTGGCGCAAACCTGGGCCAGCGTGGAGCATGGCATGTGGTATGCCCGCTCGGCGGAGTTCCTGCAGACGCCGGTACTGGAGGTTTTCCGTTGGCTCCGCACCATCGGCGACACCATATTCGCTGTGGGAATCCTGGCCAACGGCTGGTTTGTCATTGGGCTTTCCACCGGATGGTCCGTCCGGGGAGAGCGGGCCGATGTTGCCCCCAACCTGCCGGAGGAGGCGGTGGCGCCCGACCCTGCTTCCTAGGAGGGCCTGCCCATGTCCCGGCCCATGGTTCCGGGACATGGGCCGAAATACCAAGTTCCGAAATACCCTGATGGGGCCCTCGACAGGGGGCCCCTGTCACTGTCTGCCCGGGCGCCGCCGCGTCAACATCGCCCCAGCCAATACCCGACCAACAACTGGCCTGAATCCAACAACCGACCGGTAATCGGGTATAATCTGACCACCACAAGGCATGAGCATCGAGGAAGAACGTGATTTCCAACCGAGCCCGGATTGGCCGAGCCCTTTACCTGCTGAAGATTGACCTGGACAACTTTGTACCCAGGGAGTTTCTCGGTTACCACCGGGAACAGGCCACCGCAGCCGTCAACCAGATTCTGGGGCAGACCCGGAACGAGGACAGGCCCTTTGAAAGGATGAAGACCCAGGACCTGCTGACGGTGATGCAGAGTTCCTGGTGGACCGTGTTCGACCGGGCCCTGGGGGGCGTGGAACCCGGCACAGTGAGGGAGGTTGCCCTAGCCCACGAAGCCTGGGCTTCCCGCCAGGACTTTTCCCCGGAGGGGGCGTTCCAGGTGCTGAATGCCATCCAGAGAATCCTGGCGGCCATGGAATCCCCCTGTACCCTGGAGATGGAAATACTCAAGCGGGAGTGCCTGGAGTCGGGAGTTGAAGCCGACGAGGGCCAGGTCCAGGTACAAGAACAGGGCCCGACCCCGCCCCACTCCGTGGCGGTGGAGGGGGCCATAGACGTTGAACCCGAGGCGGCGCCCGCCCCGGCAGAACCGGTTCAACCCGAATCACCGACCCCGGCGGCGCCAGTGGCGGCGGAGCATCGGGGCGAAACCGCCGAGACGGTGGGGCAAGCGGTGGCGGAGGCAGGACCGGCGCCGGAACCCGCCCCGGACGGCTCCCAATCCTACCCGTCCAACCTGATCCGGGCCCTGCGAGCCGCCGGGGCCCTTCAGGACCAGGACCACCTGGTTCGCGCCACCACCGAACCGGTTTTGCCCGCCGAAGCTGGGGACACCGCCATAGGGGAGTTGGAACCGGCCCTGGCTCAGGCCCTGGAAGATCTGGGTATTGACCGGCTCTGGGATTACCAGAACGAGGCAATAGCCCTCTCCCTTTCCGGGGCCAACGTTGCCCTGGAGGTGGGAGGGTTCACCGATGAGACGCTGGCCTGGGCCATACCCATGGCCGATACCCTACTTCGTAACCCCTCGGCAAACGCCCTGGTCCTCTGCCCCGACGAACCCTCGGCAAACGCCGTACTTGCCCTCCTGTCGGGTCTCCTCGCTCCGGTTGGCCTCCCCGTGGTTACCACCCTGGACGGTCTCGCCACCGACCCGCCGCAACCGGGGGAAGCGGCGGCAATGGAAGGGAAAGAGCTTCAGGGGGAGGATTCCCCGAAAGATGAGCTTCCCGATGAAGCTGCGCGGGGGGTTGAAGCCCAGGAGGAGGAACCCATCCCTAGCGTCGCGCTGGTGACCACGCCGGAGGGCCTGGATTCCCTGGTACCGTCCAGCGGGTATGTTGAGCGAACCTTCATGGCAAACCTGAAGTTCGTCGCCCTGGAAGGAGTGCGGGAGTACCAGGGCAATTTCGGGTCCAACGTGGCCTTGCTGCTGCGCCGCCTCTTCCACCGACTGGCAATCCTGGGCGCTGACCCCTGCTGCTTCGTGGCGATCCCTGGAATAAGCAATGGGGCCGAACTGGCCGCCAGCCTCACCGGCAAGCAGTTTGAGCCGGTCCGGGCCGTCAATACACCGGCCTCGCTGCGCCATAACCTGTTCATCGAGCCCCGAGAACCAAGCGCAGAGGGCGCTTCCGGCCTTACCCAACGGGTGGCCCGGGCGGCGCTGGCCTGCGTGGGAGCGGGAAGGTCGGTCCTGGTCCAGTGCGCCAGCGAAAACCAGGCCCGGGAAGCCTTCGCTGCCGCCCAGGCCTTGGCCGGAGAGGCGGCGGAGGGTCTGCTATCGCTGCCGACCGCGCCGCCGGAACCTTCCCTTGCCCGAAGCCCCGGCGCCCCCGCAGACGCAGTTGCCGCCGGGGCGGGCAGCGTTGACGGGACGGGGGTTGGCGCAACTGGGGCGGTATTCATCGCCTCGCCACTTCCCCATCCCGGCTGCTACCGCAACTTCGACGGAATCATCGTGGCCGGCTACCCCGGTTCGCTGTCCCGGTTGCGGCAGCTGATGGACAGCGCCGGTACCGGCCCGGAGCGGGAGTCATTCTTCATCTACTACGCCTCGGAAGACTTCGCCGGGCGGTTCGCCGCGCACAACCTGGATGCGTTGCTGGCCATGCCGCCCACCCAGGCGGTGGCGGATGCCGACCTGCCGGAGGCCGTAGCCCTTCACCTGCCGGCCGTCCTCCGGGAACTGGAGGGCCGGGTATATTCCTTCACCCGCGACACATTGGGCAGCGCCCTGTTCCAGGCCCTGTGCCGGGACGCTCCCCTCTTGAAGATAGCCGGAGGCGCTCCATCGCCCCTGGCGGCCGCCAGGGAGGCGGGGCTCCCGGACTGGGCCCTCATCGTCGAGGACGCTCAGGTCGGTCAACTGTCTCCCTACGGAAAGTTCCGGGAGATTTACCCCGGCAGCGTGGCGCTGGCCGGGGGCGCCCGGTACCGGGTGGCATCGGTCAACGACGCCGGGCCAGGCAGTCCGGAACCGCAGGTCATCCTGGAAGAGTCGGAAACGCTGGCCCACATCCGGACGGCGCCCACCTTTGCCGTGAACGTATCGGTGCAGGATGAGTCCCTGTGCCTTTCCCCGGCGACGGGCGTTTCCCTGTACCTGGGGGCCGTGGCGGTGGAAGAAACCCTGGAGAAGGTATCGGTGATTGACGAGTCCGATGCAACCGGAGGGGGAGACGCCCCGGAGGACGGCGGAGCCGACCTGGTAACCGCCACCTTCGAACCTGAGGAGGAAATCGTCTGGCGCCTGCAGGCTCCCTCCTTCTGGCTGGACGTGGCCGGGCTGTTGCCCCAGCCGGCGTCCTCCGGGGAAGCGCCCGACCAGGGTGGGCCGCTAGACCCGGTTGCCGCCGGCAGTGTGGCCGCCGTGGCGCAGATGCTCCGGGTGGGTGCGGCCTTCACCTTTTGCGTGGGGCGGTACGACCTGGCCACCTACAGCCAAGGTTCGGCCATCTACCTGGTGGAGGTCGGCCCCCAGGCCCAGGGAGTCGCCAAGAGGGCCTTCGACCTGTGGCGGGAACTGCTGGAGAAGGGCGCATTTCTGGCCCGGGCCTGCCCGTGCCGCCAAGGCTGCATCCGTTGCCTGCTGCCCCACACCCCCTGGGAGGAAGGCATGGATAAGGAAGCAGGCCTGGCGCTGGCGGAAAAGCTGTTGGAAACGGCGTGATGGGGGCGAGCATTGCCAGAGGGCCAATAGGGGGCATGAACCATGACCACCTCCACCTTCAGCATTAACGCGGACCGGCTCAACCGGAACCTGGCCGACCTAGGGCGCATTGGCGAAACTCCCCAGGGTATGATGCGCCTAGCCTACTCTCCTGCCGACATTCAGGGGCGCGAGTACACCATGAGGTTGATGCGCCAGGCAGGGCTGGAAACGAGGGTGGACCCGGCCGGCAATATCATCGGCCACAAGCCCGGCTCGAATCCCAACCTGCCGGCAATTGCCCTCGGTTCCCACATCGATACCGTGCCCAACGGCGGCAAGTATGACGGCGCGCTGGGAGTCCTCGGAGCCATTGAAGTGGCGCAAACCCTGGCCGAGAAGGGGCAATCCCTACGCCATCCCCTTGAGATCATTGTTTTCACCAACGAGGAAGGTACCCGCTTCCATCGCTGGCTGCTGGGCAGCCGAGCCATGGCCGGCCTGCTGGAGCCGGAGGACTACACGGCGGTGGACGACGAGGGCGTATCCATCGAGCGGAGGCTGGCCGACGTGGGAGGCGACCTGGCCCGCATCGACCAGGCTCGCCGCTACCCCGGCGAGTTGGCAGGCTACTTTGAACTTCACATCGAACAGGGGCCAACCCTGCACCGGACCGGCACTCCCCTGGGCGTGGTCGAGGGTATCACGGGACGCTACGTATTCCGGGTGGAGGTGCAGGGCACGGCCAACCATGCCGGAACCACGCCCATGTCCGACCGGCACGACGCCCTGGCCGCGGCCTCCCACCTGGTGTTGGCCACCCAGCGCCTGGCCACCGATGCCGAAATCTGCCGGGTTGCCACCGTCGGCAACATCCAGGTGTCGCCCAACGCCGTCAACGTGGTGCCTGGGGAGGTCACCCTGGGGGTGGAGTTTCGCGACGTGGAGACCAACTCTCTGTCTGCGGCCGAAGCCACCCTGCGCCGCAACGCCGCCGAAATCGCCGACGCCAACCGGGTGTCCATTGCCATCAACCCGGTGGAAGCATCGCCCGCCGTTCCCCTGCCGTCCCGCACTCGGAACCTGGTGGCCGAGGCGGCGGATCAGGCCGGGCTGTCCTTCCAGTCGCTGCCCAGCGGCGCAGGCCACGATGCCCAGGCCATGGCCGCCATCACCGAGGCCGGCATGGTGTTCGTACCCAGCGAGGAGGGTATCAGCCATTCGCCCCACGAGTACACAGCTCCGGGTGATTGCGCCAATGGAGCCCAGGCCCTGTTGAATATGCTGCTGTTGGCCGACTCCCGAATGTAGGGCCGTACACGAAAGGCCCCGGGTCTGGCCCAATGTAACGGCCAGGCCGGCCGCATTTCTTAACCCACTGCCCCGTTCCCGCGCCGCCAAGGCGACGGTTCCCCGTTTGGAGGCTACTCCCATGGACATCAACGCCAGCTACGATTTCAACGCACCGGCCGAGCAGGTATGGAATACCCTGATGGATCCCCAGGCGCTGGCGGCCTGCGTACCCGGCTGCCAGAGCCTTGAACCCACCGGCGAAAACGAATACCAGGCGGTGGTAAGCGTGGGCATTGGCCCCGTGCGGGGCAACTTCACGGCCCGGGTGGCCATCACCGAAACCAACCCCTATCATTCCTACCGCCTTTCCCTCAGTGGCAACAGCAACATCGGTTTCGGCAGCGGCGACTCCCTGGTGACCCTGGAAGAAGCGGAGGGACGAACCATCGTCCGGGTGGAGAGCACAGCCCAGGCCGGCGGGCAGGTGGCCCGGGTGGGCCAGCGCATGATGGAGAGCGTGGCCCGCGGGATGCTGGACCGGTTCTTCTCCTGCCTCCAGGAATCGGTCAACCGGAGTTGACCTGGCGGCCCCTGACCCTGAACAGTCGACATTGGTTAACTTCTTGACCTGGCCCCTGGGTTTGGATACATTGGAATGAGGGAGTTGGTTAATCCGGCGCTTCCGCAGCCTGCGGTTAACCGGAGAACCCGACACAAGAATTGCTATTGCCAGAGGTAAGAAAATGACAATGTACAACCCCTCCGCCGGCGGAGGTTTCGGGTATAACCTGGCCGAGTCGGACCGCATATTCACCGGCGCCATGACGGGCCTCTACGGCTGGACTGCCGCGGGGCTGGGCATGGCGGGCGTTGTGGGCTGGCTGCTCAGCGCGGCCAACATCTTCCCATCCGCCAGCTTCATGGGTATGATCCTGGGGCTGGTGTTGGCCATTGGTTGCCTGTTCGGGATGAACTACGCCGCCCGCAAGGGAGCGCCCCTGGCGGCGGTGGGAGCCCTCTACCTGGGCTTCACGGCCATTATGGGGGCCACCCTGTCCGTGGTGTTCGCCGTGTACTCCAGCTCCAGCATCGCCCAGGCCTTTGCCGGCGCCTGCGGCCTCTTCGCCCTGATGAGCGTCTTTGGCTTCACCACCAAGAAGGACCTGTCCAAGATTGGCATGCTGGCCCTGATTGCCATCATCGGGATGATAGTGGTGGGTCTGCTCAACGCCTTCCTGTTCCAGTCCAGCGGGCTGCAGTTGCTGCTGAGCGTCATAACCCTGCCCATCTTCATGGGGTTGACGGCGTGGGAGACCCAGGCGGTGAAGCAGGAGGCCCAGGAAGCCGCCGCCCAGGGCAACGCTGATGCCGCCAGTCGCATCGCCCTCATTGGCGCTGCCGGCATGTTCCTGAACATCGTCAACATGTTCCTGGCCCTGCTGCACATCCTCAACTTCTTCGGCGGGGATGATTAGCGGAAAGGGAAGGGGGAAGGGTAAAGAGTCACTCCACTCCCTCCTCTTCGCCCTGAATGACGTATAGGGCTCGAATAGAGACCGTGGTGGGGGGTAGGGGCGCACAGCCGTGCGCCCCTAAGGATTTCTGGTTGACTTGGTATTAGGCCGGGCGGGCTATGAACACCGGAATCTTGCGGGTGGTGCGCTGCTGGTACTCCTGGTAGGGCGGGTAGGCTTCCACCGCCAGCGCCCATAGGCGGGCCCGCTCGCCGTCGTCGTGCACCTCGGTGACCGTCATGTCAGAAACCTCGGCCCTGTCCCGAATTTGCACGTTGTTGTCTGCCCGCAGGTTGAAGACCCAAGCCGGATGCTTGGGTGCGCCGCCCTGGGACCCCACCAGCACGTAGCCATCCCCATCCTTGACCCGCATCAGGGGAGTCTTGCGGATGCCGCCAGACTTGTTGCCCTGATTGGTGACGATGATCACGGGCATTCCTGTATCCCGCAGGGTGGTACCCTGGGCGCCGTTGGTGCTCTCGTACAGTTCCACCTGCTCCCGCACCCAGTCCCTCGTTGAAGGCATATACTCAGCCATGTTCATCTCCAGTCTGCTGAAAATGCTGTACGGGACATATTAGCACAGGGCGGGGGAACCGGACTCTGCCCTGGTAAACCTCGTCGGCAACTCCGGCCAGAGCGGTAAGCAAACGCCCACCATTTTCCAACGGGCAGGGGCACGGGGGCAGGTGTAGAATGAGCATGGGACGACAACACAGGAAGGTGCAGCCATGACCACGGCCCAGGAAGCATCGGGAAAGGCGCCTACCAGGGTGGAAACCCCCTGCAGGTTCACCAGCCAACAGTACCACTGGCTCATCGAGGCTGGAATCCTCACTACCGAACACCGGGTGGAACTCATCGGGGGAGAAATACGCAGCATGGCGCCCATGGGACCAGCTCACCGCAGAAGCATGAGACAGCTAACCTCCTGGCTTGGCGACCGGCGGGGACAGAACTACGTGCTGGAGTGCCAACTAACCATAGAAATGGCGGAAGGGTTCAGCCCGGACCCGGACTTCGTCCTTTCACGCTACAGGGAAGGCGGTTACCCGGCGGGGGAGAATCCGGGAATAGCCGATGTCCTGCTGGTCATCGAGGTGGCGGACTCGTCCCTGGAATACAACCTGGGGGAGAAGGCCCGGGCCTACGCCCAAGCCGGAGCGCCGGAACTGTGGGTGGTGGACATTCCCCAACGGCAGCTTCATGTCCTTCTCAACCCGTCACCCCAGGGCTATCAGGACCACACCACGACCGGAGAGGATGGAACCGTGACGGCAACCCTGATACCCGACCTGCAACTGCCGGTGGGGGAGGCCCTGTAGGCGTTTGGGAAGCCGCTTCTCCACGACTCGGAACAGCGCAGCCCCGAAGGTGTCGCTTCCTTGACACTCCCTAGCGCCGGTTGTATCCTTTGGCCCATAGCTGAAGGGAGGTTTTTGCCTTGTCCACCCCCACCCCGCTCCTCACCGAAGAGATGCGCCAGCAGGCCATTGGCCTTGAAAGCTCGCCGGTTACCATGGAGGTGGAGAAGGGGGCGATAGCCCGGTTTGCCGAGGCCATCGGCGACCCCAATCCGGTGTACAATGACGAGGCAGCCGCCCGCAAGTCGCAGTACGGCGGCTTGGTTGCGCCGCCCACTTTCCTGCGCTCGGTTCGGGGCGTGAACTTGGAACTGCCCTTCGACCTTTCCTTCAGCCGTCGCCTGGACGGGGGCAGCGACTGGGAGTACTTCCAGCCCGTGCGGGTCGGGGACCGGATAACCGCCGTGGCCCGCATATCCGAACTTACCGAACGCAGTGGTCGCCTGGGAGCGATGGTATTCATGACAACCGTGACTACCTACACCAACCAGTTCGACGAGGTAGTCGCCACCCAGACCAATACCCTGATCGCCTACTAGACCAGCCTTAGATACAGCAAGCAGCCGGGCCGCAGCCAAATGGGCCGGCAGCAGGCCTTCCGCAAGGACGCGGCAGAGGTCCCCACTTTTGCAGAGGTTTCCCATGGCTCAGCAAGTTTACTGGGAGGACGTGACCGAGGGTATGGAGCTTCCCGCCCTGGTCAAGGACCCCACCACCCGCCAGTTGGTGCAGTATGCCGGTGCCTCCGGCGACTTCTACGAAATCCACTACGACAAGGACTTTGCCATCGGCAACCAGCTGGACGGGCCCATCCTCCACGGGGCGTTGAAGAGCGCCTTCCTGGGCCAGTTGGTCACCGACTGGATGGGTCCCCAGGGATTCTTGAAGAGGCTCCAGTGCCAGTACCGGGGAATGGATGCCCCGGGCAGCCCCATAACCGCCAGGGGTACCGTCAGCCGCAAGTACGAGGAAGAGGGTCGGTTGATGGTGGACTGCTCAATCTGGCTGGAGAATGCCGAGGGCCAGAACACCACCCCCGGCAATGCCACGGTGGTACTCCCCAGCCGTGGGGGGTAGCGGCTATGGTCACACCGGCGATACCGGCGCCAGTCCCCGGCGGCCAATCCCCCGAAGGCTACCTGCAGATGAGCAACCACTATCTGCGGCAGTCCCGGGCCGAATTGGAAGGCGGAGACCTGGTTCAGGCTTCGGAAAAGCTATCCGGCTCCGTGGCCACCGCCCTGAAAGCCATCGCCCAGCAGAGGGAGTGGAGGCATGACAGCCACGCGCTGCGTCATGCCATAGTTTCTCAATTGGGGTCGGAACTGGGTCCTTCGACGCCCATGGCTCAGTCCCTCTACCGGGGGCGCGACGCCGGGGATATTCACCACGAGAGCTTCTTCGAGAATTTCCTCTACGAGGACGATATTCTCTACGCCATTGACGCTACGGAAGCCTTTGTAGAGATTATTTCGCTTCTCATGGACCGGCCTCCCCTACCCTTCACCTTGACCAGGCCCCTGGACGCCCACCGCATCGGCCAGTTGACGGGCTATGAGCCGGAGGTGGGGGCAACAGACGCGCTGGGCTTCGCCAACTTTACCGGTGAGGTACGAGAGTAATAGGGCGGCCCCACTGGATTTCAAGTCAGGAATCAAACTTGACACTCCAATATGGAGATCAATACCAGTCAACAAACAAAACCGAGGTTAAAGCGCTTATGGCAGACATTCTGAAAGACAAGGTGGCCATCGTTACCGGTTCCGGCCGGGGCGTGGGTCGAGGCGTGGCCAAGCTGATGGCCCAGGAGGGCGCCCAGGTGGTCGTGGTGGACCCAGGGGTCAACGTGGACGGTAGCGGGTTCGACCAGTCCATCGCCGACCAGGTGGTATCGGAGATTCGGGCCGAGGGCGGCCAGGCCGTGGCCTGCATGGAGTCGGTGGCCACCATGGAGGGCGGCGAGAAGATTGTCCAGACGGCAATAGATCAGTTTGGCAAGCTGGACATAGTGGTAACCTGCGCTGGCATCCTCCGCGACCGCATGGTCTTCAACATGACCGAACAGGAATGGGACGATGTTATCGCCGTGCACCTGAAGGGCACCTTCAGCGTGGTCAAGAACGCCTGCATCCTCTTCCGGCAGCAGCGTTCGGGGCGCATAATCACCTTCAGTTCCCAGTCCGGATTGCAGGGCAACTCCGGCCAGGCCAACTATGGCGCCGCCAAGTCGGGCATTGCCGGCTTCACCAAGGTGGTGGCCAGGGACATGGGTCGCTACGGGGTGACCGCCAACGCCATCGCTCCCCGGGCCACCACCCGCATGATTGGCGCCATTCCCGACAGCGCGGCGGAGATTCGCGCCCGCGGCGGCGTCCAGACCCTGGACCAGGGCAATGAGCCGGAGGTTATGGACCCGGACGACATTGCGCCCTTCGTCTGCTACCTGGCCAGCGACTATGCGGACAACGTCAACGGCCAGACCTTCCTGGTGTATGCCAGCGAAATTTCCCTGATGTCCCAGCCCAGGCCAGAGCGGTCCATCTACAACGATGGCCACTGGTCCATGGAGGACATTGCCGCCCAGGCCAGGAACAACCTGACCCGGGGAATATACAATCCGGCCCCGCCTAGGGCGTAACGGCCTATTCCAGGGCCCGACGCGAGTCGATATGAACAGTATCTTTCCCCTGACCCCACCGTGGGGATTGGCGGAAGGGTAGCATCCTATACACAAGCCAAGTCAGCAGCAACCGGAGCGCATAAATGCCCAATTTACTGGAAAACAAGGTAGCAATCGTAACCGGCTCGGGCCGGGGCGTAGGCAAGGGCGTGGCCCTGCAGATGGCCGCCGAGGGAGCCAAGGTGGTGGTCGTTGACCCCGGCGTTAACCTGGACGGCACCGGCGCCGACCAGTCCGTGGCCGAGCAGGTGGCGGCGGAAATCCGCGAGGCCGGCGGAGAGGCCGTGGCCTGCCAGGAATCGGTGGTATCCATGGAGGGCGGCGAAGCCATAGTCCAGACGGCCATCGACACCTACGGCAAGCTGGACGCGGTCGTCACCTGCCACGGCATCCTGCGAGACCGCATGGTCTTCAACATGAGCGAGCAGGAGTGGGACGACGTAATCGCCGTGCACCTGAAGGGTACCTTCACCGTAGTGAAGCATGCCTGCATCCTCTTCCGCCAGCAGCGGTCGGGGCGGGTAATCACCTTCAGTTCCACCTCTGGCCTGTACGGCAACACGGGCCAGGCCAACTACGGCGCGGCCAAAGACGGCATCGCCGGGTTCACGCGGGTGGTGGCCCGGGATATGGGGCGCTACGGCGTAACCGCCAATTCCATCGCCCCCAGCGCGCAGACCCGCATGATCGGCAGCGTACCTGATGAGGCGCGCAACTTGCGGGCGGCCCGGGGCGTCAGCGGCGGCAACGTGGGCGGTCTGCGGGGCGAGCCCGAAGACGTGGCGCCCTTCGTAACCTGGCTGGCCTCCGACGAGGCGGCCCACGTAAACGGGCACGTCTTCTACGTAACCGAGGGGCTGGTGAGCATGCTCAACGAGCCGGAACCGGTGCGAACCATGCACAAGGACGGCCGCTGGACGGTGGAGGAGATAATCCGGGTATTCCCGGCCACCCTGGGCGTTGAACTGCCCAACCCCGCCCCCGCCCCCCCGCCAGGGGCGTAGGGGGTTTTGGGGCCAGCAGGTGAGGGTTCTGCTGATTGAGTAACTGGAGCAAACTCCCTGCCTGAGTTGGGAAACGGGCCGTCGAAGAACCAATGAAGCGTGTCGTCTAGAGGTGAGGGAGGTACATATCGCACTAGAATCTTGTCGGGACTGACAGTTGCCGGTTGACCAGCGGTTAACGGGCGGTACAATACTCCCATCCCCTGCAAGCGATTAATATGTGACGATGGAAACAATGCCAATTGCAGCCGGTAGCCCCATGACCGGGATAGATTCGTTCCTTTTGGAATTGAGAAGCAGGGGAAAGCTGGATTATAAGCGTTACTTGGGGTCGCCGCTTCGCTATGCCGGGGGCAAGAGCCTGGCTGTCGGTTATGTAGTTGAGAGACTTCCCCGCTATATTGACCGGCTGGTCTGCCCCTTCATGGGTGGGGGCTCTGTCGAGATAGCCTGCGCGAGAGAGATCGGCTTGCGCGTCATCGGTTATGACGTGTTTGACATTCTGGTGAATTACTGGCAGCGTCAACTGACCGACGCCCCAGGATTGAGCGATTTGCTTCAACAGTTTGAGCCGACCAGGGAAACCTTCCGGCTTGTCAAGGAGCGGTTGTACGAGCATTGGAATGGACTGAACCAATTGCAACCTTGCGAACTGGCTGCTCACTACTACTTCAATACCCAAACATCTTACGGGCCTCATTTCCTGGGTTGGCCTTCAGACATATACCTACAGAAGAACCGGTACCAAGCCCTGCTTTCTCGGGTCAGGGACTTTTCGGCCCCGACCCTCACTGTCGAGTGCGCAAGCTTTGACGAATCTATCCCGTTGCACTCGGAGGACATGCTCTATTGCGACCCACCCTACTTTCTTGGCGACGGCAGGATGTTCACGGGCATGTACCCCCACCGGAATTTTCCCGTACACCACGCCGGATTTGACCACGAGGGATTGCGGGACCTGCTACTGGACCATGCAGGGGGGTTTATTCTGTCTTACAATGATTGCGAAACTATCCGAGAATGGTACGCCGACTGTGAAATGTTCTGCCCGGAGTGGCAGTACACCTTCGGCCAGGGCGACACTCGCATTGGCGAAAACCGCAGCAGGGACAATGGCGGCTCCCATGTCAAAAAGTCACACGAACTGTTGATTTGGCGGTTACCTTAATGGTGCGGCGGCGGGGATTTCAGAATGCAGACGAGGCCCGCGCAGTACGGGCCAGAGGCCACGAGAACGCATTAGCCTTTGCCAATGCTATAGGTATGCCCAACGATTATCAGAATGACAGGACAGCAAAGAAGGACGTTATAGACCCTTCTGGTGATGCCCACTCCGTCAAGTCCGGTACCAAGAAGTGGCAGATATTCCTCTATGGCCGCAATCGCTTCGAGTCCGACGACGGGTTTCAGGCCCTCAATGGAGTAGGGGAATTGCTAATACACTGCCTTGACACCATGCCAGATACCTACGAGGCTTACCAGCAAGATAAGGACGCCGCTCGCAGAAAACTTCAGACGCCCATGCGTGAGCTCAAGGACCGCTTCCAGCGCAAGGCTTTGCTTAGGGCTTTCTTAATGAAGTCTATCTTCAACGGCGGAGAGGTTAACTATCTCACCGCGCTGCATGATGGGCGCTACCATGTTTTCCAGAATCTTGAAGCAGTGCGTCTAATGGGTGAGCGTTTCGAAGTTGTGAACTCCGCCGCTGTTGCACCGGGTTCCCCACCCGACCAAAAGGTACTCTTCCGAGTGGACGGTTTGAACACCGGTGAGCTGGAATTGAGGACCGATCGACTGAATTACCAGAAAGTACGTTTCAATATGATTGTCCCAAGAATTATGCAATTGCTATTATCCATCGAGCCCATCAAGTATTTCAACGACGAGGTTGTGGCCCATGGCGAAGCCACAAGACGCTTTGGACGTTGGGCTCAGGAGTAGCAATGCCAAGCAAGAACAACCATTCATTGCGGGGGGAGGGCATATACCCCGACAAATAGCTTGTTTGCAAGCGATGGGCAATTCCCCGGTTTCCCCAACAATAATTAAGAGGTAACAACCCATGTTTCGCACCTTTAGCGCTTCCTATGCCGGCCACGTGGTGGACGACAACCTTGGCTTTGGGGGTACCCCAGCCAACGACCGCAGCTATTCCAACGAGAAGCTGGCCCAGGCTTTCGACTGGGCTCTGAGCTTTTCCCGGCGCCTGGAAAGCCTGGGCTACGATGAGTTCTGGATGGCCGAGCACCACTTCCAGACGGAAGGCTATGAGTGCATCCCCAACCTTTTGATGCTCAGCCTTTACCTGGCCTCCAACACCGAGCGGCTCAAGTACGGCTGCGGTTTCAACATCACCCCCATGTGGCACCCCCTGCGCCTGGCCGAGGACTTCGCCATGGCCGACATCCTGACCCAGGGGAGGGTCATTTTCGGCGTGGGCCGGGGGTATCACACCCGTGAGGTGGAAACCTTCGCCGCGCCCATGCTGGACGGCGACGCCAACCGGGCGCTGTTCGAGGAGCAGGTGGAGGTGCTGGTCAAGGCCTTCTCCCAGGAATCCTTCTCCCATCACGGTGAGCATTACAAGTTCCCCGCCGATGTGCCCTATCGCGGCTACCAACTGGAGAAGATCAGCCTGGTCCCGCGACCCATCAGTCAACCGGTGGACATCTGGCAGCCCCTGGTCAGCGGCAACCCCAAGGGCGTCGATTTCATGGGCCGAATGGGAATCAAGGCGCTGATTGCCAACACCCCGGAGCCGGTCCTGGGCGAGCGCATGGCAATGTACCAGCAGGCGGCAGCCACCCACGGACGGGAGCTGGCCCTGGGCGAGGATATTGCCGTGGGCTATCGCTTCTTCATCGGCGAGACCCAGGAGAAGGCTATCGAGCAGGCCCGGCCCTACTTCGAAGAGGCCCTCAAGTTCGCCGCGCCCCTCAATCTGATGCCCCTCAATCAGGAGCAGATCGACGCCGTGGCCCATCCCGGTCGCTCCCGAGGCGTGAGTCTGCCCACGCTGGAGCAGGCGGTGGCAAACAAGGTATGGCTCTGCGGCCCGCCCCAGTACATTGCCGAGCACCTCATGAGCGTGGAGGAGAAATACCCGGGCGTGGAACGGGTGAACCTGGGCGCGGTCATGGGAATGCCCCAGGATGTGTTCAATGACCAGCTAACCAAGTTCGCTGAGGGCGTCTTCCCGCTGATGCAAGGGCGGTAGGCGCAGTCGACAGCCAAACCCGTCTCCCCCGTTCCTCCTCGGGCCTCGCGGCTTCCGCCGGACACAAGGGTTTGTCGCGGATATTGTAGGGGCGCACAGCTGTGCGCCCCTACCGTGCATTGACCCACCTGTTTGCCATGCCCAGCCCCCCATGTCTGTCATTCCGAGCGACAGCCGAGGAATCCCAGCAGTGCGGGGGAATCCATCATTGCCATGCCCAGCCACTCTCTCCCCTTCCCCTGGAAAAGGAACGTGGGATTGGGGTGGGATGGATGGTTGCCCCGGTCGGTTGGGATTCCTCGACTGCCGCTCGGAATGACAGGCGTGGTTGGTTTGGGGTTGGTGGCTTGGTTGCCCCGCTCGGTTGGGATTCCTCGGATGCCGCTCGGAATGACAGACATGGGGGTCTGGACATGGCCATGATGGTTGCCCCGGTCGGTTGGGATTCCTCGGCTGCCGCTCGGAATGACAGGCATGGTTGATTTGGGATTGGTGGCTTGGTTGACCCGGTCGGTTGAGATTCCTTGGCTGCCGCTCGGAATGACAGGTTGTGGTTGGTTTGGGGTGGTTGGCTTGGTTGCCCCGGTCGGTTGGGATTCCTCGGCTGTCGCTCGGAATGACCGGCGTGGTTTACTTGGGGTGGGTGGCTTGGTTGCCCCGCTCGGTTGGGATTCCTCGGCTGTCGCTCGGAATGACCGGCATGGTTGATTTGGGATTGGTGGCTTGGTTGCCCCGCTCGGTTGGGATTCCTCGGCTGTCGCTCGGAATGACAGGTTGTGGTTGGTTTGGGGTGGGTGGTTTGGTTGCCCCGCTCGGTTGGGATTCCTCGGCTGCCGCTCGGAATGACAAACAGGGGTAGGGCGGTAGGACAGCCTTGACCCAACCAGGGCCAGAGTTTCTCCCCTTCCCTAGCAGGAATCTCCGGTATCGGCAGGGGGCGCCGTGGGGTAAAGGGGGTGGGTCAAGAACTGCCAGGTGAGGACTCCCCGCAAGCCCTGGAAGAACAGGTAGGCAAAAACCAGGTTGAGGGCTACGGAAACTGGGTGCAGGTTGCCAGGTCCCAGCCCGGCGGCCGCCAACCCAAACAGCAACGCCTTGCTGACCACATGGTAGCCCAGGAGGGCAAAGGCAGCCTTTCGGTTGCGCCGCAGTACTCCCGCAGCCAGCAGCGTGTAGAGTCCCGCCTCGACCAGCACAAAAAGAAACTGGCCTCCGCTGGGCCGGACCACCCCTTCAACCGCCGTGTCTCCCACGAAGTAGGTGGACATTACCACGATGAAGTTGATGATGGCGGCGGCCAGTCCGGCGCCACCGCCCCAGAGGATGCGCTTGCGGGCCTGGGTCAGGTCGGTGCCGATCAGCCAGGGATTGGGACTCCTGGCCGGGGCGCGGGCGTAATCCGTCGTTCCCGAATCCTCCGGATTGGCCTCCGATTCCCGGGATTCCTCGCCCTCTCCCCGTCGTTCCGGCGTTGTCATGGACTTCAGCCCCGCAGCCGCTTGTAGGCGGCTATGGCGGCGGTGGCCCCGTCCCCGGCGGCAGCGACCAACTGGGCCGCCGAATGCTGGCGCACGTCGCCGACGGCGTACAGCCCCGGCTCGGTGGTCTCCATGGACAGGTTCACCACAATGTGACCGGCGGTGTCCCTCTCCGCCAGGTCGCTGATCAGTTCCGAGTTGGGTTCCAGGCCCGCATAGACGAACAGGCTGTTCAACTCAACTTGGCTGGCTTCATTGGTCTCCGTATTCAGCAGGCGCACGCCCGTCACCGAGTTGTCCCCCAGCACCTCCGTTACCTGGGTGTTCCAGTGGATGGCAATCTGGGGATGTTCCTTGAGTCGTTCCTGGAGAACGTGCTGGGCGCGCAACTGGTCCCGCCGGTGGAAAACCAGGACCTCGGAGGCGTACTCGGTAAGGGTCAGGGCCTCGTCGGCGGCCGAATCGCCTCCTCCGACCACGCCCACCCGTTTGCCCATGCTCATGGGGCCGTCGCAGGTGGCGCAGTGGGATACGCCCCGGTCACGGAAGTCCTCCTCGCCCGGTATGCCCGCCGACCGCAACGAGGAGCCGGTGGCAATGATGACGGCGCGGGCCCGGTAGTCGCCGCCGTAGCCGGAGACCAGCTTGAAGTCGCCGTCCCGTGCCACCTGGGTGGCCTCGTCCATGATGAACTCCATACCGGCGTTCATGGCCTGCTCCTGCAGCAGGGGACCGAGCTCGGCGCCGGCCACGCCCTCCGGGAAGCCGGGGAAGTTCTCGATTCGTTCCACGTTGATGATCTGCGCGCCACCCATCATCTGCTCGATGAGGGCGGTGGACAGACCATAGCGGGAGGCATACATGCCGGCGGTCAGGCCGGCCAGTCCTCCGCCCACGATCAGCAGGTCATAGACGCCATTGGATGCCAAGGGGACACCTCCGGTGGGAGACAGTACAAGCTACTATAGACGGGGGCAGATTTTGGTGTCAACGCAGGGTGTATGCAGGGCGTATGGACGAAGCAGGTTGTTACCGTGAAATGCCGGCGGCACAGGCGTGAGCCCCGGGCGGCCACTTTCAGGTCGGGCGGAGCCGGAACCCCTACGGTATGGGTCAAAGACCAAGCCCACTGGCTACGCCTGGCCATAGGCGGCTATGGCCGGAACCTTCGAGGTGGTGGTGGCGCTGTAGCTGCCAAGCGGCTGCCAGGTCGATGTCCATTGACAAGCGACAGGCTACGTCTTAAACTGCCATTGTGATCCAGTCTTTCAAACATCGGGACCTAGAGTCACTTTACGACGGGCGAGGAGGTCGAAGAGTCGCTCCGGAGCATGTCGGAAAGCTGACCCGCATCCTCGCGACGCTGGACCGGAGCAGCAAGCCCCAGGACATGGACCTGCCGGGGTTTCGGCTGCACCCCCTAGCCGGCCAACTCACTGGCCACTACGCTGTTTCCGTGTCAGGAAACTGGCGGATAACCTTCAGATTCGAGGACGGCCACGCAGTCGATGTCGATTACACGGATTACCACTGAGGAGGAAAACCCATGCCGATGCAGAACCCTCCCCATCCGGGCGAGATCGTCCGTTACGAGTGCCTGGAGCCTCTGGGACTGACCGTAACCCGCGCCGCCCAGGGCTTGGGGGTAACCCGTCAGGCCCTGTCGGACCTGGTGAACGGGAAGGCCGGCGTATCGGTGGAGATGTCCATCCGCCTTTCCCGAGCCTTCGGCTCCACGCCGGAGACCTGGCTGGGGATGCAGACAGCCTACGACCTGTGGCAGATACAGGAACGGGCCGAGCAAATTGAGGTGGAGGACCTCACCGCTGCTTCACGGTAGCCAGCGATATTGGCCCGCGCTCCAACCCGTTTCAAATTCCAGAGGGGCCAAGTTTAGCGTGGTTGGCCGGTCTGGTGGCTTCTGCGACTCTTCCCCGGCCACTTCTTTCTGCGGACCGGGTTTCCCTGGCCGCTCGACCTGACAACGTTGATTTGAGCAGGTACGGGAACCAGGGCAGTTAAAGCCAGGGGCGGATCTGTTACGACCCGCCCCCTTCTGCTATTTAAGTCTTCCTGAGTTGTACCGCCCGGGGGCGCCGCAGCGCTTCCCTTCCACGGGACCCATGGACCGGCGCCGGCGTTCCTACTGGTGGAACAGGTTCAGGGCCGAACCCAGCTTGAACCAGGCCAGTTGCGATTCGCTGTAGGAATGGTTCAGCAGCAGGGTTTCGCTGGAACCGTCGCTGTGCTGCACCCGGCATTCCACGGGCTTGCCGGGGGCCAGATCGTTCAGACCCACCAGGCTCAGGCGGTCATCCTCCCGAATCCGGTCGTAATCAGCCGGGTCGGGGAAGGTGAGGGCCAACAGGCCCTGCTTCTTCAGGTTGCTCTCGTGGATACGGGCAAAGCTGCGGACGATAACGGCCGCGCCGCCCAGCAGACGGGGCGACAGGGCGGCATGCTCGCGGCTGCTGCCCTCGCCGTAGTTGGAATCGCCCACCACCACCCACTTGATGCCCTGGGCCTGGTAGTCCCGGGCGATGCGGGAGAAGCCCACACCCTCTTCGCCCGTCACCACGTTCTTGCCCTTGCCGGCCTCGCCGGTGTAGGCATTGATTGCGCCCATGAACATGTTATCGCTGAACCGGTCCAGGTGACCCCGGAACCGCAGCCAAACGCCGGCGGGGGAGATGGAGTCGGTGGTGGTCTTGCCCTGGGCTTTCACCAGCACGGGCATATCCACGAAGTCACCGCCGTCCCAAGGCGACCAGGGGCTGAGCAACTGGATGCGCTCGCTGTCTGGGGCCACGGTCAGTTCAATATCGGTGCCGTTGTCGGGCGGATCCTCATAGGAGGAGGAACCCCGGTCGAAGTCCTGGGGGGGAACATCGGCGGCAGGCTTGGGCGGCTCCAGCTTGAACTCCTGACCATCGGCGCCCACCAGGGTATCGGTGAGGGGATTGAAGGAAAGCCGTCCGGCCAGGGCCAGGGCTGTGACAATCTCCGGGCTGCCGATGATGTTCATGGTGGAGGCCTCCCCGTCGTTGCGGGCGGGGAAGTTCCGGTTGTAGGAGGTTACGATGGTATTGGGCCGTCCCACCGGGTCGCCCACCCTGCGCCACTGGCCGATGCAGGGGCCGCAGGCGTTGGCCAGCACGGTGGCGTTGATGTCCTGGAGGGACTTCATCTGCCCGTCCCGCTCGATGGTGGCCCGCACCTGCTCCGAACCGGGGGTAACCATGAAGGGCACCGCCGCCGTGAGGCCGTGGGCCCGGGCCTGCTCCGCCACGTCGGCGGAACGGCTCATGTCCTCGTAAGACGAGTTGGTGCAGCTGCCGATGAGGGCCGAGGATATTTCGTCCACCAGGCCGCTGTCCTCTCGCAGTTCCTGAACCATGCGGGAGATGGGGCGGGCCCGGTCGGGCGAGTGGGGGCCTACCAGGTGCGGTTCCAGTTCCGAGAGGTTAATCTCCACCACCTGGTCGTAGTACTGGGACGGATTCTCATAGACTTCGGGGTCGGCGGCCAGCAGGTGCCGGTACTGCTCCGCCAGCTCCACCAGTTCACCCCGGTTGGTGGCCCGGAGGTAGCGGGCCATGGATTCATCGTAGGGGAAGGTGGACGAGGTGGCGCCCAGTTCCGCCCCCATGTTGCAGATGGTGCCCTTGCCCGTGGCGCTGATGGTGGAGGCGCCGGGGCCAAAGTACTCGATAATGCAGTTGGTGCCGCCGGAAACGGTAAGCACCCCGGCCAGGTACAGGATAATGTCCTTCGGGGCGGTCCAGCCGCCCAGTTCACCGGTCAGGTGGACGCCAATGAAGCGGGGGTACAGAACCTCCCAGGGCAGACCGGCCATGACCTCCACGGCATCGGCGCCACCCACGCCCACGGAAATGGAGCCGAGGCCCCCGCCGTTGGGGGTATGGGAGTCGGTGCCGAGCATCAGCTGGGCCGGGTAGGCATAGTTTTCCAGAGCCACCTGGTGGATTATCCCGGCGCCGGGACCCCAGAATCCGACGCCGTACTTGGCGGCGGCGGTGCGCAGGAAGTCATAGACCTCGCTGTTCTCGCCCAACGATTCCTGCAAGTCCTGGGCGCCCTCCACCCGGGCCTGGATCAGGTGGTCGCAGTGGACCGAGGTGGGAACGGCGGTGCTGCTGCGGAGGGTCTGCATGAACTGGAGCATGGCCGTCTGCCCCAGCACGTCCTGGAGGATGACCCGGTCCGGTCGAAGCTGGATGTAGGTCTCACCCCGCACCATATCCGTTTCGGCGGGGTTGTCCAGGTGGGAGAGGAGGATCTTGTCGGCCAGGGTCAGGGGCCGGTTCTGGAACTGCCGGACGGTGCGCAGGTTCCGGTCCAGCCTTTGATAGACTTCGGAAACCAACTCCCGAGTGGGTGCAATCGTAGGCATAACAGTTTCTCCATGCTCGATTCGTTATTGGTCTGCCCCATTTCGCCCCGGCTGGGGCAGGGAATGGGGGAAGGGACAATGGCGGTAGTCTAGGATTATAAGCCCCCCCTGTCAATTGGGCTGCATAACAAAACCTCCCCGGGGCCGCCGGTGGTTGCCGAACCGGCGCAGAGGAGGTTTTGGCTGCCGTCCTGGGGCGGGAACCCGGCTACTTGCGCTTGAGGGCGTTGGGGTCGGTGTTCTTGAAGTAGTCGTAGTTCTTGGCGATGTAGCTCTCCCATTCCGGGGGAACGGCATCTTCCGCGAATATGGCGGTTACAGGACACACCGGCTCGCAGGCGGCGCAGTCAATGCACTCGTCCGGGCTGATGTAGTACATATCGTCATCATCGGTGGTGTAGATGCAGTCAACCGGGCAGACATCCACGCAGGCGGCATCCTTCACACCAACACAGGGTTCGGTAATTATGTAGGCCATTCTCTCTCTTGCTCCTCTGAACTAGCTCTTCTTGAGTCTCCCGGCCCCGGGCGGCCATGGTCAACCGACCGTTCAGCTCCCGCCCTATGGGAAGCCAACGAAATTATAGCATAGCCCGGCGGCTTTGCAATATTGGGGTGACGGCTCACAAAGGGCAAGAACCCGGCAAAGCTCCGGGGAATTTGTCGGACATGACAGTTCCCTGTTGACACGCAGGATTGCACGTCTCTAGCCTGAATAGTGTCGGGTGGGAACGGTCTGCCGGTTTCCCTGACCGTAGCGCCGGAAGCCAATCGAATATCGCGGCCTCGGAACGCCGCAATGCACGCGAGGGACTGACCTTTGTGGGTCGGTCCCTTTTTGTCGTTTCCGTGGATTCCAGGGTTTATGTGGTTAACGGGGTTTCCGGGGCTTCCGGGCCCGCACGCCACCGGCGTCCACACTGCCGGCCATGCCCCGGCATACATAAGGAGGTGAAGAATTGACGATGATTCCCCCGGATGGCGATTACGGGACGGCGGATAGGGACCTGCTCCTGGAGTCGCTGGAGCGATACCGGCGGGGCCTGGCCGACGCTCCCCTGCTGCGGAAATGGAGCATGGCAAGAGCGCCCGGCGGGGAGTTGACGGCAGTGGACCATCCCGTCTCACCCCAGGGCGCGGAAGAAGCGGAGGAAACGGCAATACTGGGAGGAATCGAAGGGACTGCGGCGAAGGAAGCGGAATCCGGCTTCCCGATGACCTTCGTGATTTCCAACGAGGAGGTGGACCGCCATGGCGACGTGGTGCTGGCCCGGGGCTGGCGACTCCAGGCCTACCTGAGCAACCCCGTGTTTCTCTGGGCCCACGACTACGGCCGGCCCGCCATCGGTCGCTCCCTGGCGGTTTGGACGGAACGGGCGCAATTAATGGCCCGCATGGAGTTCGCGCCCACCGCCTTCGCCCGCGAGGTGGCCGCCCTGTATCGCACCGGCTACCAGCAGGCGGTGTCGGTGGGCTTCAGGCCCCTGCGCTACGAGGAACGGCGCGACGAACGTACCGGCGCCTTCCTGGGCATCCGTTTCCTGGAGCAGGAACTGTTGGAGGTGAGCGCCGTCCCGGTGCCGGCCAATCGCCATGCCCTGCGCCGGGGGCTGGAAAAGGGGGAGTCCCCAGGGCCGGCGCCGGAAGTCCCCCTGCCCTTAGACCCCTTGAGGGAAGTGCTGGCGGCGCTGCGGTCCGCCGCCCGGTAATGGGCCTGCCCTTCCCCTGCGTCCGTCCCGCGCCCGGCCAGCGCAGCCATTCCCAGAGGAATAAATCCGGACAGCCCAAGAGACAACCAGCAGACGACTAGAGGAGGAACTTATGACCCTGGCAACTCACGATATTGAACTGATCAAGCGGGAGGTGGCTGGTATTCGGGACTTCTACCAGTCCCGGATGGACGCCGAACTGCCGCCCCTGCAGGAGGAGGTGGGACGCATCGCCGCCCAGTTGGGACAGGTACAGGAACAGTGGCGGGACGGGGAGCGGCGGGCCCTTCTCTCCAGGTACGGCGGCGACGACCGGCCCCGGGTAACCCACGGCAAGTACCGGGGCATGGATGCCCTGTCGCTGGCCTACGTGCGCAGTGTGCTGAACGCTCAACTGCGGGAGCCGGCCGGCCTGAATCAACGCGCCCTGGAGGAATGGCAGAACAATCTGAAGGCCGCCATGGACAGCGCCACCGCCGGCTCCGGCGATGAGCTGGTGTCCACCGCCGAGGCCTCCGCCCTGTGGAGCGACGTGAACCTGGAGACCCTGATTGCGCCCCTCTTCTCGCGGGTGGACATGCCCACCAACCCCTTCGAGATTCCCCTGCAACTGGGCGGCGTCAACTGGTATCCGGGGAGCGAGAACACGGCGGTCACCGGCTCCGCTCCCGCCACCACCCGCCAGACCCTCACCGCCCACGAGCTGGTGGCCGAGGTTCCCTGGTCGCTGACCCTGGACGAGGATGCCGTCATCGCCATGGCCGAGGAGGTGCGCAGCTCCCTGGTGCGGAACGCGGTGGAGGTGATCGACGACGTGCTGCTGAACGCCGATGCCACCGCCGCCAACAACATCAACGCCGATGGGGCCACCATCAGCGCAACCACGGCCAGGAAGGGACACCTGCTCCTCGGCTTCGACGGCCTGCTGCACCTTCCCCTGGTGGACAACACCACCCAGGCCAACAACCACAACGCCGCGGTCAGCGATGGCATGTTCAACGAGATTCGCGGCAAGCTGGGCAAGTACGGCGTCCGGCCCTCGGAACTGGCCTACATCATGGACGTGAACACCTACATCAAGTCCCTGACCGTGGCCAACTTCCGCACCCTGGACAAGCTGGGCGGAAACGCCACCCTGCTGCGGGGTCAACTGGGCGCGGTGGAGGGCATACCCGTCATCGTCTCGGAGCAGATGGCCACCGCCGATACCGACGGCAAGGTCACCAATGACGGCACCGCCAACACCAAGGGCCGTCTCCTCATCACCAATCGCACCCAATGGCGGCTGGGGTACCGGCGGGAGCTGCTCATCGAGACCACCCGCGACATCCAGAAACGGCAGAACATCATGGTGGTGAGCATGCGGCTGGCCTTCATGGAGCGCACGGGCAGCCGCTCCACCGCCACTCATACCGCCCTGCAGTACAACATCACGGGCGTCTAACCTCCAGCCTCTCACCCGCCCTTTCCAACCCTGTCATGGACCCAGGTAGGGGCGGGGTGAGAGCCAACTTTTCAGGAGACCACGTTCCAGGAGACAACCGACCATGACCAATGCCTATTGCGACCTGGCAACCCTCAAATCCGCCGGCGCCCTCAACATCACCGGGGGCCTGTACGACCGCCGCCTGCTGGCCCTGCTGGAGGAGGCGTCGCGGGTAATCGACGGTTTCTGCAACCGCCACTTCTACCTCCTGCACACCACCCGCCGGTTCGAGACGGCCCCCTGGACGGGCCCGGTTCAACAACTGCTGGTGCCAGACCTGGCCCGGGCCGACACCGTCCGGGCGGCGAGCGTCCCGTCCGGACCAGCGCCGGAGGAACCCGACTGGCAGTCCATCGCCCATACCCTCTGTCCCCTGGACGCCGCGCCGGACCGTCACTGGGGGCGTCCCTACACCCGCATAACCCTGGGCCCCCTGACCGGTCCGGCGGCGCGCCGGGGCGGCCCAACCCTGATCCAGGTGGCCGGTCGCTGGGGATACCGGGAGGTGACCGAGGACACGGGCTGCACCCTTTCGGCCCCGGCCACTGCCACCGCCACCCGGTTGAGCGTATCCGGAGGCGGCGGCCTGTCCCCGGGCCAAACCCTGGTACTGGGGGATGAGCAACTGTACGTTCACGCGGTGGATGGCACGCAGGGATCGGTGGAACGGGGCATCAACGGTTCCACCGCAGCCGCCCACGAAAGCGGCACGGCCGTACACCTGCGGGGCTACCCGGGCCCGGTGACCGAGGCCTGCCTGCTGCTGGCGTCCGAACTGTGGCACGGGCGCCATCCGGCTGCGGTGGCCTCCGAACCCGGGCCGGCCCGTTCCGGGGCGCCGCCGCCTTCGGGGTTGGGCCGCGAGGTGGAAGCCCTGCTCTCCTCCTACCGCAAGCTCGCCCTCTGAAAGGCTCTGGGACTTGACGACGATCCGCCGGCGCGCGCCCGGCTGAGAAGGGAGGAAAAGTATGACCCTGGTTGCCGCAACAAAGGACTTGGCGGAGCGGCTGGCGACGCTGCCCGGACTGCGGGTGTACACCACCCCGCCCGATGGGGCGCCGGAACTGCCCTGCGCCATTATCCAGCCGGGTCAGCCCCTGGCCGAGTACGACGGCACCCTGGCCGGCCGGGACGTAACCTACAACTTCGCCGTCCTGCTCCTGACCCGCTCGGGCCACGAGGGGCAGGCCTGGGAGGAGGTGGCCAGTTACGTTGCCCCAACCGGGTCGGCTTCCTTCAAGGCGGCGGTGGAAGCCCGGCCAGCCCAACCGGGCGGAACGGTGGACTGGTTCCGTACCCTGCGGGCCAGCGATGGAGGCCGGGTGTCCTACCGCAAGGCCGCCTACTGGGGCCTAACCTTCCAGGTCCAGGCCTACGTTGGCGGCTAGGGGCAAGGGGCCCTCGTTCCCGGCTCAGGCCCCGGGTTTAAGCCGGCAGGGCTGGAGACGAGGCGTTAACCAAGACCCATCCAACCCCAATTCAGGAGGAACGCCATGGCCAAGGTTCCAGTTTCCGGGCGCAGCTACATCGAGGTTGACGATGCCGGCGGGGTGGCCCGCGACCTCTCCCCTTCGGTGGCGGAGGTGGAACCCATCGGCATGCAGGTGACGGCCCTGGACGTGACCGCCCTGAACGACCGGTCGCGGCAGGTTTCCGCCGGGCCGGAGCCGGCGCAGCAGTTCACCCTGCACGGCCTGTTCGACGATACGCCGGTCACGGGTTCCGACGCGGTCCTGTCCGGCATCGTGGGCAGGGTGGTCACCGTCAGCTACGGCCCAGCCGGCAAGGGAACCGGTCAGCGCAAGGTAACGGGCCAATTCCTTTGCACTAGCTACCAGGTGGGCGGCCGGGCCGAGGGCGCCAGGAACGCCGGCCTGGTGCGCTTCGTCGCCCGGTTCCAGCAGTCGGGGTCGGTAACCCTCACCACATGGGCCTAGGGGCAAGTCCCCGCGCCGCGCCACTGCCATGGGGGCCACAAAACTGTTCGAGACCCCGGATATTCATCCAAGATATTCATCATCGGAGGCAACGTTGAAATGGCAAATCCCCACTGGCGGATATGGGTGGACTGGAACGACAACGGGGCCTGGGGCGAAAGCTCCCAAGATTATCGCGAAGACATAACCCCGGACGTGCTGGACCTGTCCTGGAGGTGGGGTATGCCCGTGGACTGCTCCCGCAACCGCCGCTGGCCGGCCCCGGCCCGCCTGTCGCTGACCCTGCGCAACGGCGGGATGACCTACACTCCGGGCAGTGCCCTTTCCCCCTTGTCCGGCAAGCTGGCGGTGGGGCGCCGGGTCTGGGCCGCCTTTGCCTATCCCTACGATGATTTTGCGCCGGAGGCCGGCGACGCCGACGGAACCGACCTGGCCGGCCGTCTCCCGTCCCTGGGCGACGGCTATCAGTGGACCAAACGCACCACCGGGGCCGCCGGCATAACCCTCTCCCAGGGTCGGGCGAGGCCCGCCACCGGTTGGGGAGGCGCCATCTACACCCTGGATCTGGGGGACCCGGACGCCCACATTGGCTTCATCTACCGGCGCACCGGGAACGGGGTGGGCGGCGCGGCCCTGCGGGTGCAGAACCAGTGGGACTACCTGCGCCTGCGGTTCGGGGCCACCGCCACCCTGCTGGAGGATGTTACCTTCGGCTACCCGTCCATCCTGCGACGGGGCGACCCCCTGTTGGCGGGACGAGACTACTTCATAGAGATTGAACAGCACGGCGGCTCGGTGCGCGTATTCGCCACCGACCTGGCGGGCAACACCGCCGACCGCAAGACCATTCTGGGAGGCGTGTCCACCGCCGGCAACCGGACGGCCACCAGCCACGGTCTTTGGCACGACGGTACCGCCAATGCGGCCGCCGAGCGGTGGGCCGAATTCGGCGGCTGGCGCAGTTTCTTCTACGGCTCTCTGACCCACATCTCCCCGGAGCGAGATGGGGCCCTGGGTCAGGTGTGCCGCTGCCAGGCGCGGGACGACCTCCACCAGCTGGAGCAGATGCCCCTCTTCCACCTGGTAAGCGGAAGGCTCAAGACTTCGGCATCCATCGCCAACGACATACTCACCTGGTCGGGGTTCAGCCCCAGCCACCGCCGCCTGGACCGGGGCCGGACCCTGGTGGCCACCGAACCCCGGGCCCTGTGGCGAATCTCCGCCCGGTCGGCCCTGAACTCCCTGGCCGATGAGGAGGACGGGCGCATCTACGTGGACGGCCGGGGCTACCTGCGGCTGGAGTCCGCCGGCCACCGGCAGGCCGGGGCCCACACCGCCGCTCGCGCCACGCTGCGGGATACCGGAACCGGCGGGCCCAGTTTCGCCGCCCTGGACTGGAATGATGGCAGCGATGCAGTGGAGAATTCGGTGGCCTTCCGCTATCGGCTGGCGGAGAACCAGGGTACCCAGGAGATTTGGCGCCTGCGGGACGTGGCGGTCATACCCGCCGGCGAAAGCAGGGACTTCCTGGCCGAGAGCGTCGCCTACGACATGGTAGATTCCTTCATCCTTCCGTTGGCCACCACGGACTACGCCGCCAACTCCCGCGCCGACGGGGCCGGCGAAGACCTGAAGGCCAGCATTACCGTCAGCCTGCCCCACGCTGCCGCCGGCGCCCCGACCAACCCGTCGGGCCGCTACCGGGGCCGGGGGACGGTGGTGAGAGTGGCCAACAATCATGCCACGGCCACCGCCTACCTGACCCTGCTGCGGCTGCGGGCCCATCGTACCCACCAGGCGCCGGAGCCGACCAGCTTATGGGCCGACAACGCCGCCAGCCAGACTGCCCACGGATTGCGGGATTCTACGGTGGAATGCCGGTTCATAGATCACTACGAGGCGGCCCGGGCCGGCGCCCAGAGCCGTCTGGCGCGGCGGGGACTGCCCCGACCCCGATTAACCCTGGCCATCGCCGCCGGCAGTGGCGACAACCTGGCGCAGATGGTTAATCGCACCCTGTCGGACCGGGTGAAGGTGGTGAGCAGCAACCCGACAATCAACGGAGACTTCTACATCGAGGGCATGGAACTGATCGCAAACCCCCGCACCGGGGAACTGACTGCCCGTTGGCGGGTGGAAGGGGCCTAGCCCCCGCGCCGGCACCGGCCATTGCCGGCGAAACCACAAGCCGGCAACCCCGGCAAGTACCAAAACCTGAGTCATTCGCTACGAATATTTGCCAGCAAAATATTTTCGATTTCCGTAACTGCCGGCATTTGTCCACGGATTAACAATCCGCTTTTCGGAACAAAACTTGACGTATTGACACAAAAATGTCATTGCTCTATTATTCGCATTGCTTGTTCCGACAAAGCACTAAAGGGAGCGTACCAACCAATGGATGAACTCGACAAAAAAATAATCGCCCTGCTGCAACTGGACGGTCGGGCATCGAACGCCAAAATTGCCAGGGAAGTGGGGGTCAGCGAGGGAACCGTGCGCCGCCGGCTGCGGAAGCTGCTGGATGACGATGTGGTGAGGGTTGTGGCCGTGCCCAACCTGGAAAAGCTGGGCTTTTCCACCACCGCCCTCATCGGAATGCAGACGGGACCCGGCAAGTCGGACGTGGTGGCCGAGGCCCTGGTCAACCTGCCCGAGGCCCATTACGTGGCGGTGACCACCGGCGCCTACGATGTGTTCGTCTGGGCCGGCCTGGAATCGGCGGAAAGCCTGGGCCAATTCCTGCGCACCAAGATCGGCCCCATCGAAGGGGTACAACGCACGGAAACCTTCGTAAACCTTTCCATCAAAAAGCGCACCTACGGCCTGGTCCTGTAACCTGTCGATACCAATAGAAATCGGTGCAATGGGGGCAGTCTTTTCGGCTGCCCCCAATTGGTTTGGGCAGCCCACCCTATGCCCTCGGTCCCCAGGAATGGCAGCGTCTGAAGGCCGGCAGAATGACCGGGTTTGGGTGTAGGGGCGCCCGGTTGGGCTCCCCTACGAATGTCAGGGTAACACAGTTATCTGGCATGACGATGCAGGTTGCCTTTGGGGTGTGGTCAAGCTAGAATCGTCTAACGTTCCCTTTAATTTTCCTCCAGGTACCAGGCCGGCGCCGGGCACGGCCTCGGTAGGAGGAATCGGAACCGGAAAGTTCTTGGAAAGCTCGGCGGCGGAGTACCAAAACCTATATTGGAGGAGCCATGAAGCTCAAACGGCACATGAGAACCTGGTTCATTGGACTATTGGCCCTGTCGGCCCTGTTGATCATAGCCTGCGGGGGAGCGGCGGAACCCGTGCAGGAACAGCCGGCCGCGCCGCCGGCAGCAGCCCAGCCCACGGAAACACCCATACCAGACGCCCCGGCCACGGCAGCCCCCCAGGCAACGCCCCTGCCGGCCGATGTCCAGACGGCCCAGGACTCCATTGTCCTGGTGGTGCCGGAGGAGCCGGTCAACCTCAATTCCTTCCTGAGCATCGGCGGGGCGCTCTACGCCTCGATAACCCGGGCCAATCTCCAGGACCCCCTGACCTGGCAATCGGGCGACGACCTGCGCATCGTCCCGACCAGCGCCACCGTCGGTTGGGAGCAGATCGACCCCGCCACCTGGCGCTTCTTCCTGAGGGAGGGTGTCAAGTTCCATAACGGCGAGCCCTGGAACGCCGAGGCCGCCATGCCCAGCCTTGCCTCCAACGGAAGCCAGGCCTCCGAGGGCGGCAGCATCATCTACACCGGCGCCTATGACGCCGAGGTGGTGGACGAATACTCGCTGGACATCAACTGCCAGAACGACTGTCCCATATTCCCCAGCACCTCCTTCTTCCTGGGTTTCGAAGCTCCGGGGTGGCTGGCCGCCACTCCCGAAGAGGACCAGGCTGGCACCAGCATTGGGTTCGGGCCCTACAAGCACGTGGAGTGGACGCCCGGCGTATCCATTACCCAGACGGCTTACGAAGATTACGTACCCGTCGATGACCACTTCGAGTTCCAGAAGCCCCTGATTCAGAACGTGGAATGGCAGTGGCGCGGTGAACCCACCGTCATCGCCGCCATGATTCAGGCGGGAGAGGCGGACATGGGCTGGGACGTGGGTGTCGAACAGTTGGACGCCCTGCCGGAGGACATGCTGCGCTTCGGTTCTTCCGCAGAGACCTACTCGATGCAGATGGACACGGTGTGGCACCCGGAACTGAGCAAGGTTAAGGTGCGTCAGGCCATCGCCCATGCCGTAAACTGCCAGGAACTGGTTGAAACCCTCTACAAGGGCTACACCACCTGCCGCGGCAACATCATTTGGCCCGGCATCATCGGCGCCACCGAAGCGAATACCGCCCCCTACGAGTACAATCCCGAGCTTTCCAGGCAATTGCTGGCAGAGGCGGACTACAACCCGGAGAACACTATCACCCTGATCTCCCGCGGACAGCGGGTGGCCAAGCAGACGGAAATCTCCGAGGCGGTCCACGCCTATCTGAACGACGTCGGGATCAACTTTGAGTTCCAGATAGTGGAACCCTCCATCCGCAGCGCCCGTTCCCGATGTGGCGTTGGTCAGGCAGTCCTCGACGTGCTGGAAGAATCGGGTCGGGACCCCCAGACCACGGAAGCCAGCCGCGAGGACATGGTTGCGGCCATCGCCAAGGGCGGCTCCAGTTGTGAAGGCATAGACATGATCGGCAACCAGCCTTCCAACGAGACCCTGGACTTTGGCCGGCAGGTGCTCTACTACATGAACTGCACCAGCCAGCGCTCCGGCGTCTGCGACCCCAGCCCCGGCGGCATCCAGGACCAGATTGACGATGCCCTGGCCGCCTCGGGGGACGAGCGGCAGCAGAAGCTCCAGGTTCTGGCCGACCGGTTCCGCGAGGAGGTGTACTTCCTGCCCCTCTTCGACCTGCCGGTCATCTACGCCGTCAACCCCAAGCTCCAGTGGGAACCCCGGCTGGACCCCACCTACCGCGTCAGCGCGATGTGGTTCGAGGAGTAGGGGAATCGGTTTCCCATTGGCCCATTAGTCGGGCAAAGGAAAGGGGGGTGGCTGCTGGCCACCCCCCTTATGTCTCCCACCAAACAACGGCGCTGGGCTAGGGTTCGTTCAATCGGAAGGTGACCTTCCCCTCGGGCCCACGCGCCACGGTGAACAGGGACCAGAACTTGATGCCCCGCGCCTCCACCTTTTCCCGTCCCCCTTCGTCCCGGTCCAGGACGGCGAAGGCCCAGGCAACCTTCCGGCCGCTTTCCCGTTCGGCCATATCGATGGCCTCCAGCAGGGAATCGCCGGTGGTAACTACGTCATCTACGAAGGCCACCACATCGCTGTCGCCGGGGGCCTTTCCCTCCAGCAGCTTTTCCCGACCATACCCTTTCGTTGCCTTCCTCATGTAGAAGGCCGGAATCGGCTGCCCGGTGAAACTGCTGTAAAGGCAAAGCTGGGAAGCTATGGGAATGGCGCTGTAGGGAGTGCCGCCAATCACCGTTATGCCTTCTATCGCACTCTTTTGCAGCAGTCGTTGGGCGACGAACTTCGCCCCTTCCGGGTGCATGGTCAACTGTTTGGAATCAAAGTAGTAATCGGAAACCCTGCCGGACGCAAGGGTAAATTCCCCGTACAGCAGCGCGCCGCACTCTTCCAGCAGGGACATGGCCTCCCCATCAGATTCCAGCTGTGGCTCGATAGCGCCAACCATGTTACTCTCCCAAGGTTCCAAGAAGGATGCCAGTGTAAGAAATTCTCTGGATAAATTTAGGCTTCAGGGAGTATGCCCCTTCCCGTCTATTGGGTCAACCGGGGCAGTGGGTTGGCAACGGTTCAGGATTGCAAGGGTAGGGGCGCACGGCTGCGCGCCCCTACGGTGCAAGAGGTTGCGTGTTGGTAATTGGCACCCCCTCTCGGCTGCCGCTCGGAATGACAGGGAAGGTTGTCTGGGGATGGGGGGATGGTTGCTCTGTTGGTGTAGGGGCGCACGGCTGTGCGCCCCTACGGTGCGAGGGGTTGCGTGTTTGCCATTGGCAGCCCCTCTCGGCTGCCGCTCGGAATGACAGGGAAGGTTGTCTGGGGATGGGGGGATGGTTGCTCTGTTGGTGTAGGGGCGCACGGTTGTGTTCCCAAGTCGCCAACCGCCCTAGCCTCGGTACAACCCTCGTTCCTGGATGTACTGCTCCACCCTTTCCGTCGTCTGGTAGCGGAAGGATATGCCCTGGGCCGCCCGACGCCGTATTTCCGTGGCGCTGAAGTCCACGTTATTCACCGTCAGCAGACAGATGCGGTCGCCGTGGCTCCGGTATCGGGCCAGCAGCCGTTCCCGCTCCTCCTCTCCATAGCCGGGGCGGCTGACCACCACCAGGCGGCAGAGTTCCAAAACCCGGTCCGGTTCCTTCCAGCGATGGAATTGTTCGAAGGCGTCCAGACCCAGGATGAAGAACAGTTCCGTACCGGGTGGCTGTTCCTCCTTCAGTTCCTCCAAGGTATCCACCGTGTAGCTCAGGCCGGGGCGATCCACCTCGCCGCGGTGCACCTGGAAGCAGCGGTTTGACTCGGTGGCCAGTTCAACCATGCGGACCCGGTGGCAGGCGGGGGTTATGGCCTCCCCCTCCTTGAGCCAGGGACGGCCCGCCGGCACAAACATTACCCGGTCCAGTTCCAACCCTATCCTGCTCTCCTCGGCTATGAGCAGATGGCCCAGATGAATGGGGTCGAAGGTGCCGCCCAGAATCCCTAACCGCATGGCGGCAGCGGCCCCGAAACTGCGCGTCGGCAGGGCGCCAGGCCCCAGTGTCGCCCCCTGCAACGGCGGAGTTTCCCTCCCCGTTGATCCCCAGTAGCTAGAACCATTCCATTTCCGCTCGGCCGATGCGGATGGTGTCTCCCGGCTCGATACCGGCTTCCTCCAGCCTGCGGGCAATGCCCAGGCGGGTCATCTCCCGCCACAACTGCAGCAACACCCGGTAATCCCTGGTATCGGCCAGGGCGCTCAGCCTTTCCAACTGCTCCGACTTCACCACGTACACACCCCGGTCCTTGTAGAAGGAAATAGGCTCGGTGGGCGGGCGGCGCCGGTTGGGACGGGTGGGCGCTTCCGACGCCGGCTCCCCTTCCCGTTCCTCCTGGGCCCGTACCTCTGCCTCCTCCGAGGCCACCTTGTCCATGATCTCGATGACGTGACCCAGCATCACTTCAACGCCCTCACCGCTTACGGCGGATATAAACACCACCGGGGTATCGGGGCCATTGGCCAGAACCGGCGATTCGGCGGCGGCCTGCCGCAACTCATCCGTCAACTGGGATTGCCGTTCCCGCACCTCGGTCACGTCCACCTTGTTTACGGCGATGATCTGGGGCTTGTGGGCCAGGGCCGGGTTGAACTCCTGCAACTCGCGATTGATCATGTTGAAGTCGGCCACCGGGTCTTCGGAAAGGCCGTCCAGGACGTGCACGTACACCCGGGCCCGTTCGGCATGGCGCAGGAACTGGTCGCCCAGACCCACACCCTCGTGGGCGCCTTCCAGCAGTCCCGGAACCTCCATCATCACGAAATCCTGGCCGCGGCTGGTTACGACTCCCAGCACCGGCTCCACGGTGGTGAAGGGGTAATCGGCGATGCGGGGCTTGGCCGCGGAGCAACGGGAGATCAGGGTCGATTTTCCGGCATTGGGCCGGGCCAGCAGACCCACGTCGGCCAGCAGCTTGAGCTCCAGGAACAGAACCGAGTATTCCCCGCGCTCGCCCCGCTGGGAGAGCATGGGTTCCTGGTTGGTGGGAGAAACGTAGTGGGCATTGCCCCAGCCGCCGACGCCGCCCTGGGCAACCAGGCGGGGCGTATCGTCGGTGACATCGGTCAGGAACTCCTTCTCGCCACCCTTGTGCATGCGCCAAACGACGGTACCCAAAGGCACCTTGATGACACTGTCCTCGCCGTTGGCTCCCCGCTGGCCCTTGCCCTTGCCATGGCCGCCCCGGTCCACGTAGATGGTGCTGTTGTACTTCAGGTGCAGCAGGGTATTGATGGAGCCATCGCCCACCACGTAGGCATTGCCGCCGTTGCCACCATCGCCGCCGTTGGGACCGCCCCGGGGCCGGAACTTCTCACGCAAAAAGCTGACGCAGCCGTTGCCGCCATCCCCGGCCTTAATGTTAAGTCTAACTGTATCAATCATGGAGTAATTGTAAGGTAGATAACGGCAATAATAAAGGCGTTGAAAAGTGGACATACACCTTCTGGCATATTCGGCATCGCAGTGGACAGTCTCCCGGGGAAAGTGGGTTTCGCGGGGATAGTTGTGGATAATCGGTTGAGTGGGGTGGATATGGAGGTGGGCGGAGAAGCGTGGCGTAATGCGTCAACGTCCAGACACTCTGGCGGACACGGTTGGCGAGGGATTATCCCCATAATGGAATGACTTATCCACAGAATACAGCCGGTTATCCACACTTGGCGGGCAGTGGTGCGGTTTGCCGCCCCGACGTTGGGATTCCTCGGCTGTCGCTCGGAATGACAGAAAAAGTGGGCGACCGGACTGAGAGACAGCACTCGGAATGACCGGCCAAGCTTGGCTGGGCGTTACGTGAAAATGGCTTCCTTGATGGTGAGGACGTTTTGGCGGAGGTGGTAGTCCTCGTTAATTTCGCCGTTGATCTTGCCGGCGCCGTGGATAACGGTCGAGTGGTCGCGGTCGCCCAGCAGACGGCCAACCTCGGTGGGGGAAAGCTCAAGTTCGTAGATTAGCAGGTACATGGCCACCTGGCGGGCCAGGGCGATGGTCTTGCTGCGGCGGCGTCCCAACAGGTCGGCGGCGGAAACCTTGTATTGGCGCGATACCTCCTCCAGTATCCGCTCCGGGTCGATGGCGTGGCGCGCCGTGTCCAGGGTCAGGTCGTCCAGCAGGCGGGAGGTGGATTCCAGGCTGATGGGGACGCTCATCAGTTGGGAGTAGGCCACCACCCGGTTGAGGCTGCCCTCCAGTTCCCGCACGTTCTTCTGCACCCGCTTTGCTATCAGCTCCAGGACGCTCTCCTCGATAACTGCCTTCAGTTGTTCCGCCTTTTCCGACAGGATGGCCATTCGGGTTTCGAGATTGGGCGGTTGGATGTCGGCGATGAGGCCCCACTCAAAGCGGGAACGGAGTCGGTCCTCCAGCAGGGCCAGGGACTTGGGCGGCCGGTCGGAGGTGAGGACGATCTGGTACCCGGCGGTGTGCAGGTCGTTGAAGGTGTGGAAGAAGCCCTCCTGGGTCTGTTCCTTGCCGCTCATGAACTGCACGTCGTCGATCAGCAGCACCTGGACGCCCCGGTAGCGCTGCCGGAACTCCTCGGTGGTGCGGTTGCGGATGGCGGAGATGAAATCGTTGGTGAACTGCTCCGATGAGACATAGAGCACGCTGTGACCGCTGCGGGCGGCCTCCTGCCCGATGGCGTGGAGCAGGTGGGTCTTGCCCAGGCCGACACCGGAATAGAGGAATAGAGGGTTGTAGGCCTGGCCGGGGGCATCGGCAACGGCCTGTGCGGCGCTGAAGGCCATGCGATTGGAGGCGCCCACCACGAACCGATTGAAGGAATACTTGCCGTCGAAATTCACCCCCGCCGTGGTAGGGACGGACGCCCTGGGGAGGACGGCATGCCCGGTCGCCCCACCGGCTGTCCCATTGGTAGTAACAGGTGAGCCGCCATTGTAACCCCCATAGGGCGTATGCTCCTCCCCGGCGGCCACCTCGTCCGATACCTGGAACCTGACGTCCAGCATATCTCCCGAGGACTGGCGCAGGGCCCGGAGGATGGTCTGGTACATGCGCTGTTCCAGCCAGGCGATGGTGAATGCGCTGGGCACCTGCACCAGCAGGTCGGGGCCCTCGAAGGCCAGTCCCTCGGTATCCCTCAGCCAGGTGTCGAAAGTGGTTCTGGGCAACTCCATTTCCAATTGGCCCAGAGTGGCGGTCCAAGTGTCGTGTGCCGATCGGTCTGTCAAGGCGGTTACCCGGTGGAAAAATGGCATGTCAAAAACACGTGAAAGACAGCCTAACCGCCGCAATCCCCCGGCGCAAGACAACCCGGTCAGCCCTCAACCGGGCCCGACCAGCTAGGAAATTGCCCCGGCGACGGCCCCGGTCGGGCCTGGGCAAATATGCGGCTCTCACCCGGTTCCTCCCCGGACGCCCCAAAAAATTCCACCAAATTTCCCGCTCCGGGCTGGCCCTCCGCTCCGGTTTTCCCGGCGACCGGGAGGGTTGGGCGACCCCTGGACCCTCTTCGGTCACCCCGGTCATGCCTTGGGTTACGGCCCAGAGTCTTCGTGCTGAACGGGGCCGTAGGGTCACCCCCCGGAAGGTCTGGTCGGATGCAATTCCCGGGCCGCCGTTGGAATTTATGGAGAATTGTGCTTAACTCTACCCCATGGGTGTCGCCCCTCTCTGGCGTGCAGCATCGCCGGGCAGCGCCCGGTTCCGGGGCGCGACTTCCCCCTCCCCTTCGTCAATTGCAACTGGAGGCAACCTTCCCAATGAACGAACCACCCCAGGCCAGCGCCGACCCCGCGACCACCTCTCCGACTGACCACGCTCCGGGGGGTTCGTCGCCGCCCACGGCGCCCCGCCGACCCCACAGCGCAACCTACCATGGCGTGACGATAGAAGACCCCTGGCATTGGCTGCGGGACCCGGGCTACCCCAATGTGGAGGACGCGGAGGTGCTGGCCTACCTGAACGCGGAGAATGCCTACTTCGAGGCCCGTATGGCCCCCTTCCGACCCCTGGCCGACACCATATTCGAGGAGATCAAGGGCCGCCAGCAGCCCGACCTGGCCAGCGTCCCATGGAAAGAGGGCGACTGGTATTACCAGTGGCAATTTGCCGAGGAAAGCCAGTACCGCATCTGGCTGCGCTGGCCGGCCAGCGACACCGATGCCCGGCTGGCCCCCACCGCCAATGCCGAAACCTTCCTGGACGAACCGGCCCTGGCCCAGGACCTGGAGTACTTCAGGCTGGGGTCCCTGTCGGTGAGCAATGGCGGCCACCTGGCGGCCTACTCCACGGACACCGACGGCTCGGAGCGCTTCACCCTGGTGGTGAAGGACCTGGCCACCGGGGAGATGCTGCCCGTGGAGATACCCGACACCATCGGCAGGGTGGTCTGGTCCGCTGATGATAGCTCCTTCTTCTATACCCTGGTGGACGCCAACTGGCGGCCCTGGCAGGTGCGCCGCCACGTACTTGGTCAGCCGGTGGATGAGGACGCCGTGATCTATGAGGAGGCGGACCCCGGTTTCTTCGTCGGAATCGGCGACTCCGCATCGAATGAGTACGTCATCATCGGGGCGGGCGACCATGTTACCAGCGAGGTGCGGCTGATTCCCGCCGCCGACCCGGAGGCGACGCCGTTGGTGGTGTCGCCGCGGCGGCCGAACCACGAGTATTCCATCGACCACCAGGGCGACCGGTTCGTCATCCGCACCAACGATACCCACAAGAACACCCGCCTGGCCACCGCTCCCGGAGACGACCCCACCGAGGCATCGTGGCAGCCCCTGGTGGACGCCTCCGATACCCACTACATCAGGGCCTTCCAGCCCTTCCAGGACATCATCGCCGTGGAGGAACGAGTCAATGGCCTGGACCATGTCCGGCTCATCGACCGGGCCGGCGATTCCGTGTATGTGGACTTCCCTGAGGACTCCTACGTGGCAGGCATCGGCCAGAACCGGGAATTCCAGGCGGCCACCCTGCGCCTGGACTACACCTCCATGGTGACGCCCAACACCGTTTTCGACCTTCACCTGGCCACCGGGGAGCTGGAGGTGCGGCAGGTGCAGCAGGTTCCCAGCGGCTACGATTCCAGCGAATACGTGACGGAAAGGTTGATGGCGCCAGCCCGGGACGGGGCCAACGTTCCCGTTTCCATCGTCCGCCGCCGGGATACTCCGGTGGATGGCACGGCGCCCCTCTACCTGTACGGGTACGGGGCCTACGGGTACGCCATTCCGCCCAGCTTCTCAACCGCCCGCCTGTCCCTGCTGGACCGGGGGTTCATCTTCGCAATTGCCCACATCCGGGGCGGCGACGACCTGGGCTACCATTGGTACGAGGCCGGCAAGCTGGACCGGCGGGCCAATACCTTCAACGACTTCGTGGACGCGGCCCGCAATCTGGTGCGGGAGGGCTACGGGTCGGAGGGACGCATTGCCATCGCCGGGGGCAGCGCCGGCGGCCAGTTGATGGGGGCCGTGGTGAACCAGGCGCCGGAACTGTGGGGAGCGGTGGCCGCCCACGTGCCCTTCGTGGATGCCCTCAACACCATGCTGGACGATTCGCTGCCCCTGACGCCCATCGAGTGGCCCGAATGGGGCAACCCCATTGAGGATCCGGCGGCCTTCGAGTGTATCCGCTCATATTCCCCCTACGACCAGCTGGCCGCCAGGGACTACCCGCCCATCCTGGTGACGGCGGGCCTGAACGACCCCCGGGTAACCTACTGGGAGCCGGCCAAGTACGTGGCCAAGCTGCGGCATCTCAAGACCGACGATAACCTGCTGCTGCTCAAGACCAACATGGGCGCCGGTCACGGGGGCCGCTCCGGTCGCTACGATCGCCTGTACGAGGTGGCAGAGGAGTATGCCTTCATCCTGGCGGTGATGGGGCTGGCGGGCTAGGGGGAAGTGGCGCGGGGAAAGGGCAGGGTCGGTTGGCTTGGAATGGGCACGGTGGTTGTTGGTGGGGAGTGGACGGATTGTGGGTGGGTGTAGGGGCGCACAGCCGTGCGCCCCTACGGTTGGAACACGTGCCACCCGATACTGCCAATTGGCAGTCCGGTCACTTCAGGCTGTCATTCCGAACCCTTCGAGGAATCCCAACCGCACCCAACAATCATCGACCCTATCCCAAACCAACACAGCCTGTCATTCCGAGCGACAGCCGAGGAATCCCAACGGTAAAGGGGAACCGTCATTGCCATGCCGAAGCATTCCCGCCCCTTCCCCGGACAAAGGGAGCGTATGCTTGGAATAGGAAGGTTGGTCGTTGTGTGCGGTTGGGATTCCTCGGCTGTCGCTCGGAATGACAGGCTTGGGGGGCTGGGGAAGACAAGGATGGTTGGCCCCGCACGGTTGGGATTCCTCGGCTGTCGTTCGGAATGACAGGGAAGGTTGGCTCGGAAAGGGGTTCGGTGGTTGGCTTGGAAAGGGTTCGGTGGATGGTTCGTGTGGGGGCAGGGGCACACGGCCGTGCGCCCCTACGTGTGGGTACATGCCTTCCCTCCCCGTCTCTGTCCATACTGACGCCCACCCGGTTGGGGCTACTAACCCCGAACCGCTCGCCGCTTACTCCCCCGGGCCGAACAGCTGGGGCAGGTCCAGAACCTCGGCGGTTCCGGCGGCGGGCGTAATCAGGGTCAGGACCTGGCCCGGATTGGCATGGGCCGTGCGGACGTAGCCCAGGCCCACCCGTTGGCCGGTGTCGGGCAGAGTGGCCAGGGATGTCACCTGTCCCACCCGCAGGCCGTCAACCTCCAGTCCGGCGCCCTCTTCCACCTGGGCATCGGGGGAAAACTGGAGCCGTGCCAGGTAACGCTGCACCTTCCGGTAACTGTCCAGCCGGGCAATCACCTCCTGGCCGATGTAGCAGCCCTTGGCGAAGTCCACCGAGCCGATCAGTCCCGCTTCCAGGGGGTTGTAGGCATCGCTTAGTTCGTGGCCATGGCGCGGGACGCCGCTCCCCACCAGGGCGGTGTTGAAGGCCTCCGTCCCCACCGGGGTGGCGCCAGTTGCGGCCAGGGCCGCCCACACCGCTCCAGCATCGGCGTCAGCGACCATCACGTCGCAGGCGTCCAGTTCTCCCAGGGCGCGGCGCACAATCAGGGCATCGCAGCCAGCGATTTGGGCGTGGGCCATGGCGGAGGCCGGTGGCGGTTCGCCGGAATCCAGGGCGGCGGCCAGGGCAGGCAGGCTTCCGGGGCCGCAGAGGGTGAACAGGGCCGTCCCCTCGGAAATGTCCTCCACTTCCAGGTCTTCCATGATGGTGTACTTGTCCAGCCAGTCGATTACCGCCTGCTGGCAGCCGGGGCTGGTGAGAAGTAGTACGTGCTCGCCGGTGTTGACCACCCAGAGCAGGTCGAGGATGCGCCCCCGGTCGGTGGTGAGGATGGTTGAGGAAACCTGCATCGGCGCCAGGTTTACGACGCCGTTGGTGGAGAGGCGATTAAGCAGGTCCAGGGCATCGGCGCCGGTGGCCTTCAGCCGGCCAGCGCCGGAGCTGTCGTGCAGGGCCACCCCCTCGGTGATGGCCCGGTACTCTGCCGCAACATCGGCAGGGACGGTGGAGTTGGTTGACGTGGCCATGGGGCAAACCTCCGGTCTGTGGGACGCGTTCCGATACCTTTCTTCGATACCTTTCTTCGATACCCTTCTTCGATACCATGATAGCGCAAACCGGCGTTCCGCGCAGAGACCGGTTTGGGTCAGGATCGGGTTCCGGTTGCGCCGCCGTGCCGTGCGCCCTATCATACCCTTGCCCAGGCAAACATCCCCAGCAGAGGTTTTCCCCATGTTCCCAAGCAACGTCTTTCCCGACACCGCCGAAATCGACGGGCAGGGCCGGTTGGTCATCGGCGGCTGCTCCACCCTGGACTTGGCCGAAGAGTACGGCACTCCCGTTTACGTGCTGGACGAAGCCACCCTGCGCAATCGCTGCCGCAGCTACCGGACCGAGTTCGAGCGGCGCTGCCCCGGCGCCCAGGTCCTCTACGCCTCCAAGGCCTACATCAATCCCGCCCTGGCCCGCATCTTCCATGAGGAAGGGTTGGGGTTGGACGTGGTGTCCGGCGGCGAACTGGCGGTGGCCGACGCCGCGAAATTCCCCCTGGATAGGGTCTATTTCCACGGCAACAACAAGACTCCCGACGAATTGGCCTACGCCGTCCAGCAGGGCATCGGGCGGGTGGTGGTGGACAGTTTCCATGAATTGGACCTGCTGGACCGCATCGCCGGCGAGGCCGGGCAGACCCAGGATATTCTCGTCCGCGTCTCCCCGGGCATAGACCCCCATACCCACGCCTACACCACCACCGGCATCATAGATTCCAAGTTTGGCTTTTCCATCCAGACGGGCGACGCCGGGGAAGCCATCCGCCGGGCCCTGGCCGCGCCTCACCTGAATCTGCGGGGAATCCACTTCCACCTGGGGTCGCCCATCTTCGAACTGGAACCCTACGCCGCCGCCACCGATCTGGTGCTGCGGTTTGCCGCCGGGTTCCGCGAGGAGGGCCTGGACCTGCAGGAGTTCAGTCCCGGCGGCGGGTTTGCCATCGCCTACACCCGCGACCAGGAACCGCCGCCCATTGGGGAGTACGCCGATACCATCGTTGGCGCCCTCAAAGATACCTGCGAAGAGCTGGGCATGAGCCTGCCCACCCTCCTGGTGGAGCCGGGACGCTCCATCGTCGGGCCAGCCGGGGTGGCCCTGTACCGCATCGGCGCCATCAAGGACATTCCCGGCGTGCGCAAGTACGTCAGCGTGGACGGGGGCATGGGCGACAACATCCGTCCCGCCCTGTACCAGGCCGCCTACGAGGTTCTCTCGGCTGGCAAGGTAAACCGGGAGGATGGCGAGCGGGTCACCATCGCCGGCAAGTACTGTGAATCGGGCGACGTGCTGGCCTCGGACATATTGCTGCCCACGCCGGAGACGGGGGACATCATCGCCATTCCCGCCGCCGGGGCCTACTGCCCCTCCATGGCCAGCAACTACAATTTGAACCCCCGGCCGCCCATGGTCCTGGTCAACGAGGGACAGAGCCGTCTGATCCGGCGCCGGGAAAGCTACCAGGACCTGATGTTGTGTGATGTGTAGGCCGGGGCGCTGAGTCGGTAGCTGCCATGTGGCAAATCTACGGCCAGGAACACATAACCCACCAGTTGGACGCCGCCCTGACCGGGGGAAGAATGTCCCACGCCTGCCTGCTGGTGGGGCCGCCTCACGTGGGGAAGATGACCCTCGCCATCGGCATGGCCCAGGCGGTCAACTGCCGGGCCGGGGGTAGCCGCCCGCCCGGGAGTGACACCCTGACCGCCGCTTCCACGACACCCGCGTTGGAATTTCCTGAAACGGCTTCGGCGGCTGGCCTCTTCGGAGACCTGGACTCGGCCTCCGACTCCGCCGGAACCCTGCCGATGGGGGAGGAGATCGGGGAAGCTCCCGTTTCCCTCGATGGCCCGGATGGGTTGGCAGACGAAACTGTTCCCTGCGGCCGGTGCGACCAGTGCCAGCGGGTAGCCCAGGGCATCCACTCCGACCTGCGGATAATCGGCGTCGGCACGGACGACGAGGAAGGTCCGGTCCGGCGGGACATCCGCATCGAACAGGTTCGCGAGATAGAATCCTTCCTGAACCTCACCCCCTACGAGGGTTCCTGCAAGGTGGTGGTGGTGGACGGCGCCGAGTTGATGAACACGGCGGCGGCCAATGCCCTGCTGAAAACGCTGGAGGAACCGCCGCCCCAGTCCCTGCTGATCTTGCTGACCGCCAACGAGGAGAGTTTGCTGTCCACCATCCGGTCCCGGTGCAGCGCCTTCCACCTCAAGCCTGTGGCCCATGCCGTGATCCGAGATATTCTGGTCCGGGAGCACGGGGCAGAATCCGAAACGGCCGACCGGGCGGCCCGCCTGTCGCGGGGCTGCTTTGGCCTGGCGGTGAACCTTCTGCGGGACTCGCAGGCGATGGAGCAGCGGACGGCGGACCTGGCCCGGTTGCAGGAGGTTTGCGAAGGGGGGCTGGACCTGCGTTTCGATTACGCCAACGAGGTGGCGACGGGCTATGGGCGTAACCGGGAGGCGGGGCGGGAACTGCTGTACCTGTGGCTCCGGTGGTGGCGCGACCTGCTGCTGGTTAAGGAGGGAGCCGACCGGTACCTGCACAACGAGGACTACGCTGACACGCTGCGCCTGCAGGCGTCCCAGCTGACCACCGGCCAGGTGGCAAGTTTCATCCGGCGGGTGAACCACACCCTGGAGGCCCTGGACGCCAACGTCAACCCCCGCCTGGCCCTGGAAGCGCTGATGCTGGGAATGCCGAGGTTGCAGGGGTAGCAGCCTGGCGGCGGAGGGGTTGGCGTAAAGGGAATGGATGGTTGCCAGGTGGGGTAGGGGCGCACGGCTGTGTGCCCCTACGGTGCATGGCGCTGCGCGCTTGTCAGTGTCAACCCCTAATGTCTGTCATTCCGAGCGATAGCCGAGGAATCCCAACAGCACGGGGGAGCCAGGCCACCCACCGCAAGCCGACCGGTCCTGTCATTCCGAGCGGTAGCCGAGGAATCCCAACGGCACGGGGGAGCTAGGCCACCCACCGCAAGCCAACCAGCCCTGTCATTCCGAGCGACAGCCGAGGAATCCCAACGGTGCGAGGCAGCCTTCCCAACGATTCCAAGCCAACGGTCCCCGTCATTCCGAGCGGTAGCCGAGGAATCCCAACGGTGCGGGGCAACCACGTTTCCCACCGGAAGTCCCCCTGTCCTGTCATTCCGAGCGGTAGCCGAGGAATCCCAACGGTGCGGGGCAACCACGTTTCCCACCGGAAGTCCCCCTGTCCTGTCATTCCGAGCGGTAGCCGAGGAATCCCAACGGTGCGGGGCAACCACGTTTCCCACCGGAAGTCCCCCTGTCCTGTCATTCCGAGCCGTAGCCGAGGAATCCCAACGGTAAGGGGGAGCCATGCCACCCACCGGAAGTCCCCCGGCCTTGTCATTCCGAGCGACAGCCGAGGAATCCCAACGGTACAGGGGCCAGAATTATTCCAATAGGAGGCCAGCCTTCCCCCTTACCGTTGGGATTCCTCGGCTGTCGCTCGGAATGACAGAAACATGCCTCCTGATTCATCCCTGCCCCGTCAGACGTTCCCCCCTACTCCCCCTTTTCCGTCCAGGGCAGGTAGGGGCGCCACTCGTCCAGGATGGCCCGGTTCTGCAGGATGCGGTAGGGGTTGGGCTGGGGCGCCCGGGGCTGGGTCTTCAGCCGCATGTTGGCTTCTTCCGGAGTCCGGCCGGCCTTGCGCAGGTTGCACTGGCTGCATGCCGCCACCACGTTCTCCCAGGTATGCGCCCCCTTCTGGCGGCGGGGCACCACGTGGTCCAGGGTCAATTCCGGTACCTTCTTGCCGCAGTACTGGCAGGTGTACTGGTCGCGGAGGAATATCTCCTTCTTGGACAGCTTGCGGGGGGCGAAGGGCCGCTTGACCAGGTAAACCAGGCGGATGATGGAAGGGGCTTCCACGACCGCGGTGACGGTGCGAACCTCGCCCCGGTGATTCTCCAGAAGTTCTGCCTTGCCCTTGCTCAGCAGGATGATGGCCCGGCGCACCGTGGAAATGTTGATGGGAACGTAGTTGAGGTTCAGCACCAGGACGGGCGAACTCAGGACGCGCTCAACTGCCAGCGCCACAGCATTGCTGCTGCCGCCTGGGTCACCGGCGTCCGCTACGGTCTTGCCGTTTCGCTCCTGTCCAGCCACCTTAACCTCACCAAGACAGGCGTCTGCCAAAGGCGCAAAGATGGGGAACCGCTATCTGGGCTTGCCTCTGCCCGTATTATATAACAACTTTGGCTTGCGTGGTGATGAGGGAAAACTAGACAGGGCGCCGTTGGTGGGGAGACCGGGTAGGGGCGCACACCCGTGCGCCCCTACGATTTAGGGACGGATTGCCGTCCCTAGACTGGGCATCCTGACTTGTTGCCTTGCCTTGCTGTTCCTACGAACGGGGGTTGGCCGGGGCGCCGGCAATGACCATGGCGCCAAACTCGCGGTCGATGCCCCGCGGCCATTCCCGTCCTTCCGGGTCGCTGATGTGGATGACCAGCGAGGGGCCCAGTTCTGCGATCTCCATGCGGATGGTGTCGCCGTCCTGAACCGGGCCAATGTGCTGGTGGTTCACGCCGGTGGCCACCACGTCCCCCGGCTCCAGCGTGGTCACCTTGGAAAACTCGGAGATGAGCTCCCGTATGGGGTGGGCCATGTCGCTGGTGGAGAAGTCATGGCGGGGTTCATCATTGTTCCAGAGGCGAATCTGAATGTCCTGGGGGTCGGGAATTTCGTCGGCGGTGACCAGGGCAGGACCCATGGGCGCGAAGGTATCCCAGCACTTGCCCAGGAAGAAGCTGTTGCCCAGGGCGCCCGGAATGCCCCGGGCCGACATGTCCAGGAAGTTGGTGTAGCCAAAGACGTAATCCAGGGCCTCTTCCTGGCTCACGTTGGTGGCCGTCTTGCCGATGACGAAGGCCAGTTCCGGCTCGTGGTGGAAAATGGTAGCTGGGGCCGGAGGCAGGACACAGGTATCGCCATTGCCGATGATGCCCGTGGGCGACTTGAGGAAGGCGTCCAGGCGGGCGGGCAGCCGCTGGCCGAACTCCAAGTAGTTGACGGCGGCGCAGATCAGCTTGGTGGGCTTGGGCACCGGCGCCCGCAGCCGCACACTGTCCAGAGGTACTCCGGCCTGCCCGGCAATGGCGGCCTCGATCCTTGGCCGCAGCGTCCCCCAGTTGGTGATAACCTCGTCGATCAAGTCGTGGGGACGGCGGAAGGACATGCCCTCCACCACGGACATGGCGTCCACCACGTTTCCGTTTTGAAGCACGCCCAGTTGATAGTCGTTGTACAGTACCAGTTTCATCGCTGCTGCTCTCCTCGTATTCTGGTCTCAAGGGGCATTGATTCACCCTCCGGCGTGGAAGGGCGCCATTGGACGCCTGGGTATGCCATAGCCCCGGTCAGTAGAATGGTAGCACCAACACCCAACCCGGTCTATGGCCCCCGTTGGTAGCTCGTGAACCCCTGCCGGAGGCATGGGCTTGACCAGCCGCCCGCCTGGAACGAGTAGGCCTTCCCCGCCCGCCGGCGTGGGTGGGCGCCGGCGTTGTGGGTGGTAGAATGGGGCCGGAGCGATTCGACCCCAATGCCCGTCGGAGAAGCAGAGGAGGTCCCATGCCGGAAGCGCCGGACCTGGAGGTAATCAAGGACTACCTCAACGGCCATGTACGGGGCTGCGTGGTTGAAACGGCGCGGACGCTGCGCCCCACCGTGCTGCGTCCCCAGGCGGGAGACCCGGCCGCCGACCTTCCGGGCCGTACCCTGGAGGGGTTTCGGCGCGAGGGCAAGTTCCTGCTGGTGGAACTCTCCGGGGGCCGGTGGTTGGCGGTCAATCCCATGCTGACCGGGGCCCTGCAGCATTGCGACCCCAAGGCCCGGGTCTATAAGCGCACCTGCCTGGTACTGGGTCTGGACGACGGCACCGAATTGCGTTACCTGGACGACCGGCAGATGGGTATGGTCCATTACGTGGACGCCGACCAGTTGGAGGGCATATACCGGCTGGAGCAGCAGGGCATGGACGTGCTTTCGGATATTTCCTTCGCCGATTTTAAGGCTGGATTGAAGCGCTTCCGGGGCGAGGTGAAGGGGGTGCTGACCCGAGGGAGCTTCATATCGGGCATCGGCAATGCCTACTCCGACGAGATTCTCTTTGCCGCCGGCATTTCCCCTTTCCGCAAGGTGGGAACACTGCAGGAGGAGGAGTTGGAGCGGCTGCATCGGCAGAGCCGGCTGGTGGTGGAAGATGCCATCGGCGTACTGCGGCAACGGGTGGGCGACGACATCCACGTCAAGGTGCGCGACTTCCTGAAGGTGCATGGCAAGGGCGGCGAACCCTGCCCCGTCTGCGGCGGTAACATATCCCAAATCAACGCCAACCAGCGGCTGACCAACTACTGCCGCCGATGCCAGCCGGGTATGTTGCTGCGGAATTAGGTTTCCGTCAAATTCGACATACCCTGTCATTCCGAGCGGCAGCCGAGGAATCCCAGCCGCCCCCTGCAACCATGCCACCCACCAGAAGCCAACCTTCCCGGTCATTCCGAGCGACAGTCGAGGAATCCCAACCGCCCCCTGCAACCACGTCACCCACCACAAGCCAACCCTCCCTGTCATTCCGAGCGGCAGCCGAGGAATCCCAGCCGCCCCCTGCAACTACGCCACCCACCACAAGCCAACCTTCCCGGTCATTCCGAGCGACAGTCGAGGAATCCCAGCCGCAACAGGCAACCATGCCACCCACCAGAAGCCAACCCTCCCTGTCATTCCGAGCGTAAGCCGAGGAATCCCAGCCGCAACAGGCAACCATGCCACCCACCAGAAGCCAACCCTCCCTGTCATTCCGAGCGTAAGCCGAGGAATCCCAGCCGCCCCCTGCAACCACGCCACCCACCACAAGCCAACCCTCCCTGTCATTCCGAGCGACAGCCGAGGAATCCCAACGGTAGGGAACGACCATCATGGCGTCACCCAAGCATGGTTGCCTGTTGCGGTTTGGATTCCTCGGCTGTCGCTCGGAATGACAGACAAGGGTGGCCGGACATGGCAATAGCGGTTCCCCCGCACCGTTGGGATTCCTCGGCTGTCGCTCGGAATGACAGACAAGGGTGGCCGGACATGGCAATAGCGGTTCCCCCGCACCGTTGGGATTCCGCGGCTATCGCTCGGAATGACAGACAAGGGTGGCCGGGCATGGACAATACCGTTTCCCCGCACCGTTGGGATTCCTCGGCTGGCGCTCGGAATGACAGACATGGGGGGCTGGCCAGGGCAATGGTGGGGTCCCCGCACCGTTGGGATTCCTCGGCTGGCGCTCGGAATGACAGACATGGGGGGCTGGCCAGGGCAATGGTGGGGTCCCCGCACCGTTGGGATTCCTCGGCTGGCGCTCGGAATGACAGGGCTGGGTTGGTTGCCGGTGGCCTGGTGGTTGATGGGGCAGGGCCGCACGGCTGTGCGCCCCTACGGTGACACAGGGGAGAACGGTTGGCGGTGGCAGGGTTGGTAGTTGGGGGTAGGGGCGCACGGCTGTGCGCCCCTACGGTGACACAGGGGAGGTTGGTTGCCGGTGGCAGGGCTGGTTGATGGGCGCCGTTGGGATTCCTCGACTGTTTCTCGGAATGACCGGGAAGAGGAAGCGGCGGGGTTCTGCTAGCCCCCGGCCACCGCCGGTACAATGCTTATTTCGTCGCCAGCCGAGGTCGTGGTGTCCAGGCCGTCCAGGAAGCGGACATCCTCGCCGTTGAGGTAGATGTTCACGAAGTAGCGCAGTTCTCCGTTCTCGTCGATCAGCCTTTCCTTGACGCCCGGATAGGAGGTATCCAGGTTTTCTATCATGGTGGAAAGGTTGGATTCTTCCATTTCCACCTTGTCCTGGCCATTGGTCATGCGGCGCAGGGGGGTGGGGATGCGAACCGTAACAGGCATTTGCGGGGTTCCTCCTCAATTACTCGCTAATCTGTTGCCAATGCTCTGGCAAGCCCGTAAAGGCAGAATGAAAGGGATATGGTCGCCGAGAATGACACTTTGCCCTAGTACCCTTCGCTTTCAAGGTTGACCCGGCGCTAGCCCTGCACCACGTCCCCGCTGATGGGGTCCACCCGCACTCCGGTGGAACTGACCCACTGCAGGCCCCGTTCAATTTCTTCCTTCTCCCCGTCCAGTTCCAGCACCACCCAACCCAGGGTTTCCCCCACGTCGGCGCGGCGAATGTTGGTGACCAGGTGGAAGTCGCGGCCCAGCATATAAATGATTGGTTCTTTTATCAGGTCGCCGTCGAAGGTGAACTTGACCCTCTGCCTGCCCATCTCACCCTTTTCTCTACCGATTTTGGCTGGGAATATTGGAACCGGAACCAACGCCGGACGATCCGGAGCGGCCGCCGCGACGCGGGAGGGGTTACACCCTGCTACCCACGTACCCCGGAAGCCCGGCCCTCCAGGGCCTCTTCGAAGGAGCCCATGGTGGGGCGAATGTACAGGGGGTTGACCACCTCCTCCACTGCCTCCTGGGTCTTTAGGCCATTGCCGGTTATGTAGGCCACGGTCAACTCGTCAGCGCCGATGGCTCCACTTTCGGCCAGGTGCTTCAGGGCGGAAATGGTCACTCCGCCGGCCGTTTCGGTGAATATGCCCTCGGTTTCGGCCAGCAGCTTTATCCCCTCCACCACCTGGGGTTCGGGAACGGCGTAGGCCGAACCTTCCGATTCCTTGATGACCCGGAGGGCGTAGATACCGTCGGCGGGATTGCCGATGGCCAGGGACTTGGCGATGCTGTCGGGCCGGACGGGTCGAATGTGGTTCTCGCCATTGTTCCAGGCATTGACGATGGGCGAGCAGCCCACGGCCTGGGCCATGTGCATCCTCGTCGTGATGGCGGGGTGGTGAACCGTGTTCTGGTCGGGGCCGAAGGTCATGGCATCCACGCCGTCCAGCAGCCCCAGGCAGGCCAGCTCGTTGAAGCCCTTCCAGATCTTGGTGAACATGGCGCCGGAAGCAGAGGGTATGACCACATGGTCGGGGATTCGCCAACCCAACTGTTCTGCCACCTCGTAGCCCAGCGTCTTGCTGCCCTCGGCGTAATAGGGGCGCATGTTGATGTTCACGAAGGCCCAGGGGTAGTTGTCGCCCACCTCGCTGCAGAGGCGGTTTACCTCGTCATAGGTGCCCTCCACGGCCACCATGGTGGGGCCATAGACGGCGGCGCCGATGACCTTGCCCCGTTCCAGGTCGGAGGGGATGAAAACCACGGAACGCATACCGGCCCGGGCGGCATGGGCGGCCACGCTGCAGGCCAGGTTGCCGGTGGACGCGCAGGCGATGGTTTCGAAATTGAACTCCCTGGCCTTGGTGGCAGCCACGGAGACCACCCGATCCTTGAAGGAGAAGGACGGGTTGACGCTGTCGTTCTTGATGTACAGGTTCTTCAACCCGAGCCGCTCGCCCAGGTTACGGGCCTTCAGCAGGGGGGTGAAGCCCGACAGGATGTCCACCGGGTCCTCGCCGTCGGCTGGCAGCAGGTCTTGGTAGCGCCAAATGCTCAGGGGCCCGGCGGCGATGCGGTCGTGGCTGACCACCTCAGCGATGGTGGCGTAGTCATACACCACCTCCAGGGGTCCGAAGCAGAAATCACAAACGTTGAGAGCCTCGCCCGGGTATTCCCGGCTGCATTCGCGGCATCTCAAACCACTTACGAAAGCCAATTTCGCCGTTACCTCCTGTTTGGGGGTGGCCCTTTCCACCGGACGAAAACATTATATCGTAAACGACACAAAAATTCCGTCCGCAAGGGGGCGGACAGGCCGGCTGATACTAACAAAGCCCCTTTGGTATGTCAACCACGGTATGTCAATTATGATATGTAGCCCCGGGGCCGGGGCCAATCAGGTTCGCACTCCCTCCGCTCTTGGCCTGTTTCATTTGGGTATGCTATCTTGTGTACGATCGACTGACGGCCCGTACCCACTTCACCTGGTAACGTAACCGGAGGGTTCCTTGTCTGACAGTATCCGGACTGACAGTACCCAAACTGACAGTACCCGAGCGGTTGAGACGCTGGGAGATTACAGTTCCCTGGTCGAATCCACCCTTGCGCGGCTGAATTCAGCTACTATTGTTCCCCGCATCTGGCAGGGGGATCACCGGGTTTGGAACGACGACCCCCTCGAAATCGAAGACCGGTTGGGGTGGCTCAGCCTGCCGGAAGCCATGGCCGCAAGGGTAGAGGAGTTGGCCGCATTCGCCGAAGAGGCGCGCACGGCGGGCTTTCGCAAGGTGGTGCTGCTGGGAATGGGGGGCAGCAGCCTGGGGCCGGAGGTGCTGCGCCGCACCCTGGGCAGCGCGCCGGGGTTTCCCGAATTGTTGGCCCTGGACTCCACCCTGCCTTCGTGGATCCTGGCCACCGAGAAAGCCATCGACCCGGCCCACACCCTATTCCTGGTATCCTCCAAATCGGGAGCGACCATAGAATCCAACACCCTTTACGCCTGGTTCCGCCAACGGGTGGCCGGCGTAGTGGGGGAAGACGCGGCTGGCGGCAACTTCGTGGCCATCACCGACCCGGGTACGCCCCTTGAAGCTCTGGCCCTTCGCAAGGGGTTCCGGCGGGCTTTTGCCAATCCCCCGGAAATTGGCGGACGCTATTCGGTGCTTTCCTACTTTGGAATGGCGCCGGCCGCCCTCATGGGGCTGGACCTGGAGGCATTTCTGGCCCGGGCCGGGGTAATGCAGCGTCTTTGCCAGGACGCCGACTCTGGCGAAAATCCCGGCGCCCGCCTGGGGGCGATCATGGGCGCCCTGGCCGGGGTGGGCCGCGACAAGCTCACGCTGATAACCTCCCCCGCCCTGGATGGGTTCGGATTGTGGGTGGAGCAGATGCTGGCGGAAAGCCTGGGAAAGTCGGGCAAGGGCATCATCCCCGTGGCGGGGGAGCCGTCCCTGCCGCCGGAACGGTATAGCGAGGACCGGTTGGTGGTGTATCTGCGGCTGCGGGGCGACGATAATGGCGCCGCCGACAGTCTGACCGCGCAACTGGCTGCCACCCATCCCACGGTGCGGCTGGAGTTGACCGACCGGGCCGACCTGGGCGCGGAATTCTACCGTTGGGAATTTGCCACCGCCGTGGCCGGCCACCTCCTGGGCGTCCACCCCTTCGACCAACCCAACGTGCAGGGGGCCAAGGACAAGACCGACCTGGTGCTGGAACACTACCGGGGCGCCGGGCAACTGCCGCCGGTGGAGTCGGTGGATTCGCTGTCCGGGTTGCTGGCCCAGGCCGGCGCCGGGGATTACCTGGCCCTTCTGGCCTATCTGCCCGAATCGGAGGGGGTGTGCCAGGCCCTGGCCGACTTCCGGCAGCGATTGACCGAGCGGTTTGGGCTGCCCACCACCGCCGGCTTTGGCCCCCGCTACCTTCATTCCACCGGGCAGTTGCACAAGGGAGGGCCCAATTCCGGCATCTTCGTTCAATTGACCGCCGACCACCCCGCCGAGCTGTCCATACCCGACCACCCGTACCCCTGCTCCTTCGACGTTTTGGCCGATGCCCAGTCCACCGGGGACCTGCAGGCCCTGCGGGAATTGGGCCGTCGGGCAGCGCGAGTTCACCTGGGCTCGGACCCGGCGGCGGGCATCCGGCGTTTGACCGCCCAATTGTAGGAGCAAGGATCAGGAAAACCGCGCAGGGAGAATCACGCGGGGAAAATTGCGGGTCGCTTTGGCCAAACCAGTCTTCCGTGGCGCTGGGGACGCCCGCGGGTCTGCGTTCCAGGGAGTGAGACATCATGGCTGAGCCGGCACAGAGAGAGTCGAAACGCCAACGGGCCACCGTCATCGCCATGCGGGACGGCAAGCTGTTGCTGGTTCGGGGACGGGGGTCCCGCCGTTGGAGCCTGCCGGGCGGAGGGCTGAAGAAGAACGAGACGCCCCTGGCGGCGGGCATCCGGGAAGTGTGGGAGGAAACGGGCCTGACCTGCCAGTCGGTGAAGTACCTTTTTCATCACGAAAGCCTCAACCGCTCCCATTCGGTCTGCTACATGGATGTGTGGGGAAGGGTCAAGCTCCAGGAGAAGGAGGTCAGCGATCACTGCTGGGTGAACGCCTGGCCCGTCGAACTGGATTCTCTTGCGTTGTCCAAGTCAGCGAAAGCGATCATTGCCCGGGCCCACTCCATCCTGGAGGGCGAATAGGGTCGGGCGATAATGGGCCATCGACCTTTCAGCCGGAGTTCACCGCAAACCCGCATACCAAAGCCACATACCAAACCCACATTACCATGCCGGAGGTCGATCCTTGGAACTGGGAATGATTGGTCTGGGCCGCATGGGCGGCAACATGGCGCAGCGGCTGCTGGCCGCCGGCCACCGGGTGGTGGCCTACGATACCAACGCCGACGCCGTTGTTGCCAGCCAGGGATTGGGCGCCCGTGGGGCCAATCATCTGGAAGACCTGGTTGCCACGCTGACCCCGCCCCGACCGGTGTGGCTGATGCTGCCCCACGGGCAACCCACGGAGGATACCATGTTCCGCCTGGCGTCCCTGCTGGAACCGGGCGATGTCATCCTGGACGGGGGCAATGCCAACTACAAGGATACCCAGCGCCGGGCCGAACGGCTGTCCGAGCAGGGCATAGACCTGGTGGACGTGGGAACCAGCGGGGGTATCTGGGGCCTGACCGAGGGCTATACCCTGATGGTGGGCGGCCGGGAAGAGGTGTTCCAGCGCTTGGAACCCATCTTCCAGGCCCTGGCCCCGGGAGACGACCGGGGCTACAGCCACGTGGGCCCCGTGGGAGCGGGTCACTTCGTAAAGATGGTCCACAACGGCGTGGAGTATGCCCTGATGGAGGCCTACGCCGAGGGCTTCGAACTCATGGCCGCCAAGGAGGAGTTCAACCTGGACCTGGCCCGCATAGCCGATACCTGGCGTCATGGCAGCGTGGTGCGGTCCTGGCTGCTGGACCTGGTGGTATCGGCCCTGGAGGAAGATCCCAGCCTGTCAGACCTGCAATCCTACGTGGAAGATTCGGGCGAGGGCCGGTGGACGGTGCAGGAATCGGTGGATCTGGCCGTTCCTGCCCCGGTGATAACCCTGTCGCTGTTGCAGAGGTTCCGTTCCCGGCAGGCCCAACCCTTTGGAGCCAAATTGCTGGCCGCCCTGCGCAACCAGTTTGGCGGCCACCCGGTTCGGAGGTCCGCCGATGGCAATTCCTGAAACTGCGACGCTCTCGGGAAACTCCAACGCGCCTGGCCCCGCTACCCTGGTCATCTTTGGGGCCAGCGGCGACCTGACCCGGCGGAAGCTGGTACCGGCCCTGGCCAGCCTGCACAGCAAGGGCCAACTGCCCGAAGACCTGCACATCCTCGGCGTGGCCCGCAGTGACATGGACGATGCCCAGTTCCGGGCGGTCCTGGAGCCGTTCCTGGGCGGCGATGGCATGACGAAGCCCACTCCCCAGCAGTGGGCCGACCTGGCCCCTCGAATCCACTACCTGCATGGGGACGTTACCAGCCAGGAGGACCTGGCGGCGGTGGAGGCGAAGCTGGAGGAAATCGAAGCTGGCGCGCCGGTGGGCCACCGCCTCTACTACCTTTCCCTGGCGCCCTTCTTATATCGTCCGGTCATCACCGGGCTGGGACAGGCCGGCATGGCAGGGGACGAAGGGGGATGGCGGCGGCTGGTGGTGGAGAAGCCCTTCGGCACCGATTTGGAGTCGGCCCGGGAGTTGAACGACATCGCCCACTCCGTCTTCCGGGAGGACCAGGTCTTTCGCATTGACCACTACCTGGGCAAGGAGACGGTCCAAAACCTGCTGGTTTTCCGCTTTGCCAATGCCATCTTCGAGCCCCTCTGGAACCGCAATTACATCGACCACGTGCAGATAACGGTGTCGGAATCCCTGCGCATCGACGAACGGGGCGACTATTACGACCAGACCGGTGTGCTGCGGGATATGTTCCAGAACCACCTGTTGCAACTGTTGACCCTGGTGGCTATGGAGCCGCCCCATTCCTTCGAGGCCGAGGCCCTGCGCAACGAGAAGGTGAAGGTGCTGAGCGCCATCCGCCGCATCCATGCCGAGGATGTGGCCCGCCATGCCATTCCGGGCCAGTACCGCACCTACCGGGACGAGCCGGGGGTGTCGCCCGATTCGGACACGGCTACCTATGCCGCCGCCCGGCTCTACGTGGATAACTGGCGCTGGCAGGGGGTACCCTTCTATCTGCGCTCCGGCAAGGCCCTGCGCGCCAAATCCACCGAAATCATCATCCAGTTCCGCAACCCGCCGCACATGCTGTTCCCCCTGGCCGAGGACGAGGATATTCCCGCCAACACCCTGGCCATCTTCGTGCAGCCCGACGAGGGCTTTCACCTGGAATTCCAGACCAAGACGCCGGAGGCCGGGCTGCAGATGCGGAAGGTGGAGTTGGAGTTTCACTACCACCAGGCCTTCGACGGGCAGGCCATTCCCGATGCCTACGAGCGGCTGCTGCTGGATGCCCTCACCGGCGATGCGTCGCTGTTCACCCGCGGCGATGAAATTGAGCAGGCCTGGAGCATAATCGACCCCTTTGTCGATGGCTTCAGCCGGCCCAATGCCCCCCGTCCCTTCTTTTATCCCGAGGGCAGCTGGGGGCCGGTGGAGGCCGACCGTTTCCTGGCATCCGAGGGAAGAACCTGGTTGCAGGGCGGCCGGGCCAGTTGACCGTCGCAGTCCCGGGTCCAGTTGAAGTTGAAAACTGCGCCGCAGTGGGGCAAATCCGCTTTGTACGCCAGTAACGTAATTCAGATAACCTACCTCAGAATCGGCAGGCCGGCATTGGAGCCTGCCGCAACAACGAGCACAGTATCTCACCTGCAGGAGTACGTCTATGAGATTGCAATTAACCGGGATACTTTCCAGGCTGGGCCGGTCATTCAGACCTATGGCGCTGGCGGTGTCGGCGTTGCTTTTGGTGGCAGCGGTGGCTTGCGGCGCGACCCAGGAATCCCAACCATCCCCGCAATCTGCGCCCGCCCCATCGGGCGAGGCCAGCCAGGAGCTGCCATCGCAGCCATCAGCGAAGGTCGAAGGCGACACGCCAATGACTGAACAGGCTGCCACCGCCGACATGAGCGATAGCGGGCCAGAAATCCCGGCGCCCTCCCAGCCCGGGGCGGCAGTGGCAGACCAGGAGGCGCCCCAGCAGGCCGCTGCCGTTCCTCAGGACGTTGGGGGAACTTCCGATGCGAAGGAACCGGCCCCGATGGCAAAGGCGGTTCCGGAGCAGGCCCCCATGACCGATTCGGCGGACACCCCCGCGCCGGCCGCGGCTGAATCCCTGCCGGATGTGGGAAACGAGGTTGGCAACCGGATTCCCGACATAACCCTTGACCTGGTGGGCGGCGCCACCGTATCCTCCGTCAGCCTGATCGAGGAGGGACAGCCCACGTTCCTGTTCTTCACCTCGACCACTTGAGGGCAGTGCGCTGCTGAGTTGCAGCAGCTGAAGTCCGTGTACCCCGAATTTGCCGACGAAGTTGATTTCTACGCCATAGCCGTTTCCCGTTCCTTCGACAACCTGGACCGACTTGAAGATTACCGCCAGCGCAACGGTTATCCCTGGCCGGTGGCCAACATGGCCGATGAACGGGATGCTCTGTCTTCCCTGAACGTCTCCTACCAGTCCACCAAGATTGCCTTCGATTCCCAGGGGGTAATAACCTACCGGGACGGCTTTGGCGGTGGCGGCGCCGACACCTGGCGCCAGGTCTTTGCCGACCTGGCCAGCCAGTAGGAGCCGGTGGGAAGGGCGGCAACGCCCCCTGGAATCCGCGCCCGCCAGGCCTCCGGGTGACGTCGGGCGCTGACCCATGGCGCAACCAAAGGGGCCTTCGTTTCTGGAAATCAATGGATGGTGACCAATGAAAGGACATTCCTGGATAGGCAAGGCGCTGCTGGCGTTAGCCGTGCTGGTACCCGTAGCCGGCCTGGCGGCCTCCATATTCCTGTCGGTCAGCGGGAACTCCGGCGCTATTTCCCTGGGAGGCAACGAGGTCGCAGCACAGGGGATTACCCTCACCGCCGAGAGCTTCCCCGCTGTTCCGGCCACCGGCAACCTGGAGGGGAATCGAATTCCCGAGTTTGCCATGACCCTGGCCGACGGCAGCGCCGTAACCTCGGCCACGTTGGTTGAAGAGGGTCGGCCCACCTTCCTGTTCTTCTGGGCCACCACTTGACCGGTGTGCACCGCTGAGTTGCAGCGGATGAAGGAGATCTACCCGGATTATGCCGGGGAAGTGGATTTCTACGCCATTGGCGTCCACCCTGGAATCGTGGAAGATATTGAAGACTTGGAGGCCTACCGTCAGGAGCGGGGGCACCCGTGGCCGGTGGCCACCGCCGACCCCGAAGTGATGGCCCTGCTGGGTGTCACCATCCAGTCCACCAAGATTGCCTTCGATTCCCAGGGGACGATTGCCTACCGGGAAGGCATGGGACAGGGGGATGACGAGGAGTGGCGCCGGGTCTTTGCCGAACTGTCCGCCTCCAACTAAGGCCTCTGCGCCGTCCAGACCTGAAGGGGCAGGAGAATGCTTTTCCCTGCCCCTTGCCCCTGTCCAGAAAGTCAATTGTTGCCTGCCTCCCCATGTAGTCCCGTCTAGCTGCAATCCAATGGCAAACCTCCTGCTTTCCGCCAAAGCTGGCCTTTATTCCTCGTACAACTGTATGGCTGGCCATAGCCCCACATGGTATAATCGGTTACCTTTCAACGTTGGTTGAAAGGGCTAATGCTTTCGTCCCTGTCTTCACGCATTCCGTCAAACCAATGGAAATGGCTGCAAATAGCGACAACAATGCCATTCGCACACAGGGTCTGGTCCGGCAGTTCGGCGCCGTTCGGGCGGTGGACGGCGTGGACCTGGCGGTGCAGCGGGGCGAAATCTACGGATTCCTCGGCCCCAACGGAGCGGGCAAGACCACCGTCATCCGCATGCTGATCACCCTCCTGGCCCCCTCGGAAGGGGCAATTACCGTGGCGGGGTACAACGCCGTGACCCAACCGGACCAGGTGCGCCTCCGCATCGGCGCGGCCCTCCAGGAAGCGGCCCTGGACGACAAGCAGACCGGCAAGGAGCTGTTAACCCTGCAGGGACGGTTGTACGGTCTCAAGGGCCGGGAGATTGCCGCCCGCATGGCGGACCTGACCGACCTGATTGACATCGGCGACGCCATGGGCCGCCTGATTGGCACCTACTCCGGCGGCATGAAACGGCGACTGGACCTGGCCGCCGCGTTGATTCATCGCCCCGAAATCCTTTTCCTTGACGAACCGACCACCGGCCTCGACCCCATCAGCCGCAACCGAATCTGGGAAGAGGTGGGCAGTATCAACTCCGAACTGGGAGTGACCATATTCCTCACCACCCAGTACCTGGAAGAAGCCGACGTGCTGGCCCACCGGGTGGGCATCATTGACCGGGGCCGGCTGGCGGCCCAGGGTACGCCCGAACAGTTGAAGCACTCCCGCGGCTCGGACCTGATTATCGTCAGGCTGGAGGGGGATGCCTCCGATACCGTTGCCGACGCCCTGCGCGCCCTGCCATCGGTGGACGGGGTGGACGCCCACGATTCGGAGCTGACCGTCAGTACGGGCAATGGCGCGGCCCTGATCAGCTCGGTTGCCCTGAAGCTGAACGACTTGGGAGTACGGGTGAGGGAACTGACCCTGCGCACCCCCACCCTGGACGACGTATTTCTCCAGGTGACCGGTTCCCGCCTCATTCGGGAAGAGTCGGGCCCGGCAGCCGGGGAAGAGGGCGGAGACTGACGGCGGAAGTCGGGGCTTCGGCGCCAGAGTAGTTGCAGAACCGTACCGAAACCAGGAGCAGATCATTGGCAGTCCTACCCACGGCAACCCCACCTGCGATGACCAACGGGAACGCCGACGCCCTCAATATCCGCGCCCGCAAGGCCGGGTTCCTGAAGGACATGCTGGCCGTTTCCTGGCGCGCCGTCCATTCGATGATACGGGACCTGGAAACGGTCATTCCCGCGTTGTTCATTCCCGTTTTCATGTTCGCGGTGACGGTGGGCGCCCTCCAGGACTTTGCCGAGAATATCCCCGGGCTGGATTACCGGGCCTTCCAACTGCCGGTGGCGGTGCTCTTTGCCGTTACCGGTGTGTCCCGGGCCATAACGGTGGTAACCGACATCCAGTCCGGTTACTTCGACCGGCTGGTGATAACGCCGGTGAACCGGGTGGCCCTGCTCCTGGGCCTGATGATGGCCGATTTCGTTCTCATCGTGGCCCTGACCATTCCGGTGATAATCATGGGATTCATTGTCGGGGTGAGCTTTGAAACCGGTGCGCTGGGGATACTGGCCTTCATGCTGCTGGGCGGCCTGTGGGGCCTGGTATTCAACGGTTTCCCCTATGCCATAGCCTTCAAGACGGGGAACGTGGCGGCGGTTAACCTGACCTTCCTCCTCTTCTTTCCCTTCCTTTTCATGACCACCCTGTTCATACCCCAGGAGCAGATGACGCCCTGGCTGGCCACCGCCGCCGACTTCAATCCCGTCACCTACATCCTGGCCGCCGAGCGGTCCCTGATTACCGAATGGTGGAACCTGGCGGCCCTGCGCGACGGGCTGCTGGCCACCCTGGCGGTGGGCGTGGTTAGCCTGAGCCTGGCCCTCATTGCCCTACGGGGAAGGGCAACCCGCCGGTAGCCGGCTGCAGCCCCTATTTCCTGTCATTCCGAGCCGTGTCGAGGAATCCCAACGGCGGGACGGGCGCCGCCAGGGGCGTCGGGGAGGGTTGTGATCCCCTAACCGCAGATACACAAGCCCCGGTCTTCTTCCCCATCCCCATTCCAGTTCCGGCTAAACCGGGGTTGACCGGACGTTGGGGCGCGCCCTACCATGCCAGCGCAAGGGAAGGCCCGTCGCGGGGGAAGGCCAACGATGAAGAACAAGCGCATCTGCCTGGCAGCCACCGCCGGTATCCTGGTGGCTACCCTGTTGGTCCTGTACCTGGTTGGGGCTGTGCTGCTGACCCTGGGCATCAGCGTGGTTATCGCCTACGTACTGCTTCCCGTTGCCAAGCTGCTGGAACGGGTCATGCCCTGGCGACAAGCCCGTCCCTCCCTGGCCCGGGGTATGGCCGTGGGCATGGTCTTCCTGACGGGGCTGGGTCTGCTGGCGGGCCTGGTAGTCGCCGTCATTCCCCCCACCATCGAGCAGAGCCGTAGCTTCGTCGAGGGTTTTCCCACCTTCCTGAACGGCGCCCGCGTCACCCTGGAAGGCTGGGTGGACAACTATGCAGACCTGGTCCCGGCCGACCTGCGGAACCGGGCAGAGACGGCCCTGGCCGATGCCGGCGCCATCGTGGGGCAGGCCGCCTGGAACGTGGTGGGGCAGACCCTGGCCGTAATTTCCGGTTCCTTCGCCTTCATCCTGGGCCTGGCCACCGCCCCGGTGCTGGTCTTCTACCTGATGAAGGACTCCGGCCCCATTAGGGAGTCGCTGCAATCCCCCTTCCCTCATGCACTGCGTCCTCACCTGCGGGATATTCTCGATATTGCCGACCGCACCCTGGGCGGGTACATACGGGGCCAATTGACCCTGGGCGTCATCGTGGGGGTCATCGTCGCCGTGGGCCTGCTGCTGCTGGACGTACCCTTTGCGGTGGTCCTGGGAATCGTGGCGGGGCTGACCGAACTGGTCCCGATTATCGGTCCCTGGATTGGCGGGGCCGTGGGGGTGCTGGTAACCCTGGCCACCGAACCGGACAAGGTACTGTGGGTGATCCTGCTCTACCTGGTGGTGCAGCTGCTGGAGAATACGCTGCTGGTTCCCCGCATTCAGGCCGACACCCTGAACATGCACCCCATCGCCGTCATCATGGTCATCACCGTCGGCAGTCACTACTTTGGACTCTGGGGAGTGATCCTGGGCCCGCCGCTGGTGGCCCTGGCTAAAGAGGTGGTGGTTTACCTGGTACGGGAATGGAATACGGCTCCCGCTGCTGGCGAGTTGAGCAGCCAGTTAAGCCCGGAAGGGCCTATGCCCGAAGAGTCCGGCGTTGAAGGCGCAGCTCCTTCGGAGGAGGCTTCCCGCGCTGACTGACGGCCCTTCCCCGGCGCCTGTCATTCCGAGCTACAGCCGAGGAATCCCAACGGTGCGAGGGCAGGACGCTGTGGCTTGTAGGTAGTCAGCCCGAGCTTATCAGGAAAAGATAGTGAGAATAATGGGGGAGGGTGCACGTTACCCGTGGGGGCGCACGGCTGTGCGCCCCTACCCGACCAGGCAACCATCTAACCCATTCATAGTTATCATTCCTCCCTTGACGTACTACTCAACTCCTCCCGGAATGACTGGAACCTGGCTATTCCCAGGTCCCCCGCTGCCCCCGCCGCCTTTACCCCTTGGGGTTGTCCAACTATAATGTTGCCAATTTCAACCCGCCAATGGCGCGCCAGGAGGCTTCCTGTGACTACCACCACCAGCGCAACCCAGACCACGACGCGGGACGCCGCCACCGTATCCCGAATGAAGCACCGCAGCAACGACGTTACCCAGGGCGCAGAGCGGGCACCCGCGCGCGCCATGCTCCTGGCCATGGGCCTGACCCAGGAGGACCTGGACAAGCCCTTCGTGGCCATTGCCAACCTCGCCAGCGATGTCACCCCCTGCAATGTCCACCTTTCCCGCTTTGCCCAGGCGGCCAAGGAGGGGGTGCGCCAGGGCGATGGTACGCCCTTCGAGTTTGGCACCATTACCGTCAGCGACGGCATCTCCATGGGGACCGAGGGCATGAAGGCCTCGCTGGTCAGCCGCGAGGTCATCGCCGATTCCATCGAAGTGGTTACCTTCGGGGAACGGATGGACGGCCTGATCACCATCGCCGGCTGCGACAAGAATATGCCAGGCTGCATGATGGCCATCGCCCGCCTGAACGTCCCTTCGATATTCATCTACGGCGGCACCATCATGCCCGGCCAGTACCAGGGCAACGACGTGAACATCCAGGACGTGTTCGAGGCGGTGGGCGCCTACGCCAAGGGCAGCATCAGCCGGGAAGAACTGACCGCCCTGGAATGCGTGGCCTGCCCCGGCGAGGGTTCCTGCGCCGGACTCTTCACCGCCAACACCATGTCCACCGCTATTGAAATCATGGGCATGTCCCTGCCCGGCGATGCTTCCATACCCGCCATCGACCCCCGCAAGGTGGACGAGGCTAGGGACGCCGGCCGCACCCTGCTGCGCCTGCTGGAAGAGGATGTGCGTCCCAGGGACATCATGACCCGCCAGGCCTTCGAGAACGCCATCACCGTGGTGCTGGCCATGGGCGGCTCCACCAACGCCGTCCTTCACCTGATGGCCATCGCCAACGAAGCCGGGGTTGACCTGAGCCTGGACGACTTCGACCGGATCAGCCGCAACACTCCCTACATTTCCGACATGCGGCCCGGTGGCCGGTACGTGATGGCCGACCTGCACCGGTACGGCGGCGTGTCCCTGGTGGCCAAGCGGATGCTGGAGGCGGGGCTGCTCCACGGCGATACCATGACCGTCACCGGCAGGACCCTGGCCCAGAACGTGGCCGATATGCCCACCATCGATGACCAGCCGGTGATTTACCGGGCCGAGAATCCCCGTGGTCCCACCGGCGGGCTGGCCATACTGCGGGGCAACCTGGCCCCCGATGGCGCGGTCATCAAGGTGGCCGGCCACCAGGAGAAGGTTTACGAGGGGCCGGCAAGGGTCTTCGAGCAGGAGGAACCCGCCTTCCAGGCCATCCAGCGGGGCGAAATCAACCCGGGCGACATCGTAATCATCCGGTACGAGGGGCCCAAGGGGGGGCCGGGAATGCGGGAAATGCTGGCCGTGACCGGCGCCCTCATCGGCCAGGGCCTGGGCGACTCGGTGGCTTTGGTGACCGATGGACGCTTCTCCGGCGCCTCCCACGGCCCCATGGTAGGACACGTGGCCCCGGAGGCGGCTGTTGGCGGCCCCATCGGGCTGCTCCGGGAGGGTGACATAGTGACCCTGGATATACCCAACCGGCAGTTGAACGCCCGCCTTACCGAAGAGGAGCTGGCCGACCGGCGGGCGTCATGGCAGCCCCTGCCGCCCAAGTACACCTCCGGGGTGTTGGCCAAGTACGCCAAGCTGGTATCCTCCGCCGCCGAGGGGGCGGTGACCCGGTAGATGCAGATGCGGCCAACCAGCGCTCAACCCCCGGTTGCCCGTTCCACCGGGGAAGTTTGCAGGATATGAACTGCCACAACTGCGGCGTGGAGATAGCCGCCGGGGACGCAACCTGCCAGAGGTGCGGCGTAACCCTCGCGCCGGTGTGCGCAGCATGCCAGCATCCGAGCGCTCCCGGCGACCGCTTCTGCGGCAACTGTGGCGCCCGCCTGGAGGCCGATGCCCCAGCGCCGGCCCAACCCGGTCCCGCGGGAGAGGTCGGCCCGACCGATTCCGGCTCGCCCACCGCACCGCCGCCACCCAGTCCACCCTCGGAGCCGGCCGACGCTCCGCCCCGGGTCGTCGTCTGCGCACGCTGCCAACGGCCCAATGATGCCGCCGCCGCCTTCTGCATCGACTGCGGCTTTCCCCTGCTGGCGCGAGGGGAACGGGCCTTCCACCGCCGGCTGCCTCCCCTGGGTGCCTTCGAGTTGGGTTACCCCGGCGGGTTTGGCTTCCGTTCCATAGCATTCATTATTGACTGGCTGTTGGTGAACGTTCCCGTGATCCTTCTGTGGCTCTCCCTGGGTCAGCCGGTGCCGGAGAATCTGAGTCAGGTTTTTGAACCCCAGCCCGGGTGGGAACGACTTCAGATGGGCCTGACCATTCTAACAATCGCCTACCATACTGCCCTGGTTACCTACCTGGCCAGGACTGTAGGGAAGAGAGCCTTCGGACTGTACGTGGTTCGCTGCGACGGCTCCCGAGTGGGTTTCGGCAGGGCTCTGGCTCGCCACGCATTGTCCATCTTTTCGTTCCAACTGACCATGGGTTTGTTGTTCCTGGTCGCCCTGTTCCGGGAAGACCGCCGGGCCCTCCACGACCTCCTGTGCGACACGGTGGTCATCCGCCGCTACCGCCGGCCTCAGGACGGTTCCACCGGCCCGGACCGGCGCTAACCTGGGGCGGATTAACCCCATGGCAATAGCTCCCAGTCCCCGGTCAACACCTCCTGTCATTCCGAGCGACAGCCGAGGAATCCCAACGGTGGGGGGGCCACCATCATCCTTATTGCCAGCCCCTCCTGTTTGTCATTCTGGGCGACAATTGCTGATGCCGCCCGCCATTCCTGACTTGACCAACCACTAGAGAGAAACCCATGCTGAACACCATCCTCCTTGCAATTCACATCGGGGCCGGCTCCCTGGCCCTGCTCACCGCCCTGGTGGCCGTGGTGACGGCGAAGGGTGGGCGCCGACACGTGATTTCGGGCCGGGTTTATGCCATCGCCATGACCGTGGTGTTCCTGACCGCCGTGCCCCTGTCCCTGCTGGGAGCCGACCTGTTCCTGCTGCTCATCGCCTTCTTCAGCTTCTACCTGGTATTTGCCGGGTGGCGATTCGCCCGCAATCGGCGGGGCATTCCCCAGGCCGTGGACTGGGCTGCCACGGCCATAATGGTGTCCACCGGCATGGGTATGGGGATTTACGCTGGGACGCTGTTCGGCGGCGGCGATCCCCAATGGGTTACCATGTCCCTATTTGCGGCCATTGCCCTGGCCCTGGGCGTGGCGGATGCCCTCTATCACCGGTTGCGGCGGGCCACCGGCGGCCGGCGCATCGCCCGTCACCTGACCAACATGCTGGCCGGGACCATTGCCACCGTTACCGCCGTGCTGGTGGTGAACGTGGCCACCAATCCGCCCTGGCTGGCGTGGATACTGCCCACCCTGGTCATTGCCCCCGTAATCGTCTGGTGGAATATCCGCACCGGAAGGCAGTACCGGACCGGCTAACCCCTTCGAGAGAGGGGGAGGTTGGCCCATAGGCCAATGCAGGAGGTTCCCAATGCCCGATGTCATCCTCTACGTCGCTACCTCCCTTGATGGTTACATCGCCCGTGCCGATGGGTCCGTTGACTGGCTGGATGAACTCCCCGCGCCAACGGGAGAGGGGTCTGGGGACTACGGATACGGAGAGTTCATCGCGGGGGTGGGCGTGGTTCTGATGGGTCGGGTAACCTACGAACAGGTGCTGTCCTTCGACGTGGATTATCCCTACACGGAACAGGAAGGCTACGTCTTCTCCCGGACGCGAGCCGGCCAGCGGGATGAGTACGCTCAGTTCGTCGCTGGGGACGATATTCCCGGCCTGGTGGCCCAGCTAAAGGAAAAGGGAACCGGGCATATCTGGTTGGTTGGAGGAGGGCAATTGGTGCGGGAGTTCCTGGCGCTGGACCTGGTGGACCGCATTGAACTGTTCATCCTGCCGACGGTACTGGGCGAAGGCATTCCCCTGTTTCCGCCGCCCACGCCGCGCCGCAACCTCAACCTGGCATCCTGCCAGTCCTACGACAATGGCATGGTTCACCTGAGTTACGTCCGGTCGGGGTAACCCAGCAGCCGGCCAAGCCAGGCTGCCCCTGACAAACACGCAGCCCCATGTGACCCTACCCCCGCCAACCAGCCTTCCCATCACCACCCAACCAACCCTGTCATTCCGAGCGCCGCAGGCGTCGAGGAATCCCAACCGTACCTGTCAACCACACCCCCGCCACAAACCAACCAACCCTGTCATTCCGAGCGGCGCAGGCGTCGAGGAATCCCAACCGTACCCGTCAACCACACCCCCACCAAAAACCAACCAACCCTGTCATTCCGAGCGCCGTAGGCGTCGAGGAATCCCAACCGTACCCGTCAACCACGCCCCCGCCACAAACCAACCAACCCTGTCATTCCGAGCGGCAGCCGAGGAATTCCAACCGTACCCGTCAACCACACCCCCACCACAAACCAACCAACCCTGTCATTCCGAGCGCCGCAGGCGTCGAGGAATCCCAACCGTACCCGCCAACCACGCCCCCGCCACAAACCAACCAACCCTGTCATTCCGAGCGCCGCAGGCGTCGAGGAATCCCAACAGTGGGGAGGGAACCGGGCTTGCTACAGCGAAACGCCCGGCCCCCGCACCGTTGGGGTTCCTCGGCTGTCGCTCGGAATGACAGCTATGGGGGGCTGGGGATGACCGAGACGCTCTCCCCCGCACCGTTGGGATTCCTCGGCTGACGCTCGGAATGACAGATATGGGGGACTGGGGATGACAGACAAGAGGGGCTTGGGATGAATGGGACGAGCGATTTCCCCGCAGGGGTAGGGGCGCACGGCTGTGCGCCCCTACGGTAACGCCCGCCATTCCCCATCATGCCTGAGGTGACAGCGTACTAGGCGCCGTGGCAGCGCTTGTACTTCTTGTTGCTTCCGCAGGGGCACTTCTCGTTACGGCCAATCTTGCGCCCTTCCCGGCGCGAGATGGCCCGCTTTTCCTCGCAATTGTTGCAGGTACAGGCCGGCGGATGCTCGGTGTACCAATTCGCTCTTACCATTCTTCACCCTCGGGCCGGAAGAGTATCTTCACGCGGGGCTCGGGCGCAGTCTGCCCTGCCCTCTCTTCCAATCCCTTCACCTCAGGTCCAGCAGTTCCACATCGAAGACGAGGGTTGCATTGGGGGGAATGACCCCGCCAACGCCCCGCGCGCCATAGGCCAGTTCCGGCGGAATGGTGAACTTGAACTTGTCGCCGACCTTCATCAGCGCAACCCCCTCGTCCCAGCCATTGATTACCCGGCCGGCTCCCACCTCAAATTCGAAGGGGTCGCCCCGGTCAACGGAACTGTCGAACTTGGTACCGTCCAGCAGCCAGCCGGTGTAGTGGACGACTGCGGTGTCGCCGGCCTTCGCCGCCGCGCCGTTGCCGGAGGCCAGCACCTGGTATTCCAGGCCCGAGGCGGTGGTTGTGGTTTCGTCGCCCGACCCGCAGGCCAGCAGGGATGCCCCCATCAGCGTCGCCAGGGCCAACCCAAACCAGCGTTTCCCAATCCGTGTCTTCATGGCTCCCTCCGGGTCAGGTTTACCACCTCCGCCTGAGAGGCGGCAATCAGGTTGGCCGGGGTGATTATTATCTCGTTTCCCCACTGGCCGGCGCCCACGCCCAATTCATCATACTCGGTCAGGATCGAATCCAGCAGCGACCGAAACCCCTTAGGCTGCCAGTGGAATGGGGGCATGGAACCGACGGCGTAGCCGGTAAGCTCCAGGACTGCGGCGGGGTCTGCCAGGCTGACGTTCCGGGAGCCCATTGCCCGCTTCAGTTGGCCGGAAATTGCGTGGCGATCACCGCCCAGCATTACCAGGGCCATCTCCCCCTCGCCGGTGCAGAAGATCAGGGTCTTGACCATCTGACCCTCTTCGAAGCCCAGGGTAAGGGCCACGTTGGCAGCGCCCTTCTCCGTATCCGGCGAAAAGGCAAGCCGCCGGTGGGGGATGCCCCGTTCTTCCAGGTAGGTATGGGCCGGCAAGTCCATGCTGCCAAGTCCTTCAGGGATGTGGCTCGCGTCGGGCACCCGACTCACCGGCCCCGTGAACGCCTTACCCCTCACTACATCCTTGTTGCTGGGAGCACCGCTCACTTTCATCAGCTTCGCCCCCTTCCTGCCCTGTCCATAACCGAACAACCCGTTATACACCTTGGGAGTGTCCATGTTACTCACTCCAAAAGGCCTACTAGGAATATTCCAACCATAGGAAACAATACCAAACAAACCCCTAAGATAAACCCCAAAAGCCCTGGCAATAGTTCCAATGTTTCTTTCATTGCGACATACCACCTCGTGGATTATGCGGGACACATCATTGGGATCATCTGTGCCGTAAACGAGGCAAGTCGCCGGTGGGGAATGCCCCGCTCTTCCAGGTAGGTATGGGCCGGCAAGTCCATGCTGCCAAGTCCTTCAACAGTGTGCCCCGCGCCGAACCGGTTCGGCCGGCGTGCAGACACAGAGAAGGGTAGGCCAAATTGGGTCTCGGGTCAATGCTGTAGGGACGCCGGAGCAACCGCAGGTTCCTGGGGTAGCTGGGAAACAGATAAGACAGATGCTGGGATTCCTCGGCTGACGCTCGGAATGACAGGTGCGGGGGCCTGCGGTAGGTGGCATCGTCACCCCCTGCGGATGGGATTCCTCGGCTGACGCTCGGAATGACAGGCGCGGGGGGCTTGCAGTAGGTGGCATCGTCACCCCCTTCGGATGGGATTCCTCGGCTGACGCTCGGAATGACAGGCGCGGGGGGCTTGCAGTAGGTGGCATCGTCACCCCCTGCGGTTGGGATTCCTCGGCTGACGCTCGGAATGACAGGCGCGGGGGGCTTGCGGTAGGAAGGTTGGTTGTGGGGGGTAGGGGCGCACGGCTGTGCGCCCCTACGGTGAATTGGGTTACGTGCTTGGTAGTTGTAACCCCTCTTAACTGAAATTCTGTGGCTCCGAACGGAATGACAGACAACCGGACCGGCTCCCGCATTAGCAGGGACGGAATTACCTGGGCCGCGCCAGGTCGGGACGGGTGCCAAGCCGAACCGTCAGTTGCTGCCGTTGTCCGTCGCGGATGATGTCCACGGTCACTTCCTGATTGGGAACGGTATTGCTCACCAGGAAGGCGATCACGTCGTCGATGGTTTCAATGGGGGAACCGTCGATGGCGACAATCACATCGCCGCCGATGGGCAGTTCCAGGCCCTCCCATTCCAGTGTGTCATCGCTGCCCTCCAGCCCCGACCGTTGGGCGGGTCCATCGGGAACCACCGCCATGACCAGCGCGCCCCGGGTCATGCGGGGCAAGTCCATGGCCTCCGCCGTATCGGGCCGCAGGGTGCCGCCGCTGATGCCCAGCCAGGAGTAGCGGTATTCGCCATCTTCAATCAGGGCCGGAACCACCAGCTTGGCGATATTTATCGGCACGGCGAAACCGATGCCGCTGTTCACCCCCGACCGGCTGATTATCTGGGTGTTTACCCCGATGACGTGACCGTTCCGGTCCATGAGGGGCCCGCCGGAATTGCCGGGGTTGATGGGAGCGTCGGTCTGCAGCACTTCGGGAATGGAAAAGGGGCTATGGCCGCTGCGAATGGTTCGGTTAATGCCGCTGATGATTCCCGACGTGATGCTGAAATCCTGACCAAAGGGATTGCCCACCGCCGCCGCCATCTGCCCCATGTGAACCTGGTTGCTGTCGCCCACGGTTACCGGGGCCAGCCACCCGTCCGGGTCGGATACCTTCACCACGGCCAGGTCCGAATCCGGGTCGCTGGCAACGAATTCTCCCTCCAGTTCAATCCCGTTGCGCAGGCCCACCAATATGCGGTCGGCCCCGGCCACCACGTGATGGTTGGTGACAATGTGGCCCCGGGCGTCCCAGACGAACCCGGTACCCCCCGAACGCTCGAAGAAATCCTCGGGTATGCCCGGTATGTCCGGGATGTTGGGCCTGGAGAAGTTGGTGTCCAATTTCCGGGAAATCCGAATGGATACCACCGATGAAATGGTGGAATCGTAGATGTCCCGGATTACCTGGTCCTGCGCCGCCACAATATCCAGCGGGGTCAGGCCACCCAACTGCTCCTGGGCGGAACCGGCGCCGTCCTGACCGGGGGTTTCGGCCCCTGGCAGATTGCCCCCAAAGAGGTTGCTCAGGGGGCCCGCCCGGCCCGTCTCCACGGCCAGCGGCGAACCGCTCTCCTGGGTTTGGCTGGCCGGCTCACCATCCTGGGATGTATCGGCGGCGCTGGCCGTCGTTGGCTGGCTGGCCTGGCCGGGGGCCGACCCTCCCATGGCGGCAGCGTTCGGGCCGGCCGTCGCGGCGCTGACATCCGCCGCCACCGGACTCACCCGGGCTGGCGGCGCTTCCAGGCCCGACTGCGCCGGAGGTTGCCGGCCCTGGGAAAAATCGGGTTGCAGGAACGAGCAGCCCAGCAGGAACATCCCCAGCGCCAGGGCGGCCAGGGACAGCACCGCCCCTCGCTTGAGGGGAGATTGCCGACTGCGCCGCCGGGAAGCAGAGACTGGGGCTAGCGTACTTGGAGCGTTTCGCAAAGTCAGCCTCCTCGGTTAATAGTCAATCTTTGATTGAGGTATATCATCCAGTATAGCGCACAATTATGGGCGAAATTTGAATGCCTCCGGCTCCCACCCGCCCGAACATCTCATCCCCATCGCCGGCGCTATTGCCGGGGTGCATTCGCGGGCCTGAAACGTTGCTTGATACGCTATTAGTTGCTTGATACGCTATTAACTGATACGCCGGAACCGACCCGGTTGGATTGCTCCGCCACCCCCGGGACCGGCGCAATGACTGACGTGGCTTCCTGCCGCCCGGACGGCCATATCCTGCCTGGCTAAATTCGGAACGGCAGGGGGCAAACGGGACTGAAAAATACCATTCATTCATTGAAAATCCTACGGCCCTATGCTACCTTTATGCAGGTTTATCCCACTCACCCGGCAGCATTTGGAAACCCTTGGAGTCCCCAACGATGGCGGAAACTTCCGGCACACAGGAAACGGGAACCGGCGTCCGCTGGCGCCACTGGAGCCGGGAGTCCTTCGACCTGGCCCAGGAAGAAGACCGGCCTATCCTGCTTTCCATCTCGGCCGTCTGGTGCTACTGGTGCCACGTGATGGACGAGACGACCTACGCCGAGGCCGAGGTCGCCGACTTCATCAACAATAACTTCATCCCCATCCGGGTGGACAACGACCACCGGCCCGACGTCAACGCCCGCTACAACGTGGGCGGCTGGCCCACCACGGCCTTCCTAACCCCCTACGGCGGATACATTGCCGGCGCCACCTTCCTGCCGCCAGACCAACTGCTGGCCATGTTGGTGGAGGTCAAGCGGGCCTACGATGAGGACAAGGCGGGCATCTACGACCAGGCGGCCCAGTTGCACCGCCAGCGACAGGACTACCTGGGTCGCGTGAGCGGCGGCGCCCAGCTGGATCACCGCCTGGTTGACATCATCGCCCGCCGCATGGCCGGGGCCTACGACGCGCGCCAGGGCGGCTTCGGCGAGGAACCCAAGTTCCCCTCCGCGCCAATCCTGCGCCTCTTCCTGCATCTCTACCGGGTTTCCGGGGAGGATTTCTACCGGGCGGTGCTGGCAAAGACACTGGATGCCATGGTGGAAGGGGAACTCTGCGATCCGGTGGAGGGCGGCTTCTACCGCTTCTGCGCCGGGGGCGATTGGACCGAGGCCCAGCACGAAAAAATGCTGGAGGACAACATCAGCCTGGCCGGGGTTTTCCTAGAGGCCGCCATCCTGCTGGACGAACCCCGCTACCGCTACACCGCCTCCCGCACCGTGGATTTCCTGCTGGACGCGCTGCTGGACCGGCCGGGCGGCGGGTTCCGAGGCAGCCAGGGGGCCCACTCGGACTACTTTGAACTGCCAGCCGCAGAACGGCAGGCAAGCGTAGCCCCCGAGCCGGACCGCTTCATCTACACCAACTGGACCTGCCAGGCCATTTCCCTGCTGCTGGAGGCATCCTGGACGCTGCCCCGTCCGGAACTGGCGCCCCTGGCCCTGGAACTGCTGGACGGGATAATCGCCCGCACCGAAAGCATGGCTGGCCGCCTGCCGCACGCGGTGGACGCCGCCGGTCAGCCCTCATCGCAGCTTCCCGAAGGCCAGGAGTTCCTGGGTGATTGGGCAGCCTACCTGAATGCCCTGCTGGACGCTGCCAATTGCCGTCCGGACCGCCCCGACTACCTGCAATTGGCGGAAGCCGCCGCCGACCGGCTGGATAAGGGGTTCTACGACGTGGCCCGGGGCGGCTACTTCGATACCGAGGCCGACGCCCAGGCCGTCGGCTACATGCGGCTGCGGGAAAAGCCCCTGCCGGAGAACACCCTGGTTTCCCAGGCCCTGCTGAAGCTGCACCACGCCACCGGCGACGCCCGCCACCAACTTCGGGCGGATAACGTACTCAGCGCCTATGGGGAGGCCAACCGGGACTTTGGCGAACACGCGGCAGCCTACGCCGTGGCCGTGGACCGGTACCTGCATCCCCCGGTGGAGATTACCATCGAAGGCTCCCCGGACCGGGCCGATTCCCAGGCTCTGGCGGTGGCGGCGGCGCGGGTCGGTTACCCCCACGTCATCGTCAAGCGGGTGGCCGTCGCCGAGGGTGGCGCCCCGGCCATGGCCCACGTCTGCGTTGACACCCTGTGCTTCCCGCCCGTTAGCCGGCCGGAAGAGTTGGCTGAATCGGTGGAGCAGGCCCTTCAAGGCCCCCAGACGCCGGCCAACAACCTCTTCGAAACATTCATCAGCTTTTAGCCCCCGGCTGCCCGAGGACTAAGCCCTTTACGGAGGCCTACCCCTGAAGAGCGTAAACTGTAACGACCTATCGTCAAACGATGTGGACAGCCGCCAGACCCTGGCCGGCTGGGTGGATAGCCGGCGCGACCACGGCGGCGTAATTTTCGTTGACCTGCGGGACCGCTCCGGCATCGTTCAGGTGGTGTTCAGCCCGGAACTCTCCCCCGAAGCCTACCGCGCCGCCGAACAGCTGCGGGCCGAATGGGTCATAGAGGTCAAGGGACGGGTCTCCCGGCGGCCGCCGGAGTCGGAGAACCCCGCCATTCCCACGGGATTGGTGGAGGTGATGGCCGACGAACTGACGGTGCTGAATCCCTCGCTGACACCCCCCTTCTACATTGAGGACGATGTGCGGGCCGATGAGGCCCTGCGCCTGCGTTACCGCTACCTGGACCTGCGCCGCCCCCAGATGCAGCGCAACCTGATCCTGCGGCACCAGGTGGTCAAGTACATACGGGACTTCCTGGACCAACGGGGCTTCCTGGAAATCGAAACGCCCATCCTGATCAAGAGCACCCCGGAGGGAGCGCGGGATTACCTGGTTCCCAGCCGGTTGCAGAAGGGCAGCTTCTACGCCCTGCCCCAATCGCCCCAGCAGTTGAAGCAATTGCTCATGGTTTCCGGCGTGGAACGCTACTTTCAGATTGCCCGCTGCTTCCGGGATGAGGACCTTCGCGCCGACCGCCAGCCCGAGTTCACCCAGCTGGACCTGGAGATGAGCTTCGTGGAGCAGGAGGATGTGCTGGAACTCACCGAGGAGCTGTACACCGGCATGGTGGAAAAGCTGACGCCCCACAAGAAATTGATCAAGCCCTTCCCCCGCATTCCCTACGATGAGGCGATGGCCAAGTACGGCAGCGACAAGCCCGACCTGCGGTTCGGCCTGGAGATGACCGACGTTTCGGACCTGGCCGGCGAAACCGAGTTCCGGGTATTCCTGTCCACCATCGAGCAGGGGGGAATCGTCAAGGGGTTCGTGGCGCCGGGACAGGGCCACTACTCCGGTTCCGATATGCGCCGCCTGGAGGAAAGGGCCCGGGAGTTCGGCGCCGCCGGCATGAGCCATGTCCGCCTGCAGGGTACCGGCGCACCCGCAAATATGCCCGAGGACGGATTCCTCCTTTCTCCGGGTTTGCGAATGCCGGTGGAGTGGTCGCGGCGCCTGTCTGAACGCATGGGCGCGTCGGGCGGCGACCTGATCGTCCTGATGGCCGGTCAATCCCGCCCGGTGAACCAGTGGCTCAGCGCCATGCGGGATTACTTTGGCGAGCGGCTGGGGCTGATCGACGAGGACACCCTGTCCTTCGCCTTCATCACCGGCTTTCCCCTGTTCGATTGGGACGAGACCAACAATCGCTGGGACTCCTCCCACCATCCCTTCACCGCCCCCGCCGACGGCAAGGAGGCTCTGCTGGAAGGCGATGCCCTGGGCGGCATTGAATCCAAGGCCTACGACCTGGTTTGCAACGGGTCGGAACTGGCCAGTGGCAGCATCCGCATTCACCGGCGGGAGCTTCAGGAGCGCATCTTCGCCATCCTCGGCTACAGCCGGGAGCAGGTGGAGGAACGGTTCGGCCACATCCTGGAAGCCTTTGAGTATGGCGCGCCGCCCCACGGCGGCATTGCCCCCGGTATCGACCGGCTGGTAACCATCCTGGCCGGCGCCGATTCCATCCGGGACGTGATCGCCTTTCCCAAGACCCAGAGCGGCGCGGACCTGCTGTTCGGGTCGCCCTCGCCCGTTGACCCGGCCCAGCTGCGGGACCTGGCCCTGCGCACCGTGGAACCGGCATGAGGGGCCACCGGCGTTGGCAGGGTAAGACGGCAACCCACTTCATGGCGTCAACTACAGTCCAACACGTAGGAGGAGACCCGAAATGACAACGACCGGCGCTTTCAGTTACGACGGCCTCTACTCCCGGGGGGCGATACCCGTCGTCCGGGGCGAGAACCGCCACGCCAAGTACGATTTCGCGGTGGCCTACCCGGACCCGGATACCCTGCCCCTGGAAGGTCTGGCCGATTCCCTGCGCACGGCCCTGGAGCGGGAGGGCAAGGGTCTGGCCCTGTACCCCGTGTCCGCCGGCCTGCCCTCCCTGCGGGAATGGGTGGTGGAAAAGCTGGCCCGCGACCGCAACATGCGGGTGGGCGTCGATGACATTGTGCTGACCTCCGGCTCCGGCGAGGCCATATCCATGATCATCGCCGCCCTCACCGACCCGGGCGACGTGCTGCTGACCGAGGAGTACGTTTACCTGGGCACCCTGCGGGCCATGCGCCGCTTCGGGGCCGACGTGCGCAGCGTCAAGTGCGACGACGAGGGCCTCATCCCCGAGGAACTGGACGCCACCCTGGCGGCGGTGGCCGCCGAGGGCAAGCGGGTCAAGTTCCTCTACACCATTCCCATGTTCCAGAATCCCCTGGGCTGGAGTATGTCCCTGGACCGCCGCATCAAGACCCTGGAGATTACCGGGAAGTACGGCGTGCCCGTGCTGGAGGACGATTGCTACGTTGACCTGCGCTTTGAAGGGGAAGAAGTGACCTCCATCCACTCCCTGGACGACTCGGGCCGGGTGCTCTACGTGGGTTCCTTCTCCAAGATAGTCGCGCCGGGGGTGCGGCTGGGTTACATGGTGGCCCCCGGCGAGGTGATCCAGCGCGCCATGAGCTTCAAGGGTGGCGGCGGAGTCAACCAGTTCGCCGCCCTGGCCGTCCAGGAGTATGCCCAGGGCAGCATGGACGCCCACATCGATGAACAGAACCAGTCCCTGCGAGTCAAGCGGGACGCCATGCTGGCCGCCCTGGGCGAGAACTTCGGCGACGCCGCCCAGTGGAGCCGGCCCGAGGGCGGGCTGTACGTGTGGCTGGAGATGCCCGAGGACGTTAACCTGGCGGCCATTCAGGACCAGGTGTTCGACGAGGGGGTTGGCTACTACAACGGGACAATGTTCTCGCCGGAGGGCCGGGGGGCCAACTGCGCCCGCCTGTGCTTCGGCCATCCCACCGCCGAGACGGTTTCCGAAGGCGTGGCCGAACTGGCCCGTATCCTGGAGCGGCACGGCGCCCTGCGGGGCTGATGCCCGGAATGACAGCGAGGTTGGCCTGTGGTGGCTGGGAGGGCAATCGCCGTTCGGGGTAGGGGCGCACAGCCGTGCGCCCCTACGATGAAGAACGCCCAGTGAAGAAGGCCTGAGTAGGATGGAGAACTGGCAAAATGTACGCTGATGACAGGGATGGCTCGCTAACCGGGCCGGGAAAGAGGCCCTCAACGTCTGCCGGCGCCCCGACAATTGCCAGGGAGGAGCTGGCTCGCCTGGGCAAGTCCATATACCAGAGGGACATCAAAGCCTCGGTGGAAGGGAACCACCATGGGGAGGTGGTGGCCATTGATGTGGAGAGCGGCCAATGGGCCGTCGCCTCCGACATTCTGGCCGCAACCGACCTGCTGCGGGAGCATTGCCCCGACGCCCTGAATGTCTATTGCGAGCGGGTGGGCCACCGGACCCTGTGGCGGCTGCCGGTGTATTCGGGGTAGGGGCGCACGGCTGTGCGCCCCTACGGTTCGGGTGATGGAGGGTTTGGGGTAGCAAACCCGCAAAATTCTGCTTTTCTTGCACCTTGACCCCCTCTGTTGCCTTGGCCCATACTGCTTGGCGTACTATTCTGCTTCGCGGGTGGGCCTTTGGCGTACCGGCGGGGCTGGTGAAAGGGCAGATGTCGGCGGGAGGTGGCGTTATGGCGTGGCAGGCGGTTTCCGGCCCCTGGGCCAATGCCAATACCTGGGCCTGGGCCTGGGCTGCAACCCCGGCCCCGAACCCGAACCCCCGTTTCCCGCCCCTGCTGCCCCGGCCCGGCCCAGCCTCAACCGGCCCCAACGTTACCGGGCGGGTAACACTGGCGTAATACACCCGTGGTTAGATTATTCTCACCCTAAATATATAAGGAGTGGTTTCTATGGCAAAAGGATTCAGTCCGTTAATTGGCCTGGCCGCCGTGGTGGCATTGGCTCTTGTTGCCGTCTTCGGCAGCATTGGCCTCTCCAACCCGGCCTGGGCCGCTACCAGCCAGCCGGCCGACAGCCAGCTGGCCGAGCGGGAATTTACCCCGCAGGACGCGACAGTAACGGTGGCTCAAGGTGAGCAAGTGACTGTTGACGTAACCGACCGGATCAACGGTGGTGGCGCCAACTACGCTAGTGCAGGCACTGTCGGAATAGCTCCCGCTGGATTAGTAACCAACGATGTGTCTGTAATTTCGGGCTTCAATTCTATTGGAGTTCAGCTCACCGGTAGCCGCGGCGCTACTGGTTCGGGTCGTGTAACGATACCCATCACCTTGAATGATGGAAGCAGCCAGACGCTCCGTATTGATGTGACCGTAGTGGCGGGAACCGATATCTCAGCCACGGGCGCCATTGCCGACATGGATCTTGCGGTCGGCGGGTCCATTAAGCTGGACGTCGCTCCCTACTTCCAGCCGGGAAAGGGCGCTGCCACTACAGTGAACGTAACCGGCTATGCTGGTTCCAGCACTGCCGTCGATAGCCGCAATTTGGCATTTACAAATGCCACAGGCGGGGCGAGTGAGATCACCATTGGCGCCGGTGATGCGCAAGCCGGTGATTCCTTCTACGTGACTGTCACCGCAACGCAAGCTGACAATAAAACGGCCAACCAGACGTTCTTCGTGGACGTAGTGGCGGCTGGCGCAACCGGCGACATCGGCGACCGGGCGACGCTGACCCCGGACAGCTACGACCCCGGTGAGAACACGGGCTACACCGTGGTATTCGCCGCCAACGCGGACATCACCTCCGGCGTTGACGACATCACCGTCGAGCTGGAAGACTTTGGTGTGCCCAACAGCATCTCCTCCAGCGACGTTACCGTCAGCGTTACCGGCAAGTACACGGAAGCCGGTATCCAGGACGACACTGAGGATTCAACCACGATCACCAACACCGCCGGCGGCGTGGCCGTGGACGGCGAGAAGGTCATCATCACCCTGAAGGTGGCCTCCGACGACTTCGTCAACGTGGTCAAGTCAGGTTCCCCGGTAACGATAGTCTTCCGGGCCGGCGCTGGCATCTCCAACCCCACCGAGGGCGGCAAGTACGGCGCGCCCGCCAGTGGAACTGATGAAGATGTCCAGGTGACCATTGATGGCGCCAAAGACATCCCGGTCAATGAGGTCGAAATCCTCCGCACCCTGGGCGTGGATCCGGACGAAGACGGACGGGGCGCGATCGTGACCGCCACCGGCAAGGGCTTCAAGAACGGAACCACCCTGCTGGTCTTCCTCGATGTGGACGGAAACAATCGGCTGGGTAACAACGACCACACCCTGTGCCGCACCGTAGTGGGCGGCGACGATGTGGGTTCCTGCCAGTTCGAGCTGACCAATCCCCCGTTCAAGGGCGGCGACAATACCATCTCCGCAGTGGACGGGCGCAGCCAGTATCCTTCCGCCGGCGAAACGGACACTCTGACCCTGGAACCGTCCCTGTCCGTCACCCCCGGTGGCGGCACCCCCGGCGATAACATGCTGGTCCAGTTGCAGGACTTCGCCGAGGGCGGCGTGAGCCGCATTCGGATCGCCCGGCAGGACATCTGTAACGACTCCCCGGCCGCGGGCGCCACGTTGCCCAATGGCGGAGCTATCCCCAATTGTAACCAGACCACGGGCAACTCCTTCCAGGTAATCATTCCGGACTGGGTGCCCGACGGCACCGTGGACTTCCGGGTCGATGCTACCGACAATCAGGGTATTGGCCAGGACGCCAGCGCTCTGCTGGAGATCACCGGCCCGGTGGTAACTTCCAACCCGGGCCAGGTGCTGGCCAACCAGCGGATCAGCCTCTCCGGTGACGGCTTCACCGATGGCTCCCGCATCGCCAAGATCACCCTGGGCGGCGAGGAGATCGCCTCCAGCCGGATCAATGGCGGCGTGGATGTCAACGTGGACAATGGCGGCAGCTGGTCCGCGGCAGTGAACCTGCCCTTGACCTCGGCCACCACCTCCGGCGGCCCCCGCCAGCTGCAGGTAACTGACAGTGGCGGACGCACGGGAACCACCGTGGTGAACATTCCCGAGCGCACGGTTACCATTACCCCCGAGAGCGGACGGGTGGGCACCGTCGCCACCGTCCGGGGCGAGAACTTCCCGGCCCGGAACGACGATGGCAGCAGCTTCAACGTCTCGATAACCTATGACGCGGGCAGCGGCGAGACCACGGTCAGCGCCATTTCCAACGCCAGCGGCAGCTTCGAGGCCCAGTTGCGGGTTCCCACTTCGGCGGACATTCCGTCCACCAACACGGTGACGGTCAAGTTCGACGATGCCGACGACATTACGGTGGTCACCACGGTCACCCACCAGGTGCCCGAAGGCCGGATCACCCTGTCCCAGACCAGCGGCCTGCCCGGAACCTCGGTCAACATCACCGGTGAGGGCTTCAAGGCCTGGTCTCCGGTCCAGTCGGTCCACGTGGGCAACATCGAGGTAACTCCGTCGCCCGCGCCGTCCACCACCGCCCTGGGAACCCTGGACTTCGACATCCAGATCCCCGGCCTGGAGGATGGAATCCAGACCATCGAGCTTCAGATCAGTGGAACCACGGCCAGCGCCGGGTTCACGGTAACCCAGACTGACATTCTGGGCGCGCCGACCCCCGCCGCGACCGCCGTTGCTCCCATGGGCGATAACTTCGTCCGGGTGTTCAACTTCAGCAATGACACCAAGACCTGGAGCTTCTACGACCCGCGTCCTGAGGCTGCCGACGCCAACACGTTGGAGAACTTCATCACGGGTCGCGTGTACCACATCCTGGTCAGTGGCGACCAGGAGGTAATCCTGAACAACGAGACCAGGAACCTGACCTGCATAGGCGACAACTGCTGGAACCTGGTTGTCTGGTAGGCCAAGGCCAGGAAAGGCGTAACGGAGGGGAGCCGGTCGAGTCCATCGGCCGGGTTCCCTCCCCCAGCCCCCAACCCGCCCGTGGCTACGGCCGTCAATCCGGTAACGGAGCGGCGGCGTAACATCCGGTGGAAGGGGCAGGGGAACGCCCATAACTGAGACGAAAATCTATAGGAGGAATCAATGGCAAAAGTCAGTAGAATCCTGGCCCTGCTAACGATAGTGGCGATGCTGGCCGCCGTGCCGATGACGGTAATGGCCCAGAACCAGCTTCCCCACGTGGTGACCGGCAAGGCCACGTTGAACGGCGCAACGCCGCCGACCGGCACGGTCATCAATGCCCATGATGGAACGACCAGTGTCGGCAGCGCGATGACCGAGGCCGACGGCAGCTACACGGTGAACGTGTCCGAGTCCATGGGCCCGGTAACCTTCACGGTGGGCGGCCTGACGGCCAGCCAGCGGCTTACCGGCTGGACGGCCGGTGAGTTGACCCTGGGCTTCGACCTGACGGCATCCCAGGGTGGCAGCGGAGGCGGCCTTGCCGGACCTCCGGGCCCTGCCGGTCCTGCCGGTGACGCTGGTCCTGCCGGCCCCGCCGGCCCTGCTGGCCCCGCCGGTCCTGCCGGTGAAGCTGGCCCCGCCGGCGCCGATGGCGCCCGCGGCCCGGTCGGCCCCGCTGGCGATCCCGGCGCTCCTGGCGCCGATGGCGCTGCTGGTCCTGCCGGCCCCGCCGGTGACCAGGGCCCCGCTGGCCCCGCCGGTCCTGCCGGCCCTGCTGGCGTCAACGCCAGTGGCACCACGGGCATCATAGCCATAATCATCGCCATCGTGGCGGTGGTGGTGGCGATAGCCATGCCCTTCGTAATGCCGCGCCGGTAACCGAACCGGCCGGTAGCACGGCAAACATCGGGGGCGGGCCCACGTGGCCCGCCCCTTTTTTTGTGTGGGCGTGGGCGTTGGGCGTTGGGTTGATGGGGGTAGGGGCGCACGGCTGTGCGCCCCTACGGTGTCGCGGGGGCAGCCATGCCACCCCACGCCAAACCCCCCAAGCCTGTCATTCCGAGCGCCGCAGGCGTCGAGGAATCCCAACCGTACGGGGAAACCATCACTGCCATGCCCGCAGACCCCCCTTCCCTGTCATGGGGGGCTGGGCACGGCAATGGCTGTTCCCCCGGGCCGTTGGGATTCCTCGACTGCCGCTCGGAATGACAGGAGAGGGGGTCTTGTGGTGGGAAGGATGGTTGAAGGTTGCGGTTGGGATTCCTCCGCAAGGTCGGAATGACAGACATGGAGGGGTAGGTGTTACGGGAGAGGCCGGCGGGGGGACGGGGTTGGCCTTGACAGGGCAGGGCGGTCAGACTTACCATAGACACCCCTGCCGAGGTAGCTCAGGTGGTAGAGCACGGCACTGAAAATGCCGGTGTCGACAGTTCGAGTCTGTCCCTCGGCACCACTCCCTTCCATCGGGAACAGGAACGCGGGGAAAGCGGGAACGGGAAGGGTCGAAACCAAGACAGGGGAAAAACGAACCGGACGGCCAATAGCGGCCGTCCGGTTACTTATTGTCTGATGCGGGCTTGGCCGGTGGGGATGCAGGGGCGTTACCCGTCTTGGCCCCGGCCCGCTTCACCCGGGCGTTGGGCGAAGGCATGATGCGGGGCTTGGTGCGGGTGGAACCGCCGGTGTTGGTCTTGGCTCGGGGCATGGCGCCTCCCGCCACTGCTGAATTCCTCATTCCATTGTATCAAACACCGTGGACAAATCCCAACCCGCCCATTCCCGCAGGTGGGGGTCCCGGCAGAAGGTGTAGATTCGCAGGGAACCGACCTCGTGGGGAACCAGGATTTCCACCAATTCCTGATGCGTCTCCCCCGGCTCGATGACCAATTGCCCATCGTCCCACAGCCAGATACCCTCGTCCACCACGGGCCAGGGGAATTCGGGCAGGTCCTCCACCCGGCTGCGGGCCACAATCTCCTCCACCTGGGCATCGTCCAGGGGGGCAATCTGCTGCAGCATCCAGAACCCCTCCTGCAACGCCACCTTAACCTTGGAGGAATTGTGCAGCCTGACCGCCACGTCTATGTGCAGATAGCTGTCCCCCACGGAACGATAATTGATGGTGTGGGAAAGGGTCAGGTGCGGCTCAAAGTCCCGGAACAGTTCCAGCTTGTAGGCGGCAAAGGCGCCGCCCACCAGCAGGGCGAGAATGGTCAGCAGGGTCTGGGCCAGGCTGGCCACGTCCCGGTATCGTTCCGGTTCGGGCAGGAGGGATTGCAGCATGGCCACGGCGGCGATGAGCAGGGCGGCCAGGCTGACCGTGGCCAGCAGTAGGATGAGGGTTCCACGCAGTTTCATGGGGGAAGTACTTCGCGTCCTTTCTGCCGTCATTCCGAGCCGTGTCGAGGAATGGTAGGGCGGGTTGGTTGCCGATGGGAAGGATGGTTGATGGGGGTAGGGGCGCACAGCCGTGCGCCCCTACGGCACCAAGGGGGCTGGGCATGACAAACAGAGTCCAAATGACAATCAAGGAGGGGCGGCGCAAAGGGGCCCCGGGGCAAATTCCCGACAGGGTACGATGCCCCGGGGCCTTGGCTGGAGTCCCTCACGGCTGCTAGAAGCTGGACCGGCGGGCCTCCAGGTTGGTGTGAATGTCGATCAGGACGGTGCGGCCCTCGGCGTTGTGCTGGCGGGCCTGGTTCAGCGCGCCGGCCACCTCGCCGGGCTGGGTGACGGTGATGCCCACCGCGCCCATGCCCTCGGCGATCTGGGCATAGTTGCCGGCCATGCGGGTGGCGCCGTAGAGCTCGTTGGCGGTGGGGTAGCCGCCGGGGTAGGTGGCCATGCCCCCGTTGTTGAGGACGATGGTGGTGATGGGCGCGCCGGCCCGCACCGCCGTCTCGATGTCCAGGCCCGACATGCCAAAGGCGCCGTCACCCATGAAGTTCAGGCAGAACTTGTCGGGGCGGGCCAGCTTGGCGCCGATCATCAGAGGAATGCCGTAGCCCAGGTGGGTGGTCTTGCCCCAGCCGATGTAGCTGTGGGGCGTGGTGCCGGTGTAGAAGGGCATCATCGTGTCACGGGGCGCGCCGGCGTCGTGGGTGACGATGCTGTTCTCCTTGTCCAGGGTGCGCTCCAGTTCGCCGATGACCCGGTAGTGGCTGATGGGCGTCTCGTCGGTCTTGAGAATGTCCTCCCACTCGGCCAGCCAGGAATCGCGCAGCTTGCTGATCTGGTCGGCGATGTCGGTGGAGCCGCGGCGGCCATTGTCGCCGGCCTGGGCCTTGACCTCGGCAATCATGGCCTTGAGGGTGAGGCGGGCATCGCCGGGCAGGCCCACGTCCACGGAGAAGTCCTTATTGATGTCGTCGATGCTCTCCACGTTGTGGATGATTACCTTGCCGTCGGGGATGGGCTGCCCGTAGCTGGTGCGGGTCATGCTGGAGCCAACGGCGAAGAGGACATCGGACTCCTGGAGCCAGGTGCGCGCGGGCAGGGAGGTGGCGCTGCTGCCGGAACCCAGGGCCAGGGGGTGCCGCTCGTCGAAGGAGGACTTGCCGGGCATGGTGCAGTAAACGGGAATCTCGGTCAGTTCGGCAAACTCCCGCAGCTCCTCGGTGGCCCCGGACATCAGCACGCCCATGCCGGACCAGATGACGGGCTTGCGGGCGTTGAGGAGCAGGTTGACGGCCTGCTTCACGTCGGCGGCTTCGGGGGCCTGGCGCATCCGCTTGGGGGGATTGTAGTTCATGGCGGCGTCGGGTACATCCAAGCCACCAATGTCGGCGGGAATCTCGACGATTACCGGGCCGGGGCGGCCGTTGCGCAGGGCGTGGAAGGCGCGGCGCATGACGCTGGCCACCTGTCCGGGCTGGGTGATCACCTCGCCGAACTTGGAGACGGTCTGGTAGGTGCGCACCGGGGAGAAGTTGGGCTTGACCGAGTATTGGCTCATGGCCGGGCCGCCGGGCAGGTAGAGGATGGGCACGTTGTCGCTGTAGGCCTGGGCCAGGCCGCCCATGGAGTTTTCGGAACCGGGGCCGCCCTGGGTGATGGTTACGCCGAACTTTTCGCGCCCGTTGAGGCGGCTGAACCCATCGGCGGCCATCAGCGCGCCCCGCTCCTGCCGGAACATGATGGTCCGGATGCCCTCCTGGGCCACGTGTTCAATCAACTGGTTCGACGGGAAGCAGGAGACCCACTCCACCCCTTCAAGCTTCAGGATTCGGGCCACGGCCTGCATTACATTCATTCTGGTATGTCCTCCGTTGCTAATTTTCGGTGGCTTCGTCCGAGGGTGATTTTAACACAGGGAATTGGGGCCCGTTGCCCTGCCCCGCCGCAGGGAAGAGCCGGAGGCCAATGGCATAGATGTGAAGAGGTTGGGGCGCTGTAGGCAACGGGTATGGCGCGAGGAAGGGGCGGAGGGGAGGACAAGGAGGTTCTGCGGCGCCGAGGCGGGGCGGGCCGTCCCCTACCCTTCTTGGCGGCGGGGGACGGCCGGGCGGGTAACCATTGAGCGGGACTACTTCTTCCAGACCACGGGGTTGCTCAGGGTGCCGATGCCGTCCACCTCAATGTTGATCACGTCCCCATCCTTCATGTTCTCCGGCGCGCCGTCGGTGCCCATCCAGATAACGTCGCCGGGGTAGAGGGTCAGGTACTTGCTCATGCGGCTGATGTACTGGCGGACGCTGAAGATGGCGCCGGACATGTTGTACTTGCTGATGAACTTGCCGTTGAGGACAATGCGAACTTCGCAGTTCTCCGGGTCCACCCCATCGGTGACGATCCAGGGGCCCATGGGCTTGAAGGTGTCGGTATTCTTGCCCCGCCACATGGTGCGGTCGCCCCGCTGCCATACCCGTTCGCTAACGTCGTTGCCGATGGTATAGCCGAAAACCACGTCCAGGGCATCCTCCTCGGATACATCCTTGCATTGCTTGCCTATGATCACCACCAGTTCGCCCTCGTACTGGAGCAGTTCGTTGGCATCGCTGGGAACCACGATGGCCTCTCCGTCGGCGACCAGGGCATTGTTGGCCCGGTAGCCCACGTCGGCGGCGTCGGGGAACTGGGGCTCCTCGCCCCGCTTGGCGGCCATCTCCGCCACGTGCTCCCGAAAGTTTATGCCCGCGGCGTAGAAGGTAGGCGGTACGACGGGAACCAGCAGTTTCAGGTCGGCAAGGGGACGCGTCGTATTGGTCCGCTGGTATGTACCCCGGATGGGGTTGCCGTCCACCTGGACGACATTGTCCCCTTCGATAATTCCGTAGGAGGGACCATTGTCGGTTTGAAACCTGCACCACTTCATAGCTATTTCCTCCATTCTGTCCGGTTGTCGCTGGGCCGGGTAAGCCCGCACCAATTCTTGCATTTACCCCGGGGGTGGTCAAGCGCAGGCAGTCCGGCGCCCGGGGCGGCCCACCAGGTAGGGAGCATGGCGGGTGGCTACCTGGGTGAAATATGCTGCCGGAGCGTCGCCCTGCCGCGCCCACCGGCCCTGACCGGTTTGTAATTCGTTGACAACAAATACGGGGCGATGTTAAACTGCCGTCAATTAGCCTCTGTAATTTACCGGGCCAACTGGGCGGCCTACCGAGGCGTTCGGTAGTGGGAGTTCCGGTCATTGCATCCGTACCCGCGGGGTTTCGGACGAAAAGCAAGGACTGCGGCGCAGGCCCAGATAGTAATTTTGCTATAGAAAATGACAGCCACCGGTGAATCCTCAAGCCCCACCCTATGGGGCCTTAATTTTCCTTCCATGCCTACCTTTTCCCTTTTCCTGGGCCGCTTCGGGCGCCAGGAGGGAAGTTGCACTGTCATTCCTTCCGGGCGGTTAGACCGGCCCGTCTTTGGGTTGCACCGTCTTTGGGTTACAATAGTTCCGATCTAGGGCGGCAAGAAACGACATTAGTTCCTGAGCATTCGGGTCAGGAGGAGATTGACAATGGAGATGCGCGACTTTGTGGTCCGCTTCGCCGGTGAAGGCGGGCAGGGCGTGGTGACGTCGGCGGAGGGATTGGCTCAAGCATCCACCCAGGTGGGCTACCATGCCCTCACCTATGCCACCTTCCCCTCGCAGATTCTGGGGGGCCCCACCTGGACCCAGGCGCGGATTTCAGTGGACCCGATTCTCAGCGCCGGCGACGATGTGGACGTGCTGGTTGCCTTCAACCGGGAAGCCTACGATACCCACCGGGAAGAGGTGCGGGACGGCGGCCTGGTTATCTATAACTCCAATGACTTCGACCTGGAAGACGACGACCGCAGCTACGGAATCGCCATTGACGAGTTGGCTCGCTCCACCGGCAACAACCGGGCCGCCAACATGGTAATCATGGGCGCCCTGGCCCACCTGGTGAACATGCCCCAGGCCTACCTGGAGCAGTTCGTGGAAGCCAGGTTCCGGCGGGGTCGCGCCAACGACGACGAAATCATCGACTCCAACAACCTGGCCCTCAAGCTGGGCCGGGACGAAACCGCCCGCAGTGGCTTCAGCCTGGGAGACCTTACCCCGCCCGAAATGCCCGAATACCCCCAGGTCATGCTCAAGGGCAACGAAGCAGTCGCCCTGGGCGCCCTGGCCGCCGGCCTGGAATTCTACGTTGGCTACCCCATTTCCCCCGCAACCACCATCCTCGTTTTCATGGAACGCAATTTGGTCGGCGAGAACAAGTTCGCCTACCAGGTCAGCTCCGAAATCGAATCCATCACCGCCATCCTTGGCGCGGGCTACGCCGGCAAGAAGGCCATGACCGCCACCGCCGGCCCCGGCTTCTCCCTGATGAGTGAGGGCCTGGGCCTGGGCTGGATGGCAGAGATTCCCCTGGTCGTGGTGGACGTGCAGCGGGGTGGCCCTGCCACCGGTCTGCCCACCAAGACGGAGCAGTCGGACCTGCTGGCCTGCATGTACCCGGCCCATGGCGATGTCAAGTTGCCGGTCATTGCCGTCGGCACGGTGGAAGAGTGCTTCTTCGGAGCCGTCAAGGCCCTCAACTGGGCGGAGCGGTACCAAGGCCCGGTTATCCTGATGACCGAAATGGCCCTGGCCGAGCGCGTTCAGAACATCCACCGCCCCGACCTTTCCAAGGTGCAGCCGGAGCGGCGCGTCGTCTATGACGGCAACAATGGCTACAATCGATACCAGGGTTACGAACTCTCCCCCATGCCCCTGCCCGGCAGTCCGGGAGCCTACGTGGCCAACGGCAGCGAACACGATGAGATGGGCGATACGACCCATCTGCCCAGTCGCCACGTCCAGATGACCGAGCGACGGTTCGGCAAGCTGAAGCTCCTGGAAGAGAATGAATACGAAGCCGACAACGTTGATGAGTCGGTGGTTGTGATGCCCTGGGGCGGTTCCAAGGGGCCGGCCCTGGAGGCCTACAACCAGCTCAGGGAGCAGGGCGTTCCCGTCGGCTGGTACTACACCATGCTGCTCAGCCCACTGCCCCCGGCCCTGCTGGAGGAACTGCGCCAGAAGGAACTGGTCATCGTTCCGGAACTGAATTACCAGGGGCAATTCTCCGGCATTCTTCGCTCCCAGGGTGTGAAGGCCGAGTCCATCACCCAGTACACGGGCCTGCCCTTCAAGGTGCGCGACCTGGTGGAACGCATCACGGCAATGACAAATTCCCATCGCAAGGAGACTATCCGAGCATGAGCAAGAAGAATCCCGAATACGACTTCAAATGGTGCCCCGGCTGTGGCGATTTCGGAGTCCGTCGCGCCATTGAGTTCGCCATGATCAACCGCCTGGAGGAGACGGGCCTGCCCATGGAGAACAATGTGGTGGTGGCGGGTATCGGCTGCTCTGGCAACCTGGTCCACCTGCTGGAGGGCCAGCAGCCCTACGGCTTCCACGGGATTCACGGTCGGACGTTGCCCGTGGCCATGGGCGTGAAGATGGCCCGACCGGAGTTGAACGTGCTGGTGGTGGCCGGCGATGGCGATTTCCTCAGCATCGGCGGCGAGCATATTGGCCCCCAGGCGGCCCGCAATCTGAACATCTGCGCCGTGGTGATGGATAACGGGGTGTATGGCCTGACCAAGGGCCAGAGTTCCCCCACCACCCAGATCGGCACCATTACCAGTTCCACCCCCTACGGCAAGATCGAAGCGGAAGCCGACCCCCTTGAACTGTACCTGACCCTGGGCGTCACCTTCGTGGCCTCCGGCTTCTCCGGCCAGCCCCGGGAGTTGGCCAAGCTGATAAACCAGGGCATGGACCACGAGGGGTTCGCCATGGTGCATGTCCAGTCGCCCTGCACCACCTACAACGACACCTACGAACTGATGAAGGGCAATGCCAGGAAGGGCATCGAACCCCTGATGTATGACGTGCCAGAGGACCACGACGTTTCCGACAAGGGCGCGGCGTACCAGTTGGTTCAGCAACGGGGCCTGCCGGTGGGCGTAATCTACAAGGACGAATCCCGCCCCTCCCTGCAGCAGCGGGTGGAGGAGATCAAATCCAAGGCTCCCCGCCGGTCGGTGGAAGAGTTGATGGACTCCTTCGCCTTCTAGGACAGCGCATGCCCTCATACCTCAGGGAAACGATAAACTCCCCGCTTCTGTAGCGGGGAGTTCTTTAATGGCACGGGTGGAATCGCCGTGACCTGGGGCGCCGCACATTTGCTTCTTACCGGTCGTTAGGAATGACAGCAAATGTCCGTAGCCTGTGGGCTGCCTGCCAACCCCGGAGGGATTTGGCAAGCCATCGGCTTTAGCCGAGTTTGCTATCGCCGCCCCCCGCTACCCCTGGAAGCGCCCCATTACCTTTTCCCCCAGCAGGCGGAGGGATTTGTTCGTTTTTTCGGGGGAAACCAGGCTCCGGTTGGTCAGCATCAGGTTGCGGATGCCAGCGTCTCGCAATTGGGCCAAATGCTCGGCCACCCGCCGGGGGCTGCCCACCAAACCCTCTCCCGCATCCGGGTCGGGGCTGGAAGAATATCCCTCCTGCCCTAGGGGCGGGGGCTGCCGGTCCATGTTGTACTCCGGCGGATTCCAAGTGGTACGGAAATGCTGCATATTGGCCCAGGCGTCATGCTGGGCCGGCAGGAACTCCTCGAAGGCCTGCTCGTCCGTCTCCGCCAGGTGCATCTCCCGCCACACCCATATCTGATCCAGGTTGGCCTCGATGGTCGCCTCGTCAAACCCGGATTCGGCCATGGTATCCCGGTAAAGGCGGATGCTGGCGGCGGTGTGGTTGGTGGACCGGCCTCGCAGCAGGATGGGACGCCCGATGCGGGCCATGGCCTTCACCGATTCGTCGTCGATGCACGCCCGGGCCATACGGGGATGGGGTTTCTGGTAGGGCCGGGGACGGGAAGATGGAAAGGCCACCTGGTAATGCTCACCCTGAAAGTCCAGGTTGTCGGTGGTCCACGCCTGCACCAACAGTTCTTCCGCCTCTTCCAGTTGGGCCACGCCCAAGTTCGGGTTGGACCCGAACCCGATGTACTCGTAGGCGTTGTAGTTGGAGCCTTTGCCAGTTCCCACAATCAGACGGCCCCGGGTGAGGTTGTCCAGCAGGGCGGTTTGGATTGCCACCCTAACCGGGTTGTGCAGGGGCAGTTCCAGGATGGCGAAGCCGATGTCCACCCGCTTCGTCTTGACCGCCAGGGCGCCGGCGAAAACCAGCGGGTCGCCATAGACGCATTCGCCGGTGAAGTAGTGTTCCGCCAGCCATAGGGCATCGAAACCCAGTTCCTCCACCAGTTCCGCCTCGGCCAAGCAATCCTGGATGGCCGCCTCGTCCCGGGAGTCGTCGAATTTCATGGGGTAGAAGAAGTGACCAAAGCGCATGATGGTTCCTTTGCGGGCCGCCGCCCCGTAACTACTTGCCGTCCTTGATGTGATCAGCCACCTTCTCCCCGATGGCCAGGGTGGTGACATTGGTGTTGGCGCGAATGCAGTCGGGCATTATGGAGGCGTCCACCACCCGCAGGCCCTCCAGGCCATGCACCTTGCCGTACTGGTCCACCACGGCCATGGGGTCGCTGGCCGGGCCCATTTTGCAGGTGCAGGAGATGTGCTGGGAGGTGGTGACCTCCCGCCGCATCCAGGCGTCCAGCGCCGCATCCGTCTCCAGGTCGGCGTCCGTGGGGGAGACTCGCTCCTGGATGATGTCCGCGAAGGAGGGGTCTTCGCCCAGGGAAACGCAGATGCGCACCGATTCCCGCAGCCGGCGCAGGTCAAAGTCTTCGGTCAGGTAGTTGTAGTCCAGGATGGGCTGTTCCGAAGGATCGGCGGAGGCCAGGCGCAGTTCGCCAGCGCCCACCGCCAGGTAGATGCCCGCAGTCATGCGGATGCCCAGGGGAACCATGCGACTGCCCCCCAGGTTTACCCGCTCGGTGGCGAAGGACTGCATGGTTATCTTCATGTCGTTGCGCAGGTCAGAATTCTCGGCGGTGTAGCGCAGGGTGAGCTGGGCCCGGGGCTTCAACCCGTCCAGTTCAAACCCCGGCCGGGTGCGCCAGGTAACCCACACGGCGGGATGGTCCCGCAGGTTCTGGCCCACCCCCGGCTTGTCCAGCGTAACCGGAATGCCCAGGCTTGCCAGGTGGTCGGCCGGCCCCACGCCCGAAAGCATCAGGATTTGAGGCGATCCAACGGCCCCGGCGGAGAGGATTATCTCCTCCCCTTCCACCACGAAGGTCTCCCCGCCGCTCTCCAGTTCCACCCCGGTGGCCCGGTTGCCGTTGAAGAGAATGCGGTGTACCAGGCAATTGGGCCTAATGGTCAGGTTCAGGCGGTGGCGGGACTGGTCCAGGTAGCCCATGGCCGTGCTGATGCGGATGCCGTTGGGGTTGTTCAGGGGAGTCGGCCCCACGCCCCAGGTATCGGGGTGATTGTGGTCGGGACAGTCCGGGTAGCCGGCGGATATGGCCGCCCGGTAGAAGGCCTCCTGGGCCGGCAGCCAGTCCTCCCGCTTGAAACGGTGCATCACGATGGGGCCATCGCCGCCATGGAAGTCATCGCCGCCGTAGTCGGTGTCGGTCTCGATGCGCCGGAAGTAGGGCAGCAGGTTGGTGTAGGTCCATTCGGAATTGCCGAAGGACGCCCAGGTGTCGTAGTCTTCCGGCACGCCCCGCAGGAATACCTGGCCGTTGATGGCGCTGGAACCGCCGGTAACCTTGCCGCGAGGCACCATCATGGGGGGAGCCTCATCGGTGGCCCGGCCGACGAACTGCCAGTTATGGTCGCTGGTCATCACATCGGCCTCGGTGGCATAGCCGAACTTCACCTCCTCGGGCAGGTCTTCGAAGTTGGGATAGTCGGCCCCCGCCTCCAGCAGCAGCACCGACTTGGCGGGGTCTTCGGACAATCGGGTTGCCAGTATGGCCCCGGCCGAACCGGCGCCGATAATCACGTAATCGTACTTCATCAGGCCACCTCCGCTCTTCGTTTTGGAAGGTAAATTTCGGGTTGCCAGGTTGTGGTTGATGGCAGGGCTATTGGGTAATGGGGTAGTTGGGTACTCGGCAATTGATGGTAGGGTAATGGTCGGGCCGGGCGGTGTCAATTATGGAATTATGCCCGGGCAATGGCGCCGTTACCCTCGGTACTCCCCCGCTTTCCGGGCCGACCTGCCGACAAATCCACCGTCATACGGTATAATCCGCATCACCAACAACTTGGATAAGCGAGTAACAATGAGCGAACTTCTGGACCTACTGCAGAGAATCAGCGAAGGCTCGCCGGCCCCCCTGGGATTTGGCGCGGCCCGCGCCTCCAATTTGCCGGGGCTGGCCCTGGTGGGACTGGCAGCCTCCGGCGATCAGGCGGCCCTGGACGCCGCCGCACAAGGCAGCCTGGACGCCGTCCTGACCACCGAGGCCGCCGGCATCAAGTCCCTGGCCGACTCGGCCGGGGCCACGCCCTGGGGACTGAGCGCCGCCCAAATGTCGGCCGAGGATGCCAAGGCTGGCGCCGACGCTGGCGCCGACCTGCTCGCCTTTGGCCTGGAAAGCCCCGCCGCCACCGTGGTGGGCGACTATGAACTGGCCCGGATGCTGGCAATTCCGCCGGACCTGGGCGACCGGCAGTTCCGGGCCGTAGCGTCCCTGCCGGTGGATGGCTTCACCCTGGACATGACCTCGGTATCCGGCCCCTGGACGCTCCAGGAAGTGGTGGCTGTCGGTGGCGTAACCCGCCGGACCGACAAGTACGTCCTCGTCCAGGTCTCGGCCGTTCCCGCGATGGAAGACCTGACGGCCCTGAGGGACATGGGCGCCAGTGGCATCATAGTAGATTTGGCCGGGAAGACTGCGGAGGATTTGGCGGCCCTGAAGTCAGCGCTGCTGGAGATGCCTCGGCAACGCCGGCGTCGGGACCGCAGGCGCAGCGTCGCGGCTGGCGCCGTGTTCAGCCTTTCCTCAGCCCCCGCCCAGGAGGATGACGGCGGCCACGAGGACGATTACGACGACGATGAGTAGCGGGACGGTCCGGTTGGACTTGGGCGCCGTCATTCGGTTCGAAGCCGACGGCGCCAGTCTCGCACTCCAAGCGTTCGATTGCCCGGCATTCCACCTGCCCTTTGAAGTAAGCCAACATGCTGTTCAGTTCTTTCGACCTTCTGCTCTACGACCCCGCCAGTTTCCTGAGGCTCACCGTCCTGGTGATGTTCGCCCTGTTGACGGCCATCACGGTGCATGAGTTCTCCCATTCCCTCATCGCCACCATCCTGGGGGATGGCACCTCCCGCACCCTGGGCCGGCTGTCCCTGAATCCCATGCGCCACCTGGACCCCAGCGGCACGGTGATGCTGCTGGTGGTGGGGTTCGGTTGGGGAAAGCCGGTGCCGGTGAACCATCATCGGCTGCGGGGCCCCCTGGGCATGACCCTGGTGGCCGCCGCCGGACCTCTGTCCAACCTGGTTCTGGCCTTCCTGGTGGCCATACCGGTCAAGCTGGGGCTGCTGGGGTGGAGCGCCCCGGGCCTGTACCGCACCACCTACGTCCTATCCGGGGGTATGCGCGAGGCGCTGACCGACATCGCCGGGGTGGTGATCTTCTTCAACGTGCTGCTGGCGGTGTTCAACCTGATACCCGTTCCGCCGCTGGACGGCTCCCGGGTTCTGGGCGGACTGCTGCCCGAAAGAATGGCAGAGGGTTATGCCCGTTACGAGCGGTTCGGCCCGCTGATACTCCTGGGCATCATCCTGGGCGATTACCTGCTGGGTTGGGGAATTCTCTGGACGGTGATGGGGCCCGTCATCCAGGCGCTCATCTCCATGGCCACCGGCTACTGATGCTGGGTCATCCCAGGAATGAAGGATAATAGGAGAACAGTTATTCCCAGCCGCCCCGCCTGTCATTCCGAGCGGCAGCCGAGGAATCCCAACGGTGCGGGGGAACCGGGAAAGCCATGCGCAGCACCCCCAGCCCTGTCATTCCGAGCGACAGCCGAGGAATCCCAACGGTGCGGGGGTACTGGGAATGCCATGCGCAGGCCCCCTGCTGTCGCCCGGAATGACAGTTACTCCTGCTACCCATCATTTCAAGCTTGACTGACTACTTGGGATAAGGATGCATTCGCGGACTGAAGGAAAGGAGCGCTCCCCGGAACATTCCGGCAGTTTCAACGTCAACCACCACCTGGGCCGCTTTCACCGGGTTTCGCGCCGCTATGACCGGGCCATTCGCCTGCACCGGCGGGCCCTGGCCGAACTGCGGCGGACTCTGGGCCCCAACCATCCCGACACCCTGCGCAGCAGCGCCTCCCTGGCCAACAGCCTCTACGCCGCCGGTCACTACCGGGAGGCCCTGGAGCTGTTCCGGGAAACCCTGAAGCGGCGGAGCCATGCCCTGGGACCGGAACACCCCGACACCCTGCGCAGTCGAGGCAGCCTGGGCAACTGCCACCACGCCATGGGCGATTACGAGACCGCCGCCCGGCTGCACCAAGAGACCCTAACCCTTAGGGAGCGGGTACTGGGGGCAGACCATCCCAGCGTCCTGGCCAGCCGCAACAACCTGGAGAAGGCCATGCAGTCGCTGGCCCAATCTGGCCCATCGGGGCCGGGAGCAAAGGCAGGGAAGGAACGCGCCCAGAGTCTGGGGCAATAGACCCTCAGGTCAATTTACCCCAGACTCCCTCTAATCTGTGAAGCATACGGTTGGCTAGGCGCCTAATCGTCGGCGGCCACTGCTTCGGCCACGGGCGCGGCCACGTACCGCTCCAGGAACAGGGCCACCGTTTCCACGATTGCCCGGCTGAACTCCGGAATCTGGTCGAACATGTGGTCCTGGCCAGCGAACAGACGCATATCCGCGGGAACGCCGGATTCCTCCAGAAGGTCGAACAGGCGCATGGACATGCGATGGTCAACCCGGTCGTCGCTGGTGCCATGCAGCAGCAGAACCGGCGGCCAGTCGCCATGAACCAACTCGGTGGGATTGGCGGCGGTAAGGGCGGCGCTCGACGGGTCGTTGGCAGTGTAGGGCAGCAGTGGCTCCCGCCGCCAGTAATCGCGAATGTCCGACGCCGCAGCCACGCCCACGGCGGCGGAAACCCGGCTCAAGTTCGCCGATTCAATCCCCGGTCCCTCGTACTCCACCCTACCGTTGGTTGCGGCGGTCAGCAGGGCCAGGTGTCCCCCGGCGGACTTTCCGGCCACGGCGATGCGGTCCGGGTCGATTCCCAGGTGGCTGCTGTTGGTGCGCATCCAGCGCAGCACGGCCTTCACGTCCTGAATGGCCGCCGGCCAGATGGCCTGCTCCATAATGCGGTAGGTAGCCGTGACGCAGACGAAGCCCCGCTCGGCCAGGGGAATGCCGTAGCGTTCCTTCAATGGCTCGTGATTGGCCGTGGTCCAACCGCCGCCGGGAAGGAACAACAGCCCGGGAGCGCTGCCGCTGCCCGTGGGACGGGACACATCCACCGACAGTTCGTAGCCATCGGCGCTGGTGACGATCACATTCTCTTCAACCGTTACGTTTGGCATGGTTTCCTCCTTCAAATGCAGCTAGGGAAGCCATTGTCGATAACCTGGCCGGAGGGCCGGCGCGAAGTCCTACAATTGTACCGCAATCCGCCGCCCGTGTGCTGCGCGGACGGGAAAGGGCCGGGGGGCAGAGTCAGGCCCATGATTCCCCAGGCGCCCAAAGCGACACCCAACCCCCCATCCCCCAACATTTGCCAACGGCCTTTCCCCGGTGGCACAATGGTCTTGTCCGCTCCGGTGGGTGGATGTTTCAGCCGGTGCGGCCCTGTCGAAGCGGGTGGAGAACAGGCGCCCACTCTCTAAATTTCCTGGCGGGGTGAATTGTCTTGTCCGAAAATGCTAACGAGGTTGCAGTTCTGGGGGGAGGGTGTTTCTGGTGTATCGAGGCCGTGTACACCCAGATACAGGGAGTCGTAGGGGTCCACTCGGGCTATTCCGGGGGCCATGCGCCCAACCCCACCTACTACCAGGTTTGCGGCGAACAGACCGGCCATGCCGAGGTGGTCAGGGTGGAATTCGACCCGTCCCAGGTGTCCTTCCCGGAAATCCTGGAGATTTTCTTCGCCAGCCACGACCCCACGACCCTCAATCGCCAGGGCGCCGACGTGGGAACCCGCTACCGCTCCGTCATCCTCCATACATCTGAAACCCAGAAGGAGCAGGCGGCGGAGTACATCAAGGCCCTGGACGAATCGGGGGAGGCGGGCGCGCCCGTCGTAACCCAGCTGGCGCCCTTCGAGGTCTTCTACCCGGCGGAGCCGGAGCATTACCGGTTCTACGAGAACAACCCCGGCAGTATGTACTGCCACGTGGTCATCAGTCCCAAGGTGGCCAAGGTTCGCCAGAAGTTCGCCGCCAAGCTTCGGTAGGGGAGAGCGACGTTTGCGCCCCTGTTGTCGTTGGGATTCCCGCGCCTTACGATAGCGTATGAGCATACAATGGCAATTGCTTACCGATTAGAATGAGGAGGCAAGCAACAATGGCAGAGAAACCGAAGGACAAGCAACCTGAAAAGCCGGATACCCCCAAACCGCCGGAACTATGCTCCTGCGGAATTGAAAGGGACAGGGCGAGATCGCTTTGTACCGAAGCCGATTGCCCGTTTAAGTAGTAGTCGGCTCAGCCAGGAATGATGGGTTAGTAGGAGCAATTGTCATTCCGAGCGGCAGCCGAGAAACCCCAACCGACCGTGGGGAGAATGTCCGGGCATGGCAACCACGGTTGCCCCGCACCGTTGGGATTCCTCGACTGCCGCTCGGAATGACAGACTGGGGGGCAGCGAAGTGCCCAAACTGGCCACAATGGCGGCCTAGGGAAACGCTCCCTAAAGGCCAAATAGATCTGCAAACGGGTCCCGCGGTTTCCTTGTGGACCGTTTCCTAGTAGTGGTGGCCTTGGTAGCTCTTGGCTTTGCGGCCGTCCCTTTTCGACTGGCAGCAGCCTTTCCCGGAGTCTTGATGACACCCTGCTTCTTGAGTTTCTGCTTGAGTTGCGACATGGTGCCGTCGCCTTTGAGCGAATTACAGGCCGTACAGAGCAGTTGTAAGTTCGTTAGGCGTTCACCGCCGCCCCGCGAAAATGCGCGAATGTGGTCCACAGCCATATTGCGCAACTCGAAAGCCTTGTTGCATCCATTGCACTTCCCACCCTGCTGCTTATGCAAGGCATCCTTTTCCTTCAGAGTAAACCGAGGACGCGACCTCTTGGGTTCAGCGAAAGGGTCGAAGAATACCACAAACCACCTCCTCGCAGGTTTCTCGTACAGGCCGAAATCGCAAACTTGTGGCCAGACTATCATCTAGCCAGTTCGAATCTTTAGCTACTATCTGTTTCAGGCTGTAATCAGGAACATACTACCTGAAAAAGCATTTTCTGTGCATGACTCTAGCGGAATTGTATCAGGCAACTAGGCACTCCTCAAGACTTCTCGGATATTTTCCACCCCACCACTCTCCTCATTTGCCAACCCCTTACCCCGATGGCAAAATAGCACCCATGAGCTTCCAACTCCCCACCACCGGCGCCATTGGCCGGTTCGTACCCTCTTCCATGCGCTATGGGCAGTTCCGCTACTACTGGTTGGCTCTGCTGACCGGCGTGACGGGGCATCAGATGCTGTTCCAGTTCACCCTGGGCTGGCTGATGTTCCAGTTGACCGGCGACGAGGGCTACCTGGCCTACCTGGGCTTGGCCATTGCCCTGCCGGCCCTGGCCCTGAACTTGGTAGGCGGAGTACTGGCCGATCGCCTGGAACCACGGGTGCTGGTGGCCACCGCCCAGAGCGTCTCCGCCACCGTGGTGGTGGGACTCTCCGTGCTGGTGCTGCTGGATAGAGTGGAACCCTGGCACATCCTCGTCACCGCCTTCATCGCCGGCATCGGCCAGGCCTTCGACCAGCCCAGCCGGGCCAGCATCTTCCCCCGGCTGGTGGACCGGGAACACATCGTAAACGCCGTGGCCATGGAATCGGTGGTCTGGAACGGGGTGCGAATCTTGGCCCCGGCGCTGGCGGGGATGGTCATAGCCCGGCTCAGCATTGAGACTTCCATGCTCATCAGCGCCGGGTCCTTCTACGTACTGGCGGCGGTGATGTCCGTCCTGCGCCTGCGGGAACGCCCTCCCGCCCGGGGAAGAGTGGCCCAGCAGATCGGCGAGGCCATCCGGTACGTGGGTCGCCATCCCATATTCCTCTACGTCATGCTGATGACCTTCTGCAACAGCCTGTTCGGCATATCCTACATCCTGCTGATGCCCTCCCTGGCGGAGAAGTGGTTGATGGTGGGAGCGGAACGGGTGGGCTGGCTGCTGGGAGCCGCCGGCGTGGGGGCCATCGTCGGCAATTGGATTGTCGGCAGCGTTCCCTCCCACAGCCCCCGCGGACTGATCATCCTCTTTGGGGCCATGCTGTACGGCGTATGCCTGCTGGTCTTCTCCTTCTTCGCCTGGCAGGGCCTCTACTGGGCGGCCATGGCCACCCTCTTCGTGGCCGGCATAAACTTCTCCCTCTACCTGGTGGGAGGCCTCAGCGCGCTGCAGGAATTGGTGCCCGACGACATCCGGGGACGGGTTATGGGTCTGTACGGCGCCACCTGGAGCCTGGGCCCCCTGGGAATAGCCCAGGCGGGGTTCGTGGCCCGCTACCTGGGCGCCCCCTTTGCCGTAGCCGCCGGTGCGGTGGTGGTACTGCTGGTGGCGGTCCTGATATTCCTGTTCCGACCGGACCTGCGCGCCTTTCGCGGTCGCCAGCAGCAAACAATGGAAGAAGCGGTGGAAGAACCCGTACAGGCGTAGGCCAGGCCATGGGTGTACCCGCCGCCCCGTCTGACCAGGTCCAAGATTCGCTAACGAAATATTCCTCTTTCTGGTAACCGAACCCTTAATTCTCAACCGAGGAGGCGGCCATGACAAGCAACCCCCACAATCCCCTGACCCCCCAGGAGCGTTACATCATCGAGTTCAAGGGCACCGAGCGGCCCTTCTCCGGGGAGTACGACAACTTCTACGAGAATGGCACCTACATTTGCCGTCGCTGCAACACCCCCCTGTACCTGTCGGAGGACAAGTTCGACGCCCATTGCGGCTGGCCGGCCTTCGACCAGGAGGTGCCGGACGCGGTGAAGCAGTTGCCCGACCCGGACGGCTTCCGCACGGAGATAGAGTGCGCCAACTGCGGCGGCCACCTGGGCCACGTCTTCTTCGGCGAGGGCTTCACCCCCACGGGCGCCCGCCACTGCGTCAACTCCCTGTCCCTGCGGTTCGTCCCCGCGGAGTAGGGGGGTTGGGGATAGGGTCAATGCACGGGTCCCGTCTGTAAGGTCGAATACAGGGCCCAGTTCCAAGTGGCCTCCTGAGTAGCTTTGTGCCATTGTGAGACGTAATCTCTGCTATAACTACGTGCACTAGTTATGTCACTGGAAGGACGCCGATATTTTGGGCAGCAAGTCATGCAGAAGGCTTGAACAGCCAGGTTACTGATCTCTGGTGGAGTTGTGCAATGCGGCGTTTTCATAATCCTTCTGCATGGAAGCTGTTTCTAGGTTTTCTGGTAGTTATTTTGGGATCGGCCATCTTTCTTCTCGGCGAAGATACCGACCTTCCGATGACCGAAACAAATTTGGCTTTCAACTCAGCGGTGAAAGCGCCTATGTTTGCGATTATCGCCGCTGCTCTATTAATCATTGGGGTACAATCGCCGAAAAGAGATGAAACCTCTGGCTCCAAAAACGTCGATTGGGTAATTCGCTTATTGGGTGCAATAAGTGCACTTGTGTCTGGGGGATTTTGGCTTCAAGATGCCACCGATGACAATTCACTGCTATTCTGGATAGCTGTTATAGCACTGGCTTTGGTCATTCTTCTAGCTGTATTGATGGCCTCCATCTATTTCTTGTTCTTGTGGGGCTTAACAAACATATTGAAATGGCTCTTCATTTTTTTGTTGAAGTCTCTCGTAATTTATGTGCGTGATGAAATGCGGAAAAGGGAAGAGATACAGAGAAGGAAGGAATGATCTATTTCAGATTCTCTTCGCTTCTCCATTACATGCCCCATTGAATTCTCCCTCTATGTAAGGGGTGTGGCTGGGTGTATTTTCCGCTTGTTACCCCAAGCCGCAGCATGGTATCCTAATGGGGTAGGGCAAAGGCCCACAGACCTGTCCCCGTAGCTCAACGGATAGAGTGCTGGCCTCCGGAGCCAGAGATGAGAGTTCGACCCTCTCCGGGGATACCATTCATGGGAGCGTTCCCATGGCTCCTCGGTTCTTCCTCCACCATTTGCGACACTCAACGGGGCGTGGCCCAGCGGTAGGGCGCCTGGTTTGGGACCAGGAGGTCGGCAGTTCGAATCTGCCCGCCCCGACCAAGTTCTCCTCCACCCTGTCATTCCGAGCGCCGCAGGCGTCGAGGAATCCCAACCACTTGCATCAACCATCGTTCCTATTCCATATCCACCACCCTGTCATTCCGACCTTGCGGAGGAATCCCAACTACTTCCATCAACCACCCTTCCTATTCCATGCCTTCCAGCCTGTCATTCCGACCTTGTGAAGGAATCCCAACTACTTCCATCGAGCATCGTTCCTATTCCATACCTTCCAGCCTGTGATTCCGACCATGCGGAGGAATCCCAACTACTCCCATCAACCACGCTGCCCAGTCCCAGCGTCATGACCCCGTGCGGTTGGGATTCCTCGACGCCTGCGGCGCTCGGAATGACAGGGTAAAGGGGCTGGGAATGACAGGAGAAGGCTAAAGGACACGGCTCCCTGTCCCTCGGCAATGGACTTTTGCCCTTTCCCGCAATAAACTACTCCCAACAACCGGATTCCACACCACCCACACCCTTGGAGGTTCCTGCCATGCCCGTTTTTCCCCATGAATACCTGCACCGGGTTGCTTACCATGTCTATGTCGCCAAGGGTACGCCGGAACAGGAGGCGGAAATTGTCGCCACCCATCAGGTGAAGTCCAACCTGGTGGGGCATGACTCCCACGGCATCATCCAGTTGCTGGAGTATTGCAGCCGCATCGACCGGGGCCACATCGTTCCCGGGGCGCCCTTCGTGGTGGAGCGGGAGACTACCAACACCGCCGTCATCAACGGCAACTGGGGCTTCGGCTTCGTCCAGACGGAAAAGGCCATGCGCATGGCCATCGACAAGGCCAGGGACCACGGCGTCGCGGCCATTACCGTCCACCACCAGAGTCACGTGGGACGGGTGGGCGACTACCCCACCATGGCCCTGAATGAAGGCATGATCGGCCTGGTTACCGCTGACTCCGGCGCCGGTCCCAAGAATGCCGCGCCCTTCGGCGGTCGGGCCCGGCGACTGGGCACCAACCCCATCTGCATCGGCGTCCCCAGCGACCTGCCCGGGCCGGTGCTGCTGGACATGGCTACCAGCGCCGTGGCCATGGGCAAGATCAACCTCCAGCGCAGCCGGGGCGAGCCGATTCCCCTGGGCTGGATCGTGGACAAGGACGGCAATCCCACCACGGACCCCAACGACTACTTCGCCGGCGGCGCCATTCTGCCCGTGGGCGCCGACCAGGGTCACAAGGGGTATGGCCTGTCCTTCATGGTGGAGATGTTCTCCGGCCTGCTGACCGGCCTGGGCTTCGGAATTGACCCCCAGGCGCGCCACAACGACGGCGTGTTCATATCCGTCTATAACGTGGACAACTTCCGGCCCCTGGACGACTTCAAGCGGGAGATGCGGGAGTTCGTCGAGTTCATCAAGACCTCGCCCCCGGCCGCCGGTTTCACCGAGGTGCTGTACCCCGGGGAGATTGAGTACAAGACGGAGTTGAAGCGGCGCGAGGAAGGCATTTACGTGGAGGACCAGACCTGGGACGGGATTACGGCGCTGATGGCCGAGGTGGGAGTGACTGACAAGGTGGGCCAGCCCTGACGAGGCCCCCGTTACCCACGCCGTATGACAGTTACCGTAGGGGCGCACAGCCGTGCGCCCCTACCGCCGTCAACCATCCTTCCCACCCCAAACCAACCACCCATGTCATTCCGAGCGAAAGCCGAGGAATCCCACCCGTGGCCATCAACCAACCCTGAGGCGTCTCAGCCCCCAAGCCCTGTCATTCCGAGCGACAGCCGAGGAATCCCACCCGTGGCCATCAACCAATCCTGAGGCGTCTCAGCCCCCAAGCCCAGTCATTCCGAGCGACAGTCGAGGAATCCCAACGGCGGCCAACAGCCAATCCTGAGGCGTCTCAGCCCCCCAAGCCATGTCATTCCGAGCGGCAGCCGAGCAATCTCAACTGCGGGCAACAACCAATCCTGAGGCGTCCCAGCCCCCAAACCATGTCATTCCGAGCGACAGCCGAGGAATCCCAACCATATGGGGCAACCATCATTGCCATGCCCAAGCGGGGCTCCCCCCGCGCCGTTGGGATTCCTCCACAAGGTCGGAATGACAGACGCGGGGGTCTGGGCTAGTCGATGCTGGTTGCCCCGCGCCGTTGGGATTCCTCCACAAGGTCGGAATGACAGACGCGGGGGTCTGGGCTAGTCGATGCTGGTTGCCCCGCGCCGTTGGGATTCCTCCACAAGGTCGGAATGACAGGCGCGGGTGTCTGGGCATGGCCACGATGTTTCCGCCGCGCCATTGGGATTCCTCCACAAGGTCGGAATGACAGGCGCGGGGGTCTGGGCATGGCAATGATGGCTCCCCCGTACCGTTGGGATTCCTCGATCAACTGACAAGGCCGGGGCAATTTCACTTGCCCCGGCCTTGTTTCTCACTGGCTCCCTTGCCCTTGCATTCTAGTCGTCGTCCGTGGCGGCTGGTACCTGGCTGGTTCGGGAACTCAGCGAGTCGTAGCGCTGGGCCGCCTGTTCGGTCACAGTGTCCAGGTCCTCCTCCAGCAGGTAGCCCTCGGCGATCAGCGCCTGGGCTGCCTGCCGCACCCGGCCCAGAAAGTCCTCTTTCGAGGCGTAGCGCTCCTCGATGGAAGGGCGCGGGTCGCCGGTGGCCTCCCGATCCTCCCGGGTGGCCGGGAAGGGGATGGTTGATCCTATTTGGGGCATTATCTGTCCCGGGGCGCCGTTGTCCGGGTGGCGCAGATTCCAGCCGGCGTAGGCGGCCAGGGGCACGGTCACATCGGGCAGCCGGATGCCGGACACCTCGTTGCCGTCATCGTCCACCGCCGGCACGAAATTGGGATAGGGTTCGCCCACGTCGGAAGCCGGTTCCACCAGTCCAGCGTGAGCCTCCGGTCCGAAATCCGCCCGGTACACGTACTTCAGAACCTCCGGGAAATTGACCTCCGGAATGGAGCGGAAGGTCGCCTCCAATCGATGCGCCGGTACCGCCGTGCCATCGTCCAGGCGGGGATGGCGGCTGGCCGGGGGCGGGGCGCCTTCACTAACCCACCGGTCCAGGTTGACCAGGGCCGCCCGCAGCAGGGGACGGTAGTCCACCGAATTGTCCAGTTGCTGTCCCTTCGGACCCTCGCGCACGTCCACGTCGAACAGATTGAGTTGACCCGGGCCGTGCTGGGTACCGGCATAGTGGTAGATGCGGACGTTCTCCAAAGGTTCCAGGTCGGCCGAGCCGTCCAGGGTGGTGTGAATCAGGGAGGCGTGACCGCTCCAGTATTCCGCCGAGGTATTGGTAAGGAGAACCCTGGGAGTCTTGCCGGCCGCGTCCAAGCGGGCCAGGAGACCATCGACGCGTCCCGAATCCGGGTCGGTTTGCAGGGTGTCGTGAAAGGGGAAACTGCGGCCGGCGGTGGGCCTGGCGGGCGTGGAAGGCTGGCCGAACCGCTGGTTCATCTCGCCCCGCCCGCTGCCGGCCACCAGGGGAATAAGGCCCTCGAACACGGGCCGGTCCGCTTCGTCCTGGGTCAGGCCGCAGTAGAGGAAGCGGCGCAGGAAGCCGCCGCTCTGCGAACGGCCGAAGGCGTAGGCGTACCGTATGTCTTCGGCGCAGGGGTTGCCGGCCTCTGCCGTTCCGTAGCGCAGGAAGGACACCAAATCCCGGGGCGCCAGCATCCCCATGCCCACCACGTCGGCGCCGGTGGTGGTATAGGTGATCTCATACACCATGCCGGGCTGGAATCCCTCCGGGTAGTACACAGAGCGGCTGTCGGCCACCACCTCCTCGCCGTCCAGGCGGGCGAAGGACCACCGGTCCCGGGGAATGAGTTCGCCGGGGCCGTCCTGATGCTCCCGCGCCACCAGGGTGGCCGCCGCCTCGTTCATGTCGGCGGCGGGATGGGATTTGTGGAGCCGGTCGGCCAGGGTGTGGGTGTGGGTGAGCGCGTGGGGCTGGAAACCGATGGCTATTCTGCCGGATATGGAGGAACCGTCGGGATTCAGGGCCTCCGGCACGTGGGCCCGGACCAGTCCCGGAGCGTTGGTCGGCACATCGTATTGCCAGCCACACCAGGCCACCGTGTGGCCGTGGCGCATCAGGAACCCGTTTCCGGCCCCCAGACGCTGCCCGGCGCTGTTGAGGTTGGTCAGAATCGTGGGATTTCCCCGGTTCACCACGTCGAAGACGAGCCGGTGGCTGCCCCGGGAAGGATTCTCCGGCTGCAGGAGGGTGAAGTCCGCCGAGCAGTGAACCCGCCCCGCGGCGTCCCTGGGGGCCAGGTCGATGTCGGTTATTACCTGGTTGGCCGGGTGGTTGGGGTCCACGGCCAGGTGGACGATGCCGTCAATCTGGCGGTAGGGGCCGGTGTTGCCGAAGTTGGCGCCACCGGCGAAGGGTCGGATGGAGTGGACTTCCAGTCGGGTAACTGCCATAAGTCTTGCCTCCAAAACCTGGTTATGGGACGGCCCAGAAAATCTGGCAGATTCGGTTGGTTGGCCAGAAGGTGAGCCGGTAATACCCGGTTAATCCTCCAGGTGGACGGTTACGGTGACCCGGGGCACGTTGCCGACCACGGCGGTGGTATGACCGTCGCCGGTGGTGTCCTCGGCCAGGTTTACGTCGCCGGCGCCCAGGCGATACTTGGTGCCGTCCCGCAGGCCGATCTCGCCCTCGCCCGACAGGGTAATGACATACTGGCGGCGGGGAGCAACGTGCCAGTCGCTGAAGCGGCCCACCTCGGCGGCGCGAAAGACGACGCCCTTGGCCTCATGCAGGTTGGTGAAGTCGGGGCGGGACTCCCAGTCCAGCTCCTCGATGTGGGTATGGCCATCGTCGCCGGTGTACAGTCGGATGAACTTCATGGATAAACCTCCGTCACGTTGGGGTAAGCAACCGGGTTCCCCTGCTAGAGGGTTGCCCCTACTGGGGAGCATGGTGGCATTCTAGCACGTAAGCCGGGGGGTTCCAAAGGGGGGGAGTCCTGGTCATCATCGCCTTGGGATAACATCCTATGTCGAAAATAGTAGTGTATGATGATGCCAACTTATTGAGGTAATCAATGGCAAGAAAAGTGGTTTTCGCCGATGAGGCGGGCAATTTCGATTTTAGCAAGGATAGGAATGCCTCTCGTTATTTCATACTTACAACCGTGGTTATTGATGAACATGAACGAATTGAGAGTGAACTACTTCGCTTGAGGAGAAACTTGGCCTGGGAGAATATGGAAATTGCCGGGGCGTTCCATGCTACGGAAGATAAACAGGCGGTTAGGGATCAAGTCTTTGAGTTGATTCAAGGATATGATGTAAGAATCGATGCTACTATCTTCGAAAAGAGCAAGTGCCAGCCCCACCAACGGACGGACGAAGTGTCCTTCTATAAGTTTGCTTGGTTCTTCCACATGAAATATTTGGCACCGCACCTCGCTTCCAATTTGGATGAGATGTTAATAGTAGCTGCCTCAATAAACACAAGGGCCAAAGCCCTGAGTTTTCGTCTTTCGGTGGAACAGGTAATGGCGCAAACCAGTACCGCCCGAGACATGCGGGTGAAGATGTGGCCGGCTGCCACCGACCCTTGTTTGCAGGTTGCCGACTATTGCTGCTGGGCTATACAGAGAAAATGGGAACTCGGAGATGACCGCTCATACAACTTGGTCAAGGGGAAGATATACTCAGAGTTTGACATATTTAGGAGGGGCAAGGATCACTATTACTAGATCACAAAAAATGAACTGGCTATCCCCAGCAGGGGAAGAGCCCGGGGGCTCTTGTCACCAGTTCCTTCGTTCCCTAAATTAGGGTTTCATAATATCCAGATTCGCCTAACTTGTCAACACCGCCTTGTAGCGCAAACATCCGGATTCAAAGCCGCTTCTCCCTGCCGCCGCCACCTTCACACTAAACTTGATACAAACGGGAGATAATGCTATTATTTGCCCAGCTATGTTTGCCTCAAACTTCTGTTGAGGAGGAGTACGGATGGCCGATAACGACATTGCCTTGATGGCTCACCTGATGCGGCGAGCCGGGTTCGGCGCCCAGTACGATGAAATCGTGGAACGGGCCGCCAGAGGGTACGAGGCCACGGTGGAAGACCTGCTCAATCCCACCGAGGATTCCCATGGCATGGACCTGGACCTGGCCGAACGCAGCTTCCTTGAATGGAACCACTTCATCCGCGCCGTCCCCGAATACATTGCCTGGCGGATGATCAACTCCAGGAACCAGCTGGAAGAGAAGATGGTCCTGTTCTGGCATGGCATCCTCTGTACCGCCGACAGCAAGACCCAGAGCTACGTCACCTCCAAGGCGGAACTGGACATGCTCCGCCAGCATGGCATGGGCAACTTCCGGGACCTGTTGGTTGAAATTTCCCGGGACCCGGCCATGATCTACTTCCTGGACAACTGTCTCAGCCACAAGGAAAACATCAACGAAAACTATGGCCGCGAACTGTTGGAGCTCTTCTCCATGGGCGTGGGCATGGACGGCCAGTTCAACTACACCGAGGACGACGTTAAGGAATGCGCCCGCGCCTTCACCGGCTGGACCATCGCCAATAACATCCCCGGTCAGCCCTATGGCCGCTACCCTTCCCAGTTCGTATTCAATCCGGCAGACCACGACGAGGGAACCAAGACGTTCCTGGGCGAGACGGGGAATTTCGGCGGCGAGGATGTTATCGACATCATCGTCAGGCAGCCGGCCACCGCCCGCTTTATCTCCCGCCACATGTACAGCTTCTTCGTGGCCGACGAAGCCGGCGTCCCCTCCTGGATGGAAACCCCGCCGCGGGACCTGGAAACCATCGAGATGCTGGAGAATGAGTACTTCAGCTCCGGCTACGACATCAAGTCCATGCTGCGGGCCCTCTTCAACTCCGATGCCTTCAAGAACGCCCGCTTCCAGCGCATCAAGGGGCCCATAGAAACCGTCATTGGCACCCTGCGCTTGGTGGGCGATTGGGATACTCCCAAGCCCGGCTTCGAGTCCATCTTCGATGAGATGAAGCACATGGGGCAGGAGATCCTGAATCCCCCCAGCGTGGAGGGCTGGCATACCGGCAAGGAGTGGATCGACGGCGGCACCCTGGTTCGCCGGATTAACTTCATCGCCGATTACGTGGGCGATCTGACCCAGCCGGGCATCCAGCACATCGTGCAGAAGCTCCAGGCCGAGGGCGACACTATCTCCCCCAACGAGCTGGTGGAGGGCTGCCTGCGTCTGCTGGGCTGCTACGAACTGGAGCAGGAAACCCGCCAGATGCTCATTAGCCACGCTGAAAAGAATGGCAACCTGGCCACCAACAACCGGGAATTCGCCCACCATGTGGCCCAGATGCTGCAGATGATCGTTGCAACCAAGGAGTATCTCTACGCCTAGCCGGGGCTTCCGGTTGAATCGGGCCCACAAGTCTGGACCCGCTTAACCGAAATCGGCGCGGGAACCCCATCCGAAATCACTGTTAGGAGAAAAAGATGACCTCCACCAAGAAAGACCCGGTCCTGGTGATACTTCAGATGACCGGCGCCTACGATGCCTTGAACACCTTCGTTCCCTACGGCGACCCCCACTACCAGGACTATCGCGATGTGCTGCGGCTTTCCTCCGATGAGGTGCTGGCCGTGGATGACTACGTGGGCTTCAACCCCGGCATGGGTTCCGTCAAGGAGCTCTACGACGAGGGCAAGGTGGCCGTAATTCAGGGGATCGGCTACCCCAATCCCATCCGATCCCATTTCCGCTCCCTGGACATCTGGCACACCGCCGAACCGGAAAAGATGGTCACCGACGGCTGGCTGGGCAAGGCCATCCGCGACCTGGACCCCAACAAGGAAAACATCCTGACCGCCGTCAACTTCGGTCGCGGCCTGCCCCGGGCCCTGGCGGCTCCGGGCGTTTCCGTGGCCTCGGTGGGCGACCTGGCCAGCTACGGCGTGCTGACCGGCATTGACGGCGAGGATGCGCGCATGGACGCGCTGGACATCTTCGGCCGCATGTATTCCCCCATGATCGGCTCCGGCCCGGTCAACGACTACCTGTCCCAGACCGGCCTGGACGCCCTGCGGGGCGCGGACATTCTCAAGACTGCCCCCGAAATCTACTCCTCCAGCATCGAGTACGGCGGCAGTCCCTTCGCCCAGTGGCTGAAGAACATCGCCCAGGTTCACCTGGCCGAGTTCGGCACTCGGGTGCTCTACACCGGCGTGAACCCCGGTACCTTCGATACCCACGCCAATCAGCACATCAGCCTGCCCCGGCTTTGGAGCGACGTCACCACCGCCATCGGCGACTTCTACCAGGACCTGAAGGAACACAACGCCAACGAGGAAGTGGTGATGATGGTCTTCACCGAGTTCGGTCGCCGGGTCAAGGAGAACGGTTCCGGCACCGACCACGGTTCGGGCGGCGTGGCCTTCGTCATCGGCGACGGGGTTAAGGGCGGCCTGTACGGCGAATATCCTTCCCTGGAACCCGACAAGCTGGACGAGGGCGACCTGCGCTGGAATAACGACTTCCGCAGCACCTACGCCACCCTGCTGGAAGACTGGATGGGCCTGGACGCCCAACCCATCCTGGGCGGCAACTACGAGAAGTTCGACTTCATCAAGTAAATCCACCAGGGCAAGGGCAAGGGCTGGCGGCGCCACGCTGCCAGCCCTTGCTTGTCCCGCCAATCAGCGCGCCTGGAGAGGTGATATGGTTACCACTGAAATTGCCCCCATAACCTTCGAGTACAGCCATACCATCGGGCGGCAGGAGAACCGCAGCGGCTCGGGGTTCTTCTACCCGGTGGACATCGTGGTCAGCGGCAAGAACCAATTGTCGGTCATCAGCCGTGGTTCCGAAACTCCGGCTTTCTTCCCTTGCAAGCGGGTGACCGTCTTCACCGTGGACGAGCAGTTGGTGCAGGAGTTCGGCCAGAAGGTTCACCCGGAGGACGCCGACGAGAGCGCTCCCGCCGGCACCTTCATGTGGCCCACGGCCCTGACCGTGGACAGCAAGGGCAACACCTACGTGGCCGATGAGTGGCTGCAGCGGATCACCGCCTTCAACAAGGATGGCGAATGCACCGGAGCCTGGGGCAAGCAGGGCAGCGGCGAGGGGGAGTTCAACAAGCCCTCCGGTCTGGCCTGCAATGCCAACGACGATCTCTACCTGGTGGACAGCTATAACCACCGGGTCCAAGTCTATTCTACCTCCGGCCAGTTCAAGTTCCAGTGGGGCAGCGAGGGCAACGGCGACGGCCAGTTCAGCTACCCTTGGGGCATTGAGATCGACCATGACGGCAACGTGTGGGTGGCCGACTGGCGCAACGACCGCATCCAGAAGTTCACCCCCGACGGCCAGTTCCTGATGAAGTTCGGTTCCAGCGGCGACGGCGACGGCCAACTGAACCATCCCACCAAGGTGGCGGTGGACCGGGAAGGGCTGATCTACGTGGCCGATTTCAAGAATGACCGTCTCCAGATTTTCGATGCCCAGGGCAACTTCATCACCAAGCTGCTGGGCGAGGCCACACTGTCCACCTGGGGACGGGAACGGGTGATGCTGGACCCCACCATCGTGAAGGCCCGGGAGATGGCCCACAACCTGCACGAGCGGGAAAAGCTGTTCCACGGCCCCATTTCGGTGGAGGTGGACGACGAGGGTCGGATCTACGTGCTGGAATGCCCCCGCCAACGGCTGCAGGTCTATCACAAGCAGCACGCCATTTTCGGCGGCGGCCAACTGTAACCTCCCCAGCCCCACCGAAACACAGATTCAACGAACCGAGGCCCCGGATAAATCTCCGGGGCCTCTAATATTGGGCTGAATTAGGGCGCCATCCGTAGGGGCGCACAGCCGTGCGCCCCTACCCCGGTCCCCGGCCTCCAACCTCTACCCGTCAATCATCCCTCCCAGCCCCAAACCAACCAGACCTGTCATTCCGAGCGCCAGCCGAGGAATCCCAACCGCACCCGGCAAACCCGCCCCCACGCCAAACCAACCAAACCTGTCATTCCGAGCGACAGCCGAGGAATCCCAACGATGTGGGACAACCGTGCCACAGCAACCGTAGCCCCCTTTTTTGTCATTCCGAGCGCCGTAGGCGTTGAGGAATCCCAACCGTCCGGGGCCATTGTCCCCCCACCACAGGCCCTCCCTCCCTGTCATTCCGAGCGTCAGACCTGGGGGGCTGCGGTACCCGTGACGTGGTTGCCCCGCACCGTTGGGATTCCTCGGCGCCTGCGGCGCTCGGAATGACAGGCTGTGGGGGTTGCGGGGAGGGTGGACGTGGTCCCCCCGTGCGGTTGGGATTCCTCGACAGGCTCTGAATGACAGACAAGGGGGGTTGGGCATGGCAATGATGGTTCCATCCCCACCATTGGGTTTCCTCGGCTGTCGCTCGGAATGACAGACTAGGGGCGCATGGATGTGCGCCCCTACCCATGGGAATGATGCTACTGGGAGTTGGCCAGAATATCCTCCACCGCGCCGTGCATGGGGTTCTCGCCGCCGAAGACGGTGCCGGTGACGCCATTTTCGAACTTGGCGAGGGCCAGGTCATAAACATTCTGGGGATAGGGTATGTAACCGACCTCGGCGGCCAGGGCCTGCCCCTCCGTGCCCAGGTGGTAGCGGATGAACTCGGCGATGTGGGGGGTCTGGGCGGCGTCCTTGCGAACGTATATGAACAGGGGCCGGGAAAGGGGAGCATAGGAGCCGTTGTTGATGGATTCGTCGGTCGGAGCGATGCAGCCGCTGCCGCCGTCAATTTCAACGGCCTTGAGCCTGTCGGCGTTCTCCCCGTAGTAGGAGTAGCCCAGGTAGCCGACGCCGTTCCTGCCGCCGGATACGCCCTGGATAATCAGGTTGTCATCCTCGCTGGCGGTGAAGTCGCCACGGGAGGCGCCGCTCTCACCGCCAATGGTCTCGGTGAAGTAGTCGAAGGTACCGGAATCGACGCCGGGGCCATACATCTCCATCTTGTCGGTAGGCCAGCCGTCGCGGACCTGGTTCCAGGTGGTGATCACATCCTCGGCCTCCGGCGCCCACATGGCGCTGAGTTCGTCGACGGTCATGCACTGGGCCCAGTCGTTATCCCTGTTGACGATGACGGTGAGGCCGTCGATGGCGATGGGGATTTCGATGTATTCGATACCAGCGTCGGCGCACAACTCAACCTCGCTGGCCCGGATGGGCCTGGAGGCGTCGGAGATGTCGATTTCGCCATTGCAGAACTTCTTGAAGCCGCCGCCGGTGCCGGAAACGCCGACGGTGACGCGAACTTGGCCATTGGTCAAGTAGCCGAACTCCTCGGCGACGGCCTCGGCGATGGGGAATACGGTACTGGAACCGTCCACGTTAATGTCTCCGCTAAGGCTGGTGTAGTCGCTGGTTGACGTGGTATCGCCGTCAATGTTGGAGCCGGAATCCAATGAGGACTGCTGCGTTACGCCCGGGCTCGGCTGTTGATCGGCGCCGCAGGCTGCCAGGGCCATGACCAGCAGCATGGCCCCCAGAATTGCGGGTATTGTCCAGCCCCTGCCGCTCAAATACCGGGAAATCTTGGCTGACATCTTTCCTCCTGCCGTATTCTACTATCGTCGGGTTGCTCCTGGATGGAGCTTCGAGTCCATCTTCGCGCACTATTCTATGCCCGCTGTTTCAATGGGCCATTAGGCCGCATTAAGTTGGGCTTAAGGTTGGGTTAACTGGTGGTTAAAGGCCTCCGCCACTACCGGGCCAACCAGCACACCCTGTCATTCCGACCTTGTGGAGGAATCCCAGAGGCGCAGGGACAATAACTCTTCGGAGGGGAAACATGGTTGCCCGTTGCGGTTGGGATTCCTCCACAAGGTCGGAATGACAGAGGAAGGGGGCTGGTGGTGGGTGACAGGGCTCCTCCCGCACGGTTAGGATTCCTCGGCTGGCGCTCGGAATGACAGGGTCGTAATCACAAGAGAGGGGGCGCTCCATGCGGTCATATATAATATCGGGGCGCCCCTCCCGCCAATGGGCCCCTTGGCCCGCTACGGACGTCAGACATGAGGGGAAGCCCAGGAGTATCGCTTGCTGAAGCGGGCCGCAGCAGAATTTCTTGGCACCTACGGGATGGTGTTCGCCGGCACCGGCGCCATTATGATCGACGCCCTTTCCGGCGGCCGGGTGACCCACCTGGGCATTGGCATCACCTTCGGGTTGATTGTGGCAGCCATGATTGTCACCTTCGGTTCCATTTCAGGGGCCCACATCAACCCGGCGGTCACCTTGGCCTTCGCCCTCACCCGGCGCATTGGCTGGCGGGTGGCGGCCTGGTACATTCCTGCTCAACTGACCGGGGGCGTGATGGCCAGCCTGACCCTGTACTTCCTGCTGGGTTCCGTAGCCAACATGGGAGCCACCCTGCCCTCGGGCAGCGTGGAGCAGTCGCTGGTCCTGGAAATCATCCTGACCTTCTTCCTGATGGCCATAATAATGTCCCTCAGCGTCCAGCCCCGGGTGGCGGGACCTCTGGCGGCCCTGGCCATTGGCGGCACGGTGGGGTTGGAAGCCATCTTCGCCGGCCCCATTTCCGGGGCTTCCATGAATCCGGCCCGCTCCCTGGCCCCCGCCCTGGTGAGCGGCGAGTGGCATGGCCACTGGGCCTACTGGGTTGGCCCCATGACCGGGGCCACCCTGGGCGCGGTGACCATCTGCTGGCTGAAGGGCAGCAAGATTTTCAGGAATGAGCGGCAGCCGGCAGGAGAGGACGACCAACCGGCCTCCTCCGAAGGAAATGAAGCGGCTCCCATCCGGGCGGAGAACGGGTTGGGGAGCCGGCAGGGACGGGGCGACGGGTAGCGCCTCACGTCCCAACCGGTTCCCGGAAGTCATCCCTCAGCAGGGGGTGTTGGCCTGTCCCGGAGTTCCCAAGTCTCCGTTGGGCAGGGGCGCCGTGGCCCGGCACCAGTTGGCAGGATCGTCGTTGGCATCAGCGTCCAGAGAACCGGGGTCCAGGGAAGCCGCTGCCCCGGGAAAGGCCAGCGCCTCCGGGTACTGGATCCGGTCAATTAGCTGGCCGGTGGCGTCCAGCAATTGCAGCGCATCGCCGTCATTGTTCAGGGTGATGTCCTCCAGCCAGTGGGCCGCCGCGATGCCGCCATTGGCCGCCGGGTCCAGGCTGCGGCTCAGGACCAGGTAACCTCCCGGTGGCAGCAGCGCCCCGGTGGGAATGGTTATACTCCGTTCCCGCCCGGTCTCTTCGCGGATGGTCCAGCCATCCAGGTTGATGGCCCGGTTCCGGTTGGGATTGTGAAGTTCCAGCCATTCCCCGTCGGCATCCCGCACGGCGGCTGGATCCGCCATGAATTCGGTGATGACTACTGCGCCGGTAAGGGCCGGAACTACCGGCGTGGCCGTCGGTTGCGGGATTCTGGTGGCCGTGGGAGCTGGTGCGGCCGTTGGGGACGGTGTGGCCGTTGGGGAAGGAGTGGCAGTCGGCTGCGCGATTGCAGTGGCTGTGGGAACTGCCGTAGCAGTTGGGGAGGGCGCGGCCGTCGGCTGCGCAATTGCGGTGGCCGTGGGGACTGGCATATCCGTCGGAGACGGCATGGCCGTCGGTTGGGGGATTGCGGTGGCCGACGGAATGGGCAGGGGCGTCCTGCTAACCGACCCGGCTCCGGAGCCGCTGGTTCCAACGCCCTGGGGGCAGGATTCCAGCATGGCTTCCAGGGCCTCCCATTCGGCGGCGGTGGCGGTCAAGTTCCATTCCGCCTTTACCGCGATCCAATCCCTCGCATACTGGCAATGGTAGGATGAGTCCGGGGGCTGCCATTCCTCCGGCCCCTTGGCGCCCTTGGCCCGATTGGCGTACTTCTCCACGGCGATCAGGTGATGGTCGGCGGCCATGCTGTTGGCGAAATCCTCGCGGCGGTCGTCATCCCACCGCCAGCCGCCGGAAATGTGAGCGTTCTTCAGGGGCACCAGGTGGTCAATGTCCAGGTCGGCGGCATCGATGAAGGAACGGCCCGTGTAGGGGCCAACCCAGGAACCGCCGGTCACCCGGCAACGTCGGTCGGTGGCAAAGGTCGGGTCGGTTATCGACTCCAGAATCAACACCTCGGCCCGGGTGTTCTGGCAATCGCCATCGTCGTCCACCCAGTGTTTCCAGTCATCCCGCGAGTAGTCGGGCAAGTCGCCGGGGATTTCGGCGATGGTCAGTTGGGGAACCGGCGGCAGGCCCCCGTCGCCCATGGGCACTGTTGGTGAAGCCGTAGCGGCGGGCCCATCCCCGTCACCGGTCGAAGGAGGTGGGGTCACCGCGCCTCGACCCAGCAGGCCGTCGGTGGTAATGGTGGGCAGGGAAATGTCGGGCAGGTCCGGGTCGGGAAGAGAGGGGCTACAGGCCAGGGCGGCAAGCAAAAGAAGGACAGCAAAGAAGTAACGCCCGATTGTTCCCACGGTCAACGTTCCACCTCCCAATTCCGGGGAGGGCTGGCCTTGATGGCAAACCCCAAGTATTGATGATACCCGTCGGTAAATTGTACCCGGAAAGAAGAGTGTGGGGAACGGGGTTGCCTTTCCTGGAGTGTTTTGCCCTCCTGCGGTTGGGATTCCTCGGCTGTCGCTCGGCATGACAGGGAAGGGAGGCTGGGCGTGGCAATGGTGGTTTCTTCCGCACCGTTGGGATTCCTCGGCTGTCGCTCGGAATGGCAGGGAAGGGGGCTGCCCTGCCGAATGTTGGTACTCAGTCAACACTGGTTTGTCAGGAAGAAGGGGGAATAGCCGGGAAAGTTGGACCTTACTCGTAGGGGCGCACAGCTGTACGCCCCTACCCGACCAGGCAACTATTACTCATTTCATCCCTTTCATTCCTGGCTTTATTGAATACTAGGCGCGGGGGATGGTGAAGGTGAAGGCGCAGCCCTCGCCCTCGGCGCTTTCGACGGTAATGCGGCCGCCGTGGGCTTCCACCAGCTGCTTGACTATTGCCAGGCCCAGACCCGTTCCGCTGTCACGTCGAGAACGGTTCACCTTGTAGAAGCGCTCGAAGATGTGGGGCAGGTGCTGGGGCGCCACGCCGATCCCCGTGTCCTCCAACCGTACCAGAACCCAGTCCTCACGGGCCTGGGCGTCGATGGCTATCCTGCCCTTGGGCGGCGTGAACTTTAGGGCGTTCTCCACCAGGTTCACCAGCACCTGGGTCAGTTTCTCGCCATCGGCCATCACCAGGGGCAGGTCATCCTCCAGGTTAGCCGCCAGGTCCACCTGCTGGGCGGCAGCCGTTTCGTTGAACTGCCTCTTGACCGTCTGAATCACCGGCGCGAGGGCCAAGGGTTCGGCTTCAATGCGGAACTGGCCGCTCTCCATCCGGGAAAGCTCCAGCAGGTCATCGACCAGGCTGTTGATGCGGTCCACATCGCCCCGCATCCTGGCCAGGAAGTCCAGCGCCACCTGGGGATCGTGGACGGCGCCCGATTCCAGGGTTTCCACCATCACCTTGATGGAAGCCATGGGATTGCGCAGCTCGTGGGAAACGTTGCTGACGAACTCCTTCTGGCTGGTCTCCACCTGCCGCATGCGGGTCAGGTCGTGGAGGGTCAGCAGCGCCCCGCCGTCGTTGTCCAGGGGAGTGGCAATGGCGCTGAGGTAGCGGTGGGGTAGAATCAGCGACACCTCCGCCTCCTGGCGTGCCCGCTCCTCCAGGCACCTGGCCATGACCTGGTGAATTTCGTTATCCCTGACCATTTCCACCAGGCGGCGGTTCACCACTTCCCGGTTACCAATCCCCAGCAGGTCCCGCGCCGCCGGATTGAGCAGGGTAACCCGACCGCCGGAGTCGGTCATCACCACCCCATCGGCCATGGTTTCCAGCACACCGGATAGAATGTCTCGCTCGGTGGATAGCTGGCCAATGACGCTCTTGACGGCGTCTGCCATCCGGTTGAAGGATTCGGCCAATTGACGGGTTTCTTGCTGCCCACTCAGGTTCACACGGTGGTCGTAGTCGCCCCGGGCCAGTTGAAGGGAAGCCTCTGCCACCGATTGCACGGATTTCAGGGAACGGGAGGAGTGGCGGGCAGCGATGCAGACCAGAAGAAGCGCAAGGGCCCCCTGCAGCGTTAACCAAGTGCCCAGGGCAGTCAGGATCAACGGGAGGCTGCCCGCCTCCTGGGACGCGGGGGTTGACAGGCGAACAATCCCCACCAGGCGGCCCTCCACCAGGATGGGCGCGGCGGTGGACAGGATCGCTGCATTCCCGCCGTCCAGGGTGCGTCGGGCCTGCCCCACGGCGCCCAGCCGGGCCTCCGAGAGCTCAGGACTGTCAACAGGGACAGGGGCGAGTCCACCAGCCTGTCCACCCTGGCTATGGGCCAATACCACGCCGTCGGGGGAGAGAATCGTGACTGCGCCTTCCAACCCCTGGGACAGGGAATTGACCAGGGGGAACAGCTGGGCGCCATTCGGGGTGTCGGCCAGATGGGGACTGGCCAGGTCGGCGGTCAACCGGGCCTGACGGCGCTGGTTCTCAGCCAGGTCGGCCTCGGCCTGGCCGCGCAGGCTGGAAACCAAAGGGAGAACCAGCGCGGCCGGCAGTACCAGGCTGACAACCGCGTATATGAGGAATACGCGCCAGGTGAAGGAGCGGTGAAACTTCATCCGTCGAGGCGATAGCCCACTCCTCTGATGGTGACGATGCTGCGAGCGGTGGTGGGGTCGGCCTGGAGCTTTTCCCTCAGCCAACTGATGTAAACGTCAACGGTACGAGTCTGACCGATATAGTCGTAACCCCACACCTTTTCCAGTATCTGGTCCCGGCTGAAGGCCCGGCCCTTGTTGGCGACCAGCAGGGCCAGCAGGTCGAACTCCTTGGGCTTAAGGTTCAGGGGCTGGCTGGCAAGACGGGCCTCGTGCCGGTTCAAGTCTATTTCCAGGTTGCCAATCCGGTAGTTCTGGCCATCGGCGCCGCCGGGCAACTCCTCCAGGTGACGGGTTCGGCGCAGGGTGTTGCGCACCCGGGCCACCAGTTCCCGAATGCTGAAGGGCTTGGTTATGTAGTCGTCGGCGCCCAATTCCAGCCCGACCACCCGGTCAACCTCCTCTCCCTTGGCGGTAACCATCAGGATGGGGACTTCCGATTCCCGCCGGAGGATGCGGCAAATCTCAAAGCCGTCCAGGGTGGGAAGCATAATGTCGAGGAGAATGAGCGATGGTTTCAGGCTTCGGGCCATTTCCAGGGCCTCGCCGCCATCGGTTGCGGTGTGTACCACATAGCCCTCCCGCTCCAGGTTGTAGCGCAGGGCCTCCAGGAGGTTTTCCTCGTCCTCGACGACCAGTACTGAACGTTCTGCCACGGGAACCTCGGTCAGGGAGTCTGGGACCAGGGTATGGCTGCTGTTCACCCGTTCCCTTTGGGGGAGATTATCCCCCCTCTCAGCCTAATTATATGGAAATTGGCGCCAATTTTGTAGATATTGGTTTCGTGGCTCTTGATGCGGAGGGCGCCGGGTGGTTTCTCAAGTTTGCCCACTCAACTGCGCCCCGTCGCGGGGGCTGCCCGTCAGTCTGCGGCCAACGCCAGCTCCCGGCAGGCAACCACGGGTAGGGAATTACGGAGTTCTTCCAGGGAAAATCGGCTAACCTCTTTCAGTCCCGACCAGGATACCACCAGGGTTTCGTCATATTCGATGCAGACCGACCACGGATTGAGCGGGCCCGGGTCATCCCCGAAGGGGTTGGGCGCCTCAATAAGGGATGGGAAGGATCCGTAGCGGGAGTGGGCCTTCAGCCAACGGTGGGAGAAGACACCCTGCTCGCCGTCTTCCCACCGGATGACCAGGGCATCGTCAATCCGGGCAACGGCTGCTGCTGGGGGGGCGCAGGTTTCAATCATGCCTGCCTCCAACGTTAAATCATTTCAACCCGTGTTCCAGAATAGGCCCAGGGTGTTAACGATGGATTTCGAGAGGGTTAAATGTTGATTTCGCACAGGTTAACAGAAGGATAATATTGTGGGGAGTCAGGGTCGCTAGCTTCCTCTCCCACCTTGAAATATTGCAATCTGTTTCGAACCTTGCTATAGCGGTCAAGCCCCGGTAGGATAACATCGCGTTCGGATGCGTGAGGTCTTGTAATTGTGAGGGTATTGATACGCTATGTCAAATAGTGTAATATAAACCGAGTGGAATCGGCATCGCCAACCGGGAGGGCGGTAAACCAGACTACGCCCCGGGCGGCGGTGACGGCCCTCCAACAAGGGAATTGCGGGGCACGGCCGCCGGTGGGAACTTCTGAACCGGGTTGGGCTCCAGGAAAAAGGTGACGAATGATTGATGCGCCCGTAAGAGACGAAGCAGGAATTACGGTAACGGATCTGACGGTGGAACGGGAAGGATTCCTTGCCCTGTTCAACGTGACTTTTTGTATTGGTCCCTGCAACCTGGTGGGCGTGGTGGGTCCCAACGGAGCGGGCAAGAGCACCCTGTTCGATGCAGTGGCCGGAGTGCTCCCCATCACCCGGGGCAAGGTGGAGCTGCACGGCATTTCGAATCGACCCGGAGGCCTGGCCTACGTACCCCAGCGAGACAACATAAACCTGCGCTTCCCCGCCACCGTCCACGACGTGGTGATGATGGGCCGCTACTGCCACCTGGGTCTCTTCCGACAGCCGGGCCGCAAGGACCGGGCAATCGTTCAGTCCTGCCTGGAGCGGGTGGGGCTGTGGGACCGGCGCAAGGCCCTGATCGAAGAGAACTCCGGGGGCCAGAGGCAGCGAGTGTTCATCGCCCGGGCCCTGGCCCAGGAGGCGGACATCATCCTGCTGGACGAGGCCTTCAGCGGCGTGGACGTGGGCGCCCAGGAGGGGATCATCGAGGTGCTTCAATCGCTGCGGGACGAGGGGAAGGTGGTGCTGCTGGCCACCCACGACCTCACCAACCTGGCCCAGCGGTTCGACCAGATCATCTGCATCAATCGCCACATCTGCGCCTGTGGCCCGCCCGATGAGGCCTTCAACCCGGAAGTATTGGAGGAACTATACGGTTCCCATGGCATAGTCATGGCCCACAGCCACGGCGGCAGCGAACTACACATCGAGGACCATGCTCACCATGATTGATTTCGTGGTCGTCCCCTTCCAATACTCCTTTATGCAGCGCGCCCTGGTTGTTTCGATTCTGGTGGGGTTCCTTCTGCCCGTGGTGGGAGCCTACATCATCACCCGGGGCCGGGCCTTCCTGACCGACGCCCTGGCCCATTCCGTAGTGGTTCCGGTGGCCGTAGCATCCCTGTTGGGCTTCACCTCCTACCTGACCGCGGTTCCTGGGGGCATCGCCATCGCCCTGCTCATCGGGTACCTGAGCCGTCACACGGGCATCAGCGACGACACCTCCATCGGCGTGGTCTTCGCCGCGATGTTCGCCCTGGGGCTGATAATTCTTTCCATCAGCGTGGACATCAACCCATCACGGGCGATAAACATCGAGGACCTGCTCCTGGGACAAGTGCTGGCCGTAACCCGGACGGACATGTTGGTCTCCCTGGTTCTGACGGTAGTGGTTGGGGCGGTCATCTTCCTGTTTCACCGCCACCTGGTGTACACCACCTTCGACCCGGTGGGCGCCCGGGTGGTTGGCATCAAGACCACTGCTGTGGAGTACTTGCTGCTGGCGGTGCTGGCCCTGGTGATTGTCATTGGCCTTTCGGCGGCTGGGGTTGTGCTGGTTATGGCCATGCTGGTGATTCCGTCGGCTTCGGCCTACCTGCTGGCCCGCCGGTTCCCGGGAGTGATCCTCATCGGGGCAGCCATTGGCGTGGTTTCAGCCATCGCGGGGATGTACCTTTCCTACTACGCCAATTGGCCCTCGGGCCCAGCCATGGCCCTGGTGGCTGCCGTAATCTTCGGATTCGCCACGGTGCGCAAGCGGGCCTTCCCGGTCAGATCCGACGAATAGCCGGCCCCCTTGCCCCAGGGTGATGCCTGGAGGAGGGCTCCGGCGCCCTGGTATTTGATTAGTAGTCAGTCAAGCCAGGAATGAGGGCTATGAAAGGGATAGATGGTTGCCAGGTCGGGTAGGGGCGCACAGCCGTGCGCCCCTACTGTTAGCGTCCCTCTTTCCCAATATTCCCACTCTTTTCAACATGACAATTCTGGGTTGACAAGGTACTAGGAATCAGTGAAGTGCGGGACTTGGGGATATGCGGGGCTCAGTGAAAGTGAAAGCAGCCAGCGCCGGCATGACCACGTCCGGCGCTGGCTGCGGCGCTACAGGTTGCGGGCCGGGCTGGTGTAGTCCCTGAGCTTGTTGTAGATCTGGATTCGGTTGCGCTGGGTATCCATGATGAGCAGGCGATTGTTCTCGGCGTCGTAGTCCACGGCGCGGGGCATTTGCAGCAGCCATTCCGCCTGGATGTCCTTCACCTCCCGCCGCTTCTTCACCGCCTCCGGGTTGACGTTGACCACCATCGCCGACCAGGGAGTCAACTCCCGGGCATCGCCCACAAAACTGGTGAAGAACCGCCCCGATGCGTCAAAGGCCTGCACCCGGTCGTTACCCCAGTCGCAGACATAGATGTCCCCGTCCGGATCCACCGCCACGTCCGAGGGCCGGTTCAGTTCACCCCGGCCGGTACCGTAGCTGCCGAACTGGGCCACGTATTGACCGTCGGGGGTGAACTTCTGGACCCGATTGTTGTTGCTGTCGGCCACGTAGATATAGCCCTCCTGGTCCAGGGTTATTCCCCAGGGAGTGTTGAACTCGCCGTCGCCGGTGCCGGGCGCGCCAAAACTGGACAGGTACCGGCCTTCCGGCGTGTACCGCTGCACCCGGTGGTTGCGGGAGTCCACCACCAGGAGGTTGTCGTCGGCGTCGCAGATAATGCCCGAAGGGCCGTCAAACTCGCCCTCGCCGGAACCGACCACGCCCCACTCGGTTACCAACTCCCAATTGCCGTCCCAGACGCTGACCTTGTTGAGCCATTCGTCGGTGACGTAGATGGTACCCCTGGTGTCGAGGGCCACGCCGGTGGGCCAGGTGAACTCGCCATAGCCGTCGCCCGTCTTGCCAAAGTCGCCGTGGTATTCCTCCTCGCCGGATTGGAGGCCCACGTCGAACTTGCCGACCCTTGCGCCCCGGGCGGTGCGATTCCAGGGAACGCCGGTAACGAACTCGGCGCCCCGGCTGACCACGTACACCATACCTTCGGGGTCAATGGTCATGGCATTGCCGTAGTTGAAACCCATGCCGGCCACGGCGCCGCGGCCCATGGCATGGCTGAAATCGTAGGTTCTGCCGGCTACCACTCTCGTTACCATAACAGGCGTCGCCTCCCATTTCGTTCAAGCTGGTTCCAGATGGTTCGCGCTAATGCAAGGGGCCAGTCATCTTGCATCAGACGCTGGCCCCCATTGGTAAAGCAGGTTTGAAATCTAGAGGAACTTGGGCTTCTCGAACTCGCCATGGACTATGGGTTTGGCGTCCAGCCCCAGCCAGTCTTCCAGGACGGTGGTGTAGAAGCCGCGGAAGTCCAGGTTGGGGGCCAGGTCGCCCTGGGTCAGGTCCTCGGCCTTGCGGGAAGGATACTCGCCGTAGAAGCCGCCCTTGACCGGTTCGCCCAGGGCGAAGGCAGCGCCGGCGGCGCCGTGGTCGGTGCCGGAACCGTTATCCCGCACCCGCCGTCCAAACTCGGAGAACATGATCATCACCACGTTATCGGCGGCGTCGTGCTCCTTCAGGTCGGCGAAGAAGTCGCCCACGGCGGCGGAAACATCGCTCCACAGCCCCGCATGCATAGGCCCCTGGTTGGCGTGGGAATCGAAACTGCCGTGGTCGCAGTAGAAGATGCGGGTTCCCAGGTCGGCCAGGTGGATGCGGGCCACGTCCTTCAGCTTGCGGGCGATGGGGGTGTCGGCGTACTCAACGCTGGAGGAGTACATGCCCGGGGCCACCTTTAGGATGTCGGCTCCCTTCATGGCCTCCAGGCCGGTTTCACCCAGAAACTCCATGACGGCGCCGGAGCCGATGGTGGGGGTGTACATCTGGGTGAAGCGGTCGAGAATCTTCAGCCGCTGCTCCTCGCTGGAAATGCCGGTGAGCAGGCCATAGCTGTCCAGGCCATCGACGGCGGCCACCGGCACTCCGGGGACGGAAACGGCCCGGAACATGCTGGGGCCCATGCTGACGGTGGTGACCACGTTTTCCTTGCGGGGGTCAATTTCGCGGGTGGCCAGGCCCAGCCAACCCTCGGTTCCCACCTTGTCCGGCTCGCAGGTGTGCCAGATGTCCATGGACCGGAAGTGGGAACGGGGCGAGTCAGGATAGCCGACTCCGTGAATGACGGCCAGGTTGCCCTGGTCGAAGAGCTCCTGCATGACCTTCATGCTGGGGTGAAAACCCAGTTCATCGTTGACGCGGATGATCTCCTCGTCGGGAATACCCACCGTGGGGCGGTTGTCCTTGTACAGGGGGTCGGTGTACGGGATGACGGTGTTCAGATAGTCATTCCCGCCGGAAAGCTGCAGTACTACCAGGACCGGGTCTTTCTTGTTGCTGGTCATCTCCTATCTCCTTGCTGGGCTAACCTGGGAAGCTGGGCTAACCGGGAATCGTTTGGCCGGTGACCGGGAAGTTCCGGTGGCCGGGAGGTTATCGAACCTGTCGGCGCTAGGCGTACTGGTACTCGCGCAGGGACACGATCAGCTGGAGCATCTCGCCCACCCGCTCGCTGCTTCTGGCCTCGTCGGCCCAGGCGAGAATACCGGACTCTTGGGCGTGGGTGATCAGCTGCTGCCGATTGTCGTCCTGCACTTCCATCGGCCCCATCAGGTCGAGACAGGCGTCCACGAACTGCTCGGGGGTCAGGTCCCCGCGGGCCTTGAGGCGGTTGACGATGGCGCGAATGCCGGGCCTGGAGGTATCGCCCACCCGGTCGGCCACGAAGTTGATCCGCTTCATCAGGGTGCCGCTGTTGATCCACTCGGAGCCGGTGTGCCAGCCCTCCACGCTGGGGGGGTTGAGCAATTCCTGGCCCATGTAGCCGGCCTCCTTGGAAAGGTTGCCAATGCCGGGGGCGGGGAACTTGTAGCCTCCCACCATGCGCAGGGTACCCACCATCACCTCGGCGGGACTCTTGATCTTGGCGAAGCGGGCGTTCTTGAAGAAGTCCGACTTGAACAGAACCCGCAGTGTCGCCCGCATCTCGTAGCCTGAATCCACGAAAGCCTTGGCCAGAGTGTCCACGGCCTCCGGGTCCCGGGGCGGCGTGTCCAGCCAGGCCGGAACCTGGGGTTCATCGGCCACGAAGAAGTTGTAGAGATGCCGGGCCACGAAGCGGGCGGTGGCCGGCTGGGCGCAGACAATGTCTATAATGTCCTCGCCGTTGAAGTTGCCAGTGTGACCCAGGAAGGTCTTTTCCCCCTGGTCGTGGTCCTCTTCCTGGTATTCGAACTGCCAGTCATAGCGGCCATGGGCCTGGCGGGGAATGGTGGCGGCAATGGTCCAGCCGGTGAAGGCGCGGGAGCATTCCCGCACGTCCTCTTCCGTGTAGTTGCCCACGCCCATGCTGAACAGTTCCAGCAACTCCCGTCCCCAGTTTTCGTTGACGGCGTAGGAGTGGTTGTCGCAGTTGTCCAGCCAGTAGATCATGGCCGGGTTCTTGGCCAACTGCACCAGAAGCTCCCGGTAGTTGCCCATACCGTGCTGGCGGAACATATCAATCTGGTTCACCATCTCGTGCCAGTGGTCCAGCTTGGAACCGCCGGTGGCGAAAACATGGTGCCAGAACAGGACCATCTTTTCTTCGAGAACCCGCTCGGTGTTGAGCAGGTTGTGAACCCAGGTCGCCGCTCCCATGCCGGGCGAGGTGAAGGGCTTCCAGAAAGAGGGATGATAGCGCAGGAACTCCAGGCGGTCGGCGCCCACCACCGACTCGGGGTCCAGCAGTTCTTCGACGGTGGCGTCGTAACCCCTTTCGGCCCGTTCCTCCAGTTCCTCGCGAGTGGCGCCGAAGCCGGCCCGGCGCATCAGGTGGGCCATCAATGCAATATCTTCAGCCATATTCCTCCTTGCGGTCACCAGGAAATTGGGGCTCCAGTTCCCTTCGGGATTGGGGGTACCAAGTCCATGGGTTGGAATAGGGCAAACCGAACAGGGGTTTCCCTGGGAAAACTTGTCGATATTATCGTTAGCAGTGGGCGCTATGTCAAATGATTTACGCGGGTGATAAGGGGTTCGCGCCAACTTGCGCGTCCCGTTGCTGCGGGTTTATAGTGATTTAACACATTGGTCGAATTTGGGGACGACGGCCTTACATTCTCCGACGCCGAGTCCCTCGGGAACTTTTTTCGTACCCGACCCGGAGTGGGCTATGACACAACAGGAACTGGTCAACTGGCTGCGAGAATGGGGAGTACGGGTTACGCCCCAGAGGCTGGCCATCGCCGAGGCGGTAATCAACTCCACCGACCATCCCTCGGTGCAGCAGATCTACGAGCGGGTTCGGGACCATTTCCCGTCCATGACCCTGGCCACCATCTACTCCACCCTGGGGGTGCTGGAAAAGAGCGGGCTGATTCAGGAACTGCCCTTTTCCAAGCTTTCTCGCTACGAGTCGAACCTGGAACCCCATGTCAACCTGGTTTGCGTCCAGTGTGGCAACGTGGCCGACACCGACCTGGGCCAGGAGACGGTTCTGAAGCTCAAGGCCCTCATTTCCCGGGAGTCAAACTTCGACGTGGCCTGGCAGCGGGTCGATTTCCACGGGTGGTGCCGCCGCTGCTCCGCCGACCGCACGTCCGGCCAGCTCTCCGAAAAGGAAGCCGCTCCCGCCTAGTAGTCAGTCGGGCCTGGAATGTCAGGGAGAATTGAGGGAAGGCTGATGTGGCCAGGCGAGTATTTCCCGTAGGGCATGTCCTGGCAGCTTTGGGGCCTGGCGCGCGGCGAAGGGCGCCGACTGGCCGTTGCAGATATTCGATACCAACAATTCAACTATGAGCAATGAAACGTGATTACCGGCGTTGTTGGCATTACCCTTTGGACCGATGACCTGGACCGGCTTTACCGGTTCTACCACGACCTGTTGCGTCTGCCCCTCCATTCCAACCATGGCGACTTCATTTCCTTCCAGTTGGGCGAGAACATTCGCTTCAACATTGGCCTGCACGACCAGGTTGGCGGCGCCGCCCGCGACCCCTACCGGATGATGCCCCACCTGGGAGTTGAGGACATTCACGCCGAGCACCGCCGCCTGACCGAGGCCGGCGTGGAGTTTCTGCGTCCTCCGGAGCAGGAACATTGGGGGGGCTGGGTGGCCACCTTCAAGGACCCGGACGGCAACATCCTCCAGATGCTCCAGTTCCCCTCCTGACCTTCCCCGCCTGGGCGGTTTTCATCGCCATCGCCAGGTTGATTGACGGCAGTGACTTGGGAACCTCCGGGTCGTGAGGGCCGACATTCACCAGATCAGCATGGCGTCCCCGAAGCTGTAGAAGCGGTAACGCCGTTCGATGGCCTCCTCGTATGCTGCCAGAATGCTTTCCCGTCCGGCGAAGGCGGAAACCAGCATCACCAGCGTGGAACGGGGCAGGTGGAAGTTGGTAATCATCCCGTCCACCAGCCGGAACCGGTGCCCCGGCAGAATGAACAGGTCGGCCTGCCCACTGGCTGGAGCTATGGGCGAGGCTATAGGACCGTCGGTCTCTCTGCCGGCATGGGCCTGGTCTCGCCCCACCTGTTCCAGGGTTCGCACGGTGGTGGTGCCCACCGCGATGACAGGCCGACCCTCGGCCCGGGCGCGGGTGAGGATTGCCGCCGTTTCCGCCGGAAGTTCGTAGTATTCCGTATGGATGGCATGCTCCGACGGGTCATCCTCAGAGACGGGGCGGAAGGTGTCCAGGCCAACGTGCAGCGTCAGGTAGGCAATCTCCACGCCTCGGGCCTCCAGTTCCGCCAGCAGTTCCGGCGTGAAGTGCAGGCCCGCCGTGGGGGCGGCCACGCTGCCCGGCTGGGTGGAGTACACCGTCTGGTACCTTTCCCCGTCTTCCAGGCGCTGGTGTATGTACGGAGGGAGGGGCATTTCTCCCATCCGTTCGATTCCAGCCTCGGTGGACAGGCGTACCCGACGTATCCCATCGGCGCCCACCGACAACACTTCGGCCACCACCCCTTCCCCAAACTCAGCCCCCTGCCGACTACCGGGTTGGAGTGATTCAGCTGCCCCTACCACCTCGCCTGGGACGGCCCGGGGGGGGTCCAGGGTAAACGACGCCCCGGGGCGAAGGCGGCGCCCCGGCTTGCCCAGGGCCTGCCATACCCCCTCTCCTTCCCGGCGCAGCAGCAGCAACTCCACCCGCCCCCCCGTGCCCCTGCGGCGGCCGTAGAGACGGGCGGGAATCACCCGGCTGCGGTTCAGTACCAGCACGGCTCCCGGCGGTAACAGCTCAACCAGGTCGGAAAAGTGGCGGTGTTCCACCATGCCGGTGGCCCGGTCCAGGACCAGCATGCGGGAGGAGTCCCGTGGTTCCAAGGGGGCCTGGGCGATCAGTTCCTGAGGGAGGTGGTAATCGAACTGTTCGGTGCGCATGGGAAATTGAGCCATCGGCGTCCGGCTAACCACCAATCAGGGCGGCCACGGCGCCGGCGGGATCCCGAATGACGCAGAAGTTCTGGTCGCCGACCGCCCTGGGACCGTCCAACACCTGGCCGCCCAATTCAACGCACCGTTGGGCGCTGGCGGCCACATCTGCCACGACCACGTACATCAGCCATTGGGGAGGGATGTTGGCGTTTTCGCCCCGGGCGTGGCAGATTCCGCCCACCACGTTTTCGGCGTCGGGGTCCCGGCCGGGCAGGTGAATGCTGTAGTCGTTGTAGCCGCCCATGTCCAGGTCGGTATGATTCCAGCCCAAAAGTTGGCAGTAGAAGTCGCGAATTTCCTCGGCATTGGGTACCGTCAGGTCATGCCAGGCAATGGCGCCCGGTGGCGGCAGTTGGAATCCCTGCGGCTCATCGCCGGACTGTTGTGGTTCGGTCATGGGTCTGGACGCTCCTCGGTTGGGATTCACCAGGAACCATTGACGGTTCGGGCGAGGCCCGTGTCGCGAGCCGCACAGGCAGGTTAGGCGCTACCGTTGGCGGATGGCCCTCTGGGCGGCGCTCAGGGTGTTGACCAGCAGCATGGCGATGGTCATGGGGCCCACGCCCCCCGGCACCGGGGTAATGGCCTCGGCCCTGGCCGACACGGCATCGAAGTCCACGTCGCCCTCCAGCCGGTAACCCCGTCGGCGGGTGGAATCGTCCACCCGGTTGACACCCACGTCGATAACCACCACGCCATCCCGCACCATGTCGGCGGTTATGGCCCGGGGCTGGCCGATGGCGGCGACCAATATGTCGGCCTGGCGGGTAATTTCAGGAAGATTTGCGGTGCGGGTGTGGGTCACCGTGACGGTGGCGTTGGAGCCTTCCCGTCTCTGCATCAACAGGTTGGCCAGGGGCTTGCCCACGATGTTGCTGCGCCCGCACACCACCACGTGCTTGCCCGCCGGGTCGTAGCCGTGGCGCAGCAGGATCTGCTGGATTCCGGCCGGTGTGGCGGGGATGAAATCGGGGACGCCCTGCAGCAGCTTGCCCAGGTTGAAGGGGTGCAGGCCGTCCACATCCTTCCCCGGGTCCAGCGCCTCGATGATTGCCGTCTCCTCGATCTGCGGGGGCAGGGGCAACTGCACCAGTATGCCATGAAATCGGGGGTCGGCGTTGAGACGATAAACCAGGTCCAGCAACTGGCCTTGGGTGGTATCCGGGGAAAGGTGGAAGATTTCGCTGAAGATGCCCGCTTCGTCGCAGGCCCGGCCCTTGTTCCGGACGTAGATGGCCGATGCCGGGTCATCCCCCACCAGCACCGCCGCCAGGCCGGGGGTAACGCCGTACCGTTCCTTCAATGTGGCGACGGCAGCGGCCACCTCCGCCCGCACCTCGGTGGACAACGCAGCTCCATCCAGAATCTTGGCCATGCAACCGTCCCTAATACCCTAACAAATCGGCTGACACACGTCGCGCGCCAGTGAAACTTCGGGTGCCAATGAAACTGGAGAAATTCTAGCACGGCCCGTTGAGCGGCTCAACGAGGATGAAGGTTTCGTCCATTGGGGTCAGGCCTCTACCCGAAGCTCCGCCATTTCGAGCGAAGGCTGAGGAAGTCCCACTGGGGGACAGGCGGCCCCGTTGTCATCGAGGATGGTTGTTGACCCCAACCGTAGGGGCGCACAGCTGTGCGCCCCTACCTGACAAACCGAATTCCTCGCCACCCCTAGTGACGAGTGGGTTAGTTGGAAGGGAGTGAAGGGGGCGGTTGCCCCCTCTCCCGCGTCAACTTATACTTGAGGAACAAGCCCCGGCCACCGGAGAGACCTTCCATGCGCATTTGCTCCCTGCTGCCCAGCGCCACCGAGATCGTGTATGCCCTGGACTTGGGCGATCAACTGGTGGGGGTTTCTCACACCTGCGACCATCCCGCCGATGCCCGCTCCAAGCCCGTGGTGAGCCGCAGCGTCCGCAGCGTTTCCCACCTGGACAGCCGGGAAATCGACGCCATCATCCGGCAGGCACGGGAGAACGATAACCCGGTTCACTGGATTGACGGCGACCTGCTGCGGGAGCTTCGTCCCGACCTGATCATCACCCAGGAAATCTGCGAGGTTTGCGCCATCGACCAGAGTTCGGTCTATGCCACCGTTGCCCGGTTCCTGGACTACGAGCCGGAGATTGTGGTTACCCGCCCCGTAGGTTTGCAGGAGATATTCCACAACATCCACGTGATCGCGAAGGCGGCGGGGGTCCCGGAACGGGCGGAGGCGCTGGTTGCCCGGCTGAAGGCCCGGGTGCGCCGGGTGACCGACGGGCTGGGCGAAATTGGCGAACGGCCCAGGGTATTCTGCATTGACTGGCTGGAACCCCTGCGCAACACGGGTCAATGGACGCCGGAATTGGTGGAACTGGCCGGTGGACAGGAGGGGCTGGCGGAGAAATGGGGAAAGTCGCGGGAGATTGGCTGGGATGAGGTTACCGGCTACCAGCCCGACTACCTGATGGTCATGCCCTGCGCCTTCGACATGGGCCGCACCGAGGTGGAAACCCAGCGCACCCTGTATTCCCACCCAACCTGGCCATCGCTGAAGGCGGTTAGGGAAGGCAACGTCTATCTCTTCGACGGACTGATTCCCAGCCGGCATGGCCCACGGGTCATCGACGTGCTGGAGGGTCTGGCAGAGGCGATGCACCCGGAAAAGTTCGCCGGCCTGGCGCCGCCGGGAGTGTTTGTAAAAGCTGGGGCCCAGTACCTTGCCAATTCATAGACGGCAGGGAGTATTGAGGGTTACTGCCATTCCGAGCATGTCGAGAAATCCCAACCGTAGCTGAAAGCGCCGGCACCTACTACAAGCCACCCCAGCCTGTCATTCCGACCTTGTGGAGGAATCCCAACCGTAGGCGAAAGCGCCGGGACCTACTACAAGCCACCGCAGCCTGTCATTCCGACCTTGTGGAGGAATCCCAACCGTAGGCGAAAGCGCCGGCACCTACTACAAGCCACCCCGGCCTGTCATTCCGACCTTGTGGAGGAATCCCAACCCTAGGGATGGAACCGTCATGGCCATGGGCAGCCCTTCTTGCCTGTCGCTCGCATGACAGGCAAGGTTGGCTTGGAGTGGGATGGATGGTTGCCCCGGACGGTTGGGATTCCTCGATGCCTGCGGCGCTCGGAATGACAATCATAGGGGCTGGGCGCTGGAGAGCATCGTTGTTCCCCACCGTTGGGATTCCTCGGCTGACGCTCGGAATGACAGGCGGGGGGGCTGGCCAAGGCAATGATGGTTTCTCCGCGCCGTTGGGATTCCTCGGCTGTCGCTCGGAATGGCAGGCGGGGGCTGGCCAAAGCAATGGCGGTCCGCCCGCGCCGTTGGGATTCCTCGGCTGTCCCTCGGAATGGCAATGGCTGGCGTCGGGCTGCCCGGCCCTACGGATGCTGACTTGACCCAGTTCTATCGGTAGGAGTAGTTAGGAATGTTGTTCTTCGTTGAGTTGCGGCATGCCCCGGAGCGCTGCCCCGGCGTTGCCCCGGAAATTCGAGACCGGATGCTGCGGATGGCCCAGACCCGGGACCAAGTGCTTGCGTCCCACGGCTGCACCTGGGTTGGCGGGTGGGTCAGTCCCACGCCCCACCTGACCTTCATCACACTGGACGGGCCGGGCGCCCACGCCGTGGACGGAGCCATGCGGGACCTGGGTCTGGCCGTGTGGAACTCCACGACCATCCACCCGGTGGTGGACTTCGACGAGGCGATTACGGCCCTGGCCAACCAGCCCCAGGATTGAGCGCATCAGTCGTAGTCCGACGGGGCAGGCGTAACCGGGCTGGTTTTCTACTTCTTGCCCTCGGGCAGGGAGGCGAACAGGCGGCCATCCCGGGCCGTAACCTCGAAGGTGAACATCTGGGCGATGGGGCCGTTGATGCAATTGCCGGTGAAATGCTCGAACCGCCACCCGTGAGAGGGACACATGAAACAGGTGTCTTCCAGGTAAACGGTGCCCCAACTGTGGGGGCAAAGAGAAGAGAGCAGCCGCAGGACGCCGTCCTTCCCCTTGGCCAGGTAGAAGTCGAATCCCTCCACCTCCACCTCGCTGGGAAATTCCGTAAACGAATCCTCCGGCCCCAGGTCAACTTCCTTGACGCCGTTGGAGAAGTCGGGGTAAACCATTGTTGTCCCCTTTCCGCTGCATTGCGTTGTTAGGATGTGGATTTGGGGGAGTATAGCGGGAAAGGAGCGTTGGGGGCAAACGGGTTGCCCTTGCGGATTGTCCGCAATCCCGTACCGGTTGTCCGGGCGCATGTTCCCGCCGTCCCGCCAGTAGGGAAACAACACCAGCAACAGGAACCACCAACATGAAAGCCAGGATGACTACGATGATCACCGCGACCACCGGGACTACCAAACCTACCGGGACGACTGAGCCCACCACCGTACAGGAACCCCAGGTTCAGGCCGGCGGGGGTACCGGTACCCCCAAATGCGACGGCTGTCCCCGGTGCCAGGACGCCCAGGCCGGCTTCTGCCCCACCTACCACCATGAGTTTGGCGGCAGGCATCCGGTGTGCAAGGTTTGCCACCACTGCGTACTGCGGGGCAAGCACCAGGACGATGCCAGTGACCTGGACAACTACCGGGGAATGTCCATGCCTGGAATGGACACCGTGCACCGCAATTGAGGTTAACGGCGCCGCTTCCGCCGTAATTGGCATTGCCCGTGCCCCCTACCCAAAGTCATTTCGCGCGGAACCGAGGAACCGAACCGTTTCAGGTGGCCCAATCGCTAGGGGAAACCATAATTTCCTATCCCAAGGATTTGCTCTGCCCGCCGTGGGGGAGTTGCGGCGCGGTTCACCCAGGTCGGGGTCGAAGGGCGCGAAAGGGCCGGGGGAAATCGTCCAGGGGAAGGGGTCGTTCGCCCCGTTGAACCAGGCTCCATGGGCAAATGAGCGGCAAATGAGCGATTGTTGACATTTGATAAACGCTGTCATATATTGCCAGAAATTGTCAGACTTGCGCTGGCCCGATCTCATCTGGCGGAGTTGAAATCGGGAATAAACGCCGGTTTGTCGAAGGGAATCCATTTCCACTAAACCTTACTTTCGTAGGAGGCAGAAGAGGGAACGATGGCTTATCAATGGTTAACCAAACCCAGGTACTGGCTGTACGGCTCCCTGAGCCTGTTGCTCATCTTGCTGGTAGCCTGTGGCGCAGCGGAAGAAAACACGGGCCAAACCGAATCTGCAGGGGGGCAGCAAGCCGCGGAAGAAGCCATGCAGCAACCGGCCGGACCGCCTCCGGCCGCTCAGCGCCAACCCAGCACCGGCATGGCCGGCGGAGCTGGTGGCTCCACCGGCGGCGGGGACCCCATGGGAGGGGCCAGCGCAGAGGCAGCGCCCACCGCCGTACCCGAGCAGGCTGGGAGCGCCCCAATGGTGGATGCCAGGCAGGTAACCCGCCTGGAGTTCGCCATAACTTCCGCCAACAACGAAACCAACCGCCCCTGGGCGGGCAGCCGTCAGGCCTACGTCCAGTATGACCCCACGCTGGACTATGCCATCGGCATTCACCCCACCACCAGCGAATACGTGCCGGAACTGGCCCACAGGTGGGAAGCCAGCGATGACCTGTCGGAGTGGACCTTCTACCTCCGGGAGGGCGTCCAGTTCCACAACGATTGGGGCGAACTCACCGCCGACGACTTCCGACACACTGCCGAAATACTGACCCGCCCCGACTCCCGCCTGGGTACCCCCCGGTACTTCATCGGCGGTCGGGACGATGAGGGCAACGCCCTCGCCGGTCCGGATCAGTACTTCGAGAAGATCGACGACTACACCTTCAAGATCATCTTCCATGGCCCCGACGGAAACCCGGCAACGACCTTCGACGCCGAGTTCGTGATGAGCAATGCCTCGTCCGAAATGGGTGTCTGGAGCAAGACCTTCTGGGAATCGGCCGGCGCCAACCAGGAAGATAGGGAAGCCCTTCTGGACGAGCAGGGCCTGCAGGGTACCGGCTCCTACCAGTACAAGGAACGGGAACCGGCCCAGGCTTTCATCATCGAGAAGACCCCCGGAACCCACTGGACCCATAACGTTGACCTGCCCGATGGCGTGTTGCCCGACTCCCCGGACTTCCAGGAGATCCGGCTCTACTGGGTGACGGAAGACGCCAGCCGCTACGCCGCCCTGCTGGCCGGCGAAGCTCACCTGGCCGACCTGCCCCTGGACCTGCAGAAGGAAGCTGCCGACAACGGCATGAAGCTGTTCCGGTCCCAGTTCACCGCTAACAACTTCTTCGTCTTCTTCGGCGGCATGTACCTGAGCGATGATCCTCGGGACCTGGAAGCCTACGATCCCTCGGTGCCTTGGGCCGAGACCCCCTGGGCCGGTCAGGAACCGCCCGGCGTGGGCGAGCCCGGCTTCGTGAACAACGGCTGGATGGTTCGCCGGGCCATGAACAAGGCCATCAACCGGGAAGAACTCCTGGAAGTGCTCTACAAGGGCATCGGCGAGCTGATGTACGTCGGCTACTTCCACCCCAGCCACTACGGTTGGGACGAAACTTGGCCGGAACGCTACGAGGACCTGTACAAGTACAATCCGGACGAAGCCGTCCAGCTGCTGGCCGAGGCCGGATACGGCCCGGACAATCCGGTCAAGGTTACCGTCCAGTCCTACGTCTCGCCGGGTGAGGCGGAACTGCCCCAGGCGATGGAAGCCATCGCCACCTACTGGGCCGATGTGGGCATCGATGTGGAAATCGAGGACCTGAGCGCCTCCCAGGTGCGGGAACGCTACCGGGGCCGCGAGATGCAGAACCGAGTTTGGCCCAACATCATCATCTACTTCCCGTTGGAATACGGCAACCTGAGTGGTTTCACCAGCACCTTTGGCGCCAGCAACCACTACCAGGATAACTACACCAACCGGGTGTCCAAAGATTGGCGTAATGCCACCGACTTCGACGAGCGGGACCGCATTGCCCGCGAGTGGGGTAACTGGGCATTCGAAAATTACATGACCATGCCCCTGTTCTGGTTCCCCCACACCGTGGTGGGCGACCCGGCAGTGGTGGAAGACTGGGTGTATCCCGGCAGCACGGTGCCCCGCAGTGGTCACCTGCACTCCATCAAGGCCGCCTACAAGGGCTAGTATCGGTTCCTGGACCTGGGGTTTAGCGCCCTTGGCTAATCATGGGCAGGCCGCAATTGAAAGCGGCCTGCCCATTTCTGTCACTCCCCGCCCGGTCTCCAGTTTAAGCCCTCAACCCAATACCTAATTTTTCAGGAAGTCCCGATTATGAGTACGCAACCACCATCCAACGGCGGCGGCGCCTCCCTGGAGTTCGGTCTGTTCGACTGGATCGAGTGGGAGAAGCAGCCCCACAACCGGATCTACGAGGAACGCCTGAAGCTGCTGGACTACGCGGACAAGAATGGGTTCTACTGCTACCATCTGGCGGAACACCACGTTACCCCCCTGAGCCTGGCCCCGTCGCCGGGGGTTTTCCTGGCCGCCGCCGCCCAGCGCACCAGCAACATACGCCTGGGCCCCCTAGTCTATCTGCTGCCCTTCTACAGTCCCCTCCGCCTCCTGCACGAGGTTTGCATGCTGGACAACCTGAGCGATGGCCGTCTGGACCTGGGCGTGGGCCGGGGCATTGTGCCCATGGAGGCCGCCCACTACGACGTGAACTTCGAAGATGGCCGGGATATGTTCCAGGAGGCCCTGGACGTTCTGATCATGGGCCTTACCCAGGGCAGCCTGAATTACACGGGCAAACACTACCAGTACGAGGACATCCAGATTTGGTCGGAACCCCAGCAGCGGCCCTACCCGCCCCTGTGGTACGCCACCAACAACCGGGACACCGTGCCCTGGATTGCCCAGCATGGCTTCAACACCAGCACCGTGTTCGACTCGGCCGCCGATGTGAAGCAGCATTTCGACCTGTATCGGCAGGTGTGGCAGGACCACCGGAACGACGAGGGCCGGCTCAACTCCCACGTTTCCGAACCCAAGCTGGGCCTTACTCGGCACCTCTACATCGCCCCCACCGACGCCGAGGCGCTGAAGGAATGCCGGGCCGCCTTCGAAACCTGGTTCTTCAACATCAACTTCCTGTGGGACAAGCACAATGTGCCCCTGCCGGCCAGCATCGATTTCGATGAATGGGTGGAGAAGGAGGTGATGCTCGTTGGCTCCCCGGCAACGGTGCGGGAACAGGTGGGCCGGACTGTGGAGGAGAGCGGCATCAATTACTTCAACTCCATCTTCGCCTGGGGAGACCTGTCCCACGAGCAGGTGATGCGGTCCATCGGCCTTTTCGTGAACGAGGTTATGCCATCCCTGCGCTGAGCGTAGTGGGTCCATGGGTCTTCGGGCATTGCCATTGCGGCCTGGCCGTGTCCTTTGGGATTAGCAACGCTTCCCCCAATGGTGTCATTCCGACCTTGTGGAGGAATCCCAACGGCGCGGGGAAGGCGTGGTCTCCTATGGACGGCCCCCTACCCTGTCATTCCGACCTTGTGGAGGAATCCCAACGGTGCGGGGCCAACCATTATTGCCACGCCAAGCCCCCTTCAGTTGTCATTCCGAGCGACAGTCGAGGAATCCCAACGGCGCGGGGAACCATTATTGCCATGCCCAGCCCCCTTCAGTTGTCATTCCGAGCGACAGCCGAGGAATCCCAACGGCGCGGGGAAGGCGTGGTCTCCTATGGGCGGCCCCCGACCCTGTCATTCCGACCTTGTGGAGGAATCCCAACGGCGCGGGGAAGGCGTCATTAGAGCGGCCATGCGTTCTCGCCCCTCCCCCGTAAAGGGGAGGGTATGTTCGGGTTGGTAGCGTGGTTGATGGGTGCGGTGGGATTCCTCGGCTGTCGCTCGGAATGACCGGCTATGTGGCTTTCCAAGCCATGGCAGGCTCGGAAAAGGGCAAGGCCGGAATGGCCCAATCCCCCGCAAAGCCCTAGAGCCAGCAAACCACCGGAGCGGGCCGCCCCATACCCCCTCCGGCGATGCTATCATGGGGGATACACTAGGTGAGGTTGACAATATTGAACTCTACCATGGATGCGGAGGCCCCCAGGTTCGCTGCCTTTCCCATTGCCACCCTGGTGGGCGCCGCCGGCGTGGTCCTGGCCGTGGTGGGCGCCCTCGGCCCCTGGGCACGGGTTCCCACCTATGCCGCCAGCTATGGCGGCGGGGAGGAAGGCGCCGGCGTGTTCTGGGTAATGGGCCCGGACGCGCCGGGAATGGTTCCCCTGGTTGGCGACGGTACCATCGTGTTGGTTATGGTGGCCTTGGCCGGCGCGCTCGTCCTTTGGAGAATGGTGCACCCCCCCAAGTCCACCGGGTTCATTCTCCTGGCCGCCGTGGGCCTGCTCCTGCTGTCGGCGGTCATCGGCACGGTCAACTGGGCAAACCCGGGATATGTGCCGGCCGCCGATTCTCGTACCTACTTCAAGGGAAGCGTGGAGGTGGGTTGGGGACTGATAGTGATGAGCGCCGGACTTTGGACGGCGTTGCTGGCCGCCGCCTACCAGCTTTGGGCCGACGAGTTGCGCTGAACCGGGCCCGGCTGGGCTCACCCCCCCGGAAGTACGCAGAAGCCAGGCAGTTCAGCAGTCTGAAGCAATTGCAACGAAAACCCGCCCTCCCTGACCGCATCCCTTGCGGGGCCCGGTCGTGAAGGGCGGGTTTTCTTTTTCTGGGTGGCGCTTCTTGCCGATGGCCAGCCCCGGTTACAACGGTGAACCGGAGGGCGCCGCCGCCGGGGGGATTACAGGTTGCGCTGCTTGGGGTCCAGCCGGTCCCGCAGCCAGTCGCCCATCAGGTTCAGGGACAGCACCACCAGGGAAATGGCGACGCCGGGGAAGAAGGAGACCCACCAGTGGGTGGCGACCAGTTCCCTGCCGGTGGCCACCATCAGGCCCCAGGCCGGCGTGGGCCGGGGAATGCCGGCCCCCAGGAAGCTCAGGCTGGCCTCCAGCAGAATCACGAACCCCACCTGGAGGGTGGCCAACACGATGATGGAGTTGACCACGTTGGGGAAGACGTGGCGAACGATTATCCGGAAATCCGAAGACCCGGCCACCTTCGCCCGGCCGATGAAGTCCTGGTTCTTGATTGCCAGCACCTCGCCCCGCACCTGGCGGGCATACCTGGACCACAGGATGGCGCAGATGACGAAGATCACCACGCCGAAACTGGGACCCCGAGCCGCCACGATGGCCAGGGCTAACAGGATGGCCGGTATGGAAAGGGCGATGTCCACCCCCCGCATGATTAACATGTCGGCGCGGCCGCCGTAGTAACCGGCAATCAGTCCCAGGGAAACGCCCAGTACGCCGCTGATTACGATAACCGTCAGGGAGACGATCAGCACGTACTTGGCCCCGTGGATTATCCGGCTGAGTACGTCTCTACCCTGCTTGTCGGTGCCCAGGATGAACTTGGCCGAGCCACCCTCCTGCCAAGCCGGGGGAGTCAGCCGGTCGGAGAACTTTCCTCGGGTTGGGTGATGGGGAGCCACTAAGGGAGCGAATAGGGCCGGTATGATCAGCACCACCATTATGATTGCCATGGGGAGCAGGGGGAAGCGGCGAGCCTCCTGAATCCAGTAGCCGATGTTGGTGGGTGAATACCAGGAAGGCTTGCGAACCGGTGCGGTTAACTCCATGGTGCACTCCTGTTTACCTGCCGGACAGGGTTCACGTCTCCTGCCTTGGCCCGGAAGTGGGATTCCCGAATACGAGCAATTGGGGCCCGTTCATTCCCGTCTAATATCTTATCCTGGGGTCCAGGTAGGCGTAGAGAATATCCACCGCCAGGTTGGACAGAATATAGATGGCGGCAAAGGTAATGACCACCGCCTGTACCACCGGGTAGTCCCGCGCATTGATCGCCTGGATGGCCAGCAGGCCGGTGCCGGGCCAGGTGAATACGCTCTCGGTGATCACCGCCCCGGTCATCAATTGGCCGGCCACAATGCCAAAGAAGGTGAGGGGCGGAATGGATGCATTCTTGAGGGCATGTTTCCACACCACCTTCAATTCCGTCAGACCCTTGATGCGGGCCAGCTTGATGTACTCGCTGTCCAGCACTTCCAGCATGGCCGACCGGACCAGGCGCATCATGGCCGCCACCTGGAACCAACCAAGGGTGATGGCCGGGAGAATCAGGTTCTTGCCGCCGCCCCTTCCTGACGTGGGGAATAAGTCAAACTGGACGGCGAAGATGAAGATCAGCACGATGCCCAGCCAGAAGGGGGGCAGGGACTGTCCGGCCAGGGCAATGATCTTGCCAATGTAGTCGAAAATAGAGTCCTTCTTCACCGCCGATAAGACCCCGATGGGCACGGCAATGAGCAGGCTAATGCCCATGGCGATAACGGCCAGTTGAAGGGTGGCGGGGAATCGCTGGGCCACCAAGCCCATGGCCGTCTGGTCACCCCAGTTGATTGACCGGCCAAAGTCGCCCCGGAGAGCGTTACCCACGAACTTCAGATACTGGATGGGAAGGGGCTGGTCCAGTCCCAGGGACCGCTCCAGGGCCGCCTGCTGGGACTCGGTGGCATCGGCCGGCAGGAACACGTCCACCGGATTGCCGCTGAGCCGGGCCAGGGCAAATACGATCATGCTGACGACCAACAGCACAACCGCAGCGTAGAAGCACCTGAGAATGATGAACCGTTGCATCGCTCTACCTCTTTGAAATTCCCCTTCTCTACCTGTAGTCCGGTTGCCGGCCCCTCAACTCCGGGTTATGACGGGTCGCCCCTTGCAACAGGAAAGGGGCCACCTCCTGCCGTGCAGGATCTGCAACGCGTCTCTCCTGCACTGCGAATCCTCGCAGAACAATCGCCGCAAGGATGAGTCAACGCAAATATAGGCTATCGTCAAGGCAGTGTCAACGAATCCACCGGAGGGCGCCAGTTCAGAGTTACCGGAGAACTGCCAGCCACCCTCGCTCTTGTCGGAAAGCCCTTGTTACCCCTGCCGTGAGAACCCGTTTCCGACTTACGGGGGCTGTCGCTCGGAATGACGGGCGTGGAAGTTGAAGGAGGGAGGGCCAGTTGATTGATGGGGTGTAGGGGCGCATGGCCGTGCGCCCCTACGGGAAACACCATCTTTTGGTATGATGGACGGGCCCCGGTTCGATCGAACCGGTATCGAGACGGGCCGGGCAATTACTTTGATTTTGAGGGTGCAGGTATGCGATTGGCAGGCAAGGTAGCGTTTATCAGTGGCGGCGCCCGGGGCATGGGCGCCGCCGAGGTTCGTCTTTTTGCCGCTGAGGGCGCCAGCGTGGGCTTTGGCGACGTGCTGGAGGCGGAGGGCCGCGCCCTGGAGGCAGAGGTCGCCCAATCCGGCGGCCAGGCCCTGTTCCTGCCCCTGGACGTCACCAGCGCCGACCAGTGGCAGGCGGCTATTTCGGCGACCGTGGCCCGCTTCGGCGGCCTGGACATTCTGGTCAACAACGCCGGCGTCCGTGGGGCCGGCCTGGTGGAGGATGTGTCCAAAGAAGAATGGGACTGGGTGATGGACATCAACGCCGGGGGTACCTTCCTGGGTACCAAGGCCGCCCTGCCCGTCATGCAACAACGGGGTGGCGGTTCCATCGTCAACATCTCCTCCCAACTGGGACTGGTGGGCGTGGACAACAGCAGTCCCCAGTACCAGGCCTCCAAGGGCGCGGTGCGCATCTTCACCAAGGTTACCGCCATCCAGTACGCTTCCCAGGGCATACGGGCCAACTCCGTCCACCCTGGCCCCATTGCCACCCCCATGACCGAGGGCGGCCGCTCCGATCCCGAGCGGTACGCCGTCACCGTTTCCCGCATTCCCCTGGGTCGGTACGGCCAGCCCGACGACGTGGCCTACGGGGTCCTGTTCCTGGCCTCCGATGAATCCTCCTTTATGACCGGCAGCGAGCTGGTGATTGACGGGGGCTGGACGGCCCAGTGACGGCTCCGGGCCAGGGCCTTGAGTGGGCAGAATACGGAGGCCATGCGGGGCCGGCATTCTCCCTTTTATGATAGGATAGGCAACGGCCATTCCCATTTGCGCAATTGTTGGAGGCCTTCCCATGCAGATAGTACGGGTCTATGCCGGGGATGATGGAGAGTCCCACTTCGAGGATTTGACCGTCGAACAGTTTGCCGAGATCGTCAACCGGGTTGGGCCGGGAGACATCACCCTGAACGCCCGGCCTTCTCCCAGCTTTTCCGACTACCACACCGCCCCCCGGCGGCAGTACGTGATGAACCTGGCCGGCATCGCCGAGTTCGAAACCGCCGATGGGACGGTTCGTCGCCTCAACCCCGGCGACGTGCTGATTGCCGAGGACGTTACCGGCCACGGTCACATAGCCCACAGCATCGGCGACGAATTCCGCGTATCCCTGGCCGTACCGCTGGCCGAGGGGTAGGCCCGCCAGCGCAATGGACGGCGGGATGAACGGGGACCAGGACGGCCAGGGAAGAGGGCCATGGAAAGGGGTGAATCGGCCCGGCAAATCGGCGAAGGAGTCGAGAGTCTGGCCCAGGTTCCCATAGAACCGTCCATTGACACGGAAGGCGTGGACACGGAAGGCGTGGACACGGAAGACGTGGCCCGCAACTGAACCGGCGCCGCCCAAATTTCAATCCATGAGCCAAGAACCCACCCAGACCGGGGCCGAAGAGCGCGAAAATTCGCCCCAATCCCCTCCAGAAGAACTGAAGCCCTGGTACTACCAGTACTGGTTTCTCTACCCCATGATTGTCTTCTGGCCCCTGTGGTCGGTGCTGATAATCCGGTCGCCCTGGCACAATGGCCTGGTTTCCGGCTCCCTGGCCTGGGCATTGCTGATAATCGGTGGTTACCTGGGCTGGCTGCGGATGCAGGAGGGCGGCACTGTGGCCCTGAGCACGGTTGCCATCGTCGCCCCCGGCCTGATTTTCACCGTGATCACCCAGGTTCACTGGATCATCAACCGCCGCCGCATCATGGAGGTTGCCGCCGGCTACAAGGAGCAACATAGTGCGGCCGAACCCGAACCGCCGCCGCGGGCCAGGTCCCGCCGGGGACGCCGGCGCCGTCCCCGGCAGCGATGAGGGGTTGGCGTCCGGTTGCTGCGGACTGTTGGCACAGGTTTGGGAGTGGAGGCGACGGGCAACTGGCACGTCCGACTCTTCCGGGGCCCCAGTACCCGCATCTCCTGGCGGCGCGGGGTGAGATTATGAGCAGCGAAAGCCACCCGACACACACGCCTGGCCCGCCCCTGCCCGGTATGTTCGAGCGTTACCGCGACCCGGTGGCCCGGGGGCTGGCTGCCATGCTGCCCCACCCCGACCTGACCGACGTGAACGTACCGATGCAGTACCATCTGGGTTGGACCGACCGGCACGGCAACCCCGCCGGAACCGCCAGCTCCCAGGGCAAGGCCCTGCGCCCGACCCTGTGCATGTTCGCCTGCGAGGCGCTGGGCGGCGACCTGAACCATGCCCAGTCCGCCGCCGCATCCATCGAGTTGATCCACAACCTCTCCCTGATTCACGACGACATACAGGATCAGGACGTGGAACGGCGGCACCAGCCGACGGTCTGGTCTATCTGGGGGGTGCCCCGGGCGCTGGTGGCCGGAGATACCATGCAGTGCCTGGCCGACCTGTCCATACTCCGGGGGGCAGAACTGGAGTCGCCGCCGGAGACGGCGTTACGCATATCCGGCCTGATGACCGAGGCATACCTGGAGGTTATCGAAGGCCAGTGCCTGGACCTGGGGTTCGAGTCCCGCACCACCATAACCACCGACGAATACCTGCACATGATCGCCTGCAAAACCGGCGCCCTGATCCGCTGCTCCGTGGAAATCGGGGCAACCCTGGCCGGCCCGGACTCCGCCGTTATCGCCGCATTTGCCAGCTTCGGCAGTCACCTGGGCCGGGCCTTCCAGATACGGGACGACTATCTGGGGGTGTGGGGCGACGAGGCTGCCACCGGCAAGTCCACCGATAACGACATTCGGCGGCGCAAGAAGTCCTTTCCCGCCGTTTTCGCCCTGGACCGGGCCGCCGGCGCCGCCCGCGAGGACCTGCACCGAATCTACTCCCAGGAGGAACTGGACGATTCCGACGTGGAGCGGGTAATGACGATAATGGACGAACTGGGCGCCCCTCAGTATGCCAATCGATTGACCGCTGAATGCGCCGACCTGGCCACCCAGGCCCTGGAAAGCATCGAACTGCCGGCCTGGGCCAGGCAGGAAGTGGAACAGTTGGTGGACTTCCTGGCCCACCGGCAGTTTTAGGGGCGTTCATCGGTTGGCCAGGGCCGAGTCGCCACCAACTGTCCCGCCCTTCCGTACCATCCCGTGACCATGCCCATGCCCATGACCACGCAGCCAGAGCCACCGCGCCGGGATTGGACGGGGGAGGAGGCCCGCCAATACTGCCGCCGGCTGGCCCGCTCCCGCCAGGAGAACTTCACCGTCGGTTCGTGGCTGCTTCCCGGACGGCTCCTGGACCATATCTACGCCATCTACGCCTACTGCCGCACCGTGGACGATCTGGGCGATGAGGCGACCAGGCCCGGTGTACAAGCTGCTACCCATATTCCTGCCCAAACCGCCGCGGGTGACGATGCGGTTGCCCTGCTGGCCACCGGCATGGCCATGCCCCCGGATGCGCCCGCGGGGGACGAGGCGGCCTGGCGCCTTGCCCTGCTGGACCGTTGGCAGGCGGAATTGGAGGCCTGCTACGGCGGGCGTCCCACCCATCCGGTCATGGTGGCCCTGGCGGAGACCATCGCCGCCTGCGACCTGCCCATCCAACCCTTCCTGAAGCTGATCGAAGCCAACCGCACGGATCAGCGCATCCACCGTTACCCGACCTACCCCGACCTGCTCCACTACTGCGACCATTCGGCCAACCCGGTGGGACGGCTGGTACTGCACCTGTTCGGTTACCGGGACGAGGAGCGGGGGCGGCTGGCCGATGCAACCTGCACCGCCCTGCAACTGACCAATTTCTGGCAGGACCTGGCCCGCGACTATGCCAAGGGCAGGATCTACCTGCCCCTGGAGGATATGGAACGCTTCGGCTACAAGGAGGAGGAGCTGGCATGGGGCAGCGTTACCCCCAACTTTCGCCGGCTGATGGAATTCGAAACGGGGCGGGCCATGGCCCTGTTCCGGGAGGGCGCCCCCCTGGTGGACACCCTGGACGGCATGGCCCGGCTGGACGCGGCTCTGTTTACCCGGGGTGGCATGGCCGCCCTTGAAGCCATCAGGAATCGGGGCTATGATGTTTTCAACCGCCGTCCCCGTCTTTCAAGAGCGGGCAAGGCCAGGCTCTTCCTTGCCACCTGGCTCGCCTGGAAGCTGGGCTTGGGCTTTAGGCTGCCGGGGCAATGAGGGGCGCCGGCGGAATAGCTGGCGGGCGAACGCCGACCGCTATAATCGTAAGAGCGCCGTCAATCAGCGCCGTTTGAACGGGCGAGGTACCAGTAACTGATGAGGTGCCAGTGACTGACCTGGATGCAGCCTACCGGGAGTGCCGGAAGATCACCCGCCGGGAGGCTCGCAACTTCTACTACGCCTCCGCGCCCCTGGCCCCGAAACAGCGAAGGGCCATCTGCGTCGCCTACGCCTTCTGTCGCTACTGCGACGATGCCGTTGATTCCGAAGCCTCCTCCACCGATAAGTTGTCCCTCCTTGCCGAACTCCGCCACCGGCTGGACCGGTGCTACCAGGGCCGGGCGGAAGGGCCGGTGTTCACCGGGCTGGCCCAGGTGGCCAGGGACTACGCCATTCCCCAGGAGCATTTCGATGCCGTGCTGTCGGGCATGGAGGAAGACCTGGTCAAAAACCGCTACCGAAACTTCGAGGAGCTGCGCGGCTACTGCTACCGGGTGGCCTCGACGGTGGGCCTGGTCTGCCTCCATATCTTCGGGTGTTGCGACCCCCGGGCCAGCGCCCATGCCATAGACCTGGGTCTGGCCATGCAGTTGACCAACATCGCGCGGGACGTGAAAGAGGACTTGGAGTTGGGACGCATCTACCTGCCTCAGGACGAATTGGCCCGCTTCGGTTGTACCGAAGCCGACCTGCATGGCGGCCATGCGGATGATGCCTTCCAGCAACTGATGGGGTTCCAGGTTCAACGGGCCCGGGCCTATTTCCGAAGCGGCCTCCAACTGCTTCCCTACCTGGACTTCGGGCCCCGGGCCTGCGTGGCCGTTCTAGGGGGAATCTACAGCCGCCTGTTGGGCCGTATCGAGGCGGCCAACTACGATGTCTTCAGCCACCGGGTCAGCCTGTCAACCACAGAGAAGGTGGGCGTGGTGGCCCGTTCCTGGGTGGCGAGCATGCGGCCACGGCGCCTGCCCCCCGAAACCATTTAGGCGGGCTGCCGGTGCCCACCTCTCCTTTTCAGCGTTCCCGCCGAGTCATCGTGCTGGGCGGCGGCATTGCCGGCATCGCCGCCGCCCTGAACCTGCTGGACGCGGGAAGCTCCGTAACCCTGGTGGAGGCGCGGGGGTTCCTGGGGGGCCGCGCCTTTTCCTTCATGGACGGAACCACCGGCCAACCCCTGGACAACGGGCAGCACGTATTCTTCGGGTGCTGCACCCGGTTCATTGGCTTCCTGGAGCGTTTGGGGGTTAGAGACCAATGGTACCTGCAGGAGCGGCTGCGGATTCCCGTCCTTTCCCGCAGCGGCCGGGTGGGAGAGTTGGCCGCGTCCCTCCTGCCGGCGCCCCTTGCCATGGCGCCCTCCCTCCTGACCTATCCCCACCTGTCGTTGACGGACAAGTTGGGGGTAATGCGAGGCATCCTGCGGGCCCGGTTCACCGGTCGCGCCGCCGCCCGGCTGGAAGATATGACTTTCTACCAATGGCTCAGGAGTGCGGGCCAGTCGGAACGGGCCATCAACACCCTGTGGAACCCCGTGGTGGAATCGGCGCTGAACGATAACGTGCGGGACGTGAGCGCCGCCATGGGACTGATGGTCGTCCGGGAGGGGATGCTCTCAGGGCCCGGTATGGCCAACATGGGCTACCCCCGACAGGGGCTGAGGGCTGCCCTGGGGGATCCGGCGGAAGAACGATTGAGGCGGGCCGGCTCCAACCTGATCCTGAACGACCCGGTGCGCCGGGTGGAGTTCTGCAAAGGCCATTTGAGCGATGGGCCTCCGGAGGTTTCAGCAATAACCTTGGCATCGGGGCAGGTGGTACGGGGCGACACCTACGTGAGCGCCCTGCCCTTTTCCGCCCTGCTGCGAGTATTGCCGCCGGAGGTAGCAGCCGTGGAGCCCTTCCGCTCCGTGGGCCAACTCCAGTGGTCGCCCATCCTGAACCTGCACATCCGCTACGACCGGGCGGTAATGGACGAACCCTTCTGCGCGGTTGTGGACGGTCCCCTCCGGTGGGTGTTCAACCGGGATGCCCTGGTGGGTGAGACCTCACCCCAGGGCCAGGTTGTCACCATATCGGTGAGCGCCGCCTGGGAGTACATGGGCCAGACAAGGGAAGAGTTGGCGCGGGAGTTCGTGGCGGAAATGGCCCAAATTCTCCCCGGGGCTGGCCGGGCCTGCGCGCTGAGCGTGACCGTGGTGAAACAGAGGGAAGCAGCCTTCCGTTGCCTGCCGGGGGCCGGTCGGCTGCGGCCCGGCCCACTCACCCCCGTGGCGAACCTCTATCTGGCCGGGGAGTGGACTAATACGGGTTGGCCTTCTACCATGGAGGGAGCGGTGCGGAGCGGGTACGCCGCGGCCGATGCCGTCATCCAAAATGCCCATACCCAGGATATTCGGTCCCACAGCGCCGGGGCGGGAGACAATGCAGCAGACGCCTAGAGTGGTAGCGGTCACCGGGGCGGCCGGTTATATCGGCACCAGCCTGCTGATGCAGTTGGAGGTTAATCCAAACGTGGGAAGGCTGGTCGCCTTCGACATAAGGCCCCTGCCCTATCCCATACACAACATTGCCTTCCAGCAGATGGACGTAACCCAGGCCATAGCGCCCATTCTGTCCCGTTATCGGGTGGATACGGTGGTGCACCTGGCCAGCGTTACCCGACATACCGATACCATGCAGGACTGGGACGCGGAGGCCGCCGACGATATGAAGATATTGAGCGCGGTTCAGGCTTCCTGCGAAGTCGCCGGCGTGAAGCACGTTATCTTTCTCAGCTCCCACACCGTTTACGGGGCCTTCCCCGACAACCCGGTGCCCCTCACCGAATCGGCCGAGACCCGCACCCGCGTCGGGGATATGCTGGGGCAGGTTAGCTACAGCGCCGACCGGGCCATGCTGGAATTCCGCGACAGGCGGTTGCCGGGGAGCGAGGGCCGGCCGATGAAGGTGACCATTCTGCGCACCTGCCCGGTGCTGGGCTATTCGGACGACCACCAGCGGGTTGCCACCATCTTCCCCGACCATTTCTGGAGCGCCGGCGAAGATCCACCCTTCCAATTCATCCACGAGGTGGACCTGGCGCAACTGTTGGAGAAGGTGATTCAGGAGGAGGCTGAGGGGGTTTTCAACGTGGCCGGTGAGGGGGTGGTGTTTCTCAGCGAGCTGGCCGAGATTACCCGCCGCCGCCTGACCCGAATGCCCGCCTTCCTGGTGCATCCCCTGACCCGGGCCATGAACCGGTCCAGACGGTTCCGGCCTGGTTACTGGAACCTGCATACCACCAGCTGCCCCATCATTATGAGCACGGGCAAAATCAAGCAGTCCCTCAACTTCCGGTTCGACTACACGTCCATGGAAGCCCTGAACGCCTTCGTCAATTACAACGGTCTGTAGTGGTTGGTTAAGTAATGGTCAGTTAGACCAGGAATGACAATTGCTGGCGCGGCGCGCATGGCCGGGCCGATACCGAGGGGGCCGGGAAATTGCAGGTGGTCTGTTTGACAAGCGGGCGGTCTTCTCTATATAATTTTCCAGGTATCAAGTAGGCTTTGGATTGGCCCCCGCAGTGTGGGGCCTTTTTCTAGTCTTGACCTTGAGATAGTACCTGCCCCTGTGGCGCAATGGTAGCGCAGCCGATTTGTAATCGGCAGGTTAGGGGTTCGAGTCCCCTCTGGGGCTCCACCAAGTTACTATCCTGGCGGGTATTGCCTGGCAAGTATGGCGGGCAATGGCGCCGGAGGTTGCCGGAGCCGGTGCGCCGGGCCAGCAGATGCTACGGACACGGAGGGGTGGGTGAGTGGTTAAAGCCACCAGACTGTAAATCTGGCGTCCGGAAGGACTTCGCAGGTTCGAATCCTGCCCCCTCCACCACCGATTTGGTAGAATAGAGCAACCAAAATACAATCCAATTTTGGGGTTACGAGCCCAGATAGCTCAGCGGTAGAGCACGTTCTTGGTAAGAACGGGGTCGGCGGTTCAATCCCGCCTCTGGGCTCCATCATTCCCGAAGGAAAAGCAGGAGAGTAGGACAAGAGATGGCCAAGCAGCAGTTCGATCGTACCAAGCCCCACGTGAATGTGGGCACCATCGGTCACGTTGACCACGGCAAGACCACCCTGACAGCGGCAATCACCAAGGTGATGGCCGATAAGGGCATGGCCAACTTCCGCGATTTCGGCAGCATCGATAACGCGCCGGAAGAGCGGGAACGGGGCGTTACCATCGCCATCGCCCACGTGGAATACGAGAGCGAAACCCGGCATTACGCCCACGTGGACTGCCCCGGCCACGCCGACTACATCAAGAACATGATCACCGGCGCCGCCCAGATGGATGGCGCGGTACTCGTGGTCAGCGCCCCCGATGGCCCCATGCCCCAGACCCGGGAGCATATCCTCCTGGCCCGCCAGGTGGAAGTGCCCCGCATTCTGGTCGCCCTGAACAAGGTGGACATGATGGACGACGAGGAATTGCTGGAGCTGGTGGAGCTGGAGGTCCGGGAGCTGCTGAGCACCTATGACTTCCCCGGCGACGATACTCCCATCGTCCGGGTCAGCGCCCTCAATGCCCTGGAAGGCGATGCGGAAGCAGCCGAGGGCGTGGCTGAACTGGTCCAGGCCATGGACGACTACATTCCCGTCCCCGAACGCCTGACCGACCGACCCTTCCTGATGCCCATCGAGGATGTGTTCGGCATCAAGGGACGGGGAACCGTGGTTACCGGCCGCGTGGAAAGGGGAATGCTCAAGCAGGGCGAAGAGATCGAAATCATCCGCTCCGGCGATGTCCGCCGCACCGTGGCCACCGGCCTGGAGATGTTCCATAAGTTGCTGGATTCCACGGAAGCCGGCGACGCCGTGGGTATTCTCCTTCGGGGCGTGGACCGGGACGAGGTGGAGCGCGGCCAGGTGGTGGTTAAGCCCGGCTCCATGCAGCCCCACCGGAACGCTGAAGCGGAAGTGTACGTGCTGAGCCGCGAGGAAGGAGGACGTCATACCCCCTTCTTCTCCGGCTACAAGCCCCAGTTCTACATTCGCACCAGCGACATCACCGGGGAAATTACCCTGCCCGAAGGCGTGGAAATGGTGATGCCCGGCGATAACGTGACCATGACCGTAAACCTGATCACCCCCATTGCCTTGGAAGAGCGGCAGCGCTTCGCCATTCGCGAGGGTGGCCGCACCGTGGGTTCCGGCGTGATCACCCGGCTGCTGGACTAGGGGCGCCGAAGTATTGTCAAGGGTCGCCCGCTCCGGCGGGCGAAAGGCGAAAGGAAGGATAGAGTATGGCTCGCAAGTCAGCTGATGTCCGTGGGGTTATCACCCTCCAGTGCGGCGAGTGCCGTGAACGTAATTACGCCACGGTGAAGAATCGTCGGAACGATACCCAGCGGATGGAATTGCGCAAGTATTGCTCCCGGTGCCGCAGCCACAGGACCCACCGGGAAGTACGGTAGTCTGCCATGGCACGGGTAGGCGCCCAGCAACGCAATCAGTCTCCCATCACCCCCCGCAGTGTGGGCAAGGTCAGTCCGATCCTCTTCCTGCAGGAGGTGGTATCGGAACTGCGCAAGTCCGTCTGGCCCAGCAAGGAAGAGACGGCCCGCCTGACCGCTATCGTAATCGCCCTGGCGGTGGTGGTAGGATTCTTCCTGGGCGGCTTGGACCGGGTGTTCGCCGAGTTGTTTAATCGGGGCATCTTTGCCGTGTTCCGGGTGTTCTAGCCGGCAGGTATCAATCCCCACCGGCCTGGCTACCAGAGGGAATTCGTGGCAGAACTGGGTGTTTTTGGATGCAAGCCCGCCCCGCCGGCGGGCTTGTACAGTGAATAGACAGCATCCCCGGTTCAGCGTGATGGCGAGATGATTCTGGTCGGGTTGCACCGGAGGGGAACAGGGAGGGCTCTCCCAAGAACGGGGCCGTCCCCCCCAAGTCTGGAGCGAGTGTGAAGGCTTATGACCACCGAACGAGATAACGTAATGGGTCTGGATGATCTGGACCAGGACCTTCACTGGTACATAGTACATACCTACTCCGGACAGGAAGACCGGGTGAAGAAGAACTTGGACATGCGCATCCAGAGCCTGGATATGCAGGATCGCATTTTCCAGGTGGTGGTCCCCACCGAGGAAGAGGTAATCTTCAAGGACGGGAAGCGCAAGTCGGAGCAGCGCAAGCTGTTCCCGGGCTACATCCTGGTCCAGATGAATATGGACGACGAGAGCTGGTACGTGGTCCGCAATACCCCCGGCGTGACGGGGTTCATCTCCAGCGAGGACGATTACGACAAGCGGCCCAAGCCGGTTCCCCTGGAAGACTCGCAGCTGGACTCCATACTGAAGCATTCGGAAACGGCTCCGGCCCGCATAAAGATAGGCCTGGAAAATGGGGACACGGTCCGCATTACCGAGGGCCCCTTCGTTGATTTCGTGGGCGCCGTGGGGGACGTGGACGAGAGCAAGGGCAAGGTGCGGGTGCTGGTTTCCTTCTTCGGCAGGGAAACCCCGGTGGAACTGGACTTTCTGCAAGTGGAACGCGTATAGGACGCGTATCGTTTAGGAGGACCCGGTGGCAAAAAAGGTCAGAGCAGTTATCAAGTTGCAATTGGAAGCGGGCAAGGCGACCCCCGCTCCTCCGGTGGGCCCGGCCCTGGGTCAACACGGCGTCAACATCATGGGGTTCGTCAAGGAATACAATGAGCGAACGTCATCCCAGGCCGGCACCATCGTTCCCGTGCATCTTACGGTCTTCGAAGACCGATCCTTTACCTTCGTAACCCGCACTCCACCGGCTTCCGACCTGCTGCGCCGGGCCGCCGGTGTGGAGAAGGGAACCATGGATTCTCGCCAGGGCCGAGTCGGTACCATCACCCAGGACGCCCTGCGGGAAATCGCCGAAACCAAGCTCAAAGACCTCAACGCCAATTCAGTAGAACAGGCTATGTCCATCATCGAGGGCACCGCTCGCAGCATGGGCATCAGCGTGGAAGGGGACTAGGCAGTTATGCCCAAGCACAGCAGACGTTACGCGGCAGTGGCGGAACGGGTGGAGCCCGACAAGCAGTATCAGCCCCGGGAGGCCATCGAGCTCCTCAAGGAACTCTCCAATACCAAGTTTGACGAAACTATAGAAATCCATATCCGCACCAGCGCTGATCCCCGCCACGCGGACCAGATGGTGCGGGAGGTAACCGTGTTGCCCCACGGCCTGGGGAAACAGGTGCGGGTGCTGGTCTTCACCAGTGGCGAAGGCGCGGAAATAGCCCGGCAGGCCGGCGCCGATTACGTGGGCGACGATGACCTGATCTCCCAGATAGAGGGCGGCTGGCTGGAGTTTGAAGTGGGCCTGGCCACCCCGGAAATTATGCCCAAGATAGGTAAGCTGGGCCGGATTCTGGGTCGGCGCGGCCTGATGCCCAACCCTCGGACCGGCACCATGGTTCAGCCCCGGGACCTGGGACGGGTCATCGAAGAGTCGAAGGCTGGTAGGGTTGAGTTCCGAACTGACCGGACGGCCATTATCCACAGCGCCTTCGGCAAGGCCAGTTTCGATACCGATCGCCTGCTGGAAAATTTGGCGGCCCTGGTCGATTCCATCGTGCGGGCCCGGCCCTCGGCCGTGAAGGGAGCCTTCCTGCGGTCTGCCTACATCACTTCCTCCATGGGGCCGAGCATACCCCTGGACCTGAACGCCCTGCAGGCCCTGAAACCCGAATAGCGCCCGCTTGAAAAAGATGGTATCCTTTGCGTTGCCAAGTATTCTCGGGCAGGGATCAGACATCAGCACAGTCAGTTAGTTCAATATCAGAACCCCATTAACGCTGTAGAACGCCGGTCTCCATCATGGAGCCAAGGGCCCGCAAGTCGGGCCGCCTGCCGAGGCGCAACCAAAGGGTTTTCGACATTCTTTGCCGAATTTCCCCGCGTCTTGCATCTACAGACGCGGGGACTTTTTTGAGGAGGTAGCCATTTGCCAACCCAGGCTAAAATAGACAGCGTGGCCGAGTTGAAGGACAAGCTGGAACGCTGTTCCATTGCCCTCAGCGCCGGCTACAGAGGCATTCCCGTCAACGAAATGACGGAACTGCGACGCCGAATGCGGGAGGCCGGCGTAGAGTTCGTCGTGGTGAAGAACACCCTGGCCAACCTGGCAGCCCAGGAGGCCAATGTGCCCCAGTTCAGCGAGATTATGGAGGGGCCAACGGCCATTGCCTTCGGCTACGACGATCCGGTGGATACGGCCAAGGCCGTGAGCGAGTACATCCGCTCCACCCGGTCCCCCCTCACCATCCGAGGCGCGGTCATGGGAGACAGCCCTACCCTGGCCTCGGCCGAGGTGGAACGGCTTGCCAGCCTTCCCGCCAAGCCCCAATTGCTGGCCAATTTGCTGGGCCAAATCCAGGCCCCCATCTCCCGGCTGGTCGGCGTCCTGAACGGCCCGTTGCAGAACCTGGACGGCCTGCTCCAGGCTCGCATCCGCCAGTTGGAGGAGGGTGGCCAGGGGGCATAGGGCAACCCCGGCGTCCCTTAGTCAAATGTTTCTGTAGTCAAACGATTCCGCCGGCTCGAAGCGTCGGCTCAACCAAGGTAATCGGTACCAACCATTCGACAACAGACCCTAAACTCAAGAACAGGTGAAGGAGGCCCCATGGCTACCAAGGAAGAACTGCTGGAAACCATCAAGAGCATGAGCGTGCTGGAACTGGCCGATCTGGTCAAGGCGCTGGAAGAGGAGTTTGGCATCACCGCCGCCGCTCCGGTTGCCGTGGCCGCCGCGCCGGCTGCCGCCGCTGGTGGCGCCGCCGCCGCGTCCGAGGAGGAACAGTCGGAATTTGACGTGAACCTGCAGGACATCGGTCCCAACAAGATCAACGTCATCAAGGCCGTCCGGGAAATCACCTCCCTGGGCCTGCGGGAAGCCAAGGAATTGGTGGAGTCCGCTCCGGCGCGGGTCAAGGAATCCGTTGCCAAAGACGAAGCCGAGAGCATCAAGGCCAAGCTGGAAGAGGCCGGCGCCGTAGCCGAGGTGAAGTAGCCACCGTTCGGGGCTGGGTAATATTCCAGCCCCGGGAGCGCAACACCCCCATACCCCGGTATTCTGTGGGCCGAGACTATAGTCTCGGCCCACAATGCGTTTACGGACGGTTTCTGCTTTGGCATTCCGAGCGGCGCCCAGGAACCCCAACGGTACGGGGGGAGAACGCCGCCTATCCCAAGCCAACCTACCCTGTCATTCCTCGGCTGTCGTCCGGAATGGCAGGGTAGGGGGGTTTGGGAATGGGAGTGACGGTTACCCCCCCACGGTTAGGATTCCTCGGTTGTCGCTCTGAATCACAGGTCTAGGGGGTTGGCGGATGGCTAGATGGCTGGTCGATAAGGGTAGGGGCGCACGGCTGTGCGCCCCTACGGTTGGGATTCCTCGGCTGTCGCTCGGAATCACAGGTCTATGGGGTTGGCGGATGGCTAGATGGCTGGTCGATAAGGGTAGGGGCGCACGGCTGTGCGCCCCTACGGTTGGGATTTCTCGGCTGTCGCTCGGAATGACAGAAGAGGGGGCTGGGCATGGCGGTGACGGTTCCCCGAACCGTTGGGATTTCTCGGCTGTCGCTCGGAATGACAGGTCTGGGGGGTTGGCGGATGGATGGTTGGTTGATGGGAACGGTTGGGATTCCTCGGCTGTCGCTCGGAATGACAGGTCTAGGGGGTTGGGGGATGGCTAGATGGCTGGTCGATAAGGGTAGGGGCGCACGGCTGTGCGCCCCTACGGTTGTACGGTTGTTAGGGTAGGTATTTGCCCAAGGCCTACGGGGGTGTTTCCACGCTGCAAAGGTACGGGCCTCGGCGTCCCTCCTCGCCCCCCCCCGTTACACCACCGCCGAGGTGCCCCCGTCTATGTTGATGGCGATGCCCGTCAGGTAGCTGGCCCGTTCCGAGGCCAGGAAGGCGATCACGTCGCCCGCCTCCTCCGTCTCCGCTATTCGCCCCAGGGGCACTCCCCTGGCCTGGGCCGTCTGGGCGTAGAACTCGTCCAGCGTCAGCCCCGGGTTGGACTCCTTCAACCGGTCGTATCGGCGGGTGTGCTGACCGCTCTTGACGATGCCAATGCACACGGTGTTGACTAGGATGTTGTCCTGGGCCAGGTCCTTGGACATCCCCTTGGTGATGGCGATGCCGGCAGCCCGGGATATGGAGGTGGGCATGGAAGAGGGGCCGGGGGTGCGACCGCCCAGGTTGGTGACGTTGATGATGCGCCCGCCGCCCACTTTGCGCATTTCAGGAATGGAACGGCGCATCAGGCGAACGGCGCCCCATACCTTCAGGTCGAAGTCATACTCCCACTCTTCGTCGCTGACCTCCTCGAAGGGCTTGGCCAGAGACACGCCAGCGTTGTTGACCAGTATGTCCACCCGGCCGAAGTTGTCCAGGGCCGTCTGCACCACCCGTTCGGCGGAATCGGGATGGGAAACATCGGCGGAGAGGGGGATTACCATACCCTCAGTGGCGGTGCGAATATCCAGGGCCGCCTGGTCCAGCTTCTCCTGGTTACGGGCCACGATCACCACCCGCGCTCCCTCTTCGGCCATGCGCTGGGCGGCGGCCTTGCCGATGCCCTCGCTGCCGCCAGTTACAATGGCAACCTTTTCGGTCAGTCCCAGATCCATAATATCGACCCCCCTCGTTGAAAATAATAGACCCGCCGAGGCGGGCAGAATTTCAGGTTTCAGCTTCCCCGCATTATAGCACAGGGGCCGGCGCCGTCCCTGGTGGAAGGGGCGCGGGAACCTTTGCCGCCTTTTGCGAGACTGCCGTTTATGCTATAATTCGGCCTGTCCATAACCGCGCCTGGTTACTGCCCTTCACAGCTCTGCACGCCAGGCGTCGCCCTTTGGGAAAAGCAATTTACGGAGTGCGTTTCGGTGAAAGTTACGAAGGAATCGTCCAGCCAGGTTGAAGTCATTCTCCACGTTGAAATGGACGCTGCGGACGAGGACCCGTACATAGACCGATCGTACCGCCGAACCGTGGGCCGCCTGAACATCCCCGGCTTCCGCAAGGGCAAGGCCCCCCGATCCATCGTCGAAAGCTACGTGGGGCGCCTATCCCTGGTGCAGGACGCCCTGGATTTCATGATTCCCGAAACCCTGGATCAGGCCCTTCGGCAAGAAGAGATTCAGGCTTTCGTGGAACCCCGGGTTGAGGTCACGGAACTGGAACCCGTATCCTTCACTGCGACCGTTCCCCTGGAACCTGAGGTGGACCTGGGCGATTTCTATAGTGTCCGCCTGGAAAAGGAGCCGGTGGAAGTCACCGATGAAGAGGTGGACCAGGTTCTGGAGCGGATCCAACGGGAAATGGCCCCCTGGGAGCCCGTCACCCGCCCCGTCCAGTTCGGAGACCTGCTGACCCTGAACGTCCAGGGAGAACTGGACGGCGAGACCCTGGTCAACGATCAGGAGATAGACTATATTCCCGAAACCACCAACGTTCTCCCCTTTCCGGGATTTGCCGAAAATCTGGAGGGAATGTCGGAGGGGGAAAGTAAGGAATTCACCGTAACAGTGCCCGAAGACTACCCCCGCGCCCAGTTCGCCGGTAAGGAAGTGAACTTCGCGGTGGATGTCATATCCGTGAAGGTGAAGACGCTGGCGGAGTTGGACGACGAGTTCGCCAAGGGCGTGGGCGATGGGTACGATGATATGGCGGCCCTGCGAGCCCACATTCTGGAACGCGTTACCAGCGAAGCCGAGGCCCAGGCCGACATGGCCTTCCAGCAACAGAGCATGGAATCCCTGCTGGAAAGCGCCACCATCACCGCCTCCGACCTCCTCCTGGAACGGGAGATTCAGGGTATGCAGGAGGAGCGGGAGCAGATGTTGCGCAACCAGCGTCTGGACCTGGATACCTACCTCACCTATGTGGGCAAGACAGAGGAGGAGTTCGCCGAGGAATTGCGCCCCATGGCGGAAGACCGATTGAACCGTATGCTGGTAGTCCGCAAGTTGGCCCAGGAAGAGAAGGTGGAGGTTTCGGACGAGGAGATCCAGGAAGAGATCGAGTCCATGGTGGCCACCACCAGCGAGGAAAGCCAGGATGCCATGCGCCGGGTCTTCAATTCGGAGAACAGCCTGGGGTCCCTGCGCAATTCCCTGATGAGCCGGAAGGTCATGGGGCGCCTGGTGGAAATTGTGCAGGGGCTGGAAGCCGGCGCCGGAAGCGCAGCCACCGGCGAGGCCCAAGACCTACAATCTCAGGCCGACGAATCTCAGGCCGACCAACCCGAAGCTACCGAATCAGATTTGGAAACAGCAGCCGACACCGAAGCGGAATCTTCCGCGGCCGCCCAGGACGTCCCGACCAATCAGGCAGACCCTTCGGAAACGGAAGGAAGCGAAGAAGGAGCATAACCCCATGTTGTACAACCCCTACGAGTCGTCCCTGGCGGTACCCCAGAGCATTATTCCCATGGTAATCGAAACCAGCCCCCGGGGTGAGCGGGCCTTCGACATATATTCCCTGTTGCTCCGGGAACGCATCATCTTCCTGGGCACCCCCATCGCCGACCCGGTGGCCAACACCATCATTGCTCAATTGCTGTACCTGGAACGGGAGGACCCGGACCGGGGCGTCAGCATCTACATCAACAGCCCCGGCGGCGTGATCAGCGCCGGCCTGGCAATCTACGACACCATGCAGATGATTTCTCCGGAGGTTTCCACCGTATGCGTGGGCATGGCGGCCAGCATGGCCACCGTGCTGCTCTCCGGCGGCGCCAAGGGCAAGCGCTACTGTCTGCCCAATTCCACCGTCCACATGCACCAGGCCCTCGGCGGCGCCCAGGGTCAGGCCAGCGACATCGAAATTGCCGCCCGGGAAATTCTGCGTCTGCAGGACCGCCTGCGCACCATCCTGTCCCAGAACACGGGCCAGAGCTACGAGAGGATTGCCCAGGATAGCGATCGGGACTTCTACCTGACTCCGTCGCAGGCGGTGGAATACGGCCTGGTGGACGAAATCCTGGGCGTAAGCCAGGAGTCGGATGACGATAAGGCTGCGGACGGGGCCGATGCCCCGGCGGAGTAACTCGCCGGTTCCGGGGCAGCATCGCGCTTCCGCACTCCCGTGCCCCAATGGCATCTTCGCCGCGAGGTGGTGGCGGCGCTGGCAGAATCCTAAAGACGGAACCCCCTAACATTTGATTTGAGGGGTTCCGTCACTGGTCATACCCAATTACCAAATGGCGGTGGGCGCCCATGGCGAGTCCGGAAGGCAGTGCAACCCGAAGCAGGGGCGGCGGTCGCCCCATGCAATGTTCCTTTTGTGGCAGGACCCGCCCCCGCGCAGATCTGGTTCTGGCCGGCCAGGGCCGCGCCTGTGTATGCCACGAATGTATCCTTTCCCTGGGCGCGCTGGTGCAACCCCAGGCATCCCCTCCTCCGGCCGCCAAGTCCTCCGCCAACCCTGCCTCTAACCCTGCCGCTCAGGCTACCGGAAGTTCCCTGGTTCCCCGGGAAATCTACGCCAGCCTGGACGATTACGTCATCGGCCAGGAACGGGCCAAGAAAACCCTTTCCGTGGCCGTCTATAACCACCTGAAGCGCATCTGGTCGGGCAGCGCCGGAGCGGAGGTTGAGCTTCAGAAGGCCAACATCCTGCTGATGGGCCCCACCGGCAGCGGCAAGACCCTGTTGGCCGAGACCCTGGCCAATGCGCTGGCCGTACCCCTGGCCGTGTGCGACGCCACCTCCCTTACCGAATCGGGCTACGTGGGCGAGGATGTGGAAAACATCCTGCTGCGCCTGATTCAGGCCGCAGACTGGGACGTAGCCAGGGCGGAGCAGGGCATTATCTATATCGACGAGATGGACAAGATTGCCCGTAAAGAGGGGGTCAACCGTTCCATAACCAGGGACGTTTCCGGTGAGGGCGTCCAGCAGGAACTGTTGAAGATCATCGAGGGCTGTATCGCCAATGTGCCGCCCCAGGGTGGCCGCAAGCATCCCCAGCAGGAGTTCCTGCAGATCAATACCCGCAACATCCTCTTCATCTGCGGCGGAGCCTTCGAGGGCCTCAGCGACATTGTTTCCCGTCGACTGGCCACCCACGGATCCCAATTGGGCTTCCTGGGTGGCGCCCGAAACCGGGCGGAAGCCGAGGGGAACCTGCTCTCCCAGGTGACCCCGGAGGACCTACTGTCCTATGGTTTCATTCCGGAAATGGTGGGACGGCTGCCCGTGGTGGCCAGCCTGGACCACCTGGACAAGGAATCACTGATCCGGGTCCTCACCGAGCCCAAGAATGCCATCCTCAAGCAGTACCAATACCTGTTCAGCGTTGACGGGGTGGAGTTGGAATTCACCGAGGGGGCCATGGCGGCGGCGGCGGAACGGGCCTTGAACCACCACACCGGCGCCCGTTGCCTGCGCTACATCGTCGAGGAGACCCTGCTGGACGTGATGTACGAATTGCCATCGCTGGAAAACATCCGCCGCTGCCTGGTGGACCGGAACGCCATAGAGGGCCGGGGTTCTCCCACCCTGGTTACCGCCGATGGCGAGCTGGTTCCCCTGTACCCCGAATTGCTGAAGCAATCCGCCTAATTTCCCCTACGACCTTCTCTTTTCCCTCCCCGGCGAACCCCGTCAAATGCGGCCGACTACCGGCAATTCCCGCATGGGAATGTTGGAGTCCGGGCTTGTAGTTGGTCAATCCAGCAATTGGAGGGTAGTAGGGGTAATTGTCATTCCGAGCGGCAGTCGAGGAATCCCAACCGCACCCTTCAACCACGCCACCCATCCCAAACCAACCACGCCTGTCATTCCGAGCGGCAGCCGAGGAATGACAACCGCACCCTTCAACCACGCCAACCACCACAGACCAACCTTCCCTGTCATTCCGAGCGGCAGTCGAGGAATCCCAACCGCACCCTTCAACCACGCTACCGACCCCAAACCAACCACGCCTGTCATTCCGAGCGGCAGTCGAGGAATCCCAACCGCACCCTTCAGTCACGCCACCGACCCCAAACCAACCACGCCTGTCATTCCGAGCGGCAGTCGAGGAATGACAAACAAGGGGGCTGGCCATGGCCAGGAAGGTTGCCCCACACCGTTGGGATTCCTCGGCTGTCGCTCGGAATGACAAACAAGGGGGGCTGTCCATGGCAAGGAAGGTTGCCCCACACCGTTGGGATTCCTCGGCTGCCGCTCGGAATGACAAACAAGGGGGGCTGTCCATGGCAAGGAAGGTTGCCCCACACCGTTGGGATTCCTCGGCTGCCGCTCGGAATGACAAACAAGGGGGGTTGGCCATGGCAAGGAAGGTTGCCCCGCACCGTTGGGATTCCTCGGCTGCCGCTCGGAATGACAAACAAGGGGGGCTGTCCATGGCAAGGAAGGTTGCCCCGCACCGTTGGGATTCCTCGACTGTCGCTCGGAATGACCAACAAGGGGGGCTGTCCATGGCAAGGAGGATTGCCCCGCACCGTTGGGATTCCTCGACTGTCGCTCGGAATGACAAACAATGGGGGCTGGCCATGGCAAGGAAGGTTGCCCCACACCGTTGGGATTCCTCGACTGTCGCTCGGAATGACAAGCAAGGTGGGCTGGTCATGGCAAGGAAGGTTGCCCCACACCGTTGGGATTCCTCGACTGTCGCTCGGAATGACCAACAAGGGGGCTGGCCATGGCAAGGAAGGTTGCCCCACACCGTTGGGATTCCTCGACTGTCGCTCGGAATGACAGGGAAGGTTGGTTAGGGGTGGGGGGACAGGCTCACTCGGCGCCGTCGGCAGCCATGGCCGCGTCTATTTCCGGGTCCAGGCAGAGGCCGGGGGGCACATGGCGGGACAGGGACATCCCCCCGAAATCCAGGGCATCGCCGTCTCGCACCACCACCCGCCCGTCAGCCACGGCCCGCAGGGTTTCGAACAGCAGGTAGGGCTCCCGCTGGTACTGGGCTTGGCGTATCTGTTGGAACAGGGGAAACTCCTCGCCCCGGGCTGCCCGAGCCTCTTCCAATTCCACCCCCTCCAACTCCTGCCAGGCCCGGTCGAAGCTGGGGCCAATAATGGGAGCCGTGCAGTAGGAGACCACGGGCCCCCGGTCCACGTCCTCCGTGGCCAGGTGAACCATGGCCCCGGTGCGGGGCGCCCGCTGGCGTATCAGTTCCCAGGTAACCTCCTGCCAGGTGCCGATGGGGCCATCGGGCAGGGCGGGATGCAGGTTCAGCAGGGGATAGCGGCGGCACAGTTCCCCGCCCACGATGAGCATATACCCCGCCAGCACGCAGACATCGGGACGGTAATCGGCCAGGGCGTCCATCACCAGCCGGTCGAACTTGGAGCGCAGTTGGGGCCACCGGAGACCCGATTCCCGGTGGCTCCGGCGAAACGCAGCGGAGGAACGGGTTACCAGGGGCAGGCCATAACCGTTCACCAATTGGAAAAACTGGTCGGAACCCTCGGCCTCGCCGGGGGATCGGTTGCTGAAGACGAAACCGATGCGGGCGTCCAGGCGGCCGGCCAGGATGCGGTCCTGAACAAACCGCAACAAACCCTGGGATCCGGGTCCCCGTCCGGTGGAAAACCAGCCGATACTCAACATGGGCTAGTCATCGCCGGGCAGGTCCTCTTCCGGCTCCCAATCCTCGTCCAGGGGGGGCATTTCCAGGGCGCCCCATGCCAGGCTGTCGGGCTGGGGCGAGGGGGATGCGCCGCCGTTCTCGCGAATTTCGGCGATGCGAAGTTCGGTTTCGTCCAGGAGCTGGCCGCAGCGCCGGGCCAGGGCCATACCCTGCTCGTACATCTGCGCCGCCTGGTCCAGGGGAATTCCGCCCGTCTCCAGGGTCTCCACCATGGCCCCCAGGCGGGTGAAGGCCTCCTCGAAGGAAAGGGAAGCGGGAGGGGGAAGGGAGTCGTCGTGACTTGGTTCTTGCATTGCGGACCGTAACCTGAACCGGGGTTTCGTAGTTGCCGAAACCAGTGTAACCCTCAAGCTGGAGAAAGGGAAGGGCGGTAGAGGTGGACCAAGGGGGGCTGGGCCCTCACCGACAGGCATGGCGGTAGCCTCGGAGAATAGTGGAAATATCCCGTGTCTGATAACTGCGTTGCCTGTGGCGGGCTTGGGCAACGTTGCTGAAATTGAATATCTGTCAATGGCCTAGAGGCGGAGGTAGTATATGGAGAGGGGCACAGGTTTGGGGCGACAATTAGACAGGCTTAAACCGGTATGCTAGTCTTGCTTCACCAGCTAGATTGGGCACGAATGGGCAGTCAGCTCAAATACCTGAGGTATAGTGGCGTTGATCCAGAGGAAATTTGTTTGCACTCATTGCTTTGAGGACACTGGGCTAATAAGCTTTATCGAAGAAAACGCAGTGGCTCCGGAGTGCTCATATTGCGATTTCAAGGGAAGCGAACCAATAGCCGCGTCGGTTGAAGACGTTTCTAAGCACTTTCTCGAATGTCTGTTTCAAGAATATGACCTCTCTGTCAACGGACTTATTTGGATGAGCCCCGAGCGGGAATGGATCGGCACCTCTTGGGATGCAGATGATTTTGTGCTTGAAGAAATAGGGTTGGAGTTTCCTCAGGATAACCACTATGAATTGCTGCCAGACCTTCTGGGTGGGTATTATGAAGAGGAATGGTGCGAAAGAGACCCCTATGGCTTGAACGATCAAGAATACGCCAAATATAGCTGGGAACACTTCTGCTGGGTTGTCATGCACCAGCGGAGGTTCTTTTTCTTGCGAGACGAGAAAGGCCCAAAGGAGTATGGAATTGCTGACCCCGGCCAGGTCCTGAAATTAATCTTCGAATACACTGAAAGTCTGGATCTGTTCAGGGAGGTGCCGCCGGGATATTGCTTATACAGGGCGAGGCGGGAGGAATGTAACACTTTGTTGAATTCTGCAGAAGAATTAGGACCAATACCAGAGGAAAAGGCCTTTCAATCAAATAGGATGAGCCCTGCGGGCATACCCATGTTTTACGGCTGCGATGATGAGGAAACTGCCCTAAAGGAAACCGCTTCTGATTCAGGCTGTTTCGCGATAGGTCGGTTCGAGACCCTCCGTCCCATGACTATTCTGGACCTAACCGTCATACCGCCTGTACCCGGCCTATTTGAGGCAGAACCATACGGTGACGAAGTTTATCCACGTGGGGCCTTGAAATTCCTTCATCAAATAGTAGGGGAATTCTCCCGGCCAATTGAGCGGGGGAATAGAGTTCATGTTGAATACGTGCCTACGCAGGTAGTAACCGAGTTCATCCGGGATCGTTTAGCTTGGGAAGATTGCAATATCGATGGCATCAAGTATGCCAGCTCAGTTAATCCTGGTCACGCTTCCTACGTGATCTTTGCCACCCAAGCCGATGTGCTCGCTACCCCGGAAAACGAGAAGACGAAAATAGCCCCTTTGCTTAAGTTGACTCAAGTTGAGCATCGATTCTTCGGACAGTCAGGCGAAGATATAGTACCGGGGGCGTCTTGACCCTTGCAGTTGGGAACCTCGCAGCAGACATCCCATGCTGGTATAATGCTTTCGTTCCCCAAGCGGGCGTAACTCAGTGGTAGAGTGTTTGCTTCCCAAGCAAAAAGTCGTGGGTTCGAATCCCATCGCCCGCTCCAGACTTTTCGGGCAACCCCCTAAACCTCCTCCCCTTCCACCTCTACGCCGCCCAGACCCTCCTCCTTGAACAGTTGCGCCTTGCGGGCGTAGCTTTCGGCGGTGCGGCGGATCATGGCGTGGTGGCGCTCATTGGTCGGGGCCTCCCGCGCCGAAGCCGGAACGCCCAGGACGAAGGAATTGGGGCCGAACTCCTGCCTTTCCAGCACCACCGCGCCGCTGGCGATGACGGAATTCTCGCCCAGGATGACGCCGTCGTTGAGGGTTGCGCCGTTGCCGATCAGGCAATGGGTCTTGATGTGCTTGGCGTGGCTGACGACGCCATGGCCCAGGGTGACGTAATCCTCATAGGTGGCGTCGCTGTCGGCGTGGAGTACGCAATTGTCCTGGATGTTCACGTGCTCGCCCAGGGTGATCTTGATGGTGTCGGCCCGGATTACGGTGCCCGGCCAGACGCTGGAATGGGCGCCGATTTCCACGTCCCCCACCACGTAGGCGGCCTCACTGACCCAGGCGGTGGGATGAATCTTGGGAGTCTTGCCCCGGTAGCTGCGGATCATTGGCTCTTCCTCGCAATAGTGGTCAATTGAATTCAATGGTACCCCCGGCTCAGGGAGTGGCTACTGTCCACCCCTGGCCGCCAGCCAGCGTACCTTCTGGCTCTGGCGGGTGGCCTCGTCGGTGGGACGATAGGCTTGGTGGAAGTCCTGCCGGAAGGACGCAAACCGGTCCTCCAGAATGGCCCGCCGGATGCCATCCATCAGGCGCAGGATGAAGTGCAGGTTGTGGATGCTGGCCAGCCGTAAACCCAGCATCTCGCGGGCCTTGAACAGATGCCACAGGTAGGCGGCGGAAAAGTTGCGGCAGGCGTAGCATTCACACCCTTCCTCCAGGGGCGCGTCCTGGTCGGCAAAGCGGCGGTTGCCGATGTTCACCCGACCGGCGCGGGTAAACAATGCTCCGTTGCGGGCCACACGGGTGGGCAGTACGCAGTCGAACATGTCCACCCCCTGGGACACCCCTTCCACCAGATCTTCCGGCGACCCGACGCCCATCAGGTAGCGGGGCTTGTCTGCCGGGAGCAGCTCGGTCACCTGCTGGGTGGTCTCGTACATCTGGGACTTGGATTCGCCCACGGCCAACCCGCCAATGGCGTACCCCGGAAATGGGATAGAGGCGATGAACTCTGCCGACCTTTGCCGCAGGTCGGGGAATATGCCTCCCTGGACGATGCCGAACAGGGCCTGCTCCCGGGCCTTTTCGATATAGGTAGGGGCAGGACTGACATAATGGGCGTCGTAGCATTGCCGGGCCCAGCGATGGGTACGGTCCATGGCCTGTTCCACCTCGGCCCGTTCGGCGCCAAAGGCGATGCACTGGTCCAGGCACATGATGATGTCCGCGCCCAGGCCCTGCTGGTTGGCGATGGCCAGTTCCGGGGTAAATAAATGCTCACTGCCATCGATATGAGACCGGAACCGGATGTGGTCCTCGTCCACCTTGCGGAAGGCGCCCATGCTGAAGGCCTGGAAGCCGCCGCTGTCGGTGAGGATGGGGCGCGGCCATCCCATGAACCGGTGCAGGCCGCCAAAGCGATTCACCGCCTCCACCCCCGGTCGCAGGTACAAATGGTAGGCGTTGCCCAGGACTATCTGCGCCCCCAGGTCCACTACTTCGTCGGGAGTCAGCGTCTTGATGGTGGCCTGGGTTGCCACGGGCATGAAAACGGGGGTGTCAACGGAGCCGTGGGTCGTGTAGAACCGGCCGGCCCGGGCGCCGCCATCCCGGTGGTGAAGTTGGAATGTAAAGCTGGGTGTGGTCATTGAGAATTTCCGGCTTGTGAAGGGCTGGGGGATGGTGTAAGCAGGGGATGAGGCGTGCCAAGAAGAAGGAAATCCCCGGCATGGCCCCGGTGTCCCGTGTTCTAACGGGCTTGGGGAGGCAAAGGGAGAAGCTGCTTTAGCGATATAAAACCGAAGCCGGCAGAGTAATTGGCGGGGCGCCTATTTTCCTTATGAGGTATGGCCCCCTCCCGAACCGCTTGACAGCCTCTGTACCTGCGTCCTCAAACGTCGCAAAAGTACCAATCAGGGCATTGTCGTGAATTAGCGCCCATTTGCCCATGTGTTCCTTTTCGAGTTGCTCGCGTATCGAATCGTAGCGGGCGATTTCGGTTTCCAAAGCCGCCATGGGCCACCTTCCTCATTGGTCAAACCTGGTTCTCCGCTTTCTCCTCACTATCTCCATTATAGCAATGTACAGTATGCTGCATAATGCAGAGGTTCTAAACTGAGATCTTCCGTAACTTAAGTGGTAGGAGTCCACTTAGAAAGGGGCAGTCCCGCCGCAACAACTACACCCGCCGCCGGCGCCAGGCCTCCCGTATCATCAGTACCGTTATCGCGGCGCACATGCCGCCCGATACCCCCAGCAGCACCCAGTCATCGAACCGGCCCAGAAAGGCCAGCCCCGCGGAGGCCTTGCCCAGTTGTCCCATGCCGATGGCTGCCGCGCCGCTCAGGACGGTGATGCCGTACAGGATGCGAATCCGTCCCGGGTCCACGAAGCGGGTGGCCGTGGCGCCAATCTGGGACCCGACCGAAGCCGCTGCCAAGATGATCAGCGCCATCAGGGGGTCCACGTGATTGTCCATGGCGTAGAGCAGCGTCCCCCAGGAGCCGGTGACAATAACCTGGAACAGGTCGGTTCCGATGGCCACCGTCGTGGGTATGCCCATCACGTACACCAGCACTGGCATCAGAATGAATCCGCCGCCGGCCCCCAGCAGTCCCGCGAAGAAGCCAATCCCAAACCCGACCAGCAGGGGCACGAATATCGAAATGCGCTCAATGCCCGACACCTTCAGGGAAATGTAGGTGGAACGGGGCGGTAACCCGGGCAGCCTGATGGTATGGGGCGGAATGCGCAGGGCTTGCACCCTACGGGTGAGGCTATCGGTGGATACTCCCTCTCCTCCGCCGACCGTCTGCCCGGAGCGGTTGCGGGTTTTGCAATAGTCGAAAACCAGGAACGAGCCCAGCAGCAGCAGCACCGCCACGTAGATGTAGGGGATCACGTTCCCGACCTGGCCCGCTGCCTCCAGCGCGCCGTTCAGGGACTCGGCCAGGAAGACGGCCGGCATGGCCCCGCAAACCATGGGGATGCCCAGCTTGAAATCGACATTGCCCAATCCTCGATGCTTCAGCATATTGATGATGGACGAGCCCATAATCAGGGTTAGGCCGGTGCCGATGGCGTAGATTTCGGGTACGCCGAAGACTATCAAGCCGCCGGTAATCAGGAAGCCGCCACCAACCCCAAAGAACCCTCCCAGGGTTCCCACGATGACGCCCAGGAGGGCCAGCAGAACGGGGTTGACCACCACGTCGGCGTTGGGAAAGAGCATGGCGATACCTAGCGTCCACCATGGGCTGATTCGTGGCCGTGGCCGTGGCCGTGACCGGAACCAGGGCTGCCGCCCTCGCCTCTGCCGCCAAAGATGAGGCCCAGGCCCCGCAGTACTATCTCCCAAAAACCGTACAGAACCAGTCCGGCCACGGCGATTACCGCCATGACCAGCAGCGCCCACAACAGGGGGCTTTCGGCGCTGAAGGTTGTCAGGAAATTGGCAAGGGCATCGTAGAGGGAGTCTTCAGGCATGGCAGATAGTATAGCGGATTTGCCGGACGGGTGAATGGGCGCCGTCATGGTTTGCCAGCCTCTGGCAGGGTTGTTACCATGTTGCCACCAGTGGGATACCACCCCCACAGCGTTCGACGGGTCGCCACCCGCCACCCTTTACGGCGAGGACTCCTTGAAACTGCCCTCCCCCCTGGAAGAAGGGTACTTCGTAACCCGCCTCAATCGTTTCGCCGCCCTGGCCAGGGTGTCCGGGCGCGAGGAGATGGTCCACGTCCCTAACTCGGGCCGCCTGCGGGAATTGTTCGAGCCGGGGCGAAGGCTGTTGCTGGCCCCGGCCCCCGGCGAGCATCGCAAGACCCGCTACGACCTGGCCCTGGTGGACCTGGGTCATACCCTTGTCTCCGCCGACGCCCGGCTGCCCAATTCCCTGGTGGCGGAGGCCCTGCAGTCCCGTTCCCTGCCAGTCTTCGCCGATTACGAGTCCGTGCGGCGGGAGGTTACGTACCACGACAGTCGCCTGGACCTGGCGCTGGAGGGCGCGACGGGAATATGCTACCTGGAAACCAAGTCGGTTACCCTGGTGGAGGACGATGGCACAGCCCTGTTCCCGGACGCCCCCACCACCCGCGGCGTGAAGCACCTGCATACCCTCATGCGGGCGGTCGGGGAAGGCCACCGGGCCGCCGCAATATTCGTGGTGCAGCGGGAGGATGCCCTATCCCTGAAACCCCACGACAGCGCCGACCCGGAGTTTGGCCGCGCCCTGCGGGAGGCCAGGGATGCGGGCGTGGAGATACTGGCCTTTTCCTGCCAGGTCAGCCCGGAGGAAATCCGGCTGGCTGCTCCCCTGCCCGTGGCGCTGTGAGGTACCCGTGAAGGGTTGCGTGGCCGCCAATTCCCCCTCGCTGCTGGAAGTGTATGGCCGGCTGTATCGTCACTACGGCCCCCAGGGATGGTGGCCCGGCGAGGGGCCCTTCGAGGTTATCGTGGGGGCCATCCTCACCCAGGCGGCGGCATGGCGGAACGTGGAGCGGGCGCTGGCCAACCTGAAAACGGCCGGGTGCTGGTCCTTTCCGGCCATTGCCGACCGGCCTCGGGAGGAGTTGGCCGCCATCGTGAAGCCATCGGGGTACTTCAATGCCAAGGCGGCCAAGCTACAGGCCTTTGCCAATCATGTTCTGGCCCGTTACGGCGGAGACCTGAACCGGATGTTCGACCAGGATACGGAATCCCTGCGCCGGGAGTTGCTTTCCATCCACGGCATCGGCCCCGAAACCGCCGATGACATCCTGGTATATGCAGCGGGCAAGCCCTCCTTCGTGATAGATACCTATACCATTCGCATACTGGAACGGCTGGGCATTGAGCCTGTAGGAGAACGCAGGAAGTACGAGGATTGGCAGCAGTTGTTCCATAAGTCGCTGCGCCCCGACGTGACCCTCTTCAACGAGTTCCACGCCCTGCTGGACCACCACGCCGGCCTGGCCTGCCGAAAACGGCCGGTATGCGCGAACTGCTGCCTGCTGGAGGTTTGCCCGGCGGGACGGCGCACCCTGGTACCCACTGCCGGCGTGGAATGACGGTATGGCCTGGGGAGGCGCCCAATTCCCATTTTTCTGGCAGAACGAGACTCTGGCAAATAGCCGATAGCGGATTTAGGAGGCGATCATGCCCACAGTAAAGCTGGACGACACTCTGGAAATGTACTACGACGATGACGACTATACCGACCCCTGGCGTGAACCGGAAACGGTGGTGCTGCACCATGGAAACGCCAAGAATGGGCGGCTGTGGTACGCCTGGGTTCCCCTTCTGGCCCGCCAATACCGGGTGATTCGCCTGGACGCAAGGGGCTTTGGCCGTTCCACAGTGCCCCCAGCGGGTTACGATTGGTCCCTGAGCGGCTTTGCCACCGACCTGCTGGGGCTGTTGGACCACCTGGAGCTGGACCGGGTGCACCTCATCGGTGAAACGGTGGGGGGCACCATCGCCCTGCAGTTCGCCTACGAACATCCCGAACGGCTGCACACCGTCACCACCTGCACCTCTCCCTACAAATTCGTGGGGGCGCCCCAGTACCTGGCGAACTACAACCTGATCAAGGAGAGGGGGATAGAGGAATGGGTGCGCCAATCGGCGGACCGGCGCATTACGCCGGATCCGGCCAACGCCGCCCACCACCAGTGGTACGCCGAGCAGATGATGCAGGCGTCGCCCCAGGTGGTCATGGAGACGCTTGCCTACCTGGCAACCCAGGACCTGTCTCCCATTCTGCCCGAAATAGACACCCCAGCCCTGGCCCTGGTGGCGGAAGGGAGCGACACCAATACGCCGGACCGGGCCATGGGACTGGCTGAACTCATGCCCAACTGTCGCTTGGTAGCAATACCCAACGCCACCGGATACGTCCAGCACTCGGAACCGGAGAAGTGCGTGGCGGCATGGCGGCAGTTCATCGGCAGTTTGCCCACCGGCGCATGATCTCCTTGACCGTTTCCTGGCGTGGGCTTCTGGCGGGAAAGGAATCGCGCCGGTTCCCAAAGAACCGCCGGGTTCCCCCTCTTCCCCGTGCTATAATTTCCGGGCACTGAAGCCCAACCTGAAGCGGGAGCGATGAGTGTTATGGTTGACGTTGCTGATCAGAAGCCGACTATCGCCATTACCATGGGCGACCCCTGCGGCGTCGGCCCCGAGGTGGTGGTCAAGGCCCTGGCCGACCCGCGGGTGTTCGACTCCTGCCGCCCCATGGTCATCGGCAATACCTACGCCATGAACCAGGCGGTGCGGGCCACCGGTCTGCCCCTGACAATCCGGGAGACGGACGACCCCACCGGGGCTGGCCTGGATTCCACCACCGTGGACGTGGTGGACATCCACAACCTGAATCCGGAAGACATTACCGTAGGTCAGTTGAGCGTCCCCTGTGGCAAGGCGGCCATGGAATGGGTTACCAAGGCCGGGGAACTGGCCCTGGCTGGCATTGTGGAAGGCATTGCCACCGCGCCCCTGAACAAGGAAGCCGCCGCCATGGCCGGCTACGAGTCCATCGGCCACACCGAACTGCTGCAGGAACTGGCCGGAATCAAGACCATCGCCACCATGCTCATGTCCAAGAACCTGCGGGTGGTTCACCTCACCACCCATCGCTCCCTGCGGGTGGCCTGCGACTACGTGAAGAAGGACCGGATTCTGAATTTCCTCCAGCTGACCCACGATTCCTTCGTCAAGTGGGGCTTCCCCAATCCGCGGATCGCGGCGGCAGGTCTGAATCCCCACAACAGCGATGGCGGGCTGCTGGGCAACGAGGAGGCCGAGGAGATTGCCCCGGCGGTGGCGGCGGCCCGGGAGCGGGGCATCGATGCCGTCGGGCCAATACCGGCGGACAGTGTCTTCCACCAAGCCATACAGGGCCGGTACGATGCGGTGCTGGCCATGTTCCACGACCAGGGACACATCCCCGTCAAGGTGTACGGTTTCGAGGAGAGCGTCACCGCCAACCTGGGCCTGCCCTTCGTGAGAACCTCGGTGGATCACGGAACGGCTTTCGACATAGCCGGCCAGGGCATCGCCCAGCACGTCTCCATGCTGGAATCCATCCGGCTGGCGGTGGAACTGGCCCGGGGCAACGGCCTGGCGGATTTCTAGGGCAATTGGCGCCTTGAGTGACAAGAACGGAGTAGGGGCGCACGGCCGTGCGCCCCTACGGTTATTGCCCGCCAATCACTGACAGGGGATTCCGCCGCTGGAAAGTTGTTGACAAGGGCATTCACCCTAAAATATACTTGTACTAGTCGGCAAGGCCCCTACCGGTTTGGTCTGATAGTTGCTGCCGCAACTAGCCGGCTCCATTGCAGATGCACATCTTATACTTAGATGAATCTGGGACCCATGATGCCCGCTACTTTGTGGTAGCGGGCATAGCTGTGTTTGAGCGGCGCACCTATTATCTCGCAAATGACTTGAACAAGTTGCAAGCCCGCTACCTTTCGGATTTTAGTGGACAGGCTCCTTTTCATGCTTCCTCCCTCCACGCCCCAGACGGTAGAGTTCCCAGCCCCTTTGACCAATTGTCATCCTCGCAAAGGCGTGAATTACTCGGGGACATTTACGATGTAATAGCCGATTCAGGAGCTAGAATATTTGCCGTTGCAATGGAAAAGGCTTCAATAAAGGAAAATCCTTACGAACGAGGGTTTGAGGAACTAATTAATCGTTTTGACAGAATGCTGGCACGTGTGAACCGCGAGAGGGAAGAGCAGCAAAGGGGCCTGATAGTGGTGGCCGAGTCCAGTTACAGAGAAAATCTTGAAGTGCTGGCAAGAAGAATCGCAGAAGAGGGGCATCGCTGGGGAGATATACACAACTTAGCGGATATACCGTATTTTGCTCCAGCCAATAGTACCAGGCTCCTGCAGTTGGCCGACTTTGTTGCCAACGCCGTTTTCGGCAGGTATGAAAAGGGCTATGCCAAATACTTTGACCAAATTGCCGCCAGGTTCGACCAAGACCATGAAGGAAGGCTTCACGGATTGGTGCACTTTGCATCCGATCGAAGGGATTGCTATTGCCTTGCCTGCTCGAATCGGAGGATAACCAACCGCCCATACCTGGAAGATAACCGGCCCTGACAACCTGCTGCCACCGCAGCAGAACCCACCCCCCCCTCTCCCCTGCCACCGTTCCCCAGATGCTATAATTAGGCCCGTCGTACAGTGTGACTGACCCCTCTTGGCGCGGTCAGCACTGAAGCGTATCGGGGAGTGGCTTATGCGGTTAGCGTTCATCGGCGGAGGAACCATGGCGGAGGCCATCCTGGGCGGGGTTTTGGCCGCGGACTTGGCCGCGCCCCAGGATGTGGCCATTGGAGAACCCGTCCCCCAACGCCGCGACTACCTTTCGGAACGGTACGGCGTGAATGTCTTCCAGGACAATCTGAAGACCGCCGAGGATGCCGACCTGGTGGTGATGGCCGTCAAGCCCCAGGATCTGCCCACCGTTTTCGACCAACTGGGCGGACGGCTGGACCCGTCCCAGGCGGCCCTGTCCATCATAGCCGGCGCCAAGATGTCCACCCTTTCCCAGGGCTTGAAGCACGAATCCATCATACGGGTTATGCCCAACACCCCGGCCCAAATTGGATGCGGTATGACTTTGTGGACCTGCTCCGAGCCGGTGAGCGACACCCACCGGGACCAGGCCCGCGCCATGCTGGGAACCGTGGGCGAGGAAATCTATGTCGGCGACGAGAAGTACCTGGACATGTCCACCGCGCTCAGCGCCAGCGGGCCTGCCTACGTCTTCATGTTCGTGGAAGCGCTGATTGACGCCGGGGTTTACGTGGGCCTGCCCCGGGACATGGCCCGCACCCTGGCCTTGCAGACAGTTTACGGGAGCGTCCGCCTGGTGATGGAAACCGGCAAGCACCCCGGAGAGTTGAAGGACATGGTGGTTTCCCCAGGTGGCACCACCGCCGAGGGATTGCAGACCCTGGAACGGGGCGGGGTGCCGGGCGCCGTGGTGGATGCCGTCAACGCAGCCTATCTCAAGTCAATCAAGCTGGGGCAGGGGTGACGGGCAGCATAACCGGTACCCGGCCACGGCGTTTATGGGTAGGAAGCCCGGTTCCCTCCCCACGGTTGGGATTCCCCGGCGGACTCGGAAGGACAGTTATGCCCACCACCCTCTATCATTCCAACGTCAATACAATGCCAGACTGTGGTCAGTCCCGGGATAGGGCTGGCGTCGGCCAAACCCAGGGTTAAGGAGAACAGTTCCCATGTCCAGCCCTCTCCAGCTAATTGAGATTTTCTTCAACCTTATCTATCTTTCCATCCTGGGCCGCATCATCCTCACCCTGGTACTCTCCTTCATGGCCAACAACCCTCCCCCAATATTGGTCAGCATAACCCAGGTGTTCATCCAGGTCACCGAGCCAATCTTGGCGCCGATTCGGAGGGTGCTGCCCAGCTTCGGGATGCTGGACTTCAGCCCTTTGGTGGCCATACTGCTGCTGGCCCTGCTTCATCGGCTCATTGTATGGGCCCTGACTACTGGCGCCGCTTCAGGTTAGGAACGTCATCCCAGTGTGCCGTACCTCTCCGAATTTTGTCATTCCGAGCGGCAGCCGAGGAATCCCAACCGACCGGGGAAGCCATCCGTCTCACAGCAAGCCAACCGCCCCTGTCGCTCGGAATGACAGCAACTTGGAGGGAAGCCGTTCAGAATGGTGAATTTTGCCCGTTTCCCTCTACCCTGAACCGTAACTCAACCCCCCAAAACTCGCATTTCCTCCCCTTCCGATGGTAAGATATGCACTGCCCGTGACCGCCAGGGTTATTCATCCTTGGCGTTCTAGCCATAGGTTATAATATATACGTAATTCGCCCCATCAACAGAGGAGATGGATGCCGCCCATGCCGTACAGTGGGAGAGTCGAAGATTCACAACAGGTGGTATTCGGCGACGCCCACACCCATCTGGACCAGTACGGACCCGAAGAGATCCCGGGCATACTGGAGCGGGCCGGAGAGGCTGGCATCGACTTCATAGTCTGCGCGGGTACCACCCTGGAATCCACCAGTTCCTGCATCCGAATGGCCGAAGAGTACCCGGCCTTCTATGCCGGAGTGGGTATCCACCCCATGGAAGCCCACCAGCCTGTGGACGACCAAATCTACGGTCAACTGGAAGCCCTGGCCCGCAGCAATCCCAAGGTTGTCTGCATCAGCGAAATTGGCCTCGACTACATGCCCACCTCGCCCGACCATGACGTCCAGGACCAGGTGTTCCGCTCCCAGATCCGGTTGGCCAAGAGCCTGAACCTGCCCATCATCTTCCACTCCCGGGAGTCCCACGAAGCCGTCTTCCGCACCCTGCGGGAGGAGGATGCCGGCGCCGTGGGCGGGGTGATGCATTACTTCCAGGGCGACGAGGCGACGGCCCGCGAAGCCATAGATTGCGGCTTCTTTATTTCCCTGGCCCGCCCCCTGACCCGCTTGCCGCACCTGCAAGAGGCGGCCCGCGCCATTCCCCTGGAGGACATGGTGCTGGAGACAGACGCTTATCCCCAGCCCTTCAAGAAGTACCGCCACAACTGGACCGAGCCCCGGCACGTGCGGGAGGTGGCCCAGTTCCTGGCAGACCTGAAGGGCCTTACCCTGGAGGAAGTGGGGGAGGTAACTACCCGAAATCTGGCCACTCTCCTGCGAATACCGGACGTCGCGGAGGGCGGCAATGCTGCCGTCGGGCGGTGATACCGTTGGAGGAAAAATGGTAAACGGTCCAGCCCGGGTATCCTTTCCCCAGCTGAAATTCTCCTCCGGCGGAGGGAATGGGAACAGCACACTCAACTTTCACCAGCTCTACATCTTCTATGCCGTGGCCTCTCACCACAGCTTTTCCCGGGCAGCCGAATCCCTCAACATAACCCAACCCGCCGTATCCATTCAGGTGCAGGAACTGGAAAAATTCCTGGGTACCCCCCTGTTCCACCGCCGCACCCGGGGGTTGCGCGTAACCGAGGTGGGGGAGACGGTTTTCGCCTACGCCCAGCAGATCTTCTCCCTGTCGGGTAAGCTCCTAGAATCCCTGGAGGAGATCCACAACCTGCAGACGGGCCGCCTGTCCCTGGGAGCCAGCACCACCCCCGGCGAGTACCTACTGCCCATGGCCGTGGGGCGCTTCCGCCAGCTATACCCCGGCATAAACGTGGAGCTCCACATCGGCAATACCCTTACCATTACCCAGCGTATCCTTAACCAGGAACTGGATTTGGGAATGGTCGGCCGGCACCCCACCATCGGCCAGGACGAGTTGGGCATCATCGACTACATGATGGACGAAATTGTGCTGGTGGCGGCGCCCACCCATCCCCTGGCCAAGGAGGAGCGGGTCACTCCCCAGCAGGTGGTGGATGCCGGCCTGATATTGCGGGAACCGGGTTCGGCGACCCGCACCACGGCGGAGGAGTATTTCGGTACCCTGGGTATCGCTCCTACGGCGGCCCTCAGCCTGGGCAGCAACCAGGCGTTGAAGCACGCGGCCATGGCTGGCGGCGGCGTGGCCGTTCTGTCCAACATGGGGGTTACCGCAGAAACCCGGGCCGGCATGCTGGTGACCCTGCCCGTGGAGGGGTGGGATTGCCGCCGGACGCTGACCCTGGTCTATCCCAGGGAACGGAAATTGTCCCCCAGCAAGCAGGCATTCCTGGAGTACCTGCAGGAGGAACGGCCCAGCCCCCTGGCCTGAGGCATGCAGGAGCGTCAAGGTAACGGGAGCAGCTGTCATTCCGAGCTTGTCGAGGAATCCCAACGGTATGGAACGATCAGCATAACGGCACCTAATGCGGTTGGGGATACTCGAAAGGCTCTGAATTATAGATACCCTCTATCGCCCACAGCGTTGTAATCCTTTCATTCAAGAAATAATCTCCCCCACAGAATGGACCCGAGGAAAGCATGGAACCTCGCATCAGCATCATTACCCTGGGAGTTAACGACCTGGCCCGCATGGTGGAGTTCTACCGGGACGGACTGGGGCTGACTCTATACGACGAGAACACCGAGTCCATAGCCTTCTTCCAAAATCGGGGAACCTGGCTGGCCCTGTACCCCAGAGAAGCCCTGGCCGCCGACGTGGGCATTCCCGCCGAGGGCAGTGGCTTTTCCGGCGTAACCCTGGCCCACAACCTGCGCACCAAGGAAGAGGTGGACGAACTTCTGGCGGTGGCCGTGGCGGCCGGGGCCAAGCTGGTTAAACCGGCCCAGGACACCTTCTGGGGCGGATACTCCGGGTACTTCTCCGACCCGGAGGGCTATCTGTGGGAAATCGCCTGGAACCCCTTCTTCTGGATCGAGTAGCGCCGGGCCCGGCTGCCTGCTCCGGGCCGTAACTGACCAGTCAAGACAACCCATCGTCGTCCTGACCCGACGACCTACCCGGTATAATATTCCAAGGAGATTTTGTCATGTTGCCCGACCGCTGCCAAATGGCTCTCAAAGAATGGGCCATAACCGCTGATGCCCTGGCCCGGGGCCAGCAGATATTGCTGCTGCGAAAAGGGGGAATCCACGAATCGGGCAAGGATTTCCGGGTCATACACCCGGAGTTCCTGTTGTATCCCACCTACGAACACCAGCGGGAAGACCTGCTCAAACCCGAAAGCCAGGCGAGCCTGCGGCAACTGCTCTCCAATACGCCCAAGTCGGACTACATAACCTTCAGTCACTGGGCCCAGGCCGAGGAGATCATCGAGGTGGAAGAGCAGGAGAGGGTGGAAGCCTTGGCTCCCTGGCACATCTGGACCGATGAGTACGCCCACTCGCGGCTGCGCTGGAAGCCCATGCTGCCCCTGTCCATCCTGCTGCTGCGGGTATATCGCATGGAGCAGCCCGTAACGGTGCCCTACATCAAGGAGTACGGCGGCTGCACCTCGTGGGTGGAGATTCTCCCCCGCGTTGACCTGGGTCGGATGGAGCCGGCGCTGGATGATGCCGAGTTTCAGCGACAGGTGGATGCTATCAAGGGCAGCCTGGGTCTGGCGGTGACGGCGAGATAGTCGTCCCAATTGCCCGTCAACCGCTGGGTCGGCTCCCCTGCCCTGCCCCCGGCGCCACCTGGCCGTAGCGAAGGTAGGTAACCCCTTGCGAGTCTTGATGATAGCGCTGGCAATGTGCCAGTTCCTGTTGGCCAGCGTTGGCGGAGTGGCAGGCAATTTTGCCGACGGCGGTGCCCCGTGGGAGCGGGCCATCCTGACCATCGTCCATCCCCTGGCGGCCATCGGCCTGCTGATACTGGTCTTCGTTCCCAACCTGAAGCCCGTGGGACTGCGCATAGTCCGGCTGTTGCTGGGCATCAACCTGACTGCCGACCTTATTCTGGCGGCCCTGATAGTTGCTGGCACCACCAGGGGCGATTGGTGGCTGCCCCTGCTGTTCTCGGTAATACCCCTGCTGGGTCTGGCCTACAGCTACCGAGCCAGGGTCCCCACCTCCGCCCCATGACCAAGTTTCCCAAAAGCCACCGCCCCCCCTACTGACATTTGCTGGTTGACGGGGCTGGAGCTGGTGGGGAGAATGGGGGGAGGAAATTTTTTGGGGAGTTAGGCATGGGGCTGGACATCGGTGTTGTAGAAATCAGCTATCTGGACCGCCCGGGGCAACCCATGTATGAATTCATGGGCGCGCTGATGGCCCAGCCGGATCTTGGGCTAAGCGAAGATGTGGACGAGGATGATTCCTGTTGGGACGGTGGCAACAACGGAGAGAATGCCTTCTACGAATTCACCCGTGAAGGGCTGGTTAACCGGGCTACCGGCTGGGCTTCTTCCCGTAACCTGAATTCTGAAGACACGGCAAGGCTCCTGGGCTGGATAGAAGGACTCCCCTACCGTGGCGATTTCATAATGTTGCATCTAGGCTGGTGAATATGACAAGCCAACGACAAAGAAGAAGGCAGGACATGTACGACCACCTTCTGCCCTTCATAGAGGAAGCGGCGGAGGAGTAATACCCATGGAATCAAGACATGGTTAGCACCACAACCAGCACCAGCGAGGCCAGAGAGTGTCTGTATCGCCGTTTCGCTGATCGGATACAACCAAATCCGGCATTGAGCAGAAAGCTCGTTTCCTATCAGGGGAACAAGCGGGTTCCCGGGTTGCGTTGGCTCAAATACAAGGAAGGGTTTTCGTCGGACTTGGTGACAGGATTCCTGCAGAGCGTGAAGGCTCACCGTCTGCTGGCCCCCTTCTCCGGGTTTGGAACAGCGCCGTTGACGGGTGGGGTCAAATGCGGCGACATTACTGACAACTTGCAAACCCTCACCTATAATGGGGTGCAAGGATACGAGTAGGAGATGGTTAGTGGTTGAACTTTCAGAAGTACTGGTGCGCAATGCGTCGGTAACTCTCGTATCCAATTCGGTCTTGGACCCTCAATCCATTAGGCCCGAGGCACTAAGCAATGCTGGAATAGTACCGAGGGAGTGGATTGTTTCATCCTGGTCTCCTCCTGGAGGAATTGCTCCTCAGGGATTGGCTCAAACCAGATACCATAACGGCTTCGCCATACAAATACAGGAGAACCGCTGTGATTTCTTGCAGCCTGTTGGTGGAAATTACCAAAAAGATTACGCGGTCCACGTGGTCAGCAAGCGGTTTGTCGAAGCCACTAAGCTCGTCCCTTACACCGCAATTGGAATAAATTGGTCGCTAGACTTGTACGTGGAAGATCCGTATCGATGGATGGACGAGAAAGTCTTTGGGAGCGGTGGCAATTTCTCCGACCATTGGGCGACCTCAATGAGCCTAATGCGGCCAGGTGAGGAGAAGGACTGCAACCTAGAGTTCACCATTCAGGGCGATCGCATTACTCTGTCGGTAAATTTTCATTTTCTGGTTTCTGGGGTTCTGCCAAACAAGTTGGCTGCCGTTTTGGATTCATGGGAGAAGTGCCAAGCAGAGTTAATTGAGGATGTGTGTCCCAGAATTGGAGTTAGGCGCTCATGAATGAGGACAACATCAATAGGAATAGTTGGGCCTATATTGAAGCAGATAATAGAGTACTGGTCGGTGAATTTTCGAGCCCTTTGATGAACACTAGGAGTCCAATAATCTTCCGGGCGCCCGATTCTGCAATGGTAATGAGTTTCGAAACGCGGTGTGCCGTCTTTACTCCAAAGGCATGGGACTCCCACCCTGAATTTACTCGCACCGTGGAGGATATTTGCACAACCCTCCGGCTTTGGGGACATGGCACCGTTGCGGATAGAATAGCCTACTTCGCTTCCGATGATGATTTAGATGACGATGACCTTCCAGTCACATTGGAAAGCGCCAGGGGATTCCTCCGGTTCTTTGGCGCGGTTAGGTCGGAAGGGAAACTGGGGTTGACCTGCTCGCAGGAAGGCTGGATCTGCGCTGAATGGATTTTTCCGGATGAACGCAGGGTAAGCCTATGGTTCCTTGATGACGAAACGGTCATGTACGCAGCTACTGACTCGAAGGGTAGTTTTGTTGAAGTCGAAGGAGATAGCGATAGAGGAAAACTGCCCGTAGTCATGGAGAAATTGGTAGAAGCAGGATTGTTTACATGGCCTTCCGAGAAAATGAACAGCGCGAGCTCGCACCGAATGATCATGTGGCACGCCAATGCCGGCCTCGAGATATTGACCAGTTCGGGCTACCCAGCGCAAACGCCTTTCTTCTCAGAAATAACGAGCCCTACTTATCGACAAACTGGCTCGAGTTCTTTCACGCGTTTGATCGACAGCTCCAGATATTGGGAGTCATCCGGTCGCTGAGCGCCAAGCGAAATGTGAGGCAAAATGATCTTTTTCCGGTCTTGAATGTCGATAGGGCTATTTCCCACTGTACGAGTTTATCGGTGCTGGGTGTCAGGTTTCTCACTCTAGGTGAACCAACCGATCAATCACATACCGGCATTTTCGGGCTAAGGCAAAATGCACCGAAGGCAGCCCAAGCCTTGGCCAGAGCGATTGGACCCGATCAAGTTTTCAATTTTGCAGGTGATCCCTGTGGGGCATAATGGCCCACCAAACTAGTAAAGGGCCTGGACCTTCTTTTGCTACCAATACACCCACTTCCTCCCCAATCCATCAAACCCCAACCCTAACGAGGAACGCCAACCATGAAATACCGTACCCTTCCCCGCACCGAACTGGAACTCTCCGAGGTCGGCTTCGGTGTCTGGACCGTTGCCACCACCTGGTGGGGCAAGATTCCCGAGGAGCAACGGGCCGCCCTGCTGGAAAATGCCGTAGACCTGGGAATCAATTTCTTCGATACCGCCGATACCTATGGCGAGGGCTATGGCGAGGAGATTCTCGCCAAGGTGCTGGGCCACCACCGCCACGACCTGGTTATCGCCACCAAGTTCGGCTACGACTTCTACGACAAACTGACCCCCCGCGTCGGCCACCAGGAGCGGCCCCAGAAGTTCGACCCGGATTTCGTCCGCTTCGCCTGCGAGCAGAGTCTGCGCCGCCTCAATTCCGACTATATCGACCTGTACCAGATTCACAATCCCCGCATCGATGCCCTGGAAAAGGACGATCTCTTCGAGGTCCTGGAACAGCTCAAGGGCGAGGGCAAGATCCGCTACTACGGCGCGGCCCTGGGCCCTGATATAGGCTGGTTCGAGGAGGGAGAGGCCTCCATGAAGGAACGCCACGTCCACAGCCTGCAGATCATCTACAGTATCCTGGAGCAGGACCCCGCCAAAGACTTCTTCCCCATCGCCAAGGACACTGAGGTTGGCCTCCTCTCCCGCGTCCCCCACGCCTCCGAGGCGCTGACGGGCCGTTATACCGAGGTTCCCACCTTCGATGAGAGCGACCACCGCTCCCACCGCCGAATCGAGTGGCTGCGGGAAGCCCTACAGAAGGTGGAAAAGGTGCAGTTCCTCGCCGGTGAGGAGACGGGGCGCACCCTGGCCCAGGCCGCCATCAAGTTCGCCCTGTACCAGCCCACCATCGTTTCGGTGCTGCCCAACTTCACCAACCTGGACGAGCTGCGCGATTACACCGACGCCGTGGATGTGCCGGACATCACCGACGGCGAGCAGTCACTGCTGGATGACCTGTGGGAGTATAACTTCGACCTGGAGGAGGCGCCGGTCAACCTCACCGAAGTGTAGTTCCGTTGCCAACCGGCCCCGGAGGGCGGCAGGCCGTTGAACCACGGCGAGCCGGTTGGACAGGTGCGTTCCCCATTAGTGCCCGTGCCAGCGCCATGCCCAAGATAATCATAGATACAGACCCCGGCGTCGATGACGCTATGGCCATCCTGATGGCCCTGGCCGCGGCTCCCGAAGCGGTGGCTGGGCTGACCGTGGTGGGCGGCAATGTTCCCCATGCCCGGGGTCTGCGCAATGCCCTGGCCCTGCTGGATTACGTGGGGCGCCCCGATGTGGGCGTCCACCGGGGCAGCAGCCGTCCCCTGACCGGCCGGTTTGTCCACGCCCAGCACTTCCATGGCAGCAGCGGCCTCACCCGCCGCCTGCCTCGGCCAACCACCCAACCGGCCGCAGATTCGGCGGTCTCCTTCCTGGCATCGCAGGTTTGGCAGCACCCCGGCGAGGTGACCCTGGTTGCCATTGGGCCGCTGACCAACCTGGCCCGGCTGGAACGGCAGCATCCCGGCTCCCTGGCCCAATTGGCGTCGCTGGTGATTATGGGCGGCGCCGTGGACACGCCGGGGAACATCACACCCCATGCGGAGTTCAACTTCTACTGCGACCCCCTGGCCGCCCAGGAGGTATTGAATTCTGGGGTTCCCATGACCCTGGTGGACCTGGCCGCCTGCCGCCAGGTGACCCTGAATCGAGAAACTGCCCTTGGCCTCCGCTCCAGCAGTCGGATGGGGCGTCTGGCCGTTGAATTGGCGCAAGGGTGGTTCAAGGCCAACGACCAACGGGAATCCATGCTCTTCTACGACCAGATAGCCATGGCCGCTGTCTTCTGCCCCGAGGTTGTAACGACTCGACCGGTGACGTTGGCAATCCAGACAACGGGCGAGGAAGCCGGCGCCAGCAGAACCGTCGCCGATGACGGCCTTGTGGCGCTGGCGGAACGGGTGGATGTGGAGAGGCTCATGCGGCTGATGGCTGAATGGCTGGGCTGGGAAGGGATTTGAGGCCGCCTGTCGGTATCGCCAACCATACCTGATTGTCCCGCGCTAGGAGGAGCTGCCCATGCGTTCCATTGACATTCATGCCCACCAGGAACCCCAATGCTTCCAGCGAGCTGTTGCCGCGGGCAAATCTTGGCACGGCCTGACCGCCAGCAGCGACGAGGCGGACATCGATCCCATGGAGGAGTGGACTCCCCGGCAGCGCATCGCCGACATGGACTCCCTCGGCGTGGATATCCAGGTGGTTTCCACCAGTTCCGCCTTCTACATGTACGACCGGGATCCGGCCGTTACCCTGGCCATCGCCCGGGACTGCAACGACGAGGTGCACCAACTGACAATGGACCACCCGGACCGGTTCCTGGGGTTCGCCACCCTGCCCATGCAGGATATTCCCGCAGCCATTGCCGAACTGGACCGGGCGGTCAATCAACTGGGCATGGTGGGCGCCATGATCGATGACAAGGTGAATAACGTCACCTACGACCATCCCCAGTTCCTGCCCTTCTGGCAGGCTGTGGAACAGATGGGCGCCCTCATCTTCTTCCACCAGGGCGACCCCACCGTGGTCGAGGCGCGCACCGAGGATTGGCACCTGCCCAATACCATCGGCAACTTGACCGACCGGGCCCTGACCTTTGCCTCCCTTGTCTTTGGCGGCGTCATGGACAGGTACCCTGACCTGAAGCTGTGCCTGGCCCACGGCGGTGGCTACACCTGCTTCGGCATTGGACGCATGGACCGGGGATGGCAGGTGCGTTCCGATGTCCGTTCCAATATCAGCCGTCCGCCCAGCGCCTATCTGCGACGCTTCTACTACGACTGCCTTACCCACTCTGAACCGGCCCTGCGGATGTTGATCGACACGGTGGGCGTGGACCGGGTGGTGCTGGGCACCGACTGGCCGGCCAACATGCGCATCGATTGGCCCGTTTCCTGGGTGTTGGGGCTGCCCAGCCTGACCCAGGAGGAGAAGGAGGCCATTCTCTGGCGGAACCTGGAGAAGTTGCTGGGTCTGGAGGATAAGGAAGGGGGTTAACCTGGCGCGTGAATTGCAAGGGCGTTGCTGGCCCGCCAACCGTGGGGGCGCTCGACTGCGCGTCCCTAACCCAATAGTTGTACCGGAGCCAGGGCGCCATGACCACCACCAAACCACCGGCAACGCTGAACAGGGGATTGTGGTAAGCTGTACTCGCCGGTGAACCCGAACCTTTCGGTTTGGCGCGCCGGTGCAACCTTGCGACAGCTTCGGCGAATCATGGCTCAGTATTCCGACGTTTCCTTCGATGGCCTCTACGGCGCGGCCATCATGGATCACTACCGCAATCCCAGGCACCGGGCGCCCCTGGACCGGGCGGACCTTTCGGCCCACGAGTTCAACCCCTTCTGCGGCGACGAGGTAACCCTGCGGATCCGGTTGGATGAGAGAGGCCGCGTTGACGGGGTGTCATCCCAGTCCCAGGGCTGTTCCATCATCCAGGCTTCCGCTTCCATGATGGCCGAGAGCATGGATGGAAAATCACCGGAGGAACTGGAAGCGTTGGCCCGTTTGTTTCGCGAGTTGATGCAGGGGAAGGAAGTGGGGCCCGAGGGATTGTCCGCGCTTAGCGACCTGGCGGCCCTCCAAGTGGTGCGCCAGTACCCAGTTCGGATCAAGTGCGCCCTGCTGCCGTGGACGGCCCTGGAGGAAGGGCTGGACGACCTGCGGCGGACGCGGGGCGATTAGAGATTCCTGCCGGAACCGGAGGTCAGTAGGATGTCGAGGTTGGAATGATTGTTTAAGGGACACTTGTCATTCCGAGCGACAGCCGAGGAATTCCAACGGTGGGGGGGAGCCGTCATTGCCATGCCCAACCCTTCTTGCCCTTTCCCCGGAAAAGGGAGCGTATGGTCACGGCAGGACTGTTGGTTGTTGGGTGCGGTTGGGATTCCTCGACAGGCTCGGAATGACAGTTACTCCTACTTCCCTCTCATACCAGACTTGACTGACTACTGTGCCCGGTTTCTACCCCCCTGCTCCGCCACCCCCAACGGGGTTACCACTCGGAGTGGGGTGGACGGCTCATCAGTTCCGTGATGGCTTCCCTGGGAGGAAGGTTCTCGAACAGGATGCGGTAGGTCATCTGGGCAATGGGCATCTCCACGTCGAGCCGCTCTGCCATGGCCAGGGCGGCGCCGGTGGTACTCACTCCCTCCACCACGTTGTCCATTCCTTCCCGTATTTCCGGCCAGGTACGCCCCTGGGCCAATTGTTCGCCGGTGAACCGGTTCCGGCTCAGGGGACTGTAGCAGGTCGCCACCAGGTCTCCCAGGCCGGCCAGGCCGGCAAATGTCTGGTACTGGGCGCCGGCGGCCATGCCCAGCCGGGCCATTTCCGCCAGGCCCCTGGTGATGAAGCTGGACTTGCTGTTCTGCCCCATTTCCATGCCGTCGGCGATACCCGCGCCCAGGGCAATAATGTTCTTCAGGGTTCCCCCCAGCTCCACGCCGATAACGTCGTCGCTGGTATAGACCCGAAAGGTGGGGGAGAGGAGCATGTTCTGAACTAGGGCGGCCCGGTCCTCGGTTCTGCCGGCCACCACTGTTGCCGCCGGTTTGCCCTCGGCAATCTCCCGCGCCAGGTTAGGACCCGACAGAACGCAGATGCCATCGCGATTCGGCGGGGGCAATTCCTCCTCCAGTACCTGGCTCATCCGCTTCCCCTCAGGCGATTCCAGGCCCTTGGAGGCGCTGCACACGGTGGCGTCGGGCGGCAAATGGTCTGCTACCCAGCGGGCATTCACGCGCAGACGCTCCGAGGGAACGGCCAGGATGACCAGGTCTGCGGCCTCCAGGGCCCGGGCCGGGTCGCTCTCCTCGCTAAACAGGTCTGGGAAGGGAATTCCCGGCAGAAACCGGCGATTCTCCCCGTCCCGGTTGAGCCGCTCCGCCTCCTCAGGGGTTCGGGCCAGGATGGTTACGGGTATGCCGTTCCGCGCCAGCAAAACACCCAGGGTGGTGCCCCAGGTGGTGGTTCCAACTATGGAGGCAGTGGGGTTCATCGGACAATCGGGTTCCTGTTTCCGCGGTCAAATGCCCTGGACCAAGCGCCGTAGCAGGCACAATTGGGGAAACAATCCTGCCCTTGGGCAGCGTCAATAATAGCACAGACCCAATTGCCTTGCCCCAGGTTTACGAGGTGGTTAAACGCCAAAAGGCGGCGGCGGGGTTGCACGGGAGCGCGTAATGGTACCAGCGCGTGGGACGGCGGCAACGGTTTCCCCAGGAAGCCTCACCCGCCCCCTAATCTATCCTGGCCGCCGGGTTGCCGATGCGCCGCTCGGTGCCATTGAGCAGGCGCTGGATGTTGTCCCGATGCTGCCAGATGATTACGGCGCCCCCCAAAAGGGCGTAGATGAGATAGAGGTTGGAGGTTGTGCCCAGCGGGTTGACCCTCAGGAGGACCAACGCGGCCAGGGCAACACAGGCTGAGACCACGCCCATCAGGGAACCAAGGGACAGGTACCGGGTGGCGAGGCAAATTGGCACGAAGGCCGCGACGCCGCAGACCGCCGCCAGGGGTGACATTACCGCCAGCCCGCCGAGACCCGGCGCGATGCCCCGGCCGCCTCGAAAACCGAGGAACACGGGCCAATTGTGTCCCACCAGGGCCATCAGGCCGGCCAGTACTTCCCCCGTTGGGTCGCCGATGAGGGCGCGGGCCAGCCACACGGCGCATATACCCTTGCCCAGGTCCAATGCCAGCACCAGGCCGGCTGTCCGGTAACCGGCGGTGCGCAGGGCATTGGATACGCCCGTGCGGCCACTGCCATACTCCCGAATATCTATGCCCCGGTTTAGCAGCAGCACCACGTAGCCCCAGGGCAGGGCCCCCAGCAGGTAGGCCAGGGGCAGGGCTGCGGCATAACGATAGAGCAGCGGCGCATCGGCCATGGTAAGCAGGACAATGGCCGCCGCGACCACCAGAGCGGGTAGGACAATCAGCGTAGTCCAAAGCGATGGGTTCAAATTGCGCATCATCTTCGTCGAAACACCAGCTTCAGATGGGTATGGTCGAACCGGAACCGGTCCCGAATCCGGTTCTCCAGGTAACGCTGGTATGTGAAGTGAACCAGCCGGGGGTTGTTGCAGGAAAACAGGAAGGTGGGCGGGTTGACTCCCACCTGGTTGACGCGGGTAATCCGCAGAAACTCGCCGCGGCGAATGCCCTTCCCCTTTACCGGTGGCGCCGTGTGTTCGCTCAGGGCCTCGGCAAGCAGGTATTGCAGGTCCCTGCCGGGAATCCACCGCATCCGCTCGCTCCACAGTTCCAGGGCGGTGTTCACCAGGGTGGTTATGCCCTGCCGGTTCAGGGCCGAGGTGAAGCAGATGGGCACATAGGGCATGAAGTGGAACCGGTCCTGGATCCTGGCGATGGCCTCCTCGCGGGCGTAGCGGTTGGTTTCGGGAACCAGGTCCCACTTGTTGACCACCACGATGATGCCCTTGCACAACTCCCAGGCCAGGCCGGAGATGTGGGCATCCTGGGCGGTGGCCAGTTCCGAAGCATCGGTGACCAGCAGGGTGATGTCGGCCCGGCTGACGGCGTTGACGGCCCGCAGGACGCTGTATTTCTCAATGCCCGGCTGCACCTGCCCCGGCCGGCGAATGCCCGCCGTGTCGATCAAGGTTATGGGATGGTCGCGGTAGGTCATCTGGGTGTCCAGGGCGTCGCGGGTGGTGCCAGCCACGTTGCTGACTATGGCCCGGTCCTGGCCCAGGATGGCATTGAGCAGCATGGACTTGCCCACGTTGGTGCGCCCCACGATGGCCAGGCGCATCTCCCGGGACTCCGATGCGGGAGGCGGCCCGTCGGTTGCCTCTTCGTCATCCACCACATCCTCGTCCCATTCATCCTCCTCGTCCTGGGGAGGAATGTAGGCGGGAGGGGGCAGGTGGAAGAGAACCCGGTCCATCAGGTCGTAGATGCCGTAGTTGTGGTAGGCGCTGACCATCACCGTTTCTTCGATGCCCATCTGGTAGAACTCGGAGGCGGCCACCTCCCGCGCGTCGTTGTCGATCTTGTTGACCGCCAGGATGACGGGCTTCTGGGCGCGGCGCAGACGGGCGGCAATATCCAGGTCGGTGGGAGTCATGCCATCGGCGGCGTCGGTGACGAAGACGATCACCGCGGCCCCGGACATGGCCATGTCGGCCTGCTCCTGCACCATCTGGCGAATATGCCCTTCCGGGTCCGATTCCAGCCCGCCGGTATCCACCAGGATGAATTGGTAGCCGTCCCACTCCACCTCGGAAATGAGGCGGTCACGGGTGGTTCCGGCCACGTCGGAAACGATGGCTTGGCGGCGGGCAAGGATGCGGTTGAAGAGGGAAGACTTGCCCACGTTGGGCCGGCCAACCACCGCCACGATGGGGAGGGTCTGTTCCGAGGGCTCGTCAGTTTCGCTGTTCAGTTCAATTTCCCTAACCATTCTCCCACCATTTCCCATCCATGACGCGAACGTCAATTATCACCTGCCAGGGGTCAGTCGCTCCGACCTTCAACCATAACCCCAGGTTTCATTCCCGGCGTCCCGCTCACCGGCTCAGCAGCATTTCCAGAACGGCCTTCTGGGCGTGCTTGCGGTTGTGGGCCTGGTGGTACGCCACCGATTGGGGGTGTTCCAGCATACCCGGGGCCACCTCCTCGCCGTAATGGGCCGGCATGTCGTGCATGAAGTTGGCGGTGGGCCTGGCCTGGCGCATCAGGTCCGGGTCCACGGTATAGCCCTGGAAGGCCTCCAGGCGGGCGTAGCGTTCCGCCTCGTCGCCCATGCTGGTCCAGACATCGGTATATACCAGGTCTGCGTCTTTGACCGCATCCGCCGGACTTCGCAGGGATTGTATCCCATCCTGCCGCCCGCCAATCTCCCGGGCCCGTTGCAGGGTTTCCCGTTCCAGCATATACCCCAGGGGAGAGGCGATGGCAAAGTCCATGCCCACCGCCGGCAGGGCCAGGCACAGGCTGCGGGCCACATTGTTGCCGTCGCCGATGAAGGCCAGCTTGCGGCCTTCCAGGCTGCCCTGATGTTCCGCAATGGTCAGCAGGTCGGCCATTATCTGGCAGGGGTGTTCCCAGTCGGAAAGGGCGTTGATTACCGGCACGTCGCCGTACTCGGCCAGTTCCTCCAGCGTGCGGTGGGAGTTGACCCGGGCAACGATGCAATCCACGTAGCCGGACAGCACCCGCGCCACGTCGGAGACGGGTTCCCGGGAGCCCAGGCCCACCTCATCCGGCCCCAGGTAAAGGGAATAGCCGCCCAACTCCTGTATGCCGACCATGAAGCTGACCTTGGTGCGCAGGGAGGGCTTCTCGAACAGAAGGGCCACGCTCTTGCCCTCCAACGCCCGTGCCGTGCCGCCGCCGTCGGGCCCCTTCATGGCCTGGGCCCGGCTGATCAGGGACCTGGTTTCGTCGGGCGAAAGGTCGGTGACCGAAAGCAGGTGTTGGGCATTAGCGCTGCGATTCATTGGTGTATTGCTCCCTTACCGGCGGCGCAATGATATATCAAATCCGAAGGGGGTTCAAGGATGCGCCGAGGCGGGCCAGGGCCATTCCGGTTGTAATTGTACGCCGGGGTGTCTATCCTAAATTGCCACGGCCAGGCAAATGAACAGCAGGAGGCGATTCCACCATGGCAAGGGAAGAGATAACGCCGGGTCTCAAGGGGCAGCGCTCCACCCTGGTATGCGAACACAACGTGGCCGGCCACGTGGACAAATTCAGCACCCCTTCTATGATCAGCCTGATGGAGCGGGCGGCCATTGCCGCCATTGACCCGTACCTGGAAGAGGGTCAAACTTCCGTGGGGTTCGAAGTGAATGTGCGGCACCTGGCGCCATCGGACATCGGGGCCACGGTCGTCGCCCACGCCGAACTGGTGGAGGTGAACCGCAACCGCCTGAACTTTAACGTGGAAGCCTATGACGGCGAACGGAAGATAGGGGAGGGAACTCACCGCCGGGCCATAATCGACCGGAACCGGTAGGCGCTGCCATTGCCGTCCACTTGTTGGCGCCCCTTGGCTGGTGGCGTGGCCTACTCGGTGGCCTGCCACCGTGAAACGGGAAAGGGGGCGGCCAACTGCCGCCCCCTCTTGTGTACCTGGTTACTGAAGACCTACAGGTTAATCTGCGGGTCCATGTACTCGTCGTCCTTGTCGTACACCTGAACCCGGTTGCGGGCGGTGTCGCAGACGAGGAGGCGCCGGTTTTCCCGATCAAAGGTTAGGGCGGCGGGCTTAACGAACTTGCGCTGCTGCTCAACCATGTCGGGCACGCGCCGGCGGGCCTTGACCATGTCCGGGTTGGCGTCCAGACCCATCTGGCCCCACTTGGAAACGTCCACGGCATCCCCTTCCAGGTAGGTGATGGGCAGACCCTCGGCGTCATAGATGACCACCCGATCGTTCATCCAGTCGGAAACGTACACGTCGCCGTCGCCATCCACGCACACGTCGGTGGGATGGTTCAGGGCGTCCTGGCCATTGACCTGGTGAGCGAAGGTGCGCAGGTGGGTACCGCCGGGGGTGAACTTCTGCACCCGGTTGTTGCCCCAGTCGGCAATGAACAGGTCGCCGTTGCCGTCGATGTCGATGCCATCGGGCATTTCCAACTGGCCCTCGGCGTTGCCCTTGGCGCCAAAGCCGCCGAGGTACTGGCCGTCCTTGGAGAACTTCTGGATGCGGCTGTTGAAGGAATTGACGATCCACAGGTTATCGTCAGCGTCGAAGGCCATGCCGGCGGGCCCGCTGAGCTCGCCCTCGGCCTCACCCTTCACGCCGAAGCCGCCGGTGGGGTTGCCATCGGCGTCGAAGATGGCCACGCGGCACTGCCATTCGTCGGCCACGTAAACATTGCCATCCCGGTCCACGGCCACACCGGAGATCCAGGTGAAGGTGGTGGGTTCATTGTCGCCGTAGGCCAGGCCCTGGCGCCCGAACTCGCCCAGGTACTCCTGGTCCACGGTGAACTTGGTTACACGAATTCCGCCCGGGTTCTGTTCGGTGGCCCGGTTGGTCACGTAGAGCATACCGTCCCTGGAAGCGGCGATGCTTACGGGCTGGCTGAAGCCCATACCGGCGGCGCCGTTACGGCCAATGTTGTGGCTGTAAACCCAGGCGCGTCCGGCCACTGCGGTAATCTCTGCCATATTCGCCTCCTTGTAGCGATGGTCTTAATCAGTCAGGGCCGGGGAACCGCCCCGGTTGGGAAAGTTCACCCGGCCCTCGAACTCAATCCAGGTTGGTTGCGATTCGGGGATCGGACAACTCGGTTGAGCGCCAGGTTTCGAGTTGGGGAGCCAGCCTACTTCAGGTAGCTCATCTTCTCGAAGTTGCCGTTGACGATGGGGGTGGCGTCCATGCCGAACCAGTCTTCCACGATGGTGGTGTACGCGCCGCGGAAGTCGTAGTTGGGAACCAGGTCGCCCTGCTCCAGGTCCTTGGCCTCCCGGGACGGGTACTCGCCGTACATTCCGCCCTTGACCGCATCGCCAATGACGAAGGCCACGCCGGCGGCGCCGTGGTCGGTGCCGGAGCCGTTGTCACGGACGCGGCGGCCGAACTCGGAGAACAGGTACATGATGACGTTCTCGCCGGTGTCGTGTTCCTTCAGGTCTTCGAAGAAGGCGCCGATGCCCTCGGCTACGTCCTTCCACAGCTGCGGGTGGGCCGCGGCCTCACCGGCATGGGTGTCGAAGCTGGCGTGCTGGGTGTAGAAGACCCGGGTGCCCAGGTCGGCCATGTACACCTGGGCGATGTCTCGCAGGTGCTGGGCGATGGCGGAACTGGGATACTCCACGTTGGAACTGTAGCGTTCCGGGGCGACCTTGACGATGTCGGCGCCAATCATGGCTTCCGTGCCGGTGGAGCGCAGGTAATCGGTTACGAAGCTTCCGCCCACCGTGGGAGAGTACATGCGGCTGAACAGGTCAAGGGCCTTGGCCCGCTGGTCCTGGTCGCTGATGCCGGTTAACAGGCCATAGGTGCCCAGATCGGAGATGGCGGCCACGGGGACGCCCGGCACTGCCAGGGCGCGGGGCAGGCCATGTCCGAAGTTGATGGCGGTCAGCACGTTTTCCTTGTTGGGGTCCAGCTCGCGGGCAACGCGGCCGGCCCAACCTTCCGTCCCGACCTTATCCGGCTCGCAGGTGTGCCAGATGTCCATGGAGCGGAAGTGGGAGCGGGGCGAATCGGCATAGCCGATGCCATGGATGACCGCGACCTTGCCCTGGTCGTACAACTGCTTGACGGGGCCCATGGTGGGCATGAAGCCCAGGTTGTCGTCCACCTTGATGATCTCTTCCATCTTGTAGCCGACGTTGGGCCGGTTCTCGAAGTAGAGGGGGTCGTTGTAGGGAATGACCGTGTTCATGTAGTCGTTGCCGCCGGTGAGCTGCAACACAACGATGACCGGGTCTTTCTTGGTTGAAGTCATTGCTTTCTCCTTACTTCAGGAATTAGGGCTGATGCTGGCTGGTTCTCCGGGGGAACCCTCTAGGCGAACTGATACTCGGTGGTGGCGCCGACGAGGGCCATCATCTCGGCGATGCGGCTGGCGGCGACGGCCTCGTCGCTCCAGTCCAGGTTACCGCCGTCCTGAGCATGCGCATCCAGTTGCTGGCGAGTCTCATCGCTCAGTTCCAGGAAGCCCATGTGGTCCAGGCAGCTATTCAGCAGTTCGTCGGGAGTGGTGACGCCCTCGGCCTTCATGCGGGCGATGATGCTCTGCATGCCGGGGAGGTTGGTCTTGTTCACGCTGTCGGCCACGAAGTTGATGCGGGCCAGCAGGGAGCCGCTGTTGATCCACTCGGAACCGGTATGCCACCCCTCCACGCTGGGGGGATCGAGGATGTCCTGGCCCATGTAGCCGGGTTCGCGGCAAATCTTGGCCAGGCCGGGGTCCGGGAATTCGTAGGCGCCGACCATCTTCATAGTGCTGGCTACCACTTCCGCCGGGCTCTTGATCTTGGAGAAGCGGGCTTCCTTGAAGAAGTCGGACTTCAGCATGAAGCGCAGCACTTCGCGAATCTCGTAATTGGATTCCTCGAAGACGTTGCACATGGCGTCCAGGGCTTCCTCATCCCGGGCCGGTTCGATGGTCCAAGCGGGAACCTGGGGTTCGTCGGCAACGAAGAAGTTGTACAGGTGGCGGCAGATGAAGCGGGCGGTGGCCGGCTCCTTCACCACGATGTCGATGATGTCCTCGCCGTTGAAATCGCCGGTCTGACCCAGGAAGGTCTTCTCGCCGAAGTCGTGGTCCTCTTCCCGGTAGTCAAACTTCCAGGGGAAGCGGCCATAGGGCTGGCGGGGCAGCTTGGGGGAGATGGTCCAGCCGGTGAAGGCCCGGGAGGCCTCCCGCACGTCCACCTCGGTGTAGTTGCTGACGCCCATGGAGAACAGTTCCAGCAGCTCGCGGCCCCAGTTCTCGTTCACGGCGTCCCGGTGGTTCTCGTTGTTGTCCAGCCAATAAATCATGGCCGGGTTGCGGGACAGCTCCAGGAGCAGCTCCTGGTAGTTGCCCATGCCCCTTTCGCGGAACATCTGGATCTGGGCCAGCATCTGGTCGCAGTTATCCAGCTTGGAGTTGCCGGTAGCGAACACATGGTGCCAGAACAGGGCCATCTTCTCTTCCAGGGGCTTGTCGGTGCTGACCATGTGGTAAAGCCAGTTGGCCTGGCCCATCACCGGGTTGCCGCCGGGGAGAAGACATCCGGGGTAGTAGCGGAGCAGCAGTTCACCCTTGCCGCCATGCCGTTCGGCGGGGGGATCCACCAGCTCATCGACAACCGCGTCGTAACCCTTGGCAACAAGGGCTTCCAACTCGTCCCGGTTGGCGCCGAAGCCGGCGCGTCGCATCAGGTGAGCCATTAACGCCAAGTCTTCTTTGTTTGACATCCGATGCCTCCTTCTTAGAATCTCTTACCTTGAATCACGGGTCGCTTTTCTACCCAATGAAGTATTTCGGATTGTAGGCAAACCCGGTGTTTCTGTCAACACTTTATCGGCAATTTCTCAAATATTGGGTGTATCTTAATAATCAATATAATGTGGTAATAGAGGGCCGGGTGTCCCCTCCCGTCGCGCGGCCTCCGAACCTTCTGACTCTGCCCGCCGCAGAACCGATTGTACGGGTACAGCGATGTGCTTACTTGAACCCCGCACATTGACGAGAATAGACTGCGGGGCTATCATCGGGCCAGGAAACCAACGAATCGCCAATGCCAACAAAGGGTCAACATCAGGCCGGTCCCTGAAACAAGCCAGGAGGAGGCGCGCGCATGGACTTTGGATTGTTTACCACCTGGAACGCCATGTACGAGGGTGGCAAGGTTCCCTGGGACCCGGAATACCAGGGGGGCAAACTCCTGGAATCCGATGCCTACAAGCAGAACTTTCGCGAGATTGACTACATCGAGGATTCGGGTTGGGATTACGTCTGGTTCGGCGGCAGCCATTTCTCCATCCAAGGAAGCATGGATCCCCAGCCCATCATGCTGTCGGCCATCGTGGCCAACCACACCAAGAACATTCGGATCGGCACCTCCATTCACCGGCCCACCCTGCGGCTGCCCGGCGAGACGGCGCCGGAGCGGGCGTTGCCTCACGAGCGTTACGCCTTCGACAACCTCCAGCCCGAGGATCCCTTCCAGGTGGCGGAACAGGTGGCCATCGTCGATCAGATCAGCGAGGGGCGTTTCATCTATGGCCCTGGCGCTCGCACCCGCGGCTCCGACGACCGCCGGGAAATCTTCTTCGAGTACCTGGCCCTGCTGAAACAGCTCTGGAATGAAGATCGCTTTTCCGGTTTCGAGGGCAAGTTCTTCAACTTCCCCGCCTTCTACGAAAACTACATGAGCATCCCCAAGCCGGTGCAGAAGCCCATGCCCATGCTGCTGCCGGTGGACAGCCAGGAGAGCTTCGTGCCCATGGGCGAGCAGGGCTACCGCATTGCCATTGGCGCCGGTAACTCTCCCCACAACCTGCGGGGTTCCGCCGTGCTGCGGGAGGATGTGAAGGCCTACCGAGAGGCATGGAAGGCCGCCGGCCACGAGGGCGAACCCGCCACCGTGGTCCGGGTGCCCACCCTGGTGGCCGACACTCAGGAGAAGGCCGACCGGCGGGTGGAAGAATTGATGAATCTGGCCCGCCTCTACTACGCCGGCCGGGTGGCCATCGGCAGCACCGATGCCGGAAGCGCCGGCCCCGACACCACCCAGGAAGTTAACCTGTTCGGCACACCGGAAGAGGTGGTGGAGAAGATTCACATGTTCCGGGAGTCGTTCACCACCGACGAGATTATGTTCGAGTGCAACTGGACGGCCTCCGTGCCACGGGAGGTGGTCATGGATACCCTGAAGTGCCTGACGGAGGACGTAATTCCCCACTTCAAGTAGGCGCTTGCACAGAGTATGAATCGGGCGCGTAGTAAACGCTGCGTTATCGTAACCGGGGGCGGCCAGGGGCGGCCCCCATTTGATTGGGATATGGACCGGCGGGGGTATTCTCGATGACCTATACCGTTGGCATTGTGGGTTGCGGCGCCATTGGCCGCGCCCTCCTGCGGGCGGGGGATGCCGGCCAGTTGGGCGTTCCCGTGGCCGGGGTGACCAGCCGCACCGCCGCCACGGCCCTCACCTTCCTGGAGACTTTGGCCGAGCCTCCCCCCTACCTGGGACTGGAAGAACTGGTTGAGCGATCGTCCCTGCTGGTGGAGACGGCCGGCGGGCACGTGGTACCACCGCTGGCCGAAGCCGCCTTTGCTGCGGGGAAGGACCTCATGGTCATCAGCATTGGCGCGCTCCTGGAGCATCCGTACATAATCGACCGGGCGCGGCAGACGGGCTGTCGTCTCTTTGCCCCCTCCGGCGCCATCGCCGGGCTGGACGGGATTAAGTCTGCCTGCCAGGGTCGGGTGGACCGGGTTGAAATGGTATCCCGCAAACCCGTCGACGCCCTGGAGGGCGCGCCCTACCTGGTGGAGCGGGGAATATCCATCGCCGGCCTGGCGCGGGAGCAGGAGCTCTTCTCCGGAACGGCGCGGGAAGCCTGCCGGGGGTTCCCCTCCAACCTGAACGTTTCGGCGGCGGTGAGCCTGGCGGGCATCGGCCCCGACCGCACCCTGGTCCGCATAGTCGCCGACCCTGCCCTGACCCGCAATTGCCACGACATCACCGTGGAGGGCGAGTTTGGGCTGCTGCAGGTCCACATCGAAAACATCCCCTCGGAAAACCCCAAGACGGGACGCCTCACCGCCCTGTCCATCATCCGGTCGGTTCGGGACGCAGTGAATCCGGTACGAATCGGAACGTGAATCGCCGTCAGTCCCCGTTGCTTTCATTTATAGCAGTTATTGTTTGTCATTCCGAGCGCCGTAGGCGTCGAGGAATCCCAACGGCACGGTGCAACCATCACGGCCATGTCCAGCCAACCCTACCCCGTCCTCTCTTGAATTCCTTGACTCCGCTGCCGCACGGAATGACCGGGCTGGTTGGCCTGTGGCTGGAAAGGTGGCTGCCCCTCACCGTAGGGATTCCTCGACGCCTACGGCGCTCGGAATGACAAACGAGAGAGTCTCAGAGGGAGATACGAGCCAGCTCGGAATGACGGGTAATGGCAATGGGGGATGCGCTGGAATGGCCGCAACTCGGGCCGAGATTTCCCCATCCTGCCCAGCCCCTTTTGACATTGGCCCCCAAAATTGCTACTTTAACCCTGCCCCAAAGCAGCAAAAAATTGGGCGCGGGAGAGGCGCAACCCCATGGCCTGGAACGACATCATCGTTGATTCGCTGAAGAAGTGGGATACTTCGCTGGTGGCCTACGTGCCGGACATTTCCATAGACCGGGTGACCACCCTGATAGACGAAGATCCCTATTTCCACCTGGTTTCCGCCACCAGGGAAGAGGAAGCCATCGGCGTGGCCGTGGGGGCCTACGCCACGGGGCGCAACTCGGCGGTGTTCATGCAGTCCAGCGGCTTCGGCAACAGCATCAACGCCATCGCCAGTTTGTGCATACCGGCCCGCACCCCCATACCCATCTTCCTGAACCTGCGGGGCGGCCCCGGCGAATTCAACATCGCCCAGGTGCCCATGGGCCGGGCCACCCGTCCCATACTGGACGTGCTGGGTTTGGTCAATTTCACCCTGGACGATGAATACAACATGGAAAAGATTGTGGATGGTGCGCTGAAGCTGTGCCATGCCAACCGCCAGCCGGTGGCCATCTGCATGACCCAACTGCTGCACGGAGGCAAACTTGCTTAGGTTCGAAGCCACCCAGATGCTGCTGCGCCACATCGGCGACCTTCCCATCGTCAGCAACCTGGGCCCCACCACCGATGAACTGTGGCACGCCGGCCACCGGGACCGCAACTTCTACACCTACGGAAACATGGGGCTGTGCTCGTCCATCGCCCTGGGCGTGGCCCTGTCCACCGACGAGAAGGTGGTGTCCCTGGACGGGGATGGCTCCCTCCTGATGAACTTGGGCGCCATCGCCAGCATCGGCCGGGAAAAGCCCAGGAACCTGGTGGTCGTGGTCTGGGATAACGAGCAGTGGGCGCAGACGGGGCATCAGTCCAGCCACACGGCCTTCGGCACCGACCTGGAACAGGTGGCCCAGAGTTGCAGCATTGCCAACACCGCCACAGTCAACAACCTGGAGGACCTGGAGGCGGTCTTCTGCCAGGCCCTGGAGCAGGACGGCCCCTGGTTCATCGTAGCCAAGATTGAAGAAACGGAGTACATGCCTGTGGCTCCCATCGAGCCGGAGATGACGCTGTATCGCTTCCGGGAGAGCTTCGGGGCCAGCGGCGTTTAGGGGCGGCCCCGGAAATAGATTCTGGAGCAGGCATTCGGTCGGCCCTCCCGTCTGCCGGTCCCGCCGCCATTGGGCCACCTCGAAACCAATCCTTGCAACGGGAGCGCCCTTGTGCCTCAGCCCACCCCCGTCGAGATAATCGACGCCGTGCAGGTATTCATCGGCGAGTACCTGGAGCGGCCACCCGAAGAGCTGATCTACGAGTACGACCCCGGCGTCCGCTGCGACGATGCCTACCCGGGCGAAGATGAGGACGAACTGGACAGGGTGGTGTGGCGAGTCCACGTCCGCAACGCTTTCCCCGAGGACGACGGCTTTCGCCTGAATCTTGTCGAGCGGCTGTACGAGAAATTCGGAATCATTGCCCAGGTGGAGTTGGCCTGGCGATGACGTTGCCGCGACAACCCGGTCATTGACGCCATTCCCTCCCCATACCATAATGACACCAAACCAGGGACACCTACCCACTCCTCTGGAGGCTTTTCCCCATGGCTGCTATGCAATCAACGGTTCGGAGACGGCAACTGGGTCGGCCCGTATCCATTGTGGGCGCCGGCCTTTCCCGATTTGGCGCCTTCCCCGGCATGACCACCCGCGACCTGTTCGTCGAGGCCTTTAACGACCTCATCGACCACATGGACCAGGGCATTGACGTGGAGGACATCGAGTGCGGCTACATTGGCAACTACTCCTCGGACCTGTTCGAGGGGCAGGGGCATACGGCGCCTATATTGGCCGACTGGCTGGGCATGACTCCCACGCCCATTACCCGCATCGAGAATGCCTGCGCCAGCAGCGGCAGCGCCCTGCGGGAAGGCGTCATGGCCATCGCCTCCGGGATGTATGACGTGGTCCTGGTTGGCGGCGTGGAGAAGATGACCGACCTGCCCACCGAAGGGGTGACCGATGTCCTGGCATCCGCCGCCGACGGTCTCTACGAAGTGCCGGCGGGGCTGACCTTTCCAGGCATCTACGGCGCGCTGGCCAAGGCCCACATGGATCGCTACGAAACCAGCCTCAGCCACCTGGCCAAGGTGAGCATCAAGAACCACACCAACGGCGCCCTAAACCCCAATGCCCAGTTCAACACCACCCTGCGGGACATGATGGAACGTCGCAAGGCCCGCGCCGAGCAGCAGGGCCAGCCCGTTCCCGACTGGCAGGACGAGATGGACTTCCTGAACGACCCCCGGGCCAATCCCTGGATTGCCTGGCCCCTGCGCCTGTACGACTGTGCCCCCATCACCGACGGGGCTTCCTGCGTGCTGCTGGTTTCCTCTGAGATTGCCCAGAACTTCACCGATAAGCCGGTGCACATTGTCGGCACCGGTCAGGCCTCCGGTCGGCCCCTGCACGACGCCGAGGAACTGACCTCCCTGTCAGCCGCCCGGGAAGCCGCCGCCCAGGCCTATGCCATGGCCGGGGTGACGCCCCAGGACATCCAGGTTGCCGAGGTGCACGACTGCTTCACCATCGCCGAAATCATCGCCACCGAGGACCTGGGGTTCTTCGAGCCTGGCGAGGGGCCGCGGGCCGTGGATGAGGGCCGCACCGCCCGCAATGGCGACCGGCCCATCAACACCTCCGGGGGACTGAAGGCCAAGGGCCACCCGGTGGGCGCTTCCGGTGTTGCCCAGGTAATCGAGGTATTCCACCAGCTGCGGGGCGAAGCCGGCCCCCGTCAGGTGCCCAATCGCGACCTGGAGCTGGCCCTCACCCACAACGTGGGCGGCACTGGCGGCACCTGCGTCGTCAACATTCTGCGGAGGGGTTAGGCGGCATGACCACCGAGACTAGGCCCTTCAACGCCGCCTCCTACCACGCCTACCTGAAGGAAGGACGGCTGGTGGGGGTGCGCTGCCGGAACTGCGGCCGCCTGTCCGCTGAGGCTCGCCCCATGTGCCAGGAATGCCACAGCCGGGACGTGGAATGGTTTCCCTTCAGTGGGCGGGGGCAGTTGAGCGCCTTCACCTGCATCTCCGTGGTGCCCAACGCCATGGGGGAAAAGGGTTTTGGACGCAACAACCCCTACTGCTCTGGGATAGTCACCCTGGAGGAGGGCCCCCGCATTAGCGCCCTCATCCTGGGCGTGGACGCCGCCAACCCCCAGAACATCGGCGCCGGAATGGCGCTAACCCTGCAAGTGGAAGACCAGGACGGGGAGCGTCCCATCCTGGCCTTTGTGCCGGCGTAAATCATTACGGCCGAGAATTCAGTTTTAGCGGGGAGTCTACTTTGTGCTGAGGGGAAGTTCGCTTTCCCCACTACTCTTCCTTGCTGCCGTTCATGTCCGGCGGCGGGGGCGGTGGAAGAGTGAAGTCCCTGCCCTCGGCTTCCGCGCTGGCCTTCGCCTCTTCCCATCGGGCCAGGGCGTCCTCATACCAGGCCTGTTGCCGGCGCGTTGATTCCTCCAAGCCTCGTTGCCTCTCGTCCAATTGCTGAAGGCCCACGGTAATGCGCTGTTCCGCCCCTTGTATGTCCTTCTGCCTGGCATTGATTTCCTGCTGCATTGCTTCCAGCCGATCCACTGCTTCCAGCCGTTGCATCAGCTCCGTATAGCGCTCGTTGGCTGCCTTTTCCCTCTTGGCAACGAAATGTCTGGCCAGCATTCTGGTAACCCACTCCGTTAAGATGATTGTCAGTGGGATTCCCCACGTTGACATTGTACCCGCATTCAGCAATCCCTGCACAACAATTGGAGCCCAATATCCGGCCTCGCGGAGCCAGAACTCCGCGCCGATGTTCGCGCCGATGATGAGCGGCACAAACAGGGTAAAACCTATCATGTAGGGCAGGGATGCCGGGGTATACGATTCCAGCCAGTCAAACCTGACCTGGCTCGGCTCGCCGGTGGTCTGTGGAGTCATCTTTTGCCTTTGATCCGTGTTCCTGTCCTACCCGAAGCCGGCGAGGGCGGTGGCCGTCACGCCCCTGGGGGCAAAGCAGCCAGGAGCTTTCGAAGCTGCTCCTGGCTGTCCTGTCCGGGCTGTTGCGGGCCGTCAGGCTGACCTGCGGCCCTGTTGGGGGCGTACCGGTTTAGTCCAGTCCGCGGGTGCCCACCCAGCCCACCTGGGAAACGTCGATCATCTCGCCGTTGGGGCCTTCGTACTTGGTCTCCACGTTCTGGTGGCGGGGCCCGGTGTTCCCGGCGTGCAGGGCCTCGTTGACCGACTTCATTTCCTCCGAACCGGCGGCGGACAGGCGGGCCTCAATCTGCTCCAGGCTTTCAACCTCGAACCCGATGTGGTGGATGCCCTCCCAGTCCTTGCCCCGCTCGCCGGCCACGGCGTCGTTCTGGAAGTCGAGGATGGCCATGTTGATGTTGCCGTCGCTGAGCATGTAGCCCAGGGCATTTCCGCTGTCCAGCTTGGCCACCTGGCGCAGGCCGAAAACCTCGGAGTAGAACTTGGCCGTCTTTTCGGGGTCATTGGTGGCAATGGCGATGTGCTTGATCTGGGGCATTTCTTTCCTCCCATAGTTTGCAAGTGCGTTTAGGCTGTCAGGGTTCAAGATACCATGTTTGGCGGTGGCCCGCTACCCTGCCGCCATCGCCCTGGGAAGGAGAATGCCCGATTCCTGCCCTTGCAATTGCCCTTTCCATCCCCTTGCTCGCTATACCATTGCGGCGGCGGGGCGTGTTAGAATGGCCTTAATCTTGATGGTGACGTTGCTGCAAGCCGTAGGGCGGCGGAAGCGACGCCGGGGAGGATATGGCATGGCAGGCTCTGCAAACGGCAAACCCCAACGGATGAAATTCGGCGTATTCATGGCCCCCTTCCACCGGGTAGGCGAGAACCCCACCCTGGCACTGGAGCGGGACCTGGAACTGCTCCAATGGCTGGACCTCCTGGGCTTCGACGAGGCCTACATCGGCGAGCACCATTCCGCCGGGTGGGAGACCATCGCCTCTCCCGAAGTGTTCATCGCCACCGCCGCCGAGCGCACCCGCAACATCCGCCTGGGCACCGGCGTCATCAGCCTGCCCTACCATCATCCCCTGATGGTGGCCAACCGCATGGTGCTGCTGGACCACCTGACCCGCGGCCGGGTAATTCTGGGTGTGGGCCCCGGCGCCCTGGCTTCCGATGCCCTGATGCTGGGCATTGACCCGGCCCGCCAACGGGAAATGATGGACGAATCGCTGGGAGTTATTCTGCGCCTCTTCAACGAGACCGATCCGATAACCTACCGGAGCGACTGGTTCGAGCTGAACGAGGCGGTACTGCAGCTGCGTCCCTACCAGCAGCCCCACCTGCCCGTGGCCGTGGCCTCGGTTCAGTCCCCCGCTGGCGTCAGCCTGGCCGGCAAGCATGGGGCGGCGGTGCTGTCCATGAGCATCCCCAGGGACACCGTGCGCTCCACCAGCCTCAAGGAGTTGTGGTCCATCGCCGAGGATTCGGCGGCGGAGCACGGCAAGGAGGTCTTCCGGGAGGATTGGGGCCTGGTGGTGGGCCTGCACCTGGCCGAAAGCAAGAAGGAGGCCATCGAGGACATCCGCGTGGGCGGTGGACGCCTGGTGACCGAGTACTTCGGGCAGACCCTGGGCAACGAGGTTCCCAACGTTCCCCAGGACCAGATAGTTGACTTCATGATCGAACACAATCAGTGGATTGTGGGAACCCCGGACGATTGTATTGCCGGAATCGAGCGGCTGCAGGAGATCAGCGGCGGCTTCGGCAGCTTCATGGTACGGGTCGAGGACTGGGCGCCAAGAGAGAAGATTCTGCGCAGCTATGAACTGCTGGCCCGTCACGTGATGCCCCACTTCCAGGGCAGCCTGGTGGGCATCCAGACCTCCAACCGCTGGGCCCAGGAACGGCGGGAGGCTTTGCAGGCCAACCGGGTTACCGGGCTGCGGCGGGCCACCGATTCCTATTACGCCAACCGCGAATAAGAACCGTCACCGGGGCATGAGGGAAACCGCCATGCGAAAGACCAAGATTATTGCCACCATCGGCCCGGTTTCCCGGGACCCGGACACCCTGGAGCAGTTGATCCTGGCCGGCATGGACTGCGCCCGGCTCAACTTTTCCCACGGCACCTTCGCCGAACACGAAGAGGTCATCCAAAACGTTCGGCGCCTGTCCCAGAAGCACGGCCGGCAGGTTTGCATCCTCCAGGACCTGGGCGGGGTAAAGCTGCGACTGGGTCAACTGGACCAGGGGCAGAGCCTGAACCACGGCGAGGAGTACCTGCTGACCGCCGATGAGGCCTCCACTGACCCCGGCATCATCCCCTTCCCCGAACCGGGGGTATTGCGGAATCTGCGGGAGGGCAACCTGGTCTTCATCTCCGACGGTATCGTGTGCCTGGAGGTGCTGGAAACCGACGGCCTCCGGGTGAAGACGAGGGTACGCAACGGCGGCACCATCTCCTCCCACAAGGGGGTCAATCTTCCCGGAGTTTCCATTGACATGCCGGTCCTCACCGAGGAGGACAAGGCGGCCCTGCGCTTCGGCGTCGAGCAGGAGGTTGATTGGGTGGCCGTGTCCTTCGTCCGCACCGGGCGGGACGTGCGGGAGGCCCGCGAATTTCTGCAAAGTATCGGCAGCCGAGCTCCGATAATGGCCAAGCTGGAGCGGGGAGAGGGCATCGACAACCTGGACGAAATCCTGCGGGAGGTGGATGGGGTGATGGTGGCCCGGGGCGACCTGGGGGTGGAAATAGCCATGGAGCGGGTGCCCCTGGTTCAGAAGGAGATTGTCCGCAAGGCTAACGAGGCGGCCAAGTCCTCCTGCATCGCCACTCAGATGCTGCGGTCAATGGTGGTTTCGCCCACGCCCACCAGGGCCGAGGTCTCCGACATCAGCAACGCCGTGCTGGACGGCTGCGATTCCATATTGCTGTCCGACGAAATTGCGGTGGGAAGCTACCCGGTGGAGGCGGTACGGGTGGCGGACATCACCATCCGCGAGGCGGAGAAAATATATCCCTACTACAAGGACTTCCGTTCCCTGGACCGCACCCAGGCCATTGCCGCCGGGGCCAGCCGCCTGGCAAGGGAATTGAACTCCAAGCCCATAGTGGTTACCAGCACCGGCCGGGCCGCCAACGAACTTTCCCGCTACCGGCCAGAGGGCGACATCATCGTCTTTGCCCACCAGGAGGCCACCCTGCGGCGGCTTTGCCTCGGATGGGGCCTGCAGCCCAGCGGGGTAATTCCTCCGGAACAGGACATTTCCAAGCTGGTGGCCATGCTCATCCGGCGGGCGATGGACACGGGGTTGGTCAGTGAATCGGATGTGGTAACCATTGTTCACGGCAGCCTAACCGGGGTATCGGGCACCACCAACACCATCCAGGTGCTGGATGTGCAGGAGTACCTTTCCAGGTACGCGGAATTGGTGGCGGCAGCCGCGGAGGGGTAGGCGCCGGCGCTGGCCCAACCCTCCCTGTCATTCCGAGCGGCAGCCGAGGAATCCCAACGGCACCCAACAACCACGCCACCTGCTCCAAACCAACCAGCCTGTCATTCCGAGCGGCAGCCGAGGAATCCCAACGGCACCCAACAACCACGCCACCTGCTCCAAACCAACCAGCCTGTCATTCCGAGCGGCAGCCGAGGAATCCCAACGGCACCCAACAACCACGCCACCTGCTCCAAACCAACCAGCCTGTCATTCCGAGCGGCAGCCGAGGAATCCCAACGGCACCCAACAACCACGCCACCTACTCCAAACCAACCAGCCTGTCATTCCGAGCGCCAGCCGAGGAATCCCAGCGGCACCCAACAACCACGCCACCTACTCCAAACCAACCAGCCTGTAATTCCGAGCGGCAGCCGAGGAATCCCAACCGCACCCAACAACGACGCCACCTACTCCAAACCAACCCTCCCCGTCATTCCGAGCGCCAGCCGAGGAATCCCAACGGCACCCAACAACCACGCCACCTGCTCCCAACCAACCAGCCTGTCATTCCGAGCGGCAGCCGAGGAATCCCAACCGCACCCAACAACCACGCCACCTGCTCCAAGCCAACTGACTCTGTCATTCCGAGCGGCAGCCGAGGAATCCCAACCGCACCCAACAACCACGCCACCTACCCCAAACCAACCTTCCCTGTCATTCCAAGCGGCAGCCGAGGAATCCCAACCGCACCCAACAACCACGCCACCTACCCCAAACCAACCTTCCCTGTCATTCCAAGCGGCAGCCGAGGAGTCCCAACGGTGCGGGGGAACCGTTGCTGCGACGCCGAGGCGTCCCGCCCCCTCCCCCGAAAAGGCATCGTGCGCTCGCGGTGGGAAGGATGGTTGTTGGGTGCGGTTGGGATTCCTCGACAGGCTCGGAATGACAGACAAGGTTGGTTGGTGGGGGGGGGAGTTGGTCACCCCGAACGGTTGGGATTCCTCGGCTGTCGCTCGGAATGACAGGGATGGTTGGCTTGGGGTGGGTGTCGTGGCCTTACCCTACGGTTGGGGCTTCTCGGCTGTCGGTCGGAATGACAAACTTGAGGGGTTTCGCATACCCAACACCTAGCCTTATGAACCGTAGGGGCGCACAGCCGTGCGCCCCTACCCCCATCAACCATCTTTCCCACCACTGGCTAGGCAGGACCAGCCTGATCGCTATTTCTTGCGGGGCGTGGGGTGGCCATGAAGCTGACCGGACCCCAGTTCCCCTACCCCCTGGGCATGGACCTGGGGAGTTGGGTGCTGCCCACCAGATACTGGTCAACGCCCCGGGCCACCTCGCGGCCCTCGGCAATGGCCCAGACCACCAGGGACTGGCCCCGGGCCATGTCGCCGCCGGCGAAGACGCCGGAGACGCTGGTCATCTTGTTCGCGTCCACCTTCACGTTGCCCCGGCCGTCCAATTCCACCCCCAGGTCGGTCAGCATACCCTCATGCTCCGGGTGCAGGAATCCCATGGCCAGCAGCACCAGGTCCGTCTCCACTTCCATTTCGCTGCCCGGCACTTCATTCATCACGAAGCGGCCATCCTCGCCTGTGGTCCAGTCCACCCGGACCGCATGGAGCTTCTCCACCTGGCCATCGCTGCCGGAGAAGGACTTTGTAAGGATGTTGTAGTCGCGGATGCCGCCCTCCTCGTGAGCCGGCGACGAACGCAGAATCATGGGCCACTGGGGCCAGGGATTGTCCGGGCGACGGTCTTCCGGCGGCTCCGGGAGCAGTTCAAACTGGTACACCACCTCGGCGCCCTGGCGGTGGGCCGTACCCAGGCAGTCGGCGCCAGTGTCGCCCCCGCCCAGGATGACCACCCGCTTGCCCTCGGCGGAAATGTGCTGCTGCGGGTCAATCTCCTCGCCGGCCAGGAGCTTGTTCTGCTGAGGCAGATAGTCCATGGCCAGGTGAATGCCGTCCAGGTCCCGGCCAGGAACTGGCAGGTCCCGCGCGTGGGTGGAACCGCCGGTAAGGCAAACGGCATCGTATTCGGCCAACAGGGTCTCGGTCGGGAAGGTAACGCCGACGTTTACGCCGGTACGGAATTCCACCCCTTCATCGGCCATCAACTGAACCCGGCGGCGTACCACGTCCTTGTCCAGCTTGAAGTCGGGAATACCCAGCATCAGCAGGCCGCCGATGTAGTCGGCGCGCTCGAAGACGGTAACCCAATGGCCGGCCCGGTTCAATTGCTGGGCGGCGGCCAGGCCGGCGGGACCGGAACCCACCACGGCTACCTTCTTGCCGGTGCGATGTTCCGGTGGCTGGGGCTTGATCCAACCCTCCTGGTAGCCCCGATCGGAGATCTCCTTCTCTATGTACTCGATGGTGACCGGGTCTGTGTTGATGCTGAGGACGCAGGAGGCCTCGCAGGGAGCGGGGCAGATGCGCCCGGTGAACTCGGGGAAATTGTTGGTGCTGAGAAGAACCTCCAGGGCCTTCTGCCAGTTGCCCGTGTACACATGGTGATTGAATTCGGGGATGACGTTGCCCAAGGGGCATCCCATGTGGCAGAAGGGAACGGCGCAATCCATGCAGCGGGAACCCTGCTCCCTGGCATCGGGTTCCGGCCAGTCGAAATACAGTTCCCGGTAGTCTCCCTTCCGTTCTGCCACCGGTCGGCGCCTGGGGGGCTGCCGATCGAACTCAATAAATCCAGTAGGTTTTCCCATGGCGAGCTACTTCCAGTTCTCTAATCTGCAACCAGTCTCCGGTTGCCTCTTCTTCACCGGCCAACGTCAATCCGGTCATGCTACGCGAACAGACGGGACAGGGGCAACTCCCACCCCGAAACCACATCCGCCCCTTCCAGCGTATCCCCTTCGTTCAGGATGGATATTTCGCTTCGGGAACGGTACACGGTGACCATGCGACGGCGGGGATTGATTACCACAACCATGCGACACCCCGCCTCCAGCCAATCCATCACCTTCTCTTCGACCTCTAGGTATGAATCGCCGGAGCTGATCACCTCTACCACCAGGTCCGGGGCGCAGGCCAAATACCCTCGATTTGGCCCGATGGCATCGACAACTTCCTGCCGAACGAAGGCAACATCAGGGGCCCTCACCGTATCAGGGTTCCGGGACAGGATGAACCCCGTTTCGGCGGCGTAAACCTCGCCCAACTGGCGTTCTTCCACGTGCTGGGCCAGGCGCCACCCGGCTTTCATGGCAACGGCGCCATGCTCCCTTCCCACCGGAGCATTCTCGCGCACCTCTCCCCGCACCGATTCCCGCCGCCCGTCTCTGCTGGGCAGGTTCAGTAATTCCTCGGCCGTGACTGTTGCCGTAGTGGTCATGCTTCACCGATGCCCCATGGGTCGGCTGGGGTCTAGGCTCTACCAGCTCCGGCGGCCTCCAAATCTGCGGCCTTCTGGCGTTCTTCCAGCACCCGGCGGTAGTCCCTGGGCATAACCTTCTTGAAGCGGGTAACGGACCCATCCCAGTCGGCCAGTATGTTCCGGGCCGGGGTACTGCCGGTGCATTCCAGGTGTTCCTCGACCAATTCCCGGAGCAGGGTGATGTCTGCCGGGTCGGCCAGCTTTTCCAAGTCCGCCAGACCGTCATTGAAGCGGATGGCGAAATCGTCGTCCGGGTCGTACACGAAGGCGATGCCGCCACTCATGCCGGCGGCGAAGTTCCGGCCCGTGGGCCCCAGGATGACGGCCACGCCGCCGGTCATGTACTCGCAGCCATGGTCGCCGATACCCTCGATGACCGCCTGCACCCCGCTGTTGCGGACACAGAAGCGTTCGCCGCCCATGCCCCGGATGAAGGCCTTGCCACCCGTGGCTCCGTAGAGGGCCACGTTGCCGATGATGATATTCTCTTCGGGCACGAAATCGGAGCCGTCCGGCGGCGTCACAACTATGCGTCCCCCGTTCATGCCCTTGCCCATGTAGTCATTGGTATCTCCGGCCAGCCGGAAATCGACGCCCTTGGCCAGGAAAGCCCCGAAACTCTGGCCCGCCGAACCGGCCAGGTCGATCCGGATGGTACCGGAGGGCAGCCCCTCCTCGCCGTACTTCTTGGCCACCTTGCCGCTGAGCATGGCCCCCACGGTGCGGTTGGAGTTGCGGATGGGCAGGGATATGTCCACCTGCTTGCCCTTCTCAATGGCGGGGGCGGCCAGGGCTATCAACTGGTGGTCCAGGGCCAATTCCAGGCCATGGTCCTGCTCGTCGCAGTGGTGGATGGTCACCTCATCGCAGCGGGGATGGCGATAGAGCAGCTTCCCGAAGTCCAGGCCCCGGGCCTTCCACTGCTCCACGTCGGTGTTGGCCTCCAGCGCTTCCACCCGGCCGATCATTTCCTCGACGGTGCGGTAGCCCAGTTGAGCCATGATTTCCCGCAGCTCCTCGGCCACGAAGAAGAAGTAATTGATCACATACTCCGGCTTACCGGCGAAGCGCTGGCGCAATTCCGGGTCCTGGGTGGCAATACCCACCGAGCAGGTGTTCAGGTGGCACTTGCGCAGCATGATGCAGCCACTGACTATCAGGGGCGCGGTGGCAAAACCCAGCTCATCGGCGCCCAGGAGGAAGGCGATGGCGGCGTCCCGGCCCGTCTTCAATTGCCCATCGGTCTGCACCACGATACGGCTGCGCAGGTCGTTGGCCACCAGCACCTGCTGGGTTTCGGCCAGGCCCAGTTCCCAGGGCAGGCCGGCATGCTTGATGGACGACTCCGGGGAGGCGCCCGTGCCACCGTCGTGGCCGCTGATCAGCACCACATCGCCATGGCCCTTGGAGACTCCGGCGGCGATGGTGCCGACACCCACTTCCGCCACCAGCTTTACGTGGATGCGGGATTCCGGGTTGATGTTCTTCAGGTCGTGGATCAGCTGGGCCAGGTCCTCGATGGAGTAGATGTCGTGGTGGGGCGGCGGGGAGATTAGCTCCACGCCGGGGGTGGTATGCCGCACCCAACCGATAACCTCGTCCACCTTGTGGCCGGGGAGTTGGCCGCCCTCACCGGGCTTGGAACCCTGGGCCATCTTTATCTGCAGGTCGGTGGCATTGACCAGGTAATTGGGGGTTACCCCGAACCGGCCCGAAGCCACCTGCTTGATGGCGCTGTTACGGGAATCGCCATTTTCGTCGGGGGTGTAGCGATGGTAATCCTCGCCGCCCTCGCCCGTATTGCTGCGGGCGCCGATACGGTTCATGGCGATGGCCATGGTTTCGTGGGCTTCCTTGCTGATGGAGCCGAAGGACGCGGCCCCGGTCGCGAACCGCTTCACTATTTCCCTGGCCGGTTCCACCTCATCCAAGGGCACGGGCGGGCGGTCCGACCGGAAGTCCAGCAGGCCGCGAAGGGTTGCCAGTTCCCGGCTCTGGTCGTTGACCGCCTGGCTGAACTGCTGGTACGACTCCCAGCTATTGGCGCGGGTGGCGTACTGGAGTTTGGCGATGGTATCCGGGTTCCACTGGTGCACCTCCCCGTGCCGCCGCCACTGGTAAGCGCCGCCGGGGTCCAGTTCCAGGGTTGCGTCGATTTCCTGGCGGGGGAAGGCATGGCGGTGCCGCTGCAGCTGCTCCTCTTCCACCGCGTCCAGACCAATCCCCTCAACCCGGGATGGCGTCCAGGTGAAGTACTCGTCGATCAGATCCTGATTCAACCCCACCGCCTCGAAAATCTGGGCGCCCTGGTAGCTCTGGACGGTGGAGATGCCCATCTTGGACATGACCTTGAGCAGGCCCTTTTCGTTGGCCTTCACAAAATTCTTGACGGCGTAATCGGGCTCGGCGCCGTTCAACTCGCCCCGTTCCGCCAAATCCTGGGCGGTGGCCAGGGCCACGTAGGGATTGATGGCGCTGGCGCCATATCCCAGCAGCAGGCAGAAGTGGTGCACCTCCCGCGGTTCCCCCGATTCCACCACCAGGCCCACGCGGGTACGGGTGCCCTCCCGAATCAGGTGGTGATGGACGGCGGCGGTGGCCAACAGGCTGGGCATGGGGGCGTGGCCGGGGTCCACGCCCCGGTCAGACAGGATGATTATGTTGTACCCGTCCCGTATCGCCTGGGACGCTTCTTGGCACAGGCGGTCCAGCGCCTCCTTCAGCGACCCCTCTCCCTGGGCGCTGAACAGGGTGGAAAGGGTCCTGGACCGGATGCCATCCAAATCCACGGCGGCAATCTTGGCCAGTTCGGCGTCGGTAAGGATGGGCGTCTTGACCTTCAACAGGCGGCAATGGCTGGGCGTCTCCTCGAACAGATTCTGTTCGCTGCCAATGAACCCTTCCACCGACGTTACCAACTCCTCCCGTATGGCGTCCAGGGGCGGGTTGGTAACCTGGGCAAACAACTGCTTGAAATAGTTGAAAAGCAGTTGGCTCTTCTCCGACAGGACGGCCAGGGGAGCGTCGTTGCCCATGGAACCCACCGCCTCGTAGGCCGTGGCCGCCATGGGGGTGGTCAGCATCCGCACCTCCTCCAGGGTATAACCGAAGGCCCGCTGCTGCCGCACCAGGTCCTGACCCTTCAGCGTCTCCGGCGCCTTCGGGTCCGGCAGATCCTCCACGGAAACCTTGTTCTCCTGGAGCCACTGACCGTAGGGTTGGCGGCGGGACAGGTTCAGCTTTAGTTCTTCGTCGCCGATGATCCGGCCTTCCTCCAGGTGCACCAGGAACATGCGGCCGGGCTGCAGACGTCCCCGCTGGCGGATATTCTCCGGGGCCACTTCCAGAACCCCCGTCTCCGAAGCCATGACCAGCTTGTCATCCTTGGTGACGGTGTACCGGAAGGGACGGAGGCCGTTGCGGTCCAGCACGGCGCAAATATCCTTGCCGTTGGCGGCAACGATCATGGCCGGGCCGTCCCAGGGTTCCATCAGGCAGGAATGATACTCGTAGAAATCCTTCTTCTCCTGGGACATGGTCTCGTGCTGTTCCCAGGCCTCCGGGATCATCATCAGCATCGAGTGGTCCAGGCTGCGGCCGGTCATCAGCAACAATTCCAGGGCATTGTCGAAACCGGCGGTATCGCTGGCCCCGGGGGTCATGATGGGGGGTATCTTCTTGATGTCCTCGCCGAACTGGGGCGAGGCGAACTGGGTCTCCCGGGCGTGCATCCAATTGCTGTTGCCCCGGAGGGTATTGATTTCGCCATTGTGGGCCAGGTACCGGTAGGGGTGGGCCAGCTTCCAGTGACCCAGGGTGTTGGTGCTGAAGCGGGAGTGAACCAGGGCGAAGGCGCTGACCAGGGATTCATCGTTCAGGTCCAGGTAGAATCCGGCCACCTGGTGAGCCATCAGCAGGCCCTTGTACACCAGCGTGCTGTTGGAAAGGCTGCACACGTAAAAGTAGTCGGCGTCCTCTTCGCTGAGGTCGCAGCCGGAAAGATTGTTCTCGATAACCTTGCGCAGGGTGTACAGCTTGCGTTGCAGGTGGTCGGGGGCCATGCTGTCGCCACCGGCAACGAAGAACTGGCGAATGACAGGCTGAACGGCCCGGGCGTCCCGACCCAGCTTGTCCGGATCCACGGGAACATCGCGCCAACCCAGCAGGATAAGTCCTTCCCCGGCGATGGAGCGTTCGATCAGTTCTTCGCACTTGGCGCGGGCTTCCGGATTGGGCGGCAGGAAGGTCATGCCCACGCCATAGTAACCCTCTTCCGGCAGCGTAATGCCCAGGGCGGGGCATACCTTCTGGAGAAAGGCATGGGGCATCTGCATCAGGATACCCGCGCCGTCGCCCGTTTCCGGGTCGCAGCCGCAGGCGCCCCGATGGCCCAGGTTGACCAGCACCTGGAGGGACTCGGTGATGATCTCGTGGGACTGGCTGCCCTTGATGTTGGCCACCACGCCCACGCCGCAGCTGTCGTGCTCCAGGTGGGGAGAATACAGGCCATGTTGGGCCAGTTCTCTTAACGGGTTCATTGACACGATCCTCGCTACCGGGCTAAAGGGATTCGGACAAGGGTGTTGAGACCTCGAAAAACCGGCCAAGCAGCCGCCGGAGGCAGTTCAAAACCATTTGCCGGGCCCATGCCCGGCGTTTGTTAAATATATCACAATGCCAGCGCAAATGAAATACGCATTATACACGCCGGGCAAAGCAGGGAACACCCCCGGCCTGCGGGCAAAGGAGTGGAAGGGTTTGGGGGTGGAGAAATCCAAGAATGGCGGCGACGGTACTCGCCCGGTGGCCCATACTACCGGAACCGCCTACGGAACGTCCACCCTTGCCAGTTCGCCCGCAAGTTTGAACCGTGGCCGGTGAGCGGCGCAAATGTGGTATAATTAACCCGTAAATGGGGACGCGCGGGTTCGACAGGAGCGTTCCGGGGCAGATTGCAAGCCGAGGCGCCACCGCCCTCGTTAATCAGGTGGCACACAATTAACTGGCGAACGTGAATTCGCTCTAGCCGCCTAAGCGCGGCTACGTCCGTACCCTGCTACTCCCGGATGCGGGGCTACGGGCGCCATCAGACCGGGATGCGGTACCCCCGAGGCCAATAGGGGTTATTCAAGTTTCATTGGCTGGCCTGCCAGAGCTTTTGCCGGCGTAAGCCCCGGCAGGCGAGACTTCAACCGCCGGACAAGCTTGTAGTAGATCTAGTCCAGGGGCCTTTTGGACGGGGAGTTCGACTCTCCCCCGTCTCCACCACTTTTTCTACGAAATCTCATTGCCACGAACCTCTTCCACCTATGGAATGACCCCTTGGGTGGAATGCGCCAATCATCCCCCGTTCCTGCTCTGCGCTAACGGTTCAGCGCCGCCCCGGTGTGGCAGGCCAGGGCGCCCCGCAACGGTAGTCCGATTCCCCAAAAACTGCAGCTTCCAGAAGTCCGGCGTCGGTAACGCTAAGTCCGGCGCATCCCTCCCCGCCTCTTCCAATACTCCAGGCGCCGGGCCGGAAGTGATGGCCAATCAGGATTGCCTGGAGAATCCAGTTGTCCTGCCATTCAACCCAAGCAAGATGCCCGGCTCTGCTTGGCTGTCCCCCCCGACCGCAGGGCGTGAGGGCAAGCGGGCATTTCGGGAACGCCCGGGGAGGGTCGCGACCCTCCCCATGGCCCTTCCAGGGCCGCCTCCGTCGTGACCCCCTATGCTATAATCGCCATAATTCCCTACCGGCAGGAAAGTTCATGCGTCTGATTTCGTGGAACGTCAATGGCATCCGGGCCGTTCACAAGAAGGGCTTCCTGGAATGGTTCGGGTCGCAAATGCCCGATGTTCTGTGCATCCAGGAAACTAAGGCCCACCAGGAACAGCTACCGGCAGAACTGAAGGAAGTGGAGGGCTATTCCTCCTGGTTCACCACGCCGGAACGCAAGGGCTACAGCGGCGTGGGACTGTACAGTCGCATTCCGCCCCGCAATGTCAGCTTTGGTCTGGGCGTTGAGCGGTTCGATGTGGAGGGAAGGACCGTTGTCGCCGATTTCGACGGTTTCGTTTTCCTGGGCATTTACTTCCCCAATGGCAAGCGCTCCGCCGACCGGCTGCGCTATAAGATGGAGTTCTACGCTGCCTTCCTGGACTACGTGGACAACCTGCGGAAGGAGGGTCGGAACATTGTTGTCTGCGGCGACGTGAACACCGCCCACAAGGAAATCGACCTGGCCCGCCCCAAGCAGAACGAGAAAATCTCCGGCTTCCTGCCCGAAGAACGCGCCTGGATGGATTCCTTCCTGGACCATGGCTATGTGGATACTTTCCGCCAGTTCAATCAGGAACCCGACAACTACAGTTACTGGGACCAGATGACCCGGGCCCGGGACCGCAACATTGGCTGGCGTATCGATTACTTCTTTGCCGACACCGACCTGGCCCCCCGACTGGTGGATGCCTTCATTCTCCCCGACGTTATGGGGTCGGACCATTGCCCCGTGGGAATTGAACTGACCTGAAGGACAACTGCTGAAATGGCGGCGCCTGGCGTCAGCCAGCCAGCAGTTCCCCGACTGCCTCCTCCACGGCCAAACCCTCCGGCGATGCCTGCAACCATTGGCGCAGTTCCCGTCGGGCGATGGTGACGGTCAGCCGGTCGCCGTAGCCGTCCCGCAGATTCGCCAACCTTGCCGCCGCGCCCGCTGCCGCCCTTTCCCCGGCCTCGGCTATGGTGGTGTGCAATGCCACGGAGGGGTCGAACTCCGGTATGGGGAGTTTCCACAGGTGCTTGTGGAGGTCTCGCGCACCAAATTGACCCTTTGACATTAAGGGTTTCGCAGACTCAGCTAAAGAATCGCTGTTTATGACAGCCAATAGGTAGTTGGCTTCATCCGTTGTTTGGCACGTCACCCAGTATAGCCTTTCGGTAACGATGTGGGCGGGACCAAGAATAGCCGCTGTTGGTTGCCCCGCCGTTGAGTACGCCACCCTAACCGGCCGGCCGCCGGGGTCGCGCTGCCAGCCCAGCTGCGACGACAGCTTGCGCATGTAGTCCATTTGGTCCAGCAGAGTTAGCTGATTGGCTGGAGCCTTGTTCTCCTCCCAAATTCGGGCCACCGTCCGCCACCGCTCTCGCATCCTCTGTTGTAGCCCACCCAAGCTTATGCCGCCGCCATCGGTAGGAATGACCGTGTCCTCCTGTCGGAAGGGTAACAGCGCCTTGAGGGGTTCCAGGGTTACGTAGGGGGCAATGGTCTCCCCCAAGTGCAAGTCGAACAGGTGGGCCCGTTCCACCGTCTGACCGGTGATGGCGGTGAGGTCCAGATCCTTCCATGGGGCCTTGTCCTGCCCGCCCCGGCGGGGGTTGACGGTGATGGTCTGCCCCGCCTGGATGATGGCCGTGTTCTCCGTCTCTTCAACGAAGAATAGACATCTGGGAACAATGGTTGCCCCCTGACGGGAATGGCCGCCGTAGGGCGATTCGCCCCCCACGCTAGTATCGGTTATGGCCGTGGAAGCCCGCCGCATGTCATCGGAGCCGGCCTTGCCCAGCCAACGCTCCACGGTACCGGCCAGGGGCGTCGCGACGCCGCTCTGACCGGTGCTGCGGGCGAAGACCACCGATGCCGGCACCGGGAAGAAGGTGTTGGGTTCCAGCCCCTCCAGGTCCCAGGCCGGTTTGTGGTTGAACTGCACCGACAGTTGGAATCCGGCGGTGCGGTTCCTGCCCCGGCCCCGGGGTGGAGACTGCCATTTTCCGGTGCGCCACTTGGAGTATTGACCGGTCTGCAGGGCGCTGTGGGGCATGACGAACCCGATTACGCCGCCCTGCTCCAGGTACAGGTCAACGCTGCGGGCGAAGAACAGGCTGGCCACCTCCTGGTGGGTGGCGTAGCGGCCCCCGGCCCAGATGCCGTAGCGGTCGCGGCTGAGATTACGCAACTCGTCCCGCAGGATGTCCGCCGTCTGGTTGTAATTGATCCAGGGCGGGTTGCCGATGATCACGTCCACCTTGGCGCGGGACATGATTACGGGGCGTACCATGTTGCGGGTGTAGTAGGCCCAGATGTGGTTGCGGCCGTCGTCGTGGAGTCGCTTCAGGACCTTGATGGTCTGGGTCATGACCTTATGTTCGGCGGGGCTGATTGCACCGTTGTCATCCAGTACCAGTTGGGCGTCGTATCCCGCCTCGACACTAGCGGTAATGTCACTCATGAGCTCATCGAAGGTCTCGGCCCGCTCCACCAGGGAACGGGGGAATACCAGATCGGTATTCTCATCGTCGCCGGTCTGAATGGTAATCTGGCTCTCGGCGAACATGTCGCCGGTGCGGAAGCGCAGCTGCAGGGCATCCCCCAGGTAAACGGGTATGGACAGGTTGGCCTGAAACCCGGCTTCGACGGCGGCGGCGATGGCCGGGCGGGCGGCCAGAACCCAGGCGGCCCGGGCCAGGTGCACCGCCACGGGGTGCACGTCAATGCCGGTGACCGCCCCCCGCAACCGACCGAGTATCTCGCTGGGTTCCCAGTTGGTGGAGTTGGCGGCGTCGATGAAGTGGGACACGGCCTCCGCCACGAAGGTGCCGGAGCCGCAGGCCGGATCCAGCGTCCGCTGGTGAAGGGGGTCGGTCACTATCTCCTTGACCATGGCCCGGGCCAGCCAGGCGGGGGTGTAGTATTCGCCCAGCTGGCGCCGCTCCTCCGGGGGAATGACCGTCTCGTAGAGAATGGCGGCGGTGTCCGGCGGCGTTTCGACCCACTTGAAGCGGGCCAGGCGGCGGGCTATTGCCTTGAGCAGGGACTCGCCGCCCACCTCGTTGGGCCACGAAAAGAAGTCGGTTTCCAGCACCCCCTGCAGCCCCGTCTGCTGAAGCAACTGGCGTCCCTGGAGCAGGTCGGACGGCTCGTTTTCCGCCAGGTGGGCAATGTCAATGCCGAAGGATGCCTGCACCACCATGCCGATGACGGCTACCAGGTAGGTGTGGCGGATGAACAGGTCATCCATCTCTTCGGTGTCCGGGTACACTGGATGCTGCATCCCCTCGGTGCTGTAGGCCAATTCGCCCAGGGCGGTGCGCAGCAGGTCGTGCCACAGTCGCCGCTTTACTCGAATGGTTACCAGCCCCGAGTGCTCCTGGTAAAGGGCCTTGAGCATATCGATGTCCCGCTGGTAGGAAGGGCTGCCCGGGCCGAAGTGGCGCTCGATCTCCGCCCTATTTGGGGTCACGTCATGTAGCGAGACGAGGGCTGAATCCCGCAGCCACTCGAAGAGGGGAAACCACTGGTTGTCATCGCCCAGGGTGAAGAAGTAGGGCCGGGTGAGACTGGGTTCCCCGGCCCCCGGCCAGCGCAACAGCCACCTGCGGCCATCGGTCAGGACGCCCATGCGCACCTTTCCCTGGGCCGAGGATTGGGCCAGATAGTCGTCAAGTTGCTTGACGTATTCCGGGTTGGGTTGCCCATTCTGGACGGTGGAGATGCGTCGCTTGACTTCGATGAAGGTGTCCAGGGCGGTCAGGTCCACCGCCCGGCGAGAGTCATCGGCGGGTGGGTTCTCCTCGACAATCTCCTCACTGCGGGCCAGGCCGGTTAGGATCAGGAAATCCCGCACCGCGCTGGTGATGTTGGCCTCGGATTCGTTGCTGTCGTGTCTTCGCCGAATCTCATCCGCCGCTTCCTTGTAACGACTGTCGTTGTAGTCAATCTGACCAGCCATCTGAAACCTCCCGACGGTTCCGGTCCCATCCCATTCCATTTGGCAAGGAATCAGACCGCGCTCCAGAAGCCATTTTATGCCGTCGGGACTCCCCAGCCAAGCCAGGGGCGCGGTTGGGAATTGATGGCCCACGAAACGCTGGCAAGCCCGGCTGCTTATTTCTGCTTTAGGGACATGAATGGCCCAGGCTGCCCATGGCCCCTTTCCCACAGTAGGGTTACGGGCGGTCAACCCTTTCCCGCACCCCGTGAATGCCGATGCTCGACGGGAAAGGCGCCGGCATTTACTGACAGTTGCCCATTGCGCCCGCGCCCCTTGTCGTTTCACAATGGCCAGAGAAAGGGACGAGGGAAGGAATGTATGGTCGCCATCGCTGCTTTGGAAGTTGCCCCGGAAGGCGCCCTGAACGCTGGCCTGGATATTACCCTGGCTGCTGCCCCGGATATTGAAGAGGCTCCGCCGGAGTCCGGTTGGTTTTCCGCCTACCAGCCCAAGTTACGGGATATGCCCCAGGGGGAGCGGCCCCGGGAGCGGCTGCGGGAACACGGGCCCCGGTACCTCAGCAACGCCGAACTGATCGCCATCCTGCTGCGCACCGGCGTTCAGGGGGAGAATGTGCTGGCCATGGCCAACCGGCTGCTCAGTAGGTTCGGCGGCCTGGACGGCCTGGGTCGCAGCGATTTCAGCGAGTTGTGCGCCGAACGGGGCCTCAGCGAGGCCAAGACCTGCCAGTTGATGGCCGCCCTGGAACTGGGACGGCGGTTCATTTCCCTGGCGCCCCAGGACCGGGCCGTCATAAATTCACCCCAGGACGTGGCCAACCTGCTGCAGGGTGAGATGGCGCATCTGGAGCAGGAACACCTGCGCGTCTTGCTGCTCAACACCAGGAACCAGGTGCTCAGCACGGTGGAGGTCTATGTGGGCAACGTCAACAGTTCCATCGTTCGCCCGGCCGAGGTGTTCCGGCCGGCGGTGCGCGCCAATGCCCCATCCATCATAGTGGCCCACAACCACCCTTCGGGAGACCCCACGCCCAGTTCCGAGGACGTGGCCATCACCCGCGACCTGGTTTCCGCGGGGAAGCTCCTGGGCATAGACCTGCTGGACCACCTGGTAATCGGCGGCGGGGGCCGCTACGTCAGCCTGAACGAGCGCCGGTTGGGGTTCGACTAGGGCCGCGTCAACTTGAAACAGCGTTCCCATGCTTTCTGAGAGCTTGAATTAACCGAGGCAAGGCGCAAATGGCCGATCGGCGCCGCCAGCGACAATGCAGCCGCCGCGGCGCGCTGTCGGGGGTGTACGGCGGGGCTATAATGGTAGCGATGGTCCGGTAAGCCCCTCTTGCCCAGAAATCCATCGCCGTAACTTGCAATATCATAAGGGAGAATTACCATGTCCTTCTTCAAGTTTGCCCGTGACCGCTCAACCTTGGATCTGGCCCCCGGCGCCCGCACCCGTACCTTCTGGGGCGACAACATGCTGCTTTCCCTGGTGGAGATTGACGCCAACTCGCTGGTACCCCGACATACCCACCCCCACGAACAGGCCGGCATAGTGATGGAGGGGGAAATGGAAATGGGCATCGCCGACGAGGTTCAGGTACTGCAGGTGGGCGACATGTACATAATCCCCGGCGGCGTCGAACACTACGCCAAGGGCCTGGCCCAACCCTGCAAAGCCCTGGACGTGTTCAGCCCGGTAAGGGAGGAGTTCAAGTACTGACCCGTTACCTTTAACCGGGAAGCCCTTGAGGGATGGCGCAAGGGTGCCCTGGCCGAAGGAGATGCTGGCCGCCTGGTCCGAATGGCCGAGGGCCAGAGTATAACCTTCAAACTGACCAAGCGGTTGTCGGAAATGCGGTCGATTCAAGCACTGCTGGCTTGGGTTCAAAACGAACTGGGCGATGAGACCGCTTAAGCGTAGGTCGCCCGTTGACACCGCACCAACCCCGGATGACAGTCCCGGGCCACAGTGATAGAGTAGGCGAAACCGCTGGTTACCGAGTTTTTAAGCCACAAACAGGAGGGAATTCCGACTGATGACTATCGACGCCGCCACCGGCATAGCCCGCATATTGAAGCAGGAAGGGGTGGAATGGGTTTCCACGTTTCCCGTCTGCCGGGTCAATAACGCCCTGGGCCGCGAGGGCGTTCCCATGGTTATGATGCGCGACGACCGCTATGCCGTCGCCGTGGCCGACGCCTATTCCCGTATAACCGCCGGCCAGCGCATTGGCGTCTGCACCTTCCAGGGGGGTGTCAACGCCGCCGGTACCCAGTACGCCTACGCCGGCATGGCCCAGGCCTTCGAAGACGGCTCCCCGGTGCTGTGCATCACCGACGGGGTGCCGGCCGGCTCCACCAACAACAGCCAGTACGATGTCTTCAACGCCCTTTCCACCGTATCCAAGTGGTATGGTTTCATAGACCGCCCCGAACGGGTTCCCGAATTCATGCGCCGGGCCTTCACCATGCTGCGCAGCGGCCGGCCGGGTCCCGTCGTCCTGGCCGTTCCCGACCCCACGGGGACTTACGATGAGACCGCCGACCCATATCATCCGGTGAAGGGTTGGAAGCACGGTCCCGCCGGAGAGGACGTCTCCCACGCCATTGACCTGCTGACCGGGGCCCAGCGCCCGATCATCTACGCCGGGGAGGGGGTCATATATGCTGGTGCGTCCCAGGAATTGGTGGCCTTCGCCGAGATTGCCAATGCCCCGGTGATAACAACCCTGAAGGCCAAGGGCGCCTTCCCGGAAAATCATCCCCTCTTCGTGGGTGTGCGGGGTGGCCAGGTCAATAACTACCTGGAAAACTGCGACATGGTATTCGCCGTGGGCACGAGCCTGTCGCCGGGCCGGTTCAGCCACCGCATTCCCAACGCCGTGAGCAAGACCATCGTCCATTGCGACGTGGACGACCTGCACGTGAATAAGGTCTATCCCACCGACGGAGTGGTAATCGGCGACGCCCGCTACTCTCTCCAGGCCCTGAACGAGGAACTTTCCAGCCGGCCAGTTAAATCGGCCCGCTCCCGGGAGGACGTGGCCCTGGAGGTGAGGAACGAACGTGACGCCGGCATGGCCCAGTACCGGGAGGCCATGGCCTCCAGTGACAAACCCATCAACCCCTACCGGGTGTATGCCGGACTGATGGAGGTGCTGGACCCTCACAACTCCTTCGTAACCCACGAATCGGGTAACACCCGCGACCAGCTCAGTACAGTGTATGACACCTTGGTTCCGCGGGGCTTTCTCGGCTGGGGCAATGTTTCCACGCTGGGGTTCGGCTGGGCCGGTTCGGTGGCCGCCCGGCTGGCTGATCCCAACCGTCCGGCGGTGACGGTTACGGGGGAGGCGGGCCTGGGCTACATGCTGGGTAACCTGGAGGTGGCCCTGCGACAGAATCTGGGGGTTACGGTGGTTCACATCAGCAACGGCGGCTTTGCCGGCTATGGTCCGGGCTTCTGGGGCCCCGGCCACGACCCCTTCACTCACTCGGTTCTGGGCCCCGACGAGGTGGACATGTCCCGGGTAATTGGGGAGTTGGGCTACCACACGGAGCGGGTTTCCGAACCTTCCGAGGTGGAGCCGGCTTTGCGGCGGGCCTTGGAAGTCAACCAATCCAACCGCCCCGCCTATATTGAGTTTCTGTGCTCCCAGTTCCCCGTCTATGGCGACTGGGTGGGGCGCTAGGGGTTGGGAGGTTTGGTTCGCTAGGAGTAATCAATTGCGCCTATCGCAGAAGGGCTACGAGTGGTAGATCCAGCCAAATCCCTAGGCGCGAGGTTGGATTACATTCAGCGAGACCTAGACTACGGAGAGAAAACAGGGAGAATAGTTTTGACACAACAACAGGAAACTGGTGGAAACGTCGCGAATTCAGGTGAGTGCCGGCTCAGGATGGACAAGGCCATTCCAATGCCCATGGAGTTGGAATACGTAGTGACAGTGAACGTTCTCGGCGAGGAGCTAGAAGCCTGTGTTCCGGCCAAGTGCATTGCGAGCAACAACCCCACCGTTGTCTACGGTTGGAATGTGGGTACCCAGGAAGGCAATTGCGTGATTGTCTTTCCCCCCACGTCAATGGGAACATCGAAGTGGCGCCTTACTGAAAAAGCCCTGGCTGCCATTGAGTATGTGGATTAAGACGCCATGGTCTTGTCCGATCGCGACATAAGAGATGCCATGGGACGGGGAGATTTAGCCATATCGCCGCCCCCTGGATACGACGTCTTGATAGGTCCCTCTTCCATAGACCTGCGTCTTGACCCCATAATCCAGGTAATCAGGGCAGACAGAATTGAGGAATCAGAGGCCATTAACCCCACGACGCTAACCGACGTATCGGGCAGAATCAGAAGTTGTTCAGAGGAGCGGCAGCTGCATCCGGACCAGCCTTTCATATTGGAACCTGGGGTATTCGTCATCGCATCAACCGCAGAGTCGGTAGAACTCTCGAGGGCCCTGGCGGCCAGAATTGAAGGAAAGAGTTCCCTGGCCAGGTTTGGAGTCCAAGTGCATCTGACTGCTCCCAAAATCGACCCCGGCTGGCGACTTAACAAGATTACCTTGGAGATCATTAATCTTGCCCAGTTTCGGGTGGCCTTGTATCCCATGATGGAAGTTGCCACCCTCATTGTTGAGCAGCTGGTTACGCCTGCAGAGCAAGTCTATCAGGGGCGATTCTTGTCAGATCAATAGTTGTCGCCTTCAGAGGATCGCGCCCAGTCTTGGTGAAAGTGGAGTTCACGACAAGCTCGCTCTTCCAGTGTTTTGAGCCTAACCCACAAGCAACCTCGTGGCTTCAAGCCAATCCGGTCGTTTCTGTATCGGCTTGAAGGCACGATTTCGAGGAATCCAACACTACAAGAACCTGACAGCAGTGTTGCCATAGTCGGAAGCTCTAAAGAAGGTTTGCGTCTTTTAGGCACACACCCTCAGTAACCCACGGCGCAGCCGTCCTTCCTTGGTTCGGAACCGGCCCACAGCGCCCCCGAATCCGGGTTGCGCTGAATTACCTGACCGCCGCCCATGCCCACCCGGGCGTGGCCCCGAACCATCTCCAGCCGGTGTCCCAGCGCCTGCAATCCGCCTATCGTCTCCGGCGCCAGCCCCTCTTCAATCAGCGTGGTGTCGCCAATAACCTGGAAGCGCAGGGCGTTCAGCGCAGCCTGGGGGTCCATTTCGTAATCCACCATGTTGGTCATTACCTGCAGGTGGCCCTGTGGCTGCATGAATCCGCCCATGACCCCGTAGCACAGGTACAGGTCGTCCCCCTTGGTGGCCATGGCGGGAATGATGGTATGGAAGGGACGCTTCCCCGGCGTCAGCGCATTGGGGTGGTCCGGTTCCAGGGAGAAGAGCGCCGCCCGGTTCTGCAGTACTATCCCGGTCCCCGGAACAACCAGCCCGCTGCCAAAGTTGATGTACACGCTGTTGATGAAGGAACAGGCGTTGCCCTTCCCGTCCACCACGCTCACGTACACCGTATCCCCGCCGGCGCCGTTGCCAAAGGAGGTTATGTCCCCGTGGGGCGCGTGGGGCATGGCCCGTTCCGGGTCGATGAGGTCCCGGCGGCGGGCGGCGTACCCCTTATCCGTCAACTCGGTAATGGGAACATCCGCCATCCGGGGATCGGCCACGTAGCGATAGGCATCGGCAAAGGCCAGCCGCATGGCCTCGATTAGATGGTGATACCGGGCCACGCTCTGGGGGCCCATGCCCGCGATGTCAAACCCCTCCACGATGTTCAGGGCTTCCAGGGCCGCTATACCCTGTCCGTTGGGAGGGCATTCCCAGCAGGTCACCCCCCGGTATTCCGTGCTTATGGCCTCGTCCCAGTCTGATGTATGGGTCGCCAGGTCTTCGGTGGTAATCCACCCTCCCTGTTCCTGGACGAAGCTGGCAATTCTACCGGCAATTTCCCCCTGGTAGAAGGCCTCCGACCCTCCTTCGGCTACGGCCCGCAGCGTCTTCCCCAACGTGGGAAGCCGCATCACCTCACCCTGTCGCGGCGGCCTCCCGTTTAGCAGCATCTCCTGACCCGAGGGCAAGGCCCCCAGGCGCGCTCCCTGGCCGGACCACTGGTATGCGATGTAGTCCGTGACTGGGAACCCTTCTTCGGCGTACCGTATGGCCGGTTCCAGCACATCGGCCAGGCCCATGGTTCCATGCTCTGCCAGGATGGTTTCCCAGCCGTGCACCGTTCCCGGTATGGACACCGAGTAGGCGCCCTCCTGGGGCATGGAGCGGTGTCCCGCCCGGCGCAGTTCTTCGATGGAGGCGCCGCCGGGGGCCCGACCGCTGCCGTTCAGGGCGTGGACTTTGCCATCGTGGTGATGCCGGATCAGCGCAAACATGTCCCCACCGACGCCGGTGGATTCCGGTTCCACCACGTTCAATGTTGCCGCCGCCGCCACCGCCGCATCCACGGCATTGCCGCCGGCCATCAGGGTTTGCAATCCTGCCTGTGCCGCCAAGGGCTGGCTGGTCGCCACCATGCCGTTCAGAGCCAGCACCCCCGAGCGCCTGGAATCAAAGAACATCGGCTATCTCCTCTTCAGTTCACGGGCCTATTTTGTTAGCGCATTGTACCACCTTGGCCGGGGCGCGCTTTGGGCGCAATCCATGAAGGTTGAGCGGGAGCCTATAGCCACGGGTCGCGGCCACTTCCCCAAAGGATGTTGCGTATCCGGGCATGGGTGTCCGCCAAAACCGACTTTCGCGAACTGGCGCAAAAAATCTTGGCGAGGATTAATTTCCGGCAAGGGACATAAACGTAGGGGGCGTACCCTGCTGGATGCGCCCCTTTCTTCTTGACATTGGCCGTTTCTTGGCGGCCCTACATCATCCTTCGGATAATGTTGCTGGCCTGCTCTTCGGACAGGCCGAGGGGCCGGCGGGCCAGGGGGCCTCCGTCGTCCAGGACGGGTTCGCGGCGGCCCAGGCTCACGCTGTCGGGGGACTGGAAGAATACGCCGGTGTAGATGGAATCGCCCCACTCCATGGCCTTCTCGCAGGCCAGCTTCCAGTCGCTGGTGTCGTGTTCCTCATCCTCCAGCTTGACGATCCGGTCCTTGAAGAAGTTGTGGGTGTTGTCGAGGTTGAAGGTTACGCAGGGACTGAAAACGTCCACCAGGGCAAACCCCTTGTGCTCGATGGCCCGCATCATCAGGTCGGAAAGTTGACGCACGTCGCCACTGTAGCCCCGGGCCACGAAGGTGGCGCCATTCATGATCGCCGAGGTAATGGGGTTGACGGGCATCTCCACGCTGCCGAAGGGTGTGCTCTTGGTCTTCATCCCGTCGCGGCTGGTGGGGGAAATCTGGCCCGTGGTGAGGCCGTAGATTTGGTTGTTCATCACGATGTAGGTGAGGTCGATGTTGCGGCGGGCGGTGTGGGTAAAATGGTTGCCGCCAATTCCGTAGCCGTCGCCGTCACCGCCGGTAACCAGCACCGTCAACTCGTGGTTGGCCAGCTTGGCGCCGGTGGCCACCGCCAGGGAGCGACCGTGCAGGGTGTGCATGCCGTAGCTGTTGAAATAACCGGGCAAGTTGGAGGAGCAGCCTATGCCGCTGACGGTGAGGATTTCGTGGGGCTGGAGGCCCAAGCCGGCCACCGCCCTCTGGAGGCTGTTGAGCACCCCGAAATCGCCGCAACCCGGGCACCAGTCCGGATCCACGGCTCCTTTGAAATCGCGCGCGGTTAACGCAACGACACCAACATCTCCCTCATTGCTTTCGGTAGTTGTCATCGGCATTCCCTCTAAACAAGGATTTCTAAACAGGAATTTCTAAACAAGGATCTCCTGGGTGGGGACGAATACCTGGGTATTGCCGGCCAACAATTCCTGTACCCCGTCGGCGATGTGGTGGGGCATGAAGGGTTCGCCGTCGTACTTGCGAATGTGGCCGTCAACGGATAGGCCAGTTTCGCTGCGCATGTAGCGGTAGAACTGGCCCGAGTAGTTGTTCTCGACGATTATCGCCTTCTTGGCGCCGTTGACAATCCGGGTGACCGCTTCACCGTGGAAGGGTACGATCCACTTGATGGACAGTTGGTTGACGCTGACGCCCCGGTCCGCCAGCAATTGACGGGCCTCGCGCATCACCCCCTGGGTGGAACCCCAGCCAATCAGGGTAACTTCGGCGTCCTGCGGCCCCTCCAGTTCCGGGGGGGCGATTTCCTTGACAATATCCTGGAACTTGCGCGCCCGCTTCTCCACCATCATGCGGCGCTTGTGGGGGTTGGTGAACTCGTCGCTGATGAGGACGGAATTCTCGTCATGTTCGTCGGTGGCGACCACGTGAACGTACCCCGGCGTGCCGGGCAGGGCCCGGGGCGAAACGCCGGACTCGGTGTTCTCGTAGCGCAGGTAGCCGTTGGTGGCGGCCGGCTCGGTTATCAGGTCGCCCCGGTCTATGGAGGGGTGCATGTCAATGTCATCGGGGTCAACGCTGAAGCGGCCCTCACCGATGAGCAGGTCGGTGAGCACAATGGCGGGGCATTGCACCTTGTCCACCAGGTTGAACAGTTCGGGCATGGTGTTGAAGCAGTCGAGGGCGTCCAGGGGAGCGACAATGAACCGCTCGAAATCGCCCTGGCTGGCTCCCAGCACCTGCCAAAGGTCGCCCTGCTCGGTCTTGGTGGGTACGCCGGTGGAGGGGCCGGCCCGTTGCACATCAATGAACACCACGGGGATTTCCATCATGCCGGCGGCGCCCACGGCCTCGGTCATCAGGGCAAAGCCGCCGCCGGAGGTGCCGCACATGGCGCGGACGCCGGTATGGGCCGCGCCGATGGCCATGTTGGCCACGCCTATCTCATCCTCCACCTGGCGGACCATTATGCCCAGGTTGCGGGCATTTGCGGCCATCCAGTGGAGAATGCCGCTGGACGGACTCATGGGATAGGCGCAGTAGAACTTGACGCCGGCGGCTGCCCCGCCCATGGCGATGGCATCGTTGCCGGCCCACACTGCCAGCGGCTTCCCGCCTTCGGGCAGAGTGTCGTAGTAGGGAACAAAGTTCTCGGTGGCATATTCGAAACCGGCCCGGGCCACCCGCACGTTTTCGTCGATTACGTTCTGGCCCTGGCGTTGGAACCGTAGGGCCAGGCTCTCTTCCAGCACCTCGAAATCCACGCCCAGCAGGGACATAATCGCCCCCACGGCGATGGTGTTCTGCACCAGGCGGTTGCGGCTGGCGCTCAGGTCGGCCACGGGTAGGGGGCAAAGGTGAACGCCGTCGTTCACCTCGCCGGGGCTGATATTGTCGCCGTTGTAGATGACCCGGCTGCCGGGACCCATCAGGTTCAGGTGCCGGTCCATGGTGTCCTGGTTCAGGCACAGGAGTAGATCCAATCCGTCGCCGTGGGTGTAGATTTCCTGGTCGGACACCCGGACGGTCAGGAAGATGTGGCCGCCGCGAATGATGGACTGGTATGCGTTATAGGTGTAGAGGTGGAGGCCGCGGCGAACGAAGATGCGGGCCAGAATGTCGCCCGGCGTGGCGATGCCCTGGCCGGCCTCGCCGCCGATGCCCATGGCAAGGTCATACTTGTTTGTCGCCATTTGAGACTCCTCGACTAAACTTCCCCACCTTTCATACCACCCGCACCCACTCCATTCCTGGCTGCTAGTATAATGCCCGCCAATGCCCGGCGCAACGTGGGCATTGGCGCCCCTTCCCCTCCGGCCCTCCCCCTGGCCACTCCGGGCAAGAGCGGGGGGAAGATTGTCCCAGGCGCCGTAGCCCGTTTCCGGAGGGATGGTGACTGGGCATGGGGAGGCGTCCAGCCGGACGCGGCGCCAAATTCCGATTCACATTGACGATGATGGAGGTTTCAACCGATGCTTCGAACGGGATTTACCGACCTGCTGGGGCTGTCGTATCCCATAATGTCCGCGCCCATGAGCAACCACAGCGGGGGCCGGCTGGCGGCGGCGGTGTGCCGCGCCGGCGCCCTGGGCACCTTTGGCGGCAGCAACAACCTCGGCCCAGACTGGGTGCGGCAGCAGATTGCCCACATCCGCTCGGAGACTGACGCTCCCTTTGGCGTGGGGTTTATCACCCAGCTGCTGGGGGATGACCTGGCCAACTTTGAAGCTGCCCTGGAGGAAGGGACGCCGGTGGTCATCTTTTCTTTCGCCGACCCGTTTCCCTGGCTCAAAATGGCAAAGGAGGCGGGAGCGGTGACCATCTGCCAGGTACAGTCGGCAGCTCTGGCCCGGCTGGCGGTGGATGCCGGCGCCGATGCGCTGGTGGCCCAGGGCAATGAGGCCGGCGGCCACACCGGGCAGATGAACCTGTTGCCCCTGTTGGTGGAGTTGGTGGAACAGTACCCCCAGACGCCGGTACTGGCGGCCGGGGGTATCACCGATGGCCGGGCGCTGGCCGCAGTTCTGGCGGCGGGAGGCCAGGGCGCTTCCCTGGGGACGGCCCTGCTCGCGACACCGGAGGCGGTGGAGGCGCCCGAGGCCTTCAAGGAGCAGATCCTTCAGTCCGACGGCGAGGATACGACCTTCACGCGTCTGTATGACCTGCTGGGCGACCGGCCCTGGCCCGAGGGCATTGCTGGACGGGTCTATACCAATCGGATGGTTCGAGAGTGGGACGGACGGGACGCGGAAATCCTGGCCCACCGGGAGGAACTGGCGACCGACGCGGCCGCCGCCCGCGCCCGCAATGACCCGGAAATGGCGTCGGTGTACATGGGGCAGGGAGCGGGTCGGGTTAACGCCATTCGACCGGCGGCGGAGGTGGTGTGGGAAATTTGCACGGGGGCTGAAGAGGCCTTACAGAGGGCAACCCAGACATTGACCGGAGGGTGACCATGCCCAAGCAGCCTTCCCGCCAGCGCGGGCAACCACCACGTCCGCGTCATGGGGTTGCCGAGGCTCACCGGCAAGGTAGGGCGTCAGGGGGCGGCCCTTGCTGCCCCGGTGTCTGTCGGGTTACGCCTTGGCCAACGCGGGGGTGTTGGCGCGGGTTACGGAGGTAACGCCCTTCACCCCTTCCAGCTTGGCGAACAGCTTCCCCAGTTGCTCCAGCCCCGTGGTGTGCAGGGTCAACTCCATCACCACGGTCCCGTCGGGATCCTCCCGCGTAATGACCGAGGCGATGTTGACCCGTTCCTCGGACACGCGAACCGTCACGTCCCGCAGCAGGCCCACCCGGTCGTAGGCCTCGATGCACACCCGCACCGGGTAGAGTTCCATGGCCTCGCCCCAGGATACGGGTACTATCCGTTCCGGCTCGTCCTCGTTGAGCAGGCTGTTGCAGTCCTTCTTGTGGACGGTGACGCCACGGGTGCGGGTGACGAACCCGGAAATCTCATCGCCTGGAATGGGGTCGCAGCAACGGGCGATGCGAGTCAGCAGGTCGCCCACACCCAGCACCGAGATGCCGGAACTGGGGCTGGACAGGGGCAGGTTGGGCTTGGGCTGGGGCAAGTCCGGTTCCGGCCGCACCGCCTGGGAGAGGCGATAGGACAATTGCCCCTCGGTGAAGCCACCGGAACCCAGGTTCAGCAGGAGGTCGTCCATGGTCTCGAAGCGGACCAGGCCCAGTATTTCCGTATCGCTCAGGTTGAGGTTTAGCCGGCGCAATTCCTTGCGCAGCTTGTCGCGGCCCCGCTCGATGTTGCTGCCCCGCGCCTGGTAGTTGAACCACTGGCGCACCTTCTGCCGGGCGCTGGCCGACTTGACGTATCCCAGGTTGGGGTTGAGCCAATCGGGACTGGGGCCCCGGTTGGACTTGGTGGTCATTATCTCCACCGTGTCGCCGTTCTGGAGGGGGGTATCCAGGCCGACCAGGCGGCCGTTCACTTTGCCACCCATGCAATGATGACCCAGTTCCGTGTGAATCTTGTAGGCGAAGTCCACCGGAGTGGAGCCGGCGGCCAGTTCCACGATGTCCCCCTTGGGGGTATAGACGAACACCTGGTCGCGGAAGATGTCCTGCTTGACCGACTCGATGAAGTCCTCGGTTTCGGCGGCGTCCCGCTGCCATTCCAGCAGCTGCCGCATCCAGGTCATCTTCTCCTCGAACTTCAGGTCGCTGGAGCGGCCCTCCTTGTAGCGCCAGTGGGCGGCCACGCCGTACTCGGCCACCTGGTGCATTTCGGCGGTCTTGATCTGCACCTCCAGGGGCTGCCCACCCTGGCAAATCACGGTGGTATGAAGGGCCTGGTACATGTTCTCCTTGGGGGTGGCAACGTAGTCGTCGAACTGGCCGGGGATGGGACTCCACAGCTGGTGGACCAATCCCAGGGCCCGGTAGCAGTCGCTTTCCGTTTCGACCACCACCCGCAGGGCGTACAGGTCGAGGATGTCGCGCAGTTCCTTGCCCTGGGCGGCGTACTTCTGAATCTTGTTATAGATGCTGTAGATGCCCTTGGGCCTTCCGTACACCTCGGCGCGCAGGTCGGCGGCCTCCAGCGCTGTTCGCAGTCCCTGGCAAACCTGCTCCACATACTCCTCCCGCTCGGCGCGGCGGGCGGCCAGCATCCGGGAAATCTCCCGGTAGCGGTCCTCGTTAAGGTGGCGAAAGGCCAGGTCGTCCAGCTGCCACTTGATCTCCCAGATGCCCAGGCGATGGGCCAGGGGGGAGTAGATGTCCAGGGTTTCCTGGGCGATGGACTTGCGCTTGGCCGGGGGCAGGGCATCCAGGGTCTTCATATTGTGGAGGCGGTCGGCCAGCTTAATCAGCACCACCCGGATATCCTCGGCCATGGCCACTAGCATCTTGCGGAGGCTTTCGGCGTAGAGCTTGTCCGGGTCATCTGAGGACTGGAGGGTGGCGGCCTCGGAGCCGGGCAGCCGGTAGTCCATGCGGGTCAGCTTGGTAACCCCGTCCACCATCTTGGCGACTTCCGGGTTGAAGGCGCCCTTGATGTCATCGTAGGTTACGCCGCAGTCTTCGATTACATCGTGGAGGAGGGCGGCGCAGATGGTGTTGGAGTCCAGGTTCAGGTCGGCAAGGAAAGATGCCGCCTGGAGGGGATGGATGATGTAGGGTTCGCCCGACTTGCGCATTTGCCCGTTGTGGCGCTCTTCGGCATACAAATATGCCTGCTCTATCTGGTCCACCGATTCCTCCGGCAGGTATCGGGAAACCTTGTCCAGCAGGTCGTTGGCCTCTTTTACCTCTGCTCCGTGCTTCATAACAGCTATCTTCTTCCCTTCTTTCTACGATGATAATACCTTGGGCAGGGCAAAGTCCATACGTAAAAAGAAATGAAACGACCGGGTTTCGGTATTGAGGGTCTGCCACTCAGGGTGGGAACGGCGGCCGGCGTGGAAAGGGCAGCCTTGCCCTACCATGGCCGCTCCTACCCTGTTACGCCGGCGCCGCCTGATCGAAACCCGGGCGGTGGGGCTTGATGTCCAGCACCGGCGAGCCGTCCTGGGCATCCAGTCCCGTAACGTTGATAACGTTGTCGGCCACCGACACAATCTCGGCCACGGTGGCGGCGATGGCGTTGGGCCGGTACTGGCTGCGGGTGGCGAATACCCCCCGGATGGGGTTGGCTGGATTGTGGCCGGGGTGCAGCTGCAATTCGTACTCCGTGGCCCGGTGCAGGTTGAACAGGACCAGGATGTGGCTCTCCTCCTCCAGCCCCATCAACCCCGGAGCCATCTCCGGGCGCAAGCGGATCCGGGAGGGACGCTTCCGCATTTCGTCGGAGGGAGCATACCCGGTGAACTCGCTCTCCACCCAACCCACGGGCGAAAAGGCTATGGGGGAATCGTCCGGTTTGCTGGAAGAGGACATGGGCAGTCTCCCGGATTAGCTTCTTTTCCCAGGGATCAATGGGTGGGACTACCCTTGCCGCCCGCTACACCCCCGCCGACACGGGAGACAGGGAGGCCAGCCATTGCAGCACCCGGGCCGAGGCCTTGTCCATGCTGTTCATCAGGGAGTGGTTGCCGCCGGGGATTATCTCGTACTCGGCCCGGGGGCTGTTGACTGCCGCCGTTACCATGTCCTGGGGGCAGTCGCGCAGGCGGGTATGGGTTTCCAGTTCCCCGCCCATCACCAGCATGGGAACTCGTATCCTGGGGGCCAGGGCAACCAGGTTGTAACGCTCGGCGGGGCCGTGCTTATCCAGGTAGGATGCCGCGCTGAACATCTGGGGTATGGGGAAGCGAACCTCCATCAGTTCCAAAGCCCGGTCCTCCGCTTCCATGCGGTCAGCCTGCTCGATGATGGCGCGAAATTCCTCGGCGTCATTCGAGGCCATGTAGAAGGAGTAGGAGAGGCGAACCGGGGATATGGGAATCACCGTGGCTATCCGGTCGTCGTCCTCGGTGGCGGCGTAGTAGCCAACCTTGACTGCGCCCATGCTGTGGCCCAGCAGGCCGATGCGGCGGTAGCCCTTCTCCCACAGGTAATCAACGCCGGCCGCCAGGTCGTGCCGGCTGTTGTCCAGAATTTCCAGGGCATTGCCGTAGTACTCCCCGGAACCCTGGGGCGACCAGACGGTATCATGCCCCTTGGTGTTGATGGCCAGGCAGGCATAGCCCCGATTGCGCAGGTCTTCAGCCATGGCCTTGGTGGCGGGACGGTAGAAGCTGCCCCCGGAGCCGTGGATGAGCAGCACCGCGTCCACGGGGCCGGCAGGGTTGACGCCGGCGGCGGGTTCCAGGAATACGCCGTCCAGGGTAATGCCGTCCCGGCTGGTGATGGTTATAAGGTCAACTATCATGGGGGAATCCCTCCCGTACCTCGTTTATTGGCGGGTTGCGACGCCATTTTAGGCCAGGGACGTTCGGGATGCAATGAAAGGCAGGGAATGGCCGGCCCCTTCCGGCCTCGGAATGGCTGTACGGGGCGGGACCGGCGCCAGTTTCGGAGGGTCAGTCCAATAGGGGGATGCGGCCCCAGGTAATGGAATCGGGGTCTGGGGAGGCGCCCTGCTCCCGGGCCAAATCCCTTATCTGGATCAAGGTGGCGTTAACTTCAGGGGTCAGGAACACCCAGTCGGGTTCCTCGGGGAACCAGTAGGGCGAATTGATGCGAACAACCTTGCCTTCGGCGGCATTGAGGTAGATTCCGAACTTGGACAGGTGCTGCATGGGACCTTCTCGTCCTTGTCTTTTCCCGGCTGTTCGGGGAGGGTGGGCTGATGTTGGTTCTCGGCGGTTATCCCCGGCCTGGCTCCCGCCGGCGAAGTATCCCCAGTCTGCCAGGCAATCAGGGAATAACCGGCTCCACCAGGATGGTTTCGGCGCGGCTGGGGCCGGTGGAAATCACCTGCACCGGGCAGCCCACCAGTTCCTCGATACGGTTGATGTAGGCCCGGGCGTTTTGTGGCAACTGGTCCAGGGAGGTGGCCCCGGCGGTGGGCTTGTCCCAGCCCGGCATTTCTTCATAGACGGGGGTACACTGCTCCAGGAGCCGGGTATCCGAGGGGAAACGCCCCACATCCTGGTTGTTGGCCCGGTAACCCACGCAAATCTTTACCGACGGGAACTCGTCCAGGATGTCCAACCTGGTCAGCACCATGCCGGTGAAGCCGTTGACCTGCTGGCTGTAACGACCGGCCACCGCGTCGAACCAGCCAACGCGCCGGGCCCGCCCGGTGGTGACGCCAAATTCGTGGGCCTTCTCCCGAAGTTCGTCCCCCGACTGGTCCAGCATTTCGGTGGGCATGGGGCCCCCGCCCACCCGGGTGGAGTAGGCCTTGTAAACCCCGATTATCCCCTTGATGGCCAGGGGGTTCATCCCCAGGCCGGTGCAGGCGCCCCCGATGGACGGGGAGGAGGAGGTGACGTAAGGATAGGAGCCATGGTCCAGGTCCAGCAGGGTACCCTGGGCGCCTTCCAGCAGAATGTTGCTGCCGGCATCCAACAGGTCCTGCACCAGTTGTTCGGTGGAATGCACGTAGGGACGGAGCCGATTGCCCCATTCCAGCGCCCTTTCCATAACCTCGCCGGAATCCAGTGCCTCCCCTTCGTACACGGCCGTAATGAGTTTGTTCTTCAGGGCCAGGGTCCGCTCCAGGTGGGGGCGCAGGGCCTCCGGATCCAGCAGGTCGCCCACGCGGATGCCCAGGCGGGCGGTCTTATCCATGTAGGCGGGGCCGATGCCCCGGCCGGTGGTGCCGATGGCGGAGCTGCCCCGGGCCTCCTCCTCCAGGGCGTCGAGGAGGATGTGGTAGGGCATGATGACGTGGGCCCGCTCGCTGATTACCAGCTTGTCGGAACCTACGCCCCGCTCGGCCAGTTCGTCTATTTCGCCGAGGAGCGTATCCGGGTCCACCACCACGCCGTTGCCGATGATGCCGTACACATCGGGCCAGCAGATGCCGGAAGGCACCAGGTGGAGCTGGAATTCACCCTTTTCGTTGACGACGGTGTGGCCCGCATTGTTGCCGCCGGCATAGCGGACCACGCCGGAGACCCCGTTGGCAAGGTAGTCAACCACCTTTCCCTTGCCCTCGTCTCCCCATTGTCCGCCAATTACAGCATAAGCCGGCATCGTGCCTCCATCCCATACAAAACCTGGCCCGCCTCCCTCGGTCGAGGCGGACACCAACGGGGAGTATATCAAAAAAGGCTGGGCAAAGAAAAGAGGAGCTACGCGGTGGCGAGCCTCAACCCAGAGCGCTGTCATTCCGAGCGAAGTCGAGGAATCCCAGCCGTAGGGTAGGGGGGAACTCCTAGCGTGGCAATGATGGTTCCCTCGCACCGTTGGGATTTCTCGACTGTCGCTCGAAATGACAGGGGAGGGTCGGTCTGTGGTGGATGGTGTGGTAGCTCCTTACGGTTGGGATTTCTCGACTGTCGCTCGAAATGACAGGGGACTGTCGGATTAACACTCGCCGTAACGAGGCCCAAGGGGGTACGCCCTAAATTACGGGCCAGCGACATTGATGGTATGGGTGGTCAATATCCTGCCCTCGCTCTCCAACCGCAGGGTGGCCTGGCCGGGGGAGCAGCCGACTATGTAGAACGGGCTGCGGATTTCCTCGCCTGGGTTCGCGACGATGATCAGAATCCTGGTATCGCCTTCTGGGGAGCGATTGAGGTCGGCGCACACGTCACCGGCGACCAAATCCCGGTTGTTGTGAACCACCAGGGCAACGTCGGGGGCGGGGATGATCGAGACGGATTGGCTGGTCACCAGTTCCAGGGCATGGCGCTCGGCAGGGTCGGCGCGAACCGTGAGTTTACTGGGGTCGGGGTCGATGTACGTCAACCCTCCGCCGCTTTCGGGGCCATGACTCACCGCCTCCAGCGCTTCTGCGGAGACGCGATACTGTTGCAGCATGGATTCGCCGTCGTCAGCGACGAGTTGGATTTGGCCCTCGCCCGGTTCGCAGGCCACCAGGGATATGGCGTCACCGGTATTGACGGAAACTGTGGCGCCGATCTGGCCGGGGCAACCCTGTTCGAAGGAAGCCAACGGCGCGCCAATTGAACCCGGTGGGTTCAGGACCACGTGAACGGGGGCGTCCTGATTGGTTTCCAGGCTGAAACTGGACGGGATACCCTCTATCCAACGGGCTTGCTCCGGGTTGGGGGACAGGCGGTAGTACTGGGGCGCGACCACCGTCCCGGGGGCTGGGGGGTCCTGAATCGCGTAGGATACGAAATGAACCTGTCCGTCGTCACCTTCGTGAACGATTTCCTCCCCCATTGGGTAAACCGATTTCAGCTCGTCAATCAAGGGCAGGTAATGGTCCATCAGGATGAACACCGTGGGTTCGTCAACCACCCCTTCCGAGAATATTGTCCCGTCTCCGCCAAATTCAACACTGCCGCTGCTGCCGGATATGCCGGGCGCGAGCCATGCGATAGTTTCTACGTGCGCCGGGAAATTAGCGGAGTAGAAGCGGACATTGTAATCGCCACTTGAAGAATTCAGGTAATTTGCCACACGCGACGGATTCTCAGGAAACTGGAAATCCACCTCCTCCGAACTTCTCCAATCGCCAAATTGAGCGATGTTCAGCCCCGCAAAAATGAGGATAAGAGCAAAGGCAGCTGCGCCCAGCAATCCCGGCGCCAGCTTTCGGCGGAACCCTTCTGATAACTCTGACCACTTTTCCTGCAAGACGGTCATCAAGAGATGCAAGAGTGCGCCAAATCCAATCGCCACGAACAGGTAAACGAAAAATATCCCGAACAGGTAGCGTCGGCTCTCGCTTCCCGGTACCAGGATAGCCGGGCTTGCTGCAATCAGCAGGCCCAACAACACAATCTGGCTGGAGCGGCGGTTGATGAACAACAGTACAGATGCAAGGCCGACCCAGTAGAAGGGCCAGAAGACGGGGTTTAGAAGCCCATCCTGAGGCGCGGCATCTATATTATTTGAATAATCGAGGCCCCCATGAACCAGCGTCAGCGCCTTCCCCGACTCTGCCAGGTGGGGCCAGAAGACCAGCAAGTCTTCAACCCGGTAGAATGATCTCAGGTTGGTGCCCAAATAGTCGGATGTGGCATAGAACAGCAGCAGGGGAGCCGCCGGCAGCAGGGATGCCAGCAAGAACAGGTAAACGTAGGGACTTTTGCGAAGCTGACTGCTTGCCAGCAATGCCAACGCTCCGGCTCCCCAGATGGCGACGTAGAAGATCAGGTAAGCCTTGAAACTGTACAGGCCCACGCCCAACAACAGGCCAGCCAGGGCCGCCAGCCAGGGCCGCCTGGATTGTATGGCGAAGACCAGCAGGTATAGGCTGGCCGCGGCCATAAACACCGACATCATCATCGGGAAGCCGAGGCGGCTTTGGATCACAAACCAGACGGAGAATGCAACCAGGGCGGCGGTTATCAGGGCAATCCTGGCGGGAAGCAGGGTGCGCACCAGCAGGTAGCTCATCGGGATGAAGGCGACGCCCAGGAAGGCCGTGGACAGGCGCAGGGCGGCGACAGTCGGCTCCAGCAGCCAAAAGAACAGAGCGATCCAATGGTGATGACCAGCAGGATTCCCCAGCGCCACTCCAGACCATATCCCGATCCACTCGCCTTCCAGTATCCGCAGGGCCTCCAGAGCGATGCTGGCCTCGTCGCCCCCGACGCCGGCCGGCACGCTGCCGATGTTCCACGTCCGCAGCACCAGCGCGATTATGGTCAGGGCGGCTACGGCGGCCACCTCCGCCAGCAACCGGGACCGGCGGGAAGGGAAGGGATCGGGGATTGGGGCGGCGAAGTCCAGGGCGGCCCGAAGGCGTTGGAACCATTGCCATCCGCTGGAAACCGACGGGTTGCGGGCCAGGGCGCCGACGCCGGCTAATGAGGGGCGCAACGCGCCGACTGAGGGCAGTCGGGCAGCGGAATGCGAAGTGGCCTGACCATCTTCTTGAGGTGTTCCCCTTCCGGTGGCCGCGCCGCATTCGACACAGTAGCGGCCGTCGATGGGAGTTTCAGCGCCGCATTCGGCGCAGGGAGTAAGGAGCAATCTCCCGCATTGGCTGCAATATCGGCGTCCCGTGCAATGACCGTCCGCACATCTGGGGGCGCCTGCCGGCCCGACCATGTCCGGCTCGGTCCGGTTCTCAACCCTAGCGTCTGCGCCATAATCGGGAGCCGACGACGTTACATCGGGAGCGTCGGCCCTGCCCTCGTTATCGTCAATGAATAGCCCGGCCACCCACCCGACGAATCGGCCGATCGCCGTTGGCGGCACATGCACCAGGTTGTACCCGCATTCGGCGCAAACCTCCTGGTCGGCGTACCGAACGGCGCCGCACCGCGCGCAGGTCACTCGCTCCCCGGAACTCACCGCGATGATCTCCCTTGCGGAAAGAATTGGGGGTCCATCCGGAGGCGGGTGTCAATGGAGGCGCCGGCCATGGGGAATTGGTGGCGTTTTGCGTTTATCAACTCAATCCAATGGGGTTACGGCGAGGGATGGGTCCTATTGGGATGTTCGGCATTCAGGGCAGTTTGCTGCCTCGGCCATGGCCATGGAGGCGCGAGGCACAGAGGAACTATCCGGCTGCAATTGATACCATCCCAGCCGAGGTTTAGTCAAGCTGCGCTGGCGCGTTGGCATGACAGCAACCGGGTCTTATATTGGCCCGCCGGGAGTGTTAAGATTAGAAGCCCCATCGTTGGGTCAGTGTCGGGCCATAATCTGGTCAGTTTACGTTGGGGTCAGATTCGCGGAGGTATTCCGGCAGATGTACAGTTACATAGACCACCTGGAGTGTACCCAGTGCGGCAACACCTTCCCCCATGACCGGCCCAGCAAGATTAGCGAATGCTGTGGCAAGGTGCTGTTTGCCCGCTATGACCTGCCCCGCCTGCGCCGGGAGGGTAGCCGGGACGTATTCGCCAGCCGCGATTCCAACATGTGGCGGTTTTCCGAATTGATGCCGGTTACCAATCATGACCACGTGGTAACCCTGGGCGAGGGTGGCACACCCCTGCTGGCGGCGACCAACCTCCAGAAGAAGCTGGGACTGAAGAGCCTGTACGTGAAGGAAGAGGGGCTGAACCCCACCGGCACCTTCAAGGCCCGGGGCATTTCCGCCGCCGTGTCCAAGGCCGCCGAACTGGGCATTACCGGCTTCACCATGCCATCAGCGGGGAATGCCGCCGGCGCCGCCGCCGCCTACGGGGCCCGGGCTGGCCGACCCGTCAAGGTGTTCATGCCCCAGGATGCTCCCCCGGCCAACAAGAAGGAATCGGTCATGGCCGGTTCCGAGCTCAACCTGGTGGACGGCCTGATCAGCGACGCCGGCCGCATCGCCGTGGCCGTGGCCGAGGAGCAGGACCTGTTCGACCTTTCCACCCTGAAGGAACCCTACCGGGCCGAGGGCAAGAAGACCATGGGCCTGGAAATCGCCATGCAACTGGGTTGGAAGATGCCGGATGCCATCATTTACCCCACGGGCGGCGGCACCGGCATTATCGGCATGTACAAGGGCTTCCAGGAGTTGCTGGAACTGGGCTGGATAGAGGGTACCCCACCCAAGTTCATCGCCGTGCAGCCCACGGGCTGCCAGCCCATCGTGAAGGCTTTCAACGAGGGCGCCGATACCGCCCCGATGTGGGAGAATGCCACCACCCTTGCCGACGGCCTCCGGGTACCCGGCCCCTTTGCCGATTACCTGATCCTGAAGGCAATACGGGAGACGGGAGGGACCGCCCTGGCCATCGAGGACGAGGACATGGTGGCCGCCATGTACGAAATCGCCACCGAGGAGGGCATCATCGCCTGCCCCGAGGGCGCGGCCACCCTGGTGGGCCTGAAGAAGCTGCTGGAACAGGGCTTCCTGGGGGCCGATGAGACCATCGTGCTGCTCAACACCGGTTCGGGGTACAAGTACCTGGACCTGATCAGGGACAACAACGGGTAATGCTTCCCCGGTTTACCTGATGATGTGTAACACCAGCCGCAACAAACGGCAAAGCGGCGTACAGGAGGCAATCGGCAAGGCATGGTTACGGAGGTTATTCTCTGCTCCCCCAGGGGTTTCTGCGCCGGGGTGGTTCGGGCCATCCAGGTCGTGGAAGAATGCCTGGAACGGTTTGGGCCTCCCATCTACGTCAAGCATCAGATCGTCCACAACCCCTACGTTGTGGGAGAGTTGGAGTCGAAGGGCGCCGTTACCGTGGAGACGGTGGAGGAAATTCCTGAGGGTTCGCGGGTGGTGTTCTCCGCCCACGGCTCGCCCCCGGAGGACTTCCAGAAGGCCCAGGAACGCAACCTCCATGTCATCGATGCCGTGTGTCCCCTGGTCACCCGGGTTCACAACGAGGCCAAGAAGTACCACCGGGAGGGCCGGAGAATCATCCTGGTGGGGCATGAGGGTCACCAGGAGGTGAAGGGAACCATGGGTCAGGCCCCCATGGAACTGGTGGACGAGAAGGCTGACAACGGCATTCCCCCCTGGGACCCGGAAACTCCGGTGGCCGTCCTGACCCAGACCACCCTTTCCACCGGCGATACGGCCAGGGCCATTGACCAGATTCGCCAGCGCTACCCCCAGGCCGAAATTCGCAACGACATCTGCTATGCCACCACCAACCGGCAGGCGGCGGTGAGTAAAATGGCCACCATGGTTGACCTGGCCCTGGTCATCGGCGCCCAGAACAGCTCCAACTGCAATCGGCTGCTGGAGTTGGCCCAGTCCATGGGCATACCCGCCTACCTGATCAACGGCCCCGAAGAATTGCAACCGGAATGGACGGCAACAGCCAGCCGGGTGGGCATAGCCTCCGGCGCTTCCACCCCGGAGACGCTGGTGAATGCTGTGATCGCGGCCCTAAACCCGGAGAGGGTAACGCCCCTGGAGGTGGTGGAGGAAGATGTCAGCTTCATCATGCCCAGGGAATTGCGGTAGGCTGCTGACCAGCGCCTGGCTCGGTTCAAGCATGGAATGTGCGGAAGTAAGGGAGGAATGACGGGGATGGCAAGGCTATTGCCGGAGGGGCCAACGGTTGTGCTTCCCTACCCCCCGTCTGTTCCACCAATCCGGGGTTAACCCACCGGACAGAAGCAGCAAATCAGTTATTGAAATAAGTAGCAGGTTCGCCGGTTGCGTTTCAGCCAAAAACAAGCTGCCCCCTTCTCCATTGCCCGTCGGGTCTTCTCCCTGCCCACTTTGGTTTCCCTGGCCCTGGCCGCCGCATTTTTGGCCTTCCTGGCAACCCGTCTGGAAGTCGATCCGGGGGCAATATGGGAACATCTTCGGTCGGCCGACCCCCGGTACCTGATGCTGGCCGTGGCGGTTCACTACACCACCTTCCTGTTTCGCGGGTTGCGCTGGCGAATTTTGCTGAACAACGTGCGAGACGAAGGGGAACGGCCGGCGGGAGCGCTCCAGTGCAGCCAACTGGAACTGTTGGGCTGGTTCGCCAACTCGGTCGCGTGGCTGCGGCTGGGCGATGCCTACCGAGCCTATCTCTACCACGAAGACCGGCAGGCGCCCTTCGTCCGCATTGCCGGCACCATATTGTCGGAAAGACTGCTGGACATAATCATAGTTGTCCTGCTGCTGGCCGTATCCCTGCCCTTCCTGGTGGGTTCCGGTCAGGGCACGGTGTGGACGGTGGCCGCCGCCGCCGCCGCTCTGTTGGGTGCGCTGTCCCTGTTCCTGCTGCTGGTGGCCGTCACCAAAGGGGGCGACGGCGGCCTGCTCCGGCTGGTGACCGCGCCGCTGCCCCGCCGTCTGGCCGCCTGGGTCGGGGAGCGCTACCTCCAATTCCGGGACGGAGCCCTGCTCAGCCTGCGGCGGACGCCCCTGGCTGCGGCATGGGGGTTGCTGGGCTGGCTGGCCGAAGTTGCCCGCCTGTACCTGGTCACCCTGGCCCTGGACGTACACATATCCCCCGCCCTGATTGTCTTTGCCACCCTGGCCAACTCGCTGCTGACCCTGACGCCCACCCCCGGCGGCCTGGGCGCGGTGGAAGCGGGCCTTGCCGGTGTGCTGAAGCAGCTATCCACCCTGACCACGCCGGCGGTGGCGGCCCTGGTGGTGGTGGACCGCTCCATAAGCTACCTGAGTGTCATAGTCGTGGGGGCAGTCCTCTTCCTGGTACGATGGGTCGTGATGCACCGGAGGCGCAACGAGGCCCGCGCCGCAGTCAACAACCCGAATGGGGAGGTATAGAGCGCCATGCTCTGCACCGCCAGCTACTACGATCCCCAGGACTGGGTGGGGCAGCCCTGCCGGGTGTCCCGCGCCCACCCCCGGGGCCGGAAGGTCCAGTGGGAAAGCCTGAGCTTCCTCTACCCTTCCCTGGAACTGCTGCGGGCCTACCGAGGAGGCGAGATGGACTTTCCCGCCCTGGCCCTGGCCTACCGGGAGGAATTGGACCGGAAATTGCCCATCGAGTACCGGCTGCGGAAGTGGCTCGACCAACTGCCATCCCTGGGCGACGTTACCCTGCTCTGCTTCGAGCGGGGCGACGAACCCTGCCACCGACGGGTTGCTGCCCAATGGCTGGCGGAAAGAACGCCCGGGTTGGAACTGGGGGAGCTGCGGTGAACGAAACTGGTCGCCCGTCCGTGGGCCCCTAGGGTTATGGGGCAACTGCCTGACCCAATGACGCCCCTTGGCTGATACCATGAGAATTGACGAATTTGGTCGTCATTATTTAGGATAACCCGGTAGCCTGAATCCCCAAGAGGGTTGCTGAAATCGCTCCGGATGCTTAACCGGGGAATGGTAGTTTGCTGAATGGTTGCGTTTGAATCGAAACTGGCGGATAACAGGATCCTGCCGGAAACGACGCCCATCAAGCACGACGTGCCGGCCTTTCGCAGGATTGAGTACCTGGCCTACCGGGCCGAGCTGAGAATCCTGCGCCGCCAATTGCTGGCCCTCCAGGAGTGGGCGGTGGCCACGGGACAGCGAATATCCCTGGTCCTGGAGGGACGAGACGCCGCCGGCAAGGGCAGCATCGCCGCCGCCATCACCCACTACCTGAACCCCAGCGGCTACGAAATCATCAGCCAGGGCATTCCCACCGCCCAGGAGATGCGCAACTGGCTGGGCCACCACTACAAACTGATGCCCACACCGGGGATGATCACCGTCTTCGACCGTTCCTGGTACTCCCGCGCGCTGATCCAGCCGGCCATGGGCTACTGCACCATGCGTCAATATCACTACTTCATGAATCGGGTCAACGAATGGGAGCAGGACCTGATGGATGAAGGGGTCAGCCTAATCAAGATATATCTGTCGGTGAGCAAGGAATCCCAGGACCTGCGCTTCCGGATGCGCCAGGACAGCGATCTGCAGTACTGGAAGTATTCGGCCAATGACCGCAAGGTGGCCGAGCGGTGGCAACTGCTAACATACTTCAAGGAGCGGATGTTCGCCGTCACCTCCACCGACTATGCTCCCTGGGTTATCATAGAATCGGACAATAAGCAGCAGGCCAAGCTGAACGCCATTCACTACATCCTTACCCGGTTTGAATACGAGGGCAAAGATATCAGGCCCGAGTTCATTTACCAGGCCCCGGACACTGACATGCTGACCGACATGATAGTGGACGGGGTGCTGTTTACCGGATTGAACCGCGACCAGGTGGGAATATTGGAGCGAATACTGATCCATGAATAGAGATGAACTGCCGAAGATGTACGCCGCCGGGGGCCTGGTTCTCTGCGGCGGCCATGCCCTGGTAATCCGCAAGCATCGGCTGCTGGACCTGCCCAAGGGCAAACTGGACTACCCCGGCGAACCCTACGAAACCTGCGCCCTTCGGGAAATCTCCGAAGAGACGGGCCTTCCCCATACTTCCCTAACCATCAGCAATCCCCTGTGCCGCACCAGGTACATTTCCTACTACCGCATTGGCCCGGTGGACAAGACGGTCCAATGGTTCCTGTTGGACTATGCGGGCGAACTTTCCGACCCCCTGCAACCGGACCTGCACGAAGGCATAGACCAATGCCAGTGGGTTCCCCTGGACAACCTGCCAGACCGGATGAGGTCGGCCCGCCCCTATCTGCGTCCGGTGCGCCAGGCAATAGGGCGGGAACTGTACGCGGAACAGATTTCGTTGGCCTGAACCGTAGGGGCGCACAGCCGTGTGCCCCTACCCTGGCGACTGTCATTCCGAGCGCCAGCCGAGGAATCCCAACGGTAGGGACGGAACCGTCATTCCCATGCCCAACCCGTTTTGTCTGTCATTCCGAGCGACAGTCGAGGAATCCCAACGGTGCGGGGAACCGTCATTCCCATGCCCAACCCGTTTTGTCTGTCATTCCGAGCGGCAGCCGAGGAAACCCAACGGTGCGGGGCCAATCACCATCGCCATGCCCAGCCCCTCTCGTCTGTCATTCCGAGCGGCAGCCGAGGAATCCCAACGGTGCGGGGAACCGTCATTCCCATGCCCAAGTGGTCTCGTCCCCTACGGTTGGGATTCCTCGACTGTCGCTCGGAATGACAGTGATGGCTGGTTTGTAGTGGGGGCGAGGTTAATGGGTGTGGCTGGGATTCCTCGACTCCGTTGTCGCTCGGAATGACATGATTGGTTGGCTTGTGGTGGGTTGGATGATTGATGGGTGAGGTTGGGATTCGGCGACTGCGCTCGGTATGAGAATTACCCTTCTTTATCATTTCAATCTGTATTGGCTTGAATCAACTTTTCCTGACCTACCGGGCTGTTATGGGGGTCAACCAAAATTTCCTTCAGTTGGTCTTCCTGCACAACCCAGGTTGGCCTCCCATCGTTGCTGGTGGGCAGATGAAGAATGAGCAGGTCATCCTTCTTACCCGCGATGTTTGCCGGCACGTATTTGGTGCCATCACCGCAGTCATGCACGGTGTGGGTGGGAACCAGGGCCTTCAACAATTTGTCGCCTACCTTCTTGCGAAGATCAGTATCATGGCCCATAGGGCTGACGATAACCTCTTCAGGCAGCAACCTGATGTGAATGTGCCCGGGCATCTCGTACCAGAACATAGGCTGTCTGGGGGCGGCCATAAATACCTCCTGAATTACTGCAAACTTTATCCTTACAATTACTGCGCCAACCGGGGCGCCGTTTCCCAATAATGGTGGGATTCCCAACCAATAACCATAGGCAACTGTCAGTAGTTCCACCAACAACCTCGCCGCAAGACCTACGGTAAAGGGTTCTTCGCCCAATTCCCCCAAGCCCACGGGTGCGTCCATTGCCCCAAACCGCTAATATGTACCGGTACCGGCGCGCTAGACCTCCACCAACCCTACTACCCGGGGTGTCCATGATTCGCAATTTCCGGCTGGCCCTGGCTCAGCTCAATACCACCGTGGGCGACATTGAAGGCAACACCGACCGCATCCTGGAATGTGTGGAGCGGGCGCGGGAACTGAAGGCAGACCTGGTGGCCTTCCCCGAACTGGCCATCACCGGCTACCCACCCGAGGACCTGCTCTTCAAGACCTCCTTCCTGCGGGCCAACGAAGAGGCCATGCGCCGGGTGGTGGCCGCCGCCAGGGACATAGCCGTGGTGGTGGGCTACGTGTCGGTGGACGATTCGTCCACCGGCTCCGACATAGCCAACGCCGCCGCCATCGGGTACGACGGTCAGTTGGTGGGAACCTACCGCAAGATGTACCTGCCCAACTACGGCGTGTTCGATGAGGACCGCTACTTTCGCCGGGGCGCCGAATGTCCCGTGTACCGGATAAACGGCGTCAGCGTGGGCGTCAATATCTGCGAGGACATTTGGTACCCGGTGGGGCCCATTGCCGTCCAGAGGGAGGCCGGCGCCGAGCTCATCGTCAATATCAACGGCTCTCCCTTTCATGCCGGCAAGGCCGCCTACCGCGAGAAGATGATCAGCGCCCGCGCCGCCGACAATGGCCTGTTCGTGGCCTACCTGAACATGGTGGGCGGCCAGGACGAGCTGGTTTTCGACGGGGCCAGCCTGGTCTGTGACATGGCCGGCGAGGTGGTGGCCCGGGGCCCGGCCTTCGCCGAAGAATTACTGACGCTGGACCTGGACATCGAGGCCGTCTTCCGGGCCCGGCTGCGCAATCCCCTGTCCCGTAAGGAGAACCCCGCCATACTGCGGGAAATCGGCGAAGCCAGGACGGTGGAAGTTTCCGAATACCGAGCCTCCGACCGGCCTCGCCTGGAATCTCCGTCTCTGGCGACGCCCATGGGTCCGGTGGAGGAGGTCTATCATGCCCTGGTGACGGGAACGCGGGACTACATCCAAAAGAGCGGATTCTCCCGGGCGCTGGTTGGCCTTTCCGGGGGCATAGACTCGGCCCTCACGGCAACCGTGGCCGCCGACGCCCTGGGGCCGGAAAACGTGGTGGGCGTCACCATGCCCTCCCGATACTCCTCCGAGGGCAGCGTCAGCGACTCCAGGGAACTGGCAGAGAATCTGGGCATTGCCTGCTGGGTGGTGCCCATTGAATCGGCCCACCAGGCCTTCACCGAAATGCTGGAACCCCACTTTGCGGGTACGGCCCCCAACGTGGCCGAGGAGAACGTGCAGGCCCGCATCCGGGGCAACGTGCTGATGACCATCTCCAACAAGTTTGGCTGGATAGTCCTCACCACCGGCAACAAGAGCGAGATGGCCATGGGCTACGCCACCCTGTACGGCGACATGGCCGGCGGCTTTGCAGTAATCAAGGATGTTCCCAAGACCCTGGTCTATGACCTGTGCCGCTGGCGCAACGACCAGGCCGGCAACGCCTTCGCCGGCATTCCTCCCATTCCCAGGTCGATCATTGACAAGCCCCCCAGCGCGGAATTGCGTCCCGACCAGCTGGACTCGGATACCCTGCCTCCCTACGACCAGTTGGACGCCATCGTTCGGGCCTACGTGGAGGAGGACTACAGCTACGAGGAAATGGTGTCCATGGGCCATGACCCGTCGGCGGTGGCCCAGGTGATTAACTTCGTGGATCGGAACGAGTACAAGCGGCGGCAGGCCCCGCCAGGGGTGAAGATAACCCCCCGCGCCTTCGGCAGGGACCGGCGCCTGCCCATCGTCAATCGCTTCAGGCCCGTGTAGAGGCTGAATGGGTAGCCCGGCTCTCCCTGGCGGCGGGGTGCGCCAACCGGGTGGGCCTTTGCCCGGCTCCGGCTATTCCCTTTCCCGCGTCTCCAGCACCGTGGACAGGTAGAGCAGATTTGCCCGTAACTCCGGGGCAATCTGTCCCTGTCGGGAAGAGGATAGGAGGAGGAGCAGGCGCAGTTGAGCGGCCAGGTCTGCCGCCAGCTTCTGCTTGGCTTCCCGTTCCGTGTCCCCGGCCACCGGCACCCGCAACCCTTGCAGGGGCAGCCGGGTGCGGGACTCCCCGGCCCAGTACTGGTCCAGGGTATCGATGATCAGGATGGGAATGTTTCCGGTGATGACGAAGGGGGAATCGGTAGGGGAATCCTCGGGGCCCAGCGCGTCCACCCTCACCTGGGTGACGTCGCTGTGGTTGATGTGGAAGACGGCGGCGTTGGGCTGGCTGGCGCTGATGACCCGCCAATCCCAATCGGCGGGGGTGGTCTGGTCTATTTCCGATTCTATGTGCACTGGTATGGCGTCGTGTTCCACCCGCCGGGAGTCACTCTCGCCAAGACCGTTCGGGCCGTTGGGGCCGGTTTCGGGCCGGGTCATGTCAGCCTCCCTCGCTCTGGCACCAAGCCTGATATTGGGCCAGGTATGAAGTGGGTTCAAGCGCCGCAGTTCCGAAAAGGTGATCCCTCATCCCTGCTGCTGCTCCACCTCGATGTCCCAGGCGTTATAGACCTGCTCGGGCAGGGTTATGGGCCCAACGGCCTCCTCGTAGTCCCGGACGTGCTTGCTGGCCAGCAGGGCGAAGGCCTTGAGCATCTGGGGGCTGACCTTAATTCGCGCCCGCAATATGGGTTCCCGTTCCTCCATCTGTTCGCCGAAGAAGAGGACGGCGGAATAGAGGCTGCTGTAGATGTGGAAGGAGTCGCAATAGAAGGTAATGGGTTCCCCGGAAAGGTCGGCGCCCCCGGCTGCGGTGTCACCGGGGTTTATGTACGTTTCCTCCTGCGGCGGTTGGTCTTCCGGTGGCACGTAGGGGCGCTGAATGATAGGCATGGCTTCGACCTCCCCGATTCTATTGTGGCCTTCCCCATTATACACAGCAGGGGAAGCCGGACGGGTTGCGGGGCGTGTCGGTAGTGGGGGCGCACAGCCGCGCGCTCCTAAGGCAGGGGCAGCAACCCGCGCCGGTAGGCAGAGTATCAAAGGGAAACAGGGGCGCAGTTCCCGCCCTTTTCCCTTGTCCCGTCGCCCAGGGTGGCCCGCCCCATGTGGTAGCAACCCACGGCCATCGCCTCCCATTCCAGGGTCGTCTTTCGAACCCCGATGAGCCGCAGGCGCCGCATGATGGCGTAGGATAACTGGTCCGGCTGCACCCCGGCATCCGTGGCAATTGCATCCCTAACCTCCTTGGTGGAATAGGTGCAGAGGGTAAGGCCATGACCCGCGGCCCACTGCACTATGGCCGTGTCCAGCAGCTCCAGGGCCGGCGCCGGGTGGTGAATGCCCCAGGGCTGGCCATAGGCCACCGCCGAAGGACGACGCCAGGCCACCAGCCAGTCCAGGCATTGCAGCAGGTGAACCACCCGGTCGGTGGCGTCCAGACTGCGGCTGCCGGAGAACGCGATTATTCCCGTTTCCACCCGGAAATTGGGCAGAAAGAAGGCCCAACCCGCATCCCTGGTGGTGGCGTTGATGGCCAGCAGACTCATTGCCTCCTCCCCCAGCGTCCGGGGCGGAAGGACAGGCCCCGGACGGGATTGGCCGAATGGTTGGTGACTATTGCGTTGGTGAACAGGTCGCAAGATTGGTTCATCGCGCCGCCGCCATGCTTCCGCAGGTCTGGTGCGCACGTCCTCCCAGGAAGGTCTTCCGGGTATTGGAACCCGGGACGGCGCTGGCTAAATCCGGGAGGGATGCTCCCCTGCGGTCCCGGCCCAGGACTGCGGGTAGGCGCAACAACCTCTCCGTTGGCGACGGCCCCTGCTGGTAGAGACCCACGTAGCGATAGGCTCCGCACTGGAGGCAAATCCAGTCTCCATAGTCCATAGCCAGGTCTCCACCACACTTGAGGCAGGCTCTGAGCAGGTAGTTATTCAATTGGCACCCCCGTTGGTTCTTGGTATAGAACTAATGTGCTATTATTGCTCCGATTTGTCAAGGGTAGGTGAACCAGTCAAAACGGATGGGCGGTCTGAAGCTGGGGGTGTATTTCTCTCGAAGGAGTCTTGGGCAATCACCGTTTCAGCTGCGATGACCCGGTTGGGGGAAGGTTTCCGGTGACGCCTGCCGTCCCGAAACATTGGAATGACCTGATTCTTCCCTTGGTCGTGGCCCGGCATGGCCCGGAAGGGTATCCCGCCCACCCAATATTCAGTCAGGCTGGTTTTGTAAACGTTGGTACCGTGCCAACGAATCCATGTCATTCCGAGCGACTGCCGAGGAGTGACGGGGAAGGTTGGAGGGTTCCGGGGGTGTTGGTTGCAGGGAGTGGTTGGGATTCCTCGGCTGTCGCTCGGAATGACGGGGAAGGCTGGATGGTGGCGGGGGTGTTGGTCGCAGGGAGTGGTTGGGATGCCTCGGCTGTCGCTCGGAATGACGGGGAAGGTTGGATGGTTGCGGGGGTGTTGGTCGCAGGGAGTGGTTGGGATGCCTCGGCAGGCACGGAATGCCGTCAAATGGTTGACCTGGTTTCAGTACTCATATTACCAACTTGACTGACTGTTGGTTTAGGTACACAGGCATATTTGTCGTTTCTACCCTCCAGACATGGGGGCAGCTATCGAACCGGCCTGGCCCCGGGCCACCCAGGCGCCTACTGCCCGGAAAACTCCACCCCCACGCCGACGATTTCTATCTGCATGGAACGGGTGTCCGGGGCGCCCTCGGCGAAGGATACCCCCACCGTAACGTTCAGGCCCCGCTGCACCTCCGGCGTTCCGGGAATGTCGAACCGGGCGTCCAGGTTATCTCCCTGGCGACCCAAATCCACGTGCTCGGCGATGCGCTTCTCCCCGTCGTACACGATCACCTCGTGGACGGTGGCATGGGAGCGGGTGCGGAAGCTGACCAGGGCCGCCACGGCCCGCGTCGCCCTCCCGCCGTAGGAGGCCAGGGTGGGAATGGGGAAGTGCACCCAGGTGTTCTGGCCGCCGGCCCCCTCGATGCGAACGAAGGGTCCCGTATGGCGAATCGATGTTATGCGGTTCAGGTACTCCACCTGCATACTGGAGCCGTGGACCCACTCAACAAATGTGCCGTCTGCCATTATTCCACCTTCCCCCTGCTGCTGCATTTGGTTTCTCTTCGTTTGTTCCGGAGCCGTCTGTTCCGGTGCCGCCTGTTCTCGCGCTTGGCCCGACTCAGCCTGAGCGGATTATACCGGGGAAGAACTTGGGGGTACAGGCCGGAAGCCAGTTGCTCCCATGGCCCCCGTTTTGGCCCGCGCCGTGGCGGTCGGCGTCTATATGAAGCTGCCCCGCCTACGACCCCGGTTGTAGGCCTCCCGAACCAGGTAGGTCCCGGCGGCGGCCAGGGCCAGGATACCCACGATTATCAGTATGACCGTCCAGGCCCCCACACCGGACGGTTCGTGCCGGTAGGAAACCGTAATTCTTGCATCGGGCCGGCGGGGGCGTTGGGTTGCCTCGCTTCCAGTACCCCGCCGATCCACCAGTTCCCGGGAGATTACCCGCCCTTGGCCCTCCAATAGGACGATGGCCAGGTCAAAATCCTCGGAATATACCCGGAAAGTCACCTCGGCCCGCTCCCCCGAATCCGATGCCGCCAGGTATATCTCGTCAATGGCGCCCAGGCGTCTCCCCAGGAACTCCCGCAACTCGCTCACCCGGTCGGCGACATTGGAGGCCTGGACTTCCAGGCGAGCGACGGGGCCGGTGGGGGCGGCGGAAGCCCGGCGCACCAGTGTCACCTGGATGGTGGCCAGGTCTATCTGTCGTTCCAGCAATTCCAGCTGCCACTGGGTACGTTCCACGTTGGTACGCACCCGGGCCAGTTCCCGCTCCACGCTCAGGGCTTCGGCAACGGAGCCGCTGCGCTCCAGCAGGGAAGCCAAGGTGCGTTCCTCTCGCTGGTAGGCCGTAAGCCGGGCGGTCAGGTCCACGTGGCGGTCCGTGACGTCCTCGCTGCCTAGGCTGCGAAACTGCACGTCTCCCAGCGCTTCAATTCGCGCTAGGGCTACGGCGAAATCCCCCTGGGGTACCTTCACCACCACTTCGTACCAGGGTTCGTTTCCACCGGCGACGCCGCTGAGCCGTTCCACGAATCCGCCCAGGCTGGTGGCGATTGCCTGCACCTGCGTCGCGGCCCCCGGCACCGAGTCCACCCCCATGGACAACTGGGCCAGGGACAGGGGCCATCCATCGGCAGATCCGCGAAGGACCTCGTCCCCAGTGGGGTAGGGAAGGGGGTTGGGTGACATGGCAGCAAATGGGACGGGCATAAAATTCCCGACGGCTGGGGTGGGTCGAAGGAGGTTGGCATTCGGGAATGAACCCATGCCCGGCGCCATTTCACCGCCGTCGTTCCGGCTGGCCGCGGAGGCTCCTCCCGGGTTTTGCGCCGAACTTTGCGCCGAGTATTGCAGGGTTAGGCGGTTGCCGCTGTCTTCAGCATCGTCGGATTGGCACGACACGAAAACCAGTAGCAAGGGAAGCAGCAGCAACAGTGGTAGAGTTTTGGACATCAACCGCCCTCTATGGGTTAGAATGAAGTTCAGGAGCCGATTTTACTATAAATGGGAAACCGCCCGGAATCGCTGGTCGTACATATCTGGTGAAAAATGGTGCTTCATCGCCCAAAGGACGATTCCCCAACTGACGGTTTCCCAATGCTCCGGCCTGGCTCCCTGGGCGTCCGGTCGCAAACCTGGCAATACCCGGAATTCCAATACCGGTTGCCGGGAATCGTACCTTCCTCCGGTTACCCATGTATTGGGTTCCACTGGTGGGGCGGATTCCCCGCCACGCCGTTGCCATAGCCGCCGGGCGGCAACTGTATGTACCCGAACGGTATATCACTTAAGGAGGCGCCAGCCATGCAGAAACCCTTGGCCACAGTGGGATTGGGGGCCGTGGTCGGTTTGATCCTCACCGCGCCCCTGGTGGGGCTGATGTTCCTGGCGGACAGGCTGCTGGACCTGCCCTTCGTACCCTTTACCCTGTTCGACTGGATTGCCGACAACACTCCGGGCCCCCTGATAACCTTCGGCATAGATGCCATGATTGAAACCCTGCTGCTGTTCAACCTGAGCGTGGCTGCCGCCGCCAAGACCAGCGAGCGAGTGGTGGCGGTAATGATGGTATTGGCCATCGGGGTGGTGGCCGCCGCCGTATTCTTCGCCGTCATGCGGTCCCGCGCCGCCGGTTCGCACGGCCCGGAGGGGGGCTGGCTGGCTGGCCTCTTTTCCAGGCCCCTGCCCGGCCTGGCCGTGGGCATCATCGTGGGCGCTCCTCTCACCCTGGTCAGCCTGCCCATGGCCCAGTCTGGCATGAACCCGGTGGTTTCCGTGGTTGGGCTGATGGTTCTCTTCCTGGGCTGGGGCCTGACCCTGGGTTACGCCCAACGCCGTTTGGCTGCGGCCCAGGCCGGGCCGACAGGAATTCCCTCGGATACGCCGGAGGGGGCGCCGGTGGAAGCCGCGGCGCAGTTGCAAACCGGCGAATCACCGGCATACGACGCCATGGTCGAGTCCGGGGCATCGGTGACCGTGATAGACCGGCGGCAGTTTCTCATCCGGCTGGGCGCCACCACTGCCACCATCACCGTGGCCGGCGCCGGCCTGGGGGCCGCCCTGGGCCAGAATCAGCAGGCCCAGATTGCCGAGGTGGTGTCAAATTCCATGCCGCCGTCGGAGATGCCGCCCCGCCGTCCCCTGCCCAACGACAACGACCCGGTCACCCCGGCCCCGGGTACCCGTCCGGAGTACACGCCGGTGGAGGACCATTATCAGGTATTCCTGCGGGCGGAACCAACCTTCGTCGATATATCCAACTGGGCGCTGCCCATTCATGGCCTGGTGGCCAACCCCAGGGAACTGACCATCGAGCAGATACGGAACGACTATCCCTCCCGGGACCAGTACGTCACCCTGTCCTGCATTTCCGGCCGCATCGGCACCACGTTGATCAGCACCACCTGGTGGACGGGGGCCAAACTGCAGGCGGTGTTGGCCGACGTGCAGCCCCTGCCGGAAGCAAAGTACCTGGTCATCAGGTCCGCCGACGGCTTCTACGAGACGGTGGCCCTGGACCTGGTGGCCTCGGACGACCGCATCATGCTGTGCTATGCCTGGGATGGCGAGCCCCTGCCTTTCGACCACGGCTTCCCCCTGCGGATATGGCTGCCCGACCGCTATGGTATGAAGCAGCCCAAGTGGATCGTTGACATTGAAGTTACCGACCAATACCGGGAGGGTTATTGGGTGGAACGGGGCTGGGACGAGGTGGCCCGGGTGATGGCCACCTCGGTGATAGATACGGTTGCGGTACGGGACATCATCGAGGCGGAGGGACAACGGATGGTCCCCGTGGGAGGCATCGCCTTCGCCGGCGCCCGGGGCATTTCACGCGTCCAGGTGCGGGTGGACGGCGGCCCCTGGCAGGACGCCCGGTTGAGGTCTCCCCTGTCGGAAACGACGTGGGTCATCTGGCGCTACGACTGGCCCTTCGCCGCCGGCGACCACACCTTCGAGGTGCGTTGCGCCGAGGCCGACGGCACCCCCCAAATTGAGGAGGACCGGGGCAACCGACCCAGCGGGGCCACGGGCATCCACAGCCGCAAGGCCTCCCTGTAGGGTAGGGTCGCGCGCATCACGGCCAAAGACATTATGGGTAGGGGCGCACAGCCGTGCGCCCCTACCCCTACGACCATCCATCCCACCACCACCAACCAGCCCTGTCATTCCGAGCGTCAGTCGAGGAATCCCAACCGTAGGGGGCGAGAGTGTCTGGGCATGGCAAACACCATTCCCCCGTACCGTTGGGATTCCTCGGCTGTCGCTCGGAATGACAGGTATGGGGGGCTGGAGAGGGGAATGACCGTTGGCCCGCACGGTTGGGATTCCTCGGCTCTCGCTCGGAATGACAGGAATGGGGGGCTGGGGAAGGGAATGACCGTTGGCCCGTACCGTTGGGATTCCTCGACTGCCGCTCGGAATGACAGGAATGGGGGGCTGGAGAGGGGAATGACCGTTGGCCCGTACCGTTGGGATTCCTCGGCTCTCGCTCGGAATGACAGACATGGGGGGCTGGGGAGGGGAATGACCGTTGGCGCGCGCCGTTGGGATTCCTCGGCTGTCGCTCGGAATGACAGGGCTGGGGGGCTGGGGAAGGGAATGACCGTTGGCCCGTACCTTTGGGATTCCTTGGCTTCCGCTCGGAATGGCAATCTACTCTTGCAATCCTACCTTTACTGAGCTCACTGAATGCAAATCCGGACAGACCTACTCCGACCGGTCCTGCTCCAGGCGTTCTTCCAGGCGGCGCAGGGCAGACTGGGTGGCCCTAATCTCCTGCAGTAATTCCTCGCCCGTGGGTGGGACTTTCAGGTCTTCCAGCCGGTCCCGCTTGGCCTCGTCCAGATTGTTGATGATGATTGCCACGAACATGTTGATGACCACGAAGGTGCCCAGGACGACGAAACTGACGAAGTAGATCCAGGCCAACGGGTGGCGCTCCATGGCCCGATTCATTATCTCCGTCCAGCCCTCCAGGGTGATGATGTTGAACAGGGTCAGCAGGGAAATCCCCAGGTTGCGCCAGTGCTCCGGATCGTGTTCGTGAAAGAGGTGGTGGCCCATGATGGCGTAGATGTACACCACGATGCTCATCAGCATGATGACGTGCACGACGCTGGGAATGGAGCGCACCAATGCCGCCACGATCAGCCGCAGGTCCTCGACCGCCGAAACCAGGCGGACTATCCTCAGCAGCCGAGCCAGCCGGGCCACCATGGCAAACTGGCCGGTGGCGGGAATGAGGGCAAACACGATGACCAGGAAATCGAAGACGTTCCAGCCATCTCGGAAGTAGCGATAGGAGCGGGGCGCCAGGGCCAGCGCCTTGATGACCGCTTCCACTATGAAAATGCCGAGGGCAACCCGGTTGCCCAGGATCATCAACTCGCCATATCGCTGGGTCAGCCACGGCGAGGTCTCCAGGCCCAGCAGTATGCCGTTGGCAACGATTACGCCGATGATGAAGTATTCGAAGGGATGGGAGTTGGACAGTTGGGCGGCAAGCCTTACCAATCTTGTCATGGGAGCAGAAGCTGCAAGGTAAAGGTAGAATTTGGGGCGGATTTTGGGCATCGGGCCGCTTCCGGCGCCGCCCTTTGCCGCCGCTACAGTTTAGCATACCAGGCGAGGTGTCCCGACCAGCCATTCTGCTCCGTACCGTTCCGCGTTGGAGAACGGCGACAAAACCGGACGTGCAGATTTCTTCGGGCCTGGGGTTCTGGGATTCACGGCGGCTTTCAGGTGACCAGGGGTTACTCCTGCCCTTGAAACGCGGTCAGCTACGCAGGGCTGCGCCGGTGGATAGGGCCCACCCGATGGTATATAATGTCGCTGTTTCGAAAATCGCCGCCTTTCAATCTATTGGGCTTCATTACTTTCTACCGGGAGCAAGGGAACGGGTTTATGCAGCAAGCACAGCGCCAGCCTCTCTATGCAGCCAAGGACCGGGTGCCGTTCAACCTGACGCTGGTTCTGGCGCTGGGTATCGCCGCCTGGGGCGCAGGGTCCATGTTTGGCCTGTGGGACATGGGTGGCAACCCCCAGATAATTTTCATCCTGGGCATAATTGTCGCCATCTACACCTGGCTGTTCACTCCCCGGGAGTATCTGGTATTTGATAATGCCGTCTGCGTCGCCTACGGCCGGCCCCGTATCAAGACCATCCACTTCAGCAACATTGCCGTGGTGGAAATGGGGTCGATGGCCACCCTGGACCAGTTGCGAATCCGTCCCGTCAGGGGCCGTCGCCAGTCCATAAGAGTGCGGGACCCGGAAACCTTCTTCGACGAGCTGGAAGCGGCCCTGAATGCCTACCGGAATGCTCACCCGGAGGAGAATGTCTCCTACCAGATGACGGGTCGTCACCCGCCGGAGGTGGTGGAGGGACAGGCGGTGGTATCGAATGACTCGACCAACGACAGTGATACAGTCGTCGCCGCCAGCCAGACGGCTGAGGTACAGGATGAGCTCGTAGATTCCAGCGAGGGTAATCCGGAGCCGGCGAGCGACCCAACGGATACGGAAGCCCTCGAACCGCCCAGCGAAGGGTCAGATACGCCGGAAGACGGCGGGAAGCCACCGGAATCGGGTCAGCGGGGCTTCTACTGAGGATTCGCCCGGTACTGGCAAGGGCAACCGACTCCATGCGTCTCCCGTTCTGCAGGAACGGGAGATTTCTTTCCCTGACGAATGCCTATTCGTTATAGACCGGGCGCGCCATCTCGAAAACGTCGGCGGTGTGACAGTACATGCTGCCGGCCAGGCGGCCCGTGGGCTTGAGCTTCCTGTGATTGATGCGGTGGCCGTCTATGAGGTCGTCCCAAATGTGCAGGTAGATGACTTCGCCAATGACCAGGCCGTGACCGGATTCTGCGTCCCGGCCCAGGTTTACCACCTGCCGCAATCGGCATTCCAGATTGACGGGGGACTCGGCCACCCGGGGAGCCTTCACCATCACCGAGGGCGCCTGGGTCAAACCGGCGATGTCGAACTCGTTGACTTCTTCGGGGAACTCGGCGGCGGTCTTGTTCATGGCCTCGGCGATGTCATCAACCACCACGTTAACCACGAATTCACCCGTTTCCTCCACGTTGGCCAGGGTATCCTTGACCTTGGGCCCAGCCCGGCGGGAGGAGGAGAAGACGATGGTGGGCGGGTCGGAGGCCACGGCATTGAAGAAGGAGTAGGGAGCCAGGTTCACCACGCCGTCGGCGGAAACGGTGGAAACAAAGGCAATGGGACGGGGAACCACCACTCCCGTCAGCACCCGGTAGAAGTTATGCTCGAAGGTGTTGGGGTCAATCTGCAAATCGGCACCTCGCGGGGGTTCAGGCTGCCCCCAATATTAGCATGAATGGATGAGGGGGGTTGGGGTGGCGCTGTCGGAAACCTTAGGCTATTCTTGGGCAACATATTCGCAGCAGCCTAGATTGGCCCATGTTGATAGTTTGCGAGCCTGCCCATCCTGACCCATTCGCCTCCGTTTCGGGCTAACAACCTAATGCTAAACCAACCTCAGCGATTGGGGTAACTCCTTGAGGATTGGACTTGCTCTCTCACCCCTGAGAGTTCTCTGCAAGGGGAATGAAAGCACTTACAAGTCTCCTTGAAGGAATGGCATAACCCCCGCATAACCCGGCAGTTTCCCCAAACGGCTCTCTTGTATATAATTGCTATCGAATTTTCGGCGCGGCCCCTATGTTGGGCCGTACCTACGCCAAAGGGAACACATAGCCAGGAGGAATTATGTCCGAATTTGTTAAGGTTGCCACGGTCGGTGAGGTGGCCCCTGGAGACATGAAAGCGGTGGACGTGGGTGACCACCAGGTATTGCTGGTCAATGTGGAGGGGGATTTGCTCGCCTGCGACGACATTTGCTCCCACGCCTACGCCTCGCTGTCGGATGGCGACTTGGACGGGGCAGAGGTTCAGTGTCCACTGCATGGGGCCATCTTCAACGTCCGCACGGGCAAGGCCCTCACCCCACCAGCGGTGGATCCCCTGCGCGTCTTCGAAGTCAAAGTTGAAGGCGACGACATACTCATAGGTCCCGCCCAGGAGGGAGAAGCCTAGCAACGCCGCCAGGCCATCGGGAATGAAATCATCCACCTCAAGGCAGCGTTGCCGGCCCCGGGGCGTGCGCTCGGTGGCCTGTGGTGGATGATTTCTTCTTTGGGGAGAAGGCTCGATCGGCCGACAGGGCTATTGGGGCACCTTCATTTCCGAGAAGGGCCAATATATGAACCACACTTTGCCCACCACGTTCTCCTCCGGCACCCCACCCCAATTGCGAGAATCGTTGCTATGGGAGCGGTTGTCCCCCATGACGAAGTACTCCCCCCCACTCATCTGGCGGGCTGGCATGGATTCGGCGAAGGGCTGGTCGAGGTAGGGTTCGCTGCGGGCGGCGTCGTTGACCAGCACGGTGCCGTCAACGATCTCCACCCTGTCTCCGGGGAGGGCGATTACCCGCTTTACATAGTCCCTGCGGGGCTCCCCTGGGAATTGGAAAACGATGATGTCCCCCATCTCCGGCGACCGGAAGGGCTGTCTAACGACGCTATCCTCCGCCTTCCAAAGGGGGATGATGCGGGAGAGGCGATCGAAGTCCAACCTGAAGTAGATCAGCTTGTTCACCAGGAGGTACTGCCGTTCCTCCAGGGTGGGGGACATGCTGGAACCCTCCACCCGGAAGTTCTGCGCGCTTGCCTGTATGACCGCAAAAAGCAACAGGGCCATTAGCACTGCTTCCAGTATTTCCCTCAGTACTGCCGACACTATTGCCTATCACCCAATCGATTGATGGTTGCAGCCGCTGCTGGCCCGCCTACCCGCAAATGCCCGTCTAATTTAGACTACCCAAGGGCCATTATCAATAGGCGCCTGACAGTGGGACCGGTTCAGAACGGACGGAAATCTGGCTATTCCGGTAATGGGGAGCCGTCCGTATCCCCCGGCTACCCGTCTCCTGCCCTTTCAACCAGCTGCTTGGGGACTCATTCAGTGGACATTACCGTATCCCGGTGTCTAAACTGCGTTATCCCGGTCGCAATCGCAGGAGGAAAGACGATAATGCAGTGGCAGTACCAGTTCGAACTTTTGACCCGCCCCTACGGGGGTGTCAGCGAGGGTCCCGTCTGGGATGGCGAGGCCATTCTCTTCACCCACATACCCACCAGCCGCATCATGCGCTACGACCCCAACTCCGGGGAGATTGCCGAGGCTAGGACGGGTACCAATCATACCAACGGTCTGGCCTACGACAGTCGCGGCAATCTGTTTGGCTGCTGCTCCGGCGGCAGGGCCATCGTCCGCTTCGATGACGATGCCATTGTTCCGGTGGCGGACCGGGTGGACGGGCAGAAGCTCAATACCCCCAACGACCTGGCCATCGACCGCCGGGGCCGGATCTGGTTCACCAACCCCTGGAACGCTGGCAACATCGACCCCAGTGAGGTGGAGGAACTGGACAACCGTTCGGTGCTGCGGGCCGATCCCCAGCCCGATGGCAGCTACACAGTGACCCGGGTCACTTTCGATACCACCATGCCCAATGGGATTCTGGTTTCGCCGGACCAGCGTACCCTCTACGTGGCGGAAAGCAACAGCGACCGGATGGACCTGAACCGGGAGTTGCGCGCCTACCCCATCAACGAGGATGGAAGCCTGGGCGCTTACCAGACGCTGCACACCTTCGGGAAGGATTCCAACGCCGTACACCGGGGCATCGACGGTATGTGCCTGGACGCCGAGGGCAACATCGTGGCCACCGCCGGTTGGGAGCTGGGTGGCCCGGGGCCGATGATCTACGTCTTCTCCCCGTCAGGACGGGTACTGGAGACCCATCCCATCGGGTGCAACCGTCCCACCAACGTCTGTTTTGGCGGCCCGGGCCTCACCACCCTGTACGTAACCTCCACCGATGGGCACTTCTACCGGGCCGAAACCGACCGGGTGGGCTGGGCTATCTATCCCTAGTAATCAGTCAACCCTGGTTTGTCAGGAAGAAGGGGGCATAGTCGGGAAAGTTGGACCTTACTCGTAGGGGTGCACGGCTGTGCGCCCCTACCCGACCAGGCAACTATTCCTCTTTTCATTCCTTTCATTCCTGGCTTGATTGAGTACTAGTCGCGTCCCCAGGTATTGGCTAAACCGAGTCCAAAACCAGGCTACCCATCCCTGTCGGGATACTCTAGAATGAAAAACCTGAACCGATGAATTGCATTGCCAGCAGCCCGGGACCGGCGGGCCCTTCCCGTTTGGCAGCTGGCAGCAGCGGATTCTTGATTGCAAGGGGGTATGGCTTATGAGCATGAATTTGAGTGGGCACGGCTTTACCCGCCAACAATTGCGCCAGGGCGGCGGACGAGGCACCGGCAACGATCACGTGGATGACCTGTATGGCTGCACCGAGTTGTACGTGTACCAGACCCCCAACAAGAAGGTGACCGGCTTCGAATCGCTGAAGATGTTCATCGAGGCCGAGGGTTGCGAGGTGATCTACACCGCGGACGCTCCGCCGGAGTTGAACGGCTACGAGACCATGCGCGTCACCCACCGGCAGGGGCAGCCCATACCGCCGGCGGTGGTGAAGCGGACCCATTCCTGGGCCCACCAGCGCAACTACCTGCACAGCTTCTTCAAACCCATGTATCGCTAGGCGCGCCGCCGGCGGTTGCGGGAGTACTTATGGTTGCCAGTTCCCCCACTCTTCAGCAAGAATTGGAAGAAATTGAGTCCGCCGCCGTATCGTTGGCCTGGGGCGCCGGGCGGATACTGTCCGCCCAGTTCGGGCGACAGCTCTCCATAGAGTACAAGGACAAGAATCAGCTGGACCCGGTGACCTCCGCCGACAAGTCCACCCAGGATTACCTGGTTGGGGAGATAACCCGTCTCTTCCCCTCCCACGGCATCCTGGGAGAAGAGGGTTCCGACGAAACCGATCCCCCAGGCCCGGCCCCCGACACCCTATGGGTGCTGGACCCCCTGGACGGCACCACGAATTTCCTGAACGGTCTGCCAGTCTATGCCTCGTCCATCGGCGTGCTGCACCGGGGCCGGCCCGTGGCGGGGGCGCTGTACATTCCCTGGCCAACCCCTGGGGGTGGGTTCGTGCTGCACTGCCGCCGGGGTGGTGGCTCCCATCTTGTCACGGAAGAGGGAAGCGCCGGAGAACCGGTTTCGGTCTATGCTTCCGACAAGCCGGTGGGTAACCGGCTGATCGGCCTGCCGGGGTTCTTCGTCCAAACCACCAAGTTCGGCAAGCCGGTGGGCCGAAACCCGGGGGAGTTGCGCACCACGGGCAGCATCGCCTACGAACTGGCCATGACCGCCTGTGGCGTGATGCAATACGCCATCATCGGCGCCCCCCGGATGTGGGACATGCTGGCCGGGGTCATTGCGGTGCAGGAGGCCGGCGGAACGGTTATGACCCGGTTGGGAAGGGAAAAGCAATGGCATCCCATGGACTCGCTGGTCCCGACATGGGATGAGAAGCCACCCACCCTGAAGGAACTGCGGCAATGGGTGGCCCCCTTGGTGGCCGGCAACCGGCAGGTAGCCCCCCTGATAGCCAACAACATGAAACGTCGCTTCAGGCCGGTCGCCACCGCTCGGCAGTTGGGCAGGAAGGTGAAGGGGAAGATAGTGGGTTCAAAGGACGGACGGTAGCAGTACTTCTAGCGCGGAAGGGAGGGGGAAAAGGTTGATTGTCATTCCGAGCGACAGCCGAGGAATCCCAACCGCACCGAGGAACCACGTCACCCACCACAGGCCAACCCTTCCTGTCATTCCGAGCGACAGCCGAGGAATCCCAACCGCACCCTACAACCAAATTCCCCACCGCGAATATACTTTCCCCTTTTCCGGGGAAGGGGCGAGAAGGGCTGGGCATGGCAATGATGGTTCCCACGAACCGTTGGGATTCCTCGGCTGTCGCTCGGAATGACAGGCCCGGTTAGTCTGTGGTGGGTTGGATGATTGATGGGAATGGTTGGGATTCCTCGGCTGTCGCTCGGAATGCTGGGGTAGCGGGGCTATGGGTAGGGGCGCACGGCTGTGCGCCCCTACGGTGCATGGACTCACCTGTTTGCCCTTCCGAGTCCTTCTTTCCTGTCATTCCGAGCGACAGCCGAGGAATCCCAACCGCACCCTACAACCAACTTTCCCACCGCGAATATACTTTCCCCCTTTTCCGGGGAAGGGGCGAGAAGGGCTGGGCAAGGCAATGACGGTTGCCCCTTACCGTTGGGATTCCTCGGCTGTCGCTCGGAATGACAGGCCCGGTTAGTCTGTGGTGGGTTGGATGATTGATGGGAACCGTTGGGATTCCTCGGCTGTCGCTCGGAATGCTGGGGTAGCGTGGCTATGGGTAGGGGCGCACGGCTGTGCGCCCCTACGGTGCATGGACTCACCTGTTTGCCCTTCCGAGTTCTTCTTTCCTGTCATTCCGAGCGACAGCCGAGGAATCCCAACCGCACCCTACAACCAACCTTCCCACCGCGAATATACTTTCCCCTTTTCCGGGGAAGGGGCGAGAAGGGCTGGGCATGGCAATGACGGTTGCCCCTTACCGTTGGGATTCCTCGGCTGTCGCTCGGAATGACAGGGCTGGTTGGCTTGTGGGTGGTGCAGTGGCTGACCCGTGCGGGTGGGACTCCTCCACTGGCCCGGAATGTCATCCGTGGGTTGGCTGAGAACATTGAAAGAGTGAACAGGGCGTAAAGGACACTTCCCCTACGCGCTGTCCGGTTCCCAGCCCCAGGGACGGGGACCCCAGCCGGCCTCGTACACTTCGCCGCTCTTGACCGTGAGCACGGGTACCACGGCCTTCTCCGTGCGGCGGCTGCCGCCAACCACGTCGAAAACCACCCAGTCCCCCTCGCGCATCTCCAGCACCGAAATATCGGCCTGATGTCCCACCGCCAGGGAACCGATGCGGTCCTCCTGGCCCAGGGCCTTGGCGGGGTTCAGGGTACTCATCTCCACCACCTGGTCCAGGGTGAAACCCATGGCCAGGAAACGGGTCATCATCTCCGTCATGCTGTGCACCGTCAGCTGGCGACCGGGTAGGGTCAGGTCGGTGCTGATGCAGTGGGGCAGCAGACCCTGGTCCAGCACCCGCTGGCCCACATCGAAGCTGAAGTTCATTCGACCGTGGGCAGTATCCAGCCAGACGCCCCGCTCCTGGGCTTCCCTGGCCTCGGGTACCAGCTTGCCCTCCGAGTCGATAACCCCGCCGGGGTTGGCCGTGAACAGATGGGTAACGATGTCGCCCTCTTCCAGTATGGGCAGCAACTGGTGGATTACCTTCTCGTCGTAGCGCTTCTCGGTGTCGCCGATGTGGACCATCAGCTTGACGCCGGCCTCCACGGCGGCCCGCTTGGCCATGCGGGGCATCTCCATGCCCATGATTTCCAGGGCTGGGGATACCATGCGGGCCTTGATACCCATGATGGTGTCCCGGTTCTGTTCCACAACCTGTATGGTGCGGTCCAGGTCAATGCTTGCGGGACTGAAGATATCGGGGGTGGTTGCCAGGCCCGTCCGGCAGATGTGCAGGAAGGGGATAATCTCGGTGGCGTTGTTGGGGATGATGTGGCGGGGGAACCCGCCGTAGGTATCGCAACCGGAACTGCCGGCGTCCACCATGGTGGTCACCCCGGCCCTAACGCCGCCCAGGTCAGCCTCCACGCCATTGCCGTTGACGCCGTCGTAGATGTGGGTGTGCAGGTCGATCAGTCCCGGGGTCACCAGCTTGCCCTTCACCTCTACAACTTTGGCCGCCTCGGATTCGGCGATGTCCGGGGCTACGAGGGCGATCTTGCCATCCTGTACCGCCACATCGTTGGCGCCGTTGATGCCCTGGGATGGATCAACTACCGTACCGCCCTTGATCAACAGGTCGTACATGGGATGCCCCTCCTGTGAATTTGGGAATTGACGTTAAGGTCGACGGGCAGATGGGTGTGACATTGAAGATGGTCGGGAGTGGGAGCGAACCGCCCGCGCCTGGTCGGGCCTGGAGTGTCAGGGAGAATCGAGGGAAGGCCGGTGTGGCCAGGCGGCTATTTCCCGTAGGGGCGCACAGCTGTGCGCCCCTACCCAACCGAGCAACGATTCCCCCCTTCTCTTCCCTCCCATTCCTGGTTTGACCAACCAATACCAACCGCTAGGAGTAGCTGCGGGTGCTGAACAGGGATCCGACCGAGTGGCCCAGGTGAATCCGATTGATGGCTTCCCCCAACAGGGGAGCCACCGACAGCACCTTCACCTTTTCCGCCTCCTTGGCCGGGTCCAGGGGCAGGGTGTCGGTTACCACCACCTCCAGGAAATCGCTGTTTTCGATGGCTTCGTAGGCGCGGCTGGCGAACACCGGGTGGGTGGCGCAGCAATATACCTGGGTAACCCCGGCCTCCATCAGGGCATTGCCGGCGTTAACGGTGGTGCCGCCGGTGAGGATTTCGTCGTCAAAGGTCAGGGCCACCTTGCCCTTAACGTCGCCAATCACGTTCAGGGTTTCCGTATGGTCGGCATTGTCGATGCGGCGCTTCTCGATGATGGCCAGGGGGCAGTCCAGGTACTCGGCCACGTCCCGGGCCCGCTTGGAAATACCGATGTCAACGGCCACGACCACCAGGTCGTCAATCTCCTTGGCCTTGAAGTAGTCGGCCATGATGGTCATAGCCGTCAATTCATCCACCGGAATGTTGAAGAATCCCTGAATCTGGCCGGCGTGGAGGTCAACGGTAAGCAGCCGGTCGGCGCCGGCGGTGGTCAGCAGGTCGGCCACCAACCGGGCCGTTATGGGCACCCGGGGCTGGTCCTTCTTGTCGGTGCGGCCGTAGCCGTAGTAGGGAATGACCGCCGTAATCCGCCCGGCCGACGCCCGCTTGCAGGCGTCGATCATTATCAACAGTTCCATCAGGTTGTCGTTCACCGGGGCGCCGGTGGGCTGGATGATGAAAACATCCCGCTGGCGGATGTTTTCCAGGATGCGGACAAAGGTATTATCGTTGGCGAACTTGAACACCTCTGCCTGGCTGAGGGGCATCTCCAGGTAGTCGCAGACGGACTGGGCCAGGGCAGGATGGGAATTGCCGCTGAAGATTCTGAGGTTGTCGTTTTCCACTAAAGGGCCCTTGGTGTACGTCATAGCGCTGGACTGCCCGCCCTTCCACGGCCAGCCATACCCCCTTGCTGAAGTAAACCGGCGGCGCCACTGCCGCTTCCGCCGAAACCCGGCGCCGCAACCAAGGCCGCCCCTTGCCGTTCCTGCCCAGTCCCCTCTGGAACCGGCCCGCCCGGCTCAAAAGCGTTGCGATTATAGCACAGGGTCAGGGGTCGAAAAAGGGAAGGTGCAGGTGGGCAAATGGGCAGGGCCAGTGCTCATCTGGCATACCCGTTCATCGGGAACAGGCCTCCCCGGGACAAAGACGCATGCCCGTGCTCTCCATGAAGGTTGACAAGAGAAAAGAACATCTGTACGATAAGCACGCGTGTTCTAAAGACCAGCTTGGCGGAGGAACGTCATGGCCCAGGCAGAAGTACAGGAAATCACCTGCAAGTCCTTGCTCAATCGAATTGACGCGCCGGGGTTTCCCTTCCGGTGGACGCTGAATCCCTATCGGGGTTGCCGCCACGCCTGCCGGTATTGCTACGCCCGGCCCACCCATGAATTCTGGGGCATGAACGCGGGCGCCGAATTCGACCAGAGGGTGTTCGCCAAGGTCAATGCCCCCCAGGTGTTGCGGGAGGAACTGCGCAAGCCCCGGTGGGCCGGCGAGCCCGTGGCCATCGGCACCGCTTCCGACCCCTACGAACCCGCCGAGGCCCAATACCGGCTCACGCGCCAGATAATCCAGGTCTTGGCCGAGTTCCGAAATCCCGCTTCCATCACCACCAAGGGGGTGCTGGCCCGGCGGGATGTGGACGTGCTGCAGGAACTCTACCACGCCGCCGATGTCCAGGTGATCTTCAGCGTGGGCAGCGTGGATGAGGAGGTCTGGAAGCGAACGGAACCGGGCACCCCCAACCCCATGGCCCGGCTGGAGGCCATGCAGTTCCTGGTGGAAAACGGCATTCCCGCCGGCGTGATGATGGCTCCCCTGCTGCCCGGCATTTCCGATGGTCAGGAGGCCATAAACGAAACGGTGCGGGCGGCAGCCCAGCACCACGCCCAGTTCCTCTCCGCCAACCTGCTGTTCCTGAAACCTGGGTCCAAGGAATGGTTCATGCCCATGCTTCGGGAGTCCTATCCCCATCTGACGACGGGCTACCAGAAGCTGTACGGCAGCGCCTATGCCGCCCAGGACTATACGGATTCGGTGCTGGCCGTGGTCAAGGAGGCCCGTCAGCGCTACCGCCTGCCCTCTGTTACTCCACCCCGGGAGTTGAACGCGCCCCGTCAGTACCAGCAGTTGGCCCTGATTGCGTAAGGGTCAACCCCGCCGAGTTTGCGCCCGTTTCTGACACGGGCCTCGGTCGAGGCTATAATGGACGGAACCTGACTGAACCCAGACCCGGATGCCATCGCCACGGGGTTAACATGGACGCTCTAGGTTCCAAGCTCCGAACCACCGACCCAACTTTTCGCGAAAATCGGAAGGGCATGGAAGCCCTGGTGCGCCAGCTGAAGGGTCGGCTGGACCTGGCCCGCGCCGGGGGCGGGGAGCGAACCGTGGCCCTGCACCGCAGTCGGGACAAGCTGCTGGCCCGGGAGCGAATCGAGGGCCTGGTGGACGCCAATACCCCCTTCCTGGAGTTGAGTCCCCTTGCCGCCTGGGATATGTACGATGGCGAGGTGGCCGCCGGGGGCATAGTCACCGGCATTGGCGTGGTATATGGGCGCCAGGTGGTGATAGTCGCCAACGATGCCACGGTCAAGGGTGGCGCCTACTTCCCCATTACCGTCAAGAAGCACCTGCGAGCCCAGGAGATTGCCCTGGAGAATCGGCTCCCCTGCATCTACCTGGTGGATTCGGGGGGCGCGTACTTGCCCTTGCAGGACCAGGTTTTCCCCGACCGGGACCACTTCGGCCGCATCTTCTACAACCAGGCCCAGATGTCGGCCCTGGGCATTCCCCAGGTGGCGGTGGTCATGGGGTCGTGCACTGCCGGCGGCGCCTACATCCCCGCCATGAGTGACGAGGTGGTGATTGTCCGCCGGCAGGGAACCATCTTCCTGGGCGGGCCGCCCCTGGTTCGCGCGGCCACCGGCGAGGAGGTGGACCCGGAATCCCTGGGTGGCGCGGAGGTGCATACCCGCATTTCCGGCGTGGCGGACCACCAGGCCGTCGATGATGAGGATGCCCTGGCCATAACCCGCAACATCGTGGAGAACTTTGGCCCGCGCCGTCAACCGGCCTTCCAAGCGACAGTTCCTGCGCCGCCGGCATACGACCCCACAGAAATCTACGGTATAGTCTCCCCGGATAATCGGCGGCAGTACGACGCCCGCGAGGTAATTGCGCGAATTGTGGACGGCAGCCTGTTCCACGAGTTCAAGGCCGCCTATGGCGAAACCCTGGTGTGCGGCTTTGCCCGCATCTGGGGCTATCCGGTGGGCGTGGTGGCCAACAATGGCGTCCTCTTCTCCGAGAGCGCGTTGAAGGGAACCCACTTCATCGAGCTGTGCAGCCAGCGGGGCATACCCCTGCTGTTCCTGCAGAACATCACCGGGTTCATGGTGGGCCGCCAATACGAGGCCGGGGGCATCGCCAAGGACGGGGCCAAGATGGTGATGGCCGTGGCCAATGCCGCCGTCCCCAAGTTCACCGTGGTCACCGGCAACTCCTTCGGCGCCGGAAATTATGGAATGTGCGGCCGAGCCTTTCAGCCCCGGTTCCTGTGGATGTGGCCCAACTCCCGAATTTCGGTGATGGGCGGGCAGCAGGCGGCGGAGGTTCTGCTCACCGTGAGGCTGCAACAGCTGGAGCGGGAGGGTGGCTCCCTGTCCCCGGAGGAACGGGAGTCCCTGCAACGGCCCATCCTGGAGAAGTACGAAACGGAAGGCGACCCCTACTACGGTTCCGCCCGTTTGTGGGACGATGGAATCATCGATCCGGTGGACACGCGGGATATGGTGGGCATGGGCATCGCCGCATCCCTGAACGCCCCATTTCCGGAACGTCAGCAGGGCGTCTTCCGAATGTAACGGGGTGGTAATTGCGAACCTCCTTGTCTGTCATTCCGAGCGACAATCGAGGAATCCCAACGACGCGGGGGAACCGCCATGGCCAAGCCCAACCCTCATGTCTGTCATTCCGAGCGACAGTCGAGGAATCCCAGCGGTGTGGGGGGAACCGCCATTGCCATGCCCTAGCCCCCCATGTCTGTCATTCCGAGCGGCAGTCGAGGAATCCCAACGGTGGGGGGGCAGTCATTGCCATGCCCTAGCCCCTCCAGTCTGTCATTCCGAGCGGCAGTCGAGGAATCCCAACGGTCGGCATGGAACAATCATTGCCAAGCCCAATCCCTCATGTCTGTCATTCCGAGCGACAGCCGAGGAATCCCAACGGTCGGCATGGAACAATCATTGCCAAGCCTAGCCCCCCTTGTCTGTCATTCCGAATGACAGGGTAGGATGGTTGGTGGTGGGTGGCGTGGTTGCTGGTTGCTTGTTGCCGTTGGGATTCCTCGACTGTCGCTCGGAATGACAGGGTAGGATGGTTGGTGGTGGGTACGTGGTTGATGGTTGCGGTTGGGATTCCTCGGCTGTCGCTCGGAATGACAGGGTAGGATGGTTGGTGGTGGGTACGTGGTTGATGGTTGCGGTTGGGATTCCTCGACTGTCGCTCGGAACGACAATCTCCCATTGGTGAATCATTCTAGAGTTGATTGAATGCTCGGCCGGGCCGAGGCGAAACTACTTCCGAGAGTCGGTCAAGGTTCTGGGTTATGTTCTCAAAGGTAATTATAGCCAACCGGGGAGAAATCGCCGTCCGCGTATGCCGCGCCCTGCGGGTGATGGGCATTACGCCGGTGGCCATCCACTCGGAACCGGATGCAGGCGCTCCCCACGTGGCAGCGGCGGACTATTCCGTTGCCCTTAACGGGTCCTCCGCTGAAGAAACCTACCTCAACATTCCCCGCATCGTTCAAGCCGCCCTGGATTGCGGGGCCGAGGCCGTACACCCCGGTTACGGTTTCCTCTCCGAGAATGCCGACTTCGCCCGGGCATGCCTGAAGGCCGGTTTGACGTTCATCGGCCCCACGCCGGAGAACATGGAGGCGTTGGGCGACAAACTGCGGGCCAAGGACATTGCCCTGGAGGCGGGGGCGCCCATAGTTCCCGGTTCTCCCGGGTGCCGGGCAGGGGATGCCGCCGCGCTGGAATTCGTCGATACCTGGGGGTTTCCCCTGCTGGTAAAGGCGGCGGCCGGTGGCGGCGGCCGAGGTATGCGCTTGGTCAACCAGCCGGACGACCTGGAGGACGCCATGGCCTCGGCGGGACGGGAGGCCCTGGCCGCCTTTGGCGACGACCGGGTGTTTCTGGAGCGATACATCGCCAACCCCAGGCACGTGGAAATCCAGGTTCTGGCCGACGGCCTGGGCCACATCATCCACCTGGGAGAACGGGAATGCAGTATCCAGCGCCGCCATCAGAAGATCATCGAAGAATCACCCTCTCCGGCGCTGACCGGGGAACTGCGCCAGCGCATGGTGGATGCTGCCATTGCCGTTGCCAGGGAGGCGGGCTACGTTAACGCCGGCACGGTGGAGTTCCTGGTGGACCCCCGGCGCGGCGAGTTCTATTTCTTGGAAATGAATGCCCGCCTTCAGGTGGAACATCCAGTAACGGAGGCAGTCCTCGGCCTGGACCTGGTGGAATGGCAGGTACGAATCGCCGCCGGGGAACCCCTTCCCCTTGAGCAACAGGACATCCAGCCCCGGGGCCACGCTATGGAGGCGCGTATCTACGCGGAAGACCCCTACCATGATTTCGCTCCCACCGGCGGCGCCCTGCTGCACTGGCGGCCCCCGGAAGGGCCCGGCCTGCGGCTGGACAGTGGCGTGGTAGAGGGTCAGACCATTGGGACTCACTACGACCCCCTGCTGGTCAAGCTGACCGCCTGGGCGCCCGACCGGGAAGGGTGCCGGCGCCGGCTGGAGGACGCCCTTTCCCGGTTTCCCGTCCTGGGCGTGATTACCAACATTCCCCTGCTGCGGGCGGTGGTGGGTCACCCCCAGTTTCAGCGGGGCGAATACGATACCGGGTTCCTGGAGTGGAATCCGGCGGTCACCCGCCCTGCCCTTTCCGAGGACAGGCTCGACCTGGCCCGTTCCCTTGCGGCGTGGGCCAGCGGGCAGCCGCAAGGCCCAACGCCGTCGTCTTCGGCCGACGTAGGGCACGGACCCGACGCCAACCCCTGGCATTCGGTCGGCGCGAGAAGGTTCCCGTGAATCGCAATACTCAATGGATGCGGGATGTGTTTCCGGTGGAGGCGGGCCCCTGGCGCTGCCATATCGAGGGTATTGCGGGCGAGGCCGACCTCCTCACCTTTCACCTGGAAACTCAGGAGGGAGCTGAACCGAAACGGGCGCTATCCCTTACAGTTGAGCGGCGGCAGGCTGGCGAAGGGCTTTGCCGGGCCGATTCGGGCCGGACCTACCCCTTTGCCTGGGCCTGGGTTGGGCCAGAGCTTCACCTGTGGCTGGATGGCGACCTGTTCGTTTTTGGCATGGCTGCTTCCCGGCGCCGGAACCCTGCCGCTTCCCCCGCCGGGGAGGGAGAGGAAGTTGTCCTCGCGCCCATGCCCGGGGCGGTACTGGATATACGGGTGCAGGAGGGCGATTCGGTGGAAGCCGGCCAGACCCTGCTGATTATGGAATCCATGAAGATGGAACTGGTAATTTCCGCCGCCCGTGATGGCGTGGTGCGGCGGGTGGCAGTGCAGCCGGGGCAGCAGGTGGAACGGGGCGTGCGGCTGCTGGAGTTGGAGCCGCAACGGACCGCCAATTCAGGCGAGGGGGAATGAAGGGAAATTCGACCAACGGCGCCACGGTCTAGGGCCTTCCCACTCCCGTCAGCCGCTCGCTCATATCCCAGAGCCGCCGGGCCAGCAGGGGATCGTAGCTGAGCGGGGAGGATGGGACCGGTTGGCAGTTCTCGAAGTACTTGCCGGAGATTTCTTCCACCTCGGGCGAGGAGGCCAGATAGAGCGGGGTTTCGGCGCCCCGCCCGGCGTCCATGCCCCGGACGCCGATGAAGAAGTTGACCAGCCGCCCCTTGATACCGTTGTTGCGGGCGATGTTGGTTTGAACCAGCCCAGGATGCAGGGCGTTTACGGTTACTCCCGTTCCCTCCAGCCGACGGGCCAATTCGTAGGTGAACAGGATATTGCACAGCTTGGACCGTCCGTAGGCCCGGTAGCCCCGACCCCTGGCCGGATCCAGCAGTTCTACCAATCGCAATTCGCTCACCGAGCGGTGGGAACTGGATGATACGTTGATAATGCGAGCCGGCGCGGAGGTCTTGATCAGGTCCAGCAGCAGGTTGGTCAGCAGGAAATGGCCCAGGTGGTTCAGGGCAAAGGTCATTTCGATACCGTCAGCGCTGGGCTGGCCCGACAGGAAAATGGCGCCGGCGTTGTTGAGCAGCACGTCCAGCCGGGGCGCCTGCTCCTTAACCCGGTCGGCCAGGGCGCGCACCTCGGCCAGGGAGGACAGGTCGGCCAGGAACCAGGTCACCGCCGCATTGCCGGTCTCGGCGCTAATGCGATGGGCGGCGGCTTCCGTCTTGGCGGCGTCCCGGCCCACCATCATCACCTGGGCGCCCTTACGCGCCAGTTCCAGGGACGTGGCGTACCCGATTCCGTCGCTGGCTCCCGTTACCAGGCAGGTCTTGTCGTCCATCATCTATATGCTCGCTTCCGTGCGCCGTTGGTCGACGCGCCAAAATTGACCCCATTGGTGGGGATTACTATAATGCTGGCAACGCCCGGCGGGAAGGGTACTTTGCCCCAGAGTATTTTACCCAAGGTATTTTGCCCAGGGGCCGATATTCCCCCGGCGGGACAGGACGCAGGCAAGGAGGAGCTTCATGGTTGAACAGCAGGCAGCGGTATTGAGTCCCGAAGCCCTGGTGGAGGAGTTCCGCAAGAATGGCGTAACCCACGTGGTAACCATTCCCGACAGCGAGACGAACTACCTTTACGAGTTGATGCAGGAGCAACCTTGGCTGGATATTGTACCGGCTTCCCGGGAGGGCGAGACCTTTGCCATTGCCCTGGGGCTGATCATCGGCGGCAAGACTCCCGTGTGCCTGATCCAGAACACGGGCATGATGGAATCCGGCGATTCCATCCGGGGCATGGCCCTGGATACCGGGTTCCCGTTGGTAATGGTGATTGGCTATCGGGGCTGGAACCGGCACGGCGTGATAACCGACTCGGTGGCCCGATATACCGAGCCCTTCCTGAACGCCTTCCGCATCAACTATTACCTGGTGGAACAGGACGCCGACAGCCAGCGTATTTCCGTCGCCTTCGAGGAAGCCAGAAATACCAAGCGGCCGGTGGCCATCCTGGTGGGCGACGAATACCACGGCTTCAATCGCTAGAAGAGCCGTTCCCTCGCCGGGCCGGCAGGCCCGTATCGCTGGCGCTTCCCTGTGACCCAGGAGTGGTATGCAGGCGAGAGATGGCGCGGGGAGACTGGCGCAACACTCATCGCGAAGCACTTGCATAACGGAGGCGTTGAATGATTAAGTCCACGGACGTATTCCGAGTCTTCCAGGAACACCGGGGCGATGCCATCGTAATTCCCACCGGCACTTCCGGTCGCCACTGGCGGGAATTCACCACCAATGAGAGCCGGGACCTGAACCTGGGCGGCGCCATGGGCCATACCACCTCGGCGGCCTTGGGGTTGGCTCTGGGCCTGCCCGACGAGAAGGTGGTGCTGTTCGATTCCGAGGGCGCGCTACTGATGAACCTGGGCATCCTGGCCACCATCGCCGGCAAGAAGCCGGGCAACTTCTGCCATATTCTGCTGGACAATGAATGCTATGCCACCACCGGGGGCCAGCCCGTTCCCAACGCCCAGGAGATCAACTATGCGGGGGTCGCGAAAGAGGCCGGCTATACCTCCGCCTACAGCTTTGATGACCTGGAAGAGTTTGCCACCAACATCGAGCAGATAATGCGGGAGACGGGACCGGTCTTCGTGTCGGTGAAGGTCGTTCCCGAAGTTGAGAACGAGCCCATTGGTATGCGGCAGCGCGCGCCCACCCGCAACCGGGCGCAGACCATCCGCGACCTGCACCAGGAGTTGGGTATCAGCCTGGACTGATCATCTCCCCAGCGCCAACAGCAATTGCAACGGCAGCCTTCGCCGGCCAGGCGACAGATAGGCTAGGCGACAAGTATGGGGCGTCGTTCCGTTGGAGCCTCTCCAACTGGGCGACGCCTCTTGCTGTCCAACTCTCCATTCGCGGTTGCGGTTCTTCAGGGGAAGGAATTACCCGTTGCCCGCTTTGATGCCTGACGCCGTCCAAACCGTGCCCCAATAGCAGTAGCTGTCGTTCCAGTGTATCATCGGCCAATGATTGGCTTTGGCAACTGGGCGGCCTCCATGCGCTTCCGGGACTTTCGCCTGCTGTGGGCATCGACCATCCTCTATTCCCTGGCCACGGGGATGGAGCAGGTATCGGTGGGGTGGCTCATCTTCGAGCTGACCGGTTCCGAGCTGATGGTGGGCGTGGGAGCGGCGGCCCGCATGCTGCCCTTCTTCCTCTTCGGTGTACTGTCCGGAGCGATTACCGACCGTTGGGAACGACGGGGGCTGCTCCGCATCGGCAGCGTGGGCGCTGCGGCGGTCGCCTTTGCCACGGGACTCCTGCTACTCCAGGGTCTGACCAACGTATGGATTGTAATCGCGCTGGTTGGCGCCCTGGGCGTCATGTTCGCCTTCGCCATCACGGTTCGGCAGACCTACACCTTCGACATCGTGGGTTCGGGGCTGTCCCTGAACGGCCTGGCCCTGGGGGCGATGGCCATGCAGGGCGGCGGCATAATTGGTTCCCTGGTTGCCGGCGCCCTGATCGAAATTGCCGGCGCGGGCTGGCAGTTCATGGCGGCCGCAGTCTGCTACCTCTGCGCCGCCGCCGCCACCCTTGCCCTGCGAAACCCGGGGAGGCCGTCCGGTTCAGCCGCCGTATCGGTACTGCGCAACCTCACCAGCTATGTGAGCCTGCTTCGCAACCGGCGCTTTCTCCTTGCCTTAATGCTGCTGACGGCGGCCACCGAGGTCCTGGGCTTCACCCACATGACCCTGCTGCCCGTCTTTGCCAAGGAGGTATTGCAGGTGGGGCCGACGGGCCTGGGCGTAATGACCGCCGGACGCCAGGCCGGGGGTCTGCTGGGGCTGTGGCTGCTGGCCTGGCTGGGAACAACCAGGAAGAAGGGGGTGATGATGTTCGCGACGGCCCTGGGATTCGGGGTGGGATTGATGGCCTTCTCCCTGGCCGGCAACATCTACACCTTCCTGGCGGTGCTGCTGTTCGTCAACGCCTGCGCCATGTCCGTTGACACCCTCTACAAGACGTTGATGCAAACGCTGGTACCCGATGCGGAACGGGGCCGGGCCATGGGGTCCTGGGTGCTCAGCATCGGTTTTGCCCCGGTGGGTCACCTGGGCGTCGGCGCGCTGGCAGGAATCGTCGGCGCGCCCAGGGCCCTGCTCATAAACGGGGCCATCCTGGGCGCGGTCAGTGTCGTCACCGCCCTGGGCATGCCCAATATCCGGCGGCTGGAGTAGGGTCACCCCAGGCCAGCGGAGTCGTCGAGGTGTGTAATGCCCCTAACCCCGGTAATCGTGTCGGTAGCGGTTCCGGGCGGTGAAAGTTACGGCCCACATCAGGCAGATGGAGGTGGCAGTCAGTCCCGCGGACATCAGGAAGGCCAGGTAGTAGTCACCCTGCAGGTCGAAGAGCAGCCCGGCCAGGATGGGCCCGGCCCCGATTCCGATACCTCTGCCCACTTCCATCATGCCCATGACCCGGCCCAGCATCCGTGGCGGATACAGGTCGGCGGCCTTTGCCCCGATCAACAACCCGCCGATGCCGTCGCTCATGCCGTTCAGGGCCACGAAGGTGATCAGCGCCCACCAAACCCCGCCCTCGCTGAAGAACAGGATGAGTATCACGGCGGCCACGCCCATGCTCATTCCCAGGGTATAGATGATCTCCCGGTCAAATACATCGGACAGGAGGCCAACCACGGGTCTCCCGGCGATACCCAACAGGCCGGCCACGCCGATGGCCAGGGCGGCCTGTATTTCGCCGTAACCCGCCAGGAACAGGAAGGCCAATATGTGAACCATGGTCATGTGGTGGCCGATGGAGCCGACCGCCCTGGCCGACATCAGAAACCAGACGGCCGGCTCCCGTAGCGCCTCGGCCTGGCCGTTCCGGGTGGGGGTTCTAACCTCGGTTTGGGGGCCTTCAGGGACGCCGACAACGCCGACCCGCTCCGGCTCTCCCACCTCCAGGGATTCGGCCTGACTGTCCGGTTGGGCTGGTTCTCTCTCCGAATTGGGCGGTCGCTTCTGCAGGAACAGGTTGGGCACGGCGACCAGCAGGAAGAAGGCAACCCCGAATATCCGGAAGGCCCATTGCCATCCGAGGGTGGATACAATCAACTGGGCGAGGGGAACGACGATGGCCTGACCCGTCGGGTTTCCCGAATCGGCCAGGCCGAGGACGGCGCCCCGGGAACGGGGGAACCAGGGGGCCAGCGTGGCGGTGGCGGCAAAGGAGGATATGCCCACCTGGCCCACGGTGGCGATGATGCTGTAGAAGATGAACAGTTGCCACAGTTCGCTTGCAAAGCTGCTGGCCAGCCAACCCACCAGTATTAGTAGCCCGGCAAGGGGGAACATGGCCCGGGGGCCGTAACGGTCCAGGAACATGCCCAGGAAGGGCGCGATAAAGGCCCCGAACAGGCCCGAGGCGGAGAATACGGCCGAGGTCAGGGCCACGCTGCTGCGAAAGTAATCCCGTAGGGCAACCAGGAATACGCCCTGGACGTTCTTCGACCCGCCCTCCACCGTCAGGTTGGAGAAGGTGAGGGCGAAGATAACCCAACCGTAATGAAGCCTGCGTCTAATCGCTGTTGCCAATGGTCACTCTGTCGCTTCCAGGCTGGGCCGGGCCTTGCCAGGCTCCCGCTCCCGCACCGGGCGCGGTCGGTATGGGAGAGCCGGCCCCTGATCGCATTAGCGCCCCGTCCCGCCGGTTCCCTCCCCTGCCTTTACCTGCCCGTTCCCTGCCAGGACTGTCAAGCCGCCCCTTGTTCCCCGGCACGTTAGAAGCATACTCCATACCGGCGATTCTTGAAATGGCTCGGAACGCTTTCGGTTTCGTTGCGGCAAACTGGGCCCTGGGTTAGACTACGCTGCGTCCGGTTGGGCATCGCCCGCTTGCGAAACTTGCCGGAAGGCAAAGGAGCTGACGCCAGCCCCAAAGACCGCGCCGGGCGCCCCGGTATGGGCGTCCCGAACTGGGCCGAGGACAGCTGAATCCTGCCCTTTCCCACATGCGAGCCAACATTCGATGGAGGCCCCCACAATTATGACCACTGAAAGCAGCATCACCCCAGCCCTTATTCACTATCTCGCCAATGCCCTCGACGCCGAATTGCCTCCCCCGGTACTGGAGAAGGCCAAGCACCATATCCTGGATACCCTGGCGGCCATGGTGTCCGGCTCGGTCCTCAAGCCGGGGGTACTGGCCCGCCAATACGTTTCCCAGCAGGGCGGTCCGGAAGAGGCCCAGGTGGTGGGCAGTTCCCAGGTGGCTTCGGCGGTGAACGCCGCCATCGCCAACGGCATGATGGCCCATGCCGATGAAACCGACGATTCCAACGGTTCGGCCGGCATCCATCCGGGTTGCGCCATACTGCCGGCCGCCCTCGCGATGGGGGAGCGGGAGAACGTCACCGGCTCCCAATTCGTCAAGGCCGTGGTGCTGGGTTACGACATTGGCAGCCGTACCACCAAGGCCCTGGGTCGGGAGGAGATGCGGGCGAGAAACCACCTGCCCTTCAGCATCGGCGGCACCATGGGTGCCACCGTCGCGGCCGGCTGCCTGGCTGGCCTGAAGGAGGAACAGTACCGGGACCTGCTGTCCTACGGCGCCCAGCAGGCATCGGGGATCATGACCTACCCCCGTGACGTGGAGCACATCGAGAAAGCCTTCATCTTCGGGGGTATGAACGCCCGCAACGGCGTTATGGCGGCGGAGATGGTGCAGATGGGATTTACCGGGGTGTTCGATACCTTCTCCGGCGACGGCAACTTCCTGGTTGCCTATGCCGACAACCCCCGGGGCGAGGAGTTGGTTTCCGAACTGGGCAGCCGCTACGAGGTGATGCTGACCAACATCAAGAAGTATTGCGTGGGCTTTCCCATCCAGTCGCCGGCCGAGGGCCTGCTAACCATCATGGAACGGCATGGCATCGGCGCCGCCGACGTGGAGAGCATCGTCGCCCGGCTGCCCGAGGGCGGCGCCCACACCGTCAATGACCGGGAGATGCCGGACATCAACCTCCAGTACATATTCGCCATTGCCCTGCTGGACGGACGGGTTTCCTTCGAGGCCGCCCATTCCTTCGAGCGCATGACGGATCCGGCAGTCCTGGACCTGCGCTCCCGAGTCACCCTGATTGGCGAACCGGCGCTCAGCGCGGCCCAACCCGATTACCAGGCCATCGTCCAGGTAACCACCAAGGATGGCGCCGTGCTGGAGGAACGGGTAACCAGCTTCCGGGGCCGGGCCGAAAACCCCCTGAGTCGGGAGGAGGTGGGAGAGAAGGCGCTGGACCTGATGGAACCGGTCCTGGGGCGGGCCCAGTCCCAGGAACTGATCGATACCGTAAACCGGCTGGAAACCCTGCCCAGCCTCCGGGAGTTGCGGCCCCTCCTGTCGGCATGAGCCGGACCAACGCCGCCGAGCTATGTTGGCGCCATGTCACTGGCGCCGGAAGGCTTACCGGCGAGGTGGTGTCGCGTTGCCGCGCGCCCTGCGGGTAATGCCTGCCTCCTTCCGGCATTCCCCCGTTCTTCTGCGCGACATCGTGCGGGGCCGGGAAATGGCAGGTGAGGATGGCGGGTTAAGGAAGGAATTGCTCGGAATGAACGGGGCAGGGGCGGAAACGTCATTGCGCCCCCTTCCCTTGCCATGCTATAATCCGTGCGTGTTAGAGAAGATGAGATAGAAGGTATTGCATAGATAATGCTGGATGCTGACACCAGGGAACGAATAACGCGGGAATACCGGACCCACCCCAATGACACCGGGTCCACCGAGTTGCAGGTCGCCATACTGACCGAAAGGATTCGGCAGGTGACCGACCACCTCCGCACCCACAGGAAGGACTTCCACTCCCGCCGGGGCCTGGTCAGCATGGTGTCGAAACGCCGCAGGCTTCTAAATTACCTCAGTAACGAAGACGTAAATCGCTATCAGACCTTGATCAGCCGGCTGGGGTTGCGCCGCTAGATTCGACCCCCTTCCGGTTTTCTGGCGTCCCATTGCGCCGTTCCGTTACCCCCGCTCCGTTACCAAGGTAATGGCCTCCCGTCTGCTGAACGTGCTAGCTTCGCGTTTGTCTCCTCTCCATTTATTTTCTAATGTGCGAGGTGTAGTAATACCCCCATGCCTGAAGCTACTGTAGTAGAACGAATTATCGGCAACGAGAAGCTGACCATCGAATCGGGCAAGTTGGCCTTCCAGGCCCATGGCTCCGCGGTCCTGACCTATGGCGATACCGTCGTCCTGGCCACCGCGGTCATGGCCGACAAGCCCCGGCCCGACATCGACTTCCTGCCCCTGACCGTCGAGTTTGAAGAGCGGCTGTACTCCGCGGGCAAGATTCCCGGCAGCTTCTTCCGGCGGGAGGGACGCCCGGGCCAGGAAGCGATTCTCTCCGCCCGCCTGACCGACCGCTCCATTCGCCCCCTGTTCCCCAAGGGACTCCACAACGAAATCCAGGTCATCCTGACTGTCCTTTCCACCGACCAGAAGAATCCCCCGGAAATCCTGGGCATGATCGGCGCCTCAACGGCCCTGTCCGTCTCCCACCTGCCCTTTGCCGGCCCCATTGGCGCCTGCCGCGTTTCCTACAATGACGGCGGATTCATCGTCAACCCCACCTACGCAGAGATTGCCGATGGCCAGCTCAACATGGTGGTGGCCAGCACCCGGGATGCCATTATGATGGTGGAGGCCGGTTCCTACGAGGTTTCGGAAGAGGTAATCCTGGAGGGCATCCAGAAGGCCTTCCAGGCCAACCTGATCACCATCGACCTGATCGACGAGCTGGTAGCCAAGGTTGGCAAACCCAAGTACGAGGTCTCCACCGATTCCGAGGAAGAAGAGAAGCTGGACGCCCAGATCAAGGCCATCGTCAACGGTCGGGTCACCGGCATCCTGGAGCAGAACTCCTTCAAGGCCGAGCGGGACGAGGGCCTGGACCAGATAGAGCAGGAGGTCGCCGAAGCGCTGGCCGAGGAGTTCGGCCGCAACCGGGTGGCCGAGGGCTTCAAGAACGTGGTGAAGGAAGAGGTGCGCCGCCGCATCCTGGATTTGGGGGTGCGTCCCGATGGCCGCAGCCTGTCGGAAATCCGCCCCATCGCCTGCGAGGTGGGCGTATTGCCCCGCACCCACGGTTCCGGCCTCTTCACCCGCGGCCAAACCCAGGTGCTGTCGGCGGCCACCCTGGGCCCCCTGAGCATGAAGCAGACGCTGGACACCCTTTCCCCGGACGATACGAAGCAGTTCATGCACCACTATAACTTCCCGCCCTATTCCGTGGGCGAGGCCCGGCGGGTGGGTTCCCCCGGCCGTCGGGAGATTGGCCACGGCGCCCTGGCGGAGCGGGCCATCCTGTCCTCCCTGCCGCCGGAAACGGAGTTCCCTTACACCATTCGCGTGGTGTCCGAGGTGCTCAGCTCCAACGGCAGCACATCCATGGGCAGCGTCTGCGGCACTAGCATGGCCTTGATGGACGCCGGCGTCCCAATGCGAGCGCCAGTGGCCGGTATCGCCATGGGCCTGGTCACCGACAACGATGGCCGCTACGCCGTCCTCAGCGACATCCAGGGAATCGAGGATTTCCTGGGGGACATGGACTTCAAGGTGGCCGGCACCGCAGCCGGCATCAACGCCCTCCAGATGGACATCAAGCTGAAGGGGTTGGATGAAGAAATTCTGCGCCAGGCGCTGGAGCAGGCCCGGCTGGGTCGCCTGCACATCCTGGGCAAGATGGCCGAGGCGATTACCGAACCGCGGGAAGAGATGAGCCCCTACGCTCCCAAGACCATCCGCATTCAGATTCCGGTGGAGAAGATCGGGACAGTCATCGGCCCCGGTGGTCGGGTAATTCGCGGCATAATCGAGGAGTCGGGCGCTTCCATTGACGTGGCCGACGACGGTGGCGTGACCATCAGTTCCTCGGAACAGACCATGATTGAACTGGCCCGCAGCCGGATCGAGGGCCTGACCCGCGAACTGGTGGTGGGCGATATCCTCACCGGCAAGGTCAACCGCCTGGCCAGCTTCGGCGCCTTCGTGGAACTGATCCCCGGCAAGGACGGACTGGTTCGCAACGAGGACCTGGGCGACATGGAAGAGGAAATCAAGGTGGGCCAGGAAATCACCGTCGTGGTCCAGGAAATCGATTCGATGGGACGGGTCAACGTATCCCGGCGCGCCCTGTTCGGCGATGAGGGGGGCAGTCGCCCACCCCGTCCCGCCCGGCCACCCCAGGACCGGGGCGGCGACCGGCCGCGCGGCGGCGGCTTCGGCAACCGGGGCGGTGGCGGCGACCGGGGCTACGGCAATCGCGGTGGCGGCGGCGGCGGTGGCAACCGGGGAGGCGGTCCTGGCGGCAACCGTGGTGGCGGACCCGGCGGCAATCGGGGCGGCCAGGGTGGCGGCAGCCGGGGCGGCAGCGTATCCGACCGGCGTTTCCTGGGCAACAGTGGGGGCCGCTCCCGCTAACGCCCGGTCAACCTGGGATTACAGAGACACACATGTAGGGGCGCACAGCCGTGCGCCCCTACGGTTTGTTGACCTCTATTTGTCATTCCGAGCCGTGTCGAGGAATCCCAACGGTGCGGGATAACCATCATTGCCATGCCCAAGCCCCCATGTCTGTCGCTCGGAATGACAGGCTTGGTGGGTGCCGGTTGCCTGGTTGGTTGATGGGGGTAGGGGCGCACAGCCGTGGGCCCCTACGGTGTGGGTTATTTGTCCTTGCCAATGCTGGCCTGACGGCGGGCTAGAAAGCCTGGTACCCCTTTCCCCGGCCCACGTTAACCGTTTGCAACCGCTTTTGTGCCTGCAATTCCCGCAACGCCTGTTGTACCGCCGGGTCGCCATGACGGCGGAAGCGATTCATCACCTTGCTGTGGGTCTGGGGGCGGACGCAAAACTCCCAGATGCTGTCGGCCAGGTCGTCTCCGGCGGCGGGTATGGGCTTGAGGGTGGTTACCAGGGTGTGGCCTGGATTGCCGTCCACCGCCTCGCCGGTACGATAGGAAAGCAGCCCCGCCTGACTCTGTCGTTGCAGGTAGCTCCGGAGGCTGGTCAACAGTCGGCCCCCCTGGCCCGTGGAGCCGTAACCGTGGACCACCTCCAACAACACCCCACCGCCGGGGTGGGCAGAGGCGGCCGAGTTGTAAAGGTCGCGAAACTCGGCCAGCGCTTCCGCCCAAGTCTTTCCGTGAAGATCAAGCTTGTTGGCAGGCATCGAGAATCGAAGGCTCCGGGAAGGTGGTCAGCAGCCTGACAATAGGCGCCAATAACGGCGTCCTGGCTGCAGAAGTTACGGGATGTTGTTCCCAATTTGGGTAGTTAATCCAAATCATAGCAGATTTCCCCCAACCGTAGGGTCGCACAGCCGTGCGCCCTGTCCCCCATACACAACACGCAAGGCTAACAGGGCCTTTGCTATAATGACCACAAGCGACGTTGAATGACCCCGGCCCTTTCCGCCGGAGCAGGTCAGCCTCGCTTGGGAGCAGATCGTCGGGCCGGATTTCACCCACACTGATGGAGGGAGACCATGTCCGCTAACCCTTCGCCCGAAAATGGCCCCTCTCCGGAAGCCGGGGATTGGCCCATCCTGCGGGCCCAGCCCCGAACCTTCTTCAAGGCACCCCTGTGCGCCAACCTGGAAGACCTGGAGGCCGACGTGGCCTTCATTGGTATGCCCTTCGACCAGGGAACGTTGGGAAGGCCGGGAGCGCGCTATGGCCCCGATGCCATTCGCGACGCGCCCAGGGCCTATTCCTACAGCGACCCGTTTGGTCGTCAGCAGGAGGCTGAGGGATTCTTCAGTATCGAGGCCAACGATGAGTTGCTGCGGGGAGTCACCATGGCCGACTGCGGCAACATCACCACCATCCCCTCCAACGTTCACTGCAACTTCGATAAGCTGACCGCCGCGGTGGAGAAGGTGGTGGAGCGGGGTTCCTTTCCCGTGGTGGTGGGCGGCGACCACGCCATCACCTATCCCGTTGTTCGGGGGTTGAGCCGGTACGAACCGCTGAACATCGTTCACTTCGATGCCCACCTGGACTACAGCCACGACTACCAGGGGGAACTCTACACCCACGGCAGCCCCATCCGTCGCTGCCGGGAGTTGCCCTTCGTCAACCACATCACTTCCATCGGTATTCGCACCGCCCGCCGCCAACCTTACGAGGATTCCCAACGGGATGGCAGCCTGATAGTCACCACCAGCCAGTTTCGCCATCTGGGCCCGCAGGCGGTGGCGGAACTGATTCCCCGGGGCGACAACCTGTATATCACCCTGGACATAGACGTGATGGACCCCAGCCAGGCTCCCGGCACGGGCACGCCGGAGGTGGGCGGCCTCTTCTACCACGAGATGCGCGAATGCCTGGCGGCCTTGGTCTCGGGGCACAACCTGGTGGCCTTCGACCTAGTGGAGGTGGCGCCACCCTACGATTCCTCGGAACTCACCAGCCAATTGGGCGCGGCCCTGATTATTGATATACTGGCGTCGCGGTTTCCCTCCAAGTAACGGCCACGGATACCACCCAACCAATTGGGCGCCATGCAACCAATTTTCGACAGCAGCAAGTCCCGCAGGTCCCTGATTGGAGTCATCCACCTGCCGCCCCTGCCCGGCTCTCCCCGGTGGGGCGGCGACCTGCCGGCGGTCCTAGAACGGGCGGAACGTGAGGCATCGGTCCTTACCGAAGGCGGGGCCGACGGCATCATCGTGGAGAATTTTGGCGATGCTCCCTTCCGCATCGGCCGGGTGGAACCGGAGACTGTGGCGGCCATGACCCGGGCGGTGGATCGAGTCTGCCGGGCCACCTCCCTGCCGGTGGGGGTTAACATGCTGCGTAACGACGCCCTTTCCGCCCTGGCCGTAGCGGCGGCCGGCGGCGGCAGCTTCATCCGGGTAAACGTCCACTACGGCACCATGGCCGCCGACGAAGGTTTGGTAACCGGGGAAGCCTGGGAGACCCTGCGCCGCCGCCGTCTGATGGGCGCCAAGCATATTGCCATCTTCGCCGACGTTCTGGTGAAACACGCCGTACCCCTGGGGGAGCCGGACCTGGGCCTGATTGCCCGGGAAACGACCTACCGGGGCTTAGCCGACGTTCTGATTGTTTCCGGCCCGGTGACCGGTCAGCCCGCCGATGCCGCTGACGTGGCCACCGTGCGCTGCGCCGTCCCCGACCGTCCTCTGCTGGTGGGGAGTGGCGTTGACGCAGCCAACGCCGGCAGCTTCCTGGCCCATGCGGATGGCGCCATAGTTGGCACCAGCTTGAAGGAAGATGGCCTGATCACCAACCCAATTTCCCTGGCGCGGGTCCAGGCAACCGCGGCAGCCTTTACGGAGGCGACCCACGGCTGAACCAGTTCCAGGTTGCCGCCCGTCCTGAAGGGTCGTAACTGTCCGGTGGTTGCAGTCGGTCCGTCCTGATACGCCCTCCGCTGCCAGGCACAGTGAGGGTCAACCTCCTTGCCTGCTTGCTGTCCCATATGCGCCAACAATTCCCGGCTGCCTATTCCCCTTTTCCCCGTCCCGGCGTAACATCTCCTTGCATCCCGGTTTCAAGGAGACCTGATTGAGCGTCTTCCGTCCAAAAGGGGCAGATATTCACCTGCCCATCCCCAGGTTATCGTGGCCCGCTTCCCCCGTTTCTGGGGAGTGGGGCGATGTACCGAGGTGGCGCAGGTGGTTCCTGCCGTCCGACTTCGTCCGTCATGCCGCGTTGCAACGGGAAGAGACGCGGGAATACCGCCGGCTACTCACCGAATGCCTGGTGGTGAAGGAAAGCCACCGGACGGCCATTATCCGCCCGGACCGGGCCCCTAAGTACGGGAAGGGAGATCATCCCCACCCCGAGGAGTTCAGGAAGCAACGTTTCACCATCATCGAGTGCGCGGAAAGGGTGCGATGCGCCCGCTGCCTGGGAAGGGGCAGAAAAGATTGCAGCCCCGATACGCGTTGCCCCAATTGCCGGGGCAGAAGGACTCGTATCGAGTTCTGCTTCGCCTGCGGGGGCAGCGGTCGGGCGGGCATGGAACAGAAGGAGCAGTGCTGGGCCTGCCGGGGCAGCGGCTCCCGTTCTGAAGACTGCGCCGTCTGCGCCGGGGTCTTGACGGGCAGTGCCGGCCGGGTGCGGTGCAAACGGTGCGGCGGCGCCGGCTGGGTGGTCTGCCGACGCTGTGCCGGGGCCGGGGTTCTGTTGCGCGCCAGGCTCACCACCCGAAGATACTCCCGCCATACCAGGGAAAGTTGCCTCCCGCAACAGGGAGACTACTTTCCAACCTTGGACTCCCGACTTTCAAGACGACTTCGTTCAATGCCCGGGGAGCTGGTCAGCCGGGAGTTTCAGACGCCATCCGGTACGGCGGTAGCCCTGGAGCGGGTCAGCATATTCTCCTACCGGGTTGAAACTCGCACCTACTGTTACAAGGATAGAGAGTTCCGGCTTCACCGTATATTCGGCGCCAACGGGCCAAGTACCGTAACGGGAATGCTGCCCTGGTCCGGGCCACGGCTTGCCTGGGCGGGAGTGGGCAGCATCATCCTGCTTTCGACCCTTGCCGCCCTGCTGCTGGTGGTCTGAGGGGAAACGGGCTGGTTGCCGGGATGGGTTCAATCCCGTTGCGGTCCTGGTCCTGCATCGGGCGGGCGCCCCCTGCTACCGAATTGCCCGCCCCACGTCAAGAAACCCGAATGTCCATCCTTCGTGAGGAGACCTGCAATGCCTTCCATCTATGCCGACACGGTGATTCGCAACGCCAACGTCATTACCATTGACGCCAACCGGCCCCGCGCCCAGGCCCTGGCCATGCTCCACGGCCGCTTCGCCGCCGTGGGCAGCGCCGACGATGTGGCAGATTGGGTGGGCCCGGACACCCGGGTGCTGGACCTGGATGGCAAGACCGTGCTGCCCGGCTTCATCGACGCCCACATTCATGTCCTGAACAGCGGCATCCGGCACGTCATGGCCGCCGACTGCGCCCAACCCTCCATCGCTGCCATCCAGGACGAGCTGCGTAAGCGGTTGGACGTCACCCCCGCCGGTCAGTGGGTTCAGGGGTTCAAGTTCGACGATACCAAGACGGCGGAGAATCGCTTCCTCTACCGGGCCGACCTGGACGCCGTGAGCCGCGAGCATCCCCTCCTGGTGGCCCACCGGGCCGGGCACGTCTATTTTCTGAACAGCCTGGCCCTGGAACTGGCGGGATTCAATCGGGACACGCCCGACCCTTCCGGCGGCCGGCTGGGGCGCGACTCGGATACCGGCGAGTTGAACGGGGTGGTCTATGAGCGTGCCATTGAGCCTGTCAGGTTCGGCCTGATTCCCGTGGAAACGCCGGAAATTCGCCGCGAGGGGCTGCGCACCATCTGCCGGATGCTGAACGAGGCCGGGTTGACCAGCGTCCACGATGCCCGGGTTACGGCGGAGGAGTTCGCCACCTACCAGGAGGGTTACAAAGAGGGAGACCTGTCTCTGCGGGTCTATTGCCTGCTCTACTACCCCCACTTCCCCGCCCTGCGGGACGCCGGGGTAACTGCCGGGCTGGGCGATGACCGGCTCCGAATTGGGGGCATCAAGATGGTGGCCGACGGCGCCATCGCCGCCCGCACCGCTTATCTGTCCGCCCCCTACGAGGGCAGTTGCTGCGACCATGGCATCCTGGCCATGGAAGCTGATGAAATCAACGAAAGGGTTATGGATATGCACCGGGCGGGCTTCCAGGTGTGCATTCACGCCAACGGCGACAGCGCCATCGACATGGTGGTGTCGGCCTACGAGCGGGCCCAGGCAGCCCATCCCCGCTCCGACCCACGCCATCGCATCGAGCACTGTACCCTGGTCAACCCCGACCTGCTGACCCGCATGAAGGCTCTGGGGTGCGTGGCAACACCCTTCTGCACCTATGTCTATTACCATGGCGAGAAGATGGCCTTCTACGGCGAGGAACGGCTGCGGTGGATGTTCGCCCAACGGTCCTTCCTGGACTACGGAATCATCTCCACCGGCGCTACCGATTACCCGCCAGGCCCCTTCGAGCCGCTGATGGGCATCCAGAGTTGCGTAACCCGCACCGACAGCGAGGGAAGGTTATGGGGCGAGAACCAGCGGATCACGGTGGAGGAGGCGCTGCGCATCTACACCCTCCACGGGGCCTACGCCGGCTTCGAGGAGAATATCAAGGGTTCCATCGAAACGGGCAAGCTGGCCGACCTGGTGGTACTGGACCAGGACCCCATGGCCATCGACCCGCTGACCATCAAGGACATTCCGGTGCTGCAAACCATCGTGGGCGGGGAGACGGTTTACGGGGGATAGGGTCAGGGGGGCGAGCCGGACCCCGCAAACTTCAGCAGTTGCCCCAATCGTGGACAAGCGCCCGTTAGGTGGTAACATAACTTCAATTCAATATGCGCAATATCAGGAGTGGCTGCCATGGCGCCGATCAGGGTGGTAATCAACGGGGCTACGGGAAAGATGGGGGTGGAGACCGTCAACGCCGTCTGCCGGGAGGATGACCTGGCCCTGGTGGGCGCGGCCTGTCGTCAGGACCGGGGCGGCGTCCTTCCCCTGCCCTCCGGTGGCGAGGTTCCCCTATCCACCAACCTGGCGGAACTGCTGACGGAGACCAGGCCCGACGTGCTGGTGGACTTCACCAACGCCGCCGTTTGCCTGGAGGTGGCGCCGGTGGCAGCGGCCCTGGGCTGCAACATCGTTGTGGGCGTCAGCGGCCTGGTGGACGAGGACCTGCAACGGCTGGACGCCCTGGCCAGCGATTCCAACATCGGAATCATCGTCGCCCCCAACTTTGCCCTGGGCGCGGTGGTGCTGAAGAAGCTGGTGGAACAGGCGGCTCCCTTCTTCGACTACGTGGACATTATCGAGGCCCACCACGAGGCAAAGATTGATTCCCCCTCCGGGTTTGCCTATGCCCTGGCCCAGGCCATCGGGAACGACCGGCAGTACACCCGCAACCAGCCGGAAAAGGAAACCCTGGAGGGCACCCGGGGCGGCGAATTCAACGGAGTCACCATCCACAGCATCCGCATGCCGGGGCGCAGCGCCCACCACGAGGTGATCTTCGGCGCCGCCGGCCAGACCGTTTCCCTGCGCCACGACACCCTCACCCGCGACTGCTACATGCCGGGCGTAATCCGGTGCATCCGTGAAGTTGTGAACCGGCCCGGCCTTGTGGTAGGCTTGGAAAACATTTTGGGTTTGTGAAGCTTCCAGGATTGTGAAGCCCCTGGGTTTGTAAGTCGAAAATTCGTAGAAATCGGGGCGCCGGGGGCATGGTTTCCGGCCCCGCAATCGGCCAGCCGAGAGGCGACTAGTGGAAATTTCCGGGTGATGGGCTGGCTGCCCCGACAGCCTTCCAATCCCCTTCTAGGCGCCCGATTTCCTGGCCCAGTTTGCCACCACCACCATTCCCGCCATAACTGAAGAGTAAACGCCATGACCATTCCCGACCTGAACCACCTCACCATCGCCGTCGTGGGCGCCACCGGAGCCGTGGGCGCCGAATTCCTGAAGATCATCGAAGAACGCCACCCCCGGTTGCACGGTCTGAAACTGTTGGCCTCCCGTCGTTCCGCCGGAACCAGGCTGACGGTCAATGGCAGGGAATACCTGGTGGAAGAAACCACCGAGGAATCCTTCAAAGGCGTGGACATTGCCTTCATTTCCGCCAGCACCGAGGCCAGCCGTCACTGGGCGCCCATAGCTGTGGATGCCGGGGCGGTGGTCATCGACGACAGTTCCGCCTTTCGAATGCAGGAGGATGTGCCCCTGGTGGTGCCGGAGGTCAACGGGGCGGACGTGGCATGGCACCGGGGGATCATCGCCATCCCCAACTGCTCCACCACTCCCCTGGTAATGGTGGCCCACCCCCTGCACCAGGTTAACCCCATCCGGCGCATCGTTGCCGACACCTACCAGTCGGTCTCCGGGGCCGGCGGCGCGGCGGTGGCGGAACTGCGGGAACAGACCGAAGCCCTGCTGAATGACAAATCGGTGACCGTGAACCATCAGCCCAAGCAGATTGGGTTCAACGTGGTTCCGCAGATAGACAGCTTCCTGGAGAACGGCTACACCCGGGAAGAACAGAAGATGATCGACGAGAGTCGCAAGATCATGCACGCCCCCGAAATCAGCGTCTCCGCCACCTGCGTCCGTGTTCCGGTGATGGTCAGCCATAGCGCGGCGGTGCACCTGGAGTTCTCCGAGCCGATGGAACCCGCCGTTGCCCGGGGCCTCTTGGAAGAGATGCCGGGGGTGCAGGTGCTCGACCAACCGGACCAGGGAGAATATCCCATGCCCTGGGATGTGGCGGGGCAGGACCCGGTGTTCGTGGGCAGGATAAGAAGGGACGCCTCCGCCGCGAATGGGTTGGTTCTTTGGGTGGTTTCCGACAACCTGCGCAAAGGGGCGGCGCTCAATTCCATTCAGATAGCCGAGGAACTGGTCAGCAGGGGTTGCCTCTCTCCGGGCTCCGCCCCGGCAAGTCCCGATAGCCTCAGCCTGCAGGGGGCGACACCCGGTTCCACCCACCCGTAAAGTCGCATCTGATAACGCTTCGAGGTTGCAAATGACTACTGCACCTGCCGATGGCCGTTACTCCATTCAGTTGCCCCTATCCTGTCCGCTGCTTATCGACGGGGTGGAGGGGCCGGCCACTGGAGGCGCAGAGTTCCAGCGCGAGAACCCGGCCAACACACAGCAGGTGGCAACCGTGGCCGCCCAGGGCAGCCTGGAAGATGCCAGGGCTGGCATCGCCGCCGCCCGCCGAGCCTACGACACCAACTCCGGCAACTGGCTGACCAACTACAAGCTGCGGGAACAGGTCCTCTTCCGCACCGCCCAACTCATGCGCGAGAACGCCGACCGATTGGCCCAGGTGGTCAGCCTAGAAGTCGGGATGCCCATGCGTCAGGCGGTTCCCCACATTGCCGCCGCCGCCGACATCTTCGACTTCTACGCCGGCCTTGCAGGCAAGATCTACGGCGAATCCTTCACCCTGCCCAGCGGCTCCATGATCAACATGGTCAAGGAACCCGTGGGCGTTGTTGGCCTGATCACCCCCTGGAACTTTCCCCTAACCCAGACCGCCCGCAAGGTGGCCCCGGCCCTGGCCGCCGGTTGCACCATTGTCCTGAAGCCGGCCAGCTACACCCCCGCCGCCGCCTACGAATTGGTCAAGCTGATGCACCAAACCGACATTCCTGCCGGTGTCATCAACTTGGTACCGGGGCCGGGCACAGTGGTGGGTTCGGAACTGGTGGCCAGTCGGGACATCGACAAGCTCTCCTTCACCGGCGAGACCAGTACGGGCAAGATGATTGCCGCCCAGGCCGCCAGCCAGTTGAAGCGCATCAGCCTGGAACTGGGGGGCAAGGCTCCCTACGTGATTTTCGACGATGCCGACGTGGAGGCGGCCTCCCACGCGGCCGTCTTCGGCATGTTCCGCAACGCCGGTCAGGCCTGCGGCGCCACCACCCGGCTGCTGCTCCAGGAGGGTATCCACGACCGCGTGCTGGAGAGGGTGGCGGAATTGACCCGCAACATTCGAGTGGGCAGCCCGGTATCCAATGACACCGACATGGGCCCGGTGATTTCCGCCAGCCAGGAACGGGTGGTGCAGGAGTTCATCCAGTTCGGCCTGGACGCCGGCTTCGACCTGGTGACCGGCGGCAACAAGCTTTCAGGTTCGGGCTACGACCAGGGCTACTACGTGGAACCCACCATCTTCGACGGGGTGGACAACGGTTCCCGCCTGGGTCAGGAGGAAATATTCGGTCCCGTGGTGGCGGTAACCACCTTCCACGATGAGGCGGAGGCGGTGGAACTGGCCAACGCCGTGGATTTTGGGCTGGTGGCCGGGGTGTGGAGCGCCGATTATCCCCGGGCCATGCGGGTGGCCCGCAGCATACGCGCCGGCACCGTCTGGATTTGGGACAACTACGCCCAGCCGGTGGAGGGCATCTGGGGCGGGTACAAGCAGAGCGGCATCGGGCGGGAGCTGGGCTACTACGGCCTTGAGGACTTCCTGGAGGTGAAGCAGATCTTCACCGACGGCACCGGCCTAACCGTCAAGCCCCCCTACGGCCAGGTGATTGGGTAACCTTGCCGGGTGGTTGTTTCCTCGATAATGGAGCCGGCACGCATTTGCTTCGATTACCCGTTTTAGCCCCCGCGCCGGCCCGGGCCGGGCTGTTGCGGCGCTGCTGGAACTGGGGCAGGCACACTTCAGGACGCGGCGCCCCCCAACTTTCCCCGTAGTCCTTGCCCGTTGCCATCCTTCCGGTTATCATTAGTGGCGACTTCATCGAACTGATTGCTGGCATTTGCCAGCTATACTATTGCTCATCCCCCGGAGGTGTGTCTTGGCTCAGGAGTACGATGTCATTGTGGTCGGCGCCGGTAACGCTGCCCTCAGCGCCGCCATTGCCGCGAAGGAACAGTGCGAATCGGTGCTGGTGGTGGAAAAAGCCCCCCAATATTTCCGGGGCGGCAACACCTACTTCACCGGCGGAATCATCCGCTTTGCCTTCAACGGCATCGAAGACATCAAGGCCATCATTCCCGACATGTCCGAGACCGAGGAGAACTCCATCGAGGTGGGTCAGTACACCGAGGACATGTACTACGACGACATGATGCGGGTCACCCATGGTTTGTCCGACCCGGAGCTGGCGCAAATCCTGGTCAGCAATTCCCACCCCACGATGAAATGGCTACAGGAACATGGAGTGCGCTTCGTCCTGTCCTTTGGACGCCAGGCGTTTCTGGACGGGGACAAGTACCGGTTCTGGGGCGGGCTGGTGGTGGAGGCGGTGGGCGCCGGCAAGGGCCTTTCCGACCAGCAGTTTGAAGTCGCCGAGCAGATGGGCATAGACATTCGCTACTCCACCCAGGGCGTCAAGCTGCTCCAGGACAGCATGGGCCGGGTCAACGGGCTTCAGATTTTGGGGCCGGAGGGATTCGAGGACATTCCCGCCCGGGCGGTGGTGCTGGCTGCCGGTGGCTTCGAGGCCAACGCCGAGATGCGCTGTCGCTACCTGGGGCCCGGCTGGGAAATGGTCAAAGTGCGTGGCATCCCCTATAACACCGGGGATGGCATCCGCATGGCTATGGACGTGGGCGCCCAGTCCCACGGCCATTGGAGCAGCTGCCACGCCGTCGCCTGGGACATGAACGCTCCCCCCTTCGGCGACCGCACCATTACCGAACTCTTCCAGAAGCACTCCTATCCCTTCGGCATCATTACCAACATCAACGGCGAGCGGTTCCTGGATGAGGGGTACGACTTCCGAAACTACACCTACGTAACCTACGGCCGCGCCCTGCTGAGCCAACCCCAGGGCCTGGCCTTCCAGATTTTCGATGACAAGGTCCGGCACCTGCTGCGGGACGAGTACTGGATTCCCCAGGTAACCATGGCCCAGGCCGACACCATCGAGGAGTTGGCGGCCCGCCTGGACATCGACCCCCAGGGTTTGGCCAAGACGGTGCAGGAGTACAACGCCGCCGTCCGTACCGACATTGCATACAACCCTACCGTCAAGGATGGCCGCTGCACCGAGGGCCTGGCCGTGGACAAGACCAACTGGGCCGAAACCATCGACAAGCCACCCTACTTGGGATTTGCCGTAACCACGGGCATCAGCTTCACCTTTGGCGGGGTCAAGATTAACAACCGCGGCCAGGTGGTGACCAACGCCCAGGACCCGATTCCGGGCCTCTACGCCGCCGGCGAAATGGTGGGCGGCCTCTTCTACTACAACTACCCCGGTGGGTCGGGGCTTTCGGCAGGCATGGTCTTCGGCAAGCTGGCGGGAACCAGCGCCGGACAGGACGCCAACCTGCTCAAGGACATTTAAGGTTCCTCCCCGGTTAGCGCCCTATTCCAACGCTAAGGAGGCTTGGGGAACGGGCGTCGGGACGGCAGGAGGTGGTCTGCCGAGGCCAGGTTCTCGCCGCCATGAAGGGGAGATGCTCCCCAGGGAAACGGGATGCGAGTATCTGCATTCCTTTGGGACGGAATAGTTTCCGTTGCCGCCTGCGGGTGTATAATTGCGGAGCGCACCCGGAAAGCCTTTGGGGTATGGAAAGCTGGATTGCCAATTTCCTGCGGCTGAGGCGTCAAACTTGGCCTCAAGTGGAACGGGGTCCCGACAAATCAATATAAGGATGCGGGGCGCTCTCGCCATGTCCCAATCGAACTGCGTTTGCCGGATCCAGCTTCCTTGCCCATTGACTTGATGCTAAGAAACCTCTTAACGCCCTTCAGCTACCGGAAATTCCCCGGCCGCCTCTTCATACTGATTGCAAGCTTCCTGTTGGCCCTGGGCCTGGGCGCCCATCAGCTGCAAGCCCAGACCGATACCTGCGCCGGGCCATCGGTGTGCGAAGCCACCGTGAAGCCCATCTCCTTAACCCCCGCCAGCCTGACCACCTACGAGGTGAGCTTCATAACCCCGCGAGATATTGTTCCCCTGGCCGACAGCATCGTAATGGAGTTGCACGAGGACATCCGGACGCCCCGGGCCAGCAGGATTTCCGGCGGCACTGTGCGAATTCAGTACGAAAGGGAGGACGACCGCTTCGGCGGCTCCGCCCAGTTCGTATCCCTCGCGAACCAGACCGACCCACTGCAACCCACCACCCTGACCATTTCCCATAACTTCAACCGAAGTGGCCAGCAGATTAGCATTCCCGCTGGAGCCAGAATCACCATTACATTGCAGCGGTCGGCGGGACTGGGCAACCCCACCGAAGGGGGAACCTACGACTGGAAGGTTGGCCTCGGTTCCGAAGGCCCCCTGGTGGAGGCCGGCCACCCGGACCCAGCCATCGTCGCGGCCTTCACAGAGGCCGGTATCGAGGGGGCGCAGACGGGTCTGTTGGTGGAACGCCAAATACAGTTGAGCCGGGAAACCATAAGCCGGGGGCAACGACTGACGGTAATCGGCAGGGGATACAAGAATGGTTCCACCCTGACGGTTTGGCGAGACGCCAATGTTAATGGCCAGCGCGATTCCGGAGAAAGCGACCTGTGTACCACGGAGGTTCGGTCCAACGATATAGGCTATTGCAACTTCACGGTAACCGTCCCTCCCTTCACTGGGGGCGCGGGCATCTGCCTGGTCAATGAAGCGGGTCAAGAACCTAACTGCAACTTCATCAACGCGGTGGACGGCCTCAGCGGTTCTTCCATTGTGACCAACCGGAACAGCAACCTGATCTACGAGGACGGCCAGGTGTTGGAACTGGTGGGCCAGGTTCTGGCGGATGTGGTCCAGGGGCCCGGGGGAGAACTCCAGTTGGAGGTTGTTGACTTCCCCCCTGGCGAAATTACCAGGGTTACCATCGGCGGCGTGGAAGCCGAGGTTACCGGCCTCCAGGTGGAGGCAAGCGGCGCCCTTCACTTCTCCGTGCCCGTGCCCAACAGCGTTCGCCTGGGCCGCCAGACTCTGCAGGTGGACCTGAAGCGGAACGACAACCAGCAGATCTACTCGGACGACATCATCATAAACATTTCCCAGCCAGCCACCCTGCTCCGCGTAACTCCAGAACAGGCGGTGCCCAACCAGAGGGTATCGCTGTACGGCAGCGGGTTCTCCGAATCCTCCGACGTGGTGATCGACACGGTACGTTTCGGCGGCAGCATTCTCGACCCCTCTCGCATCAACAGCGGGGTGGGTTACATTGAAACCAACGGCTCCGGCCAGTGGTCGGGCCAGGTGAGTCTGCCCATCCTGCAGGGCACGGCGGTGCAGGGAACTCACCTACTCGAGGTTTCCGACAGCAGGGGGCGCACCGGCTCGGTGGAGGTCACCGTCCCACCCCGTGAGTTGGAAGTCACGCCGCCGTGGAGTGGGCCTGGATCCGCCATTACTGTGTCCGGGCGGGGGTACCCCAGCCTCAATTTCCAAGGCTCCGGCGTAACACTGCGGGTGATATACCAGTACGCTGGCGAATACACCGTCACCACTGTTGAACCCGATGTCAACGGAGAGTTTTCGCTGGAAATCAGAATTCCCCGCCGGGTTCCTGCGCCCTCCTCCAACCTGATTCGCGTGGAGATGGAGGACGACGAAGGTTTCACCATCATCGATACCGCTGACCACTTGGTTCCCGGGGCCTTCCTGCAGCTTACCCCCGAATCCGGGCCGCCGGGGTCTCTGGTAACGGTCAGGGGCAGCGGCTTCCGGCAGCATTTTCCCCTCTCGTCCATGCTGTTTGGCGACATTGACGTTTCCCCATCCCTTTCGGTGTACACCGACGCCAGCGGCGATTTTAGCGCCACCTTCCTGGCCCCCGGCCTGGATACCGGACGGCACACCGTCAAAGCGGAGGTGGCCGGCGCCACGGCCAGCGGGGTCTTCATTTTGACCCCGGACAGCGTCAGCCGGGAGACGCCAGCGCCCATTGCCGATGCCCTGGAGGGGCTGGATGATCTGTTGAAGGCGGTCTTCCACTTCGACGGCAACTCGAAGAACTGGACCTTCTACTTCCCCGAATTGGCGGACAAAAGCACCCTGGAGCACATGATTCCGGGGGAGACTTATTTCATCCGGGTCAGCAGGACCACCGAGCACATCCTGAATGGCGAACTCCGCAACCTCACCTGCTATGAGGATAACTGCTGGAACCACATCGTCTGGTGATGTAATCAGACGGGGCAAATCGGACGCGCCCGGCCCGATCACTGTCGGCGGTGGACCATTGGGGCGGGCGGGTAGGCGACTGGGACGCGGGGAATACCGTCAGGCTGGAGAACTTCCCGGCATTTTCGCCCGCATGGCCGCCAACCCCTCGCCCAGGCCATGATGTTCCAGGCCCAGCGCGGACATGGTTCGGGAGCAGTCCAGGCCCAACCGGTCCGGCGGCCCCGACCGGTCAATCTCTGGAACCACCAGGTTGGCGTCCAGCCCAAACTCCCCAGCCACTGCCCGGGCGAAATCGTACATGCTTACCCAGTCCCGGCCAGCCACGTGGTGAATGCCGGGATGGTAGTCCTCGACCAGCGTAACCAGGCCGTCCACCAGGCGCTCCACATATATGGGACTTCGCATGGCGCCGGTGTCGCCGGCATAGGTCTCTCCCCGTCCCAGGCGCTCGATCAACCGGGGGACGAAGTTGTGACCGCCGGTACCGGGCCAGCCATAGACGATACTGGTGCGGAGGATGCTCCAGTAGGGGGCAAGGAGGGCCACCTGGGCCTCAGCCTCCGCCTTGGTACGGCCGTAATGGGAGGTGGGGTCGGGGTTGTCCTCCTCCCGATGGCAGCCGTCCCGGCCACTGAACACATACTCGGTGGAGACGAACACCAGCCGGGCCCCGTGGGAACGGCAGAGGCGGGCGATGGCAGCCGTGCCGTCCACATTCACCGCCGTGGTCCATTGCGGTTCCCGTTCCGCCGTGCCCACGTCGGCCTGGGCGGCCAGGTGTACCACCACCTGCGGGCCAATGAAGCCGTACAGCTTCTCCAGTTGAACTGGGTCGGTCAGTTCCAGGAAGTGCCAGTGGTTGACTTCCCCGCCAGGAGGACGGGAGCGAAAGGTGCAGAATACCTCGTTGCCCGGTTCAGCTCCCAGGCGGCGGGCCAGGTGGCGACCGATGAACCCGCTGCCGCCGATGATGAGTACGCGCACGGTCGGGCGCCGCTACCGGCTGCCGGCAGAGCGGCCGCCGTCCACCATGTAAACGCCGCCGGTGCAGAAGCTGCTCTCGTCGCTGGCCAGGAACAGCATCATACGGGCAACCTCCTGGGGATAGCCGTAGCGGCGTAAGGGAATCCGTTCGACATAGCTCCGCTTGGTGATGTCCACAGTTACGTTGGCATCGTCCAGGGCGGCGGCTCTCTGCTCCTCGATGGAACGCATCATCCGCGTTTCGATGGGGGCGGGGTTGACCGTGTTCACCCGTATGCCATGGGGCGCGCACTCCAGGGCGGCGCATCGCATCATGCCGATTACGGCGTGCTTGCTGGTGTTGTAGGCCGACATCTCGGCGGCGCCCCCGATTCCCGCGGTGGACGAGGTGATGACGATGCTGCCGCCGCCCCGGTCCCTCATGGCGGGCACGGCGAACTTGATGCCCAGCCAAACGCCACGAACGTTCACGGCCATCACCCGGTCGAATACGTCGATGGGGTATTCGGGGATGGTGGCCAGGGTTCCCTCAATGCCAGCATTGGCCAGCAGTATATCAATGCCGCCCCAATGGCTCACCGCCGCGTTGATGTAGCCCTCGCTCTGACCGGGGTCGGTAACGTCGGCGACGGTGTAGCTGGACTGGTCGGGGCCGATGGCTTGGGACAGGTCCGCCAGGGCCGCTTCGTCCAGGTCAACCAGGGCCACCCGCGCCCCCTCGGCCGCAAAGAGTTCGGCGGCGGCCTGGCCGATACCCCCGGTGGCTCCGGTGATGACGGCCACCCTTCCTTCCAGGCGGGTCATATCTCCTCCATTGGCGGAATATGATTGGCGAGGGCTGCCCGCCCGGGTAGCCCTCGCCTCCATGAATCAGGTTGCCGGGAGTGTTGCCCGTCCCCGGCTGGACTACCGGCTAACTGCCCGACGGGGTTCCGCTGGCGCTGCCAGCTTCGCTCCACGGGTTGGAGCAGCCGGGGCTGTACACCAGCACCCGCACGTCGTACACCACCGGGTCCAGCGTCACCCCGACCTGGCCCCAGTAGCCATGTCCCGCCGAGGCGTCGATGGTGAAGGTATCGGTTACTGTCTGGCTCTCGCCGTAGTCCTTGAACACCTCGTAGGCCCCGCTGTTGGCGTTGTTGGCCAGGGCGCCTTCATCCACCTCCCATGCCCCGCGCCAGGCGGACACCGAAGCCTTCTTGTACTGGACTTCGTAACCCGCCGATGTTCCCGTTATGTGGCAGGAGGTATCCGTCCAAGTCCAGGTGATGGCGAGGCTGCCGGAACTGCTTCCGGCCACCACGCTGGTGATCTCGGGCGCCTCCGGTTCTCCAGGGCCGGCGGGTCGGGCATACGCCACGTCCGAGTCGGGGCCGTTTCCTGCGGAGTTGCTGGCCCTGACCTGGAACTCGTACTCGGTTCCGTTGGTCAGGCCCGTGACAACGAACTGAGTGGTGTCGCCGTCGCTACCCGCGATGGACTGCCAATCGCCGAAGCTGCCGTCCCAGGCACGGAACCGGTAATGCCACTGATCGGCCCGGTCATCGGCTTGCCACTGCAACCGGACGCTCCCGTCCTGCGGCGTAGCGTTGAAGCCGGACGGCGCGGACGGCGGGCTGATGGGTACCGGCGTAGCCGTCGGCGCTGGCGTGGCCGTGGGTCGTGGCGTAGCCGTGGGCGCAGGCGTAGCCGTAGGTTGCGGCTCCGGTGTAGCCGTAGGCGCCGGGGTGGCCGTTGGCGCTGGCGTCGGCTGCGGCGTGGCCGTGGGGCCGGGTGTCGGCGTTGGATTCGTGGATGGGCAGGTGGGCATGGAGCTTGGCTGCTTCAAGCTGATGCCTGCGTACCAAGTAGTCAGCGCCGTATTGCCTGCAGGGAAGCAAAGACTGGTGTCAGACAGACGGATGTTCCTCATCTCCGTCATATTGGTGAAAGTGGACGGCACTGGGCCAGTCAGGTCGGTGTAGGCCACATCGAACTGTACCAGTTTGGTCAAGTTCCCCAGTTCAGTGGGTAGTGTTCCCGTAAAGTCGTTGCTGCTCAACACCAGACGCGTCAACTCGGACAGGTTGCCGAGCTCTGCCGGTATCGAGCCGGTCAATTCGTTGCCGAAGACATAGAGACCGTGCAGACTGCTCAGGTTTCCCAACTCCTTCGGGATTGAACCAGTGAGGTCATTTCCGATGAGCCCAAGCTGGTTGAGCTTGCTGAGCCTGCTGAGGGCTGTCGGTATGCCGCCGCTGAATTTGTTGTTGTCCAAAGCCAGATAGGTCAGGCTGGACAAATCCCCAATTTCATCGGGAATGGTACCGGTCAAGCCGTTTCGATTCAGGTCCAACCTCTCCAGTTTGCCGAGATCGCCCAACTCAGTGGGGAGTGATCCTGACAGGTCGTTTTCGCCCAGGTCCAGCCAGGTCAGGTTGCTGAGATCGCCCAGTTCGCTGGGAATGCTTCCGCTCAACTGGTTGTCGTTGATGTCCAGGATTTCCAGGTTGGACAGTTTCTTCAGTTGGGTTGGGATGGCGCCGCTGAACTTGTTCTCTCCCAGGTATGCCCATTTTAGGCTGGACATGTCACCCAATTCTGGAGGGATGCTGCCCGTGAGGTCGTTCTCCTCCAGGTTGAGCAGTATCAGAGCATCCATATCGCCAATGGCAGCGGGTAGTTCACCACTGAGTCCGTTGCCGCCGGTTCCCCTGCCGTCGATGACCTTATACTCGTCCAATATGAGCCTGATGACGCGGCCGTTCTCGACGGTTACGCCGTACCAGGAGTTGCTGGGATTCTTGCTGAAGTCCCAGCCGGAGTTGTTGTGCCAATTGTCGCCATTGGTGGCGTTGTACAGGGCCTGCAACGCTGCCTTATCCGTGGGCAGGCCAGGCAAGGGGGTGGCCGTCGGCGCCGGGGTAGCCGTAGGCGCTGGCGTTGGCGTGGCCGTCGGTTGCGGCGTCGCCGTAGGTTCCGGCGTGGCCGTGGGCGCCGGTGTCGGCTGCGGCGTGGCCGTGGGCGCCGGCGTGGGTGTCGTGCTCGCGCAGGTTGGCGCCGTACTTGGCTGAGCATTCGTAATGCCAGCGTACCAGGCGGTTAGGGCTGTATCACCGGCGGAAATGCAGATGTCTGTTTCGGTTATTGTCAAGTTGGTGAGGGCCGTCAGGTTGGTAAACGTGGCAGGGATCGGTCCGGACAGTTTGGTGGTCTGCGCGTACAGAGAGCGCAGCTTGGTCAGGTTGCCCAGTTCCGGCGGGAAGGTTCCAGATATGTCAATCGAAGGCAATCCCAGATAGGTCAGTTCTGTCAGGTTGCCCAGTTCCTTTGGAATGGTTCCACTCAGGTCGTTGTAACCGATGAAGAGGTGCCTCAGTTTGCTCAGGTTCCCCAGCTCCGCTGGAATGGAGCCGGTCAGCTGGTTGCCGTAGAGCAGGAGGATTTCCAACTCGCTGAGGTCCCCCAGCTCTTCAGGGATGGAGCCGGTCAGAGCGTTGAAAGCGAGGTTGAGGGTCTCCAACTTGGACAGATCGGCCAATTCCTCGGGAATCGCGCCGGTCAGGTCGTTTCCGTCAAGTATCAGGTCAGTGAGGTTGCTGAGGTCTCCCAGCTCGCTGGGGATGCTTCCGCTGAGGCTGTTGCCGGCCAGGTCGAGTTCGGTCAGTGCGCCGAGCGTTCCCAGCGACGACGGCAATGTGCCATCCAGACCGTTGCCCTCAGTTGGTACGCCGCCGATGTTTTTCACGTAGTTCAAGTCAAGCGCGGTAACCCGGCCGTTTTCGACGGTGACGCCGAACCAGGAGTCGCTGGGTTCGGTGGTGAAGTCCCAGCCGGAGTTGTTGTGCCAATTGTCGCCGTCGGTGGCGTTGTACAAGGCCCGCAACGCCGCCTTATCTGTGGGCAGACCCGGCAACGGCGTGGCCGTCGGCGCCGGGGTAGCCGTGGGCGCCGGAGTCGGTGTAGCCGTTGGCGCCGGCGTGGCCGTGGGCGCTGGGGTAGGTGTAGCCGTGGGCGCCGGCGTGGCCGTGGCTTGCGGCGTGGGCGTGGGATTCGTTGATGCGCAGGTGGGGGCGGTACCTGGCTGAGTATATTCAATGCCCGAGTACCAAGATATCAGGGCTGCATCACCGGCGGGAATGCAGATACCAGTTCTCAGAATCGCAAAGCTGCCGAGGGCGGTCAGATTGGTAAACGTGGCAGGAATCGGGCCGGAAAGTTGGGTGTCCTGCACGTACAAAGAGTCGAGCTTGGTCAGGTTGCCCAGTTCCGGCGGCAACGCTCCCGATATATCAGTCGAGGCTAGGGCCAAGTTCTTCAGTTCTGTCAGATCGCCCAGTTCCGCTGGAATAGATCCCGTTAGGAAGTTGCCGTAGAGCAGAAGTAGTTCCAAATTGCTGAGGCTCCCCAGTTCTTCAGGGATGGAGCCGCTCAAAGAGTTGAAGGCGAGGTCGAGGTTAGTCAACTTGGACAGATCGGCCAGTTCCTCGGGAATCTCGCCGGCCAGGGCGTTCCCGTCAAGTACCAGGTCAGTCAAGTTGCTCAGTTCGCCCAATTCGCTGGGAATGCCGCCGCTGATGTCATTGTTGCCGAGTTCCAAGGAAGTGAGGGCGTCAAGGGTTCCCAACGCTGCTGGCAGCGTACCGACAAGCCCATTTCCCTCCACAGTTTGGCCGCCGATTAACTTGGTCCAGTCCAAATCAAGCTCGGTAACCCGGCCGCCACTGATGGTGACGCCGAACCATGAGTTGCTGGGGTCGGTGGAGAAATCCCACCCAGTGTTGTTATGCCAGTTGTCGCCATCGGTGGCGTTGTACAGGGCCTGCAACGCCGCCTTATCCGTGGGCAGGCCAGGCAAGGGCGTAGCCGTGGGCGCTGGGGTAGCCGTGGGCGCCGGGGTTGGCGTAGGAGGTTCGGGCGTGGCCGTGGGCGCCGGCGTCGGCGTAGGAGGTTCGGGCGTGGCCGTGGGCGCCGGCGTCGGCGTAGGAGGTTCGGGCGTGGCCGTGGGCGCCGGGGTGGCCGTCGGTTCCGGCGTCGGCGTGGCCGTGGGTTGTGGTGTGGCCGTTGGCGCCGGAGTAGCTGTCGCCGTCGGCGCCGGCGGGGGTGTAGGCGTTTGCTGCGCCATCACTGTGGGTGAGATGACCAGCAGCATAACGGTCATCAGCAACAACCCGAATACCACCAGGGGCGCCACGTTGACGAGAGATGCCGGAATCCACTTCGACATGTTATTCCTCTAAACAGCGATTATCGCGGCCAATATTCAATAGTGGCAAGGCGGTCCACCAACCCTGCCTTTCCCAACCATTGTTGAGCGAGGCAATTTTGGCACACCGCCAACGCCTTGTCCACAGAATTCTGAGGCTATTGAACAGGAGCGCCCGAAAATCAGTGCTGCCAACCAATAGTCGACCCATACAGGAGCGACAGTTACTGCTCCTGCCCGATCATGCCAGCCTTGACTGGATACCTATGCCCCTTCCCACAGGTACTCCGCGTCATACTCGGCCACCAGCGACCCCTCCTGGTTTTGGGCCGTCACGGTGAATGTGAGGCAACGGCGTCCCTCGTCTTTGTTCTTGCCCGTCAGCCGGGTGACCGCAGTTAGGGTGTCGCCGGGAGTTATGAAGGCACCCAGGAAACGGATGGTTATGGCGACCGGGTTTGGGTCCAGGGCTTCAGGCAGGGTGCAGCCCCTGGCGGCTGCCACTTCAGCCAGCTGGGGGCGGGCCAGGGCGAGTATCATCGCCGGCGGCGCCACGATGCCGGGCAGCCCCGATTCTTGGGCGGCCGGCTGGTTGGTATATACCAGGTTTTCGTAGCGGGCAGCGTGGCAGAATTCGGCAATCTGCACGTCGGTAACTGCCACCGAGGAGGCCGGAGCGGCATCGCCGATGACTGCAATATCCCACGTGTACGTCATGGCTAACAATTTAGCACAGGGAACCGCGGTTGTCCCTTGCCATCAATTGGGTGGTTGGGTTGGCGCAGCATTTAGGGATGGGCCTCACGGCGAGGAGGACCAGAAGACGGTTCGTAACGGGGTTATCCTGATAACCGGGTTTTCGTCGATGTCCATGTCCCGGTATTGGGGGTACTTCTCCCGCAGCAGCCCAATGGCCCGACGGCGTTCGTCGGACTCGTCGGGGGCAGCCTCGAGAATCCTGGCCTCGCCGGACACCAGCACATACCACAGCCTGGACCAGTCCTCCTCGTAGTGGTCCACCACCAGGGCAACCTGCGGATTCTCCAGGATGTTGCGGACACGACGCAGCCGGAGGAGTTCGGCCCGTTTGGGTTTCTGGTCCAGGGCGATGTAGATGGCGGCATCGCTTCCCTGCCGGTCCAGGGCAAAGCAGACGGGGATAACGTGGGGAGCGCCGTTCTTGGCGGCGGTGGAAAGGCGCCCCACCGCCGCAGCGCCGAGGAGCTGGGTCTGTTGCTCGGTTAACTGGAGCAAGATAGTACCCTGTCACGTTGGGACTTGGCGAGAAAGGCGGGCGTTGCCTGAAGGGGCGCACAGGGGCGCGCCCTTGGCCAACTAGTAGTCAGTCAAGTTGGGAATGGTAGGTAGCTGGAGAAATGTCATTCCGAGCGACAGCCGAGGAATCCCAACGGCGCCCTTCAACAACGCCACCCACCACAAACCAACCACGCCTGTCATTCCGAGCGGCAGTCGAGGAATCCCAACCGACGGGGGGCAGAATGTCTGGGCATGGCAAGGACGGTTACCCCGTAACGTTGGGATTCCTCGACTGCCGCTCGGAATGACAATTCTCCAATGACCTCTCATTCCTGGCTTGATTGAGTACGAGTCAACATTTCCATGCCTCATGTCCGTGGTATCCCCGGCTTAGCCAGACTGCTAAACCTCGGCGGAAAAGGCCATGGGGTCCTCCAGGAATTCCACGTTTTCCAGGGCGGCGCGGGCGGCCTCCTCAAGAGTGGCGTCCGCATCTTCCAGGCACCGCAGCAGGCCCCGCTTGGCCAGGGGGCCGCCAATCTTCCCCAGGGCGTCCAGGGCTGCCAACTGCACCTGGTAATCCTCGTCTTCCAGCAGGTCAAGCAGGTAGGGAACCACATCCTCCTCGCCCAGGTCACCGCAGGCGGTGGCCGCCTCGTAGCGAACCATGGCCTCCCGGTTATCCAGTTCCTGGACCAGGCTTGGCAGCCAGGACTCGTCGCCGGTACGGCCCATGGCGTACAGGGCGCTGGCCTTCAGGTCCAGGTCGTCGCTCTGGTGGGCCCAGTTGACGAACTGGCGGATGTCCGGAGTATTGAAGGGCGCCACCGCCTCCAAAGAGCGGCGGCGAACCTCCAGATGCTCCTCACCGTCCTGCAGGACGGTGATCAGGGCGGTGTGGATGGCGGCGGCATCGCGGGAGAGCAGCCGGCCCTCCTGGGCCAGAACCGAGAACTTGCCCAGGGCCGAGGCGGCGGCGGCGCGCACCTCCGGCCTCCGGTGGGATGTCAACACCTGGAGCAACCCCGGCAGTACGGAGCGGTCTTCGTACTCCCAGAGGCCATCGATGGCCTTCTCCAGCACCCACTCGTCCTCATCCTTGAGGCACAGTTTGTAGATGGTGCAGAAGTCCAGTTCCGGGCTGTCTTCGGCCAGTTCCACCAGGGCGGCCAGGATGGCCCGCTTCCGTTCCCGGGAGAGGCCGAACCAGGCGCGAGCAAACACACCCAATTCGGCGGGGGAAAGGTCGGACACTTCAACGAAGTCCGAATTGCTCAGGGGAATGGCGGGATCGGAAAGGTTATCGAGGAACGATTCCAGTGACATGGCGCCCCTCACATCATGCGACACCGGCTGCTGCGCCGGTCTGGTCGCCATCGACATCACGCACCGGTCTGAAGCTCATATATCGTCTAGAGTATAGCATAACGTCCCTTGCCAACAGGCCCAACCAGTACAGGTAATGGGCAGCCCTCTAGCGGGTCAAAACCCCCGCAGGGAGTGAATCACAGTCGGTACCGCTTCGGCCACCTCCGAGGCCAAAAGTCCGGCGTAACCTCGCTGGGCGGTCAGGCCTTCCCCCGCCATGCCGTGCAGGTACACCCCACAGCAGGCTGCTTCAAAGGGCGCCATGCCCTGGGCCAGCAGGCTGCCCGTGATGCCCGTCAGCACGTCGCCCGTGCCGCCGGCGGCCAGGCCCGGATTGGCAAAGGGCGCCAGGCGCACCAGACCCGCCGGTTCCCCCGATTCGGGCGGGTCTGACCCGGGTTCGGCGATGGCGGTGAAGGCGCCCTTTAGGACCACCACGGCTTGCCATTGTTCTGCATACTGGCGAACCGTTCCCACCCGGTCCTGCTGCACCGACGCCGTGGTCATGCTGGTAAGGGTGGCCATTTCTCCGGGGTGGGGCGTCAGGACCAGGGGGCCGGGGCAGCGTCGCCACCAGTTGGGGATTTGGGCCAGGCTATTCAACCCGTCGGCGTCCACCAGCACGGGCAGACCCAGCGGTTCACCGGAGAGAAGCAGCCTTTCCGTGAAGTCAACCAGGCCTTGGGACTGGCCCATGCCGCTGCCCACGGCCAGGGCATCGTAGCGGGGCAGCCGGTCCCGAAGCAGGGGCGCGGCATCCGGGTGAACCCGACCCTCGGCATCCTCCGGCAGGGGAAGGTGGATGGTCTCGGTCAGCTGGGAGGCGACAATGGGGCAGACGCTGCGGGGCGTCGCCAAGGTTACCAGGCCGGCCCCGGCCCGGTGGGCGGCCCGGGCAACCAGGCAGGCGGCCCCCACGTAGTTACGGGAACCGGCCACCACCAGCAGGTGCCCGTAGGTGCCTTTGTGGGAATCCAGTGGTCGGGGCGGCAGATGGGCGGCCACCCAACCGGACGTGAGTAGTTCCAGAGCTATGGCATCCTGACCCACCCCGTCTGGAAGGCCAATGTCCAGGGTCACCAGCTCCCCAACCCGGGAGGCGCCGGGGAAGGCCAGCAGGCCAGCCTTGGGAAACCCCAGGGCAAGGGTGGCATCCATGGCCGGGGTGGCCTCGTCCACCGCGCCGGTATCGGAGTCCAGGCCGGTGGGCAGGTCCAGGGCCAGCAGCATGGGAGGACTGCGACCCTCCCGACGGGCGGCTACCCTCAACAGCGCCTCCCTGATGGTTCCCTGCAGGGGGCGGGAACGGCCGGTGCCCAGGATGCCATCAATGACCAGCCGGGCGCGGGCTAGGAGTTGCTCCAGGGCTTCCAGCTCACCGCCATCGGCCAGGGGCAGGATGGCGACGCCGTGGTCCTGGGCCATCGTCAGTTTTGGGTCCGTAGGGGGTCGGTGGGTAAGCAGGCAGGCGGTGACCTCAGCCCCCCAGCGGCGCAGGTGGCGGGCGGCCACCAGGCCGTCGGCGCCGTTGTTGCCCGGGCCGACCAGGACGACAACCCCCGCGCCGGCCACGCCGCCCAGCCGGTCGCGAGCGGTCCGGGCCACTGCCAGGCCAGCCTGTTCCATCAGGGTGTCGGTATTGACCCCTTGCCGCTCCGATTCCTGCTCCAGGGCCGTCATCTGGGCGGCGGTTACCACTTTCAGGTTGGCGGGTTTCAGGTTGGCCGGCGCTGCCATCACTCTTGCGCAGTTTCCCCTGAGGTCAGGGTATTGAATGTGAGTCCATCGGCGGTGACGGTTTCGTCCGACGGAGAAGGTTCACAACGGGTTACGACGAAGGCCACAGCATATTCCCGGGAATGGGTGAGGCTGAGGGAGATTTCGCAGACGCCCAATCGTTTGGCGCGGGAAAGGGCCCGGCCGTGGAGCTTGATGGTGGGAGCGCCGCTGGGCTGGCGAACAACCTCGATGTCCTTCCAGCCCACGCCACGAACCCCGGTTCCCAGGGCCTTCATGGTGGCTTCCTTGGCGGCGAAGCGGGCGGCCAAGTTGGGAGGCCGCTCCCGGCAGTAGGCAATCTCCCCGGCGGTGAATATGCGGCGCAGGAAGCGTTGCCCGTACCGCTCCAGCGCCCGGGCGATGCGGGGTATCTCGATCAGGTCAACGCCGGTGGTAAGGGTGTTCGGCATGCTGTCGCAGTTGCCCCCATTCCCGAACCTCATGCCCCAATCAAAGAATCGGGCTGCCCGCCTCGTTGGTGATGAGGGGTTATGGTGGAATCCCCGTTATTCGGGCGCGGTCTGGCCGGTGAGATTCAGGTTGGACAGGATTCTCGAAACGGAGTAACTGCGGTTCAGGACGTAGAAATGGACGCCCGGAACCCCGTTTGCCCAAAGTTCCTCCACCTGGCGGGTGGCGTGTTCCACCCCCAGTTCCCGGACGGCATCATCGTCGTCGGCAAACCGGTCCAGCTTGCTGTCCAGTTCTGGGGGAATGGTGGCCCCACACAGGGAGGTGAACCGGCGGATCTGGGCGGCGCTCAGGATGGGCAGCACCCCTGGGATGATGGGAACGTCAACGCCGTTTTGCTCCGCCCGCTCCATGAATTCGTAGAAGTAGCGATTATCGTAGAAAAGCTGGGTTATCAGAAAGTCGGCGCCCCGCTCCACCTTCTCCCTGGCGTAGCGGATGTCGGTGTCCAGGTCCGGCGATTCGGTATGGCCCTCCGGGTAGCAGGCGGCGGCCAGGCCGAAATCGAAGTTGTCCCGAATATGGTCAATCAGCTCGGTGGCATGGCTGAACCCGCCGTCCACCGGGACGAAGTTCTCCTGGCCCCGGGGCGGGTCGCCGCGCAGGGCGATGACGTTCTCCACGCCCGATTCCTGGAGCCGCTCCAGGACGCCGTGAACCTCTGCCCGGGTCTGGGCCACGCAGGTCAAGTGGGCCATAACCTCCAGGTTGGTTTCCTGCTTCACCTGCATGGTGATGCGCTCGGTGAAGGAACGGGTTGAACCGCCGGCGCCATAGGTGACGGAGATGAAGTCCGGGTTGAATTCGCTTACCCGGTCTATGGCCCGGAAGACGGCCGGTATGCCCTCCTCCTCCCGGGGCGGAAAGAACTCGCAGGATACGGTGCGCTTCTGTTTAAGTATGTCTTTGATTTTCACGGTGGTTGGTCCTTAAGCCTGGGACGGGAGTACGGTGGCCGGGCGCTCCTCCATGGGAGGCCGCCCGTTGGCCAAGCGGTCTCGGTCGGGGTCGCTGGTGGGTACTTCCAGGGAGCGAATCTTGGCTTGGGTCTGCTCATCCACATGGGGAGGCGCAAATCCGGGGTCCAGACTGCTCTCCAGCGTGTCGATCAGGTCGGAAGCCGCGGCGATGGCCAGCCCAATCGTCTGAGCATCGTACAGGTGGTGGTAGAAATTGTAATGGGCGTCCCGCACCAGGGAGAAGCAGCGGTAGGCATTCGGGTCGCCCGATTCCGCGGTGATGATTTCCACCACCCGGCGCAGCTTCCAATCGGCCTCGCTGAACCATCGGCGCTTCTCCGCGACGGCCTTGATGGAATGGGCGGCGGCGCCCCAGGCCTTCTCCGATGCCTGCAGCAGGTCGCCCTGCTCCAACTCCAGCCGCGCCTTGACCAGCAGATTTCTGCCGATCAGGGCATGGCGTTCCGATTCTTCATCCGGCGAAGGGCCGGAAGCGGTGTCCAAAGGGAAGGTCATGGTCGGCGCAGGTTCCTGGTTAGTTTGGGTAATTGTAACATAGGGGCCAAACCCCAACCTTGCTGGGGGCCCTGTGGGTGATGGCTTGGGATTTAGGGGAAGACCCCGAACCATGCCATTCCGCGGCTCCGCTCGGAATAACGGGCTGTTCCGTGGATGCCGCAAAGGGTCCCGGCGTCTTATACCGCCAGTACTTCTATGCTGGACGTGGCTCGCATCAGAAGATAGATGGGTTCCTCCCAATCTGATTCAGGGTCGGTCAGTTCGGGGCAGGGAGAGGGAAGAGGTTCGCCCTGAAGCAACGCGGTTTCGGCCACATCGACCAGGGCGCTGGACAACATCCGGCGAGCCTGTTCCACATCACCTGCCCAGGTAATGGCGCCCGGAAAATCCAGCACTTCAGCGTGAACTCCATCGTCCAGACACTTAAACATTGCTTTATATGTCAGCATCTTTGGCTACCTCAGTTCTACATTTGAGGCGAGGGCTTTGCGGGGAGGTGCGACAAATGAGTCGCTGCACTGGCAATGTGCCCCCCAACCCTACCCGGCCTCTTCACCCCTGGCCAAATTTTCCTTGGCTTCGCGGTAGGCTTCGGTGAGGACATTCAATGCTTCATCTACCATGTCCGTCAGCTTTACGTGGAAGGAATGATTTCTATCCTGTATCTTGCGGCCTCGGACCAAGAGGCCATTCAGTTTCTCCGCCGAAACTGGCGAGTACTGCCTAAAGTTCCAGGGAATGATGCTTAGGGATGCCGTATCCATTATTACTCTGACCAAAGTCGGAGCGTTGCCGCTTTTTGGTAACTCCACTAAGAGATTACACCTTGGTCCGTTGGCATAAGTCCTGAGCGTCGCCAATTTCTCCCCTTGCAGCTCGACAGCCCAGTCATAGAGTTTCCGAAGTTTGGCTAGGTCTTCCGGTTCGGCCGAGTCGACACGATGCAGAAACTCTTCTCCTCCTTGGGTGTAGGTACCGAAACTAGTTTGGCGCGCCTTTTCCTGTTCTTCTTCGCGGTTTCTAATCCTAACCAGGTAGTCCTTCGCCTCCGGTAGTGGAACGGTCTGGCTGGTTTCCAACAGTACCCCTTGCCCATCGCGATGCGACTGGATGCGAAGGCAGGTAATATCTAGACCTTGGTCATTCAACCACATTACGCTGGTAGTAAGCTCCTTGCCGAAGTTCTCGGAAACCAAGATTATGCGAGGAGCTTCAGGCGAAAAACGTGCTTCGTCCGATTCTGGCAAACACTCCCTGATCCTTTCCGCCGCGTCTCCCTCAAGGCCGAGTCTAGTCATGTAAAGGCGGTGAGTATTGACCAGCTGTTGCCAGGTCATATTCGCTGCCATGGCCGTATAGCGTAGGGCCTGCAATTCCATGTGATCGCCGGTTTCGCCGCGTTTTAGCTCGACAACTACCAGGCGCCCTTTTGTGTCCAAGGCCAACAGATCGATTCTCCGGTTGGAGTCCTCCCAAATTTGAGACTCTTCGTCGATGATAAACAGGCCCTCTTCCAGTGCATCAGGATCTTCCCGAAGCATCCTTTGCAGGTCTTGTTCCATTATTCCCGCCTCCTTCATGCTAGTGACTTTAACCGATTCCAGCCGTTCATTGTTTCCTACCACTTTGTAGATAGCCATTGTGCCTCCTTTTTCGCCTTGTATTTGGTCAGCCCAAGCCTCTCACACCTAGCGTGGTGGGGTACTGGTTATAGCATATCGACAATGGCAAGTTTTTTTGTAACTAATTTCCTGGTAACTGGTAAATTGCACAGTACGAATACGAAATGCCAGTTAACGTCAGGCCCCGTTGAGGCGCACGGCTGGGATTCCTCGGCTGGCGCTCGGAATGACAGGGGAGGGGGTGGACGTGTGGGATGAAGGTCAATTCTGACCCTGCGCCTGCCCCCAAACCTCCCCCCTACCTATACACCATCCTTGGCCCCACAGTCTTCAAATACCCTTCGTAGTTGCGGCGGGTTTCGGGGATGGAGTCGCCGCCGAACTTTTCCATGAAGGCGTCGGCCAGCACCAGCGCCACCATGGCCTCGCCGATCACCCCCGCCGGGGGCGCCTGGCAAACGTCGGAACGCTCGAAGTGGGCCTGTACCGGTTCCCCCGTGTCCAAATCCACCGAGGGCAGGGGGTGATGCAGCGTGGCGATGGGCTTTATGCCGAACCGGGCCACCAGGGGCATGCCGTCGGTCATGCCGCCCTCGGTGCCGCCAGCCCGGTTAGTCTTGCGCTGCCAGGGGTTATCCGGGTCGGTAACCGGTTCAATCACGTCGTGCACCTGGCTGCCGCGCTGGTTGACTACCTCCCAGCCGGGGCCGATGGACACGTCCTTGACGGCGTTGATGGACATCAGGGCCTGGGCAATGCGCCCGTCTATCTTCTTGTCCCACTGGATGTGAGACCCCAGGCCGATGGGGACATTCTCGGCGATGACCTCTACGGTTCCACCCACGGTATCGCCGGCGTCCCGGGCGGCGTCAATCTCGGCGATCATCTTCTCGGCGGCAACCGAATCGGCGCAACGCACCGGCGAGGCCTCCACCGCCTCCCAGTCCATGTCGTCGTGGGTATCTGGGGTGTCGGCCCACACCCCACCGATGGATATGACGTGGCTGCGCATCCTGATGCCGAACTCCTCCAGCAGGCGCATGGCGATGGCTCCGGCGGCCACCCGGCCGGCCGTTTCCCTCGCGCTGGCCCGTTCCAGGACGTTGCGCACGTCGGAGAAACCGTACTTCATCGTTCCCGGCAGGTCGGCATGGCCGGGCCGGATTCGGGTGACGCGGCGGTTGCGTCCCTCCTGGGAGGGATTCTCGACGTACTCGACGGCCATGGCCTCGGTCCAGTTGGCCCAGTCCTTGTTCTCGATGGTCATGCCGATGGGACTGCCCAGGGTGTAGCCGTGGCGCACGCCGGTCATAATGTGAGCCCAGTCCTGCTCGATGAGCTGCCGTCCGCCTCTACCGTAGCCCCGTTGCCGTCGGGCCAGGTGGCCCCCGATGTACTCCTCGCTTAGCTCCAGGGCGGCGGGTACGCCCTCCATGATTATCACCAGGCCCTGGCCGTGGGACTCGCCTGCCGTAAACCACCGGATCATCTTCCATTACCTCGCATTTCTTTCTTACTTGCCCAATTTGGTCGTACTTAACATGGACGCCGCGCCCGCTACAAGACTTGCGCCCCCGGGGCAACAACTGACCGCAGAGGCGCAGGGGGAAACGGGTGTAGCAGGAGGGGACTTATCCGCGTTCCCTCTGCTCCATGGCCTGGGTTGCCGCTTCCAGCATGACCGGAACCGGGGCGGCCCGTTCCAGCCACATTTCGAAGGAGGCCGCGCCCTGGTAAACCAGCATCTGTATGCCTCCCAGGGTCATTGCTCCGGCCTGGGCCGCTTCCCGCAATAGTCGGGTTTGCAGGGGATTATACACCAGGTCATTTACCAGGGCCGTAGGGGGAATGTCCCGGCCGGGCAGGGGAGTATCCATCTCGCCGGGGCCGTGGGTCATGCCGATGGTGGTGCAGTTGACGATGAGTTCAGCTTCGGCGGCGGCCCGGCCCAACTCAGGACCGGCAAGGGGTACGGCATTGGCGGTAATGCCCCGACCCCGGGCCAGCTCGGCCTGGTTCTGCGCCCGTTCCGGGGTGCGGTTAGCAATGGTCAGGTCGCCCACGCCGTTGCGGGCCAGGGCCAGAACCACGCCCCGCGCCGCGCCGCCGGCGCCCAGAAGGAGGGTGCGGCGTCCCTGGGGCTCGAAATTTGCGCCTTCCCGCAAAGCACGGAGGAAGCCGTAGCCGTCGGTGTTGTGGCCGGTGAGCCGTCCCTGCCGGTTGACGATGGTGTTGACGGCGCCGGCCTCGGTGGCCCATTCGTCAATCTCGTCAAGGAAGGGAATCACCGCCTCTTTGTGGGGGACGGTAACGTTGATGCCAAGGACGCCGGGATGGCGGAGGCCGTTAACGAACCGGCCCACATCGTCGGGCATCACCTGGTAGGCCAGGTAGCGGGCGTCAACGTCAAGGGCGTCCAGCGCCGCCTGCTGGAAAACGGGGGAAATGGAATGGCCGATGGGGTTGCCAATAATGCCAAGGGCGGTGTTCATAAGCGCCTGATCGTAGACTGTAAGAGTCAGGGAACTGTAATTTCCATTACTCTTCGGTTCTTTCCCAATATCCCTTCAATTGCTGAAAGTGTCCGATTCTCTCGTCTATCTTGGCTTTCTCTCTCGGATAAAACTCAAGGACAGTGTCGCATAGTTCCACCATCCAGGACTTTCTCGAATACCCGGGCTTTACATTGATGTAGCTGGAATTGGCTATCTGAATCTGTCCCCAACCCAAGGCTCCGATGGTCAGGCAGTCCCACATTAGAAATTCAATGGGGACAAACCTCACCTCGCTAACATCAAGAGCCGTTCCTGCCAAAGTGTAGCTGACCATAAGGACTGCGAAATAGTTGCGTTCATCCTGATAGAAGCGGGCCAAACGTTCTACCGACGTGAGATTCGGACGATTGAACCTGGTATCTGTGCGGTGGGTCTTGACATCCACAACGTAGTAGTAACCATCTGGGTCTGTAAAAGCAAAATCTGCCATTGCTCGCCGGGCGAAATCCGCCGAATACTCGGCGCAATGCTTACCCAGAATGGCAGCGAAGTTTTCCGCCAGGGTTGTTTGCACGGCGTCACCGACCGCCCTAGTGCTGGGAGCGGTGCTGGTTGAGAGCAGGTTCTGCTGGGAATTCAGCAGTTCAACAGTGCGTCTCTCGACCTCGTGGTAATCATCGGTTTGGAAGAGTTGGCTGGGCATTGACCGGATTCCAAAATTGCGTCTTCAGAGGAATGGGGCTTGAACCCTTCGCTCCCTGGATCCACCCCGCCTGAGGGGTTTGGCATTTCTGTCCCAGAATGTACCTTCAGAGTAACCTTGAATGGACTTATCTGTTTCGGCAAGAGCTAACCGTTTTTCGGCAAGGCAGCAATATTCTTCATTTATTTCTACGCCCGAATATCGCCTGCCCAGCTTCTTGGCAGTAACAGCAGTGGATCCCACCCCCAGGAAGGGGTCGAATACCACGTCCCCCGGATTGCTGCTGGCCAGAATCAACTTGGCTAACATCTTCTCCGGCTTTTGCGTAGGATGGTCAGTGTTTTCCGGCATTGACCAGAAGGGCACGGTAATATCCGTCCAAAGGTTTGAAGGATGCGTAAGGCGGAAATTTCCCGATTTGGTTTGCTCCCAATCCTTTGGCTCGCCTGAACTGTCGGTGTAAGGAGCGATGACTCTACGCCTAAGCTTCACAGCATCAGGATTGAACGTATATTTGCTTCCGACCGTGCAGAACCAAATGTCCTCCGAGCAGTTCTTCCAATTCTTGCTGGCTCCCCGGCCCTTTTCCCGCTCCCATGTGATGCGGTTTCGAATCTTGAAGTACTCTTGGGCTACCGGAAAAATAGAGGTAGAAGATTGCCAATCACTGCAAATATAGACCGTAGCGTCCGCCGTCAACACTCGGGTCAGGGGACCCAGCCAGGAATCCAGCCATTCGGCGTATTCTTTTTCAGGGCGCGTTTTGAAGGCAACCCCGTTCCATGACTTGTTCCGGTTATAGGGAGGATCAATTATCAGCAGGTCCACAAAAGAGTCGGGGAGAAATCCGATAATATCCAGCAGGTCCTGGTTTATTATCCGCCCCTCAATATGGCTCCAGTCCACTGGACCATCAAGGCGAACCAGCCTTTCTCTCAAGCCAGCAACTTCTTCGCAGTTCAGCGTTAGGGTCCTGTTGAGCCCCGAACGTTTCCCATCCGGCTTTTCCCCTTTGCCGATACCAGTTCCTGAATTCAATTGCTTGCCTCCTCCACAGAGGGCTCACGCAGGCATTTGGAACCCGCCTTAGGGTTGCTGGCAATGGGGGCTCCCACGATGACAGACGACTTTCCTTGGCCGAAAAGGGTTCTGAACTTCTCAGCCTAGCCCCCCAACTGCGCCAGTATTTCTCCCAGGCGTTGCTGCTGTTCCTGGAGGTTGCGGAGGCGGTCTTCTTCCGTTTCCACCACTTCGGGGCGGGCCTTGGCCCGGAAGTTGGGGTTGTTGACCAGTTGCTCCTTCCGTTCCAGTTCCCGTTGGCAGTTGGACAGCTCTTCCTGCAGCCTCTGGCGTTCGGCTGCCAGGTCCAGCACTCCCTCCAGGCGCAGACGTACCACCAGGGGATTCACCACCAGAGTTACGCCCTGCGTTTGCTCCCTGCCCTGCGGCGACCCGGCGGTGATGCTCAGGGGTTCCACCCGGGACAGGGTGCGGATTACCTCCGCCTCCGCCTCCATGGCTCCCCGCAGGCCGTTGGCCTCCACCTGGGCTTCCAGCCACTGATTGGCTGGAATACGCAGTTGGGCGCGGGTGTTGCGAACCGCCCGCACGGTCTGCATTACCAGCGATATTTCCTCCTCGGCCTGGCGGTCGTGACGGGGCGCCTCGGTCTGGGGATAGTCGGCAATGGTTATGGACGCGGGCAGTTCTCCTTCTGCCGGGAGATGGGCAGTCAGGTTCTGCCAAATCTCCTCGGTGATGAAGGGCATGAAGGGATGGAGCAGGCGCAGGGTCCGCTCCAGCACGTGGGCCAGCGTCGGTCGGGGCGATGGTCCATGACCGGAGCGCATTCGCACCTTGGCCATTTCGATGTACCAGTCGCAGAAGTCGTTCCAGATGAAGTCGTACAGGGTCTGCTGGGCCTCGCCCAACTCGAAGGTGGCTAGGGAATTATTCACCTCGGTCGTAACCCGGTCCAGCAGGCTAACAATCCAACGATCCTCCCGGTGTTCCAGGTTGGGCAATTCCCGCCAGCCGGCCAGGTCATCCTGTCCCTCCAGGGAGGTGATGACGAAGCGGGCGGCGTTCCAGACCTTGTTGGCAAAATTACGCGCGGCCTCCAGCTTGCCCTCGGTGATGCGAAGATCGTTGCCCGGGGCGGTGCCGGTGGAAAGAGCGAACCGCAGGGCATCGGTGCCGTACCGGTCGATGAGATCCAGCGGATCCATGGTATTGCCCCGGGTCTTGCTCATCTTCTCCCCGTTGGCGTCCCGGATCAGACCGTGGAGATAGACTGTACGGAAGGGGATCTGCCCCGTGTTCTCAATGCCCATCATTATCATGCGGGCCACCCAGAAAAACAGGATGTCGTACCCTGTTTCCATGACGGCGGTGGGATAGAAGTAGTTATAGTCCTCGGTGTCGTCGGGCCAACCCAGGGTGGAATGGGGCCAAAGGCCGGAACTGAACCAGGTATCAAGCACATCCTCATCCTGGCGCAAATCCGTGGAATTGCAAGCGGGGCAGGAGTCCGGGTCCTCCATGGCCACCACTATCTCCGGGCACGCGTTGCAGTACCAGACGGGAATCCGGTGACCCCACCACAGTTGACGGCTGATACACCAGTCCCGGATGTTCTCCAGCCAATTCAGGTAAACTCGGGAGAAGCGGTCTGGGACGATGGCAATGTCCCCATTGGCCACGGCGGCGTGGGCCCTGCCCGCGATGCTCTGCGGGTCATTGTGGCTGCCCACGTTGAGGAACCACTGAAGGCTGATGAGGGGTTCCACCACCGAGTCGCAGCGTTGGCAGTGGCCCACGGAATGGCGGTAGTCCTCCACCTTCTCCAGAAGGCCCAGCCCCTCCAGTTCCTCGGCCACGGCGAGGCGGGTTTCGAACCTCTCCCGGCCCTCGTACTTGCCGGCCAGGGCGGTCATGTTTCCGTCGAAGCCGATGACGTTGATGATTTCCAGGCCATGACGTTCGCCGATTTCGAAGTCGGTGACATCGTGGCCGGGGGTTACCTTCAGGGCGCCGGTACCGAACTCCTGCTCGATGGCTTCGTCTCCAACTATGGGGATGGCCCGTCCCACGATGGGCAGGATGGCCTGCTGGCCCACGTGCGCTGCGTAACGAGGGTCTTCCGGGTGGACCGCCACGCCCGTATCGCCCAGCATGGATTCAGGCCGGGTGGTGGCCACGGTGATATGGCCATCGCCGCTGGCCAGGGGGTAGCGGATATAGTACAGCTTGCCGTCCTGTTCCTGGTACTCAACCTCCAGGTCGGACAGGGCCGTGGCGCAGCGGGGACACCAATTGATGATTCGCTCGTGGCGGTAGATGAGGCCCTTGTTGTACAGGTTTACGAAGGTGGTGCGGACGGCTTTGGCCGGGCCAGGGTCCAGGGTGAAACGCAATCGGGTCCAGTCGCAGGAGGTACCCAACCGCTTGTGCTGTTCGTCGATGGTGTTGCCGTAACGTTCGACCCACTCCCATATCCGTTCCTGGAACTTCTCCCGACCCAGGTCGTGGCGATTGGTGCCCTCCTCGGCCAGTAGCCGCTCGACAACCCATTGGGTGGCAATGCCGGCATGGTCTTTGCCGGGGAGCCATAGGGTGTCGTCGCCGCACATCCGCCGCCAACGGGTTAGGGCGTCCTCTATGGTGGCGGTCAATGCGTGGCCCAGATGGAGTTCGCCGGTGACATTGGGCGGCGGCATAATGATGACGAAGGGTTTGCGACCCTCCCGTATTTGGGGGGTGAAGTAGCCCTTATCCTGCCACTCCTGGTAGGTACGCTGCTCAACGGAGGCGGGGTCATAGGCTCGAGGCATTTCGGCTGGTACGCCGGAGGTCATGGCAACTCTCCCTGGTTGAGGCTAGGGTTCACGCTTAGGGCAGCAACGGGCTGGGGGAATCCGTTGCCAATGGAATATGTTTCGTAATTTCCAACGAGAATATATCACCGGGGCGGCGGGGGCGTCCAATGTTGCGGGCATTGGGGTGCGCATTGGTGACGGCGCGCCCCATGTTAAACTATGGTGAAGTTAGGGAGAGAAGGCAGGCAACGGGGTTCAATTAAGGGGCCGCAGTACCCGACCCGCGCTTTGGACTAGGGCAAGGAATCAAAAATGGGAATTCGGATTTTGGGCATCCCCATACTCTTTGAGCTTAATGGGACGTGCATTTGGATGTGCTAAACTTGCCGAGCACAACCTGAGAAGAGGCAGATTACATTATTGACTGACCAGGAATTTGAAGACTATATCTCCTTGGGGCACGAGTCAGCCGATCTGGAATTCAAGGGTCCCGGTTCCATTACCGACAGACAGCTCCTGGCGCAAGTCGTTAAGGCTGCGCTGGGAATGGCAAACCACCGGGACGGCGGAAATATCATCGTTGGCGTGGCAGAAAACAGTTCTTCCTTTGAACGCGTTGGATTGACAGATGACCAAGCATCATCTTGGACGTTTGACGGTTTTTCGGAGCAAATTGCCCGTTATGCCGATCCAGGGGTTAGCTTTGAATTGGAAGAAAAACAGTATCAGGGGAACCGATTCATAGTCTTGGAAGTGCGGCAATTTGAAGATGTTCCCGTCCTTTGCAAGAGGGCTTTTGACGACGTATTGAGACCCGGGGCTTGCTATGTGAGAACTATACGAAAGCCCGAAACGTCGGAAATTCCGACTCAAACGGAAATGAGGGAACTTCTTGAACTGGCTACTGACAAACAGGTCAGAAAATACCTTGAACGGGCGCAGAGATTGGGACTAATTTCTGCCCCTACGGTGATCCCTACGACTGTCCAGGATCTCTTTGACCAAGAACTGGGAGATTCGATATGAACGAATTGCTTGAGAACATTAGAGACGGCGCCCATTGGCGGGTGCTGGTCCGGCCAGGTTGTTTCGATGAGCATCGGGTACAAAGTGTAGAAGACCTACTTCCAATTCTGCGGAAGGCTTCAGTCCGGTTTCGTGGACTGGGCTTCCCGCTCTTGGGCAATTGCAACCCGGCTCACTTTGAAAATCACATTCAGCTTGGGACTCAACACGACCCTGTTGTCGAGTTTTGGCAGTTCTACCAGAGTGGGCAGTTCATACATTATTCCGGCCTTGTGGAAGACCGCCTGCAATCCAGGCTGGGAGGCCAACCGATTGATTGGGAAGCAGGCCGATTCCTGGATCCAATTCAAGTGGTTTTTCGGTTGACCGAGATCTACGAGTTTGCTTACCGCCTGAGCCGGACGGCTGCTGCTGACGAGTATACGAGTTTAGAAATTTCAATCCATTCCATCAACGGGCGTATTCTGAAGAGGGCCAGTAATCCCTTTTTTCTGCCGAGGGAATACCCGACGAATGCCGAGACGCTCTCATTTACTGACAATCTTTCCAATTTGGAACTTGCAATCGATTTACGGAATTTGGCCCTGAAACCAGCATTGAAGTTTTTCGAGAGTTTCGGTTGGGAGCCCAGCGAGAGCTTTCTGAGGGAGTTGCAGACTGGCCTACTGGAAAAAAGCCCATGGGCAACCGCTACCAGGTAGCCTCAGCTTCCTGAGCGCCCCACTACTTGTGCCAACCCACCCTCGCCGTTATCAGTGGTTAGGCTAGACAGTTTCAGGATAGTGCGGCGACGGCTGGCTGAAGACAGTCTCCCCCACACCATCCCATTGGGACGTTGGCATGGCAGCGTTATGCTAGCCACCCCATACCCCCGATGGCAGGGGCCCGAACAAAACACGGGATCAACAAGTGTCCCAACCCCCCTACCCCCCAATCGCCCTTGAAACCTAACAGGAGACCTCCATGCAGAATCCTTCGGAACGTGTCGAGATATTGCGCCAGGAGTCGGCGGCCTTCAAGGAATGGGTGGCTGCCCTGTCGCCGGACGACTGGAATGCTCCCAGCGCCTGCGACGGCTGGACGGTGGCCGACGTGGTGGCCCATCTCACGGGTCAGGCCTTTGCGCTGCACGTGAGTCGCGGGTTGCAGGGGGATTACTCGCCACCCTCCGGCGCCGCTCCCGTATCCTCCCACGACGAGGATGAATTTGCCCGCAACATCTTCCAGAGGGCCTTTGCAACCCGCGACGAGGCCGGCGACCAGCTGCAGCAGCTACTGTTCCAACGCCTGGACGAAGCCGTTGAGTTGTTCGATTCCGTTGCCGAAGGGCAATGGGAGAACCTCTGCTACTGGCCGCCGGGGCCGGAACCGGTGCATACCATGCTGGACATGCGCATCAGTGAACTGGGGATGCACGCCTGGGATGTGTGCTCCCGTTTCGACCCCGATTATCGCCTTTCCGACCGCAGCGTCCGGGTCTTGATGGACACGGTGAACCGGGCAGCCCGACGCGCCTTTCGTCCCGACCCCACCATACCGGCGCCCCAGGTGTATCGTTTCGTAATCGATTCCCCCATCGAGGCAGTCCATGAGCTGGTTATCGCCAATGAGGAAGTGATTCTCCGGGAGGGAGAGGGCGAAGAGCAGGCCGACGTGATATTCACCTGCGATGGCGAGACCTACGTGATGGTCATGTACGGCCGGGTGTCTCCCGACGATGCCATTGTGGACGGGACGCTGGATTGGGATGGCAGTGAGCGTCTGGCCCTGGGCTTCGGCGCCCGTTTTCTGGGAGGGTAGCGAAGCAACTAGGCGCCCCTTGGCAGGTACCATCCTCTTCCTCCAAAAGGAGCAGATCGTGACTGGCAGTTCTTCCAGTAACTCCGAAACCAACCCCGATGTACTGGTCGTAGGCGCCGGAATCGCCGGTTGCCTGACCGCGTACCTGCTGGCCAAGTCAGGGGCCAGCGTCACCATCCTGGAGGCCGATTCGGTGGGCAGCCACGCCTCCGGGTTTGCCTTCGGCGGCCTGGGCCCACTGGAGGGGGCGGGCATACCCGATACCATTCTGGACTTCAGCATCTGGTGCTTCCAACGGCACATCTCCCTATACGAGGAACTGAAAGAGGAGACGGGCATAGACACCCAGTTCCATCTGCGGGACCGCCTCAACCTGGCCTTCACGGAAGAAGAGGCGAAAACTCAGAAGCTGGCCATTGCCTGGCAGTCCCAACTGCCTGGGTTCCGGGTGGAATGGCTGGAACCCGGGGAGGCGGTGAAGGCAGAACCCCGTACCAACCCGGCGTGTATCGGGGCCTCCTATGCCCAGGGCACCGGCGCCGTGGAGGCATACCGCTACAACCTGGCCGCCGCCCAGGCCGCCGAAAAGTACGGCGCCGTCATCATCCAGCGTCGGGTTACGGGCCTGCTGGGGCAGGGTGGACGCTGCCGAGGGGTAAAGCTGGAGCGTGGGGAAATGACGGCGAACACGGTCATCCTGGCCGGCGGCCCCTGGACGGGTGGAATGTCCGAATGGTGCGGCACGGAAATTCCCGTCGCGCCATTGAAGGGTCAGATCATCCGGCTACAACTCTCGGAAAACCCCATGGTTGCCTCGCTGAACTACGCCGGCAGCTACGCCGCCTCCAAGCCCGACGGCCTGATATGGGCCGGGACTACGGAGGAGGATGCGGGATTCGATGAAGAACTGACCACGGCGGCCCGGGATAAGGTGATGGGCGACCTGCTGAAGATGGCTCCCAGCTTGGCCGAGGCGGAGTTGGTCCAGCAGACGGCTTGCCTGCGTCCCCTGTCCCGCGACGGCATGCCCATAGTGGACAGGGTTCCCGGGTGGGACAATCTCTACTTGGCCACCGGCGGGGGGCGCAAGGGCATCCTGTGGAGCACCGGCATGGCCCACGGCCTGTCGGACCTGATCCTCCGGGGCCAGAGCCAAATACCAGACCTTCCGGCCCTTGCCCTGGCCCGGTTCCAAACCTAAGACCCGATTGCGCAGTTCGGCCTGGGGTTACCTTCTCCGTACCGGAACCTGGAAACTCACGGGTAATGCACCCGGGCCACGGGGCGGCCGTTTTCCCGGCTCACCCGCATGGCGAAGGGGTACTTGCTGAATTGCAACGCCAACTCCACGTCCTGGGGATGGTACTGAGGTTGGCTTGCATCGAAGAACTTCTGGGTGGCCCCGCCCGTCATTATCAGGCTGCGCACCGCCTCCGTGTCTGGCTGGCGTCCCTCCAGCAGGTTGCGCAGGTAAATGCCGCACTGCTCGTCTTCATCGGCCCGCACAACTCCCTGATCGCCCATGGCCAGGATTGTGACCAGTTCCGGAGCTTCGTTCAGAACGGCCTGCACCGTAGCGTTGGCCACGGCAAAGGACCCCAGGTAGATGGTATCGGCGTTGGGAGCATCGAAGGCGGCGGCGACGCCCACGGTTCCGGCCCGGGTTGACTGCACCAGGGACTTGCCGGAAAGGTCCACGGCGGAAATCTCGTGGGGGGAATTGCCGTAGTGAAACCCCTCGGGCCGCCGTCCGTCCACCTCTCCCATCAGCACATCGCCCACGCCGCTGCGATGCAGGGCCAGGGCATCGTCGGCCTCGGCCACCAGGGTAATATCCGTGGCGCCATTGTCGAAGGCGATCGCGGCGGTGGTAAAGGCGCGAAAAACGTCAATGACGATAACCGTTCCCGCCGCCTCCCGCGCATCCCGAACCAGACTGCCCAAGTTTATTTGCATTGACTGTACCTTCCGATATGGTTGCAACCCCATTCACGGAGTTGATCTTTCAGTACGAAGGGGCTGATTTCACCTTCTGAGCTCGCCGCATGACAATGGAGTCGGCCATGTTGGTTACCATGCGGGCCAGCATTTCGTGAAGGTCTCTCCCCTCTCTAAAGTCTGCCCTGTATGGACCGACCGTAATCCGATTGCCATCGGCCAATTCGTAGGGCTTCTTCAACTCGGTATCTTCAGGAGGAAATATGCCTATGCCCTTACCGCCCTGGTATCGGATCATGGAAAAACAGGGAATGTCGCTGGGGCCATCGCCCAGGTAGATCATCTGCTCAAAGGGTACTCGACGCTCCTCCGGCTTCATTGCGTCGTTGACCCTGTAGGGGTTGCGACGTAGTTCCTCCCCGGAAATGCCTTTATTGATCGCATAGATGAACTTGGTCTTTTCCGTAAAGGTGACTGCCCGTTTGACAGCCACTGCATGACCCTCAGGGTCATAATCGAAGTCGCCGGCAAAGATGTCCTTGGCCAGTTCCGGCAGGCGGGTTGCCCTCAGCACCGATTCGATACCGGCGCTTACGATATACCATTCTATGGCGATACCGGCCTCCCGGTATTCGGCATGCCCCGCAATAGAATCCTGAAGCCGGGGTATGAACTCCAGCGCGCCGGGGTAGAATTGGACTCCGCCTCCCGTTTCCTTTATCACTTCCATGGACAAGCTCTTGACATGGGGCTGGCGGGACTCCTCCAGGAGCCGGTTCATGTAAGCCAATGGCGGGTCCCAGCCTTCGGACACCAGCCCGTTGGCGCGTAGCCAGAAGTCGCCAGATTCCAACCCCATGTTTCGCACTAGCCTGTCGGTAGTGTCCGGGCACAATGTCCCATCGCAGTCGCAGATGATGGCAATCACGTCCTGCGGCACAATACCCCCTACTTCTTCGCCAGCTTTTGCAGGGTGCGAGGGTTGTCGGGCGGGTTGGAGTAGCTGCGGGTGTGGGTCCACGACACCTCGCCCACGTAGATGTCCCCCCTTGAGTCTATGCAGATGCCATGGGGCGCCACGAAACGCCCCGGAGTCCAGCCCTCCGTCTCCCGACCCAGCCGGGCCAATACGTTACCCTTGGTGTCGTAGATGGACACCCGAGGCCCCAGGTCCATGGCCTCGAAGTTGGGGCCAATGGGCGCCCCCAATTCACCGATGTAGGCCCGCTCGGCGGACTGGTCTATGTACAGCCCGCAGGGCCGGGCCATGTTCACCCATTGGGTCTCGAACTTGCCGTTGGAATCGAACACCTGCACCCGATGGTTCTCCCGGTCGGCCACGAACACCCAGCCATCCTTGTCGGTGCAGACGTTGTGGGCGATGTTGAAGCACCCCGGATCCGTTCCCGATGCGCCCCAGGAAAAGAGGTACTTGCCATCGGGCGAGTACTTATGAACCCGGGCGTTGCCGTAGCCGTCGGATACATAGAAGTCGCCGTTGCGGGGGTCGATGGCCACGTGGGTACACCGATTGAAGGGGTCGCCGCTCATGAAGGGGGCCGGCTGGCCGCTGATACCCAGGGTGAACAGCACCTGGCCGTCCAGGGTGCACTTGCGTACGGTGTGGTCGCCGTCGTCGGTGCAGAAGATGGTATCGTCGGGAGACATGGTTATCCCATGGGCCCGCGGAAAGATGCCCTCGCCCCAGGAGCGAAGAAAGTTGCCATCCTTGTCGAAGACGATCATGGGATGTTCGCCCCGGTTGAAGGCATAGACATTATCGTTGGCGTCCACTCCCACCGCCGCCACTTCCTTGAAGGTCCACCCATCGGGCAGTTGGCCCCACCCCTCGGCAACTTCGTAGATATACTCGCCCGTACCCAGTTCTACCATGGCGTAACCTCGCGTTGGAAAGTTTCAAGGGATTGTAGCACGTTCCTGGCCTAGCGATTTAGAGGCAGGCAGTGAACCGACGGGAAATCAGGCGGCAGGCTCCAACCGCTTCATGACTTGCCCGCAGCGCCATGTTTGAATCACGGGGCGGGGATTGCTATCATCATCCTTGCAACCAGATAAAGTTAGGCAGGACAAGACCCGTATGACCAACCAGGAAGCCCGCGATTTTGTCAAATACTCCTTCTTCAAGGTGGACCCCCTTTGGCGCCGGTTGCCCAGGTCCGACCGGGAACGGGGCAAGGCGGAGTTCGCCGCCACCCTGGCCGAGTTCTCCGACCGCATCGCCATGTCCAGCTATAGCCTGGTGGGAACCAGGGGGGATGTGGACTTCATGCTGTGGAAGGTCAGCCGTTCGCTGGAAGCCCTGGACGAACTGATGGCCCAGCTCAACCGCACCGAACTGGCCGCCTACCTGACCACGCCCCATTCCTACCTGGCCATGACCCGCCGTTCCCCCTACGTGGACGACCATCGCCACGAGGGCCAGGAGGGAACCAGCGCTACCATGCGCATCGTGGGCCGCAAGTACCTGTTCGTTTATCCCTTCGTCAAGACCCATGACTGGTACCAGCAGTCTGCGGAGGAGCGGCAGCGAATGATGAGCGAGCATTTCGTCATCGGCCACAAGTACCCGGACGTGAAGATCAGTACTTCCTACTCCTTCGGCCTGGACGACCAGGAGTTTGTGCTGGGCTTCGAGACCGACAATCCCGGTACCTTCCTGGACCTGGTGATGGACCTGCGTCACTCGGAAGCCCGCCCCTACACCGAGCGGGACACGCCAATTTTCACCTGCCTGGCCAAACCGGTGGGGGAGTGTCTGGACGACCTGGGGTAGCCAATCATCTCCTGCCCTGGCGCAGCCAACCAGCAGGCGAAACTGGGGGTATGGAGTGGGCCCACGTCTAACTGAAGGTTTGGAGAGTAGGTGAAGGCGATTAAGAGGAAAAGTGGCGGAGGGAGTGGGATTCGAACCCACGATCCCGGTTTCCCAGGATAAGCGCTTAGCAGGCGCCCGCACTAGACCACTATGCGATCCCTCCTGAATGCGGGATTCTAATATATCAGACAGGGCCAGATGCCACAATACGACCGATACACAGGGCATCGCAACCTTGGGGGCGCACGGACGGGATTCCCAACCCCCAGTTCCGTGGCTGCGGATGAGGGGGCTAACTGTACCTGGCTTCCCTTCAACCGGGAAGGGTTACGCCCACTTTTTCCGGTTGACTAACCTGCGGGCTGGCTGATAAATTTTATGGATTACAATCCCCCTCGGAGCCATGCGCTCCCCGATTAGCGAGGTGTTTCCGGATGTCAAGACGCCTGTTCAAAGAACTGGAGAGGTCTTACGGTTTCGACGAAGTTGCTATCGTACCCGGCAATGTGACCATCAACCCTGAATTGACGTCCACCACCATGACCATCGGGGAGTGCAGCTTCGACGCCCCCATGATGGCCTCGGCGATGGATGGCGCCGTCTCGCCGAGGTTCGCCATTCTGATGCACGAAATGGGCGGGCTCGGCGTGCTCAACGGTGAGGGGCTGTACTCCCGCTACGAGGACCCCTATTCCATCCTTGAAGAAATTACATCCATGCCCCAGGCGGAGGTTACCCAATACCTGCAGCAGGTTTACGCCGAACCCATCCGGGACAACCTGATCGGCGAGAGGGTTCGGGAAATCAAGAGCGCCGGCGGGACCTGCGCCGTCGCCTTCACGCCCCAAAACACCAAGCGCATGGCCCCCGTGGCCGTGGAAGCCGGCGCCGATATTGTCATCGTACAGTCCACCGTCACCACCGCCCGGCACCAGTCCCGCAGCTACCGGGGCCTGATCTTCTCCGAACTGGTCGAGTCCCTTAACGTGCCGGTGGTGGTGGGGAACTGCGTCAGCTACGACGTGGCCATGGAACTCATGGAAACGGGCGTGGAGGGCATCCTCGTTGGCGTAGGGCCCGGCGCCGCCTGCACCACCCGGGAGGTTACCGGCGTGGGCGTTCCCCAGGTCAGCGCCACCCTGGAATGCGCCGCCGCCCGTCGGGACTATTTCCAGCGCACCGGCCGCTACGTGAACGTCATCACCGATGGCGGAATTCGCACCGGCGGCGACATGTGCAAGGCCATCGCCAGTGGCGCCGACGGCGTGATGGTGGGCACTCCCTTCGCCCAGGCCGAGGAAGCCCCAGGCCGGGGCTACAACTGGGGCATGGCCAACGCCCATGCCGAACTGCCCCGGGGCACCCGCATCAAAGTTGGCACCAAGGCTCCCCTGCGGCAGATAATGTACGGCCCCACCTCGGTCACCAACGGCACCCAGAACCTGGTGGGCGCCCTGCAGGTGGCCATGGGCATGTGCGGGGCCTACACCATCCGCGACTTCCACCAGGTGGAAATGGTCGTAGCGCCGGCCATCAAGACCGAGGGCAAGTACTTCCAGTTGGCGGAGTAGTTGGCGGGCTGTTACGCTGGGCGGATGTTCGGTAGCTTGGCCGGATAGTGGAACATAGATAGTTCCTAGCCTGCCAAGAAACCCCAACCTTGGGGAGAACCGGGCTTCCTAACCCGAAACTCCGCGGCCCCGCATTGTTGGGATTCCCTGGCAGGCCAGGAATAACACGAAATAGTTGACACGGCATCATTGCTCACAAGACCAACTTGACTGACTATTGGCCGCACGTTTTCCACGTTACACCAGTTACGTTACACCAGGGAGGTAGATTATGGTTCAGACATCCGGCTCCATTCAGATATTGGACCCCCGGCCCGAGTCGGTTCCCGAAGAGCGGGGCATAAGCTCCGAAATTGCCACCCTGGAGGGCAAGACCATCGGCCTGCTGGAGAACCGCAAGTACCACGCCGATTCCTTCCTGCTGGAGCTGCAGCGGGTGCTGGAAGAGGATTACGGGGCCAGCAAGGTGGTGTACGCCTCCAAGTTCACCTTCAGCATGCCCTGTGCCGATGAGACCATAGATTCGCTGGTGGAGGAGTGCGATGCCGTGGTTCACGGCATTGCCGATTGAGGCTCCTGCACGGCGTGGGGTCTCCACGACACGGTGGTAACCGAATCCCGGGGCATTCCCTCGGTCAGCGTCATAACCAGCGCCTTCACCCGGGCCGCCCATGCCCGGGCCGCCTCCCTGGGTATGCCTGGGGTGCGCATAGTTGTTTTGCCCAGTCCCCTGGCCTCCCGCACCGTCGAGGAGGTGCAGCAGATGGCCCACGAATACGCCGAAGAAATCGTGGGATTGCTGACCAAGGGGTAGTCGGCGGGTTGGGTTTGCTGGCGGTGCTGAACGCCGGGGTCCCGTTCCCCGGCGATTCAATTGATGGCCCATGGTGGGCCATGCCTCGGTCCCGCCCGGCTAATGTAGTCAGGGACGCTCATCCCACCTGCTTCCGGGAATGTTATGAATACCTTCGGCTTTGTGACACTGCTATTGCTGGGGCTGGCCCTCGTGGTCATCTGGATCGGGTTCAGTGGCGGGTTCGACCGGGCCCCGGAGATACCAGTTGCCGTAGCCACCCCCGAACCCGCCATTGACCTGGCCGAGGTGGTCGAGGCGGCGGTGGCTTCCGCCCTGGCCACCCACACAGCTCCCCCGGAACCCGAAGCGGAAGCAATCCAACCGGCGGTCATACTACCATCCACCGGGAGACTGGCCGCAACCCCAGGCTCTCGGTCAGCCGCCACTCAGGAACCCACGGCAACACCCCGGAATACTCCCAAGCCTCCGCCCACGTCAACTCCCGCGTCAAAGGCGGCTCCCGCGCCCCGGCAAACATTGGACCCGGTCAATATCCCTGGGCGAAGGGCCGAAACCATCTTCACGTCAACGGGGCAGCAGGTGGATGTGGTTGTATCCGGCTTCGCCGATAGTCCGGCTGTGTTCGACCTGCTGGTCGAGATAATCGACGTGGAGGAAACCCTGCTGGGTCTGCCCTTTCCGGCGCCTTCGGTGAGTGTTCGGCGGGTTTCCAGCGTGGATGGCGGCTTTTGCGGGTACAACATTCCGGATTACCGCTTCAGATACGTGGGCGAACCCTATCGAATGATAGGAGCCGATATTGCCCTGATCGTTGATTCCCATTGCGATGACCTGACCGGTTCATTGGCTCATGAAGTGGCCCACACCTGGTTTCATGGGAACACCACTATCAACTGGGTGGATGAGGGTTTGGCCAACGCGGTGGAACGCCAGGTGGTGGAGATCCTCGTCGAGGATGAGGTTCACTACCCGCCCATCACCCACTGCGAAAGTTATGCCAACCTGGCCGAACTGGAGGCGGCCAATCCGGCTGAAGTTACCAGTGGGAGGCCAACCGGGTTCAGCTGCAACTACACCCTGGGCGATGGGATCTTCGGTTCCCTGCGCGACTATTACGGCGACAACCAGTTCAATCGGCTGATTGCCCGGCTCGCCCGTTCCCAGGTGAGCAGAACCCGGGAGGAGTTCACAATTGAAGACATCCGCCGGGTCTTGGGAGACGACCTGATAGCCCTTCCCATCATCAATTATTGGTACGAAGGGCAGCCGGAAACGAGGAAATATCTGCACCTGGACGCCGTCGAATGGACCACACTTCCCACCATAGACGGGAATCTTTTGCACTTCGCCGGTATTGCCAGCGAGCCCGGTCTGTTGGAGGAGTTCGCGCTGGGCAGTGACGACTTCTGCTCTCAGTTCAGTCTCCAGGTGGGGTATGACGGGACGGGGCGTTCGGTCGGAATTGCCGACCCGCTGCCGGTTCGCTGGCGTCACCAAACCCTCCCGGACGTTAAGGTCATTAGCCACCGGAACGATCCTGCCACCGGAGAGTTCTGGGTTACCGCCATCATCAACGAAGCAACCCTGTTGGCCCAGCAGGACACATCTCTTCTGATGGAAAGCCGGGTCAAGGCCGGCGCCGACGGATTGTGTCGGGATGGGGTCTCCTACTCGCAGGCCGATGTTGTACTCGGAACCATTCCTCCCGAATTTCGTGAACCCAGGCACTACCACCTGGATGCCATCGAATGGACCACGCCTCCCTCTATTGTCGGAAACACCCTGGAGTTCGAGGGCAGGTCGAGCATGGGAGACATGAGAATTGAGCATCGGCCGGGCTACTGCGGTCAATTTACCCTCTACACCATGGACGATTGGGGATACCACTATTTGGGCAACATCAGCCCCCTCTTCACCGGGGGCAGGGCTTGGGTGAATCCGCTGGCGAGAATAACATCCGGCTACGAAGGGTCGGGTGGCCACTTCAAGGCAGTGGTTAGCCTGCGCGATAGCGCCCTGGCCGGGTATGACAGTGTTGTCCTTGTGGTATCAACGGAGCCCGAGTTGGACCGGCGTACCAACAACTGCGGGGATTCCGATGTCCTTTCTGCCGTTGACGTGAGGTAAAGTCAGCCCTGCCAGCTCAATTCCCTGAACAGCGGCCCAGTTCGGCAACCAATCAACGAGGAAGATTAATGAGCACGCTCAATCAACTGACCTCCCGCCGCGTACAGGTCTCCGCGGACTTCGACGCGGTGCAGGACTACTACGAACAGCAGGGCTGGACCGACGGTCTGCCCGTGGTGCCGGCCACCGAAGAACTGGTGCGGAAGATGCTGCTGCCCTACGGCCGGGATCCGTCCACCAGCCTGGGCGTGGTGCAGCCTCGCAACGCCGAGGTAACCCTGGAGAAACTGGCCATCAACGCCGTCATGGCCGGGTGCAAGCCCGAGCATTTCCCCGTGGTGGTGGCGGCGGTGCAGGCGGTCCTGAAGCCCGACTTCAACATCGCCAGCGTCCAGGCAACCACGGGCGGCGCCGCGCCGGCGGTCATCGTCAACGGCCCTCTGGCCCGGGAACTGGGGATCAACGGCGACTCTGGCTGTTTCGGCCCCGGCTACCGGGCCAACGCCGCCATCGGACGGGCCCTGCGCCTCTTCGTCCGCAATGTGGCCGGCCTGGTGCCCGGGGAGATGGACAAGGCTACCCTGGCCCTGCCTGCCCGGTACACCTTCTGTTTCGCGGAAAACGAGGCCCGCAGTCCCTGGGAACCCCGGCACGTGGAACTGGGTCTGGACCCCGAAGCCAGCATGGTTACCGTGATGGGCGTGCGGGGCATGTACACCATCATGGAGAGCACCTCGCCCACGGGAATACAGGTGCTGAGAACCCTGGTTGGTTCCCTCCGCACCATCGGCTTCTCCAACTACTACCAGACGGGCACCGGCGCCCAGATGGCCCTGGTTCTATGCCCGGAACACGCGGCGGAAATCCATGCCTCGGGTCTCTCCAAGCAGGATGTACGGGAGTATGTCTTCCAGAACGCCCGGATGCCCCTGCGCCGGCTGGAGGGTATCGCCCATTACGGCAACCGAAACTGGCCCAAGTGGGTTGACGAGACGGACCCGGATACCTTGGTACCCATCGTCGCCTCGGCCGAGGATGTTCTGGTGGTGGTGGCCGGCGGCGACGGGCGGCATTCGGCCTGGCTGGCCGGCTGGGGTGTAACCCGCTCCGTCACCCAGGAAATAGAACTTCCTGCCTGACGCCGGCGCCGGGCCCGCAACCGGCGATTCACCTGCATTCCATCTCCCGTCCCCCTGGAGCCTCAGGCCCTGTACCAGCGCGGTGCAGGGCTGCTTCACGCTTCCCAAGTCCTGCCTTTCCTGCCCTACCAACCCGGTATGATCCGGAACATAACATTGCCATAAACAATAATTGCTATGCCAGATAACATTAAGAGCTAAAGCTGTGTAAGATAGAATAGAGGGATACTAATTATCTATTGTGAAAGTCTTAAAGAGGTTCAGCTATAGCCACTCTCATTTCAGCGTCCAGCAAAGCAAAGGTCAAGAAAGAATTACATTGTGATAGAAGAATAAAAATATCTACTAATGCAATAAAATACTTGACATTGGCCTCGGAATGCAATATTATATATCCATCAACCAAATGGAGGCTGGTTATGACGGAAGGGCAGTTCAGTGTCTTGGAGCAACAGGGAGAGGAAATCGATAGTTGTCCTCACCACTGGGTAATCCAGGAGGCGGATGGTCCCCAGAGCGCCGGAATATGTCGGCTCTGTGGAGCCGTGAAGGAATTTAACAACTACCTGGAAGCATCCTACTGGGGCGATGACAAGTCCAGGAAGGACTCGGGCGCTGGACTGCTGGGGAAGCCCTCCCGGTCGCCGGTGATCCTGGAGGAAGATGAGGACATGTAGCCGGCTCAGCCGGGAAGCTCCTCGCTGGAACTGGCCGTTGTTGCTGATGCCCGCCTGCAAAAGCAGCATGGCGGCTGAGCAGAAGCGTGGCGGTTTCCCAAACCGGAGAATCGAACGGGGCGCCTGACCGGGCGCCCCTGATTACGCCTCCCCCCACCCCCGGTTACCCGCCCCGGGCGCGCGCCCTTTGGGTAACATGGCCGGCGCCGCCGGGGGGCGGGGGTTGGGGGTTGGCTATGCCTTACCTGCAAGCCATACAAGGGCAGGGTAGAGTAAGCGCCTGAAACTGCTCCCGGCAATCAGCTCGTAGCCAATGCTATATCCAACCTTGTTCGGAAAGTCTCTCGTAGGCTATGCCGATCTGTCTCATGGAGAACTGGGACTTGCGATCGTTCCATTCATAAGTTCGCCCTATAACCTCTTCCAGGTCTGGTTTGGTCGATTCATGGGCTACCCAATGGACCGTGGACAGAAGCTCAAGGCCGAATGGGGACTCAAAACCGTCAACGAGCTTGATTACCCTTTCGAATCGGGCCAGCGTATCTGGGCTACTTTCCAAGCACTTCGTTGCATCTTCATAGGCGCCTGGAACCAGTTCGAGGTGTTTGCTTGGCGCGTCGCCACCGTCTTCATAGCCTGAAATGAGATGGCCTTCCACTTCTCGCAACACGCGGCCTAAATTCTCTGCGTACGGCCCATAATGGCCCTTGTTGTAATTTAGCCGCAATGGCTCGCCGGCTTCCTGCAAGAAGTACATCAGCTTGTGCACTTCCAGCAGAGTCACGAAGGGGTCGAGGAACCCGGCAAGGTAACGGTGCATCAGGGTAACCAGGGCCGCCCGCCCATTTGTCATTGCCGGCACTTCGGTCGAGCGATTGGGCCTGCCGTCTGCCGGCCTGCTGCCCGGCTTGAATACAACGACCCTAACATCCTCCAAGTCACCTAGAGCCGACTCAATCAACGGTTGAACGTCATTCCAATTCAACCCCCCAAGGTCCGTGGCAATGGGGGGCATGGCTATTGACCCGATTCCCCGGTCCTTGATCTCCTGGGCCAGGGCCCCCAATCCAGACTCAATGTCCTCAATGCGGCTCTTGCCGCGCCAGTGGCGCTTGGAAGGAAAGTTGATGATGTACCGTGGGTTGGTCAATTGCCCGGTCTCAAACACGAACATCTTGCCCGGCTGAACTTCCTTCCTCTCGCAGGCGGCGGCGTATGCCTTGAAGTTGTCCGGATACACATTCTTGAACTGGAGGGCAATTCCGCGCCCCATGACGCCAACGCAATTCACGCTGTTGACCAGAGCCTCGGCGTCCGTCTTGAATATGTCGCCAGTCGTGTATTCAATCATTGCGCCGTCCCTCTGGGTCAGTAGTACCACTTCCGAATTACTTTAACAGGCGGCCGGTGGGCAGATGGCTTGAGTAAATTTGCCACACGATCCCCGATTGCTGGCGAGTATGTCCCAATGCGCTGGACCAATTCCCAGGGAAATGAGTGCTCGACTAAGAACTCGGCTTGCTTTCTTCCCCGGCAATCGCGCCAGTCAATGGCCTCGACGGCACTCCAGTCAACTCTATCCAAATTGGTCAAATCCGAATAGTTGTCAAAGTAGTTGGAACCCGCATTGGAAGTTGTGAATGCCCAACGCCGATTCGCCGTATCCGCCCATTCAACTACACGGTGCAAATCTGATTCCAAGTGAACGATGGGTCCTTGGCCGCCACGATAGGAGAGATTGGGATGATTCATCATATAGATCAGGTATAGCATTACCGAGCGGGGACAGAAATAAAAGGGCACGCAGTCGCCTACATAGAGGTCAGGGTGGCTGGTTAAGGTCAATTCATTTAGGCGTCTTTGTTTGATGTTGCCCATCCCTATAGTTGTACCAGCAACGTTTCGACTCAAGGCTTCTCGGTCGCACCAGAGGTAGCCGTCTTTGATAATGGATGGCAATCTGTCCACGTGCAAAATATGGTATATCTTGGGGTTTTCGGGAACGGTCATTACTCCTAATGATACCCCGGTCACTCTTGCTGTGTCACCCGCCAACTGTCAGCTCCGGGTTTGGGCGAAGACCATATCAAAAGGTCTCCGAACCAATGCCTAGCTCAGCCGACAACGTTTAGCCCCCGGTTACCCGCCCCGGGCGCGCGACTCTTGGGTAACATGGCCGGCGCCGCCGGGGAGCGTGGGTTGGGGGTGGGCCTGCTGGATCCCAAAGGTTGTGGTTCTCGATTCCCCATTAATTCCGAGGCCCTCATATCTTTGCCGGCGCGCCGGAGGGTGTATTATGTCTTGGTAGTCCCCTCGTTGATTCTTGGCCGACTCTTTCACGGTACACCCTGCAACCCCGGGAGGCCCTCGCCCCTTGTTCACTCACCTGCACACCCACACCGAATACAGCATGCTGGATGGCATCAGCCGCATTCCCGACCTGGTTTACCAGGTTAGGGACATGGGAATGGAGTCCCTGGCCATAACCGACCACGGCAATCTCTACGGTGTGGTGGACTTTTACTCCGAGTGCAAGGAGGCCAACATCAAGCCCATCATCGGTTGCGAGGTTTACGTGGCCCACCGCAGCCGGCACGACCGCAACGCCTCCGAGCGCAGCCCCTACCACCTGGTTCTGCTGGCCCGGGACAATGCAGGCTACCGCAATCTGATGAAGCTGGTTACCATTGCTCACCTGGAGGGCTTTCATTACCGTCCGCGCATTGACTGGGAGCTGCTTCAGCAGTACCACCAGGGCCTCATCTGTCTGTCCGGTTGCGCCTCGGCCGAGGTGCCCCGCCTGATCGCCAATGGCGACCTGGACGAGGCTCGCCAGCGGGCCCTCCAGTACCGGGAATTGTTCGGCGAAGGCTACTTCCTGGAGTTGCAGCGTCACGAACACGTGGAGCAATTGCCGGCCATCAACGACGGCCTTACCCGCATGAGCCGGGACCTGAACATTCCTATGGTGGTCACCAACGACTCCCACTATGTCCGCCAGCACGAGGCGCCCTTCCAGGACCTGTATATCTGCATCCAGACCAACACCACGGTCAACGACCAGAAACGGCTGCGGATGGAGGACGATTCCTACTACGTCAAGACACCGGCCGAGATGCAGCAGCTCTTCTCGGACTATCCGGAAGCCCTGCGCAATACCGAATTGATCGCCGAAATGTGCCACGTGGAGTTGGGGTTTGGCCAGACTCACCTGCCCAAGTTTCCCACCCCCGACGATATGCCCGCCGACGAATACCTGGCCCAGCTCTGTTGGGAGGGGTTCCGCCGACGCTATCCCCGTCCCACTCCCGAGGCGGAGGATCGGTTGCGGTACGAGCTGGAGGTCATTCGCCATACTCAGTTCGCCAACTACTTCCTGGTGGTTTGGGACATCTGCGACTTCGTGCACCGCAACAGCATCATGTTCGGGGTGCGGGGCAGCGCCGCCGCCAGCGTAGCCCTCTATTGCCTGGGCATCACCGACGTGGACCCCCTGGAGTACCAACTGGTCTTCGAGCGGTTCCTGAACTTGGAACGGAAGGAAATGCCCGATATTGACATGGACTTCCAGGATGACCGCCGGGACGAGGTGCTCCACTACGTTATCGACCGCTATGGCAGCGACCGGGTCGCTCAGATAATCACCTTCGGCACCATGGGCGCCAAGGCCGCCCTGCGGGATGTGGGCCGCAGCCTGGGCATGAGCTACGGAGACGTGGACCGCATTGCCCGAATGGTTCCCTTCAAGACCCGCACCCTGGACGATGCCCTGCGTGTCAACCCGGAACTGACCAATACTTATCAGTCGGATAATGCCGTCCACAGCCTGGTGGACAACGCCAAGGGCCTGGAGGGGATCGTCCACCACGTCAGCACCCACGCCGCCGGCGTCCTAATCGCCGACGAACCGTTGACCGAAACCGTCCCCCTCCAGCGGCCCGCCCGGGGCGACGAGAACAGTCCGGTGCTGATGACCCAGTACTCCATGGACCCGGTGGCCAAGCTGGGTCTGCTCAAGATGGACTTCCTGGGTCTTACCAACCTGACCATCCTCGACCGGGCCACCAAGCTGCTGGAAGAGACTCAGGGCATCAGTATCGACGTTGGGCGCCTGCCCCTGGATGACCGGGCCACCTTCGACCTGCTGTCTTCGGGTAAGACCACCGACCTGTTCCAATTGGAAAGCGCCGGAATGCAGCGTTACATCAAGGAACTGAAGCCCTCCAATCTGGGCGACATCGCCGCGATGATCGCCCTGTACCGCCCCGGTCCCATGGAGCATATCGACACCTTCATCGAGGCCAAGCACGGGCGTCGGGCCATAACCTATCCCCACCCCAGTCTCAAGGAGCTGCTGGACGAGACTTACGGCGTGATTGTCTATCAGGACCAGGTGCTGCTGATTCTGCAGCGGTTCGCCGGGTATTCCCTGGGCGAGGCGGACACCGTGCGCAAGGCCATGGGCAAGAAGATCGCTTCCCTGATGGCCGAGGAGCGGGACCGGTTCGTGGACGGCGCCCTGGGCAAGGGTTTCGACCAGCCCCTGGCGACCCAGGTGTTCGACTTGATAGAACCCTTCGCCGGCTACGCGTTCAACAAGGCCCACAGCGTCAGCTATGCCCTCATTTCCTACTGGACGGCCTACTTCAAGGCCCATTACCCGCTGGAGTACATGTGCTCGGTCCTGAATTCCCGGCTGGACAACACCGACCGTATCGTCAGTTCAGTCAACGAATGCTCCAAGCTCCAGATTCCGGTGCTGCTGCCCGACATCAACCGCTCCGGCGAGTTCTTCACCATTGACCGGGAGAGCGGCCCCACGCCCAGCCTGCGCTTCGGCCTGGCTGCCATCAAGACAGTGGGCGAGGGGGCGGTGAAGCCCCTGGTGGCGGAGCGGAGGGAGAACGGACCCTTCGAATCCATCGATGACTTCTGCCGCCGGGCCGATGTCAGCGGCCTGAACCGCCGCACCCTGGAAAGCCTGGTTAAGGCTGGGGCCTTTGATTGTCTCGGATCCCGGGGCGCCGTTTTCGCCGCCCTTGACCAGATTATGGCCACCGCCCAGCTGGAGACACGCACCCGCAACTCCGGCCAAACCAGCCTGTTCGGCGGGGCGGAGCAGGCCGATGCCCCCCAGGTGACCGGTATTTCCCTCAATGCCCTGGACGCTTCCCCCGAGGAGAAGGCCGCCTGGGAGCGGGAGCTCATGGGAGTCTCCCTTTCCTACAACCCACTGATGGCCCTGGCCACCGCCGACGTGAACGACGGCATCAATTCCGTTGACCAGTTGGACGAGGATATGCAGGGGCTGACCTACACGCTGGTGGGTCACGTGGCCAGCGTGGTTGAACGCTACACCAGGGAACAGAAGAAGTTTCTGGTGGTCAACTTTGAACTGCTGGGCGGCCAGGTGGAAGCCCTGGTTTGGCCCGATGTGCTGGAACGAACCGCCGATATGTGGGTCGCCGGCCATTTGCTGCGGGCCACCGGTAAGCTGCGGCTTCGGGGTGACGGCTACTCCCTCGCCTGCGAACAGGTGTCAACCTTCGCGCCGGCCGCCAACCCGGCCTCCGATGCTCCCACTGAAGACGGGGCGCCGATAATCAAGGAGAACGGCGCGACTCCATACCCGCAGTCCGGCGGCAAGGCAGTCCCACCAAACCCCCATCAGCGCAATGGGAACGGCAGCGCCGCAGTCCCGGGAGGGGGGAACGGCTCCCAGCGTTCTCCCGTGGGCGCGTCCGGCCGTGCCAAATCCAACGGAAACGGAAACGGCCACAGCAATGGCAACGGCAACGGCAACCGGAACGGCGACTATAGAGGAAACGGCTACGGCCAGGCTGCCGCTCCCGCCGCCTTCCCACCGGCCCGCACCGTTTACGTGGGCATCGCCGAGTCCGACGACCCGGTGGAGGATGCCCACCTGCTGCGGGAGGTAATCGCCATGCTGCTGGAGTACCCGGGCAAGGACCGGGTGAACCTGGAGATTCACACCAAGGGGCGTCGCGTGGTGATGGACCTTCCGGTGGTGAGCACCGGCTATTGCGACGATATGCGGAAACGGTTGGAGACGCTGCTGGGCGCCAACTCGGTTATGCTCCACACCGCCGACGGCCCCACCGCCGACGAGGTACCCTTCTAGCCCGTATGACCTTGGGTCAACCCCATCCGTAGGGTCGCACAGCCGTGCGCCCCTACCCCTAGGCAGCCGCCCTCTCCCTTCAAACCTACCCCGTCATTCCCGACGCCCCTTGTCTGTCATTCCGAGCGGCAGCCGAGGAATCCCAACCGCACCCGCCAACCATCCTTGCCATCCCCCAACCCCCTTGTTTGTCATTCCGAGCGGCAGCCGAGGAATCCCACGGCTCCCATCAACGATCCTTGCCATCCCCCAACTCCCTTGTCTGTCATTCCGACCTTGTGGAGGAATCCCAACGGTAAGGGGGAACCATCCTTGCCATCCCCCAACCCCCTTGTCTGTCATTCCGAGCGACAGCCGAGGAATCCCAACCGCACCCGCCAACCACGCCACCTACCACAATCCGCTTAAGCCTGTCATTCCGAGCGGCAGCCGAAGAATCCCAACGGTACGGGAGAACCGTCATTGCCATGCCCCAACCCCCTTGTTTGTCATTCCGACCTTGTGGAGGAGTCCCAACGGCTCCCATCAATCACGCCACCTACCACAAACCGCTTAAACCTGTCATTCCGAGCGGCAGCCGAGGAATCCCAACCGCACCTGTCAACCATCCTTGCCATGCCCCCAACCCCCATGTCTGTCATTCCGAGCGGCAGCCGAGGAATCCCAACCGCTCCCATCAACCACGCCACCTACCACAAACCGCTTAAGCCTGTCATTCCGAGCGGCAGTCGAGGAACCCAAACCGCACCCGTCAACCATCCTAGCCATCCCCAGTCCCCCTTGTCTGTCATTCCGACCCTGTGGAGGAATCCCAACGGCTCCCATCAACGATCCTTGCCATCCCCCAACCCCCGTGTCTGTCATTCCGAGCGGCAGCCGAGGAATCCCAACGGTACGGGGGCAACCATCCGTCCTACCGTGGAGCAACGCTCCCCTTTCCGGGGACGGGGCGAGAGCGCTTGGGCTTGGCAGTCGTGGTCGCCCCGGACGGATGGGATTCCTCGGCTGTCGCTCGGAATGACAGGTCTGGTAGGTTTGGGTTGGGTGGCGTGGTTGCCCCGGTCGGTTGGGATACCTCGGCGGTCGCTTGGAATGACAGACAAGGGAGGCTGGGCAAGGCGGTGACGGTTGGCCCCGATTGGGTGGGATTCCTCGAAGGGCTCGGAATGGCAGGCGTGGTTGGCTTGGGGCGGATGGCGTGGCTGCTCTTTCACCGTTGGGAAGTCCTCCACAAGGTCGGTATGGCCGGGCAGGGGGTGGGCAGACCCGACCGTAGGGGCGCAAAGGGCGCAGGCCCCACACGTCCCGATCCAATCTTCCCGGCCCCCACCCTTGCCAGCTTCCCCCGCTAACAATAAACTGGCAACCACGCTGGCGTAGCCTTGCCAGCCTCATTTCCCACTTTGGGGGCTTCCAACCTTGCAACATTCAGAATCTCCGTCCGCCGAGGCAGGCGGTCCCTCCCTTGCCCTGGGGGGAAAGACCATCCTGCCCGGGTTATCCCTGGGGCATGTGGTGTTTCATTGGATAGTGCAGAGCTTCGTGGTGCTGCTGCCGGAGATTCAGGCCGCCTTCAGCCTAACCGCCGCCGGCGTGGGTGGCATCGTGTCGGCGCGGGAACTGGCGGCTGGAGCGGTGGCCCTGCCCGGCGGGGTACTGGCTGACATGGTGCGCCGGTACTGGGGTCGCCTGCTGGTGGGATGCCTGCTGTCCGCGGCCTTGGGCGCTATTGTCATTGGGCTGTCACCAGTCTATCTGTTGCTGCTGGCCGGCATTGCCATCGTGGCCGCCGCCCATTCCATCTGGCATCTGGCCGCCTCCGGTTCCCTTTCATACCACTTCGCCAGTCGTCGGGGTACAGCCCTGTCCCTGCACGGGGTGGGCGGAAGTATCGGCGACGTGGCCGGGCCGCTGGTTACCGGTGGCCTGCTCCTGCTGCTGGCATGGAACCAAATCATCGGCCTTTACGCCATCGCTCCCCTGGCCCTGGGTCTCATGGCAATATGGGCCTTTCGCAACATCGGCCATATCCGGGAGGCAGCGCCGCCCCGCGAGGATTTGTCGGCACGGATGCGCGCCACCCGGACCTTGCTTCGGAACGGGACGCTATGGGGACTGACCGGGGTGCGCGGTTTGCGAGCCATGGCCCTGGCGGCCCTGGTTACCATCCTGCCCCTGTACCTGAGCAACGACCTGGGATTGAACGAGTGGAGCCGGGGGTTCCATATTGGCCTGCTGATTGCCGTCGGATTGGTGGCCAAGACGGGGGCGGGATACCTCTCCGACCGGTGGGGCCGGAAGGCGGTGCTGGCTCCGGGCCTGGTCTGGTCCTGCGGTATGGCCCTGGCCCTGCTGGTATTCGACAGCGGCATAATGCTGACCGTAGTCATAGCTCTGCTGGGCCTGTTTCTCTACCCCGACCAGCCCATCTTGACCGCCGCCATCTACGATACGTTGGGACGGGAGGTGGCCACCAGTGGTCTGGGAGTGGTGGCATTCGTCGGATTTCTCATGGCCGCTTGTTCGTCGGTCATCGCCGGGGCATTGTACGGGGGAGTGGGCTTTGAGGCCGCCGTGGCGTATATTGCCCTGCTGTTTGCCCTGGCCGCCGTCCTCTTCACGGCGCTGCCCCTGGCCCGTCCTACAGGGGCGTAGCGCTTGGCCAATGCAACCCACCCTGTCATTCCTCGGCTGTCGTTTGGAATGACAGACAACCGGGGCTGGACATGGCAAGGACGGTTTCCCGCACCGTTGGGATTCCTCGGCTATCGCTCGGAATGACAGACATGGGGGGCTTGGAATACCAAGTGACCGGGACAGGGAATTACCGGGCGGGGGTGGCCGTCCGACAGGGGCTACCCCAGCCTGGGCATTACCTCTTCGCTGAACAGCTTCATGGACCGCAGTACCTTCTCCCGTCCCATGCCGCCGAAGTCGAAGTTGCAGCCAAAGTAATCAATGCCGTGGGATTGGAGCTCCTTCAACTGGGCCACACACTGGTCGGGGGTGCCGATGATGGCTCGGTTGTTGGCCAGATAATCGTAGCTGTCGGGCAGTTCGGTTCGCTCCCGGCGCCAGTCGTCCATGCGGCGATATACCTCGCTGCCGGTGGGGATGAAGCGGCGCCACTGCATGATGTCCGCCACCCAGTTGATGCGTTCCTCCGTATCCCGCCGGACCTCCTCTTCCGTTTCGGCAACGTAGAAGTAGCGGAAGAAGGGGATTTCAGACATGGGCCGGTGGTGGCCGGCGGCCTTGGACTGTTCCACGAACCGGTGGCACAGGTCCAGGGCAAGGGCCGTATCCTGAACCACTGCGATGCACAGGTTATGCCCGGTGGAAATTAGGAAATCCAGCGTGGCCTGGGTGCGGGTGGCGGCAATGTAGATGGGCGGATGGGGTTGCTGTAATGGTGGCGGAACCAGGTTGATGTCCTCCAGCTTGTTGTAGGGACTCTCGTAGCAAAACCCGGGCGTCGTCCACAGGCCCTCGATTATCTTGATGGAGTCCTGGAAGCGGGCGGCGCTTTCCGACGGGTCCAGCCCGTAGCCCGTGTATTCGTAGCCGCCGGAACCCCGGCCGAAACCCACGTCGAGCCGACCGTTGCTGATCAGGTCCAGCATTGCCCCGTCCTCGGCCAGGCGCATGGGGTTGTGCAGGGGCGACACCAGCACCGCCGTTCCCACCCGTATCCGCGTGGTGCGGGATGCGATGTGGGTGGCGAGGATGAGCGACGACGGCACCATGCTGTAGCGGGTGAAGTGGTGCTCCGCCAGCCAGGCGCTGACGAATCCCAACTCCTCGGCGTACTGCACCTGCTCGGTAATTTCCTCGATCAGCTGCTTGGGTTCGGTGCCCTCGGGCCAGGGAACATGGCTGAAGAACGCAAACTTCATGGGTTGCTTACCTTATTCGATGAACATAATCATCAGATGAACATTATCGGAACGGTTTGAAGGGATGCCATGCCCAGGCCTCCCTGGCTGTCATTCCGAGCGACAGTCGAGGAATCCCAACCGAATGGGGAAACCATTATTCCCATTCCCTGCCCCTCCTATCTGTCATTCCGAGCGACAGTCGAGGAATCCCAACCGAACGGGGGAACTATCATTCCCATGCCCAGCCCCTCCTGTCTGTCATTCCGAGCGACAGTCGAGGAATCCCAACCGAACGGGGAAACCATTATTGCCATTTGCAGGCCCCCCGTGTTTGTCATTCCAGACCTGCCGAGGAATCCCAACCGTGGGGAGGGAACCGGGCATCCTACTCCGAAACGCCGTGGCCCCGCACCGTTGGTATTCCACGACTGTCGCTCGGAATGACAAACACGGGGGCTTGGCCATGGCGATTGCTAGGCTGGAATCCAGGTTACCGAGGAAATCTCGCTGAATTCGCGCCACAGTTTCTCCCAGGAATCGCCCCCGTCGTCGCTGCGGTAGAGGTACCCGTAACGGCTGCCGGCCAGCACCACTTTGGGGTCGAAGGGCTGGACGTTGACCACCCACATGGCCGTGTTGGGGTCCACCGGCAGGGGAAGCTGCTCCCAGCTCTTGCCCGTGTCCCTGGAGCGCATGATGGCCCCCACGCGGCCGGGAGTGGTATCACCCACGGTCACGAAGATGGTGCGGGGATCATCGGGTTGCACCCGCACGCCCCGGGGGTATCCATAGGGGAAGTTCTGCCGGACGTTCAGGGAGGTCCAGTTGTCCCCGTCCTGGCTGGTATAGACATCGTCGTTGACCAGGACCACCACCGTCTTGGGCGGGCCGCCGGCCACGGCCACGTTGTGAATGTCCAGGTTGGGAATGGAGCCGTGGTTGACCTTCTCCCAGGAGTCGCCGCCGTTGGAACTGCGGCGCACGCCGTCCACCTCCAGGCCCACCCATATATCCTGCCGGTCCTCCGGGTCGATGGCGATGCCGGTAACCCGGGGTATGCCCACCGCCGGGCAGGTTTCGGCGACCTCCACCGGGCGCTTCTCCCAGGTCTTGCCCCCATCGGAGGAGCGGAAGATGGTGGCCGGGTCGGGGGTGCCGGTGCCGGCGTACATGGTCTGGGGGTCCGATTCGTCGATGGCCACGGCCCAAACGCAGTAGTTGCTGAGGGGAGAATCCACCAGCTTCCAGGTGATTCCGGCGTCCTCGCTGCGATAGAGGCCCTTGTCGGTGCCGGAAAACAGGATTTCCGGCCGTCCGGGGTGGTTGACCACGCAGCGCACCAGCGCGTCGGAATGCATCCCCTGGTTGATGCCCACCCGCTGCCAGGTGTCGCCACCATCTGCGCTGCGAATGATGCCCTGGCCCACGGTTCCCACCAGCATGGTCATCTTGTCTGCCATAGCCTTGCCTCCTCGTCGAGAAGATAGGGTTTAAGGGTTTGCCAGCGTCTCCTGTTCGTTGGCGGTATCATACTACCCCCGAAGGGTGAATGCCACCGGGTGGGAGGGGTAGAGCAGGGATTCTTTCTCAGGGTTAGTTGTCCTTCCCGCTCCACCTTTCGTTTCCCCTGGCCCATACACTATACTGGTGCAAACTTCACCCCCCGCGCCAGGAGGCGGTAATGCGACTGGGTTACTTCACGATGCCCCTCCACCCGCCGGGTTCCGACCTGGCTGCCACCCTGGAATCGGATTTGCTGCAGATGGAAACCCTGGACCGTCTGGGCTATTGCGAAGCCTGGATTGGCGAGCATTTCACCACGGTTTGGGAGAACATTCCCGCCCCGGATCAGTTCATCGCCGCCGCCCTGGCCCGCACGAAGAGTATCGTCTTTGGGACGGGCGTAACCTGTATGCCCAACCACGACCCCTTTATGATCGCCCACCGGGTGGCGCAATTGGACAACCTGGCGAGGGGTCGCTTCCATTGGGGCGTCGGTTCCGGCGGCTTCCCCGGCGACTTTGAAGTGTTCGGGGTGGACGCCTCGGAAGGGGCGCACCGGGGAATGTCCCGCGACATGATAGAACTCATCCTGGACATGTGGGAAAATCCCCAGCCCGGCTCCTACCGCCATCCCCACTGGGAATTTGCGATACCGGAGCCGGTGCCGGACATCGGGCTGCAATTCCATGTCACCCCCTACCAGAAGCCCCATCCCCCTATCGGCGTCGCCGGTGTGTCGCCCAAGTCCGACACTCTGCTGCTGGCGGGGGAGAAGGGATGGCTGCCCCTGAGCATCAACTTGGTGCCGCCGGTAACCCTGAAGGGCCACTGGGAGGCGGTGGAGGCCGGGGCCCAGGCTTCGGGGCGTACCCCGAACCGTGCGGATTGGCGCATCGCCCGGGAAATCTACGTTGCCGAGACCACCGAGCAGGCCCGGGAAGAGGTTCTGAACGGAACCATCGGCCGGGACTTTCGCCAATACTTCATTCCCCTGATGAGGTACATGAAGGCCGTCAGCCTCTTCAAGACCGACCCGGACATCCCCGACGAGGACATCACCCCGGAATACCTGGTGGACAATGTCTGGATTGTCGGCAGCCCCGACGAGGTGACCGAAAAGATCCGCCAGATGTACCGGGATGTGGGCGGTTTTGGCGTCCTGCTGGCCATGGGCCACGAATGGGACCCGGAGGAAGGGTGGCTAAACTCGGTAACCACCCTGGCGAAAGACGTGATGCCCCGCCTGGCCGACCTTGACTGACTCGGAAGCGGGTTTGGCGCCAAACCCCGCCCGATGGGTCAATTCAGCATTCGACCGACCAACAATTGCGAGCAATAGAAACTCTGGAGGTGTAGCTATGGCCCTGGGACTCAGGAACTACCGGCCCCTGATTGCCGGCCGCACACACATGGCGGCTGCGGGCCATTATCTGGCCACCGCCGCCGCCTATCGCATCCTGGAGCAGGGCGGCAACGCCACCGATGCGGGGGTGGCGGCCGGCATTGTCCTCAACGTTACCCTGCCCCAGTACACCAGCTTTGGGGGCGTGGCGCCCATCATGGTCCACGACGCTGCCCGGGGCGAGACGGTAACCATCGCCGGCCTGGGCCGGTGGCCGAAGGCGGCCAGTGTGGGTTACTTCGAGGACAATCATGGTGGCCAACTGCCGGGGGGCGTGCTGCGAACCGTCACTCCCTCGGCCGCCGATGCCTGGCTCACGGCCATCCAGTTCTACGGCACCATGACCTTCGAGCAGGTGGTTACTCCCGCGTTGGAACTGGCGGAGCAGGGCTTTCCCATACCCCACTCCCTCCATCGGGCCCTGGCCCGGGAGGAGGCCAAGTTTGCCAATGGCCAGCGGGACCCGGCCTTTTGGGGTTCCACCCTGGAGGTATTTTTCCCCGGCGGCCGGGCCCTGGAGGCCGGAGAAGTGGCCGTGCAAAAGGAGTTGGCCAACACCTTCCGACGGCTCATTTCGGCGGAGAAGGGAGCCAGTCACCGGGGAAGGGTGATGGCCATCCAGGCCGCCCGTGACCTGTTCTACCGGGGCGACATGGCCCACAAGATGGTGGAATTCAACCGGGCCCAGGGAGGGCTGCTGTCCCTGGAGGACATGGCCGGCTTCGAAGCCAAGCTGGAACCCCCCGTCTCCATAGACTACAAGGGAATCGAGGTGGTTACCTGCGGCCCCTGGTGCCAGGGACCGACCACCATTCAGGCCCTGAATATTCTTTCGGGCTTCGACCTGAAAGCCATGGGCCACAACAGCCCCGACTACCTCCACACGCTGATCGAGTCCCTGAAGCTGGCCTTTGCCGACCGCCACGGCTACTACGGGGACCCGGAATTCGTGGACGTACCCATGCAGGGTCTGCTGGACCCGGACTATGCCGCCGGGCGTCGCCAAGAGATAGACCCAGCCCATGCCTGCCCGGATATGCCCGCCGCCGGCGACCCGTGGGCCTACCAGGGTTACGCGGGAACCGCAGCGCCCGCCCATCCCAAGCCGCTGGCCGGCGTGGTTGTGCCGGATACCAGCTATGTTTGCGTGGTTGACCGGTGGGGCAACGGTTTCTCGGCCACCCCCAGCGACGGGATAGGCAGCGCGGCGGCAGTGCCCGGCCTGGGCTTCGCCATGTCAACTCGCGGTTACCAAACCTGGCTGGAACTAGACCATCCCGCCTGCCTCATGCCCGGCAAGCGCCCTCGGCTGACCCCCAATCCCGCCATGGCCTTCCGGGACGGCAAGCTGTGGATGCCCTTTGGCACTCCCGGTGGCGACGTGCAATGCCAATCCATGACCCAGTTGTTCCTCAATGTGGCGGAGTTTGGCATGGACGTTCAGCAAGCTATCGAACAGCCCCGGGTGGCCAGTTGGAGCTTCCCCGATTCCGGCTTCCCCCACGGTTACACTCCGGCGGCCATGTCGGCGGAGGGCCGCATAGACCCCGATACCATTCGGGAACTGGAACGCCGTGGCCATCTGGTGGATGTATGGGACGACTGGACTCCGCGCATGGGCGCCCTGTGCGCCATAACCATCGACCGGGAGCAGCAAACCCTGGAGGTGGGCGCTGACCTGCGCCGGGACAATTACGCCATGGGGCGGTAACCCTGCCCATAGTCAGGGTTGGCTCGCCCTGAGAGCGCTGTATAAAAAAGGGAATGGCGGACGTTACCTTTAGGGGCGCACGGCTGTGCGCCCCTACCCCACCGATCAACCATCCGCTCCCCGGTTATCCCTGCCACAAATGGCCTGGTTGAAGGTACTGGCAGGTCCCCCCTGGAAATGGCCTTGGAATTTGACCCCTGTTTCGCCCCGGCCATACAATGTTGCGACAAAAGCGCGTCAGCGGCCAAGGGGCCGTCCATCGCGTACCCGGAGCGTCCCAATGACCCCCCTGGACTGGTTACTGCTGGCAATCCGTTGGGCCCACGCCCTGGGCGCCGTGGCCTGGGTGGGTGGTGGGGTGTTCTACCTGATGGTGCTGCGTCCCGCCTTCCGAAGGACCTCCCCCACCGACGAGGTGACCCGGTCCATCGGCCAGGAGTTCCGGGGCCTGGTGAACACCGCCATAATTGTCCTGGTCGTTACCGGGGCAATCCTGACGGCCAGCCGTCTAACGCTGGATACGGTCACCCCGGCCTACGTGGCGGCGTTGGCGGTCAAGATTGCCCTGGCTCTGTACATGATGGCCGTCATGCGGTTCCGCCGCCCCCGCAACGCCGATGGGGAGGGCGATGGTACCCATGCCGCCTGGTGGGTAACTCTACGGGCGAGATGCACCGGCCCAACGGCCCTGTTGGTTATCGGGGTTCTCATATTCGGGCTGGCCGACCTGCTGGCGTTCCTGTTTGAGCAAAGCCTGAATCCCTAGCCCGATGAAATTGTCACAGGAGACAAGATTGAAGAAAGAGCTGATGGAAATACTGGCCTGCCCGGTCTGCAAGGGAGCCCTGGAGCTTGAGGTGGGCACAGAGGACGAGGACGAGGTAATTGAGGGGTCACTGGTATGCCATCAGTGCCCGGAGACCTACCCCATAACCGACGCCATTCCCAACCTGCTACCACCCAACATGCGGGTTTAGCGGCTGGCCAACGGTGGCGCCATAAGGGGCCTGGGTGGGGGTCATTCCGAGGGTCAGCCCAGGAATCCCAACTACGCCCTTCAACCATCCTTCCATTCCCCAACCAACCAAACCTGTCATTCCGAGGGTCAGCCGAGGAATCCCAACGGCGCGGGGTAGAACCGGACTTCCCATGCCTAGCCCCCAAACTTGTCATTCCGAGCGACAGTCGAGGAATCCCAACGGCGCGGGGCCACGGCGTTTCGGGGTAGGAGGCCCGGTTCCACCTTTAGGGTTGGGATTCCTCGACTGTCCCTCGGAATGACAGGCAAAAGGGGCCGCTCGGAATGACAGGCAAAAGGGGCCGCCGCTATATCAGAGAAGGAATTCTCGGGACGAAATGAAGGGCCCCCTCTGTCATCTAAGAAGGCCCTGTATCGAATGACACCCCAGAGCTGACCGTGCGCCGACAGGGCTCAGATCCCCGTCAGTATTGTCACCACCTCGGTGGCCAGACCCTCGGCCCGCTGCCGTAGTTGTTCCCGGTTAAGGTTCTCGATGGGGTGCTCGGTGAAGATGGTGGGGTAGTCATCGGCGCCCCACATCTTGGCCATGCCCCTGGCCGTGGGAATGAAGCGGTCGGTGCAGATGGTGGCCGAAGGCAGCCCCGCCTGCTCCACGTGAATCCCGTCGTGCACACTGCACGCGCTACAGGACCCTCAATCGCCAATGGCGATCACCACCGCATCGCAGTCGGTCGCCAGCGCCGCGATGGCCGCCGGGTCGGCGGGTCGGGAAGCGCTGGGCTTGCGGTGCCACTTGACATCGCCGATTTCGTAGCGGGTTCGTAGCACCTCCGCCAACTCCTCCAGCAGTACGTCGGCGTTGCGCTTGCTATCGTCGATGATGCCCAGGGTGGCACCGGCCAAGGTGGGCAGGCGGGGCGCGCCGTCGAAGGGCGGCGTTACCGGCTCCGTCGTGGGATTAATCAGGGTGAATTCGCTCATTTTCCCTCCTCCCTTTTTGCTCTGGATGCCTTGGTTGTAACCTAACGATTTCCTGTGTGATCTGGGTTTGTATTGGGCAGCCAGATGGATTGCCCAACCTTACCTACTGGCGGACCTGCCGGGTGACGGAGGTGGAACCCACCTTGGGCCCCCAGCTGGGTATGACCGAGGACATGTTGGACTCCTCGCCGCCGGCGAACACCAGGAGAATATCGTCGGGCCCGCCGGTCAGGGGAACCAGCCGTTCCTCGTCGCCCGGCTCCACCTCTCCGGGGAATACCTGGGCCCGTTTGAAGTCGGCCACCGATCTTCGAATGTGATTGTACAGGTACTCCTTCACGTCGGCCTTGCTCCAATCCCGCCACAGGTTGCTGTTGCCGGCGATGGTGACCACCGTTTCACCCTGGCGAATGCCCGCCGCCGGATCGCCCACGGAACCGGAGGTGGAAAGGGATGTTCCCAGGGAGGAAGCCACGTCGGCAATTGCGTACAGAATGGCTTCCGGGTGGCCCACCGAGCGCACCTGGCGGGGCGCCTCAGAGGCGAAGACGGTGACGGCGCTCTGGTCGGGGGAGAAGCCCCTTTCCACGTGCAGGGGCGTCCAGTGAGTCTCCGTTTCCGCCTCGGCGATGCAGTAGCTGAACTTGCCCGGGTGGCCGATGACGCTGCGGTCATACAGGCCGGGGATTGCGGCGCAGGCGTTCATCAGGATGAGCCGTATGGCCCGGCCAATGGTGGAATTGGCCCGATTGCCCGGCCCGAACAGGTTGTTGCGGGCGTTGATGCCCAGGTCCCTCACCACCGGTCCGTTGACGATGACCAGCACGGCGGCCCCGCCCATGCTGGAGGAAGGGCCGACCAGGTTGAATTCGGGGGCGAGCATGGCCTCGGTGGCGGCCAGCACCACCGGCATGTATTCGGGTCGGCAGCCGGCCATGACCGCATTGGCTGCCACCTTTTCGGCGGTAATCTCCCGCCGACGTTCCGGCAATTCTCCCACTATGTCCGATGCAGCCCTACCGCCGGCGTCCAGAAATTCGGCCACCCGTTCCTCGGTGGGAGGCAGCACGGGCAGGCCGTCAGTCCAGCCCAGTTCATAGAGAGCTTCTACCGCCTCGAAGACGTTGTCCCACTGGGCGGTGGTGTTGGTGGTATTGGTAGTCAAAAAGGTGTCTCCTCTGGGAAGAGCCCGAAAATATCCTAATCAGGAATCTGGTGCCAATACACCTGACCGGCATTCACTTCTTCCTGGACCTCGTCGGTGTTTCGGACGCTGGCGATTACAGGAACGGCGGCGCAGCCCGTCTGATCAGCCAGGATGCGGGCGTTGCGGATGGCGCGGGTAGTGTCCCGATGGTCGGCGGTAAAGGAAACCTCTACGGCCAAGTACTTACTCTCGGTGCCGTCGCGGGCCAAAATGACCATGTCGGCCCGCCGGAAGCTGATCAGTTCAGCCGAGAGGGGTTGCCCGGCTGCCACATCGAGAGCCATGCGGCCCAGTTCCCCGGGGGTCATTTTCCTTTCGTACTGCAAACCCATGTCCAGGGCAATCAATTCAGATACTCCAGCCATTTCCCCGCGGGTGTAGGCCTCCTTGATTCGGGAAATATCGCCTTCCATCCGGTCGAACCTGGCAAGAACGTTGCCGTTGAACTGCCGTTGTTCCGCGTTGAACCGCTTCTGTTCCGCGTTGAACTGCTTCTGTTCCGCGTTGAACTGCTTCTGTTCCGCGTTGAACTGCTTCTGTTCCGCGTTGAACTGCTTCTGTTCCGCGTTGAACTGCTTCTGTTCTTCGACGAACTGCTTCTGTTCTTCGACGAACCGCCGCATATCGGCGTTGATTAGTTTTTGTTCCTCGACGAACCCTCGTATATCTGCGTTGATTAGCTTCTGTTCTTCGACGAACCCTCGTATATCTGCGTTAAATTGCTTCTGTTCTTCGTTGAACCGATCCTGCCTGGCGATAAAGTTGTTGACGGTTTCGGTCAGCCGTTGCAGAGCGGCAGGCAAGTTCAAAAGCTCCTCGCCCAATATCTGCGCTCGAACAGCTTCCTTCCACTCAGGGTTTTCCCTGAGCGCCCTCAACAGGTCTTCCTGGGTGTTGATGGTGGTCATTAGGTCCTGTCCTCCCGGACACAATTATAGCAACTATTGGCGGCCCGGTGAGAGGGGGTCTGGCCAGGAACGACAGGAATGTCAAAGTTAGGGGATTGGCTATAAATTCGAAAGTCTCTCAATGCCACTCAAAAAGACGCGGAAACTGTGAGAACGGTTGCCGTCCCGGGAAAGGTGTTGAGCCATGCGTCGGGCATCCGGAATTTTCCTGTACCCTCCCACAAGTTGTTCGACCACTCTAGAAGGTTTGGCTATCGCATCTGGATCTCGGTACTTTGGACTGTTGCCAACGCCTTGAAGCCCGTCATTGCCATACGCTTTTGCCAGGGCATCAGGGTCACCCAAATACCAGGCTTCCAATTCCTGGCAAACAATTCTTATCAGGGTGTCTTCCCTACTTTCCTCTCGGCAAATGTCCCGAATCTGCTCTTTAATCTCGGCACAATTTGCCCCGTCGCTGTCTCGCACAACAACAAACTGGTCGCCGGGTGTACGCCAGCTACGCAAAACGTTCCTGATGCTATGGTCCAGATCAGTCTTGCCGGAATGGGGAACGCAGTGGAATTCGAGACACGGGAAGAACCGGGGCAACAGACCCTCGAGCAACGCCTGCATGGAGCGTTCTTCGAGGAGGAAAACTAGCCGCCCCAATTCAGTCCTGCCCCCTCGAACAAGTTACGTTTCCAGAGAGTTCCCGGCATCTCATTCCTGGTAAGTTCAACTAGAGTGGCATCCTGCGAGGCTCGCTTGGCCGTAGCGAATCCGTCCCGCTTCACCAGCCAGAAGATTTCTTCCACCTTGGCGCCATTTAAGAAATCGGGGGAATGGGTAGAGACGAAAACCTGACCCCCTCGGTGGGTATAATGCCGGAATTCCTGGGCCAAAGCTTCGAGCAATTCAGGATAGAGCTGGTTTTCCGGTTCTTCAATTGCAAGCAATGGATAAGGCTTCGGGTCGTAGAGCAGCACTAGATAGGCGAACATCTTTATGGTGCCGTCGGACACATAGCGGGCTATGAAGGGATCCCTAAAGGCGCCATCCTGGAACCTGAGTACCAGCCGACCGTCTTCAGTGGGCTTTGCTTCTACGTTGCTGATGCCAGGGACCTGCCATCGCATTTCCTCCAGTATAGTTTCAAAGCGTTCCCGGTGATGTTCATAGAGGTACAGTGCCACCTGCGCAACATTTTCTCCCCGGGCCGACAGGTGTTCGGCGTAACCTGCTTCAGCGCTTGGTCGCGCATCAGAAATCTGGAAGTTGGAAATGTACCAATTCTCTATCAGGTTTCGGAACTCTGAAACTATGTGAAAGTCCCGAAATTGACCCAAGCCCTTGATTGCAAGGATGCTGGGGTCATCCAATCTGTAAACCTCTCTTTCTTCAGTAGCGTCCCCCTGCCCGTAGGCGGACTCGTTGGTGATGGCAGTTCCCTCGCCATTGTGGAAGTCCACAAATTTCCAGGGCTGCCCGCGCTGCCCACGGCGGTACCGCAATACTTCCCTTTCCACTACTACCCGTCCCTGCTGTTCATTTATGTCTAACTGGTAGGTAACCAGAGGGCCATTATTCTCCCGAAATCTTATGGTTAGGGATATGGGACCAGTGGAACCTCTGCTGACCAACTCGCGGAAGCCGCCGCGACGCGCCACCGCAGCAGAAACATTCTGAGTCAGTGCGTCCTTGAGAAATGTGAAAACGTCGAACAACGTAGATTTGCCGGAACCGTTGGCGCCGACTATCACAACCATGCGCGGCAACCTATTCAGCACCATGTGCTGAAAAACCCGATAGTTCTTTATTTCTATGCTCTCAATCTGCATTGGGTCCATACTTCCAGTTGCCTATGCCAATTTTACCGGAATGCAAGAAAATTGGACCGCCGCCGGCCATGTTCCCCTTGTCTGGGAAACGGCCGGCGGCGTGCAATCGGTTATGCAGGTACGCCCCTACCGCACCCTTTCGTACTTGGAGAAGCTGCGGAGTTCCCGGGGCGGGTCCATGTGGGAGCCGCGGATGGTGTAGGACACCTCGGCGACGTAAACCGCTCCAGTGGAGTCCACCGCCACGCCGTGGGGCGCGATGAACTGGCCAGCCCCTTCTCCCTCTTCCTTGGCGCCGAACATGCCCACGCGATTCCCTTCCAGGTCGTAGATGGTCACCCGGTGCCCCAGCCCGGGAGCATCGTCCACGCCGCCCATGCCGTTCAGTTCACCAATGTAGATGTGGTTGTCCCACAGCACCATGGCGTCGGGACGGTGGATGTTGCTCCACATGGTGATGAAGCCGCCTTCCGGATCGAAAATCTGCACCCGGTGGCACTCCCGGTCCACCACTAGAATTCGGTCGTCGGCGTCCACGGCAATGTTGTGGGGGCGAATGAACTGGCCGGCGTCTATGCCCGGCTCACCCCAACTGAACTTGTACTGGCCGTCGCCGGTGTAGCAATGGATGCGGGAATTGCCGTACCCATCGGAGATGTAGATGTCGCCATTGGCCGGTCGGATGGCCGCCGACGTTGGACGGTTGAAGGGCTGGCCACTCCACCGGGGCGCCGGGTGATTGCGCTCGCCAATCTCCATCACCTTCTCCCCGTCCGGAGTGAACTTCTGGATGGTGTGGATGCCATCATCGGCGGCCAGAATGGAATCATCGTGGGCGATGTAGAGGCCGTGGGTTCGGTTGCTGAACAGGCCTTGCCCAAAGGAGCGAAGGTAGTTGCCGTCCTTGTCGAAAACCATGATCGGGTCTTCGCCCCGGGTCAGGATGAACACCCGGTCTGCCGAGTCGCACACGACGCCGGGGCATTCAAGCAAACGCTTCCCCTCGGGCAATTTTGCCCAACCCTCCACGAAGTTGTACCTAAAATCGCCATACCCGAAAACTTCTGCCATAGCTTCTCTCCTCCTGGTATTCTGGTACTGACGCCCTGGTTGGTTGCGGGGCAGAAACCGGCCCCTGGCTCCCCAGTATCCCGCCGATCCACCCTTCCGCAGCTTGCCGTCATACTACCCGTATGCCTGGGCAACGTCAATTGGGGAACCCATCGGCAACTTGGAACAGTTGCTGGGCTGGCAGGTCCGGACGAGAACATTAGGGTTTGGGTTGGCAGGCTAGAGTTTCAGCCGGCGGATGGCGTCGGACGAAAGAGGGCCCGTCTGCGGGCTGGGATACGCTATCAGCCGTGACGGGGCAGACACAGCCCGAACTTGGGCCGAGTTGGGGCCGTCAAATACCCAATGAAATTGGGGGGTCCAGAAGAACCCCTAATAGTTGCTCTGCTTTTCCTTCCGAATTTGCCCGGTGATGAGGAACATCACCCGCTCGGCGATGTTGGTCGCCCGGTCTGCGATGCGTTCCAGGTCGTGGGCTGCCCAGAGCAGGTAGGTTGCCCGCTCTATGGTTCGCGGGTCCTGAATCATGAACAGAAGCAGTTCCCGATACACCTGGTCGTAGAGCTCGTCAACCTCGTCGTCATCGTCCAGCACCTGCCTGGCCTTGTCCAGGTCCCGTTCCACCAGGGAATCTACGCTGTTCCGCAGCATGACCGTGGCCTTGTTCGACATACGGGGAATGTCAATCAGGGGCTTCAGGGGGGGATCATTGCCCATCTTCAGGCTGATCTTGGCGATGCCCTCGGCATAGTCGCCCATCCGTTCCAGTTCCACCGCAATGTGCAGCATGGCGATGATGGCCCGCAGATCAACGGCCATGGGCTGTTGGGTGGCAATCAGGTCAACGCACAGTTCTTCTATCTCGTACCGCTTCCGGTCGATATAGTCATCCCCATCGATGACCTCCTGAGACAAGTCCAGGTCCCGATTTTTCAGGGCCTCTACCGACCGGTAGATGGCCTTGTCCACCACGTTGGCCAACAGGGCAATCTCCTCTTGCAGGTGAGTTATCTGGCGGTCAAGGTCGACTCTCAACATGGTTTCACCTCCGGGCGGCTGGTTTGGGCTGGGCCAGTTGCCAGGTACTTCGCCGTTATATGCTCCCAAGCGATTCGGTCTGGCGTCCTGTTGCCAGGGATGGTCACCCTTGGGCGGGTTCCTCAGGCGCGGGCTACACGGGCCGCCACATCTGGCCCCTCTGTCTCACCGGTTCCAGCAGACTCTCATCGAAGGGCAGGGGACGGTAATCCTGGGGGTCCGGCAGGGAATAGCCTATCAGGTCGAACACATCTGGGTTGGTATAGTAAAAGTTGTAAGTCTGGCGCACCAACTCTCGGAAGAAGCTGGGGAATTCTCGCTCCACCTGCCGCAGCGCCTCGTCCTGACCCTCGGGGCCGAGGGCAGCGAACCCATCATTGCCCCGCTGGCCCGCTGCAATCTCCAACTGAGCCATTCCCTCCCCGAAGGAGCGGCGCAGGCCGATGTTCTTCCCGGCCACCTGCTCCACGAATAGAACGGCGCCCAAATCGCCGGCCCCGGGAAATTTATCCTGGGCGGGGATGATGCGGTTGCAGGCTGCCGCAAGCAACTCTCGCTGTTCTTGAGAAAAGACTTCCATTCCTGTTGCCATCGATGAGGCCTCCATGGGAGGAAATGTTCCGTTAGTCTGGGACGCTCCTACCCGGAAGTTAGGGTAAAGCCGGCGCTGGCCGACCGTCCCTGGCTACCTGTTCTGTCCTAGCGGGGTATCACCGGCAGGACTATATGCGACGGGTACTCCCCGCTGTGGTGCACCGTCTGCCGGGCCGTTTCAAGGCGATCGTTCTCGCCCAGGGGCGCGCCGGTGTTCGGGTTACGATCGAAGCGGGGGAAGTTGCTGCTGGATACCTCAACCCGCAGCCGGTGCCCGGTCTTTATGACATGGCTGGTGGCCCACAGGTCTATGGTGTATTCGTACACCCGCCCCGGGGTTATGAAGGAGGGTTGCCGGGCCGATGTTCGGTAACGCGCCCGGACGATGCCGTCCTGCAGGTTGTGGGCGTATCCGTCGGGGCGCACGTCCACCAGCTTGGCGGTGAAGTCGGTATCCACGGCGCTGCTGGCCGCGTACAGCTTAACCACGATGGGCCCGGTAACCTCCAGGTCCGACTCCAACGGTTCCGAGGTATATACCAGCACGTCGGGACGGTCTTCCACCGGCCGCTGGTCCTGCACCCCGTGGGGAATCATCAGGGTATTCCCCCGCAGGGTGGGCGCCGGGTCCGTGGGGTCGTAGATGTAGCCGTCCGTAGGTTCATCCCCCGGAGGAAGGGTGGAAAGGCCTCCATCGCCAGCCCGGGTGTTGGCCGAACCGCCGGAATGGAGGTAGTAGCGGGTGTAGTGGGTGCGAGCCAGGGGCCATTCATTCTCGTGACGCCACTTGTTATCGCCCATCACAAAGATGGAAACGGGTGGTTCCTCCATGATGCCGTTGGACTTGTCCTTCAGCCAATGGTCGAACCAGCGAAGAAGGTGGTCGTGCAACTCGATGGCGGCATCCGAACCGAAATCAATGTCGCCGGTATCGCCGGAAGTGGGACGGGTGTATGGCCGTATATGGGCCCAGGGGCCGACCAGCAGCTTCTGGTTGCGGCGGGCCAGGTCGCTGCCACCCCGGTCGGTAATGGCCTGGTAGGCGTTCAGCGCCCCCTCAAGGAAAATATCGTACCAGGAACTGACGTGGAACATGGGAACCCTGATCCCATCCAGGTTTCGCAGCAGATTCAATCGCCACCAGTAGGGGCCGTCCAATTCCTGCTCGAAATATTCCCGGAAATAGGGAGCGGTCTCCTTCAGCCGTTCAATCCAGTCCTTCAGGGGCAGATGGCGAAACCACTCGTCCTTCAGGGGCCGTCCAAAGTTGCCCGGCTCCAGCACATACTCGTCCATCTGGGCCAACAGGTCGTCCCGCCCCAGGCGCTGCAGTGTGTTGCGTCCCTTGTGGATGGCGTAGGGTACCATCCACCCCCATTCCATGGCCCCGCCGGTGTGGTAAACCCAACTCTGGTGAAAGTCGGACGAGGCCGACACGGGGGCCATCGTCTGCAAGTGAGGTGGCAGGGGATTGTTGGTGGCCAGGGTGTATTGGGTTGCGCCCAGGTAGGATTGGCCGGTGGTACCCACCCGTCCGTTGCTCCAGGGCTGGCGGGCGGCCCATTCCACCGTATCGTACCCGTCCTGGACTTCCTGGAACAGGGGATTGTAGTAATCGCCCTCCGACTCGAAGCGGGCGCGGCAATCCTGGCTCAGCACCACGTAACCATGGGTGGGGAAGAACCAAACCGAATGGTCGCTTGCCGCCACATAGTCATCCTTGCCGTAGGGACCCCGGTTGACCAGGACCGGGAAGCGGCCGGGGGCGTCGGGGCGGAAAACATCGGTGGCCAGACGGGTTCCGTCCCGCATGGGCACCATGACGTTGCGTTCTCGAATAACCTTGAAATTACCTTCCTGCGCCATGCCCACAGCATACGCCGCCCCAGCCGGCAGCGTCAATTGGGGAAACTATGGATTGGGACTAGAGCGAGTCGCACCTGAGCGGACGCGGATGCGGTGGGGAGGGTCAGGTTGGGCAAGGTGCGGGCTGGCAAGGGCGTGGGTCATGTATATTGGTAAATGGCATGAACTCAAAGAAGACAAATAATGGGCAGTTTCGTTAAGAATGACCGACTCTTACGCCGAGTCTCCAGTGATCCCCTCCGATACCGGTGGCAGGAATCCCAAGATGATCTCCTTGCGAGCCCGAATCCCCGACTGGGTTCGCTCCACCAATCCTATGGATTCCAGTTCGGCGATGTCTCTGCTCAATGTCCTGTCTGTTACCTGCGCATAATCCGCGGCAATCGTGGCGGAGAGCAAGCGAAGTTCAAACCTGGGTATGGGCTCGTCTTGTTGGGACAGCGCTACTGCCAGGTTGCGTTTGCGAACATCGCCCCTGCTGCTACCGGGGAACCTAGAATTGACGTAGTTTTCCCAGAGTACTGTCACCTGCTGCTGCTGTATATAGTCCACCTGCTCTTGAAGGCCATCCACCAGTCCCTGGAGTGAATAAATCAGGAAGTCCATTACCCCATTGGCGGTTGCGCTTGAACGGCGAAGCTGGACATAGTACTCGGTGCGTGTTTCGTTGTAGTGATTGCTCAGCAGGTGGGTTGCAGGGCTTGGCACACCCGCAGCAGCCAGGAGTTGATGCTCAATGAGCCTAGCGGTTCTGCCGTTCCCGTCGCCAAAGGGGTGAATCCAGACCAAGTACAGGTGAGCCAAGACAGCAGACACAATAGCAGTGGCAATCTGATCATGCAGGGCTTGGCTCGACTCCATATTTTGCAGCCAGGAACATAGCCTGGACAAGAGGAACTCGCAGTCCACCCGGGGTGCGGCTTCATAATCTGCTACCCCAACACGATACGTGGGAATCTCCCCCGGAACAACTCCAGGTCCCAGATCGAGTCCTCTCAGAACAGCCCTATTGTATTCCTTGATAAGCTGGGGGGTAACGGGACGGACAATTCCCTTTTCCATGCCCTCCAAGATTTCATTGCAGACTCCGATGATATTGTCCACCTCTTGCCCCAGGTATTCCTTTGATGGTGGGAGTTCACGCAACCCGCCGATTCTGCGAGAAACTTGGTCGAGGGATAAGGTGTTGCCTTCTATGGCGGTAGTTGCCTGGACTCCTCGGGCCAGATAGATCTGGTGAAGCCTGGTGAAGGTTTCGGGAAGGAGCGGCGATCCCTTTATCTGCTTGCACAACGAACACGCTTCGCCCAGCAACATCCAGAATCGGCTGGGCGCCTGTTCCAAGTGTAAAGTGAAGGTTATGAAATGATGGGACTCCTGATAGGCTCGCACCATATAGCCTCCCGTCGTATGTCCACTGCTATCATCTACTTTACAGCTATAATTTACACTCTTCAAGCAGCACTTTGTCATTTACAATGTCCATAAATTTGTCGGCTTCTGAGACCCAGGGCCACGCTAGGTTAGAGTCTAACCGAGACTCACGGCCCGACTTCTTCTCATGTGCCGGGCTGACGAATCCACATGAAACGGCTGGCGGTGTCTGCGGTTCCGCAAACATCCCCCTGTGGGCGATGCCAATCCATATTCGGGCGCCCGCTTTCGGTGGAGCGATTGGCAATAGCCACCAGCTAGCTGACCCCCTCCTCCTCCAATCTGCCGCCCCAGCCGGCAACGTCAATTGGGGAAGGCGCCGCATCGGCGGTTACGGGATTCGCACTTGAACTGGCGGTATGCGGGCATTGCCAATCCTGCGGTTGTGTCTTAAAGTGAATTACATAGCGTTACTTCGCTATGCGATTCTTGAATCTGGGACAATCGATGCGCAAAGTTCTTCTCTACTCCATTCTGCTGTTTGTGGGTTTGGGCCTTTCGCAGGCCCTGCCCGCCGCGCTGGGGAATTATCCCGACGCCCTTGCGAATACCATAAGGCTGCTTACATTGACGGGCCTTGGGTTCATCATGATCCACGTTGGCTTCGAGTTCCACATCGACAAGGCCAACAAGGGTCAGTATGGCTGGGACTACCTGGTAGCCTTTACCGCCGCATCGTTCCCGTGGGTGTTTGTAACCGGCTACTTCCTGTTCGTAATGCTTCCGCCTGAATTCTGGAGCGACATCGAGGCGTGGAAGGAGACTTTGCTGGCTGGCCGATTTGCCGCGCCTACCTCAGCCGGCGTTTTGTTCAGCATGCTGGCTGCCGCCGGCCTGGGAGCCACCTGGCTGTTTCGCAAGGCCCGTATCCTGGCCATTTTCGATGACCTGGATACGGTTCTCCTGATGATTCCGCTCAAGATGCTGATGGTGGGATTGGCCTGGCAGCTGGGCATCAGCGTGGTATTGATGGTTGCCCTGCTGGTCGCTGCCTACGTGTGGCTCCACCGGGTTACCATGCCGATCACCTGGCCCTGGGTCCTGTTCTACGCCTCTGCCATCGTGGCAGGCAGCGAATTGCTCTACTCTTGGGGCAAGATAATCGACCCGTCGGTTCCCATTCACATAGAAATATTGCTGCCCGCCTTTGTTATTGGGTGCATGGCGAGGCCCAGAACCGGATCCTCGGCCCACAGTGATGGTACCCGTTCGGAAAGGGCCACGGCAGCGGAACATGCGCTGCATGAGGTGTTGGAGCGTTCCGGCGAGCGCCGTGCCGCTACGGTGGTTTCGGCCTCCTTCATGGTGCTGGTGGGCTTGAGTATGCCCCTTATTTTCGGAGGCCCGGGGCCGGATGCTCAGCATCCCGTCCATACGCCTGAATCGCTGCACGCTTCCTCGCCGGGCAGCTCGGTGGACGACCCCACTATTCACGGAGGTGAACTGGAAGGGCGGTATTCGGAATCGGTAACTGCCAGCCAACCCAGTATGGGTTGGACCGAGCTGGTGGCGCACGTATTGGTCTTGACCGTTCTGAGCAACCTGGGAAAGATGTTCCCCGCCTTCTGTTATCGGCGGGAGGCCCATTGGCGGGAGCGGCTGGCCCTGGCCATAGGCATGTGGCCCCGGGGTGAAGTGGGCGCCGGAGTCTTGGTGCTCAGTCTGAGCTATGGCATTGGCGGGCCTATCGTCACGGTGGCTATGCTGTCTTTGGCTTTGAATCTCGCGTTGACGGGCATATTCATTCTTGTTGTTCGAAGGCTTCTCAATGGATTGCCGGACATATCCCAGGCCGATGCCAGGGCCCCAGCCTCATCCGCTCCCTGAAATTCGCCAGCGGCATCGGATATGTAACCTTCTGGTACTCAGACAGGCTTATCTTGTAAGGCCTGGCGAAGTGACAACGGAGTAAAGACTGCCGCCCCAACCCAATCAGTCCAGACTTAACTGAGTACAGGATGGGTAACAGCGCAGGAATGTGCTATGATTTTTTGTTGTTGAGAACTCCATCCCTCGAGCGGCTGAACGAGTTTGAAAGTTATCGGGAGGTGAAAGTTTTCTATGATTGTCAGAGACGTGATGACTCCTTCGGTCATAACAGTACGGTCAGACGCCACCGTGGCCCATGCGGCCAAGGTGATGCTGGAAGGAAGAATTAACGCCTTACCCGTGGTTGATTCCAACGGGGGTCTCGTGGGGATTGTCACCCATTCCGACTTTGGCCTGAGCCTCAAGCACCGACCTCTGGTGGACAACGCTTACGCCATGCTGGGTTCCGCCACCCATCCCCAGAATATGGAGGATACCGCCCGCACTGTGGGCGACAAGCTGGTGCGGGATGTTATGAGCCGCCCGGTGGCTACGGTCTCCCCTGAAGATAGCTTGGGCAAAGCCGCCGTGCAGATGTTGCGCGGTCAAATTCATTGCCTGCCCGTGGTGGAACAGGGTAGCCTGGCGGGCATCTTGACCCGGCACGACTTTCTGAAGCTGATTACCGACTAGGATCAGGCGCGCGGGCCCCGCCCCCAGCGCCCCCCTTTCGCAAGGACCTCGATGCGGGGCCCGCGCTCCATGGTCGCCTTCGCCAAGGGCGGCTCCAAGGTTGCGCCCAGGCTCGGAATCGTCGAGCGGGGTGTTGAATCCTCCGGGCCGGAGAGTGATCCGGAATGCTGCCCCTCGTAAATTTGCGCGTCGCCGTCCGTGACGGTCTGGCCTACCTGTCCCAACAACCCGACGTGGTGGAAGCCGAGGTGTTTGCCTCGGCCAATTCCAACCGGACGCTGCGCCTCAACTTCACCTCCAATATTCCCTGCAACGGGGTGGAGGAACCCAAGTCCATCGATTCCCACGGCATCGCCGTCCGGGCCGTCTTTCGGGAGCCTGGAGAGACTCGAGTTGGTTTCGGCAGCGAACCCAGCGACCTGTCCCTGGCGGGAGTTGCCCGCGCCCTGGACAAGGCTCGCGCCGGCGTCGTCCGCGACCCTCAGTTCTTCTCCTTGCCTGGCGCGCCCCGTCAGCAGCCAACCCGGTTCCAGTACCACGATCCCACCCTGGTGCGGCTGCGCAACTCCAAGCTGCTGGCCCATGGCTGGGATGTGCTGCAGCAGGGATTGGAGGCCTTCCAGTCTTCCGAGGAGCTTCAGGCGGCGCTGATCCGTTTGAAATCCGACTCATCCGGGGGCCTGACCGCCGGGGAACTTTCCGATTTGGGGCTGATTCTGGGCGGCGATGTGGTGCTGCTGCTGGAACGGATGGCCGTGGCCTCCACCGCCATGCCCGAACCCCAAACCGACGAATCAACGCTGGTCATGTCCTTCGCCACCGCCATGGTCGAGGAGATGAACGCCAAGGGAAGCGGGTGGTCGGTCTGCACCCACCTGGCCGATTTCGATGCAGGGGTGGCCGCCACCGCCGCCCGCCGTTCCATCGCCGCCATGGGAGGTTGGCGGGCTCCCTCCGGCAGTTACCGGGTGGTCCTGGGGCCTCAGCCCGTGGCCGAACTGCTGGAATGGGTGCTGCTGCCGGGGCTATACCTGGAGTCCTTCTACGCCGATGCCTCTCCCTTCATGGGCCGGTTCGGCCAGCAGATAGCCTCGGAAAACCTGCGCCTGTATGACGACGGTTCCCAGCCCGGTCTGGCCGGGTCCAAGTCCATCACCGACGAGGGACTCCCCACCGGCCGCACCAACCTGATTCAGGACGGCCAACTGGTGGGGCTGCTCGCCGACCATTACAACTACCGCCGGTTTATGAACCTTCGCCGGGGCCGGGACAAGTTGGGGGTGGAACCGTCCGAGGTGGAAACGGGCATACTGCCACGGAATGGGTTTCGGGCCGGCAACGGCGGGGGCCGGGACTTTGCCGCTCCCGTTTCCACCGTGCCCACCAACCTGGTAGTCGAGGGGCGAGAGGAGATTGGCCGCGACGAGTTGCTGCAACTGGTGGGTGATGGCATCTACATCGGACGCATCTGGTACACCTACCCCGTCAACGGGTTCACCAGCGGCGACTTTAGCGGCACCATCGTGGGCGACTCCTTCCTGATACGGGATGGACGGCTGGCCGAACCAATCACACCCAACACCCTGCGCATGAACGACAACGTCCTGCGGGCCATCAACAGTATTTTGGGCATCGGGAGCCAACGAACCGGGACGGTTCGCTGGTCCTCGGACCAGGTGACCTGGGCGCCGGAAATCGCGGTGAACAACTTCCACCTGGAGGAGATAGCAGGGGACGGGCAAGGATAGAGCGGGAATGACTGACAAGGGGGGCTGACGCTGACAAACACCCAATCCCGATACACGTAGGGGCGCACAGCCGTGCGCCCCTACCCGGGTCACAACCCAGCCATCCACCCCACCCGAAACCGACTGGCCCTGTCATTCTGAGCGGCAGCCGAGGAATCCCGACAATAGCGGTACCAAGCCACCCACCACCAACCAGCCACGCCTGCCATTCCGACCTTGCGGAGGAATCCCAACCGTAGCGTGCAACCACCTCACCCACCACCAACCAGCCACGCCTGTCATTCCGAGCGACAGCCGAGGAATCCCAACCGTAGCGGTCAACCAAGCCACCCGCCACCAACCAGCCACGCCTGTGATTCCGACCTTGCGGAGGAATCCCAACCGACCGGGGCAACCATGTTTCCTGACCCCATGCTTACAGCTCCCGCGCCGTTGGGATTCCTCAGCTGTCGCTCGGAATGACAGACATGGGGGGCTGGGTATGGCAAGGATGGCCGTCCCCGCACGGTTGGGATTCCTCGGCTGGCGCTCGGAATGAGAGGCGAGAGGGTCTGGGTATGGCTAGGATGGTTGGCGGGTGCGGTGGGATTCCTCGGCTGTCGCTCGGAATGAGAGGCGAGAGGGTCTGGGTATGGCTAGGATGGTTGGCGGGTGCGGTGGGATTCCTCGGCTGTCGCTCGGAATGAGAGGCGAGAGGGTCTGGGTATGGCTAGGATGGTTGGCGGGTGCGGTGGGATTCCTCGGCTGTCGCTCGGAATGAGAGGCGAGAGGGTCTGGGTATGGCTAGGATGGTTGGCGGGTGCGGTGGGATTCCTCGGCTGTCGCTCGGAATGAGAGGCGAGAGGGTCTGGGTATGGCTAGGATGGTTGGCGGGTGCGGTGGGATTCCTCGGCTGTCGCTCGGAATGACAGATTAGAGGGTCTGGGTATGGCTAGGATGGTTGGCGGGTGCGGTGGGATTCCTCGGCTGTCGCTCGGAATGACAGATTAGAGGGTCTGGGTATGGCTATGACGGTTCTCCCGCACGGTTGGGATTCCTCGGCTGTCGCTCGGAATGACAGACAAAGGGGGCTGGGGATGGCAAGGATGGTTGGCCCGCGCCGTTGGGATTCCTCGGCTGTCGCTCGGAATGACAGACATAGGGGGCTGGGGCGTTCCTCGATTCTTGTTTGCAGGGCAGGGAAATTTGGCCGATACCTGTAGGGGCGCACAGCCGTGCGCCCCTACCCCGGCGCCATAAGCTATCAATCCAGCTGTGCGCCCCTGCCCCGGCGCCAAAATCTAGCCATCCAGCCGTGCCCCCTTGCCCTGAACGACAACTTTGTCCTCTACCTTCCCTGGAACCAGGGCTGTCGCTTCTGGGTAAAGGCCCGGATACCCTCCTGGAAGTCGCCGGTATGGGCGATGTTGGCGATGGCCTCCGTTTCCGCGTCCAACTGACCCTCCAGGGTGGCGACCCAGGAATTGTCGAACAGGGCCTTCACCCTGCCGTAGGCTGCCGTTGGGCCCTGGGCCAGGCGGGTGGCAATTTCCAGCGAGTGGCGGTCGAAGTTCTCGGCCGGGCATACCTGGTTCACCAGCCCCAGCTCCCGGGCGTACTCGGCGCCGATGGGTTGGCTGGCCAGGTAGATTTCCATGGCCTTGCCCAGTCCCACCAGCCGGGGCAGCATGTAGGTGGAACCCCCGTCGGCGGTGCAGCCGATTCCCGCGTAGGCCATGATGAATCGGGCATCGGCGGCGGCCAAGCGCATATCGCAGCACAGGGCCAGGCTGAATCCCGCGCCGGCGGCCACCCCGTTGACGGCCGCCACCACCGGCTTTTCCAGCCGCCGGATGCCCATTATCACCTCCCGGTGCAGCGAATCGGCCAGGGACCGCAAATGCTGGGACAATTCCTCCGGCCCGCCCGACTCCAGGTTTTCGGTAAAGTCCTTCACATCCGCGCCGGCGCAGAATGCCCCTCCTGAGCCGGTTAACAGTACGGCCCGAATCTCCGGACGGGCGCACTGGGTTACGGCCCGACCCAGGTCGGCCACCATTTCAGGAGTCAGGGCGTTGCGGGCCTCCGGGCGGTTCAGGGTTATTACCGCCAGGGTGTCCCTTCGGGTGAATTCAACCCGGTCGTCTGCCATAATGCTTCTCCAGGGAACCAGGGTTTGCGCGGGTTGTCTTGGAACGGCAGGCATGGAGGGCGGGAACGGCCCCTTTGTGAGGGGCACATCTTCAGCCGATGCCATCGTTTCCCCATATTACTCCCCGGAGGCGACCCGGAAAACCCGCCGCACAGGTGGCAAGAGTTCAGAGTTGCGGGCAAGCTGGCTGAACCGGCGGCAACTGACCCAGTTGAGTATAATGGGGGGAGTCCCCCAACAGTCACTCCCAATTTCCCTTATACCGCGTACAGGAGGATGAAGCTGGAAGTTACCCAACTGGTTGTCTCCCCTGGTCATTCCCCTTTCCGTCGGCGGTTGTCCTTGCCGGAGTTGGTTTCGGGCATGGCGCTGCCCGGCCAGGGCCCACGAACAATGGGCCTTCATCTCTCCCTGCCCCTGGCTTCTGCCGATTGCCCCGGCAACTGGGTCTGAAGAGCGCCCCGGATGATTTCGTTGGTGCGGGCGGCCGCCATCAAATTGCCCCGGATGCAGGCGCTCCGTTATCCCAACTTCCGGTGGTTCTGGATCAGTACCAGCGGCCAGGCCATGGCCCAGGGGATGCAGTTCCTCATCCTCGGTTGGCTGATACTGGAACTTACCGGTTCCACCTCCCAGCTGGGGTTGACCATCTTCTTCTACGGCATACCCAACCTCACCCTGGTCCTGTTTGGCGGCATATTCGCCGACCGGGTGAACCGGAAGAAGCTGCTGCTGTTCTCCCAGTTCGGCGTTTCCTCCATCATGCTGGTGGTGGCCGTCCTCACCGTTTCGGAGGTGGTGGCGGTTTGGCAGATATACCTGGCCTCCTTCCTGCTGGGAACGCTGCACGCCGTGAACATGCCCACCCGTCTGGCCATGGTGGTAAACCTGGTGGAACGGGAGGACATTATGAACGCGGTGGTGCTGAATGCGGCGGTGATGAACGCCGGGCGCATCATTGGTCCCGCCATTGCCGGGTTCCTGATCGACCTGTTGGGACTGGGGCCGGCCCTATTCGTCAATGCCGGATGTTACCTGGCCGCCGCCACCTGTGTACTAATGATACGCAACTTCGTCCAGGGAACGTCCCCGGCGCGTGGCAATATTCTGGTTTCCCTGCGCGACGGCATCGTCTATTTCGCGAAGACGCCCGTGGTATTCACCATCGTGGGCATGGGATTTGCCTTCGGGTTGTTCGGCATGCCCCACGTGCAGGTCATGCCCGCATTTGCCCGGGAGGTCTTGAACGCCACCGCCGTCGAGGCGGGAGCTCTACTGACCGCCGCCGGCATTGGATCCCTGCTGGCCAACGTGATCCTGGCCACCATGTCCAACTACCGGCGTAAGAACCTGCTGTTGATTGGCGCGCTGCTGCTCTTCTGCGGCGCCCTCTTCGCCTTCGCCTGGTCCCATTGGTACTGGTTATCCTGGGCCATACTGCTGTTCGTGGGCATGGGCAGCATCGGCTACATATCCCTGGGAACGACGGTGCTTCAGCTTTCCGTACCCCAGGAACTGCAGGGGAGGGTGATGAGCCTGTGGTACGTTTCCGCCGGGTTCATGTTCATTGGATCGCTGCCCATGGCCCTGGTGGCCGACCTGGTGAGCTGGCCGGCAGCCCTGGCGGGCGGAGCGACCATCTGCTTTGCCTTCACCCTGTGGCTGACCATCCTGCGTCCCACCCTGCGGAGGCTGGAGATTTAGGGCTGGGTCAGGTCGGAAAGGACTGGGTGGAGAGAACCTGCCGCTCGGAATGACAGACATGGTTGGCTGGTGGCGGGAGCGTTGGTTGCCCCGTGCGGTTGGGATTCCTCGGCTGCCGCTCGGAATGACAGACCCGGCCTGACTGACTACTATCTCGCCAGCAGCTCCTTCAGCTGCCGGTCGATGAAGGCCGTGTCCACCGGATTTCTGCCGGGGCCGCCGCCCGTGTGTCCCCAAATGGTCTCGATCACCCGCAGTTCTGCGTTGGGCATGTGTTGTACCTCCAGCTCGTTGTCCTCCGGCGGAAAGTACTGGTCGGTTCGCGAGGGCATGACGAACGCCCTCGCCCGTATGGACGCCAGGGCTCTCTCGAAATCCCCCTGGTAGATGGGATTGTCGCTGATGTCCCCCGATTGCCAGGTGGCCACCATGGCCAGGATGTCGTTGGCGTCCAGTTGCAGGTACCTGCCCTCCCATGCCGTTATCAGGTAATCCTCCAGCGACGAAAACCCCAGGTCCAGATAGACCCGTTCCCGGTAGAAGGCCTGGGAGGGCGCCCAGCCGGCGTACACCCGGGCCATGGCCCGCAAGCCCTTCGTGGGGGGAGCATCGTACCAACCGTTGTTCCAGGCGGCGTCGGCGCACAGCGACGCCTTCACTCCCTCCAGGAAGACCCGGTTATGCACCGAGGTGCGGGCCGAACCGCACCAGGGTGCGACCCGCTCCACCATGTCGGGGAACAGCGCTCCCCAGTGGAAGGTCTGCTGCGCCCCCATGGAAAATCCGCAAACCAAATCAATCTTTTCTATTCCAAACTGCTCCGTAACCAACCGATGTTGGAACCGGATGTTGTCGTAGTAGCTGACAACGGGAAACCGGGCCCGGTCGTAGGGTTCTGGCGTATTGCTGGGTGAGGAGGATATACCGTTGCCCAGCAGGTTCGGCACGATGATGAAGTAGCGCGAGGGGTCCAGCGCCATGCCGGGGCCAATCATCGGTTCGTTGGCCTCGTGCCGGGAGGAGAAGAAGGTTGGAAAGACGATCACCCGGTTCCGGCGGGCGTTCAGTTCCCCGTAGGTCTGGTATGCCAGCCGCGCGCCTCGCAGCCGCAGACCGCACTGCAAGTCCACGTCGCCCAGTTCGAAAACCCTGTAGTCCGTCATCTCGTCCTCCCCAAACCTTGAATCGTGGCGTCAAATGCAATAGTCTTGCACCAATTCTATCAGCTACCCCCGTCAGCGACCGGGAAGAGCTGGTGCGCCGTGGGTTTTTCTTCCGGCCCGACATCCCCTGACCGGTAGCGAATGCGGGACAACCGGGGAAATGACGCCACAAATACGCCTCTGGGGAAATGACCATGAAGCGAAGCATCGACCGCATCCTCACCACCCACACGGGCAGCCTGCCCCGACCGCCGGATATGCTGGGCCTGCTGGTGGAGGAACAGCAACGCCAACTCCCGGAACGTTCCCAATTGGACGACTCGGTGCGGGCCGCCGTGCAGGACGTGGTGGGCCGGCAGGGGCAAACGGGCCTGGACGTCATCAACGATGGGGAGCAGGGTCGCGTGGACTATACCGTATACGTAAAGGACCGGCTCTCCGGTTATGATGGTGAGAGTGTCCCCCTGGGCGGCATGACCGACGATGAGGAGTTTCCCGAGCTGGCCGAGTTGTTGAAGCCCTTCGCCTCCCCCTTCCAGGTTCGGCCCCGATGCACGGGCCCCATCCAGTGGCTGGACTGGCCCGCCGTGGAGGCGGACATCGAGAACCTCCGGGCAGCCTCCGCCGGCGTGGCCGCCGAGGAGGTGTTCATGACCTCGCCGTCGCCGGGGCAGATTGCCCGCTTCCTCCACAACGACTATTACCCCACCGACGAGGCTTACATCTATGCCCTGGCCGAGGTGATGAAGCGCCAGTACAATGCCATTGCCGACGCCGGATTCATCCTGCAGTTGGACTGCCCAGACCTGGCCCTGGGCCGCCACCAATTGTTCTCCCACCTGACGTTGGAGGAGTTCCGGCAGGTGGCGGAGATGCACGTGGAGGCCCTCAACCACGCGGTGGCGGACATCCCGGCCGACCGGATGCGGATGCACATCTGCTGGGGCAGCACCCTGGGCCCCCACCATACCGACGTTCCCATCCGAGACGTGATCGACATAGTACTGAAGGCCAAGCCCGGCGCCGTGGCCTTCCCCGGCGCCAACCCCCGCCACGAACACGAGTGGAAGATGTGGCGGGAAGAGGTCAAGTTTCCTGAGGGCAAGGTGATCATCCCCGGCGTCATCGACTCCACCTCCAACTTCGTGGAGCACCCGGAGGTGGTGGCCGACCGCATTCTACGTTACGCCAGCGCGGTGGGTCGGGAAAACCTGATTGCCGGGGTGGACTGTGGCTTCGGCACCTTCGCCGGCCGCCTGCAGGTGGATTCCAAGATCGTCTGGATGAAGCTGGCTTCCCTGGTGGAGGGCGCCCGCATGGCCTCGCGGCAACTGTGGAACTGAGGGGATCTCATGCGAGGAGCAGTGCAACGTCAGCGCAGGAACATTGATCTAGACGGCCACACCCGCCCTTTCCTGTCGCACGAAATGACATACACCAGTTGACCAGGCATCAGGAAGGCAAGCATGCTCTATGAAGTTGAAGTTAACGACGGCGGTAACAGTCCCATGGCCCTGGACCGGGTTTTCGATCTGCTGGAAGACCCCCGACCCGTTACGCAGGTGGTGACGGCAGACCTTCAGGGCGAGGACGGTTGGCAGCAGGTTACCGGCTGGGACGAGAGTGGCCCCTGTCCCGCTCGCGCCGCCCTGGCCGAAGATTCGGGCGATGGGGTAATTCTGCTGGTGTTCGGGGGCAGTGAGGGCATCCGCCTCAAGGCCAGCGGCGATGATTCTCCCTGGGACCTGACCGCCGCCGGCCAGTGGGGAGAGCCCTGCCTAATGCTGGACAAGGACACCAAGTACCGGGAATAGGCCCGGCGCGGGGGCGCCTGCGCCGGAAGCAACCGGGCCGGGCCAACTGGCGTCCGGATGAAGTGCAATTCCCTTCCTTGACATTTCCGGCTATCTGGTATTCGATGAGAGGCCAAGCGGGTATGAACCTGGGCATGGCGCCCAGGGGCCGGCCGCCGTGGGATGCCAGAGCTGCATGGCTGCCAATCCGACGGGCATTTGGAAAAATTGCCGACCCCTATCCGAATCACCAGGAACTAACCTTGAAGCCTCTGCAAACCAAACGGGACGGCTCATCAGGCGAAGCAGGAAAGTTCGCTGCCTACTGCTACGCCGCCCGTTACGTTTACAGCGACGTGGTGGTCCAGAACGATAACCTGCTCCGGTTGACGGCCGCCGAGGATGTTGGTCATCGTCCCATTACCACGTCCCTTCTAACCAACCCCGACGGCCATCCCGTCCAACTCCGGGACCGCTACGGAAACATCACCCACCGGATCTCGGTCACCCAGCCCCACCGGGAATTTACCATCCTGTCCATCGGCGTGGTGTGGTTCGAGCCCCCTACAGGCCGACCCTCGGAGGTTCCCCTGGGAAAGGTAGAAGACAACCGGGAACTGGGAGAATTCCTGGCCGCAACACCCCTGGTGCATCCCGGCACCCTTTACGATAAGGCCAGGGAAATTGTGGGCAGGGAACCGGGACTGGTGGAAGCGGCGGAAGCAATCGCCGGCTGGGTGAACGGCAACATCCAATACGTGAAGGAAAGCACCACGGTAGCTACCACGGCGGCGGAAGTGCTCCAGGCCGGAATAGGGGTGTGCCAGGATATGACCCACCTGGCCCTGGGGTTGCTCAGGTCCCTGGGCATCCCCTGTCGGTACGTCTGTGGCCTGCTGACAACGGAGGTGGGCGAGACCCATGCCTGGCTGGAGTTCTGGCACCCCGGCCAGGGTTGGGTTCCCTCGGATCCCACCCGGGGGAAGGGCGTGGTCGGGCATGGCGAGCTGCTGAAGTTTGCCGTGGGTCGCGACTATTCCGAGGCTTCGCCGGTGGAAGGCTCTTTCACCTCCCGGGGCGCCGGACAGCTGGACTCGGCCATAGCCCAAGTACGGCTGGAGCGTGACCGCATCACATTTGAAGATGCCTATCGCCTGCTTGAAGAATCCCGATTCCCGTCGGGGCCGCCGGGGTGAAGGGGCATGGGAAGCCTGCCGTAGGTCCGCTCCCACTTCGTTCGGCTGGAGGGACCGCATCAGTCCGGGCATCCCACAGTCTTGGGGCAAGATTGACGCCCCGCCTACCAGGAGCCGCCCGTTGAAGGCTGCCAAAGGAAGGATATGCCCATGAGCGCTTATAAATTTGAAGCCACCCTGGTGAGGCCGGACATGCCGGGGGCCTGGACCTTCGTTCGTATTCCCTTCAACGTGGCGGAGGAGTTCGCTGTGAAGGGTCAAGTACCGGTGAAGGGGACGATTAACGGTGTACCCTACGAAAATTCTCTGCTGCCCCAGGGCGACGGGGTACACATCCTGGTGGTCAAGAAGGCCATACGGGACCGGGCAGGAATCAGCGCCGGCGACGTGGCGCAGGTCACGTTGGAACGGGTGACGGGTCCCCGCCAGGTGGATACGCCACCGGAACTGGCCGAGGCCCTGCGTATCCAGCCGGAAGCCGAGGCCATATTCAACAGCCTCGCCTTTTCCCACCGAAAGGCCTACTGCGACCACGTGGCCAGCGCCCAGAGGGAGGCAACCCGGGCGCGCCGGGCCGCCAAGTGTGTCGAACTGCTGCTGGAGTCGGCGGAAGGGGGCGCGACGCCCGGGTTTCGCCGCTCGCCCAGTTGAAGGGTGCGCCTCCCCTGAAGTTTCAGGGGCGCTTACCCGCTGTTCCCTACTATTTTGGGATAGTAGGCAGTCAAGCTAAGAAAGAACGATGAAAAGGATAGATGGTTGCCTGGTCGGGTAGGGGCGCACAGCTGTGCGCCCCTACGAGTAATGTTCTCCATTCCCCATTATTGCCACACTTTTCTTCCGGACAAACCGGGACTTACCGAATACTAAGCCCGCCGCTAATCGTCCCCGCCGGGTTGGGGTGACAATTGGCCTCGGGGTTCGCCACCGGGGCGCAGTCCCGGTACCCTCTGGAACAGGGCCACTATTCCGCCCGAGACGATTATCCACACAACGGCGAGGGAGGCTATTTGGAAACCCTCCTGGTAGTAGGGGCGCGCCTCGGCGGCGGTCATGAACTCCACGGTGACCGGCAGACTCAGGCCCAGCAGGGTGGCGCCAATGGTGCTGCCAACGGTATGCCCCATCTGCCGGGTCGTCTCCAGCATTCCGGCGGCAAAGCTGCGGTTGTCCGGCAGGGTATTCATCACCACGGCGTTGTACGGGGAGATGAACAGGGCCGTTCCCACCGAGGCCGGCAGCAGCAACAGTGGAATGCCCCAGATGGGTACGTGGGCCGCAAACAGGCCCAGCAGCCCAATGCCACTGGCAATCAGGAACAGGGACAGGGGGCCCATCCACCGGGAGTTATACCGGTCGTAGATGTACCCGGCAATGGCCGGCAGCCACAGGCCGAAGCTCTGGTGGGGCAGCAGCACCAGCGTTACCACCAGGGGCGTGTACCCCAGGCCGTCCTCCACCACGATGGGCACCAGGGTGAAGATGGTGAGCATGGACAGGTGGCAGGTGGTGTTGCTGTACAGGGCCATGGAGAAGTACTTGCGCTTGAAGTAGCTGAAGTCCAGGAAGGGCTCGGCGCTCCGCAGTTGCAGAATCACGAACAGCGCGGCCAATGCCAGGCTGAGAACGTGCATGGGGATGTGATATTCCAGCGCCTGGGGAGATGTGAAGGACTCGGCGCCGTCGTGCAGGTGAGAGCCGGAGAGTATGAAGGTACCCAGCGCCGCCATCAGCAAAAAGGCAGCCAGGTAGTTGATGCTGACCTTCTTGCGTTCCTCCGCCGGTTGCAGGGAACTGTACTTCAGCATCGGGTAGGCGAACCAGATGGCCACCAGCCCCATCAGCATGGCGGTGACGTAAACCAGCCGCCAACCCAGGAACTCGAGAAATAGCCCAAATATGGCCAGCCCGATGAGGGTGCCAAAGCGGGAACCGGTAACGGGAACCGCAAAGGCCCGCCCTCGCTCGTTGGGTTCGAATACCATGGCAATGAGGGCGTTGGAGTTGGAAATCACCAGCGCGCCACCCACGCCGCCCAAACCGCACCACAGAATGAGTTGGTACAGGCTCTGGGCCGTGGCGGCCAGCAGGCTGGAGAGGGTCAGCAGGCAGATACCCACAAAGAACACCCGGGTATGGGTGAACTTCTCTCCCAAGCGGGCGGTGAGAAAGACGGTGCTGCCCAGGGCCAGCAGTCGAATGATGACGGTCCAGGAGGCGTCGTCCACGTCAGAGTTGAAATAGTCGGCCACCGACGGAATGGTCAGCGTCACGGGGAGGAAGGTAAGCTGAACCAGCAATTGGGACGCCGCCAGGGCCAGGAGGGTTTCCACCCGTTGTCGACTGCCGGCCAACTCACGGAAGGCGGCGATGATATTCAGACGCTCAACGATTAATGACAATATTCCCAAGGGAAAGCCTCCGATGTCGGTGGACCAGTTCGGACAAGTCTAGGAAGGTTGGGGGGTAATGTCAAATTGGCGGGCGCGCCAAGCCAAACGATTGCCTGGTGATCCGCTCCGACGAAAACCGTCCCGCTCCGTAATGCTGGTTCCGGGCTGCTGACCTCTGAATACCGGCGCCTAACTACTGGGACCGGCCCAGCTTCAGGTTGGGCAGGGCTTCCCGGATTTCGTCCACGTGGACGGCGAAGAAGGTGCCAACCACCCGCTTGCCTCCAGCGGCCTGGGTCTGGGCCGCCCGCACCAGGCCGATTACCTTGCCGTTGGTGTTGAACACCGGGCCGCCGCTATCGCCGGGGTCCACCGGCACGTCCATCAGCAGATTCAATACCTCCCGGTCCCGGTCCACGTAAACCACCTGGGACAGCGCCCCCCGGTTGGCCGAGGCCGCCCCGACAGTGCCATCATCCCGAGGCGACACGGTGGAATATCCCAACGACATCAGCTCCTGGGCAATGTCTTCCTCCGGCACATTGCCCAGGGACAGGGGCATGGCCTGTGGGTTGAGCGAGACCACATCGGGGTCGAACTGAATGAGCGCCAGGTCCCTTTCCCGGTCCACCGCCAGTACGGTGGCAGTGAAGTGTGGGTCCTGGGCCTGCCGCACGGTGACCGAGCGGAACCGTTCCACCACGTGCTCATTGGTGATTATCAGGCCCGGGGCTATCAGCCATCCGGAGCCCCGGCCAGTCCTGGTTTCGACCATAAACACGGAAGGCCAACTGCTCTGATGAATTGCCCGAAAATCGGTAAAAGGCTGGGGCGTGGCGGTGGGAGCGGGTGTGGCCGTGTTGGGTATGAATACTGGCGTGGCGGTGGGCGGCAGGGCAATGGGCGTAGCCGTGGGAGCCGGCGTGGCGGTGGGCGGTAGGGCAAGGGGAGTGGCCGTAGGAGCCGGCGTGGCCGTAGGTGGCAGAACAATGGGAGTTACTGTGGGCGCAGGAGTGGCCGTAGGCACGGGAGTTGGCGCCGGCGCTGGCGTGGCGGTGGGCGCGGCCGTCGGTAAGGGCTGGGGGGTAACCGTCGGCATTGCCTCCAAAATGGCCTGGGCCCGCTGGTCAATGAGCCGGTTCAATTCCTCCTGGGAGGGCCCGCAGGCGGGGAGAAAGAGGATGAGGGGGAGGAGGGCTAGTATCGCACCCCCCGCCAACACTTTGTTGAAACCGGATAAGTCTCCCCTCCCCACCTAGATGAACCTGGCCTGGGAGCGGGAGTCGTCGGCGTAGTCGATATAGACCGTTATCACCTCGCTGAAAAAGTCCATCGCCTCCACGCCCTGCTCCCGCTGGCCCACTCCCGATGCCTTTAAGCCGCCGAAGGGCAGGTGCACCTCGCCGCCCAGGGTGGGAGCATTCACGTGGACCATCCCCGCCTCCACGGTGTTTATGTACCGGTAGGCCCGGGGCAGATCCCGCGTGTACACCGATGAAGAAAGGCCGAACTTGACGCTGTTGGAAATCTCCACCGCATCCTCCAGGTCCCTGGCCCGGAACACCGTTAGCACCGGCCCGAAGATCTCCTCCTGGGCGATACGCATGTTGGGAGTAACGTCGGTGAAAATAGTGGGTTCCACGTAGTAGCCCTCGTCGTATTCGCCGCCCGTCACCGCATGGCCGCCGTAGGCCAGGTGCGCTCCCTCTTCGGCGCCGATGCCGATGTAATTCAGCACGGTGTCCAGCTGGGACTGGCTGGAGAGAGGACTGACATCGGTGCTGGGGTCCAGGCCGTCGCCCACCCGTAGGTTTGCGGTGCGTTCAATCAGCTGCTCCATGAAGGTGTCATATACCCCTTCCTCTACGATGACGCGGCTGGTGGCGGTGCAGCGCTGGCCCGTGGAGCCGAAGGCCCCCTGCACTATGCCGCCCAGGGCCTTATCCAGGTCGGCGTCGGCCAGGAGGATGACCGCATTCTTGCCGCCCATTTCGCACTGGACCTTCTTGAGACGCCGGGCGCCCTCGGCGTAGATTCCGGTGCCAATGTCGGTCGAGCCGGTGAAGGAAATGCCATTGACATCGGGACTCTCCACCAGGGCATTGCCCACCGACCCTCCGGGTCCGGTTATCAGATTCAATACACCGGGGGGTAGGCCCGCTTCCTCGAACACCTCGGTCAGTTTGACGGCGCTCAATGGGGTGATGGAGGCCGGCTTGAAGACCAGGGCATTGCCGCAGATGAGGGCCGGGGCCATCTTCCAGGCGGGGATGGCTATGGGGAAATTCCAGGGGGTGATGATTGCCACCACGCCCAGGGGACGGCGCACGGTGTAGGCGACGGTATTGGGCAGTTCCGAAGGGGTGGTATAGCCAAACAGCCGGCGGCCTTCGCCGGCAGCATACTCGATGATGTTCATGGCGCGGCGAATTTCACCCTGGGCATCGGGCAAGGGCTTGCCCTCCTCCTCGGTGATGGCGCGGGCCAGTTCCTCGCTGCGACGGCCCATAATTTCCAGGGCGCGGAAGAGGACCTGGGCTCGGGCCGGCGCCGGCGTGTTGGCCCAGCCCTCCAGCGCATCCCTGGCAGCGGCAACCGCCGCCAGAGCGTCGTCGGGGGTGGAGGTCTGGAATTCTCCCAGCACCCGGCTGTTGTGGGCCGGATTGGAGACGGGGTAGGTGCGCCCGGACTTGGACTCGACCCACTGGCCGCCGATGAAATTACGATAGGTGGTTGGAGATGCGCTCGTCATCAGATGGTTCCTCGTTAGCTGTCAGGATGATTAAACGTGGCCTGCGGGTGGGGGAAACGCCCTTCGGCAACCCTTGAACCGCAAGGTACGCTCTTTCGTATAAGGTACCACCACGCAGCCAAAAGTACCATCGTTGTTTGTGGGGGGCAATCCTGGCAGAGGCCGGCAACGATTCGGTTCCGAGGGTGCGGACCGCTTCGCCGGAAGGAAGCGTCAGAAGGGCGGCTCCCAGATGTTAGTCAAGTCCAGCACGAAGCCGGGCAATTCCGGGTCGCCGGACAGGCTCTCCGGGGCCTCCAGGACCTCCACCGCCGCGCCGGGGCGGTAGATGTAAACCCGGCGTTGGGGGTCCAAAGGGTCGATCAGCCAACCCAGGCGGGCGCCGTTCTCCAGGTACTCTTCCATCTTGGCTTGCAGTTGCCTCACCCGGTCGGAAGGGGAACGAAGTTCCAGCACGAAGTCGGGGCAAAGGGGAGCATACTTGTCCCAATCTGCTTCGGGTATCTCCGCCAGCCGGGACTTGAGAACCCAGGAGGCATCGGGGGAGCGGATGGCGCCATTGGGCAGGGTGAACCCGGTAGAGGAATCGAAGGCAACGCCGCGATCATCACCCCTGGCCCAGACGTTCAGGGTGGCGCTGATGTCCATGTTTCGGCTTCCGGTGCTGGCGCCAGTGGGTGGCATGAGTTCCAGTTCTCCGAGGGCGTTGATTTCAATGCGCAGTTCGGGGTTGAGGCTGGAAAGCTCCAGGACCTGGTCCTCGGTGAGCCTGATGGCAGAGGGCAGCCGAAGCACCAGGGGACCCAGTGGTTCAGGGGCACCGGGTTCCCGCTGCACGGGAGCCGGGTTCTGACGGGGTTTAGCGCGAGAAGTAGTCATGTCAGGGGTACCTCCACGGAGGCGAGGGGTAGGTTGCGTAGGCGTTCAACCCTATTCTCTCCAATTTCATCCAACCAGCAACAACCTGCATGAACGTCAGAAGGGCGGCTCCCAGATGTTCGTCAAGTCCAGTACGAAGCCGGGCAATTCCGGGTCGCCGGACAGGCTATCCGGGGCCTCCAGGACCTCCACCGCCGCGCCGGGGCGGTAGATGTAAACCCGACGTAGGGGGTCCAACGGGTCGATCAGCCAACCCAGGCGGGCGCCGTTCTCCAAGTACTCTTCCATCTTGGCCTGCAGTTGCCTCACCCGGTCGGAAGGAGAACGCAGTTCCAGCACGAAATCGGGGCAAAGGGGAGCATACTTGTCCCAATCTGCTTCGGGTATCTCCGCCAGCCGGGACTTGAGAACCCAGGAGGCATCGGGAGAGCGGATGGCGCCGTTGGCCAGGGTGAACCCAGTTGAGGAATCGAAGGATTCTCCAGAGCCATCTTCCAATGCCCAATTTCCGAGGGCCAGGGTAATTCGCGTATTGCGGCTTCCGGTGCCGGCGCCAGTGGGTGGCATGAGTTCCAGTTCTCCGTGGGCGTTGATTTCGATGCGAAGTTCGGGGTTCAGGCTGGAGAGTTCCAGGACCTGTTCTTCGGTGAGCCTGACGCCGGAGGGTAGCCGAAGCACCAGGGGACCCAGGGGTTCCGGGGCAACGGACTCCGGTGAAATGGGCTCTCTTTGCACGGGAGCCGGGTTCTGGCGGGGTTTAGCGCGAGAAGTAGTCATGTGAACCTTACCTCCAGGGAGGAGGGAGATCGTTGCGGGGCGTCTTACCCATATACCAAAGGCTGTCGAATATAGTCCTCAGCTCGGCTGGGCATACTGCTGCTGGGCCAGAGTCTGGTAGGTGACCGGGGTAACGGAGGTGAGGCCCGCGTCCACCGGCAGCACCACCCCATTCACCCAGCGAGCCTCATCGCTGGCCAGGTACAGGGCCGCGTAACCAATATCCCAGGAATCGCCCTCGGTACGCAGGGGCGCTGCGCTGCGGCGTATCGCCCGCAGGTCATCGTCCATGCGGGGCGCTACCATAGGGGAATAGACCAGCCCCGGCGCAATGCAGTTGACCCGAATGCCTTCGGGGCCATGGTCGGCGGCCATGGACATGGTGAGGCCCTGCACCGCCGCCTTGGACGTGGTGTAGGGGGTGCTGCTGTGGGCCCGCAGACCGGCGATGGAAGAAATGTTGATGATGGAGCCGCCGCCGCTTTCGATCATCTTCGGAATGGCGTACCTGCTGCACAGGACAATGCTCTTAACGTTGACGGCCATCACGTGGTCCCAGTCCTCTTCGCTGACTTCCAATACGGAGCCGCGGCGGGAAATGCCCACGTTGTTGTCCAGAATGTCGAGGCGTCCCCACTGGCTCACGGCGGCCTCGACCATGCGACGGCAATCATCGGCGTTGATTACGTTGGCCTCGAAGACGTCGGCCTCGCCTCCCTCCTCGCGGATCATGGTAAGGGTCTCCTCGGCCCGGGCCAGCACGGCATCCACCAGGAGAACTCGCGCCCCCTCCCGCGCGAAGAGAATGGCGGCAGCCTTGCCGTTGCCAACGCCGGGGCCGCTGGAACCGGCGCCGGTTACGATTGCAACCTTTCCTTCGAGTCTGCCTTTCCTTTCGGGCATGGGTAGTGCTCCTTAAACCCGGTAGAATCCTGGATACCTGCCAACACCGGAATAAGTGAGGGTAACAGGTGGACTTCGATGATGGAAGTAACCTACCTTATCTCCAACATTTCTATGTCGAAGGTGAGGTCCTTGCCGGCCAGGGGGTGATTGGCGTCCATCGTAACCTTGTCGTCGGTCAGGGCCACCACGGTCATGGAAACGGGGCGGCCGCCGGGGCCGGTGGCCTGCAATTGCATTCCCACCTCCAGGGGTATGGTGGTGGGGATTTCCGTGCGGTCCAGCTCAAACACCCCGTCGGGGCGGTGCACGCCGTAGGCCTGGTCAGCGGCGATAACCACGGTTCGGGTTTCCCCCTCCGACATGCCCACCACGCCCCGCTCGAAGCCCGGTATCATCTGACCCTGGCCAATGGTGAATTCCATGGGCTCCCGACCCACCGAGGAATCGAACACCGTGCCATCGTCCAGCTTGCCGGTGTAGTGGACCTTGACCGTGTTCCCGTTCGCAGCTTCAGCCATCATTTGCCTCCTGGGCTAGTTGCCCTACCTTAACACCTGAGGGGGGTGAAGTCCAACCGCGCGGGCCGGCGTTTATGGCGCGGGTTTCCCGTTTCGTGTAACATGAACTGCGCCCCCGAACCCACAACGCCGGGCGGCAAGGCCGACGGAAAATTGTAGTGCATAAGGCAATGTCTCCAGCGCCAATTCCACGGGCAGCAGCGGGAGTCTGATCCATGAAGAAGAGACGCGTCACCAAGCCGGTGTTCGTGGGCGGTGTCAAAGTCGGCGGCGGCGCCGACATCACCGTCCAGTCCATGACCAAGACCGACACCCGGGACGTGGAGGCCACTGTACGCCAGATTCACGAACTGGAAGAGGTGGGTTGCGACATTATCCGGTCGGCGGTGCCCGACATGGAAGCGGCCCAGGCCATGGCCGAAATCAAGAAGCAGATCAACATTCCCCTCATCGCCGACATTCACTTCCACTACCAGTTGGCCATCGAGTGCGCCAAGGGCGGCGTGGACTGCCTGCGCCTCAACCCGGGCAACCTGCGGGACGAGGAGCAGGTGAAGGAAGTGGTCAAGGTTGCCAAGGAACGGAACATTCCCATCCGCATCGGGGTGAACTTCGGCAGCCTGCCTCCCGTGGGTGGCATTGGCCGAACCCGGGGCTTCTCTCGCCACATGGACCTGGTTAACCAGCTGCCCAAGGCTGGCGAGGCCCAGGAGGGCGACTACAGCATCGTGGATCACATGGTGGCCACCGCTCTGTGGGAAATCAGCCTGCTGGAGCGGCAGGATTTCGACCAGATAAAGATTTCCCTCAAGGCCTTCGACGTGCCGACCACGGTGGAGGCCTATCGTCAGCTGGCGGGAATGGTTCCCTATCCCTTCCACCTGGGCATAACCGAGGCCGGCACCGCCCAGGCCGGGTCAATTCGCACCGCCGTGGGACTGGGCTACCTGCTGTACGAGGGCATTGGCGATACCATCCGGGTGTCCCTGAGCGACGATTCAAAGGAAGAGGTTTTGGTCGGCTATGAGATTCTCAAGTCCCTGAACCTACGCAGTAGGGGCGCCACCCTTGTGGCCTGTCCCAGCTGCGGCCGCGCCGACGTTGATGTCCGGAAGCTGGCCAACGACGTGGATGCCCTGCTGAAGAAGTCGGACAGGAACGTCAAGGTAGCGGTGATGGGCTGCGAGGTGAACGGTCCCGGTGAGGCCAAGGACGCCGACGTGGGTATCGCCGCGGGCGCCGGCCGGGCGGTCATCTTCCGCAAGGGCCAGAAGGTGCGAGTCGTTCCCGAAGAGGAAATGCTCACGGCGTTGATGGAAGAGGTGGAGAATACGCCGGTGGAGGCGGGAGACTAGCCGCCGGCAGCAGTGCCCTGTTCCCAGCGCCCCGGGATGGCCGGAAATCGGCGGAGAAAGAGTTACAGCAGAATGAAATTCACCCAACTGATTACCAAGACCCTGCGGGAAGACCCTCCCGAGGCGGAAACGGCCAGCCATCGCCTCATGCTGCGAGCCGGCCTCATCTACCAGGTGGCCTCCGGTGTTTATGCCTACCTGCCCCTGGCCTGGCGCTCCCTGCGCAAAATAGAAGACATAATCCGGGAGGAAATGGACGCCGCCGGTGGTCAGGAACTGATGATGCCCGCCCTCCAGCCTCGCGAACTCTGGGAACAGACGGGCAGGGCCGAATCCATGGGCGAGGTTCTTTTCTCCATGGAGGACCGGCGCGGCCGCCCCATGGTTCTGGCCCCCACCCATGAAGAAGTGGTCACCAGCATCGTCCGGGCCAACGTCCAGAGTTACCGCGACCTGCCGGTAATCCTCTACCAAATTCAGACCAAGTTCCGGGACGAACCCCGTCCCCGGGCCGGCCTGGTGCGGGTGCGGGAATTCGACATGAAGGATGCCTACAGCTTCAACGCTGATGATGCCAGCCTGGATGACAGCTACCAGGCCATGGCCCAGGCATACCGGAACATCTACCGCCGGTGCAACCTGCCCGTCCTGATGGCAGAGGCCGACAGTGGCGCCATCGGCGGCAAGGATTCCCACGAGTTCCTGCTGGCCACCCCCACCGGGGAGGACACGGTTATCACCTGCCCCGCCTGCGGCTACACGGCCAACGCCGAGAAGGCGGAAGGTCTGTATCCGGAGCAGCCGGCGGCGCCCGAACTGCCCCTGGAGGAGGTGGACACCCCCGGCCTGAAAACCATCGCCGGTCTGGCCGAGTTTCTGGATGTGCCGGCCAGCCAGACGCTGAAGGCTGTGTTCTACTCCGCCGATGATGAGGTGGTGTTCGTCACCGTTCGGGGAGACCTGGAAGTCAACGAGGTAAAGCTGAAGAACAATCTTCGCTGCCACGACCTGCGCTTCGCCACCGACGAGGAGGTGCGCAGCGCCGGCTTGGTGGCTGGATCGGCCTCCCCCATTGGCATTACCAACATCCGGCGGGTTGCGGACAATTCCATAACCCAGGGCAGCAACTTCGTGGTGGGCGCCAACCGGCCCGATACCCACTACCGCAATGCCAATTATCCCAGGGACTTCGGCGTGGACTTGATGGCGGACATTGCTCTGACCCAACCGGGTCACCTGTGTCCCCGCTGCCGCGCGCCCCTGGAGGCCACCCGCGGCGTCGAAGTGGGCCATATCTTCAAGCTGGGAACCTCCTACAGCGAGGCCTTGGGCGCAACCTACCTGGACCAGGAGGGGCAGCAGAATCCCATAACAATGGGCTGCTATGGCATCGGCGTGGGCCGCCTGCTGGCCGCCGCCATCGAGCAGAACCACGACGACCGGGGCATCATCTTCCCCGCCCCCATTGCACCCTACCAGGTGCACCTGGTGGGCCTGAATCTGGCCGACGAAGCGGTTGCCGCCGCCGCGCAGGACCTCTACCGCGCCCTGTGGGACCAGGGCATCCAGACCCTCTACGATGACCGCACCGACCAGGCGGCGGGGGTCAAGCTGAACGACGCCGACCTCATGGGGCTGCCCATCCGGCTGGTGGTGAGCCCCCGGAACCTGCGCAACAACGCCGTAGAAATGAAGGGTCGCACCGATGCGGAGGCGGTCATGGTGCCCCTGGAGGATGTGGTGGAGACGGTTCGGCAGGCCCTGAAGATATGATCAGGGCAGGAGTTTTTGATTGACTTGTGGGGTAGGGGCGCACGGCTGTGCGCCCCTACGGTGCGTTCCAGATCTTGTTTGCCATTCGGAGAGTACTTGACTGTCATTCCGAGCGGCAGCCGAGGAATCCCAACGGTGAGGGGAAGCCGCCATAGCCGTGCCCAGCCCCACTCTTCTGTCATTCCGAGGGAGAGCCGAGGAATCCCAACGGTGAGGGGAAGCCGTCATAGCCATCCCCAGCCCCACTCTTCTGTCATTCCGAGCGACAGCCGAGGAATCCCAACCGCGCGGGGGTGCCGTCATAGCCATGCCCAGTCGTTCTCGGCCCTTCGCCGGTAGGGGGAGCGTTGGTATGGGGTAGGATGGATGGTTACCCCGCGCCGTTGGGATTCCTCCACAAGGTCGGAATGACAGGGAAGGAAGGTTTGTGGTGGGTGACGTTCTTGCCCCCGGTCGGTTGGGATTCCTCCACAAGGTCGGAATGACAGGGAAGGAAGGTTTGTGGTGGGTGACGTTCTTGCCCCCGGTCGGTTGGGATTCCTCCACAAGGTCGGAATGACAGGGAAGGAAGGTTGGTGGTGGATGGGTGGTTGCTGGTTGCGGTTGGGATTCCTCGGCTGTCGCTCGGAATGACAGGCTTGGGTGGTTTGTGGTGGGGAGGCTGACTCCCTGATAGGGCAGGGCGTCCAACTGCGCTCCCCATGTGCTAAACTCAAGCCAACTGACTCCCCAAATTTCGTGCTGACATACTCCCGGCCCTCATCGAGGGCCCATGAATACCGGAGGTAACTATGGCGGAAATCGTCCTGGGACTGGGTTCTTCCCACAGCCCGCAGCTCAGCACTCCCTCGGAAATGTGGCTCGCCTACGGTGAGGGCGACAAGCGTCACCAGGAACTCTGGGCCGCCGACGGCAAGCCCTACTCCTACGAGGAACTGATGTCAACCGTGGACCGGTCGGTAATCGAGCGGGAACTGACCGACGACCGCATGGCCACCCGCTATAATGCCTGTCAGCAGGGCATCGCCACCCTGGGAGCTACCCTGAAGGATAAGGCCCCGGACATCGTGGTGATGATTGGCGACGATCAGCTGGAGGTGTTCAACGAGGGCAATATGCCGGCCATGCTGGTCTATTGGGGCGATGAACTGCGCAACGTGCCAGTAGTCGTACCCGAGGCGGCGCCCGCTTTCCGAAAGGCCAACGCCTGGGGCTGGTTCGCCGACCGGGAAATTGACTACCCCATCGCCTCCGACCTGGGCCGTCATGTCATCGAATCCCTCATCGACCGCAAGTTCGATGTGGCCCACTCCCGCCGCCTCCCGGAGGGACAGGGCATGGGCCATGCCTTTGGCTACCTGTACCAGCGCATATTGCGCCAGAAGCCCATTCCCGCCCTGCCCATCATGGTCAACACCTACTACCCGCCCAATCAGGTTACCCCCCAACGCTGCTACGAACTGGGCCAGGCCGTCCGCGCCGCCGTCCAGGACTGGGACAGCGATGCGCGGGTGGCGGTCATAGCCTCCGGTGGCCTGAGCCACTTCGTAATTGACGAAGACCTGGATAACCTGGTCCTCAAGGCCATGCAGAACCGGGATGCCAACGTTCTGTCCTCCATCCCTCGGGAAAAATTGAACTCCGGAAACTCGGAAATCCGCAACTGGATCGCCGTGGCCGGCGCCGTCGAGCACCTGGACATGGAGGTGGTTGACTACGTTCCCTGCTACCGCTCCCCGGCCGGCACCGGGTGCGCCATGGGCTTTGCCCAGTGGCAGTAGGTCGCCGGATCGGTAACTCGCGCCGTTACCTGTTCCGGGGGTTTGCGCTCCTGCTTTTGCCGGTAATGGTTATCCTGTCCCTGGGTTGCGGCACTTCCGACGAGGATGTGGCCAGGGCAGCGGAACGGTCAATTTCCAGCCTGGCCTCCCTGGCGGTGGCCAACCTGGGTTGCTCCGTGTCGGGCGCCTTTTCCGGCGACGACCGGGCCTCCGACATCATGGAACGATTCACCGACCGTATGGACGACCTAACCGCCGGCCTCCAACCCGAAGGCGATGCCAGCAATAGGGAGAAGATGAAACTGATAACCGAGATGGACGAACTTTACGAGCAGTGGAAGGGGGAGTTGGAATCCGCCGGCTGTGAAGTTTCTGAACCCTAGCCCGGCGGCAAGCCCCCAATAGTCTCTTCAAACCAGAGTCTCTTCAAACCAGGCCAGTGACCAGGAGGAATGCCATGCTATCCCACGCCGAGAACGAAACCCTCACCCGCACCGACCGGGGCACGCCCATGGGCGACCTGATGCGCTGCTACTGGATGCCAGCCCTGCTATCCAGGGAACTGCCGGAACCCGACGGCGCCCCGGTGCGGGTAAGGCTGCTGGGCGAGGACCTGGTTGCCTTCCGCGATTCCAACGGACGGGTGGGTCTTCTGGACGAATACTGTCCCCACCGGCTGGCGTCCCTGTTCCTGGGCCGGAACGAGGAATGCGGCCTGCGCTGCGTCTATCACGGGTGGAAGTTCGACGTGGACGGCAACTGCCTGGACATGATGAACGAACCGCCGGACAGCGACTACCATACCAAGGTTCGCATCAAGTCCTACCCCACCCTGGAGCAGGGGGGCGTGGTCTGGACCTACATGGGATCGGAAGGGGAACCGCCGCCGCCGCCCAACTTCGAATGGGCCACGGTTCCCGAAACCCACAGCCACATTTCCAAGAACTGGCAGGTTTGCAACTGGCTCCAGGCCCTGGAGGGGGGCATCGACACGGCCCATGCTCCCATCCTGCACCGTACCATTACCCCGGACACGAACCGGGCGGGCATTGGCATCAACACCGATTTCGTGACCGGCGGCGCACCCTCGCTGGAAGTGGACGTTACCGACTACGGGTATCGCTACGTGGGAATCCGGGACCTGGGCGAGCGGGGCGATTTCGTTCGGGCTTACCAATTCATTCTGCCCTTCCACCAGATGCGCCCGCGCCAGAATGGTTACAAGGGTCAGGATGCCCAGCAGGTGATTGCCGGGCACATGTGGGTGCCCATGGACGATCATAACTGCATGATCTACAACTGGGTTTACAGCTTCGGTCCCCAACCCATCACCGATGAGGAGTTCGAGGAAATCGAGCGGGGCTATGGCCGGGGACCGGAACACATGCTCCCCGACTACCGCAGCCGGGGGAATCGGGAAAACGACTGGCTCATCGACCGACAGGTGCAGAAGTACGAGACCTTCACCGGTATAGAGGGCATCAACGCCCAGGACGTGGCGGTTCAGGAGAGCATGGGGCCCATCGTGGACCGCTCCCGCGAGAACCTGACCCGCAGCGACATGGCAATCATCCAGGCCCGGCGCCTGCTGCTCCGGGCCGCCGAAATCGTGGCCGACGGCGGCGTGCCGCCGGGTGTGGCCCCCACCTACTACAACGCCCGCGCCATAGAACGAATCCTGCCCAAAAACGCCGACTGGAAGACGGAAATGATGGATTTGCTGCATCCGGAGGGGTAGGTTGCGCTGTGGGGCCATCCCATTGGGATAGCCGGCCTCCACAGCAGGTTGTCATTCCGAGCGACAGCCGAGGAATCCCAACCGCACCCGCCAACCCTGTCCCAGGTATCGCAACCCCCCTCTCCTGTCATTCCGAGCGACAGCCGAGGAATCCCAACCGTAGGCAGGGAACCGGGTCTCCAACCCCGAAACTTCGTGGCCCCGCACCGTTGGGATTCCTCGGCTGCCGCTCGGAATGACAAACAAGGGGGACTGGGCATGGGAATGACGGTTCCCCACCGCCGTTGGGATTCTTCGACTGTCGCTCGGAATGACAGGGCCGGTAGGTTTGGCATGGGTTAGAAGGCTGAGGGGTCAGGTTGGGATTCCTCGGCTTTCGCTCGGAATGACAGGCCGGGGGGGCGAAATGACCATCGGTGAGGACTCCCCGTAGGGGCGCACAGCTGTGCGCCCCTACGGGAAACGCCCCCCTCTTTCCGGCCAATTGGTTCAGCAGGGGCCCATTTCGGTCAGCTTGCCCTCCCGCCAAACCACGGCGCCACCGCGCACGGTCAGGTAGGTATCCAGCTTCACCTTGCCCTCCACCTTGTTGCGGGCCATGTCGTGCCAAACGAAACGGCCCTCCCGCAAATCGTACACCGCGGCATCGGCGGCCATGCCCGGCGCCAGGGACCCTATGCAATCCTCCAGGCCCAGCACGCGGGCCGGTCGGATGGTGCTGGCGGCCACGGCATCCTCCAGGGGCATTCCCATGGCGTGGAACTTGCTAACCAGGTCATTCATCAGGTAAACCCTGCGTCCGGGTGGGGGCAGGTGAATATCGGTGCTGATGGTATCGGGGGGCAGGCCCTGCTCCATGGCGGCCCGGGCCACCCGAACGTCGCAATGAATCCCCGCATGGCCCAGGTCCATTATCACTCCCCGCTCGGCGGCGGCCCTAACCTCCGGGCGTATGCGGTCCTGCCGATCCAGTATTCCCTCGTGGTTGCCGTTGAAGGCATGGGTCACGATGTCGCCGGGACCCATGTGGTCCAGGATCTGCGGTAGGGGAATGGGAGTGCCACTGACGTGGACCATGAGCTTGCCGCCGGATTGGTCGGCGGCGGCCCGGGCCAGGCGCATGGCCTCCGGCGCGTCCCAGTGGGCCACGGCGTTTGCCTCCATGCGCACCTTGATGCCAAAGAGAAATCCGGGATTATTCTTTACCGCGTCGGCAGTCTGGTCCACGTCGATAATCCGCAGGTTTTGCAGCCCGCCGCCCAGGACCCGGTTGGCGGCCAGCCCGACGCTTCCGATGTGGAGGAAGGCCAGCAGGCGGGTGCGGTGGGCGGGAAAGACGTAGTCGCGCATGGCCCCCAGGTTGAGGAAGCCGGCGCTTCCCGCGTCCACGCCGGTGGTGGTTCCGGCGGAGAAGCAGTTCTGGTCGGCGTGGACGGCGCTTCCCGTGCCGCCGTGGTAGAAATGTCCGTGCAGGTCGATCAGCCCCGGCGTTACCACCTTGCCGGTAACGTCCACCACGGTGGCGGCGCGCTCCGGTGCAATATGGTCAGACACCTCGGCCACCACGCCGCCCTGGAAAGCGACATCGCGCCGGTCATGAATTCCTTGGGCCGGGTCCAGCAGGACGCCCCCCTGGAGCAACAGGTCATATCCGGATGGAGCAGAGGTCATAACCACCTCCTGAGTTTACAATCCAAGTGAAGACGCAGAATTCAGTTGGCGGCCCCCCTGGGGAGGGTAGCCATAGGGACAGGCGCCTAACATAAACCTTTCGCATCCTTGGAACGGGCCAATGTTCAGCTCTCGGGCTGCTCCGGGTCGGAGAATTGCAGCCGGCGCAGTCGGGGAAAAACCAATTCCTTGGGGTTGCCCAGGTCCGAGTCGGATATTTCCGAGGAGGTCTCCAACGCGCGGGCCCGCCACTTTTCCACCGCCTGCCGTACCAGCCGGTTGACAATTTGAGGGGAGCGCCCCTCCAGCCTTCCCACCTGGTAGGCGAGGGTCACGGCCAGTTGGCCCCCGGTAATGCGCTCGAAGGCGGCGGGGTCGTTCAGGTCTTCGGGCATACCGCCACACTGGTCCAGGAAATCGTCCAGCACCTGGCCCATTATGTCGGTGAGTCCGCCCAGTTCAATTTCCGTCATGTACTGGGTGAGCTGGTCGGTCAGGTCTTCCACCCCCTCGGCGGGCAGCACCAAGCCCTGAACCTCGGGTTCATCATTGGGGCCGGTGTGTTGGTCGGCATCAGGAGGCATGGGGGTAACCGCTCCTCAAAGGGAATGGGGTCGGGGTCATTGTAGCACGTCAAATCATCACCCAAGTACGACGGGTTAGGGAGGGCGAAGTTCAGGGCGCAACATCGCAGAGCATACCCCTGCGTGCAGGTTCATTTCTGTTGGGAATCAACAGAGCTCGTTTATTCTGAATTATCTAGCCGGGCGTCACCATCCTTGACGCCCGGTTTCGTTCCCGTGCTAATATGGGGTTTCACCCCCAATTCACTCATTCCCCTGGAGTAAACCTGCGCTTGATTTCCCAGTCCGAGAGGCAGATCTTCATCACCGTGGCCGAGGAGTTCCGGCAGGATGTTTCGGAATCGTGGTTGGAAGGTGTCCTTGCCGTCGCCCTGAACCATGCCCTGGCGCCGGACGAGCCCGGTCAGGTCAGCCTGCTGTTGGCCGATGACTCTACGGTACGCCAACTAAATTGGGACTACCGGGGACTGGACGAGGTGACCGACGTTCTGTCCTTTTCCGCCACGCACCAGGGCCATTGGGAGGGTGAAGAGGTTCCTGCTATGGAACCGGAGCCTGTCCTTGGAATCGCGCCCGATGAGGCATTCCCTGGCTTTGTCCTGCCCCCCGATGAGCTGCCGCCGCTTGGAGAGATTATCATCTCCTACCCCCAAACCCGGCGTCAGGCCGAGGCCCAGGGAGTGGCAACGGAACGGGAACTGGCGTTGTTGGTGGTTCACGGAGCCCTTCACCTGGTGGGCCACGATCATCTGGAACCTGACGAAACGGCCCGGATGAAGTCCCTGGAGCAGGCGGCGTTGGCCCAATTCTTTGCCCAACCGGATACTTCCCCGTAGGAGGATGCGCCATGACCTCCCAGGTCTATTACCGCAAGTGGCGCCCCGGCTGCTTCGCCGATTTGGTGGGGCAGGAACACGTGGCCACCACCCTGCGTCAGGCCATCCGGCAGGAGCGGGTTTCCCATTCGTTCCTCTTCTGTGGCCCAAGGGGTACGGGGAAGACCACCACCGCCAGAATCGTGGCCAAGGCGGTCAATTGCCTGGACCTTCAGGATGGCGACCCGTGCAACCGGTGTTCCATCTGCGTTTCCTTCAACGAAGAGCGGTTCATGGACGCCATAGAGATGGACGCCGCCAGCAATCGGGGCATTGAGGACATTCGCGAGATTCGGGACAAGGTGAACTTCTCACCCGCCGAGGGCCGTCGGAAGGTCTATATCATCGATGAAGCCCACATGCTCACCGACCAGGCTTCCAACGCCTTCCTGAAGACGCTGGAAGAACCTCCGGCCCACGTGATCTTCATCCTCTGCACCACCGAGGCCAATCGGATTCTTCCCACCATTGTTTCCCGATGCCAACGGTTCGACTTCCGAAGGCTGCCCTCGGAACGCATCTACCAGCGACTGGCGGAAATCACCGAGGGCGAGGGAGCATCGGTCGCGCCGGAGGCCCTGCGCCTGGTGGCCCGCTACGCCGCGGGAAGCCTGCGCGATGCGGAGAATCTCCTAGAGCAGTTGGTGGTGTCCTACGGAGATGGCGTAACCCTGGCCCAGGTGGAGGAATTGTTGGGGCTGGGCCATGGCGACCGATGGCTGGATCTGGTCAATTATCTGCTGATGGGCAATACCACCGCCTGCCTGGAGGCCATCAACCAGGCCGCCTGGGACGGGGTGGACCTGCGTCAGATGCACCGGCAGGTTCTGGAATTACTGCGGGCAGCCATGCTGCTGGAGTGGAACGCCGCCGATGCCCTGGAACTGCCGGAGCACGTTTCAGGAAGACTGCGCGAACTTTCGGAGAACCTGCCCAACTGGCGGGTCATCCGGGCTCTCAGGGTTTGGGGCGCGGTGAACATGCGCTACGACGCGCCTTCGACCCTGCCCCTGGAATTGGCGGTGGTGGAAATCTGCAACCCGGACGTGGCCTCCCCGTCAGGCGAGGCGCGGGCCGAGGGCGCGGGCCGTCCGGTGACTTCTCCGCCCGACCGTCGGGCTGCTCCTGCCGCCTCTGCTCCCGCTCCCGCACCTGTCCCGGCGGCCGCTGCCGAGCCCACATCCCCATCCGCGTCCACCTCGGGCGCCGCCCCTGTCATGGAGCGTGGGCAAGGGGACGCGGGGGCGTCCTCCGGCGGTTCTCCTCCACAGATAGCGGAGGACTCCAGAATCTCGGCTCCCCGCACGCAACCCTCTCCACAGCCCGGACCCCAGGGTGGCGCAGGTCCCGAAATGGGCGGCTCAATGGGTGGCGACGATTCCATTGCCGGGATGTGGCAGGCTACCGTCAAAGCCCTGGGACGGGTGACGGGGCGCAGGTACAATCTGGGCGCCCTGCTGCGGGACTGCAAGGCGAACACCATCACCCTGGAAGGTGATACACTGTTGATACCCTTCGTGCATCGTCCGAATATGGAGCGAATGCAGGAGGAACTTGAGGATCCCAATTCCCGCAGGCAGGTTACCGAGGCGGTAACCCGGTTCTTCGGGACGCCGCATGAATTCAGGATAACCCTGGCAGGCCAGACGGAGGAGGGCGCCCCTGGCAACCGGTCCAACCAGCACAGCCCGCTGGTTCGTACCGCGATGAACATGGGAGCCCGTATCGTGGAGGACACAGTCGAATGAATCGGAACATGATGCGTCAAGCCCAGCGAATGCAGGCCCAGTTGCAGAAGATGCAGGAGGAACTGGAGACCCTGACGGTGGAGGGCAGCGCCGGCGGGGGTGTGGTGAAGGTGGTGATGTCAGGCAAGCAGGTGGTGGAATCGGTGACCATCGAGCCGGAAGCGGTTGAAGATGTGGACCTGCTGCAGGACCTGGTAGCCGCCGCCTTCAACGATGCCACGGAAAAGACGCAGCAGCTGGCCGCCAGCAAGATGAGCGCCATAACCGGCGGCATGAACATCCCCGGATTGACGTAGGGGCGGGGGTGTATTCCTTCTTTGACTGGAGCTCTAGGTCCAGCGTAATCTAGCTTCGCTGAACGCATCCCAAGGGGGCGGTATGCTAACTCAATCGCATCAACTTGAACTGGACCTGGAAATCGAGGACCCTTCGGAGCACGAATCGGCAGTAGCTCCAGTCAGGTATGGTATTTCCAGCAATGGAATAGACTTCGATGTTGAAGGTCTCTACCGGCGGCTCAATAGGGAAGAGATTTACGTTCCTCCCTTCCAGAGGAGCTATGTCTGGAATCTGGAAGAGGCTTCCCGCTTCATCGAGAGTTTGCTCCTGGGCCTTCCCGTCCCCGGTATTTTCCTGGCCAGGGATGAAGATACTGGTAAGTTGCTGGTAATTGACGGTCAGCAACGACTTAAGACCATTCAGTTTTTCTACGACGGCCACTTCAACCCGAAGGACGAAACCGCAAGCCCAGGCTTCAATTTGGTTCAGGTTCAGGAAGAATTTGTTGATCGCTCTTATTCCACTCTATTCGAGAAGGATCGTATAGACTTGGATAATTCGATCATTCACGCAACCGTTGTGAAGCAGGAGTATCCTCAGGGAGATGATACCAGCATCTATCATATCTTCGAGAGGCTCAATTCCGGGGGACGACGCCTGTATCCCCAGGAGATGCGAAGCGCCCTATACCAGGGATCCCTGTTAGATGCTATCCAGTATCTTAACAATTTCCCTAGTTGGCGCAAGATATTTGGAAACGCCAGCCCGAGACTGAGAGACCAGGAGCTCATCCTGAGGTTCCTGGCATTGCTCTTCTTCGAGGAGAAGTATTCCCGCCCCCTAAAGGAATTCATTACTAGGTTCTTGATTCGCCATAGAAATGCCAGTTCACAAGTCCTGGACTCCTATTCCAACATTTTCAGGGCAGTCTCGGACTTGTGGTGGCAGTCGTTGGGTGACAGGGTGTTTCGACCTTCTGGCAAGCTGAATGCTGCCATCTTTGATTCCATGTTCGTCGGGCTGGCCAGGAGGCTTCAGCAGGGAACCGAACCTACCACTGAAGGCTTGGTTGAAGCATACTGCAGCCTGTTGAAGAACGAAGAATACATGAGGATGATAACTACTCAATCCACTTCGGAAGAAGCCTCAGTAAAATCCCGCCTCGACTTGGCGGCAGACCGCATAGCAGCAGCCTAAATGCGAAATGTCCGGCTTGTTGCTCAATACAACAGCATTCAGTCTCTCCTGGAAAGAACCAGGACAGCCACCGGGGAAGAAGTGGAATTGCAAGGGCATTGGGGAAGATACCTTTGTATACTGGCCGCCGGGTTGTTGGAAAACTCGATAAGGGAAATCTATTCTGAATATGTCCGGTCCGCTTCCAGTCCACAGGTGGGCAGATTTGCCGCCTCAAGCCTGCAAAGGGTGCTAAATCCAAACTCAGACCGGTTTGTCCGGGTGGCCAGATCCTTTAGTCTAGAATGGGGTAGCGACCTGGAGGTCTTCTTAACTGCCAATGGTGGCCAGCGAAAAGATGCCATCGATTCGATAATAGCCCATCGTAACCTAATAGCCCATGGCAGAGAGGCTTCAATTTCCGTGGCACAAATGATGAACTACCTGCAGAGGGCCGTGGAAGTCATAGACTTCCTAGAATCTCAATGCGGGGGAATCGAGCGTCCATCAGAGAGCAGGACATAGCGAAATGACCCTGGAACATTTGCCTTCGGCCGCCCCTTCCCTGGCGCGGCTCATTCACGAATTGAACAAGCTGCCCGGCATTGGCCCCAAGAGCGCCCAACGCCTGGCCTATTTCATCATTCGCCTGCCCGAGGAAGAGGCCGTTGACCTGGCCAACGCCATCATCGCCGTTAAGCAGAGCATCATGTTCTGCGCCAATTGCCAGAACCTCACCGATTACAGCCCCTGCTCCGTCTGCTCCAACAGCAACCGCAACCGGGAACAAATCTGCGTGGTGGAGGAACCCCTGGACGTTCTGGCCCTGGAACGAACCAACTGCTATCGGGGTTTGTACCACGTCCTGCATGGCGTCCTGTCCCCCCTCAACGGCGTGACGGCGGATCAAATCCGGCTGCGGGAGCTGTTTGCCCGCCTTTCCGATGGGGAAGTGAAGGAAGTGGTAATCGCCACCAACCCCACCCTGGAGGGCGAGTCCACCGCCATGTATATTTCTCGACACCTGGCCGGCACGGACTTGAAGGTAACCCACCTGGCGAGGGGGTTGCCCGTGGGTGGGTCTCTGGAATACACCGACGAAGTGACTCTGAGCCGCGCCTTCCAGGGTCGGCAGGCGGTGGAGTAGAAGGGGCGCCGTTGCCTCAGTTCCGTACTTACCGGGCCACTGCCCTGGTGCTGAAGAACATCCCCCTGGGTGAGGCCGACCTGCTGGTTACCCTTTACAGCCGCGAAGGGGGCAAGTTGCGGGCCGTGGCCAAGGGCGCCCGTCGTTCCACCGCCCGGCTGGTGGGTCACCTCGAGCCCCTGACCGTGTCCGCAATGTCCCTGTCTCGAGGCCGTACCCTGGACGTTATCAGCCAGGCGGAAACCCTCGAAAACTTCACCGCGGTGAAAACCGACCTGGATGCCGTCACCCGCGGCCTGCAGGTGGCGGAGCTGGTGGATGGCTTCGGCTCCGAGGCAATCGCCAATGAACCCCTCTACAACCTGGCTCTCACCACTCTGGCAGCCATTGGCCGTGCGCCCCGGGCCGACCTGCCCCTGCTCCACTTTCAGCTGCACGTGCTGGAAGTCTCCGGATTGATGCCGGAACTGTTCAACTGCGTGGAGTGCCGCCGGAACATAGAGCCCGACCACCACCGCTTCAGCGCCGACGGCGGGGGCGTATTCTGCCCGGACTGTACTCCGGCCCAGGTGGGGTTGCGACCCCTGTCCCTGCGGGCGTTGAAGGTGCTGCGGTTGCTGGCCCGCACCCCCGGCTCGGCACTGCCGTCTCTGGCGCTGGACGATGCCCTTGTACTGGAGCTGAAGGCGGTGCTCACCGGAACGGTGCAGTACTGGCTGGACAAGGAAATCCGCACCAACACCTTCCTCAACCAACTGGCCCGCAGCCAGGGGAGGGAGGTCCGAGAGGCATAACGGCCCCCTGACCTGCCCTCAATCTGGTGTAAAGCCCAACTCCGTGCGGTATAATCCGGCAATGCTGCTGACCATTGACATCGGCAATACCGCCATCACTGCGGGTGTGTTCGAGGGAGAACGGCTCCTCACCACCTACCGCCTTTCCACCGACTCCCGTCGCCTTACCGACGAATACGGGCTGCAGTTGGTCAGCCTGTTGGCTCTGCGAGACATCGACCCGGCCAAGATTGACTCCGCCTGCCTCTGTAGCGGCGTGCCGCCGTTGACGGTGGTCTTTACGGACCTGTGCCGCACCTTCTTCGGGGTTACGCCCCTGACCGTCTCCGCCGGCATACGGACCGGGCTGCGGATTCTGTACGATTCTCCCCGGGACGTGGGGGCGGACCGAATCGCCGACGCCGTTGCCGCAATTGAACTCTACTCCCCGCCCCTGGTGGTGGTGGACCTGGGCACCGCCACCGTTTTCGACGTGGTCAACCGGGAGGGAGAGTACCTGGGTGGCGCCATTTCCCCGGGCATTAGCGTGGCCGCCGATGCGCTGTTCTTCAACGCATCCCAGCTTCGCCGCGTGGAACTTGTGGCCCCCCGGTCCGTGGTCGGACGCAACACCGTCAACGCCGTTCAGTCCGGCCTGGTTTACGGCTATGCTTCCCTGGTCACCGGAATGGTGAACCTGATCAAGGAGGAAATTGGTCAGGACGCCCGGGTAATCGGCACCGGCGGCTTGGTACCCGTGGTCGCCGACCATACCGACGTGTTTCACCACATCAACCAGGACCTGACCCTGTTCGGACTGCGCCTCATCTACGAAATGAACACCGACAGGCCGGCCCGGGGCAGGAAATAGCCCCTGAAATTGGGCTACAATCGAGCCAACCGATACAGCCAAACCAACAGTTTCCGGCTGGCCTGGAGTTACCGGTAAGCTGACCGGTTCCCGCATCCCCGAGCCGTCCTGGAGGAATTATGGCAGGGCCCCTTTCCGGCAAGCACGTAATCCTGGGAGTAACGGGCAGCATTGCCTGCTACAAGGCGGTGGACCTGGCCAGCAAACTGGTACAAGCGGGGGCCCTGGTGGACGTCATTATGTCCTACGGCGCCACCCAATTCGTAACGCCCCTGGCCTTCCGCAGCATCACCCACCGGGAGGTGGTGATCGACACCTACGACGTGGCCTCCCAGTTCGCCAACGAACACGTGGCCCTGGCCCGGCGGGCGGATGTGGTGGTAATTGCGCCGGCCACGGTTCATTGCATCGCCAAGCTGGCCGTCGGCCTGGCCGATGATCCCCTGACCACCACCGTCATCGCTACCACCGCACCCCTGTTGGTTGCGCCAGCCATGGATGCCGACATGTTCTCCCATCCGGCCACCCAGGAAAACCTGGAGAAGCTCCGCCATAGGGGTGTGACCATTGCCGGTCCGGCGCCGGGTCGCCTCGCCTCCGGGCTGATGGGCATGGGCCGCCTGCTGGAGCCGGTGGAGCTGATGGGACACATATCTGCAACCCTGGGTCGCGGGGGAGACCTGGCCGGCCGCACCATCGTGGTCAGCGCCGGCGGAACCCAGGAACCCATAGACCCGGTTCGGGTAATCACCAACCACTCTTCGGGCAAGATGGGCTATGCCCTGGCCGAGGCAGTCCGCGACCGGGGCGGTCGAGCGGTGTTGGTCACCGCTCCCACCGGCCTGCCCAACCCGCCCCTGGTGGAGGTGGTGCCGGTAACGACAGCAGACCAGATGGCCCGGGCCGTGACGCGGGAGGTGGCCGCCGCCGATGCCCTGATTATGGCCGCCGCCGTTGCGGACTATAGGCCTGCCTCGGCCGCCGACCAAAAGATCAAGAAGACCGGGGACGCGCTGACCCTGGAACTTGCCAAGACTACGGATATTCTCGATACCGCCCGGGGCGACTTTGTGAGGGTGGGTTTCGCCGCCGAGAGCGAGAACCTGGTCGCCAATGCATCAGACAAGGTGGTTCGCAAGTCCCTGGATTTGATAGTCGCCAATGACATCACCGATGAGGACAGCGGTTTTGGTTCCGACACCAATCGGGTGGTATTGATTGACCGCAACCTGAAGGTGGAGGAACTGCCTTTATTGACGAAGTACGAGGTGGGCCAGCGCATCCTCGACCGGATTCGGGACCTGCTGACGGCTGGGGGGTAGGGTACGGTAAAGCCCGGAAAGGCAGTACGAAGGGGAACGACTCATTCCAAGCGCAGCCAAGGAATCTCAATCACAATTGGGGTATAGTCATCGCCAGGCCCAGCCCCTCTTGTTTGTCACTCCGAGCGATAGCCGAGGAATCCCAACGGTGCGGGGCCACTGTGTTTCGCGGTAGGAAGACCGGGTCCCTCCCTACGGTTGGGATACTCCCAGACTCTGCCTTGACCCGTGGCTTGCGGCCTTCGGTCCAACAGCAGAGGATAAACTTAGCAGGAGAAAACCCGTGACTCCGAAACCGACTGTACTTTCCAGCCCCCGCGTTCGCCTGGAACCCATTGGCCTCCAACACGTCGCCGACCTCTATGAGGTGGGGAAAGAGGAGTCGATATGGCGCTACCTGCCCACCGCTCATTTCGGCAGCCTTTCCGATGCGGAACAGTGGGTCAGGATGTGCATTGCGCGCAACGAGGTGGGGGAAAGGCTCCAGTTCGCCGTCGCGCTGCCCGAATCGGGGAAGGTCATCGGTTCCACTGGCTACCTGGATATTGACCGTCCCAACCGGGCCCTGGAGATTGGCATGACCTGGTACGGGGTGGAATACCAGCGCACCTACGTCAACACCGAATGCAAGTACCTGCTCCTGAGTCACGCCTTCGATGACCTGGGCGCCCGCCGGGTTTGCATCAAGACCGATAGCAATAACGTTCGTTCCCAGCGGGCCATTGAAAGGATCGGTGGCGTCAAGGAGGGCATCCTGAGGAACCACCGGATTACCCGGGATGGCTCCAATCGCGATTCCGTTTATTACAGCATCATTGAGGAGGAGTGGCCGGCGGTGAAGGCAGCCCTGGAGTTGAAGCTGGAACAGGGATAGAAACGCTGCGAAGGCGAACAGAGGACGGCGTGTTCAGTCGCCTGGACCGAACACCTTTACGCCAGCAATGTTCCAGACCCACACTCCGCCCCGGTGTCGGGCCATTTCGTGCCTCCAATTTGCCCCTCCTTCCCATACTCGCTGAACGAGTACACCAGCTTGACGCCAATTCAGGCCCAATGCTAAAATCCCGCTACGAATTTCCTATTTTTTAGACATTATTGCAGTCCGGGTCGTTCCCCTTTTTGACCTTCTCGGGGATGGGAACACTTGGAAGGAGGATGGTTGATGGCCCCGGAGATTATGAAAGGACTGAAGGACGTTTACCTCGATACCACCAAATCCAGCTTCATCGACGGCGAGGTGGGCAAGCTCCTCTATCGGGGCTACAACATTCACGATCTGGCGGAGCATTCCACCTTTGAAGAGGTCATCTACCTCCTGCTCTACGGTCGGCTTCCCACCCAGCCGGAACTGACCGATTTCGACAACCTTCTCCGGGCCAATCGCCGCATCCCCGATGAGGTCATCCAGGTTCTGGAACTGGTCAAGAACAGCCACCCCATGGACGCGTTGCGCACCGGCCTCTCTGCCCTCTCCGCCTTCGACCCGGAAGTTGACGATAACTCGGTAGAGGCCACCCTGCGCAAGGGCATACGGCTCACCGCCATGGGGCCGACCATCGTCGCTGCCCATCATCGGCTGCGCCAGGGGCTGGAGCCGGTGGCCCCGAACCCGGACCTGAACCATGCCGGCAACTTCCTCTACATGCTCTTCAACGAGGTTCCCGACGAGGAAACCACCAGGCTGCTGGACGTGGATTTCATTCTCCACGCCGAGCACGGCGCCAACGCCTCGGCCTTCGCCGCCCGGGTGACGGCATCCACCATCTCCGACCTGCATTCGGCCGTAGTTACGGGCGTGGGTACCCTGAAGGGACCGGCCCACGGCGGCGCTGCCGAGGAGGTGATGAAGATGTCCCTGGAGATCGGCCAGCCCGAAAACGCCGAGGAGTATTGCCGCGCCAGGCTGGAAAGCGGCGGCCGGATTATGGGTTTTGGTCACCGAGTCTATCGCGCCGAGGACCCCCGCGCCCGCCACTTGCGGGAACGGGCCCGCGCCCTGAGCGAAAAGATGGGGCAACCCCATTGGTTCCAAATCCTCACCTACGTGGAAGAGGAGGCCATGGTCCCCTACCGTTCCCGAGGCATTCACGTCAACGTGGACTTCTTTGCCGGTTGCATCTACTACCTGCTGGGCATCACCGACGACCTGTTCATTTCCATTTTTGCCCTGGGCCGCATCCCCGGCTGGACCCTCCAGTGCATTGAGCAGTTCGATGACAACATCCTCATCCGGCCCCTGCTGGAGTACACCGGCGACATGGACCTGGAGTACACGCCCATCGCCCAGCGCGGGTAGCCCCCGTACTGTCTTCACGAATGAAAGGGGCAGGCGCCGAGCCTGCCCCTTCTGGTGTTCAGCCCTTTTCGGGTTGCCGGGTCCCGGGGTTGCTGTCCTGGGGCCAAGCCGGCACAGTCCCCAGCTCTATTCTGTCTGCCGCAACTCGGCCATGCGCTGCTGTTGGACTCCCTCCCAGTACCCGGCCCATTCTTCCCTGGTGGCCATCTCCGTCTTGCCGGGGGTATAGGCCGGGGAGATGAGGGGTAGGGCGCGTTCCACCCGCACCAGCACGTAGGCCCGCGCCGGCAGCCGCACCTGGTGGACGTCCCTTTCCCCGTGTTCGTAGGCCCGGAAGATCTGGCCGTGAAGGTCGGGTTCCTTCTCCTGCTCCACGATGTGGGCGGTTCCCTTGAAGCGATAGCCCTTCCGGGAGTAGAGGTCCACCAGGTTGATTTCCACCGAGGGATTGTGGCGCAGGTTGGCCATGGTCGCCGGCGAGGCCAGGTCGGCAAACAGCAGGTGGTCGTCGTCCCACACCGCCGCCGTACCCTTGGGCGACAGATTTGGCGTCCCATCGGGGCACACGGTGGCCACGAAACCAATCCGCTGCTGCCGCACAACCCGCTTCATGTCATCGGTAAGAATCCCCATGTTCACTCTCTTTCAAGTAAGATTGGCCGTTCCTTCCAGGAGGGGTTGCCGCTCAGAGTTCGACCTGGTAACCGCCCCGCCATTTGCCATCGTCACCTGCCCGGAGCCAATTCCACCCGCGCCAGTGCTTCCGCATCTGCCATCGCCCCAGCCAGGTCGGGCAGAACCACGTCCTGCCGTGGCTGCAGGTAGAGGAAGCGTACCTCTTTGACCGGTTTGCCCGTGGCTTTGCTGATGGCGTAGGCGTAGGCGCCACCCTGCAAACGGTACTTCTCGACCGCCTGACCAGCCTCTTGCTGGCTCACTGAGTCGGTCTTGTAGTCCACGATGACAAAACCCTCCGGCTCTTCGAACAGCAGGTCGATGAACCCGTGCAGGAAGCCGCCGGCGACGGACGCTGCCACCGGTACCTCGCGCCAGAGCCGCCCCGATTGGACCGCCCTTCGCACAATGTCGCTTTCCACTGCCACCCGTGCCAGCCTGGCCACCTGGTTCTCCCGGAGGGGGATACCCTCGGCGGCGGCCTGGCCCCTTGCCCGTTCTTCCAGGCCTTCCCCGGTGGCCAGGTCTATGGATTGCAGCACGGCATGGACGGCCCGTCCCACCTGGGTGCCGGCGCGTCCCCGGCGCCAGGGTTCCACATCCTGTTCGTTCTCCTGCTCATCCTTGCGTTCCCGTTCCTCCCGTTCCAGCAACCCCAGGGCGGTGGCAGAGGTGAACTGGGGTTTGCCCGCGCCTGCGATCAGTTGCTGGCGCCGCGACTGCCAGGCGTCCCTGGCCGCCACAGATTGATCCGGGCCGGCGGCGATGGCCGGGGTGCGGCCTTCCTCCTCTTCTTCCCACCCTGGCGGGGGCGCCGACCCCCTCAAGGTTATCGGCTCCCACAATTCCGGGCGGTCCTCCATGAACTCCGCCATGGCATGGGCCTGGGTTGTGCCCCGTTCGCCGCGGCGCAGGCTCAGGACCAGGTGATCCCGGGCGCGGGTGGCGGCCACGTAGAGCAGGCGCACGTTCTCCGCCTCTGCCATCTGCCTTTCCCTGTCTGCCAGGTCCTGGTAACCCTCGGTGGCGATACGATTGTTGCCCGAACCCAGGCTCACCTCCACCTGGCCCGTCTGCCGGTCGTAGAGGGACGCGGGGGCAGGGTTTCTGGGCGTGGAGTTCAGGCCGGTCAGGATTGCCACGGGAAATTCCAGCCCCTTAGCCGAGTGCATGGTCATCACTCGCACCGATTCCTCGTCCGTCTCCGGCGCCGGCGCTTCCGTGACCCGCACCCGTCCCACCATTTGATCCTCGATCCAGCCCAGGAAGGAACGAAGGGACTTGCCGCCGGATTCGGCGTATTGGGCGGCCCGGTCCACCATGAAACGGTAGCGGCGCCACTGTTCCCGCATCCGAGTATGCTGGGTTGCCGCCTCCAGGAGCATGCGATCCCTCACGAACCGTTCAATCAGCGTTGCCGGCCGTTCCCACATTCGCCGGAGATGAAACTGCTTCAGCGTCTCCAGGCTCTCAATCACCACCGGATCTCCCCCGACACCGGTATCGGTCAGGTAGTCGAACTGGCCGCCCGCCTCGTGGTGGCGCAGCAGGTCAATGTCACTGCATCCGAAGGCCGGAGACCGGAGGGCCGCCACGATGGCCATTCGGTCGGCGGGGTTATCGATGGCGCGAAGGCAGTTGAGCAGGTCCCGCACCTCCTGACTCTCGAAGACCAGGGAGGCGCTCTCCAGGTGGTAGGGAATGTTGGCAGCGTCCAGGGCCCGTTCCAGTTCGGGCAGAGAGGTACGAGCCCGGATGAGAATACAGATGTCGGAGAAACGCACCGGGGAATACACCGCCGTACCGCCGGCTGCCTCGGTGGCTGTCTGGTCCAGCTTCAGCCATCCCTCCTCAACTACCTGGGACAGCAGGGATGCGATGTCGGCGGCTTCCTGCTGCCGCACAGCGCCAATGTTGCCCGATTGTTCCTCGTTGGCCAGCGCCCATACCCGGGGTCCAACGGGGCTGTCGGCCTCGACCATCCACCGATGGGCCATTGGCACATAATTGGCCTGGCCCGGCGCCGGCTGCCCGCCGTCGGTTTCCCCGTCCATCCAACGGGCGAACAGGTGGTTGACCCAGTTGACCAGCGGTTCGTGAGACCGGAAGTTCTGCACCAGGTTGACGGCGCTGCCTCCCCCGGCCTGCAGACGGTGTTGCAGGCGAACCATTTGCTCCACGTCGGCCCGGCGGAACCGATATATGGACTGCTTGGCGTCTCCCACCACGAACAGCTTTCCGGTTTCCGGGACTATATCCTCCCAGGCATTGGGGCGACCGTTCGCCGCCATGTTATCGGTGGTGGATTCGGCCAGGAACATGGCTATCTCCGCCTGAATGGGGTCCGTGTCCTGGGATTCGTCGATGAGCAGGTGAGAGAAGCGCCGGCGGAAGTGGTCGCGGACAGCCAGATCGTCTCGCAGCAGGTCCCTGGCCCAGACCAGCAGGTCGTGAAATTCGGCCCTGCCCTCCCGCTTGCGCCGTTGGGCATAGTTCAGCGCGAACCGCTCCAGTTCCACCGCCAGCACACCGAGGGCGTGCCGCTTGGCCTCCTCCAGTTCGGCGGCAACCACCTGGTGCAATTCGGCCAGCAAATCCTTCAGAACCTTGCAGCCATTGTCCCCGGTGGTCGGGTCGGCATTCCAGTCCGATTGCCGCCCCCGGTTGGTTCTGAGATTGAGCAGCCGGGCCAGTTGCCGGTGGTAGTCCAGATCTCCGGGGGTAGTGTCCTGCAGGGCCCGAACCGTCACGCCGCGGACGGATACGTGGTCGTACAGCGCATCCCCGGCGCCGATCTGGGACAACTGCTGCAGCCGTTCCGCCTCTGGCCAGCGTTGCTCCAGGGCCATACCGGCTGAACCAGCCGCCGGGGTGACCTCGGCCTGGGCAAATCCCTTCAAGGCGGCATAGTTCAGGTCGGCATAGTTCTCGTGAAACTCCCGCGCCAGCCCCTTCAGGTGCTCCAGGGTAATGCCCTGGGTCAACAGCAGGGCCAACTCATTGGTAAAGGGGGCGTCCGGCGACAATGCCCGGTCGAGCCACTCCTCCCATTCCTGGTCGAAGGCCAAACCCGCCGCAATCTCGTCCGAGGTATCGAATCCGGGCGGCAGGCCGGCCTCCAGGGGGCGCTCGTGCAGCAGCTGGCCGGCAAAGGAGTGCAGGGTTCGGATGTTCGCCTGGTCCAGGTCCGAAACTCCCTTTGCGGCGGCCCTTCGCTGTTCTTCCGGGATGCTGGGGCTGGTGGCGGCCCTTTCCAGTTCCTGCCGAACCCGGTCACGCAACTCGGCGGCTGCCAGCTCGGTAAAGGTGATGGCGGCGATGCGGTCCAGGGTGGTTTTCCCGATCAGCGCCAGGTTGACGATGCGCTGCACCAGGCCGGTGGTCTTGCCCGTGCCGGCGCTGGCCTCCACGAACAGGGTCCGGTCCAGTTCCTGGGTTATGATTCGCCGTTCCTCGCTGTCCGCCGGAATGAAGGCCGACCCGGCGCCGTGGCTATTCTGGGCATTTCCTGCCACCTATACCTCCTCCGTTTCCCCCACCTGGGGTTCTCCTTCGGCCAGCTGAAGGTATATGTCCACGGCCTCGTCCGTCTTCTTCAGCTCCCAGAATTGGCCCCGCTGCGAGGGGCAGAGGGTCTTGAAGTCGCAGTAGCGACAGTTGGCGAAATCGCCGTTGCGGGGCTCTCCTGGGTTGGCTGGGAACACGCCCTGCCCTATCCCCGTGACCGCCGCGCTCACCGCCTCCCGGAATCGTCGTCCCGTATCCGGGTCCTCAATGTCGAAGAAATCTGCGGGAGCGAACCCGAATGCCCCGCGAGAGGAGGCCAGCCAGTACGCCGCCCGCACCCGGGTGGCATCAGGGGCCAGCTGCCGGGCGGCCAGGGAGTATATTCCCAGTTGGAGCCTCTTGCCCCGGTCGATGGGGTCATTCTTGAGATTGTCGAAAGGACGGGGTGAACCCGTCTTATAGTCCATCACCAGCGCCGATTTTCCGTCGGCGCTGATGTCCACCCGGTCTATCATGCCCCGGAACCGCAGCCCGGTTGCCCCGTCCGATACCTCCGGGGAACCGTTGCCCAGGCCGAAGGAGGTCTCCACCCTTACGGTTGCGGTTTGGAAGCGTTGCCGCAAATCGGCCTCGGCCACCAGGAACGCGTCCAGGTCGTCACGGATGTTGCGCATTTCCAGTTCCCAGAGCAGGCCCTTGCCGGTAACTCCCCTGGCTTCGGCGGCCCGAAACTCCTCCTCGGCAATGGCCATCAAGCGTTCCCGGTCCTCTTCCGGCCAGGGCTCCCCCGGTGGAGGCAGAGGCCGACTGCCGTTGTACCCGGCCATGAACCGCTCCAGGACTCTGTGAACCAGCGTACCCCGTTCCAAACCGGCCATGCGGATGGTGTCCTCCGGGGTCTCCAGAGCGCCCAACCGCAGCACGTTCCCCAGGAAGTACTGGAAGGGACAGGCGCTCCAGGCTTCCAGCCTGGTCGGGGAAATGGGTTGACGGCCCAGGTTGCGCCCGAAACTGGAATTCCCCGCCGACTGGGTGAGGTTTCCATCGTAAGCGGTGAAGCGGCGGGACCGGCGTTCCCGGCCCATTCGCATGGAGCGGGCCAGGGTTCCCCCGGCGGCCAGGGGGTGACGGGAAACTAGCCTTCCCTCATGTCTCCAGTCCACCAGCCGGTTCAGCTGGTAATCCAGGGTGTCTGCCACACGTCCCTCCGGGATGCCTTCCAGGGCATGCTCCGCCGACTGGGTTACCGACAGCCAGGTTTCCCCGGCCAGGGAGGGCAGGTCGCCACTGTGGACTTGCCGTCCCGCCAGCCCGGACGCCTGCTCCAGGAACCACCGGGAGGGGTGGGCCACCCGGTGGTTGGCGGACTCGGCCACGGGATATGACAGGGTACGGCGGGGCGCCGTGGCCAGGGCCGAGAGATAATCGTACCGCTCGGAACCCATGCGCCGCTGAAATCGGGAGGGGTGGCCATCAATGGAGTCCATCGCGGCGGGCAGCAGGGGATCAGGTCGGATGGCTGGTGGCACGGCGCCCTCTATCATCCCCACCAGCCAAACGGCGTCAAAGTTCATGCCCAGGGCGGCGCCGAAGTTGGCAACGAAGACGCCCCGCCCGGTGGCCCCCAAATTTCCCTGGGGAACCCGCATGGCCTCCCGCAGCGCCTGCCGGAACTCATCGACGGTCGTCCCCTGGCTGATGAGGCCGGCGGCCTTGATCTCTTCCAGCTTTTGCAGAACCTGTTTGGTCTCCCGGTCGAAGCGTTCCCGGTCGAAGCGTTCCTGGTCGCCATCGTTTCCGCCGGAAGGCCGGGCCAAGTAGGTTTCCAGCAAGTTGGTCGCCCAATCGCAGAACTCCGGCCAAGCGCTGCCGTCGTCCGGGGGGGTTACATCCTCTGCCAATTTCCCCACAAAGGTGGCCAGGTCTCGGGCTGACCGGGCGCTTCCTGCCAGAGTCTCCGCCTGCGCCTCCGAAATGGTTTCCCGCTTACGCCGTTCTTCGGCCTCTTCCACGGCGGATATGGCGTAGGCCTCCAGCCGGGCCTTCCATTGTTCCAGGCCGCCGGTGACGCCCGCCCGCCGGCTCACCGCGTCCCACTGGCTGGGACTGAATTGGCCGGGGTTGGAATGGCCGGGACTGGAATGGCCGGCGGATGCCCTATCCGGGCGAACCGGACAGCTGGTCAACCATTCCATCACCTCATCCCGGCGGAAGTCGTTGCCGGACAGTTCCAGCATTCCCGTCAGGGTTCGGCCCGCCGGAGTATCGCCTAGGGTATCCCGCCCCGGCCCGGCCATGGGAATGCCGGCCAGGGCCAGCTCATCCCGAATGGCTGCGCCGTAGGGATTCTCCATCCGGTAAAGCACCGCCATACGGTGGAAGGGTGTGCCAGTTTCCCCGGCCTCCGCCACAATCTGCCGAATCACCCAGCGCATTTCCTCGTGAACGCTGGAGGCCACGTGCAAATGGCTTGCCAGGGGGGGCGGGGGCGAATCTTTTTTGACTTCCCCGACCCATTTAGCCGGGCCCAGGGCGGGCTCCAGGGCGCTGGCCAGATTGGTCAAGGGGTAATCCGCCGCCTCGTCACCCGAGAGGGCCAGCATGACGGAACAACGCCCCTGCCGGGCCAATTCCAGCATAAGCCTGGCCTCCCCCGAACTGACGGCGCGGGGCATGTAGAAGACTATGTGGCCCAGATCGGTCAGGGCCGGGGCCCTGCCTTGCTCAACCTCGTCGGCAGCCCGCGCCGTCAGGTCCTCGGGGTCGTACCACTGGCTGGCAACCGATTCCCGGTATTGGCGGTACAGGGCCACCACCTCCCTGGTCAGGCCGTCCCTCTCCTCCAAGTCCGCCAGTTCCCCTTCATCCATCCGTCGTAGTTCCTGGAAGGATGCCTGGACGCTCTCCTGGGTCTTGGGGTGCTGCCCTACGGCGGCCAGGATACCACGGGTCTGAGACAGGGCTTTACGCAGGAAGGCGCTGCGCAGGGCGCCCGTCAACGGCCGTCGATTGTCCGATGCCAGGGAGGCCCCGCCGAGAAATTCGGACAGCACGGGCATTATGTAGAACCTGACGTTGATGAACCCGTTGCGTCCCAAGTCCTGCCGCAAGTACAGGTTGGCATACTGGGATGGGGATACAACCGTCACCGGGGCCATCATGTCTCCCGACTTGGCCTCCTCAACCAGATCCCAAAGGACTTGCTGAAGAGCATGGCGGTCCCGTCCCGTGATGAGACGGCCCAAGGTGAGGGAAGCAGCGGCATCAGCATTGTCGTTCATGGGCACATATTAACCTGTGGGGCGTTCCCCCGCCACAATTCAGGAACTCCTGGAATGCTGTGGCCGCTTCGATTTATCGGCCCGTCTCCCGGGCGAGATAGGGCGCTGCCAGGTTGTCCGTTTGACTATGGTGGCCCTGCGTGTTAAAGTTCCCCATACCAACTGACATATAACGTTTTGGCGGGAGCTTGGGCAAGCCAGGCTGAGAGGGCAACCGCATGTCGTTGCCGACCGTCTGTACCTGATCCGGATAATGCCGGCGCAGGGAAAAGACGCAGGAATTCGAGCCGCCGCCAGTTAATCTAACGGCGGTTTTGTCATCTCTACCGTTTCTTGAAGGAGTTGCAGCGATGTCGGACGACCTGGTAATCGGAGGCAAGACCTTCGGCTCCCGCCTCATCGTAGGCACCGGCCGTTACCGCACCAACGAGGAAATGGTCCAGGCCATCGAGGCTTCGGGCACCGAAATGGTCACCGTCGCCATTCGTCGCCTCAACCTGGACGACCCCACCCAGAAAACCATCCTGGACTACATCGATTGGTCCCGGTATAACATTCTTCCCAACACCGCCGGCTGTGCCACCGTGGAAGAGGCCATGTTCGTGGCGCGCCTGGGGCGGGAGGTGGCCAAGACCGACTTCGTGAAGCTGGAAGTCATTCCCGACGCCAAGTACCTGTTCCCCGACCCGGCGGCCACCCTGGAAGCGGCCCGTCTGCTGGTTGAGGAGGGGTTTACCGTGCTGCCCTACATCCACGCCGACCCGGTGCTGGCCCGGCGGCTGGAGGAGGTGGGCTGCGCCACCGTCATGCCCCTGGGTTCCGCCATCGGTTCCGGCCAGGGCATTCACACCGTGGAAGAGGTGCGTATCATCATCGAGCAGGCCAACGTGCCCGTGGTGGTGGACGCGGGGCTGGCCGTTCCATCCGACGCCTCGAAAGCCCTGGAGATGGGCGCTTCCGCCGTCCTGGTCAACACAGCCATTGCCCAGGCCCAGAATCCGGCCCAGATGGCGGAAGCCTTCAAGCTGGGAGTGCAGGCGGGGCGCAATGCCTACCTGGCCGGTCGCATTCCCCTGCGGGCCTATGCCTCTGCCAGCAGCCCCACCGACGAAGTTCCCCAGCCGGTGACGGCGGGCAGTTAGGTTTGCCCCTTGCCCCCCGTCCTGCCTGACCCCTGCCTGTGCCTAGTTACCGACCGCCGGTTGGTGGAAGCGTCCACCCTGCCGGCGCGGGTTGGCGAGGCGGTGGCGGGCGGTGTTGACCTGGTGCAGTTGCGAGAAAAGGACCTCCCCGGCGCCCAACTTCTCGACCTGGCGCGACAATTGCGGGAAGCCATGGGCGACCGGGCCCTGCTGGTGGTCAACGAGCGGGTGGATGTGGCCGCCGCCCTCCCCGCCGACGGGGTGCAGTTGGGGGAAGATGCGATTCCCGTTCCGGCGGCCCGGCGAGTCCTTGGGCCGGATATGCTCATTGGGCGGTCGGTCCATTCGGTTGAGGGTGCGAAACAGGCGGTGGCCGAGGGAGCCGATTTTCTGGTGGTGGGAACCATGTTTGCCAGCCGCTCCCACCCCGGTGAGGAACCGGCCGGCCTTGGGTTGCTCCGCAAGATTGGGGTGAACTGCACCCTGCCGGCCCTGGGTATTGGGGGAATAACGGCGGGCAACTGCCAGCAGGTTGTGGAGGCGGGCGCGATGGGCGTTGCGGTCATCACTGGCATTCTTTCCCAGCCCAACCCTCGCGAAGCTGCCCAACGCCTGAAGGATGCCCTGCAGCAGGCCCGGGACAGGCAGCGGGGACGGCCCAATGATTAGCGCTGTCCGGGGCGGTTGGTAGCTTGATTTATGGGCCAACAGGTTCCTACAATTGCCTGACAACCCCGTGCCTGACAACCCCGCCATATTCTTCAGCTACCCATTCCGGCGATCAAAGCCGACGGGGGTACAAACAAAATGCCCGATCTGATCAACCTGGTGGTCAACGGCAAAGCCCGTGAAGTGGAGGCCGCCACCGACCTGGAAACCTACCTGACCTCCTTTGGCCTGGACCTGAAGTTCGTGGCCGTGGGCTACAACGGCGAGGTCATCAAGAAGGATTCCTTCGCCCAGGTAACCCTGAAGGACGGCGACAGCCTGGAGATTGTACGTCCGGTGGGGGGCGGGTGAGCGACAAGCCGGGCGGGCTGGACCCGCTACTGGTTAACGTAATCGCCGCAAATCGGGAGCAGGTGGTTGGCTGGCTTCGCGACGAGCCGGGTTCCTGGGGTTACCTGGCGGGCAAGGCCGTTCGCGCCTGCCGCGAAGAGAAGGGCGAACCCCTTTCCGACGGGGAGCGGCGGCTGGTTTGGCATCGGCTTTGGCAACTACTCTCCCAACTGAGGGCCCGTTCCGGCCTCCAGTAGTTGGGTCCTTCAGCAATTTCTTCCAACCCTCCCTATTTGTCCTCCCGTGGGCCTGCGCTGGGAGGAGGTGAACCATGGATACACCCGCGGCAACCCGCATCTGGCATGACCTGCACTACCGCCATACCGAACCGGAAACCCATCCTCGTATGTGGCGACCCTTCCTGGAGGTTGACCCCTTCAATCCCCAGAATCGGGTTGCGGGCTACGTCCAATTCATCGGCGGCGACGAGTATGGCGCCCTGTCCATCACCCATGTCAACGATCGGCCCGCGCCCCAGTTCATCCGGGTAACCCCCAAGGCCGCCTACCCTTTCCACAGGGATGGTTCCTGGGTGCTGTACGACGCCCAGCAGGTGTCGGCCTTCGAAAAGATCGACGGCACCAACATCTGCCAATACGGCTACCAGGACGCCGATGGCCGCCCCTATACCACCTTCAAACTGCGCACCCGCCCCTACATGTCGCCCCATTTCCTGAACCTGCTGGAACGGGCCCTGGAAAACTACCCCGGGGTGAGGGCTCGGCAATTGCAGCCCGGCGAGGCCATAGCCTACGAACTGTTCGGTTACGAAAACCGCCTGCTGATACGCTACGGCGCGGCCATAGACCTGGCAACGCTCTTTGGCCGAACCAGCGACGGGGATATTGTCGCTCTGGATGAGGCCCCCCATCTCTTCGAGGGGCTGGACTGCCCGGAGGCGATACAGCGGCCCATTGCTCTGACATCCAACCTGGAAGCGGAATACCGGTCCCGCCAGCAGGAAATAAGCTCCCGACTGGTGCGCCTGGACGAGGAGTACTTCGACGGGGAGGAGGGGGAGATGCTCTACGTCCGCTTCGCAGAAGGGGCGCGGGAGCAACCCGGCAGTTTTACCCGCCTGATAAAGCTGAAGCCGCCGGAGATCGAGGAGATTCACTGGTCATTGGATCACGTGCCAAAGGAGGAGGCTGCCGCCGTTGCCCGCAACGTCTTCGAGGTCGCGGATTCCCCCGAAGTTTCGGACATGGTGCAACTGTTGGCCGAGGAATGGAGCGACGACCAGATTGCCCGTTCCATGGACACCATTGAGCGGGCGCTGCAGGAGGCCATTGACCGCCGGGCCTTCCAGGAGGAGGCGCTGGCGATGTACGCCCGGCTGCACTCCCCCGAGGACTTTCGGCAGGACCGTTCCGCCGTCATGCGCTCCATGAGCCAGCACTTCCCCCGTTCCCAAATGTCAAGAATCTACGCCGTGCTGGTGGAAAGGGGGTATGGGTGAGGGGGTGGGGTCAATCCCTGCAAAACCTTCACCCGCCGGTACTGGGCGTGGTATTGCTCTCAAAATCGAGCTTACTTCAACGGTATCACGAGGCTTTCACAAGGTTTTTGGACCGCGAAGAATCTAGCAGGTTTGGCAAGAAGCGCCAGTCAGCCTACGAAGATGTGCTCCCGATGGTAGGCCAGGAAGTTTCGATCCGGTTGAAACCTATTCGGTAAACGGATAGGGTCGCCATTAAAGGCAAGAATGGCTCTTGAGAAGAATTCGTCCTCTATTTCAGAGTGTGACACCCTGACAGTCATATCGTCGTTGATGGTCATGAGTCCAATGTCAAAGGCTCGGTCGTGAAGTGCAGAAAGTAACAGCCCGTTCGTTGGGTTAACTCTGTTGCACGGATCGTGGCTCCAGGGAACTATGTGGCTGGCCACCAACAAGCTTGGAATCGACAAACCGGAAATGCAACACTTTTGGTCATAGGCGCTTAAGACCGCCGACCTGAAGAAGCTCTGGCCAACCCGCGTTGTTGATTGAACCGGATAATCAATGCCTTCGCGAGGATGAAGCTCTGATACCGAATCTTCTTCATTCTCCTCCAATGCTGTTGTCTCTCCGAGGCTTGCGAGAGCCGCTTGAGACTCTACGGCAAACTTCTCCCAGTCGCTGTTCATCTCCTGCCACATTGCTCGATCAGAAGCAGATGCATTCCCGAGACCAGATCTGCCTGTAGAGGTTATGGCAGGGTCAAGGCTGGCGATATTGCACATTTTCATAGACAGGCTGGCCGGTGATCTTCCAATCAGCGCAGCTATGCGAACTATTTCGGGATTTCCAGCAGTAATCTTGCCGAATGGAGTGCGGCAGTATAACGCACAGGCGACCAACAGTTGGGAGCGTGTCCAAGGATTTCGGGTAGTCAAGGTTTATTTACCTAGATTCAACGTACAGGTCAGCCAAACATTTCCCTCTGGACTTTGCCAGTCCTTTGATTTCCATACTCCCCATCCAAGAGGTTCAGGTTGTTACCATGACGGATGCGTGGTAACCCGCAACCCCCTTACCCAAACCACTCCCTAACCACCGCCAGAAACCTTTCGGTTTGTTCCACTTCGGGGCGGTGGCCGCAGTTCTCGATTACTTCCAACCGTGAGTTGGGAATGGAGTTGTGGTACAGTTGGGCCGCGCTGGGCGGGACTATGGGGTCCTGGTCGCCCGTCACTATCAGCGTTGGCAAGCGCTTGAGCCGGGACAGCAGGTGGGGCAATGCCGGGTAGTGCATGTAGGGTCGCCAACTGAGGCGACAGGCCCCCTCCAGGGAGGTCTCCCAGTTGAATGCCTGCTCCTCCGAGGGTTCGTCGGGGCAGATGGCCTGGAACTCGGGAACCAATGCCGGGTCCAGGACGCTGCGGGTGATGAAGACCCGCGCCACCACCTGGAAGATGTCGAAAATCTCTCCCTCCGGAGGCCGCAGGCCGGCGGCGCCCACCAGGGCCAGGCGGTTGAACTGCTGGGGATTCATCACGGCCATTTCCGCGGCAAGCCAGCCACCCAGGGAAAAGCCCATTACGTCCACCCCCTCCAGACCCATATCATCCAGGGCGCCCAGGTACCAGATGGCCAGGTCGTGCAGGTTCATCACCCAGTCCAGGGTTTCCGACTCGCCAAAGCCGGGATGCCAGGGAATGTATAGGGTGTGGTCCTGGGCCAGGGCCTCGTGCCAGCGGAGCCAACCCGGATGCCCCATCTCGTCGTGGAGGACCAGAAGGGGGGAGCCACTCCCTCCCTTGACCAGCTTGATGCGAGCGCCGGCCACATCGATCATCTCTTCGGTCCAGGCAATGGAACTGGTGGACATGGAATCTCCTTCTGGCGGCCGTAGGGGTTCCGTGGCCTGCAAATTTCGGTACCGAGGGGCTGGGGTGATTGTCAGAGAGGCAGGGCAGGTTGTCAAGAAGGGGGTTGACCGGGCCAAACCATCGACCAGCGCCATCCTGCCTGGCCTCGACGAATTAAGTGGCCGACAGCTTCCACCGAGACGGATTCGGGGTTCTTCCCATGCCATTGACGGCGAGCAAAAGCTAACGCAGTTGCGATTACCCCGGTTACCGACCAGGTTCAATTACAGGGGGATTCGTGGTATCGTTATGTCAAGATTTGGGCAGGTTCACGGTTGGTAGCAGGGGTTGGTCGATCAAAGCCTGCCCTTGGCCCCAATGAACCGGCCAGGGGGGATGCCACCCCCTTGCAATATGTCACTGTCCCCAACTATGAGAAGCAGGCAGGGATGGATTTGGGTTTGCAGGTCGGGGGCGGGGCTGCTGGAACTGACGAGCCATCCCACGGGCGCTTGGACCCGCCGCCGGCGCGCCGTTTCCCTTAAACGAGGTTTCTTCCTGTGGGCGGGGCTTCCCAGGACGGCATACGAGGAGTAGGAATTCATGGGTAATATCCTGCGGTTATGGCGACGAATCGGGACGAAACTCTATCTCGCCCTGGGATTTGCCGTGCTCCTTACTCTGATTTCCAGCGCGGTGGGCGTCTTCTACTTTGAACAGAGCAGCGCCGCCAGCTACCAGGTGCGTACTGAGTCGGTGCCGGTGCTGGAGGCTTCCTGGGCGGCGGCGCGAGAAGTGGAGCGTCTGAAGGCCCTGGGGTCCCGGTCGCTGGGGGGAACCGTTGGGGAAGGGGAAGTTGACGATTCGCTGATGAGGCTGGAAGCGGAATTGGCCCAGGCAGCGATGGCTCCTGCCATGACCGAGCGGGTCGAGCTGGTCCAGGACCGCGCTTTTACCCTGGCCGCCGTCATTGACAACCTGGCTCTGGCCAAAACGGCTGTCGAGGATGGCATCGCGTCCGAGGCCATGATGCGGGCTGGGTTGGCATCTGAGAGCTCCCCGGCAACCCCATTGCATTCCCAGATGCTCACGGCGGAGAGCCAGGCCCAGTTGGAAGAACTGTGGCAGGAGCTGGTCGCCACTCCCGGATTGGGCGCCGAGACCGCCGAATTGGGTCGGCAGGTCTTCACCGTGCGGGGCCAGCAGTTGGCCCTGGAATCCCGCGTCGCGGAGCTGTCGGACCAGGTGGGGCCGGTCACCCAGGAGTTGGATGGGGCCCTGGAATCGCTGCTGGCGGAGGCCCGGGCCAATTCGTCGCAAACCCTGCAGTCCTCGTCCGAAAGGGTGGAACAGGGACGGGCGTTGCTGGCCGCCATCAGCCTGGTGAGCATGGGGGCGGCCACGTTGGCGGCCTGGCTGCTGGTCGGCAACCAACTGGTCCGGCCTTTGAACCGCCTTTCCGAACGCATGAGGGGCATGGCGGGCGGCGACCTGGAAACGCCAGTTCCCGGCGTGGGTCGGGACGAGATTGGAGAATTGGCCAACGCATTGGAAGTGTTCCGGCAACAGGCCCTGGAAGTCCAACGCTTGAACCTGGTTGAAAAGCTCTACGGGGAACTCCAGGCGGCCAATGAGGAACTCCAGAGAATGCAGGACCGAATCGTCGCCCAGGAGAAGTTGGCCGCCCTGGGTGAACTGGTCTCGGGTGTAGCCCACGAAATCAGCAACCCTCTGAACTTCGTACAGAACTTTGCCGAGGTGTCGGTGGAGATGCACGAAGAACTTGCCGGAATCTTGAAGTCCTACCGGGACTCGATGACCGAGGATGACCAGACCACCGTCGAAGAGCTGGAGGAAGACCTGGCCGACAGCCTGAATCGGATACGAACCAACGGGGGCAGGGCCCTGGCCATCGTCGAGCGGATGCGGGGCCTGGGCGTGGTTGGTGGCGAGCTCACCCTGGCCAACCTCAATGCCAACCTGCATAGCGCGGTCGATGTGGGTGTCGAAGCCTTCCAGGCCCAGTGGCCCGATATGAAGATAGACGTGGAGTTCGACCTGGACCCGGCCGTCGGCGATGTCATGCTGGTGGAGGGCGACTTCGGGGAGGCGATCATCAACCTGGTCTCCAATGCCTGCTATGCCCTCTGGGTCAAGCAATCCGAATCTCCCGAGGCCGGCTACCAGCCGTCTCTCAAGGTCACGACCGAAGTAACGGGCGATGGGGTTGAAGTACGCCTGAGGGACAATGGCACCGGAATCGCGGATGATGTGCTGAGCCACATATTCAACCCCTTCTTCTCCACCAGGGAAGGGACTCCGGGAGCCGGTCTGGGGCTGCCCATAGCCGCCGATGTGGTACGAAGGGCCGGCGGCGTAATGACGGTGGATACCGTCCACGGGGAATATGCGGAATTCACCATCTCCCTTCCCAAGTCTGAACCGCAAGAGGGGGAACCGGAGACCGGGGCGACGTAGAACTGAGGACGGCAACGTCGGGACGCCGCTGGCCGCCAGTCTCCGGCTTGTCTCTCCCGGCAGTTCGGCTCATCCACCATGGGGCCATGGGGCGTTCCCTGATCCCGAAGCTCCAGCTTTACAGGGCGACAGTGGCGGAGTCGGCCCCATTGGCCGGTGCCTATGGAAGCGCCGGTCAGGTGCGCCAGCCGCGTTGAATTAGCGTATATCGGATGGTATAGTTGGCCCGCCAAACCCGGCGATTCAGCTTGGAAATCAGCAGTACCACCGGAGGGTAGGCAAGCTTGGCAGCCTTCGACGATTACGAACTGGACCCCTCCATTTACGACGAGATGTTCTCGCCGCAAGGAGACCCCAGACCCCATGCCCGGGCGCTCCACGAAATGCTCACTCACCTTTCCCCTGCAGAACTCGCCGCCATCCAGGGGCGGGTGAACCGCACCTTTGCCAACGAGAGCATTTCCTTCACCGTTTACGGCGATTCCGAGGCGGAGGAACGGATTATTCCGGTGGACCCAATTCCCCGGGTGATTGCCGCTTCGGAGTGGTGGAACCTGTCCCAGGGCCTGGAGCAGAGGGTGAAGGCCCTGAACAGCTTCCTGGTGGACATTTACGGCCCAGCCCAGGCTATCCAGGACGGGGTAATCCCGGCCGACATGATCCTGGAATGCCCCCAGTTCCGGCCCGAAATGCGCGGTTTTTCCCAGCCCAATGGCAGCTGGGTGGCCGTCTGTGGCACCGACCTGATACGGGTGAGTGACGGCTTCCGGGTGCTGGAAGACAACCTGCGGGTGCCGTCGGGCGTTTCCTACATGATCGCCAACCGGAAGGCGGCCAAGGCCAGCCTCCCCCGAATGTACCGCAGCGCAAGGGTGCAGGAGGTGGAACAGTACGGGGCCGCCCTGCAGGCTACCCTGCGAGAATTGAGTCCCAATGACAAGTCGGAACCCTCCCTGGCACTGATGACGCCTGGTGTGTTCAATTCGGCCTACTATGAGCACATGTTCCTGGCGCGAGAGATTGGCGCGGAACTGGTGGAAGGCAGCGACATGGTGGTTCGGGACCGGGTGGTATATATGCGAACCACCGAGGGCCTGCGTCAGGTGGACGTCATTTACCGGCGCATTGACGACGATTTCATGGATCCCAGGGTGTTCCGCTCCGACTCGCTGCTGGGCACCCCGGGCTTGCTGGAAGCCGCCAAGGCCGGCAACGTGACCCTGGCCAACGCTCCCGGCACCGGGGTGGCCGACGACAAGGGTGTGTACGCCTACGTGCCGGACCTGATTCGCTACTACCTGAACCAGGAACCAATTCTGCAGAACGTGGAGACCTACCTGTGCCGGCGTCCGGAGGACCTGGAGTACACGCTGGACAACATGGCCGAGTTGGTGGTGAAGCGGGTTGGTGAATCCGGCGGCTATGGAATGATAATCGGGCCCCACGCCACCCAGGAGGAACGGGAGGAGTACGCGAAGGAGTTGCGGAAGAATCCGGCGGACTTCATCGCCCAGCCGGTCCAGTCCTTTTCCCGGGCCCCCTGCCTGGTGGAGGGGAACTTTGAACCCCGACACGTGGACCTTCGCCCCTTCATCCTCAATGGCTTGCAGACTCGCATTGTACCGGGGGCCTTCTGCCGGGTGGCATTGCGACGGGGCAGTCTGGTGGTGAATTCCAGCCAGGGCGGTGGCGGCAAGGACGTTTGGGTGCTGGCGGAAGGCTGAGCCGGAAGGGTGTGAGCCGAAAGGAGACGGGATGCTATCTCGCAGCGCACAGAGCCTGTACTGGCTGGGCCGCTACCTGGAACGGGCGGGGAACCTGAGCCGCCTGCTTCAATTGCAGTCGGAATCTCTCGTGGACCGGCCAATAAGGGAGATTCACTTCGGCTGGACCCGCATCTACAACTACGTGCGGCGCAGCCCTCCCGGCGGGGAAATTCGACTCTTCGGCGACGAGGAGTTTGCGCTGGCCGATTCTTCCGCCCTAGCCGATGACATGACCTTTGAACTGTCCAATCCCAGTTCGGTCTATAGCTGCTTCGCCCAGGGCCGGGAAAACGCCCGGCACACCCGCCATTGCATCAGTCCCGAGGTTTGGACCTGCCTCAACACCAGCTACCTGCGGTTGAACCAGGAGAATTTCATCCGCATGTGGCAGGGCGAGCCTACTGCCTTCTACCAGGGGTTGGCGGCCGACATCGAGACCTTCGGCGGGCTGGCCGAGTGCACCATGTACCACGACGAGCGTTGGAGCTTTCTCCAGTTGGGGCGGCACGTGGAAAGGGCCCAGGGAGCCGCCGCCCTGTTGCTGGCCCAGATTGATACCGCCATTGCCAGCGCCTCCCAGGAATTTCACGAGGAGGACTGGACATCCCTGCTGCGGGTCTTCTACGCCCTGGAGGTGTACAACCATGCCTACAGCGTGGCCGTGCTGCCCGATCGAGTGCTGGATCTGCTGGTGAGCGACCCGCTGCTTCCCGAATCCCTGGGGCGGTCGGTGACGCTCATCGGAGAGGAGATTCGGGCCATTGGCGGCGGCCCCTTTTCCCGGTCGGGCAGGGCGCTGCAGAGGCTGGTGGGACGCCTCTACGCCATGATCAACTACGAATGGCCGGACGAAGAGGAGCGAGTGCCCCTGTTGCGAGAGATTTCCGAGGCAACGGAAGACCTCCACTTCCTGATTACCGAGGCCTACTTCGATTACCCCATCCAGGAACTGGCCTGAAGGCGACGCGGCCCCGATGGGCCATCCCAGCCCAATATCGGGATTAAAGCCTGGGCCCGGCTCCCCGCCGTAATGGGGACAGTCCACCCTCTACCCACCGGCCCAATTGGCAATCAGCAGAAGTTGGCCCGCCTCATTACCGAGGCGGGCCAATTCTTCCTGGTTGTCACCGGATTCCAGGGGAACCGGGGCTACTTGGGGGCTATCCACTCCACCACCCGCTCGCCAATCATCAGCGCAGTGGGGTGCAGTCCGCCGGAGCGGGGAATTTGGGGCACCACCGAGGCGTCCGCAACCCACAGGTTTTCCACGCCCTTCACCCGGCAGTACTGGTCCACCACGGCCATGGGGTCACTGTCCGGGCCCATCTTGCAGGTGCCGGAAACGTGGCGGGCGGTGCCGACGGTCTGCCGAATGTACAGGTCCAGGGCATCGTCGTTGTTCAGTTCCTCGTCCGAGGGGGCGATGCGGTAGTCTATTACGTCCCGGTAGGCCTCGGATTCCAGCAGCCTGGCGCCCTTGCGGATACCGTCGCGAACCCGGCGCATATCGTCCGGGTGCTGAAGGTACTGGTAGTTGAAGGTGGGCTGAACGCTGGGGTCTGCGGAGGCCAGCCGCACGAAACCCGTGCCCTTGGGCAGGCCCAGGGTGCAGGAAAGGCGGGCCGACCGTTCCGGCGGAACGTCGCCGGTGTGGTAGCGGGTGCGGACGCCGCGAACCCGTTCCTCTCGTTCGTCCACCACGTTGTTGGTTCGCAGGAGCATATCGTTGGTCTCGTCCGACCCGTCGGCGGTGTAGTGGAGGCTGAAGTGGGCGCCGTCCAAATTGGCGTCCATGCTCACCCCGTCCTTGACCTTGTAGTTGATGTGAGCGCTCAGGTGGTTCCAAAGGCTCTGGCCCACGCCGGGGGCTTCCTGAAGGACATTGATGCCAAACTCCTCCAGCTGTTCCCGTGGCCCGATGCCGGAGAGCATCAGCAGTTGGGGAGAACGGATTGCGCCGGCGCAGAGGACTACTCTTTCGCCGAACACCTGGAAGGTTTCGCCGCCGCTGATGGCCTCTACCCCCACCGCCTTGCGATTTTCGAAGAGGATGCGCTGGACGTAAACCTCGCCGCGAACGGTAAGGTTGAGGCGATGGCGCATGGGACTGAGATGAGCCAGGGCGGAACTCATGCGCACGCCGCCCAGGTTGTTGGTGGGCGCTACACCCACCCCGGTGGGGTTGGCGCCGTTGGTATCCTCCACGAAGGAGTAGCCCTCGGCGATGCAGGCGTCGCGAAAGGCTTGCTGGATGGGGGAAGGCGCGGCGGATTGCCGGCGGCGCACCGGTATGGGGCCGTCGGAACCGTGGAAGTCGTCCCGTATGTCCATGTCCCGTTCCATCTTGCGGTAGAAGGGAAGCACCTTCTCGTAGGACCACTCGGTGTTGCCCCAGGCAGACCAGTTGTCGAAGTCTTCCGGCAGAGCCCGCTGCATGGCCTGGCCGTTGATGGAAGAACCGCCGCCGATGACCTTCCCCTGGGCCACGTGGATTTCGCCCTGTTCCGCGGTGATGGTACCCCGCAATGCCCAGTTATGTTCCGAGTCCGGCGATTCGGCATAGCGGGTGCCGCCGAACTTAATCTCGTCGGGCAGGTTTTCCGGATCCGGGTAGTCCTTGCCGGCCTCCAGAACCAGGATGCTGGCGCTGCTGTCTTCGGCCAACCGGCTGGCCAGCACGGAGCCGGCCGCCCCGCCGCCAACAATTATCACGTCATATTTCATAGTACCTCCTGCGAACCCCCTCAAACTGGGGTGGGTGGGTTGGTGGACATTATAGCGGGAAATGTTGCCCGGTGATAATTATGGGCGCCCGGAATAACTGCCGGGACACTTCCAGGTTGAACAACTGCGACGCCGCAATCTCACGGGGAGAGGGCGCGCCCCTTCCCGGTTACTATTGGGTGGTTCATGCCAAGCTCCGGGTGGTTCTTGACAAACCCGGTGGGCCAACCTAACTTGAACCAGCAGACCACGTTGCCCAATCCACGTTACAGGAGGGGCCAACCATGCCCAAATACACCTATGACCACATACACCTGCGAACCAAGCACCCCGAGGAGATGGCCGCCTACTTTGAGAAGATGTTTGATGCCAGGGTTATCAAGTCGGTCCAGTCGGACGGGTTCGTGCGAACGGACCTGGACATTGACGGGCTGATGGTGTTCGTGGCCCCCGTGCCGGAGGAAGAGGATATGCCCGGCAATCCCCGGGAGCCGCACCTGGGCCTGGACCATTTCGGCTTTCGGGTGGATAACCTGGAGGAAACGGTGGCCGAACTCAAGCGGCGCGGCGCAGAGATGGCCCGGGAACCGCGCACCATTCGCCCCGGGGTGCACGTGGCCTTCGTGCGGGCGCCGGACGACGTGCGAATCGAGCTGCTGCAACGGGATTAGCGCCCCGTCAAATCAGGAACCATAAGGTTAGACGGTTGCCTGTCGATGTAGGTTCCGAGTTGTTTGCAATGAGTACTCGGTCCAGGGAACTATCAGGTTTGCATGGTTGCCTGTCGATGCAAAGGCGGGTGGCCGTGCCCCGCTACGGGAATTGACCGGCATAAGCCATCATAACCCCGCCACCTCATTCGCTGAACGATGGGGCTACCATGCGAAAATGTAGATACTGTTCGGCGCTTTTTATTTGACCTGCCAATAAAAAGGGACTACACTTGAGCCAATTGTTGCGGCAATGCCCCTGCCGCATTTATTCCCTGGCACGCCAACAATTCCACCGGGGCTGGATACCTCATATCAGCAAGTCAGGAGGTAAACCCGTATGGATTTTGGGATTTTTCTGGACTTTCCAACAGGCGGCGGCCCCCACGAAGCGGCCTTCCGCGATACCTTTGAACTGGTGGACCTGGCCGACGAATGGGGCCTCGACACGGTGTGGCTGGGAGAAACTCACTTCACCCCCGACCGGGCCGTGCATTCGGCGCAAATGGTACTCCTCAGTGCCATCGCTGCCCGTACCAACCAGTTGCGTGTCAGCTCGGCCGTACACGTGCTGCCCCTGATTCATCCCCTGCGCATCGCCGAAGAGGCGGCCACCGTGGATCAGGTCAGCGAGGGTCGGTTCGAGTTCGGCGTGGGCCGCAGCGGCAACATCCGGGCCTACGATACCATGGGTATCGACTACCTGGAGAGCAAGGATCGTTTCCAGGAAGCCCTGGAAATTATCATGCAGGCCTTCAGTGGCGAGACATTCTCCTACGAGGGCAAGTACAACCGCATTACCAACGCCCGGCTTACCCCCCGTCCCTACACCAAGCCCCACCCCAAGGTGCGCCTGGCCTCCAGCGGCGAAGACAGCTTCGAGCGGGTGGGTCGCCTGGGCTTCCCCATCTTCCTGTCCATGCGCGGTATGGACGTGAACGAACTGGAGGCCAACCTGACCCACTACCATGCGGCCTGGCAGAAGGCCGGTCACGATGGAGACAGCGGCGACATTTCGGTTCGCTTCCCCATGTACATCGCGCCGACCGAGGAGGACGCCCTGGAGGAACCCCGCGAGACCATCGAAAGCTACTTCCGGCGGATGCGGGAACGCTTCCAGCAGGGCCGGTTTGAGGAGGCCCTGACCGACGTGACCGGCGGCGATGACCTGATCGAAGCCCGTCGCGCCCGCCTGGCCCGCCTGGAAGCCATGACCTACGAGGAGATACTGGACACCAAGGTCATCGTCGGCAGCCCCGACCAGGTTATCGACAAGCTGCACCAGTACCGGGAGAAGCTGGGCATCACCGGGTTCACTGCCGAACTGAACCCGGGCAACCTGCTGCCCAAGGAAGCGGTCCAGCGTAGCCTGAAGCTCCTCACCCAGGAAGTAATGCCCGCCTTCAAGTAAGCCGACCGGCATCCCCATCGACCAACAGGCAATAAACGGGGCGGGATATAATACAGCCCCCTCTTTTCTTCAACGGACGCCCGGTCAAGGCGGGACAGATGGGATTATATGGACAGCCCGATTCTTCCCCACCGAGAATGCCCCATCACCTGATTTGAGGGGTCAGTCTAGAGGGGACAACCGCCTGCCAATGGATTCTTTTCCATAACGCCACTACCGTTCCACACCTTAATCTCTATCTCTCATGGTTGGCGCCGAATGCCCACGTTTCCCCACATCACACCCGGCTGGCTTTGGCGGCCCATAGCCAATCCTGGTTGCGGGCTGGCCCGGTAACCCAATTGTCCATGGACCTTTGCCGGTCGGCGTCGATGTCCACCCCCAAGCCGTCGGCCAAACGGTTCATGAAGTTGAACAGGCAGGTTACTCCCACCACCGACAGAATCTGCTCGTCGGTCAGTCCCAGGTCTCGCAACGCCTGGACGTCCGACTCCCGCATTTTGGTGGGTTCGCGAGTGAGCTTTACCGCGAAGTCCAGCATCCCCCGGGTCTGAGGGTCCAGGTCGGCGGTCGTATAATCATGCAAAACGTGGCTGGCATATTCCGCATCGTCGGAGTGCTGACGGAGGAACCCCCCGTGGGAGGACGCTCAATAGCGGCACTGGTTTATCACCGAAACCGCAACGGCGATTGATTCCTCCTGCACCCGAGTCAGTTCCGACGCGCCGAAGCTGATGGCCTGGTTCAGATTCCGCACCGCCTCCATCATCTTCGGGTTGATGGACATGGAACTGATGATGCCGGGCATTCCCACGTCTTCTTGGCGTATCCAGGTCATGGCGCATTCCCTCGCGATTCAGATTGTCTTTACCCTATCCTCCGGCCCTGAAAAAAAGGGGGCCAGGTTGCGTAAAGGCGCCCTTGTGTCACTCCCGAACCGATTCCGGCCTTGCTCCCTCCAGGTACTGGGTGTGTTCCGAGGAATAGGGGTCCAGGGCCGGGAAGAACACCAGCAGTTGCGCCGTACCCTCCCCGGTGACCTTGAATCCGTGTTCCGCCCCGGGAGGGATTACCACGGTATGGTTGGGACCAACGGTGCGGGTCTCGCCATCCATGCTAACCTCCAGGGTGCCCTCCAGGATGACGATAAGCTCGTCAATGGAGTGGGTATGGAGCGGGGCGCCGGCTCCCGGCTCGGCGGTGTTGATGCTGAAGGTGCTGGTGACACCCTGTTCGTGGCCGGCCACGTCCCATTTGCGGTAGCCGGGTCGCCAGGGCACTTCCGGGGCGTGAGAATGGTCGATGATTGGCATTTATTCCTCCTGGGGACGGACCCAAATGGTCGTCGTCGTGGTTATCAGTGCGTGGTCACCAGTATCGGACTGGGGCCATTGTTTGGGGCCATTGTAACGCACACGCCTTCGGTCAACGCAAGTCTCCCTCGAATGGAGGGGTGCCGCGCCGGCTGGTTGCCCTTCATTCACGGATAAACGGTTGCGCCGGTACGCTCAGGACTATCGGGGCTGAATTCCGGCCCGCCGCAATGTTATACTTCCCCTCAAATCCCACTGCACCAAATTCCAGCACGGAGGAAGCAGCGATGACAACGCCGGACAGCGACCGGTTCTCCCGTTCCTTCACCATCGAGGGTGATGCCATGACCCTTGACGGCATGAAGAAGCAGGCCGAGGCCCGAGGCTTTACCATCATGTGCGACGAGGGACCGCCCATGGGCGACAACACCGCCCCCTCTCCCATGACCTACTTTGCCGTCGCCATCCTGTTTTGAGAGATGACCCAGCTTGAGCGGTACGCTCAAATGATGAAGGTCGATATGGGTCAGATACGGGCCCGGATTGGCTACTCCGTCTCCGCCGAGGGGTCGGTGCTGCGCCAGACCATCAAGGCCAAGGCGGACAAGATCGCCATCCATTACGACGTGGAGTCGGGCGATACCCCAGAACGGGTGGCCGGCGTGATGCGAAATGCCCGCAACGGCTGTTTCGCCCGCCAGTCCTTCGGCCGGCCCGAACTCTTCGACGACACCATCAACCTGAACGGGCAACCCTTCCGGCTGGAGGATTACCCCGCTCCGGGCGGGAGTGGCTAGAATTCAGCCAAGTCTCGAATCCTGGAAGAACAGGAGAATTGTAATTCCGAGCGAACACTGGTAGTCAGTCAAGCTAGGAATGCGAGGGTAGTAGGAGTAACTGTCATTCCGAGCCTGTCGAGGAATCCCAACCGCACCCAACAACCAACAATCCCGCCGCGAGAATACGCTCCCTTTGCCTGGGAAAGGGCAAGAAGGGTTGGGCATGGCAATGACGGTTGCTCCGAGTCGTTGGGATTCCTCGGCTGCCGCTCGGAATGACAGGGATGGTTGGCTTGTGGTGGGTGACGTGATGGCGCCGGTCGGTTGGGGTTCCTCGGCCGCCTGGGAATGACAGACATCCGGGAATTTCACCCTGCCATCTATCGGCGAACTCAACGCCAACGCCGTCCCGTGATTCGTTGACACCCAGGTTAATGTGGTTTAGTGTGGTTAAAGGTCTTCTAGCTACAGGCCCATTTGGCAGGCTCCGGGCGGACGGGCAGCCGCCAGCCGCCGGAGTCATGGGGTAGGTTAAGGGTAGAAATGGGAATGCTTTCAGCCATCGGCAGGTTCCTGAAGAGCTGGATTGTTGTCGTCCCCCTGCTGGCCGTCCTTGGTTTGGCGGCGGGTTATGGCACCTTCTTCCATGTGTTGCCCGGCAAGCCCCAGATCGGCGTCATCGATATTCCCTTCACGGGCATTGACGAGAACTCGGCCGCAATCATCACCTCCTACCTGGCTTATGCCCGTCTCAACCCGAGAATCAAGGGGGTGGTCATCAAGCTGGCCAGCCCGGGTGGCGGCGCCTCGGCCAGCGCGCAGCTGTATCAGGAAACAGCCCGTCTTCGGGAAGAGAAGCCGGTGGTGATGGTGATGAACGGCATGGTCGCCAGCGGTGGCTACATGATGGCCATGGGCGTGAACCATACTTACGCCAAGGGCTCAACCCTGGTGGGGAATGTAGGGGTGGTGGCCGGAACCGGTCCAATTTTCCCGCCCCAGATTCCCGAACAGTTCGCCTTCAGCGGTCCCTACAAGCTTACCGGCGCTGACCGCCGCGACTGGATTTCCGACTTGGATATGCTGAAGCAGGCTTTCGTCCAGATGGTGGTCAAAGAGCGGGGGGACAGGCTGAAGATTTCCGCCGAGGAATTGGGCAACGGCAAGCTTTACACCGGCCTGGAGGCCGTCTCCCTGGGACTGGTGGATGAGATTGGCAGCGATGCCCTTGCCTTCAGAAAGGTGGCCGAACTGGCGGGCATCAGCAACTACGGCCTGGTCAACGTCAATGTGGAAGTCAATCGCCTGTTCGTGCAGGAACTGCGCCGCATCTACTCTTCCTCCGGCGATGTGAACGACCCCCTCTCCCCATCTGACGTTACCCTGATGCGCATTTTGTCCGGCCCCGGTCCACTGACAGTACCGCCATCCGTCCCGGGAGAGGGAGAGGAAACCGGTGACATGGTACCGGAAATAGGCGATCCTCTGGCCGGCCCGGGTTTGCCCGACCGGTACGGTCCCCTTCTGAGGCCAATGGAACAAGGCCACTTGGGCATCGCGACGGCCAACCAATTCCCGGACGTTCCCTTTGAAATAAATCGGCCCCAGTTCTACTACCTCTATGTAGGAGTGGACCAATAAAGTGTGGAAGATCGCAATCTTTCCCGTTTTCCTTGTCGCCTTCCTGCTGATCGCGTACTTGGCATTCTATCGGGGAGCCTACACCGCCCCTGTCACCCCCCAAGTTCCTGTCGACGAAATCGTGTCGGTGCCCTCGGCCGGGGGCGCCTACACCGACCTGCCGGTCTTCGAGGCCAGCCCCATTGCCGGGTCCGCCCGGGGCCATCTGCTCATCGACGCCGCCCACCGCAACAATATGCTTCACCCGGAGCTTAACGTTCTGCTTTCGCGGGTATCCGCAAGGGGTTACAGCTCCAGCTTCTTCGAGGCCGGTTCCACCGTATCCCTGGCGGAAGAGTTGAGCCAGGCCGACGCCTTTCTGGTGGTATTGCCGGCGGACTGGTTTGCCCCAGATGAAATTGAAGCGGTGGTCAAGTTCGTGGAGGAAGGAGGCCGGGTGCTGCTGGTGGGGGATCCCGGGCGCTTCTTCCACCTCAACGACCTGGCGGAACCCCTGGGAATCTTCTTCCGGCCCGACTACCTGTATAACCTCCACGAGTACGATTCTAACTTCCGGGAGATTTTCGTCCGCGATTTTCAGGCTGACCCCATCACCACGGGCGTGAACGAGATGGCCCTGTACTATGCCGGTTCGCTGGACTCCGCCGGCCCCGGCCTGGCCTTCACGGGAGGCCAAACCCGGTCCAGCACCTCGGAAGTAATCGCGCCCCAGGCATCCATTGCCATCGGCGCCCACCGGAACGTACTGGCGGTTTACGACTGGACTTTCATGATTCCCCCCTACAGTTCGATCAAGGACAATGCCCAGATGGTCAGCAACATCGCCGACTTTTTGACGGGTGGCGACCGCACCTATCGCCTGGCCGAGTTCCCCCGCTTCTTCCAGGGTGAGGTTGACATATTGCTGGGCAACCCTGACCTGGTGACCCAGGGCGCTGCGGTCCGACAATTGCTGGTGGGGGTGGGAATGACCGCCCAGATCAGCGGTTCCGAATATGGCGGGAGGGACACGGTTTTCCTGGCTCTCTTCGACGACCCTTCCAGCGTATTTCGTTACCTGGAGGCCAACGGGATCGAGTTGGGCGAAACCATGTCCACCTCCTTCATCAACGGCATTTCCCTGGAAGGCCGGTCTCTGATGCTCCTGGATAGTACCGGCGATCAGGCTTCTCTGATTATTATGGCCGATACGGCAGAGGGATTGGATTCCGCCATAGGTTTGCTGGGCAGCGGTGGTTTCCGCGATGGGCTGGTTGACGATACTACAGGGGTGTTTGAGACTAAATGATGATGACTTTGCGTCCCATACTTTTGCTGTCCCTTGCATCGTTGCTGGCCCTGAGCCTCGCCTGCACCGGCCAGGCGCCGGCCGCCTCCACCGGGGAACCGACCATGCCTTTGGGACAGGGCTCCGCCGCCACCGGTTCAACGTCACCGGCCATCGCCGTTTCCGCCGACTTGGTGACCCAATTTGCGGAGGCCCAGGCGGCCATCAACGCGGACTGGGACGCGTTCCACAACGATTTAGATGGTTGGCGTTCCGGGCTGACTGCCTGCGACCGCGCCGCTGCCACCTCTGCCCTGCGAAACTTCGCCGGTGACTTCGGAGACATCACCAAGCAGGCCCGCGCCCTCCCCGGCAAGGGCATCGCCCGGGAACTTCCGTCCGAGGTGATCATGGCGGCCACCGGCGAGGAGACCGCCCTCCGAAACCTGAGGGACAACTGGAATCCCGTTGACCCGTCCCTGCTGGAAATGGTTCAGACGGAAAGGGCCGTCGCCGCCGACCTGCTCAGGTCCACCCAGATTGAGATGGACAAGTTGGCTGACATGGACGACCCCGAAGACCGGATTATAGCCAAGGAGTTCGCCCGGGCTCTGGCTGCCGTGGACGATTCCTGGGATTCCTTCAACGTTAATTACCAGGAATTGCAGGACGAATACCTGGAACTCTCCGCCGAAGAAATTGTCACGCGCCTTCGGGACCTGACCGAACAACACGACCAGGTGTTGCTCACCCTTGAGGATATGCCCTCCGACAAGGTGACTGACCCGGTTCTGGATCCGCTGGTCGAAGCTGCCGAAACTGAAGCAAGCGCCCTGGGCGACCTGCTGGACGCCATGCGCAAGGCAGCCAGGGAAGATGGTCTGAAGTCGGAGGAACCGTCTCAGCCGGCTGTGGACATAACGAAATCCGAAGGCAACGGCTCCCCAGAGGAAACCGGCGCTGACGACTCCTCCGCCGACGGGGATGGGCCCAGTTTCCCAACCTCGATTTTCCTGCCCCCGCTGCTTCCTGACCCCGACAAGGAGGACGGTGGATCGCCCTTCAATGGCGGCGACTCTTCTCCCGATTATTCCGAACACTTCGATGCCTTCGAGGCCACCCGGGACGAAACCAGGAGCATCCGGAAGCAGGCCAGCCGCGACTTGGACGGGCTGGTGGAGGGCTTCAGCGAATCGGACCGGGAGGCTCTGGCCGAGTTTTCCTCCTCCTATGCCGACCTTATGGGTAACTGGGAAGCCTTCCACAACCAGTTTGACGAGTGGGTCAGGACCGAGGGGGGTTGCAACCGCGCCAATGCCCTGGCGGCCCTGCAGCTTTACGACCAGCGTTTCAATGAAATCAGCAGTCGGGTACGGGGCCTTTCCCAGGCTTCCTACCTGCGCCCAAGTTCCGATCTGTTGGCCGAAGCAGCGGAACGGGAGGGCGCAGCCCTGCGCAACCTGGCCAACACCTGGGCGCCCTATGAGAGCGATGTTTACCGGCGCCTGACCGAGGAGCGCCAGAACGGCGAAAAACTCCGGCGCCTGGCCGACCGTCGCATCCAGGAGTTGTTGGAGCGTAACGGCATTACGCCTTGACCACAGGGGCGCACCGCCGTGCGCCCTGTTCCTGATACCCGGACACCCGCCGCACCCCTATGCCATTCACCCCATGTCCAACCAGCATGGGCTGTGATTCCAAGCGACAGCCGAGGAATCCCAACGGCGCGGGGGAAACGCGCCACCCACCACCAGCCAACCCCGCCTGTCATTCCGAGCGACAGCCGAGGAATCCCAACGGTGTGGGGGAATGCGCCACCCACCGCCAGCCATCCAATCCTGTCATTCCGAGCGACAACCGAAGAATCCCAACGGCGCGGGGGAAACGCGCCATCTACCACCAGCCAACCCCGCCTGTCATTCCGAGCGACAACCGAGGAATCCCAACGGCGTGGGGGAAGCGCGCCACCCACCACCAGCCAACCAATCCTGTCATTCCGAGCGACAGCCGAGGAATCCCAACGGCGCGGGGGAATCGCGCCACCTACCGCCAGCCAACCCCGCCTGTCATTCCGAGCGACAGCCGAGGAATGCCAACGGCGTGGGGGAAGCGCGACACCCACTGCCAGCCAACCCCGCCTGTCATTCCGAGCGAAAACGGAGCCGAGGAATCCCAACTGCAGCCGCCAACCATCATCGCCATCCCCAGACACCTTCGCCCCCCACCGTTGGGATTCCTCGGCTCCGTTTTCGCTCGGAATGACAGGCTTGGTTGGCTCGTGATGGGTGACGCGGCCTTCCTGTGCGGTTGGGATTCCTCGACAGGCTCGGAATTACAAGGAATGTTGGTTTGGAATGGGATGGATTGGAAGCGGAAGGGGCAGGGTAGCTGCGCCACAGAGTAGGGGCGCACTGCCATGCCCCCCTACCCTTTTCATCGCCACAAACAATAGGGGGAAGGACGAACCCGTCCTTCCCCCTATTCCTTGCAGAACCAGTCCTAATCCGCTCTGCTACTTGAACACCGCCAGGCACTTGGGGGCGTTGAAGCTCCAGCACTCCGCCCATTCCAGGAAATCGGCGCGGCGGTCCAGTTCGGCCATGGCCCCAACCAGGCACTGCCAGTTGAGGGTCTCCTGCTGACCCGACTCCTCCACCTGGTGCAGGGTCCAATTCTTCCAGGTGTCGTACTCGCCCTTGCGCAGGGCCTCCAGCAGCACCCGGTCGGCTTCCAAATCCGGGTAAACCCAACTGTTCTTCTCGGTCAGGAAGGCGTGGGACCAGCTGGACGACGCCATCAACACCACGCGATAGGGGCTTTCCAGCAGGGCGCGGGCGGTGGCCTGCCCCACCTCGAAGCAGCGGCGCGGCGTGGGCGAGGGCGGATCCGGCTCATTCTCGAACACGTCGGACCCACCGCGCATGCGCACCACGTTGCTGCCGTAGCAGTTCACCGCCACCGGCAGCACCGGGTAGTTGAACCCCTTCCGGTCCAGGTCCAGGAACAGCAGGGTGTTGGCAAAGGCATGGCCCAGACCGGCCTTCTCGTGCAGGGGTTTGTAGGCGTAGGCCATGTCTATTCCCTGCTCGATCAGGCGGCGGGTAAGGTACCGGCCGGCCTCCCGGTGGCCGGGGACGCTGAACACCTTGTCCTTCGGTTCGTCCCAGACATTGGGGCGGTCGCCAATGCGGTGGTAGGGCTGGAAGTCGATCTCATCGTAGGCCAGGACGCAGAAGGGAGGGATGATGTCCTCCCGGAAGTTCTCGTACTGGTCGTCGCCCCACAGCAGGATGAAATCGGGGTTGAAGGCGTCAATCTCCTCCCGAATCTTGCGGAAGGCGTCGAACACCTTGGCCCGGTGGGCCTTGTGAGCAGTGATGCCCTCGTCATCGCCCCATTCTTTCTGCATTTCCTTCGGCCAGTTGGCCGGATTCCTCATGGGTTCCGGAATCCGGTCGGTCTTGAGCATTCGGATCAGGGGCCATGGCTTGTATTCGTCGGGGACCAAACCGGGGGGATAGTGGGTTGCGCCAACGCCAAGGATTTCTCCCATGTCTTCCTCCAGCCGGGCAGCTTTCTGCCCTCTAGCTCGTTTTTCGCCGGGGTCTCCTGGTAGCCGAGATTATAGGTTTGAGGCTGCCGGGTAGTCAAGGAAATGGCCGGCGCATCGGCGCCAATGGGGAATCCCACCGCCGCCGGTGGTATCATTTCGTTGCGGCTATGCTCTTCTTGAGGGCAGGCCGCCTGAGAACTAGAGGAGGCAAGCATTATGTCGGAGAAACCCTTCATTGACTTTGACCAGGCCCAGGCGGCCATGAAAGCCATAATCGAAGAGGCCACCAAGCCCGGCGGAATGCCGGTGGCAGTGTCCATCGTTGACGATTCGGGGAACATGGTGGCCTACGCCCAGATGGACCACGTCCGCCTGTACGCCCGTCGCCACGCCTTCCGCAAGGCCTATACCGCCGCCATCATGGGCATGGACACCGGGCCCCACGGGGAGCAGTTGAAGGAACGGGGGCGTACCGTCAGCGACTACGGCGACCCCAACCTGACTCCCGGCATTGGCGGCGTGGTGGTGAAGTCCGGGGATGGCATCATCATGGGCGGTATTGGCGTCGGTGGCTACCTGGCCCGGGACGAGGAGCTGGCAATGATCGGACTTAAGGCCATGGGCCTTGGCGGCTGATTGACGCAAGTCCTGCGCTGGCATATATTCTGCTGGACGCTACAGTAGTCGTTCGGCTTCAGGGAACGGCGAAATTGTTTGCAGGAGGTGTCAGCCATGCCCGAACGCAATCCCTATATGCCAACGTTCACCAAGGGCAGCATCAAGGTGAGCATGATTCAGCATACCAACGTGGAAACCAGCGACGTACCCCGCAGCCAGGAATGGTACTCCAAGGTTTTCGGCGCCGAATGGACCGAGGACGGCCCACGCTACCTGAAGCTGGGCAACACGGAAGTGCATCTGCACGTGGAGGCCAATCCTCAGCCCCATCCCACCAACCATTTCGCGGTGGAGGTGGAGGATTGGGATGCCTGGGTCGAAAACCTTCAGGCGGTCGGGGTTGACTTCGAACCGGGACGGCAGCCGAAGCTCAACGACAGCGGCAAGCTGGCCGGCTTCCTCCGGGACCCGGACGGCAACCTGATCGAGGTCATGTACCACGCTGCCTGGCATTAGGCTAGGGATTTCCCAGTTATAAGGGTAAACATCACCGTGGGCTGGTCAACGGCCCGCGGTGCTTCTATTGCCACCCTAAATTTGCCGTCCCATCCCGCGGCTGGCGGACTACACCCCCTCCACGAAGATGGCGTTGGTGGTTGCGGAGTTGTGCCGCATCTCCTTGGGCCCGGCGTACTCCTCCGAGTAGTACCACTTCTTTGCCTGTTCCACGCTGTCGAACTCCAGGATGACCAGGCGTCGAGGACTCCAGTCCCCCTCCACCGGCTCCACCCCGCCGCCCCTAACCACATAGCGACCCCCGTAGGCGGCAATGGTGTCGCTGACCAACTTGCGATACTCCTCGAACCCCTCCGGGTTCGTCACGGTTACGTCGGCAATCATATAACCTGCCATGGCGAGCTCCTCCCTAAATTTCCGGCGCTCCCCTACCGGACACCGCGCCGGGAGATAGTTTTGTCTCCGCCCTAGATGATAGCCAATCGGGGCCGGTAAGTCATGCCGGGCCGTTACGGCTTCAGCGTCCCCATAGTCACTCTTCCGCCCTTTTGGTAGAATATCCTCGTTCACAATCCCATTCAGCCGGGAGGAGCTTGCATGAGCCTGCATTACGATGGCGAGGTGAAAATCGCCAAGATCAACATGGGCCCCTACGACAACAACGGGTACATCGTCATTTGCCCCGAAACCAACGAGGGGATTGTCATAGACACCCCCGCCGAACCGGAAAAGTTGCTCAGCCAGGTGGGGGACGTACAGGTCAAGGCCATACTGATCACCCACAAGCACCAGGATCACCTGCTGGGTTTCGCTGAAATTACCGAGGCCATCGGCGCCCCGGTTGCGGTTCACGCCCAGGATGTGGATGGCCTTCCCCGGGCGCCGGAAACGGTCCTGAACGATGGCGATACCATAACCTTTGGCAACCAGACCGTTCGGGCCATATTCACCCCCGGCCATACCGAGGGAGCCACCTGCTACCTGGTGGGCAAGCATCTCTTCTCCGGCGATACCCTGTTCCCCGGTGGGCCGGGCAAGTCCCGCACCCCGGAGGCTCTGCGGCAGTTGCTGGGCAGCATCAACGACCAGCTGCTCTCCCTTCCCGACGACGTGGCGGTCTATCCCGGTCACGGGCCGGCCGACACCACCATCAGCGAGGCGCGCCGTCGCTACCAGGTGTTTACCTCCAAGACCCACTCCCCGGACCTTTGCGGCGACATAGACTGGCTGGAAACGGAGTAGCCCATACCGGATTCCTCTTGTTTCAGCAGGCAGACCCTCGACTTCCGCAGTTAACGGGAAGCCGCCAAGGGTTCGGTCATGAGCCCGGTGCTGGCTTCCCGCTGCTGCCGCTAATCGACCAGCCCATTGGTGAAATACCATGGTTGCGATCCCCACTCCTCCTGCGAGGCGCTGATGTTCCAACGTTCCGTCCTGGACAACCAACTACGGGTTCTCACCTCCGCCATGCCCCATTCCACGTCGGTATCGGTCACCATCAGCGTGGGCGCAGGCTCCCGGTATGAACCCGACGAATTGGCCGGTCTTTCCCACTTCCTGGAGCATCTGCCCTTCAAGGGTACCGAGAGTTGGCCCACGGCCCGCCAAGTCAGCGAGGCCATCGAGGGCGTGGGCGGCATTATGAACGCCAGCACCGACCGGGAGGTGACGGTCTTCTGGTGCAAGGTGGCCCGCCTCCACTTTCGCCAGGCCTTCGCAGTGCTGCTGGACCTGGTGCTGCACCCCATCCTGGACCCGGAAGAAATGGAGAAGGAAAGGGAGGTCATCCAGGAAGAACTGCGCATGACCAACGATTACCCTTCCCACCGGGTTGACCAGCTCATTGACGAAATCCTCTGGCCCGAACAGGCCATGGGGCGCGACGTGGGGGGTACGCTGGAATCGGTGGCCAACATCACCCTGGACGACGTGCGGGAGTACATGGAAAGGCAGTACAACCCCGCCAACACGGTTATCGCCGTGGCCGGGAACGTGGACCATGCCGAGGTCGTTGATCAGGTGAATGCCGCCACCCAGGATTGGCGCCCCCGGAAACCCCTGGCCTGGCAGCCGGCGGAGGACTACTACGCCCGGCGAGGCATCGGGTCGGTGGCAAGGGTGGAATCGCGACAGTCGGACCAGGCTCACGTCTGCCTGGGCCTGCCCGGCATTTCCCTCACCGACCCCGATCGCTACCCATTGGCCCTCCTCAATGGCGTACTGGGCGACGGGATGAGCAGCCGCCTGTTCCTGAACCTGCGGGAGGAACAGGGCCTGGCCTACGACGTGTCCAGCGCCCTGAGTCACTTCCTGGATTGCGGCTCCCTGGTGGTCTATTGCGGCGTGGAACCCAGGAAGACGGGCGAGGCAGTATCAGCGGTGGTGCACGAGCTGGCCGGCATGCAGGAACCCCCGCCGGCCGCGGAACTGAACAAGGCCCGGGAATTCACCAAGGGCCGCCTGCTGCTGCGGATGGAGGATACCCGCTCGGTGGCCGCCTGGCTGGGGGCTCAGGAGTTGCTGCTTGGTCAGGTTGCAACCATCGATGAAACGATACAATCCCTGGACGCCGTTACCAGCGAGGACGTGAATCGGGTGGCGGCCCGATTGCTGGACCAAGACAAGCTTCGCCTGGCGGTGGTTGGTCCCGGCCTTAAGGAGAAGGAACTGCAGGGATTGCTGAAGTTCTAGCCCGGTTGCCGGTTCCGGGCCAGCTACCCGGCTTGACCCCCATAGCTACGAATCCTATAATGACGGGACGTGGGAAATGAGCGCTCAGGCCGCGCACCCTTCCCGAAACCCCAGCCTCCGCTGATAAGGTATGCAAACGTGACGCAAAGCACCGCCCAGTCCATTGAGCTGCTGACCCAGACCGCCCTCCAGGAGCTGGCTCAACTTGACACCCCCGAAGCCGTGGAGCAATGGCGTATTCAATACCTGGGACGGCGCGGCGGCCTTACCACAATCCTCAGGGGCCTTTCCCAACTAGACCTGGAGCAGCGCCGCGAGGTCGGCGCCCTGGGCAACCGGGCCAAATCCACCCTGGAAGAGGGCCTGGAGCGGCGCGTTGCCGAAATCAGCGAGGCCCGCCTGGCCCAGGTGGCTGACCTGGAGCGAATTGACGTAACCCTGCCGGGCCGCCCCGTCGCCGGCGGAAGACTCCATCCCACCACTCAGGTGGTGCGCGAAATAACCGATGCCTTCGTCGCCATGGGCTTCAGCATCGTTGAGGGTCCCGAGGTGGAATGGGACCACTACAACTTTGAGATGCTGAACATTCCCCAGGGACACCCGGCCCGGGATATGTGGAACACCCTTTGGGTGGATTACGTTAACGAAGAAGGGCAGCGGCCCATGCTGCTGCGCACCCATACTTCTCCCATGCAGGCGCGGGTGATGGAGAATGCCCAGCCGCCAATAAGGGTGGTGGTTCCGGGCAAGTGTTACCGGTACGAGGCCACCGACGCCACCCACGAGTGGCATTTCTACCAGGTGGAGGGTCTGGCGGTGGATGAGGGCATCACCTTTGCCGACCTGAAGGGGACTCTGTACGAGTTTGCCCGCCGCCTGTTCGGTTCCGAAAGAAAGGTTCGCTTCCGATGCGATTACTTCCCCTTCGTGGAGCCGGGCGTTGACATGTCCATTGACTGCTTCTCCTGCGATGGAAACGGGTCAGGCTGCCGCATCTGCCGGGACAGCGGCTGGATCGAAATCATGGGCGCGGGGATGGTGCATCCCCAGGTGCTGGCCGGGGTGGGCTACGATACCGAGAAGTACACCGGCTTTGCCTTTGGCCTGGGGCCGGAACGTATCGCCATGCTGAAGTACGGTATCGATGACATCCGGCATTTCTACTCGAACGACCTGCGTTTCCTGCGGCAGTTCTAGCCGGGGCAAACCAGGAAGGGAGGCCCTCCTTCCCACCGGAGCGGGGCTTTTCTCGGAATCAGACCGCCAAATTCCAAACCGCCGTGTCCCCCTGGTTGGGAACGGCATTGATATAGGGAATCATCGACTATGCTGGTACCCTTGAGTTGGCTTCGAGAATACGTGGACATCGACCTGCCACCCCATGAGTTGGCCCACCGGCTGACCATGGCGGGAGTTGAGGTCGGCGAGGTTACCGAACTGGGCGGCTGGGAAAACTGCTGTGTTGGCCAGGTACTGGAGGTTCGGCCCCATCCCGACGCCGACAACCTTCGTCTCTGCCGGGTCAGCCCCGGGGACGGCGCGGAAATGGAAGTGGTGTGCGGCGCCCCCAATGTGGCCCAGGGGCAGAAGATCTGCTTCGCCCGGGTTGGCGCCCGCCTGTTCAACACCCATTCCGGCCGCCACGAGACTCTCAGGGCCGCTCGCATCCGCGGCGTCGTGTCCGAGGGCATGATCTGCTCCGAGCTGGAACTTGGCCTGGGCGAGAACCACGACGGTATTGTCGAGCTGCCCGAGGATGCTCCCCTGGGTATGCCATTGGACGACTACCTGGGCGACACGGTGCTGGACCTGGAGGTTACTCCCAACCGGCTGGACTGTTTCTCCATCCTGGGCGTGGCCCACGAAATTGCCGCCCTTACCGGCAAAAAGGTGCGAATGCCCCAGGTCAGCTACAGCGAGGAGGGGCCGCCCATTGCCGAGCAGGCCCAAATCTCTGTGGCCGACCCCGATCTGTGCCACCGCTACACCGCCAGCCTGATCCAGGGCCTGAAGATAGGTTCCTCACCCCAGTGGCTCCAGGACCGGCTAACCCGGGCCGGGTTGCGTCCCATCAACAATGTGGTGGACGTTACCAACTACGTCATGCTGGAATTCAACCAGCCCCTTCATGCCTTCGACCTGGACCGGGTTCGTGACCGGACGGTCATCGTCCGCCGCGCCTCCTTCGGCGAGACCCTGGAAACCTTGGACGGTGTACAGCGGGAACTCAATCCGGAGGTCCTGGTCATCGCCGACTCCCGGGACCCCATTGGCCTGGGTGGCGTAATCGGCGGCGCCAACAGCGAAATTGGGCCCGACACAACCAACGTGCTGCTGGAGTCGGCCAATTTCAACAGCTACAACAATAGGCTCACTGCGGACACCTTCCGCCTCCATACCGATGCTTCCCAGCGCTTCGAGAAGGGGCTGCGGCCGGAACTGGCTCCCATTGCCCTGCGCCGGGCCACCCAGTTGATTCAGCAGGTGGCCGGGGGTACTGTCGCCCAGGGCATTTACGACATCTACCCGGATGCTGGTCAAACCCGACCGGGGGTAACCCTCACCCTGCGGCGGCTGAAGCAGGTACTGGGAATGGATGTGGGGCTGGAACAGGTGGAAGAGGTCTTTCGCTCCCTGGAGTTTGACACGACCCGATTGGACGATGGCGCGGTGGAGGTTTCTGTCCCCTACTGGCGCAGCGACATCAACATCGAGGAGGACCTGATCGAGGAGGTGGTGCGAATAATCGGGTACGACAGTGTTCCCACCACCATGCTGGCCACGCCAATACCCCATCGCCAGCCGGCGCCCATGACCGAACTTCGCGCCCGCTTAAAGGCGGCCCTGGCCGATGCCGGCTTGCAGGAGGTCATCAGCTATCCCCTGGTCAGCATGGAGGATCTGAGCCGGGTTAACTACCCCACGGAGGATGTTATACCCCTGCGGGTGGCCAACCCCATGAGCGCCACCCACGACCACCTGCGGCCCACCCTGTTGGCCAGCCTGCTGGGCACCCTGTCCTACAACGAGGGACATAACGAAGGTCCGTTCCGCTTCTTCGAGCAGGCGCGGGTGTTCCTGCCCCGACAGGGCCAGCTTCCCAGGGAGGTGGAGATGGCGGCCGGCGTAATCTCCGGCCTGCGGTCGGAACCCTCCTGGCTGGTGGATAACGGCCCCCTGGACTTCTTCGACGCCAAGGGCATCCTATCTTCCGCCCTGGCCAGCCTGGGTCTGGGCAGTTCCTGTACCTGGGAACCGGCGGCTCCCGAAGATGCGCCGGCCCTGCACCCCGGTCGCACCGCCCGCATATTGTGTGATGGATCTCCCATTGGGCTGCTCGGCGAGCTGCATCCCACGGTGGCAGAGCGGTTCGACCTGCGCCATCGCCCGGTCACCGTGTTCCAACTATGTCTGGACGACCTGCTGGCCCTGCCGCCTCGCCCCGCCCGCAACTTCCGGTCACTGACCCGTTTCCCCGCCGCCCGCCGCGACCTGGCCGTTACGGTGGCGGAAGACGTGCCGGCGGGAAGTGTGGAGGAGATACTGGTCCGGCACCGGCTGGTGGACCGGGTGGAGCTGTTCGATGTTTACACCGGGGAGAACCTGGAGGCGGGCCGCCGGTCCCTGGCCTTCCACGTCTTCTTCCAATCACCGGAGCGTACCCTGACCGCCGAAGAAGTCAACCGTACCCTGGATGGACTGTTGCGCACTCTGCAGCGGGACTTGGGCGCGGTACTGAGGGATTAGCCGCCTACGGGACTTTCCATCGCACTTGGCCCCACTGCAGCGCCACGGACTAGAGGACGCACTATGCAATCGCATGACCACGGGCATCACCACTCGGATCGGCACGGACGCCAACACCAGCCGGCCCCCGACCACGGCCACCGGCACGTTGACGAGGACATGCTGTCGGTGGAAGAAGCCTACCGGCGAATAATGGAATGCTTTTCAACTCTGGAGACGGAGGAAAAGCCCATCCTTGATTGCCTGGGCCAGACCCTGGCGGCGGAGGTGCGCTCCCCCCTGGCCCTGCCGCCCCTGGCCAATTCGGGCATGGACGGCTACGCGGTTCGTAGGGATGACATAGCCGGCGCCTCCGAGGAATCCCCCCGCAACCTGCAGGTTATCGGCTTGGTCGCTGCGGGTCAGGTTTCCACCCAGACGGTTCAGCCCGGGCTCGCCATGCGAATAATGACCGGGGCGCCGCTGCCTGCCGGGGCGGATACGGTGGTTCCCTTCGAGGAAACCGACGAGGTTCAACGCCGCGCCTCGGGACGTCCCCTTACGGACATTGACATCCAGGCCGACCTGCCCTTCGGCTGCAATGTGCGGCCCGCCGGGGAAGACGTTCAGGCCGGCGACCTGGTCCTGGAATCCGGAACGGTGATCCGAGCGGCGGAAATCGGGGTCATGGCCTCCCTGGGCCTGGCGCGCGCGCGGGTGGTGCGCCGTCCGTTGGTAGCGGTGCTTTCCACCGGCGACGAATTGGCCGCCCTGGGTGAGGAACTGGCCGGGGGCCAGATATATGACAGCAACAGCTACAGCGTCGCCGCATCGGTCGTGGCTGCCGGTGGCATTCCCAGGGTACTGGGCATTGCCCGGGACAACCTGGATGACCTGCACCGCAGGCTGGAGGATGTGGCGGAGTCGGACCTGTTGATTACCTCCGCGGGCGTCTCCAAGGGCGACTACGACATGGTAAAAGAGGTATTGACGGAACGGGGCGACATCAACTTCTGGTCGGTGCGAATGCGCCCGGCGAAACCCCTGGCCTTCGGGATGCTGCGGGGCGATGCCGTCCACGGCACCGGTAAACCCGTGCCGATGATGGGACTGCCGGGCAACCCGGTGAGCGCCATGGTTGCCTTCGAAATGTTTGCCCGCCCGGCGATCGGCATCATGCTGGGAAGGCGGCGTTTGGCCAGGCCGCAGGTGGAGGGCCGGCTGACCGGGCCCATCTACAACACCGACGGCCGCCGGGTTTATGCCCGCGTGGAAGTGGAGAATCGGGATGGTGTATATTATGCCAACCCCACCGGCCCCCAGGGTTCCAACATCCTCACCTCCATGTCCCGGGCCAATGCCCTGGCCATTTGCCCCGAGGATGTGCCTTTCATGGAAGCCGGCGAGTTGGTGCAGATTGTAATGCTTGACTGGAACGAAGAGGTAGATATATGACGGTTCCCAACCCCGAAGCGCCCCTCCAGGAGGAGGAAACTTCACTTCTCTATCACGTCAGCTTTGACCGGTTGGAACAATTGAACCGGTCGGCTGTTGCCCTGCTGGCGGCGCGGCGCAGCCCCGGTTCCCCCTCTCTGCTGGAGCCAGACCATGAATTGGACAATCCCCAGGCGCTGGTGGACGAGATTGTCCAGTATGGCAGCCAGGAAGAGGAGTACATCAACTCCAACCTGCCAATCCAGGAGATAGTGTTCCGTACTCTCCTGCTCGGGGGAAACCAACCCATGTCGGTGGGGGATTTGCATCACGAGTTGACGGAAAAGTGGTCCACACCGGTGCGCCCCATAAATGTTTCGGTACAGAGCCTGTTGCGCATCCTGGACAGCGACGACTACTACGGGTTTGCGCCAGTGGAGGCGGGGGAGTAATACTCTGGGTAAGGGTTACCATCCCTTTAGTGGGTGGGGGCTAATCGGACAAGTCAAGATGCTCTACCTTCCAGGAGAGGACACATGTGGAAGCTATTTTGCGCATTTGTGGCCGTATTGGTACCCCTGACGGTTGCATGTGGGTTCGGGGCCGAGGTTGCACCCACTCCAGCGCCTAATGCCAGACCTGTTCACGTCTTGCACATTTGGGACGATTATCAACAGAATGAACCCAGGGCAAACAAAGAGTGGAAGAAAAGGTGGATATATCTGGAGATGCCAGTGGATGTCGTGGAAAACGAAGGGGCGGTATTTTACCTAACCGGATATCCTTTTGCTTTGTCAGAAAGGGCTCTCATGAGATTTACAGACGAAGAGCGACTCATTGAAATAGAGCCTGGTCAACAGTTGTACGCTACCTGTCGACTTTCAGGTTTAATCCTCGGCTATTTGTTGAGCTTCCGTGATTGCCAATGATAGCCGAGGAACCCCAACGGTGCAGGGTAACCGCCATTCCCATGACCAGCCCCTCTTGTTTGTCATTCCGAGCGTCAGCCGAGGAATCCCAACGGTGCGGGGAGAACCAACCTTCCTACGCCCAATCCCCACAGCCAGTCATTCCGAGCGACAGCCGGGGAACCCCAACCGTGCGGGGAGAACCAACCTTCCTACTCCCAATCCCCACAGCCAGTCATTCCGAGCGACAGCCGAGGAATCCCAACGGTGCGGGGAGAACCAACCTTCCTACTCCCAATCCCCACAGCCAGTCATTCCGAGCGACAGCCGAGGAATCCCAACGGTGCGGGGAGAACCAACCTTCATACCCCCAATCCCCACAGCCAGTCATTCCGAGCGACAGCCGAGGAATCCCAACGGTGCGGGGACAAGGAACCTTCCTACCCCCAATCCCCACAGCCAGTGATTCCGAGCGACAGCCGAGGAATCCCAACGGTGCGGGGACAAGGAACCTTCCTACCCCCAATCCCCACAGCCAGTGATTCCGAGCGACAGCCGGGGAACCCCAACGGTGCGGGGAGAACCAACCTTCCTACTCCCAATCCCCACAGCTTGTCATTCCGAGCGACAGCCGAGGAATCCCAACGGTGCGGGGAGAACCAACCTTCATACCCCCAATCCCCACAACCAGTCATTCCGAGCGTCAGCAGAGGAATCCCAACCGTAGGGAGGGAACCGGGCTTCCTACCCCAGAACGCCGTGGCCCTCACCGTTGGGATTCCTCGGCTGTCGATCGGAATGACATCGCTGTCTTTTGCCAGACCTGTTCTACGAGCAAACAAGAATGGGACCGGCTACTTGCCGGTCCCTTTACTTTGTCTGCCCAACTAACTCTCAGGACTGGGTGTTGGCCACCCTCTGAAACTGTTTGCTGGCCTCACGCGGCCGTTTTGGCCTCTTCGGCAATGCCCACCAGCTTCTCGAACCCGGACGGGTCGTTGACCGCCAGGTCGGCCAGCATCTTGCGGTCCACCTCGATGCCGGCCACTTTCAGGCCGTGCATGAATTGGCTGTAAGTGGTACCCGACTGGCGGCAGGCGGCGCCGATGCGCACAATCCAAAGGCGGCGAAAATCTCCCTTGCGCTCCCGCCGATGACGGTAGGAATAGCTCCAGGCGTGGAGGAGGGCCTCCTTGGCCCACTTGTAGTTGCGGCTGGAGGAACCTTGGAACCCCCTGGCTGCCGACAATACCTTCTTGTGACGGTGGCGCTTGGTGACGCCGCGCTTTACTCTGGACACCTTGAATCTCCGGGATAGCAGGATGGGGGGCTAGACGTCGTAGGGGATCAGCTGGCTGAGCCTCTTGACGTCCGCCTGGTCAACGGACAACTTGGCGGCGTACTTGCGAGTAACCTTCTTGGGCTTCTTGCGGCGCAGGTGGCTGCTCATGCGCTTGCGCCGCAGCATCTTGCCCGAGCCGGTGATGTGGAAACGGGCCTTGGCGCCCTTGTGCGTCTTAAGTTTCGGCATTGGCTAGGTCTTCCACTTTCTTGTCGGATTTTTCGCCCCTGGCGGGGTTGGGAATCAGTATCATGGATAGGGCGCGCCCTTCCATTGCCGGAGGTTTCTCCAGCCGAACCTCTTCCTTCAGGTCGTCGGCAACTTTCTTGAGCAGCGACAACCCCAATTGCTGGTGGACTGCTTCCCGTCCCCGGAAACGCACGGTCAACTTGACCTTGGAGCCATCGTCGATGAACTCCTTCACCTTGCGAAGCTTGGCGTCCAGGTCGTGGTCGCCAATATTGGGACGAAAGCGGACCTCCCTCAGTTCGGTGTTCTTCTGAGCCTTCTTGGATTCTCGTTCCTTCTTCGAGTACAGGTAGCGCAGTTTTCCGTAATCCAGCAGGCGACAAACCGGGGGGTCTGCATTGGGAGCCACTTCCACCAGGTCAACCCCACCCTCGCGGGCCATCTGCAGGGCCCGGTCCAGTGGCAACAGGCCAATCTGCTCGCCATTGTCTCCGATGACGCGAACACGGGGCGACCGAATCTGCTCGTTTACTCTATACTGCCTCGCTATTCTCTCCTACCTCCGAAGAAATTGGGCTACTATGCCCTTGACCAGGAAGGGTTCAATCAATGTAGCACAAGCCCCAAAGGGTAGTCAATGCGCAGGTGTCACACGCAACGGTTGAGAATTGGTGGAGACACCAGCGATCCCGGTATCCTCCGGTATTACTCCCGTTCCTCCCCCTTCCACCCCGTTCCGCCTGGGAAGAGTCTTCGGGCAGGGGAGGGCGGGTGCGCCCCTTTGCGGCGCCCGTCCTCACCCGGCATTGACCCGGCCCGGTTTGCGGCTATAATGACTGGCAGGCACAGCATGGAATTAGGAGTAGGGTCAATGGCCGAGCAGCAGCTTAAGCCTTTCATTTACGATGAGGTAGAAATTGGCGAGGAGTTGGGCAGCTACGAATACGTGCTGACCCAGGAGATGTTGGACAACTTCCGGGCGTCGGTGCAGGACCAGGATGCCTGTTTCCCGACCCTGGCGGTGAAGCACGACGCCACCGCCCTGAACATGGTGTACGACGACCAGACCGGCGGGGTGAACGCGGGCAACGAGGTGGAGTTCTTCAATCCTCCCATCGTTGGCAAGAGGGTTTTCGTGACGGGCCGAATTCACGACAAGTACCTGCGGCGGGACAAGCCCTACCTGGTTATCGAAGCCACCGCCGTGGATGAAGACGGGCGCATGCTGGAACGGCTGCGCACCTATCAGATGAAAAAACCTGACGAGGTGGGAAAGAAATGGCATCCCAAATCTTAGACAATGCGGCTATCCCCACGCTTACCAAGTCCGTTACCCAGGAGAGCATCGACCAGTTCGAATCCTGCGGCATCCTGGACCGGCAGAACATCCATAACAACATGGAAGTCGCCACCCAGAGGCTGGGTACCACCTACACCCTGGCATCCGGGCGCATGTCCATAACCTTCGCTTCCGAGGCCCTGCGCCGGTTCTTTGGGTCGGAGGTGTTCAACCACACGGGCAGCGTCAACCTCAAGTTCCTGCGCCCGGTGAAGCACGGGGACACGGTGACAGTGTCCGGCTCGGTCATCCAGCAGGATGCGGTGGAGAACGGCACCCAGGTTACCGTTCAGATCCAGTGCCAGAACCAGAACGGGGACACCACGGCCGTGGGCCAGGGCTACGCCACCGTACCCAACTAGCTGTCAGGAGCGGGGCGTGCCGGGTTCTCGTACCACTGCCCGCCTCAATTATCTGTTCTGACCGGCCCGCCTGTGGCGTTGGGCGGGTTCCACAACTTGGCCTTAAATTCCCGGCAGAGCGGTTGACTGCTCTGCCGGTTTCCTGTGTTGATGGCTAAAGGCCGCCGCCGGTGAACCGGAACAGGATGAAATAGACGAGGAAGAACAGGGCCAGGAGAACCCCGATTATCAGGCAGCCGTACCGCAACAAGGGGTTGTTACCTCCAGGTATTCAGATGCCAGCCTCAGAACTGACCTTCGGGTATCAATAGACCCGGTACCGCCGGAACTATCAACTCGGGGCCGTTGTTGGTTGCCTTGTTGACCAGGGACGATACCTGGTACACCTCCATCTCCTCCTCCTGGAAGGGTACCAGCACGTCGGACAGGGCCGCGGGGTCGGTTACTTCGCCATCCAGCCAGAACTCCTCCAACTCCCGGGGCAGAATCACCGGCATCCGGGGATGGACGGGTCGGAGCAGGTCGTTGGCCTCGGTGGTGATGATGGTGCAGGAACGAACCAGGTCTCCCTCCGGGTCCTTCCAGATCTCCCACAGCCCGGCAAAGGCGAAGGGCTGGCGGGAACGGAGGACGATGCGCATGGGGGTCTTGCCCTTGCCCACCTTCTGCCACTCGTAGAACCCGTCGGCCAATACCAGGCAGCGGCGCCGCTGCAGGGCGGTGCGGAAGCTGGGCTTCTGGGCCACCGTTTCGCTGCGCGCGTTGATCATGCGGTTGCCGATGGAGGCATCCTTGGCCCAGGATGGGATGAGTCCCCACCGCATCAGCTGGGCCTGCCTGCCCTCCTCCCGGTTGGTGACGGTAAGGGCCTGCTGGGTGGGGGCGATATTGTACCGGGGCAGATTTTCAAAGCCGGTCCCGTCGAACTGGAACTGTCGGGCCAACTCCTGAATGTCGGCAATGAGGCTGTATCGTCCGCACATGTTTTTTCCTGCGGTGAATCGAAATTCAGGTTATAATTTAGTGAGGTTATGTCTCTTTTAATGTTTTGCATAGTATCATTGTCCGGCTAGGAAGAACAGGGCATTTTCTTGGAGGTAGAACATATTCTTATGCTTTCAACTATTATTCGGCAACTGGTTGGACCTTTGGATCGCACCTTAAGGAATGGGGTGTTTGGACGAATTTTCCATGGGAGAAGCAATATGGACGGGCAACGTCTTGAAGGCCGATCCAAAATGGCAACGTTGAGAAGGAAGTATAGTGAAACTGCATGTGAGGCTTATGGCGAAGAGATGGACCTAATGGATGACTTCCTGGTCCTGTTGGATGATTGGCGGCACGCATTTTTACATATCACTCCTTCGTCAGGCAATCCCATGAAGGACAAGGTTGCGAGTCGTGAGCAGGCGTTGGGAGCGCTTTTCGCTGAATGCGTCTTATCTTTGGGGGAAATATCGATAATGTTGCGCGCTGGCTTGGCGCGTCCGGCAATGTTTTCCCTCCGAAAACTCTATGAGACCTACGTGGATACACGGTTTATCGAACTTGATGGCTCGGGAGATGCCGCATTCAGGTGGGTTCACTGGGGAGTTGCAGAGAGATCAAAACTCAGGCCAGATGATTCGGTAGCCGCAAGGGAGCTTTCCTGGTCTAGGTCGTTAATTGATGACAAGAAGAACCTTGGGAAAGCCGGTTGCTGGGCGAGAGTGTGGGATGGCAAGGCATATAAGACGTACCGTGCCCTCTCAGACCGGGCCGAGTTTGTTGATAGGTCGAATAGCAACCTGTTTGGCTACGAGCAGGAGATGAGTGATTTTGCCAACATGGCTCGAAAGGAACTGTTGGATAAAACCAACGCATTGGCCCACCCTACTCTGGCAGGCAATGAAAATCTCTTTCCCCCTAAGCGCATCATATTTCTGGCTGTGTTTTATACCTTTTTTGCTTTGGTTGCATATAGGAACGGAATAGGAGATCATAGGGAATTGATTGAGAGCGGCCTTAGCAGCGGGGAGTCCTTGTTCGTATACCCCGAAGGAAATGACCATCTGGTTTCGCTGTCCAGAGAAGTCCATGAGGTTTTTAACAGGCTGACTTCATCGATTCTTAAGTCAATGTAAACGCTATTTCCCTAATGCCAGTCGTGGCCGTCGGGCATGGTGACCTGGGGGTTGATGGCCACCACGTCGGAGACCACCACGGTCGCGGCCCCATCCCGGTGGGAGACTATGCCCCGGGCCAGGATGACCTGGCTGTTCAACTGCCGCTTGCAACGCTCGAAGACGGCCGGCCAGACGATCAATTGGGTATCGCCCTCCTCGTCCTCGATGGTCACGAACACGGTGCCGTGGCGTCCCCGGGGGTGCTGCCGGGCCACCGGCCAGCCGGCCACCATAACCTCCCGTCCGTCCTCCAGGGACTCGACGGCGGTGGTGGGCAGCGTCCGGGGGTCCAGCCCTGGCCGGATGAATTGCATCAGGTGGCCGGAGGGGTAGATGCCCATTACCTGGTACTCGCCGGCCATTCGCTCGAAGTCGGTGAAATCGGGCAGCCGGGGCGCCCGGTCGGCGACGCTCAGGGGCAGGGCCGGCTGGCCGTTGCGGCCCGGTCGCGCGTCAACTCCGGCGTTCCACAGGGCCTGGCGCCGGTTGGATACCAGTCTATCGAAGGCCCCGGCCTGTACCAGGGACTGAAGGGCCTGGGACTTCAGGCCGGTGCGCCGCGCCAGGTCTGACGGGTCCCGGTAGTCCCCGCCCCGTTCCCGCTCGGCCACTATCGTCTCCGCTCCCCGGTCGCCCACGTCCTTGATGAACTTCAGGCCCAGCCGCACGGAACCCTCTTCGGGGCGACACCGTTCCAGGCTGCGGTTTACACAGGGGTTCAGGAAGGGTACCCCAAAACGGCGGGCATCCTGCTTCAGGGTTTCCCGGGGATAGAATCCCATGGGCTGGTTGTTCATCAGGGAGACGAAGAACTCCACCGGGTAGTAGCGTTTCAGCCAGGTGGCCTGGTAGGCGGTGACGGCAAAGGCGTGGGAGTGGGACTCCGGGAACATGTACTGGCCGTTGAGCTTGGCGAAGATCTTGGCGGCGGTTTCATCGGGGACATCCCGTTGCCGGGCGCCCTCCAGGAACCGCTGCCAGTGCTCTTCCAGCAGGTGCTTGTTGTTGGGGCGGGCAAAGGCCCGGCGCATTTCATCGGCCTGGGCGGCGGTCAGGCCGGCCACGTCCATAACCAACTGCACCACCTGTTCCTGCCAGACGATGATGCCGCAGCCCCGCTCCAATGCCCGCCGCTCCAGGGGATGGTCGAATTCCCAGGATGCCCCGTACCGGTAGCGTTCCACGAACTGGGCCACGGCGCTGCCCTGGACACCCACCCCGGGCCGGATGAGGGCCACCTGGTAGGCCAGGTCCAGCAGGCAGCGGGACTTGAGCCGCTGGCCCATGTTCAGCTGGGCCGGAGACTGGAGCAGAAAGACCCCCTTGGACTTGCCCTGGTTGATCAGGTCATATACCTGGGGGTCTTCCGGGTCTATCCGGCTGATGTCGGGGCGGTGGCCCTCCCTGGCTTCGATCAGGTCCAGGGCCTCTTCCAGTTGGTCCAGGACGGGCAGGGACAGCAGGTCTATCTTGGCGAACCCGGCGTCGGATACGCTGTCCTTGTTCCAGTCCATGATGTAGCGACCCTCCATGGCCCCGGCCCGGATGGGTACCATCTCCGGAATGGGGGAACTGCTGAGGACCATGCCGCCCACGTGCTGGCTCAGCAGCTTGGGGGCGCCCATCAACTGGGGGGCCAGGTGAACCAGGTCCCGCCACCCCGGAGCTTCCACCTTGTCCCGGAAGGCGGGCAGTTCCCGCATCTCCTGCTCCAGGTCCTCGGCCTTGTGGGAGTACAGTTGCTTGGACAGCAGGGTCAGTTCCTCCCGGGGCAGCCCCAGGGCCTTGCCCAGGTCTTGGATGATGCCCCGGACGGTGTAGGTGAAGATGGCCCCGGTGAGGATGGCATACTCCCGTCCGAAGCGCTGGTGCACCCGGGTAATCAGCTCGTCCCGCAGGTTGCGGGGGAAATCCAGGTCTATGTCCGGCAGCAGGCTGGTATCCTCGGAGATGAACCGCTCCAGGGTGAGCCCCCACTGCAGCGGGTCCACGTGGCTGATGCCGATCAGGTAGCCCACCAGCAGGGCCACCGAGGAACCCCGTCCCCGGCCCGGCGGCCGTTCCTCCAGGGGAGTTTCCGGGTGGGACAGCCCCCGCTCCTCCATGATTTGCTGGGCCAGCAGGACGATTTCCCGGTACAGTAGCAGGAAGCCGGCCATGCCATGCAGTTCGATGAGGCCAAACTCCTCCTGAAGCCGTTCCTCCACTTGCCGGGTCACCGAGCCGTAGCGGCGCTGGGCGCTCTCCCGGCAAAGTTGCTGTAGATACCCCATAGGGGTATAGCCGGGGGGTACCTGGGGCTCGGGCAGGGTGTAGCCGAGGTCGGCGCTCAGGTTGAACCGGCACTGCTCGGCGATGCGCCGGGTGTTGGCCACCGCTTCCGGGTATTCCTCGAAGAGTTGCGCCATGCTGCGGGGAGACTTGAGGCAGAGGTGGCGGTTGGGGTGGATGAAGGGCAGGGCCTGGTCCATGGTGGTATTGTGTTTGGCGGCCACCAGGGCGTGCTGCAGTCGGTAGCGGTCGGGACTGTGGTAATGAACGTCGTTGGTGGCCACCAGGGGGACACCGGCCCGGGCCGCCAGTCCGGCCAACTCCCGGTTGCGCCCGCCGTCGCCCTGAAGGAAGTTCTGCTGCAACTCCACGAACACCGAGTCCTGGCCGAACCAGGTCAGGTAGTCGTGCAGCAGTTGCAGGGCCTCGGCGCCCCGGTCTTCCGCCAGCAGCCGTTCCAGGGGCCCGCCCCGTCCGCCGGTGAGCAGGACAACCCCGGCGGCATGCCCGGCCAGGTGGGTAGAGTCCAGCGTTGGTTCCCGGCGGTCGGCGGCGTTGGCCAGGGTGAAGAGCCGGGAGATGTTGGCGTAGCCCTCCCGGGTGCGGGCCAGCAATACCAGGCGACCGCCGTCGGCCAGGGTCAATTCGCCGCCGGTGATGGGGTGTATGCCCAGGCTGGCGGCCAGTCTGGCAAACTCCAGGGCCCCGCAGAGATTGGTGTCGGTCAGGGCCAGGGCATCATAGCCATACTCCTGGGCCTGGGCCAGCAATTCATGGGCGTGGGAGGCCCCCAGCCCAAAGGAATAGAAGCTCTTGGCGTGAAGTTCCACGTAATCGGAGGCCATGTTCCCTTCCCTGCCGGTCCCGACCGGCCTGGCGGTGGTCTAACGGCCCTGCTGGTACCAGCAGTCTTCCCGCTGGTCCCGGAACAGGACAACTTGCCTCCCATCCTCCCGGTCCACCCGGTAGTAGGTCCTGGTGAGGGGCTTGGGCAGCCACCACAGGTCGAAGCTCCACCGCTCGGAAATACGGTCCACCCGGCGCCAGAGATTGCCAACTCGCATGGCGGCCGGCTGGTGGTCGGGGCTTTCCCGCACCAGCACCGGCACCGGCGCCAGCAGGGGACGGATGCCCCCGGAACCCAGCCGGTCCAGGGGAGCCTGCACCGCCCGCATCTCCGGGGCCGGGTGCCAGGGGGCCACGTTGACCACCCGGTACAGGGTGGGAGAAGCGGCGCCGCGGCCCTGCAATCGCCGTTCCACCTGGGCCAGTTGCCGATGCCGGCTGTCCCGTACCTCGGGCAGCAGGCTCAACTGGGCGCCGGACTCGCCGGTGAAGCTGGACAGGGTCAGGGTCAGGTCGTCTATGGGTACCTGGGGCGGCTCGGCCTCCAGGCGGCTGCGAACTATGAAGGAGGCCCGCTCCCACCGGTTCACCCCCTCCTGGAAGACGATGGACTTCTGCCAGGGAGCGGCGCGGAATACGGCGCATTCCAGGAGAACCCGGCCGGCGTAGCGTCCCCGTATCTCCGGGCGGGCGTAGGCCCGGCGGAGCAGGGTATCCACGGCCACCTGCAGCAATTCCAGGGACGTTGAGGAGAAGGGCAGCGAGGTACGCTCCACCACCGTCTCCTCCTGCCGGATGGGAACCAGGGGGCTGTCGTCGTCGCCCCGGGCCAAGGTCCAGGCCACCCAGCCCTCCCGTCCAAAGCGATCCACCAGCGTGGCGGAGGGCAGGGCGGCCAGCTGGCCCAGGGTGTGAAGGCCAAAACGGTGCAGGGCCTCGCGGGTGCCCGTCGATACGGGCAGCAGGTCCACCGAGTGGGATGCCAGGAATGCCGCCTGGTCTGCCGGCGCCCGGGTGGCGCCCAACCCCTGGCTGACGCGGGCGGCCACCAGGGCCGGGAACTTGCCCTCGCCGACGCCGAAGCGGGGATTCAGCCAACCGGGAATGGCGTTCAGCAGGGTGGCGACCAGGCGGGCCTCGCCGCCGTACATCTGCTCCAGACCGTCTATGCCCACGTAGGCAATGCCCAAATCCGCCGCCTCCACCCGGTCGCTGACCCCCATCAGGGAGGTGAGGACCTGGCGGAAAACCCGATGATAGTGGGGAGTATCGGCGTCCAGGGCCAGGGAATTGGGCTGGAGAGCCAGGGCCTGCTCCAGGGTGATTCCCGGCGCCACCGCCGAGGCCTCCGGGGAACTGTCAATCACCAGGGGACGGGTGGAGGCCCGGTCAACTATAATGGTTGGCAGGCCCTCCAGGCCGGGCTGGCGTTTCAGTTCTGCCTTGAGATGGAAATGGGTAATCAGCGCACAGGCGACCTTCATTTCTTCCCGGCAACGCTCAATATGGGGTGCGCATTGCCGGGATAATTATATGAACGTATGTTCTAAAAGTCAACGTCCGGGCTTTTTCAGTAGGCCTTTTGAGGGCTGCCCTTTTTTCCTCAAAAGGCCTGTCATTCCGAGCGCCAAAGGCGTCGAGGAATCCCAACGGTATGGAGAAGGAGGTTTCTTATGGGAATGGTCTTGCCCACTGCGGTTGGGATTCCTCGACGCCTTTGGCGCTCGGAATGACAGTGACTGGGGGGAATGCGCCCGGAATGGCCCCGGGACAGGCATCAACGGGGAGAGGCATCGCCGGGGAAAGGGGAAGGCCCACCTGCAAGGCTTCAACAGCAGGTGGGCCGACTTTATGACCGTCCGTAAGACGGGCTGGACCGGAAGACGGGCGGTTGGTGGTTACCGGTCCATCACCGTCATGGTGTTCGCATCCGGGTTGTACTGGTAGCGTACCAGGCGGTCCAGCTTCTGGGACTCCAGACGCACCACCAGGGCGCGGCCGCCGGTGACGTTGCGGGTGTTGTGAATTTCGCCGGGGAGGAAGAAGGCCACCGCTCCGGCCTTCTGTACGAACTGGCCGGTCTCCTTCAGCTGCAGGCGGTCAACACCCTCGCCGGGATAGTACCAGCGCCACTTGGTCTGTTCGATGGCTCCATCGTACACGCCATAGACGACCCAGGCATTGCCGTGGTCGTGGGGCAGATTGTCGCGGCCATCCTCCTGAACCGAAGCCATCAGCCAGAAACCGGGCTTGGGATGGCCGGCATCCTCTTCCAGGTGCAGGCTCTTGGGGCCATAGCCGCCCTCTTCTGGCAGGTCCAGCATTTCCTCAAGCCAGCCGGGCGTGTTGATCAGGGTCTTCAGGTTGTCGGCCACGGCCTGAGCCTGGGCCATGGGGTCGCTGGTGGTGGCGAAAGTCTCCCTCACGTCGTCCAGAAAAGCATCCATGGTGTAAGCGGTCGCCGTTGTCATAACCAGCCTCCTTATTCTGGGGAGAATTCAAGCTTGTGGAGATTGCCGTACATTGTCGTTGAAGTTTGCTTTAACGTCAACCACAGTTGAGTGCAAGTAACGGTTTGGAATCGCGGGAGAATTGGGCAAACCCGGTTGTCGGCGTAGGGGCGCACGGCCGTGCGCCCCTACGCCGACAGTCAACCATCAAATCGCTGCCCTGCCAGGCCTGACCATTCCCTAGAAGGGGAGTTCCTGGCCGATGCCCTGGTCCCGGGCCTTGCGGTACACCAGCTGGGCGGCGGCGATGTCTTCCAGGGCCACCCCCATGGACTCGAACAGGGTTACCGCCTGGTCGTCTGGACGACCCTTCACCCGTCCTGCCAGGATGTCCTGCAGTTCGCAGACCATGTCCCAGCGAAACTCGCCCCTCGCTTCCGGCCAGAGCAGGTCGCCGCACTCTACCTTGGCCTGGTCCAGGTCATCCACGGCGATTACTGCCGAGCGCAACACCGTCGCCTCGTCCACCTCCCGGCGCATCCAGTGGTTGCCGCCGGCGGCGTTGACGTGGGTTCCCGGCGCCAGCCATTCCCCCTCCAGCACCGGGTCCCGCGCGGAGGTGATGGTGATGGCAACGGCCACATCGGAAACGCACTCCTGGGCGCTGTCCACCGGGGTAATTTCGATGTTGAGCTGCTCGCTCATCCGCTGGGCGAAAGACTCTCGCCGTTCCTGGCGGCGGCTGTAAACCTTGGCGCGCTTGATGTCCCGGACGGCGCAGACAGCTTCCAATTGGGTGCGGGCCTGAAAGCCGGAGCCGATGACGCCCACGCTGTCGGCGTCGGCCCGGGCCATGTACCGGGATGCCAGCCCCGAGGCGGCGCCGGTGCGGATCTGCCCCAGCCGGCCGCCCTCCATGCAGGAGAGCAACTCGCCCGTTTCGTAGTCGTAGAGCATCACGATCATCTTCGCGCCGCCGGCGAAGGAGGGGTAGGCCTTGTAGCCAAACACCTGGTGTCCAGCATCGGCGGCGGCCATGAAGTGGAAGAAGCCGCCGGGCATTCGGATGCGGGAACGGGGCTTGATATCCACCTGGCCGGCCCCGGCGTGGGCAAAGGCCTCGTCCAGCGCCTCCACGCATTCCGACATGGGCAGCAGCTGCACCACCTCTTGTTCGTTCAAATAGAGAGCCATATATTCCTCCAGAGTCTCAGTCCTGTACGTCGGACTTGGCAACGGGGGTTAGTATAGCATCGGCAGGGGTGGGAAGGGATGGCCGGAGTGTCCTGCGCCACCACCCAACCTCTCCCATTTGTGGAAACCCCCGGAAAACGGGGGAAACAACGTAGAAAACATAGATTCCCTTTGTTAATATCTGCTGAAGACAGTCGGTAATGGTCTTGCCGGTCTTTGACGGATTCAAATCAATCACAGAACAAAGGTGGCCATTGTGAGCAGCAGGCCCCGCGTTTTCGTTACCCGCCGCATCATGCAGGATGCCCTGGACCTGATCGACCGCAGCGCAGACATGGAGGTCTGGCCCGACGAGGAGCCTCCCTCGCCTCAGGTCCTGCGGGAAAGGGCCGCCGGCGTGGACGGCATTCTGACCAACATCATGGACCGGGTGGATGCCCCCCTTCTGGACGCGGCCCCGGGTTTGAGGGTGATTAGCCAGTTGGCGGTGGGGCTGGACAACGTGGACGTGGCGGAGGCCACCCGGCGGGGCATTCCCGTGGGGTACACGCCGGGGGTATTGGCGAAGGCTACCGCCGACGTGGGTTTCGCCCTGCTGATGTCCGCGGCCCGGCGCATTGGAGAGAGCGACCGGTGGGTGCGGGACGGCCAGTGGACCCTGGCCTTCCATCCCCTGCGCTGGTTGGGCGTGGACATTCACGACAAGACCCTGGGCATCATCGGGCTGGGCCAGATTGGGCTGGAGATGGCCCGCCGGGGCCGGGGCTTCGACATGAGAATCCTCTACCACTCCCGCACTCGGCGCCCCGACCTGGAAGGGGAATACGGCTTGGAATACGTGGACCTGTCCACGCTGCTTTCGGAATCGGACTTTGTTTCCCTGCACGTTCCGCTGACGCCGGAAACCCGGCACTACATCGGTGAGGCGGAATTGCGGCAGATGAAGTCCACGGCCATACTGGTCAACGTGGCCCGGGGGCCGGTGGTGGATTCCAGAGCCCTCTACCGGGCCTTGAAAGAGGGGTGGATTTACGGGGCCGGGTTGGACGTGACCGATCCGGAACCCATACCCGCCGATGATCCGTTGCTGACCCTGGATAACGTGGTGATTTCGCCCCACGTGGGCAGCGCTTCCCTGGCCTCGCGGGGGGCCATGTGCATGCTGGCGGCCCGCAACCTGCTGTCGGGACTGGCTGGCCGGCCAATGGAGAGCTGCGCCAACCCGGAGGCGCTAAGCCGGAGTGGCTCCTAGCAGTCAGTCAAGTTTGGTTTGATAGGGTAATTGAAGTTTTGTCATTCCGAGCGCCAGTCGAGGAATCCCAACGGAGCGGGGGAACCGGTATCGCGATGCCAACGCCCCTTGTTTGTCATTCCTCGGCAGGCTCGAAATGGCAGGCGTGAGTTGCCAATGTGCCATCGGTATTCATGAGTATTGAACCCAGGGGGAACCGGAAATGACCAAGCGAAACATGTTCATCTCCGCCGCGATCGTCATACTGATCCCGGTGGCGGCGGCGGCCTGGTGGATGTTGTCTCCATTGTTCATCAGCACCACGGTGGACGAGGAGTTCCCCATGGCGGCGAGCGCCGATGTGCCATCCAACCTCACCATGTCCCAGGTGGAGACCGTGATGACGGTGATGGCCCAGATGGACCAACCCACCATGGAAGAGGCCATGCCGTCGGAAGGGGACGGAGACGCTGGCCCCGTGGTGGTGGCGTCGGGTTCCTTCCGGGGCGCCGACTCCTTCCACCAGGGCAGCGGGACGGCCACCATCTACCGGATTGCAGACGGCAGTCACATCCTGCGGTTCGAGGACTTCATGGTTACCAACGGGCCCGATCTGCGGGTGTTGCTGGCCAAGCCTCGGGACCCGCAGAGCCGCAACGAGTTGCAGGACGGGGGATACATTAACTTGGCCAAGCTTAAGGGGAATATCGGCAACCAGAACTACGAGATTCCGGCGGACATCGACCTTGCTGAGCAGGGCAGCATAGTCATCTACTGCATGCCCTTCCACGTTATCTTCAGCGTGGCCTCCCTGGACTCTGCGGGATAGCCCTATTCAACAGAGAGTTGTCAGGGATGAGAGGACTGGGAATAGGGGGCAAGGGCGACGTGACCCGTAGGGGCGCACAGCCGTGCGCCCCTACGGTGCATTTGGCTGTGTGTTTGGTATTAGCAGCCCCCCTTGTTTGTCATTCCGAGCGCCAGCCGAGGAATCCCAACCCACCGGGGCAGCTACGCCACCCACCACAAACCAACCACCCCTGTCATTCCGAGCGCCGCAGGCGTCGAGGAATCCCAACCGTCCGGGTAAACCATCCATCCCACCACAAACCAATCACCCCTGTCATTCCGAGCGCCAGTCGAGGAATCCCGACGGTGCGGGGGGAACCGTGATTGCCATGGGCAGGCCTTCTTGTCTGTCGCTCGCATGACAGGCAAGGTTGGCTTGGAGTGGGATGGATGGTTTACCCGGACGGTTGGGATTCCTCGACGCCTGCGGCACTCGGAATGACAATCAGAGGGGCTGGGCGCTGGAGAGCATCGTTGTTCCCCAGGGTTGGGATTCCTCGACGCCTGCGGCGCTCGGAATGACAATCAGAGGGGCTGGGCGCTGGAGAGCATCGTTGTTCCCCACCGTTGGGATTCCTCGACGCCTGCGGCGCTCGGAATGACAATCAGAGGGGCTGGGCGCTGGAGAGCATCGTTGTTCCCCACCGTTGGGATTCCTCGACGCCTGCGGCGCTCGGAATGACAATCAGAGGGGCTGGGCGCTGGAGAGCATCGTTGTTCCCCACCGTTAGGATTCCTCGACGCCTGCGGCGCTCGGAATGACAATCAGAGGGGCTGGGCGCTGGAGAGCATCGTTGTTCCCCACGGTTGGGATTCCTCGACGCCTGCGGCGCTCGGAATGACAATCCGAGGGGCTGGGCGCTGGAGAGCATCGTTGTTCCCCACGGTTGGGATTCCTCGACGCCTGCGGCGCTCGGAATGACAATCCGAGGGGCTGGGCGCTGGAGAGCATCGTTGTTCCCCACGGTTGGGATTCCTCGGCGCCTGCGGCGCTCGGAATGACAATCAGAGGGGCTGGGGTTCCGCGGCCGTCGCTCGGAATGTCAATGTCCCCTGCTGACCTGATCGTCCAGCCTTGACCAGGCAGAATTCCGCGGCTACAGTCCCAGTTTTCCGGGGTTCATAATGTTGGAGGGGTCCAGGACTTCCTTGATCTGACGCATCACCTCATGCCCCGCGCCCATTTCACGGGCCAGCAGGTGGTTCAGCTTCATGCCCACCCCGTGACAATATTCCATCACGCCGCCCAAGTCCTGGGCCAGGGTCAACACCTCTTCCACCGCCTCGGCCAAGTTGGCCCGGAAATCCTCCTCTTTCCCGCCGGTATCCTCCGGAACCACCATCATCGAAAAGAACTCCGGCCGGCTCCAGATGGCGTATTCGACGATGCGGATGCCCCGGTCGGCCAGCATTTCCTGGCAGCGACGGCGGTATTCCAAAACCTGGGAAGTGGGCAACGCCATGTGCAGGTAATCGAAACTGCGGCCCCATTGCCGGTTCCAACGTTCCTCCCGGGGTCGGCCCAGGGCGTTCCGCTTGTAGCGGTGGCCCGAATCATGGCGGCCCTCCCAGTATTCCAGGGTATCCTCCGGGCCAATGTCCCGGCCGCCAAACTGGGCGCAGATGGCCATGGCCCGCCGATGCCGGGCTTCCACTCCCTCCCGGTAGCCCTCGAAGAGCAGGAACATCCGCACCAGGTCGTCCTCCTCGGTCAGGTCCAACAGGGTGGGGTGCAGGTCCAGAGCCTTCATTTCGGCGGCTGCGTCAAAGCCCTGGTCAAAGGTGTCGAAGGCTGCCGTGGCGAATACCTGCGCCTCGGGTATGCGAAAGACCTTTATGGTGGCCCTGGTGATTATGCCGAAGACCCCCTCGCCACCGATGAACAGATGGTTGAAGTTGGGGGCCGATGAGTACTTGGGTACCGAGCGAGAGTCCAGGATGCGGCCGTCGGGCAGTACCACCTGCAACGCCACAACCTGCTGTCCCATGGGCCCGAAGGCGCTGGCCCGGTAGCCCACGCCGTTGGTGGATATGGTTCCCGCCACGGTGGCAATGGGAACGCTGTAGGGGTCGTGGCCAATCATCAAATCATGCTCGGCCAGCGCGTCGGCCAGATCCTGGAGGACCACGCCCGGTTCCACGGTGGCGGTCATGTCCCGGGGGCTGATTTCCAGGATGCGGTTGAGACGCTTCACGTCAACCACCACGCCCCCCGCGACGGGCAGGACGCCTCCCATGACGCCGGTGCCGCCCCCGTAGGGAACCAGGGGGATTGCTTCGGCGGTGGCCAGGGCCGCAATGCGAGATACTTCCTCAACGGAACCGGGACGCACCACCACGTCGGCCAGTCGCTCGAAGGCGTAACCGGACCGGAAGGCTCGGAAGGGAGTCAGGGCGTCGGCGGAGTAGCGGTCCAGGTCGTATGGGGCCGTTAACACATGGTTTTCGCCAACTATGCGGGCCAGGGATTCAACGATGGAGGTAGCTATCATGAGTTAGCCGATACTCGCCAGCAGAAATAGGGATGAAGGACAAAGGGAAACGAGTCGATGCTGAATGCGTTTCCATTATGGCAAAGGCGCCGGCAAAGGGCAACAAGGCCGTCGCTCTGGTGAGGGCTCAGTGGGGAGCGGCGTGGGGAAAGCGCCCAATTGACGGGCTGAGAGTTACCGCTGGTAACGCCACAGGGTTCCCTGGGCCGTGTCTTCGAGGACGACGCCCTGGGCCGCAAGTTCATCGCGGATCTGGTCCGCCAGGGCGAACTGGCGGGCCTGACGCAGTTCGGTGCGGGTATTCACCAGCAGGTCGATGAAGGGTTTGGCGGCCAACTGGTTACCGGCGGTCTCCGGTTCTGCGAAGGTCAGCCCCAGCACTGCGCCCAGCTCCCGCAGGGTTTCCTGGGCATCGGCGACGCCGTTGCCGTTGTCCTTTTCCCGGTTGATCTCCCGGGCCATGTCGAACAGGGACGCGATGGCCTGGGGCGTGTTCAGGTCATCGTCCATGGCGCCGATGAACCGTTGGCGGTAGGGTTCCGGGTCCAGGGCTTCGACATCCTTTGTGGCGTTACCGTCGGGCTGGGAACGAAGGGCGTGGTGGAATCGGTCCATGCTGCGTTCCATGGCCGCCGAACCCTCGTCGCTGTACTGCAGGGGACTGCGGTAGTGGGAACTCAGGAAGTAGATGCGCAGAGCATCGGCGCTGTAGTTGGCCAATGCCTCTTCCACCGACACCAGGTTGCCCAAGGACTTGCTCATCTTGTCCTCGCCCAGTTGCAGGAGGCCGTTGTGAACCCAGTGGTGGGCGAAGGGGGTGATGCCGGTGTGGGCTTCGCTCTGGGCGATTTCGTTCTCGTGATGGGGGAAAATCAGGTCCTGGCCCCCGCCGTGGATGTCCAGGGGATAGTCCAGGTAGCGTAGGGACATGGCGGTGCATTCGATGTGCCAGCCGGGGCGGCCCGGTCCCCAGGGACTCTCCCAGGAGGGTTCGCCCGGCTTGGCGCCCTTCCAGAGAACGAAGTCCATGGGGTGTTCTTTGTCCTCATCCACCTGAATGCGCGCGCCGGCAATCATGCCGTCCAGGGTGCGGTGGCTGAGCTTGCCGTAGTCCTCCTTGCAATTCACCCGGAAATAGACGTCCCCGTTGGCGGGATAGGCATAGCCCTTGTCCACCAGACTCTGTATCGTTTCCACTATGGGGCCGATTTCCTGGGTGGCCCGGGGGTAAACGTCGGCGCGGAGGATGTTCAGGGCGTCCATGGTGTGGAAGAAATCGTCGATGTAACGGGCTGTCAGGGCCTCCTCGCTGATTCCGGCTTCCAGGGCGCGTTGGATTATCTTGTCGTCCACATCGGTGAAGTTCTGAATGTGCTTGACCTGGTAACCCTGGTATTCCAGGTAGCGGCGAAGGGTATCGAAGACGACGTAGCTGAGGGCATGGCCGACATGGGTGGAGGAATAGGGCGTGACGCCGCAGACATACATTTTCACGGTGTTGCCGTCGGCGGGGACGAACTCCTTTTCCTCGCCGGTCAGCGTGTTGTAGAGACGCATAGCCTTGCCGTAAATCCTGCTCTCTTGCCGTTCCTGCCGCCCCCCGGAGGCTGGGCGCCGCTTGCACCTGGCGACCCTAACGCCCTGAAGCGGGTGGCTGCCCTTGTGGTTTGTAGAGGGTGGCCACTGCCAGAGCGGCGATACCCTCCTCCCGGCCCACGAATCCCAGGTAATCGGTGGTGGTTACCTTGACGCTGATCCGGTCTTCGGAGATGCCCATAGACCCGGCGATTCGCGTCCGCATTTCCGGTATGAAGGGGGCCAGCCGGGGCTGCTGCGCCAGTATTGTAGCATCTGCATTAGCTACCCGCCAACCGGCAGCCGCCACCTGGACGCCCACCCGTTCCAGCAGCAGCAGGCTGGAGATTCCCCGCAGGCTGTCATCGGAGGAGGGGAAATGCTGACCCTTGTCGCCCAGGTTGGCGGCCCCCAGCAGCGCGTCCATCAGGGCATGAACCAGCACGTCGCCATCGCTGTGACCCACCAGCCCCCGGTCGCAAGGAACATCCACCCCGCCCAGAACCAGGGGCCGGTCCGGTCCCAGGGCATGGGAATCGAAACCTATGCCGGTGCGGATGGGTGGGATGTCCTGCTCCATGAATTCGCTGCCTCACTCCCCGCCGGGCAGTTGCCGCCCTCGCAAGGTTGCTTCCATTACCGCCCAGTCCTCCGGCGTGGTTACCTTCAGGTTTTCGTAAGAACCGGGGAACATGGCTATCGGAACGCCCAGCGATTCTACCATCATGGCGTCGTCGGTGGCGAAGCCGTCAAACTGGGCGTGGGCCCGTTCCAGCAGGGAATATTCGAATATCTGCGGGGTCTGGGCAGCCCACAGGGATTCCCGTGGTGGGGTGCCGGTTATCAGTCCGTCCGTCCCGACCACCTTGATGGTGTCCTTGACTGGAACCCCGGCGATGGCGGCGCCCCCCGGCGAGGCAGCCACCGCCTCCAGGCCCCGCTGCAGCAGGGCCGCGTCCAGCCCGGGGCGGGCGCCGTCGTGAACCATGACCCAACGGCGGGGACTCAGCCGGCCCAAGCCGGCCCTTACCGAATCCTGGCGGCGGGCGCCCCCAGCGCACACGCTGGTGACCTTCTGGTAGCCTTGCTGTTCCACAAGTTGTCTGCCCACCTCCACCGAAGCGGCGGCGACCACCAGGACGATTTCGGAAACGGCGGGGAAGGTCTCAAATACGTCCAGGGTGTGGGCGATCAGTGGCCGTCCCAACAGGGACGCGAAAATCTTGTCCACGCCGGCCATGCGGGTACTCTCCCCGGCGGCGACGACAATCACGCCAACGCTCCCTTCGCTAACCACGCTGCCTTCCCGCCCTACGGACGCGACCGTACAGGCTGGCTAATTGTTCCGGGATTGGGCGAAGATGATGCGACCGGCGGCGGTCTGAAGCACCCGGGTAACCGTGACGTTGTGGGAGGCGTTGATGTAACGCTTGCCACCCTCGACTACGACCATGGTGCCGTCGTCCAGGTAGGCGACCCCCTGACCCAGCTCCTTGCCCTCCTGCACAATATCGACCCGCATTTCCTCGCCGGGCAAAACGATGGACTTCAGGGCGTTGGCCAACTCGTTGACATTGAGAACCTGCACCCCCTGGAATTCGGCCACCCGGTTCAGGTTGTAGTCGGTGGTGAGGATGGGGCACTTCATGGACCTCGCCATCTGGACCAGCATCGAGTCCACCTCGTCTCCATTGGACACGCCCACGTCCATGATGTCCAGCGTCACGTTGTCATCCCGGCGGAGGCGCCCCAGTACCTCCAGGCCCCGGCGGCCCCGGTTCCGGCGCAGAGGGTCGCTGGAGTCGGCGATGTGACGCAGTTCGTCGAGGATGAAGCGGGGAACGACCAGGGTGCCATCCACGAAGCCGGTGCCGGTCAGGTCGGCGATGCGTCCATCGATGATGACGCTGGTGTCCACCAGTATCTTTCCGGCTCGATTATCGTGGGCAACGCCGTTGGAACTGTAGCTGGTATGCTCCAGGGCGGGAAACACGGCCTGAACGTCCCTGCCTCGGATTCCGCCGAGCAGCAGGCCAACCATACCAAAGGAAAGGCTGACCATGATGGGAATACCCCAACTCATCCAGCCATCGATGTTGTAGAAGGGAATAGAGATCAAGGCCGCAAAGACCAGGCCAATCAGGGCGCCAAAGGCCGAGGAGAGAAGGGTGGATCCGGGAATGGAATTAATGTAGTTGACGACTTTCCGCCAGGGGCGAAGCAGCAGGTAGGGAGTAATAAAGGCGCCCACCGGGATGCCAACGAGGGCCAGGACTATGCCCCAAGGGATGATCTGCTTGCTGTCGGCTGGGAAATCGGGCATATAGGGCCCCAACCGGTACCCCAGGGCGCCCAGGCCGCCAGCGCCAATAATTCGTAAGGTCCATACATCGAACACGAAAAACTACTCCTTCGCCCACGCCGGTCGTCGCCCGACGGATATCTTCTTCCGGTTCGATCTACGCGACAGCTACACCACCCTTCCCGGCCACACCGCAAATGCCACGCCCTGGTGAACCATGGCGACGGTCAACGCAGGACAGTCTTGAGAATATGGAATATCGTTGACGGCATGCCCATTCCCTTTGCAGCCCCAATGGACGAAGAATAGCGAGATATGGGTTGGGAAGGTAACGCCGTCCGGCTTCGAATCCACCCAAATGGCAATGGTAGATGGAGCCAAGCGAAGCATAACATAACAACGATGGTTTAGGAAGCTCCCGCAACGTACCTTTTCCCGTTGGTGGAATGCGGGTGAAGCCCTTCGGTCGAAGCAGCCATGGCGTTCCTGCCCGGCCAATACGGTGTTGACGGATATGCAGTCGGTCAACCAGGGTTTATCAGGAACAAAAGAATGGGAATAATGAGGGTAAGTGGATGTTACTCGTAGGGGCGCACAGCCGTGCGCCCCTACCCGACCAGGCAACCATATATCCCATTCATTTCGGTCATTCTTGGGTTGACCGACTGGGTTGGAACAGGGGGGTTGCTCTTAATGTATCGCGATGCCTGAGGGATGGCGATGTAGCTTTCCTGGCCGGTGACCGCCCGGGCAAGGATAAACGGCGAAACCTAGGCGGTTTCGCCGTTTATCCATCGGGAACCTTCCATTGTTCCATTGTTGAGATTGACCGTTTTCAGGGCCAACCCAACGCTGGCTGATCTTCAGTGATGGGCTTCGACAAAGGTCTCTGCCGAGACACTGGTGCTGGGGGTCGCCACGGCGACCGAACCGTAGAGGGGTCAACGGCGTTTCCACTGGTCAACCAGGTACTGGCCCTGGTCCTCGTCCAGCCCCCAGAGTTGGAAATGGACCCGGATGTCGTCGTACACGCTGACGTTGCCAGCGTCGGCAATAGCGGCCCGGTCGGGGTCCCGGTAGGCCTCGACACTGACATCCATCCAGTTTAGGGGTATTTCCTCTCCGGTGGCGATGCGCTCCACCATGTTGACGGCGCAGGCGGTAATGCCGGAAAGAAACAGTTCCCCGGCGCCCACCTCTTCGCCGCCCGAACCGTCGGCAACCCAGTGGTGATTGCGGGTGTTGCAGATGGCGCGCCCCGGAGTGCCGGTGCTGTAGCTCCTTACCCGATAAGCCAAGGTTAGTTCCGCCATGTTCCGAACCTCCTGTTTGGCCTGGTTTCTCCAAGGGATGGCTAATATTAGCGACAACCCGACCCTGGGCGCAACCTCGGCGAAGCGGAAGCGACAGTTCAGGGCAAGGTCAAAGCCGGCAATGCTGTCATTCGGAGCGATTGTGCTTGTCATTCCGAGCGACAGTCGAGGAATCCCAACGGTGCTGGGAACCATGCCACCCACCCCAAACCAACCAAGCCTGTCGCTCGGAATGACAAAAAAGGGGGTCTGGGCATTGAAATGTCGGCTTCCCTCCAATGCGCGCGGTTGCTGCCGAAGGCGCTGCCCCGCCCGGTCGTTCCCCTGTGTTATATTTACCAATCAATGCCTCTTGAACTGATTGCCCCAATCCCCTAGCGGAGGAGATGAAATGAAGCTGGTGACCTATGATGCCGGTATGGGCCCTCGCTGCGGTGTGCTGCAGCAGGATTCGGTGGTGGACGTGAGCGCCCTGGTCGGGGCGTCCCCGCCCCTGCGGGACGTTCAGGCCCTGCTGGAGACGGGCGACCAGGCCTTGGACCAGGTGCGGGCTGCCCTCCAACAGGGCAACGCCGGCGCCCCAGTCTTTGCCCTGGAAGATGTGCAACTGCGCTCGCCCATCCTGCGACCACCGACGATCCGCGACTTCATGATCTTCGAGGAGCACGCCACCCAGCAGGGTACCAGGGAACGGGAAGAGGCCTGGTACCGGATGCCCATCTTCTATTTCTCCAATCCCCTGTGCGTTTACGGGCCGGAGGACACCGTTCCCCATCCCTCCGCTTCCAACATGCTGGACTACGAACTGGAAATCGGCTGCGTCATCGGCAAGGAGGGTTCCAACGTGGCGGAGGCCGATGCCCTGGATTACATCGCCGGGTTCCTGATCTTCAACGACTGGAGCGCCCGGGACCTGCAGCGAGACGAGAGCGCCGTGGGCTTGGGGCCGGCCAAGGGCAAAGACACTGCTTCCTCCCTGGGCCCCTACCTGGTCACCACCGACGAACTGGCCCCATACATCCGCGATGGCAGGCTCCACGTCAAGTGCTCCGCCCGGGTCAACGGCGTGCCCTGGGTGGAAGAGAGCGACGGCAGCCTTTCCTACCACACCTGGGGGGCCATGGTGGAGCGGGCCTCCAAGGATAGCCGCATTGCCGTGGGGGACGTGCTGGGATGTGGCACCGTGGGCGGCGGCTCCATCGGCGAGGCCATCCGCAAGGGGTACGAGGCTCGCTTCCTGCAGCCGGGCGACGTGGTGGAGTTCGAGGTCGAGGCCCTGGGAACCCTGCGCAATACCGTAGGCCCCAAGGTGGGTGAAGACCCCAACTACCGCTACGGGGTGGGTATCCAGGTTGACATGCCGGCGCCGGGCGTGGCCCGGGGCTACGTCTATGAACTGAAAATCTAGGGCGCGGTCCTGCGCAAAAGGCTGACCTGAGGAGGAATTCCCATGCCAAACAAGAAGGGTACCGGGCTGTTGATGGTCTGGGCCGATGTTCCCGCCGACAAGGAAGGGGACTTCAACGCCTGGTACAACGAGGAACACATTCCGGAACTGCTGGCCATTCCGGGCATTCTGAACGCCGCTCGCTACGAGGCAGTGAAGAGCGGCCCCAAGCATCTGGCCTGTTATGAGCTGGAGAGTCCGGCGGTGGTGGAGACTGAGGCCTTCCGAAACCGGCCCCGCTCCGAATGGGCGCAACGGGCCTCGGCGCCGGCCATCGCCACCACCCTAATCAGCAACGTGTATGAAATGATCCACCCCACGGAGTTGACGGCGGAGATCGCCGGCAGCGACATGGCCCCGGCGTTGCAGATCGGCCGCATGGACGTGGGACCGGAAAACGAGGCGGAATGGAACCGCTGGTACAGCGAGATATACGTTCCCAACTACGAGAAGGTTCCGGGCGTCATCCGGGGGCGACGGTACCGGGCGGTGCGGGGTACGCCCATGTATGCCACCGTGTACGAGTTCGACCACGAACGGGTTTCGGAAAGCGATGAGTGGGAGCGCCAGCGAGACATCGACCCCTCCAATCAGCGAGTCCGTCCCATGATGACTCACGCAACGGGTTCCCCCGGAGTGTGGCGGAAGACCTTCCAGGTATAGGGAAGCCTTCTGCTCGCCGACCCATAATCACGAAAGTTGCCCTCCAGTGGCAGACTTTCCGAGGCCAACCGCGACGGGGGAGGTATCTCCATGGCAACGAGGCCCGTGGGCCAGTTTCGTCCCAACTACGGGCTTCAACTATGAGTTGTAGTCCCGACAATGCATGGAATCTGCTAAACTGGTAGTTGGAGTCTTTTAGGGTCAACGGCGAGCGAATGCCCGAACCCGTTGATCTGCTGGCCTTCCCTCCCCTTTGCGCCAGCAAAAATCAGGGGGACCTGCTGGAAGGTCGAGGAACCCAATTGCACCGCAATCTCAATGCCCTTCTGCTGGCAGCCATCGGCTCCCTGATTCTCCTCCTGCCCCTGGCCCCCCCGGTTGCTCAGGCCCAGGAGGGGGTCGAACTGGACGATGTTTCCGGGCCGATTCGCATCGACCGCAACGTGGTGGTGGGAGGCTACAGCCTGTTCGTGGAGGCCGAAGCCTCCAACCTGTCCCTGGGTACCGCCCTGGTTAGTGTGGCCGTGCTCAATGCCATCACCGGGGAACCCGTTCCCGGCGCCAGGGTTGAAATTCTCACTGTCCACGATGAATCGGACGAAACTGGATGGGCCACCGCCCTGCCCGTGCCGGAGCGGCCCGAAATATACCGGGCCCGCATGAAGCTGGAGCGCCCCGGACGGTGGGACTTCAGCGTGGAGGTGGACGGCCCCTTGGGCCGGGAGAATGCGCCCGTTGGTATGGTTACCATTCCCCAGCCGCGCCAATATTGGGTGGGTTCGGTGGTGTTCGCCGGAATGTCCGTCGTGCTGCTGTGCGGGTTGGCCTACGTGGTCTGGACCATCCGCCGCGCGCAAAAGCGCCTCAAAGCGGTGAATGATGTTTAACCTTCCATTTCCCAATCAAGGGTCGAACCCCAATACCAAGAATGCCGAGCATGGCGCCTTCCGGGCCACCGGTTCCGGAAACCCGGCGCCGATCCTCAAGTTTGCCCGGCGGGCGGGCTGGTCCGCGGTGGCGCTGGGTGTCGTGTTCCTGTGGCAGTTGATTGTCGATGTTCCCGCGGCCCTGGCCCATGGGGGAGTTGACCCCGGCGATAACCTTTGGCTTGCCTGGAATACGGGCAACCTCCTGCCCACCCTGTTCCTCTTCGCGGCGGCTTATCTCTACGTAAACGGGCTGGGAAGGTGGGAACGCCCCAGCCATCCCATTACGACCTGGCATAAGGTGTCCTTCTTCTCGGGGCTGCTGGTCATATTCCTGGCGTTGCAGTCCCCCATCGACCCGTTGGCGGAGCACTATTTCTTCGTGCACCAGGCCCAGCACCTGATGATTCGCATGGTGGGGCCGATGCTGGTGCTGTTGGGCGCCCCGCTGACGCCCATGCTGCGGGGGTTGCCCCTGTGGCTGCTCCAGGGGGGTGTGCGTTCCCTGGTGCGGCGGCGATGGGCCCGGAATGCCTACTACCGGCTGACCAATCCGATCTTTGCCGTGGGTATGTTCCTGGGCGCGTTGTACCTGTGGCAAGTCCCGTTCCTCCACGATGCGGCGGTGCGGAACGATTACATCCACGAGCTGATGCACGTCACCATGCTCTTTTCCGGCTTCCTCTTCTGGTGGCTGGTGATTGACCCCAAACCCCACCGTTCCCGGATGCACTACGGGCTGCGGGTGTTGTACCTGGGGCTGATTGTTCTGCCCAATACGGTTCTGGGGGCCGCAATCACCTTTTCCCGGGGACTCATGTACCAATCCTACAGCGACTTTCCCCAGCCCATCATGCTTGACGCTATAATCGACCAGCAACTGGGCGGGCTGCTGCTGTGGGTGGTGGGGGACATGATGAGCATCGTGGCCGCCGGCATCGTCATGGTTATGTGGTACCAGAAGGAACAGGAAAGAGATCGATTGGAAGCGGCTCAGAGAGGCAGTCAAACGGGCCGATAAGGGTTCGGGTTAACGGTAGCCTGGGTTGGTAAGGGGGCCGTCCCCTACGCTGGGGGGCGCCGCTCCGCTGAAAATGACGGAACTTGGCGCCGGTATCCCGCTATCGCCCGAATTCAGGTAGAATCCCCAGGACACGCCGGGTTCACCTTGGGTGGTGCGCCGGCAAAGAATCTCATGCCAGCCCGGCGGATCGAGTATGAACTGGATTGGCGCCCTATTCTGGCTCTTGCCCCGGCGCCTGCGGTCATCGTGGGCGTTGCTGACCATCACCGGGGTCGGTGTCCTGGCGGCGGTAACCCTGATGTCGTTGGGGGCCGTGTACACCCGCGCGCTGGCAGAGGCCGGGCTGCGTCATAGCCTGGAGTCCACCAACAGCGAAATCCTCAACGTCCACCTAATTTCCCAAAACCGTCCCCTGGGGCCGGAGGACTACGACCGGCTGCGCTCCACCCTGGAGACGATCTACCAAGAACACCTGGGGTTCATGATCCGGGATGTGCAACGGTACGGCCGGCCTCAGCCGGAAATTCTCCTGGTGCGCGAACCCTTCGACCCTTCCCAGCTTTTGGGAGCGCCCTCGGCCCGGCCCTTCTTCCTCACCGACTTCCAGGAACACGCCCGGTTGATCGACGGGCGCTGGCCGTCCCCGACTCCCACGGAAGACGAAGGTCGGCTATCCATTGAGGTTGCCGTGGGTGAGGACACCGCCTCCGTAATGTTCTGGGAACTGGGTTCAGAGGCGGTAATACTGCCCTACCGATCCGACTTCGACCAGCAGATCCACCTGAAGGTGGTGGGCCTGATTGAGCCCATTGACCCGGAAGAAGAGTACTGGATGGGGTTCTACGACTACTTTGGGCCTCAGGAAGCCGGGGAAGTGGTGCTGATGCCCCTGTACGTTCCCGAGGAGCTCTTCTTCAACGGCATTGGCGCGCGCTATCCCACCCTGGTGGGGGACTTTGGCTGGTACCTGTTCCTGGAAACCGACCTGTTGAACGCCGACCTGGTGCAGCCAACCCGGAACGCCTTCCAGGAAATGGAAACGGACATCAACAAGGGGGTTCCCCGTTCGCTGGTGCTGACCCGGCTGGAGAACAGCCGCGATACGGGGTTGCTGGCCAGCTATCAACGGGCGGTAACCCGCGCCCGCGCCCCCATCTACCTTTTCATTTCCCTGGTGACAGTGGCAATTCTGTACTTCCTGGCCGTGGTGACCAGCCTGCTGGCCAGGACCCGCAGCGAGGAGGCAGGGCTTCTGCGCAGTCGGGGCGCCAGCATGCTCCAGGTGGGCGGCGTGATTACGTTGGCCGAAGCCCTGCTGGTTGCCGTCGCCACGGCGTTGGGGCCCCTGTTGGCCCTGCTGGTCTTCCAGTGGGCCCTGCTGGATACCCTAAACCCCACGGGGGGAGCGGCAACCCTGAACATCGGTCTTCGGGCCGATATGTTCCTGATGGGTGGAGTCGGCGGCCTGATGAGCCTGGCGGTGCTGCTGGCGGCCAACTTCAACCTGACCCGCCTGGGCCTGCTGGACTTTCTGCGGGAACGGGCCCGGCCGCCAACGGTTCCCTTCCTGCAACGCTACTACATCGACATCCTGGTGGTGGCGGCCCTGGCCCTGGTCTGGTGGCAATTGGAGCAGCGGGGTTCCTTCCTGGAACGCAACCTTACCACCGGGTATTCGCAGTTGGACCTCAGCCTGCTGGTGGCTCCCTCCCTGGCGCTGCTGACCGCCGCCTTCATCGTGCTGCGTCTGTTGCCTCTGGCGGTGCGGATGTTGGCCTGGGTGGCCCGGCTGGTGGCTCCGGCTTGGGCCGCCCTTGCCCTGTCCCGCATTGCGCGGGACCCCCTGCCCTATGGTTCCCTGACGGTTATCGTAATGCTGGCGGCGGCCCTGGGCGTCTTTGGGGCGTCCTTCCAGTCCACCCTGGGCCGGAGCCAGCTGGAGCAGGCCCTGTACCGGGCCGGCGGGGATCTGGAGGTGGTGGTCATTGCTCCCACCAGCGACACGGAAAGCAACCTGGCCTCCCTCCCTTCCCTACATACCTTCACCCCGGTGCAGCGGGAGTCGGTAACCCTATTGGATGTCCTGCCGGGTTCCTCCTCCGCCCTGCTGGCCATTGATCCGGTGGCGCTGCCCGATGTGGTCTGGTACCGGGGAGACTTCTCAACTTCGAACAAGACCCTGTCGGAACTGGTCACTCCCCTGCGGCGGGGCCAATCGCGGCTGCCGGACCTGAGCGGAAACCTGGCCACCGGAATTCCCATCCCGGAAGCGGCAACGAGTATCGGCGTATGGATCAACAGCGAGACCTTCGTCGACAGCTCGGTGCAGCAGTCGCTGAACCTGTGGCTGCGGGTGGCCGATACCGATGGCAGCCACGAAAACCTGGACATGGGAGCCGTGGAAATTTCCCCCGGGGGGTTGCAGCGGGATAGCCAGGGGGGAGAGTGGTCCTACTTCGAGGCGCCCCTGCCGGAGGAAAAGATCTGGCTGGACCCGCCCTTCAACCTGGTGGCCATCTACCTGGTGGGTCGGTCCCTGTACCGGATGCCTCCAGGCTCCCTCTACGTGGACGACATCACCGTGCGGCTGGACCCCCGCCAACTGGGACCGGATGGCGATGGAGCAACGGAACAGGTCATCGAGGATTTTGAGGACATGGGCCGATGGGTGGCCCTGCCTCACGAAGGAGACACGCCGGACGACCTATCCATCAGCCGCCGGGCTGGTCGGGTCGACGGGTTGGGGCTGGAATTCCGGTGGCAAGACCCTTTGCTGCAGGCGCCCCGGGGCCTGCTGATTCCGCCGGGCGACTTCCCCCTGGCCGCCATCGGCAGCAGCGCCCTGGGCAACGGCCAGACCCTGCGGTTGAATACCGGTACCCAACTGGTCCCCGTGTCCATCCACGACACTATTGATTACTTCCCCACCGTATTGCAGCGTAACCAGCCCTTCCTGCTGGTCTCCCTCAAGTCCTTCCAGGACTACAGCAGGCGAATCCCGCGGGGCCAGCCTTCACCGCCGCGGGAGTACTGGCTGGCCCTGGAGGATGGGCTGGAGGACCGGGAGGCGGCAATCCGCTCGGTGAGGGAGGCGACCTCCATTTCCGCCACCATTCGGGACCGCTCCGTTCTGGTGGAGCGATACCAGCAGGACCCCCTCGCCGGGGGCGGATGGAACGGGCTGACCCTGCTGGGGTTGGGATCCCTTACCCTGGTGGTAACCCTGGCCCTGGCGACCCATGCCATTGTGGCGGTCAACGGGGCGCGGGTGGAATTGACGGTTACCCGGGCATTGGGATTTTCCCGGCGCCAACTGGTAGGACTGCTGGCCCTGGAGCGACTGCTGGTGGCCGGAATGGGCCTGGTCGTCGGCGCCTCCATCGGTTATTTCCTGGGACGCTGGACCCTGGGTTACATGGGCCTGACCCCCGGCGGTCTGTCCATAGTTCCGCCCATGACGCTGACTGTCCAGACCTGGTTGATTGGCCTGGTGGTGGTGAACCTGGCAATCGCCACGGTACTGGCCATGGTTGTGGCTGCGATGGTCGTGGGTCGGCTGCGGCCCTCTGATATACTGCGCAATAGGGAGTAGCACCTTCCGGCCTTGCGGCGGCAGCCGGTGGGGCCGAAGGATTGTCGAGGCCGTCCGGCAGGGGCGGCACAGGAAGGAAACGGGGACTCGCGCTCGCCGGCCAGTTCCGTTTCCGGTTCCATTCGGGGCCTGTTCGGGTTCTGTTCCGGTCCCATACGGGTCCCATTGAGGAAGCATGTCCTTTCTGCAATTGGCCTATACCATGGCGCGACGGAGAATCGCCACCGCCTGGCGGCTGGAACTGGTGCTCTTCCTGGGCATTCTCCTGTCGGTGGCCCTGTTGTCCAGCAGCGTAGTCTTCTCCGACCTGCTGGCCGAGGCGGCCCTGCGCCGAACCCTGCGGGAGGCCGATGCCGGGGACGTCAACTTCTGGGTTCGTATCTTCATGAACCTGGAAGAGCCGACCATTTCCGCCCGGAGGGCTTCCATCTACCAATCCAGTACGGAGCTGGTGGATGACCGGGTGACCGCTAATTTCGAGCCCTACCTGGCCGACCACGCCCGGCTCCTGGAGACTTCCACCTTCTTCTACACGGGCGATTCCCGCTTCGACAGGGACCAGAACACCAGGCCCCGGGGCCGCATCCAGTTCATGACTCGGCTGTTCGACCCAGACCGCAGCCGACTGCTGGAGGGACGATGGCCCACCGGAGATTCGGCAGACGCCGATCAGCCCCTGGAGGTGGTGGTGGAGCGGGTGGGCACCGACCTGGTGGATATGTCGCTGGGTGAGGTAGTGGCCATTCATCCGGCAACGGGGAACACGGAGAGCAAGATCATCCACGCGCGCATTGTGGGCATCTTCGAGCGCATTGATCCGGAGGATGATTTCTGGTACGGGCGCAACCATAACTTCAGCAATCACAATGGCGATTGGCCCACCGTGCCCATGTTCACCACCGAGGCCGCCATCCTCAACCGGGTGGCCACCGAGTACCCCGGCATCTACTCCAACGTAACCTGGATCTACGACCTGGACCGGCAGGGGTTCAGCTTCGACCAGGTGGACCAGGTACAGCAGACCATCCTCCGCATGCGGCAGGACTTGGTGGCCCGGCTGGATAACTCCACCATCTCAATGAGGTTGGACCGGCTGCTGGACGACTATTCGGAGCAGTTGGTCCTGTCCCGCATCCCCCTGTACCTGATGGTGTTCCTGGTGGTGGGGATACTGGCCTACTACCTGGCCCTGGTTTCGGCGCTGACCATCCGTTCCCGCAGTTCTGAAATCGCCATGCTGAAGAGCCGGGGGGCCACCACCTGGCAGGTGGGCCTGACCATTTTCGTGGAGGGGGTGTTGCTGGCCGTGCCGGCCGTGGCTGTCGGAACCCTGCTGGCGGCGCCCGTGGCCGGATTGCTGGGCAACCTCTTCTTCGATGTGCGGGGCGACGGCATCCTGATTGCCCTCTCCACCCGCGCCTTCCTGCTGGGAGCCGCCGGAGCGTTGCTGGCCGTGTCGGTACTGACCCTCTCCACCATGGTTGCGGCGCGCCAGAGCATCGTGGAGTTTCGCCAGGCGGGGGCACGTCCGGCCCGGGCGCCCCTGCTGCACCGCTACTACCTGGACATTCTGTTGCTGGCGCTGATCGCCTTCATCTGGTGGCAAATTCAGAACCGCAGCGCCTTCCTGCTGCGGCCGGTGGGCCGAGGTGAGCTGGAGATAGACTTCACTCTCCTGGTGGGTCCCGTACTGGGATTGCTGGCCCTGGGGCTGATAGTCCTGCGGTTCTTCCCCCTGGCGGTGGCGCTGTTGGCCCGGCTGATGGAACCGGTGGGTCCAGTTTGGCTGGTCCAGGGCCTGCGACGGGTGGGCCGGGACCCGATAGCTCCGGGAAGCCTGGTGGTTTTACTGATGCTGGCCACTGCCCTGGGGGTTATTGGCAGCGCCTTCGGTTCAACCCTGGAGCGGAGCCAGGAAGACCGGGCCCGCTACCAGGTGGGCGCCGACGTGCGAGTGACCCATACGGGTAACCGACTGCCGGTCTCCTCCCTGGGACTGGCGGATGTTGGTCTGCAAGACTTGCCTCAACTGGAGGTGGCCGAGGTCTCGCGCCTGACGGGCAACCTGCTGACCCAGGGTTTCAGCAGCGAGAGATTCGACCTTCTAGCGGTGGACAGTTCCCGGTTCGACCGGGTGGCCTGGTTCCGGCCCGATTTCGTGGAGGGCCAGTCCCTCTCCTCCCTGATGCGCCTGATTCAAACACCGCCGGGGTTGACCCAGGAACGGCAACCGGCGGAGCTGCAAATCTCGGCGGCGGCCTTGCCAGGAGGTGGAGCCGGGCTGCCGCTGCCCCCCGATGCCACCGGGCTTTCCCTGTGGGCCAACCCCAGTCAGCCCCGGGCGCGGCTGGCCATCGGGGCGCGACTGCGGGACGGCCAGGGATACACCTACGACACCCTGATCGGCGAGCCGACCGAGGCAGGGTGGCAGAAGATTACCGGCGACTTGGCGCCCCGGCCCACCCGCGCCAACCGGGAACCGCCGCCGGTGGAACCCCCCTTCACCCTGGTCAACCTTCAGGTCTTCAGCCGGTTTGGGCTGAGCGACCCGGGAGCGCTTTTCCTGGACGAATTGACGGCCGTAACCCCCGACGGCGAAACGACGCTCTTTGACTTCCAGTCCCTGGACGGTTGGGCAGTGGTGGAGGACTACACCCGCCCCGGCCTCTATGCCCTGGAGTCCAGCCGGGCGGTCAGTCGGGCAGAGGGGCGCCAGTCGGCGGCCTACAGCTGGGCGCCGGGCGGAGTCAGCCTCCGGGCCATCCGGCCGGGGCCAGCCGATTCCCCCATAGCGGCCATCGTTTCGCCGAGAATCCTCGAATTGGCCGACGTTTCCGTTGGCGACGTGATCAGCCTCGGCACTTCCAACATGGCATTTCCCATCAGGGTAGTGGCGGTGGCGGAATACTTCCCCACCCTCGATCCCCGGCAACGGCCCTTCATCATCGTGGACCTGGAAACCTTCAACCTGTACAGTGACCGGTTGGGAAGGCGGCCGGGGTCCGGCCCCAACGAGGTATGGGCCTCGGCGGTGGACGAGGGGATGGCGGCGGCGGAACTATCCCGAATCCTGTCTAAAATGGGTGTGACCGTAGAGCGTTCCCTCACCGCCTCGGAGGAAGTGCGGCTTCGGGTGGAGCAGCCCCTGGCCAACGCCAGTTGGGGCGGCCTGCTGGCGCTGATGTTCCTGGCCCTGGCGCTGGCCAGCGCCTCGGGCGTGATACTCTTTTCCTACGTGGATACGGGGGAGCGGCGCACCGAGTTCGCCCTGCTCCGCACCCTGGGTTCCTCCGCCGGGCAGGTGAACCGGATGGTTTGGTTCAACCTGCTGCTGATGGTGGTATGCGGGGTGGCCCTGGGTACCTGGGCCGGCCAGCAGATTGGCGTAACCCTGCTGCCGGTGCTGGAGGTGTCCGAGGGCGGAGTGCGGGTCACGCCGCCCATGTCCCTCCAGACCAACTGGATAACCCTGCTGGTCGCCTACCTGGCCCTGGCCGCCGTTGCCCTGGCCAACGTGGCGTGGCTGGCCTGGTTCACCGGAAGGTTGAATATCCAGCAGGTGCTTCGGGCCGGCGAGGCGGGATGAGCTTGGCTGCCCTTGGGAACTGGCGGCCGCCCCAAATCTGTTGGCGTTTGCCGGTATTGACTGATTTTTTGGCGCATCAATTGGGATTCGTTCATTCATATCATTAAGGGAAGATTCAATGGCGACAGTAGGGATACAAGGTTCCTCCTCCACCCCTGGCCAGCCCTTTCCCGTACCGGCTCCCGGAGGGGATGGTCATGCTCTGCCATACGTGGAATGCCGGGACCTGTTCAAGATATTCAAGCTGGCCGACCTGGAAGTGGTGGCCCTGCGGGGGGTTGACCTGGAAATTGGCTCCGGAGAAGTTACCGCCATCGTGGGAGCCAGTGGCAGCGGCAAGACTACCCTGCTCAACATCTTGGCCGGCCTGGAGCGGCCCTCGGCGGGACAGGTGCGCGTGGGCGACCGGGACTTGCTGAACATTTCCGACCGGGAACTGGTCATCTACCGGCGGCAGGAGGTGGGGTTCGTGTGGCAATCCACCTCCCGCAACCTGGTGCCCTACCTGAACGTGCGGGACAATATTGAACTGCCAATGGCCATCGCCAAGATGCCCCGGTCGCAACGGCGCCAGCGCAGCGGGGAACTGTTGGCCGCCATGCAAATGGAGGACAAGGCCCACCGCTTTCCGCATCAGCTCTCCGGGGGAGAACAGCAGCGCGTGGCCATCGGGGTGGCCCTGGCCAATCGCCCGCCCCTGTTGCTGGCGGACGAACCCACCGGCGAACTGGATAACCAGATGGCCGACCAGATTTTCGATCTGCTGCAGGAGATGAACCGCACCTTCGGCGTGACGGTGGTGGTTGTAACCCACTACCCCGGCGTCGCTCGCCACGTCAACCGGGTGGTTCACATTCGGGACGGGCGCATCAGCGCAGAGAGTTTCATGCAAACCACCTATCGCCGCCCGGGAGACCTGGTTCAGCAGGAATTCCTGGTGGTGGACCGGGTGGGCCGCTTGCAACTGCCCCCCGACCAGGTGGAGCAGCTGCGCCGCAGCGGCCTGGTGGGCTTGGCCTCTTCCGACTATCTGGATGGCCAGGTGGCGATTAGGCCGGCGGGGAGGCCCGACGTTGCGCCGGCTCCGGTCCCGACGGGGTCGGTTTCACCGGAGTCCCCCCAACCAATCGTCCAGGAATCGCCGCAACAGTCGGCACCGGCAACCCCGTTGGGGGTCAACGGGCCGGAAGGGGAAACCATGCCTCAGGGGGAGGCCCCGGTCGTCCCGGAATCGGATCCCCATGCCATGTTCCGCCGACCGACGCCAAATGTTGAAACCGGTGGGGAAGGCGATTCCTGACTCCATGCCATGACAATCCGGCCCGGCCCTTCGCTTCTGAATTGAAGAGGGCAGCAGCCCCAGGAGACGTATATCGATGAATCGGCCTACCTACGCAGGAACCCGTCCCGACGCTCCCTCCCCGGATGCGCCCATCCCCGCCGGCTGCGTAATTTCGGCCCGGGGCCTGACCAAGGTGTTCGGCGCGGATGATCAGGCGGTGGCCGCGGTTAACGGGGTGGATCTGGACATCATGCCCGGTGAGTTCCTGGCGGTTACGGGCCGTTCCGGATCGGGCAAGACCACCCTGCTGAACCTGCTGGCCGGTCTGGACCTGCCCAGTTCGGGCCGGGTGGTCTTCGAGGGCAGCAACTTGGCCGAGTTCTCCGAGGCCGACCTGGTCAATTTGCGCCGCACCCGCATCGCCTTTGTCTTCCAGTCCTTTGGGCTTATTCCCCTGCTCTCGGCCTTCGAGAACGTGGAACTGCCCCTGCACATTGGCGGCGCCGGCTGGCGGGAACGCCGGCAGCGAGCTTCGGAAGCGTTGGAATTGGTGGGATTGGGTTCCCGTACCGGCCATCGCCCCTATGAACTTTCCGGCGGTGAGCAGCAGCGGGTGGCCATTGCCCGGGCCCTGGTAACCGGGCCGTCGGTGCTGTTCGCCGACGAACCCACCGGGGAATTGGACAGCGTTACCGGCATCTCCATCGCCACCATCCTGCGGGACATCGCCCGGGAGCGGGGGGTAACCGTCATTACCGCCACCCACGACCTGGCGCTGGCCGGGATGGGCAGCCGCCGGGTGGAGATGGCCGACGGGGTTCTAACCAGCCAGGACGAGCAGTGAGGGATAGCAGTGAGGATTATCGGTGGCTGGGTTGGCCCGGTTCGCCCCCAGTCTAAGCTGTTGCCTGCGACCTGGCTTTCTTGCCTTCCCACTGGCGGTATGATAGATTGTGAGATAATGACTATCCTCTCTGTAGAAAGGAGAATTTAATGGCCTTTGTAACTCCCCGTGAAGGCGAAAGCCCGGAAAGCCTGGTGAACCGGTTCCGCGCATCGGTGCAGCACGCCGGCATCCTGCGCGAGTTGAAGGACCGCCGGTTCTTCCGTTCCAAGGCCCAGAAGGAACGCTTAGCCGCCCAGCGCGCCGCGCGCCGCCGCCGCCGCCAGCGCCGGTAGGTCCCGACCCCCTCGGAATATTCAGCGCCTTGGTGAAATGGCCCGTTTCGCGGGCCGTTTTTTCGTTGGAATATTGGTTCCATTGCCATGTCCCAAATTCCACGACCCGTTCCCCTGACCCATTACTGCGCCAGGAGGTGGCCCGTTGACCCGATCGCGCACCGCCATCAACGACACCCTGAATGCCTTTGTGCCCGGTGACGATACCTGGCTGTCGGGTGGCGACGGCCCTCTGCAGGGATTGACCTTCGCCGCCAAGGACATTTTCGACGTGGTGGGAAAAGTCACCGGGGCGGGCAACCCCGCGTGGGCTGCCACCCACACTCCGGCGGAGGCCAACGCCTGGGTGGTGCAGCAGCTATTGGACGCCGGGGCGGAACTGGTGGGCAAGACCATCACCGACGAACTTACCCGCGGCATCTTCGGGGAAAACGTTCACTACGGAACACCGGTCAATCCCCGCGCGCCCGGTCGGGTGCCGGGCGGTTCATCCAGCGGCTCGGCCGCCGCCGTAGCCGGGGGGTTGGTGGATTTTGCCCTGGGCTCCGATACCGGTGGGTCGGTGCGGGTTCCGGCCAGCTTTTGCGGTCTGTACGGCCTGCGCCCCACCCATGGGCGCATCCCCAGGGCGGGAATGCTGCTGCAGGCTCCCAGCTACGACACCATCGGCTGGTTTGCCCGCGACCCCGATACTTTCCACCGGGTGGGGGAGATCCTGTTAGATTCAAGCGGCGACCCGACCGTGCCGTCCCACCTGGTCATCGCCGAGGACGCCTTCGATCTGGCCGAACCGGAAACCCGGACCGTGTTGATGGCGGCAGTCGAAGCCATCGCGGGCCAATTCCAATCTGTCGTCACGGTACGGCTGTCGCCCACCGACCTGACCGACTGGTCCAACCAGCAGCAGATCCTCCAGAGCCGGGAGGCGTGGGAAGCCGTAAGAGAATGGATTGACCAGGTGAACCCGGCCTTCAGTTTCGAGGTCTCTGACCGGTACGTAATGGCCCGGGCCGTTACCGACGAACAGGTGGCGGCGGCCCAACTGCGTCGCGAGGAAATAGTAGCCCGGGTCAACGAGGTTTTCCGGGAAGGAGGCCGGGTGGTTTGCCTGCCCACCACCATCGGCCCGGCGCCGCCCAAGGGTCAGGCAGTTTCCCAGCGCCACCAATTGCGGCTCCGAAACAGCGCCCTAACCTCCATCGCTGGCAACACGGGCCGGCCGCAGATCACGCTGCCCCTGATCGAGGTTGATGGGCTTCCCGTGGGCCTGTCCTTCCTGGGGGACCGGGGTTCGGACGTGGGGTTGATTGCATTGGCGAGGAAGGTCGCCGAGGGTTAGATTGGACAAGGCAGAAAGGGTCGGCAGTCATGGTTTACGATGCAGACGGATCAGGGCAGAAAGTCTTCGTTGCGGTCGTGAAGGAAGCGCGAGTAGTCACCCCTCTGGGCCGCTTCCGCATCCGCGCGATGCCTGGCGTCCCGCCGGGGCCGTATTCTCCCTCCCGCCAGGGACAGGAAGATTATGAGGGCGACGGCAACCACAAAGATTGCTATCAGGAAGGGCAGGTAGTACAGGGCAAGCGTAGAGCCCACAACCAGCCCCATTCCCACCAAGGCCAACGCAAGCAATTTGGTTCTTGGTTTCATCAGTCTCTCACCACCTGAAACACTGGGGCTTCCGAATCCGATTGTATTTGACAGAGGCCCCGCCCAATGATAGATTGGTTCAAGAATTATCAACAGACCGGATGATTACATTAGGGATGAGCCGACGGCTGTTGGCCGGGCGCAGTTGTCCCCGGGAGGAATGAATTGCCCCGCTACGATTACCAGTGTACCAGCTGCGACCTCCAGTTTGAACTAGTCCAGAGTTTCAAGGATGCCGGTTCCGGTACCTGCCCCGAATGCTCCGGAGAAGGGCGCCGGGTGTTCCACGCCGTCCCCGTTATCTACAAGGGTTCCGGCTTCTACACCACCGACTACGGGCGTCCCAAGTCTCCTCCGCCCGAAACCAAGGAGAAGGACAGTTCCCCGTCGGAAAGCAAATCTTCCAGTTCATCCAGCGACTCCTCTTCGGAGTCCAAGAGCGACTCCACCACGGCGGCTCCCGCCGAGACCACTGCGTAAGTATTACGGCCCGAAAACGTGAGCGCGCACAACCAGGCCCGGGGAAACCGATGGGTCCGGTTGTGCGGGCGATTCTTTTCTGAAACGCCGGTGGCAGGTTAGGTTTGAGGCTGTTGCTCCAGAGGGTAAATCACGCCTCGGTCACGGTGAACGACCATGAAGTTGGGCGCATTGGCCCGGGACTGGTTGGCCTGCTCGGCGTGTGCACGGAGGATGACGAGGCCGACGCCCAGTACCTGGTGGAGAAGACGGTCAACCTGCGTGTGTTCCCCGACGACCGCAACCGTTTTGACCTGTCCGCTAATGACGTAAACGCCCAATTGTTGGTGGTGAGCCAGTTCACCCTGTACGGGGATACTCGCAAGGGCCGCCGTCCCGACTTCACCAATGCCGCACCGCCGGAGCAGGCGCGCCGGCTGTACGAACACGCGGTTTCGCTGTTCCGCGCCACCGGCCTGACCGTGGCCACCGGAGTTTTCCAGGAATACATGCAGCTGACGTTGCAGAACGACGGCCCCGTTACCATCATGCTGGACAGCGCCGACCGCCACCGGCCCCGAAGGTAGGGGCGGGTATTCAGTTAACCCCGGTACGTCATTGGCCGGTCAACCCGATCGCCCCTTCCTTGTAATTCCGTGCGCCCCTCTTTCTGCCATCCCGCAGCTCCTCTTGTTTGTCATTCCGAGCGACAGCCGAGGAATCCCAACGGCGCCCACCCAACCAACCTTGCCATCCCGCAGCCCCCCAGGACTGTCATTCCGAGCGACAGCCGAGGAATCCCAACGGCGCCCACCCAACCAACCTTGCCATCCCGCAGCCCCCCAGGACTGTCATTCCGAGCGACAGCCGAGGAATCCCAACGGCGCCCACCCAACCAACCTTGCCATCCCGCAGCCCCCCAGGACTGTCATTCCGAGCGACAGCCGAGGAATCCCAACGGTGCGGGGGGAACGGAGTCGCGGAGCAGGAAGCCCGCTTGCCTCCCTACCGTTGGGATTCCTCGGCTGTCGCTCGGAATGACAGGCGCGGTTGGTTGGTGGTGGGTGGAGTGATAGCCCCCGTACGGTTTGGGATTCCTCGAAGGGCTTGGAATGACAGGCGCGGTTGGTTGGTGGTGGGTGGAGTGATAGCCCCCGCACGGATGGGGATTCCTTGGCTGTCGCTCGGAATGACAGGCTTGGGGGGATGCGGCACGAAGCATGACTGAGGGGTGTGGTTGCGTGGCCCTTAGGCGGGCGTTGTCCGTAGGGGCGCACGACTTTGCGCCCCTACCCCACCAGGCAGCCATACATCCCGTCTGTTCCTGAGAGAGGTCGTGGTACTAGCGCGGGTACCAGCCCATTCCCTGGTAATAGCCTCGCAGGTAGGCGATTTGGCCGCCGTGGGCCACGTTGTCCCAGGTTCGCTGACCGATGGCGGCGCCCACCGAGCGGGGTTCGGTAATCGGGGGAATAACGATGGGCCTTTCCAGTTCCTCCAGGGTTACGGTGGACAGGTATTGCAACGCCTGGGCCTTTACTGCCTTGTAGTAGCCCAACTGCACGTCCACCGGCGGCGCCCGCCAGGCGGCCACCTGCTCTGCCGACCAGCCCACGCCCCGCTGGTCGGGATCGGCGGGCATGCCGAACTTCTCATGCCAGCCGTCCCGAATCCACAGTTGCGGCGTTTCCAGCAGCCAGATGTTCAACAGGGCGTCCCAAACCCGGTTCATGTGCCAGAGAATCCAGGAAACCGAGTTGGAGGAGTCATTGGGACGCCGGGCCATGGTCTCGTAGTCCATGCCCTCCAACGCCCGGTCCACCATGTCCCAGTTGCGTTCCAGGGCGGTAACGATTCCGTCCGTGACGGCCATGACAGGACTCCTTGCTAAAGCTAATCTACGATTTCAGCCTTGGCGCCCTCCGGCAGTTCCACCTCGAAGGCGGTCAGAATCTGGCCCACCAGCAGGTAGTGGCCGATGAGGCCGGTGATGTCCACCGTGTTCTGGGTGCCGAACCGCTCCATGACCGCGTTGAAGGTGGCGTCGCTGATCTTGCGGTTCTGGAGCAACTCCTGGACGTATTTCACCACCAGGGCTTCGTCGCCGGTCAGGCCGGCGGGAGCCGTGCCGCGGGCGATGGCGCCGATGGTATCCTCGGTGACGCCGTGACCCCGGGCCAGGCGAGCGTGGGCGGCGAATTCGTACTGGTTGCGAATTTCCCGGGCCGTGGCGATGATTATCACTTCCTTCAGCGCTTCGGGAATGTCGAAGTCGAAGCGGACGTAGGTTCCGGTGTGGGCCACCCGGGCCGCCAGCTTGGGGCTGTGCAGCAGGACGCCGTAGGGTCCGCGGACGCTGCCCCGGCTGCCCACGATTTCATCGAAAAAGTGCTGGTCCTCGGTGTTGAGCTCTTCCCTGGTGACATTGGCTAGTCGCGCCATCTTTACATTCTCCTTGCAGCGATTCTGAATTCAATCATCTTTCAGTCTTCGACCAATTTCAAGGGTTAAACCGCCCCGACAGGACGGCCTGGCTACGGGCGTTGGGGGCTATGGGAATTCCAGGTCCAGGCTGATGTCAAGGGCCTGGGTGGAGTGGGTCAGCCCTCCGATGGAGATCAGGTGGACGCCCGTTTCCGCCACGGCCCGCACCGTTTCCGAGTTGATGCCCCCGGAAGCCTCCACCACCGCCCGGTCGCCGATGATATTCATGGCTTCCTGCATCATGGGGACGGGCATGTTGTCCAGCATGATGATATGCGCCCCGGCGTCCAGGGCATCGCGGACACCCTCCAGCGATTCCACTTCCACCTCCACCTTGATGGTGTGGGATGCCCGTTCCAGGGCCAACTGCACCACCTGCCGCAGCCCCATTTCCCTCGATGCCAGGGCCTCCAGGTGATTGTCCTTTATCAATATACCATCTGCCAGGTTCAGCCGGTGATTGTGGCCGCCGCCCATCCGTACCGAGTACTTGTCCAGGTAGCGGTGGCCCGGCGCCGTCTTGCGGGTATCGACTATTCTGGCCCGGCAACCCTCGATGGCCCGCACATACCGGTTGGTATCGCTGGCAATGCCGCTCATGCGCTGCATGAAGTTCAGGGCAATCCGTTCCGCCCGCAGAATGCTGCCAGCCGAGCCCTCCACCCGGGCAATGTCATCGCCGGGCGCCAGGGCATCGCCGTCTGCCAACAGGGGCTGGTAGGCGAGGTCGGGGTCAACCCGATGGAAGACGGCCCCGGTCACATCCAGCCCGGACAGCACTCCGGTCGCCTTGGCCCGCAGCATTCCCACACCGACGACCTCCGGGGGTATGAGCAGGCCGGTAGTGGGGTCGTTGAAGGTCTCGTCCTCGGTGAGGGCCGCGTCGATGAGGCTGAACACCTCCGGGGGCAATTGGCTCATGCTAAACCTCCTCCTGGGTCAATGCCACGTGGGTTTCCCAGGCCGGGCTGGAATCGGGGAAGTCCTCCCGGAAATGGGAACCCCGGCTTTCCTGGCGCAGCAGCGCCGACTCGGTCATCAGCCGGGCCAACAGGACCAAGTTTCCCAATTCCCAGGACTGTCGGTCGGTGGGCGCCGGCAACATACGCTGCCACAGGTTGAGGATACGCGCCGTCAGCAGCAGCCGGCTACCGTTGCGGTTGATGCCCACATTTCGCCATGTCAGGTCCTGCAGGTTTTCCAGGCTGGGACAGGGCATGGTGGCACAAACGGGCGCCCGTTGGGGAACTGGCCGCAATACCAGGTTCTCATCGTTTGCGTGGGACACTTCCGGGGCCTGTCCCAGGCTGCTTTCAACCAGCCGGCGGGCGAACACCAGGGTGTCCAGCAGGGAGTTGCTGGCCAGGCGATTGGCCCCGTGGACGGCGGAACAGGCGGCTTCCCCGCAGGCGTACAGGCCGGGCACATTGGTGCGGCCCCAAGTATCGATTCGGATGCCCCCCATCATGTAGTGGGCGGCGGGGGCCACCGGCGCCGGTTCCCGGGTGATGTCCAGTCCGTAGTCCAGGCAGAAACGGTAGATGGTGGGAAAGCGGCCCTGGATCACGTCGCTGGAAAGGTGGGAAATGTCCAGGAACACGGCGTCTCCGTCCTCCCTTTCCATTTCCGAGGCAATGGCCCGCGACACCACGTCCCTGGGGGCCAGGTCGGCCAGGGGGTGGTAGTCGGCCATGAAGGCCCTTCCCTGGCCGTTTCGCAGCACCGCGCCTTCGCCCCGCATAGCCTCGGACAGCAGGAAGGTGGGCGCCCCCTGCAGCCTCAGGGCAGTGGGGTGAAACTGGTAGAACTCCATGTCCATCACCTGGGCGCCAGCCATAAAGGCCAGGGCCACGCCATCGCCGGTCGCCACTTCCGGATTGGTGGTGTACTTGAACAGCCGGCCGGCGCCGCCCGTTCCCACGACGATGTGGCGGCCCCGGTAAATTTCCCGCTCTCCCGTTTCGCAGTTGAGGGTTTCCACGGCGCAGGCCCGGCCATCTTCCACCACTAGGCGGGTGGCCAGGGTGAATTCCAGAACCTGGATGTCGGATTCGGCAACCCGATCGGCCAGGGCCAATTCGATGTGCTGGCCCGTAGCGTCGCCGCCGGCATGTAAGATTCGGGGACGGCTGTGGGCGCCCTCCATGCCCAGGGAAATCTCCCCGTGCATCGTGTCGAAGGGGACACCCCACTGGATGAGATTGGCAACCCGCTGGGGTCCCTCGCTGGTCAGGACTTCCACCGCCTCACGGTCGCAGAGACCGGCGCCAGCGGTCAGCGTGTCCTGCATGTGCAGGGTGGGGGTATCCCCGGCGCCGATGGCCGCGGCTATGCCGCCCTGGGCGTAGCGGGTGTTGCAGTCGTCCACCCGCCCCTTGGTGAGGATCAGGGTGGAACCATGCTCGCGGGCCAGCAGGGCGGTGTTCAGACCGGCGATGCCGCTGCCGATGATTATGTAGTCGTAGATGCTGTCCGGCATGGAAGCGCACTACAGGAAGGCTGGATAAGCGTCTGGCGGGGTCGGCACGGATGCCAGACTGGGTGAAGCCGGCAGGGTTTACTGGCTGTCGGCGGGCTGGTCGAATCCCAGGTCCAGGTCCCGCAGAAACTCCTCGATGTTGGTGGCGAGGGGCGGCGGAGGCGGTTCCCCCTGCCTCTGCTCCCGGTCGTAGTGTTCCTCCAGTTGCTGCAGGAGGGAGGATACATCCTCGCCCTCGTCGCGCACCATGTCGGCGATGGAATCGTACTGTTCCCGTCCCCGCTCCGGTTCGATGAGCCGGTCCGGGAGATTGTACTGGGTACAGAGAAGCTCCATCAGGCGGGCGGTGCCCATCAGGTCCTCATCCACCTGGAAGTACTGGGGCAGGTGGACCACGAAGGTGCGGGTCTCAATGCCTTCCCTGGCGGCTTCCTGGGGGATAAGGTAGGTGATGGTGGATGGCCCTTCGTAGTCGCTGGCGCGAACCCGGAATTGTTGCTGCTCCTCCTCCAGTTTGCCGCCCACCCCTGAGCCGGAAACCAGCAGGGGGCGGGTGTGGGGAACCATGTCGTACATGGCCCCCACCAGGGAGTAGCGTTTCACGCCCATGTGGTCCAGCAGTTCCAGCATGGCATCGGCGTAGTCCTCGCCGTAGAGGTGAGGTTCCAGCAGGTGGGCCAGCAGCAGGTCGGGCCCTTCCTCCCGTTCCACGTACCGGACTATGGTATTGGGGATGGACACTTCCCGCTTGCCCTGGTTGAAGTAGGAACGCGGGCGGTAACGGGTGAAGTCGTAGAAGAGCCCGGGCCGGTGTAGGCGGCCCAACTCCTTGGCATGAAGGTGCCGTTCGATGCGACCCAGGCTGAGACTGCCCACCCGTCCCACGTCGATCCAGGGCCTCAGGACTGCCACCAAGTGGGGGTCTTTGAGTTCGGGAAGGGGTTCGTTGAGTTCGAATTCACCAAGTCTCATGGCCTATAGTTTGACAGCGACAGGTTCCATTTACAAGTCCTTCCTGTTCCGGCAACTGCGCCCCTGCCCTCAACGGGCGCTGGGCCGACCACTTGCTTAACGGCCGGCTTGCCCAATTGGAAGGGGGGTGGGATACTGTAGCCCTTTGCGCCAAGCTCCCAAAGGTGCAGTTGAGATGCGCGAGAGGATTACTGCTTTGAAGGATTTTTGCCATGAAAGTTGTTGACGTCCACAGCCACATTGTCCCCGACTGCTTCTGGAATGCCAATGATGAGAGGGGCGACTGGTATGGGGCCAGCCTGTTCACCCGAAACGACATTCTGTACATCAACGCCATGAACCGGGTGGCTGGCCCCATCGACGAGAAATGGCGGTTCACACCAGAACAGCGGGTGGCCTTCATGGATGGCCAGGGGGTAGATGTCCATGTCCTGTCGGTGGCGCCCTATCTGACCAACTACCACCTGGAGCCTGGGGAGGGCCTGGCCTCGGCCCGCGAATTGAATGATGGTATTGCCGAGTTCGCCCGCGCCCGCCCCGACCGCTTCATCGGGCTGGGCACCGTTCCCATGCAGGACACGGCGGCGGCCGTTGGCGAACTGGAGCGGTGCATGGGCGACCTGGGCCTCGCCGGCCTGGAACTCAACACCAACATGGAGGGCTGCAACTGGGACGAGGAAAGGTTCCTGCCCTTCTTCCAGGCGGCGGAGCGGTCGGGAGCCTTCCTCTTCTTTCATCCCCACAACCCGGCCGGGTCCGACCGGGCCAGCCGCTACTACCTGTCCAACTTGATCAGTTTCCCCCTGGACACCACCATCGCCATCGCCTCGTTCATCTTTGGCGGTGTGCTGGATAAGTGCCCCAACCTGAAACTCTGCTTCTCCCACGGAGGTGGGTACGCCTGCTTTGGCATTGGCCGCATGGACTTTGGCGCTGAGGTTCGCCCGGAACCCAAGGTGAACCAGTTGAAGGGTATGCCCAGCGACTACCTGCAAACCCTTTACTATGACAGCATTACCCATAGCGACGAGGCCCTGAAGTACCTGGTTGACCGGGTGGGCGCCGACCGGGTGATGCTGGGCGATGATTTCCCCTTCGACATGGGCCCGCCGGACCCAGTGGCCTGGCTGAAGTCGCTGAACCACCTGAACGATTTTGAGAAGCGGCGCATCCTGGGGGAGAACGCCCAGGAGGTGTTCGGGTTGGAGGGTTAGGTGGCTCCAGGCAGGGGAACATCCACCATTGTCATTCCGAGCGCCAAAGGCGTCGAGGAATCCCAACGGTGCGGGGAAGTCATCATGCCTATGCCCAGCCCCCCAAGTCTGTCATTCCGAGCGACAGCCGAGGAATCCCAACGGTGTGGGGGTCGAGGCGTTAGGTTGGGAATGACAGCTGTCTCTACTGCCATTGCCCTGCCGATTTGACCCAGCATCTGAAACCTGGGCGGCAGACTTGAAGCAGAAGCAATTGCGATCCAACAGCAGGAGGGTATGCCATGCCAGCCAGAACCGGAGCGGAATACCTGGAACGCCTGCGGGAATCCTCACCCGAAATCTACCTGGAAGGCCAGCGGATCCAAGACCCCACTTCCCACCCCACCCTGGCCAACGGCGCCCGTACCCTGGCCTCCCTCTATGACCTCCAACACGACCCGGAAGTCGGGCCGGAGATGACCTTCCCCTCGCCCTCCACCGGAGACCCGGTGGGGTTGTCCTTCATCATACCCAAGTCCGGTGATGACCTGGCCCGCCGAGGCGCCATGATGCGCCACTGGGCAAAAATTACCCGCGGTATGATGGGTCGAACCCCTGACTTCCTCAACGTGGCGGTCATGTCCATGGCGGCGGCCAGCGACTTCTGCGGGCAGAACCGGTCGGAGTTCAAGCAGAACATCGAAAACTACTTCGAGTACATCCGGGAGAACGACCTGACCCTGACCCATACCCTGGTCAATCTTCAGCGTAGCCGCAACCCGGTGGGCACGGCCCTGGAGGACCGGACCGACGTGGCCCTGTCCGTGGTCAAGGAAACTGACGCCGGCATCATCGTCAACGGGGCGCGGGTGCTGGCCACCCTCGGCCCTCTTTCCGACGAGATCATCGTCTATCCGGCCCGCACCCACCGGCTGCCGGGAAATGCGGGTGAGCGGTATGCCTTTGGATTCGCCCTGCCCTGCAACACCCCCGGCATGAAGTTCATGTGCCGGGAGAGCTTCGACCTGGGCCGCTCCCACTTCGACCATCCCCTGGGGTCCCGCTTTGAGGAAATGGACGCGGTGGTTTTCTTCGACAACGTGCTGGTGCCCTGGGAGCGGGTATTCCTGCTGGGCGACGTGCACCTGGCCAACACCTGGGCCGAGGCCACCAACCGCAACGCCCACACCGGTCACCAGGTGGTCACCAAAAACGTGGTGAAGTGCGAGTATATGCTGGGCCTGGCCAACCTGATGACCCATACTTTGGGCTCCACCCAGTTGCAGCAGGTGCAGCAGATGGTGGCCGAGATAATCCAGAACCTGGAAATTACCCGCGCCCTGCTGAAAACTGCCGAGTCCGAGGCTGAGATTGACCAGTGGGGCGTGATGTGCCCGCCCTATATGCCCCTGCTGGTGGCCCGCAGTCTGTTCATTCAGATGTACCCCCGCATGGCCGAGATTCTGCACTTCCTGGGTTCCAGCAGCCTGATGGCCCTGCCCACCGAGGCCGACCTGAACGGTCCCCTGGGGGAGGACATCCGACGGTACCTGGATACCGACACGGCCACCGCCGAGGAGCGGGTGCGCCTGTTCCGCCTGGCCTGGGATACCTGTTGCAGTTCCTTTGCCTCCCGGCAGGTGCTGTACGAGCGGTACTTCGGTGGCGACCACATTCGCAACGCCGCCGTCCTCTACAGCCTCTACGACAAGGAACCGGCCACCGAGTGGGTGCGGGAGTTCCTGGAGATGGAATAGGGGTTGGAGTCGGTTCCCAATGGTTGGGCGGGTCTGCGGCCACTCGTCCCTGCCTAACCGAATGGCCCGTTTAGTCCGTCGGGTCGGGAGCCGAAAGTGGTCTCCCTGGCCCATGTTCTCATTGCACTGCCCCCATCTATCATCCGGGTACCGTCCATCCCTGACCGTCCCTGCTGGTGGCAGTCGCGGCGGCCGGTTGCCGCGGGTTTGTGGCGTCCCTGCTGCAAAGGCTGTCGTGGGCCGTTGGTGACTTGCCATAAATCCGGTCTCGTGGCCAGTGCGCCGGTCAACCGGCCAAAATTCTCCCATTGCCCTGTCCCGATTGTGTAGCATCCGATTGCTATGCAACATATAATCTACAAACGTAAAGTCGAAATTTGAAGAGAAGCCGACAAAGCCGGTCAATTCGTGCCGTTAGGAATCCTCGGCAAGCACGGAATGATAGTTGTCCCATCTGTCCTATATTTCCGAAGTTGACATAGCGCCGAGCGCCGGAGGTTATTGATGCCCTACCTGCCTATTGAAGACTATGGAATCATCGGCAACATGCACACCGTGGCGTTGGTTGGGACGAACGGGTCAATTGACTGGTTCTGCTCCCCCAACTTCGACTCGCCCAGCGTGTTTGCTGCCATCCTGGATGAGCAGAAGGGGGGATATTTCAAGATCTCTCCGGTGTTCCAGTCCGAGGAAGTTACCACCAAGCAGATGTATTGGCCGGAAACAAATGTCCTGGTAACCCGCTTCCTGTCGCCGGAAGGGGTGGCCGAGGTGATTGACTTCATGCCCGTGGGTGAGCACCACGCCCAGCACAACCACAACGAACTGATCCGCCGGGTCAACGTGGTGCGAGGCAGCATGGCATTTCGTATGGAGTGCTTTCCCGCCTTCAACTTTGCCCGCAACAGCCACGAAATCCACCTGAACGGGGATGGCGCGGACCTGGTTTCCGAAGGCATTACCATCCGCCTCACCTGCTCCACGCCCCTGGAGCGCCAGGGGGACGGGGTAGTCTCGGAATTCACCCTCCACGAAGGGCAGGTCGCCACCTTTGCCCTGGACGAAACCAGCAACAACGTGGGGGTTTCCCATCCCTTCAGTGAGGAGGAGAGCGAACGGCTCTTCAACGATACGGTGGCCTACTGGCGCAATTGGCTGTCCCAGTGCACCTACCGGGGCCGGTGGCGTGAGATGGTTCACCGGTCCGCCCTGGTGTTGAAATTGCTCACCTACGACCCCACGGGCGCCATCGTTGCCGCTCCCACCTGCAGCCTGCCCGAAGACCTGGGGGGCGTCCGCAATTGGGACTACCGCTACACCTGGATCCGGGATGCGGCGTTCACGCTGTACGCCCTGCTGCGAATCGGGTTCACCGAGGAAGCCACCAAGTTCATGAAGTTCATAGAGGCCCGGGCCAGCGAACTGAACCCCGATGGTTCCCTGCAGATAATGTACGGCATAGACGGCCGCCACGAACTTACCGAGGAGAACCTGTGGCACCTGGAGGGTTACCGGGGGTCGGTTCCCGTCCGCATCGGCAACGGAGCCTACGACCAACTGCAGTTGGACATCTACGGCGAACTGATGGATTCGGTTTACATCTACAACCGCCACGCCGAACCCATATCCTTTGACTTCTGGTTGCACCTCCGCCGCCTAACCGATTGGGTGGTGGAGAATTGGCGTCGGGAAGACGAGGGGATATGGGAGGTAAGGGGAGGACGCAAGCACTTCGTCTATTCCAAGCTGATGTGCTGGGTGGCGGTGGACCGGGCCATCCGCCTGGCCGAGACCCGCTCTTTCCCCGCCGACCGGCAAAGATGGGAAGAGGCCCGGGATGCCATCTACGAGGAGATCATGGAGCGGGGCTGGAACGAAGAACTCCAGGCCTTCGTCCAGTCCTACGACAGCGATTGCCTGGACGCCTCATGCCTGCTGATGCCCCTGGTGTTCTTCGTGGCGCCCTCGGACCCCCGGATACTGACGACGGTGGAGGCCATCAACCGCTCGCCTGAGAAGGGGGGCCTGGTCTCCAACAGCCTGGTCTATCGCTACAACCTGGAGTCCTCGCCCGATGGGTTGATGGGCTACGAGGGTTCCTTCAATATGTGCACCTTCTGGCTGGTGGAGGCCATGAGCCGGGCTGGCAGGTTCGACCCCGATTGCCTGGACCAGGCGCGGCTTATCTTCGAGAAGATGTTGAGCTACGCCAACCACCTGGGGTTGTATGCGGAGGAAACGGGGCATAGCGGGGAGAGTCTGGGCAACTTCCCCCAGGCCTTCACCCACCTGGCCCTGATCAGCGCCGCCTGCAACCTGGACCGGGACATAGACACGGCGGGAAAGGTGGACTGGTAGCCGGTGGCAAGGCGTTTCCCGGTGCACCGCAACCCAGGCCTGTCGCTCGGAGTGACAGACAAGAGGGGCAGCATAACTATTACGTCGAGAAAGGAACCGTAGGGGCGCACAGCCGTTCGCCCCTACCCCCATTAACCATTTTTCCCTCCACAGACCCCCCTTCCTGCTCATTCCGAGCGACAGACTAGGAATCCCAACCGCACCCTTCAACCACGCCACCTACCCAAAACCATCCATGACTGTCATTCCGAGCGGCAGCCGAGGAATCCAAACCGCGCCCTTCAGCCATGCCACCTACCCAAAACCATCCATGCCTGTTATTCCGAGCAGCAGCGGAGGAATCCCAACCGTGGGGATCAAACCGGGCTTTCTACCCTGAAACGCCTTGGCCCCGCACGGTTGGGATTCCTCGACTTTCGCTCGGAATGACAAACGGGGGGCTGGGCATAACAATGATGGTTCCATCCCCACGGTTGGGATTCCTCGACTGTCGCTCGGAATGACAAGGACGGCGGCGGGAATGACCACCGTCCCCCTACCCGGTTACACCTTGCTTGCCTGAACCCTAACCCAGCTTTCGGCGATCCTCCAGGCGGCGGGCCTTGGGCAGCACGCCCGCGCCGGTCAGGGGCGCCAGGCTGTCCGGTTCCACCATTTCCACCCGTATTCCCACGTTCAGCCGGTCGCGGAAGGTACGCTCCAAGTCCTGCCGGATGTGGTCCAAATCGGTGGCTTCCGGAGTGTGTTCCACCTGCACGGTCATCTCTTCCCGGTTGCCCAGCCGCTCCACGACGCAGTAGTACTCACCGGTCAGGCCGCTCTTGGTGGCCACGATGGCGCCGCATCCCTCTGGCCAGACGTTTACCCCCCTCAGCTTGACCATGAAATCGGACCGGCCATGGATGGGGTCAATCTTCTGCATCCAGCTGCCGCACTTGCATTGACCCTGGGGCCACAGACGGGTGACGTCCTTTATGTCGTAGCGGACTATGGGGTAGTTCTCCTTGTAGAGGGCCGTAACGATCATCGTGCCAACTTCACCCGGCGCCACCGGCTCGTAGGTGTCCGGGTCCGCGATTTCCACGATGAAGGCATCTTCCCAGATGTGGTGGCCGCCACCGTAGGGGCACTCGGAGGAGATGGCCTGCACCTCGTGCATGCCGTAGGTGTCGTAGGCGGGAACGCCCCAGGCCTCTCGAACCAAATCCGACTTGCCGAAGCATTCCACCAGCTTCAGCTTCAGGTCCTTGCCCACCTCCAGGCCCATGTCCTTGGCCACCTGGGACATGTGCAGCAGGTACTCGGGGAAGCCCACCAGCGCGTTTACCTGCCACTTCTGGGCAATTTCCAGGGCGCGGGTGGTGCGGGTAACCACTCCGGCGCTGGTGGTGACCGGAATGCAGCCCAGCCACTGCCACAGGGACTCATGGGCGGAATAGGCGGCATTGTGGGTGGAATAGAGCAGGGTGTTCATCACCACGTCGCCGGGCTTGAAACCATGCCAGTAGTAGGAGCGGGACCGCAGGATGTTGCCCACTTCCCGGTCCCAGGGGGTGTAGAAGGTGGGACGGGGTTCCCCCGCCGTGCCGCCACTGGAATGAATGCGCCAGGGGATTTCCCCGGCCAGCACGTCGCGGCCCACGTAGTCGCCAAAGGGAGGGTGGGCGTCAACGCTCTGGCGGATGTCCTCCACCGTGTACATGGGGGCGCGCTTCAGGTCCTCGATGGTCTTGATGTCGTTGGGTTCGATACCGGCTTCATCCCACATGCGGCGATAGAAGGGAACCTGGTAGGCCCGATGCACGGCCTCCCGCATCCGCCGGGTCTGGAGTTCGCGGATTTCCTCCACGCCCAGCATGAAGACGCCCCGGAAGAAATCGGGGGCTGGCGGGTATTCACGCACCAATTGTTCGAAGTCAATGGCCTTATAGTAAAAGGGAACATCGTGCAACTCTGCGTTCTTCAGCACGGAAATCCTCCTTGTTGGTTGAGGGGTAGTGTTACGGGGACGCGGCCGAATTCTGCAAAGACCGCGCGCCTGGTCAATTCCCCCGACCCATCTTCATGCTTCCAGGGATTCGACGGCATCGGCAACTATCTTGCCTATCAAGCGTCGGTCTTCCCTGTCGCTCTAAACCCTACAGCTTCAGCGCCTTTATGGCGTTGGTGCGGACGAACTTCTCGTACACTTGCGGCGTGATGGTTCGATGGGCGCCGCCCCAGTCGAACCCGTTGTCCACTATCTTTTGGTAATCCTCCAGCCAGACCTTGGGGTTTATGGCCGGGTAGTCGCTGCCGAAGACCAGCTTGTCCTGCAGCACCGTGGTCATATGCTGGAACACGAGAGGCTGGGTGGCGATGATATATCGGGGCAGCCAACCCGACAGGTCCATGTACACGTTCTCGTGTCGCCAACAGACGGCCAGACCCTCCTCGGTCCAGGGCCAGCCGAAGTGGGTCATGATGATGCGCAGGTCGGGGAAGGCGACGGCCACGTCATCCAGCATTACCGGGCGACAACCGTTGATGGTGCAGCGGGTCATGCGGGTCGTGCCGGTGTGCACCAGGATGGCAATATCCAGCTCCACGCACTTGGCATAGATGTCCCACATCAGGGCTTTGTCATTGGGGCAGAACTCCTGGTAGGCGGGATGGAACTTCAAGCCCTTGCAACCCAGCTCCTTGGCGGCCCGCTCGATCTCCCGCAGTGCGAGGGGCCCCATGTGCGGGTCCACGCCGGCGAAGGGGATGAAAAGGTCCGGGTACTTTTCCGCGTACAGGGCCAGGTAGTCGTTTGGCAGCGCCCGCCCCCACTGATTGTAGGAAACCATGTTGACGATTACCGCCTTGTCCACGCCGGCCTGCTGGAAGGTTTCGTAGGTCTCGTCAATGGTGATGAACTGCTTGCCGTGGTGGGGAGCGTCGGGACTGCGCCCGAAGAAGTCGTAGTGGGCTTCGGTATAGGACGGGCCATGACCCAGGCAGGTTTCCTGGGTAAAGGGATGGATGTGAATGTCGATGGGCTTGATGTCCGGGGTGGTCATTGATACCTCCTGAAAGGAAGGGGGAAATTTCCGCCTATCTTATACTGTCGCTCCAATGGGGGCAAGGCAACCTGAGGCGCCGATCTGTGCGCGGTCAGCTATACATTACCTTCCCCCGGCGGGTACAATAGCGCCGTACAACGGAAAGGTAGTGCCTAACTGATCCGGTAAGTCGCCCCTTGACCACCGGATGGTTATTCACCTTCGCCCAAAGGGAGGAGGCCAGAAATGACGGCCAAACCCATACCTAATACAGAAGAAGCGCAGTACCAGGGCTACGTGCTGCCCTGGCCGCCCGAGCGCAAACCCGAGGATATGACCAGTTCCAAACACCTAGCGAAGAGTGGCAGCGTACATCACCTGATAGCCCACCTGGGAAACCCGGAAAGAACGATAGTGGAATCGGAGAGATTTCTGGTGCCACGTCCAGGCGTTCCATTAGTTGGGCGCCGGATACCGGATCTAATGGTATCGTTCAACGCCGACCCGGAGATGTACGAGAGGGACAACGGGTACATAATCACGAATCAGGGAAAGCCGCCGGACTTCGTGCTGGAGATAGCCTCCCCGTCGACGGGATCGGTGGACCTGGTGGAGAAGCGGGAATACTACGCGGCCATGGGAGTGGTTGAGTATTGGCGATTTGACGAAACTGGTCAGCATCATGGGGAATACCTGGCTGGGGATGGGCTGGTGGATGGCCGATACGAGGCCATAGCGGTGGAAACGCTGGGGGATGGTTCCCGTCAGGGATACAGCCGGGCGTTGAATCTGCATCTGCGGTGGGAGAACGGCCAACTGGGGTGGTACGATCCACAGACGGGCAACCACATAGCCACCTTTGAGTCAGAGCGGCAGGCCCGAATGGAAGAACGCCGGGCTCGGCTGGAGGAGCGGCAGGCCCGGCTGGAATCGGAACGAGCCCGTCAAATGGCCGAGAGTCGCATTCGGGAGTTGGAAGCCGAGTTGGAGCGGTTGCGTCGGGGAGGGTAACTGCGGCAGTAATAACCGCCGACCCATCGGAATTTACTGCGATTGGGCTGCACGTCGATCCTCTGAGGAGCGCCAAATGCACACGCCGGCAATGCCATTGGCCAGGGAATTGGACCGGGTTCCCTCCAGCCAAGTGCCTCTCGATGCCAGCCAGGAAATCCGATTCCGCACGCTGGTGGAAGATTCGACAATGATCGACGTCCACCAGCACCCCATGATTTTGCCGGAAGACGTGAGCCGCCTCACCGAGTACCTGCGTGGGAACATCTACGGCTGGGGCTACGAGGCGGTACGGCAAGGTGGCTGGTCGGCAGTCACCACGGCCAACATGTTCCGGTGTCTGGTTAACAACCCCGATATGTCATTCGCCGAGTTCGACGACATCCTGACCGAGGTGGGGTTGATGCTGTCGGACATGGAGCGGCGGGAGGATGTGGTGAAGGTGACCAGCGCCGCCGGAATCGAGGCGGCCCGGCAGCATGGCAAGATAGGCTTCATGCCCACCCTGGAACATCTGGCCATTGGCAGCGACATCAATAGACTGGACATTCTCCATGGCGCCGGTGTTCGCCTGGCCGGGCTAACCTACAACCGTAGGAACTACATCGGCGACGGCCAACAGGAACGCAACCCCGGCGGCCTCAGCGAGTTCGGAGTGGAAGTTGTGCGGCGCATGAACCAACTGGGCATGGCCATTGACGTGTCCCACGCTTCCATTCCCACGGCCATGGACGCCATCCAGTTTTCCGAGGCGCCCATAACCTTCAGTCACAACGCTTCCTACACCCTTCGCCCCACCACTCGCACCCGGCGGGATGAGGAACTGGCCGCGTGTGCGCATAAGGGCGGCCTCATCGCCATCACTGCGGTGCCCAATTCCCTCAGCGACGACCCCAAGCAGGACATCGAGTGCGTCCTGGACCATTACGATTACATGGTTAACCTGGTGGGAGCGGACCACGTGGCCATCGGCACCGACACCAACGTGGGCGACCACGTGGCCTTTCACCATTACGTCCTGAACCGCTCCTACGAAGAACTGCCCGCTCCATACTTGGACGGCCTGGAATCGCCAGCCGACGGGGAGAACATTATCCGGGGCCTGGTCAGCCGGGGCCACTCGGACGATGCCATACGCAAGATTGTAGGGGGCAACGCCCTGGCCTTCTTCAGGCGGGTGATGGGGTAGCGCGCGCCGCGCCGGGTTCTCCCCCTCGGGTGTATAATGGCCCCGCGCCCAGCGCAATACACCTAACCAATCACCAATCCAAACCGCCAAATTCACTGCCGGAGGTATGTTCCAGTGAAGCTATTGGTAATCAGCGGGGGACGCCACCCCTACGAGGAATCCACTCCCATTCTCGACCAGTTCCTCACAGCCGCGGGTCACGAAGTTACCGTCACCGAGGATGCTTCCGTGCTGGCCGATTCCGCTCGGATGGGCAGCTACGATGCCCTGGTGTTCAATACCCGCCGGGAGAACATCGAAGGCTTCGGCGATTGGGCCCTACAGCCCGCCGAGTGCGAGGGCATGGCCAACTACATCAAGTCAGGGAAGGGCTTCGTCTGCATCCACATTTCCACCTGCCTCTCTGCCACCTGGCCCGAGTACCACCAGATTACCGGCGGCGGGTGGATTTCCGGCACCAGCTACCATCCGCCCTACGGGGAATTCACCGTCAACGTTAGCCAGGGCAGCCACCCGGGTGTCCAGGGCGTGTCCGACTTCTCCACCAACGATGAGCTGTACATGGGCCTGGCCTATGGCGAGGGCAACGACATCTTTCTGACCGGAGATTCGGAGGACGGCACCTGGCCCTGGGGGCCTGACCGGAATCCCATGTTCATGGCCGGTGGCACCTACCCCCTGGCCTGGACCCGATCCTACGGCGATGGAAAGGTCTTCGTCCTGCTCCTTGGACACGACGGCCGCAGTTTTGAGACGCCAGAGTTCCAGAAGATAGTGCTCAACGGTGTGAATTGGGCCACCGCCTGACCCTTGCCATTTCCCTAAAGCAGACTGGGCCGGGACATGCGTCCCGGCCCTTCAATTACCCCAATCGGCGCAGTTCAACTGCCCTTCTTATCCCCCGGGATGTTCAATACCCCCGGAAACTCTCGGTGAATAGCAGAGCCTTTTCCAGTGGCCCGTCGATCTCAAGCTTCACCGGAACCGAGCCGGAGCTGATGTCCAGCCGGCCGAATATCAGCAGCACGTAGGCGCTGGCGTTGGACCGGAAGGTAACGTCGGGAGCAACCTCACCGGCCGGTTCGATTCGGTACGAATTCCCTTCCAGAACCACGTCCTCGCTCATGCTGAACTCATCGCTCACCGCAAACCGGAAGCGGGCATTGGCCCCGCCCTCCAGGGGTACGAAGCAGGCATTCAGCCATCGGTGGGCGACGTTGATAATCAACTCGGCGGCGCCACTGGTCATTTCCGCCGCCGGATCGAAGGCGGAGCGCATGTCCCAGCCGTGGATGGCGATTTCCTGGATCCGGCGCGTCACGTTTTCATGGACGGGGATTACGCCACGACGGTGGAAGGAGGGTTTCTCCCAATCTTCCGGTGTGAGTCGGCCGGTGGCGGCCATAAGGTCTTCCAGCCCCTCCCGAAAGGCTGCCAGCAATTCCGGGCCTCCCTGACCACCCCGGAAAGAAATGGCCCTGTCCGCCGTTGATTCCGAAGCCCGCTCCCCGGGATCCAGGAACCGGGCCCCCTCAGGCGGGTCGCTGATTCCCTGCTGGGCTCGGGCCAGGGCGGTACCCGTTCCGCTTCCGCCCTGGGCCAGATGAGCCACCACGTCACCCACCTTCCAGGCGGTGCAGGCGCTGTCCCGCTCCCACGCTTCCGCTGACAGGCCGGACAGGAACTCAATCAACCGGTCCGCCTCTGCCTTAAGGGTTGCAATAACCTTTTCCATATCTGGGGCTTTGCTGGAAACCATGGTTCCTCCTTGTTTTCTCCGTAGGTGCGCAAAGAGTACGACATCTTGCGCGAAGGCTGCCGCCCTCAGTTTCTCGTTGCGGCGCGGTACAGGCTACCGTCCACCGTGGTAACGTACAGGTCCCTGCCGTCGTTGCCACCAAAAGCGCAGTTGGTTGGCGTCTCCGGCAAGTGGTGGGAGGACAGTATCCTCCCTTCCGGAGTCATGACCCAGGCCATTGGCCCCGGGCCGGCGTTCTCCCCACCGCCCACTGCCACCAGGTTGCCCTCCTCGTCCAGGCAGATGCCATAGATGCCCCGGTGCACGCCATCCCGACCCCGTCCGCCGTCCTCGCCCAGGGTGTGCAACAGTCGGTAGGGTCCCACCGCGCCTGACTCCAGAATGGGGTAGGCGCGCAACTCTCGGGTACCGCCGGGTTCCTCGCTGGTTTCGGCCACGTACAGAGTGGTCTCATCGGGGGACAGGGCAAGGGCCATGGGCGCGTCGGTGTCGTGGGTAATTCGGGTAATGGGCGCATCCAGGGTGGGAGCCTCCAGCCGCAGCACGGAAGCATGGTCCAGCTTGTCGTGAATCTGGGGATTCATCGCCTGCCGCAGGTCACCGTGAGGGTCGCAGAACCAGATGCGATCCCGGCTGTCCACCACCAGATCTCTCGGCTGGTTGTGGTAGATGCCGCCCAGCTTGTGGGCCAGGGGCGACGTGGTACCATTGGCATTGAACCGCACCAGCCGTCGTCCCGCGCTCTGGGCCCCGTAAAGTTCGCCGGAGCGAGATAAGGCCAGGCCGCAGGTTCGGTTGGTCCAACGGCGAAAATCGTTCGTCTCTCCGGTAGCGGGATTGAAGCGCAGGATTCGGTTGTTTGCGGCGTTAAAGGGAAAGGTCAGTTGAGTAAAGAGCAACGCCTGGCCATCCCATACCGGGCCATCGGTGGGGCTGCCATAGGGTCCCGCGACGCGTTGAAAATCCCAGGGCAAGACATCATCCCTTGTCAGCTTGATTGGTGGGATTTTAGGAGGGGGCAGGTGTAGTGTCAAGGCAAAGCAAAGAAGGCTGTCGGGCCCCTAACTTGTGAGGGAGCCGGCGGGGATAATAGGCGCTGGTTTGCCAGGGGGTATTGGGTTGGACTTTCGGTTGCCAATTCCACCCGCCAATGCTAATCTGCCCCAAGAATCAGGATGTAAGATTCCGAGATACGAGGTAGGTGAAAGGTATGGCAGAGCAACGAATTGGCGTCGCGGCCATGGGCGGCGACGTCCGCGCCGTGGTGGCCCGTATCCAGGATTTGGAGGAGCGGGGGATACAGGCGGCGTGGTTGACCTCCGGCGGCGCCGGTCCCGATGCCTTGACCACTTTCGCCGCTGCCGCGGCCACCACCGACCGCATCCTGCTGGGAACCAGCATCATTCCCACCTACCCCCGACATCCTATAGTGTCGGTGGCCCAGACCCAAGTGGTGGCCCAGCTGGCCCCCGGTCGCTTCCGGTTGGGACTGGGGCCGAGCCACAAAGTTAGCATCGAGCCCATGTTCGGCATCGAGCATCACGCTCCCTTGACCAACCTGCGGGAGTACATCCAGGTGGTGAAGGCCCTGTTGTGGGAGGGCCAGGTGGACTACGACGGAACTCAATACCAGGGCCACGCCTCCCTGCCCGGCCCCACATCTCCCGATGTGCCGGTGATGGCATCGGCCCTGCGCCGCCGGTCTTTCCGGCTGTGCGGCGAGGTGGCCGACGGGGCCATCAGCTGGGTCTGCCCCGGCCAATACCTCAGGGACGTGGCCCTGCCGGAGATGCAGCGGGGGGCCGCAAGGGCCGGCCGGGAAACGCCGCCCCTGATTGCCCACGCCCCGGTCTGCGTCCATGACAAGCCCGAAGAGGTTCGGGAAGCTGCCCGCGCCCAGTTGGCCAACTACCCGCGCTCTCCCTTCTACCAGGAGATGTTCGCCGCCTCAGGGCATCCGGAAGCCAGGGATGGCAACTGGAGCGACGGTATGATCGAGGATGTGGTTCTGATGGGGGACGAGGAGACGGTGGCTGGACGCCTGCGGGAACTGTTCAGTTGGGGAGCCACGGAAATTCTGGCCCACCCGTTGACGGCCGGGAGCGACGCCCAGGCGTCCACGGAACGGAACCTGAACCTGATAGCCACCGTAAGCCAGGGGTTGGGGTAGAACGTCTGCGGAGGAACTCTGCCTGCACGGGCGGGGTATCCTAGCTAAGCAGCCTGTTAGCGCGGGCGAGTTTCCGGTTTTCAAAGGACCAGTTGTTCCGAGCGGAGTCGAGGACTCCCTACCGCAGGGGTTAAGGTGTTTCCTAAGGGAGTATTCCTGACCCCCTGCCGCCGCGATTCCTCGGCAGTCGGCGGTCTAGACAGAGTTTGCCAGGCCCCCTACAAAGGAGAAGTGGTATCAAGACCCCAGGCCGCGGCCTGGGGTGTGATATACTGGTTTGTAGACAGATATGAGCAGCGGAAAGCTTTCGCCTGGTCATTAGAGTAGCGAATGAGGCATCCCCTGAGCTGTCGATCGCCTTACTAGGCCTTCTGACCAGATACCGCAACGAGAACCCGGAGATTGAGTGTCGGCTGGCTGCTGGCCAATCGGATTCCTCCAGGGCCTGCATACCATAACATCACACATGGAAACCTTCTTCATAGCGGCCATCGCCTTTATCCCCATGCTGGTGATGCTGGTGGTCATTCACGAATGGGGGCACTTTTTCACCGCCAAGGCCTTTGGCGTCAAGGTCCTGGAGTTCGGTATAGGCTATCCCCCCCGTGCCTTCGGCTTCTACACCGGCCGTACCCGCGTCCTGCTCGATTCGGAAACCCGCTGCGCCAACCTTTCCGGCCCTTCTGAAATCCTTACGGGCGCCATGGTGCGCATCCATTCCGGCGAGGACGCTCACGGGAATCTGGTGGCCCGGTTGGTGGAGGGCGGCCAGTCCGGTGGTTTGCAGCGTCCCACATCGCTGCAGGATATGTCCACCGACGAACTTCTACGCCACGAGGGGATTGTCCGGGAGGTTAACCCGGATAGCCTGGTGGTGTCCGACATGGCCTACACCGTCAACTGGCTGCCCCTGGGCGGTTTCGTCCGGTTGGCTGGCGAAAACAACCCCGCCGTGCCTCGCAGCCTGGCGGCAAAGGGGCCCGGCCCGCGGGCCATAATTCTCGCGGCGGGTTCGTTCATGAACGCCATCTTTCCTCTGGTGGCCTTCACCCTTCTATTCATGATTCCCCAGGACGTTGCCGTGGGCAACGTGCAGGTTGACTTGGTGGAACCCAATTCCCCGGCGCAGGTGGCTGGGCTGCAGCCCGGCGACCTGGTAATGGTTGCCGGTGACCGCCCCATAGAACAGGCTTCCGACCTGGTGCGCGCCACCACGCTCAATGCCGGTTCGCCAATGGAGTGGACCATCCAGCGGGATGGCGTAGATGCCGTTGTCCAATTGACGCCCAGGGCAAATCCTCCTCCCGGGCAGGGGGCAACCGGTATCCAGATTAGCCTGGTCAACGAACGCTCCGAAACCCGATTTGAACCTCCCTGGACCGCCGCCTGGCTGGCCGCCAACAGCGCCTGGGAGATGCTCACCCTGCTGCGTCAGGAAGTATCCTCGTGGATCACCGGGTCGCGGGCGCCCCAACTGTCAGGCCCCGTGGGCATTGCCCAGGTAACCGGCGAGGTAACCCGCGACGTTGGCCTCAGAGGCTGGGTGGTGCTTTCAATTCTGTTCAGCCTCAACCTGGCCATCCTGAACCTGCTGCCCATCCCCATGCTGGACGGCGGTCGGCTGGTTTTCGTACTGCTGGAGTGGATTCGGGGCGGTCGGCGCATCCCGGCCGAAAGGGAGGGATTGGTACACCTCATCGGTTTCATCGCCCTGCTGGGATTCATCCTCTTCATCACCTACAACGACATTGTCCGCCTGATCCAGGGGGGCAGCCTCCTGGGCGGCTGACGCCCAGCGCCCATTATTCTTGACGGACTGGGACCCGGTCGGGATGCCATTTACCCCCTGCGCTCCGGGCCAAATCTGCTACAATGCGGGCAAGGCCACCATTCCTCTCCTCAAAGCCTTCAGGAGGCAGCAATGATTTACGATGCCGAGCGGCGCGATATTTCCATCGCCCTGGGTGGCGATGCGATGATTACCCGTCGTATGCGCGCCTTTCAGGAGCCCCGGTTCCTCAAGCTGGTGGAGATTCTGCGGGAAGCCGACGTGTCCTTGGTGAACCTGGAAATGCTCTTCCACGACTACGAGAGCAGTTGGCAATGGAGCAGCGCAACCTACACCCGGTCGGATCCCCACAACCTGGATGAATTGAAGTGGATGGGGATCAACGCGGTGACGGCCGCCAACAATCATTCCTTCGACTACTCAGAGGGGGGCTTCCTGACCACCCTGGAACACTGCCGGGACATCGACCTGCCCTTCGCCGGTGGCGGCAGAGACCTGGACGAAGCCCGCGCTCCCGCCTATGTGGACTCAGCCAGGGGCAGGGTGGCGGTCATGGGCGCCACCAGCACCTACAGCGAGCAGTCCCGGGCCGGCGCCGGTCGCCCCGACTTCCGTGGTCGTCCCGGAGTGAACGCCCTGCGGCATAACATAACCCACCACGTGCAGCAGGATGTGTTCGATGCCCTGCGCAGGGCCAACCTGGAGCTTGGCTACGAGGAGGAGCATCTTGCCCACCGGTTGTTCGGTTTCCGGGGCGAGGCGGAGGAATCGGGCTACGGGACGGAGGTGGATTTCCTGGACAACAAGTTTGTGTTGGATGAGGAATTTGCCGTCCGTACCGCCCTGAATGAGGAGGATCGGCTGGGCATTGGAAACTGGATTCGGGGGGCGCAGAAGCAGTCGGATTGGCAGGTGTATGGCGTCCATTGCCACGAGAGTGGCCCGGACGGGGACTTCCACGGTCATTCGCGCCTGTCGCCGCCCCACTTCCTGACGGACTTTGCCCGTTGGACCATTGACCAGGGGTGCGCCGCCTTCGTGGGCCATGGCCCCCACTTCCTGCGGGGCATTGAGATCTACAAGAACCGTCCCATCTTCTACAGCCTGGGCAACTTCATCTTCCAGAATGAGAGCGTGCTGTGGCTGCCCCACGAGGCCTACCGCAGGTTTGGCCTAGACTTCAACAGCACTCCAGGGGATTACTTGGATACCCGTTCCGGTGGTGGCACCCGCGCCTTTGCCGGGGACCCGGTGTTCTGGCAGAGCGTGGTTGCGGTCTGCAACTACGCCGGTGGCGACCTGCGGGAGGTAATCCTGTATCCCATAGACATGGGGTTTGGCCGCCCCATACCCCAGAGGGGGCGTCCAGTCCTGGCAGAGCAACCGATAGCCCGCCAGACGCTGACCTGGCTGCAAAACGAGTCGCGACCTTTTGGCACAGAAATTAGCATCGAAGAGGAAAACGGGGACCTGGTGGGGGTGATACGGGTTTAGGGGGAATTGCTCCTATTGGCATAAGGCGCCCGGGAAGTTCACTTCCCGGGCGTTTTTCTGTGTTGGCGTGTCCCTACCGGGCCAGGGTTTCCAGGTTAGCGAGCCAACTGTTAAACCGGGGGCATTCCCGGCGTATGGTCTCCAGCCCGATGGCTTGGGCGACTTCGTTGCCGTGAAGCACCTTATTGTAGCGAGGCATGATGCTGGCAATCCGCTTGCTGGGCGCTGTATCGGGACCATCGTCAATGTCTTCCGGGGTGGTAACTTGGGACCTGATAATTGTTAGTTGCTCAATTGCCGCTGTTGGCAATATAGGAATACCGCCGAAAGCCGAAACATCCGAAAACAGCAGGGCCTCAAATTCGTGCAATTGGACGTAGGGGATGATTTTCCGGTTGTCGAACTGCGAACCGACCCTTCTCGATACGGTTTCCAGAATGCGATTTTCCAGAACCTCAACCTCATTAGTAGGCCTATTTCGGAATCGATAGAAATCAACTAGGGAAGTTACGAAGTCGAAGCTGTAGTAGAGTATGGTCATCCGTCCGGCCAGTCGTTCAACACTTACGTTTCCTCCTAATACTACCGTAGTGGCTGAAACACCTCTCTCCGCCAGATGCTCCGCAAGAACTTTGTTGATGAATCCTTCCTCGGTTTCACCCTCGGCAACTATACCTAGACGGATCAAGGCCGCCCCCCCATGATATTGGTCATCCACATCTCGCCGGTGGTGTGGTCTTCCAGCCAGTGGCGCAATTCTTCCTTGTTGGGTCGCTGAATCTTGGTCTGACCCTCCTTTAGGTTGGTGACGAAAATCTCCTTCAGGTCAAATTCATCCACCAGCAGGGGAGATTGGGTGGCAACGATGATCTGTCTCTTAACCGACAGGGAACGAATCATGGCTCCCACTAGCTTAACCGCCGTTGGGTGGAGGCCCAGTTCCGGCTCGTCCAGCAGGATCACGTCGGGCAGCATTTCCGAAGGAAGGTTCAGCAGCGTCACCAGCGCAAAGAAGCGCAGCGAGCCATCGGAAGTCAGGTGGGCGCCGATGGTCTTGTCCGACCACTTGGGTTTCCACCGCAGCAGAACCTTGCCGTATTCTTCCTGCAGGTCGAAGCGGTCGAAACCGGGCAGAATTCGGCCAATGATGTTGCAGATGTACTCGTACCGCTTCAGGTCTTCCTGCTCGAGACGATAGAGGACAGCAGCCAAGTTTCTGCCAGTGCCGCTTAATCTGTTGTTGAGGGACACGTCCCACTTATTCTTGAACCCGGAAGTGTTCGAGGTGTTATGGAACTGGTATTCAGAGGTATTGCGAAGAAGGCTTACCAGGACCCGAGCGTTGGTCCTGTCAACGCCTGGAAAACTCTGCCCTTGAGCAGCTTCCACCAAAGCTGCTTCCAAGTGGCCGCTTCCCAAGTCCTGCCAATCGGACTTGCCGCAGTCAGGTGAGGGACCGGAAAATCGAATCTTTTCCTCAGAGAAACTTAACTGGTCTGGGTTGCCGTATTCAAGGGTGAATGAGTATTCATGCAGGCCATGGGAAGTGCTGATTCCAAGTTCTCCCTTCAACTGCGGCGTTCGGGCGCTTCCCCCAAACAGTTGGTCGTCGGCGCCGCCCTGCCGGGCAACGTAATCTCTCAGCCGGCGAGCCCTGATCATCGAGCTCATCATGTCAAAGAAGCGGAACAGGTTGGACTTGCCGGACCCGTTGGGGCCGATTAATACTGCCGCATCGGGCAGGTTTTTGAATTCCACGTCGGCCAGGGAGCGAAAGCCCTGAATCTTGATGTACTCTATCTTGTTTACCGGCCCCATATTCTCCTACCCCTCTTCTGCCACCAGAGCCGCCAAATTCCTGGCAAATTCCTCCACGGTGGCGGCGGCCTTGCGGCGGATTATCGGTTGCCCCAAGGTCCCCAGGGCTCCCATGAAGTCCGTATCGGTGGCTATGGTCAGTTCCGTCTGGCCGTCATCGGTGGCAGCCAACTGCAGGGTCATGGTGGTGCGCACCGAACCGCCGATGCGCCGGTCGGCAGCTTCCAGCACCAGCCGGGCCTCGCCCCCCTCCTCGTTACGGGACACCACCCGTACCGTACCGTTCAGGTTCACCCGCATGGGGCCGGCCTGGGCCTGCAGCGTTCCCACAAAAGAGTCGTCCCCCGTCTCCTCCAGCCCGGAAAGTCCCGGAACGCAGGGAGCCACCCTGGGCAAATCCATAATCAGATTCCAGGTGGCCTCCCGATTGGCGGGTACCAGGCAGCGATTCTCCAGCTTCAATTTCTCTCTCCCTCTAAACCCGGGAATAACACGAAAAGACACGAAGCCGGTTCATGCCCTTCGCGTTGAATTCGACAGCGATGTAATGGTTTTCTACTTGCGGAGGGAAAGCGCCTCGTCGGCGGCTTGGCGAATGGCCCGGCGGGTGAAGACCTCGGCCATTTCCCGCTTGTATTCCGCCGATCCCCGGTGGTCCTCCAACGGGTCCACGGCATCGGGCACCAGGGCGGCCGCTTCCCGTATGGCCTCGTCGGTCAGGGGCTGGCCTCGCAGAGCCTCCTCCGCGGCGGTCGCCCGTATGGGTGTCAGGCCCACCGACCCCAGCACAATGCGAACGTCCCCGCAGTTGCCTTCCCGGTCTGGGGTTACCACCGCAGCCACCGATACCGTGGCGTAGTCGTCGGCGGTGCGAGGCAGAAACTTCAGGTAAGCGGTTCCCGAACCCTTGGCAGCCGGCGGTATCACCAGGCCGGTGATGATTTCGCCGGGGCGCACGTCCGTCTCAAAGTAGTCCAGAAACAGTTCCTCCGCCGGCGCCACCCGCTGGGAGCCGTTGGCGCTGGACAGGACCACCGACGCCCCCAGGGCAATGAGCGCCGGGGGTGGGTCCTGGTTGGGGTCGCCGTGGGCCAGGCCGCCGCCCACCGTGGCCATGTTGCGAATGCGGGGCGTGGCCACCCGGCGGTAGGCGTCGGCCACCATCGGCAGCCGTTCCGCCACCAGGGGGTGGTTCTCCACCTGGCGCTGGGTGCAGAGGCTTCCAATTCTTACTCCGCCGTCCTCCTCTGCCTCGATGCTTCCCAAGCCACGAATGTTCTTCAGACCAATAACGTGGCCCGGTTGGGAGAAGCGCTGCTTCATTTGCAGCACCAGGGCAGTGCCACCGGACATAAGGCGGGCATCGTCACCAAAGTCGGCCAGCAGAGAGAAGGCCTGCTCCAACGTGCTTGCCTGGTGAAATTCAAAGTCAATCATCAGCTGCCCCGTACCTCCCCTTGCCCGGTGGCGGCGCCCATGGCCGCTACTACCGACTCCAATATCTTGTAGTAGCCGGTGCAGCGACACAGGTTCCCCATAAGCCACTCCCGAATTTCCGCCTCTGTGGGATTGGGATTATGGTCCAGCAGGGCCTTGACCGCCATGACCTGGCCAGGGGTGCAGATGCCGCACTGGAAACCGCCAAAGTCGATGAATGCCTGCTGCACCGGGTCGAGCCGGCCATCCTGGGCCAGCCCCTCGATGGTGGTCACTTCCGAGCCGGCCACCGCTGCGGCCAGGGTGATGCAGGAAGCCACCATTTCACCATCCACCAAGACGGTGCAGGCGCCACAGACCCCAATGCTGCAACCCTCCTTGGTGCCGGTCAACCCCAGGTCGTAGCGCAGCAGGTCCACCAGCAGGCGACGGTCCGGCGCTTCCACCTCCCGTTCCACACCGTTTACGTTCAAGGTTAGTCTTTGGACCATAAATTTTCCTTCCCCGTATCTGCTCCCGTTCCCTGGGCCGAATTGCCGCTGAACTGGAGCGTATCTTGAACCATACTATATCAAGGGTGGGTGGGCGGCAACCAGAACGGTTGGGCAGGAATTTCCCGGTTCTTCAAGAACGGGTGAAGCCAGCAACCCCTGGACTCCCCTACCCACCTGACCTCCCTGGGAAAGACGGAAAACGAGGGTGTGGTCGCTGAAAGGGACAATCTAGAGTTGACAGAATTCCAGCTTCAATTGCCCCGGCTTACAATGTCCTTTTCTCCAGCAGCTTCCAATTGCCGGCGGTAGTCGAGCCATGTATAATTATGTCGAGTGAAGCATTCTACAGAGTTTTCAGTCTAGGCTTTCATCGAGGAGCATGAATTATGGCAGATAATGGATTGGACAGGTTTGTTACCGGCATGGTTTTCGGCGCCGTAATGGGCGCGGCCATCGGGTTGCTGTTGGCTCCCAAGCCTGGCAGTGAAACCCGCCAGTTGGTCCGCGACCGCGCCGGGGAATACCTGGAAGTTGCCCGGGAACGCGCTGGCGACTACGCCGGTCCCGTGCGGGAACGGGCGGGGGGATATATCGGCACCGCCCGGGAGCGGGTGTCCAACATGCGGCGCCGGGGCAGCCGAGAAGATTATGACGACGTTGAGTCCGCGCCCGTTATCGAGGACGAATAGCCTTGGTTACCACTTCGGACACAACTGTGACGGGTTCAGCGGTCTGACCCGTTTGGAACAGCGCCAACCAAGCGAGGGGGGAGACAATCCCCCCTCTTTGTTTTCCAAGCGAGGGAAGCGAGGCAAGGCAACAGGCATCGGCCCCCAGAATTCCCTGCCGCATCGCCCTGGCCCTACAGCCCCAGGCGACGAACCAGCTCCTCGGCGGTGATAACCGCCCCACTCAATCCCCGGGCATCCTGTCCAGCCAGGAACACCGCTGCCTTCACCATATCGTCAGGAGTAGCCCACGTCGAATAATCGGCGTCGGGTCGCTGCGCCTGAAAGCCCTCCGTCAACACTGGCCGCAGCGGGCGCAGCACGTTTACCGCAATGTTGTACGGCCCCAGTTCCGCCGAGAGCCCCCAACTGAAACGTTCCACCGCCGCCTTGGACACTCCGTATGCCTGGCCCATCATGGTGATACCCTGGGAGGCTTCGGCGGACAGGGTTGAAGAGAAAATGTTGCCGGCGGCATGGGAGGATATGTTGATGATGCTGCCTCCGCCCTGCTCCACCATCACCGGAGCGACAGCCCGGCAACCAATGTAGGTGGCCCGCAGGTTGATGTCCATGACCAGGTCCCACTCCTTGAGGGTGGACTCCAGGAAGGGGCGGTAGGTTCCTATGCCGGCGTTGTTGATCAGCGCGTCAATGCGGCCGAAGGAATCCAGGGTCTGCCGCACCATATCGTTGATGCTGGCCTCTTCCCGCACGTTGCAGCGCACCGGCATTGCAACCCCGCCCAGGGCTGCAATCTCCCCGGCGGTGGCCAAAATTGTCCCGGGCGCCGTCTGCCGTTCCTCCTCGGACCGGGCTGCCACCACCACGCTGGCCCCTTCGCGGGCCAACCCCAAGGCCATGGCTTTTCCGATGCCCCGGCTGGCGCCGGTTACGATGGCTACCTTTCCCTGCAAGGTTCGCTCCAACTTGTTACTCCCCCTTCCGAGCTCCACCGCATGGCCCGGCAGCCCTGAAGAGAGTTACTTGCCTGCGCAACGAGAGCCGCCGCCAGCAACCTCCGGCCCATACCGGGGATCCACGCCATTATGGCCCATTCTACCACCTTGAAGCGGGCAGAATTTGGTCAACTCAGAGATAGCCCGTGCCCCCAATACTGGCGCTACCGTGCCAAGCCTGTCAGCAAGACTGCGCACCTGCTTCCTCCCCCCATTCCCCTTTACCGAATCCCAATGACGGGGTATCCTTGGCCCACCTTGTTTTTGGGTGTTTGCGATGACGATTTCCCATAATGTGCGCCGTTCGATGGAAGAGGGCGGCTGGATTCGCCGGATGTTCGAGGTGGGCATTGCCCTGAAGGCGGAGTACGGCGCGGATAAGGTTTTCGATCTTTCCCTGGGCAACCCTGTGGTGGAACCCCCGGAGCAGTTCAACGAAGAGTTGCGGCGGCTGGCGGAGAATCCCGCGCCGGGGATGCACCGCTACATGCCCAACGCCGGTTACCCGGAAACCAGGGACGCCGTGGCTCAAACCCTGGCCGGTGAAACCGGGCTGCCCTTTACACGCTCCGACATTGTCATGAGTTGCGGAGCGGCCGGGGCCATCAATGTGGTGCTGCGGGCCTCCCTCAACCCGGGGGATGAAGTGATCATCCTCTCCCCCTACTTTGGCGAGTATGTGTATTACATTGACAACCACCAGGGAAGGCCGGTAATCGTTCCCACCACCGACACCTTCGACCTGGACCTGGCGGCCATTGAAGCGGCAATCACCCCCCGAACGCGGGGCATGATCATCAACTCTCCCAACAATCCCTCCGGCGTGGTCTATACTGCGACGCAGATAGGGGAATTAGCGGACTTGCTGACGCGAAAGCAGGCGGAATTGGGTACGGAGATATACCTCATCAGCGACGAACCCTACCGGCACCTGATCTACGACGGAAATACCTACCCGCAAGTGTTTGGCCGCTACGACCGAACCATCGTGGTCAATTCCCATGCCAAGGATTTGGGGCTGCCCGGCGAGCGCATCGGCTACATTGCGGTCCACCCCGACTATCCCAACAAGGAAGAGTTGGTGGACGGGATGGTTTTCTGCACCCGGACCCTGGGGTTCGTAAACGCCCCTGCCCTAATGCAGCACGTTGTCCGCAACCTCCAGGGCGTCAGCGTTGACGTGGCGGACTACCAACGGAAGCGGGATTTTCTGTACTCGCAACTGACGGAACTGGGCTATTCCATGGTCAAGCCCCAGGGGGCCTTCTACCTGTTCCCCAAGTCTCCCCTGGCCGATGACGTGGCCTTCGTGGATGCGTTGCAGGAATGGAACGTGCTGGTGGTGCCGGGCCGGGGATTCGGCACCCCCGGCCACTTCCGCATCTCCTACTGCGTCGATGACTGGGTTATGGAAGGGGCCATAGAAGGCTTCGCCCGCGCCGCGGAACGGTTTGGGTTGTAGGGGGGAGAGCAGCGGAAGGTTGTCGGTTTGGGTAGGGGCGCACAGCCGTGCGCCCCTACGGGTAACTCCTCGCTAAACAGGTTCTGGCTCTCGCAGTTTAGTAGATTATTGCGCGGATGCATTTCAGCAGATCTTCGTACAGTCCCTCAGGGGTCTTCCAGACAATGTGCCTGTATTGCCTTGTATCGAAATGCAAGGCCTTCAATGCATCCTTGCGGCAAGTGAGAATTACAGGGATGCCAAGCCCGTGAGCGAATCCAGCCTCGTAGTACACGCCGCCGCGAGCCCCTTCATCACCGTGGGTGAAGTCGGCGACCAAGAATCTTGACCGCCTAATCTCGGCAATAATCTCATCGTCAATCTTGTTGACGTGTTCCTTCCGGTCTATTCGTAGCGGCTTGTACCCAGCTTCTTCGACGGCGGGACTGATGCCCTCTTCGAAGGCATCATCCATTTCAGGGTTGAACCACATGGCAACGAAGCATTGAGTTGAGTCAACCTTCCTCTCTTCCTTCTGGAGTTCGTCCACCCTGGTATGGCCTTCAACCGTCACCCTCCAACTCCTAAGCTCGGTAACCGAATTCCTACCCCTAGGAGGGTCACATTGTAGCCAGCCTCTCGCTTCCAGGTACTCGACCAAATACCACACGTCGTTCTCATTTACGGATTCAGACCAGGCCAGCATATAATCCATTTGATCCTGTAGGCCTTGGTAATCTCCTAGGGTCGTAAGCATAGACCTGGAAGTCGAGGAAAGCCAATGTAGCAGCCTATCTGCGCGAGTCGGAATAGGGAGGAGTGGCTCCCGTGTCAAGGCTTCTATTCTGGTCGACGTAATTGTCGGTATGTCATTGCTTCGCTCCGACTGGTCAATAAGCCAAGTAGTCAACTTCGCTTTCTGTGGGGGAACCATTGGCTCTACCTCTGCGTCAAGTACATCCTTCATGATTCTGTACCCGGCGGAGGTTCTGCTGGAGTGGCATACGGAATAAACTCCCGTGTCAGGGTCGTAATCTCCGTAAACATCAAAGCCCTCTCCCCAAATTGGGCAGTATTCTATAGGTTCTTCCATCGTCATTCCTCCTTTTACACTCTGGGTATAAAGCAGTTTTCCTGCAAGTTTCCTGGAGCCAAAGTCCCATCGAAGTCGTAAACCAGGGCCATTGGTATATTCCTGTTGGGCATTGCTGGTTAGCCTCCTTTGAACTGCCGCCGCACTTCACCCGTGCCCACGAACTGGGAGAGGAGGCGGTAGTTTCCCGTATCGTAACGTACTCGACCCGCAATGATGGCCGGGTGCACCTGGGCTTTCGATGCCACTTGCAGGACTGCCATTGGCCCCGGGTTCTCCAGAATGGCGCCCTCATCCCAAATTTCCGGCGGTATCAGGGCATCTTGAGCCAACTGGTCTGCTTCCTGTTCGGCAGTGTCGCCGCCGGAGGATTCGGCCCCCCGCAAGTTCAGGTCATCTACGAAACCAACCTCTTCGCCGCAATCGCTAAAGTGGAGGGTCACATGGCTCAACTCGTGCAGTAGAGTGAACCAAAAGTTGTCGATGCGGTCGTAGCGCAGGGTAACGCCGATGATCGGTCTGCCGTCGGGCAGCCGCAGGGCAGCAGCGTCCAGGTGCGTTCGGGGCAGATGCTTAACATATTCCAAGCCAACGCCGTGTTGGGCCAGGAATTCCTTAGCTTGCGCCGGGCCGCTATCGGATACGCTCATCTGCGCTACTTGGCGCAGGAAATTAGGCGTAACCGTCCCATCTTCGTATGGCGCGACCGATTCCCCCTCCCGGGCTTGGGCCAATACCTGCCAGCACCAGGCCCGTAGGGCGTATTCGTCCGTTTTGGCGTTGACTCTGCGGCCATCATTCTTTCGGTATAGGGGAGCGGCCGCAAAATCCCGACCGCCGGCGCGCTCCATCAACCCGGTGACCAATTCCTCTGCCTGGTCTTTCATACGCTGTACATTGGGAATCCAACCCGCCTTGGCCATCGCTCGCAATGGGAACCTGGCGTATTCGATCACCAATTGATTTTGTTCGGGAAGGTTGGAGCCTGAATCCTGGAGAAGAACATCCGCCGGAATGCCAAGGTGCTGGTGCAGGGCCCGGGCCATGGGCATGGTGATGGCCCGCTTACCGGACAGAACCTCCGATACCTTGGAGCGGCTTCCTATATACGGTTCCAGGTCTCGCTGGGTCAGGTTGGCCTGCTCCATGCGGAACTCAATGGCGGATATGGGGTCGGGATACTCGATGGCGTGGTGTTTGGATTCGTAGAGCTCCACCAGGTCCACCAAGACGGCCAGCTCATCTTCTTCGGGAGAGCCCGGCTCCGCATCGAAAATCTCCTCGATACGCGCCACGGCCGCATCCAGGTCCTCCTCTGTCCTCAATGGCTTAATCGCATTCACAGCTCTACCTCCGCTACGTCAATCCGGTCATACTCGGCGTGCGTGCCAAACCATTTGACGTAAACCACCTGTATCCCGTAGTTGACCCAGACAACCAACCGAAAGTTGTTTCCTCCGATATTGAACACCACCCGGTTGCCTCTGATCATGCTGGCGTTGGGAAATCGGGTCTTTACTTGGTCAGGCGAGTCCCGGTTGGAATGTTTTACCTCTGCCAGCCAAGCTTTCAACGGCTTCTCCGCCGATGGATGACGTTCCCCAAAGGCCCTCAAATTCTTTTCGGAGATCACCCTCAAATTATGCTCCCCCACCACACAGCCCATTTATGAACATAGTAAACCATTCCCAAAACGGTGTCAAGTACTCTTGGGAATCATTTCAGTATGGTAGCGAATGGCCGCCTTACAGGTTGTCGTTCCCAAGCTCAAATGGGTTGAAGCCTGCAGCCAAGAGAATGCCTATCGCCAACCCCACCCTCACTCCCTCACCAACCCCACCACGTACTCCCGGTGCAACCGCAGCTCTATCCCCTCTTCCCCGCCCTGGCTGCCCCACCGGGCTGGCATCATGCGCCGATCCCGGTCCAGGGGCCTTTCGGGTATGCCGAGGACCTGGAATCCCGCCTGTTCTGCCAGCCCGGCCAGGTAGTCCTGGGTGGCTATGCGGTGGCCGCGCATGGTTGACGGCCCCACGACGATGATTACCGCCCGCCCGGGGCGGATGACCCGGTGCATCTCCCCGATGGCCCTCCCCATCTCCCGCAGGTACCTGGCAAGAACGCGGGACTTGGGCCGGTCGATTTCCGACAGGGCTGCAATGGCTTGCTGGGCATCCTCGGGCAGGGGAGCAGCCTCGGTGTCCGCCTGACGTTCGGCGCCGATGTACTTGCCCCGCAGATTGCCCAATTCCCGGACCCTTCCGCCCAGCCAGACCAGGGAGAACTTGTGGGCGCGCATGTAGTCCAGGGCGTTGGCGTAGGGGGGCGACGTAACTATCAGGTCAACGGAACCGTCGGCCAGGGGCAGGTTGCGGGAATCGGCGGCGATGAAGTGACTCCCATTGTTCGTCGATGTCGGCGTTTCCGCATAGGCCCGCGCCGCCTGCCGGACCTGCTGCTCGAACAACCGGAAGGGGCTGCGGGGCTGCTTGTCGGCCACCCGGTGGGGACGGGAATGGGCCAGGTCGCGGGCGCGGGACACGCCGCCCGACTTGGTGACGATGGTGGCCGAGAACAGGACCTCCAGCAGGTTGCGCAAGGTGGTATTGGACTCCCCTCGAATCTCCAGCGCCAGGGCCGATAGTTCCTCTTGGGTTTCCGGCAGAAACCAGTAGTCCAGGAAGGCGTTGCTGGCGTCGTCCAATTCCCGGCGAAGGGTCTCCAGGGGATGGTCAACCTCAACCCGGCGGCGGGCATTCGCCAGCAGCCTCTGCCCGGTCTCCTCGATTACCCCCGGGCCCACCCAAGCGGTCTTGGCCCGACATTGCCGGGCGGCCAAGGGGTCCAGGTCAACGCCGATTACGTGCCGGCCTAGCAGCCAGCCCTCCAGCAGCGTGGAGCCGGACCCGGCCATGGGGTCCAGGACGGTCTCCCCCTCGTCGGACAGGTTCTCGATGAAGTAGCGGGGCAGTTGGGCCGGAAACTTGGCGGCAAAGGCGTGGATGGCATGCAGGGGATGGGGTCGTCCACCGTCGCGAAAGGACAGGTCCTGCGCCAGCAGGTGGGTCAGGGTTTGGGCGATACCGCTGTCGGTCGGTGATGGGGGCAAGGGAAAGCCTCGTTCAGGGATGCATAAATTCTAGGCCGAGGCCGTCCCTATCGCAAATCGCCGGACGTCGTTACGGGAAGGGCCAATTCTCAGTCGCCGGCAACCCCGGACCGGGTGGCCGTCCGGTTCCGCAGCCGTTCCGGCAGCCGGGGACGGGGCAGGGCCAGGAAGGTCAGCGCTGACAGAACGAAAATGCCTATCAACGGAAAGAGGGCCAGGTAGTAGCTGCCCGTGGCGTCGTAAATCATACCCATCCATACCGCCGTCCACATGGACACCAGCTGATCGGGAAGATGCTGCCAGCCGCGCAGGGTGGCGAAGCTCCGCCGTCCGAAGAACTCCCCCATCAATGCCCAGTTCAGGGAATTGGCGCATTCCGAAAAGGCCAGCAGGATGGCGAAGGCCGCCAGTTGCCAGATGTTGCCGTTGGCGTTGAACAGCAGGGTCAGCGACACGGCGCCGGATGCCATGCAAAGGGCGCTGAGCCGCTTGCGGGGCAGCCGGTCGCCCAGCCAGCCAATGAGGGGATTGAACACCACGGTGGTGGCGGCCACCAGCCCCACCAGGAAGGCGGCAATTTGGAGACTTTCGATCTGACCTCGGCCACCCTCCTGCAGGAACCACACCATCACCGGCGCCAGCAGGAAGGAAAGGCCGGAATGGGCCGTATTGCGCAGGCCCGCAGCCAGCACCAGCATCCAGTAGGAGGGGGTGCGCATCGCCTCCCGCGCCGTGAAGTCGTTCTCGGCCGGCGGTCGACCGACCCGCGCCCGTTGCCGGGCTGCGTCCGTTCCTTCCCGGCCAGCCCGTTGGTCCGTCGTCTCGGCAGGGGAATCGCCGTCGGGCAGCAGGCCCATGGATTCGGGCGACCGCTTCACCAACAGCGACATGGGCAGCACCAGAAGGATTATCGCCACCCCCGATATGCGGACGGCCACCTGCCAGCCGAAGGTCAGGACCATCCACCCGGCCACCGGGGCGATGGCCCCGCCCAGGCCGTGTCCCATCGATACCAACGACATGGCCAGCCCCCGCCGGCGCCGGAACCAGTTGTTGATGGCGGAGATGGAGGCGTTGTTGTAGCCGGAACGAAATCCCACCGACATCAGCCCCACGAAGATCAGCAGGAAGAAGAAATAGTTGCCGGTGTAGGAAAGCAGGATGAATCCCAGCCCGGAGGTCAAGCCTCCGAAGGCCAGCATCGGCCCCGGCCCCAGCCGGTCGGTCAGATACCCCATGACCGGACCCTGGATACCCCCCATGAGCCGGCCCAGGGTATCGGCCCAGCCGATGGCCATGGCGCTCAGGCCCAGGTGGTTCTGAATGGGGATGATGTAAACGGTGAAGCCCCGGTTGAAGCTGCCCTGCTTAATGCCGTCGGTGATCATGCTGACCAGCACAATCCACCAACCATAGAACATGCGAGGAAACATCCTGGGGAATCGGCTATCGGAGGGAGTGTTTTCCAAAGGGCAACTCGGTACAGAAAGGGATACGGCGCCGAAGGGAGAGCTCCGACGGCCAAGCTTCGGGCGGCCCCTGACTCAGCAGGACCCGGCCCTCGCCGGCCCGTTGTTCCCACCGGTGGCGTCGGCTTCCCTACTGTATCAGATTGAGGGACTCGGCATAAGTCTTATGCCAGTTTCCCGGCTCCGGCGTTGGGGGCGTACCGGCCGCAGTGGCCTGGGGTTCAACCAGACGCTGCCCACCGGGCCAGGGCCTTGTCCGGCGCGGTGATTTCGGCCACGGAGGTGTAGTAGTAGTCCCGCCAATCCTGTTCGGGCATGCCCGTGAACAGCATCAGGTTCAGGGGGTAATCCTCGCTGTCGGTGACCCGGCGAAAATCGTCGCGGAACAGGAAGGAGGGCTTGCCCAGGGCGATGGCCATGCCCAGTTCCACCATGACGCCCTCGTCCGGGGGCGTCCCGTTGACCACGGCGAAGATGGCATCGGCGTCCACCACGTCGCGGAAATCGGCCTGACCCACCCGGTAGGCCCAGCCGGTCTGGGAGAAGTCCACCTGGTTATTGCGGGCAAAGGGCTCCCAAACCTCCAGCCCCAGCTCCTCCAGGGCGGCAACGATGGGAGGCAGCAGCAACTCCCGCTGCTGCGCCGAGAATCCATAGGGGTTGGCCAGGTAAATGGTGTGGGGGTTATCCTCGAATGCCATTGAGATAATCCAGCAACGTTTGTGTATCTGTTTGGATTTGACATTCCCAAATTACAAACACAGTCCAGCCCAAGCAAGCTAACTTGTCCTGGATGGCTTGATCGCGGGCACGGTTTCTGTCGAGTTTCTTGTTCCAATACTCACTGTTGTTGACTGGTCTTCGTCGGCCGTGGCGGCAATCGTGGCTATGCCAAAAGCAACCATGCACCAGAACAGCTACTTCATACTTCCGAAGTACCATGTCTGGAGTTCCAGGCAACTCCTGAACATTGAGGCGATAGCGGAATCCTGCAGACCAAACTTTTCGACGCACATATATCTCCGCCCGCGTGTCTCGACTCTTGACTCGGGACATGAGAATGGATCGTCGTTCCTTGGTCAGAGACTCAGGCATTGATGAGTCTAGGTTGGTGAAACGATTTCTGTTGCCCTGTTTGCGGCGTCAAATAGGGCCTGTCGAGAGATTTCTTTGATGAGTTCCCGGCATCGCTCACAGGTGGCCTTATCAATGCTTGTAACCACCGGGGTATCTTCTGCCAACTCACCGCAAATCGTGAGTTCTGCAGAAATCGGGAATATAAAGTGAATTTCCATATCTCTCCTATCTGGTGTTGTTGGCCACCGAACATTGAAGCTCGGTGGCCGATACCTCAGTCGATGAAGCGAGCTAATCCCAAATCTCGAGCACCCTCTTCAATTGGTCCGCGGCTCCCTTTACGGCTGGGCCCTGTGTCCGGATGCGATTGTTACCCTCATCATCGGTAACGATGATGTTCCCGTTCCAAATCTTGGCATTGCGCTTCCAGGAAACCTCCGATAGAGGCTGGAGCCGATGGCGCAGTTCCTCCTCCCATTCGGACTTGCTCTTGTCGGTGCCCGTGGCGTCTTTCAACAAGGCATGAGATACCGGACCCAGGGCGTTAAAAAAAGCACCCGTCAAGGACACATTTGGGCGTTCCCTAATGCCCTTGGTTTTTTGCACCACCATGTCTGCGTCGGGTCCCTTCGGCTGGGACAGTTCGGAGATTTCTCTCCAGTCCGGAACGATCTCCGTTATCGCGTTGAGGAACGCTACTCTCGAAGTTACCCACCGGTCCCTTGATTCCCTATTGCCGAGGGCATCCTCAGCCTGTTTAGCGAATAGGCGGTCACTGATGCCGGCGTTGCCAGTCAGGCTACCTTTAACAAACATCCGCACCTGATTCGCCAGGAAGATATAGGGAGAACTCTTTCCGATGCTTGTGGATGTAGCGTCAACCCTACCCTGCAACACGCGGACATCCTGGATGAGCCGCATTATCACGTCGCTATCGGGTTTTCTGGTGTCCCAAACTGCGAGGAGCGAAGGCGGAAGAGCCTTGGTCTTGCCCGCATCGGCAAAGTCCTGATGAACCTGCTGGACATTTTGGCTGAGGGTCATCATGACTGGAACACTATCGTTAGCGAATTTGGCTGCCTCTTGAGAACCGAGGCTTTCCATTACGTCGTTGATTGCCTCGAAACGATGCTGGCCATCGGTAATTTGGATGGTGTTCTCATCGGGCAAGATCATATACCCGCTGTTTGTTCTAGCATCTCCGCCGGGAACGAAAACCTGAACGTCAGAGTTGGAGTTCAAGGTAATCGGAGGAAGGATGTAATTGTCTCCGCTCCTAATCGCCTTCAACAAATAGCTAGCGATACTCTTTTGGTGCTCGGGGACTATGGGGCGGTTGCTTACGTCTATCGCCCGGTCAGCAGTTTCGCCCTTGCTCGCGGAGTGCCGCATAACGGTGCTTCTAAGGACTTTGATGGGCAATGTCGTGCTCAACATCGTCCTGTTGCCCTGCTGAAAGACTTGGACCGGAGCCTGTGTCTGGAACGTTTCCGAGACAATGTCCTGAACATGCCGTCTGACATCTTCCAGCGTGGTCCCAACGCGGATTATACCGATGCTCTTCTCGTCAGCCATGATGGCCTCCTCTTGTTTAGGCTAAGGTAATTATGGACCTTTTCAAGAGTGGTTGTCAAGGCTGTAATTAGTGGTTCCCCACAGGACTGATAGTGATAGCACTTGTTGGGTTTGGTGCAATTAAAAATTTCGGTGAGTGATGCTACCCATTGATCGACAGAGAAATAGCTTGTAAGACTGCTTGAGCCAATGGCACAGGAACCGCATTGCCCGTTTGCCTGCGGGTTTGCGTATATGAGCCGGTCGGTATAAACCATTCAGGAAAACCCTGGAGGCGCAACATTTCTCTCTCGGTAAATCTTCGCTCGCCATTCACTAGTTGGTAATTGTATGATGCGTCGGAGCGGAGGGCGGCTGCAAAGTGATGGCTGGTTATCACGTCGCTTACGTTCTGGTGCCAAATCGCGGGGGGCCCAATCTTACTAGTGTGCTTGGCCCGACGATTCTGTTGGATTCGCTGGTTGGCAAAGTACCGGATGTCTACACTATCCTCCAGAAGCTCCTCAAGGGGGCGGTGCGTTTCATGCGGTCTTGGCCAGTCGATTGATGGAAGACCTCCCTGTAGTGCGACTACAAAGGTTCTTTCCCTTCTTTGAGGAAGACCGAATTTCAAGGCGTCAAGGACCTGATATTCTACATAGTATCCGATGTCTTCGAACAGCTTCCGAACGGCCCTTATGGTCCTACCACTGTCGTGAGTGCAGAGACGTTTCACGTTTTCCAGCACTATGGCCCGAGGAGATTTCTTGGCCGCAATTTCAGCTACCTCATAAATTAGTGCTCCGCGCGGATCGGCTAGGCCCTCTTTCTTGCCGATGCTGCTAAAGGGCTGGCACGGAAATCCTGCCATTAGGATGTCGTGCTCTGGAATGTCGACCTTGCATTCCCTTACGTCTCCATGCGGTACTAATCCTAGATTACGCGAATAGCATTCACTGGCTGCACGGTCAATGTCGCAAGCAAAGGTAGTCTCGATTCCCAGCTCCGAGGCGGCGATGTGAAATCCTCCTATACCGCAAAATAGATCGACAGCAGTAAGATTGGGCGATACGGCTTTCTTGTCGAACAATTCCAAATTGCCCGACTGATCCAGTGTTGACATTCGCTTCTCACGATAAGGGGTGTGGCGATTTTATCTTCTAGTATAGCTTGCGTCCAGCACAGGCCTAAGGTGGAAAGGGTCCTAATCTGGGTCTGTCAGTAACCCCCACTCCCCATCCTTGCCCCTTTGCTCCCTTTTCATCTATCATTGGCTTGTATTTGGTGGGGGTTTGAGTGGCCTGCCCCACTGCCACCGGGCGGAGGCTTTCCTTGCAGCATTCGGCGTTCATCCAGGGGTTGACCGACATCGTTGGGCCGGAGTATGTCATCTTCCACCCTGAAGATTTGCTGGTGTACGAGTACGACGGCTCCGTGGACCGGGCCATGCCCAGGGCGGTGGCCCTGCCCGCCGACGCCGACCAGGTGAGCCGCATCCTGGCCCTGGCCTACCGGGAGGGCGTCCCCGTGGCGGGACGGGGTTCCGGCACCGGCCTCAGCGGCGGCGCCCTGGCGGCCCCGGGGGGAATCCAGATTTCCCTGACCCGCATGAACCGTATCCTCGATGTGGACACCGAGAACCGCACCGCCACCATCGAGCCGGGGGTCATCAACCTGGACCTGGATACCCACGTGCGCCGGTTTGGAATGCGCTACGCCCCCGACCCCTCCAGCCAGAAGGCCTGCAGCCTGGGGGGCAACATCGCCGAGAACGCCGGCGGTCCCCATTGCCTGGCCTACGGCGCCACCACCAACCATGTCCTGGGGATGGAGGTGGCCCTGGAGGATGGTTCCCTGGTCAACCTGGGCGGCCCGGCCCGGGAGGTTCCCGGCTACGACCTGCGGGGGGTGTTCGTCGGTTCGGAGGGCACCTTCGGCATCGCCACTAAGATTGTCGTCCGCCTCCTGCCCCTGCCCGAAACCGTCAAGACCTTCATGGGCGTCTTCCCCGACATTGAATCGGCCTGCAGCGCGGTCTCGGCGGTCATCGGCCACGGCATCGTACCGGCGGCCCTGGAAATGATCGACGCCCTGAGCATCCGCGCCGTCCAGAACGTCACCGACGCCGGCTATCCCGAAGACGCCGGAGCAGTCCTGCTCATCGAGTTGGAGGGACTGTGGGAGGAGGTGGACGAGGTCAGCCGGGAGGTGGAGTCGGCCCTGTGGGAGACGGGCGCCGGCGATGTGCGGGTGGCGGAGGAGGACAGCGAGCGGGAACGGTTGTGGCTGGGTCGCAAGACGGCCTTCGGCGCCTTTGGCACCATCGCCCCCAACTACTACCTGGTGGACGGCGTGGTGCCGCGCACCCGTCTGACCCAGGTGCTGCGCAAGGTGACGGAGGTTTCCGAGAAGTACGGCATCGCCATCGCCAACGTCTTCCACGCCGGGGATGGCAACCTGCATCCCTGCATGCTCTTCGACGAACGGGAACCGGGGGTGAAGGATCGGGCCATGGCCGGGGCTGCCGAGTTGATGGAGTACTGCGTGGAAATGGGCGGTAGCCTCAGCGGGGAACATGGCATCGGCCTGGAGAAGAAACAGTTCATGCCCCTGGTCTATTCCGATGAGGATATGGCCCGGATGCAATTGGTCCGGGACGCCTTCGCCCCCGCCAATCGGCTGAACCCCGGCAAGATTTTCCCCGATGGCGAGGAGTATGAGCCACCCCTGCAGCGAACCCCGGCCCAGGTGGATCCGGGGTGGTATGTTTAGGGTTCCCCGCCACCATGGTATGAACCGTTGATTGCCAACCTTTCCCAGCAACTGGCCGACCTGGTGGGACCCGGTGCCCTCTTGCCCGTTGAGGGTTGTGCTGTGGATGGCGTGGTTCCCCAGGCGGTGGCGCGCCCGGAGAATCGGCAGGACCTGGCTGCCCTGCTGCGGTGGGCCTCGCGCAACGACGTTAAGCTGGCGCCCCGGGGTAGCGGCGTATTCACCGGCCTGGGCAACCCGCCAACCAGGGTGGACGTGGTTGTTGACCTTTCGCGGCTGAACCGGGTGCTGGACTACGAGCCGGCCGACCTGACCGCCACGGTGGAAGCTGGCATTACCCTGGAAGCCCTGCGCCGGGAACTGGCCCAGGGCGACAAGTACGTGCCGCTGGAAGCCCCGTTGCAGGGCCGGGCCACCGTTGGCGGCATCCTGGCCACCGGGTACAGTGGCCCCCTGCGGTTTTCCGGCGGGCTGCCCCGGGACTGGCTGATTGGCCTACGAGTGGTGGGCGCCGACGGGGTGGAAACAGGGGCCGGTGGAAGGGTGGTCAAGAACGTCACCGGATACGATCTGGGCAAACTCTACACCTCGTCCCTGGGCACCCTGGGAATCATCGTCGAGGCCTCCTTCAAGCTGGCGCCCCTGCCCGACACCTGGGCGGCGGTGGCAGCCGCCTTCCCGTCGATGGAGTCCGCCGTCGCGGCGTCCCGCGCCCTTGTTGCCCAACCCTTTGCGCCCCAGGGCATCCAGGTGGTGAACGGCCCGGTGGCGGCCATGCTGGACCTGGGCTTCAACGACAGGGAGTCCGGTACAGAGTCGGCCATGGTTCTGGCCTTCGTGTCGGGGCGCCCGCGCGCGGTGGCGCGCCGGCTGGACGAGGCGACCCGAATTCTTTCGGAGCAGGGCGCTGCTGCCATTGACTCTCTCGACGAATCCCCGTCTCTCGACCTGCTGGCGCGACTGACCGACCTTCCCTGGCAGAACGATGCCCCGCCTGTCCTGGGAATCAGAGTCTCCCTGCCGCCCAGTAACGTGGGAGCCTTTGTTGGGGCATTGAATACCGGCGAGTATGAGGGCATCATTGCCGACCCCGGATTTGGCATGGTGCAGTTGCTCCGTTGGCGCGACGATCCCGCCGGGCAGGATAGTACTGAGGAGCTGATGGATTTTGTCAGTCAGGTTCGCCGGCTTGCCGGAGAACTGCGGGGCGCGGCCGTCCTGGAAACTTGTCCGGCGGATGTAAAGTCCCGCACCGATGTATGGGAGGGCGCCGCCGGCCCGGCGGAACTGGCAATAATGCGCAGAATCAAGCATAACTTCGACCCCCAGGGCATCCTGAACCCGGGCCGCGCCATGGGCCGGTTGTAATCTTGGTGGTGAGGCGACCAGAGACCGGCATTTAACAGGGAGATAACTTGACCCAGCCAGAAGCTTCCCCCCAGTTTATGGAATCTCTCCTTCAACCATCGGAAACGGGTTCGGTGGAGCCAGGGCGGCTCAATGACGAACCGGGGTTTTTGGGAGGGGATGCGCCTGCCGAGGCCGACCTGTTTCGCTGTGTCCATTGCGGCCTCTGCCTCAGTTCCTGTCCCACCTATACCACCCTGAAGGTCGAAACTGAGTCTCCCCGGGGGCGTATCGCCCTGATGCGCGCCGTGCACGAGGGCCGAGTGGGCATCAGCGACCGCATTGTGTCCCACTGGGAAATGTGCCTCCAGTGCCGGGCCTGCGAGGCCGTCTGCCCTTCCGGCGTACCCTACGGGCGCATCATGGAATACACCCGCGCCCAAACCCTGGCCCAAGGTAAACAGGGGCCGGCTCTGAAGCGGGTGGATCGTTTCTTCCTGCGGGCGGCGTTGCCCAACCCGCGACGGTTGCGGTTTGGCGCCCATCTGCTGCGATTCTACCAGCGTTCGGGGTTGCGCTGGCTGGTCCGGGCCTCCCGCCTGTTGCGGCTGCTGCCCACCGCCCTGGCCCGAATGGAAGCTCAATTACCCGACCTGAAGGAACCCTTCTTCGGTCCCACCTCCCGAATCTCTCCCGCCAAGGTTGCGGATGCGAACTCGGCCGGAGATGCTGCCGTTTCCCCCACCATCGCTCTGCTGTCCGGCTGCGTGATGCCATTGATGCAGGGAGACACGATGCGGGCGTCGGTGCGGGTGCTGAACCGGAATGGCTTCAACGTCGCCGTGCCTACGGGTCAGGTCTGCTGTGGGGCATTGAATCTTCACGCCGGCGACCTGGAGACCGCCCGACGCCTGGCCCGACGGAACATTGACGTTTTTCTGGCCGCCGGAGCCGGCATGGAGGGCTACCGGATTGTGACCGCCTCGGCGGGCTGTGGCTCCAACATGAAGGAGTACGGTGAACTGTTGAAGGATGACCCGCAGTACGCTGAACCCGCCGCCCGCTTCGCCCGTATGACGGTGGACATAACCGAATTTCTGGCGGAGTTGCCCCTGGACCCGCCTAAGGGAATGGTAGATCGCCGGGTCACCTACCAGGACCCTTGCCACCTGGCTCATGCCCAACGCATTTCCCGTCAGCCTCGGGAGGTACTGGAGAGCATTCCCGGTTTGGAACTGGTGGAGATGGCTTCCTCTTCCATGTGCTGTGGCGGGGCGGGGTTCTACGCCATGGTGCAGCCGGAGTTGGCGGGGCAGATTCTCGATTCCAAGCTGGACGCCATTGTCGCCACCAACGCCGACCAGGTGGTGACGGCCAATCCCGGCTGCATGATGCAGATTGAACAGGGGCTGGGTTCAACTGGCTGTCCCGCCGCTTCCCGCCGGGTTGCCCACGTGGTGGAGTTGCTGGATGAGGCGTATGGGAATGAAGGTGGGTAAGCATGACAAGCAGGAGATGACATATACCGTAGGAGCGCACAGCCGTGCGCCCCTACCCCCTTTAACCATTCATCCCACCACAAGCCGACCAGGCCTGTCATTCCGAGCGACAGTCGAGGAATCCCAAAGGTAGGGGGGAGAATTCCCGGGCGTGGCAATGATGGTTTCCCGGCACCGTTGGGATTCCTCGGCTGTCGCTCGGAATGACAGACAAAGGGGGGCTGGGTGTGGCAATGATGGTTTCCCCGTGCGGTTCGGATTCCTCGGCTGTCGCTCGGAATGACAGACAAAGGGGGGCTTGGCATGGCAATGATGGTTACCCCGCATCGTTGGGATTCCTCGGCTGTCGCTCGGAATGACAGACAAAGGGGGGCTTGGCATGGCAAGGATGGTTTTCCGGCATCGTTGGGATTCCTTGGCTGTCGTTCGGAATGACAGACAAGGGGGGTTGGGCATGGCAATGATGGTTCCCCCGCCCCGTTGGGATTCCTCGGCTGTCGCTCGGAATGACATGAATCTGTCGAAACGTTACAGATGATCACAAAACCAATTTGACTGGGCGCCAGGCAGTTGCAAAGTGAAGGGGCCGGTCCAAACTGGACCGGCCCCCGTTCGTTGCAGTGCGTAGCCGTGGGGTTCAGTTAACCTGGTGTTCCCCGCCGAGGACTTCCCTGGCGGCGTCTCCCACGTTGGATTCGATGCAATCCCGGAAGGTGCTGTAGATGGACTTCTTGATGGCTTGCATCATCCAAGCCTCGTAGTCCGGGTCGGTCTGGTAGGTGTTCTTCAGGGCGGTGAGACGCTCCAGCAAGCTGAGGTAATGGTACTGAAGCGGCGTCACGGCCATTTCCACACCGCCAACTTCAAAGGTGTTCCCACTGCTTACCAACTCTTGCCCTGCGCGTTCTGGTCCTGTCATTGTTGTTCCCCCTACCTGAAAGTCGGATGATAAGGCCGAACCGGCTACCCTAAAACGTTATGGTTCCATTATATCAGATTGGCCGGTTCGGCATACCGGTGCCCCTGGTGAGAAGCTAAACCTCCCGGAACTCGCCCTCCACGGTGTCGCCGTAATCGCCGGCCTGCCCGCCGTCTCCCGGGGTCGGCCCGCCGGCCTGCTGACCGTACACGGCCTGGCCCAGCTTCTGCAGCGAGTTGTTCAGGTCGGTCATGCTGGTCTGCATCTCGGCCACGTTGTTTGCTGCGATAGCCGTCTTGAGGGTGGCAATCTTCCCCTCCACCTCTTCCTTCAAATCCTGGGGCACCTTGTCGGCATTGTCCGTCAGGAGCTTTTCGGTGCTGTACACCAGGGAATCGGCCTGATTGCGGGTTTCCACCTCGGCGCGGCGACGCTGGTCGTCTTCCTCATGGGCGCGGGCCGCGTCCACCATCTGGTCAATCTCGTCCTTGGAGATTCCCGAACTGGGCTGGATTACGATGCGCTGTTCTTTGCCGGTGCCCTTGTCCTGGGCGGACACGCTGAGGATGCCGTTGGCGTCGATGTCGAAGGTAACATCCACCTGGGGTACGCCCCGGGGCGCCGGCAGCAAGCCATCGAGGATGAACCGGCCGATGGACTTGTTGTCCGCCGCCATGGGCCGTTCTCCTTGCAGCACGTGGATGTCCACGCTGGTCTGCCCGTCGGCGGCGGTGGTGAAGGTTTCGGTCTTCTTGGTGGGAATGGTGGTGTTCCTGCCGATCAGCGTGGTCATAACGCTGCCCAGGGTCTCCAGCCCCAGCGTCAACGGGGTAACATCCAGCAGTACGATGTCGCCCACTTCGCCGCCCAGCACGCCGGCCTGGATGGCCGCGCCCAGGGCAACCGCCTCGTCCGGGTTGACCGACCGGCTGGGCTCCTTACCGAAGATGCCCTTCACCTTCTCCTGGACCGCCGGCATTCGGGTCATGCCTCCCACGAGAATCACCTCGTCGATGGCATTGGCGGCCAGGCCAGCATCGGTCAGGGCCTGGCGACAGGGTGTCTCCGTCTGGTCGATCAGGCTGCCCACCAATTGCTCCAGGCGGGCGCGGCTCAGGCTCTTCACCAGGTGCTGGGGGCCGCTGGCGTCGGCGGTGATGAAGGGCAGGTTGATCTCCGTCTCCAGGGTGCTGGAGAGTTCGATCTTGGCCCGTTCCGCTGCATCCCGCAGCCGTTGCAGGGCCATCCGGTCGTTGGCCAGGTCAATGCCCGTCTCCTGCCGGAACTCCTGGATCAGCCAGTCGAGAATCTTCTGGTCGAAGTCGTCACCGCCCAGGTAGGTATCCCCGTTGGTGGACTTCACCTCGAACACGCCCTCGCCCATCTGGAGGATGGTGATGTCGAAGGTGCCGCCCCCCAGGTCAAATACGGCGATGGTAGCATCTTCGTTGGTCTTGTCCAGGCCATAGGCCAGGGACGAGGCGGTGGGCTCGTTGATGATGCGCAGCACCTCCAGGCCGGCGATGGTTCCGGCGTCCTTGGTGGCCTGGCGCTGGGCATCGTTGAAGTAGGCGGGTACGGTAATGACCGCCTGGTTAATCTTCTCGCCCAGCTTGGCCTCGGCGTCCTGGCGAATCTTTTGCAGGACGATGGAGGAAATCTGGGGCGGGGCGAAGGCCTGGCCGGCCATTTCCACGTGGGCATCGCCGTTGGAGGCCTGCACCACCTTGTAGGGCAGCTTGCCAATGGCCCCCTGCACCTCCTGGTCCGAGAACTTGCGACCCATCAACCTCTTCACGGAGAAGATGGTGTTCTCCGGGTTGGTGACCGATTGCCGCTTGGCAACCTGGCCCACGTATCTTTCATCGCTGCGGGGATTGACGGCTACCACGGAGGGGGTCAGCCTGCCTCCCTCTGCATTTTCAACGACCACCGGCTCGCCGGCATCGATAACCGCCGCCACCGAGTTGGTTGTTCCCAAATCAATTCCAAGTACTTTCGCCATGTTTCTGCTCCTTCCCTCTTCGTTTTCCTTCGTAAGATTGCGTTGTTGATTAGATTAAGTGCGCCGGCAATTTCGTCCGATTAACCCATGGGGGAGAATCTGCCTTCAATTACCTGGCAGCTACCTTCATTCACCTGGCAGCTACCGGGCGACCACCACCTGGGCCGCCTGGATCACCCGTTCCCGCAGGCGGTACCCGTTGCGAACGGCTTCCACCACATACCCTGACGGTTGCTGGTCCGAATCCACGATGGCCACCGCCTCATGCTGCAGGGGGTCGAAGGGTGAACCCACCGTTTCAATCTTGCTGAGGCCCTCCGCCTCCAGCACGCCGTATGCCTTCCGGTGAATCAGCTTGACGCCCTCCACCCAGGAATCGCCGGGTCCGTCATTGTCGCCCAGGTGATTGATGGCCAGCTCCAGTTCGTCCACAACGGGCAGCAGGTTGATGATCAGGCGGCGGTTGGCTTCCTGGCGCATGGCTGTCTGTTCCTCTTCGGCCCGGCGCCGGTAGTTGGCCAGGTCCGCCTGGGATCGCTGCATCTGCTCGATGGTCTGGGCCATCTGCTCCCGGGCCTCGTCCAAGTCTCGCCGCAGGATCGGAACCTTCTCCTCGGCGGGCAGCGAGTCGAAATCCACTATGGGTTGCTCCTGGACCTCTTCCGGTTCCGAAACCGGCATATCTTCGTTGGAATGGCCGTTAGTCATGGGTATGCCCCTTGAGTATTTGTTCGTAGTCGGGTTGTCCCGTCGCCTGGCAGGGGTCAGTTTTCCTGGAGCGGCAGGTTCAGGTTGCGAAACAGTTGGTTCATGGCCGGGTCAATTACCGGCTCCACGTCGGTTCCCTCGGACAGGTTCTTGAGGTAATGCCTGAAACCCTGCAGGTTGTCCACCAGGTTCAGGGCAAACTCCACGCCGGCCAGGTTCAACCCCAGGTTCTCCATCAGGTGCCGAATCAGGAACACCTTGCGTATGTCTTCCTGGGAGTAGAGCCGGAGCATCCCAACGGTGCGACCGGGGTTGATCAACCCCAGCCTTTCATACTTGCGCAGAGTCTGGGGGTGCATGTCCAGTATGCGAGCGGCAACGCTGATGATGTAAAGCCCTTCCATTTCCCCATCGAATTCACCGTTCCCACCGGGTTCGTGCCCGTTCTGCTGGGAGTCGGGGGACTGGGGTGATGGAGCGCTTTCCAAATTGGCCGACTCGGGGGGAGACGGGGGCATCTTCATGGATTCCGCCGGCACGGTCTCCGAAGGGTCCGAGTCAAGCCAAATTCGAAATCGCTGGTACATTCTTCCCTCCCGGGACTGCCAGATGCGAAAACCGGGATTAAATTCACTGTGTATGATAAGGGTTGACACAAGTCATGTCAAGCTCTATTATTCTCCCATGATATTTCTGGTGAAGCGGACGGCAGCAGAAATCAGAAGTCCAACAGGAGGTGAATCGTGACTATCAAGTTGAAGGGATGCCCCAAGTGCAAGGGAGACCTGTACCTGGTATCGGACATTTACGGGCGGTATGTCGATTGCCTCCAGTGCGGTTTTTCCAAGGATCTGCCCCAGGAATTGCCCCAACGGGCCTCCCTGGCGGGCCGGGTTCCCAGTTACCGGGAAGTGGAGCAGAAGGCCGCGTAAGCAGGGGAGGGGCTGCGTTGTGGGTATCGGGTCGCCTGTGAGCATGGCAAGACTCATCCTCGGCCAGGCGAAATCCCCGGCCGGGAAGGGGCGCCAGGATGAAAAGTGAATAGGCACGGGAACACCGGGAATCAGGGGCTGCCAATTATGAATGGGGCAGCCCCTGACTTGTATCCCATGGCCGGCGCATACCGGCATTGAGCCGTGGTGTCAGTTGACCGAATCGAAACGCCCCACGAATTCCTGGATTCCCCGCTCCCGGGGCAGTCGGGCGAAGGCCAGGGTTTCGGGCAGCACTATGCCACCGGAGAAAACCATCTTCATGGCATCTTCGACGGTCATATCTGTTTCGAAAACGTCGTCCTCCACCACTATGGCCATATTGCCCGAGGTGGGGTTGGGAACAGTGGGAATATAGACTATGACTACGGTTTCGCCGGTGGAGGTGGAGACCACCCGACCCGTCACGAAGCCCAGGGCTATCATCCCGTCCCTGGGCCACTCAAGAAACACCACCCGACTGAACCGGTATTGGGATGACATAACCGCCGCCACCGTTTGGGTCAGGCCGTAGATGCTGCCCACCAGGGGAGTACGGCTGAGGATCCGGCCCGTAATGTTGAAAGTACGCTGCCCGGCGCGAGAGGATATCACCAGCCCCGTCAGGTAGAAGAGGGCCGTCAGGATAATCAACCCCACGCCGGTGAAGGTCAGGCCGCCGATGAAGGGAGCCTCCCAGGGAACATACTTGAGCAGGGGGTGCACGAAGCTGTCGGCATAGCCAATTATGACGCCGACCACCAGGATAGTTACCAAGAGGGGGAATAATTCCATCAAACCGTTGACGGTCTTGCCCTGAACGTGCCTCTCCAGGCGGCGAAACATACTATTCCGGTTGGCCCGGCCGGGTAGGTTGGGGGATCGATTCCCTTCCGCGCTTGCCATTTCAAAGTTCTCCCGTAGTCAGGTGTAAATTGCCCTCGACCAACCCGCTCCCAACCCCCTGGCAGGGTGGGTGGAGGCGCGTTGGCCTTAAGATATAGTATCCGAGTCCTCTTTGCCAATAGCAAATGCCGGGTATATGGGCAAAGAGAAGAGAGGGGTACCGAGTGACAAAGGAGAGGTGCACGGCGTGACAATATATAGGGAACTGGAATCCCAAACAGAGATGGCCATTCACCGTAGGGGCGCACAGCCGTGCGCCCCTACTCCACCCGGCATCAATTGATAACTCTCAATCTGGAACCGTTGCAACACGCAGAACGGGTACCGATGGTCTGGCGAAAAAGGGTACCGCCCCGGTCAAGGAACCGGGGCGGTACGGGTAGCACACCAAGGGGGGATGGGATTGACCTACTTGGTCAACTCCGGCCAGAAGCGTTCTTCCTTCCAGGGGTCGGCATTGTTGTTGTAGCCCCGTTGTTCCCAAAATCCGGGGGAATCCTCGGCCATCAATTCCAGGCCGTTCACCCACTTGGCGCTCTTCCAGGCGTAGCGGCTGGGAACGATCAGGCGCAGGGGCCAGCCGTGGTCCTGGCCCAACTCCGCGCCGTTGTGCCGGTGGGCCAGAAATCCTTCCTGCAGAACCATGTCCAGCGGCAGGTTGGTGGTATAGCCACCGAAGCAATGGGCCATGACGAACTTGGCCTGGGGCCGGACTCCCGCCAGTTCCAATAGGGTCGCGGCGGGAACTCCCTCCCAGGTCTGGTCCAGGGCGCTCCACTGGGTTACGCAGTGGAAATCGGCGGTAATGGTTACCCAGTCCAGTTCCTTGAACTGGTCCCAGCCCAGGGTAACCTCCCGGTCCACCACGCCAAAGACCCGGAAGGTCCAGAGGCTCATGTCCACCTGGGGACGGGAGCCATAGGTCAGCACCGGAAAGCTCTTGCTGAGGAACTGCCCGGGAGGGACCCGCTCACCCTGAGGCGGGGCCTCCTTAACTTGGTCTGGTCTCTTCAATCCGAATTGCGGTTCCAAACTCTCTCCACCACCCGTTATAAGACTGTTCCACGGCTCAGGGTGTGTATTCGGCCATTCCCTACTCGGTGGTTATCGAATCTTCCTTACCCTCGATTGCGGCGTTCAGGGTGTGCCAGGCCAGGACGGCGCACTTGATTCGCGTGGGGAAAGAGGATACACCCGATAGCATTTCCAGGTCCCCCAGCAGGTCGTAGTCCACCTCGGCGTCCGGCTCCGTTATCAGAGCATGGAAGCCGTCGAAAATCTCCTCCGCTTTGGCCAGGGACTGACCCTTGACGCTCTGGGTCAACATGGAGGCGGAGGCGCGGGAAATGGCGCAGCCCACCCCCTGAAAGCTGACGTCGGAAATCAGGTCATCTTCCACCTTCAGGTAGATGGTAATCTGGTCGCCACAGAGGGGATTGTAGCCGTCCGCCTTCCGGTTGGCGCCCTCCAGCTGGCGAAAATTGCGGGGCTTGTTGTTGTGCTCCAGGAGAATCTCCTGGTACAGGTCATGCAGGTTGGACATCAGCGGCTGAATACCTCTACCACCCGGTCGATTCCCTTGACCAGGGCGTCGATTTCTTCCTTTGTGTTGTAGAAGGCCAGGGAGGCGCGAACGGTCGCCGGAACACCGTACCGGTCCATCAGCGGCTGGGCGCAATGATGGCCAGTGCGGACGGCGATTCCCTCGGCGTCCAAGATGGTTCCCACGTCGTGGGGATGAGCATTCTCCATAACGAAGGAGAGGATGCTTCCCTTGTGGCGCGCGGTGCCTATGGGCCGGACAAGTTCAATTTCGGAAAGCCGTTCTGCTCCGTAGGCCAGCAGGTCGCTCTCGTAGGCGGCGATGTTTCCCAGGCCCAGGCTGTTAACGTAGTCGATGGCCGCCCCTAGGCCAATGCTGCCGGCGATATTCTGGGTGCCAGCCTCGAACTTGTTGGGGATCACGTTGTACAGGGTCTTCTCGAAGGTAACCGACCGGATCATTTCACCGCCGCCCTGGTAGGGGGGCATGGCATCCAGCAATTCACCCCGCCCGTACAGGACGCCAACCCCGGTGGGGCCATATAGCTTGTGACCCGAAAAGGCGTAGAAATCGCAATCTATCTTGGCCACGTCTATGGGAACGTGAGCCACAGCCTGGGCGCCGTCCAGCAATACGGGAACACCCCGTTGGTGGGCCAGTTCCACGATCCGCTCCACCGGGTTGATGGTGCCCAGGGCATTGGACTGGTGGACGACCGACACGAACTTGGTTCGGGGGCCCAGCAACCTCTCGTACTCCTCCAGCAGCAGCTCGCCCGAATCATTGATGGGAATGACCTTCAGGTGGGCGCCCTTCTCCTGGCACAGCATCTGCCAGGGAACGATGTTGGAGTGATGCTCCATGGCGGTGATGATGATCTCATCGTCGGACCCGATGTTGGCCCGGCCGTAGGTTTGGGCCACCAGGTTGATGGCCTCCGTGGTGCCCCGCACGAAGATGATTTCCCGGTCTTCGGCGGCGTTGATGAAGCTGCGCACCTTTTCCCGCGCCCCCTCATAGGCATCGGTGGCCCTTTGGCTGAGGGTGTGGACGCCCCGGTGGACGTTGGAGTTTTCGGTGACGTAGTAGTTGACCAGAGTGTCAATCACAGCCTGGGGTTTCTGGGTGGTGGCGGCATTGTCGAGATACACCAGCGGCCTGCCATTGACCGTTTCCTTAAGAATGGGAAAGTCCTCCCGGACCCTGGCCACGTCAAAGGTATTTGAGGATGTCGTCAAACTAGGCACCTCCCCGACCAGGGCGGGAATTGGATTCGGGCCGGCTGCCGGCAAGGTTGGGCAAAGACTTGCTCCCCACCATGTCCTGGAAAACTCGGTCCAGGTGGTCTCTAACCGGTTCGTGGGCAACGGTGTCAATTATCTCGCTGGCAAAGGCGTGGATCAGAATTTGGCTGGCGGTCTGCGGGTCCAGGCCCCGGCTGCGCATGTAGAAGAGGGTATCATCGTCTATATGGCCGGCAGTGGCCCCGTGGCCGCACTTAACGTCATCGGCGTAGATCATCAAACTGGGTTTACTGTCCACCTCGGCCCGGTCCGACAAGATTAGGTTCTTGTCCGTCTGTTGCGCGTCGGTATGCTGGGCGTTCTCCCTCACCAGCACCGTGCCGCCGAAAACAGCCCGGGACCGGCCGTCCAAAATTCCCTTGTAGAAGAGGCGGCTGGTGCACTGGGGCTGGGCGTGGTCGATGGAAACCAGGTTGTCCATGTGTTCGCTGTTATCGGTCAGGTACAGGCCATTCAAGGAACAGAAGGCGCCCCTGCCGTCCAGCAATACCGACAGATCGTGCCGTCCCAGGGCACAGCCCAGGGCAAAGGAGCCGGCCTGGTAGCTGCTGTTCCGGGCCTGGCTGACGCGGGTTGTGCCCACGTGGAAGGCGGCCCGGCTCTCGTCCAGCAACCGGTAATGGTGCATCTGCGCTCCCTCGCCCAGCACGACCTCGGTCACGGCGTTGGTGAAATAGGGCATCTGACTGCCGGGGTCGGCGTTGAGGTATGACTCGAACACGGTCAACCGGGTATTGCGCCCGGCCACCACCAGGGTACGGGGATGAACCACCGTATCCGCGCCCTGTCGCAGGTGAACAATGGCCAGGTGAATTTCATCCGGAAAGTCGTCCGGCGCCTGTATGAAGGCCCCATCAGAAAGGAAGGCGGTGTTCAGGGCGACGAAAGCGTCATCTTCAATGGCGGCCAGGCTGGCCAGATTATCGCGGACGACGTGGGACAAGGAGTCCGACGCCAGGACATTGGCCAGCGTGGTGGAATTTGGGACGGCGTGGGCCGTTCCAGTTTCCCGGTTGAACGCGGGTTGACCGTCCACGAATACCATCGGCGTCCAGAAGTTGGGGATATTGCCCAACATTGGCTGGGAGTCTGCGCCAATATGCAACAGAGGGGAGGCGCTGCTCACAAGTTCAGATGCGGAGAACCTACCCTGGGCAATGGGTCGGACATTGGTATATTTCCAGGGCTCGTTACCCCGACGGGTGGTGGGGAAACCGTTGGTGTCGAATTGCTCCCAGGCGGCGGCGCGTAGGTCGTTCAGCCAGGCCGGACTGGCCGGCGACAGTCGTTCCTTCAGGGCCAGGTAGTCACTATGGTAGGAAGGGTGGTTGATGGTAGGGACGGAGCTCATGGTCAGTTGACCGCCTCCACCGCTTCTTTGATCCAGTCGTAACCCTTTTCTTCCAGTTCCAGGGCCAGTTCCGGACCACCGGAGCGAACGATTCGGCCGTCCAGCAGCACGTGAACCTTATCGGGAGTAATGTAGTTGAGCAGGCGCTGGTAGTGGGTCACCAGGACCGTGGCATTCTCCGGATTGCGCAGGCTGTTCACCCCGTCGGACACGATGCGCAGGGCATCGATGTCCAACCCGGAGTCAGTCTCGTCCAGCAGGGCCAGGGTGGGTTCCAGGATGGCCATCTGCAGAATTTCGTTACGCTTCTTTTCGCCGCCGGAAAAGCCCTCGTTGACGGAACGCCTTACCAGTTCCGGGTCTATTTCCACCAGTTCAATTTTCTGCCGGAGCATCCGGTCAAAGTCGCGGGCGCTGAACTCCTCCTCGCCCCGGTGAACCCGAACGGCGTCGGCGGCGGCCTTGAGGAACTGCCAAGCCCGTACTCCTGGTAATTCCATGGGGTACTGGAAAGCCAGGAATACTCCTTCCCTGGCCCGTTCTTCCGGTTCCAGGGCCAGAAGGTCCTTGCCGCAGTACAAGACCTGTCCTCCGGTTACCTCGTATTCGGGGCGACCGGCCAGGGTGCTGGCCAGGGTACTCTTGCCGGAGCCATTGGGGCCCATGATGGCGTGAACCTCGCCAGCATTGACGGTAAGGTCAACGCCACTGAGGATTTCCTGGTCTTCCACGGAAACGTGGAGGTCCCTAATCTCCAGAATGGGTGGCATCTGATGAAAACGCTCCTTTAGGGTGGTGTTGCCGGTTGTCCATTGGTTGGAGGGGGAGTCTAATGGGACTCATCATCATGCTTGCCGGCGCCGTTACGCTGCGAAGGTGGGGGCACACTGGGCGGTCGTCCGGCGTCCAAGTCTGGCTTTACCAACTCCAGCCATTCGTTCCATGCCTGGTCGCGTTCTTGGGAAGCCCTACTGGCTGCTTCCTCACCCGCCCGGGCCCGTTCCTGGGCAGCCCGTTCCAACTCTTCGGTCATCTGGGACAGTATGTTCCTGAACCGTTCCTCTTCGTTCCTGAACCGTTCCTCTTCGTCCCTAATCCGTTCCCCTTCGTCTCTAATCCGTTCCCCTTCGTCCCTAATCCGTTCCTCTTCGTTCCTAAGCCGTTCCCCTTCGTCCCTAAGCCGTTCCCCTTCTTTCTTGAAACGTTCCTCTTCCTTCTTGAAACGTTCCTTCTGTCGGAGGTATGCCCCGAGAGAAAAAATCATGAATATCACCTCGGATGTGAGGGTAAGCGCCAGGATTGTGCCCCCGAAGGCGCTGAATCCATTTCCCCCAAAGGCGCCCTTCCAGATGGTGAGCCACCATACCTGTTCCGGCTGGGCCAAATACTCAATAAGAACGCCCAGGTAAAGGAACGCCCAACAGGCCCCGAACAGCGCCGCTATGATCGGACGGGGGACACCCGGCAGGCTCAATATCCAGTTGATTGTTCGCGAATGGTCGCCCTGGAACTCGTTCAATTCGCTCCGCCGCGACCGAGTGGGTTGACCCTGGTTGCCACCTAGCCCACCGTCCCCTCCAGGCTGACTTTCATCAGTTGTCCTGCCTCCATGGCAAACTCGAAGGGAAGCTCCTGGAAGATTCCCCGGCAGAAGCCATTGATGATCATGTAGTTCGCTTCCTCCGGCGAAATCCCCCGCTGTTGGCAGTAGAACAACTGGTCGTCGCTCACTTTGGAGGTGGTGGCTTCGTGCTCCAATTGAGCCGTGGGGTTCTGCACCTCGATATACGGGACGGTATGGGCGCCGCACTTGTCGCCAATGAGCAGCGAATCGCATTGGGTGAAATTGCGCGCGTTGGTGGCCGAGGGCATAATCTTGACCAGCCCCCGATAGGTGTTCTGCCCCTTGCCGGCGGAAATCCCCTTTGCAACGATTGTGCTCTTGGTGTTCTTGCCCAGGTGAATCATCTTGGTCCCCGTGTCCGCCTGCTGGAAATTATTCACCAGGGCCACCGAATAGAACTCGCCGGTGGAATTGTCACCCTGTAGGATCACGCTGGGGTACTTCCACGTTATTGCGGAACCCGTTTCCACCTGGGTCCAGGAAATCTTGGAGTTTCTGCCCAGGGCCTTGCCCCGCTTGGTAACGAAGTTATAGACGCCGCCGTTGCCCTCCTTGTCGCCGGGGAACCAGTTCTGCAGGGTCGAATACTTGATCTCCGCATCGTCCAGGGCCACCAGTTCCACGACGGCGGCGTGAAGCTGATTGGACTTGCGCATGGGAGCGGTACATCCCTCCAGATAGCTGACGTAGGCCCCCTCTTCGGCGACGATGAGAGTGCGCTCGAACTGGCCGCTATCCAGGGCGTTGATGCGGAAATAGGTCATCAACTCCATGGGGCAACGTACACCCTTGGGAATATAGGCGAAGGAACCATCGCTGAAGACGGCGGAATTCAGGGCCGCGTAGAAATTGTCGGCGTAGGGAACCACCGAACCCAGGTACTTCTGAACCAGGTCTGGATGGTTGCGTATGGCCTCGCTCATGGAGCAAAAGATTACCCCGGCCTTCTCCAGGGTTTCCTGATAGGTTGTGGCAACCGAAGAACTGTCCAGCACCGCATCCACTGCCACCCCGGCCAATTGCTTCTGCTCATCCAGGGGAATGCCCAGCTTGTCAAAAGCCTCCAGCAGTTCCGGATCCACCTCGTCCATGCTCTTGGGGCGGTCCTTCAAGTTGGGCGACGCGTAGTAACTGATGTCCTGAAAGTCTATGCGAGGGTGGTGGATGTGGGCCCACTTGGGTTCCTCTTCCTTGAGGGTTACCCAGTAGCGAAACGCCTTGAGTCGCCATTCCAGCATCCATTCCGGCTCCTCTTTCTTGGCCGAGATGAAACGGACGATGTCCTCATTGAGACCCTTGGGGGCAATATCCTGCTCGATGTCGATGGTGAAGCCCCATTTGTACTCGCTATCAATATCAGTGGACTCCCGGGAAATTACCCGCTGGGTCGTCATGGAGCGCCCTCCTATATTGGGTTCTGGGCCCGATGGAACACTATATGTTACCCGGTCGGGCTTATTCAATTCAAGGGAGCCAATAATTGTTGACCAAAAGAGTCAACAATTACGATAGCATTGCCCCCATTTGGTGTCAATGGACGATGATCGAGGGAAGCGAGTCATTGCCGCCAACCCCGTTCGAATACCTGAACGGCTGCCATTCCTTGACCTGGTTGCTTCCTGATTCTATTCTGTCTATGTTCTGCATCGTTGTTCTGCGTTGTTCAGTAACCAATTGGATTTTCTCCGGCTTAAGCGTACCGGCATTGGAGATTCATTCTTGGATAGAGATGTTCAGATTTACACCGACGGCGCCTGCCTGGGCAATCCCGGCCCCGGCGGTTATGGAGTGGTTCTCCGCTATGGTGACCAGAGCCGCGAATTGAGCGGTGGCTTTCGTCGCACCACCAATAATCGAATGGAACTCCTGGCAGCCATCAAGGGGCTTTCGGTCCTGAAGGAACGCTGCCGGGTGGTACTCTACAGCGATTCCCGGTACGTGGTGGACGCTATGGAAAAGGGTTGGGCGCACAAGTGGCGGAGCAACGGCTGGATGCGCAATAAATCGGCGAGGGCGGTTAATCCCGATCTCTGGGCCGAACTGCTGGACCTGTGCGCCGAGCACGATGTTGAGTTCCGCTGGGTGCCTGGCCATGCCGGCGTGCCCGACAATGAACGCTGTGACCGTCTGGCGGTGGCGGCGGCCAAGGCAAAGAATTTACCCGCAGACCCGGGCTACCGCACTGGCTCCTGACCCAACTCGAAAACCATTTCCGCCGGAGGTGGCAGTTTTGCCCCAGTACCAGGAAAGAAGCGTGGCGCTCCGTGGTGGCAAGTTCAACGTCCAACTGGTGGAGGGCGGCAGCGGCGACAACCTTCTGTATCTGCACGGCGCCGGTGGCTTTACCGGCTGGGATGATTGCCTGGATCGCCTGGCTGCCAACTTCCATGTCATTGCGCCCGCCCACCCGGGCGTGGCCGGTTCCGACGGGCTGGAGCATTTGGATGACCTGTGGGATTTGACCCTGTTCTACGAAGAACTGCTGGACGAATTGGGTCTGGAGAGTACAAACGTGGTTGGCCATTCCTACGGGGGAATGGTGGCGGCGGAACTGGCCGCCCAATGCCCCCGGCGGGTGCGTCGCCTGGTTCTGGTTGGTTCCCTGGGCCTTTGGCTGGACAGTACCCCCGTGGCCGATTTCTTCATCCTTACCCGGTCGGAGCGGGCCCGGCTCCTGTGGTACGACGGAGAATCTGAAGTTGCCCAGTCGTTCATGGCGCCCCCGGAAGACCCTGTAGAACGCATGGAGGCTGATCTGACCCGCACACAAACCCTTTCGGCGGTGGGCAAGTTTGTTTGGCCCATTCCGGACAGGGGATTGACGAAACGGGCCCACCGGATAACCATGCCCACCCTGTTGCTGTGGGGCGACTCGGATGGCGTGGTTCCGCCGCAATACGGGACGGCTTTCCGGGACCTGCTGCCCAACGCCAACCTGCAGGTAATCGAGTGCTGCGGCCACATACCCCAGGTGGAGCGCCCCGAGGAGTTCACCGCCGCAGTTACGGGTTTCCTGCGGGACTGAGGGGCGGTTCAACCCCAAACCGGCTTCTGGAGGCACCTACCATGTCGCTCAATGAATTCATCGAATCCGCTTTGCAGATGGAGCAAACCCTGCTGCTGGAAGCCGTGGGCGACCTGACCCCGGAGGAGTTGACCTGGCAGCCTGCCGCCGGAACCAACCCCATGGGTTGGCTACTGTGGCATACCATCCGGGTGGAGGATATGTGGGTTCAGTTCTTCGTCCAGGGGCAGACGGAACTGTGGGAGCGGGATGGCTGGCACGAAAAGTTCGGTCTTCCCACCCGTGACAACGGGTTCGGCCACACTACGGAGCAGGTGGCCAATTTTCCCGCCCTCGACCTGCAGGAACTTCTTCGGTACGGAGCGGCGGTGCGGGCTGGAACCCTGGAGCACCTGCGGGGGCTGTCGGGCGATGATTTCGCGCGGGTTCCCCGAGAGCGGCGTCCCAATTTGACGGTGGCGGCAGTGTACCGGCAGCTCCTGGGCGAGTTCTACCAACACCAGGGGCAGATAGCCTACCTGAAAGGCCTGAAACGCGGCCCCGAAGCCCTACCATCGGATTACGCCACTCCGCCGGCGTAACCGCGCCCTCTCTCGGTCAAGGCTCCTGGGCAGATGGGCAACAGATGATTCCAATCGTTGGCTGTGGGGGCGCCCAACAGTGCGCCCCTGCCTCTATAACCAACCATCCAAGACTGCCAACCATCCAACCCCATTATTCCGGTCACCCGGTTATTCGGGGTTGGCCCAATGCCGGTCCTCACCCCCGGTGGTTCAACCAGGCTTCGGACCAATAGTGGTACTCGGAAAGGGCGGTGTTTGGGTAGAAATTTTCCAGGTCCCAGTTGAATACCCAACGGTAGGAGCCGGTGATGGGGCTGAACAGGTAGGCCTGCTCCATCGCCCGGCGTTGCATCGCCAGCATGGTCCTTCGGCGACGTTCCGGGTCCAACTCGGCCGCCTGACCCTCGATCAGGGCATCCAACACCGGGTCTTCGTGGTTGGCAATATTCCCCGGTCCGTCGCTATGCAGTATCGCGTAGAGGTAGCCGTTGGGAGTCGGATGAGGGGGTGCCGGCGCGAGGGCGATCTGGTAGTTGCGTTCTTCTCCATATATGGATCGGTGCAGGGTCGCCGGATCCATGGGGGTCATGTTGACCTTGAACCCCACCGCTGCCAGGTCTTCGGCAATTCGGTCGGCGACCTGCCGGTAATTTGGCCCCAGATCGGCCACCGCCAGTTCCAGGGTGGGCGGATAGAAGATTTCGTTCTCTTGCAGGATGTCCCTGGCCAGGCTGGGGGAACCCAGGTAACCGGCCAACAATTCGCTCTGGGCCAACTGCCATTGGTCTCCCCTCACGGGCATTCCCATGCCGACTCCGCCCTGGCCCCACCAGTTCAGGTCCACGTACTCCCAGGGGTCTATGGCCCGGAAGATTGCCTGCCGTATGGCCAGGTTATCCAAGGGCTGCTGCTGGGTGTTGAGGGACATTACCATGCCGATTTCCGGCTGTTGGGAAACCCGGGAGTTGAACTCAACGCTGCTCCGGTCCAATTCCTGCCAGTCGGTGGGAGGCGTTACCAGCACGTCTATCTGTCCCGCCTGGAGCAGGGCCAGGCGCCTGGCGTTCACCGACATCGCGTCCCCGGGAGCGCTAACCACCTGGACGTTAATGCCGTCCAGATAGGGCAGGTCGGGCTCAAAATAGTCGGGGTTGCGGGTGTAATTGGTAAGGCCGCCGGCGTGTCTCTGTTCGTGCACCCACGGGCCGGTTCCGATTACCGGGGCGCGGCGAAGGTCGCCGTACTCCTCCACCACCTCCGGGGCCACGATCTTGCTCTGGCCGTCGGCAATAGCCAGCAGGGCATCGGAGTCCCGGAACTTCAGGTGAACTCGGAGGGTGCGATCGTCCACCGCCTCGATTTCACCAATGCCCCGGTCGGCGAACCGGCTTTCAGCCGGCCAGCCCGGGGTTCGCAATCGCCGGTAACTGAATTCCAGGTCTTCCGCCACCAGCGGCCGGCCGTTTACCGGGTAGATATTCTGCCAGACAATGTCATCGCGCAGGCGGAAAAGGTAGGAGCCGTCCGGCTGCATTTCCCAACTCGCGCACAGGTCGCATTCCAGTTTCAGGTTGGGCTGGTCCACCTCCGGTCCCGTATCCAACCGCAGCAGCCGGCTGTAGGACAAACCGGGGCCGAGGGTGGTCAGGGTTTCCTGGTCGGATTGATGGATGTCCCGGTGGGGATATTCGACCAGGGCGGCCAGGGTCAAATGGCCGCCGCTCCTCGGAGACATTACCCCGGTATCGGAGATTGGTGGCTCCGACACCATGGACGGTTGAAGCGAGGCTTCTTCCATTGTAGTCGTCCGGGTCGTGGCTCCGGACTCGGATTCGGCAAGCCCCGGCATCCCTTCATCCGAAGAACAGGCCAATAATCCCAGGGTTAGCAGCGCGGTAAGCGCCAGCAGAATCCAGAAATTGGTTCGCATCTTACCCCTCCACCCAGTCCCGCCCGCGCCCGTGGCCCGACGGCCGGAATCTTGGTCCAATGGAAATTACACCAGAACGCTACCGGAAGATGGCCCGTTGTCGCTAGGGAAAATGCCGGCGGAATGGAGGAACTTTTGCGGCCCTGCTGGATTGGGCGCTGCTGCGGGTAACGGCGGTGGCAACCCAAAGGCAGTCGGGGCTATTGCCCCGCCAGCGCATTAGGGTCAGGGAGAATTGAGGGAGGAATGACGGGGAAGGTTGGGCGTTGCCCGTAGGGGCGCACAGCCGTGCGCCCCTACCCATCCGGGCGATTGTTCTTCCCTTTCGCTTGGCTCCGAACCTGGCTAGCGCCCAAGCAGGCCCAGCAACGACAACAGGCCGGTGGCGGCGGTGGCTCCACGGCGGCGGCCCCGGCCGATTATCCGACCGATTTCACCCCTTTCCCAAATGACTACGAATTGGCTGGCCACGAAGATGGAGCTGTAGGTACCGATGATGACGCCGATAGCAACCACTAGCAACAGTTCCCGGATGCTGGCGCCGCCGATTAACAGCATGGCCAGCAGCACGGTGAAGGTGGTGAAGCTGGTATTTATCGACCGGCCCACCGTCTCCACGATGCTGATGTTCACCACCGTGTCCAGCGCCCGGTCCGGGTAGCGGATTACGTTCTCCCTGATGCGGTCGAAAATTACGATGGTATCGTTCACGCTGTACCCGGCCACGGTCAGAATGCCCACGATGAACATGGAGTTTACCTCCATGTTGAGCACGCGCCCCAGGATGGAGAAGATTCCCAGTACCAGCAGGGTATCGTGGATCAGCGTCAGGATGGCGCTGATGCCGTAGCGGTAGGCGCGGGGCACCCTACGGAAGGCGTACCAGATGTACACCAGTATGAATAGGGATGCCGCCGCCAGGGCGATGAAGGCATTGCGCACCGTTTCCTGGGCAACGATGGGCGATGTGGAGTCGAAGTTCACCGCCACCACTGGGGCGACGTTGCGGGTCAAGTCGTCTTCAATGTTCTGCCGTTCCGACCTGCCGGCAGTGGCGTCTTCGCTCAGTACCTTCGTGCGTATAAGTAGGGTTCGGCTGCCGGTGCGCTGAATCAGCGCCTCCTGGTGGCCCAGGGAGCTCATGCGTTGCTGGACCTCATCCTGGTCCACGGCCCGCTCGAAGGTGATGTCCATCACCGAGCCACTGGTGAAGTCGATGCCCGGCCTCAGCCCGGAACCGCCGGTAATCCAGCCGTCGGGCGGCATGGCCAGGGAGATTATCCCCGGAATTAGCAGAATGGCCGAGACGAGGAAATACCAGCCCCGCTTGCCTACGATGTTATACATGCTTCAGTTCCTCTCTAAACGGTGCGGGCCTAAACACTGCGGCCCTAAACGCTGCGGGGTTGTCCGGTGGCCCTGGAGCGAGCCCCGGCGCCCGGGTTGGGCTGACCTTCGGGGCTGAACAGGCCCAGCTGGCGACCCAGGCCAATCCAGGCCAACAGTTGCAGCAGGTTGCGGCTGACCACGATGGCGGTAAACATGCTTACCACCACGCCTATGAACAGGGTGAAGGCAAATCCCGTCACCAGGTCGTCGGCGGTGCGGCTGCCCAACCACAACAGCACCAGGCAGGTGATGATGGTGGAGAAGTTGCCGTCGCGGATTGCCGGCCACGCCCGGCTGAATCCCACCTCCATGGACGAGGCCAGGGTGCGGCCAATGCGTATCTCTTCTTTCATCCGCTCGAAAATCAGGATGTTGGCGTCCACCGCCAGGCCGATGGACAGGATAAAGGCGCCAATGCCGGAGAGGCCCAGGGTTACGGGGACCAGTTTGAACACTGCCAACGTAACCAGGGAGTAGAATACCAGGGCCACGGCGGCAACCACGCCGGCCATGCGGTAGTAGGCCACCATGAACACCAGCACCAGCCCCAGGCCAATGAAGCCAGCCAGCAGGCTCTTGCGCAGGGACTCCACCCCCAGCAGGGCGTCCACGTCCCTTTCCTGAATCAATTCCAGCGGAACGGGCAGGCTGCCGGCCTCCAGCTGAATTGCCAGGGTGCGGGCCTCTTCCCGGGAGAAGTTGCCGGTTATTGAACTGCGCCCGTCCCGGATCCAGGCCCGGGACACCGGGGCGATCAGCAATTCATCATCCAGGAAAACGGCGATGCGCTTGGTGCTTATGCCCACAATGCGCTGGGTCAGTTCGTCGAAGATGCCCGTGCCCCGGTCGCCAAAGGTGATGTTGACTTCCCATTCACCGGTGTTGGAGTTGACGGCGGCAAAGGCGCTTTCCAGGTCGTCACCGGTCAGCCCGATTTCCGCGTCGGTGAAATTGAAGCAGGTTTCGTCGGAGCAGGTGCGTTCCTTGAAGACCAACTGGGCCGTCTGGCCGATCAGGGCCTTGGCCGTTTCGATGCCGCCGGTGGTCTCGAAGGCTGTGACCTCGCCGACTGATGATGCCAGTGCCCCGCGCAGGGAGCTCTGCTGGTTTACGTTTATGGACTTGGTGCGTATCTCGTATTGGGTCTCCGACATGGCGTTGACGGTGAAGTCCTCGTAGCCCTGACCCGCCACCACGCCCTCGACGGCGGCCGCGTCGGTGGCTTCGGCAAATGCAACCTCGGAAATGGAGCCGCTGGCGCCAGGCAACTGGACGATAACCCGGTCCTCGCCAAACAGCTGGATTATGGGTTCTTCGGTGCCGAACAGGTTGACCCGGCGGTTTATCCGCTCCAGCACACCCTCCATCTGGTCGGACGTGGGCGGCGGAAATTCAGTCAGGGCAAACCGGGTGACGCCCACCACTTCCACCGTGAAGTCGCTAACCTCTCCCACATCTTCGGCAAGCCGGGTTGCCAGTTCCTCCTGCTGCTCGTCGTCCAGGATGGTAGTCGTGGTCACCCGGAAGAAATTATCGATTCCCGTATCTTCAACTTGGTGGTTGGCCAACTCCATGTCCTGGACGATGGCGGTTACCCCATCATCCTCCGGCAATTCCAGCTCGGGGTCGAAGGAAAACTCGATCTGGCTGAAGGTTATGGACTCCTGCAGTCCCTCCTTCACGGAGTTGTCCAGCAGGCCGGTGTTGACCACGAAGGAGCGGTCGTCCAGGGTTCGGGTTTCGTAGTCGGTGAGGCCCTGACCGTCCAGGGCGCTTTCCACGATCACCGACCGGGTCGGGTCCTCAAATCCCACTTCGATTCGGGTGCCCGTTTGGGCCTGATAGACCAGGTGGCCGCCGCCGCTCAGGTCCAGCCCCAGCTTGATGCCCAGGGGGCCCTCACCGCCTCTCACCAAGGCGGGGAAGCCGGGGACGTTGATGTTGATGTCCCGGAAGGCCAGGGTGGCCACGGAAAGGGCCAGTATGACAATTATCAGGATGGAAAGCTGGACGCTGCGCCTGCGCATCGATTACTCCTTTAGGTGTTGGCCAGTTGGGACACAAAGGGACGCGACCACGACGGCAGAACCACCTGCCGGCCGGCTCGCGTCCCAAGGCTTCCGCAGTTTGTTATGGTCATATCAGGGTGGCGGCCAGGGCCAGGGCTTCCTCACGGGTCGAGACCTCGCCGGCTGCCCGCGCCTCTTCTATCTGCTCCAGCAGGCGCCCGATCCGGGGGCCGGGCGTCAGGTCGAAACTGGTCAGCAGGTCATGGCCGGTAACCAGCCTTTGAGTACCCTTCGCTGGCGCCCGCTCCCGTTCCGCCTGCAACAGGTTGCCTAACATTCTAGCATGATTGGCCCATCGTTCGGCCACGACTTCCGGACCCTTGGCCGCCAGGTAATCCGCCATGGCCAGGTAGATGGTGTCCACGGCCACCTCGCCCACGTCCCGGTAGTAGCGATGCACCGCCCTGGGGGTCGGGTCATCGTCCCCATGACGCAGTTGGGAGGGACGCAGGTGGTGTTCCACCATTCGCGCCACCATGGAAACGGCGCGGGCGCTGAACCTAAGTTGCGTGAGCCGTTCGGTCACCATTTCCGCGCCCAGTTCCGAGTGCCCCAGGAATCGGATTCGGCCCGTCTTGTCGGGCCCCTTGGTCTGGGGCTTGGCTATGTCATGGAGCAGCCCGGCCAGTTTCAGGACGGTGCGGCGGTTGAACCCGTCTCCCACATCCTCCAGGAAGTAGCTCTCCGTGCCTGCGTCCCACGGCGCCAGGGAGTAGATGGCCGAATTCTGGTGGCCCCGGGTAATCAGCTCGGCGTATTCCACGGCATGGAGATTGTGATTCCAGACGTCCCAATAGTGGTGGGCCCTGGGCTGTTCCACCCCCTTGGTCAGTTCCAGTTCCGGAATTATGCGACAGAGCAGGTCCAGCCGGTCCAGCACCTCCAGTTGGCCGCGGGCGCCGTCCCTGGACAGGATGGTCATGAATTCCTGGCGGATTCTTTCCGGGGCCACCCTTGCCAGCAGGGGCGCATCCTGACGGATTCGGCGGGCCGTCTCCGGTTCCAGCATGAATTTCAGCTGCCCCGCCAAACGGGTCGCGCGGAGCAACCGTCCCGGGTCGCTGGTAAACGCTCCCTCGCCGACCATTCGCAACTGCTTACGGGCTATGTCCTGCCTGCCGCCGAAGGGGTTGATAAGGTCGTCGGCCCAGAGGCTGGCGGGCATGGGCCAGTCGTCCGCGTCATTGTCCAGCAGGCGGGGGTGATTAAGGGGAAGGGCCAGGGCGTTGGCCGACAGGTCCCGCCGCCCCAGGTCCTCCCCGATGGTTCCCGCATAGTGGGTGATGTCCACCACCAGCGCCGCCGTGCCGCCACCAGTTGGTGACGGGACTAACACCTGGTAAACCCCTCGCGCCAGGTTGTGGGGCTGACACCGGCCTCCCAGGTGGCGGGCCAGTTCCCAGCCCAGTGCTTCCACGGAACCCACCCGGGCGGGGATTGCCACGTCCACGTCCGTAGTACCGGTCAGGTCAGGCATTTCCCCGGCGATCAGGGAATCGCGAAGAAAGCCACCCACCAGGTGGGCGCCTTCGGCCCCGTCGGGGAAGCGAGAGGAGAAGAACTGGGCGATTTGCGTTAGAATGGCCGGTTTTCCTGGTGGGTGAAGCGGCGCCTCACCGGATATTGTTGGCCCAGAGTTGGTTGGCGTTGGCCTTGATTCTGCTTGTCTTGATTCCGTTGGCCCAGATTTCGTTGAAAGAGAGGCTAGGCCCAACTACCGGAGCGCCCCCGGGCGCCACGACGCTTGGCATGGCCCCCAGCTACGACGCCGGAAATGGCAACCGGGGCCCGTCAGACCATCACCGAATCTCCTCGGCGGGGCTGGGTTCCTCGGTTTCTGGCGCAACTGCGCCGCCGTCTTCCGGTTCTGGAGGGTCGGGTTCGTAGGTAATCTTCCAGAATGCTTCCCGGGAAACCAGGTGATCAATATATAGGATGCCGTTCAGGTGGTCGGTCTCATGCTCCAGAGCCTGGGCCAACAGCCCTTCCGCCTTGATGCGGACGATTTTGCCGTTCAGGTCCAGGGCGCGGGCCCGCACCCGCAGGGATCGCTTGACGGTTCCCCGGTAGCCGGGAATGCTGAGGCAGCCCTCCTCGACCTCCCGTTCTCCCTCCCGCCGGATGATTTCCGGGTTGATGAGCACCAGGGCTTCGTCCCATTCGGGCAACTGGATGACCGCCACTTTCTGCAGCCCACCCACCTGGTTTGCGGCCAGACCCACGCCGTGTTCGGCATGCATGGTCTCCACCATATCGTCGGTGTACTGCTTCAGGTCGGCTGGAATCTGGGTTATCCGGCGGGTCTTCTGCCGGAGAATGGGGTCTGGAACGTGGCGCATGGTCAATCGAGCCAAGTTCGAGCACCTCCCGATGCACGTTCATTCGGCGCCCGCCCCGGAAATTTGCGCCGGAATCAGCCACCAATTATAAGGCAGCCCCCTGGGAAAGTGCAAAGCTGCCACCGGCATCGCCCTCCAGACGAGGCCCTCGCCGGTGGTGGCCTCGACTTACCCCTCAAGCCTATAATGGAGCCGCTTCCTGGAAGGATGTAGAGGCATGATGAAAAGGCGTTATGAAATGGAACGAGGAATTGGGAGGAATGGAGCCAATGGCGGAAGGCGGAATGGTGGTAAGTTCAGGCCAGGATATGACCCGTATAGAGGTGACCTGCCCGCATCAGAGCGGGTTGCTGTACGTGGTGCCGGCGGAGAGAAGTTGGGTTTGCGCCCCGGAGCAGGCGCCGGCCCATGCCCTGGCCGGGTTCTTCCGGGAGTTGGTCAACCTGGGTGACGACCGGGTGGCATCCCTCATGCAGGACTGGGGTCTCTACTACCGCCAGCTACCCCTGGGTGAGGAAGGGGGAGAATCCACCGGGTAGTCCGATGCCGGTGGCAGGCGGGATGGGAATAGAAGGCAGGGCCGGGGATTTCCCCGGCCCTGCCTGTTTTCCTTGCCCGTTCCTTGGTACTGGGAAGCCTGGTTCAATGTCAGCAGTCCCCGCCTCCGGTGGAAATGGCGCCCAGGTCCTGGGCGTTCTGGCTGGACAGGGACGGAGCCGGCTGGGGCTGAATGTTGGGTTGAGCCGGCTTTGGAGCGTAGGGCGGCGTTTCCGGCGGCACCGCCGGGGTACCGGGGTCGCTCTCGCCCGCGCCTCCCATCTCTTCCCCGTTGAATAGGCGGGTCAACTCGTCGCCGGACACGGCCTCGTGCTCGATAAGGTACTCGGCGATGCGTACCAGCTTGGGCTTCTGCTCGTTGAGTATGTCGCAGGCCTGGGTGTAGGCATTGTTGACCAGCACCTTGACTTCCTGGTCAATTTCCTCGGCCACCTTGTCGCCGTAATCCCGCTCCTCGCTGATTTCCCGGCCCAGGAAGACCAGTTCCTCCCGTTTGCCGAAGGTGCGCGGGCCCAGGGCGCTGCTCATGCCGTAGCGCTTGATCATGCTGAGGGCTATCTTCGTTGCCCGTTCCAGGTCGTTGCTGGCGCCGGTGGTAACCTCGTCGAAAATCTGCTCCTCGGCCACCCGGCCGCCCATGGTGACGGCCATCATGTCCAGGAACTGATTCTTGGTCCACAGGTACCGGTCCTCCTCGGGCAATAGGGTGGTGTGTCCGCCCATGTTGCCGCGGGAGATGATCGAAATCTTGTGTACCCGGTCAGCGTGGGGAAGCTGCCAGGCCACCAGGGCATGACCCGCCTCGTGGTAAGCGGTCATCTCCTTTTCCCGGCTGCTGATTACCCGGCTCTTGCGTTCCGGACCGGCGATAACCCGTTCCACCGCCTCCTCGAAGTCGGGCATGTGGATGGCCTTCTGGTTCTTGCGCGCGGCCAGCAGGGCGGCCTCGTTGATCAGGTTGGAAAGGTCAGCGCCGCTGAACCCGGGAGTTTCCCTTGCCAGGGTTTCCAGGTTGATTTCCGCGCCCAGGGGCTTGCCCTCGGAGTGGACTTTCAGGATTGCCTGGCGGCCCACCACGTCGGGCAGGTCCAGCACCACCCGGCGGTCGAAGCGACCGGGGCGGAGCAGGGCCGGGTCGAGAATGTCCGGCCGGTTGGTGGCGGCCAGGACTATGATGTTGGTATTGCTCTCGAAGCCGTCCATCTCCACCAGGATCTGGTTCAGGGTTTGTTCCCGTTCATCGTGACCGCCGCCCAAGCCGGCGCCCCGGTGGCGGCCCACGGCGTCAATTTCGTCCACGAAGACAATGCAGGGAGAATTGCGCTTGGCCTGGTCAAACAGGTCGCGGACCCGGGCAGCGCCAACGCCAACGAACATTTCGACGAATTCGCTGCCGCTGATGTGGAAGAAGGGCACCCCGGCCTCGCCGGCCACGGCCCGGGCCAAGAGGGTCTTGCCGGTACCGGGCTGGCCCACCAATAAAACCCCCTTGGGAATGCGGGCGCCCAGGGACAGGAATCGCTCCGGGTACTTGAGGAACTCGACCACTTCCACCAGTTCCGTCTTGGCCTCATCCACGCCGGCCACATCGGCAAAGGTGACAGTGGGCCGGTTGAAGGGCATCATGCGGGCGCGGCTGCGACCAAAGCTGAGGGTCTGGTTGTTGCTGCCCTGAGCCTGGCGCATCATGAAGAGAATCAGCCCGCCGAAGAAGATAAGAGGCAGGAAATTCAGCAGCAGGCCCAGGAAGCTGCCCAGCCCGCCGGAACCTTTGAAGGTCACCTGCACCCCGGCTGGGCCGGTATCCACGTCCTTGTCGGCCAGCAGCTGCATAATGTCAGTGCGGTCGTTGATGCGGCTGGTGAACTGGGTGCTGCTGGCGCCGCCGGTGGCGATGGGAATCACCGTAAGTTTATCGCCCTCAACGATTATCTCGCTGATTTCGTGGTTCTGGGCCTTGGCGACCACCTCGGTCAGGGGCAGATCGTTGCTGGCGCCAAATGCCGGTATCAGGGTGTAGAAGACAACAATCACCCCGATGATAATCAACAGGTAAACCAGGCTATTGCGGAGCCATCGGTTGTTTCCCATTCTCAACTTTTTCCCCTTCTGCGACCGGAGTGGGGGTCGGGCCCTACTAACTGGATATTCTGAACTTCTATATTAAATGAGGCAGGGGGAAATTGCAAAAGCTGGAGTTGCTCAAAACAACATTCATCTCAATTGTCCCACGACAATCCTGGCCCCTGTCAGCATTCTGGGCAGGGACGGACAACCGGAGCGACTCAGGGCCTGTCCCCATCCTGAAGCAGGGGCCCCAGCCGTAGCAGCCGGTCATCGCCTTCCCGGGGACGGCCCCGTCCGTCCCGATTGCTGGTGGTGAAGTACAGGTAGCCGTCGGGACCCATCCGCACGGCCCGCAGCCTACCGTACTCGCCCTGGAAGAGTATTTGGCGAGAGCCAATGGTTCGGAAGTCCGGTGGTTCCAGGATCACCCGCTGCAGGTGGGAACTCTTCAGCGCCGCGAATACCAGGTTGCCCCGCCAGGAGTCCGGCATCCTGTCCCCTCTCAGGAAGGCCGCGCCGGCGATGGCCACGGTGGGCGTCAGGGCCAGCGTCGCATCCACATAATCGCCGTCCCCCGCCCCGCCCGTTACCTCTGGCCAACCGTAGTTCTTGCCCGGCTCTATCAGGTTCACCTCGTCGTCCCGGTCGGGGCCGTGTTCGGTGATGAACAGGTCTCCCGTAATTGGGTGCCAGTCCAGCCCCTGGGGATTGCGGTGGCCCAGGCTATAGACCAGGGAACCGGGGAAGGGGTTGTCCGCCGGCACGGAGCCATCGGCGGCCATGCGCAACACCTTGCCGGCCAGGGATTCCGGGTCCTGGGACAGGGCCGGGTCGGTGGCGTCGCCGGTGGTGGCGTACAGGTAGCCGTCGGGGCCAAAGCGAATGCGGCAGCCGTCGTGCCGGCTGGCCCCAGGGATGTGGTCCAGAATAACGTGGTGGTCGTTGGCGCGGTCTCCCCGGTCGGTCAGGCGGGCAATGCGGTTGAACACGCCCCGGCCCTGGCTGTAGGTGTAGCAGACGTAAAGGTGGCCGTTGGTTGTGAAATCCGGGTCCAGGGCAATACCCATCAATCCAGCTTCCGACCGGTGAAAGACGTCCAGGGTCGCGTAGGGCCCTTGCTGCAACTCCCCATTCTTCACCACGCGGATTCGGCCGGGGCGCTCGGTAATCAGGATGCGGCCATCGGGGGTAAAGGCCAGGTCCCAGGGTATCTCCAAACCCACCACCACCGTTTCCACGCCCAGGCCCAGCGATTTCTGCACATATTCGGTGTTGACCGATGCAGAGTCAGAACCGGTTGCCGTCCCCGATGCAAGGGTTTGACACCCCACGAGGCCCACCATCAGGACCAGCAGGCCGACAGATGCAAGGATGGTGGGTGTCTTTTTCAAGCGCCTGTCTCCTTCCACGGAAAGACGGGGTGATTCAAGGATTATATCCGAAAGCCGGAGCAAAAGGACTCTTTCAATGTTCGCCCGACTGCAATTTCCGGGTCCTTGCGCAACAACCCGGGTCCGGGCGGAGGCATGGGGAATGGCATATACTGTTTGGAACAAATCCCCCTCTTCATCTTTCGACCGCAGACACTTAGGAGTACCGCCCATGACCAACCCCCAGAAGCCGCGGGTTTACCTGATCGGAACCGGCGGGTCCATTTCCTTCATTGGAGACCACCGCACCGACTACATAAACTACAGTTACCGCAACCGCCACCTCACCATCGAGGAAATGCTGGATAACGTTCCAGAGGCCAGGGATGTTGCGGACGTTTCAGTGGAACAGTTGGTCAACGTGGGCAGCGCAAACATCACTCCGACCCACTGGCTGCAATTGGCCCACCGCATCAACGACATTTTTGCGCTGGACGCCCGGGCCTCGGGGGTGGCCATCACCCACGGCACTGCCACCCTGGAGGAGACGGCCTACTTCCTCAACCTGACCGTCCACGACCGGCGGCCGGTGGTGGTAACCGGGGCCATGCGCCCGCCCACCGGCATGGGTACCGATGCGGAGATAAACCTGCTGGACTGCATTCGGGTGGCCGCCGCGCCCCAGTCCGCGGGGCGGGGTACGCTGACGGTGCTGAACAACGAAATCCAGGCAGCCAGGGAGGTAACGAAGAGCAACAGCTACCGTCTGGAAACCTTCCGCTCCGGTGAGTTGGGTTGCCTGGGCTACGCCGATTCCGACGAGGAGGTGGTCTTCTACCGCAGCCCGGCGAAACGCCACACGGCGGACAGCGAGTTCGACGTGGCGGCTCTTGACCAACTGCCCCGGGTTGACATCGCCTACGCCTACGCCGGCGCCGACGGCACGGTGGTGCGGGCATTGGTGGAGGCGGGGGCGTCCGGCATCGTGGCCGCCGGCCTGGGAGGAGGCAGCTCGTCCCCGGAATTCATGGCAGCGCTGAGGGAGGCCTCGGCATCGGGCATTCCGGTGGTAATTGCCACCCAGACGGGCAACGGCCGGGTGGTCCGCACCCGCCGATTTGTGGAGGACGGCTACATTGCCGCCGACAACCTGGCCCCCAAGAAGGCCCGAATCCTGCTGATGCTGGCCCTCACGAAGACAAAGGCCCCGGCGGAGATACAGAGGATGATGCTGGAGTATTAGGGGCCTTTGGCCGTAGGGGGCAAGGGCAACTAGGGGGCAAGAAGAGGGGAAGTACCTATCTGGTGTAAGGTGGGACAGGGTAATGTCTCTGAAGAAGTAAAGAGCCTCGTAAAATGAGGCTCTTTTCGCTATGCGCCTGTTATGCCAAGACCCTTAGCGGTTTACAATGCTCTCTTCGTTCTTGGCCACGTGAGCCTTCAAGGTATCACGCATCTCGGCCTTGATTTCTTCGACCTTGCGGCGTTCTTCCTGGGTGAACTTCTTGGTAAGCTCGCTGAACTTGCGGTGTCCGCTCATGGGAGCAATCCCTCCAGCCACAATTGGTGAATATGAGCATCATACAAGTTATCTGCTTGGTTGACAAGCGTTGGATAGAATCTATTGTTTCCAGTCTTGTCTCCGCCGATCAACAGAATAGCTGTTCGCGTTGGATCGAAGGCGTAGAAAATTCGATGAGGATGACCTCCGCTTTGAATACGTAATTCACGCATGTGGCTATGGCGTGAACCGTTTATGGATGACGAGTGCGGGTAATCCAAAGTTGGACCGCGCTCTTCCAATAGTTCCACCACGGCCGTTATGTCCATCTGAACAGCTACCGTTAACTCCTCCCACCATGCCCCGAACTCGTCTGTAAATTCTACCTCCCAAGCCATCTATGCTCAAACTGCGGAGGGCCCCATTTCGGGGCCCTCCGCTCCTTGCCTACTGTTTTTCTGTCCTGGTTACCCTTCCTCGTGGAATCGGCCCTAGCCCGGAACCTCGTCGTAGTGGTCGAACTCGGCGATTACGTTCCCGTCCTTCAGTTGGGCAATCTCATCTTCGGAGTAGCCCAGCAGGCCGGCCAGGACCTCTTCGTTGTGTTCGCCCACCTGGGGGGTGGAACCAACCACGGTCGGTGTCCGGCTGAAGTGCCAGAAGTCGCCGGAAACGGCGATGGTGCCGGCCAGGAAGTCGGGAACCTCCATTAGCGCGCCCCGCTCCCATGGGTGGGGGTCCTGGGCCGCCTGGGGAATGGTATTCACCGGCGCGGCCACCACGTCGTGGAGGGTAAAGTGTTCGATAACTTCACTCATGGTCATATCCGCCATCAGTTCCCGCATGGCGTCGTTGATCAGGGAGCCATTGAGTCCCCGCTCGTGGCGAGTGGTAAACCGGGGGTCTTCCAGCCATTCGGGGCGACCCAGGGCGTTACAGACCCGGTGCCAGTGGTGCTGGTCGCCAGCGGAAATGAGCACCCAGCCGTCCTTGCAGGGATAGGTACCGCTGGGGGGCGCGGCGGACTCCCCGCGCTTGGGTTCCACGCCCGCGCCGTGGTAGGCGGTGATGGGAATCTCGGTGTAGCTGTAGCCCGTATCGGCGAGACACACATCGATGGTCTGTCCCTCGCCGGAGCGCTCCCGCTCGTGGAGGGCGGCCAGGGTGCCGATGGCGGCATGCAGGGCGGTGGTCCGGTCAATGATGGGGACGCCAGCCCGAACCGGTGGCATTCCGTCCTCGCCGGTAATCATGGCAATGCCCGACATGGTCTGGCCGATGGGGTCGTAGCCGATCTTCTCCCGGTAGGGACCGAACTGGCCGTAGGCGGAGACGTTGACCATGATGATGCGGGGGTTCAGTTCCTTGAGCACGTCGTAGCCAAAGCCCATGGTGTCAATGGTGCCGGGTCGGAAGTTTTGCACCAGCACATCGGAAACCCTGACCAGGCGCCGAAGGGCTTCCTTGCCCTCCTCCTTCCGCAGGTCCATGCTCAGGCTCTTCTTGCCGCTGTTGTACTGCACCCAGTAGGCGCTCTGCTTGCGAACCCATGGGCCGTGGTAGCGGGTCTCCTCGCCCCCCAGCCTTTCGACCTTGATTACCTCGGCGCCCATTCGGGCCAGCACCTGGGCGCAACGGGGACCGGCCTGGTGGCGTCCCAGGTCAATTACTCGGATTCCGCTCAGGGGACCATTGCCGTCTGCCATTTGAACACACCCCTCGTCTAGTCTGCTGATTTCGGCCTAATTTACCACCGCAGAACGCAAAGGGCAACCCGGCGGTAGGGACGTTTGCGGACTGCCGACACCGGGGTTCAGGTCCGACATTCTGGGATCCGAGACCATGGTCGGAAAATACGGAAAAGAGGCAGGGGTGGTATCCCAAGGTTTCACCATCCCTCGGGCCAGGTTCCCGCAGCGACCCTTCTATACCGAACCCTTCTTATGGACTCGGCCATACAGCGCCGGGCCGAGGTTACAGGGACTGCCAAAGCATGGTAACCACTCTGACCACGAAGTCGTTGATCAGCCCGAAGAACATCCCCACGAGGATCAGGGCTATTATGGCGCCGATAACGCAGCCGGCCCCGTAAAGGCAGCCCCGGCTCAACGCCTGAAATGGAGATAGAAGGAAGTTCAAGATAAACATAATGCAGTTGCTGCTGTCCTGTTCTGATGGAAAGTATGGGATGATTTCATGGCTTATCGGGGCGTCCCACGCGCCGCCCCATCGGCGGACTATGCGGTATATGTACCTGGATTTTACAGACCAGTCCCCCGGAATTGATAGGGCTAGGACGGTGGCCGGATGTTGTCTCGGCGCGGGGCGATTTCTCGACTGCCGGTTTGTAGCTATGCTATCATCTACCCATTCCTGAATGCACGGTGAAAGCTATGGAAATTGGAGTATTTGCCCCCCTTTCCGCCGAGGCGATCGACGTGGCCGATGTGGCCCGGACTGTCGAGTCGGCCGGGTTTGAATCTTTCTGGATGCCGGAACACCCGATAATGCCCCTGCATACCACCAGCAGGTACAGAGGAACCCCGGATGGCTCGGTGCCCCCCTACATGCGCGACATGGTGGATCCCTACATGGCCTTGTCTCGGGCCTCGGCGGTTACCAGCGCCATCAAGTTGGGAACCAGCATCAGTCTCATTCCTGAGCGCAACCCCCTGATGCTGGCCAAGGTGATTTCCACCCTGGATTACTATTCCGGAGGCCGGTTCATCCTGGGTGTCGGGGCTGGCTGGCACCGGGAAGAAACCACAATCATGGGCGGCAACTTCGACCATCGCTGGACCCAGACCCGGGAGAACATCCAGGCCATGAAGGAGTTGTGGACCAAGGAGGAGGCGGAGTTCCACGGAACCTTCGTGGACTTCCCGCCCGTCTATTGTGAACCCAAGCCGGTCCAGAAACCCCATCCTCCGGTGCTGCTGGGGGGCGCGGCCCCGAACCTGTTCCGGCGCATCGTCAGTTGGGCCGACGGCTGGCTGCCCGCCGGCGCCTCCGTGGAGCAGGTAAAGGCTGGCCGGGCCACCCTGGACGAATTGGCAGAGGCGGCCGGGCGGAATCCCGGGTCCATTCACATAACCGTCTTCAATGTGCCCGCCGAGCGGGATACCCTGCAGCAGTACGCCGAGGCCGGGGCCGACCGGGTGATTCTATCCCTGCCCAACGCCCGGGAAGCCGGAGCGCTGGCCGAGGTGGAAAAGCTGGCCGGGGCTGTCCTGTAGTACTGGGACAGAGAGAAGAGTTGGGGAAGGATCGGGAACGGCGAAGGTTAATCCGCGTTAACCGTAGGGCGCACTGCCGTGCGCCCCTACCCACCGGGCAACCATCCATTTTGGCACTCCCCGCCCCGACGTACCTGACCTGACAAAGTACTAATCGAGGCCCCCTTTTCCCGGGGCGCCGTCGCGATGGGTCGTACCGAATCTAGTAGTCAGTCAAGTCAGCAATGATAGGTTAGTGGGAGAATTGTCATTCCTCGTCAGGCTCGGAATGACAAACAACGGGGTCTGAGGAAGGGATTCACGGCTTGCCCTAACCATTGGGATTCCTAGGCTCCGGTCGGAATGACAACCGTCCTGTAAACAATCATTCCAGACTTGACTACCTACCAGTTTAGAGTAACCGGACGCCCCATCTGCCATTGTAGGGCCGTCGTATTTGAGATGGCCGCCCGTCAGTCCATCCATTACCAAAAAGCCAGTTAGCCAAAAAGCCAGTTAGCGAGGTTGTTATGGTAGCTTCCTATTCCGTCATTGGTCAGCCAATTGTTCGTGGCGAGGGTCCGGAGAAGGTCACCGGCCAGTCCGTATATGCCTCGGACGTTAACCTGCCCGGTCTGCTTTGGGGCAAAATTCTCCGCAGCCCACTGCCCCATGCCCGCATCGTCAGCATCGACACTTCCCGGGCCAGGGCGTTGCCCGGCGTTCATGCAGTCATCACGGGCCAGGACATCCCTGACCGGCGGGTGGGTCGGCTGCTGCGGGACTGTCCGGTACTGTGCCGGGACCGGGTCCTCTTCGTGGGTGACAAGGTGGCGGCGGTGGCCGCCGAGGACCCGGATATTGCCGAGGAAGCCCTGCTGCTCATCGATGTTGAGTACGAGGACTTGACTCCCGTATTCGACCCGGAAGAGGCCATGACCGGCGATGCCCCCACCCTGCACGAGGGCATGTCCGATTACCCGGGGCTGCCCCGGCCGGTGTCCACCATCAATAACGTCTTTGCCGAAAACGTGTGGGACAAGGGGGACATCGAGCAGGGGTTCGCCGAGTCGGACCTGATCTTCGAGCACACCTTCACCACCCAGTTGCATCATCAGGCCTACCTGGAACCCCATGCCTGCGTGGTGGATATTGACGACGAAGGTCGGGTGCAGATATGGGCCTGCAACAAGGGTCCCTTCATGCTGCGGGAGCAACTCGCCGCCGTTTGGGACATGCCGGAATCCAACATTCGGGTAAACCCCACCAACATCGGTGGCGACTTCGGGGGCAAGGGTTCCTTCATGGACATTCCCCTGTGCTATTACCTGGCCAAGGCCGCCGGCCGTCCCGTCAAGATGGTCATGGACTACGTTCAGGAACTGATGGCCGGCAATCCCCGGCACCCGGCGACCATTACCATCAAGACGGGTATGAAGAAGGACGGGAGAATCTGGGCGCGGCAGGCCCGTTGCGTATTCAACAGTGGCGCTTACGGGGCCTTCAAGCCCAGGGTTCACCTGCGGGGAGCCGACCACAGTGGCGGCCCCTACCGCATTCCCCACGTCCACATAGACAGTTACATGGTCTATACCAACAACATCCCCTGCGGCCACATGCGCGCCCCGGCCAAGCCCCAGGTGGCCTTTGCCGTCGAGGGTCACATGGACCTGATTGCCCGGGAAATGGGCATGGACCCCTACGAGTTTCGGATGCTGAACGCTCTGCAACCGGGCGACTCCAATCCCGTAGGTGAAGAGTGGGAGCGCATCCGCGCCGGCGAGGTTTTGCAGCGGGCCGCCGAGGCCGCCGGCTGGGACCAGCCCAAGGCTCCCAACGTGGGCCGCGGCATAGCCATTTCCGACCAACCCCCCGGTTCCGGCCAGTCCTCCGCCGAGGTTCGCATGGACAGCGATGGCCGGGCCACCCTGCTGATGTCGCTGTGGGACACGGGCACCGGCGCCCACACCGTCCTGCGGCAGATGGTCGCCGAAACCTTGACCATTCCCATCGAGGATGTGGGCGTGGTCATCCGGGACACCGACGCCGTGGGGTTTGAATCGGGACCCGGAGGCAGCCGCGTCACCTACACCTCGGGCCAGTCAACCATGGGGGCGGCCGAGGACTTGAAGGAGCAGTTGACCGTGCTGGCAGCCGAGTACATGGGCTGCTCTGCCGATGCCGTCTCCCTCCAGGCCGGCCAGTTTCAGGCCAACGATGGGGGAAGGGCCATGCGCCTGAAGGACGTGGCGGCCCAGGCGGTGAGCGCCCTGGGCAATGACCTGACTGCCGAGAAGACCTACACTTCCCCGCCCTCGGAGTACACCTCCTACTGCGCCCAGGTGGCCGAGGTGGAGGTGGACCCGGAGACGGGACAGGTGGTGGTCAAGAAGTTTGTAACCGCTCACGATGTGGGCACGGTGCTGAATCCCCTGTTCCACCAGGGCCAGATTGAGGGGGGCGTCATCCAGGGCCTGGGCTATGCCCTGATGGAGGAGATGGAAACAGAAGAGGGGCGTATCAGCACCCTCAGCCTGGGCGACTACAAGATTCCAACCATCGCCGACATTCCCGAGCTGGTGACTGTGCTGCTGGAGCCGGGCGGTGGGCCGGCCCCCTTCGAGAGCAAGGGCATTGGCGAGAGCAGCAACACTCCGGTGGCCGCGGCCATCGCCAACGCGGTCCAAGACGCCATCGGCGCTCCGGTAATGCAACTGCCAGTAACGGCGGAGCGGGTGCTGCGGGCAATAAGGGGCCGGGGGTAGGGGCATGTTTCGCTGGACGCCCTCGGTCCCGACTGTAGGTTAGAATACTAATAGGGCTGGCACTGGCAGCACTTGAGGAAAGGCATGGCATTAACCAACCAGGTCAGGGACATTTTTGCGGATGCCAGCGACATTCATGTTCAGGCCATGGAAAGGCTTGACCGTGGCGACATTCGCGACGCGGCCGAGAAAGCTTGGTGCGCCACCAAGCGGGCAACCGATGCCCTTATTCTGGCGAAAACGGGTCGGGAGCCGCAGACCACATCCCAGACCTCCGGCGGCCTGAGAACCCTGGCCAGGACGGACGAGCGGTTTCAGTCCTTGCGGTACCGCTATGCCATGAGCATTTCGGAGCTGCACGCCGGCTGTTTCTACGACGGCCACTGTGAACCGGAGGACATGATCGGCGAGGCAATATGTACCACCAGCCAGTATATACAGGACGCCGTGATGCTGGCCGAGGAAGGGTGATATGCACCTGACGGGGATAAAGCTGGGGGGCATCCCCCCCTTCACCGAACCCATAGCCCTCCGGTTCGACAGGCGGGTAAACGTATTCATCGGCCCCAATGCCTCGGGGAAGAGTACGTTGCTTAATGTAATAGATACAGATACCCGACTCGATGGCGAGGTCGTTGTGGGCATGGATTCAGAGCTCGAGTTTCAGCAAGAATTGAATGACGAAGAGTTTGAAGTGGGGTCTGACTTCAACATAGCTGAGTTAGCCGTCAACCTATTGATGAAATTGGGGGATAGAATCTTATTTGCTTTGGACGAAGAGGATCCAGTTGACCCATGGTGTCTTGATTACAATGACGATGTGGCCAACCCCGTAGTGTGGGTCGGCCCCTTTCGTGAAGCATTACCGGACATAGATCAAGTGGCTAAACGCGCCGAACAAGAGGGATCATCTCATTCGAACATGACCAATTCCTTCAGCGCATCCCGCACTATGAGCCTTTACGACGAGTTGCTGGATGAACTCAAGCTGGGACACCCATTTGGGTTGAGGGTTGGGTTGAAGGTGCAGGTATTGACAGATGCGATGCGACACTCCGATTCCTGCGCTAGGCAAATATGTGGAGAATTGATGCGGGATTCTGATCCGCACAATTATATTCATGGTCCTGACCCTCAAGAGTACTTGGCAGACCCTGCCGCTGATCCCTCCAGGATTACCCTGCTTCGATTGCAGGGAATAAATACGAATGACATTCGAAGCTCTGGAGATGGGCTTCGGGGCTTTATGGCCAACCGCGAAGGCATGGACTCTATGCCCATTTATCTAGGGAACACCAGTTCCGGAACCCACACCACTTTACTTTGGATACGGTGGCTGGCCCTCAAAATGGTGCATCACTACGAGTTCGAGGAAGACTGGTACAAGAAGCCGGCCATCCTCCTGATTGACGAAATTGAGAACCACCTGCACCCCACCTGGCAGCGGCGGGTGATTCCCGCCCTGCTGGAACATTTTCCCAAGTTGCAGATCTTCGCCACCACCCACTCGCCCTTCGTGGTGGCCGGTCTCAAGGCCGGGCAAGTGCACATCCTCAACCGGGACGCCAACGGCCTGGTAACCGCCTCCAGCAACGAACGGGACGTGGTGGGCTGGACGGCGGACGAGATTCTACGGGGGATGATGGGGGTTATGGACCCGACGGATGACGCTACGGCGGCGGCGGCGGAAGAGCTGCGGCGTTTGAGGAATGCCGGGCCACAACCCGACGAGAGGGATGAAGAGGAGCGGCAACGGCGAATCGAAGAATTGCGAGGGAAGGTGGATAGGGACCTGTTGGCGGGAGGACCGATGGCGGCCCAACGGGAGCTGTTCGAGAGGCATTTTGCAGAGGCGCTGGAAAACCATCGTCGGGAGCAATCGCTCCAGCAGGAGAACGACTGAATTTGCACTCCGTAAACCGTTCCCCCGAACCCGACTACTGGAATGAACTGAAGGCGCAATTCAATGAATGGGGTGACCTGGGCAGCCCGGAAAGGTCCCAAATTAGAGATTCTCTGGCATTGGATTTTGGGCCAATATGCGGCTATTGCGAACGCCCCTGCCACTCTCCAAGAGGAGCCACGGACTCTCCCGACGGGGAAACTATTGACCACTTCCGGCCCAGAAGCAGATTTCCCGACCTAGCGTTTGAATGGCGAAACCTGGTATATGCTTGCCATCGATGCAACCAAATCAAGGGTGATCAGTGGCCCCTTAAGGACGACAATGCCAACATAACCTTGGCGGCCTTGTACCCAGAGAGGTACTTGATAGTAGAGGGATACGTTAATCCAAGTGAGGACTATGGAGAAGTTTCGACGAGGGAGTTCTTTCGGTTCGACTTGGATACGGGAGAAATTTCGCCTTCAAATCATTTGGAGCGAGCAGAATGGTCAATGGCCCGACGCACCATTCTCGACATTGACCTGAACGACAATGGGGATAGTTCGCCCGGGGAGAATGATGAGCAGCATCTTTGGAATCGTCGAAAGGATCAGTTGAATTTGCTAATCGGACAACTGAATACCGTTGGTAGCTTTGAAGAGATGCAAAGCATACTTCGGCAGTTCACCCTGCCGGACAAGCCATTCTCCAGTTTCATTGCAGCTTATCGGGACAGCCTGATGAACCCTGAAGCCTAGGAACCCAGAGGTCCAGTAAACCGCAACTGGAGAGACGGCTTTCCTCCCTTTGCAACCGGGCGTAGCCCCCACTCTCCCCCAACCCCAACTCCCTTACCCCAATCCCAGGAGGCTCAACCATGGCAGACGTACCCATCCGCGTGGGGCTTATCGGCGCCGGGGGCAATGTGCGCAACCGCCACATCCCCGGATTCCAGGCCGCGGAGGACTGCGAAATCGTCGCGGTTGCCAACCGTTCCGTCGAGTCCGGCCGAGCCATCGCCGACCAGTTCAACATACCCCGGGTCTATGGCCATTGGCGGGAGCTGCTGGAGGACCCGGAGATCAACGCCGTTTGCATCGGCACCTGGCCCTACATGCACCGCGCCATGACCCTGGCCGCCCTGGATGCCGGCAAGCACGTCCTCACCGAGGCCCGCATGGCCTCCACCGCCCAGGAGGCTCGGGATATGCTGGCAGCGTCCCTGGCCCACCCGGAACTGGTTTGCCAGCTCACCCCCACCTCCACCAGCTATACCATCGACAACGTGTTGAAACGGCTCATCGATGAGGGTTTCCTGGGTGAGGTGTTGTCGGTGGACTTCACTTCCCTTCAGAACAATTTCCCCGACTTCGACGGCCCGCTTCACTGGCGCCACGACCGCGCCCTCAGTGGGCACAACACCCTGAACATCGGGGCATCCTACGAGTCCATGATGCGGTGGCTCGGTCGGAGCAACCGGGTCTTCGCCATGTCCAAGATTCACGTCCCCTACCGCCGTAACCAGGACGGTCAACTCACCTCCGTATCCATCCCCGACCATGTGGACATTCTCTACGAGCTGGCCAACGGCGCCCAGGTTCACATGCAGATGAGCGCCACCAGCGGCCTTAACGGTGGCAGCCATATCTGGATGTTCGGCTCCGAAGGCACCATCCACGTTGATCCCCAGCGCAAGGTGTGGGCCGGCCGGCGGGGCGACCGGGAATTGGCCGAGGTTCCCAATCCGCCCGAATCCCAGGCCAGGTACCGGGTGGAGGAACAGTTCACCAATGCCATCCGGGGCCTGGAGAAGGTGGACATGGTGGCCTTCGAGACGGGTGTCCATTACATGGAGTGGACTGAGGCGGTGCACCGGAGCGGTCAGACTGGCCAGGTGGTTTACCTGCCCCTTTAGTCTTGCCCCGTCATGTTGGCTACGGAAAATGGCGGCGGGGGCTGGCCCCACCGGGACAGCGCACCTGTTCTGCGCCAAAGTCATGCGCCAAGCGGGCGCGCCAGGGGGAAAGCAATGGAATACAGACCACTGGGCAACACGGGATTGCAAGTATCGGAAATTGGGTTCGGCTGCGGCAACGTGGGCGGCCTGATGATCCGTGGCGATCACGCCGACCAGGTACGGGCCGTGGCCCGAGCCATGGAACTGGGCATAAACTACTTCGATACCGCTTCATCCTACGGCGACGGGCAATCTGAGACCAACCTGGGCCGGGCGCTGAAGGAATTGGCCGCCGACGTATATGTGGGCACCAAGTTCCGGGTCAGCACCCACACTCCGGGGCAGATTAGGGACAACGTGATCGCTTCCGTGGACGCCAGCCTGGCCCGGCTGCAACGGGAGCAGGTGGACCTGATTCAGATGCACAACCACGTCGGAGCAGTGGCACAGGGAGGGACAGTTTCCCCAGGAGAGGCGCTGGGCGAGGTGGTGGATGCCCTGCGCATCCTGCGCGACCAGGGCAAAGTCCGGTTCTGGGGCATGACGGCCGTGGGTGAAACCGACGCCCTGCGCCAGGTGATTGACTCGGGCCAGTTGAACACCATCCAATCGGTTTACAACCTGGTGAATCCCAGCGCGGGGAATGAAACTCCGGCGGGATTCGATATGCCCGACTACGGCAACCAGATTGGCCGGGCCGCCGCCATCGGCATGGGTGTCCTGGTAATTCGGGTGCTGGCGGCCGGCGCCCTCAGCAGCGACGAGGTTCGCCATCCGGTGGCCGTGCCCCAGGTTGCGCCAATAGGTTCGGGGCGGGATTACAGCCAGGATCAGGCCCGGGGCCAGCAGTTCCGCTTCCTGGTGGAGGAGGGCTACGCGGAGAACATGGTGGACGCATCCCTGCGGTTCGCGTTAACCAACCCCGGCGTTAGCAGCGTATTGGTTGGGTATTCCAGTCTTGAACACCTGGTGCAGGCCGTCGCCTCCGCTGATCGGGGGCCGCTGGCCCCGGAAGCCATGGCCCGGCTGCCCCAGGTGTGGGCCAGCTTCACCGGCTAAACTCCAGCCGGCGAGCTTGCCCCGGCCGGCCCGCCCCTTTCGGCAAAAAGCCGGGTATAATGGGCGAAAATATCAGTTGGGGGTGCCTCGTGGCCAAGATCAAGCACATTGCCATTACCTGCCAGGATCCGGACGCCGTGGCCAAGTTCTACAAGGAGGGCTTTGACCTGGTGGAGGTGGCTCGCAATGACCGCCAGGTTCAGCTTTCCGATGGCGACATCAACCTGACCATCCTCAAGTGGAAGACCGATGCCGATGCTGACGTGGGTCCCAACGGCGACAACTACAGCGGCATCCACCACATCGGCTTCCAGGTGGACAGCCTGGAGGAAACCGGCGCCAGGCTCCGAAACATTGAAGGCGAGGAAATCGTGCGACGGGAAGTTGCCGGCGCGGGCCAGGTTCGCCCACCCCGGGCCGAGGAGAAATGGTCGGGGCCCAACGGCCAGGTCTTGGACATTTCCGAACCGGGCTGGCTGCACAAGCCTCCCATGGACTGATTAACCGAGCGGTTCAGGAGCGCACGATTCAGGGGCGTACCACACTCCGGTGGAGGCGATGCAGCGCCCCCGGAAAAGGCCGCTTTGTCCGGAACCCAACTCTGCTTCAAAACGGCCTGGGCGCCAGAGCAAACGGCTCCCAGGCCGCTGCTCATTTCCGCAATACGGGGGCAGACCCGGGATTTGCCCAAGTCGTCACTATAGGCGGTGGCGCATTTGTTGGCAGGGGTGTATCGGGAAGTGGCGGAGAGAGCGGGATTCGAACCCGCGATACCCTTGCGGGTATACCGGTTTTCGAGACCGGCGCCTTCAACCACTCGGCCACCTCTCCGCGGGAATTTGGGGGCGTGGTTGACGGGAAAATTACGTGGAATAGTGTAGCATATTCATGCTGGGGGCAGCCCAACTGCCGCACCCGTAGCAGAGTCCACAATTGCCTATGGACGGGTCAAGGCCGTATAATAGCCTCCATATTAACAAGCAATCATCATGGGCCCCATCCCTGTCGGAGGATGTTGGATATGGTTGATATTCTAACCGGAACCTTTACCGTGAAATCTGGCCACGCCCAAATGCTGAAGGGCGGCGTCATCATGGACGTGGTTAACGCTGAACAGGCCAAGATCGCCGAAGAGGCCGGGGCCGTGGCCGTCATGGCCCTGGAGCGGGTGCCTGCCGACATCCGGGCGGACGGCGGTGTGGCCCGCATGACCGACCCGGCAATCATCCAGGACATCATGGATGCGGTCAGCGTTCCTGTCATGGCCAAGTGCCGCATTGGCCACTTCGTCGAGGCCCAGGTGCTGGAAGCCATCGGCATCGACTACATTGACGAATCCGAGGTTCTCACCCCTGCCGATGAGGTGCATCACGTCTGGAAGCACGATTTCCAGGTTCCCTTCGTCTGCGGCTGCCGGGACCTGGGTGAGGCGCTCCGCAGAATATCCGAAGGGGCGGCCATGATCCGCACCAAGGGCGAGGCCGGCACGGGAGACGTGGTTGAAGCCGTCCGTCACATGCGGGCGGTGCAGGACGCCATCCGCAAACTCCAAAATATGCCCGAAGATGAGTTGGTCGTGGAGGCCAGGAACCTGGCGGTTAGCCTGGAACTTCTGACTCAAACCCGGGAACTGGGCCGCCTCCCCGTGGTGAACTTTGCCGCCGGCGGCGTTGCCACTCCCGCCGATGCCGCCCTGATGATGCAGCTGGGCGCCGACGGCGTTTTCGTCGGTTCCGGTATCTTCAAGTCCGGCGACCCCGCCGAGCGGGGCTATGCCATCGTTCAGGCGGTCACCCATTACAATGACCCCAAGATTCTCGCCGACGTTTCCAAGAACTTGGGTGAGCCGATGGTGGGTATCAGCGCCCGCTCCATTCCTGAAGAACAACTCCTGGCCCCCCGCAGTCTCTAGCCTTGGCAGGCGCGGCGGAATCCAGGGGGTGGTTTGGTCGGGGATTCTCCAATTGCGCTGCCCCTCTATTCCCTGGGCGCCTGGCAGCGTCCCGTGACCCGATGTCGAACCACCCGGCGGCAGGGGACAGCCCAGGGAGTCAATACAATGGCCGGATGGAACTGCCTTGAAGATAGGGGTACTTGCCGTACAGGGTGACTTCGCCGAGCATATCGCCATTCTACGGCGGCTCAAGGTGGAATGCAGAGAAGTCCGGTTGCCGGAACATCTGGACGGCATTAGCGGTCTCATAATTCCGGGGGGCGAAAGTACTACCCTCAGCCGCCTGATGACCATCTACCACCTGCGGGAACCGGTGCAGGCCATGGCCCAAAGGGGCAAGGCCATCTGGGGTACCTGCGCCGGCATGATAATGCTGGCCCATGAGATAACCGAAGCCGACCCCGTACCTCTTAAGTTGATGGACATAGGGGTGCAGCGAAACGCCTTCGGCCGACAGATTGACAGCTTCGAGCAGGAACTGGACATCGCTGGGATCGAGCCCGATCCTTTCCATGCCATCTTCATCCGCGCTCCGGTGGTGATTCGCGTTGGTCAACAGGTCCACACCCTGGCAACCCTGCCCGGTGGCCGGGCCGTGGCGGTGCAGCAGGGTAACATGATGGCCACCGCATTCCATCCTGAACTCACCAACGATACCCGCCTGCACCAATACTTTCTGAATTTGGCGTCCAACCGGGACGGCCCTCCCAGCCGGGGAAGCTAGGCCCTGCGACGGCGCCGATGAAATCCGTGCCAAACGTTCAGTCCTTCCGCATCTTCGATGCCCTGCGCTGCATCCTTTGGAATGGGCCCAGGGGGCTGAACTTGGCCTGCCCTAGTCCGTTATCCACCGGGGCCAGGGACAACTTTCCGTTCGCCGCGGGCCTGTGGCGAAATGCGGCCCTTCGACCCCGGAACCGGGTTACACTGGTTCAATGGGAGCGCGGCGAACTGGCCGGCCTGGTTTCGGCCAAGCCTCGCTCCGGCCCTGGCGCCTGGGACATCGACGGCCTGTATTTGCCCTCAGTGGTTGGGGAGACGGGCGATCTGCCCGATCATGTGCAGGACAACTCGGACGAGACTGAATGCTCCGAAGCCTTTGAAGTGGGCCACCTTGCCCTTCTTGAGGAGCTGTTCGTGGCCGTGGGCGAACGCGCCGGCGAAAGGCTCTTCCTGAGAATGGCTTCGGGTAGTCCCGCGCTCGCCATGGCCCGGCGCAGTGGGTTCAGCGTTGTGGGCGGAGAGACCCTGGTGGTGGGGCCGGGAGCACCCCGGTCCAACTCTATTGATGAGCGGCCTACTGACCAGTTCGGATTTCCGGGTCTGCGGCCCCGGCTGCCCGCGGACGACATTGGTGTTTTCCACCTCTATTGCGCCAGCGTTCCGGTTAGGGTCAGGCAGGCTGTGGGTTTGACCTTCGATCAATGGCAAGACGCCCGCTTGCCCCAACGGGGTGGTTTGCTGCCCTCCCGGCATCGAGAGTGGGTGGTGGATCAGTCCGATCGGATCGTCGGCTGGCTCAGGCTGGATGGGCAAGGTCGCCCACCCTGGGCCGAGGTTATGGCGCACCCCGATTGCCCGGAAACGCTGGCCCGGCTGGTGGATTTTGCTTCGTGCCAGGCCCGCGGCCTCAGGTGGCTGCTGCCGGACCACCAAGTGTCGGTAGGAGACCGGCTGCAGTGGCTGGGTGGCGGGCGGGTTGCCGAATATACTATGCTGGTTAAGATGGTGGCCGTTCCCTCTGTGCAGTACGGAATGGCCCCGGTGGAGGCATGAGTTGGTAGCAGGGCAAGGGCTGGTTCAGGAAGAAATGGCAAGGCTGCTGGACATTCTGCCCCCGCGGGTCAGGGAAAGCCTGAAACGCCAGGAGAACCTGTCCGACCTGCTGGAGATAGTCCTGGACCTGGGCCGCCAGCCGGAGGCCCGCTTCCCCTCAGGGGACATTATCCTCGGCGATGATGAGGTGACCAGGCAGGACTTGGACTACCTGGTTCAGCAGATCGGCGACTTTGGCGACGATAATCGGGCCGGGATGGAGCGAACCCTTCACCGGATTTCCGCCATACGCAATCGTCGGGGCCAGGTGGTGGGCATAACCTGTCGCGCCGGGCGGGCGGTCTTTGGCACCATCAAGATCATCCAGGACTTGGCCTTCGCCAACAAGAACATCCTGCTCCTGGGCCGTCCGGGGGTGGGCAAGACCACCATGCTGCGGGAGGTGGCCCGGGTTTTGGCAGACGAGGCCCGCAAGCGGGTGGTTATCGTGGACACGTCCAACGAAATAGCCGGGGATGGGGATGTGCCTCACCCGGCCATCGGCCACGCCAGGCGGATGCAGGTGGCCACCCCCACTCGGCAGCACGGCGTTATGATCGAAGCCGTGGAAAATCACATGCCCCAGGTCATCATCATCGACGAGATGGGCACCGAGGAGGAGGCCGCCGCCGCTCGTACCATCGCCGAACGGGGCGTTCAGCTAATTGCTACCGCCCACGGCAACACCCTGGACAATCTCATCCTCAATCCCACCCTCTCGGACCTGGTGGGCGGAATCCAGTCCGTTACCCTGGGAGACCAGGAAGCCAGGTATCGCGGCACCCAGAAGACGGTCTTGGAACGTAAGGCCCCGCCCACCTTCGATGTGGTGGTGGAAATCCAAAGCTGGGAACAGGTGGCAGTCCACGACGGTGTGGCCCAGGTGGTGGACCAATGGCTGAGGGGCTACCCCATAGTCCCAGTCATTCGCAGCCTGGACCCGGAGGGTGAGGTAATTGAGCAGCAGGGCGAGCCGAGGCCCAACGCAGATCCGCCGGCCCCCTGGGCTCAGGATTCGGGCGGCGACTACCGGGACCAGGGCTCCTATGGGCGCCGCTGGGGCCGAAAGCAGGGCCGGGGCATGGACCGCCAGGCAACCATGGCGCCCGGCCCAGGTCCGCAGTCCCCACCGTCAGGTTCCTTCGGATTCGGTAACCTCCCGGGGGAGACGGGTGGCCCGGAAGAGATGGGTGAGGATGGCCCCGTCGTCGCCGGGGAGAATGGTTCCCGCGTTCTGGATGCCCGGGTCTTCCTGTTTGGCGTCAGCCGGGATAAGGTGGACCTGGCCCAGGCGGAAATGGGGCTGCAGGTGGGTATCGTGAACGAACTTCGCCGGGCCTCCCTGGTGTTGACCACCAAGACCCACTACCGCCGGGGATCTCAATTGGTTCGTTCCGCCGAATCCACCGGTACGCCTGTTTATGTGCTCAGAAAGAACACCCAGCCCCAGGTGACCGACTTCCTGAAGATGCTGGCCCGGGAACAGGGGGTGCCTGTGAGAAATGAGGGGCGTTCCCGGGATGATGCCGCCTCCAGGGAAGCGCTGGACCAGGCCATGGCCGAGGCGGAAGAGGCGGCTCAGCGTATTTTGGCCGGAGAGTTCAGCGTCCAGTTGAACCCCCAGCGAGCCTACGTGCGCCGTCTGCAGCACCTGCTGGCAGAGCGATTCAGCCTGGCATCCACCAGCCGGGGACGGGAGCCGGAACGTTCGGTGCTGATTTACCGGGCCTAGCAGGGTGGTCGGCCAGGCCTCCTACCAGCTTCCGCTCAGAGACCTGTACAGTTGAAAAACCAAGGGGATTCCGGTGTCGGGACTTTTCATAGCATTTGAGGGCGGTGAGGGTGCGGGAAAAACCACCCAATCCCGGTTGCTTGCCGACCGGTTGACGACCTTGGGGGTTCCGAGCTTGCTGGTGCGGGAACCGGGTGGCACGGAGCTGGGTGAGTATCTGCGGGCTTACCTGAAGAGCGACCGGCCCCTGACTCGCGAGGCGGAACTGCTGCTTTTTGAAGCCGCCCGGGTGGAACTGGTCGCCTGCCAAATTGAACCGGCCCTGGCCTGTGGGACTACGGTCATTGCCGATCGCTTCTATGGTTCAACCCTGGCCTACCAGGGCTATGGCCGTGGGCTGGACCTGGATATGGTCCGGTCCCTGAATGCCTTTGCCACCCGTTCCCTGGACCCGGACCTGATATTCCTGCTTGACCTGCCGCCGGAGGTTGGGATTGGGCGAGCTATGGCCTACCAAACTTCCTTTTCCCAGGACACCTCAGGGGACTTGGTGACTCTGGAGAGAAGCGCCGAGGGTACCCGGTTCGAGGAGTTGGACCTGGCGTTCCACCGGGCGGCGCGCCGGGGCTTCCGGGAACAGGCTGAAGCCAGCACCGAGCGCTGGACCTTGCTGGACGCACTGCGGCCCGTGAACGAATTGGAAGAGGAGGTGTGGGAAGTAGTGCAGGAGCGCCTGCTTCCCGCGTCAACGCCAAGGGTCCGTCCCTCCCGTAAAGCAGAGCCCCAGGGGGAGCTGTGGCCGCAAGCCACGTGAGCGGTTCCAACAGGCGGTCGGCCCGTCGGCGCGGCTCGCTTCAGGGTTGCAAAAAACGCCCCGCCAAATGTTGGCGGGGCGTTCCTTTCCGGATGGTTGGGCCGATTGCGTTAGCAGATCGGCCTTCAAAGGGACTAGTTATCGGCAGGTACAGCTTCCAGGCTGGTGATCCGCTCGGTGATGACTTCCTTCATCTTGCGGACCCGAGCCAGGTCGGGGTAGGCGTTGCCTTCGGCCTTCTTGTCGAAGATCTTCTCGCCATCGACAAACACTTCCATAATGCCCTGGCCGCGGGGGGAGATGGTTATGGCAGCGTCGGGACCGTAGGCGCGGAAAAATTCATTCGCCATCCACGTGGCGGTAGCGTGGTGCTGTCAAGGTACGCAATAGGTGATCTCGATCTGAACTTTGCCTTCCATTGAATCCTCCTTGTTTAACCTACCAACAGGATGGCCCCATTATATCCAAACTGGCAAATTAGTCAATACCAATGTCGCCTTCAGTTTTGGCAGTTTGGATATGGGGGAAAGATGACGGAAAGATGGGCGAAACTCTCTTTCCAGCCTTGAATAAGCGCTAGAATTCCGGCTGCCGCTTTTCCCTGAAGGCGCGAATTCCCTCCCGCGGATGGGGCGACGTGGCGAAGTACTGGACGAAGGCCATCCCTTCCCGCGCTATGCCCTGCCGCAAGTCCAGGCTCTGCCCCTGCCCAGTAACCGACTTGATCCAGGCCAGCCCGGTACGGCTCTTGCCCCGCAATTGGGCCAGCAGGTTCTCCAGTTCCTCATCCAGAGACTCCTGGGGAACGGCCCGCAACGCCAGTCCCCATTGCGCGGCCTCGCTGCCCGACAGCCAGCGTCCCGTGGTCAACAACTCCATGGCCCGCTGCATTCCTACCCGCCGGGGCAGGCGCTGGGTGGAGCCGCCGCCCGGCATCAGGCCAAAGTTCAGGTGCTGGTCTCCCAGCCGCGCCTCCTCGGCCGCCAGGGTCATATCGCAGGCCATGGCCAACTCCAGGCCGCCGGCCAGGGCAAAGCCATGAACCACCGCAATGGTGGGAATGGGCAGGTTCTCCAGTTGAAAGAAGCATTCGTTCAACAGGTGGACATACGGCGGCAACCTGGCAATGTCATCAAACACCGTATCGAAGAACAGGAGGTCGGCGCCAGCGCAAAATGCCCTACCTTCTCCCCGAACCACCAGGGCCTTGACCGCCTCGTCTTCACCAATCGCCGCCACCGCGTGGGAAAACTCCGTCAGCAGCGCCATATCCAGGGCATTCAGCGCGTCGGGACGATTAAGGCGGAGGGTGGCAACTCGGTCCGATACTTCGAGGATGATGTTGGAGTATTGCAAAGAGAACCTCGCCGGAAAGGGACTTGAAAGCCGGCTTCACGAGAACGGGAACTCACCCTGATCCCCGATTCCTGGGACGGTCAGGACCGTCCATAACTGCTTGGACAGTGGTCAGAGGCCACCCGCAGCGTGGGAGACTACGAAAGCGCGGCTGTTATTCATAGCCCAGGGGATTGACCCAGTACTGGGATTCGGAGAATCCGGCGGGGTACAGTTGCTGCCCGGATATGTCTTCTGGGGAGGCCGGAGCAACCACCCGGTATCGTATCGGGCTGGTGGCCGGGTCATCACCGCCTGGGCCCGCGGCTCCGGCGGTGGCATGCTGCCCGCTATTGGCAGCTACGGTTTGTTCAGCTTCAGCGCTGGAGGGAATACTGTAAAGGATTATGCCGGAAACAATCAGAATCCCGGCCAGAATGCCTACAAGAGTCGTTGGCATATCCAACAACTTTCTGCGGCGGCGGTCGCCCAGCAAGGTAAAATCGTAACCAGCTTCCATGGCTCCTCCATTGTCAACGGTGGATTGGATTGGCCCTGGGTCAAGTCAGCGTGGACAGTTCACTGGGTGCATTTATCACTCCGGGTTTGCTGAAGAATACCAACGGCTTGGAAACACCGTCATTGCCTCCGCCGTACCCGGTTTCTCCATACCGTCGGGGTTCCTCGACTCTGTTCGGAATGACCGAGACTTGAAATGACGGAGAATAGATGCCCGCCCGGAATCACACCCCATTGGAATGGCCGTCAAGGGCCGGCAATTGACCCCCATCTTCGTCCGCCAACGGAAACTGATTCCCCCATGTAGGGGAAGCAGGCCAGGGTTTCACGGATGAGTTATCGTTAGCGGCCTCGGACAGCGTTCATGCCGCCCGGAGTGATTGGCTCGTTGAGATAGATGTCGCCGTTGCGAATTTTGATGTTGAAACCGCAGTCGGGTTTGATGCAGACCCAAGCCTTGTAGTGCACCGCCGCGCCCTGTCCGCCGTAGTCCGAAAGAGGCACCAACTGCCCCTCGTTACATTTCAAACACTTGGGTAAAGTAAATTCTTCCACTTCAACACCCCTCACCTAACTTATGGGGCGAGTATAGCACTCGCTTATTTTCCCAAACAACCCAATGTCGGAACGGGTATTGGCGACTTTGGTGACCCTGTCTTTGGTACGTAGCGAGGTGCGGTTGCAGGGTGTCGGTAAGACATCAGGGAGAGGAAAGGGGCCTTGGCCCACTACCTCTCCCTGAGTCCTGTAGTTCAGCGCTTCAGCGCGCGAGGGAAATTCCGGGATCTATTCCAGGAAGTCCTTGAGCTTGCGGGACCGGGAGGGATGGCGCAGCTTTCGCAGGGCCTTCGCCTCGATCTGGCGGATGCGCTCCCTGGTGACGCCGAACTCGCGGCCCACCTCCTCGAGGGTACGGCTGCGGCCGTCCTCCAGGCCAAAGCGCAACTGCAGCACCCGGCTTTCCCGGTCGGTGAGAGTCCCCAGCACATCGGAAACCTGCTCCTTGAGCAACTGGAAGGAGGCGGCATCGGCCGGAGCGGGAGCCGTCCGGTCCTCGATGAAATCGCCCAGGTGCGAGTCCTCCTCCTCGCCGATGGGGGTTTCCAGGGAGACAGGTTCCTGGGAAATCTTCATAATTTCCTCCACCCTTTCCGGCCCGATTTCCATGGCGATGCCGATCTCCTCGGCGGTGGGTTCCCGTCCGTATTCCTGGAGGAGCCGGCGGTGCTGGCGCATGAGCTTATTGATGGTCTCCACCATGTGTACCGGAATGCGGATGGTGCGGGCCTGGTCGGCGATGGCGCGGGTGATGGCCTGCCGAATCCACCAGGTGGCATAGGTGCTGAACTTGTACCCCTTGCGGTAGTCAAACTTTTCCACCGCTCGGATCAGCCCTATATTGCCCTCCTGGATCATGTCCAGCAGCGCCATGCCCCGCCCGATGTACTTCTTTGCCACGCTGACCACCAGGCGCAGGTTGGCCTCGGTCAGGTGAGCCTGGGCCCGGTCGCCGTCGGCCTTGATGTGGTTGTGACGGCTGCGGAATAGGGGCTCGTACTTGGCCAATTCCGGCAGGGATCCCACTTCGCTGAAGGTGGCATCCAACTGCAAGAGGGTGCAGTCATGGAGCACGTCCACCGTTTCGGGGGCCATGATCCACCGGTCCAGGGACAGGTTCACCACCTGTTGATAGACCTGGTCCCTCTCCAACTCCAGGGCTTCACCCAGGCTGACCAGCATCTCCTCGTTGAGCTGGGCGTCGATGGCATTGGCCAATTCCGGGTCGTGAACCAACTGGGACAGGGTGGGGTTGCGAGGCAGGCCCAGGTGTTCACTGAGGGCGTCCACCAGGGGCGTGGCCTTGACGAGGCGGCGCAGCAGGGCCTCGGTCAATTCCCAGTTGCGCCCGGTTTCGTTGAACTCCTGGCGCACCTTCCTGCTCAGTTGGTCGGGGTTGCGCAGCGTCCCCAGGTCCACCTTTTCGCCCTTGAAGCCGATTTCCGGCCCCCGGCGTTCCTCCAGCACCTCCCGCTCCAGGGTCTGGCAGTACTCCTCGCCCAGCAATTCCTTGCCCAGGGCGAACAGGTGCTTTTCTCCCTCCAGCTTGCGGGCCAGCTCCCGTTCATCCTTGGCGGCCAGCAGGCCAACGCGGCCGATTTCCCGGAGGTACATGCGCACCGGGTCATCCAACACCTGGAGGCTCTCGGCCTCCGCTTCCCAATCGGGTTCCTCTTCCTCTTCAATTTCGGCGTCGGCAGGACCCTCTTCAATGCCGTCATCCACCTTCATCTCTTCCGAGCGGCCGGTAGTCCATTGGTCGTCCTGCTCGTCCGTGGCATCCTCGGGCAGTGGAATGGGGGCAACGCCGATACCCGGCTCTTCTGCAAGGTCGTCGTCCTCCTTGGTGACGACGCCCAACATGCTGAAGAACCTTTCGGTTTCCGGCTGGGTTTGCTGGATACCGTAGAGGTCCTCCTCGGGGCCGATGTCCTGGGTGGTTTTGCTGCGTCTCACCATATACTGTCACCTTCCACGTGATGAATTCAGCATACTGTCACCTTCCACGTGATGAATTCAGCGGATGCTGTTTCCTCGATTCCTGGTTGGCCCGGATTCTGCGGGTCAGGTCGAGGATTTCTTCGTAGGCTTCTTCGGGTATCTCTGCCAGGTCTTCGGAGAAGCGATACTCCTCGGCGGCTTTCAGTTCTTTCAGGCGCCGTTCCTCCATTCGGAGAACCACGTCGCGAAAAGCATCCCACCGCTCCCATGATTCTGCAATGGGCAACTTCCGGGTGGCCAAATTTTCCAGCATGGGCCACAATTCGGGCATCAAGTCTCGTTTGACCCGTTCCGCCAGGTTGTCTTCGGGCATAAGCATTTCCGGCGCTTCCGACCAGGCCCGGGTCATCTGAAGATATACCTCCCGGTTCTCCGGCCTTCGGAAATGTTCCGGCGGCAGGCCGCCCAGGTCCGGTATCGATTCTGCCAAGTCTGGGTACCGGAGCAGCAGGGACAGGCAATGCTCGTCCAGCGGGTCCCGTTCCTCGGCCAGCAGGGCTGACCGGCCCACCCCGTTCCGGGACGGGCTTGCATCCGAATTGCCCTGGCCTGCGAGTCTGGCGCCACCGGGTGAACGGTTTACCTGCCGGCGGCTGACGGGTTTGGCCAGCGTGGCCCGCAGCGTCTCCTCCCGGACCTGCAGAAATCCGGCCAGTTGGCGCAGGTAACTGTCCTGCAGGATGGGTTCCCGCACCGCCAAGATGAAGGGGCTAACCCTCTCCACCATGCGAACCTTGCCTTCGGGGGTGGCGGTATCCACCTGGGCCGACAGGGCCGGCAGCAGGTAATCGAACAGGGGAACACCGTTCGCCACCAACTCCGCCCACCTCTCCGGCGACTGGCGGATCACCTCGTCCGGGTCCTTGCCATCGGTCAGCACGGCCACCCTGAGGTTCAGGTCCTCCTGTCGCTGGGGGGAGGATTGAGCGCCCTCCTGCCATTCCCGGCGGCTCTGGAACACCTGCCAGGAGGATTCCAGACTGCGAAGGGTGGCCTGTTGGCCGGCAGCATCGGAGTCCAGGGCCATGGTGACCTGGCGGGTGATGCGCAGGACCTGGGCCACCTGCTGCTCGGTGAGAGCGGTTCCCATGGAGGCCACCACATTATCGAAGCCATGTTGGTGGGCGGAGATGGCGTCCATGTACCCCTCGACGATAACCATCCCCCGCTGCCGGGCAGATTCCCGGGACAGGTGAAGGGCATACAGGGTACGGCCCTTGTCGAAAACTGGTGTCCGCCCCGTGTTCAAATACTTGGGTACGGAATCGTCCAGGGCCCGGCTGCCGAAGCCGCCCAGTTCTCCCTGGCCGTTCCGAATGGGGATTACCAACCGGCCCCGGAAGGCATCCTGATGGCCCCCATTCTGGCGTTGATATACCGCGCCGGCCCGTACCATCAGTTCCGGTGAGAATCCCGACTTTTGGAGATGGTCGTATAGGCCGTGGCCATCCCTGGGACTCAACCCCAGCTCAAACTTCTCCACGCTCTCCCGGCTGATGGCCCGTCCCTCCAGATATGCCCGGGCATCGGCCCCCATGGAGGATGCCAGGTACTGCTGAAAATATTCGCGAGCCGCCTCGTTCAGGCGATACAGGTCCTCCTGTTCCGACTGGCGTTCCCGGGTGGGCAGGGCAACTCCGGCCTGGTTGGCCAGGCGTTGCAAAGTCTCCCGAAACTCCAGGTTTTCCGCCTTCATAACGAAGGAGAATATGTCCCCTCCGGTGGCGCAGGCCCCGAAGCAATGCCACGATTGCCGTTCCGGGTTAACGTAGAAGGATGGCGTCCGCTCCTGGTGGAAGGGACAGCAGGCCTTGAAGTTGTGCCCGGACCGTTGCAGGGTTACGTACCCAGACACCAGTTCCGTCAAGTCCAGCCGGGATTTTATGTCGTCAATTACAGCCATGGATTAGTGAAACAGTAAACCCCTTTCGTGTGCCGTGTCCATGCGGAGACGTTGCAGGATTCCGATTCCTCCCCCACTGGCAGGGATTCGGGAGACCCAGCTCCTGCACTTGCCGGAAAATTTGGACGTGTCGAGTGACCGGAGTACCCTTTGGGTCAAAGAAGGGTCAGAATCAGAACCAAACCGGACTGTTCCTGGGCCCTTTAGTCTCTGGAAGGGTAGAGGATACTGGAATCCACCTGGCCGGAGCCGCAGCCATTCGGATCGGTGCTTAGTCAGGCCACCGCCTATCATTCATCGGGGGAGGTTCCGGGCGTCCGCCCCCCGGTCAAGCGCCTGGAAGAGAGCGGCTTTTCCGGTTACACCGCTGTTGCCATAACCCTGGAGAAATGCAGTGTTCCCGAACTGGAGGGGCTGAACCACCTGGACTTAACCTTTGAGGTACCCAGTCCTGGCAAGCGGTTACCTTTCCCTCAACGACAAAAAGGGCAAAATAGACCCATCATGGGAATACTACCAGTTTGAGGATGGGAAGTCAAGGCTGGCTAGGCACAGAAGACCGGCATGGGTTTCGAGCAAATCCATGGGAAACGCTACACCAGCCGGTTGGAGGCGCCGGGAATCACTGGCATGGACACGAGAGGGTACGGAGTGGCCGGGGCGCCAGGGAGGCTTGGCGCGGAAACGCCACCGGCATAGGGTGAACAAGGGAGGGGTAGGTTGGGGGCCGTCGGGAGCTGGGGGGTTAACTGTCCAGTTTGCCCACCACTCCCATCGTAAACTGCCTGGCCCATGCGTCCGCCTCCAGCATCTCGTCCAGGGAGCAACAGACGGTGGCGGGGTAGGGACAAGCGTCCACCACCTTCTCGACGGTTCGGTGAATGTCGGTAAAGGGAATCTTGCCCTCCAGGAACGCGGACACCGCCACCTCGTCGGCGGCGCACAGGACCGCCGGAAAGGCCCCACCCCGACGCGCTGTATCCAGGGCCAGGTCGAAACAGGGGTAACGTTGCCGGTCCAATGGGTGAAAATCCAGCGTCTGGGTCATGCCCGTGTTCAGGCGTGGAATCAGCGAATCATCCGGATTGCATCGCCGCTCCGGGTAGAAGAGGGCGTACTGGATGGGCAATCTCATGCTGGGCGGGCCCAGCTGCGCCTTTACCGACCCGTCGGCAAACTCCACCATGGAATGGATGGTGCTCTGGGGATGGACGACCACCTCGATGTCTTCCCAGGGTACATTGAACAGCCAGTGGGACTCAATCACCTCGAAGGCCTTGTTCATCAGGGTGGCAGAGTCGATGGTTATCTTGGGGCCCATCTGCCAGGTGGGATGGCGCAGGGCCTGTTCCGGGGTCACCGTAGCCAATTTTTCCAGGGGAAGGGAGCTGAAGGGCCCGCCGGAAGCGGTTATTATCAGCCGCCGTATCTTTCCCGCCTCGCCCTGTATGCACTGCCAAATGGCGCTGGGTTCGCTGTCCACCGGCAGAATGGCGCCCCCGAATTTCTCCTCGCACTCCTTCAGCAGCGGCCCCGCCATCACGATGGGTTCCTTGTTGGAAAGGGCCACCGACTTGCCAGCCTTCAGGGCGTTCAGAATGGGAACCAGGCCGGCCGAGCCGGAGGTGGCGGCCATGATCAGATCCACGTTGGGCAGCCTGGCCATCTCCTCCATCGGCGTGAAGGTGGCTTCTCCGGCCAGGTCCTCTGGGGGATCAATGCAGAAGACGTGTCGGGGCCTAAACTCTTTAATCTGGCGGCGGAAAAGGTCGTGGTTGGCCCCGGCGGCCAGCCCCACCACCTCGAACGCCTCGGGAAAGGCCCGCACAATGTCCAGAGTCTGGCATCCGATGGAGCCGGTGGAGCCCAGGACAACAATCTTCTTCATGGCCGGACCAGCACCACCAGCAGGTAATAGACTGTGGGATAGGTGAACAACAGGCTGTCCAAACGGTCCAGCGCTCCGCCATGACCGGGCAACACGTAGCCCGAATCTTTGACACCGGAAAGGCGCTTCAGGCGGGACTCAAACAGGTCACCCAACTGCGACACGACGCCCACTGTAGCACCAATCACCACCGGTTGCCAGTTCCAGGAGGCCCATGCCCCGTCCCATACCGTTGGTCCCAAGCCCAGGTTGAGCAGCCGGTCCAGCAATATCGCCGCCACGGTGGCGCAGACGAAGCCACCCGCCGCTCCCTCCCAGGTCTTGCCTGGACTGGTAACTGGGGCGAGGGGCCGTCTGCCTATGGCCCGGCCCACCAGGTAGGCGCCGGAATCGGTGGCCACATTGGCTAGCAGGGCGAAAACCAGCCAGTTGCGCCCAACTTCATAGATGGTTGGCCCCAGGTCCGGGTCGAAGGCCAGGGGGTTGCTTTCAAAGAACTGGCCACCCACCCGGGCCAGCAACATTACATGGGCCAGCAGGAATCCCACGTAGAGCGGACCGAGGAGCAGGTAAAGGGTTGCCATGTTCCATCGAGGCCCGTGGTAGAAGGCGACTTGCCATAGGATGCCCAGGAAGGCGCCAACCAGGAATACTCCCAGGGATACTGCCCAGAACTGCAACGTACCTTCGGCCCATGCGCCGCCGATGATGAAGGCGGTCACCCAGAAGGCTCCCAACAACAGGGGAAGGGGAGTGGTACCCGATGCCGGGAACTGGGAACCGCTCGTTACTTCCCTGGCGAAGGGGCTCGCAGTTTCCTGGGGATTGCCTCGGCTGGCCTCCGGCTCGGGCCGTGCAGCCGGGGACGTTGAACCATCCGGGGATTCGGTAATCTCATCGCCTGATGTAGTTTCCGGTGAAGGGCTGGTCGGGTCGGTTGCCTGGCCCGGATCGTATTCCGCCGAGGTTTCGACGGCTGCGGTCGCGGTCGCCGGTGGCGCCGGGGCGCTGGGCAGTGGCTGGATGGGCGGATGCAGGCGGTAGAATTCCCGAATGCCCAGGGAAACTCCTATGAAGACCAGCAGGAATACCCAGGGGAGGCCGGCCCAGAAGCTGGCCAGCAACACCGCCAGGGCCATCAGGCTGGTTACGGTCCTCAGCAGCACCGACCTAACCCTCAGCGCCGGGGTTGATGTTTCCGAAGCGCCTCTGCCTTTCCCCGTAGGATTCCAATGCCCGGTCCAGTTCCGCGTCGTCCAGATCGGGCCAGAGGATGGGGGTATGGTAGTACTCGCTGTAGGCAGACTGCCAGAGCAGGAAGTTGCTGATGCGCAACTCTCCCCCGGTGCGAATAATCAGGTCGGGATCGGGGCAATGGGCGGTGAAGAGACGCCGGCTGAAGGTCTCCTCGGTAACTTCCTCCGGGCTGGCTCCCTCCCGGATCAGTTCCCTGACGGCGGCCAGGATTTCCTGGCGACCCCCGTAGTCGAATGCGACGTTGAGGGTGATGCCGGTGTTGTGAGAAGTTTGGTTCTGAATCTGCTCCACGGCGCCGCGAATTTCGGGGGACAGCCGGCCGGTATTGCCGATGTGAACCACCCGCACGTTCTTGTCGTTGAACCTCTGGGTTTCCCGATTCAGCGTTTCGTGAAGCAGCTCTATGATGCCTTCCACCTCCTCGGAGGGACGGGACCAATTTTCCGTGGAGAAGGCGTAGATGGTTAGGCACTCGACCCCCCGCCGGGCCAGCAGCTCCACCACCCTGGGGATGGCATTGACCCCTTCCCGGTGCCCGGCGATACGGGGGAGGCCCCGTTTTTCGGCCCAACGCCCATTGCCGTCCATGATGATGGCGACGTGACGAGGCACCCCGGCAGGGGGAAAGCCCGCCGGTGGGGAAGGCTCTTCCCGGGGGTGATGGTTGTCCCCGGTAGCCCATACGGGGGGAACGCTGTTCGGACCTGGTCGGGCTCTCATCTCCAGACGGGGCTAGACCTGCAGGATCTCCGCTTCCTTGGTGGTGGAGGCCTGGTCGATGGTCTTGATGAAGGCGTCGGTGGTCTTTTGCAACTGGTCCTGGCTGCGCCGGTTTTGGTCCTGGGATATGGCCTTGTCCCGCTCCAGTTTGCGGAGAGATTCCAGCCCATCCCGGCGGACGTTGCGGACGGAAACCTTGCCGTCCTCAATCTTGCGTTTGAGCAGGCGTACCAGTTCCTGTCGCCTTTCCTGGTTCAGGGGCGGAATGGGAACGGTGATGACGTTGCCATCATTGGACGGATTGAAGCCCAGTTCCGAGCGCATCAGGCTCCGTTCAATGTCCCGAAGGGCCTGCCGGTCCCAGGGCTGAACCATAATGGCCCGGGCGTCGGGCGCGGAAATGGACGCTATCTGCTTGAGGGGCGTGGGAGTGCCGTAATAGTCCACGGAAACGTTCTCGATGAGAGACGGTGTGGCGCGGCCAGTGCGCAGGGTAGCGAGTTCCCTATCCAGAGCCTCCATGGCCCGGTTCATCTTGCGTTCCACCTCAGCCAATATGGCTTCCGGGGTCAATTGGGTATCGTCCTGTTCTGGCATGTCTAGTCCCTCCCGCTGCTTTGCCGAAATCGGCATGGCCCGGCCCTGTCGGGATTCGGGCAGAAGGTTTTGGGCATGGCTGCCTGCCAAACCCGGGCGCCGGGGCCATCGGTTTTCTGTCCAATCCAGCAACCTGGCTGGAGGATTGCCGGCTGCCACAGACCTACAGTTTCAGCCAGCCGGAAAACTGTCGTTAGCTTCCGCCTTGATTGAGGCTGCCTGCCGCCACTGGTGTCGAGTGAGGGCCCATCTCTCCGGACTCCCCATACCCCGATGGCTATGGTGGTTGATGGCAGAGCCTCCCAAGTGGCCAATTGCCCACAGTTTGGCTGTTAATCCGATGCCGCGATGGTGGTGCCCACGCTGTCGCCGCAGATGATGTTCTGCATACTGTCGGGTTCGAAAATGTTGAATACGACGATGGGCAGCTTGTTCTCCATGCACAGGGAAACGGCGGTAGAGTCCATCACCTCCAGCCGCCGGTTCAGGGCTTCCAGGTAATCCAGGCTGGCGAACCGTTTGGCCTCCGGGTTGACGTTGGGATTGGAGTCGTAAACTCCATCCACGTTGTTCTTGGCCATCAACAGCACCTCGGCGCCGATTTCCAGGGCGCGCAGGGCCGAGGCGGTGTCGGTGGTCATGAAGGGGTTGCCGGTACCGGCGGAAAAAATGACCACCCGTCCCTTTTCCAGGTGCCGCATGGCCCGTCGGCGGATGTAGGGTTCGGCCACTGCCTGAATCTGCAGGGCGCTTTGGGTGCGGGTTATTATGCCCCGCTTCTCCAGGGCATCCTGGAGGGCCAGGGCGTTGATGACTGTGGCCAGCATTCCGGAATAGTCGGCCGTCGCCCGGTCCATTCCCCATCGTTCGGCCTGGCCGCCTCGCCAGATATTGCCGCCGCCGATAACGATGGCCAACTCGATACCCATCCGGTGAACCTCCCCGATCTGCTGGGCCATGTAGTTGACCGCGTCGGGGTCAATACCGGAAGGGGCGGATCCCTTCAGGGACTCGCCACTGATTTTGAGCAGGACCCGCTGGTACTTGGCAACAACCATAGGATGTGGGCAGTCTATTCCTCGAGGGCCAGCCGGCTGAACCGGACAACCCGAACATTCTCGCCAACCTTGGCGGCCAATTCCTGGATGATGTCGCCCACCTGCTTGGAACTGTCCTTGATGAAGGTCTGCTGCATCAGGCAAACCTCGCTGGCGGGGCGATCGTCGCCCTCCTCCCGGTCATCGGGGCCGATGTAAGCCGGCCCCATGGCGGCCACCTGCATGGCCACATCATGGGCAACCTGTTTGAACTCGGAGTTCCGGGCCACGAAATCGGTCTCGCAACCCAGTTCCACCAATGCTCCCACCCGGCCCCCGGTGTGGATGTAGGCTTCGATGACTCCCTCGGTGGTTTCCCGGTTGGCCCGTCGGGCGGCCCGGGCGAAGCCCTTCTGACGCAGGGCCTCGGCGGCCTTGGTCAAGTCGTTATCGTTGTCTTCCAGGGCCTGTTTGCAATCCATGATTCCGGCCCCGGTCTGGTCCCGCAGGGTCCGGATTTCTTCAACACTTGCTGGCAAGAAAATCCTCCGTCGTTGGATAATTGGGGTACTCTTGCGCCCCCGGTCAGTTATCGGCGTTAATGGGCTGGGTGAACCGCCCCGGCCCCGTGAACCCTGCACAAATTCATCGCCATAAACGGTCCACGGCCTATACTGGCGTGGTACCGGGCGCGCTAGGCTTGGGTGTTCGGGGGCGGAGAGTAGGCGCCCGTAACCCTATTGGTTCTCTTCCTCGTCGCCGCCCCGATTGGCCTGTTCCATCAATTGGGCCAGGTCGTCCAGCGGCATGGAGGCCAGAGCCACGTGTTCGGCCTCCTCGTCAGACAGCTCTCCGGCCGCTTCGGCTGCCAGGGCGTCCGCCTGGGCTTGGGCGGCGGCTTCTGCCTGGGCGCGCTGCTCTTCCAGCATGGCCTCCCGCTCCGCCTTACCCTCCAGGATGGCGTTGGCCAACCGGCCAGTGACCAGCCGAATGGACCGAACCGCGTCATCGTTACCGGGAATTGGGTGGCTGACCAGGTCCGGGTTGGTATCGGTGTCCACGATGGCAAAGATGGGAATCCCCATCCGCCGGGCCTCGGCCACGCAGATGTCTTCCTTGCAAATGTCAATGATGAACATGGCCTGGGGCAGAGAGGTCATGTTGCGAATGCCGAGGAAGTACTTTTCCAACTTGGCCAGGGACTCTTCCAGCTTCAGGCCTTCCTTCTTGGGCAGCACCCGGAAGTAACCCTGGTCCCGCTTCTGCTGCAACTCGATCATGTAGTTGATTCGGCTGCGAATGGTTTGGAAGTTGGTCAGGGTTCCGCCCAGCCAACGCTGGTTGACGTACCACATGCCGCAGCGTTCGGCTTCGCTCTGCATCACTTCCTGGGCCTGCTTCTTGGTGCCAACGAACAGGACGTTGCCGCCTTCCGCCGCCAACTGAACCATGGCCCGGTAGGCTTCGTTCATCAAGCCGAGGGTTTGCTGAAGGTCTATGATGTGAATGCCGTTCCGCTGGGTGAAGATATACCGCTTCATGCGGGGGTTCCAGCGGCGGGTCTGATGTCCGAAATGAACACCGGCTTCCAGCAGGGACTTCATGGTGAGGGGTTCGCGCTGGGGGGTGGAAGGGGGCGGCGCCACAGGGGCCGGATCGGCAGGACGCTCAGCAGACTGTACCATAATCACTGTCCTTATGACTGCTACTGCAGAATTTTCTGAAGTATAGCACAGGGCCGTAAGGAGCGGCAATTGAGGTGAAGACCCGGTGGCTGTTCCAATTGGAAGGGATTGGCAACTGCCCTGTATCGCTGAACCGCCACCCGGTTTCGGAATTGCAATCGCGTGCGACATCGACAAACAACGTAAGCCATCATATACTATCACTGGCCACACCCCTCACGCCTCTCATTCAGAACGGCGCACCGGAGGGGTTTATTTTTTGGGGTATTTGCATGAATTGGGAGGTACTGCAACGTGATTTCGGTATTGACAGTGGGCAGCAAGTTATCATAGAATGTGGATGACCGTACCCCTCACGCCTCTCATTGGAACGGCGCACCAGAGGGGTTGTTTTTTTGAGTCTTTACATGAACCTGCTGCAACCCAATTCCGGCACACCGGGTCCTCCCATTTCACCAACCGAGCAGCTTGACCGTCTGCTCCTTCGTGGTATTGCAATTCATGACCAGGACGAAGCGCTTCGTTTTCTCAATAACGTCAGCTTTTACCGGTTTCGTGGCTATCTGGAACCCTTTGTTGATCCAGCAGCCAGCGGGGATTTAAGGCCTTTCCTGTCCGGTGCCTCGTTTGATGAAGCAATGGGGCGATACAAGTTTGACAGTCTCCTCAGAGCGTCGCTTTTGGAAGCGTTCAATCACATTGAAATTTCCCTACGCGCCCAGTGGACACTTCACCTAACTTACAGTCAGAAAGGCGGGGAGTTCGCTCATAGGAACGAGAATTTTTTTGGCGAACACCATACCGACAATCTCGATAGGTTAGAAAGGGATTACGACGAACTCGGTAAGGAAAGGCACGGGTATAGTTTCCAAAATTGTCCCACTTGGGCAGCATCAGAAGTCATGACACTTGGCCAACTATCTCGTTGGTATGGTGACTCAATCCTGCCAGTGAGGAAGGACGTAGCTAACTATTATCGGATACATCATAGGGTTATGAAGGCTTTAGTTCACCGCCTGTCCACAGTTCGGAACTTCTGTGCCCACCACGAACGTTTGTGGGATGAGGCTTTCTTTACCAAGTTTTCGTTGCCGAGACGAATGGGCTTTTTTTCAAATCCGCCGTCGTTCTTCAACACAGCTCACCGCGGCAAGCTTTACAACACCCTGGTCATGGTTGCTTACCTGACCCGGACAATAACCGGCAACACGGACTGGACTAGGCAGTTTATATCTCTGATGGACCAGCACCCTTACATTCCACAGGAAACCATGGGCTTTGTCACCGGCTGGCGAGATTTGGAGATTTGGCAACCATAATCCAGCGTGAAACGGTCCCCCCATACCCCCCTGCCCCAACCCTAACCCCACATTTGCCACCCCAAGTGCAGGGCGTTTAGCAGCGCCATTCCGTATATTCCGGCTACCACGTCGTCGGCCATGATGCCCAGACCGCCATGCCAGGATTCCACCCGGCGGGCCGGCCAGGGCTTGGTGATGTCGAAGAAGCGAAACACGAAAAAGGCGGCGGCCAGCCACAAGATGGAAGTTGGCAGAAACAGGCAGGTGATCCACAGGCCCACAAACTCGTCCCAAACCGCCCGTCCGGGGTCTGGTTCCTCGGCGTTGGCCAGCAGGCCGGTGGCCCAGATACCCAATGGAATACCCGCCCCAATCAGTGCCACCAGGATGTATTGGGCCTGAGGTCCCCAGACTGTCGCCACCAGGTAGTAGATGACCACCGCCACCAGGCTGCCTGCCGTGCCGGGAGCTATGGGCGACAGGCCGGACCCAAAGCCCATGCCAATGGTCTTGCCGATGGTAGTCAGCATGGATGAGAATTCCGGTATCGGGGTTGTCCTTCGGCTTTTCGGCCCGTAGCCGGCGGAAGTTCCTTCTCCCGGGCGAGGCTGGCCGGGCGACCGTATGCGCTCACTCTAGCCATATCCGTGACGGTGCAGGTCCTCCTCCTCCATGCCCAGGTAGTGACCCACCTCATGCCAAAGGGTTATGCGGATTTCCCGCAGCGCTTCCCGGCGAGTTTGGCAACTCTCCAGGATGGGCATGCGGTAGATGGTTATCCGGTCGGGCAGCGCGGGTCCACCACCCTCCCGGTCGGTCAGCGGCACGCCGTGATAGAGGCCGAAGAGGGTGCCGCCTTCTTCCAGGAGTTCCTCCTCGTTGGGGCCGGGCCAATCCTCCACCGTAATGTCCACGTTTTCCAGGGCGGCCAGCGCCTGGCGAGGCAGCCGCCGGTAAGCTCGCCGAACCAACCTTACAAATTCGGGATAGCTGATGTGGTACAAGGGCCGCTTCCGATTCTTGGCGCATCAGCCCCGCGGAACTCGGGTCGGGGTCTTACCATACCGAGCGTCCGGGTTGAACGGGTACTATCGTCCCACCTCTGACCTGATGCGCTTCAGTATGTCTATGTTCTGCTGGTCGGGGCCGTCGCCCTCGAAGCCGGGTACTTCCAGGAAGAAGGGCACGTTCTGGAAGGCCGGGTTACCCATGATGCAGGCAAAGCCCTGCTCGCCAATGTAGCCCTCGCCGATATTGTCGTGGCGGTCCACGCCCGAACCGCACAATTGCTTGGAGTCGTTGGCGTGAACGGCGGCCAGCTTGTCGGCGCCGATAGTTTCGTCAAACTGGTCGATCATTGCCTCCACCCCGGCAACGGTGGTCAGGTCGTACCCGGCGGCGAAGCTATGTTGGGTATCCAGGCATATCCGAAGGCGAGGGTTGTCCACCGCCTGTAGAATTCCGCCCAGTTCTTCGAACTTGGCACCGATGTGCTGTCCCATGCCGGCCATGTTCTCCAGGCAGAGGTAGGGGCCTTCCGGGGAATTGTCCAGCACGCGCTTGATGGCGGTGACGGCCTGGTCGAAGACCTGCTCGTAGCCTTGGCCCTTGTGGCTGCCGGGATGAAAGATGACGCCGCCGGCTTCGATGTCCGCTGCCAGGGTCATGTAGTTGATCAGGGACTGTACTCCCTTCTCCACCAGCTCGGGATTGGGGCTGCCCAAGTTGATCAGGTAGATGGCGTGGAAGAACACCTCGCCCATGCCCGTTTCGGCTCGACGCTCCTTAAAGGCGGCGATCTCCTTCTCCGGGGGGTGTTTGAAGGCCCAGGTGCGGGCGGAAGAACCGAATATCTGGATGGCTTCGCAACCTATTTCCAGTCCCCGGTCGATGGCCTTGCTAATTCCCCCCGCGGATGAGACGTGCGCTCCAATTTGCATGGTGTTCCTCCTTCCAAGAGGTTTCCCGTTCTGGGCGGGTTTGACCGGCAGCAGGGTTAGTGGGGCCATTATAGCCCATTACCGTTTCACCGCTCGCTGACCGGCTGGGTTGCCGTACAGGTCAGCGCAGTAGGGCCGGCATCAGAAACAGAATTGGGGCGTCCAATACAGGACGCCCCCTATCCTACCGGTCAAATCCTCTCCAGCCACCCACTGTGGGAGGGCCAGATGGAAGGTTGCCTAGCGCAAAGGCGCCGCGTAAATCTGTCCACCCTTGGGGCAGTCGGTGCAGGGAGCCGCGCTCCACAGAGCGTTGCGGCTGCCTTCCCGGGCGATACCCAGGGGAGCCAGGTGCTTCTCGTAAATCTCGCCGTAGTTGCCAATCTCGCGGATTACGTCCTGGGCCACGGTGACTTCGAGCCCAAGTTCTTCCTGGCCGAAGGACCCTTCCAGGCCCATCATCCGGTCCACCGGAGTGTTGCCAGTGACCGCAGTGGGTACGCTGTCCGAGGTTACGCCGTAGGCCTCGGCGTAGATGAGGATGGCCATGACGACCTTAACCACATCGTGCCACTGGTCGTCACCGCTGGGAACGACGGGACCCAGGGGTTCCTCGGAAATAGTGCCGGGCAGAATGACGTGGGCGCTGGGGTCGTCCAGGCCCTGCCGGATGCTGACCAGACCGGAGCGGTCGGTGGTCATGGCGTCACACTGGCCGCCGGAGTAAGCCGTCTCGGTGGCCACGTTGTCCGGGAAGGTATTGATCTCGAAGTTCATGCCGAACTGGTTGCTGAAGTCCTGCAGATTCAGCTCGGTCGTGGTTCCCTGCTGAACGCAGATGGTGGCGCCTTCCAGCTCCAGGAGGGTGGAGACTCCCATGCTGGTCGGAACCATGAAGCCCTGGCCATCGTAGAACATGGTCTGGGCAAAATTGCCCCACTGAATATCCCGCGTGGTGGTCCAGGTGGTGTTGCGGGACATGATGTCAACCTCACCCGACTGCATTGTGGGACCGCGCTCTGCCGCGGTGAGGGGGCGAACTTCAATGGCGTCCGGGTTGCCCAGGACGGCGGTGGCCACGGCCCGGCACAGGTCAATGTCGAACCCGCCAATGTTGCCCGCGGCGTCCAGGTAGCCGAAACCGGCAAGGGAATCGTTGCCGGCGCAAATCAGCGTGCCGCGCTCTCGTACCCGTTCCAGCCGTCCGGCCTCGTCTTCCATCATCATTTCGGCTGGGGCTTCCGCCATGGCTTCCTGCACCCGGGCTTCAACGGTGGCATCGATGTTCGGAGTGGGAGCGGCCGGGGCTGTCGTCTGTTCCGGCGAGGTACAGGCTGCCAACAGGAGCAGCGAAAACAGGGAAACTAACGCAAATGAAAGGCTTTTCCTAATCATGGGCAAGGGACTCTCCTATTCTTCAGATGTGGGGAAACTTCCTGCATTCTATTATGCACCCTCTGCCTTGAAATGCAATGCCGCCGGCTGAATTGAACGGCGGCAGCATCATTCTCCTTCCTCCTGCGGCGCCGGCAGCACTTCCTTCACCCTTCGCTGAAGGTGGGGCCTGGGCACCATCACGTGCCGGCGGCATTCCAGGCACAGCAAGCCAATGTCTGCCCCAAGACGGGTTACCCTCCAGTAGTAGCCGCCGCAGGGGTGCTGCTTCCTCAGGCGAACCCGGTCGCCCACCTGCAAGTCTAGCGCCATCCCTTTCCCTCTTCATCAAGTATTCGGTTGATGGCTTCCCGCAGCTCGACGGTGGCCCGGCGGGCGGCCTGGCCAAAGTCGGGTCCATCCGAGGCATAGATGATACCCCGGGACGAGTTGATTATGGCTCGGCGTCCGGCGGCATCCGCCCCGTTCCTCACGGCCGCGGCCAGGTCTCCGCCCTGGGCGGGGCCCACGCCGGGTATGAGCACGGGCATTTCGGGATTCAGTTCTCGAACCCGCCTGAGCTGATCCGGGGCGGTTGCTCCCACCACCAAACCCACGTTGCCATTGCCGTTCCATTGCTGGCTGATATGGGCCAGGCGCTCATAGATGGGCATTGTCGTTCCATCCACCTGGACTGGCAACTCCTGCAGGGTGGCGGAGCCGGGGTTGGACCCCCGACACCAAATGAAAATGCCCCGGTCCGCATCTTCAAGGAAGGGTTCCAGGGTGTCGGCGCCGCCCCAGGCATTGACCGTCACCGAATCGAACCCCCAAACCTGGAACATGGCCCGCGCGTAGGCCCGACCGGAGGGGCCAATGTCGCCCCGCTTGGCATCGCCGATGATGAATGCCTGCGGCGCCGCATCTCGTATGACCTTTATGGTGTCCTCCAGCGCCCGAAGGCCGGGAATGCCCAGGGCCTCGTAGAAGCTGAGGTTGGGCTTGTAGGCCGCGGTCAGGTCTGCGGTGGCCTCAACGATGGCCCGGTTGAATTCCAGCACATCCGACACGGGCATGCGGGCCGGTTCCGGGTCCAATCCCACGCACACCAGGCTTTGGTTGGCCTCGCAGGCCCCATCCAGTTTTTCGAGGTAGGTAGGCATGGCACATGTTCCGGCAGGGTAGAATTCAGCAAAGGCAAAGGTTCTACGGTTGGTACCCATTATAGCGATGGCGCAGGGGCTGCCGCACCATCCCCACGAGCCAGGCGGTTGATTTGGGCGGAGCCATGTCTCGGGATCCACCATCAAGGGCATGATTCGACTCCGGTTGCGGATTGACGGGAATGAATTTGGTAGAATGACGCTGAAGCCGAATTGGATGGAAATTAGGCTGACATGGAGGGACTATGGCGGGGCAAATTGCGCTGGTAGGGGGCGACGAGTTTCGCCGTAACTGCGGGGACATGGACCGGGAGATTCTGGCCGCAACCGGCAAGGATGCCGCCAGGGTGGTGGTCCTGCCCACCGCCGCAGTCAATGGCCCGGTCAAGGCGGCGCACGATGGCGTCACCCATTTCACCGGGCTTGGTGGCAACGGACAGCCCCTGATGATTCTGGACAAAGAACAGGCCAATGATCCGGCCATGGTGGACCGGCTGGACGGCGCCGACGTGATCTACTTCACCGGGGGCAATCCCAACCACCTGCTGGAGACGTTGCAGGAATCCCAGTTGCTGACTGCGATATTGGCTGCGCTGGACGGCGGCGCCATCCTGGCCGGCTCCAGCGCCGGGGCCATGGTCATGGGCTCGGTGATGCGCCGGCCCCGGGCCGACGAGTGGGTGACCGGTCTGGGCATTGCCGGGGAGGTTTGCCTCCTGCCCCACCACGAGCGCAGCAACCCGGACCAGGTGATGGAACAAATCCAGGAGCGGTTGTCCCCCTCGTTGACCATCTTCGGCATTGACGCCCAGACCGCGTGTCTGGGCGGCCCGGGCAACTGGCGGGTAACCGGCCACGGGCAGGTTACCGTGTACCGCCCGGAGGGCTGGCAACAGTACCGGGCTGGGGAGACCATCCGGGGAAGTTAGAACCTTCAACCCCAAACCAAGGTTCCCTGAACCGTAGGGGCGCACAGCCTTGTGCCCCTACCCCCGTCGAACAACCTTTTCGCCACCTGCCTCGCCCCCCAATTGTCATTCCCAGCGGTAGCCGAGGAACCCCAACCGCAGGGGGAAACCATCCTTCCCACTCCCTGTCCCCCACATCTGTCATTCCGAGCGCCAGCCGAGGAATCCCAACGTTGCGGGGGAGCTGTCAATGCCATTCCGAGGCTTTCCTCCCCTTCCCCGGTAAAGGGAACGTGTACTGGGAGTGGGAAGGTTGATTGATGGCCGCGGTTGGGATTCCTCGGCTGCCGCTCGGAATGACAGGTCTGGCTGGCTTGCGGTGGGTGGTGTGGTCACCCGTAACGGTTGGGATTCCTTGGCTGACGCTCGGAATGACAGGGTAGGTTGGCTGGGCACGGCATGGTTGGTTGTTAGGGGTAGGGGCGCACGGCTGTGCGCCCCTACTGTGCGTGGAGTTGGTTGGCTGGGAATGGCCGGTGACGGTCGCTTCTTTCGGTTGGGATTCCTCGGCTGACGCTCGGAATGACAGTCAAGGGGGCTACCCCCGCCTCTCCCGCAGGGTGTCCCATACCTCCTGGGGGCGGGACCCGGTGGCCGCCAGCAATACCAGGGTATGGTACAGCAGGTCGCCAACCTCTCCGATGAAGGCCGCCCGGTCTTCCTGGACGGCGGCCAGGGCCGACTCACCCGCTTCCTCGATGACCTTCTGGGCCACGCGGGCAACGCCTTCCTGGAGGAGACGCACCGTGTAGCTGTCCTCCGGCTGTTCCCGTTGGCGGTCCTGGATCAGGGCGAATAGTTCGTCCAGAATGCCGGAACCTGACTCGGTGACCTCGTATTCATCCGGCAGGCCATCCATGGGGTTGAAGAAGCAGGACACCTCGCCGGTGTGGCAGGCGGGGCCGTCGGGCTGCACCTTCAACAGGATCGTATCGGCGTCGCAATCCACATAGGCTTCACGCAGGTTCAGGTAATTGCCCGAAATCTCGCCCTTGTGCCAAAGGTCTTCCCGGCTGCGGCTGTAGAACCAAACCTGCTCACCCTCCACCGTTCGTTTCAGCGAGCCGGGGTTCATGTAACCCAGCATCAGCACTTCGCCGGTGTTGATGTCCTGGGCAATGGCCGGAACCAGTCCCTTGTCGTTCAACTTTACCTTCATGTCCGTTCACCTCTGGCGGGGTTGGAGGGTCAATCTAGTCATCGAGCAAACTGGTCAGGTCCAGCAGGCTGGATATACGGTGGTCGGGGTCCGGCAGTCCGGGGTCCGGCGCCGTTCCATTCCGGTTGATCCAAACGGAACCCAGGCCGGCCAGGCGAGCGCCCTGGACATCCTCCAGCTGGCGATCGCCCACGTACACTGCCTCTTCGGGGGAAAGGTTCAACTGCCGTAGCAAAGTATGGAAGAAGGCCGGGTTGGGCTTGTAGCTGCGGGCGCCCTCGGAAGACAGGGTAGCGGTGAAGGGAAAGTCCAGCCTCCGCAAAGGCGGGTCAAGGAAGCAGTCATCGGCGTTGGACAAAACCAAGACCCGTCGCCTAAGGGATATGGCTTCCAGAGCCTCCCGGGTCTCCGGGTAGGGGTCCCGTTGCCCCATGTCGTTGATCCAGTAGTCGGCGGCGGCGTCCGAGTCGCCGGAAAGTCCCAGGGATTGAAAGGCATCGGCAAAGGCGTTCCGCCATGCTACCGAATAGGACTGGAAGGGGAAGCGGGAATCGCTGCGGGTTTGGCGGAAGTCGGTGCAGGCCTCCAGCCAGGCATGGTTCAGGGCATCCACCGACACCTCCAAACCCTGCTGTTCGATGATTGCGCCCATGGCCGCGTTCCAATGTTCGGGGCTGTCCTGGAACAGGGTGCCAAAGGCATCGAATACTACGGTGGTTATCCTGGTCATGGTTCGTTGAGATTCACCTCGTTGAGAGTGGCGGGCAGGCCATGGTTCACAGCAGCTCATTCATGGATACATGGATAGTTCAACTACCGGCGAGGCCGTCAATAATAGGGCGGATGGGAATACCCCTGGCATCCAGGTACTCCTTGGCCTGGCCGATGGTATATGCGCCGTAATGGAAAATGGTGGCGGCCAGGACCGCGTCGGCCCGCCCCCGGTCCAGGGCATCGTACAGGTGATCCAGGGTGCCGGCGCCGCCGCTGGCGATTACCGGAACCGGCACGGCTCCCGAAATCGCGGCGGTCAGGTCCAGGTCGTACCCGGCCAGTTGGCCGTCGGCGTCCATGCTGGTCAGCAGTATCTCCCCGGCGCCCAGTTCCACCGCCCGGATGGCCCACTTGACTGCATCTATGCCGGTGGAATTGCGTCCGCCGTGGGTGAATACCTCCCAACCGGTACTTTCGTCCCTGGCAATGGATGGCTCCACCATTTCGGCCGGGGAAGAGATGGGCGTCCCATCGGCGGCGACCCGCTTGGCGTCGATGGCCACGACGATGCATTGGCTGCCGAACTGGGCGGCGCCCTGGGAGATGAGGTCCGGCGAGTTGATGGCGGCGGTGTTGACGGAAACCTTGTCCGCGCCGGCATTCAGCATCCGGCGCATGTCCTCCAGGGTGCGGATGCCCCCGCCCACGGTGAGTGGTATGAACACCTGCTCCGAAACCCGTTGCACCACGTCAACCATGGTGTTGCGGGAGTCGGCGCTGGCGGTGATGTCCAGGAACACCAGCTCGTCGCCACCCTCCCGGTCGTAGAAGGCGGCCAACTCTGCCGGGTCTCCCGCGTCCCGCAGGTTGACGAAACTGGTACCTTTGACCACGCGCCCCGCGTCCACGTCCAGGCAGGGTATGATGCGCTTGGTAAGCATTGGGCGGATAAGCTCCGGCGGGTTGATTCTGGGACCCTGCAAAGTATAACACCTGTTGGCCCCGGCTCCCCGATGGTTCCCGCGACCATCCTGGCGCTGCGGCGGGTTGGTTGGCAGGCCCGATTTGCCTGGGCTACAATTGACCATTCCCAAACCTTGGAGGTGCAACATGGCAATTACACTGGCGGAAGCCAACCGGATCGTGGAAGGGGCCCTGGCCCACGCGGCAGAACTGAACATCAAGGTCAGCGCCGCGGTGGTGGACGGGGGTGGTCGTCTCATCGCAATGCAGCGCATGGATGGAGCCATTTGGGCCAGCGCCTATGGTTCCCAGGGCAAGGCGGTGGCCTCGGCGGCTTTCGGGCGGGCCAGCGGCGAGATGCAGGAACGGGCAACCCAGCCCACGCCGGCGGGCATCAACGCCGCTTCCGGCGGAGCGATGATCATGGGTCAGGGCGCGGTGCCCATCATCCGCAACGGGGTCATAGAGGGAGCCTGCGGTGTGGGCGGTGGCACCAGCCAGCAGGACGAGGATTGCGCCAAGGCGGGAGTTGCCAAACTCTAACTTGGTCGCCCCTGCAGTCAACCCATAAACAACGGGCATCGGTTTGCAGGGTTCAGGGCGAGAATCGCTCTCTGATGAGTGTGGCGTTCGGAAGGGGCTTGATGGGGCCGGTATGGCTCCCGCTGTCTCCCTTCCGGGCCGGCCCGGCTTGCTGGGGCAAACCCGTTCCTCAGGGAAGAAAGGCAAACACCGAGGCCGGCGAGCCGCTGCCGCCCACCAATTGCAGGGCGCCGATCACCACCGTGGCGCCGGTGGGTGGCAGTTGGTCAAGATTGCAAAGGTTCTCCAGCACAATGCGCTTCCGTTCCAGGGTGCGGCGGTTGATGGAAAACTCCGTGTCGAGGCCGCCGTCCACGCCGTGGGTGTCTATGCCGATGCCGGCTGCTCCCCGCTGTGTCAGCAGCACCCCCAATGCCATTGCCCCGAAGCCGGGGAAGTGCATATCCCCAGCGCCAGCATCCCCGATGCTGGCCGAATCCCGCCTTGGGGAGATGCCCAAGTAGGATTGTGGGTCCGGCCATTTTTCCTGCCAGCCGGTGTACAGTAGGGCCAGACATCGGGGTGGAATGGGGCCATGTTCCCTTTCCCATTCCAGTAGCGCGTCAACCCCCAGCAGGTAATCGGGGTTGGCGGCAGCCCGCTCCCGGACGTCGATAACTATTGCCGGAAGGACCAAGTCCGACGGGGAGAACTCATCAATGCCGGCGCCGTCGGCGTAGAAACCGGCCGGGGTGTTGATGTGGGTACCCGAATGTTCCCCCAGGGAGAAACGCCGCAAGAAAAACCCGTCCCTTTCCAGGGTGGCGACCAGCTCAAATTCGGGTATGGGGTCGCCCGGCCACCGGGGTATGGCGGGATGGACGGGGTGGCTGAGGCTTACGATTCGCGACGATTGCAGGAATTGGGTCATCGCCAGCTACTCGCCGGGCCTTTACCCTGCAGCTGGCAAAATATCCAGTAATTCAAGAGGCTTGGTCCGCCCCTTCTCCCTGGCCCCATCAGGATTCCTCCTCTTCTTCCATCCGCAGGCGGCCGAGGAAGACATCGGTAAGGATGTTGGTCTCCTGGATGGTACGGGGGGTACCGCTGTGCACCAGCCGGCCCTTGTCCAGGACGTAGGCGCGAGAGGCTATGTCCAGCACGCCCTTGATGTTGTGTTCCACCACGAAGATGGTGGTCTGGAGCTTCTCGTTGATTTCGCGCACCTTCTCGAACACCTCGCGAACCACGAGGGGGGCTAGGCCGAGGGTTGGTTCGTCCAACAGCAGGGCTTCGGGATTGGCCATGAGGCCCCGGCCCAGGGCCAGCATCTGCTGTTGGCCGCCGGACATTTGGCTGGCCAGGTCCCGGCGCTTATCGTAGAGAATCGGGAACAGTTCCAGGACCGTATCCAGGCGGCGAGCCTGTTCCGCCCGGTTGTGCAGGTACAGGCAGCCCAACTCCAAGTTTTCGGCGACGGACAGGTGGGTAAAGACCCTCCGGCCCTGGGGTACGAAGGAAATGCCCCGCTTGACGATTTCGTGGGTGGCGGCCTCCAGGGGTTGCCCCTTCCATAGGACCTGTCCCGCAGTTACAGGGGCCAGTCCCATGATCGCCTTCAGCACCGTGGATTTTCCGGCGCCGTTGGGGCCCATCACTGCTGCCAATTCCCCGCGCCCCACGCCCAGGCTCACCTGCTCCAGCGCCATCACCGCGCCGAACTGCACTGTTATGCCGCGCAACTCCAGGATCATTTTGGAGTCGTTGGCCCCGTCGTTGGGTTGCGGTTGTTCCGTTGTGAAGGCTTCTCGGTACATTCTCTTCTGGTTGGGTTTCCCGGAGATTTCCCGTCTCTAGGCGGAATTGGAAGTCTGGTCGGGCGTCCTGGGTTTCTCCATTCGCCAAGGCGTTGAATTGCGCTCTTTTCCTCAGCGGGAGAGGGGCTCAGGTTCTGGTCAGGCTCCCAGGTAGGCGGCGATAACTTCGGGTTGGCTTAGCACGTCCTCAACCTCGCCGGCCAGCAGCAGTTTGCCGCCGTCCAATACTATCAGGTGGTCGGCCATTTCCCTCACAATGTCCATGTTGTGGGACACGAAGATCAGGGTCCGTCCCTCGTCCCGGAGGCCCTTGAGCAACTCCTTGACCCGCTCCAACATCTGCGGAAAGAGTCCGGCAAAGGGCTCGTCCAGCAGGTAGATGTTGACGTTCAGGGCCATGGCCCGTCCTATCTCCAGCAATTTGCGTTGCCCGTAGGAAAGGTCCAGGGCCAGGGAATCCCGCTTTTCCCACATACCCACCTTTTCCAGGATTTCCCGGGCCTGCTCCCGGTACCGGCGGCTGGTTCGCTCGAACAGGGAGGGCCAGAATCTGCGGGTGGTGAGGGCCACCAGAATGTTGTCCAACACGCTGATCTGGTCGAACAGGCGAACCTCCTGAAAGGTTCGGGTTATGCCGTGGTCCGGGGTTTCGTAGGCGTGGATGGTCTTGAGGCCCAGGCCGTCAATGATCACCATGCCGCCGTCCAGGGGTAGCACACCGCTGATCAGGTTGATGAGGGTGGACTTGCCCGACCCGTTTGGCCCAACGATGCTGGTCACGCCCCGGCGGGGAATGACCAAGCTCAGCCCGTCCACTGCGGCAAGGGCGCCGAAATACTTGGCGATTTCCACCGTTTCCAGGATGTAGTAGTCCTGATCGGCGCAATTCTGGCTCACAGTTTGTACCTTCCTGCCAGTCCCTGGGGACGAAATACCATCAGCGCCACCAATAACAGGCCCAACACCACCTGCCGGGCCTGCCCCACGTATTCCGAGGGCAGGAAGGGCAGGAAGCGCATCCCCTCTTCCAGCAGCACGAAGGCCAGCGCGCCCAGCAGGGAACCCCAGATGGTTGCCAGGCCGCCCAGGATGACGATGGACACCAACAGCACCGATTCCAGCAGGATGAAGGAGTTGGGGTCGATGTAGGCGCTCCAACTGGCGAACATGGCGCCGGCCAGGCCTGCCATCATGGCCGAGATTACCCAAACCGCCAGCTTGTAGTACGTGGCGTTGTACCCGAAAACCTCCGCCGCCTGTTCGTCCTCCCGGATCGCCGTAAGTATTCGGCCAAAGGAGGAGGTTACGATGAACCAGGATATGCCCACCACCAGGGCCAGCAGGACCAGGGCCAGCAGCATCAGTTCCAGTTCCGAATCCAATACCCAGCTGCCAATTTGGGGCCGGGCAATGTCGTGGATGCCAAAGGCGCCCCGGGTCAGTACTCTCAGGTTCAGGAAGACGTTGAAGGCAATGATGGCAAAACCAAAGGAGACCAGCACATAGATGTCGCCCCGAAACCGGTTGAAGGCCAGCCCCACCAGCAGGGCCACCACCCCGGCGGCGATGGCAGCCAGGGGCAGCGCGGCGAAGAAGGGCAGTTCAAAGGTGGGTATGGCCCCGGTGCGCAGGTTTTCATAAGATGTGGTTGACGTGAGAATGGCCACAGTGTATGCCCCCACCCCAAAGAAGCCAATATGTCCGATGGACAGGAGTCCGGTGTAGCCAACCACCAGGTTCAGGCTGACGGACAGCATGGCCCAGATGGCGAATACGGCGCCCAATGTGACGGCGAAGGTGGTCCCCTTCCAGAGCATGAAAACCACCGCGACCGCAATTATGATCAGGTTGGCCCACCAGCCCAGGTTGCCCCGGAACAGGCCGGCGCCTTCGTCGGGGTTGGGCCGGACGATTCCCGTCCGCCGCAACAGTTTCATCGCTCCGAACATAATCTATTTCCTCGGCAGCAGGCCCCGGGGCCACAGGGACAGGAACAGGATGAGCAGCAGGAAGGCGACCACATCCTTCCACTCGCCGGCCAGGTCCCAGATGGCAAATTGCTCTATGACGCCCAGGAGGAACCCTCCCACGATGGCGCCGTAGAGGTTGCCAATTCCGCCTACCACCGATGCAATCCAGCCCTTGAGCAGCAGCAACAGGCCCATGCGGGGTTGAATTGCCGTGTCGTGGCCGCTGAGAATGCCGGCCAGGGCCGCCAGCGACGCCCCCACGAAGAAGACAATGGCCACTATGACCGTTGTGTTGATGCCCACCACCCGGGCCACTTCCTCGTCGTCGCCGATGGCCCGCACTGACCGCCCGAAGGCAGTCCATTTCAGTACTGCCAGGAGGCCTAGGAAAACGACGATGGCCGCGCCGATGACGAAGAAATTGAACCCCTTGATGTTTGCGCCCCCGATGGTCCAGGGAACGCTGCCGAAGGGGTCGGGAAGGGGGCGTGGCGCGCTCTGAAACACTATGGAAATCAGGGCCGCGATGGCCAGCAGGATGCCCAGGGATGCCACCAGCATTATCAGCGGGGAACGGGACCTCTGCCGCAGATTGTAGTAGAGACCCCGGTACAGGGCCAGCCCAACCGAGCTTGCCAACAGGCATGACAGTAGCCAACTGAGGTAGAGCTTGCTTCCCGGTGAACCTACAGTCACAGCGCCCAGGGCCAGGGCAACCAGGACGCCTGCCAGGAGGGAAGCGGCGGCAATGAGCCGCCCTCGCCGGTCTCCCGCCGCGTTTGAAAGCAGGAAATTCAGCAGCCAAGCCGTTGCGATTCCGGCCAGGGCCGCTGCCAATGGGCCGAATAGAAGGTGCAATTCTGTTGGGAAGGTCAGAAGCACTGCCGTGTAGGCGCCGGCGACCAGGGCCAAACAGCCGCCGCCAATCCGCAGCGCCGTGAGGCTGACCCGACCACGCAGCCGGCCATAGAGGGCGGTGTGGAGCGCCCACGCCACCACGCCGGCCACCACGATGGCAAACACCAAGTTCAATATTGGGGTGTTGACCTGGTATTGGCCGCCCAGCCATTCCTGGGAGCGGAGGTAGAAGACGCCGTAGGCGCCCAGGCCGGCGGCGGCTCCGTAGTACATGTCCAGGAACCAGACGGTGCTGTAGACGAGGGTAAAACCGATGGCCATCAGCGCGTAGATGGCTCCTACGGAAAGGCCGTTGAAACCGAACTGTAAAGCCTGTTCCGGAGAGGTCAGCCCGCGCCAACCGATGTAGGCCAGAACCACAACGATGAGCAAGACGGCCACCAGCTTGTCGGTCCTGGCAAACTCTCTGAGCAAAAGTCTTCTCCCACGCCAACCATATTGAACTGATGGACAGAGACGGGGCTAATGGGTAAAGCTACTGAACGGAGTTTCTGGCATGGCGTCCTGGCGTCTGGCGCATTCGGGATTAACCGGAAGTGGTTAACATCTGCTGCCACTCACTGCGACACAGGTATCGATACCGGCGGTACCGATGCCGCCACCAATCTGGCCGCTACACAACAATCGGGCGCTCTTGCCGAGACACCCAGGGAGGGAGACCAGCCAGTGAAATGCCGACCTCCCTCCCCGTTGCGGTTCCGTTGAGCAAAGCGGTTGCGGCTATTGGGTGGGGGCGGAACCCAAGACGAGATAACCGTTGTTCTCGGGAGTGCGTTCAGCCACAGGCAACACCTCGATGACGGAGTTGGAGAGGCCTACCACCTCGCCCTTCTCGTCAAAGCTGTATCCCTCGCCGATGGCCCCGCTCCAGGTGATGTTGTGGAGGCAGTCGCGGAACCCGTCCACGTCCTGGTCATCGCCGGTCTGCTTCAGGCACTCGGCGGCAATGTAAACCGTATCGTAGCCCGAACCCAGGAACCAGGGGAGGGTCACGTAGCCATACCGGGAACGGAAGTTATCCAGAAACTCCCGCCCCTTTGCCGTATCCAGGTCTGGGCTGGGAATGATGCCCTTCAATCCGGTGGCATGGTCACCGGCAATTTCCAAGGCGGTGGTGCCGGTGGAGACGGCTTCGGCGTAGAAGGCGCCGTCGTATCCCAGTTCCCGAGCCTGCTTGACGATGGTACCGCCGGCAAATTCCGTTTGGGCGGCCAGCAACACGGCGTCAGGATTGGCGGCGAAGAGCTTGGTCAACCGGGTGCGGAAGTCGGTCTCGTCGGAACCGTACTTTTCCTCCCCAACCAGTTGGCCCCCAAGCTTCACGAACTGTTCCACGCTGGTTCTCTGGACGCCTTCGGCGTAGTCGGTGTTCTCGTTGATGGTAGCCAGGGTGCGGATGCCGTCTGCCCACATGGTGTTGCCGGCGTCCACGCCCAGGTTGGCGTCGTTGATGGCGGTTCGGTAGATATACTCTCCCGCGTCCTCCAGGTCCGGACTGGTGGCGGAAGCTGAGAAGAGAACCACGCCATCCGCTTCGGCCAGGGGCGCGGCCCCCAGCATGGCCCCGCTGCAAGAAGTCCCCAGGATGATCTTTACCCCATCCACGTCGGTCAGCTTGTTATAGGCGGTGATGGCGTCCTGGGCCCCGCACTTGGAGTCTTCAACTACCAGTTCCAGGTTTTTGCCATTGATGCCCCCGGCGGCGTTAATTTCCGCTGCGGCCATCTCCTTTGCCTGGTTTATTACCGTTCCGTAGGTTTCGCCGGGGCCGGTGAGGGATTCCATGACCCCAATCCTGAAGGTGTCGTCCCCGCTTTCGGCTGGGGCGCAGGCCATGCTGACCAGGGCGAGCATACCCATAATTCCCACCAGGCAAACGAGGGATCCCCTACGCAGTTTCTTTACATTCATGGGTTTCCGAACTCCTCCTTCCATCGGCCCAGTTCAGGCTGTTGCCAATTATCCTAACACAGGAGTTTTCGCTGGACAAAAGAGACTTATCGTACTGGAGCGCGATGGCGATGGAGGATTCGTCAGTGAGAGTAACTGACCTAAGACAGTCAATGCCTCGGCCAAGATTGGCGGAGGCCACGATAATCCCTATACGACCATGGCGCCTCTGGCGAGGGTTAGCAGTTCCTGGACGGTGACTTGGGTATCCCGGAGCTTATCCTCGATGGCAATGCGGGCATCCACCCACTTCATGGCTTCCCGAGAGGTACCTACGGTTGCCAGTTCCACCCGTTCGGGCCTTCGGTCGTAGATGGTGTAACAGATGGAAGGCACGTCCTCGTGAATCACATAGCCCCGGTAGAATATGTTCATACCCTTCGCAATAGTTTCCAACATGGCGCGCCTCCCGGTGCATTTTGTGGAGGAGCCAGGTCTCAACTGGTAGCCCCTCGCTGATATGGGACACATGTTCGGATATTGCGTTCGAAATGTCAACAGGCAACTGTCATCGAATTTTTTGGCGTTCCTTATTGCCTCCGTCCTGCCGACCTGCCAAGGTGCATCGGGCTGCCAAAACGCAGGGCGGGATTAACGGTGAACCATTACGGAAACGGGAGTTAGCCGGCCGGTGACGTTCACACCCCGGCGGACTACCTTGGTGGCTCTTGGTTGGGTCCGGTCGGCAAACTGGATCAATGTCCCCAGTTCATCCGAAGCAATCGTGTCGCTGGCGGCAATTGCCCGGAATGCGATGGTACACAGCACGAAGGGGCGTTCGATCGTCCTTCTTACGGCGCCGGCCGCGCAGTCCAGTTCGCCCAGATTGTCGTCCCATTGGAATTCCAGGTGATATTCCAGGGTCTGCCCGGGAGTCAGGGATAGGGCCTGCAGCCGGGCCGGGTCAAAGTCCAGGTACACTTGGGCAGCGTCAACGGGCCGACCGGGGCCGGCCTCCACCACCACCTGCACTTGGAATTCGCTGCCTCGGCTCATTTCTGCGGCGTCCGTTGTCAGGGTAATAGGGACTCGGGAACGCGCCGGGTAACCGGGCGTGGGGGTTGCTGATCCGTGGCCAACTGAACCCGGGGTTACGCCCGGCGCTGTGGGGACGCCGGCGCCATCAGTTCCTGGGGTTGGTGTCGGTAAAAGCCCTTCCAGAATGCTGGGCGGAGTAGATGCAACGGGCGGAAACCCGGCGGCCGACGGCGTATCCGTCGGGCTGTCTGGCGTGCCCGGTATTACTGATTCCCAAGTTGGGCCAGGTGTAGAACTGGCCGGGGTTGGCGTAGCCGTGAGCTCTAAGGCCGCAGTGTCAGGCCCGTCAATACCCCTTCCGACCGGCGGCGTAGTCGAAACGAGCCGGGCACTGTTGGACGGCAACCCTTGCTCCCCTTCCGGTACCCTGGGCGGTGTGGTCGGGGATAGCCCAGCAGGACCGGTCGTGCCCGAACCTGGCGAGCCGGACGGCTCGACCGTTGGCCCAGGACCGCAGCCCACCAGGAATAGGCAAACCATCAATGCCGCCAGGAGAAGATTGGGAAGGCAAAATGCTGCCGTTCCCCCTCCATCGCCTTGGGACGGGGTGGTATTGGCGCCCACTAGGGAGGGGAGCAGTAGGGTGGTTACGGGGAACCGGATTCGAGGGATTGGAGGAACTCCGACATGGGTATGGTTTGCTGGGAGGAGGTGGCCATGTCTCGCACCACGACCTCGCCCCGGCTGATTTCATCGTCGCCCAGGATGACCACGTGGGCGATTCCCAGGGCATTGGCCTGGCGCATCTGACCGCGCAGGGCCCGGGAACCGCTGCTTAGGATGGCCCCCACTCCAGCCCGGCGAATGCGGGAGGCCAACTCCAGCGCTGGCCCTCGCGCCGCCTCCCCCACGTTGGCCACCAGGTAGGACGGCGACGGTTCGTCGGGAACCTCGATGCCGCTGCTCTTCAGGTTCAGGGTCAGCCGCTCCAATCCCGACCCGAACCCGATGCCCGGGGTGGGACGACCTCCCAACTGTTCGATGAGACCGTCGTAGCGGCCGCCGCCGCAGATGGTGGACTGGGCGCCGGCCTCCACCGGCTGTATTTCAAACACGGTGCGCGTGTAGTAATCCAGCCCCCGCACCAGCCGATGGTCTATCTCATAGGGAATCTCCATGGCCGACAGGTATTCCCGCAGCTTGTTCCAGTGGTCGAGGCTCTCCGGGTCCAGGTGGTCCACCGACTTGGGGGCCGCTTCCCCGATGGTCCGGCAGCTTTCAACCTTGCAGTCCAGCAGCCGCAACGGGTTGCGTTCCAGGCGATTCCGGCAGTCGCCGCAAAGGTCATCGTACCGGCCAGCGTAGTAATCCCGGAGGCCAGCAACGTAGCGGGGACGGCTTTCCCGGTCGCCAATGCTGTTGATGAAGAGGCGGATGTCGGTGAGGCCCAGGGAGTGCATCAGCCGCCAGGCCAGTTCAATAACCTCGGCGTCCACGGCGGGATTGGCGTCGCCCAGCACCTCAACGCCGAACTGGTGGTGCTGCCGGAACCGGCCAGCCTGGGGTCGCTCGTAGCGAAATACGGGACAGAAATAGTACATCCGCACCGGCTGGGGCAGATTGTGCATCCCATGTTCCAGGTAGGCGCGACAGACGGGCGCGGTGCCCTCGGGACGGAGGGTAACCAGGTCGCCCCCCCGATCCTCGAAGGTGTACATTTCCTTCTCTACGATGTCGGTGCCCTCGCCCACCGAACGAACAAACAGCCCGGCATCCTCGAAAACCGGACTGTCTATGCGGCCATAGCCGTAGCTGCGGGCCAGCGCCACAGCCTTGGATTCGATGTACCGGCGGTATTTCTGCTCTTCAGGAAGCAGGTCTGCGGTGCCTCTGGGGGCCTGAAACAATGATGCGCTCCGTAAATCCGATGGGGGATGATTTTCAATCGACTGGGGCCCTTCTACGTGACGGCAATAATAGCAAATCCAAATCCAAATTGCGACAAGCGGGACCCTGCCGACAACCCTTCAGCGCTAAAGTCGAGATGGGGGTGAAACGGAAACAGCGGTGGCAGGGTGATGGGCGACAGCGATTCCTAACCGGTTCACCCCGTCCGTCCCGCTCTACCGGTACCGGTGGCAGCCGTTCCCGGCCGGTGGTTGCGGCGGCGGGAAGCGGCGTCGATTATCACCTGCAGGGCCTTGCGGTTGCTCTTGCGGCGTTGCTTGTCCCAACGGCGGCTGCGTTTCTGCTCCCTTCTTTCGCCCCTCAGCATCGTGACCCCGGCACCGAAAACGCCGTCTGGTGGACCGTCCCCTGCGCGGTCAATGTCGTCCCCATTGGAGAGGTGGTTCGGTTGGACCGCATCCGGCGCCGCATCCTACACCACGCCCTCTTCCCGCAACTGGGCCAATTCTCCCGGGGTCAGGCCGCCGATGCTGCAGAGAATCTCATCGTTGTTGGCGCCCAGCAGGGGCGGGGCATCCGTCGCCGTATCGGGACACTCCGTAAGGCGAATGGGATTGTTAACCGTGCGGAATCGCCCGCCCAGGGAGTCGCCGCTCTCCACGAACATCTTGCGGGCCGCCAGGTGGGGGCAACTGTCCAGGTCGGCGGCATCCTGTACCACACCCATGGAAAACCCCAACTCGATCAACTTCTGGGCAATCTCCAGCTTGGGTACGTGCTGCGACCATTCCTCTATTGCCGGCACAATCTGGTTGAAGTAGAACTCGCCGCTGATGCCCTGGCCCAGGTAACGGGGGTCTTCAATCAGCTCATCCCGGCCGATGAGGCGCCACAGGCCCTCCCATTTGCCGCCGCCCCCGCCGGAGCCGGCCAGGACGGCGTAACCATCGGAGGCCTTCAGGGCCAACTGGGCGGTGATCATGTTCTCCCGGGCGCGGGTGGTTACCTGACCCGTGGCCTGGTAGAAGGGCATGGTGCTGGTGGTGTGGGCCACCATGCAGTCGTACATTGCCATGTCCAGGTGCTGCCCCCGTCCCGTCTTGCGGCGGCTCTCCAGGGCCATCATTATTCCCAGGGCAGTCCACACGCCGGGCACCGAATCCCCGATGTTGTCCCCCACCATTTGAGGCGGGCCGTCGGGGGCGCCGGTGATTTCCATCCAGCCGCCCATGCCCTGCACACAGGGGTTGTTGGCCGGCCAATCGGAGTAGGGCCCTCGCAGACCCTCGCTGTCACCGAAGCCGGTGATGCTGGCGTAGATCAGGCCGGGGTTGATCTCTCGCAGGTGGTCGTAACCCAAGTTCAGGCGGCGGAGGGCGCCCGGCCCCCAGTTGTCCAGCAGCACGTCCGATTCCCTGACCAGATTCTCGAAGATTGCCTTGCCCCTGGAATGGCGCAGGTCCAGGGTGATGCTCTTCTTGTTACGGTTGATTGCCAGGAAGCGGGCGCTGACCCGGCGGCCTTCATCCCCCTCCACGAAAGGCTCGTTCAAACGGGCCCGTTCCCCCACTCCGGTGCGCTCCACCTTGATGACCTCCGCGCCCATGTCGGCCAGTATCATGGCGCAGAAGGGGCCGGCTACAATGTGGGTGGCGTCCAGTACCCGGAGCCCCTCCAAAGGACGGGGTGCGGTATCGTTGCTATTGGTCATGGCAAATCCCTCTGTGGCTAAAGCCGGCGTATTGTGGCCCTAATATAAGGCCGGAACCGGCGTGGTGACAATGTTAAGGACAAACCGCTCCGGGCGGCGAATCCACCGTCTCAACCCGTACTGTGGCAAACCCGATGGATTCCTGTAGAATTGGTTGCAAGGCTGCCCGTCATTGCGGGCCAGGAGATGGACTTATGACGACGCCACAGACGAAGACGATTGATTGCCAGGTTCACTGCTACGAACAGAACCGCCCAGAACGCCCCTGGATTGGTTACCTGCAGGGCCCCGACGAGGTTACCGGGGACGATATGGTCGCGGCCATGGATGAGGTGGGCGTTGACGGGGCATTGCTGATTTCCCCCTTTTCCATGTACCGGTTTGACGCCAGCTATGCCCTGGAGGTGTACGAGAAGCATCCCACCCGGTTCGGTCTCATTCGCCCCTTCGACCCTCATTCCGATTCCATTCCCGACGAAATGGCCGAGTGGGTCAGCAATCCCGGCGTGGTGGGGGCGCGAATCATGCTGACCGCCGAACCCTTCGAGGCCGACCACCCCGGCCTCAACCAGATTCTGGTGGCGGCGGCCGGCACCGGAGTGCCGGTGAACGTCATGTGCTCCACCAAGCTGGAGCTCTTTGGGGAACTGGCCCGGCGCCATCCTAACACCCAGTTGGTCATCGACCACCTGGGCATACTCCAGCCCCCGGAACCGCCGGCGCCGCCCGAACCCTTCGCCGACTTGCCGTCGGTGCTGGAACTGGCCAAGCTGGACAATGTGGCCATCAAGATTTCCGGCGCCGGCACCCTATCCCACCAGCCCTTCCCCTATGCGGACATTTGGGAACCCCTGCGGCAGATTTTCGGTGCCTATGGCCTGGAACGCTGCATGTGGGGCACCGACTGGACCAGAGCCACCAAGCTGCTCACCTACCAGCAGGGGGTGGACGCCTTCCGCGTCACCGACCAACTGTCGGACGCCGAACGGGCCGTGCTGATGGGGGGCACGCTAAGCCGCATCTACAAGTGGGAACCGGGGCAGGGGTAGGGCCCGGTCCAAAGCCGGTCATTCCGAGCGGGAGTCGGGGAATCCCAACGGTACGGGGGAACCGTCATCGCCCCGGCCAGCCCCCCTGTCTGTCATTCCAAGCGACAACGGAGTCGAGGAATCCCAACGGTACGGGGGAATGGAGTCTCGGGGTAGGAAACCAGGTTCCCTGCCTACGGTTGGGATTCCTCGACTCCGTTGTCGCTCGGAATGACGGAGAAGGTTGGTTTGGGGTGGGATGGATGGATGACAGGTGCGGTTGGGGTTCCTCGGCTCCGTTGTTGCTCGGAATGACAACGAAGGTTGATTTGGGGTGGGATGGATGGTTGACGGGTGCGGTTGGGATTCCTCGGCTCCGTTGTCGCTCGGAATGACAGCGTTCATAACCATGCTTGGCGGACTATTAAGCTTGCGGATGGTACAATTTGACGTGAGGAGGTTTTGTTGATGCGTAACATCAAAAAAGCCATTGCATGGTCCCTTAGCTTCCGAGCCGCGATGTATATAACTTTTGCCGCTCCTTTTTTTGGCTGGGTCTACTTCGTACTTGCAATAGGGTTTGAGAACCAATTGCTAGACGGGAAGGTTTCGCCTGTTGTGGTCGCGGTGGGCCTGTTGATATGGTCGGTGGGAGCATGTGTCCCGTTACCCTTTTGGATGACAAGAAGAGAACCCATCATTTTATTTGCTCTATTTCCGATTGTTCTATATTTTCTCTGGCAGTATCAACGTGCCGGTTTTGGTGACATCATCGCTGAACTGCTTGAAAGCCCATTCCTCTTGATACCAGTGATTTTGGCTGCCCTTCCGTTCGCCTATTTTTTCGCTGCCTTAATCTATTTCTTCATATTTAGTCAATTGCGCAAGTTGCGGCGTAAGCGCATAGCTTTATTGGTAGAAAGTGTGGCGATGTTCTTGTTATTTGTACCGACCGTAGTGCTCACCATATTCATTGCAGATGCTATTGCAGATGCTACCGGTAACGAGCTATTACTAGACATAAGCATTGTAATCAGTGGCATTGTGTTTGGGCCGGTAATAGCTATTCCATTCGGGAAATTCCTGCAACAATTGGCCGATTTGCCTTCCCGCAGATTCTAGATGGGACTTGACGTCTTGCCACTGAAGAGGCCCCTAGAATCAACCGGCAATTGAACATTCGACTTGGGAGTAAAACCGTAGGGGCGCACAGCCGTGCGCCCCTACGGGTAACATCAACAGATCTTCCGGGGCCGGCGATTGTACACGCCCTACGGTCGGGATTCCTCGGCTCCGTTGTCGCTCGGAATGACAGTGAAGGTTGGTTTGGGGTGGGATGGATGGTTGATGGGTGCGGTTGGGATTCCTCGACTCCGTTGTCGCTTGGGTTGACAGTGAAGGTTGGTTTGGGGTAGGAAGCCCGGTTCCCTGGCTACGGTTGGGATTCCTCGACTCCGTTGTCGCTCGGAATGACGGAGAAGGTTGGTTTGGGGTGGGATGGCTGGTTGACGCCCTGCGGTTGGGATTCCTCGGCTCCGTTGTCGCTCGGAATGACAGACAAGGTTGGTTTGGGGTGGGATTACTGGTTGTTGGGGGTAGGGGCGCACAGCCGTGCGCCCCTACCCCTATTTCCTTTCGAGGCCGGGCAATGTCCTACCCCGGCCGTATCAGTACCACCTCCCGCTGCACGGGCGACGAGGCGTAGGGGCCGGTTTCGGACATGTAGGCGTCTATTTCGGAGCGGACGCCAAAGTCGGGCAGGTATATGCCCGGCTCGATGGAAAAGCCCACGCCGGGGATTATGCGCCGGGTATCGTGGGTCTCGAACCCGTCCAAGTTCACCGCCTCTCCGTGTACCTCGTAGCTGATGCTGTGGCCCAGGCGGTGGGTGAAGTAATCGCCGTATCCGTGTTTCTCAATGTAGCTGCGGGCCACGGCGTCCGCCTGCCACCCCTGCACCGCCTCGCCTCGTTGGAAGGATTGCTGGAGGAACTCCAGGGCCGCGTCCCGGGCCCCGATGACGATGTCGAAGATCTGCTGCTGTTTTTCCGGTACCCGATCCCCCACGAAGGCGGTCCAGGTGATGTCGGCGTAAACGCTGTCAGGAGTGGCTTCCCTGGCCCATAAATCGATCAGAACCCAATCGCCCTCCTGGAAGGGGCTGCTGCCCTCCGCCTCCGGTTCGTAGTGGGGGTCGGAGCAATGGGCATTGGCCGATACTATGGGCCCGTCGGCCGCCTCCAGTCCCTCCTCGGCAAAGCGGGCCCGGATGTATTCGGCAATTTCAAACTCCGTCACCCCATCGCCCAGCCTTTGGCCGATCCGCGCAAAGGCCTGGTTGACGATTACACCCAGCTTTTCGGCGGCCCGGCAGTGGCCGGCCAGTTGCTCCGGCGACCAGCGTTGGGTGGCGAACTGCATCAGGTCGGCGGAGGACACCACCTCCGGACCCAGGATGCGGACCAGCTCCACGGTGCCGGCGTCCACCCGGGAAACCCGGGGCAGCTCGTTGTTGGCGGAATACTCCATGGCCACCCGGTCGGCGTTTTCCAGGATATGGGACAGGTGGGTCAGGAGGGATTGCCGACTGCGGTAAACCACCAGGTTCAGGGCTGGCGCGCCGTCCTCGTCGGGAGCTGCAGCATGGGCGAACTTCCCGGCGTCCACGTGGTGGGTCAGCAGCGAAGGGTTTCCCGTAGCGGGGATGTACAGGTAGCAGGGTCGGGTGACGTGGCCCGATGCGGCTACCACCTGGGCAAATATGGGGTTGGAACTGCGATAGTCATGGATCAGCCAGCCGGATAACCCTTCCTGGGCCAGGTAACGGCGGGAAAGCTCAACAATGTCACTGAAGGCCGGGTCTGATGGCATGAGGCGCTCCTTGGGCAATGTAAGAAGTCAGCGATCTGAACCGTCTGCTGACCAAACGGCAGGTACGTGGATGGGCTGAGGAAGCTCGCCCCAATGCTCGCCCTGGTGAAGGTTGAAAAAAGCCGGAATCAGGGCGGAGTCAGGCTTGGGAAACGGACTGCCCGGACGAACCCTACTGGCTCTGACCGCCGTCCACTGAAATGGTGGCGCCGGTCAGGTAGCCGGCTTTCTCCGAGGCCAGGAAGGCGACCATTTCGCCGATTTCTTCGGGTCGGCCCAGCCGCTTCATGGGAACTCGCTTGCACGTCTGCCGGGTCAGTTCGGCCAATCTTTCCTTGTCGCCGCCCGCCTGGGCCTCCAGGTTCTGCTTCAGTTCCTCGGTGTCCAGGGCGCCGGTGAGCAGGCTGTTAACGGTGATGTTGAAGGGGGCCAACTCCTGGGCAAGGGTCTTGAAGTAGCCAATGAGAAATAGCTGGCGGGCCGTCCCCTGGTGGGCGCCCTTAACCACCTGCTGCGTGGAAGCCAGATCCAAATTGATGATGCGGCCCCAGTGTTCTTGCTTCATGTAGGGAACGACTTCCCGGGTCAGGCGGATTGCGCTCAGCAGGTCGCGTTCCACCTCCTCGGCCACTTCGCTATCATCAATGTCAGAGAGGAAACCATCCTGATGTTGCCTGGTCCGGTTCACCAGGATGTCTATCTGGCCGAACCGGTTTACCGTGTCGCGAACCACCCGGCGGATGTCCCTGGGTTCGGTCAGGTCGGCCGGCATGGCCAGCACATTGTGCTGCGTTCCGATGCGGGCGACTTCGATTTCCGCCCGGCGCAACCCCTCTTCGTTTCTGGCGCAGAGGGAGACCCTGGCTCCCTCGCTGACCAGCGCCATGGCTACATGCTTCCCAATTTCCAGGCCCGTACCGCCGACTATAGCCACCCGCTCAGCTAACCCAAGGTCCATAATTTCAGGCTACCCCCGCCCCCGAATCTCGTCCGTGCTGGAATCTGCCCACGCCCGGCGATTCATCCTGGTTCCTATTGCTGTAAATTCTATGGAGGCTCAATTACAGCAGTATTACTGCCGGCGCAAGTGGCCAGACTACTTTAGCTGGCGGTGGCTCTCCCTGCCCGGCCCGCGTACCTGCCAGCCGGGACAGGGGCGCCGGGGGCAATGGGGCTAGTGTCGATGGACTTGATTCCAGGCTGGAATGCCGAGTATTGTTCCCTGCACCCCTTGCCAGATCGTGAAAAATGGTGCATACTCTACCCCGTTGAAAGTACTTCCTGGTGGTTCTAGCGGGGTGGCCCCACCCGTTCCCATCCCGAACACGGTAGTGAAACGCCCCAGCGCCGACGATACTGCTTTGGTAACGGAGTGGGAAAATAGGTCACCGCCGGGAAGTATTTCAAAGAACCCCTGGCGCCGGCGGTCCCCCCACCCTCAATGGGGCTTCCCGACCCCGCCGGACCGTAAAGCTTCTTCGGACCAGCGCCGCTTCACCGGAAATTAAAGAGGTAGTTAAACTTGCTTGAAGCCGGGTGGCGCGGGAACTGCTTTACATTAACCGAATATCTACAATATAATTCAGTCGAGTTAAATGTCGGGTAATTCCAGATACAAACAGCAAGGGCGTTGCTTCGGTTGGTGTCCCGCGAGCGGCCCCGGTTCGGCCTGAATCCCCGGAAGCAGCCCCGTATTACCTGACAGGAGCGGTATTATGGGCAGCAGATTCGAAAAATTCTCGGAACGGGCGCGGAGAGTCCTGTCGCTGGCTCAGGAAGAGGCCCAGCGCTTCAATCACAATTACATAGGCACGGAACATATTCTCCTCGGCCTAGTCCGGGAAACGGAGGGGGTCGCCGCAAGGGTCCTCTCCGGCCTCAGCGTGGACCTGAGCAAGGTTCGGTCCGCCGTAGAATTCATTATCGGTAGGGGCGAGAAACCGGCCCAGGGCGAGATCGGCCTCACCCCCCGCGCCAAGAAGGTGGTGGAATTGGCGGTGGATGAAGCCCGCCGCATGAACCACACCTACATCGGCACCGAGCATCTGCTCATCGGCCTGCTCCGGGAAGGAGAGGGCGTCGCCGCAGGTGTGCTGGAAAGCTTGGGCGTCACCCTCGAAAAGGTTCGCACCGAAACCCACCGCATCCTCAGCAACAGCTCCACCACCAGCGGCTCCCAGGGGGCCCGCACCGGAACCCGTACCCCCACCCTCGACCAACTGGGCATTGACCTGACCAATGCCGCCCGGGACGGCAAGCTGGACCCGGTGGTGGGTCGCGACTCGGAAATCCAGAGGGTGGTCCAGATCCTCAGCCGCCGCACCAAGAATAATCCGGTGCTGGTCGGCGAGCCCGGCGTGGGCAAGACAGCCATCGTCGAGGCCCTGGCCCAGCAGATTAACACCGGCGAAATCCCCGAAACCCTCCAGGGCAAGCGTCTGGTTACCCTGGACATGGGCGCCCTGGTGGCGGGAACCAAGTACCGAGGCGAGTTTGAAGAGCGTCTCAAGAAGGTCATCGAAGAGATAAAGACCGCCGGCAATTGCGTCCTCTTCATCGACGAGGTGCATACGCTGGTGGGCGCCGGCGCCGCCGAGGGCGCGGTGGATGCCTCGAACATCCTGAAACCCTCCCTCGCCCGTGGGGAAATCCAATGCATCGGCGCCACCACCCTGGACGACTACCGGAAGTACGTGGAACGAGACCCGGCCCTGGAACGCCGCCTGCAGCCCGTCCGGGTTGAGGAACCCAACGGCGATGAGACCGTCCAGATTTTGATGGGCGTCAAGGGCAATTACGAGGAACACCACAACGTGGAATTCACCGAAGCTGCCATTCGTTCCGCCGCAGCCCTGGCCACCCGATTCATCCCCGACCGCTTCCTGCCCGACAAGGCCATTGACCTGCTGGACGAGGCCGGCTCCCGCGTCCGCCTCCGGGGCAGCGTTACCCCGACTTCTGTGAAGGATGCCATGGAGGTTCTGGAGAAGGTACGGCAGGAGAAGGACGCGGCCATCCAGTCGCAGCAGTACGAGGTTGCCGCCGAGTTGCGGGACCGGGAACTGAATCTCAACCAGGACCTGGATACCCTGAAGGAGGAATGGCAGGAGGACCGTTCCAATAGCCGTTCCACCGTGACCGAAGAAGACATCGCCGAGGTGGTGAGCATGTGGACCGGTATTCCGGTTACCCGGCTGGCCGCCGAGGAGACGGAACGCCTCATCAACATGGAAGAGGACCTGCACAAGCGCATCATTGGGCAGGACGAGGCCATCGTCAACATTTCCAAGGCCGTCCGCCGCGCCCGGGCCGGACTCAAGGACCCCCGTCATCCCATCGGCGTGTTCCTGTTCCTTGGTCCCACCGGCGTGGGCAAGACCGAACTGGTGCGGGCCATGGCCGAGTTGATGTTCGGTCACGAGGACAACATGATCCGCCTGGATATGTCCGAGTTCCAGGAACGGCATACCGTAGCCCGTCTCATTGGCGCCCCTCCGGGTTACGTGGGCTACGATGAGGGTGGCCAGCTGACCGAAGGCGTGCGCCGCAAGAATTACTGCGCCATCCTGCTGGACGAAATCGAAAAGGCCCACCCGGAGGTCTTCAACATCCTCCTCCAGATTTTCGATGCCGGCCAATTGACCGATGCCCGCGGACGCCGCGTGGACTTCCGCAACTCCATCATCATCATGACCAGCAACCTGGGTTCCGACCTGATCAAGCGGGACACCACCCTGGGCTTTGGGGTGAAGTCCGACGGCGCCCAGTCCTCCCAGCAGTCATACGAACGGATGAAGGACAAGGTGATGGAAGAGGTCAAGCGCTTCTTCCGCCCGGAGTTCCTCAACCGTATTGACGCCACGGTGGTGTTCCACCAGCTGGACAAGGACCAGATTCATGCCATCGTTGACCTGATGATCAACATGGTGCAGAAGGAACTGGAAGACCGCAACGTCACCCTGGAAATAACCGACGCCGCCCGGGAATACCTGGGTGAGAAGGGGTTCGACCCGGTGCTGGGCGCCCGGCCCCTGCGCCGCGTCATTCAGAACGAAGTGGAAGACAAGCTGTCCGACGAACTGCTCAGCGGTCGCCTGAACGATGGCGACGTGGCCGTCGTGGACGTGGAGGAAGACAGCATCGTCATTCACTCCCGGGTACCCGAGGTCGCCCCGGTGTAGGGCTGACTGCAGTCAACCCACCAAAGTTCACACCCAAACCAAGTCTGGCTACTGACAGCAGGCCCTTCAATCGGGGGCCTGCTATTGTTATATTGGGGTTTACAATCAGGAGGCCAGGCTATGAACCGTTCCAGGATTCAGGACAAGACCGTCTTCGCGTGCCAGGAATGCGGACACGAAAGCTCCCGTTGGATGGGCTTCTGCCCCTCCCCGGTTTGCGGTTCGCCCCTTCCGCTCCAGGAAGTGAGGGCGCCCTCAAACCCGCCCTCCCATAGAAGGTGGCTGGCCTCCACCGGAGAGGCTCCTCAGGAATTGTCCCGACTGGCGCCGGAGGACCGGGGCCGGCTGGCGTTGCCCTCGGAGGAGTTGAACCGGGTGCTGGGAGGCGGCATCGTGGCCGGCTCCGTAGCCCTCCTGGCGGGAGAACCCGGGGTGGGCAAGTCCACCCTGCTGCTGCAACTGGCCCGGTACCTTTCCGAAAGCGGGAGGCGGGTTTCCTACCTCAGCGGCGAGGAGTCACCCCACCAGGTGAAATTGCGTTCGGAGCGGCTGGGCTTTGGCGGCGAGGGTGTATTCCTGTTGACGGAAACCGATGTGGACCTGGCCCTGGCCCGCCTGGAAGATGGCAGCCCAAGCCTGGCCATCGTTGATTCGATACAGACCCTGTACACCCAGGATGCTCCCTCCGGCCCGGGCAGCGTGGCCCAGGTGCGAGAATGTGGCCTGAAACTGATGCAATGGGCAAAGAGCCGCAATGTACCCGTATTCCTGGCCGGCCACATGACCAAGGACGGCTCCCTGGCCGGCCCTCGGGTCCTGGAACACATGGTGGACTTGGTGATGTACCTCGAGGGTCAGGACATCAGCAACTACCGGGTGCTGCGCAGCGGGAAGAACCGCTTCGGTTCCACCACCGAAATCGGCGTATTCGAGATGACTGCCAAGGGGTTGGTGGAAGTCCCCGACCCCTCCAAAACTCTCCTTTCCCAACGGTATGAACGCAGTGTGGGGGCCGCCCTGGCGCCCACGCTGGAAGGCAGCCGCCCCCTGGTACTGGAGGTACAGGCCCTCACCTCGCCGGCCTTCGGCCCCGCGCCCCGGCGGGTGGCCAACGGGGTGGACTACAACCGGCTGCTGATGCTGGCTGCAGTGGCAACGCGCCGGTCGGGTCTGGCGTTGGCGGGCCAGGACATAATCGTGAACGTGGCCGGCGGCTTCCGGATCAACGAACCGGCGGCAGACCTGGCGATCATCCTGGCCATGGCCTCCAGCCTGTGCAACCGGCCCCTTGACCCGCAGATGGTAGCCATCGGAGAGGTGGGACTGAGCGGGGAATTGCGGACGGTACCCCAGGTGGAACGGCGGGTTTCCGAGGCCGCCCGGCTGGGTTTGCATCGCTGCATTGTCCCAGAAATGGCCCGCGACGACCTGGCGGAGGTGACGGGTGTGGAACCGGTGTTCGTACGAACGGCCCGTGAAGCCCTGAGGGCGGCCCTGGGGTCCACCCAGAAGGCAGAGACCAGGTTCGAGGATGAGGATGCCGGGTGGGAATTGGAAAGTGTCGAGGAATTCCCCTTGTAAAGGGCAACCCGTTTACCAATCCCTGCTCCCAAGTCTGCCGCTCGGAAAGACAAACTATGTCGGGCTGGAGTGGCGTGGCTTACCCTGAATAAAGTGTTGGTTATTGACTACCTCACTTGCGTTGTTTCCACTAATAGTTTAGTCTTTTGTGTGGAGGGTAACGCGAGGACAAATGGCCTTGAACAGACACAGTTCGGACCCCAATGCATAGTAGAACAATAAGTTGAGGATATGTATGGCAAAGCCAACTCCAACATACTCAGGGATTCAGTTGCTTGCGATGTATTTTCCCGGTCCAGCACATTGGAGCAATGCGCTACTAACGGCTGCGCTGGAGCGCATACTCAATGGCCCTGCGGAACACGAGCGACTCGAACATGAACACGGTATAGCAAGGTTCGATTACAACTTTATTGTGGGATTAGAGACTCAAATAAGAAGGGAGTTAGGCAGAAGGGCCAACCCTAATGCTGACGCTATAGTGAAGCGTTGCCCGAATTGTGCCGCCGCGCTTCATTGTATAAGAGGAGTGTGCAATCAATCATTGGGTTGCGGGAATTTGCAGTGCAATTTCTCCCACTGCGACCGGATACACGATCATTATGATTGTATCCCGGATAGTATTGGAGCACTAACCAAATTGAAGACAGGAGTGAAGTCCAGCCTATCTAAGCTCTTTCGCTGACAACTGCTTTCAAGCACCCGTCCTGCCGAGATATTTCCACCGCCCATCCCGTCAACTTGTACGAATTCCACAGGGGGAAACGCTATGGCCGCGGTATAGCGCCGTAGGGGCGCACAGCCGTGCGCCCCTGCCTCCATCAACAACCCTCCAATCCATACTCCCCATGTCTGTCATTCCGAGCGACAGCCGAGGAATCCCAACCGAGGGGGGAAACCTTCCTTCCTAAACCCAGCCTCCCATGTCTGTCATTCCGAGCCACAGCCGAGGAATCCCAATCGTGCGGGGGAAACCTTCCTTTCTACACCCAGTCCTCCTAGCCTGTCATTCCGAGCGACAGCCGAGGAATCCCAACCGTGCGGGCCAGCCTTCCCTGCCACGCCCAGCTCCCCATGTCTGTCATTCCGAGCGACAGCCGAGGAATCCCAACCGAGGGGGGAAACCTTCCTTCCTAAACCCAGCCTCCCATGTCTGTCATTCCGAGCGGCAGCCGAGGAATCCCAACCGAGGGGGGAACCTTTCTTCCTACACCCAGCCTCCCATGTCTGTCATTCCGAGCGGCAGCCGAGGAATCCCAACCGTGCGGGGGCACCATCATTGCCCTACCCTGCCCCTCTCGCCCCTTCCGAGGAAAAGGCTCCGTTGGTTTGTACAGGTATGGAATGGTTGACGGGCGCCGTTGGGATTCCTCGGCTGCCGCTCGGAATGACAGACAAGGGGGGCTGGGAAGGGCAAGAAGGGATGGATGGTCGACGGGTGCGTTTGGGCATCCCCTTACACCCGCATTGGGCCAGAGTGGACGCAGTCCTAAACGGGGGAGTTCCGTAGCCGCAGGGAGTTGCTGACCACGGTTACGGAACTGAAGGCCATGGCCAGGGCCGCCAGCACCGGATTGAGGAATCCCCGGTCCCCGAAGAAGAACTCCAGCCCGGTGGGTACGCTGCCCATTGCCGCAAATACCGGGAATAGTACCCCCGCCGCAACCGGAATGAGCATCACGTTGTAGAAGAAGGCCCAAAACAGGTTCTGTTTGATGGCCCGCATGGTTTGGCGGCTCAACCGCAGAGCGGTAATCACGCTGGCCACGTCATTGCCCATCAGCGTAATGTCCGCCGATTCCATGGCCACGTCGGCGCCGGCGCCCATGGCCATGCCCACGTCGGCCTGCACCAGGGCCGGAGCATCGTTGATGCCGTCTCCCACCATGGCCACCACCCGTCCCTCCGCCTGGAGCCGTCGTACAACCTCCACCTTGTCTGCCGGGAGCGTTTCGGCCTCCACCCGGTCAATGCCCATGTCTCCGGCAATGTGCCGCGCGGTCTGCCAATTGTCCCCGGTGAGCATCACCGGTTCCAGCCCCAATTCCAGCAGGCGGGCAACGGATTCCCTGGAATCGGGCTTGGGAGAATCGGCCAGGGCAATGGCGCCCAGGGTCACCCCGTCCCGGGCCAATACCACGGGCGTCTTCCCCTGGTTGGACAGGCGCTCCAACTCCGGCATGAGCTGATCCACGTCAATGCCCCGTTCCGCCAGCAGGTCGGGCCTTCCCAGGAGGACTTTGGAGCCTTCTGCCGTGCCGGTGACGCCCTGGCCGGGGAGGGCCGCGAAGTCTGTTACCTGGGAGCGGACAATTCCCTGGCATTCGGCCTCGGCGACGATGGCGAGGGCCAGGGGGTGTTCCGAACCATACTCCACGCTGGCGGCCAGACGAAGCAGCTCCCGTTCCTTGGCTCCGTCCTTGCCATCCCCTTCCTCCGGACGACCCGGAGGGGCCGCAACCACCACGTCGGTAACCACCGGCCTGCCCTCGGTGAGGGTGCCGGTCTTGTCCAGAACAACCGTATCCACCCGGTGGGCGGTTTCCAGGGCCTGGGCGCTGCGAATCAGGATGCCCCTTTCCGCGCCCTTGCCGGCGCCGACGATTATGGCGGTCGGCGTGGCCAGACCCAGGGCGCAGGGACAGGCAATTATCAACACAGCCACCAGGGTCAGGAGGGCATAGGTCAGGGCAGGTTCGGGGCCGAGGAGGAGCCAGAACAGGAAGGTAGCCACGGCCACCGCCCCCACCGCCGGCACAAACACCGAGGCCACCCGGTCCGCCATGCGCTGAATCGGCGCGCGGCTTCCCTGGGCCTCCTCCACCAGCCGGATAATCTGGGCCAGGGCCGTTTCCCGTCCCACCCTGGTGGCCTGGAAGCGAAGGTAGCCGGGGCCATTCAGAGTGGCTCCATATACCGGGTCTCCTGGCCGCTTCTCCACGGGCATGCTCTCGCCCGTGAGCATGGACTCATCGACGGCTGACGTGCCCTCGACGACCTGGCCGTCGGTGGGCAGGCGTTCGCCGGGGCGCACCGCCACGATGTCGTCCACCACCAGATCGGCAATGGGCGTTTCCACCTCTACGCCGTTCCGTACCACCCGCGCAGTGTCTGGCTGCAGGCCCATCAGACGGCGGATGGCTTCCGAGGTCTTGCCACGGGCGCGAGCCTCAAGAAAGCGCCCCAGCAGTATCAGTCCGATAATCAGCGCAGCGGTGTCGAAATAGACGGCCGAACCAATTCCCTGGCTCTCCAGCCAGGCCGGGCTGATGGCGCCGAGCGTCGTAATGACCGCGCTGTAGCCGTAAGCCACCGAGGAACCTAGGGCGACCAGGGTGTGCATGTTGGCCGTTCCGTGCCGCAGGGCCGGTATGCCCGAAGCGTAGAAGGGCCAGCCCGCCCAGAACTGCACGGGGGTGGCCAGCGCCCAGAGGACCCAGGGCCAGACTGCCCAAGAACCAACTTGCAGCCCGTTCAGGAAATCGGCCCAGGGCAGGGCATGGAAGGAACCCAACAGCAGGATGATGCCCGCAGTGACGGCAAAGGCGCACCGGTTGCGGAAGTAGCGTATCTCTTCGGTGCGGGCCAGCCTCTCCAGTTCGGCGTTGGTGTCCGTCCCGTCGCCTTCCACCCCGTCCAGCCGGTAACCGCTGTCCTCCAGGGCTTCGCGGAACTGGGGTATGTCGGCCAGGCCGGGGATGTAGGCTACTCGCGCCCGTTCCGTGGCCAGGTTAACGGCGGCCTCGGTTACGCCGGGTACTCGGAGCAGGGCGTGTTCAACGTGGCTGACGCAGGCAGTACAGGTCATGCCGCCCACCGTCAGGGTGGTGTCAATGGTGCCAACCCGGTACCCGGCATCCTCGACGGAGTTCAGCAGGGAGTCCAGAGGCATTGAATCCGGCGCCAGCGTAACGGTCGCCCTCTCGGTGGCCAGGTTCACGGCCGCCGAAACCACGCCGGGCGTATCTCGCAGGGCGTTTTCCACGTGGCTGACACAGGCGGTGCAGGTCATGCCCCGGATGGGCAGGGAAATTTGGTGGCCCTGGCCTTGCGCTTCAGTCATGGCGGTCCTTCATAGCGATCCTTGCCCCGTGATTATCTATCTGGTACAAATCTCGGCTGGTACGAAGGCCGGCGGTTTGCCAATTGCGCCCGGCCCTCACCAACTGAGAGTCTGTATTATAAGGCACTGGCAACAGATGGGAAATTCCAGTGGAGGGCATGGGGTGGGCGCCTTTCCTGCTCGGCCCTGGCGGCAAACACAACGAGAACGCCCCCGGCACGTCCGGGGGCGTTCGTTTGCGGGGTACGGCCCTTGCGGTTTTGGTCAGGGTTAGGATTCTAACTGTAGGTGAAGTACCGGACACCCGCAAATGGCATCGAATAACTCCAGGTGGCAGTCTTGGGTTCAATGGCCTGTGCCTTGGCTGCCTCCGCTTCATTGGCGGCGTCCAATATCTCGGCCACCTGCTCGTTGAGCTTCTGTTCCAACTCGCGATCGATTTCCTTAATCTCCTGCTGAACTACCAACATAGTCATTACGCCACCTCCTTTTCTGTAGGCAACCCGAGACTCTATCGTAGTTCTCAGGGTTCGCCGTGTTGCCGGGCATCCGAATCCCGGTCGTTATTGTGAGGTAGATATTACACCTTGATATTAACCGTGTCAAGTGCTATTACCCCAAAGGCACCAGAATGAGTTGTCAACAATAACTCAATGGTGAAAACTTTCACCATGTCAACCTGCAGCTGGCCGGGGCGCACAGTATGGTCACTCCTTCCCTAGCCCGACGTTCCATCGTGTCCACACCCGGTATAGCCCTCTTCCTTCGCTGCCGGCTTTCTTGTTGCGGCTTGCGGTGAAGGGATTCCTCGGGTTCCCACAGAACCAGTTCTGTCCAAATGGAAATGCCCCCGCCGCTGCCGGCAGGGGCATTGCATTGCGCCAATTCGCGAGGGGGTTAGTCGCCGAAACCTCCGGTTTCCAGCTCCAGTTCCCGGTGGGACCGTTCCAGTTCCCGCTGGGTGCGCTGTTGATCGGTCATTCCGGGGCCGGCGGCCCAGGCGTAGGCGACGATGACGCTGTGGGCGATGCGCTCCATGATGTTCACGGTGGCGCTGGCATTGATGTTTTCAGTATTGTTGGTCATTCCTGGTTCCTCCTGTTTGAAGATTTACCATCAACGTACCCGTCCTATAGGTGGAGGGCGCTGACGTCGTGCTTAAGGTTTCGGACCTCGGCAAGATCGCGTTCCTGCCGCTCCTGCTCCGACATGGCGGGACCGCTCAGCCAGTTGAGGGCCGTTCCCAGGTTGCGGGCCGCGCGACCCACGACACCCTCCTGGTTGTGGTCCAGGTGTAGTGACAGATGTACTTGCATTGGTTGCCTCCTTGTTACCGCCAAATGGTGAATATTGGCGCTGATTTACTATTTGATAATATGATACAACGACCTGATTATCTTGTCAAGCAATAAAACAGTGATTTTACTATTGTTCTGGGAAATAACTTTTTGGGCATTTTCGGGGGCTTCCCACTCCCTCCCCCTATGGGAGACGACAGCAGGGCCGGCCAAATCACAAAACAAAGAGGATGGGCTTTGGGCCCATCCCCCATGCTTGCAACCTCACGAAACGCCGAATCCTGGCGGCGCCCCACGTTCCCTTCCTTATTTGTATGCTACCAGTCGCCCATGCCTCCCAGGGCATCCCGGAAGCGGACAATGGCGTCAATATGCTGCTCCACTCCCTCCAGACCACCGCGCCGGGCCTCCACGGTAATGCTGGCGGCTCCCAGTTCCCGCCAACCCCTTGCTTCGTCCACCCAGTCCTCGGGCTGCTTGTCGTCTATGCGGATGCGCCCCTCAATCCCCACCTCCGTCGGGTCCCGCCCGGCGGCCCGGATGTGCTCTCGCAACTGGGCAATTGCCTCCCGCCCCGGACCGTCCGGGGGAAAGTTGGGGAACCATCCGTCGGAGATGGTGGCAATGCGGTTCAGGACCGGGTCAGGGGGCAGCGGACTGGCGCTGCTGCCGGCACCCAGCCAAACGGGTATGGGTCGCTGCACCGGCAGGGGATTCAAGCCGGCGTTGTCCACCCGGTGCCAGCGACCATGAAAATCCACCACCTCCTTGGTCCATAGCTCCCGCAACAGGGCAATCTGCTCCTCGCTGCGGCGGCCTCGGTCCCGGAAGTTGCGGTTCAGGGCCTGGTACTCCACGTGATTCCATCCCACGCCGATGCCCAGACGCAGGCGTCCGCCGCTTAGCACATCCACCTCCGCCGCCTGCTTGGCCACCAGCGCCGTGGCCCGCTGGGGGAGGATCAGGATCCCCGTGGTAAGGCCGATGCGCCGGGTGATGGCGGCCAGGTATCCCATGAGGGTGAAGGACTCGTGGATGACGCTGCGATGGGTGTAGTAGCCGCCGGCCACGTGGTCATGGTGGTCTGCGCTGGCCCCCAGAACGTGGTCGGCGATGAAGAGGTGGGAATAGCCCAGTTCCTCGGCGGCCTGGGCGTACTCCCGTATGGCCCCCGGGTCGGAACCGATTTCAGTTTGTGGGAAGATGGCGCCGATTTGCATAATGCTCCTGTATGGTGCCGGCCTTTAGCGTTATCCCGTGAATTATGACGGTCAGTCGTATGGAATGCTTGGGAACTCCCCACCTTGCTCCATCAAGGGTCCCCCACCAAGGGCTTCGGGGCGCCGTTGTTAACGCCGCCGGTATTCGTCCCCGCAGTCGCCGATATATTCCAGCAGATTTCGGCCCCTAGACGTTACCGCCTCGATGGCCGCCTCATCCTCGGAATCCAGGGTTAGCCCAAAGACACGGGCGTTATCCTCCCGGTGGTGGCTGATGCCCAACCGGACACCGGCGATAACCCCTGCCACGGCCGGCCGGTCCAGGATGAACCGGGTGGCCACGTTGGCGATGCTGACACCATGCTTTGCGGCGGTGGCGTTCAGGGCGCTCAGGAGTTCTTGGAAGAGGGTCCAGCCACCCCAGGCGTCGATCATCTGCTTGTACTTCTTCAGGCTGGCGGTGTCCAGGGTGATGGCCGTCGGTTCCGGCAGACCCAGGTACTTCGCCGAAAGCAGCCCGCCGCACAGGGTGCCGTAGGTAAGTAGGTGGATGCCGTTGGCCTGGCAATAGGGAGCCATCATGGCGGCGGGACGCAGGTCCACCAGGGAGAACTGAACCTGGTTGGAAACCACGCGAATGCCGTTCTCCACAATGGTCTTCAGGCGCTCGGTGTCAAAATTCGTCAGACCCAGGTGGCGAATCTTGCCGGCGTCCCGCAGATCGGAAAGATGCCCCAGGGCTTCCAGGTAGCGGGGATCGTCATAGTCCCACCAGTGGAACTGCAGCAGGTCCAGGCAGTCCACGTCCATGCGCCGGAGCGAAACGTCCACATTGCTCTCGACAATCTCCCGGGTCATTGGGCCCGGTCGGGGAACCCACTTGGTGAACGCCTGTATCTCGGCCAGGGCCGCCTCTCCCCTTTCAGCGGCCAGCCGGCGGCGGAACTCCCCTATGAAATCCTCGGCGGGGCCGTAGTGGTCGGCCAGGTCCCAGGTGGTAAAGCCGGCGTCGTGAAACTCCAGCATACTGTTCAGGGCCGAGGTGGGGTCGATCCTGCCGTGGGCGCCGGAAACCTGCCAGAGTCCGTTTAGCAGACGGCAGATGTCCAGGTCGTGGGAAAAGGCAAAGGCGCCTCCCGAAATATTCATGGGACTGAACCTCCCGTAGCCGCCCGGATTTTGGTCATTATATAACGCCCGCCATCCGTCGGTGTGGTACATTACCCAGTGGAATTTGCCATCAGATGAGGAAAATGCCCCCCTTGAAGCGGATGGGCCTACGAACTGTACAGGAGGTTCCCCATGTCAACTGCGCCGGAGAAGATTCGCCTGGGCATTATTGGCGCCAACATCCACCTGGGGTGGGCGCCCCGCTCGCACCTGCCCGCGGTGGCGGCCAGCCCGGAGTTTGAACTGACGGCCGTTTGCACCACCCGCATGGAGAGCGCGGAGGAGTCGGCCCGCGCCTTCGGGGCCAAAATGGCCTTCGACAACTACCAGGACCTGATCGACCACCCGGACATCGATGCGGTGGCGGTGGTGCTGCGGGTTCCCTCTCACTATGAACCCACTATGGCGGCACTGAAGGCCGGCAAGCACGTCTATACCGAATGGCCCCTGGGCCAAACCACCAACCAGGCTCAGGAAATGGCTGACCTGGCCCGGCAGAAAGGAGTGAGAAACCTGGTCGGCCTTCAGGCGCGGGAAGCCCCAGCCATCAAGTACCTGAAGGAACTGGTGGAACAGGGCTACGTGGGCGATGTGCTTTCCTGCCACCTCAGCCTGGTTCGGGGTGGGTCCCAGCAACGACACTCCACCCGAACCTGGCAACGGGATAATGAGCTGGGCGCCCATACCCTGACCATCGCCTGCGGCCACAGCATCGATGCCCTGAGCCATGTGGTGGGCGAGTTCAGCCACGTTTCCGGCGTGGTGTCCACGCAAACCAGGGAATGGTACGAAACCGATACCGACCGGCATCTGCCCGTAACCTCACCGGACAACATCCTGGTCAGCGGGCGACTGAAGGACGGGGGTGTGGCTTCGGTGCACGTGGCCAGCAACCCCTGGGCCGGCAGCGGCCTGAGGATGGAAATCTACGGTACCGAGGGCACCCTGGCGGCCACGTCGGTCGATTCGCCCCAGCTGCGGGAGATGGACATCAGCGGGGTGCAGGGGCTGGGGGAATTGCAGCCCATGGCGATACCCGACCGCTTCGTCAACGTGCTGGAGAGTATGCCCAGGGGAGAGGCCTTCAACGTCGGGCAGATGTACTACCAGTTCGGCCATGCGATACGTTCGGGCCAGGACTGCCAGCCTGACTTCGCCACCGCGGTCAAGCTGCACCACCTGGTGGACGCCATCCGCCAGGCCTCCGATGAGGGCAGAGAGGTACCCGTGAGATAGAAGTGACAGCAGTGCTGCCATCGCAGAGGAGCTCGCGGTAGTCCGCAACGGTTACCACAGCGGACCAGGCGCCGGACTCGGATGCGAGCTTGCACCTGTCAGCCGGATTGAGGAAGGCTACCAATAGTTAGTGGGAACAAAAGCAGGAATGGAGGAACAAACATGGTTTATGATTTTCGGCAGTACACCTTCAAGCCCGGGGCCATACCCGATTACATGAAGGCGGTGGAGGAACTCTCCATACCCATTCGCGCCAAGTATGGAGTCAAGTTGGCCGGCTGGTACTACAGCGAGGTGGGGGAACTGAACCAGGTGGTGCACATCTGGGCCTATCGGGACTATGAGCATTTCGACGAGGCCAAGGCCCAGGTGGCCCGGGACCCGGACTGGACCGGCAAGTATCTGCCGGCGGTTCGCGGTCTCATCGTCAATCAGAAAACGTGGTTAATGCTGTCACCGGACTTCGCCCCGCAGCCGGCGTAGGGTCCTCGCTGCGAAGGATTCGACCCGGCCAGTGCGCCGGGTCTCTGGTAAGGCCGGGCCGACTCCGGTCAGGTTCCCAGCAGGGCCCCCGGTATGTCTTTCACCCCAAATACAATGGCGTCAACGGCCTTGTGCATGATGTCGGGAGCATCGCCGTCGTGCCACAAGAGGACGGTTCGCTTCCCGGCGCCAATGCCGTAGCCCAATTCCAAGTGGGCCGAACGCCCGCAGGGGAGGACGCAGACCACCGCCTCGCATGCCTCCAACGCCTCCATGTCCCGGTTGAATATGGATTGCACCCGGGGATGGTCCAGAAAGTTGTGTAGCTCCGCGGCGGTTATCTCGTCCGGGTTCCAGTCCGATCCGCCCTGGTGTCGGAAGTCATAGACTTCATGCCCAGCCTGCCGCAATACGCGCACGACTTCCGGGTATATCTCATTGCGCCAGGAACTGGCCACGTAAACCTTCATAAGCCTCGTTCAAAAATGGGTTTCTCCCGCATTATACGGGAGCGGGGCAAGCGGGTGGGGGTGTTGGAGCCGGCGACCGGGGGATTCCTTGGTTCGTCGGTTGTGTGCAGCCGCCCGCCTCCCTCACTGCGCGCGACAGCCGGGGCATGGCGGACAGATGATATGCAGGGGACAGTCAACCTGAAATCCTGGCGGTTGGCCGCCTACCCGAAGTAATCGGCCAGGGCCACCACCATGCTGCCCATGTGCGGGTGTTCCGGTTCCACGTCCACCGGAATGCCGGCCTCGCGGAGGCGGCGGCTGCACACCGGCCCCACCGACGCCACCACTGCGCCGCCGGTTTTGTCCGCACCATTCTCTTCCTGCTTGGGTGCGCCCAAGCCCTCCCGCAGGGCGTCCTCACGCCCTCCCTTGGCAGCAATGGTAAGCAGGTTTCCCACCTGGGGTTGGCTGGTGAAGGCCACCGCGTCAATCTTCCCGGCAGCCAGGTCGTCGATCATTGCCAGCGCCGGCCCTTCATCTTCGGGCAAGCCCCAGGTATAGAGGGTGACTTCGCGGACGCGGGCGTCCCGGTTCTCCAGGTGACGCACCAAGGGCTGGTTGGGGCCGCCGTAGCGTTGAACGGCCATCACCCTGCCGGCCAGGTCCCATCCTGCCAGGGCATTAATTAGGTCGGCGGTGGTATAGGGTTCGGGGGGCATGAGGTCGATGTGGATCTTGTGCTGGCGCAGCACCCGGGCGGGCTTGGGACTGCGGGCGATGACCGTCATGCGGTTCAGGGCATCGATGAACTCCTGCTCCTTGCCCATGGCTGCCGCGGCGGAGACCAAGGCCTGGGTTCCCACGCCGGTCAGCAGGGTGATGGCGTCAATGCCACCGGCGCAGGTTTCCAGCACCAACTGCTGAACCTCCGGGCTGTCCTCCAGGTACACCTCCTGAAGAACCGGCGCCGGATAGGGAACGCCGCCGTGCCGTTCGATCAGACCGGCCATCTCCGTGGTCATCCGGGCTTCCACGAAGGCGACGGTCCTGCCGTTCAAAGAAGCCAATTGCTTTCTCCCGCCATGCTAAACGCGCTAGGATAAACGGCCCTGGGCGCAGGTCTGTCCGGCAGGGACTGTAGCCGTTCTCATACCCACCCAGTACAGCCAGCGCGCCCGCGCAAATCAGTCCCTGTTTGAATTACGTAAGGGTTAGACGGCGCACTCGCCCTCACCCCGTTCCAGGACGTAGTTGGTGGTGCGCTCCCAGTCCACGTACAGCTCGCCGCCCACTTCCCCATTGGTGGCGGATTCCTGGATGGATGACGCCACGGCGGTCAATTCCTCCAAACCCACCCGGTCCAGGAACTGGTTGAAGCTCTCGCCGTCTGCCCGATTGTCCTTGTAGTAGGTGGCTATTTCCCGCACCATGCCGGGAACCAGCTTGGCCGGCACCTTCACCTTGGGGATGCGGGTACCGATGCGGGAGTCTTCCACCCGGTTGTCGCCATAGTTTCCGCCCAGGAACATCTCGTAGGCGGGAATCTGGCTGCCATCCGGGCCCTTGATGGCCGCGCCGTGGAACCCGATGTTGGCGATGTGGTGCAGGCCGCAGCCGTTGGGGCAGCCGCTCATCTTGATGCGGATGTCCCGGACGCCCTCGTCCTGCAGCAGACCGTTCCACCCGCCCATTTCGGCGCCGATGGCCTTGGCCAAACCCATGGAGGAGGTGATTCCCAGCTTGCAACTGTCGGTGCCGGGGCAGGAAACCACGTTGGCGATGGTATGGGCGCCCGGTTCGTTCAGGCCGATGGCGCCCAGTTCCTCCCACACCTGGTGCAGGTATCCATTGGGAACCCAGCGCAGGGCCAGGTTCTGCTCCTGGGTGGCGTTGGCCCGGCCGCCGGTGTAGCGGCGCAGAATCTGGGCCAGGCCCCGGAACTGGTCGGGGGTCAGGTCGCCCCGGACCGGCTTCACGTACACCACGTTGTACCCGGCCTGTTTCTGGGCAACCACGTTGGTTTCCAGCCAGTAGTTGTACTCGCCGCTGCCATTGCCCGTGTCGCCGGCGCTGGCCGGTGGTTCGGGAGGGTACTCCCTGTAAATGTCTTCGTCGGCGATGTATTCCTTGGGGTCTATGGGGCCGATCTCCGCCAGCTCCGCCTCCACCAGACCGCGGAATTCCTCCAGCCCAATCCGGTCGATCAATACTTTCAGGCGGGCCATCATGCGGTTCTTGCGCAGGGACACCGCCTTATCGAACACCGTCCAGATGGCCAGGGCCAGGCGCAGGTAATCCTCCTCGGGCAGGAACTCGTAGAGGGGCTTGGCCAAACGGGGCATGATGGAGGTGCCGCCGCCCACGTAAACCTTGAAGCCGCGCTTCTCCACCCCGTCCTCAACCCGTACCTGGGAAATGTAGGTGAGGTCCTGGATGGCCGCTGCCACGGTATCCCGGGAATCGGTGCCGGTGAAGGCCGACTTGAACTTGCGGGGGAAGGACTGGGTAATGGGGTGGCGCACCCCAAAGCGCACGTAGCCGGTCAGGTAGGGCGTCGGGTCGAACACCTCGTCGGCGTCCACGCCGGCCGTGGGGCAGCCCACCACGTTGCGCACGGTATTGCCGCAGGCTTCCCGGCTGGACAAACCCACCGCGCCCAGCTTGCGCAGCACGTCGGGACATTGAGGCAGGGGGACATGATGGAACTGGACGTTTTCGCGGGTGGTCAGGTGACCCTTGCCCAGGGGGGCGTAATGCTCGGCGATGTCCCCCAGGACTTCCAGGGAATCGGCGTTGACGATACCGCCGGGCAGCTTGACGCGAATCATCTGCACGTCGGCCTGGCGTTGGCCGTACACTCCCTGGCGGAGCCGGAAGGGAGTAAACTCGGCGTTATCCTGCTCCCCGGACTGGTAGCGGGCCGACTCCTCTTCGAAATTCACCACCTCGCTCTCCATGAAGGGTATGACGCCCGGCGCGGTGGCGGCCAGCTCAAGGCTCTCCCGGTAAACTTCCTCCTGAGTGCGCTGCTGTTTCGTGGCCAATTGATCCTCCTGCGAATTCTGTCCGTCTGTGTGCGTTGAAACACGCCCTGGGTTTCCCGTTAATCAGTTGCGGCCCCTTCCGTCGGGGTAAACAAATCGCCCACCAAGTTGCGAAATGCTTGGTGGGCGCTGGGTTTCCGATTGACGCAATAATATACCCGCTCCCTATGTGGGAGGACAGGTACAGAGGCAAAGGCAGATATTCCTGACTGTCATGGTCAACAATTCTAGCGGCGGCCTACTGCTTTGTCAATACCATTTGATACTAATGCCGGGTTAACATTTTCTACAATGATGTTGCAGAACCGACGGGCTTCAGGACGAAGGCCCTGATCCTACCCCCGGCTCGGAAAGGGTAAGCCGGACTTGCCCTGGTTCAACGCTTCGAGACAGGCGGGGCCGCATTTCATTTCCCCCATTTGAAAGCCCATACCTTCCCCGAAACGCATGGTCACCCTTTGCCGAATGGCGTCCATTTCGGGAATCCTTTCTGCTCTTCCCTCATCGGCCAGCCTGGCCATGGAGGTTACCTCCCGGTCGGTGATGCCACAGGGGACGATCTGGCCAAACTTGGACAGATCGGGATTGACGTTCAGGGCGAAGCCGTGGCTGCTTACTCCCCGGCTGATCTTCACGCCGATGGCCGCTATCTTGGCCTCTCCGACCCACACGCCGGTCAAGCCGGGCAGCGTCCCGGCGGCAATGCCAAAATCGGCCAGGGTTGCAATGATTACCTGCTCCAGGGCGCGGACGTACTTCAACGGGCCCCCCCAGTCCCGCAAGTTCACGATGGGATAGGCCACCAGTTGGCCCGGGCCGTGATAGGTTATCTGCCCGCCCCGGTCCGTCTCGACCACATCTATACCCTGCAACGACAACTCCTCCGGTGGCAGGAGAAAGTGCTCCGGCCTGGAGAGCCGGCCCCGGGTATAGACGGGGGGGTGTTCCAGCAGCAACAGGGTATTGGGAACCTCGCCTTCCCGAACGGCGTTGACCAGGTCGGCCTGTAGTTGCCAGGCGCGGCGATATGCAACCTGGCCAAGGTATATGGGTTGGCAGAAGGGCGTTTCAGACATGAAACATCGGGCCATTCAGGCAGGGTGTGGAACGTCCGCGCCGGGTGCGCCCCTGCCGGTGACGTCTTCCCACACTGTCCACCCAGACATATCAACCGGAATAATCGGCGGTAATCGCTTCCAGCCGCCCCTTCATGGCCTGCATGAAGGCGCTGGACTCCGCGCCGTCGTTGATGCGGTGGTCGAAGGACATGCACAGGTTCATCATCGACCGTATGGCGATGGCGTCGTTGATGACCACGGGCCGCTTCTGTATGGCCTCGGTGGTCAGGATGGCCGCCTGGGGGTGGTTGATAATGGGTTGGGAGGTGACCGAACCCAGGGCGCCGGTGTTGTTCAGCGTGAAGGTGCCGCCCTGCACGTCCTCTATGGTCAACCGGCCCTCCCTGGCCCGCAGGGACAGATCGGCGACGGCGTGGGCCAGGCCGGAGAGGCTCAATCGGTCGGCATTGTGTATCACCGGCACCACCAGACCGTTGGGAGCCGCCACCGCCAGCCCAATGTTCACCCGGTTCTTAAGGATAATCTTGTCATCGCCCCAGGAAGCGTTGAAGGTGGGGTTCTCTCTTAGGGTTGCCACCAACGCCTGAACGATGTAGGGCAGGAAAGTCAGGTCCACCCCCTCACGGTGGCGAAAAGCCGCGCGGGCGGCGTTTCGGGCCCCCACCAGTCCCGTCACGTCCACCTCCACCATGCTCCAGGCATGGGGTATCTGGCTGACGCTGCGTACCATCGCCTCGGCAATCATGCGCCGGACCGGGGTGATGGGCAGGTATTCCTCGTCCTCCCCGCCGGACTGGCTGGATTCGGGGGTAACGGAAGCCGGAATTGGAACTGCTGGGGCGCCGGTCTGCCGGGTTTCCAAATGTTTCAGCACGTCGTCGCGGGTTATGCGTCCGCCCATGCCGGTGCCGGCTATGTTCGACAGGTCAACGTTATGCTCACGGGCCAGCCGCCGCACCGCCGGCGAGAGTCGGGGAGTTGCCCCGGTTTCGGGGGCCGATGGTGGCGCCTCTTGGCCTGCCGGAGTGGGAAGGGGTTGACTGCCCTCGCGTTCCTCTGGTGGTTGGGCCAACGCGGTGGCCGGCGCAATTTCCGGCGACACAGCTTCCCCGGCGCCGCCTCCGGTGGGCCCCACCATGACGGCGGAGGTGTTCAAATAGCCAATGCGGCCGGCGGAGGGGGTTGACCGGGCCGCGTCCGGTTCCCTGCCAGATTCCTTCGCCGATTCCCCATGATCTGCCTTTGCTTCCGGGGATTTTTGAGCCGCCGGGGCTTCCTGCCCCTCCGCCGGTTCCACCTCGGCGATGGGCGCGCCCATGGGGATGGTCTCTCCCTCGTCGGCCAGAATCTTGACCAGTTGGCCGTCCACCGGGGAGGGAACCTCCATCGTTACCTTGTCGGTCACCACTTCCACCAGGGGCTCGAAGCGCTCAATCTGATCGCCCGGCTGCTTCAGCCACTTGCCGATGGTGCCCTCGACAACCGACTCTCCGACATGGGGAAGTTCAATGGTCTGAGCCAAGCTTTCACCACCCTTGGTTGAGGATTGAATTCTCGGTCCGGGTCGGTTCGAAACTGTTTGCCCCAGCGGTCAGCGCTGATGGCAATGGCGACCTGCACACCGTGCCTGTGCCACCCCTGCAGGAGATTTCGCCGGCCCCGTGGGCCAGGGCTAATGGGCCGCCAATTTACGCAGTGCCTCCACAATCTTTGGGGCGCTGGGCATATAGGCGTCCTCCAGGGTTTGGGCGAAGGGCATGGTTGGAACATCCGGCCCGCAAACCCGGACTATGGGCGCATCCAGGTAGTCGAAGGCCCGGTCCGCCGCCAGGGCCGCAATTTCCGAACCGACGCCACCGCTGATGTTGTCCTCGTGAACAATCAGCAGCTTGCCGGTCTTGCGCACCGACTCCAGGATGGTATCGGCATCCAGCGGTTTCAGGGTGCGCAGGTCCACCACCTCCACTTGAACCCCATCCTCGGCGGCCAACTGCTCCGCCGCTTCCAGGCAGTAGTGGAGCATCAGGCCGTAGCTTACCACCGTAATATTGGCCCCGGAACGCTTAACCTCCGCTTCACCGATGGGGAGGAGGTACTCCTCCTCGGGTACCTCGCCCCGCACCAGGCGGTAGGTCTTCTTGTGCTCCAGGAACACCACCGGATTGTTGTCCCGGATGGCCGATTTCAGCAGCCCCTTGGCATCATAGGGAGTGGCGGGGGCCACCACCTTGAGTCCTGGAGTGTGGAAGAAATAGGCCTCCACGTTTTGGGAGTGGAACAGGCCGCCGCGAATTCCGCCGCCGTAGGGAATGCGTATGGTTACCGGGGCGTTCAACTTGCCGTCGGTGCCGTAGCAGACCCGGGCCGCCTCGCCGATCAACTGGTTGACCGCCGGCCACAGGAAATCGGCGAATTCCACCTCCGGGATGGGACGCATACCGCGAAAGGAGGCTCCCAGGGCAATTCCCATTATGGAGGCCTCGGCCAGGGGCATATCCATCACCCGCTCCGGGCCGAACTCCTCGATAAACCCCTGGGTGGCCAGGAATACCCCACCGCGCCAACCCACGTCCTCGCCCAGGATGAACACCTGGTCGTCTCGGCGCATCTCCTCGCGCATGGCTTCCCGGACGGCTTCTATGACGCTCATTACGGCCATTGGCTTTCCTCAAGACCTGCTCTAACTGTCACTGGCGCACCGTACCAATTGGTCAACATCAACCTGGGATAGCAATGAACCATACCCAGCTACGCCGGACTCTATACGCCGGGGCTTCCGGCGAACTCCTTCTGGGGTTCAGGGAGCATAGACGTGCTGGTGCAGGCCGGCGGGATCCGGCGGCGAAGCGGCGTCGGCCACATCCGTGGCCTCGTTCACGGCCCGCCGAGCCTCCGCCCGAATCGCCTCCTGCTGTTCCTCGGTAAGGTAGCCCCGTTCCAGGAGAAAGTCGCCAAAGGCGGCCACCGGGTCTCGCTGGCGCACCTCCTCGATTTCTTCCTTGGGACGGTAGCGGGTATCGTCATCGTCGGTGGTGTGGGGCATCAGGCGTTCCACCTTCATTTCCAGCAGCACGGGGCCCTCCCGCCGGGCGTGGAGAATCGCCTCGCGAGTGGCCTCGTAGCAGGCCAGAAGGTCCAGGCCGTCCACGATAATGCCGGGGAAACCGTAACCCTCCGCCCGGTTGGCCACGTCGCCGATGGCCATTTGCAGTCGCTGGGGCACGGAGATGGCGTAACCATTGTTCTCGCAGATGAACACCACGGGCAGCCGGTGGACGCCGGCAAAGTTCATGGCCTCGTGAGTCTCCCCCTGGCTGGAGGCGCCGTCCCCAAAATATACCAGGGTAACGCAGCCGTCCCCCTGCATCTTGCTGGCCAGGGCGTATCCCACCGACTGGGTTAGGCCGGCGGCAACCACGTTGGAAAGCTGAATCACATTGTGGGCCAAGTCGGCGCCCTGTAGGGGAAACTGCCGGGCGTTGCTGTAGGGGTCTCCCTCCTTGCCCATGAAGGACAGCATCACCTGGGTGGGGGACAGGCCCACGCCCATCTTGATGGAAAGGTCCCGGTAGTAGGGAAAGTGGAAGCAGTTGCCATCCTTCTCGGCGGCCAGCAGGGCGCCCAACTGGGCGGCTTCATGGCCCTGCCCCGAGGCGGCGATAGGTACCTTGCCCTGCCGGTTCATCATCCAGATCCGTTCGTCAATGGTGCGGATGGTTACCATCCTGCCGTAATAGTCAACCAGATCCTCCGGCGTGATACCCTGCGGCAAGGTATGGGAGGTGGTTTCTCCCTTGCCCTCGGTCAGCGCCTCTGTCTGGCCGTCGGTCTGATTGGTCATCTGTGTCATGGTACCCTCCGGCAGATTTACCGGGCTGGAATAGCGGTATCCGGTCGGGCAACATACTTCCATGGGCAAGCCTCAACCGGGAAGTGCGCGAAATCATTGAATGAAGGCCGCCGAACCTGCTGCAATTATATATGCCCGATGGTGGGCGGGCAAATTGGGCAGGGCAACTGCGACCTGTTGTCGATTGGCCCATACCCTTGACACTCAAAAAGGACTGTGATAATTTTCACTAGGTTTGGCGACTGATGTTGCCAAAAACTTTGGAAACTCATCCAGGGGAATTGTTCAAGGCAGGACTGATGGGCGATCCGAATGCTCTAACCAATGTTGATTGGGCCTACATCTCGACCTGGCTAACCATGTACTGGATTGCCTTCCCCCTGGTCATTTTCACCGCATTCACCCTGATGATAGCCCACGGCTTCATTCCCTCCGCCGTCCAGACCGGCCATCTTCCCTACGGTTTTCGCCGCCTTGTATGGCCCCTGACCCTTTTGGCCGTAATCGTGTGGGTGGTGGCCTGGTTCTTCTGGGCATCGGTAATACAGATGAGCCCGGGGATGTTGAGCAACATCTACGAGCGGCTCATCGTCTAGGGTGGCCCGGGATTTGGTCGGCGAGTTACGGGATGGGTCCCTGGCGCTCCAGCGGGACAGTCAGGGGCTGGTCGGTCGGAATTTCCGGCCGGACATTAACGAAATAGGCAGGTTCAGGTGCCGATGAGGCCAAGCGCAAATATAATTCCACTGGCCATTGCAGGATTGGTCGCTATCGGCGTTGTTGGGTTCCTGGTCGCAGTATTATTCATTTCCTGGTTCTCCAGCCCGCCCTTTGGTCTGGGCAATGCCCCAGCGCAACCCATTCCCTTTCCCCACACGGTCCACGCCGGCGCCCCGGAGGAGGGTGGCGCGGGCATAGCCTGTGAATTCTGTCACCGCAATGTTACGGAAGGCGCGGCTGCAACCGTTCCCTCCGTGGAGCAGTGTGTTTTCTGCCACCAGCAGATCAACCCAGAGAATTTGGTGGCCCTCTCCGACGCCAACCAGGACCGGATGCAGTTGGTGGTGGACACCTTCAACGACAATGCTCCCATCGACTGGGAACGGGTGCATCGGGTCCCCGACCACGTGAGGTTCGTCCACGAGGCTCACATCCGTTTCCTGACCGAGGGCGAATCCCGCAGCGTGGCCATGCCCATGGGAGATGGGCAGCCCAGGCAGTTGCCCATGACCACCCAACAGGCCTGTTCCGTTTGCCACGGCGATGTGGCCAACATGAGGGTGGTGCAGCCCACGCCGGGTCAATCGCTGAAGATGGGTACCTGCGTGGATTGCCACCGGGAGTTGAATGTGGGCACGGACTGTACCATCTGCCATAAGTAGTTCCTTAACTGGTAGCAGGCGCAAGCCAAACTGAGCAAAGGCATCTGAGTATGAAATTTACACGGCGCAATTTCCTGGCCTGGGCCGGCCTGTCCGCTCTCGGAGCGGTGGCTTGCGATGTGATCCAGGACGAGGAACTGAGCCTCCAAAGTCCCGCCTCCCTGCCGGAAGACCTGGTAAAGGGGAGGGATACTTGGTACGCCACCCTGGGTCGCCAGGCTACCGATGGCGAGGGCATCATCGTCCGAGTCATGGAGGGGCGCGCCAAGAAGATTCAGGGCAACCCCAAGTACCCGGTCAACCAGGGTAAGCAGAGCGTCCGCTCTGAAGCCGGCCTGCAGGCTCTGTACCATCCGGACCGGATTGCCGGTCCCATGGTGCGCAATGGGCCGAGGGGTTCGGGCCTTTACCGGTCAATACAGTGGGAGCCGGAGGCCCTGGACATGCTGCGCCGGGAGTTGCGGGCCCGCAGCGAGGGCATGGTCCTGATTACGGAGCCCCTGCGCGGTCATCTGGGGATGATTGCCGACCGTTTTGCCACCTCCCTGGGTGGGCGCCACCTGGGATTTGAGGCGCTGGACAGCGGCGCCTACCGTTCCGCAATCAAGGGCGTATTCGGCCAGGACCGGTTGCCCGATTTCGATATTGCCAACGCCAACTATATCATTTCCTTCGGCGCCGATTTCCTTTCCACCTGGGGCGCTACCACCCGTCTCTCGACGGCCTATGGCGAGTTTCGCCAGGGGAACAAGCGGCAGACCCAGGGCGACCGGGGATACCTGGTTCACGTTGATCCCCGTTTTTCGATGACGGCGGCAAACGCCGATGAATGGCTACCCATCCGACCCGGCATGGAGGGTTACCTGGCCCTGAGCCTGGCTTACGTGATTATTAGTGAAGGTATGCAGGCCGAAGGCGTGGATGTGGACGCCCTCACCGGTGGCCAGGGGGCCGCGGCACTGGCGGCCTTCGCCCCGGAGAGTATCGCCGGTTCGTTGGGTATTCCCCAGGAACTGCACGAGGGCAAGTCCGGAGCGGAAAAGATTCGCGACCTGGCTGCCAATTTCGCCAAGCATCCGCCGGCCATTGCCCTGGGCGGTGACAGCGCCGGCGCTCACACTAATGGCCAGTTCAACCTGATGGCGATTTATGCCCTGAATTACCTGGTGGGCAGCGTGGGCAGTCCCGGCGGCATTCGATTCAACCCCGCCAGCCCTCTGGGCAATCTTCCCGACGCCGCCTCTGTGGGAAACCTTCAGGATTGGGCCGGCGTGGTAAGCGACATAGGTAGTGGACGCACCCGCCTGGTGATGGTGCATGAGGCTAATCCGGTGCATGGTCTGCCAGCTTCCCTGGGGTTTGGCGGCGCGCTTAACCGGGATGATCTGTTCATCGTGAGTTTCTCCTCCTTCATGGACGAGACTACCGTTATGGCCGATCTGATTCTTCCCGATCGGGTGTTCCTGGAGGATTGGGGGGATGATGTGCCGGAACCCGGCCCCGGCTATGAAGTCATTGGGATGCAGCAGCCGGTGGTTAACCCCCTGGGCGACCTGGACCCCCGCAGTTTCGGGGATATTCTGTTGAGCATGGCCCAGGAGATGGGGCAGGAGAGTGAGCTCCCTTGGCCCAGCGTGGAGGCGGCCATGAGGGCCGGAGTTGAAGCCCTCTACGGTACCGGACGTGGCACTTCCAGCCAGGTTGCATCCGCTCCTGAGCTTTGGAATCTGATGTTGCGTCAGGGTGGCTGGTGGGACGAAGCGGCCACTGGCCCGGTGCCCAACGCGCCCGGCAGTCTGTTGGGCGACATTGCCGCCTCGGCCCGGGAGCCGGGGTACGCAGGCAGTGGTGACTTTTACCTGCTGCCCTTCGCCCACAACACCCTGCTGGATGGCAGGAACGGTCACATTCCCTGGATGCAGAATGTGCCAGACCCGGTGACTACGGTAGCTTGGCAGACGTGGGTGGAATTGAACAGCGCCACCGCGGCCCGGCTGGACCTGCGGGAAGGTGACGTGGTTAGCGTTGCCACGGATTCAGGCAGCATTACCGGCGTCCTTTATCCCAATCCTGCCCTTCCGCCGAATGTGGTGGCAGTGCCGTTGGGACAGGGACGGAGGGTCGGTTCCGACTTCGCCACGGGCAGGGATGCCAGGGAGAGCGCCAATGCCCTGGATCTGCTGTCCCCCGGTCATCTTACGGAGAGTGGTTCCCTGGCCTGGGCCGGACATCGGGCGACCGTCCGGGGGACGGGAGAGAGCCTGAAGATTTCCAAGTTTGAAGGTATTTTCCCGGCAAGGGAGATTGGCCACACCCCCGGCGAGCAGGTGGTTGACGTAACGAACCATTAGGGTTGGCGAAGGTCCGTATTTCCCATCGTTGGGCCCTCGGACGAATTAAGCGTACAGGATGCAACACATCCGATTCCAGAACGGGAAGAGTGATGGTAACTACTCGAATTGACCATAAGTGGGGAATGGTGGTTGACCTGGACCGTTGCAACGGCTGCCAGGCCTGCGTTGTTGCCTGCCAGGTGGAGAACAACATCCCCCTCAATGACAAAAACGCCTTCCTCCAGAATCGGGCCTATGAGTGGATTCGGGTGGAGCGGTATTGGGAAGGGGAGTACCCCAATATCAAGGCTCGCTTCATTCCGGTGATGTGCCAGCACTGCGAGAACGCGCCCTGTGAACCGGTTTGCCCGGTTTTCGCCACCTACCATAACGATGAAGGATTGAATGTTCAGTTGTACAATCGGTGCGTGGGCACCCGGTACTGCATCAACAACTGTCCTTACCAGGTCCGGTTCTTCAATTACTGGCATCCCAATTGGCCGGAACGGTTGCAGAACCAATTGAATCCCGATGTGACGGTGCGTACTCGGGGTATTACGGAGAAGTGCACCTTCTGCGTACAGCGATTGCGCCGGGGTCAATTGCAGGTGGAGCGCCGGTCCGGGGGCGAACTGGACGATGGCAGCCTCAAGGCCGGCAATTATATGCCCGCCTGTGTCCAGGCCTGTCCCACCAATGCCCTTGTCTTCGGCGACCAGAACGATGTGCATAGCCCGATCAAGCCCTACTTCGAGGATGTGAACCGGCACAACATTCACCATGAGAAGGAGCGCACCACTCGCGGCTACCGAATGTTGGAAGAGATGAATGCCAAGCCCAACGTAATCTATTTGAAGAAGGTTGATCCCAACCTGGATTCCAGTGGCGGTAATCATGGCTAGCAGCGCTGAACACCACCAGGTGGGTGGCCACGGGCATCATGCTGGAATGTGGGTCTTTCCCCGGCGGGAAGCGGTAACGTCCGATGTTGCCGGCAAGACCTTCTCGATGCCTTCCGGTTATAAGCTGGCCCTGGGCATTGCGCTGATACTGACCGCCCTGGGCGTGGTGGGCTTCATCGCCCGTGCCGGGGCCGATGGTTTCGACAGCCCCGGACCCTGGGGCTACTACGCCGCCATCTTTTCCTTCGTGTTCATGGTGACCGGCGCGGCTCCGCTGGTGGCGGCGGCCTTCCGGTTTACCAAGAGCCATTGGCGCCGACCCCTGTCCCGGGTGGCGGAGATGTTCGCGCTGGTGGGCGTGGTGAACGTAGTACTGTTTATACCGCTCCTGATGGTGATGCCGCCCATCTACAACGCCGCCGCAGAAGGGACCGATTTGTCGGTCAGGCGAACCATCTGGTTCGAGGTGCCCTATGGCGCTCCATACGCCTGGGATTTCCTGTGCTTCGTGGGCTTGGCCCTGTGCAGCCTGGCGATTCTGTGGCTCTCGGCGACTCCCGACATGGCTCAGGCCAGGGTGACTGCCACGGGATTCCGCCGGGCCTTGTATGGCGGGCTGGCCGGGTGGTGGTACGGCACCAAGCGGCAGTGGAACCAGCATCGGGCCGGTTTGGCCCTGCTGGGCGCGTTCTATTTCATGTTCCTGATTTTCGTGCAGTTTGTCTTCATTACCGAGTTCGCCATGAGCATGGTGCCCTTCTGGAAGGATTCGGTGTTGCCGCCCATGTTCACGGTTATGAGCTTTCAGACCTCGCTGGGTTTGATTCTCATCGTCATGTTCATCATGCGAAAGTGGGGTGGCTACGAGGGCTACCTGGGCAAGGCCCCCTTTTGGTCAGCCAGTAAGATTCTGTTGGGCCTCACCCTGCTGTGGACCTATCATCTGTTTGCCTTCTTCATTACCTATTGGTATGGCCGCCTTGAGGTTGAGCAGAACATCCTGAAGTATGTTTTCGTGCAGCCATACCTGGTCATGTTCCTGGGGAATATGCTGTTCAGCTTCCTGATTCCCTTCCTGATGCTGATCTGGAATCCCCTGCGCCGGAGCGCCTGGGGCGCGCCATTGGCGGGATTGGCGGCGCTGGTGGGCGGATTGTTGTTCAACTTGAGAACCTTTGCCGCCGCCTTCAACACGGGGAATCATTACGAGTTTGCCCTGTCGTCGGTGCCGGCGGCGGTCTGGCCCGATATGTGGGATGTGTTCATGGTTCTGGGCGGCTTGGGCATCGTGGCCCTGGTATTTCTTGTGGGCGCGAAGCTGTTGCCGTTGATGTCCATCTGGGAAGTGAAGGAAGGAACTCTCTACCAGAGGATGGATAGGTTGATGAAGGGCGAGTACCTGGTGCTTGCCAAACCTGAATAGAGACGTTTATTTGGTCAGTAAGGTAGGAGGACGGGACGCGGGCTGTTCCGTCCACGGAATTGAGGGGACGCTCCAGTCGTCCTCGGAAACCAGCAAAGGAAGGTAACGCAGGAGCTTCCATGCAGGAAGGCAGAGTCCTAAGCACAAGAGAGATAAACCGGGATTTGCTACGGTCGATCCTGGATACGCCCCGTTGGTTTTGGCCCGTGGTTACCGTCCTGGGACTTATCCTGCTGGTTGCGGCCATTGTCATTGGGATCATGGTGAATCGGGGCCTGGGCGTAACCGGCCTCAATCGGCCGGTGGCGTGGGGTTTCTTCATCACCAATTTCGTTTTTTGGATCGGCATCAGCCATGCCGGCGTGATGCTGTCCGCCATTTTGCGGTTGGCGAAAGCCGAATGGCGCCGTCCTGCCACCCGCGCCGCCGAGGTGCTGACCCTCTTCTCGCTGATGACCGCCATGATTATGCCTATCGTGCATACCGGGCGGCCCTGGCGAATCCTGTACTGGGTTTTCCCCTATGACTTTGCCCGGGGCATCTGGCCCAACATACGAACCCCATTGGTTTGGGACCCCAGCGCTATTTTGACTTATCTCACCTCCAGCACCCTGTTTGTGCTCATTGCCTTGATTCCCGACTTTGCGGTGCTGCGGGACCATACCACCGGCATTGCCCATCGCTTCTACAGCGTGTTGGCCATGGGCTGGGAGGGCAATGCCCGCCAGTGGAAGCTGCAAATTGTGGCTGGTGTTCTGCTTTCGGCATTGATTCTGCCGGTTTTCGTGTCGGTGCATAGCATCGTGTCCTGGGATTTCGGTATGGCCGTGGCGGTCAAGTCCTGGCATTCGACGGTATTTGCGCCCTACTTCGTGGTTGGCGCGGTGCACTCCGGGGTTTCCGCCGTTACCTTCGCGCTGATTCTCCTGCGCTGGTGCTACGGCTGGCAGGACTACATCCGGCACGAACATATTGACGCCCTCGGCCGCCTGCTTATCGTGGTGGCAACCGGCTGGTTCTACTTCCTGGTCATGGAGCTCATGTTTGGCATGTATGGCCGGGAGGCGGACGAGCTCATGGTGCGCCAGACCCAGTTCACCTACTGGCCCTATAACTTCTGGTTCATTGTGTTCGTGGTTACCACCTACTTCATCCCGATTGTGTTGTGGCTCAGCCGGTCATGGCGACGGAACCTGTGGATAATGTCCATCGCCTGCATTTCAGTGAACATCGGCATGTGGCTGGAACGTTTCCTGATCATCGTTCCCGGGTTGGTTAACAAGCAGCTCTTCACCTTTGTTTGGGCGGACTACCGGCCCAGCATCTTCGAGTACGTTATAGTCGGTTCGACTTTCGCCCTGGTTACGCTGTTGATGCTGTTGTTCAGCCGGGTGTTCCCCCTGGTGCCCCTGTACGACGTGAAGGAAGGCGATGTGCTGAAGACCCAGGTCAGAATCGGGCGCCGCACGGTGCCGGCAACCTATAGAGAAGATTAGCCTCCATTCCGCAAGGGATTTGCGCTTGAGGTATTGTCAGAGAGGTATTTGAACATGGCGAGACGTCCTATCTTGGGTTTGTTTGACAGCGCCGATTCGGCCGCCGATGCGGGCGATGGGCTGCGTCGGGCCGGCATTCCCGAAACCGATGTGGACTATCTGACGGATACGCCCTATCCGGAAGGAGCCTTTGGCGAACGGGAAGAGCCTCATCGGCTCTATATATTTCCCTTCATCGGCGCTCTGCTGGGCCTGACTTCCGGCATTTTGCTGACCTCCATGACCCAGGTGGCATATCCGATGGTCACCGGCGGCAAGCCCATCCTGTCCATTCCTCCCATGGCGGTGGTTTGCTACGAAGGCACCATGCTGGGAGCGATACTGTTCACCGTGCTGGGAATCATCTTCGAGTCCCGGTTGCCCAAGTTGAAGGCGGGTCTCTACGATTCCCGCATTACCGAGGGTTACATCGGTGTTTTGGTCAACACTGAAGAGGGCCAACATGAGGAGGTCGCCGGTGTTCTGGGAAGCGCCGGGGCCGTGGATGTGAAGCGGGAGTGAGTTCACCAACGGGTTCGTACCCAACAAGGAAGGGCTTGGAACGCCGGATGCTACGGAAACCGGCCAAAGCCGGTGGAAGGCAGCAAATGATGAATGTACCGTCTGAAAAACTGAAGACGCTGTTTGCAAGGGGATGGCAGTTGCGATATAGGACTTACCTGGGTGGCTTGGCCTTGCTGGTTGCCGTGATGGCTCTGGGTTGTTCCCAGGGTTCCTATCCCCTGGATATTTTCTACGAAATGCACTACCAGCCTTCCTTCAAGGACCACGAACCGCCGCGCCTGAGCGTACCTGCCAGCGCCGTGCCCTACTACGAGTTACAGGTTTCCAACATGGACGGGGGCGAGTTGTACGACATCAACTGTGCTATGTGTCATGGCGCCCTGGGCAAGGGCGATGGCGCCGTCCTCAATACCATGATGGAAACGTATGGTTACGTCCCCAGCGTTCCGGCAGACTTGACGGCGGTCGACGACCCGCTGATGATTGCGAAGGATGTGGCTAGCGTCACCAGTATCATGGTGGGCGGCCTGACGGTTATGCCCAGTTTCTCCAAGCTGCTGACACCAGAACAGATCGATGCGGTGGCCAATTACGTGGTGGACTGCTTGCAGGAGGTCAATCCCCAGGGTTGTTAGCAGGCCGCTAACTTGTTACTCTCCCCTGAAGAGTAGTCAGGCCGGGTTCCCGGGGAGCGAATTGGCTGTTGAATGGTTGCAAAATGGAGGGCAGGCAGATCGCCTGCCCTCTTGCCTTTCCCCGGGGCAGGTGCGCCACCGGGCGTTGTTCGTGGTGGCCATCGTAATTTCAGTGGTGGCGGTTGCGGCGCTCCTATTCGGTCTGGGCGCCACCCCCCTCCTCGCCCAGGAACCGGAGGGAGTTTACGACGAGGCCGAGGCCCAGGGCATCGACCGAATGCTGATGTGCCCCGTCTGCCCCGCCGAGTCCATTGACCAGGCCCAGGTGCCCCTGGCTCGCCAGATGCGCCAACGGGTGCGGGAAATGCTGGCCCAGGGAGCCACACGGGAGGAGATTCTGGCGTACTTCGCCGACCGGTATGGCCAGAATGTCCTTGCCTCGCCGCCCAAGTCGGGGGCAAACTTGCTGGCCTGGCTCCTGCCAGTGTTTGGGTTGGCGGCAGCCCTCATTGCCGCACTGATGGTTATCCGATCCATGACCGGACGCAATGGCGCCGTTGGTGTTTCCCCATTGGCGGAACAAGATGCCACCGCCCCTGTTGGCGAGTCCGATTTGGACCGCTACCTGGACGCCGTTGACCGATCTTTGGACATTGGCCATGCTGCTCCCGATCCGGCCGGCGATGGTGATGATGGGAGTGAAAGGCCAATGTCCGACCCAGAGAAACGTTAGCCTGTTGACCGCCCACCCTCACACCGGCGCGATGGGGTACTGTCCTGTATGGGTATGCCGATGGCCGTGGTTGAAAAGCGGGGCGGGCCTCTCTACAGTGTATCCAGCGGTTCCGGTCTCCCTGAATGAAGGGGCTTCCCTTCGGATCGGGTTTGACCGGGCCGAATCCATACTGTCCCGGGGCGGAAGCCGCCCCGTTGCCGGAGGTTTGTATGAACTCCAGGGAATATGACGTAGTAATCATAGGCGGGGGCATAATCGGCCTTTCGACGGCCATGCAATTGGCTCGCCGCTTCCCCCAGGGCCTCCGCGTTGCGGTGGTGGAAAAGGAAAAGGACCTGGCCACGCACCAAACCGGCCACAACAGCGGTGTCATCCACTCCGGCATCTACTATCGGCCCGGTTCCCAGAAAGCCCAGTTCTGCGTGGGGGGCGCCCAGGCCCTGATGCGGTTCTGCAACGAGAACGAGATAGAGTACGACCAGTGCGGCAAGACCATTGTCGCCACCGAAGAGTCGGAATTGCCCCGCCTGGAAAACCTCCACGAACGGGGCGTGGCCAATGGAGTGCCGGGCCTGGAGATGATCGGTCCGGAGCGACTGAAGGAGATTGAACCCCACACCTTCGGGCTGCGGGCCTTGTGGTCGCCGGCCACCGGCATTATAGACTACGTGAAGGTTACCGAGGCCTACGCCTCCCGCTTCCAGCAGTTCGGCGGGGACATCTACATGGACGCGGCGGTACGGTCCATTGGCGGGGAAGCCGGCGCCATGACCATCGACACCTCGCGGGGTACGGTCCAAGCCGCCCATGTCATCAATTGCGCGGGCCTGTACGCCGACCGCATCGCCGGCATGATGGGGGAGCGGGTGAACGTGCGCATAGTCCCATTCCGGGGCGAGTACTACACCCTGCGCCCGGAGAGCCAGTATTTGGTGAAGGGCCTCATATACCCGGTGCCGGACCCTCGTTTTCCCTTCCTGGGGGTCCACTACACCCGCAACATTCATGGCTACGTGGAGGCCGGGCCCAATGCGGTGCTGGCATTCGCCCGCGAGGGATACCGCAAAGGCAACGTGGACGTAGCCGAGTCCGTTGGTACCCTGACCTATCCGGGCTTTTGGAAGATGGCCGCCAAACACTGGCGCACCGGCATGTCGGAGATGCACCGTTCCTACAGCAAGGGAGTGTTCGTCCACGACCTGCAGAAGCTGATTCCGGAAATAAAGGAGGAGGACCTGGCTCCCGGCGGGGCGGGAGTTCGCGCTCAGGCGGTTGCTTCAGACGGCGCCCTGCTGGACGACTTCTCCATATTGCAGGGTCGGCAGGCAATCCACGTCCTCAATGCGCCGTCTCCCGGCGCCACCTCTTCCCTGTCAATCGGGGAGCACATCGTGAACCTGGCCGTCGAGAGCTTTGGGCTGGAGGAGTAGGGCGCTCAGATCCCGGGACAACGCATTTGGCTAGACCCCGGACCTGACCAAACCCGGCATCCTCTCTTCGTCTCGGGAAGGCGCCTCGCCCTCCCATTCGTCCAGGTGTACGTGGAAGTCGCTCAGGTGCTTTACCAGCGTGTCCATGAAGTTCCGCACCGCCCGTCCCAGGAACTTGCCCCTGAGAGTGCAGACTCCCAGCACGTTGGAGGGGAAGATGTGATCCAGGGACACTACCCCCAGCTTGTTGTGGTCCTCCGGGTGCAGGGTGAAGTCGTTGCCCACCGCCACGCCCATGCCGATTTCCACGTACTGCTTCACCGACTCGGCATGGTCCACTGCCAGTACCACGTCGAACCGGCTGCCCTTGTCCTTGAAGGCCTGTTCCAGGTTGCGGCGGGTCAGGCTCTCCGGGCTGGACAGAATCAGGGGCCAATTGGCAATGTCGTCCAGGTCTATGGGGTGCTTCTGGAGCAACTGGTGGCCAGGCGGGGTTAGCAGCACCACGCGGTAGTCGAACAGCTTGAAGAATTCCAGGGAGGGCTCGTCGGCGGGGGGAGGAGAGGTGATTGCCAGGTCCAGTTCGCCCGACTTGACCATCTGGATTAGGGTGGTATAGGGGCGGGCCGTCAACTGGAGGCGGACATCGGGGTAGAAATCTAAGTAGGACTGAATGGGCTTGGGCAGATGGTGGGTCACCACATCCGGATAGGCTCCAATGTGAAGGGAACCCCGGCGCTCGGTATAGTCCATCTGGGTTTTCAGGGTATCTACCGATTCAACTATCGGGGTTATCAGTTCCAGGAATATAGACCCTTCGGAGGTTAACTGGATGGGTCGCTTGATGCGATCGAAGAGGGTTATGCCGAACTCCTCTTCCAGCTTTCTCAGGTGGGTGGTCACCGTAGGCTGGCCCAGTTCCAGTTTTCTGGCAGCCTTGGACACGCTATGAAAGCGCGCCACATGGTAAAAGCTGATAATCTCCCGAAGCTCCATAATATGCAGTGACCTCATCAGGATTTAGGACATATAATACATCGATAAAAAATATTATTCAATATCACTTGACAAAATACTAATCTATATTGAGAATGAAGAACGCTGGTATTGCCTTCAAACCGGGGCAACAACAAGCAAGAGATTGATCATTTTTGCCTCTTCCTGCGAGGAGGGACAGGGCCGATGGCTTTCGTGATAACGGAACCCTGCATTGGGGTCAAGGATGCTTCCTGTGTTGAAGTGTGCCCGGTGGATTGCATCCACACCGATGAAGCGGAAGAAATGTACTTCATCAACCCGGATGACTGTATCGACTGCGCCTATTGCGAATCGGCCTGCCCGGTCAATGCCATATTCGACGAATTCACCGTCCCCGGCAATATGCGGGAGTATGTCCAGAAGAACCGGGCCTTCTTCCGGAAGTAGCCGATGAAGCGCCAGGGCAGAAGAGCGCCACAACCGGCCTTCGTCCTCTGAAGCAGGGATCGCCGGAAAGAATCGCGCCCGCTCCTCGCAGACTCTCCAGTTCGCCGAATCCGGGACAAGGGTAACCCCAACCTGATCCTGGAACGACACCGGATCTCTGAGAGACACCGGATCCTGGAACGACAAGGGTAGTTTTCTTGGAACTCTTCCTGCTGATCCTCAGACGACTCAACGTCATCGGCAACTTCAAGGAGCTGGGCACCGACCGACAGCGCCGGGAAACCCTCATTGGTCTGGCCGCCACCCAGTTGATGGTCCAGCTGGCCAGCATGCCCATCGCGCTGGTCATACCTTCCGTGGCGCGCCATTTCGACGTCAACGTCGCCGAGGCCGCCTGGATGGTGGTCATTCGGCTGCTGTTGTTGGGCAGCACCGTATTCCTGGCAGCCCGCCTGGGCCAGAAGTATGGCCACGCCCGGGTTTACTTCTTCGGGGCGATTCTGCTTTCGGTCGCCAGCGTCATGGCGGCCACCTCCTTCTCCACCACCCAGCTGATCCTCTGGAGCGGGCTGGTGGGTTTGGGCGGCGCCCTGGTTACGGCCAACTCCAACGCCATTCTTTCCATGGTCTTCCCCGCTGCCGAACGGGGCCGGGCCTTCGCGGTGCCGGTGGTGGCCGCCCGCTTTGGCACCCTCATTGGGCTGGGGTTGTTTGGCATCTTCCTCCAGTTCTTCAGCCTGCAATGGGGCTGGCGAATGGTGTTCCTGACCTCCCTCCCCGTGGGCATTCTGGCCCTGCGGTACAGCTATCCCCTGCTGAAGTACCACGCCCAGCAGAACGTGGAGGAGATGAAGCAGGTCTCCATCAACTACGTGGGCGCAACCCTGATGGTGGGTACCCTGGGCGCCTTCATCCTGTCGGGCCTGCACATGCACGAAGGGGCAGAGTCATTCACCTCCCCCGATGCCATCAGCTACCACATTCCCATGCACCTGCTCTTCTTCGCCTCCCTGGCCCTGTTCTTTGTAATTCAGCAGCGCAGTACCGACCCCTTCGTGGATTTTGGCTACTTCAAGCAGAAGTACTTCTCCATGGCCCTGTTTACCAACACTTGCTTCCACCTTTCCATGCTGGCGGTGACAACTCTGATTCCCATACTGGTGGAAAACGGGTTGGGTCAACCTCCCATCTTCGTGGCACTGGTGCTGCTGCCCAACCAGGTACTGGGCTTGTTCCTGCCCACCCTGGGCGGTTGGGTGCACGACCGGTACAACCCGGTATGGCTGCGGCCAGCCTCCCTGATGCTGATCGCGTTGGGCTTCTTGCTGGCCGGTTTCTTCGCCGACGACATTCCCGTCATGGCCCTGCCGATACTGTTGCTGCCGATAGCCATTGGCTCCAACCTGTTCAACTCGCCAAACAACGCCACGGTGATGAATTCCCTGCCGGAGAACCGCAGTTTCGCTTCGGGGATGCTGGAGACCACCCGGCAGATGGGTCACTCCATCGGCACCACCATCAGCGCTACGGTGCTTGGCCTGGCGCTGCCCGTGGCCATTGACCTGCTGCCCGTGGCGGAGGCCCAGGGCCACTACATGAGCGGGTTCCAGATTTCCGCCCTTTCGGTGGTGGGAATTATGATGTCGGGCGGTATTGTTGCCATATTCCAGCGAATCCCCACCACCAGTTCCTCCGGGCCCAGAGCCGCTGCCGCCCCCGCCGGCGGCGGCGATGGCTGAGCCTTGCCTTTGGACCATCCGTCAACGGCAATATCGCCAGGGTTGAATGGGCGTCCTTCATAGGCTTGTTCCACGGTGTGCCCCTTTGGCGCGCGCCTGTACCAGCTTGTCCCGTCGCTGCCTGGGCGAATGCCCTTTTGCCAGAAAGGCGGGGCGCGGGTACACTATTCCGACCCACCAACCCCGGTGAATACTTGAACTTATGAGGTAGAGAACCATGGCCCTGTTCCTTCGGGATGATGAAGTAAACCAGGCGGTGACGATGGATGATATGCTGGCTGCCATCGAAGAGATGCAGCGGCGGTACGGCCAGGGCGAGGTTATGAACCTGGGCCGAAGGAAGATAATCGCCCCCGGCGGAATGCTGTCGGTCATGGGCGGCGGCCTCTTCTACGACAACATCCTCGGGGTCAAGACCTACACCGTGGTGCAGGGCAAGTACTCATTTCAGGTCAGCATCTACAATTCCGATACCGGCGAGTTGATGTGCTACACCCAGGCCAACCGGCTGGGCCAGCTTCGGACGGGGGCCACCACCGGCGTTGCCGTCAAGTACCTGTCCAACCCCGACTCCGCCACCGTCGGCATAATTGGCACCGGGTACCAGGCCCCAACTCAGTTGGAGGCTATCTGCAAGGTTCGGAACATCCGCCGGATCAAGGCCTTCAGCCGCACCGCCGACCGTCGGGACGCCTTTGCCCAGGCCATGACCAATTCCCTGGGGGTGACCGTGGAATCTGTCGAAAGCAGCCAGGAGGCAGTTTCGGGAAGCGACATCGTAATCTGCATCGCCGCCGTACTGGACCCGGTATTGCAGGGTGAATGGTTGTCTCCAGGGGCCACGGTGATCGGAGCCGGCCCCACCACCTGGCGGGCGCGGGAGGTGGACGATGCCACCTTCGCCCGCGCCGACAAGATATTCGTGGACTCCCCGGAACAGGCCCCCATCGAAGTGGGGGACATGGCCAGCGCCGTGGACCGGGGCATTCTCCAATGGAGCCAGTTGCAGGAACTGCGCCACGTGGTGGCCGGCACGGTTTGCGGTCGAGATGCCGTTGACCAGATCATCTATGCCAAGCTGATGGGTACCGGCGTGGCCGACGTGGCCGCCGCCAAGCTGGCCCACGACAATGCCCGGGCCCGGGGGCTGGGTATGGAAATGGAGTGGTAGCGTTTCCCACCCTTCGGACTGCCACCCTTGCCCGCCCGCTCGCAGTTGGCCTTTCCCGGCCGGCCCTGGAGCGTTAGTTTTGGTTTGACAGCGCATTGGCCGGTAAGGGTACGGCGCCCCGCTCTTTCCCCGGTTTGACCCACCAGAGTTTCGCCAGCTTGAAACTTTCTTAAAATTCTTCCCTTATATTTCCTACAGCGACCTTCTCCTGGCCGGGCCAATTGGCAGCGGCCCATAGTAGAATAGAGAGGGAAAAAGGAGGAATGGAATGAAATTCACCGGAAACAGGGTATTCCTGCTTCTCTTGGGGGGAGCTTTGGCGCTGGGCATTGCCGGCGGCGTCGCATTGGTCGGCGTCTTTGCCGCGAGCCAGGTCTATGCCCATGGCGGCTATGCCACGAACGGCGACGGCACAAGTTTCGCAGCCGCCATTGCTCAGAAGCTCAGCCAGGTATTGGATGGTGAGGTGACGGAAGCCCAGGTCCAGACCGCCATGAACGGGGTGGTCGCGGACCGGCAGGTGGCAAACTTGGAGGCTAAGTTGGATGACCTGGGCGCAGAGGATGATGCCCGGTCGGCCATACTGGAGTGGTTCGACGACTACCCCTACAGCGACCTGATCCGGTTGCGCACCATCGGCCTCGCTTCTTCCGACCGGGTGGGTGGCTACCTGGAGCGCCTGGTAAACGCCGGCCACGTCACCCAGGAACAGGCCGACGGGATACAGGCATGGTACGACCAGCGCCCCGCCTTGCCGGAAGGCCTGGAACGGTCGGGTTACGGCCGGCATGGTAAGCGCGGCGATGGCGCCGGCTCCTCGTTCCGGGGCCGGCATCACGGCGGCGGGGACGGCGCCGGTTCCTTCTTCCGAGGACGCTTCCACCGGGGCGGGGAGACCAGTTTCTCCGGCAATCCCCTGTAGCCATACCCAACGCCATCGTTGGCCGCGAGGGGTTGCATCCGGGTTTTGGGGCGATGGCAACGAGGCTGCCTTCGCCCCTTCTTGTCAGCCACCGGGGGGCAGTCATGTTTGGAATGAAGGGCTAATGGTAGAGTCGGCGTTCCCATCTGATTCGAGGCATCGCAACCAGAGTGGGAAGCCGTCATTCCAATTCCCAGCCCCTTCTGTTTTTCGTTCCGAGCGACAACCGAGGAATCCCAACGGGGCGAGGGCACGGCGGTTCGGGGTAGCAATCCCGCTTCTCTCCCCGCGGTTGGGATCCCCAGGCTTCGCGTGGAATGACGTTGGTTCGTTGACCCGGTATCAGTACTGACAGACCAGCTTAACTGAATCAAATGGGAGCCAAGAATGGTTTTTGGCATTGTCGCCGGTTCCGTAGCGGCGGTTGTAGCGATATTGGTGTCGCTGCCCCTGCGCTCCCCCAGCGACACGCTGTTCAACAGCGCGTCGCTGGCCGTGGCGGCCCTGACTGCCGGGGTTCTTGCCGGGGCGATTTGGCAGGCTCTGGGGCGGCGTCCCTCCGGCGCGCCCGTCTTCCTTCTCGTATGGACGCTGATATTCGTACCGGTCTCGGTCGCCGCAGTATGGTATGGCCGGTCCCAGTTGGACCACTTCACGGCCTTCGCAGCGCCGCTGGCGGTGATAGTATATGGGGTGACCGGTGTCCTGACCGCGCTTCTGGGCCGCTTGCTTCCCAACCTGCGCTGGTGGTGGGGCGTTATTGCCGTCGCGGCGGCGCTGCTGTTGGGCATTGGCCTGGTCAACCAGGGGGATCAGGAAAGCGGGGAGTTGAAACTGCCGCCTCCCAATGCTTCCGCTGCTCCCGGAGGCTCAACTGAACAGGTCGGGCGCGGGTTGTCCCAGACTTAGGTCGTGGCAGCAGCGGAAAGGCTCGAAGCATGAAAGTTGCGCCAATGTCCCTTCGCCGGAACCTCAACAGGGCGCCCACAACCTCAATGCCGGAAACAGGAATGCTCATGCGAACAACAATGGGAATTACATCGGGAGAACACTTTCGGGTTTTAGCAATCAGGGCAGTACTGACTGGTTCACTCCTCCTGCTGCTGACCCTGGCAGCAGTGGGGTGCAGCCCCTCGGCCCAGCCCGCAACAGCGCCCCCAGCCACGACCGCCAGTACATCCCCGGTCTCGGACCAGGTTGCTCCCACGGCGCCCCCAGTACCAACCGAGCCGGCGCCGGCTACGCCCGCCCAACCACCGGCGGCGTCCCCCGCCGTAACGGAGGCCCAGCCGGTTTCCCCAACTGAACCAGCCCCGGAGGATACTCCGGAACCGGAAAGTACCCCAGTGCCGGAAGATACGAACACACCCGAACCCGAGGCGGCGGGTATTGGCTACGTCATCGGCGAGGGTTCCGAAGTCACCTTTACCGTTAACGAAAAATTGGCGTGGCTGGACCTTCCCAATGATGCCGTCATGCGCTCGGCGGCTCTGTCCGGTGTCATTTACCTGGACGGCAGACCCTCGGTCATAGAGTTGGATTTGCATTCCTTGACCAGCGACCAGGACCGGCGGGACGGCTACGTCCGCAACCGAATGTTTCCCGACCACCCCGTAGCCATCTTTACCGTGACCGGCCTGGGTGACCTGCCCGACCCCTTGCCCGAGGGCCAGGTGATAAATCGTGAGGTGCCGGGGGAACTGGCAATCAAGGATGTGGTGAAGCCTTTGGTCTTCGAGGTGGAAGCGCGCAACGACCCGGACCAACTCTTTGTGCTGGGACGCGCCTCCTTCACCTGGCAGGACCTGGAATTGCCGCCCCCGAACATTCCCGGCAGAATCGAAGTCAAGGACGAGGTTATGGTGCAGGTACTGCTGGCGGCCGTGCCGGAAGCCGGCCGCTGATACCTTGTACGGAGCAAGGGGTGGTTACCAACCATGTCGAATACCGTCCTGATAATTGAAGACGACCCCCACACCACCGAGTTGGTCAGCCTGTACCTGTCCCACGACGGGCACCAGGTGGTATCGGCCGCCACCGGCACGGAGGGACTGGCCAGGGCCCGGGCAGAGGAGCCGGATTTGGTGGTGCTCGACCTGATGCTCCCGGGGCTGGACGGCCTGGAAGTATGTCGGCAACTGCGGGCCGAGACCGATGTGCCCATAGTTATGCTGACCGCGCGGGTCGATGAGGAAGACGTCCTTGCCGGCATGGGTCTGGGCGCCGATGACTACGTTACCAAGCCCTTTCGCCCCCGGGAACTGGCCGCCCGGGTCAGAGCCATTCTCCGCCGCAGTGGGCGGGAAGACGGCAACGGCGGCGGTTTCCTTACCTACGGACCCATTGAGGTCAACATGCGCAACCGGACCGTGCGGGCTGGGGGCAAAACGGTTTCCCTGACTCCCACAGAATTCCGGATACTGGCGTTGATGCTGCGGGAACCCGGACGCCTCTTCTCCCGAGAGCATATTATCGACCGGGTGTTTGAGCAGGACTTCGACGGTTACGACCGCACCGTCGATACCCACATCCACAGCCTGCGCCGGAAGCTGGAAGGCCCCCTGCAGGGGGAACGGTTCATCCACACCATCTACGGCATGGGGTACCGCTTTGGCAGCCCCTGAGTGGTTTGCCAGCCTCCAATTCCGGCTGATACTGGCCTTCACTCTGGCCCTGGCCCTGGCCCTGGGCGCCGTCGGATTCCTGGTGAGCTTCACGGCGGGGGTGGAATCGGAACGGTTCCAAACCCGGAGCCAGGAATTTCGCGCCGGAAGGGTTCATCGCATAATCGCCCGTCACTATGCGGAGAATCGGCGTTGGGAAGGGGTGCAGCCCTCTCTGGAGCAGGCCGCCACCTTCTACGGCCGCCGCTTCCTGGTCACCGATGAGGATGGCCGAGTCGTTGCCGATTCCCACCGGCCGGGAAACCGGGGGAGTGACGGTAAACGGGCCCCCGGCCCTACTATTCCCATAGTCCACGAGGGTCGACAGGTGGGTTTTCTGGTGCTGGAGCGGGGCTTGAACGGTGGCCCACCCGATGGCGATGCAGGGGTCGGCGGATTCGGTTCTTCAGTTCCGCCTGGGCCTCCACCCCCCCAACCGGTGGCTCCAGGGGCCGCCGTGCCGGGTTCGGAAGCGGAACCCCTGGTATCCCGGGTAACTGCGTCGGTCAACAGAATGCTTCTCGTGACCGGGTTGGCCGCCGCCATGGGAGGAATGGCGCTGGTCTTCTTCGCTTCCCGGCGCATTCTGGCGCCGTTGCAAACCCTGGGCAACGCCGCGCGCCGGCTGGGGCAGGGCGACCTGGACCAGCGGGTTACCGTTTCCGGTCCCGCCGAGTTCCGGCAATTGGGCGACACCTTCAACAACATGGCCGAGAACCTCCAGACCGCCGAACGGCAACGCCGTAACCTCACCGCCGACGTGGCCCATGAACTGCGCACTCCCCTCTCCAATATTCAGGGCTACCTGGACGCCGTTCACGATGGCCTCTTGCCGCCCGACGAGGCGACCATCGCCACCCTGCGCCAGCAGACGACCCACCTGGTTGCGCTGGTGGAGGACTTGCGACTACTGGCCATGGCGGACGCCGGCTCCCTGTCTCTTCAGACCCGCCCGGAAGCGGTGGCTACCCTTCTGGAAGAGTTGGTAGAAGCCTTCCGGCCCCGCGCCGAGGCTGGGGGTATTTCCCTGACCCTGGAGATCCCTGACAGCCTGCCCCTGGTGGAGCTGGATCCGACACGCATTGCCCAGGCCCTGAGCAACCTGCTGGAGAATGCCATGGCCAATACACCTTCCGGCGGAGCGGTCGCCGTTACCGCCGTCCCCCGTGCGGCTGAGGATGGTGGGCCCATCGTGGCGATCACCGTTAGCGACACCGGCCCCGGCATAGGGTCGGAAGACCTGAACCGGGTGTTTGACCGCTTCTATCGGGTGGACCCTTCCCGGTCCCGCGCCACGGGCGGGGCCGGTCTGGGACTGACAATTGCCCGCCAACTGGTGGAGGCCCATGGCGGAACCATTTGGGTGGACAGTGAGCCGGGTCGGGGGGCCTCCTTCACCTTCACGCTGCCCGCTTCCCGCTAATCACTCGGCCCATGGCTGGCTTATCCGTGCCAATCGAGGTGAACAAATGGAAGCGCTCTGGAATGCGCTCAAGTCCCTGGCTCCCTGGCAGATTTTCGTCCTGGCGGCGGTTATGCTGGGTTCCGCCGGCGCGGTTTTCCTGGTATCTGCGGACCAAACCCAGCCGACTACCACCGAATTGACCGAGAGCCAACAACTGATACCAATCCGCTACGGGGACATTGTCAATCAGGTTTCCACCAACGGCAACCTGGCCTTTCCGGAGCGGGAGCAGTTGAGCTTCGGAATTAAGGGCGCCATTGGAGAATTGCTGGTGGAAGAGGGACAGCAGGTTGCCGCCGGCCAGCCCCTGGTCCGACTGGACGCTCCCACCCTGGCCACCCTGGCCGAAGCGGCAGCCCAGGCCCGGGTTGATCAGTTGGCCGCCGAGGAAGCGCTGGCCGACCTGCTGGCCCCGCCGGAAGATGCGGCGGTGGCCCTGGAGCGGGCGACGGCCGAGGAACAAGTCGCCAATGCCAGGTACCAGGTGAGGCTGGCCCATGATGCCCTGGATGAGGCCTTGGCCCCGTCGTTCCCCTCGGAGGTTGACCTGAAGTCTCTGGAGGAAGAGATCGCCGCCACCCAGTTGCTCATCCAGCAACGAAAAGAGGAACGAGAGGATCTGCTGAATCCGGAGCTTCCCTCCAACCAGGCAATCCGTGCCCAGGAAGAACTGATTGCCGATTCCCGGTTGAAGCTACAACAGGCCATCGATGCTCATGATGAACTGGTCAGCCGCGACCTGGAACCCGACTACCGGGTCGAGCTAACGGCAGCGCTGCAGCAGAAGGCTGAAGCGCAACAGGAACTGGACAGCATAGAAGAAGCCCTGGCCGATACGACTGCAAGCAAACGACAGTTGCTGGAGGCCCGTCAGTCTCACCTGAAGGCCACCATTGCCCTGGACGAAGCGAACCGGGCCTTGGAGGACTTCCGGGAGACTTGGGGTTCAGATTTGACCACCCGACGCCAGGAGAAGGCTGAACTGGAAGCCGACCTGGCCAAGGCGCAGACCACCCTGGTATCCCTTAGGGAGGATTACGACAATGGCGCCCCGGGCCTTGAATATCACGTAAACCGGTGGGAAATCTACATCCAGAATCTGGAGGAGGAACTGGAACAGGTTCGATTCGGCCTCGTTTCCCAGGAGGAAGAACTGGAGGCCGAGGTTTCCCTGGCCGAGGCGGCGCTGGAGGAGGCGGAACAGCTGTTGCAAGAGGTGGAGCAGGGGGAGGACATACTGGAACGGTCGGCGCTGGAGGCCAGGTCCCAAACCCTTACCGCCAATATAGCAATGGTGGATCGGGACCTGGCCGAGCTGGAACCGCCCGAAGTTGACCCCCAGGAGTTGGCCCTGAGCGAGGCTCGAGTCGTGCTGGCGGAGGCCAACCTGAACCAGGCGGTCGAAGATCTGGCGGAACTGTTGGAGGAGTTGAAGGAGACCCCCGACGGGCTGGCCCTGGAACTAAACAGTCGGCAACTGGAACTGGCCCAGGCCACTCTGCTCCAACTTCAGGATGACTACGCCGCAATGCTGGAAGAGTTTCAGAATCTGCCAGACCCCCTGGAGGTGGCTCTGCGAAGGGAACAGCTCGCGCTGGCGAAAGCCGGCGTGGTTCTCGCGGGGGAGCGACTGGACGAGCAGCAGGCTCCCCCCGACCCGCTGGACCTGGCTCTGGCCGAGCAGAAGGTGGCCGCGGCCCAGGTTCAGCTGGCAACCGCCCAGGCTCAGTTGGAGTCGGCCACCCTCGCGGCACCTATTGGCGGATACGTGGCTGAACTGCTGGTGGCAGCGGGCGATGAAGTGGAAGCCCGAACGGTAATCATTGAAATTGTGGACCCGTCCATTGTGGAGATCGACGGCATCGTGGATGAGATTGATGTCCTGCTGGTGGAAGTGGGTACTTCTGCGGAGGTTCGGTTGGACGCCCTGCCGGACGTAAACCTGCGGGGCGTCGTGACCGAAATCGCCGAGGAGGCCCAGAACCAACAGGGGGTTGTCACCTTCCCCCTCCGCATTCGCATGGAAGTTCCAGATGGTGTTCGACCCCGCGAGGGCCTGAGCGCCGTAGCCAACATCGTCCTCCAGGAGGAACGCAACGTTCTCCTGGTGCCCCAGCAAGCCCTCTACGGCTCCTTCGACCAGCCGGCAGTTCGGGTCATGACCGCCCAGGGAGTATCGGAGGTTCCCGTGACCCTGGGCAGCAGCGACGATTTCTGGGTGTCGGTGGAGTCCGGCCTCTCCGAGGGCGACCAGATCATCATCGAATCGTCGGACCTGGCCACCAGCGAATTCAGTTTCCGAAACCTCCGCCGGGCCACGGGCGGCAGCTTTGGTCCTTCCCGCGGCGGCGGGCCCCGGCGATAGGGGAAACTTCCGGTTTAAGGTATGGGTATTGCATTGCAGCCAGCAGCCATCGAACTCAGAAACGTTGGGAAGATTTACCGGCTGGGCAACATTGAAGTGGCCGCCCTGCAGGGAGTGTCCGTATCGATCCAGGCCGGTGAGATGGTGGCCATCATGGGAGCTTCGGGTTCCGGTAAATCTACCATGATGAACATCCTGGGTTGCCTCGACGTTCCCACCAACGGTCAATACTTCCTGGAGGGGGAGGATGTGGGTGAATTTGGCGATAACCGTCTGGCCGAGGTGCGCAACCGCAAGATAGGCTTCGTCTTTCAGACCTACAACCTCCTGCCCCGCCTGACTGCCCTGGCCAACGTGGAACTGCCCCTGCTGTACGGCAATGGCCATGACCGGCGCCGCCGTTCCCTGACGGCGCTAAACCGGGTGGGCCTGGCCGAAAGGGTGGGGCACCGGCCTGCCGAGCTTTCCGGGGGTCAGCAGCAGCGGGTGGGCATTGCCCGCGCCCTGGTCAAGGAGCCCAGCATCCTGCTGGCCGACGAGCCCACCGGCAACCTGGACAGCCAGTCCAGCGAAGAGGTTGTGTCGATTCTCCAGGACTTGAACCGCCGGGAGGGACTGACCGTGGTCATCGTAACCCACGAACCGGACATAGCAGCCTCCACCCGCCGGATCATCACCATGCGGGACGGGCGGGTAACCGACGATAGGGCAGTGGCATGAACCCCCTGACCACCTTTCGCATAGCCTTCGCGTCGCTGGGAACCAACAAGCTCCGCTCCGGTCTGACCTTGCTTGGCATCGTAATCGGCGTGTCCGCCGTCATCTCCCTGATGGCCATTGGACAGGGAGTGCAGCAATCCATCACCGCCAACATCGAGGCCCTGGGCAGCAACCTGATCTTCGTGCAGCCCGGCGAATCCAGCCAGGCCGGGGGGTTGAGGGGAGGCGCCGGCAGCGCTGCCACCCTGACCCTGGAGGACGCATACGCACTGAACGACCCGGTTTTCGCCCCTTCGGTGAAGGCGGTAGCTCCCGAAATACGAGCCTCGGGCCAGGTTTCCGCGGGCCGGAACAATACCTTTGCCCAGGTGGTGGGTGTGACCCCCGAATACAGCGAGGTACGCAACTTCCCCGTTGCGGAGGGCCTGTTCATAACCGAGGGTCACCTGACCAATCGCTCCCAGGTGGCGGTTCTGGGTCAGGCTGTCAACGAAACCCTCTTCGGAAATCGGGACTCCCTCGGCCAACCTATTCGCATCAACGGTCGGCAGTTCGAGGTCATCGGGATTCTGGAGAGCAAGGGCAGCGGTTTCTTCGGCAACTTCGACAACCAGATTCTGGTGCCAATCACCACCGCTTACTACCGGGTTTCCTCCCAGAGAACCACCCATGGGGAAGTCAGCGTGGATTCGATCAACGTTCAGATGCCCGACATCGAGACCATGGATTCGGGTATGCGCCAGGTGGCTACGGTGCTGAGACTGCGCCACCGCATTACTGGCGAGGACGACTTCATCATCACCAACCAGAGGGAGACCATCGAAACCCTGGAGGCTTCCACCAACACCTTCGTGTTCTTCCTGGGAACAATTGCCGGCATATCCCTGCTGGTGGGGGGCATCGGCATCATGAATATCATGCTGGTTTCGGTTACCGAGCGAACCCGGGAAATTGGCATCCGGAAGGCCATGGGCGCCAAGCGGCGGGATATTCTGCTCCAGTTCATGTCCGAGGCAACCCTGCTCAGCCTGGGTGGGGGAATTGTGGGAGTGGTCCTGGGGGCCAGCGTCGCATTGCTTCTGGACGGGCAACCCTTCCTGGGAGGCAATCCCCTGCAGACCGCCGCCAGTTGGGATATTGCCCTGCTGGCCCTTGCGGTGTCCGCCGGTATTGGCCTGTTCTTTGGCATTTACCCGGCCATGCGGGCGGCCAGCCTGCATCCAATTGAGGCCTTACGCTACGAATAAGGGGGGCGCAATGAACCGTTCCTTTCTCATGCTTCTGGGGTTGGCCATATTCCTGGGAGCAGGCTTCGGTGGTTCCTTCGTGGGAGGAATCATCTACGGACAGGGTCGGGCGGAGGCTGCTGCGGCCAACCTGTCCCCGCGCCTAGGGGCCGGCGGCCAGGGTTTCGGAGGTGCGCCGATTGCCGGCGCGGAACGTCAGGGAACGGGCGGCGGTCAGGGCGGAGTCTCGGCTGCCACCGATCAGGGCGGGAACCCAGGGTCTCTTCGTCGTGGCGGTGGTCAGGACGCCGGCCCCCAGGGGCAGGCGCAGGCAGGACAAGAACAGTTCGGTGCTAGTCTGCCCGACACCCCATCTTCCGGGTCTGGCGCCGGCGGGGAAACTGTCGATGGCTTGACCGGCGCCGGCCGCCGGGGGGCCGATGCTGCCTCAACCCCGGCCGGCCGGGGAGTGCTCGGTACGGTACAGCAACTGGACGGTGATACCCTGACGGCGTTCTCCCCTCGGGGCGAGGTGACCGTCACCCTGTCGGAGACCACCATGATCTACCAGATGAGCCCGTCAACCCGGGAATCTCTGGCTTCCAATGTTCGGGTCTGGGCCACTGGGGAGGCAATTGCCAATGGGCAATTGGAAGCCCGATCGGTGCTGGTATTGCCGGAGGGTATGGAGGAGCTCTTCCCGGCCGGGCCCGGTGGCAGCGGTCGCCGTTCCACCGGCCAAGGGGCGCCATAACCGGTACCTTCAAGGTTCCACGGCGGGAAGATTCAGTTGCATGGAAAAGGGGCGGGTCTGCAACCCGCCCCGGTTTTTTCGAAGAGGGACCAGTTACCCCCTACGCACCACCCTGAATCATGGTTGTCATTTCGGCCACGCTCTTGTCGCCGAAGTCCGGTTCGCCGCCGTCAATCCGGTAGGTTGGCGTGCCGAACACTCCCAGGTCCTTCGCTGCCTGGTGTTCGTCCAGCACGTACTGGCGATACTTGCCGGAGTCCAGGGCCGCCCCCAGTTCACCGGCGTCCAAGCCGCAGGATGAGCCGATGTTGAGCAGCGTTTCCCGGTTGCCCAGGTCCACCCCGTCCTCCCAATAGGCCTTGGCGGCGGCGTGGTGGAACTCCCCGTCCAAGCCCTTGTCTTTGGCGAAGGCGGTTGCTTCGTGGGCCAAGTTGGTGTTGGGGTTGAGGGCCGGCCGGCGCATGACGATGCCCGCTTCCCGCGCCCGTTCCTGCCATGCTGCATTGAGTTCAGTTTCCGTCTCGCCCTCCCTCAGGGGACGGGGTTCGCCCTCCGGGGGCCGCTCCGGCGCCAGGAGGTACGGCCGGCGGTCAATGGCCGCCCCGGTGGATTCCGCTGCTTCGTCCAGCCTGACCAGGCCGACATAGCACCAGGGTCAAGTGTAGTCGTACCAGACGACAACGTTGGCGGGATTGCTGGTGGTCATGGACGTACTCCTATTGGCCGTTGTTACCGGCCATTCTGAATTTGACGCATTGTAACATGGAGCCAGGGATAGCTATCCATTGCCAACCCAGGGCCCAGCTTCCTTTCGGAACCGGAAGGGAGAGAATGATGGATACTCCGTAATGGAGTCTCCGGTTCCGCTATAATGGGGCTGGCGGGACGACAATTCAGCCGACGTTCCCCGTCGCGGTCGCCGCCAATACCGTGCAATAAAGGAGGCCAATATGCCGTTTGGAGGCAATGACTGGCTGGCTCTCACCAGGGAAGAAACCCTTGAACCGGATATGCCCATAATCGACCCGCACCACCACTTTTGGGACAAGCGGCCGGAACGCATTCCCTATCAACGTTACCTGCTCCAGGAACTGGCCGAGGACATCAACTGCGGCCACAACGTCACCTCCACCGTCTTCATCGAAGCGCGGGCCATGTACCGGGTTGATGGTCCGGCGGAAATGAAGCCCGTGGGCGAGGTGGAGTTCGTCCAGGGATTGAACGCAGCCAGCGCCACCGGCCTGTACGGCCCCGGCCGGGCCGCTGCCGCCATCATCGGCCATGCCAACCTGAATTTGGGCGCCGCCGTGGAACCAGTGCTGGACGCTCTGCACGAGGCCAGTCCCTACCACTTCCGGGGCATCCGCCATTCGGTTACCTGGGACCCCCATCCGGAGGTTGAGAATACGGCGGCTCACAACATGCCCGGCCAGTTGGCCAGCGACAAGTTTCGCGAGGGGGCGCGGGTTCTTGCCAACAAGGGGCTGACGCTGGAAGGTTGGCTCTACTTTCCCCAGTTGATGGAAATGGCCGACTTTGCCAAGGCTGTTCCCAACCTGACCATTATCCTGAACCATATCGGCGGCCTGGTAAGGGTGGGGCCATACGCGGGAAGGGATGATGTAATGGACACGTGGCGTCGGGGTATCGCTGCCGTGGCTCAATGCCCCAACGTGGTTTGCAAGCTGGGCGGTATCGGCATGCCCCGCACCGGCTTCGACTGGCACACCCGCAATACACCCATAGGGTCGGAGGAACTGGCCAGCGACATGGCCCCGCTGATCAACTACTGCATCGAGCAGTTCGGCCCGAGCCGGTGCATGTTCGAGAGCAATTTCCCGGTGGACAAGGTGTCCTACTCGCACCACGTTCTCTACAACGCCTTCAAGCGGTTGTCCGCCGGCTACTCGGCCAGCGAACGGTCGGATATGTTCTATGGCACGGCGGCGCGGGTCTATCACATAGAGTAGTTGGTCAACAGGGCCTGGCTTGGCGGGGACGGGTTGTATCCCGGCCATGGCTGGTCGGGTGGGGTAGGGGCGCACCGCCGTTTTCCCCGTCATTATTCCCTCAATTCTCCCCTACTCTCTTCAGTTGACCGGGTACCGGGCGTTGGGGGTAGCCCCTTACCGGAACCTGGGTATGACCTCCTTGCCGAACAGCTCGATGGAACTCATCACCTTTTCGTGGGGGATGGTTTCCGTCTGCATGATCATCATCACTTGGTCCACGCCAATGTCCTCGTACATCTGTACCGCCCGGGCGCAGCTATCCGGGTCACCGGCGATGATAACCCCCCGGTCGGCCAGGGTGTTGGCGTCCAGCTGGGCGATGGCGGCCCGCGCCGCGCCGGGCCCAGAGTCCAGGGAAATTCCCGACTCCTCGGCCTGGGCCCGGTGGGCGTCGTCGGACTGACGCAGCCACCGACCAAAGTCGGCCTGCAGGTGGTCGGGAACGCCGCCCCAGGCCTCCAACAGCTCCTCGTAGGCATTGATCCGCCCCGCAATGTAAGGCTTGTCTGGCCCGAAGAAGGTCTTCATGGAAAGGGCCGCCAGTTCCCGAGCCTCTTCGTTGTCCGTGCCGCAGTAGGCATGGACATTGTTGCCCCAGAACTCGGTGGCAAAGGCGCCCACCGGATTCACGTTTTTCAGGGCATCGCGATAGATTTTCACCTGCTCCGCCAGCACGGAGGTGGCGTAGGAGGCGGAGGACAGAACGCCCAGGCCCTTTTCCGCCGCCAGCTTGAAGCTCTCCGCCTGAGTGCAGGCCAGGTACATGCGGGGATGGGGCTGTTGCACCGGTTTGGGCAGCACCCGCCGCCTGGGTACCTGCCAATGCTCCCCTTCCCACTCGAACTCTTCCGACTGCCAGATCTGGGGCAGCATGGCGATGGACTCTTCCCACAGCGACCGGGTGTTGCGGGGGTCAACTCCCAGCCCCATCTGTTCGTAGGCATTGGATCGTCCCGTGCCGAATTCCACCCGTCCGTCGGTCAGCTGGTCCACCAGCGCCACCCGCTCGGCGACTCGCACGGGATGGTGGTAGGGGAGGATGCAGACGCCGTAGCCGATGCGGATGTTCTTGGTGATGCGGCTTAGGGCGCCGAACATGGCGTCCTGGCTGGGGGAACCGGAAAAGCCGGTCAGGAAGTGGTGCTCCACGAACCACAGGTTATCGAAACCCACCTGGTCGGCCAGCTCGCACTGGGCAAGGGTCTCCTTGTACAGGGCATTCCAGTCAATTTCCGTGCCCTCGTAGGGGCGCTGGCATTCAAACAGCAGTCCAAACTGCATGGCGGCTCCTCCTGGCATAAGGATTGGGGTCATGGGTTGGGGTGATTATAGCGCAATCCCCGCCAGCGGGGGCGTTGGGTTACCGGAGCATAAGGTCACTGCTTAGCTCAGGACTCAGCCTCAAGGGGCGATAACCTGCTACGCAGGTTGGCCTCAAATTCGTTGCGCTGTACGGTCCTGGCGGAAAGCAGCTTGTTGCGAGAGTCTTCAAGGGTCAGCATTTCCCAGTGGTCCCGCTGCAACGTCAGGTTTCCCCTTTCATCGTAGTCAATGACTGGGACCATCCAAATGATGTCCCCATCTCCCAAGTCCTGGCTGTAGTTTTGGCGGGGGCCACCAATGGATTCGAAGAAGGGTTTGTCAACAGCCACGGCCATCTTCGAACCCCAGCGCCGAAGAGTAGGAACCTTCACCTCTAGCTGGGGCATGAGCCTCTTCGCGCTGGAGGAACGCCAATCCGGTCGGCGCACTTGTTGGGGATAGGGAGGAGGAGAGGATGTGCTGTGCAGCAAGGCTTCGAATTCGCTGCTCATACCACTACCAGAGAAGTAAACGGCCTGGATTTCAAGTCCGTACCATTCCAGCCTATTGTCCTGATTCCTGGCAACTACAATATCTATCTTTCCCGCGGGTTTCTTGTCTTGAAGGTTTTCCATGAATGGAACTTCCCTTGCAATCGCAATGTCCCCTTCGGGAAAGCCGACTATCTCGCCCAGCCACTTCAGCAATAGGTTGTCCTGGTCGAACCGCGAGGGACACAGTGCAATAGGTGCGTCATCACTTGGCCGGGAACTCCCATCTCCCACGGCGTCGTACAGACGTAGGGAGCAAACGCCGCCTCGCTTATTGCATTGGCGTTTGGTAGGGCTGAAAGGGTAGGCAGGAATCTCCGGGTTGCTGCCTAGAGCGACATTGGCCAGAGCTCGTCTGTTTCCTGGACCAATCCTCAAGAGTTCCAGGCCGTACCATTCGGCTATGCCATATCTAGGCATTGTTAAACACCGGAATCCGAGTAATGACCAATTCGGGTAGAAGGGCGTGATGGGTGTTCTTCATGAAGACTTGAACAGCATGGAAACCCGATTTTGCGACCATTGACAGGATTTCTGGAGACTTATCATAGGTCATCAGAAACGGAACCCTACTCTTCGCCAGCATGGAGAACAGTCGCTCATGATCTATGGAACAGGCGTCGTAGAGCCTGCTGCCGGCCCGCTTTCCCCCGTAGGTATAGGGAGGATCCGCGAAAACCACCTTCTCTTCTGAACTCCTTGCCAATTCCCGTTCCAGTAGTTCCAATCCATCCCCCTGCCTGAAGCTGATCCTGGAACTGTGTTGGTCAATACATTCCAGCCGAGAGATGATGGTATTCGGGTACCATCTGGAAGCTAGTCCCTTGCCATTTTCTCCGGTGCGCGACAGCGAGGCTCCCTTGGCGAGGATGCCACCTCTCCTCGTTCGGTTCAGTACCAGGGACCTGAAGCCCTCGTCCAGGGTAGTCTCCGGATTGGAGTTTTGTATTTCCTCTACTGCTTCCCTTGTTGGTACGAAGTGGAGGATTTTCTGCCTTAGTTCCTGGTTATGGTTCAGGGTTGCCTGCCAAAAGGCCGCTACCGATGGGTCCAACTCGGACAGGACGCACTCTTGAGCCAAATCCTCCATGACGGCGGTCAACGATACAATCGCCCCCCCGGCAAAGGGTTCTATCAGCCGGTCAGGCTTCGGTTGGATTTGCTGAAGCCAGGCTCTTATATGAGGGATCAACCAGGTCTTGCCACCGGGGTAGCGCAGGGGGCTGCGCTGCGGCACGGAGGCCACGTTCACCGCCGGTATGGGCGAAACTGGCACCTCTCCTATTGAGTCTGGGCTGGCAATGGGAAGTTGCATCCGATTGATTCCCCTATTGCTTCCTGTAAGCTGCAAACAATATAGGAAAAATTGGCGCCATAATGCAATGGCCAAGTGTCACTCGGGGCAGGAGTTGTTCCCCACTTCATCCCTCCCCTATTTCCGGGTGAGGAAAGGGGAGCGGGCGGTGGGTGGCCCCTATGGCGCTGGCCGGTACTGGCGCCAGTTGGTGGCTTGTTCGTAGGTGTAGGCCAGGTTCAGCAGCCGCTGTTCCGACAGGTGGGGGCCGATGAGTTGCATTCCCACGGGCAACCCTTCCGAGAAGCCGCAGGGTACGGAGATGGCCGGCAGCCCGGCGATGTTTATGGGCAGGGTGCAAACGTCGATCAAGTACATCTGCACCGGGTCCGCCGTCTTTGCGCCCAGGGGGAAGGCCACCACCGGCGAAGTGGGAGTCACCAGGGCATCCACCTGATCGAACACTCGGGCGAAGTCCTGGCGTATAAGGGTCCGCACCTGCTGGGCCTTCAGGTAGTAGGCGTCGTAATACCCCGCCGACAGAGCGTATGCTCCCAGCATAATGCGACGCTTGACTTCCGGTCCGAACCCTTGCTGGCGCGTGGTTTCCATGGCCTGCCACATGTCGGGGGTATCCTGGTAGGAGTACCCGAACTTTACCCCATCGTAGCGGGCCAGGTTGGCTGAGCATTCCGAGGGGGCGATGATGTAGTAGCAGGCCAGGGCATATTCCGTTGTGGGCAGCGACACCTGCTCCACCTCGGCGCCCAGGGACTCCAAACTTCGGATGGCCTCTTCCACCGCCGCTCTCACCCCCAGCTCCATGCCGTCAACAAAGTACTCCTGGGGGATGCCCAGCCGCATGCCCTTGATGTCGCCGGTAAGGCCGACGGTGAAATCCTCCGGAGGCAGGTCCAGGGAGGTGGAATCCCTGGGGTCGTAACCGGCGATGGCATTCATGGCAATGGCACAGTCGGTTACCTCCTTGCCCACCGGGCCGATTTGGTCCAGGGAGGAAGCGAAGGCGATCAGACCGTACCGGCTCACCCGCCCGTAGGTGGGCTTCAGGCCAACCACGCCGCAGAGGGAGGCTGGCTGGCGGATGCTGCCACCCGTATCCGAGCCCAGGGCCACGATGGTTTCGTCGGCGGCAACCGAGGCTGCCGCTCCGCCGCTGCTGCCGCCCGGTACCCGTCCCAGATTCCAGGGATTGTGAGTGGGGAAGAAGGCGGAATTCTCGCAGGAGGAGCCCATGGCGAATTCGTCCATGTTGCCCTTGCCCAACAGCGCCGCGCCCTGTTCGAACAGCTTCTCCGCCACGGTGGCGTCATAGACCGGTACATAATCTTCCAGCATACGGGAAGAGCAGGTGGTGGGGATTCCCCTGGTGGAAATAAGGTCCTTCAACTGTATGGGAATGCCGGTCAGGGGGCCGCCACGACCGTCGGCCAGAATCCGGTCCGCCGCCGCCGCCTGTTCCAGCCCTCGTTCCTCGGTGAGGGTGACGTAGGCCTTTACCCGTTCCTCCACCCGGCCGATGCGCTCAAAGCAGGCGCGGGTCAAATCCACGGAACTGAAGGTCCGGGCGTCCAGGCCGGCGCGGGCCTCGCGCAGGGTGAGTTGCCAAAGTTCCGACAAGGGGGCTATTCCTCCAGGACAGCCTTGACCCGGAAGAGGTCGCCCTCCCGGCGCGGGGCATTGAGCAGGGTATCCTCGGGGCTGAGCGGTTCTTCGGGTACGTCGTCGCGCATGACCGAATTGACCTCGACGGCGTGGCCGGTGGGTTCCACCGACTCCGTGTCCAATTGGCGGATTAGCTCAAACTGGTCGAGGATGTTGGACAACTGCTCCTGGAAGGTGACAATTTCCTCTTCACTCAACCCAATGCGGGCCAGGGCGGCTATGTGTTCAACATCAGTGCGATCGAGGGGCATGGGATTCGGTTTACCTCTTTGGCCGGGAGAATAGTTTTCGCGGAACTTGCTGGGGCGCCTTCGGGCTCCTGAAAGCGGCCCAGATTACAGTTAGTGTAAGCCTCGCCCAAGGTTCAGTGGGACATTCAGTTCATTTCCGAGCCGCCGGATACGCTGATGGACAGTCCAGTCATGTAGTCCGATTCGGCGGAGGCCAGGAAGGCGGCCATGTTGGCGATGTCCTCCCCCTGGGCGATTCGTCCCATGGGGACTCGGGTGGAGCGTTCCCGCACCATCAAGGCCCGATGCTCCTGGGCAGACTGGCCCTCGCCGGCCAGGGCGGAGGCGATGAAGTCCACCCGTTCCGTGTCCACCAGGCCGGGGCAGATGGCGTTGACGTTCACCCCGTAGGCCGCCATCTCCTGGGCCAGGGCCTGGGTGAATCCCACCAGGGCAAACTTGGAAGCGCAATAGACGGCGTACCGGGCAATGCCCCGCTTGCCGGCGCCCGACGAAATGATGATTATTTTGCCGCCACCTTGTCCTTCGTCGTGCCGGGCCACCATGTGCCGGGCCACGGCCCGCGAACAAAGGTAGGTGCCGCGCACGTTGACCCGCATCACCTCGTCGAAGGCATCCTCTTCCAGTTCCACCACCGGCACCCGGTCCCGGCCGGGGCGGGAACCGGCATTGTTCACCAGTATATCCACTTTGCCGAACCGCTCCAGAACCTGGCCGACCATGTCGTCCACCTGGGCGCTGTCGGAAACATCTGAAAACAGGCCCAAAGCCCGGCGACCCTCGGCTTCGATCTCCTTGACCACGCTGGGCAATCCCTCCCAGCCGTCGGCCCGGTCTTCGGCGCGAATGGCGGTTGCGGATTCGGGAATGTCGGTTACCACCACGTCGGCGCCCTCCCGGGCCAGACGGGTGGCTATGGCCCTCCCGATGCCGTGGCGGCCCCCGGAGCCGGTTACGATGGCTACCTTCCCATTGAGGTCGTACATACCACTACCCCGTCAATCATGTCGTTACCGAAATGGCAGAAAACGCCTGGGGTGGCCCGGCAGGGTCAGTTACAGGCAATATGAAGAATTGGCTGACCCTATGGATTCTATCCCGGCCATTGCCCCGACTTGGTGGGGGTTAGCCTTCGTGGCTGGGCAATGAAATCAGGGCCGTACCGCCCACGTAGCGTTCCCCGGCCTCTCCCATCATCAACACGTCGCATTCCACCAGGTTCTCGCCGTCCACCTGGCGAGTGTCGGTAATAGTTGCCGAGATGAGGAGGGGCTTGTTGTGAGGAACCGGCTGCCGAAACACCAGGTCCAGGTCTTTCAGGGATTCGGGCCCGGCCCAGTCGGTCAGGGCCTGGCTCATCAGCGCCATGCTCATGACGCCGGGAACAATGGGGCCGGGCAATCCGGCTCGCTCGGCCAAATCCTGGCTGGTGAAGCGATTGGGCATGGGGTTTCCCCAAAGCTCGCAAAAGGTGATGACATTCGCATCGGTGGCGACCAGTTCCACCGGGCCAATTTCGTCACCCAGGTCCACGTCTTCGAAGCGGAGTCCGGCGCTGTCTTCCATGTTTCTGATCACTCCCGGGAAGCGTAGGATTCCTGAACATCGGCCACGACCACGCCATCCTGGTTGGTGAAGGTGGTTTCCCAGACGGTGAATACCATGGTGCCGCTGCGCCCCGTCTTGGGATAGACCTCCTTGAGATGGGAGGATGCCATCAGACTGTCCCCCGCCACTATGGGCGCGCGGGACTGAACCCTCTGGCCGGCGTGGAACCGCATGGTCCCGAACTTCAGGTCTATGTCCGGCAGTTCCACGTTCCTCACCAGCATGGTCACCAGGGTGGGCGGGGCCAGCACCCCCGAATGTCCTTCCGCCCGAGCCGCCGTCGTGTCCGTGAATACGGGATTGGACTCGCCGATGCTCCGGTTGAAGGTCTGGATCAGGTCGGCGGTAATCTCAAAGGGACCCGCTTCGTGCTCCACGCCGTACAGGTCTCGGTTGTATTCCAGTTCCATTGTCATGGGGGTATCTCCTCGGCGCGGCCTGCCCCGGTCCATTGGCGGTGTGGCTGTGCCCATCCGGGCGCGGGTTGACGTTACCGGTTGGTTTCCTTTAACCAGACGGGGGAAAAGTCTCCGGTCAGCAGGGCCGCGACAAGCTCTCTTTCGTTGCCCACCTGGGTGGGAAACGAAGTGAGGCAGGCTCCCAGGTGGCTGGCCAGGTGAGCATCGCTGCCGCCGGTTCCCAGGTAGTTTTGCTGGCGGCAAAGCAGGTCGGCCCGCTCATTTTCGCCGGCCCGACTGCCGCCGTTGAGCCGTTCTACGATGTGCACGTCGGCAAAGGTCTCTCCCTGTTCCATGTAGTCCACCAGGCCGATGCCAAAGCGACCGGGATGGGCGGGAAATGCGATGGCGCCATGGTGCCGAGCGGCCTTCATCAACTCGCGAGCGTCCAGCCGAACGTCGGAGAAGTCAATGTCCCTTGCCAGCGCTTCAGTTACGCCGTAAACCAGGAAGTGACCGTATCGGGTATCCAGTTCAGCCCCCTTCATTATGAGCACATTGTACTCGGCGGCCAACTGGGAGTAGTCCTTGTCGAAATCGAACTTCCGGTGCTCGGTCAGCACGAATCCGTCTATGGTGTGCCCCCGCTTGTCCCGCAACACCTGTATCCACTTCACATACTGTTCGACGGTGGCGCGGGAATCATCGGAGGATACGGAATGGCTGTGCAGGTCCAGGTACATGAGGTGTATTTGCTGCTCCGAAGGTTGGCGGGACGTAGGCGGCGCGGGCTGGCTACGGAAACCCTGTTGCCAGCGCCTTGCCGGAAAGCCGTATAAGGGGATTGAAACTGGATACCATGATAGCGGCTGGCTGGTCTTTCGGCAACCTAGGAGGGTGGGTGTGCCAGCTTGTCCAGGATGGATCCCCGCGTACCTGGAGCGTACCGCCACCAATGCTTGACGCTCACGGCGGGTTATTCTACACTTCAAACGGCCTTCCACGGCCACCTTGCCCGCCCAGTTTTGGTAGCGGTTCGCCGCTAAATTCAGCCGCCGAGACGCCCTTCACATGAATCTTAAGGACTACATTCGTGACATACCCGACTTCCCCGAGCCGGGTATTCTTTTCCGGGACATAACCCCCCTGTTGCGCAGCGCCGATGCCCTGTCCTTCGCCATAGACGGTCTGGCCGAGAAGTACCAGGACCAGGCTCTGGACATTATTGTGGCCATTGAATCCCGCGGCTTCCTTTTCGGAGCGCCCCTGGCCTACCGTATGGGCAAGCCCCTGGTTCCCGTCCGCAAACAGGGGAAGCTGCCGGGCGATACCCTCTCCACCGCCTATTCCCTGGAATACGGCTCCAATACCGTGGAGATGCACGAAGGCGATGTTGGCCCTGGAGACCGGGTGATCATCATCGACGACCTGCTGGCCACCGGCGGTACCTTGGGCGCCGCCGCTCGTTTGGTGGAAGAATCGGGGGGAGAGGTAACCGGCATGGGATTGCTGATCGAGCTGGAGGCCCTGGGAGGGCGCAACACCCTGGGAGCCTACGACGTGTTCTCCCTGATTCAATACTAGGTAAGGAATACCCCCCGGCGACAATTGCCGGTGCTAGAAATCGCCGCCAGCAGGGTGTCACCCATGGCTGGCGCCCTTGTAGATTAGAAGAAATGGTACAGGAGGAAAGGACTCATGGCAGAAAAGACCACTGTCGGCAGTTATGAAATCACCGCCGTTATTGACATGGTGCCGCCGCCCCGGCCCACTTCCGCAATGTTCCCCGACGTTCCCGAAAGCGCCTGGGCCGATCACCAGGATGTGCTGGAAGGTGGTCAATTGCAGCTTTATTACGGCGTGTTCGTGGTGCGGTCCGAAAACCACACGGTGCTGGTGGACACGGGTATGGGACCCGGCCCCCATCCCTCTCGCGGCAACGCGGTGGGTAACCTCTACGAAGAGCTCCGACCGGTGATGCTGCCCCCCAATGTGGACATCCACAATACCAACGTATCCCCTTCCGACCAGGTCAACTTCGTCATCCACACCCATCTCCATGCCGACCACGTGGGATGGAACCTGCGCTATTCGGGGGGTATGCCGGCCCCCAACTTCCGCCGGGCCCGGTACATTATCCCCAAGGACGACTACGACTACTACTCCCAACCGGAGATTCTGGAGCAGAACCCCCACGTGCAGCAGCAGATCATGCCCCTGCGCCGCCTACGCCTGCAGCAGATAGTTGAAGGCGAATACGAGGTGACCGATGGCATTTCCACCATGCCTGCCGTGGGACACACTCCCGGTCACCAGGTGGTGCTGGTAAACTCCGGCGGCCAAAAAGCCATGATAGTAGGCGACCTGCTTCACTGCATAGCCCAGGTGACGGAACCCAGTTGGTGCGCCTCGGTGGACTATGACAAGGCCGCCAGCCATGCCAACCGCGAGATGCTGCTGAACAAGGCCGAAAGCGAGGGCTGGATTGTCTGCGCCGGCCATTTCCCGCCGGGTCAGCAGATAGGCCGGGTGGTAACTGAGGGCGGCAAGCGGGTGTGGAAATCCCTGTAAGGCCCACCTGTGCAACCAATGTCTTAAACCTGGCGCACGGGAATTTCCGTGCGCCTTTGCTTCGCAATTGGCGCAACAACTTCAGCGGTCATTTGCGAGGAAGTCAGAAGGGCAGTTCGGGCGACTATTGGGTAGCGGCAAGTGCCCCTGACGATGGCGGAGGATAGGCCAGTTTGTTGGCCCAGTGGTTGCGCAAGCGAATTGCCGGGTCGCCTACAGGTTGTTTTACCCCGGTGCCTTTGCTACAATCGCCCCGTTAGGTTCAGCTAGGCAACTGGGAAAGTGGTAAGTGACCGGGCGGCGCTTCGCCACGGCAATGTGAAAATTGCCTGAAATGTGACAGGAGGAGGAAGCAATATGCCATCGTTTTGGGAGAATCTAAGGTTCGCCGGCGATCGTGAATTCGACGATATGCACGGTTATCAGGGTTTGGATATGGTTGCCTATGTCAGCCATCCTGCCCCCAGCGAAGGTGCCAGTTGGCCGGCGGTCATCGTCATCCAGGAGATCTTCGGCGTGAACGAACATATCCAAAAGGTGTGCGACCGCTTCGCCGCCAACGGTTATGTCGCAATCGCGCCGGCTCTGTTCCACCGCGAGCACCCCAACCCGAAGTTGGGCTACAGCCAGGAAGACATGCAGGCGGGAATCAACTACATGTCCGCCATGCGAGACGACGAACTGGTGACCGACATCAACGTCACCCTGAACTACATTCGCAACGAGTACCAGCGCACCGCCGGCCAGAAGGTGGGAATCGTTGGGTACTGTGTCGGCGGCCGGATCACCTACCTGGCGGCCACCAGCTGCCCGGGTCTGGACGCTGCGGTGGCCTACTATCCCGGACGGGTGCTGGTTCCCTTCGGCGACGACAATCCCGCGCCCATTGACCTGACCGGCAACATAAAGATTCCCCTGATGGGCCAGTTCGGTGACCAGGACGGCAACCCGTCACCGGCGGACGTGGAGGTCATCGAGGAGAGACTCAGGGCCGCCGGCGTCAATTTTGACTTCAAGATGTACGAGGGAGCCGGCCACGGGTTCAACTGCGACGAGCGGGAGAGCTACCACGCCGCAGCGGCGGAAGACGCCTGGGCGCGAACCCTGGGTTTCTTCAACCAGAACCTGAAGGGCTAACACCGCCCGCGCTCATAACCATCGCAACCCAAGATAAGGGCCCGGCTGCCAACCAGCCGGGCCCTGTTTCGTTGCAGGTTGGGGGGCTGCAGGAAACCGTTGGGGAGGGTAAATGGATGGTGGTATCATTGGTCTTGGTTCAACCACATATACAGCCCTTCCCGGAGGCGCTTGATGGACACGTTAGCCCCGGACAAATCGGAAAGCACACCACCAAGAATAACCTCCCTGAAGGTTCAAAACTTCCGAGCCCTGCGAAACTTGGAACTGAAGAACCTGACCCCCTTGACCGTTTTGTTGGGGCCCAACGGCAGCGGTAAGTCCACCGTCTTTGATGTGTTCGCGTTCCTCTCCGAGTGCTTCCAGTCCGGCTTGAGGCCCGCTTGGGACCGGCGGGGCAGGGCAAGGGAGTTGAAGACCAGAGGTGCCCAAGGGCCGGTTACCATCGAAGTGAAGTACCGAGAAAGGGAAGGACACCCCCTCATTACCTATCATTTGGAGGTTGACGAGGACGATGGGCGTCCGGTGGTAGTGGCTGAGTGGTTGCAGTGGCGGAGAGGGAGTCACGGAAAGCCCTTCCGCTTCCTGGAATATCACTTAGGACAGGGCAGAGCCATCAGCGGCCAGATGCCAGATGAGGACGACCAGCGACTTGAAGAGCCCCTGCAATCACCCGACCTCTTGGCGGTCAGCGCTTTAGGGCAGTTTGCCCAGCATCCTCGGGTGGCCGCGCTTCGCAACTTCATAGTGGGATGGTATGTTTCCTACCTTTCCGCAGACAGCGCGCGGGGCCAGCCTGAAGCGGGGCCCAATGACCGATTGAGCAGGACAGGAGACAATCTGGCCAATGTAGTCCAGTACCTGTCTGAGCAGCACCCTGATCGACTCAGGAACATTGAGGATACTCTCAAGCGCCGGGTTCCCAGGTTTGAGCGAGTGAAGTCCGATGCAATGCCGGACGGCCGGCTACTGTTGCAGATCAAGGACGCTCCTTTTGACAATCCAGTGATGGCCCGCTTCGCCTCTGACGGCACCTTGAAAATGCTGGCCTACTTGGTAATGTTGTACGACCCCGACCCTCCTCCCTTCATTGGCATTGAAGAGCCGGAGAATTTCCTTCATCCCCGGTTTCTTCAAGAATTGGGAGAGGAATGCCAGAAGGCAAGCGAGCAAACCCAATTGTTGGTTACGACCCATTCCCCATTCTTCGTAAGCGCCTTAAGACCGGAACAAGTATGGGTCCTGTGGCGGGATGAACTGGGATACACTCGATCTCAGAGGGTAGCGGATGTGCAAGGCATTCCCGAATTTGTGGGCGAAGGAGCGTCCTTGGGTTACCTCTGGACCGAAGGACATTTCGGCGTCGGGGATCCCCTAACCAACCAGGGCATGGGCCCAACTAATCCGGTCGGCAGCAGTCCATGACATCCCGGCACTTGGTTTTTCTGGTTGAAGAGCGTTCAATGGAAGCGTTTCTCCAAGGCTTTTTGGAACGCCATGCTCCCGAATACGTCAGTTACGAATTGGTCTCCTTTCAAGGTAAGAAAGACCTTCTAGCGAACCTGGAAGCCAGGCTTCGCGCCTATTCCAAGTGGATTCCCGAACACTACCGAATGTTTGTGATGGTGGACCGGGACAGTGACGACTGCTTGGAACTTAAGGCCAGGCTGGAGGAAACCGCTGCAAGAGCAGGTCTGGTAAGTCGTAGTCGCGCCCAGAACAACGAATGGCAAGTTGTTTGCCGTATAGTCATCGAAGAGCTGGAAGCCTGGTACTTGGGCGATCCTGAGGCCATCTGTTCAGCCTACCCCCGGATTGATCGCAGCACCCTTCGCCAAAGACGTTACCGCTTCCCTGACTCCGTCAACGGGGGTACGTGGGAAGCTTTTGAGATGCTGCTACAAAGTAAGAGGTACCATAGAAGTGGGCTGCGAAAGATCGAGGCCGCGGGGGACATGGCTTTTCATATGCAACCCGACCAAAATAGGTCCCCAAGCTTCCAAACCTTCTACCGCGCCCTTCAGGAAGCCATAGCCTGAACCCAATTTTCCAGCCCCCTTACCTCAATACCCGCTCATCTCCCACGCGCCGCGTTATTCGTTGCTGGTCCATGTGTTCCAGCAGGGGCAGTATGTACTTGCGACTGGTGTCGAACATGGTGCGGGCGTCGGCCACCGTTATCGACCCCTTCTCGTGCAGGTGGGCTACAATCCGGTCGGTCAATTGCTGGTATGCCGTGGCGGCGAAGACCACTGATTCATTGACCCGCACTATCCGTCCCTCCTCAATCAGGTAACTCAACAATTCCGGTTCCGGGTGCTGCTCGGTGGGCGGCGAGTATGGTTCTCGTTCCAGGGACTGCACGTATTCGCCCGCGCGCTTTTCCAGGTCCGGCGAGAGTTCTGGCTGGTGGTCCGGCAGTCGCAAGTACTGACCCTCCTCCACCACGGTGCCGTCCTCCGCCAGGCGGGACAGGGCCCTCAAATATATTGGCTGGGATAAGCCGGTGCGGCTGCGAATTTCCTGGTTCGGCGCCCCACGGCGCAGGGGGTAATTGCTGTGGTAGGCCTGCAACTCCACCGACACCCGGCTCTTCAATACTTCCCACCCACGGGCCGAATAGACCACCGCATCATTTTCCCTCCCCAGGTCGCCCAACTGAACCAGGTCGCCCGCATTAACCAATTGGTGCACCCGTTCCAGGGCTTCCTCGGCGGACAGGTTGGAACGCTGGGCCAGGGTTCGCATGTCGCAGGGGCCACTCTGGTCGGCCACGCTGTATATGATGTCTTCACCGGTGCCCTGATCCAGCATCATCAATCGCTCGATAGTATCCGGACTGAAACGGCGGTGCCGCCGACTGGGATTGGGGTCCACCACCTGCCCGCCGCCCAGGGTATCCTCGGCGGACCGCAGGACGAAATAGTCGCCCTTGACCATGGGTATGGCGTCTTCAAGGAGCAATTGGATCCACCCCTCATCTCCGGGGGCCAGCCGGTCGGCATCCAGCAGGCGGACCCGGGCCCCGATTTCGCTGGTGAAGAGATGAAAGGTGACGCCGGCGTTGTGCCGCAGGGGATGGGGAGCATCCCGAACCATGCGGATGTGGGCGTCCAGCCTCCGGGTGGAGGTTAGCCAACCGGGTCGAGTGACCACTTCGCCCCGCTCGATGTCGGACCTGGCCACGCCGGACAGATTCACCGCCAGCCGTACTCCTGGGTCGCTGCGGTCCACCCGTTCCTTGTGACTCTGCAGGCCGCGGATGCGTCCCCGCAAGCCCGAAGGTTGCAGTTCCACTTCCTGACCAACGGCAAACATCCCGTCGATGAGGGTTCCGGTTACCACGGTGCCGAATCCGGATATGGAGAAACTTCGGTCCACCGGCAGCCGGGGCCGACCCAGGTCTCGACGGGCGCCCGTCTGGTCCAGGATTTCGTCCATGGTGGCCTTCATCTCCTCAATGCCGGCGCCGGTGTGGGCCGAAACCCCGATCATGGGGCAACCCTCGAAGGAGGTGCCGACAACTACGTCCTCCACCTCAGCCTTGACCAACTCCACCAGCTCCTCGTCCACCAGGTCGGTCTTGGTAACGACCACCAGGCCCCGCTGGGTTTGCAATATGTCCAGGATGGCCAGGTGTTCCCGGGTCTGCTGCATCACGCTCTCGTCAGCCGCGACTATGAGCAGGGCCAGGTCGATGGCGCCCACCCCGGCCAGCATGTTCTTGATCAACCGCTCGTGGCCGGGAACATCCACGATGCTAACCTCCCGACCGCTGGGCAGGGTCATCCAGGCAAAGCCCAGGTCCACCGTCATTTCCCGTTCCTTTTCCTCTGGCAGACGGTCGGGGTCAATGCTGGTCAGGGCCTTTACCAGGGTTGACTTGCCATGGTCCACATGGCCGGCGGTGCCAATTACGTACATGGACAAGACCTCTGTTGGCGAATCGGGACGGGAAATTTCAACCCTATCCCGCCAACGCCAAGAATATCAGCATCTGCGCGGGATAATCAAACCTTTGCCGTACTTGCGCTCCCTGGCAGGCGCTGTTGCGAAGGGGGCAGCCGCAGTCATGGGCCCTCGTGGCGCGGCCCCGGCGCTGGCCCAAGTCCCTGCCCAGTATGGCTTACTGGGACAGGCATTGTATAATTAATAGGCATTCCACGGGAGCCATACTATGTTTCGCCCAACATTCCATCGGGTACCCCATTGGCTTGGCCAATTCCCTTCCCCTCTATACCAGGTACAACCCCTGACAATCCCATATACACGGCGCCATGGGCCGGCGCTTCCTCCCAGGATGGTTCTCGCTCGCTGTTGCCCCTGTTCCCAGGCCGCCTGACCACCTATGGATTTTCAGGGCATGCAGAACTCCCTTTCCGAACGGGTTGCCGCAATCGTAACCGGCCACGCCACGACGGTGATGGTAATCATACTGGTGGTTACGCTGCTGCTGGTGGCGCCGGTGTTCCTGCTGCAGCCGAGGGAGTACGCCTCCCAGGAACCGGGTGGACCCGTCTTCGACCTGCGAGACCGGGTGAGCGCCCAGTTTCCGGCCCCAATTCACATCGCCAGCTTCATACTCGAAGACCGGGAGGGCGATGCGCTGCGCCAGGCCACGCTTTGGGAACTGTATCGCAACCAGGAAGCCCTGAGGCGGTCGGACATGGCCGAGGTGCTGTTCAGCGGTTACGACGTGGACACCAACCGGAACATACAGGGCATTTTCACCATCGCCGACGCCGTTAAGGACACGCTGGAGCGGGACTCCAGCGGCGGTGTAACGCTGGAAACCGCTACCGACTCCCAGGTAAAGGCCGCAATTCAACGCATCCTCGACGGTCCTTCCGGCCCCTTCCTGCGGGAAAGCTTTTCCCAGGACGCGGTTTTGGAGGTGCGGACCGTAGATGGGCAGGAAAGGCGAGAATGGAAGGCGCGGGCGATTTCGTTATTCGTCAGCGCCGACAACGCGAAACTCGGCGGCGGCCCCCCAACCATCAGCCTGTCCAATGATGAACGAGTGTTGGACAAAGAGCGGCTGAACCGTCGAATTCTGTCCGTGTTGCGGGGCGAAGAGGCCCACTACAAGTTGTGGGGCCTGGGTCTGGACGTGAACCTCACTTCCCGGGAGCAGGGGGAAACTGCCATTCCCTATATCGCCGCCACCGTGGTCCTGGTTCTGCTGGTGGTGGGCGTAACCCTGCGCTCCATCAAGGCCGTGGGATTGGGCTTCCTGGGCCTGCTGATCCTGCTGGTGTGGCTGAAGGGCATTTCCAACCTGATTGGTCTCAAGTCCTCCCTGGTCCTGGACCTGATAGTGCCAATTGCCATGATTTCCCTGGGCGCCGATTTCATGATTCACGCCGTGTCCCGCTACAACGAGGAGCGCCGGCGCCATCGCCAACCCATCATGGCACTTCGGGCCGGCCTGGCCGGAGTTCTGGGCGCCCTGGCCCTGGCATCCCTGTCCGATGGTATTGCCTTCCTGGCAAACATTACATCGGGAATAGAGACCATCATAGGATTTGGCATTGCCGCCGGGATAGCGGTCCTGTCCAACTTCATCATCATGGGAATACTGATTCCCCTGGCAATTGCAAAGTTGGACGGGCGACGACCCTCGCCGGCGATACCAACTGCCCCTGGGGAAATCGCCGGGGCCGGGGCGCCACCTTCCGCCCGACCCATCGCTGGGGTGGTAGTCCTCCTGGCACGGGCGCCCTGGGTGGTGCTGCCGCTGGTTGCCCTGGCCACCGCCCTGACCACCTACCTGGCATTTCAGCTGGAGCCGAAGTTCGACATCAAGGACTTCTTTGATCGGGATTCTGAATTTGTGGTGGGAATTGACAAGCTGGACCAATACGTCGCCCCCTCCCTGTCGGGGGAGCCAGCCACCATCTACATTCGGGGGGACCTGGCAGACCCTCAAGCCCTCCAGGGGCTGGGCGCCTTGCTCGAACGTCTCAGCAGCAACGATAACGTGGGACGCGGTCAGGATGGCTCTGTATTCCTCTACAGCCGCACCGTCTTCCAGTTGCTGGGCCGGCTGGTCGGTTCCGAAACGGCCAGGCAGGGAGTGCGGGAAGCCACGGGCGTTGCCATCACCGACCAGAACGGAGATGGGCTCCCGGACACGCCGGAGCAGCTGCGGGCGTCCTACGAATATATGCTGGAAAGCGGGGTGCCCCTGGACGGGGAAACCATGGCCTACGACGTGGCCCAGGTGCGGCAGGTTCTGGCGCCGGAAGGGATCGGTCATGCCACCGTCATCAACCTGGGTATCCTGGGAGCCAGAGAACAGGCCAACCTGGCGGCGGCCCGCGCATCGCTCAGCCGGGACCTGGAAGTCCTGGAGGAGCTGCCCTCCATCTCCGAGGTGGGGCTGACCGGATCGCCCTTCACGCGGGAGGCCACCCTCTTGGCCACCACCAGGGCGCTGACCATATCGCTGCCGGTGGCGGCGGTTGCCTGCTTCCTGCTGCTGGCACTGTGGATGCGTTCAGCCAGCCTGGCATTCGTCACCACCCTTCCCGTTGGGCTGGTGGTTTCCTGGCTCTATGCCTTCATGTACCTGACGGGGTACAGCCTGAATTTCGTAACCGCTACCATTGCCGCCGTGTCCATTGGCGTGGGGATAGACTACTCAATCCACATGACCCAGCGATTCCGGCAGGAACTGCCCCGGCATACCGATCGGGTTGCGGCGCTGCGGGAAGCGGCGGAGGGTACCGGCGCCGCGCTGGCCGGCTCTGCCGCCTCCAGCGTGGTCGGGTTCGCGGTGATGGGATTCGCTCCCATGCCCCTGTTTTCGACCTACGGGGTCATTTCGGCGGTCATGGTTCTCATGGCGGGAGTGGCCTCGCTCCTGGTCTTGCCGGCCATGCTGCTTCTGGTGGTGAGGCCATGGGGCAAGCAGGACTGAGTCGCAGACGAAGAAATCATTCATCCGCGGGGACGTTTGTTTATGGCGCCGCATCAGTTCGGCAGCCACAGGAACGAGGACAGGTAAGAGCAGGTTACCGGGGTCAGCCAACTCTGCCGGACGGCGGAGCGGTTACCCCTCACCTGTCGGGCGTTGTATAATGCAGGCAGGGCGCCCCTTCAGGTGAAATTCATCCCGGTGGACTGGTTTCCGGTGAGCGGGGACCCACGTCAGGAATAGGAGTAGCAATGCCCAGAGCCAGGAGGTCTTCGGTAGGAGTTGACAACGCTCCTGGTAACGCTCCCGGTATCGATGGCGAGGAGGGCTCGGAGCGATTTTCCGCGGTTACGGAAAACTATCTGCTCTGCCTTTACCGTCTCTGGGAAGACGGAGTTACGCCCACGGTAACCCAGTTGACCGATGCCATCAAGCAATTACCTCCCACCGAAGGCCTGGGTTCCTCGGTTCCATCGGTGGCGGGCATGAGCCGTCGGATGCAGAAGCAGGGCCTGGTGGACGTGGGAACCGACAAGCGCATCCGCCTGACGAAGAAGGGGTTTGAAGGGGGTGAGGACATCGCTCGCCGCCATCGCCTGGCGGAATGGCTGGTGGTCAAGTTGCTGGGCATGGACCTGGAATCCGCCCACATCGAGGCTCACCGCCTGGAGCACGGCATTTCCGGGGAGCTGGAAGCCAAGCTGCGGGAACGCCTGGGATACCCGAACAAGTCGCCCTTCGGTCGCCCCATTCCCGGCGCCGGCGCGCCGCCTCTGCCACCCTCCTGCATAACATTGGACACCGCCGACCCGGGCGCCGAGTACATCGTTGAACGCATCCCCGAAGAGGATCCCAAGCTGCTCCGGTTCCTGGACGGCGCCCACCTGGTTCCGGAAAGCCCGGTCAGCGTGGCGGAAGCCACTCCATATCTGGGCGTGATGATGGTATCCACTTCCCGGGAGCGGGTGCCCATAGGCTTCAACGTTGCCCAGCAAATTCTGGTGCGGCCGGCTGAGGATTAGGCTTACCCGCTCTGTTTTCGGAGGCGTCCCTGCCCCTCCCCGTTTACTGTCATTCCGAGCAGAACTGAAGCATCCCAACCGCGCTGGTCAACCATCATCGCCGTTCCCAGACCCCCTAGTTTGTCATTCCGAGCCTGTCGAGGAACCCCAACGGTTCGGGGCGACCACGCCTTGCCGTCCCCCAACTCCTATTGTCTGTCATTCCGAGCGACAGTCGAGGAATCCCAACCGCGCTGGTCAACCATCATCGCCATTTCCAGACCCCCTAGTCTGTCATTCCGAGCGACAGCCGAGGAATCCCAACGGTTCGGGGCAGGCACGGCACCCACCGCAAACCAACCAAGCCTGTCATTCCGAGCCCTTCGAGGAATCCCAACCGCACCCGCCAACCATTTTGCCCATTCCAGACAACCGCTCCCCTTTCCGGATCAGGGACGAGAGTGTCTGGACACGTCCATGACGGTCCACCCACTACGGTTGGGATTCCTCGACTGTCGCTCGGAATGACAGACAAAGGGGGCTGCGGTACTGGGGACACGGTTGCCCCGTGCGGTTGGGATTCCTCGACTGTCGCTCGGAATGACAGACAAAGGGGGCTGCGGTACTGGGGACACGGTAGCCCCGTTTGGTTGAGATTCCTCGACGCCGCACGGAATGACAGACAAATGGGGCTGCGGTACTGGGGACACGGTTGCCCCGTGCGGTTGGGATTCCTCGACTGACGCTCGGAATGACAGACAAGGGGGGCTGCGGTACCTGGGGACATAGTTTCCCTGCACCGTTGGGATTCCTCGGCTGTCGCTCGGAATGACAGACAAGGGGGGCTGCGGTACTGGGGGCACGGTAGCCCCGTGCGGTTGGGATTTCTCGACTGTCGCTCGGAATGACAGACAAGGGGGGTTCGGGCAGGGGAATGACAGTTGGGCCCTACGGTTGGGATTCCTCGGCTATCGCTCGGAATGACAAAGAAGAGGGGTGTGTCGGGTTCTCAGTTCACCCACCGGACATCAGGGTTTCCCGAACCTCCTTCCATCCCTCGGCCATGCCCCGTTCCGGGAAGGGTAGCATTTCCTCATCCCGAAGAACCTTGACCACAACGAACACCGGCCCCGTGGCGCGCATAACGTCCTCCAGGCCGATGAAAAACTCCTCGGGATTGTCGAACCGGAAGGTACGGCTGTAGCCGGCCCCCTGGGCCATGGAGGCAAAGTTTATATTGTCCAACCCCTCCACCGGTATCCCGCTGGTGGATACATTGGTGGCATCATCGAAGACAAAGTGAACCAGGTTTTCGGGTCGGGATTCGCCGATGGTGGCCAGCGCTCCCAGGTCGGTACGCAGGGTGGCGTCGCAGTCCAGGACCAAAACCTTGCGTTCCGGCTGGGCCAGGGACAGCCCCAAACCCACGGCCGGCGCCCGGTCCATGCAATCGGTCAGGTCAATGTCCAGGTCCCGTCGCTGGGATACCTGGTTCCAATCCCGCAGGGCCGCGGAAGTGGAAACAACCAGGGCATCGCTCCGGTGAAAATTAATGGCCCTTGCCGCTTCCGTCGAGGGAATCAACGCTATCCTCCTCCGGTTGCCCTTCCTTTTCCACCGCCGCCCGGGCGGCCAGACGACGGGTGCTTGCCATCAGGTACAGCCCGCCCAGAATCAGGGCGCTGCCCGCTATCACCCCCAGGCCCAACAGCAGGAGGTTATCCTCCCGCAGCAGGCCCTGGTACAATACCCAGAATCCCAGGGCGAAAATGCCCAGGCTCAACAGCCGTCCTGCCAGGCTTCGGCTCAAATCCTTTAGCATTGGTGGCGTCGGTCCATCATATCAACTTGGTTGCGTGGGTGAAGGCCAACAACCGGCTCCCAGTGGCCCGTGCCGATGGACGGTTGTCGGAACAGCCCTTATTCCCAAATCAATGTACAAAGGAAACGAGGCGGCCAGCAAGGGGCCGCCTCATTCGCTTGGTGGCTGTGGTAAACGGTACTCCAGGGGCCACTAGTCGGAACTGACGCCCAGGGCCTCCGGAACCTCGCTGAAGGCCATCTTGACCGTGCGCGGCGAGCGGGGCCGGAACTGTACCGGGGTATTCTCCACCTGGGGTTCGATGGCCAGGTGGACGAACACCGGCCCCGTCGCGGCCAGAACCTCGTCCATCCCGTTGGTAAAGTCTTCCAAGTTGTCGTAGGAAAAGACCGCCGCGTATCCCGCCGCCTTGGCCATCCCCTCCCAATCGGCGCATTCGGAACCGGGGATGGGCTGGCCGCCGGTTACGGCATAGACGCCGTTGTTGAACAGGAAATGGTAGAAGTTGGTGGGGGCCTTGCTCGCGGAAGTCACCATGGCGCCCAGGTTCATCAGCAGGCTGCCATCGCCGTCCAGCACGAATACCTTGCGGTCGGGCTGGGCCAAGGCGATTCCCAAGCCCAAGTTGGAAGCCTTGCCCATGGCGCCGGACAGAGGCAGGTCCAGGTTCTGATTGGTGGTGACGCTGGGGAGGCCAAAGCCGACGTTGTTGGCGTTCATGGTGGGGACGATTACCGAATCATCCCGCTTGCTGTCGATAACCCTAACGGCATCGGTGTTGTTAATCATGGCTCAAAATCTCCTTGGCGGCGGACTATACGCCGAATTCAGTGCCGACCAGAACACCGACGGGCTTCTGGGTCCGCTCGGCTTCCTCGCAGGCATAACTGATCCGATCAGCGTCTTCATCGGTTTCAATCAGGTAGCAGTTGATTCCCCAGGTGTGGAGAATGGGCTCAATGTACCGGGCGGCCGAGTCGGGGGTAATGCCCCGGCGGGTCCATCCCCGGTACCCGATTAGCATGACCAGCGGTTGGTTGATGTCCAGCCCCAGTCCCCGGATGGAATCGCCCGACTCGAAGATGCCGGTATTCTGGATCAGGACCACGGGTTTCTTGCCGCCCACCCACAGTCCGGCGGCGATGGCCATGGTCTCGCCCTCGCGGCAAACGGGTACCAGGTCCAGCGACTCTTCCTCGTTCAGCAACTGGTACATGAAGTTGGTCTCGCTGTCCGGCAGCCATACCACGTGGGTGATGTTGTTCTTCTTCAACTCGGCAATAATTGAAGGCGGATGCAGGACTGAATCGTAGGTCGTCATTGCGTCTCCTTAGCGGGAGGTTTGGGCTTCAGGTTCGCCCCATTTTATACATGGCCCAGGAAGGTAGTCAACAACGGCGTGTCACCCCACTGCGCAGAAGCGCCGACCGATGCGGCGTCGCCCCGTGCGCTCCGAGCTTGGGTTCTTGACGTTACGGCCCACCCTATGGAAAATGGGGGCATTGTAAGGCAAACCATTTCCAGCACAAGGAGTAACCATGCCCAATTTCGTTAGAGTCTATACCGGCCCCGATGGGCAGTCCCATCTTGAGGACTTGAATCCTCCCTTCCAGTCCTTCGTGGATACGGAGGGCGCCCACGGTGAGGGCACGCCCATGGAGGGCGCCAACGGCATGACCATCCGCATAGCCGAGCCCGGCTACCTGCTGGAGTGGCATTGCGCCCCCCGTCGCCAGTACACCATCACCCTTTCCGGGCTTGCCGAGGTGGAGGTGGGCGACGGAACCAAGCGTCAGGTGGGCCCCGGCGACGTGCTGTTGGCGGAAGACCTGACGGGTCAGGGGCACATTACCCGGGTCATCAGCGATGAGCCCCGCTACTACATCGTGGTTGCCCTGGAGTGAGGGTGTCCGGGCGCTCCATTTCGCCCTGAATTTGAACCGTCACTCTCCGTCTGCAGGGTAGCTACGACGGTTTGGGGCAACCGTCTTTACCATGCCCATGCCCCCATGTTTGTCATTCCGAGCGACAGCCGAGGAATCCCAACGGTGCAGGGCCACGGTATTTCGGAGTAGGAAGCCTCGTTCTGTCCTAAGGTTGGGATTCCTCGGCTGTCGCTCGGAATGACAGAAGAAGGCCAGACGGAACAAAAGGAATAATGAAAGAAGAACGGCAGGAGTGCCCGGGAAGAGTCCAAGCCTCACTCGTAGGGGCGCACAGCCGTGCGCCCCTACCCTACCGGGCAACCCTCAATACTTTTAACTCAGGGCTTTCTTGACTTGGGTAATCCCCGGTACCGGAGCCCGCCCGCCGTCGGGTCTCCCCCCGGATCAGGGCCGCAACCCTCGGCGGCCTTGTTCCATTACACCCGTCAGGCTTGGGCGCTGGCTGAATCCCGGCTGGCTACCATTTCCCGTAGCCGGGGAATCAGTTCCCGACCGTATTCGCGGGCATCGTTCAGTGGGTCAAACCCGCGGATGATGAAGGTGCTGCAGCCCAGATCGTAGTAGGCCAGCAGCGACTCGGCCACCTGACGGGGCGTGCCCACCAGACAGGTGGTGCTGCCGGCGGCGCCACTGGCCGTTGCCACGGGCATCCAAAGCCGCTCGTCGTGCCGGTCTCCCTGGGCGGCGAATTCCAGCAATCGATGGGACCCCACCGACTGGAGTCGGGAGGGCTGCCCCGGCGTAACCCGACCCCGGGTGGCTGCCCGTACCCGGTCAAGAATCGTCTCCGCCCGTTGCCATGCCTCAGCCTCGGTCGCGCCCAGAATGGGCCGTACTGAGAGACTGAAGTCGATGTTTCGGCCCCACGCTGCGGCCCGGCGGCGAATGTCGGCCACCCGTTCCCGAATGGCGGCGCGGGGCTCGCCCCACAGGGCAAAAACATCGGCCCGGCGACTGCCCACGTCCAGGGCAATGTCCGAGGCCCCCCCGAAGAACAGGGGCAGATGGGGTTGTTGTCGGCAGTAAACCTGGCTGCCGGCCCCCTTCAACCGGTAGAACTCCCCCTCGTGGTCGAAGCTGTCGGGGGAGGTCCAAACCCTCCGGAGAATGTCCATGTACTCGTCGGTGCGCCGGTAGCGGGCATCGTGGTCCAGGAAATCACCGTCCCGCTCCTGCTCCTGGTCGCTGCCGCCGGAGATGATGTGGAGGGCGATGCGGCCGGCGGTAAGTTGGTCCAGGGTTGCCGCCTTGCGGGCCGCCAGGGTTGGCGCCACGAACCCGGGCCGGTGGGCAATCAAGTAACCCAGCCGGCTGGTATGGGCGGCGGCATGACCGGCCACCTCGAACCCGTCCGGGGTGCTGGAGGAGTAGCCGGTGAGTGCCATGTCAAAGCCGGCTTGCTCGTGCACCTGGGCGAATTCGACGATGTAGTCGCCATCCACTCCGGCGGGAACCTCCGCGCCCGGGTTGATGCCCCCGCCAAAGACGCTGAGGGTGGCCCCGGACGCTCCGGCTGCCTCCCTGGTTACGCCAATCATGCCGACGATGCGCACCTGGCCGGGCTGAAGGCGGGTGGTGTTCGGGAATTCGTTACTCAACTGGCAAGAACCTCAGTTTGCCTTTACCCGTCATTGGCGCCGCTCCCTCCTTGGTCAGGAGCTTCACGCTCCTACTCCCCCGCCGCGTGGTTCTGGAACCGTTCCCGCAGCAGTTTCTTGTCGAACTTTCCCACGCTGGTCTTGGGGATTTCCTCCAGGAAAACCACATCGTCAGGCAGCCACCACCGGGCAAAACGGTCGCGGATGAAGTCCAGCACCTGGGTCTTGTCGAGGGCGTTCTGAGAGTCGGAGCGGGGGACGACACAGGCCAGGGGCCTTTCCTGCCAGGTGGGATGGGGAACGGCGATTACCGCTGCCTCCAAAACGTCGGGGTGGGCGATGATTGCCGTCTCCAGGTCCACCGACGAGATCCACTCGCCGCCGCTCTTCACCATGTCCTTTACCCGGTCGCCGATGCGGACGTACCCCTCCGGGTCCACGCTGGCGATGTCGCCGCTGTGGTACCAGCCGTCAATGTATGTTTCAGCGGTGCGTTCGTCGTTGTAGTACTCGCTGGAAAGCCAGGGGCCTCGAAACAGCAGTTCCCCCCGCTGCTCGCCATCCCAGGGCAGGTCGTTGCCCTCCTCGTCCACCAGGCGCATCTCCAGCCCGGCCACCACCAATCCCTGGCTGCCGGCCAACTCGTACCTGTCGTCAGCCGGCAGGTCTTCCAGGTGACTCTTGAGATGGTTGTAGGTGACTATCGGCGTGGCCTCGGTCATGCCGTAGGCGTGTACCAGGTCAACCCCCAGCTTCTCCTTGTAGTCCCGGATTACGCTGGTGGGTACCGCCGAGCCGCCACTGATTACCGCCCGCAGGGAGGAGAAGTCGTAGCTGTGGCCGGAGCGTTCCAGGTAATCCAGCAGCCCCACCCAGATTGTCGGGACGCCGGCGGTCAGGGTTACCCGGTAGCGGTCGATGAGTTCGCAGATGGCCTGGGGGTCGGGCCGGACGCCGGGCATGACCTGGTTCGCCCCCACCATGGTACTGGAGTAGGGAAAGCCCCAGCAGTTGGCATGGAACATGGGCACCACGGCCATGGTGGTGTCCCGCTCGCTGAAGGCCGAAGTGTCGGCCATGCACTCGGCCATGCTGTGCAGGTACAGGGCCCGGTGGCTGTAGATGACGCCCTTGGGCCTGCCCGTGGTGGCCGAGGTGTAACAAAGGCCGGCGGGAGCATATTCGTCCAGCTCCGGCGACGTGAATTCGGCAGACGCCTGGGCCAACAGGGTTTCGTAGCTGATGGCGTTGGGCAGCGTGGTGGCCGGCTCCGGGTCGTCGGTCAATATGATGTACCGTTCCACCGGCTCCAACTGGGAAGCCAACTCTTCCAGGATAGGGCAAAGGTCCGGGTCAACGAATATCACCCGGTCCTGGGCATGGTTGACGATATATACCAGGTCCTCGGGGAAGAGGCGGATGTTTATCGTGTGGTTGACGGCGCCCATGACCGGAGAGGCGAAGTAGGCTTCCAGGTGGCGGTAGGTGTTCCAGGCAAAGGTTCCCACCCGATCCCCGGGCTTTATGCCCAGGGAAGCCAGGGCGTTGCACAGCCGGTTGACCCGCTCCGCCATGTCCCGGTAGGTGTAGCGGTGAACGCCGCCCTCGGTGCGGGTGATTATTTCCTTGTTGGGATAGGCGGTCCGAGCCCGGTTCAGGATGTTGGAAACCAGCAGTGGATAGTGCATGGTCATGGCCGAACCTCCTTGCACTGAGTGCACAAGTTGGCAATAGGGTGTGACAAAATTTGTCGGCGGCTGGTGCAATAACGCCAGCGCCTGCCAACGGATGGACTTGCTCCGGCGGGGTTGCTTCCCATGGAGTATTCTCCCAGACGGCCAATTGACCCCTTCGGGGCAAACCCGTCTCCGCTAGGCGCTCTTGATGCTGACCCCACCATCCACGGCCCAGGTTTGCCCGGTGACGTATGCGGCGGCGGGGGAAGCCAGGAAAACGGACAGGTAGCCGATTTCCTTCAGGTAACCCACCCGTCCCAGGGGAACCTGCTCTTTCGCCGCATCCTGGCGGGCCTGGTAAGCCTCGGTGGACATCTGAGCCGGGTCGGGAAAGCTGCCGGGGGCCACCGAGTTGACGCGGACGCCGTAGGGCGCCCACTCCTGGGCCAGGGACTCGGTGAAGCGCATCACCCCGGCCTTGGCGGCGTCGTAGGCGGCGGAACCCTGTCGGCCTCGGAAGGCGGCCCAGCCGGAGATGTTGATGACGGAACCCTGCCCTCGCTCCAGCAGGTGGGGGCCAATGGCCCGGCAGCCCTGGAAGGCCTCGGTCAGGTTCACGTCAACGATGAAGTGCCACTCCTCCTCGCTCATGCCCTCAACCGCAATGCCGGGGAGCTTGACCACGGGCTTGCGGATGGCGTCGCCCACGCAGGTAACCAGGGTGTCCAGGTGGCCGAACTCGGCCAGGGCCTCTTGGGCTATCCGGTCCATGTCCTCAGCCCTGGTGGCGTCCCCGGTCAGGGGCAGGGCGGTTCGGCCCAGGCCGCGCACCTCTTCGGCTACGGCGTTGACGCCGGTATCGGTCAGCCCGGTGATGGCCACATCGGCGCCCGCCTCGGCGAAGGCCAGGGCTATCCCCTTTCCGATGCCCCGGCCCGCGCCGGTAATGAGGACTTTCTGTCCGGTTACGTCAAACTCGGGAAGACTCATTCCGTCCCTCCGACTCTCATGTTTAGCTTTGGGCCAGTGTAAAGGGCGGGAAGGAGAGCGTCAACGGAACGGTTTCAAGAAGGCCGCCACTTTCTCTGGCCTTCTTACCTACCGGAAATTCGCGCACGACGGCGCCGAGGTCAACAGCACCGACTCCTGGGCAAAGCGTCGCTTGTACTCATCGGACAATTCGTTCAGCCGGGCCTGGGCTTCGTCGTCGGGCCAGACCAGGAGCAGCAGCGCCTTGGACTGTTCCTTCAGGACTACGCCCTCGGAGTTGCGCCATTGTCCGGCCCCGTCGAGAACAGTCAGGCCATCGGGGAAACGGGGAGTAACCGTGTCATCCATGAACTGCTCCCATTCCTCGTCGGAAACGGCGGTGGGATCGCCGGTGGCATCGCTGCGGCCAAAATAGAGGCGGTACTCGGTAACCTGGTCCCAGCCTTCGGGGCACGTGGCTGTCGCAGAGGGGGACGGGACACAGGCCGCCATCGCAACAATGAACAAGGAAAGCCCTGCCAGGACGGCCATCCGGGTGGTGGTGCGCATGGTATTGCCTCCTCATATCGGTTGGCTGCAATTCTAGCACGGGTGATGGAACGGCAATTGCTGGGAAAAGTAGTAGTCAATTGAGCCAGGAGAGACAGGGTTGAAAGGGAGGAATTGTTGCCCGGTTGGGTAGGGGCGCACAGCCGTGCGCCCCTACGGACAACGGCCATGTTTCCCCGTTTTTCCCGCTCTTCTTCCCGACAAACCGGGGTTGACTGAATACTATCCTTAGGTCTCATGGTTGATGCCCAATTCTCCCAACCGTCAGCTTTGACCGGCGTACCGTCCTCTAGTAATATGCGGGCAAACCAAGAACTGCTATGGTGGAGGTGATCCCATGAAGGCCGTTTACCTGGAAGAACCGGGCGGGCCCGAAGCAATGGTGTACGGCGACCTGCCCGACCCCGAGGTGGCCCCGGGCGAGGTGATGCTGCGGGTTCACGGCAGCGCCCTCAACCGGGCCGACATGGGTATGCGCAACCGGGGCCGCAGCGGCCAGGGGCCCCGCATCATGGGTATGGACGTGGCCGGCGAAATCGTGTCCATCAGTCCCGATGCCAATACTACGCTGCGGGTGGGAGACCGGGTGCTGCTGGAAAACCGGGTCAAGTGCCACGTCTGCGAGGGCTGCCTGGCCGGTCTGGACCAGTACTGCGCAACCCAGAAGCGAATCGGCGTGGACCTGGACGGCGGACACGCCGAGTACATCACCGCGCCGGCCCTCAATGCCTACAGGATTCCCGACAGCATGAGCTATGCCGAGGCCGCCGCCATTCCCCTGGCCGGTCATACGGCCTGGCAGTGCATGGTGGTTCAGGGACAGGTGCGGTCCTGGGACGACGTTTTGATCCAGGCCGCCGGCAGTGGTGTGGCCAGCATGGCCATACAGATTGCCAAAATGGTGGGCGCCCGCGTCATCACCACCGCCGGCAGCGACTGGAAACTGGAAGAGGCAAGGAAGTGGGGCGCCGATGAGGTCATCAACTACCGGGAGACTCCCAACCTGAGCCAACGAGTCAAGGAACTGACCGACGGCAAGGGGGTGGACCTGGTCTTTGACGTAGTGGGCGCCGACGTTTGGGAGCAGAATATGTTGTCGCTGAAGCCCGGCGGGCGGCTGGTGATTACCGGCGTTACGTCGGGGGCGCGTACCGACATGGACCTTTCCATCCTACAGGGACGGCCCCTGCACCTGATGGGCAGTGGAGGACGTACCCGCCGCAGCTTCGCTGACCTGATGAAGTGTGTCCACAACGGCGAATTGCGCGGCATCGTGGGCCAAACCTTCCCGTTGACCGAGGTGCCGGAGGCCCACCGGGTGATGGAATCCCGGGAGTTCTTCGGCAAGTTGGTGATAGAGAGCTAATCGTCCCGCTGGGAACTGACGGTGTAGGTGGGAGGGTTCTGGTGGACGCGCCCCTCCTCCATGAGCTTGGCCAGGTGGGTGCCCACGTTGCGGGCGGCGGCGCCCCGCAGGTTCTTGCGCAGGTTGCGGGGATAGACCGCCTTCACCGCTTCCTCCACCGTATCCGCACCCTCGGCCAGGGCTGCCAGCACCTGCTCCTCCCGTTCTTGGCGGTGGCGGAGGTACCAGCGAATGCGGGCCTCCCCGTCATGGATGGTCTGGCCGTGACCGGGACAGATGATCGCCGGACGCTGGCGGGCCATCAGTTCCAGGGAAGCCATGTACTGCTTCAGGTTGCGAACGCTGGAGGAGGAGTTGCCCAGGATGTTGTCGCCGCTGAACAGCACGTTGTCGGAGCGCAGGTAGTAGCACACGTGGTCGTCCTCGTGGCCAGGGGTGAACAACGCCCGCAGGGAAACCCCGCCGCCAACCGGTATCAGTTCCCGTGACTTCAGCTTGTCCACGCAGTCCGGTCCCAACCTCTGCTTCAGGGTCGGGGCCAACTTGGGGTGACACCGGACGGTGCAGCCAAAGGCCTCCTGCAGCCGGTCTAGGCCCCCGATGTGGTCGCCGTGGCCGTGGGTTATCAGGATGGAAGTCATCCGGGGCCGTCCCAGTTCCTCGTAATAGTCCAGTATTTGGCGAGTCCAATGGCGGTAGGGTTCGCCCGAATCGACCAGCGCCATCTGGCCGTCGGGGTCGCCCACGAAATAGATCTGGGTGCCCCCGGGGTGCATGGCCCCGAAGCTGGACTGGTCCTCCAGGATGTGGGTGCTGTAGATGTGCTCCGTTATTCGCATGATCGCTTACCCCTGTGTCCCGTCGACTGACTGGAATGAACGCCTTGCTTTCGAACGTTACTGGCCCAGACCCCGCTGCATTCCCCGCAGGTAGCTGGCCTGACCGCCATGCTGGTTCACCTCCCACAGCAGGTGGGAGAACATGGTGGCCAGGGTAATGGTGGTACCCCACCGGGTGGTTATCTCCCGGCCCAGCAGGGTTTCCTCATCCAGGCTGTACAGGTAATCCAGGGCGTTATCGCGGGCGGCGGTGGCATACTCCACCAGCAAGGCCAGGTTGGGACAGCGCCAGTTCCCCAGTTCTGCCACCCCGTACCCGAAGCCCACGTCAATCGGGTTGGCCGGCAGGCCCAGGCGCTCCGCCCAGCCCTGCTCGTACAGTTGCGGCTCCCCCTTGGCCCGGCTCTGAACCCACAGGTCCAGGGCGCGCCCGTAGTGCCACAGGATGAATCCGATGGAATGGCATTCATCCGTTGGCCGGTACTCGATCTCCTCCTGGGTCAGCCCGTCGATATAGCGCTCGGTCCACTCCCAGTTGGTATCGAAGGCTCCCTTGATGAAATCATGCAAGGCGGTCATGGCCTATCCTCCTCCCTCGCTCCCGGTGGGGGAGCGCCTGAAGTGCGCCGAGGTCTTCCTGCCAGTGTCAGTTCTACTCGGCGACGATGTAGTTGCGCAGGGTTCCGATGCCGCTTATTTCCACCTCGATGGTGTCTCCTGGGAACATATCGCCATCGGCTCCCTGGGTGCCCATCATCAGCACGTCCCCCGGATGCAGGGTGGTGTACTTGCCCATCTCCATGATCCAGGTGGGAACGTCCCAGATCTGCTCGGCGGAGGTGAAGTCCTCCCACACCTGGCCGTTGTGCCGCACGATGATACGGAAACCGTCGTGGGGCAGGTCGGTTACGATCCAGGGCCCAAGGGGCTTGAAGGTGTCGCAGTTCTTGCCACGGAACATGGTTCGGTCGCCGCCCTGCCAAACCCGTTCGCTGATGTCGTTGCCGATGGTATATCCGAAGACGCAGCCCAGGGCCTCGTTCCGGTCGGTCACGTTCCGGGCGGCCTTGCCGATCACCACGGCCAACTGTCCTTCGGGCTGAACGGCGCCGGAACTGCCGGCCGGCACCACGATGTTCTCCTCCGTGCCAATGAGGGCATGAACCGACCGGAAGTTGGGTTCCGGAATTTTTGGGTAGTTGGGCGCGGCGCCCCGGCGGGCGGCCATGCCCTCCACGTGGCCCCGGTGATTGGGGCCGGCAGCGTACAGCATGGGGGGAATTATTGGAGCCAGTAGGCGCACCTCTCCCAGGGCATAGGTGACCCCCGTATCGGAGGGATTATCGATGGGGTTGCCATCCACCTCGAAGACCTCATCGTCCACCACCCGGCCATAGCGGACATTGCCTTCCCGTTCAAAGCGGCACCAGATCATAGCTGCCTCCTGCTGCGGTAATGTTTACAAGGAATATACCCAATGGCAGCAAATATTGCCATGATGCTCTCCGGGATTCGACGCGGTCCAATGCCATCCGGTCTGATGGAACCCGGAACTGCCACGCCCCGGACGACTCCCTTGGCAGAGATGACAACCTCAGGCTGCCAGGCGCAGTATCCTGTACATGTGCCGGTATAACTTGGCCGCGCCAGCCGCCAGCCGCATGACCTGCAGGTCCGCGTTTGGCCGGACATGGTCGAATATGTCGGATTCGGTGTAGTACAGGTTCTGGCGTCCCTGGTCTCGCAGGGTCGTTACCAGGCGGCGGGACTCGCCCACGGGGATTAGCTGGTCGCCCACATCGTGCATGATGAGCAGCCGGTTCTCGTAGTTGGCCAAGTGGCTGCGGGGGGATATTCGGTCCAGGTCAGCCAGGAATTCCGGGGGCATACTTCCCAGCAGCGTTTCCGCCTCCTCCGGGGTGGTTCCCTGCAGCAGGCGAAGGGACAGTTGGGATGTATCCGAAAGACCGTCAAGCTCGGTGGCGGATACCTCCCCATGGTTCACGAAGAAACGGGTCAGGGTTTCTCGTTCCGCTGCGGTGGGCGCAACTTCAACCAATTCGTTGGCGAATACCCGGCGGGTCAGGGGATCCACGTCCCAGTCCTTCAAACCGTCCCCGGTGCGTTGGGTGTTGCTGGCAATCTGGACGAAGAAGTCGCGGGCATCGAAGTAGGCGCCGAAGGCGTTGACGAAGGCCACATCATCGCGGATGCGCGGGTGCGACGCCGCCACCATGATGAAGGAACCACCCACGGAGAAGCCGGCCATCCCAATACGGGAGGGATTCACGTACTCCTGATCCCGCAGGTGTTGGAAGGCCCAGACCAGGTTTTCCACCTCCGAGGGGTCCACGTTGTTCTGCAGCCCCATGGTTGCCGACCAAACGAACATGGGGGCCATGCCGGCCCGGGCCAGGGCATGCCCAAAGTTGATCACTTCCGGGTCGTCCCGTCCGGTGGCGTTGGCTCCCAGGAACACCAGCACGGCGGCCCGGCGCTTCCCGTCGGGGATGTAATACACATCGGCCTGGCCGGAAACGCTGGAGGTGGGGTAGGTAATCTCCCGACGTACCGGGGTCAGCGTGAACCAGGCCTGGGGCTTGAAGGGAATGTCGAGAACTTGGGTAACGAACAGGGCGGTTTGGAATCCGGTGGTCAATTGGGGAAACAGGGTGAAAGCGACTACCACCGACACAAGCAGAAGCCCGAGGAAAATGTAGATGCGGTAGACCAGCCGCCCCATGAATGTGGCAGTAGCGGAAAAAGCTGCAATGAGCATAAGGGTGGTTCCATCCACAACCATCCCTGGTAGTCTGTCAAGCCGGCGATTGGAGAGGTGGAAAGGGAGAATAGTCGCCTAATTGTGTAGGGGCGCACGGCCGTGCGCCCCTACGGGCAACGCCCACCTTCCCCAAATTTTCCCACTCTCTTTTTCGTGACAAGCCCGGGTTTAGCTGAATACTAGACCGGCTCCTTGGTCATCAGCAGGTGCCGGGCGTCGGCCAGAAGCTCCTCGTCCGTGCGATCCAGGTCGATGAGGTCGCCATGGGGCTGGGGCACGGGGAAACCGGTGCGGTAGTACAATTCAACCCGGTTGCCTTCCGGATCGAAGAAATACATCCCGAAGGCATTGCCGTGGCTGACGATGCGCTCGATGGTGATGTCCTCAGCCTCCAGCTTTTCCTTGTACTCGCGCATGTCCTGGATGGTGGGAACCTTGAAGGAAATTTGCTGGATGGTCTTGGTGTCCTGGTTGGCCTCCCGGCCCTTCATAATCACGAACTCGTGGTGTTCGGCCACCGGGTCCGATGACATGAAGCACATGCCCCGATCCATGTTTTCGTCGGCGATCTTCAGGCCGATAACCCGGGTGTAGAAGTCCCGCTGCTTCAGGAAGTCATCAGCGTAGATGCCCACGTGGCCCAATCCGGTAGTTTGTGCCATGATATGGTACCTCCAAGTTTTTGTCCCTTTGGTTGTGCCTATTTTCCCTGTTTGGGCGGTTCATTTCAAGGGGGAGGAACTCCCGAGTCGCTGGCGTTCTATTTTCCGGGCATGCCCCCGGTTCTCTTGCAACTGAAAGCGGCTCTGCCCGGTCGAATGTGTCGGCTTCCGCTGCCTCCCCCTCAGCTTTCAGCTGGCGCCGGCCAGAGCCGATACTGGCTAAACCACCTTGGTACAGGGTAAGCTATAGCACTGTGGACGGGAAAATTTCCGAATCGGTCAAATTCATAATCGGAAAAGGCTGGCTGGAAAGGGCAGAATAGGTCGCGTGGCATGGTGAGCAGGATAATCAACCCAAGGGTGCTGGAGAAGCCCTGGCAGGAAGTTCAGCTGGTTGGCAGAAGGTTCAACCGTTACTGGAAGTTGTACCTCTTCCAGGGTTTTCTGGCAGTGGTCGCCCTGCTGTTCGTGCTGGTGGTGATTGACGTGGTGCTCCAGAAGGCCCTGGTGGTGGCCATAGCCTCTTCCGCTTTCATACTTTTCGCCGCGCCCCGCAGCGAGGCGGCGAATCCCCGTCGGGTCATCGGTGGCCACGGAGTGGCGGTGGCGGTGGGAACCCTGCTTTCCGTCATCAACCTGGCGCCCATGATGGGAGAACCCCTGGCCGCATCCCACGTCATACGGGACTTCATGGCCGCGGTCTCCGTGGGTGTCAGTTTCTTGATCATGGCCCTGACCAAGACGGAACACCCTCCCGCTGCCGGAACCGCCCTGGGGTTGGCGATCGAGTGGAACCCGGAGGCCGCCGTATTCCTGCTGCTGGGCGCGGCCATACTATCCGTAATTCACCTGACCCTGCGCTCCCGGATGCGGAACATACTCTGATTTCGTTCCCCGTCCCTTTTGCTATTGCGTCCAGCCTGGAAGACGGGGTGACAAACAGGAAGGGGCGCATAACCCTGCGCCCCGACCTTCTTTGAGGACTTGCCCAACCCCATGCCGTCAGCGCTTCGTGGGGCGCAGCTTCTTCAGCAAGGGTATCGCCGCAATCTTGGCCTCGTCCAAATCTTCCCAGTAGATTCCCTTGGGGTGGGGTAGGCCGCCGCGGCAGCGAATTACTTCATCGGGAGTAATGGCATAGTCCAGCGGTACGTCATGGTCGGTGCGGGGCAGGTCTTCGGCCAGTACCTGCATGGGGTGGATGGTGGTCAGCACCGGCGTTTCCGGCCCGACGATACCGGCGGCGGTGGCCAGCCCATATTCCAGGTCGGCGTAACCGCCGCCCTTGCCCACGCGCACCCCTTCCCGGTTCACCGCCACCGACCCGGAGATTACCAGGTCCACGGGCCGCATTTCCTCCACGAAGACGGGGCGACCGTGACGGAAGGCCCCGCTTATGGTGGAGCCCTGGGCCGGCGTACACGCCATGACCGCCGGGTCCAGCTCCACGAAGCAGCGTTCCTCTCGAAGTCGAGGGACGGCCATGTAGAGCAGTTTCCCCTCCTCCAGGGCCCGCTGCCGCAGGGGACGCTGGGCCTTGTCGGGGTTGCTCTTTATGACCCGGGCCTGTTGCCACGCCTCCAGGTCAAAGACCCGTTCCGCCGCTTCCTTTGAGCCGTAGAAGTCTGGAATCTTGTCGTGGACGGTGCGACCCCGCACCACCCTGGCCTGTTCCAGCGCCGTCCAAACTTCCTCGCGAATGGCAAATTTATTCCGCATAACTCACCTGAAATTGGGTCAGCGTCCCTTCGAATTGACGGAAAAGACTCCCTCGAAATTCCATCCCCAATTCGATTGGGCGCTAAACAGCCCTGGCATAGCCGGCGAAGCTTGTCACCTGGGATTGGCCCGCCATGTCAATCAGAATGTGTTGGCTCTCCATCGGCTTGCCGTTCAAACGATCCAGCAGCCAGTCGGCCATCAGCGTGGCCGGATTGGGGCCCAGGTCGGCGGAGGATGAACCACCCAGTCCATGGTCGGCGCCTTCGTACACCACCAACTGTTTGGGCGCGGTGATGGTGTCCATCAGTTCGTATGTGCACTCAATGGGGCTGAGGTGGTCGTCTTCCCCGGCCATGGCCAGGTAGGGACAGGTGACCCTCTCGCCAACCCCCTCCAGCGTAAGGGTCTGGGCAAAGCGGTCGAATTCGTCCTCGTCCTCGTAGCCGGCCATGTACATATAGCGCAGCTTGAAGGTGGGTGAGGCCAGGTTGAAGATGGTGTTCATGCCCGGTTCGTGGCAGACTGCCTGCACCGCGCAGCCCTTGAGCCGGTCGTCGATGGACGCCACCTGGGTGCCCCAGAAGGAACCCATGCTGTTGCCCCGCAGGGCGATGCGGTCGGGGTCGATTTCGGGTTGGCTGCGCAGCCAGTCCAAAACGGCGCGGCCGGCATCCATCCAATTGGTGGCGGTAACGTGGATTCCCCGTTGCAGGGCCTCCTTCTGGCCGGGCCCGTCGATGGCCAGGACGGCAATGCCCCGTTCCAGCAGGCGGTCACCGTAGAGGGCCACCCCCGTCTCCTTGAAGCTGTCCATGCCGGGGATGCTGACCACGCAGGGCAGTTGACCCCGGTTGCCGTTGACCGCCGAGCTGGCCTGGTGGAAGGGCACGTTGGGCAGGTGGAACCAGGCGGGGATGGCGCTGTCGCCGAAGGGAATATCCACCCGGCGGATTTCGTGGTTGGCGAATTGGGTGTATTTCGTGTAGCACTCCACCTTCTTGTCGCCCAGCCGCTCGTTCTCCGGCGTATGGGCGAAGATGGGCCATTGGGCGCTGCCGTAGAGCAGGGCGGCAATGAAGTAGCTCTCCCCGGCCGCCACCAGATGCCCGTCCGATTCGTGCTGGCGGGCCTTGTTCTCCCGCCGGACCGCCGCCCGCCTGAACTCGCGACTGGCATCGTTGAATCGCCTGGTGCGGGAGCGAACCCCATTGAAATCGGGGGCGGCCTCCGGACCGCAGGGGCCCAGGGTGTAGCCAATCCGGCGCTGGTCCCATTCGATTCCCACGGTTTGAACCACCACATCCAGGAGCCAGCGCTGGTCCTGCCAGCGTTTCATGCGTCTCTCGATGGCGGCTTCCATAGCAGGCATGGCGTACTCCTCGCTGCAACTAGAGTCGCCGACAATTATAGCGTATCGCGGGATTACGACCGCCCTTCCTCGTTCTTTTCCTTCACTCCGCTTTCGGTGGGATTCCCTGAATGAATGGGCCTCAGCGGGCAGGCAGACTTTGGTGCCTACCCCAAGCCGGGCCACTTTCGCCAGGGGGACAGGGGTGCATTCCTTGAATAATGGGGCCTATGCCCTTATCATCATTTCAGTCATCCGTATGGCATTTCCATCAGCAGGTCGGCAACGGTTACTTCAGGCGTTGGGTTAACGCGGGGAGGCTCTGGCCCCGATGATCAGGGAAGCGATAGACTTGGTGGTATCGGGCCACTCTCTAACCAGGGAGCAGGCCAGCGAAATTATGCAGGAAGTGATGGAGGGCGAGGCCACCCCCGCCCAGTTGGGGGCCTTCCTGACGGCGTTGCGCCTGAAGGGAGAGTCGGCGGAAGAGATCACCGGCATGGCCGCGGTAATGAGGGAAAAGGCCCTGCACGTCCAGGTAGATGGCCCGCTGCTGGACGTGGTCGGCACGGGGGGAGACGGTAAGAACACCTTCAACATCTCCACGGCATCCGCCTTCGTGGCGGCCGCCTGCGGCGCGCGGGTGGCCAAGCACGGCAACCGGGCGGCGTCCAGTTCCTGCGGGGCCGCCGACGTGCTGGAGGCTCTGGGAGTGAAGATTGAACTCTCCCCTGAGGGAGTGGCCCACTGTATAGAACAGACCGGCATGGGATTCATGCTGGCCCAGGCCTTCCACCCCTCCATGCGATACGCCGGTCCGGTCCGGAGGGAAATTGGCATCCGCACCGTCTTCAACATCCTGGGGCCACTGACCAACCCGGCCCGCGCCCAGCACATGCTCCTGGGCGTTGCCTACGAGCAGTTGGGCGGGTTCATGGCCGAAGCGTTGAGGCTCTTGGATACCCGCCACGCCCTGGTTGTGCACGGCGCCGATGGGCTGGACGAAATCAGCCTGGCCGGCCCGTCCACCGTTTGGGAGGTAAAGGACGGCGCGGTCAGTTCCTGGACTCTGGGCGTGGCGGAAACGGGTTTGAAACCGGCGACGGCCGACGACCTGCGGGGCGATACGGCAGAGGAGAACGCTGCCACCATGCGGCGAGTGTTCCAGGGAGAGACCGGTCCCATACGGGAGGCGGTCCTGCTCAACAGCGCCGCTGCCCTGCTGGCCGCGGACCGGGCGGAAAGCCTGGCCCAGGGAATTGCTCTCGCGGCCCAGGCCATCGACAATGGCGCGGCCCTGGCCAAGGTGGACGCGCTGGTGGAAGTCAGCCAGGGGGCTGATTAACAGGAATGGAGTTTTCTATGAACGGTGGTGGGTGTTAACCATGGCCTCTGCTGGAAAAGCCGGGCTGGAAAAGGCCCTGGAATGGATTGAAGAAAACTGGGTGGGAAAGAAGTCCTGCCCCATCTGCGAGAACACCGGATGGTTCATGGGGGAGGTTATGGCGGAAATGCGGCAGATCAGTCGAGCCGTGCGTCTTATGCCCACCTCCGGCCCCTCTTATCCCATGATGGTGCTCTCCTGCGAAAACTGTGGGTACACCCTGCTGTTCAATGCCATGGTGCTGGGCGTCATGGATGGTTGAATGATTTGAAGGTTCCCGGCGCTCGTGATGCTGGCGCAACTGCCCGGCTAGTGCGTAAGGAATAGAGGAGGCGACCCCCAGCCAGAATGCCCAACATTCTCGATGAAATAGTGGCTGCCAAGAAAGAGGAACTGGCCCAGGTGAAGACCTCGGCTCCCTTGCCGGCCGTGGAAGGCGCAATTGCCCACCGACCGGCGCCTCTCTCCCTTGCCGGCGCATTGCGGGGCGGCCAGGTGCGGCTCATTGCCGAGGTGAAGAAGGCCTCGCCATCAAGGGGGCTGCTCCGCCCGAACTTTGACCCGGTGCAGTTGGCCTCAGCTTATGCCACCAACGGAGCCTCGGCCATCTCGGTCCTGACCGACCCGCGCTTTCAGGGGGAGCCGGAGCATCTGTCGGCCATCAAAGAGGCGGGGGCGTCTGGCGGGGCGCCGGTCCTGCGCAAGGACTTCATCTTCGACCCCTACCAGGTGTACGAGGCCCGGGCCATGGGCGCTGATGCCTATCTCCTGATTGTATCCATCCTGTCCCGCGACCAATTGTCGGACCTCCTGGCCCTGGGACGGGAGTTGGGTATGGATGCCTTGGTGGAAGTCCACGAACGGGAGGAACTGCAAACCGCCCTGGAATCTGGCGCAGAGATTATCGGCATCAACAACCGGGATTTGCGCACCTTCCAAACCGATTTGGCTGTCACCGAGGGCCTGGCGCCGCTGATACCCGGTGATAAGGCCATGGTCAGCGAGAGCGGCATATTCACCCCCGAACACCTGCGACGACTGGGGCAATTGGGAGTTAACGCCGTCCTAGTCGGTGAGGCCCTGGTTACCGCTCCCGATACGGCGGCCAAGGTCCGGGAGTTGACCGCGCCCATTGCCACGGCGAGCCGGGCATGATTCGCACCAAGATATGCGGCATTCAACGGGTTGAGGATGCCCTGACTGCCGCCGATGCCGGGGCGGATTTCATCGGTCTGGTGTTCGTGCCGGAACGGCGGCGCCGCCTGGAAGAGGCTGTGGCGGCGGACCTGGTTGCCACCCTGCGGGGCAGCCGTCCCAATCCGCCTCGGGTGGTGGGTTTGTTTGCCGACCAGCCTATCGACGAAGTCGTTGCCACCATGAACTGTTGTGGCCTGGACCTGGCCCAACTCTGTGGGCAGGAGTCGCCCGAATACTGCCGCGAGGTGGCCGCCAAGACCGGGGCCGAGATAATCAAGGTGGTTCACATCCCAGCCGGGGCGGCTGCCGACGAATCCAATGTAGTTGAGGAAGTGTCGGGGCTGCTTACTCCCTACTTGGAAGCCAACTGCCACATAACCCTTGACCGTTTGGTGGAGGGTCTGCAGGGGGGCACCGGCCAGAGCTTCGATTGGGAGGTGGCTGCCCAGTTTTCCCGCCAGGGCTACCCCTTCCTGCTGGCCGGCGGCTTGACCCCGGAAAACGTGGCCCAGGCGGTGGCCCAGGTGAACCCTTGGGGCGTCGATGTTTCCAGCGGCACGGAGACGGAAGGCCGCAAGGACGCGGAAAAGATACGAACCTTTATAAGCAACGCCCGAGGGGAGGGCTAGGACGCCATCGGGACGGGAAAGTCACTCCAGTCACCTCACTGTCATTCCGAGCGACAGCCGAGGAATCCCAACCGTAGGGAGGAAACCGTCATTCCCATGGCAAGACACTCTTGATTGTCATTCCGAGCGACAGCCGAGGAATCCCAACGGTGGGGCGCAGGGGTTTTTCCCAAAGGAGACACTTATTCCTTCGCGGTTGGGATTCCTCGGCTGTCGCTCGGAATGACAGGGTAGGTTGGTTGCTGGTGGCATGGACGGTTCCGAGGTGGGGTCGCAATGGCGCCTCCCATGCCTGGCGCCCTGTCAGCTCATGAATGTCGGGGGATTGAGTGAGGAATGAAATGGTAAGGTGGGTGTCGCCCGTAGGGGCGCACGGCTGTGCGCCCCTACCCAAGGAGGCAATTAACCCTTCCTTTCATCCCTCGCACTCCCAGTTTAACTGATTTATGCCTTGCCCTGGTACCAGTCCCAAATCAATTGAGGCAATAAACCATGACCGTTAGCGAACAGGCGATTTGGCCCGACGACCGGGGTCGGTTCGGCGAGTTTGGCGGCAAGTTCGTTCCCGCCACCCTGATGGCTGCCCTAGAAGAATTGGAGGCGGCCTACGCCACCGTCAAGGAAGATGACCGGTTCCAGCAGGAGCTTTCCCGTCTGCTGCACCATTACGCCGGTCGGCCCACCGCCCTTTACTATGCCGAAAACCTGACTCGCCACTGTGGCGGCGCCCGCATCTACCTGAAGCGGGAAGACCTGGCCCACACCGGCGCCCACAAGATCAACAATGCCCTGGGCCAGGCCCTGTTGGCAAAGCACATGGGCAAGGAGCGAATAATCGCGGAAACGGGCGCGGGACAGCATGGCGTGGCCTCGGCAACCGTCTGCGCCATGCTGGGGCTGCGGTGCGTCGTGTACATGGGCGCCGAGGACATTCGTCGCCAGGCCCTCAACGTCTTCCGCATGCGCCTGCTGGAGGCGGAGGTCATTGCCGTTGAATCCGGGACCCGCACCCTGAAGGACGCCATCAACGAGGCCATACGGGACTGGGTGACCAATGTGGAGACCACCCATTATCTGATCGGCAGCGCGGTGGGGCCCCATCCCTACCCCATGCTGGTGCGCGATTTCCAATCGGTGATCAGCCGGGAGGCCCGCGCCCAAATCCTGGAGGCCGAGGGTCGTCTGCCCGACTTCGTGGTGGCCTGTGTGGGTGGTGGCAGCAACGCCATCGGCGCTTTCTACGAATTCATCGGCGATGAAGAGGTGGCCCTGGTGGGCGTGGAAGCCGGTGGCGAAGGTATTGAATCGGGCAACCATTCCGCCACCCTCTCCGCCGGAAGGCCGGGGGTGCTGCATGGCTCGATGTCCTACCTGCTCCAGGACCAGCACGGCCAGGTCCATGAGACCCACAGCATATCGGCGGGACTGGACTATCCCGGCGTTGGGCCGGAACACAGCTACCTGAAGGATGCCCACCGGGCCGAGTACACCTCCGTTACCGACGAACAGGCCCTGGCCGGTTTCCACCTGCTATCCCGCACCGAGGGAATCATCCCTGCGCTGGAGCCCTCCCATGCCGTGCATCACGTGGCGGAGATGGCCCGAAAGTTGTCCCCGGACAAGGTTATTCTCATGTGCCTGAGTGGTCGGGGGGACAAGGACGTGCCTACTGTGGCCGCCGCTGCGGGGATAGAGTTCTAAAGCCTGCTAACTCAGCAGGCTGAGTTGTCACCCGGATCGTCCTCTCCTCTGTTATACCCAGTCCCCTTATTCGTCATTCCGAGCGACAGTCGAGGAATCCCACGGGTGCGGGGCAACCTTCCATGCCATGCCCAGACATTCTCCCCCGGTCGGTTGGGATTCCTCGACTGTCGCTCGGAATGACAATTGCTCCTACTATCTTCTCATTCCTAGCTTGACTGAATACTGGCCCACTATTCCTAACGTGACTGACTACTGGCCAAGACACCAGCCGGCGTTCGATGGTGTATCATTAAGCCACACCAATCAGGAAGGAAAGGTAAGCCAATATGCCCAGAGTCTTGATTTCCGACCCCATCGCTCCCGAGGGGGTCGAAATGCTGAACGCCAGAGCCGAGGTTAAGGTCAAAACGGGATTGAACCCTGAGGAACTGGCGCAGACGATAGAGAATTACGATGCCCTGGTGGTCCGCAGTGAGACCAAGGTCACTCCCAGCGTCATCGAAGCGGCCCAAAATCTCAAGGTCATCGGTCGGGCCGGCATCGGCGTGGACAACATTGACCTGCCCGCCGCAACCAGCGCCGGAATCGCAGTGGTCAACGCCCCCATCGGCAACACGGTGGCCGCTGCCGAGCATTCGGTGGCCCTGATGCTGGCCCTGGCCCGCAACATACCCCAGGCCTACCAGTCCCTGAAGCAGGGCGAATGGCGCCGCAGCGCGTTCATGGGCATCGAGGTGCGCAACAAGTACCTGGGTGTGGTCGGTCTGGGTCGGGTTGGTTCCGAGGTGGCTCGCCGCGCCGCCAGTTTCGGTATGCAGCTGCTGGGCTTCGACCCCTTCGTCGGCGCCGATCACGCCCGTCGCCTGGGGGCGGAACTGCTGCCCCTGGACGAACTGCTGGCCCGGGCGGACTTCATTACCCTGCACACCCCGTTGACTCCCAACACGGCCAACCTTATTGGCGCGCGGGAACTGGCCCTGATGAAGCCTGGGGCATACCTGGTAAACGTGGCCCGGGGCGAGCTGGTGGACGAAGATGCCCTGCTGGAGGCGCTGGAATCGGGTCATCTGGCCGGGTGCGCCCTGGATGTTTTCATCCAAGAGCCGCCCCAAAACCAGGCCCTGGTTGCCCATCCCAAGGTTTTGGCAACCCCGCACCTGGGGGCTTCCACCCGCGAGGCCCAGCGGGAGGTTGCCATTGAGGCGGCGGAGCAGGTGCTCGCGGTACTGGAAGGACGCCCAGCCCGCAACACGGTAAACGCCCCATTCATGGCCCCTGAGGCCCACGAACTGCTCTCTCCCTTCATTCCGGTGGCGACCCTGGTGGGGAAATTGCTGACCCACCTGGCCCAGAACCAGTTCGTTGGCGTCAATATCTCCTACGAGGGCGAAATCGCCCAGCACGATACGGTCATGCTGAAGTCGGCGGTGCTGGCCGGGGTGCTGGCGCCCGTAACTTCAGAGCAGGTGAACCTGATTAATGCCCCGGTACTGGCCCAGGAGCGGGGGCTGAGGGTTACGGAGCACAAGTACTCCGAGGCGCCGGAATACACCAGCCTGATTACCGTCACCCTGAACACGGACGGCGGTGACTTCACTCTGGCGGGAACCTCGTTGAGGAACGAGCCTCACATCGTGAAGTTCAACGATTACTGGTTGGACATCGTTCCCAATACGCCCTACCTGCTGTTTGTTGACAACCGGGACCAGCCCGGGTCCATCGGCGCGGTGGGCACCATCGCCGGACGCCACAACATCAACATCAGCTTCATGGAGGTGGGTCGCCTCAGTCTCCGGGGGCAGGCAATGATGGTGATTGGCCTCGACGACCCGGTGCCGAACCACGTGCTGGATGAGATCCGCGCCCTCTCCCACATCGACAGCGCCCGCCTGGCAACCCTGGCGGGGTGAGGGCCCAAAGGGATTGTGGGGACCCTTGTACCTTGAATATCACTGATACTGGGAGTTCAAAACCATATCTTGTTCCCCTGAAGGAGTTGGAATATGAGCGAAAAGATTGCCATCATGGGCGCCGGGGCGTTGGGTAGCTACGTGGGCGCGTACCTGACCCAGGCCGGTGAGGATGTCACCTTCATTGATATGTGGCCGGAGCACGTGGAGACCATGCGCGCCCAGGGCCTGCGGGCCAGCGGCAGCCAGGGCGACTTCACGGTGCCGGTCAAGGCCATGCACCTGACCGATGCCCAGGGAATAACCGAACCCTTTGACTTCGCCTTCATCGCCATGAAGTCCTACGACACCGAATGGGCCACCCACTTCATCAAGCGGTACGTGAAGCCCGACGGCTACTTTGTATCTCTCCAAAACTGCTGGAACGATCCCGTCATTGGCGAAATCGTGGGCACTGAACGGGAAATGGGCTGTATCGCCTCCCACATCGAGGTGGCCCTGTGGGAGCCGGGGCATGTCATCAGGGGCGGAGCGCCGGGCCGCGACCACGGCCACGTGGTCTTTCGGGTGGGCGAGCAGACGGGACAGATTACCCCCCGCAGCGAGGGCGTGGCCCAGAAGCTGGACAACATTGACGCCGCCTATGCCACGGATAATCTCTGGGGTGAGCGGTGGGCCAAGCTGTGCCAGAACGGCATGGGCAACGCCATTTCCGCCATGACCACCCTGGGGTCTCAGGACATGGCCCAGGATGCCCGCTTCCGCATGATACGCATACAGTTGGCCAAGGAGGGCGCCCAGGTGGGCCTGGCCCAGGGAATCAACGTGGTGGCCATCAACGGGATCCCCGCAGAAACCTGGGCCGATGCCGATAAGGGCGACGTTTTCGAAGAACTTAACGGCATAATGAGCCAGGCCGGCGGAAGGGTCAATTGGCTGGCCTCCATGGCCCAGGACGTGCACAAGGGCCGTCACTCCGAGGTTGACTTTATGAACGGCCTGATTTGCAGCAAGGGCCGGGACTACGGCGTTGCAACCCCCTACCACGATGCCATAGTGGAAGCAATGCACGGCATTGACGATGGTTCGCTGAAGCCCGACCCCGCCAACGTGGAACTGATTGTGCGGTCAGTGGGGAAGTAGCCTGGATTGAGGGGTAGCTACGGTTCCGTGGCTACCCCGTCGGAATGGCAAGTGTCGAGCTCCGGCTGGAATCGATTCGCAGACAACCTGGAGGTAAAAGTGCGATGCAAGGTGAAGAGCAGCTTCAGTTTTCTTGCGCCAAGTGCCAGAACAAAAGCTATACCAGCGAGGAAATAAGGACCACAGGGGGCGGCTTTTCCAGGTTCTTCGACGTGCAGAATAAGAAATTTCTGACCGTGTCCTGCACCGAGTGTGGTTTCACCGAGATGTACCGGGCCAACACTTCCAGGTTGGGCAACATCGCCGACTTCTTCCTCGGCGGCTGACGACACCAGCCGACTTCGTCCATGGCGTAAGGGCGCCCATCGGTAGAAGAGCAGAGGGGGTGTTGCCATGTTCATCAAGGTTGAGCCCGCCGGGTTCTTCATGTATACGGTGCAGTTGATCTTCGACCCAGGCCGGCCCGACTCCGAAGACCAGGAGGTGCGGGACTACCTGGCGGCACACGAATTGGAACCCCGTTACAAGTTCGACATGGACCATGAGGGCCAGGCCTGCCAGGTGCTTCAGTTCGGCGGTTGTTACCTGGGTCGCCATCTCCAGACCGTGGGTCAGATTCAGCGCCACGCCGTGGAGGTCGAACTCCTGACGGCGGAGGTGGAGGAACACCTGGCGGCCCTGGATATGCCCCAGTTGGCGAAGGACGAGACCGGCAACGGGGCCGAACGTCGGCACTTGGTGGAAGCCCTGGTCTCTGAACTGCACGGAGAATCGGCCTTCCACGCTGACGGCAACGGGGAACTGGCCGTCACCCTGGACCGGGATGAGGTCAGGGCGGCGGCGCTGCGGTTGCTGGGGTCGGAAAGCTCGGCTTCGGCGCCAGTCTGTTAGAATGCAGCTATGACGTTTGCCCTACTACCCCAGGTGAATGGTCTCCATGACGCTTAGCGAGTGGGGCAGCGTTGCCAGCATTGTGGGTTCGGTCATATCCTTCGCCGGCCTTTTCTTTGCTCTGTTGCAGTTGAGCCGGTTGCGGGGCGAAACCCGGGCGGCCAAGGAGGCGGCGGAAGCGGCCCAAAGGCTGCTGCGGCGGGAGACGACAAATGCCGACATCATTCAGTTGAATGAGAGACTTCAGAGGTTGATCGAGATTCACCGAACTGGAGATCGCTCCCGTGCCCTGGACCAGTACCCCGAGGTAATGGGGTCGTTCCGGGACATAAGGCGAAACCATCCGAACCTTACCGATGAGCTCAGGGCAAGGGTCTTGGAGTCTCTCAATCAGGTGGGGGAAATGCAGGTCCAGGTTGAAGCGCTGACGGAGGAACGTATACCTAGAGAGATTTGGGCAAGCCTTAATTCCGACTTGCTTAGTCTGCAATCATTCGTAACAATAGAGTTGGAAGATGAACTGCGATCACTCCAGCTTGGAGCGGTTGAACATGACAGAATCTAGAATGACGGAAGTGGCGACAGAACTCCAGCGCCTTTCCAGGGAAGGCAAACTGGCTTGGGAGAATGACACGAGACCCAACATCTTCAGGGTCATTCTGCCCGATGCAATGTTCAAAATCGGGAGAGTAAGACTTGATCATTACCGGCTGGAACTGGTGGGTGAATCGGGTTACGTAGTCGATTTTCTGGAGAGCGTCGCTCAAGACTCCCCTGAAGAGCAAATTCTAGGTAGTGTTATTGGCGAGGACTCGCCTTTCAGCGACCAGCACCTATTGCTTCGGGACATTCATGATTTAGCCGAGGGTTACGTCAAGGAGACAGCCGTAAACAAAGCGCTGCAGAATTTGAAGCAGGCGGAAAGGAGCGCCGCTCGCCGACGGTGAGCCTAACCCTCTACCGCCGGTAGCTGTAACCCTGGGGCGTTCGCTCGCAGTTGAGGCGGCGGTTCAGGTGCAGGCCTTCCAGGACAAACTCCACCGCCGATGCCCGCAGTTCCGGGCGGGGATCCTCCCCCAGTCGCGCCACCGCCTCGGGCAGGCCCTCCACTCCGGCGGCCATGGCCAGGTACTCCGATGCCGGTTTTTCGCTGCCCGTTTCCGCCTGGCTGCCCAGGTCGAAGGCCGTAACCACATCCTCCAGGGAATCCGGGTCAAAGTAGCGGCCGAAAACTCTCAGCACCGCCCGCTTGGTCAGTTCCTCCATCACCCGGTCTTCCCTTCCCTCCTCAAAGGTCTCCAGCTCAATCTTTCCGCCAAAGGACGCTGAAATGTAGGGCAGGTCGCTGATGCGGGGACAGGCCACCTCATCCCCCGCTCTTATGGCGCGGCGCACCGCGTTGCTCAGCAGCGTCTCGTAGTTGGCAATGGAAACGCGGACGCTGACTCCCGAACGCTGATTGATTTCGCTGCTGGCGCGGGCCTGCGCCGTTATTTCGGCCAGGATTTCCTTCATATAGCCGGGTATGACCAGATTGTCTTCGTCCATGAACCGGGCCCGTTCCTGGTCCATGATGGTTATTTCTTCCTCGATGTGGCGGGGATAGTGGGTGTGAATCTGAGACCCGTACCGGTCCTTCAACGGGGTGACGATTCGTCCTCGGTTGGTGTAGTCCTCCGGGTTGGCGGTGGCGACAACGTAAACGTCCAGGGGCAGACGGATGCGGTACCCCTTGATCTGCACGTCCCGCTCCTCCATCAGGTTGAACAGGCCCACCTGAATCCGCTCGGCCAGGTCCGGCAGTTCGTTGATGGAGAATATACCCCGGTTGGTGCGGGGCACCAGTCCGTAGTGGATGGCCAGCTCGTCGGAAAGGTGACGACCCTCTGCCACCTTAATGGGGTCGATTTCGCCGATCAGGTCGGCAATGGAAATGTCGGGTGTGGCCAGCTTTTCCGAGTACCGTTCCTCCCTCCCAATCCATTGAACGGCGGCGGCGTCGCCGGCTTCGGCCACCAGGTCACGGCAGCCCTGGCAGATGGGGTTGAAGGGGTCACAGTTAATCTCGCAGCCAGCCATCTTGGGGATGGCTTCGTCCAGGAGGTTCACCAGGCTGCGGATGAGGCGGGACTTGGCCTGCCCCCGCTCTCCCAACAGTATGATGTCCTGACCGGCCAGGATGGCGTTCTCCAACTGGGGGATTACGGTGTCCTCGAAGCCGATGATTCCAGGGAAGACGACCTCTTCAGCCCGCAACTTGGCCACTAGGTTGTTGCGCATTTCCTCCCGTACCGGCAATACCCGGTAACCACTCTCGCGCAAGGCCCCGATGGTCTCAGGGCGATTGGCGCCCAACTGAGCCAATGTGGTCATGGTCATCCTCCACGGTTCTACAAAGGCTGATAGCTATAAACCGGTTCAGCTAGTATAGCACAGGGGCGTTGGGCGGAAGCGCCGGCAACGCCTCCCTCTGCTGGCAGACATTCCCATACTCCCGCCCCAATCTCGCGTGTATAATGCACCTGGCTTACCTACATTTTGCCAGACAAATTGGCGGGAGACTGAAACGCATGCGCGTAATGGTATTGGTGAAGGCCACCACCGACAGCGAGGCGGGATTCATGCCAAGCACCGAGTTGATTGAAGCAATGTTTCGCTTCAATGAGGAACTGGTCAATGCCGGCATAATGCAGGGCGGCGACGGGTTGAAGCCTTCCACATCGGGCAAGAGGGTGGTCTTCGACGGCGAAAGCCGAACAGTCATCGATGGCCCCTTTCCCCAGACCTCTGAACTGGTGGCCGGCTATTGGCTTTGGGAAGTAAAGGACCTGGACGAGGCCGTGGAGTGGGTCAAACGCTGCCCCAATCCCATGCCAGGCTCCAGCGAGATTGAGATTCGTCCCCTCTTTGAAATGTCGGATTTTGGCGAGGCGCTAACCCCCGAACTGGCGGAACAGGAGGAGCGGCTGCGGGACAGAACCGGATAGGGTTTTGATGTCTGTGGGTTTCCGAGCCGGACCCGCCGCACCCCTAAGAACAAGAGGGGGGACGGCATTACAGGAGGGTTGCCATGACCGCACCCGTATCCCTGAGCAGGGCCAGGATCATCCGACAGCTGGACGGCACATACGAGCTATTCCCCGTGGACACCGGGGAGGACGCCCTCCGCGGCATCTTGATGGATTGCCTTGAAGAGTGGGAACGGGTGCGCATCGGTATGCTGGTTCCCGGCGCCGTGTGGGAAATCAAGCCCCCGCAGCAGCCCCACACCGGCTTTATGGACGGTTACTTGACCGTGGACTTTGGAGAGTGGCACCTGCATCTCTGCATCGGGGTGCAGGCTTCGGCGCCGCCGGGGACTGCCCGGTTGCGGCGCACGGCCCGGGCCGAGTTGTACCGGCGGCTGAACCGGGAACTTCAGCCCACTTCCTGGGGATTCAGAATGTTCAACGGCGGGGGCCAGCAGCAGATAACCGTGCTGTTGCCCAATCCGCACCTGGACGATGACCAGAGTTATGCCGACTGCCCCGACTGGGATCGCCTATACCTGTGGGACCGGTTGCGGGAAAAATACCTGGGGCTGGGCAGCGACCCCCTGGACCGATCGGCCCCCAGGTTCTACCACGGGTAAGGGGCATGGCTAGTTGTCGTCGCCGGCGACTGGCGCCGCTTCCCGACCGGTGAAGGCCGGCATTACCTCCGCGGCGAACTGGGAAAGCTGGTCCTTGAACTCCAGCCAGGGCATACCCTCCGGCCACTGGAGAATGACGTCTTCTAGGCCCGGGTACTTCTCCTCGAATTCCTTGAGAAAGGGGACGAAACCCTCTCCCGTGCCGCAGTACCAGGCCTTCTGCTGCACCCCGTCTTCAATCTTGGGGACGCCGGTGGGCGCGCCGGGAGTTCCCCAGGGCCGGCCCTGGTCGTCGGTGTAGCGGACAAAGCCAAAGGGCGCGAACCACTTGTAGCGTTCATCGTGGTAGGGGCGCACCCGGTCGATTGCTCTCTGGGTGGTGTCGTCCAGACAGAATCCGAATCCCAATCCCATGTCCTGACCCAGGGCAATGTTCCTGCCCGCCCCTGTGGCGGCTTGGTGGTAGGCATTGAACATGCGGTCCACCAGCACCTCGCCCGACAGCGCCACCATCGCCTTGATGCCGCGCTGGGCAATCCACTCCAGGGTACGGCCGCTGGCAATGGGCTGCCAGATCTCCACGGGACGGTTCACTGGCCTCGGGACCAGGGTCACGTCCTGTACCTGGTAGCCCCGGTAGGGTATGTCGGGGGGGATGGTGTAGTACTTGCCCCTGTGGCTGAAGGACTCCTCGTTGAAGGCCTTCAGGATGATTTCCATCTGTTCCTCAAACAGTTCCCGGTTGGCGTCGTTGTCAATTACCGGCGAGCCGAAGGTCTCCACCTCCCGCGAATGGTAGCCACGGCCCACCCCGAAAATCAGGCGTCCTCCGGTCAGCACGTCGGCCATGGCGTAGTCCTCGGCCAGCCGTAGGGGGTGCCACATGGGAACGATATTGAAGGCGGCGCCAAACTTCAGTTGCTTGGTCAAGCCGGCCAGGTGCACGCCCAGCAGGGTCATGTTGGGCAGGCACTCGTAGCCCTCCCGTTGGAAGTGATGCTCGGCGGTCCACATGCAGTAGAAGCCCAGTTCGTCCATGTGCTTGGCCAGGGCTACGGCGTGGTCGTAGGCCTGGACCAGTTTTTCGTTGGGATACCTGCGGTCGTTGGCGGGGGTGCCACCGGCGCCCACGTTGTCCAGGTCAATTTGTCCCACGTACAGGACGGAAAAGCGCTTAATCATGCCTTGTCTCCCGGTTCCATGAAGGTTTCTCGCCCCCGGCCCGCCGACATTAAGATTGCCACGGGCGAGGGGATAAAATTGCTACCAGTTTCAGCGGCGGTCAAGCTTAAGTTGCCCAATTATAGCATGGCCTCGAGGCTAGGCCGGTTGGTCGCGACTGCTAAGGTTGAGCAGGATAGTGGCAGCCCTTTCCCAATCGGGGGCGCCCCTTCCCCGCGCCCGGGTAGCCCGCCATCCCGATACCCCTTCGTAACGTTTCGAACCGCTATTTCAGCATACCCAGGTATTCCTCGGCGCCGTCGAAATTCACCCTGCCGTTGGCCATTACGGCTACCCGAGTGCCCCAGGCCAGCCCCAAGTCCTGGTTGTGGGTGGTCATCAGTACCGAGCGGCCCGAAGCCGTCCATTCCTCCAGCAAATTTGCCAAAGCCGCAACCGACTGCCGGTCCAGTCCTGACTCCGGTTCGTCCAGCAGCAGCACCGAGGGTTGGTGCAGGATGGCCCGCGCAATCGCCAGCCGCTTGTGCATCCCGTGAGACAGGCCGCGAACCCGTCGGTCGGCCCGATGGGAAAGCCCAACTCGCTCCAGCGCTTGCGCAATTTGCCCTTTCAGGTCTGGTACGGCATATAGGCGGCCGTAGAAGGCCAGGTTCTCCCGGCAGGTGAGGTCGCCGTAGAGAAAACTGTTGTGGGACACTACGCCCAGCCGGAGCCGCGCGGCCCGGGGCTGGCGTCTAAGATCGCAGCCGGCAATACTCACCCGGCCCTCATCGGGCCTTACCTGGCCCGAAAGGGTTCGCAAAAGGGTGGTCTTGCCCGAACCATTGGCCCCAAAGACCACCAGAAACTCGCCCCAACCCAGGGTCAGGTCCAGGTTCCACAGCACGGGCGTATCCCCGTAGCCTTTGCCCAGTCCTTCGACCTCTATGGAGTAGCCGGCCGGCCGGTTGACGCCTATCATTGAATCATCGTGGGATGAGGGTGTTGTCACGAAGAGGCTCCCTGTATTGCCGCCCGCTGACGGTACGGGGATTCAATTGTACACAATGCCGGAGACAATATGCTGCACCGCTTCCCGTGGTGGCGAAAGTGGAGCCGGGGAACGGGCTTCCACGTCTTTCCCTCTGCATGGCGGTTGTTGTCGCGGCCTGTTGCTGGTATGGTTGTGAAGCGAGACGCCGAGGGAAGAAAATCGAGGCCGTCCGATGTACTCAATCGCCAATCTGTTCGAGGTGCGGAACATTGTTCGACTACAGCCACATCAAGTACCGCAACATGTTCCTTCAACCGTTCCTGGTGGTATTCACCCTGGGCATTTATCTATTCTATTGGTTTCACGTAACCCTGGCTGAATTGCACCGGGCCAATGGCCGGGGCCCCGAAGTGGGACGCTGGCGTTGGACTTTGCTGGCCTGCATCCCCCTGCTGCACCTGATTGCCCTTTGGCACTATGTTGGCGAGTACTCTGAATTCGTCCGAGGCAGATTTTCCCGGGGGTTGCTCATGGTTCTGGCCACATTGTTCTTTCCAGCCCTCTGGTTCCTGGCGCAGATGGATCTGAACCGGGCGGCCCGTTTCCACGGGTAGGCTACCAACATCCAGGGAGGTTAAAGGCGAAATAAATGGCATTTCAGGATAGCAGTCCCGGATCTTCAACCAACTATTGTTCCGAATGCGGGGCGGTGATGGACCCAAGCTCCCAGTTTTGCCAGAACTGCGGCGCTCCCAACACCATGCAGAGAACCCAAGGCCAGGCAGTTGGCTACGGCGCTCCCAATCGGGAAGCGCCCCATTTGAGGCATGTTCCAGATATTCCCAACTACCTGGTTCAATCCATCCTGGTCACGCTCTGCTGCTGTTGGCCGTTGGGAATTGTAGCGATTGTTTATGCGGCCCAGGTCAACGGCAAACGGGATTCGGGCGATTACCTGGCGGCGGAGAATTGTTCGGAAAAAGCCAAGATCTGGTGTTGGGTCTCATTCGGGTTGGGGATAGTCTCCAACCTGCTGTTGGTGCTGGCGGCTATGTCGGGGGTGTTTTGGTGAACATTAGGCCAGATACAGGTATTTCCCGGTGGTTGTCACTGCCGCCCTTGGCTCAATGGTGGAAATATGTTCTGCTGGGGTTGGCGGCGCTGCCCTGCCTGGCGTTGGTCTATTCCCGCAATCCCGAGGAGGCGGGGTTCTATCCGCCCTGCTTCTTCTTTGCCGTCACCGGTCTGCACTGCCCTGGCTGCGGCACTTTGAGGGGCCTGCACCAACTTTTGAACGGCAACCTGCTGGCCGCCATCGGGTATAATCCCCTCACCATGTTGGTCCTGCCCCTCATCGCCGGCGCGATTGTGGCCTTCCGGTTGGCGCCCAGGTGTCGCCAGCTAGCGTGGGTAGGAAGGTTGGCGGCGGCATCCGAGCGCTCCGCCGCCGTTTGGGTTTTGCTGGCGGCAGTAGTGTGCTTCTGGGTTCTGCGCAACGTGCCGGCCTACCCCTTCAATATTTTGGCCCCCTAGCCAGGGTCCTTCGGCCAGATCACCTCTTGCTTGACGTTCCCAGCCCAATGGAATAGCGGGAAAAAAGACACCCAGCGTTAACTCCCAGCAAAGTGAGGCGTCCCATGACCGTTACCTTTGGATGCTCCCTGCCCAGCCGGGGGCCAATGGCCAGCCCCCAGGCTCTCCGTTCCCTGGCTCAGCGCGCCGAGGAACTGGGATTCGACTCGGTTTGGGTCAGCGACCACATCATCCTCCCCCGGCAGGTTGATTCCTTCTACCCCTACTCGCCGGACGGGACGCCGGTGTTCAGCCCGGATCAGCCCTATTATGATCCCCTTTCAACCCTGAACTTTCTGGCCGGCTGCACCCACCGGTTGCGCTTGGGCACCCATGTACTCATCATCCCCTACCGCAATCCCGTGCTGGCCGCCAAGATGATTGCCACCCTGGACACCCTGTCGGAAGGGAGGGTAACCCTGGGCATAGGCGTGGGCTGGATGGAGGAGGAGTTCCGGGCGCTGGGGTTGGACAACTTCGACGACCGGGGAGCCGTTACCGACGAGTACCTGCGGCTGTTCCAGGAGCTTTGGACCCAGGAGAATCCTACGTTTGAGGGCCGGTTCTTCCAGACTTCCGGCGCTGGGTTCCTGCCCAAGCCGGTGCAGCAGCCCCATCCGCCCATCTGGATTGGCGGCCATTCCAGGCCGGCCCTGCGGAGGGCAGCCCAACTGGGCGACGGGTGGATGCCCATCGGCCTGCGTCCACCGGCCATCCTGGAACCGGAGGAATTGGCCGGCAAAATAGCCGAACTGCGCCGGTTAACGGTCCGAGCCGGCCGTCCCGAAGACGCCGTTACCCCCTGTTTCAGTACCGACGTGGTGTTTGACCGGACGGTGGGTCCATCCCGTCGGATGATGCAGGGGATACCAGAGCAGATAGCCGCCGACCTGCGCCAGTACCAGGACCTGGGAGTCCAGAACTTCGTCCTGGGCTTCCCCTCCGGGAGCGTGGAAGGGCAGCGGGAGGCCATGGAGCAGTTTTCCCGGGAGGTTATACCCCTGCTGCCCAACTAGCAGCCACCCAGGCCGGCAATGCGAATATGGCAGTCACTGATTTAGGGGCGCACAGCTATGCGCCCCTGTGGAATATGACCTGACATAAGACTACGCGCTGTACTTGCGTTCCAGTTCGTACACCTGATCCAAACCCAGCAAGTCTGCCACGTCCCAGCGGGTGCCGAACCGTTCGGGATTCACCCGTCCCGTGTCCCGCAGTTCCTCGAAGGCGTCCTTCAACTGGCGGTAGATCAACCAGATTGTGCTGCCGCAGATCATCAGCTTGTAGCCCATGGCGTCGACATCCCGGGTGTTGGCCAGGTCGCCGTTGTACATGCGGGGCAGGTCGGGCAAATCCCGGGCGTATAGTTCCAGGTCTTCCACCGACTTGATTCCGTCCACGAAGACCAGGTCGGCGCCGGCCTGGGCGTAGGCCTGGCACCGCCGCACCGTATCCTCCCAGCCGGTGACGGCATAGGCGTCGCAGCGGGCGATGATTACGAAGTCCGGGTCGCGGCGGGCGTCCAGAGCGGCGCGGATTTTCTGAACGTGTTCTTCCATGGGCACCACCTGCTTGCCCTCGAAGAAACCGCACTTCTTGGGAAAAACCTGGTCTTCAATGTGAATGCCGGCGACTCCGGCAGCCTCGTACTCCCGCACCGTTCGCTGGACGTTCAGCGCGTTGCCATAACCCGTGTCTGCGTCGCAGATGACGGGAATATCAACGGCGTTGGCGATGTACTTGGCGTTGGCTACCATTTCCGTCATGGTGAGCATTCCCACGTCGGGAAAGCCCTTCTCGGCGGAAGTGCCGGCGCCGGTCATATACACCGCGTCGAATCCTGCCGACTCGGCGATTCGGGCGTGGAGGGCGTTCATTATGAAGGGCGCGACAATGAGGCCGTCGGCGGCCAGCAGTTGCCTGAGACGGGTGGTGGGTTTGGTTGCAGTCTTGGCGATGGAGGTCATGGTTGCCTACTCCCGTGGTGTGAGTTGCAAATTTGCGGGCTGAAATGCAGGGCAGACGAGATTGCCCCGGCTACCGGGCGCCGTAAAGGGCATGCACGGACGCAATCTGCCATCGCAGGTCGGCAGCCCACGTGCCGGCGCCCCAGTCTTCTCCGGCGGCATCGGATGCGTACCGGTAGAGCGCCAGTTCGTGCACGTTGGCGCTTCCGGCCAGATCCAGTCCGTCAACCACTCCCTGGGCGAAGCCCACGGCACTCTGAAACACCGGGGGCGTTAGGGAAGCGTGCTGGAGCAGGGGGAAGCGCAGGGATGACGCGGGCCCAGGGGATTCAATGCCCCAGGTCACGGCCAGGGAAGCAACTTCGGACCGCAGCCCGTCCAGGATTCCGGGCGTTGCGGGGTCGGCAAATTCCATGAAGACGCTCTGCTCCGCTTCTTCCGCCACAACTTGATCCTTGCCGGCAAGGAACATGACGCTATGCCGGTCCCGCATCCACTGGGCTAGTTCCCCCAATTGGGCCGCCACCGCTGGCGCCCCACCTTCGGGCAGGGAACCATAACCGGTCAGGGGAATGTGGATGCCGTGCATTTCGGCAGCCCAGCATCCGTACTGGCTGCAAATGACCTGCCGCGCCCGGTGCAGATTGGCGCTGAAGGCAGGGGCCAAGATTAACGATATGCCGTACCTGACGGACAAAGGGCTACCCCCGGATGATTTGCCCGAATTCTAGGGTTGGGGTTAGCCGGTGTCAACGGGAGGAGTTACGGGAGGAGGGCGCCCCTATGCTTTGCGCGCGATGGGGTCTATTATCCGAAGACCTTGAACCCAAAGCGCAAACGAAACCTGTCCTCACATTGGTTCGACAAATGCAAGACTAATTGACAGATGCAAGACTTATGTGATAACTTTGGGTTCAATTACCCCCCCAGGATTGCTTGCCAACCTTGGGTCATATTACCCCCCCAGGATTGCTTGCCAACCCTGGGTCAAAAGAAAAAGCGAGGGCTGCTATTGCAGCCCTTTTCTATTGCAGCCAACAATCCGCGAGGTACGTTGAGTCAATTTCCAGCACTTCGTCGGCCACGCTCCTAAGCTCTCGAGAACCTCTGGGATCAAAGAGAACCACTTCTACGTTTTTGCCTAAGTCCTTCACTCCCTGTACCATTTCGACGTAATCAGTGTCGCCACTGACCAGGACAGCAACATCGAAATTATCACGAACGGCCTGCAAGAGCATATCGGTGGCCAGTTTGACGTCCACGCCCTTCTCGTGAGGAACTCCGGTGACGCCATACACCAGCCGAGATAACCGGAGCTCAAACCTGGGTATCTTCTCCAAGTGGTAGAGGAATTTCTGTTGCCTCCGGTGTTCCTCCGGTTGCCGGGTTCCGTCCACTCGCGCGCCGTAATAGTAAGTGCGAACCAACCGACGTGTTCCTGCAAGTTTGCCAATGAACCTGCCATAATCCAGGTTAGCCCTTCTGTGAAACGTTCTCAGGGAATGGTATAGATTACTGCCATCAATGAATAACGTCACCCTGTCGTTGGAACTGTTGTATCTCTGGTCTAGATCGCTGGTCATCGGCCCTCGCCCTTCCAAATTCTCCCAAACTGGTTACCCGACAACCCATTAGCCCATTCCGTCGGTTCCCACCCCCTACGGCCCTTCTACCCCCAGTTCCCCCTTCAGGTCGTCGATTACCTGGGTGCGGGACCGGGTTTGCCAGCGAACCCGGCTGCCGATGGGTTCATTCTCTATTTCGGGATCCACCTTCAAGGCGACGAATACCGGTCCCGGCTGACCCAGTATCTCCTCCAGGTGGGTGGTGAAGTCCTCCAGGTTGTCGAAGGAGTAGGTTGCCGGATAGCCCGATCCCTTGGCGATGACGTCGTAGGCGATGTTTTTGGCGTTGGGGACGGGCTGCCCGCCGGTGGTGGCGTAGCATTCGTTGTCCAGCATGAAATGGTAGAAGTTCTCCGGCGCCTTTTCCGCAATGGTGGGCAGCGCGCCCATGTTCATCAGCACGTCCCCCTCGGAATCGAAGAGAATAACCCGCTCGTTGGGCAGGGACAGGGCCACGCCCAGGCCGAAGGAGGCGTGTCCTCCCATGGCCGGATCGCCCACGGGCAGGTCCCGGTTGGGTTGATCGCTGATGTTGACCCAATGGCGGCCCCCCCGGCCGGGAATGACTATGGCGTTGCCCCGGTGGGGGGCAAAGGCCCTGAGCATTTCTGCGGTGTTAATCATGCTGCCTCGCTGGTTGGTATGGATGAATCGGTATGGATAATGAGGGAAGGTTGGGTAATTGGGCGTGCCCCGATCCCTCTGCGCCCGGCGGGTCAGGTGCGATTCGCCGCTGCCCAGCCTACGGGCGGGACGCTATCGGTTGAAGCCGTGATATTCGTCGCCCACCAGTACCGCCACCGGGCGTCGGGTGCGTGACGCCTCCTCGAAGGCAACGGAAATGCGGGGCGCGTCCTCTCCCGTTTCCACCAGGTAGTACTGGATGCCAAAGGCGTTCAGGAACCGCTCCGTGTAGGTGGCCGCGGTGTCGGTGTTCACCCCGTGGCGGGTCCAGCCCCGGTACCCGACCATCATCACCACCGGAATATTCAGGCTCAGCCCCCAACCTCGCAGGGAGTCGCCCGATTCCATCATGCCCGTGTTTTGGATGAGAATCACGGGCTTCTTGCCTCCAACGGTCAAACCGGCGGCGGTGGAAAAGGCCTGCCCTTCCCGGCTGACCGGAATCAGGTCCAGGTCCGGGTCCGCCTCCATCAGCAGATACAGGAAATTGGTCTCGCTGTCCGGCAGCCACACCACGTGGGTGACGCCGTTCTTCTTCATTTCGGCCATCACCAGTTCGGGGCTGAGTTGGCCTTCCTCGTGTAGTGTCATTGACTTACCTGCCTTCACCGGCCGGGCCGGTCAGCTTTGGATTGGGTTGATTATAGCCCCGGCAGGTTCGATGTCAACTTGGCCCAGGGTTGGCGCGGCGCAGGGGGCTGGCAGCGGCGGGGCGGGCGACCGTCCGAGGATTCCCCGTTGTACGCCCAGATGACACCCGCCGAGGCCTGATGGTATTATTGATGTGCGGGCAAGAGTTTCTTGCATCAACCTTGGACGTAGGAGCGGTTTCAACCCGTGGCTAAGGAACAATCCACACCGTCGGGGTTTCTCCCCAATGATGTACTGGACCAGGATGAATTGGCCGAGGAGAACCGGGGGCGTCAGACTCGCAACCGGCTGCTGATACTGGGAGCAGTGGTGGTTCTGGCCGTGGCGTACATGGTATATGCCGCCTTCCCCGGCAGCGCCCTGTACTTCGTCACAGTCAGCGAGTTCATGGGCGGCTCGGAATACCAGGATGGGCGACTGCTTCGGGTCTCCGGCAAGCTGGTGCCCGATTCCTTCCAGCGGGAGGATGGCGGCGCACTGGCCCACTTCAGCCTGGTGGACAAGGAGGGACCCGCGAACGGGACGGCGCTCCAGGCTTCCTACGTGGGCGTAATGCCCGACCTGTTCTTCAACCCCCACTCGGAGATCATCCTAGAAGGGAGCTACAGCACGGACCGGGTATTCCAGACGGACAGTATCCTGGTCAAATGTCCCTCCAAGTACCAGTCCCTGGAGGGTGAGACCCCGGAGGATTACAACACCTACAATTCGGCCGAGGAACCGCAGGCCTCCTGAACTTACGCCGGCCATGCTTGAGCCGGTAGGTCCCCGATGGAGTTTGGGGGCAGGGACAGCCACAAGACCAAGCCAATTCCGTCGCCCGTAACCCGTAGGAGCGCGCAACCGTGCGCTCCTGTTCTTGTTTCTTCAGGCCTGATATGGGGTTGGTTGTAGCCGACGGGTAAAAGGGATGGTCGCCAGGAATGTAGAAGCAGCCTTGATTGGGGAGGGCTTACGTTGAGGGGGTGGGCGCCTGTCTCTTGCGGCGGATGTGGACCTTGTGTATGCGCCGTCCCAGCACCGAGCTGATTTCAATGGTCAGGGCCTCGGTCTCGACGACATCGCCAACGTGGGGCATGCGGCCCAGGTTCATGTACACGTAACCGCCGATGGTGTCCACATCCGGGTTGTCCAGCTTAACGCCGAACATTTCTTCGATAACATCGTTGGTAACACTGGCGTTTATCAGGGCAGATCCGTCCTCCTCCAGCACCACCTCTTCCTCGCCTGCCCAGGAGAACTCATCCTCGATTTCTCCGACAATCTCCTCCAGGAGATCCTCCAGGGTGATTATGCCCTCGGTGCCACCGTATTCGTCCACCACAATGGCCATCTGGACGGCCTTTTCCTGAAACTCCTCCAGCAGGACATCCAGCCGCTTGGTCTCCGGAATGAAATAGGGTTGCCGGAGCAGGTCCCGCAGCGAGGCCTCGGTCCAATCCTCCCGAGCCAGGAGTTGGAGCAGGTCAAGGGAGTGGATGATGCCCACAATGTGGTCCAGGTTTTCTTCGTAAACGGGAATGCGGGTGTGACCGCTGGTGATGATGGGTTCAATGGCCCTGGGTATGGGAGTGTTGATTTCCAGGGCAACCACGTCCAACCGGGGAACCATTACTTCGTGGGCGGTGGAGTTATCCAGCTGGATGATTGAACGCAGCATCTCCCGGTCATGCCGGTCCATGCTAACCAGTTCTTCCTGGGTAATATCCAGTTCCTCTTGGACACCATCAGCTGGGGGCTGTTCCGCGACGCTGACGGGAGAGGTAACCACGGCCAAAACGCTGGGCTGGCTGCCCCGCCGGAAAAGGGCCAGCAGGGGTCTGGCGGCGCGGCTGGCCAAGGCAGGGTTGCGATTGGCCATAACGGCGGCCAGCCGATGAATGCCAGTGAGGAGAATCAAGATGGCCAGGTAGGTCACGACTACGGCCAGCCACGTTAGCACCGAGTAGGAGAGGGCAATGAGCAGGCCAATTACGACGATGGCGATGATAATGGCGTGCTTGAAGGGGGCCACGGCAACCCATGGCCTGGGTCCCGCGGAGCTTTCCCGGAGAATTCCACCCCCGCCGGGCGTCGAATGCTCTGCCAGGCTGAAATAGGCAAAGGCGGCGAGGAAAACGAGAAGTAATAGTAATGGCGGTAAACTATCTGTATCCAATTCTTTTTCTTTGGCAGCGCCCGTCGATTATTCGTTGCGCTTCTGGCTCCTTATTCTAGCAGGAACTCCCACAGCCAGCAAATTATCCGCCACGTCCCTGGTAACCACTGCCCCCGCCCCGGTGGCGGCGCCATCCCCCACTGTCACCGGCGCCACCAGCATCGTATCGCAACCGATGAAAGCGCCCTTGCCTATGTGGGTACGGTACTTATCCTGGCCGTCAAAGTTGCAGGTTATAGTTCCGGCGCCGATGTTGGTTCCCGCGCCAATGGTGGCGTCCCCCAGGTAGCTGAAATGGCCCGCCAAAACGCCCTGTCCCAGCCGGCTCTCCTTCACCTCGACGTAATTTCCAATGTGAACACCCGCTTCCAGGTACGCTCCGGGGCGCAGGTGGCTGAAAGGACCGACTTCCACCCCCGCCTCCAGGGTTGCCTCCTCCAGAGCCGATGCGGTCACCCGGCAGCCGTCGCCGATTTGGCCGCCCCGGATGACCGTGTTGGGACCAATGTCGCAGTTCTCTCCAATTCTGGCATTCCCTTGCAGGCTGGTGTTGGGCCGGATCACCGTGTCCATGCCGATGGTAACATCGGCGTCGATATAGACCGAACCGGGGTCCTGAACCGTTACCCCGGCCCGCAGCAGCCTTTCAATGATCTGCCAGCGCATGACCGCTTCCACCTGGGCCAGTTGCGTCCGATCGTTCACCCCGAAGATTTCCTCGGGCAGGTCGCTGGGGATGGCTTCCACCCTTTCCCCGCGGTGGCTGGCCAGGGACACCAGGGCGGTCAGGTACAACTCCCCGTTGGGAGCCTCCTCCACCTCGGCCAACCGCTCTTGAAGCCAGGCCCGGTCAAAGCAATAGACGCCGGCATTCACTTCGGCCACTTCAAAGGCGTCGCTCTCCCGGTCTGCTGCTTCCTCCAGCCCCACAACCCTGCCTTCTTTGTCCCGAACAACCCGGCCCAAGTCCACCATGGGCATATCCGGGGCGGACAGCAGAGTCATGGCGTTTGGGCCGGCATCGTGGGCGACCATCATCTGGCGGACGGACTCGGCGCGAATCAGGGGCGAGTCGCTCCCCAGCAACGTTACTTTTGTCACATCCTCAGGCAGAGCGGCCATGGCCCGGGCGGCGGCGTCGCCGGTACCCCTGGGGCTGGGTTGCAGCACAAACTCCACACTTTCCCCAAGCAGGGCGCGCATGGGTTCGATGTTGCTTGGTGAGGCTACCACCAGGATCCGTTCGAATCCCATACCCCGGAGCAGGTCCACCGGGTAGCGGATCAGTTCCTTGCCGCAGACTTGGTGCAGCGGCTTGGGGATGCGCGATACCATTCGGCGGCCCTGCCCGGCAGCCAGGATAACGCCGGCCCAATTATCCATCGTCTCACCTCTCTAGCAAGCCACCAGGCGCGGGGAGTTGCGTCGGCCCCGACTCGGAGCGCAGTGGCAAGGACCCGGCCCACTGGGTGCAGCAAGATTGACAACCCCCCGAACCGGGGCCAAAATTGGGCTGTCCTCCCATTTCGCTTACCGTGTTTTACCCTTTTCCGGCTGCTTGCAGTATTCTACACCATGCACTTTGCCCCCGCAGGAGGTTGTCATGCCAGACCTGACCGATGAAGACATTCTCGCCCTGGCCCGGACTGTCGGCATCACCATACCGACGGAACTGGTCGCCGAGGTGGGATACAGCCTGAACGGTGTCCTGGAAGCCCTGGATAACATCGACATTCCAGGCCTGGACGACATCGAACCCCTTCCCATAATCCTGCCGACCCCGTCTGGTGGGGACGCGTAAGGGAGGCCAAGACCATGGAAAAGCATGAGCTTCCCTTCCTATCCGCCACGGAACTGGCGGGACTGATCCGTAATCGGGAAGTCTCCCCGGTGGAGGCCACCGAGGCCTACCTGGACCGCATCGCCGCGGTGGACGGCAAGCTCAATTCCTACATCACGGTAACCGGCGAGGAAGCCTTGGCCGCCGCCCGGCAGGCGGAAACGGAGATTGCGGCCGGCAGCTATCGGGGCGCCATGCACGGCATCCCCGTGGCCGTCAAGGATCAACTCAATACCCGGGGAATCCGCACCACCGGCGGGTCTTCCATACTGGCCGACAACTTGCCCGAAGAGGACGCCACCGCAATTGCCAAGCTGAAAGAGGCGGGCTCCGTTCTCCTGGGCAAGCTGAACATGAGCGAATTCGCCAGTGGCGACGCCTTTCACCATCCCTACGGACGCCCCCGCAACCCCTGGGACCTGGACCGGAACCCCGGCACCTCCAGCAGCGGATCGGGCGCGGCCACCGCCGCCTTTCTCTGCGCCACCTCCCTGGGCGAGGATACGGGCGGTTCCATACGCGGCCCGGCCACCTTCTGCGGGTTGGTGGGCATCAGGCCCACCTGGGGCCGGGTCAGCCGCCACGGAATGCAGGCGGCGGCCTGGTCCATGGACACCGCCGGCCCCATTTCCCGCACCGTGTCCGACTGCGCCATGACCCTGGAGGCCATCGCCGGCCACGACCCCAAAGACCCTTACACCTGGAATGCCCCGGTTCCCAACTACCGGGAAAATCTGTCCCAGGACATACGCGGGCTGAAAGTGGGCGTGGTTAAGGAGATGGTTTACTCCGACGGGGTTAACTCCGAGGTGGGGGAGGCGGTGATTCGGGCCATTGCCCGCCTGGGCGAGTTGGGCGCCGACATCGAGGAGGTGTCCCTCCCCTTGATGCCCCATTCTGCCGCTGTGTCCAGCCTGATTATCATGGTGGACGCGGCGTCCCTGCACCGGGAGGGATTGGCCAACCACCTGGACGAGTACGATTACAACAACCGGATTCGGTTGCTGGCCGGCAGCATCGCCCCGGCCCAGGCCTACCAGAAAGCGTTGAAGCTACGGAACGTCCTGCGTCAGGAGATTCTGGACGCTCTACAACGGGTGGACGTGCTGGTAATGCCCACGTCATCCATTCCCGCGCCCCGGATTCCCTACCATGCCGGCATTGCCAACAAGCAGGAGGTGCTGGACGGTTACCGGGGGCGGCGCAGCTATACCTCGCCCTTCAACCTGGCCAGCGTACCGGCCTTGTCGGTGCCCTGCGGATTCACCGACGGCAACCTGCCCATTGGACTCCAGATGGCCGGTCGTCCCTTTGAAGAGCAGACCCTTTTCAACGCGGCATACGCCTACGAACAGGCCACCGACTGGCATCGGCGGCATCCGGAAGTCTGAGATTTGCGCCGCTGAATGACGCATGGTCTCGCCCAAATTGTGGGAGCAGGTAATTGTCCCAAGTAAGAGCCTCTCGTCCGCGCCGCAGATAGATTATTCTTATGGAGGAAACCAACCATGAAACTTCTGCGACTCTCCCGAATCGACCAGGTTCCCATCGCAACGGCCACCCCCATCGAAGGTTGGACCGGCGGCGAGGTAAGCCGCACCCGGCAGCCCCTGCTGGGCGACGGCGATAGCGAATGGTTCAGCAGCAGCGTAGTCAACTTTGGCAAGGGAGCCACCACGGGTTGGCACACTCACACCTCGGACCAGCTCCTAGTCGTGGTCCACGGCAACGGCATCGTGGCCAACGAGCAGGAATCCCACCACATTTCGGTGGGGGACGTGGTGCAGATACTGGCGGGGGAAAACCATTGGCACGGCGCTACCGCCGAATCCATCATGGGCCACATAACCATCACCGCGGTAACCAGGTAGTAAGGGTTCGGCCGGGCTGGTGATGAGGAGTTTGTAGAAGGAAGAGTCGTCTGGTAGGGTAGGGGCGCACAGCTGTGCGCCCCTACGGGAAATACCCGCCTATCCACGTCAGCCTCCCCTCAATTTTCCCTGTCATTCCGAACTTGACTGAATCTTAACCCCTAATCCTGCACACCCGGCCCCGAAACGCCAGGTTTGCGTTACCCGGTGGCCTTTGCTACACTCTGCCCAGAATCCCACGTCTCCTCTCCGAGGGCCGCCATGACCTCCCAGCCCGTCTCCTGGTCTGAGGAAATCATCAACCTGGCCGGTGTTGACTTGCACCTGCGCAAGGGTGGCTCCGGCGAACCCCTGCTGATTCTCAACGACGAATTCGGCCACCTGGGTTCCCTGCGCTATCAGGACGAGTTGGCCCGCGATCACACCGTTTACATACCCTCTCATCCCGGATTCGGACCCACGCCCCGACTGGACTGGATAATGAACATCCGGGACCTGGCCGGCTGGTACCTGATGGCCCTGGAAGAAATGGGCCTGGGGTCGACCAACGCCATCGGCCTTTCCATGGGTGGCTGGCTGGCCGCCGAAATGGCAACCATGAACCCCAACCAGTTCAGGAACCTGGTTCTGGTGGGCGCGATGGGCGTACTACCGCCCGAGGGCTTCATCTACGACATGTTCCTTGAGGTGCAGCGGGACTGCATCGCCGCCTGTTTCCACAACCCCGCAGCTGCTCCCGAATATGCGGAGTTGTGTCCCGACCAGCCCACCCCGGAGCAGTCCCAGGCATGGGAGATAGCCAGGGAGGAGGCCTGCCGGCTTGGCTGGAAGCCCTACATGTATTACCCGGGCCTGCCCCACCTGCTCCCGCGCCTGAAGAACCTGCCGACAATGGTCGTGTGGGGTCGTGAAGACGGTTTCGTGCCTTTGAGCGCTGGCCAGGTCTATCACCGCTCCATACCGGGGTCCCGCCTGGAAGTCCTGGAGAATTGCGGCCACATGCCCCAGGTGGAAAAGACCGACCAGTTCCTGGCGCTGGTCAAGGACTTCTTCGGCTGAACTGCCTTTCCTGCCACCCACTTCGGCGGGGGACCGGCCCCTCCACCCAAATCAGGAGGTAGAACGGAATGTTTATCGGTTACTTCACCGAACGCCCCTACCAGGACCCCCGATCCGGCTACTTTGGCGCCACCGGCAAGCCCATCATGGACCTGACCGTGAGCAACGAAATCTACGATGCCAAGCTGGGGGCGGAGCTGTACAACCGTTACCTGGACGAGAAGATGTATGCCGAAGAGATGGGGTTCGATGGGCTGATGCTCAACGAACACCACGGCACCCCCTTCTGCATGGGCGGCGCGATGAACGTGGAGGCTTCCATCCTGGCCCGGATGACCAACCGGGCCAAGATAGTCCTGCTGGGCAACATCCTGCCCATCTGGGACGACCCCCTATGGCTTGTGGAGCAGCTCTCCATGATAGACATGATTTCCCGGGGCCGCCTGGTATCGGGGTGGGTGCGGGGCACCGGCCGCGAGAGCGTGGCCCACAACACGCCGCCACCCTACAACTGGGAGCGATTCCAGGAGGCCCACGAGTTCGTCGTAAAGGCCTGGACCACCCCCGGTCCCTTCCGATGGGAGGGCAAGCATTTCCAGTACCGCCACGTCAATCCCTGGGTGCGTCCCTACCAGGAACCCCACCCTCCGATCTGGCTGCCCGGCGTGGTCAGTCGGGACTCGCTGATGTGGGCCGCGGAGAAGCGCATACCCTACATCATGCTGGCCACAGAAATGGAACCCACCAAGCGGCCTTCCAGCTCTACCACGACACCGCCGCCGAGCATGGCTATGAGTCCGGCCCCCAGAACATCGGCTACCTGTGGAAGGTGCACGTGGACGAAACCGAGGAACTGGCGGAACAGACGGCCCGCAAGTACGTGCAGGGGCCAAGCAATCCCTTCCTGGCCGGTAACGAGGGCACGGTCAATCCGGCCCTGGTCAATCTGCCGGGCCTCACCTCGCGAACCCGGGTGCTGCCCACCCAGGCGGTGGCCACGGCGGCCCGGGGCGGCAGCGGCGGCGTGGCCGGCGTCCTGGGGCGTCCCTACGAGCAGCAGGTTGAGGACTATACCATCATCACCGGCACCCCCGACACGGTCATCCCCCGGATTCGCCACGTCCTCGAATATGTCCGCCCCGGCAGCATCTTCTTCTGGGACGGCGACGGCGCCATGACCCACGACGATGCCATGCGCAGCCTGCGTCTGATGGGTCAGGAGGTCATCCCGGCGGTGAAGGAGATTGCCAAGGAACTGGAACTCCCCGGCCCCTTCGAGGTGGACCCGGCCACCGGAAAGGATCTGACCAAGGAGACCCGGGCTCCCGCTCCGACGGCAGACGATTAGGCCCGCCCCAAGTATGGCGCTGAAACTGGCCGACTTCGACGACGAAGAGCATTGACCGGAAACCCGCACACAGACGTCCTTGTCATCGGCGGAGGGCCGGGCGGCAGCGCCGCCGCCACCATGCTGGCCCGCCAGGGCTGGGCCGTAATCCTGCTGGAACGGGAACATTTCCCCCGGGAACACGTGGGAGAGTCCCTGCTGCCCGCCAGCATTCCCATCCTGGAGGAGTTGGGCGTCCTGCCGGCGGTGGAAGCCCAGGGTTTCTTGAAGAAATGGGGCGCGACCATGGTCTGGGGGCGGGAAAGGGAACCCTGGAGTTGGTTCTTCGGCGAAACCAACCGCCGCTATCCCCACTCCTACCAGGTTTGGCGGCCCCTCTTCGACCAACTTCTGCTGGAGAATGCCTCCGCCGCCGGGGTGGAAGTGCGCCAGGGCTGGCGAGCCACGGAGGTTCTGCTGCCCGGCGTGACAGGCCGGGCCTGGCCATCCCCAGCCGACGCATCCCACCCTCCGGGCCAACCGGCGGAACCGGGCGCCCTCACCACCGTTCACGCCATCGACGACAACGGACGAGAAGCGGCGCTCACCTCCCGGTTCGTGGTGGATGCCAGTGGCCAGAACGGATTGCTGGGTCGCCAACTGAACCTGCGCCGTTGGGACGATTCCTTTCGCAACCTGGCCGTCTATGGCTACTACCGGAACGCAAAGCGACTGCCCCCGCCGGCGGACACCAACATCTTCATCGAGTCCTACACCCATGGCTGGCTGTGGACCATCCCGCTGCATACCGGGCTTGCCAGCGTTGGCGCGGTGGTGGACCAGCGGGCGGGAGAGGAGATGGTCGGGAGGCTGGGGTTGGCGGGGTTTTTGGACAAGCAGTTGTCCATGGCCCCCCACACGGCGGGGCTGCTGTCCGAGGCCCAGCGAGTCTCCGGCCCCTTTATCGTCAAGGACTGGTCCTATGCCTGCGACAAGCTCGCCGGGGATGGCTACGTGCTGGCGGGGGACGCGGCCTGTTTCATTGACCCCCTGTTCTCCTCCGGCGTTCACCTGGCCCTGATGTCGGGGGTGCTGGCCAGCGCCTACGCCACCACCGCCCTGCGGGATCCGGACATGGCCCCGGCCGCCGCCCAGGTTTACCAGGAACTGTACATGAAGGAGTATCACCACTTCCGCGAAATGGTGCGCCTCTTCTATTCCAGCAATCGCACCGCCGAATCCTACTTCTGGGAGGCCCGGCGCATTCTTGAAGGCGAAGAGGACGCGAACCCCGACATTTCAGCCCGCGCGTCATTCATCCAGGCCGTGGCTGGTCAACCACCCCAGGGCTACGAGCGCATGGTATTGGAACGGGGCGTCGCCCCCGACCGGTTTGCCAACAGCGTCCGCCAGGTGGAGGAAGACCGGGAGCGACGGCAGGCGGAGGTCGCCAGGTACCTGGAACCCGGCAATGGTGGGCCACCGACGGTACTGGCCTGTGTCCCCAAGCTGCGACCGGAGGCGCGGGTGGAGCGAAAGCCGGTGGCCGGTGATGGCGAATTCCAGTGGGGTTACGTATTAGTTACGGAGAGCCATCCGGAGGGCTTGCCGTGCAGCAACTTGGTGGCCCGGCTGGTGTCCATGCTGGATGGCCGGGTCACCGTGGGGGAGGCGCTGGAGTCTCTGGCTGCCGAGGTGGAACCCGGCCAGCAACAGCAGCTGCTGTCCAGTGTCCTCTCCACCCTGCAGATACTCTACGTGGACGGAACCATAGCAGAGTTGTAAAATCCCTGATAATGTCCCCGACCGTTACGTTTCCCCCTGAATGACTGTAGCCCCTGGTGTAATTTTCCGGGAATAGCGAATCCGAAGATAGATGGAGTAGGCGTGATGACCTTGAACCTGCCCGACCGCATGAAATTTGGCATCTTCCTGGGGCCCTTCCACCGGGTTGGCGAAAACCCGACCCTGGCCATGGATCGGGACATGGAACTGATCCAATGGCTGGACCAGTTGGGCTATGACGAGGCCTGGATTGGTGAGCATCACAGCGCCGGCTGGGAGACCATATCCTCCCCGGAACTGTTTATTGCCGCCGCCGCCGAGCGCACCAAGCACATCAAGCTGGGTACCGGGGTTATCAGCCTTCCCTACCATCATCCCCTGATGGTGGCCAACCGGATGGTTCAGTTGGACCACATGACCCACGGACGGGTGATGCTGGGCGTGGGCCCCGGCGCCCTGCCCGGCGATGCCTACATGATGGGTATTGATCCCACGACCCAGCGCGAGAAGATGGACGAGGCCATGGGCATAATCCTGCGCCTCTTCACCGAAGACGAACCCATCACCTACCGGAGTGACTGGTTTGAACTGCGGGAAGCCATGCTGCAACTGAAGCCCTACCAGCGCCCCCACATGCCCCTGGCGGTGGCCTCGGTTCAATCCCCCGCCGGCGTGGCCATGGCCGGCAAGTATGGGGCCGCCGTCTTGACCATCACCGTGCCCCGGGACCCCTCGGCCGGACCCTCGAACCTCAAGGCCCTCTGGGAAATTGCCGAGACCTCGGCGGCGGAACACGGCCAGACCGTTGACCGTTTCGACTGGCGGCTGGCCGTGCCCATGCACCTGGCCGAAGACCGGGACCAGGCCCTACAGGAAGTGAAGCTGGGCGCGGGCCGCTACCTTCGCGAATATTCCGAGGGAACCAATGGTCGCAAGGCAGCCTTCGATGGCCCCCTGGAGGACGTTGCGGAGTTCATGCGGGACAACGGCTCCTGGATTATAGGTACGCCGGACGACTGCATCGAGAGCCTCAATCGGCTGGCGGAGCAGAGCGGCGGCTACGGCGGTTTCCTGGTCCAGACCATCGACTGGGCGCCCCGGGAGAAGATGCTGCGCAGTTTCGAGCTTATGGCCCGTTACGTAATGCCCCACTTCCAGGGTTCTGTCCGCAGCATCGCCGCCTCCAACCGTTGGGCCGCTGAACGCCAGGAACTTCTCGTTGGTGGCCGAGTTCAGGCCATCGACCGGGCTCACCAGATTTACGCTGAGCGCCATTCCACCGACACCCGGGGCAATGGCTCCGGCCACGCCGCCTCCGGCCAGGAGAGCGCCGATGCGGGGGAAGTGGGATCAAGACCGCCCGGCGCCCACAAGGGTGGCGACCCTCCTCAAGCTGCCCGCCGCCTGCCGGGGATGACTCCCGCCGGGGAGTTTGAGCTTCCAATCCTGGAGGCGCTGTTTGACCTGGGCGGCCGGGGTTCCACCGAGGCCGTGCTGGAGGGCATAGAGGCGCTGGTTGGCGGCTACTTCAGGGAGGAGGACTACCGGGTTGTTGATGATGGCGGAGTTTTGGCTTGGCGTCGTTCGGCAGTTGCCGCCCGCGACACCCTGGTGAGCCTGGGGCTGGTGAAAGTCAATGACCAGCAGACCGCCTGGGAACTCACCGAAGCGGGCAAGCGGGAGGCAGCCAAGGCGAAGATATAGTGGGGGCGGGGGCGCACGGCTGTGCGCCCCTACGGTGCATGGCCCCACCACGTCTGTCATTCCGAGCGGCAGTCGAGGAATCCCAACGGTGTGGGGGGAACCAGGCCCCCATCACCAAACCGCTCTACCCTGTCGGTCGGAATAACAGACGGAAGGGGAGGCCAGGTATGCCGGTTCGACTGAATTGAGCCCTACCCTTCCACCTTTTCCAGGTTGGCGAAACTCAGCAGCAGGCGGCGCAGTTCGCCACCGTTGAAACATACCGAAACCTCATAGTCATTGCCCCAGGCCTCGCACTGGACCACCTGGCCCTGACCAAATGAGTTGTGCATTACCGCGTCTCCCACGGCGGGCACGTAGCGGGGTTCTGCTGGCTCTGGGCTTTCCGAGGGTTCCGGGATTCGTTCCCACGCGGTGAGGCTGCGTTCTACCCTCCGCCTTGGCGCCGAGGGCGCGGCAGTCTCAGCCGGGGAGCGGGCGTAGGACAGCAACCTTTCCGGTATTTCCTCCAGGAACCTTGAGGCTAGAGTGGGTGAAGACCGGCCCCACAGGCCGCGCTGGAAGGCCCGCAGCAGGTACAACCGCTCCCGCGCCCGGGTGATGCCCACGTAGCAGAGGCGCCGCTCCTCCTCCAGGTCTGCGTTGCTGTCCATGGCCCGGCTGTGGGGCAGCAGCCCCTCCTCCAGCCCGACGATGAACACGACGGGAAACTCCAGCCCCTTCGCCTGGTGCAGGGTAATCAGCGTAAACGTATCCTCCGATTCCTCGTAGCTGTCGGCGTCCGACACCAGCGACGCCCGCTCCAGGAAGGCCGCCAGGTCGTTCTCCGGTGATTCCGACTCATAATCGGCGGCCAGGGAAATGAACTCCTGGATGTTCTCCATCCGTTCTTCCGGATTGTTGTCGGTTCTGCGGATGTGGGCTTCCAGGCCGGCCTCGTCCACCACCAGCTTGATGAAGTCGGAAAGGGGCAGCTTGTCCTTGAGTTCTCCCAGCCGCAGCATCAGGGCCCCGAACCGGGCAACGGCGGTATAGGCGCGGGAGGCCAGGGGCGCCGGGCAGGGTTGGTTGGCGGATTGGGCCTGCGAAACCAGTTTGGCGGCTTCCAGCGTTGATACCCCCTGTCCCAGGGCCCATCGGGTCAAATCCTGGATGGTCTTGTCGCCAATTCCCCGGGGCGGGGTGTTGATGGCCCGGGCCAAGTTTACGTCGTCCTGGGGATTATGTAGCGCCGAAAGATAGGCCATCACGTCTCGTATCTCCCGGCGGCGGTAGAACTGGATGCCGCCGATGATCCGGTACTTGATTCCCAGCCTCAGGCAAGCCTCCTCCAGGGCGCGGGACTGGGCGTTGATTCGGTAGAGAACAGCGCAACTGCCGGGCCGTATCCCGTCGCGGCGGGCCAGGTTCAGCACCTGCTTAACCACGAAGTCGGCCTCTTCGTCCTGGGTGTAGGCCTCGTGGACCACCACCTCGGCGCCGGCCGATTGTTGGGTGGTCAGGTCCTTCTCCACCCGCAGGGCGTTGTGGGCAATCAGTGAGCTGGCCGTGTCCAGGATGTTGCGGGTGGAGCGGTAATTCTGTTCCAGGGCGATGACCCGCGCATCGGGGTAGTCCTCCTGGAAGCTGAGGATATTCCGTATGTCGGCGTTTCGCCAAGAGTAGATTGACTGGTCCGGGTCGCCCACGACACAGATATTCTGGGCATCCCCGGTCAGCAGCCTGGCCAGACGGTACTGGGCAATGTTGGTGTCCTGGAACTCGTCCACCATCAGGTAATGGTAGCGACGGTGGTAATCCTCCCGAACCTCCCGGTTCTCCTGGAGCAGTTGCACGGCCCGCATCAGCAGGTCATCGAAGTCCACCGCGTTGCTGCGGCCCAGCAGTTCCTCGTAGTGGTGATAGACCCGGGCGGCCATTTCGGTCGCATAGTCATCGTCTCCCTGGGCCCGTTTCGCCAGATCCAGGGAGTCCATCAGCAGGCTCTTGGCCCGGGATATTTCGCCCTGAACCGCGCGGGAGCTGATTCGCTTCTCGTCAATGTCGGCCAGTTGCATCGCCTGCTTGATCAGGCCCAGTTGATCCTCGGCGTCGTAGATGGTGTAGTTGGAATCGAGGCCCACACCCTCGCCAAAGCGGCGCAGCATTCGGGCGCAGAAGGAGTGGAAGGTGCCGGCAAAGACGGAGCCGGCATCGGGAACATACAGCCCTTCAATTCTGTCCCGCAGTTCCCGGGCCGCCCGATTGGTAAAGGTCACGGCGGCTATGCGGTAGGGGGCCACCCGGCATTCCCGGACCATGTAGGCGATGCGGTGGGTGACCACCCGCGTCTTGCCGCTCCCCGGCCCGGCCACGATAAGCAGCGGCCCTTCGGTGGTGATAACGGCTTCGGCCTGGGCGTCGTTCAGGTCCTGGAGAATGTCCGGCGGCGTTGTAGTCATAGCCCCCAGATTATAGCCGCAAGCGGGGTGGGGGAAAAGGTGGCGGTGTCAGTGACCGGGCAGCCGAATCCTGGAGGAGCCGGAATTCTATAAGACAAGGAAGTAACCCCAACTCCCTGAGGTAGAAGTGCACTGGTTCGAAGGGATTGCCCTGAACATTCATAGGGCATGGTTGATTTCTGATCTAGCCCCAGGTTCCACACCCGCGGTTTCCACCCTTCATAAATATGGTTACCATTGCGAACCCCCAGTCGCTGCGCCGGTCCGGTTCCTCGACCGGCGCTGGAAAATTTCCCATTTGAGGTGAAGAGCATATCCCCAACCGGTTGCGCTTTCTTGTAGCATAATTTTGCATTAGTTACGAAAACTCTTGTACATAAGGATAGTAAGCGCCATAACAATCTTAAATTACCCTGTCCATAAGGGTAAGTAGTTTGACAATGTGCTTCTTCTAAAATATGCTTGCCAACATCGCGAAGGCCCGAGCGAATGCGTGAAGCTTCTTTTGAACTGTTGGCCCAAGTCAAAGTCATCTCGACCAGGTGTGTTGTAAAACGTTCCTGATTATTGAGGGATTGGCCCAATACATCATCGTAAAGCGTACTTCCCAGGTCCGGATCCCCCAGGCCCGGATCCCCCAGGCGTAGAACAGGAGAGCATTCACGGAGGAGCAGAAGAACATGACAATTTTTTCAGTTGCTGCGAAGGATTTCATAAGAACGGTCTCCAGCGTTCTGGCAATAGTAGCTATGCTGGCCCTGCTGGCCTGTGGGGCGGCGGCTCCACAGCAGGAAACCGCGCCTGCCCCCGATAGCGCGGCGGCAGAACCGGCGGCCCCCGCTTCGGAGGCGATGCCTGCCCAGGACCGGGCCGACCCCAGTCCTTCCACCCCCCAGGCTGCCCCAGCCGAGGTCGTTCCCGCCGTCCAGCCCACAGCGACACCCCAACCGGCTCCGGACATGGCGCCGGAGAGTGAGACGGGAAGAGACGACCTGATCATCGTTCTGGACGATGAGCCGCCGGGCCTGAACACCTTCCACCATTCCCAGGGTGGCCGAGTCCATCGGGAGAACCTGAACGACCCGTTGGGCTGGTTCGACAAGGATAATCGGGAGTTGGTGCCGCTCTCTCCCTACACGGGCTGGGAGCATGTTGCCCCGGACCGGTGGCGGCTGCATTTGCGAGAGGGAGTGAAGTTCCACAATGGGGAGGCTTGGAATGGTCAGGCCGCCGCTTGGAACTTCACCAATGCCTCGGGCAACCGGGAAATCGGCAGCAATTCCAGCGTGGGTTACACGGGCACCCACCGGGGTGAGGCGGTGGATGAGCATACCGTAGATGTGATCTGCGATGTGGCCTGCCCGATTTTCGTTTCAACTTCTGTGGTCCTGGGGGCGCTCGCTCCGGAATGGTACGAAAACAACCCGGTGGAGGTCACCACCCGAGATAACGTGGGCCTTGGCCCCTATCGGCTGGTGGAATGGCTGCCCGGCATTTCCCTAACCACGGAAGCCTACCCCGATTATGTGCCGAATCCCGATGTTCCAGAGGCTCGAACCCCGGTCATCCAGGAAATAACCTGGGTGTGGCGAGGCGAACCGACCGTGAGGGCCGCCATGGTCCAGAGTGGCGAGGCCGACCTGGCCTACCGGCTGGGGTTGGCCAACCGGGAGAACGTTCCGGTTTTCCTGTCCAGCAGCAGGGGAACGGTCAACTTCATCCTCTTCGACAACATTTGGAACCCGTTGCTGAGGGACAAGAGGATGCGTTTGGCCCTGGCCCATGGTTGGGATTGCCAGGAAGTGGTGGAAGTGCTGATGGAAAATACCACCACCTGCCGGGGCAGCGTGGCCTTTCCGGGGGTGCTCGGGGCAACGGAGAACAACCTGGCTCCCCGCACCTACGATCCCGACCTGGTCCTCCAGTACCTGCAGGAGGTGGGCTATGATGGCGAGGAAATTCGCCTGATTAGCCGGCCGGTCAATTGGCCCAACCAGCAGGAGTTGTTCGAGGCCATCACCAGCTATTGGAATGAACTGGGAATCAACGTATCACTGACCCTGCCGGAAATCAGCGTCCGGAATGCTGTCAGGGACTGCGGCATCGGCCTGGTAACCCCCGAGGTTACGGAGGAGCGATGGCTGATTACGGCCGAACCCGTGGGCTGTGACCATGCAGACATGGTTGAAACCAACAAGAACCTGGACTCCCTCGATTACTCCAGGTTCATCAACGATGTTTTCTCGTGCGAAAGCAACCGCTCTAGAATCTGCGACCCTCGGATGGAATCCCTCCGGGTTGCAGCCCAGGGCGCCACGGGAGCAGAAAGGAAGGAACTCATGGAACAGATAGGTGACCTGGTTTACGACGAAGCCTGGATCATGGGCCTGTTTGACATAACGGCCCATTTTGGAAGGGTGGAGGAGCTGAACTGGGAACCCAGGGGATTTGATGACCGCATTCGGGTAAGCGCCATGACCTGGAAGTAGGAAGCTCGCTCCTGCCTTCTGCGGCTGTCCGCCCATGCAGGCGGGCCTCCCCAATCGTGAGGCCCGCCTGCCTTTTTGTCATCGCCCGGGAGAATGTCCCGCGGGTAGCGCTCACGGAATTTCCCAGGGACCAAATACTCACACCACCCGCGCTGCCCGCAGCAGGCCCAGTTCCCGCAGGGACAGCCCCAGTTCATCGCAGAGAATTTCCCGGTTGTGCTCCCCCAGCCGGGGCGCGGGACGGGCGGTATCCATGGCGTTCTCGCCGTCGATGAAGAAGCCGGAACCGGGGTACTTCAACGGCCCCGTCTCCGGGTGATCCAGCTCCACGAAGAAACCTCGCTCGGAAAGGTGGGGCGATTCCACCACCTGGGTCGGTGACTGTACCAGGCCGATAACCAGACCCCGGGCCATGGTTTCCCGCATCAGGTCCAGGTTGGTCCACTGGGCCAGCCTGGGGGCGACCAGGGCGTGCAGCTCCTCCCAATGTTCCATGCGACCGGCGCGGGTGGCGAACTTGGGGTCCAGCAATCCCGGTTCCTCCAGGAACTCGGCCCAGGCCTGCATGGGGCGTCCGCCCGTGCCGGCGGTGGTCAGAGTAACCTCCCCGTCCAGGGTGGGCAGGTGCATGCCGTCCATCACGTTGCCGTCGCTGCCACCCCGGTGGGGATTGCGCCCGGTATAGGTATAGGGGTGAATCAGACCGGAGGGGGTGCTGATGGCGGCCTCCACGGTGGAAACATCAATGTGGGTTCCCCTGCCCTCCAATTCCCGGCGTAACAGGGCCGCCATGATGGCCACCGCGCCGTTGCGGGCAGCGGTTATCTCCATCTGCAGCAGGGCAGTACCCATGGGCGGTTTGGCGGCGGAACCCGTGACGGCGTACAGATAGCCGCCCATGGCCTGGGCCACCAGGTCGTTGCCCTGGTACCCGGCCTGGGGCCCATCCTGGCCGAAGTAGGTGATTGAGACCATTACCAGCCTGGGGTTGGTCTGCGTCAGGGATTCATACCCCAGGCCCAATTGGGCCAGATGGTCGGGCGGATGACTCTCGACGATGACATCCGCCGACTGGGCGAGGCGCCGGAACAGGTCGCGGCCGGCCTCCTGTTCCACGTCCAAGGTAATGCCCCGCTTATTAGTATTGAAGGCCAGGAAGGTGGAGGAACGGTCCGGGTGGGGTTCGCCGCCGAGGAAGGGCGGCTCGTGCCGGGTCTGGTCGCCCCAGCCAGGCGGTTCCACCTTGATGGTGTCGGCGCCCTGGTCGGCCAGCAGCTTGGCGCAAAAGGCGCCCGAGGGACTGTGGGCCAGCTCCAGAACCCGCAGGTCTGAAAGTATGCCGGGCATGGAATCCTCCGTCCTCCGATGGTAAGTGGGGCGCGGGACGAACCTTTGGAAGCGGTACTTCCGAGTTGAAGGCTTGCTACGGCGACGGCTCGTCGGGACGGGGGGCGCCAAAGATGACACCCTCCGCTTCCAGAAGTTTGACTTCTTCCCCGGTCAGGCCGGCCAGTTCGGTCAGCGTCCCCTCGTTATCCTGTCCCAACCCCGCTACCTTGGCAATGGACATGGGATTGGCGGCATCCCGGAAGGGCCGACCGGCGAAGTTGCGCGGCCCGACCTCCGGCGCCTGGGGGTTGTCGAACTCCCAGAAGTATCCCCGTTGCCCCAGATGGGCGTCCTCAACCAGGTCCTGGGCCGTCATGCAGGAACCGGCGGCAATGCCCCTTTCCTGCAGTTGCCGGGTCAAGGCCAGGTCGTCATGCTGGGATGTCCATTCGGCGATTAACCCGTCCAGCTCGGCCCGGTTGCGCCAGCGTTCCAGGACTGTGGCGAACCGGGGTTCCTCGGCCCAGGCCGGGTAGCCCATGGCCTCTTTCAGGCGCGCCCATTCCCCTTCCGATGACACTACGATGACAATCCAGCGATCGTCTCCCCTGGCCGGGTAAACATTGTGGGGAGCCTGCCACCAATGGCCGCAGCCCAGGCGTTCCCGGGTGATGCCACCCTGGGCCTCCAGTATGGCCGGGCCAACGGCGGAAACCCCGGTCTCCAGCATGGTCAGGTCAATCCGCATCCCATGACCGGTCTTGCTGCGCTGGTACAGGGCCAGGAGCAGGGCATAGGCCACGTTGTTGCCCACCGAATGATCCATGTAGTTGTTGCTGGCCCGCATGGACGGCCCGCCCTCGTACCCGGTCAGGAAGGACAGGCCGCAGGCGGCGTCCACGGTGCGGGCGCGGGAGCCGGCCCGGCGCCAGGGGCCGGTGTACCCGTAGGCGGTGCTGCTCAGGGTGATGATGCGGGGGTTGATCGCCGCCAGGCTTTCGTGGTCAAAGCCGAAGCGCTGCATGGTGCCGGGGCGGAAGTTGTCGGTAACTATGTCCGACTGCTCCACCAGCTTCAGGAATAGCTCCTTGCCCCGGGGGTGGGTGACGTCCATGCAGAGGCTGCGCTTGTTGCGCAGGCCGTAATAGACCAGGTTTCCGGCCTGGTTCCACCATGTCTCGCCCGGCCGACCCTCCGGAAACGGCCCGGCCTTGCGGTCCTGAAGATGGTCGGGACTCTCCACGCGGATAACGTCGGCGCCCAGGTCGGCCAGGAAGCCCGTGCCCCAGGGCAGGGCGTGTACCTGTTCCAGGGTGAGGGCTCTGATGCCTTCGAGTACTCCTTTTTCAGCCATGGACCTTCCACCTCCGTGGAGCAGTGGGCGATCGATAAACAACCGGCCCATCAACCGGCCCAATGATAGTCCACGGCGGGTTGCAAGTCCACTTGGGCCAGCCGACTGCTGGGACTAACCCAGGGGCTGCCACCCCGCCATGCGGGGATGATTGACAGCAAGCCTTGTGATAAAATTTGATATGTTTTCCCGCCGTTGGGCAAAATGAACCGCAAAGCGAACGTGCATCGGAGGCTGGAGTGCAGGACACCGCTAGTCTGGCCGCGGTGGGTCACCGCATCGTTGACAACGTGGGCAAGGTAATTGTGGGCAAGACTTCGGCCATCGAACAGGCCCTTGCCACCCTCATAGCCCAGGGACACATACTGGTGGAGGACGTGCCGGGGGTTGGCAAGACCACCCTGTCCAAGGCGCTGGCCATTTCCATCGGGTGTTCCTTCCAGCGCATACAGTTCACGCCCGACCTGCTGCCCAGCGACGTGACCGGCATCTCCATCTACAACCAGCAGAGCGGCGACTTCACCTTTCGGCCCGGCCCCATCATGTCCCAGGTGGTGTTGGCCGACGAAATCAACCGGGCCACCCCGAAAACCCAGGCGGCCCTGTTGGAAGCCATGGAGGAGTTGCAGGTGACGGTTGACGGTGTTTCCCACCACCTTACGCCGCCCTTCATGGTGGTGGCAACCCAGAACCCCGTTGAATATGAAGGCACCTTCCCCCTGCCCGAGGCGGAACTGGACCGTTTCCTGATGCGCCTGAGCCTGGGCTACCCGGACTTCAACGAGGAAATGGCCATTATCGAGCGTCAGGAGCAGACCCATCCGATCGATTCCCTGGAGCCGGTCGCAACTCCCGAGGAAGTCATAGCCCTCCAGGAGGCGGCCAAGGAGGTCTATGTGGACCGCCTGGTGCGCCAGTACATAGTGTCCCTTACCGAGTCCACCCGCAACCACCGGGACGTTGCCCTGGGAGCCTCACCCCGGGCCACGCTGGGCCTGTTCCGGGTGGCGCGGGCCATGGCCCTGGTGCAGGACCGGGATTACGTAATTCCCGATGACGTGAAGCTGCTGGCTCCGGCGGCCCTGGCCCATCGCCTGGTGCTTTCCCCATCCGCCCGGATGCGGGGCATTAGAGCCGATGAGCTGATTGCCGACCTGCTGAACCAGATTACCGTGCCCGGAATGGCGCAGGTTTGACCGGATGCCGGTCGTCCCAGCGCTGCGGCAGTTGCCCTTCGCTGGGCGTCCACACAACCTACACTGACAGGTAACCGGACGTTGAGCAAGAGGACTTTCGGCATATTGATCCTGCTGGCAGTGGTCGCCTTCTACACTCTGGGTACCGGTTTCTCCTTCTTCTATCGTTTCCTTTACGTTCTCATTTTCATCCTGTGCTTTGGCCTCTTCTGGGCCTGGCTGAACCTTCAGGGTTTGCAGGTGCGGCTAACCCGCCTCTCCCACCGGGGTCAGGTTGGCGGCTACCTGGAGGGCCAGGTACAGGTGGTCAACCGCTTCCGTTTCCCCAAGTCCTGGCTGGAGGTGAGGGAAGTGACCGATGTGCCCGGCTACACCTCCGGGCGCGGCATTGCCATGGTGCGGGACCAGTCCCGAAGCTGGCGAATCGAAACTTACCTGGCCCGCCGGGGCCTCTTCAACACGGGCATAATCGAGGTAACCAGCCAGGACCCCTTCGGCCTGTTCCGGCTCAGCCGCCGGTTCCTGCAATCGGAACAATATGTGGTGTATCCCTCCACGGAACCCCTGCCCGATCTGGACCCGCGCTTCGCCTTCCTGCCCAGTGACCGCCGGGTCACCCGCCGGTCGGACCACATAACCCCGGAAACTTCCGGGGTGCGCGAGTACGTGTATGGAGACAGCTACCGCCAAGTTCACTGGCCCTATACCGCCCGGATGAACAACTTGATGGTGAAGGAATTCGACATGGGCCTCTCGGCGGAGTGCTGGGTGCTGGTGGATTTGCAGCGCAGTTCCCACGCCGGCGACGACCCGGTGGACAACACCGAGGAACTGGCGGTGACGGTGGCAGCCTCCCTGGTGGAGCGGTTCGACCAGCTTTCCATGCCTGTGGGTCTGGCCGCCAATGGCGACCAAACCTGGGCGCTGCGACCGGGTTCCGGCCCGGGCCACGTGGGGCATCTGATGGAGGCGCTTGCCGGCGTCAGGGCACTGGGAAATGTCACCCTGGAACGATTCCTGTATGACCTGCAGCCCCAGTTGAGCCGGTACACGGCCCTGACCGTGGTCACCCCTTCCCGTCGGACCGAGTGGATTCCCGCCCTGGCCAGCCTGCGTCGCGAAGGGGTCAACGTCGCCGTGGCCTATGTGGATCCGGTGGACTTCGGCGCCCAGGCGGAGGCGCAGTCGCCGATGGACTTTCTCCATTCCAACGAGATACCTGTTTACCAGGTACGCCGAGGACAATCCCTCAACGCTGCCCTGCACATGCCGGTGCACGAAACCCCGTACCCCTTCCTGGCCCCCCGACAGGAAGGAGCGGACCCCGATGGTTCCGGCGGTGGGAGCCCGTCAGGCCCTGCCCCTGCCCAGTTTGCCTACCAGGGTTCCGGGCCTTCCGCCGATGGGGCGGTGTCTCCATGATCGGCGTCCGGCAGAGCGCTGCCCCGCGGGATGCCGCCAACCGCCAGGAGGCATCGGAAAGGGGACGCGGCCTGAGTTTTGACCCCCTGTTCAAAGCGGTGGTGGCGCTGTGGAACTTCGCCCGTCCCCACGATGGTTGGGCCAGCGTGGCGCTGCTTGCCCTGAACCTGATGGTAGTGGTCTGGTCGGTGGAACGGGCTGACTGGGTGCCATCCCCCAACCTGGTTTCGCTGATTCTCCTGGCCATGCTGACCGGTATGGTACTGGCGCGGGCGCCCGTGTGGGGCGTGTTGGCGCTGCCCGTGGGTCTGGCCGTTGGTCTGTGGGTCATTACTGTTCAGCTGTCGGGGTTCGAAGGTGAGGGCATCTCCCTGGCCAATTCCGCTGAACTGTACGAACGGCTGAATCTATGGTTGGTCGCGGCCCGAACCGGAAGCATCAACATAGACCGAGTGCCCTTCGCCTTCGCCCTGATGTCGCTAACCTGGCTGTCCGGCTATTTGGCCGCCTGGGTCTTCTTTCGCCTGCGTAACTTTTGGGGTGTCTTTGTCCTGGGCGGAGCGGGTCTGCTCTCCAATCTCACCTTCCTGCCCTCGGAAGGCAGCATCTACATGGGCATATACCTGCTGACGGCCCTGCTGCTGGTGGCCCGGGTCCAGGCCGTCCGGCGGCTGAAAGAATGGAAGGAACGGGGTCTGCAGGCCGACAGTCACCTGGGGATACTCTCCCTTTCCGACAGCGTGGTGGTAACCTTCGTGGCGCTGCTGGTGGCCTTTCTGCTTCCCACGGGCCGGTACTGGGATCCCCTCCACAGTACTTATGAATACATGCGCTCCCCCCTGCTGCGGTACGAGGAGGACTTCAACCGCCTCTTCGCCGGATTGCCGGCCCGCCGGCCCCTGCCCTATCGTATCTGGAGCGATGTGATGGCCTTCCAGGGTACCATCAACCCGACGACCACGCCGGTGCTCCAGGTGGAGTCTCCGGTGGCCATGTACTGGAAGGCCCGCAGCTATGGCACCTACACCGCCAAGGGGTGGATCTCTGAGGACACGGTGTTGCAGCCCACTGACTGGACTCCCTCCCATTCGGCGCCCCAGCCCTACGAAAAGCGGTTCGAGGTCACCCATACCCTCACCCCCAATTACCGGACCCGCAATCTCTTTGCCGGGGGCCAGATAATCGCCGTCAACAAGGACGTGCGGGTGGAGACCTACGATTCCCCGGTTTACAACATCGACCTGGGCGGGCCGATGCAGGTGGACCAGGAATACCCGCGCCTGACCATGGCCGCGGCCAACCTGGAGCGGGCACTACAGCAGGCCGGCCCAACAGCCGGGCGGTCACAACTGGCCCAGGCGGTACCCGCAGGCTTCCACCTGGTGGACGTGGGTCGGGAGGGCGACCAGGTGCGAAGTGTATCCCTGGCCGAGATTCTCCCGGAGCAGCCCGATACCCTGTCCCTGAGGGCGGCGGACAAGGAATTCAAGCAGGGCGAGACCTACGAGGTCACCTCGTCGGTTTCCCTGGCGACGGCTACGGACCTGCGCCTTGCGGGGCTGGATTACCCCACCTGGGCCCTGGCCAAGTACACCAGTCTGCCGCCGGACCTGCCCGAGCGGATTCGGCAATTGGGCGCCGAACTTACCGCCGATGCTGATACCCCCTACGACAAGGCCAAGGCCATCGAGGCCTACCTGAAGACTTTGCCCTATTCGCTGTCGATTGAGGCGCCGCCCTACGATTCCGACGGGGTGGACTTCTTCCTGTTCGAGCAGAAGGCCGGTTACAGCGAGTACTTCGCCTCGGCTATGACTGTCCTGCTGCGTACCCAGGGCATACCGGCCCGCATGGTAACCGGCTACACGGTGGGCAGCCAGGTGCCCGACCACGACATCTACGTGGTGACCGACCGCAACAGTCATGGATGGGTGGAGGTCTTCTTCCCCCGCTACGGGTGGATCAGTTTCGAACCCACCCCGGGCGCAACCATCCCGGTGGCGGTGCAGCCGGTGGCCGCCGAGGGCCCCGACTTTGGTGAGTTGCCCCCCACCTTCAGTGACATAGAATTCTGCGAATTCGAGGACGAGGACGAGTGCGAGGAAGATTTCCTGCCGCCCACCCTAGGTGTACTGGAAACGGACCCGTTGCTGGTCAGGCTGGCCAGGCAATACCTGCCCTGGGTCGGCGGTGGGCTGGCTGGGCTGGCGATTGTCGTTTTGCTGGTATGGTATTTTTGGCGCCAGTTCCTCTCCTCTTCGCCCGACCCCAATGTGGTTTTCCGGCGCATGTCCTTCCTGGCCCGGCTTAATGCCCTGGGCCCGGCCAGCCATCAGACACCCTTCCAGTATTTGGCCAGGCTGCAGGACGAAATGCCCGCCCACGAAGGCCAGCTCTCGGTAATCGTGACCAACTACGTTGGCCTCCTCTATGGGCGCAGAGTAGCCACTCCGGAGGAGGGGGACAGGCTGGTGCAGGCATGGCTGGAGGTGAGGCTGCCCCTGTTATTCCACCTGCTGCGTCGCCGGACCAACCCGGCCGAAGGAGTTGAGGCATGAACGCCCAAAGCAACATTAGCAGGCACTCCGTGTTTCCGGGGCCCCATGGTTGGATTGGCCTGGCGGGAAGCGACCGGGGATTGTCCCGCCTTTCCATGAAGCCCACGCCGGAAGAGGTGCTGGAGGACCTGGAACCCGACCTGCGCTGGTCCCTCCAGGACGACGAGGCCTTCGCCCAGGCCCGCCATTGCCTGGAGCGATACTTCTCGGGGGAGGCCGGCGCCCTGGACGAGATTGAACTGGACCTGTCCCAGGCGCCCCCCTTCTTCGCCGCCGCCTGGGAGGCCTGCCGGGCAATCCCCGCCGGGGAGACCCGCAGTTACGCATGGTTGGCCGCCGAGGCCGGCCGCCCCAATGCGGCCCGGGCCGCGGGGCAGGCCATGGCGCGAAACCCCCTGGCCCTCGTCATTCCCTGCCATCGGGTCATTGGCAGCAACGGCGATCTCCACGGCTACGGGGCCGGGGGCCTGACGGTTAAGGCTCGTCTGTTGCAGATGGAGCAGGAACGGCTACCCCTGGCGCCGGACGTAAATTGATTGCCCGGCCATGTCCCGTCCCATGCGCCCGCGCCGGGTCAGGGCCGGACATGCCGGGAGGTTAGACGAATGGCATTCCCTGGGTGACTAAGTTCTGTATAGGTGGATTTTCTGATTGGAAGCCCACCGGAGCTTTGGGCAAGGACTGACGAATTGCGAAACACCATTGACTTAATGCGTATTTAATATTATCGTATTCAATGCTTATCTGCGTGGGACTAACAGAAACCATCACCCAATGTATATAGGAGGTAGCCAACTAGTGAACCCTAGAACCTTTGGCCGGCGGCGCCTTTGGCGTTGGTCGGTACTTCTAGTAGCAGTAGTATCCCTGTTCATAGTGGCCTGCGGACAGGCGGAATCCCCCGCCACCCAGTCGGCCGCTGCACCCGCGGAAACCACCCCTGTCGAGCAACCTGCGGAGCCGGCTGAAGGCGGCGATTCCGGCTCGATGACCGATTCCGGTTCCATGGGCGATTCCGGCAGCGGCAGTTCTGAACCCGCCGCCGCTCCCACCAATACCCCCGTCCCGACCGTACAGCCCACCCCGAGGCCTGTTGACGTCATGGTGGAGGCCGCTCGTGACGATGTGGTAATCGTAATTAACGAAGAGCCGTCGATCCCCGACCCCTGGATAAGCACGACCCTGTATCCCAACCAGATCATCCACAACATAGCCCAGCCCATTTCCTTCTTTGGGCCGGACTTCACTGACACCGCCACCGCCGGTTTCACCGGTTTTGAGCAGTACGAGCCCAACAAGTGGCGGCTGTCGCTGCGGGAAGGTATAACCTTCCATAACGGCGAAGCCTGGAACGCCGAGGCCGCTGCCTACACCATCAACCAGTTGGGCAGCAATGTGGAGTACCAACCCTATTCCCAGGTGCGGGAAGCCTACGCCGAAATCATAGATGACTACACCGTGGACTTCATCTGCGACAGCCCGGCCGGCTGCCCGGTGTTGCCCCGCTTCGGCCAGTTCCACGTGTTCGTGGCCCCGGAGTACCACCAGACCGTTTCCCAGGAAGACCGGGACGCCTCCGGCCAGGTGATTGGCTGGGGTCCCTACAAGTGGGTTGAATGGGTGCGTGGCGAGCAGATCAGCCTGACCGCCAACGAAAACTATATTGAACCCCAGCCCGTGGACTTCATAACCCAGGCTCCCTCCATCAAGGACGCCCAGTACATCTGGCGCTCGGAGGAGACGGTGCGGTCCGCCATGATTCAGACCGGCGAGGCCGACCTGTCCTGGGCCGTATCCATCGACCAGGCCGAACCGATCAACAACAGTGAGCACGGCAAGACGGTGAAGGTGGTTTCCGGTGAGGTTTACACCATCAACGTGGACACCATCTGGCATCCGGAACTGCGCAAGCTGGAAGTAAGGCAGGCCCTGACCCACGCCATCAATTGCGAGGAACTGGCCCTGGCCTTCTTCGGCCCTGAGTCCCGTTGTTCCAGTGGCCCCAACGGCATCCCGGGCACCCTGGGGGTGAACGAGGACAACTGGCAGCCCATCTACACCTACGACCCGGATAAGGCTATGGAGCTGCTGGCCCAGGCCGATTACAACCCCGAGAACGTGATCCAGTTCTGGACCCGCTCCGGCCGGTACGCCAAGGACGTGGAGATTACCGAGTCCCTGATTACCTTCTGGAATGAGGTGGGACTTAACGTGGAAGCCCAGGTGGTAGAGGGCAGCGTTTGGCGCGACCGCCACCTGACCGGCCCGGCCGCTACCTACTCGGCAGAGATTGAGGCCGGCGCCACCTCCGAGGAAGCCGCGGCAGCAGTGCCCCTGGCCGATCCGCCCAGGACCGGCGCTTCCCCCGGATTGGTCTTCTTCGCCCCCGGTGGCGAGTACTTCGACTTCGGTCGCCAGATCAACTTCTACATGAGCTGCGAGGCCAACCGCTCCAAGAATTGCAACGCCGAGTGGCACGAACTTGGTCAGCGGGCATTGGCTTCCAGTGGCGACGAACGTCGGGAGCTGATGACCGAGGCTTTCGGAATCTTCTCCGAGAACCTGTTGCAGCTTCCCATGATGGAAATCGTTTCCGTCTGGGGCGTCAACAAGGACCTGGAATTCGTCAACATGCCCGGCGGCCGCCGCATCCTGATCAACACCATGACCTGGACGCAGTAAACCGCCAGTTACCTTCGGCAGATTGGTAAGTTCAAGGCCCCCGAACCGCAGGTTCGGGGGCCAGACTTTCTTATAGGGGCTTAGGCGCTTGCCCCCCTCTTAGCGTACCGGGCCGCCCAGGGGTGAGCGCGGGGATCCGCTTTCCAGGAAGCTGCCGTACCCCGGTTGCTGTTCCAACTGGCCCCCGTTGAGCAGTACCTGTCCTCGCAGCAGCGTCATGTGGGGGCGCCCCTGCACCTGCCAGCCCTCGAACAGGGTATAGCCGGCGTTGCTGTGGTGGTCCCGGGACGTAATCACCCGGTCACCCCCAGGATTCAAAATCAGCAGGTCTGCGTCGGAGCCAACCTGGATCACCCCCTTCCGGGGGTATAGCCCAAAGATACGGGCCGGATTCTCCGACATGACCCGGGCCAGCCACCAGATGGGCAGTCCCCGTTGCACCACCCCTTCGCTGTACATCAGGGGTACCAGGGTCTCCACACCCGGCGACCCGAAAGGCACCGATCGCCCCTCGGCGTCCACGAATATGTTGTCCCATCCCACCTGTTTCAATTCCTGGGGATAGGGGGCGTGGTCGCTGGCGGTGATGGAGATGTGGCCCTGCTCCAGCCCCCGCCACAGGGCGTCCTGGTCCGGGCCGTCGGCGGGCCGCAGGGGCGGGCCGATCTTGGCCAGCGGGCCGTACTTGGCCATCTCCTCGTCGGACAGCAACAGGTATTGGGGACAGGACTCGGTCCAAATGCGCTGTCCCAGCGCCTGGGCCTGCTTGATCCGTTCCAGCCCCAGTTGGGTGCTCAGGTGCACAACGTAGGTGGGGCAGTTGGTGGCCCAGGCCATCTTGATGGCCCGGTTGATGGCCTCCTCCTCAGCCCAGTCCGGGCAGGCCGAAGGGAAGTCGGTTGGATGGGTATGCCCCTCGGCCAGCAGCTTGTTCTCCAGGTATTCGATGATGTTGCCGCTCTCGCAGTGCAGTTGCAGTACGCCTCCACCCCGGCCCACCATTTCCATGGCCTGGCAGATGTAATCGTCGTCGCACATGCGGTAGGGGCGCTTCTTGTAGGTCATGAACATTTTGTAGGACTTGACCCCCATGTCGAGCGCGGTGGGCAGGCTGTTGAGGATGCTCGGCCGGTTCTGCAGGATGAAATGGAAGGCGAAGTCGGTCACGGCCGTGCGTTCCACCTCCTCGCGGCAGCGATTGATCGCCTCCGGCAGGGTTTCGTCGCCCTCCAGGTTGTAGGTGCCGAAGGGTACCAGGGTGGTCAGGCCGGCGTGGGCGGCAGCCAGGGATCCCAGGGCATAGTTGTCGTGGCCGTCCAGGTGAACGTGACAATCTATGAGGCCAGGCAGCACGAACATGCCCGAGGCGTCGATGTAGTTGTCCGCCGGGGGGAGAAGGTTCTCGGGGCCAATGGCGGCAATCTTCTCGCCGTCAATGGCAATTGACGCCTCGTAAACCTGGGATGAGGTGACTATCCGCCCGCCCACGACTATGGTGTCCACGTGGCGATCCCCTCGGGTTGTGGTCATGGAACGCCTCCTGGCAATGGATTGATTTCTGGTTGATCGGAGGAGAGTCTGGCAGACGGGGTGGACTATCCGTTATCCGCGGTTACCGGTACGCCACCTTCCCACGCCCTCCCTCAGTCTGTCGAAACCCAACTCATCGCATAGAGACTGGTACGATTCCCGGCAGACCCCCTGCCATTCCAGGTCGGGCAGCTCCTCGGCAATGGGTACGTCCAGGCGCAGGGTGGCCAATTGGCGGTACAGCAGGGCGGCCTCCATGTTCTCCGCCAGGCTGGCAGCCAGCGAACGGGCGCCCCGCACGGTGACGGCCCAGTCCTCGGCATCGAGGGGCACCTGCTCGATGTGGCCGTAATGGTTCAGAACCTGGGATGCCCCCTTGGCTCCCCAGCGGGGAATGCCGGGGATTCCGTCGGCGCTGTCGCCCACCAGTCCCAGGTAGTCGGGTATGGAGGCGGGAGCAACGCCGAACTTTTCCCGTACCCCCGCTTCATCCATGATTATATCCCGGCGCCGGTCCAGGGCCACGACCCAATCGCCCTGAACCACCTGGGCCAGGTCCTTGTCTGGGGAGCACAAGACCACCTGCTCGACATCGGGCGCATCCTTCCAGCGAACCGCCGCCGTGCCCAGGGCATCATCGGCCTCGAACTCGGCCATGGGCCACACCGTCAGGCCCAGGGCCGTCGCCATTTGCTCTGCCAGGGGAAACTGGGCCAACAGCTCAGGCGGCGTCCCCGCGCCGGTCTTGTACCCGGCGAACAGGTCATTGCGGAAGGAACGAATGACCGTGTCAAAGGCGATGGCCAGGTGGGTAACATCGGGCTGGCGAAGCAGGTTGATCAGCGTCTGGGCCAGGCCCCGAACGGCGGCCACCTCCCGGCCGTCGGGGGCGGAGATGGAGGGCAGGGCGAAATGAGCCCGAAACAGTTCGTAGGTTCCGTCAACCAGGTGGATTTTCATGGACCGGCTCCCAGAATTCTTGGGAAGGGATGGGCCAACTCAGGCGGCAGCGATTGTTCTACCGTCCGGTCGAGGGTTGAACTGACACAGGGTTAGTCCAGGGACTCCAGAACCCGGGCGATGCGTTCCACTCCTTCCAGTACCTGGTCTGCGGGTGAGCGCATCAGGGCAATGCGGATGTGGCCCTCTCCGCTCTCACCGAACCCAACGCCGGGAGTAACGACCACTCCCTCCCGTTCCACCAGCAGTTCGGCCAGGGCCTCCGAGCCAATGTTCGCAGAATAGCGGGGGAACAGGAAGGTGGCCCCTTCCGGCAGCGGGCAATGGACGCCCTGGACCTGGTAGAGTCGATCGGCGCACCGGATGCGCAGTTCGTTGCAGTCCTCCCGCCAGCGGGACAGGTGCTCCTGCGGACCCTGCAGGGCGGCCACGCCAGCCATCTGCACGAAGGGGGAGACGAAGCTGGCCGTCTGCTCCTGTACCTTAAGCAGCGGATCCAGCAGGTCGCCGGAAGCAACGATACACCCCAGCCGCCAACCGGCCATGGAGTAGGCCTTGGTGAAGGTGTAGCTGGTCAGGGTACGCTCCGCCATACCCTCCAGGTTGGCTATGGACAGGTGTTGGTTGGAATCGTAGGTGAAGTACTCGTAGGTCTCGTCGCAAACCACCAGCAGGTCGCGTTCCTGGGCCAATTGGGCTACCGCTTCCAGTTCCTCCAGGGTATAGACCCGCCCCGTAGGGTTGTTGGGGTTGTTGATGATGATCATCTTGGTCTGGGGAGTAGCGCATCTGGCCAGATGGTCGTAGCTGATGAAGTACTCCTCTTCCTCGCTCAGGGGGACGGCCACGGGTATGCCATCGGCCATTTCCACCTGTTGCCGGAAGCTGACCCAGGTGGGTTCAATGACCAGAACCTCATCCCCCGCCTCGATGTACGAGTTTACGGCGGCATACAGCCCCATCTTGCTGCCGGGGGTAACCAAGATGTCCCGCTCCGGGTCCACCCTGCGCTGGTTGTGGGCGGCCAGCTTGTCCGCCATGGCCTGGCGCAACTCCGGCAAGCCACGGGAGGAGCCAATGTTGGTGTGCCCCTGTTGCAGGGCCCGGATTCCCGCCTCGACGATGTGGCCTGGGCTGACGTGGTGAGGACTCGACTGGCCCAGGTCTATGACCTGGTGACCCTCCCGGGCCAACTGGCGGGCCTTTTCGCCGGCGGCCAGGGTGGCTGGCGGTTTCACCCGCTGGGTTCGTGTTGCCGGTGGGCGGGCCATGGTAATTCTCCTCTTGGGCGCTTGGCGTGTTGGCGGTAACCGTCGCCCTTGAGTCTAACACAACCCGTCTGAGTGCGGGTTGCCTTCAGGAGTGTACTTCCACCCCTCCTGCCCCGGCCATGGTTTGTCAGTGACCGTAGCCGGGGAGTTGGGCCACGTTCTCCAGCAGGTCCAGTACCAGGACGGTCGCCTCGCCCAGCAAATCTTGGTTGATGTGTTCCATAGTGTCGGCCGGGCTGTTGATGCGGGAAAGGTCGTTGGCCCAGAAATAGACGATGGGTACCCAGGCATCCCTGAAGCTGGCGTGGTCGCTGTTCCTTTCCACCGTTCTGCTGGTTCCCAGCGATATTCCCCGACGGTTGGCGGCCTCTTCCACCTGGGCGTAGGCCCATCGGTCGCCGCTGGCATACAGGCGAGAGCCGGACCCCACCGAATCCAGGTTTATCATCAGGGTGATCGCTTCCAAATCCTCCTCGGCCAAACTCTCCACATAATGCCGGCTGCCGTGAAGCCCCGTTTCCTCGGAGCCGAAGGCAATGAAGCGCAGGGTATAGGGGAGGGAGCGATCTGCCAGCGATTCTGCCACCGCCATAAGTACGCCCAGGCCCGAGGCGTTGTCCGAGGCGCCGATGGATTCGGGCACCGTGTCGTAGTGGGCGCCGAGGACCACCACGTCATTCCCATGACCGGGCAGTTCGACAATCAAGTTTTTCGACGCTACGGCGCGCCGGGCTATGGACACCGTGGCTTCAATCGTCTCGCCCCGGTCAATTCGTTCCTTGAGATGCTGACCGTCGGCTTGGGACAGGGACACCGAGGGAATTGGTGTGTCGGCGCCGATGCGCCCGCGAAAGTTGCCCGGCTGGTTGTTAAAGATGATGGCGGCCACCGCTCCGGCCTGGGCTACCCGCGATACCTTTTCGCTGAAAGTTATTTGGCCCCGCTCAATCAGGGCCACCTTGCCTTCCAGTCCGTCCTCGGGCATATCCTCCGGGCCGGCCAACCCCACCGGGACCAGAACGCCGGCGCCCTGTCCGGTTACCGGCTCCGAAAAAACGTTGGCCTGCGGGGTGAAGAGACTCTCGCCGGCAATTTCCACCTTAGCCGTATGCCTACCCCAGGAAAACTCCTGGAGTTCGGGACTGTAACCCAATTCCCGGAAGCGCTCCTCAAGATATTGGGAAGCTTGTTCCTCCAGGTCGGTGCCACTGGTTCTGACCCCCACGTCAACGGCCAGTTCAGTCAGGTAGCTGAAGGCCAACTTCTCCAGCGCATCCAGGTCGTCGAATACGCTCGGGCCCTGGGGGCCCGCTTCGGGGGTGGCGGCAGTGGCTGTGGCAATGGAGGGCGATGTGGCAGGGAGAGGCTGAAAGACCGGAGTTGGCGTAGAAGTGGCGACGGCCGCAGCTGGGGGCGGTTCATCAGGCGCACTCGCAATTGGCGTATGGGGGGTGAGGGTTGGGGTTGCCTCGGTCTGGACGACCGGCGACGGCGCCGAGGGAGCGGCGGGAGTCTCGGAGGCACAGGCAGTGGCAGCCAACCCCAGCAGGAGGGCCAGGGCCAACATGGGGCTGACCAGGCGCCACTTACGAAAGTTCGAAACCATATCTACTACCTGCTTGATCGTCTATTGGTGTTGGTTACTGGGGATCAAGTTCTCGCAGCATACATACGGACGATTGTCAGGAAAGGATTGGATTCTGCCTGGATCTACCATGCCAACAGCGGGGTGAAGGCGCCGCTTGCAATGGCTCAAACCTGTTGACCGGGCGACCGCTGGCCGAGATGGCAACCGGAGCGACTCCGGAAGGCGGAAAACCAGGAATTGGGCGGGACGCTAACTGGGCCAGTCGGCCAGGACTCTGACTGCCGAGCATTGACCCACATAGCTGCCTGGGCTATACTTTGAATTCAGAAATAAGATAAAGCAATGCGAGGTGGCAGTCTGAACTCAGCAGAAGTAGCCCAATTGGCGATTGAGGTGGCATCCGAAAAGCTGGCCGAGGACATTGTCCTGCTGGACCTGAGAGAGTTGGCACCCTTCACCGATTATTTTGTAATCATGTCCGGAAACTCCTCCCGCCAGTTGGAAGCTCTGGAGGAGGACATTACCCAGGCCATGAAGGAGGCTGGCGTCCGCCGGTTTCACCGGGAAGGTACCCCGGCTTCAGGATGGATACTTCTGGATTTCAGCGACATCATCGTCCATATTTTCGGGCCGGAAGAACGGGAATATTTCGCACTGGAACGCCTGTGGTCCCGCGCCCCCCAGGTGGTGCGGATGCTTTAGCAGCCGGCCACCCCATACCGGCCATTACTCGACGATCCAGGGTTCCAGGTTGCGCTCATAGTCGAGAATCTCATCGGGCCGGAAGAACAGGTTCACCTCCCGCTCCGCCGACTCGGGGCTGTCCGAACCGTGGACCAGGTTGCGCCCAATGTCAATGCCGAAATCGCCGCGGATGGTGCCGGCGGGGGAGTTGACCGGATTGGTTTGCCCCAGGGTGTTCCGAACGATCTCCACGGCGCCGTTGGCTTCCCAGACCATGGCCACAATGGGCGATGAGGTGATGAACTGCACCAGTCCACCGAAGAATGGCCGGTCCACGTGTTCCCCATAATGCCGGCGGGCCAGGGCATCGTCCACCTGCATCAACTTCATTCCGGCCAGTTTCAATCCTCGCCTCTCCAGCCGGGTGATTATTTCCCCTACGAGGCCCCGCTGTACGCCGTCGGGCTTTACCAGTACCAGTGTACGTTCTGCCATCAGGTTGGTTGTCGTCTCCTTTAATGTGCTCAATTCGGAAAAGGAAGGGGCGCTGTCAGGCTCCCTGTCTCACCCGGTCCCGGCGTTTGGGGCCGCCGATGCTGGGCATTCTCAGATAGTAGGGCTGCAACGATGCAACGTCATCTGCCTGGCCCCCATCAAGGCGTTCCTGACCGATGGTAGCCAGCATCCACAGACGGGACGCGGGGGTGTGGCCCATGATCCTGGCGGATCCTCCCAATCGTTCCCGAATCAGTTGGGTGTGGGAAGCCAGTCCTTCGCCGCAGAAGATGGTATCCCCCTTCAGACCCTCCAGCAACTCCCCCGGCGGGCAGATGAGGTCCTCCCGGAGTCGATTGCCGTCAACGCCAAAATAGCCGGAGGATACCTCGCTCCGGCCGGCGTCCAATAGGGCGCACACGGGCAGGCCCGAGTTCAAATAGGGCCGGGCCTCGGCGTCCAGCGTGCCAACGCCGACCAGGGGTTTACCTGAGGCCAGGGCCAGGCCCTTGGCCACGCTCATGCCCACCCGCAGGGCGCTGAATCCCCCGGGTCCCAGCGCTACGGCGATGCCATCCAGATCGGCGACGGCCATTTCCTCCGCTTCCAGGGTCTCGGCCACTGCCGGCATTAATTCGGCGGTGTGGTTGACCGCCGACCACCAGGAGCGCGAGGAGATAACCCGGCCATCGTGGGCCAGGGCCACTCCGGCGTAGCGGGTCGATGTGTCAATGGCCAGAAGCATAGAACTCCAATTTGTTGGGAACGAACTCCCGACCTGGCTGACTTGGCGGCCCAAAAGAAATCACCAAGACACGGATTGTTTGGTTCATTTCTCTTCTTGGGCAGCCAAATTCTTCAACATTGGCCGGTAACGGGGCGGCGCTTCAACGATGGTAATGGTTCGCCCTTCCCCGTCGGCGGCGTAGTTCAGATCGATCCACAGGCAATCGGCGGGAAAGACCTCCTCCGCCCGATCCGCCCATTCCACCACGCAGGCGCCATCGCCAAAGAGCTGCTCATCCAGCCCCAGGTCCCAGGCCTCCATGGGGTCGTTGATGCGGTACAGGTCAAAGTGGTAGAGGGTCAACCGGCCCCGGTAGCGAGTCATTATAACAAAGGTGGGGCTGCGGGCGTATTCCACCACATCCAATCCCCAGGCGATGCCCTGGGTCAGGCAGGTTTTGCCCGAGCCGAGAGGGCCGGTAAGCAGGAAAACATCGCCGGGACGGGCCAGCTCTCCCAGATTACGGCCAATGGCCTGGGTCTCCTCCGGGGTGGCGGTCTGAATGAACAGGGAGTCGTTCATTGCGACGGCTCTGACTGGTCAGCCTGCTGGAAGTGGTCCCAGCCGGCCCTGGAGGCTGTAGTTTCCGACCCATCGGCGCCGACCAGCATTACCTGCCCCGCCGGCCCATCGGTTATTTCCCCCACCACGGCGGCGCCCGGGGGCAGGGCGGAGATTGCCCGGGTCATAACCGGCTCGGGGGCGGTGAAGAGCAACAGATAATCCTCTCCACCATACAGGGCCAGGTCCAGGTAGTCGCTGGGGAAGGCCCGTCGCAACAGGGGATGGATGGGAACCTGGTCGGCGTAGATACTGGCTGCCACCCCGCTGGCCAGGCAGAGCTTTGAGAGATCGTCGGCCAGCCCGTCGCTAACGTCCATGGCGGTCACCACCCCGGCCGAGGATAGCACCTGCCCCTCGCTGACCGCCGGCTGGGGACGGCGATGTGACTCCCTCAGGAAGGTGGCCGCGTCCGGCGCAACTTCCAAATTCTCCAGCATCAGCCTCAGGCCGCCGCCGGAGGATCCGACGCACCCGGTTACCGCCACCTGGTCGCCCACCCGGGCGTTGGCGCGCAGCATGGGCGGGCCGGAGCGGACACCCGTCAGGGCAACAGTGATGAAAACCACCGGGGACCGTACCATGTCGCCGCCCACGATGGCGACCCCATATCCCTCGCCGATGTCCAGCATTCCCCGGTACAACTCTTCGATGTCGTCCACCCTGGTTTCCGGCGGCAATCCCAGGGTGACAAGGGCATAGAGGGGGAGGCCTCCCATGGCGGCAATGTCGCTGATGTTCGAGGCCAATGACTTCCAACCCAGGTCGGCCCAGGGGGTGGTATCTCGCGTGAAGTGGATCCCTTCCACCACCGTATCGGTGGTGAAGAGCTCGGTGGCGTCGGCGGCGGCCCACGCGGCGGTGTCGTCGCCGGTGTCCACTAGGAGACGGAAATTGTGGGATGCGCCGTTGTCCGGGCCCCGGCGTTCCCGGACTACCAGCCCGTTCAGACGCTCGATGAGGCCAAATTCACCCAGGTCACTTACTTGCATGGTAAGGGGGATTGGTTCGGGTAGGGGAAATGTAGCGTTGGCGGTGCGCTCATGGCGTTAACATGGGTCCTGGTCTTCCGTGGGCACGGCGGTCTTGAGTTCCTGGGCCACCTTGCGGGCCTGCTTTTCGCACTGGCTCCAGCCCAGGGATTCGGGGATGACTTCCACATCGGGCAGATGCCGGCGGAATGTGACAATGGTGCCCATGCGCTTGGCATTGATGTTGAGGTCGCGGACCAGATGGTCGTTCAGTCCATCCAATTCCATGGATTCGGCTTCCAGGTCGTTTCCCAGGTTGACGACAGCATCTCCCAGCTTCCACATCACGCGGGCAGGAATGGGGGAGCGTCGGCTCTTCAGGTCATCAATCTCCGCCAGCACTTCCCGCATGGCATCTATGGCCCGCCCATAGGCGGCACAGGCATTCTTCAGGGATAGGTCGGGATTGTCGTTCAGGCGCGACAGGTGGGCAAATGCTACGGAAGCCACGAATCCCTCTTCCCTTGGTTCAACCAGGACGTTGGCAAAATTGGACAACTCACTCTTCTCCAACTGCTTCGAAACTGAACCGGCGAGCCGCGGGTACAATTGCCCAGGATGGGCCAAGGCTAACGGCGCAACCCCCCGGCGTTCCAGGTCAATGACGGCGCCTGGCAAGGGCCAACATCCACCACCGCGCCATACCGGGAAAATATAGACCGGAACCGTTCCGTTTCGCTACCCCAGTGTACCATAGCGCAGGAGATGGGGGCGCCCTCCCCATTCACTTCGAAGAAGGCGGCGCCGGCTGATGGGCATAGAACCTGCGACGGACGGAACCGGGCCGGTGAACCTGCCCCCCGTGGCTGTTGAGGGAACTTACATCCCAAACAGGCGTACCGCCCCCGATTCGGGTATTTGGCCCGTGAACAACTCCGGGTGGATCATCTCCGCCATTATTGCCAATCCCTCCACCAGGCGTGGACCGGAACGACTGGTGTAGGCGCCGGCGTCTATCGCGTACACCCGATCGTTCCGCACGGCCGGGAGTTCGGACCAACCGTCCCTTTCCGCAAGCAGAGGCACGTCCTGCATCGCCCGCTTGACGTCGAAACCGCATGGCATCAGGATGATGACTTCCGGTTGGCTGGCTACGATGTCGTCCCACTCCAGCCGGAAGGAGCCGGTTTCCTTGTCGCCGAAGCAGTTCTGGCCACCGGCCATTTCCACCATTTCCGGCACCCAGTGGCCGCCGCACATCAGCGGATCCACCCATTCCAGGTGCAGTACCCGGGGACGATGGCCCACCGTGGCGGTTTTCTCCGCAATGTAGTCAATGCGCCGCTGCATATCTCCGGTGATCTTTTCCGCCGCCTCGCGGGCGCCGGTGGCCTCGCCCACCCGGCGAATATCCTCCAGCACGTCACCCACATACTGGGGGTCCAGGGAAATAACTTGGGGCTGCTTGGGAAGGCTGACGCTGACCTCGGCAACCTGCCGAGAGGAAATTGCTCAAACCTCGCAGATTGCCTGGGTAAGCAGCAGATCCGGTTCCGCCGCCTCCATGGTGGGCTGGTCGATTTCGTAAATGCCCAGGCCCTGCTCCAGTCGTTCCGAAATAACCCGGCTGATTTCACCGCTGCTGGGCTGGGGATCCATTCCCTCGAACACGCTGCGCACCACCCAAGGCTTGTTCCTGGCAGCCGGGGGGTAGTCGCACTCGTGGGTTACTCCATGGAGTTGGTCTTCCAAACCGAGCATGTAAACAATCTCGGTGGCGCTGGGCAAGAAAGAGCAGATGCGCATAGTTTTCTCCTACAGGGGTGGAACCTCGCCCATTATACCCCTTTGGGTTGGGCGGCCAAAGTAGGCGGCGTTCAGGGCCGGAGCCCTATTCGTGGAGATTGCCGTCGTGGGTGTAGAGATGTGAGTCCTCTGCCATGTAGTCCCATTGATTCTCTTCGTACCGGTAGTATTCCGAGGCCCCCAGGAAGGTTCGGCGAAAGGCGTTCTCCAGGGTGCCGTGAATTTGGAACGCGGCGAAGGCTACTCCGGCTATTATCACCAGCAAGCCGATGACCAACAGTGGTGCGAAAATGCTGCCCAGCAGAATCAGGTGAATGGTGAAGGGCAGGGTCCATAGGGCGGGCAGCGCCAGGGTGATTATCAGCAGGCTGTTGCGGATGATCTTCCTCACGTTCTGCCCGGTAACGTTGTCCGGATCCCTTCGCCAGGGTGGGAAGAAGCTGGTCATCACGTCTTCCGACAGTGAATCCAGGTTCCGCCAAATTACCAGGGCGGAGGGTATGCAAAGGGCCAAAATCGCTCCCCCGGCCAGCAGGTTGACCAGATCCGTACTGATGCCAATCCACTGGGATACCTGCTGGGCGAAGTTCAACCCGATGATTCCAAACCCAATCAGGACCACGATGATGCCCACGTTGAGCATGATGTGCTGGACCGCGTGGGTCGCTTCCTCAGCGAGGCGCGTACCCAATACGGAGTTCCGCCGGGTTGACGTAATCCAGACAAATATGACCCCGCTGAATTGCCGCAGCCAGTCGGGCGACACCCTTTCAATGAAGTTCGCCAGGGCGTTGGCCGAACGGAACAGGAAAGGGTAGGCCAGCGCGGTGAGGGCCGTCGCCATGGTGAGGGCGGGGCTGAAGTAGGCCGATACGCTTCCGGTGTCCACCCCTGTCTTGGCCATGGCCAGGGAGAATTCACCCAATTGGGGCATGCCCGTTCCCACCTGCAGAGCGGTGCGCCCATCGTGACCGGCCAACAGGGTTCCAAAAGTATCGGCCAGTACCTTGCCCACCACAAACACCAACGAAATCAGTAGCGCCGGCACCAGGTAGTTGCCAATTCCCGACAGGTCCATCAGCATTCCCAGGGAGACGAAGAAGAAGGCCGCAAACATGTCCCGCAGCGGGGTCATCAGTTGGATGATCTGCTCCGAATGCCGGGTGTCTCCCAGAATCATGCCGATGAGGAAAGCGCCGGCGGCGGCGGACAGTCCCAATTGGTGGGCGGCCAGGGCCAGGCCGAGGCACATGGTAAGGGTGGCGATCAGGAACATCTCCTCCGACTGGAAGCGAGCTATGTAGTTCATGAGAGGTGGGGCCAGCAGCGCGCCGATGGTGAGCACCGCCACCGCGAAGACGGTCAGCCGTCCGGCCAGGACGCCGATGTCGCCCAGGTTGGCGCTGCCGGTGGTGGCGATGCCAGCGAGGACGGTCAACAGTATGACGGCCACGAAGTCTTCCACCAGCAGGATTCCCACAATCAGCTGGCCCCGCAGTTCGAACAGGCTGCCCGTGTCGCGCAGCATCTTTATGAGGATGGCGGAACTGCTGATAGAAAGGGCCGCCCCCAGGAAGATCTGTTCCGTATGCGACCACCCCAGCCAGTGGCCCAGCTCATAGCCAAGGGCAAACATGGTGGCCATCTCCACCAGGCCAATCACCACCACCTTGAGGCCCAACTGGCGAATCCGTTGCCAGCCAATCTCCAACCCTATTCCGAACAGCAGCAGCACCAACCCCAGCTCTGCCAACAGTCGAATCGTTTGCAGATTCTGTACGGGGCCTTCAATGTTGGCGAGGGGTCCGAAATCTATGGCTGAAAGAGTGAAGGGGCCGACCAGTACCCCGGCCAGCAGGTAGCCCAGCACCGGCGGCATGTGGATAGTCCGGAACAACACTAGGGCAGTTCCGGCCACGGCCAGCGTAACGGCAAAGTCTCGTACCAGGCCGATGCTGTCGTCCGAGACCGCACCGGCCAATGCAAGCAAAATATCTATGGGATTCTCTCCCTTTGGGGAATACTGCTGGTCTCCAATGAGAACTCTTCCGTTCTCCCGCCAAGCCCCCTGTTGAGCGTTGGCGACATGGGAGGGAGAAGGGGACCAGGTGTCGAGGGTTCGCTAAACCAACGGGCCAGGCACGTGCGCCAGTATAGATTGCTCATATTCTAACGCATTGAGGCCCCATAGTTAACATCCCTGTTTTCGATACCGGGTAGTTATCCAGCAATGCCTGCCCCGGAAACCCTCCCCTGTAACATTGTGACTTGGTGGGCGCCAACACCGCTGCGGGTATTGGTTCCGCTGGGCCAGGAGCCAACGAAGTAAATCCCGTTCCCTGCAACGCCAATAGGGGCCAACCTTCCTTTAGTTCCAATCAGGTAAGGGTTTGCCTCTACGTTGACAGACTATAAACTGACATTTACACTGGCATAAATTAAACCTGCGAATCCCGCTATGCTGGGCCAGGTGCCGTTAATTGCCCGGATGGTCCGGCCTTGATCCCTCGGTGGCAGGGCCTTGGGTGATCCCTCGCCTGCGGTGGCTGCCTTCCGCGCAGCGCCCGCTATCAAGGGCCTTGGGCCAAGAGTCGCGGGGGAAGTGAAAATCGCGCCATACGACCGTTGAGGTCTTGGCAAAGAACAAAGAGAGTAATGTTGAGTTCCAGGTTTCCCCTATTGGGTGGCAGGTATGTTGTTGTGCTGGCCCTTCTCTGTATGATTTTCGCCGTCCTGGCTTGTGGCCCCCAGCCTGAAGCAGTGCTGAAAATTGGTGGCATCCCCGACCAGGACACGGCAAGACTGGCCCGCAGGTACCAAATCTTTGCGGACTACATGGAGAGGGAGCTGGGGGTGAACGTGGAATACGTGCCCAGCGCCAATTATGCCGCCGTGGTGACCGCCTTCAGCCAGGGCGAACTGCACATCGCCTTCTTCGGTGGCCTGACCGGTGTGCAGGCCCGACTGCAGAATCCCGGCGCCGTGGCCATAGCCCAGCGGGAGGAAGATGCCACGTTCCACTCCAAGTTCGTCGCCCGGGCGGAACTGGACCTGGACTCCCTGGAGGCAGTCAAGGCCCAGGCCGGGGACTTGACCATCACCTTTGGCAGTGAAAGTTCCACTTCAGGTCACCTGATGCCCCGGCATTTCATGGCCCAGGTGGGCATCGACCCGGAGAGTGACTTTCGGTCTCCTCCGGGCTTTTCCGGTTCCCACGACAAGACCTGGCAACTGGTCCAGGCCGGGTCCTTCGACATTGGCGCTCTGAGCGAGAGCGTGTGGAATCGAGCGGTCAGCGAAGGTCGGGCAAATCCGGATGATGTGAAGGAGTTCTATACCACGCCCGACTACTACGATTACAATTGGACGGCCCAGGGCAACCTGGACGAAACCTTTGGTGATGGGTTCACGGACAAACTGCAGGCCGCCCTGCTGAAATTGAACCCCGGTGAGCATGGGGAGATTTTGGACCTGTTCAGCACCGAGGCATTCATAGAAACCGAAAATGCAAACTACCAGTCCATTGAGGACGTGGCCCGTGAACTTGGTTTGATCCAGTGACCGTTCGAGCGACAGCCGTGAGGGAGAATTTGCAGGAGAGCCCACCGCAAGTGGCCCTGGCGTCGCCGCTGGCGGCGGTGGACCGGGTAACCAAGACCTATCCCAGAGTCACTGCCCTGTCCGGTGTCAGTCTGACCATAGACGTGGGAGACCGGGTGGCGCTGCTCGGTCCCAGTGGCAGCGGCAAATCCACCCTGCTCAATCTCCTGTCCGGTATGGACCAACCCGATGATGGCTCCGTGACCATCGCCGGCCGGGTGTTGTCCCGCAATCTGCCCAGGCGGGAACGGGCCGCCCTGGTGGGTATCATTCACCAGCAATTGGACCTGGTACCCCAATTGCCCGTCATCCACAATGTGTTGGCCGGTCGATTTGGGCATTGGGGAGCGATCCGGTCGCTGATCTCTGCCGTGTGGCCCCGGGACTACCATCTGGCGGCGGAGGCCTTGGCCCGAATGGGCATAGCCGCCAAGATACAGGAGCGCACTTCCCACCTTTCCGGTGGCGAACAGCAGCGGGTGGCCATCGCCCGCGCCCTGGTCCAGTCCCCCAGGCTGGCCCTGGCCGATGAGCCCGTGGCATGGGTGGACCCGGGTCTGGCCCAGGAAATATTGCAACTCATGGTTGGCCTGACCGAGGACTCTGACCGGGCCTTGGTGGCCAGCATGCACTCCCCCTACCTGGTACAGCAGTTCTTTAACCGGGCGGTGGGGTTGAAGAGGGGACGGCTGCACTTCGACCTGCCGGCTGGGCAATTGACGGAGTCCCTCCTGGCGGAACTGTACGACCTGGACCTGGAAGAGTCCAGTCCCCACTGGCTCTAGCGCGGTTGCCCTTCTATGAGGCGGTCCCGCTCCCTTCTGGAGAGTCCCTATTTCCTTTCCCTGCTGCTCCTGCTGGCGGTGGGTTGGAGCGTGGCCAGCGTTAACTGGGGCGGTCCCCTGGTGCATACCGGCGGGGGGCGGTCGGCCCTGGCCTTTCTGACAGCCCTGTTCCCCCCGGATCTGTCGCCGTCCTTCCTGCTGGTTTGCCTCCGAGCCTCCTGGCAAACCCTGTCCATGGCCCTGGCTGGGATGACCGTAGCGACGCTTATTGGGTTTCCCCTGGGAATTCTCGCATCGGGAGCCCTGTTTCCTCCTCAATCCCGGTACCGGATGCCGCTGATGCTGGCGGTGAAGGCAGTCCTGGGGTTCCTCCGGTCGATTCACGAACTTATCTGGGCGGTGCTGTTCGTCGCTGCCATTGGATTGTCTCCCCTGGCGGCCATAATTACCCTGGGGCTGCCCTACGGCGGCATCCTGGGCCGCATCTACGCTGAATTCCTGGAGGAAACGCCCGACGAACCCTTGGCGGCCCTCCGGTCGTCCGGGGCATCGGCTTTCCAGACCCTGGTTTTTGGGCGGCTGCCCATGTGCCTGCCCGACCTGGTGAGCTACACCTTCTACCGGTTCGAGTGCGCCATCCGGTCGGCGGCCATCCTCAGTTTCGTCGGAATACAGGGCATCGGGTACGAGCTGCAACTTTCCCTTGGCGACCTGCTGTTCAACCAGGTCTGGACCCTGTTGCTGACCCTTCTGGCGATAGTGGCGGTGGTGGACTTCTGGAGCGGGCGAGTTCGCCAAAGCCTGTTGACCACATGAAGGCGCCAAGTCAACCGGCTACTGAAGCAAGGGGGGTAAACCGAAGAGGCCCCACCTTTGCGCGCCTGTCCCTCTACGCCTTTCTGGCAATGGGGGGGATTGCATGGGCCTACATTATCGCCAGCGACCTTGACGGAATCGGGGCATTCTTCCAGGGGAGAGCCTGGTCCCACGCCTCTTCCTTCCTGGGCCAACTGGCCGGATTGGATGCGGAGGGTAGGCCCGCCTTTCTTCAACCCCAGCAATGGGTTGCCACCGCCGGGTTGGCCCTGAACACCCTGGCCATGAGCATACTGGCCATTGGCATCGCCGGCCTGGGGGCCTTCCTGACCTTCATCTTTGCCGCCCGCCGGGTGAGCGACGGCGGGTTTGGCGGCGCCCCCTCCCGCGTGGGCCGGCTGGTTTTCTACTTGCTGCGGATCTTCTATGCCTTCACTCGGGCAGTGCCCGAGCTGGTCTGGGCCCTGCTCATAGTCTTCTTCCTATCGCCGGGGATATTGCCGGGGGCCATTGCCCTGGGGATGCACAACCTGGGCATTGTGGGCCGATTGGTAGCCGAAGTGGTGGAGGACATGGATCCCGCTCCGGCCCGGTCTTTGCGGTCTTCGGGGGCCGGAATGTTCCAGATATTTCTGTACGCCATCCTGCCCCAGACCCTGCCCCATTTCATCACCTACCTGCTGTACCGATGGGAGGTGGTAATCAGGACTACCGTGGTGGTGGGATTCGTCAGCACCGGAGGTTTGGGGCTGCAGCTGCGCCTTAACCTGAGCTTCTTCAACTACGACCAGGTGACGCTGCTGGTAATGTGGTACCTGCTGCTGGTCATGGGCGTGGACCTCCTGAGCGCCTGGCTCAGAAGGCTGGCGCGCTTCAACTAGCGGCCAATCCATAAGCGTCCGGGAGAATAGCGGGGAAAGATAGGCGATATCCGTAGGGGCGCACTGCTGTGCGCCCCTACCCAACCAGGCAACTATCCCTCTTTTTCACCCCTCTCATTCCTAACTTGACTGACTATCAGTTTTCAGTCAGGTTAGAAGCGATAAGCGCACGGAGATCTCAGGTCAGAACTGGACGGGGTACACCACCTGGATGACCCGCCCATTGCGTAGGGCTTCGAAGTAGCCGTGGGAACCGGAGGGGTTCTGTAGCCACCGGCGGGTGAAGTAGGCGCAGATGTTCACCAGCTGCAGGCCCACCGACTCGGCGGCGCCAGCATAGCAGAAGTTCTCCAGCACTATGGGGGTGGGAATTTCCACTTCGGAATGGAGAAACCGGGCCATGTACTCGGGCCGCACCGACTTGCCCGATTCTGCAATCACCAGGGCATAGTCCTGGATGGGCCCGGCGGCGTCCATGATGTGGTCGGGAGGAATGTCCGCGATGGCCGCTTCGTCCATGTACATGTTCAGGGCGAAGAGGAACTTGCTGACGATGGCCTCGGGCGGGCTACTCCAGCCGGCCACCGCCGGGTTGCCCTCCTCCTGGGCCAGGGCCAGACGAGGCTTGTCCACGTAGGTGACGATGACCGGCGCCTCCCGCCGCAGCAGTATGTTCAGGCAATCCTGGATCAGCTCGGCCCGTTCCGCCGGCGCCCAGGTGCGGAAGAATCCCCGGCCCTGGTAGATGTCGGCGGGACGCAGTTTGTTCGGAGTATCCCCCTCGCCCAGGGGCGAGCCAAAGTGGCGGCGGCAAAGGGCATTGAATTCGCCGTTGATGGCAACGTACTGGTTCTCATGGATTATCAAGCCCGAATAGACCTGGTGCTGTTGGTTGGGGTCGTTCAGGTTTAGGCCGGTATTCCCGGACTCGCCAATATAGACCAGAAACATCTTCCTGCCTCCCGCGCAATTCGTGGACCTGCCCGGAAAGGGCCAGCCATACCTCCGTCCGCCCATTTCCAACGCCCGGCCGGTGGACCCGCCGACAGGGTGGACGAGCCTGGCCCCCGGCCGCCGCCGCTGGACGGATCCGGACGAATTAATCCTCCGCCGCCGGTTCCTCTTCGCCGCCCTCCGCCGCCGGCGCTTCCGCTTCGTCCTGGCGGCCCAGGGCCATACGCCCAGCGTCCACCCTGACCACCATGGCATCCGGGTCGGTGAGCAGGGTTACGTTGGAGTCCAGGGGGAGGTCTCCGGCACGGACTACGGAACCGGTGTCCACCAGCACGGCAAGGTCAATCACAACTTCGTTGGGAATCTCCAGGGGCAGGGCCTCCACGTCCAGGTTGTAGAGGGCCTGGGCGACGGAGCCACCCGTTTCCCTGGCGGCTGGTGATTCGCCCACCAAGTTGATGGGCACCTGGGCGGTCACCTTCTCGGTGGCGGACACGGCGAGGAAGTCCACGTGAATCAGGTCGCTGCGGACGGGACTCCATTGGATTTCCCGGGCGAAGGCCAGCCTCTCGCCCGTTTCACCCTTGATGGTCAGGCTCAACGGATTTGTGCTTCCCGCTTGGGAAAGGGCCTGCAGCAGTTGCCGGTTTTCGCACTGCAACGCCCGGGACTCAATGCCCGGGCCGTAGAGGTGAACCGGAATGGAGCCGGCCCGGCGAAGTTGCTTAACCTTCTTGCCCAGAACCTCCCGTGGTTCCAGTTCCAGTCTTATGGTGGCGGTGGTCATCGATGATTCTCTCCTTGAACGCGCGGCAACTTCACGGTTTGCCGACTGATGGCTGAATGACGCCACGGGAATGAACCTCATTGGCCGTGGCTTTGGGTCAACCCCCTAATGATAGCATTCCCTACGGGGAAAGGGAAACGGAAAATTTGGCCGGCTGCGGTCTGGTTTCCCGGAGCAGTGGTGTAGCGTTCCGCCAAATGGCAACTGACGGATATTGGGCAACCCCAAATTGACACGCCCCCGTCACAAACCTACAATTGCCCAATCTCTCCGCCCCCCTGGCGCGTCGGGCCCGCTTTGTAACCCTATGGAATGTCCCGGCCGCCGCTGCGGGTAACCGTCGGAGAAAGGCCGCCTTCCCCGCCACGGCCGTAGCCTGAACCAAGATCAACGTCGGAAAGGAGTAATCCCACAACCATGAAGTTTGCCCTGTTCCTGCTGGGTTCCTGGACGGAACCGGAGACCGCCGCCCAAAGCCGCATCTTCGAGGAGATGCTGGAACAGGTTGAGTACGCTGAGGAATTGGGCTTCGATTCGGTATGGATTGCCGAACACCATTCCAGCCGCTACGGCATTTGCCCCTCCCTGATGCCCCTGCTCAGCCACATCGCCGCCCGTACCCAAAAAATTCGCATCGGCGCCGGGGTCAGCGTCCTGCCCTTCCACAATCCCATCTTCCTGGCCGAGGAGAGCGCCATGCTGGACTTGCTTAGCCACGGCCGCCTGGATTTTGGCGTGGGTCGGGGGTCCGCCGATTACGAGTACGGCAACTTCAACATCGATTTTGAAACCCGGGACGCCCGCACCCGGGAAGCCCTGGATGTTATTCTGGGCCTGTGGACCCAGGATGGCTTCAGCTTTGAAGGGGAGTACTACCAGGTGAGGGACCTTACCATTGCCCCCAAGCCCCTTCAGCAGCCCCATCCTCCCGTGTTCCTGGCCGTCTCCCGCACCCCGGCCAGCGTTGATGTGGCGGTGCAGCGGGACCTGCCCATCCTCACCAGTTTCTTCACCCCGGAGGCCGACAACCTGGGTCTCTTCTCCCTCTATTCCGAACGCTGCGCCGCCGCTGGAAAGGACCTGTCCCTGGAGGCCATGCCCTTCTTTCGCTTCGTCTATCTGAACGAGGACCAGGCTACGGCAAGGGAGTATCCCCGTGAGGCCCTGACCTGGGTGAGAGACCTGAGCGGGTACCGGCGCACCCTGACCCATGGCGATGAAATCAACGTGGACCTGGACCACTGGCGGCGTACTCGCACCGTTGAGCCTCCCAGCTATGAGTCGGAGCTGGAGACCAACTGTTATTTCGGCACACCGGACCAAATCGCCGGACGCATCGCCCGGCTGCGGGACGAGTATGGTGTTGGGTACTTTGGCGCCAGCATGTCCTTTGGAAGCATTGAACATTCGCGGGCGCTGCGGTCCATGAAGCTCTTTGCCACGGAGGTCATGCCCCGGTTCCGTTAGTTGGATGAGGATAACCCCAGGCCAGGCTTCACCGATCACGCTGGGACCCCCCTGCCGAGGTCGCCAACTTGAAGAAGAACGGCGCTAGTAGTCACTCAAGCCAGGCATGAGATGACAAGAGGAGCAATTGTCATTCCGAGCCTGTCGAGGAATCCAAACCGCACCCTTAAACCACTTCACCAAATACAAACCAACCACGCCGCTCGGAATGACAAACAAGGGGGGCTGGGCATGGGAAGGACGGTTGCCCGCACCGTTGGGATTCGTCGGCTGCCGCTCGGAATGACAAACAAGGGGGGCTGGGCATGGGAAGGAAGGTTGCCCCGCACCATTGGGATTCCTCGACTGCCGCTCGGAATGACAAACAAGGGGGCTAGGCATGGGAAGGAAGGTTGCCCCGCTCCGTTGGGATTCCTCGGCTGCCGCTCGGAATGACAAGGTAGGTTGGTTTGGGGTGGGTTGGAAGATTGATGGGTGCGGTCGGGATTCCTAGGCTATCCCTCGGAATGGCAATTCTCCAGCTAACCTCCCATTCCAAACGTGACCAAATACTACGCGTGTGGTCAGGTGGGGTTCCCGGGCTACCCCTGGGTTGCCAGCAGAGCCTCTAGTTGGCTGCCGATTTCCTCATCCTCCAGGGACAGCTTTTCCCATTCCTCCCAGCAGCCTTCCTCCTCCTGTTTCAGGGCCTGGTATTGCTCGGCGGTGGCGGCGATATGGGAAGCGCCATCGAACCGATTGGGGTCGGCGAACATCTCTTCCAACTCGGCAATTCGGTTCTCGACCTCCGCCAGGTGGACGGTCACCTCTTCTATTCGGAGTTTCACCTGGCGTTCCTTACGCTTCAGCCCCCGGCTTAGAACTTCATCCTCGGTCAGGGGGCGGCCGGAACGCCGCCGGACCGTTCCCATACCGGCCTCTGCGATCCTGGGCGGTTTGGCCGTTGGTGGGGCGTCGGCGCCGCCTTCGTTGTCGGCTTCCTTCAGGCGCAGGTAGTTATCGTAATCGCCGGGGAATACGGCGGGGCGGCCGTCCACGATTTCCACTATCTTGTTGGCCACCTGTCTTATCAGGGTCCGGTCGTGGGTAATAAGGCACAGGGTTCCGTGATAGTCATCCAGGGCATCGGCGAGGATTTCGCGGGAGGCTATGTCCAGGTGATTGGTGGGTTCGTCCATCAGGAGAAGATTGCTGGGTTGGAGCAGTAGCTTGGCCAAGGCCACCCGCGCCTTTTCGCCCCCGGACAGGACTGAAATGGGTTTGTGTACGTCGTCGCCGGAAAAGAGGAAACCGCCCAGGGTGGTTCGCAGGTTCTGCTCCGACTGGTCCGGGGCGGCCTGTTTCAGCTCTTCTATGATGGTGTTGGCGGGATTCAACAGGTCCAATACGTGCTGGGCATAGTAGGCCGGCGTCGCGTTGTGGCCCAGGGTGCGCTGCCCTTCATCCGGCGGCAGGACGCCGGCCAGAATCTTGAGCATGGTGGTCTTGCCGGCGCCATTGGGCCCGACGAGGGCGACCCGGTCGCCGCGGGAAAGGGTCAGGTTGGCGCCCCTATAGACAACCTTATCCCCGTAGCTCTTGGTGATGTTTGAAAGGGTGATTACCTCGGCGCCGCTGCGGGGTGGCTCTGGGAAGGAGTAGTTGACCTTTCGGGTGGCCCGGGGCAGTTCGATGGGCTGAATCTTCTCCAGTTGCTTCAGCCGACTCTGAACCTGGGTTGCCTTGGTGGCCTTGGACCGGAACCGGTCCACGAAGCGCATCTGGCGCTGTATTTCCCGCTCCTGGCGGGTGGCGGTAGCCTGCAAAACCTCCAGGTAGCGCTCCCTAGCCACCAGGTAATCATCGTAGTTGCCCTTGTGCAGCGTAATGCCGTCCGTCTCGATGGCCAGCACCCGAGTGGCCAACTGGTTGAGAAAGGCCCGGTCATGGGAGGTTATTAGCACACCGCCCCGGAATCCGGCCAAATACCTTTCAAACCAGAGATTGGCTTCCAGATCCAGGTGATTGGTAGGTTCGTCCAGGAGGAGGAGGTCGGGTTTGCGGAACAGGATCTGCGCCAGGGCGGCGCGCATGGCCCAGCCCCCGCTGAATTCGCCCATTTGCCGAACAAAGTCGGCAGTCTTGAACCCCAGTCCGGAAAGGATGGCCTTGGCCTCATACTCCCTATCATCGCCGCCCGCGGCCTCCAGGGCAGCGTCCAACCGGACCAGCCTCTGGGTCAACTCCTCCTGGCGAGTGGGGTCAGCTTCGTGGGACAGCTCCTCCTGCGTGGCGGCGATGTCCTCCAGCAGCGCCGGGGCGCCCACGCCGGAATCGAGCACCTCCTGGAGCAGCGGTCTGCCGGAGAATCGAACCGCTTCCTGCTTCAGGTAGCCGGTGGTGATGCGGCGCTGCCTGATGATAGCGCCCGTGTCCGCCGCCGTGTCACCGGCCAGGATGCCCATGAGGGTGGTTTTGCCGGAGCCGTTGGGTCCGACCAGGGCAATGCGGTCGCCGGCAGCGATGTTCAGGGTAAGGCCGGAAAACAGGGTCCGGTCGGAGTAGGCCTTGCTGATGTTGGTAGCCACTAGCATGGACAGTCTTTCCCCGCAGCAATTGAACCCAACTAATCTACCGGATATGGCCGAGGAGGACAACCCGGCCAGCGCTTTCGCCCTCAATCCTGTCAGTCAGTCAGGCCGGCAAAAGGGAAGTATTGGAACACGCGTCATTCCGATCGGAGTGGAGGAACCTTAATGGCGCGGGGCAACCGTGTTTCCCTTGCCCAGCCCCTCTTGTTTGTCATTCCGAGCGACAGTCGAGGAATCCCAACCGTGCAGGGGAGCATCGTCACCACCCACAAGCCAAACAAGCCTGTCATTCCGAGCGACAGTCGAGGAATCCCAACGGTGCGGGACTACGGCGTTTCGCGGTAGGAAGGGCGGTTTCCCCCTACGGTTGGGATTCCTCGACTGTCGCTCGGAATGACAGAGAGGGCTTGAGAATGGGAATGCTGGCTCCCCACCCTACCTATGGTCTCCATCCCGCCCTGTGACCAGGGGGTGCCTGCTGCCCGCGCTGGAGGCCGACCCGGTTACGGCAATTCCTGCACCACCACCGTGTCCGGGCGGAAGGCGGCCCAGGCGAACCAGAAATGGTTGGCATGGGGCACGGGCGTCAACTGGCTTCCGGCAAACTCGCCCTCCACGCCCCGGCCAAATACGTTCCACCTGGTTCCCGTCTCCCGGTCGAAGTACTCTCCATCCTGGGCGTGGAAGGTTAGCGTTTGACCGTTCACTTCCCGGAGGAATACGCCCGTGGAACCGACCTCCCTGGATTCGGCAATGGAGGGCCCACCCAGGGCGGAGCGGGCGCCGGGCCTGAAGAACACAACCACCTCCTCGCCGCCCACCGCGTAGTTGACCACCGGGTTGGCAGCCAGGAAGGTGAAGGTGAAGGCCGCGGCCTCATCGCCCAGGGCTACGGCCGCCACCCGCTCCGTGGCTCCCAGCCGGTCGTCCTCTTTGCCAAAGAAAAGGAAGGGGGATTGGCCCACCTCGTCGTAACCCACGTATGGATTGGCGCCGTAGTTGCGCCGGTGCCCGGTGTCCCGGGACAGAACCTGGGCCTCCGGATAGGCTTCCTTGAAGTCGCGCCAGGCGGTAATGGTCGCCGGCAGGATGTCCAGTTGCGCGCCGGTCAGAGTACCCACGATGGCCTCGCCGGTCAGCTGCTGCCACCAGGACTGGGTCTGCCGGTCCCACATGATCAGGTCGCTGTTCCTCAGGTTGCCGGACACGCCGAAGTCGTACACCTGCCCGTCGAGGCGGCGGTCGAACACCACGGCGGAGTTGCACAGGGGGCAGAAGGTGGCGGCCACGGGAACGCCGGCCAGTTCGTCGTTGACGATTTCGTGCCAGGTGAGGATCTGCAGGGGATAGGCCTTGGTCGCGCCCTCGATTTCGAGGGCGATCACCGGCTCCTTTGCCTCCAGCCACCCGTCGGCAGTGGCAACATCGACGAACTTGGGGTCGTCAATGGGCGGAATGCCGTCCCGGGGCACACCCCCGGAAAAGATTTCACGATAGGGAACGCTGCGCTTGCTGAAATCGGTTTCCCATATCCCGATGTTGATGCCGGCCAACTGTAGTTCCTCCGCCCAATCGAGTTCCGCCACCACGCTGGAGCGGGTCGGCGTTGGGCTGGGACGGGTTGCCTGGGTGGGCGCCGGGACGGTGGGGCTCGCGCCAGGGGAGGAATTCCCGGTGTCCGTGGGTGCAGGCGCCGGACTTGGGTTGGTGACAGCCCCAATTCCCGGTGACGCAGGGTCTGGGCCGTTATTCCCCTCGGCCAGGGACGGGGAGGCAACGGCGTCGGGCGTAGCCTGTATGGCAGGCGCCCTGACCGGATCGTCAGCCGGGGCCGCTGCGCCGCAGGCAACCGCCATCAAGGAGATAATGCCGGCCAGGACCAGGCTTCCCGTGGTGGCTGCGATTTGCGGGTACATAGGACGCCTCCACGGAGTCAAGCTTCCCGAAAGAAATGGGATTTGCGCTAATCTACGAAATCTGGCCGGAACCGGATGGTTGCGTTGCGGCAGGATGGGCTTGGTGGGAAGCCTACGCCCAGCCCCGAACGCCGTCAAGCCGGGTACTGCAAAGGGTGTGGGGTTCGGGTTAGAATGGTGGCACCCAACGGGCTACCTCCCAGAAGTTCTTTGGCAGGAAGGAGGAAGCGCCATTCGTGAACCGGGAACGGAGGATTTCATGGCTACAGAAGGCCGGCAGGCGGTTCAAATCGACAACTCGGCAATTGAAAGGACGGTTGCGGGTTTGAAGTCTCGCAACGTGGATGCGGTGGTTGCCGAAAATGGAGACCAGGCCCGCCAACTGCTCATCGACATGATCCCGGACGGGGCCGAGGTGTTCAAGAGCACCTCCGAGACCCTGGACACCATCGGCTATTCCGATTACATCCGGGAAACGGACCGGTACCGGAACCTCTACGCGGAGATTGCCGCGGAACCGGACCGGGACAAACAGCGGGAGTTGCGCCGCCTGGCCAGCGTGGCCGAATACTACGTTGGCAGCGTTCACGCCATCGCCGAAACGGGCGAGGTCATCGTGGCCAGCGGTTCCGGCAGCCAACTCGGCGCCTACGTCTTTGGGGCCAAACAGGTGATTTGGGTCGCTGGCGTCCAGAAGATCTGCCCCACCCTGGACGACGCCCTGGCCCGGGTCAGGGGCTTTTCGGTGGAGCGGCACCATGAATGGGCCATCGGCCAGGGGCGGGCCGCCGCTCCCCTGGGCAAGCTCATGATTTTCGAGAACGAGCAGAACCCGGACCGACTGAAGATGGTTCTGATTAAGGAATCCCTGGGCTGGTGAACTCCGACCACTCGGGCGAATGCACCCAGGGCGTCAAGGGCTGCCCCACCCCCACGGTACAGGGCTAAAGGTGAGCCCTACTCTTGACCAGTCAACGGGGAATTGGGCTGTTCCCCAACCGGGGAGTTCGTTTGACCGTCGCTGGCGCTTCATTTACCATTACGGGCAACGGGCGCCGGATCCCTTTTGCTTAACCTCCAATTCTCATCGCAAGGAGTTAACCAATGGCAACCACTCAGGAGCAAACATACGATGTTGGCGGCGTGAGCATGGCTCGCCCCTTCAAGATTCGGAGGCTCGGCCATTTTGGCTTCAATGTTTACGACATGGAAGCCGGGCTGCGCTTCTACAAGGATCTGTTGGGGTTCAAGATTTCCGATCACCTGAACTTCAAGGGCAACCCCCAGCGGGCGGAAATCCTCAAAGACATTCCCGACGATGATTGCCGGGGCGCCTTCATGCACCACGGCGGCGACCACCATTCCTTCGTCCTCTTCCCCAAGAAGGCCCTGGACGTGCTGGGCCGCGGCAGCGGTCACGAGGGCGACGGCGACGTGACCATCAACCAGATAACCTGGCAGACGGGTTCGCTGGCCGAGGTGGTCAACGGCCACAGCTATTTCGACGACATGGGCATTCCCATTCGTCGCACCGGTCGGGATATGCCCGGCAGCAATTGGCACACCTATGTCTGGGACCCGGACGACAACATCAACGAACTTTATTACGGAATAGAGCAGATCGGATGGCTGGGTCGCAGCAAACCCCGTCCCATGCACTACAGGGGCTTTTCCGATACACCCACCTTGCCTCAGATGTCCGAGGAAGCCGAGGTGGACGAAGCCCTGGAGAAGGGAATAGAAATCTTCTCTGGAACCCGCGACAACGAGGCCATGCCCGCCGTCCATGACGTGGAGGGCATCCTGCTCCCCCGGCCCTTCAAAATTACAAAGATTGGCCCCGTCAACCTGTTCGTGCGGGACCTGGATGCCGCCGCCAACTTCTACGCCGAACGGCTGGGATTCGTCCTCACCGAAGAGGTGGAATTCGCCGGACACCGCTGCATCTTCATGCGCAACGGCAGCGAGCACCACAGCTTGGGTCTGTTCCCCAAGTCCCTGCGGTCGGAACTGGGCTGCAGTCCCCACACCTCCTGCATGTCCTTTGGCGTCGAGGTGGGAACCTACCGCCAGCTGAAGAATGCCGTGGCCTTCCTGAAGGACCATGGCGTCAACTTCAAGGAAATGCCGCCGGAACTGCACCCCGGCATCGACTACGCTGCCTATGCCCAGGACCCGGACGGCCATCTGATAATGCTCTACTACTACATGGAGCAACTGGGCTGGGAGGGTCAGCCCCGTCCCGCCGAACTTCGCCGCAACGTGGGCCCCACGGAAGAGTGGCCGGAAACCCTGGAAGCCCTTTCCGACACCTACGTGGACCAGGTGTTCCAGGGGCCCCTGGGTTAGTCTTTACCGGTCGTCACCACCCCTCTCCCCCACGGGAGAGGGGCTTTGAACATGGCCGGCAGGTTGTTCCAATCCCAACCTGTCTTGCCTTGCATTGAAGGGAGGGAAATATGCGCCAGATAACCAGCAATGTTTACGTGGAAACCGAATTGCGGGGCTGCAATCACGGCTTCGTCACCACCTCCGACGGCGTGGTGATGATCGACAGTCCCCACAAGCCCTCCGACGCCCTGAAGTTGAAGGCGGAAATCGCCAAGCACGGGCAGTTGCGGTACATCATCAACACCGAACCCCACGGCGATCACTGGACGGGCAATGCCTTCTTCGATGCCCCGGTGGTGGCCCATGAGGGGGTGCGCACCCGCATCCTGGAAACCGACCTGGATGAACATATCGAGCGGGTGGCCAACTTCGGGCCGGAGGAAGGGCCGCTGATGGTTGGCTATAGGCCCAATGTGCCCATCATCACCTTCAAGAACGGCATGACCCTGCGGGTGGGCGACCATACCTTCCGCATGATTCACATGCCGGGCCATACCCTGTACCAGGCGGCCATCGTGATCGAGGAAGAGGGCGTCGTCTTCACCAGCGACAACATCTTCCACAAGGTACAGACCTGGCTCCATGAGGCCAACCCGGACCTGTGGCTGTCGGCCCTGGAATCGCTGCGCCGGCTGGACGAGGACATCTTTGTTCCCGGCCACGGCGACCTGTGCGACAAGGGCTACCTGGACGAACAGGGTTCCTTCATCATGGAGTGGCGGGACTACGTGAAGGAGGCCATCGACATCGGCATGACCCGGGACGAGGCGGCCCTGAATCTGAACAAGTTCGTGGACCGTTACCCCATGGACGTGGGACAGTCCCACATGGCGCCGATGGTTATGCGCATCAGCGCGGCCAACCTCTACGACTACCTGACCGGGGCCTGGGAACCCCCCAAGCCAGCCAGCATAGCCCTGCGCCCAAGGGGGGTGTAGGGAAGTTTCGCCTTCCGACGGGCCCGGAGTCCAGCCCACTCCTGCAAGCCTGTAATTCCAAGTGACAGCCGAGGAATCCCACCCGTGCAATGAAACCGTGTCCCGGGCGCCACAGCCCCCAAGCCTGTCATTCCGACCTTGTGGAAGAATCCCAACGGTGGGGGCAACCGTCATTGCCTTGCCGAGGCCTTCCTGCCCTGTCCCCGGACGAAGGGAGAGCATGTTTGGAATGGGGAGGTTGGTCGTTGGCTGCGGTTGGGATTCCTCGGCTTTCGCTGGGGATATGGCCGTAGGGGCGCACGGCTGTGCGCCCCTATTCTAAGGGGCAACCACACTACCTATTGCAAGCCTACCAGCCCCCGTGTCCGTCATTCCGACCTTGTGGAGGAATCCCAACGGTGCGGGGGAAACGTCATTGCCATGCCTGGGCCTTCCTGCCCAGTCCTCGGACGAAGGGAGAGTACGTTTGGAATGGGAAGAATGGTCGTTGGCTGCGGTTGGGATTCCTTGACAGCCTGGGGATATGGCCGTAGGGGCGCACGGCTGTGCGCCCCTACTCTGTTCGCTACCCTCGCTGTTCAGCCAGAGTGTAGGCCAACCGAAGGTTACCCCGCAGCAGCCCCTTCCCTCTTGGCCGTGTAGTGGGGCATGACTTCGGTGGCGAAGAGTTCTATGGAGCGCATGGCCTGTTCGTGGGTCAGATCACCCCACTGGAAGGAGCAGACGAAGTAGTTGGCCCCGGTGGCCACGTACTCTTCCATGTACTCGCGGATGGTGTCCGGCGAACCGGCGATGGCCCCGAATCCGGCGCCGGCGCCCGAATGACCGTCGCCCAGGCCGCCCCGCAGGTTGGCCCGCCGCTGCTGTCGGTCCAAATCTTCCAGGGAGGCGTCCAGGTCCCGGCGTTCCTCCTGGGGCAGGTCCCGGGGCGGGGCGGAAACGGGACGGGGATTCATGCCTGACCCGTAGAACTGGGTCAGACCGCGCCGTTCCGCCTCCAGGCGGCGGGGCGTTCCCAGGTTCCAGCGATAGGATTCCCAGGCCGGCTGGGCCTCCCGCTGGGCCTGTTCATCGGTCTCGGCCAAGAGCATGTGGTTGACCAGCCCAATCTTGGGTTCGGTCCCCTGCACCGTGAGGGCGCCCTTGCCCTGGTGCTTTTCCCATTCTTCCTTGTAGCGCCTCACGTTGGCCTCGAAGCCATCCAGGGAACCGACGATGATGGTGTTCATGCCGTCGATGGCGGCCGTTTCCACGTTGCGCATGTACCAGAAGGGTGGAAAGGGAGTCTGCTGGGGACGGAGGCGCATGGGCAGTTCGTCGAAGTTGTAGAACTCGCCGTGGAAGTTCAGTTCTTCCTTACTCAGGCCCTCCTGGACGCAGCGCAGGGTCTCGTAGTAGCGGGCCGCGTTGATTTCCACGTCCGAGTCCTGGCCCCAGAAGAAGGCCTCGAAGACGCCGCCTCGACCCACGCCCAGTTCCAGCCGGCCGCCGCTGAGGTGGTCCAGCATGCTTATTTCCTCGACCAGGCGTATCGGGTGATGCAGGGGCAGCACGTAAACGCAGGGGCCAAAGCGCAGGGTCTTGGTGCGCTGGGACACGGCCGCCAGGAATACGTTCTGGGAAGGAGCCAGGCTGTGCACCGCCGGAGTGTGGTGTTCCGCCAAGTGGTAGGAATAGAACCCGGCCTCCTCCAATCGCTCCAACTGAATAAGGCGCAGGTCGTAGATTTCCTGAAGGGTAAGTCCGGGGCATGGTTCGATATGGTCGAAAACTCCAAACTCTAATGCCATTGAGCGCTCCTTTAACGACAGCAAGCATCTGTGCCGGTAAGTTTGTCCCCATTCTACTACCCCACCCCAGGCATAACAACTTAAACGTTTGGAGGGCGGGGGTTCAGAGCGCCGTCAAACCAGCCCTGGCAGCGCTAACTCAACCCAGGCCGGTCATTCCGAGCGGCAGCCGAGGAATCCCAACGACACGGGGCCATAGACGCTGGCCACCACAAACCAACCAGACCTGTCATTCCGAGCGACAGCCGAGGAATGACAGACAAGGGGGCGCTCGGAATGACGGTGCTGGGGCGCTCGCGATGACACGCCAGGGATAGCCGGGGCGCCGGTGGCCATCACCGCCCCGACTTGAACAGGTCCGATGCCCTTTCGGCGATCATAATGGTGGTGGCGTTGGTGTTGGCCCGGGCAATCTCAGGCATGACGGAGGCGTCAACCACCCGCAGTCCCTCCAGCCCGTGGACGCGGCAATACTGGTCCACCACGGCCATGGGGTCCGATGCTGGCCCCATGCGGCAGGTTACGGAGGTGTGGCCAGCAATGCCCGCATTCTGCTGCAGCCAGGCGTCCAGGGCCCGGTCGTCCTCCAAAACGGCGTCGGTGGGGGCAATGCGTTCCCCCAACAGGCCGTCGAAGGCGGACTGCTCAAATATCTCGGCGCAGGTGCGCACCGCCGAGCGCAGCCGGGCCAGGTCCCGGTCATCGGTGAGGAACCGGTAGTCCAGCTTTGGCTGTACCGCAACATCCGGGGAGGTCAGCGTCAATTGCCCCCGGCTCAGGGGCAGTTCCAACCGGCAGCCGATGCGAATGTCGGGCGTGGCGGCGGCCTCCGGGTAGGAGGTGGTGGGCTGAACCTGGATGTCGTTGCGGTACTCGGATCCCTCGGCGGTGAAACGCAACCCCACCTGGTTCCGGGGCGCGTCCGAGGCGGGCCGGTTGCCCTCGACCAGGCGATAGCGCAGGGAAACGGAGGGGTGGTTCTTCATGTTCTGACCCACGCCGGGCAGGTCGTAGATTGGCTCCACTCCCAGGTTCCGCAGTTGGTCCGACGGGCCCACTCCGGAAAGCATGAGCAACTGCGGCGATGCAATGGCCCCGCCGCAAAGTATGACCTCCTCCGCCTCGACGGCAAAGACCTGGTCACCGCTGGCCACCTCAACGCCCGTGGCCCGCTTTCCCTGGAATAACACCCGCTGGACGCGGACGTTGCCACGGATGGTCAGGTTCAGCCGGTGGCGACACTCATTGAGGTATGTCAGCGCGGTGCTCATCCGAATGCCACCCGGATTGTTCAGGGGAAAGGCGCCGACGCCGGTGGCCTCCGGGTGGTTCATATCCGGGTCTTCGGCAAAGCCCAAGTTAACGCAGGCTTGATAGAAGGCGGCCTGGATGGGCAGCCACTCCTCCCGGGGGTGACGCCATACGGGGATGGGGCCATCGGACCCGTGAAAATCGTCCTGATGGTTGGCGTCCGCTTCCAGGCGGCGGAAGGAGGGAAGCACCTTGAGGTAGCTCCATTCATCGTTGCCGGCGGTAGCCCAGGCGTCGAAGTCCTCGGGCAGTCCCCGCAGGAAGATCTGGTGGTTGATGGCGCTGGTGCCGCCGGTAACCCGCCCCCGGGCCACGAGCAGTTCCTCGGCCCTTTGGGGGGTGGATTGCCCCATGAAGGACCAGTTATGGGGAGCGTCCAATTCCGATGCCGCCTGGTTCAGATCGTACTTCAGCTCATCGGGGAGGGCTTCCCAAGTGGGATAATCGGGGCCGGCCTCCAGCAACAGCACCGACTGGCCGGGGTCTTCGCTGAGGCGGTTGGCCAGCACACAACCGGCCGAACCGGCGCCGACAATAATTACGTCATATTTCATGCTTGCAAATTTCCTTGCGCTTCAACCGATTGCCTGTGGGGGAAGGGGCTAATCGGGGAACCCTCGCTGCTCGCCCCGTTCGATGCTGACCATCAACTCGCACTTGGCGGCGGCGTCGCTGCCCTCGCTGCCGTTGCATTCATCCTCGTCCCCGGAACCGCCGTCCAGGAAGTCGTCGCCGTAGTGGCCGATGAGCGAATCGTTGCCCTCCATTCCCAGGAGCAAATCGTGGCCGCTGAAGGCGAGCAGGGCATCGTTGCCCTTGGCCCCGATGAGCACGTCGTTGCCCACGCTGCCCAGCAGGATGTCCCGGCGGTAGAAGCCGAAGATTATCGCCAACTCGTCATCCTCCTCGTAGATCGGGTCACCGCCGAAGAGGATGTTGTTGCCATCGTTGCCGGAAAGGAAATCGCCCCCTTCCTGGCCGATGAGCAGGTCGTCGGAATCGTCGCCCCGCAAAAAATCGTTGCCGGGCCCGCCGATCAGCTGGTCAACCCCGTCGCCGCCCAGCAGGTAGTCGTCGCCGGGCCCGCCGATAATCAGGTTATTGCCGGAGCCGGCGCAGAGAATGTCATCCCCGCCCTTGCCGTAGATGCGGTCGTCTCCCGCCCGACCGAGGATAACGTCATTGCCTTCGGTGCCGATTAGCGTATCATCTCCGGGCCCCCCTACCAGGGTGGCAAGGGCGCCCAGTCAATAGACGTGCTCCTGCTCGTCCACCTCTTCCTGGGGGGCCGCCCCGGTGGGGCCGTAGTCATCGTCCAGCCAGTAGCGGGCAAGGGCTTCGTGCTGGGCGTAGGTCTCCCAGGCAGGGGTTGCGGAAGCGCGGATTGAGTCGGCGTCCTGGGCGACTATGGCCATCAACGCCAGCATGGCAACCAGCGCCACGATGCCCACGCCAAGGACCGGCCCCTTGAAGGACCGTTCCGGGACAATACCGTTTCCTGGCGGCCTGGTAGTAAAGGTTCTACTCAAAATGGGCACCGGTTGACCTGGAGTGGTGGAGTCCATAGTTGCGGGTGTTATTATAGCCCCAATCTAGGGGAATTCGGTAGCTCATCAGATTCCTGGGGCTTTTGGGCAGGGTTTTGCTGGTTTCCGGCCCCCCTGGACCTCTGGACAGTACTACCCGGTGGGAGGGTGCGAGATGGTTGATCTGAAAATCGAGAACGGCCAGGTAATCGATGGCAGTGGCAGCCCCGGCTTTTTCGCCACCGTGTTGGTGGAAGGCGACCGGCTGGCCCTGATCCGGGGTGATTGCAGCAATGTTGAAGCTGCCCAGACCATAGATGCCACCGGGCATGTGGTCTGCCCAGGGTTCATAGACCTGCACTCCCACGCCGGCCTCACCATTCTCGGCGAACCCCACCACGATCCCAAGGTAAGGCAGGGCGTCACCACGGAACTGGTGGGAATCGACGGCATCTCCCACGCTCCCTTCAAGAACCAGGAGGAGTTGCACCGTTACATCTGGCTTGATTCGGGGTTGAACGGCTATCCGCCCATGCCGGCCGACTGGCTCACCGTTGCCGAACTGCTGTCCAAGTACGACAACACCGTGGCCATCAACATCGCCTACATCCTGGGCAATGCCCCGGTGCGCATCTGGGGCGTGGGCTGGAACGATCGCCCGGCCACGGAGACCGAGCTGGCGGACATGAAGGCGGTGGTAAGGGAGGCCATGGAGGAGGGTGCATGGGGGCTTTCCACCGGCCTGGATTATCCCCCCGGCTCCTATGCCGACACCGCGGAATTGGCGGAACTCTCGGCGGTGGCAGCTTCCCTGGGAGGGTTCTACCATACCCATACCCGCGCCAGCCTGCGCTCCCAGGGGCTGATGGCGCCGTGGGAAGAGTCCATGGAAATCGGACGCCGCAGTGGCTGTCCCATCCACCTGACCCACTACCGGCAGAGCGCCCAGGGTTCGGGGAGCCACCTGGACTACCTGGGACTGGTGGAACGGGGTCGCGACGAAGGGATGGACGTTACCTTCGATTGCTACACCTACCCCTATTCCGGTACCACCATCACCATCGGCCTGCCCCATTGGGCCAAGGATGGCGGGCCGGAACGTCTCATGGCGGCCCTCCAGGATGCCGACGACCGGGCGCGGATGAAGCGTGAAATACTGCCGGAACGGCTGGAAAACAACTGGCTGACCAACTTCACCCAACCCCAGAACAGACAGTACGATGGGCGGTTGATTACCGATATTGGCGAGATGCGGGGTCAGGACCCGGCCGACGCCCTTTTCGATCTGTTGGTGGAGGAAAACCTGGGCATTTCCACGGTGGGACTGGGAACCAATCCGCAAACCCTGCCAGCCTTTGTTTCCCACCCCTACGGCATGATTGCCAGCGACGCCATTCTCTTCGGGGAGTACCCCAATCCCCGTACCTACGGTTGTTTCCCCATAGTGCTGGCCGAGTTCGTGCGGGCGGAAAAGCATCTGCGCCTGTCCGAGGCCATCCGCAAGATGACCTCCTTCCCCGCCCAGCGCCTGGGGCTGCCCGACCGGGGCCTGCTGAAGGACGGCTTCAAGGCAGACATCGTCATCTTCAACCCCAACACGGTCAAGACGCAGGCCACCAGGGAGGACCCGAAGCATTACCCGGTGGGCATTGAGTACGTCATCGTCAACGGCCAAGTGGTAATCGAGTGCGGGAACAACACCGGGGCATTGCCCGGTCGCTCGTTGCGGAGGGGCGCGCGCAACTGATGAAGACCTCTCGCCATGGTCCGCTTTCCCGGGTTGCGTCACACTTTGGGGCGATGGGGTGGCGTCCGCTACTGGTCGTGGCAGCAACGGCCCTTTTATTCCTGCTGTCGGTAGCGGGATGCGCTGGCAGGATGCCGGAGCCGCCGGTCTCCGCCGGGGCGCTGTCCCCGAATGCTGCTCAGGGCGGGAATATCCAACCTGCCTCGCCCAGTAATGACTACTGGGCTGGCATGGAGCTGTTTCAGCAAAACTGCGCCGTCTGCCACGGTGAACGGGCCGCCGGCAGTGACGCCGGGCCGCCGCTGGTTCACCCAATCTACGAGCCGGGCCACCACCCGGACTTTGCCTTTCACGCCGCAGTCCAGCGGGGGGTTGTCAGCCATCACTGGGTCTTTGGGGATATGCCCCCCATACCCAACCTGGATGAGGGCCAGGTGGACCAGGTAATCTGTTACGTCCGTTCCCTGCAACGGGAGAGCGGCATTGCCGTTGCGCAGTTCTGTTAGTTGTCGGAACTGCCCCGCTCCCTATTTCCGTTGAGCGGATGGGGCGGCAGCCGTATTGGGAAGGGCACGTCGGGGTGGCGCTCAACCAGGCGCCGCCAGACGGAATGCCCAATTTGCTCGGCCCGTAACAGCACGTCATCCTCGTCGATGGTGGTGGCCCTGCCGTCCCGCAGCAGCCACCGGCCGTCCACCATTACCGATGAAATATCCGCCGGCATGCCGTTGTGTACAAAGCTGGAAACAATGCGCAGGGTGGGAACCAGGTGCGCCTTGAAGGTGTCAACCAGGAACAGGTCCGCCCGTTTGCCTACCTCCAGTGACCCCACCTGGTCCGACATCCCCAGAATCCTGGCTCCCCCCATGGTGGCCCACTCCAGCGCCTCTTCGGGTTGGGGAGAGAGTTGGTCGTTGCGCCGCACTCGCTCGTGGAACAGACCGGCCCGCATCACCTCCACCATGTCTTCGGCCATGTTGTCGGTACCCATGCCGATGGGACAGCCGGCGGCCTGCAATTCGCGAATGGGGGCGGCGGCGCCCCTCCTGGCCGCGATGGCAGCGTTGTTGGCAATGCCGACCCGGTGCTGGCCCAGCAGGGCGATTTCCGAGGGGTTTACGTAACGGCAATGGGCGGCCACCAGTCTGGGGCCAAGGAGATTGTTGGCAAACAGGTAATGGGTGGGGTCAACTCCGCGGAATCGGTGCACGGCCTCGATTTCCAGTTGGCTTTGGGACAGATGAATGGTGTAGCCGACCTCCAGCCGGTCCGCCATTTCCCGGACCTGACGCAACAGCTCCGGCGAGCAGTTTTCCGGGGCGTGAGGAGCCAGGAAGCACCTGACCCTCCCGTCATTGGCGCCATGCCAGCGACTCACCAGGTCGGCGCTTCGCTGCAGGCCCTCGTCGCGACGGGCCGGGTCGAACTCATACCTGCCCTCCCTCATCGCCACCGGGTTCAGGTCGTTGATGTTGTCCGCGAGAACCAGCCGCAGCCCCGTATCCTCAAGGGCGCCGGCAAAGTCCCCCACGTGGTCGGCGATCTCCAGCAGAGTGGTTGTGCCGCTCCGCAGCGCCTCCAACGCCCCCAGGGTGGCAATAACCTGCCTCTCCTCGGTCGTGAGCAGGGCGCGGGTGGAGGTGGGAAAACCCAAGGTTGTGGGAAACCCAAAGTCTTCCAAAATACCCCGGTCGGCGGTCGCCAGCAGGTGGGTATGGCAGTTGATCAATCCCGGAAAGACGGCCTTGCCCCGGCCGTCCAGTACCTCGGCGGCGGGAAACTGCGCCTGTACGTTGGCCGATTCCCCGATGGCCGCTATGTGGGAATCCACCACCGCCAACGCTGCATCGTAGCGGATGGCGCCATCCAGTCCCCCGGTCACAATGGTTGTATTGGTTATGACAGTATCCATAATCGGCCTCTATTGGTTACTTCGAATTCATACGGGGCATTTGCCGGCCTGCCACGTTCCCGCGCTCTCATTGTAGCGGCTGACACCCATTGCCCCTTGGTGTAGGATTGGGTTATCCCTTCACTGACCCGGAGCGCCCCAGCGTGAAATCTGTCCTCATAATACGGCACGCCGCCCCGGAAACTTTGGGCGCCAACTATACCGCCATATTGGCGGAGGCTGGGCTGGAACTGCAAGCCCTCGACCTCTTTCGGCTGACGCCGGATTTTGGTCCCTTCCCCGACCCGGACCTGGACGGTATTGCCCTGGTGGTGTCCCTGGGCGGCCCCCTGTCGGCCAACGACTCCTTTCCGGCCCTGGAACAGGAGTTGGACCTGTTGCGTCGGGCCCATGCGAGGGGCGTTCCCGTCTTTGCCGTTTGCCTGGGGGCCCAGCTTCTGTGCAAGGCCCTGGGCGGGCAGGTGGAACCCACCGGTGGCTACCAGTTCGGCCTGCGGAAGATTTCCGTGACGGAGGCCGGCCACAATGACCCGGTTTTCAGCCAGATAAGGACGCCACTGGTTCCCACTCTTCACGGAGAGTGCTTCACCGTACCGCCCGGCGGCATTGCGCTGGCCGAAGGTGACATTCTGCTGCGGGACGGCGGGTTTCGCCGTATCAACATGGCCTACCGGGTGGGCAACTGCTACGGCTTCCAGTTTGAGCCGCAGTTGACCTACGATGAACTGGTGGTTTGGAATCGGGAGCTTTTTGACGATTACTTGCTGATGGGAGACCGCTTCTGTCCCCAGGAGGAAGCGGCCCGCCACCTGAGGGAGTTCTCCCGTTTCGCCCCGATACACGAAGCTCAGATGGGCGACCTGCTGCGAGCTTTCCTGTCCGGCACGGGGCTGCTCCCCCCTTCGCTCAAGGGTGCCGGCGAAAAGGGCGCGGCCATTTGACCGTTGCCACCGACGGCTGCCCTTCCGTTGGTCCTTGGTACGGTCAAAGGCCCGGTTTCCCTCCTGTTTTCGTTGTTCCTTTGGCTTGGGCTATAATGGCGGCAAACCAGAGTCTCTCGCCGGGAATCACCGGCGCGGGGAGTTGCCAATGAGCGACATATACCTCGATTACAATGCCACCACCCCCATCGACCCCCAGGTGGCCCAGGCGATGGCTCCTTACCTGCACGGGTTCTATGGCAACCCCTCCAGCAGCCATGCATTTGGCCGTTCGGCCAGGCAAGGCGTGGACCGGGCGAGGGAGCAGGTGGCGAAAATGCTGGGCTGCTCCCCCGACGACCTGATCTTCACCAGTGGGGGAACCGAGGCCAACAACCATGCCATCAAGGGCGTTGCGCTGGCCCACCGGGAACGGGGCAACCACATAATCACCTCGGCCATCGAGCATCCCGCCGTTACGGAAGTCTGCAGTTACCTGGAGGGGCAGGGATTTGGCGTGACCTACCTGCCCGTGGACGAATATGGGCTGGTGGATGTGGCAGATCTGGAGGCAGCCCTCACCCCCCAGACCATCCTGGTTACCATCATGCACGCCAACAACGAGGTGGGCACGATACAACCCATCAGGGAGATTGCGGACGTAGCCCACCGGTACGGGGCCCTGGTCCATACCGACTGCGCCCAGTCCGTGGGCAAGATTCCGGTCAATGTGGATGACCTGGGGGTGGACCTGCTATCCATCGCCGGCCACAAGCTCTACGCCCCCAAGGGTATCGGAGCGCTGTACATCCGGCCGGGCGTGAAACTGGAGAAGCTGATGCACGGCGCCAATCACGAAAACAACCGGCGGGCGGGCACCGAAAACGTGCTGGAGATCGTCGGGCTGGGCGCGGCCTGCGAACTGATAGACGATAACATCGAAGAGTACTCCCGCCACATGCGGGAAATGAGAGACCGGCTGGAGACCAGTTTGGCGGAATCGGGCATCAGGATGGGTGTCAACGGCCACATCGAAAAGCGCCTGCCCAACACCGCCAGCATCAGCTTTCCCGGTCTGGAGGCCGACCGGCTGCTGGCCGCCCTGCCCACGGTGGCCGCCTCTGCCGGGGCGGCCTGCCACAGCGACCGGGTGGAGGTTTCCCACGTGCTGGCGGCCATGAACCTGCCCACCGAACATGCCATGGGGACTGTGCGTTTTTCCGTGGGCCGCTTCACCACCGAGGGGGAGATTGACCGGGCTGCCGCGGAAGTGTCGGGAGCGGTGGATTCGCTGGCCCGTCTTGCCTCCCGCAGCGGTTAGCTTCCAGGCGTCGGCTTCAGCCCGAAACAGGGGGAAGCCAATTCAGCGAGGCAATCCCAGATTTGCCCCAACATTACAGGAGATGATCGCCATGACGAACCAGCCAGACCCGGGAGCGCTGGATGTACTTACCCTGGAGGAATTCGAGGCCATTTTCCGTTCCCAGCCCGCACACCAGTTGATGCAGAACGTGGTTACCCAGCACGACGTGAACGACGTGGCGCTGAATCGGAATCTTGCCGCCGACGCTACCCATTCCTATTCCAACGTGCTGGACGAATGGGGCGTGACCAATCAGGCTCGCTCCGGCCGGTGCTGGATGTTCGCGGGGCTGAACCTGTTCCGCTCCGAGACCAGGAACCTGCTCAATGTCAAGGAGTTTGAATTCAGCCAGAGCTACGTGATGTTCTGGGACAAGATGGAGCGGGCCAACTACATCCTCGAGGCCGTCATCGAGACTGCGGACCGGCCCATCGACGACCGGGTGGTTGCCTGGCTGCTGCACCAGCCCCTGGGCGACGGCGGCCAGTGGGACATGTTCGTCAGCCTGATACGCAAGCATGGGGTGGTGCCCAAGTCCGTCATGCCCGAGACGGAAAGTTCGGGCAACTCGGCGCGAATGAACGCGGGCCTTAACTACCAGGTACGCCAGGGCGCCCGTAACATTCGCCGCATCTTCGCCGAGGAGGGCGGGCTGGAAGCAATGCGCCAGGCCAAGCAGGAAACCCTCCAGGCCGTTTACGCCATCCTGGCCATTCACCTGGGCAATCCGCCGGCCAGCTTCGACTGGCAATGGAAGGACAAGGACGGCGAATTCCACCGCCGCGGGGACATAACTCCGGCGGAGTTTGCCGCCGAGTACATCACAACCCCCATGGAGGAGTACGTCTGCCTGGTTCACGACCCCCGCGCCAGTAACCCCCCGGGCCGCACCTACACCGTCCAGTACCTGGGCAACGTGGTGGATGGGACCCGGATCAAGTACCTGAACGTGGACATCGACCTGATGAAGGACATCGCCATGCGGATGATCCAGGACGGCAAGCCCGTTTGGATGGGTTGCGATACCGGCAAGCAGATGCACCGGGACAAGGGCCTATGGGATGCCGAACTGTTCGACTACGCCAGCGTCTATGGCGCCGACTTTGAAATGGACAAGGCCGAGCGGCTGGAGTTCCACCAGACGGCCATGACCCATGCCATGCTCTTCACGGGCGTGGACGTGGTGGATGGCAAACCCCGTCGCTGGCGGGTGGAGAACAGTTGGGACGACAAGGTGGGGGACAAGGGCTTCTTCCAGATGAACGATTCCTGGTTTGCCGAGTACATGTTCGAGATAGCCGCCCCTAAGAGCTACCTGCCGCAGGAATTGCAGCGGGCCCTGGACCTGGAGCCGGTGGTGCTCCCCCCATGGGACCCCATGGGCAGCCTGGCCCGGTAGCCAGTTATGCCGCGAGTGAGTGGAATGACGTTTTTTCCGACTAACTCACGATTTCTTCACTTGACTGACCATTAGTCGGCAACGTGGGTGAAGCCAGGGGGAAGTGGTCTGAACGGTGGTCTCAGGGGCCCGTAAGCCCCAGCTCCCCAGCGGGGCTGGGTGTCTGTTAACCCTTTTCGGACTTCGTCGTCCCTGCCAACCCGCAGGCCTCGGCCACCAGCTCGTATGACCGGACCCGGTCGGCGAAGTCGTGGCAGATGGTCACCACGCTGAGATCGGTTGTCTGATAGCGTTCCGCGACGGCGTGCAGTTCTTTCTTCACCCTCTGGGGGTTGCCGTCAACGCATACTTGGCTGTACTGACGAATGAAGGCCAGTTCATTCATCTGGTATGGGTAGTTCAGGGCTTCCTCCACCGTGGGAATTCCCTTGGCCCGGTTGGTTACCGAGTACAGCCGTCCCAGGTTGCGGCTGGCGGCGATGCGCGTGGCCTCCTCGTCGGTTTCCGCGCACAGTACCTGTACGCCAATATTCACCCTGGGTTCGTCCAAGAACTTGGATGGCTCGAACTGCTGGCGGTAGCTCTCCACGATGGCCGGTCCCTCATCCACGCCCAAGCCGAAGAAATGGGCGTAGGCGAAAGGCATTCCCAGCTTGGCGGCCATGTAGGCGCTTTCGTAGCGCGACCCCAGGAGCCAGACTTCTGGGGCGCCGGCGGGCCGGTCGGGGCCGGCGTTGACCTGGGCGAAGGGATGTTCCGGCTCCAGCCCTCCATTCAAGTATCCCACCAGGTCCACCACCTGGCGGGGGTAGTGCTGAATGTCTTTGGGACTTCCGGGGTAGGAGAGGGCCGCCGCAGTCAGTTGATCGCTGCCGGGCGCTCGCCCCACGCCCAGGTCAATTCTGCCTGGGTAAAGTGACTCGAGCATCCGGAAATTCTCGGCCACCTTCAAGGCGCTGTAATGGGACAGCATAACCCCGCCACTGCCCACCCGGATGGAATTGGTATGGGCGGCAACCTGGCCCACCAGAATTTCGGGGCTGGTTCCGGCAAAGTTGGGCAGGTTGTGGTGTTCGGCCAGCCAGTAGCGGTAGTAGCCCAATTCTTCCGCCGCCACCGCCAGTTGTATTGTTTCACGCAGGGCCTCGCCGGCGGTGCCGCCGGCCCTCATGGGCGACTGGTCCACAACGCTCAGGGTCAACGCTTCGCCCACGATCAACTCCAGGTAATGGGAATAGAACCGAGCAACAGCCCCACGCCGGTTATCCCAGGTGGTCGGCCCAGCCGTGGGGCCTCGACGCCCTTCGTCCCGGTAGTCGGGGCGGTTGACGGAAACTGGTCACGGGTGAAAAAGATCATAGTAGGACTGCAATTTGTCGTCACTGTAACGGAAAACAGAGCTATCCCAGGACATATTCGGCCAGGTAGGAGAGTTCTGGTCCACAATGCGGCCGGTCAGGCGTATTGCGTTCCAGTCACTGGAGTTGCGGACATAGATCATAGCCCCCTTCTCCACGGTACAGGAACCGGAATAACGATGCATGTCGTTACGTCCGCAGTTCAGGTATGCCTCGTCGCTGTCCGAGTCAAAGGTTTCGGGGTCCACTCCCGGGCGCAGCACGTCAATATCGAAACCCTGGTCGTCGTTTTCGGACTCAAAGGCGTAGAAGAATTTCCCCTCCCCGCAGAAGGGAACCAGCCAATACCAACCCCCGGCGAGGACGCGGGTGGCCTCCCAGTCCACCACAAACCGCGTTCCCGACAGGTCCGTCATGATGTTGCCGGACTCATCGCTGTGACCATACCCCATCGAATGTCCCAACTCGTGCCAAAGGATTTTCTTCACCGTATTGGCGTCAAAGGGCGCCCATTCTCCGACGCAGTTGTGGCGGCCCAGGGCCACCTTTATGTGGGCGGCAAAAATGGACTGCCCCAACAGGTGGGTGCCGTAATCCTTGACCCAGTGGACGCTCATGTCAGCCTCTGACTCGTCGTAAACCTGGTAGATGCGCGCATTGTACGGACTGTAGTTGGAGAAACTATGCGCCACATCGCTAACCGCATGTTCGACTCCCTCTCCGGCATATTCGGGTAGTGGCTCAATGTAGAACCTGAGTTCCCCGGTGATGACCGCCTTCACCAGGGGTTGGGTTCGGGCAATTTCCCGTATTCTTTCCTTCTCTTCCAGCAGAGCGGATTGCTCTGCGACTGCCAGACTCTGTTCGGCTTCGGCCCGGTTCCGGTCGGCCTCTTGCAAGGCGATTTCAGCCATTCTTACGGCCAATTCCGCCGCGGCTCTGGCTTCCAGCGCTTCTGTCGAAACCTGTTGGCTTTCGGTTGGTCCCAGCAGTTCTCCCACGTCTGACGCTTCAGGGTAGTCCGTCAACTGGATGGCGGAATCGGCCCGGCCCTGGACGACGGCATCAGGCTGGCTGACCGGAGAGACGTCCATTTTGCCATCAGCGCCTTCCAACAGCCGTCGCACCGATGTGATTCGGGCATCGGCGGCCGAGGCCGCCGAATCCTCCGCCAGCTGCCGAGCAGTTTGGGCCCTTGCCGCCAGGTCCAGGGCCGCATCGCGATCTGCGGTGGCAGTTGCGGCAATGATTTGGGCTGCCCGCATTTCGTTCGTGGCATTGGTGGCGGCCGCGCGGGCCTGGTCTCGCTCTTTGATGGCGTATTCAGCATCCTGCAAAGCTACAATTCTGGACTGCCTCTCCTCTTCAGCCGTCAATTCAGCGGCCACGCGAGCGGACCTTTCAGCGTTTATGGCCAGCGCGCCAGCCAAAATTGCCGTCAACGAAAAAACAGTAGCCAATATTGGGGTCAAATACCTGGACACTGCGTCCTCCGGGGCGGGTTAGTCAGCCTGATTATAGCACCCAAGGTTATCTGGTGAACGGCCCCCTTCCGGGTTCCTGCCGTGGCTTTCCTACCATGGGTGTCAGCCAGGCTGGGGAGCCAGACTGGAGTTGGTCAACGCAATACCGGGCGCAATACCGGGAAGGCGCCGTACCGGTCGGGGCCCCGCCGACCTGTCCTTTAATATGCGTTAAATAAACTGTTAAACAATTGCTTTCAGAAAAGACATTGTTAAAGGTATTTTTGTGCCTTATCCTTCTTTGCGGTTGAGCGATTGGGCGATTGAAGACTTGGGTGAAGGATCTGCGTCTGCTCCCACCCAGTGGGTTTGATTCCGGCTCCGTGATGTAGGAGTAACCAGCCTTGGCCGAACTCGATACAACCCCGGACAACTCCTACACCGACGCCTATTCGGCGGCCCCAAGGGTCAAGAGGTGGCAGAAGTATCTCCCGGAACGGGTTATCAAGGCATTCCTGTTTATATGCAGCGTTGCCTCCATATTCACCACCGTCGGGATTGTGTCCGTCCTCATATTCGAGGCGGCGCTCTTCTTTCAGGAAGTTTCGATCTTTGAATTCCTGACCAACACCAAGTGGACTCCCCTGTTTGCCTCCAAGAACTTTGGAATTTTGCCCCTGGTGACGGGCACCCTGCTCACCTCCATTGGAGCCATGTTTGTGGCGCTGCCCCTGGGTGTGATGTCCGCCATATATCTGAGCGAATACTCCCCGGAAACCGTGCGCCAGATAGTGAAGCCGGTTCTGGAAGTCCTGGCGGGCATCCCCACCGTGGTTTACGGCTACTTCGCGCTGTTGTTTGTTACACCAATTCTGCGCGCAATATCCGACGACATCTCGGTGTTCAACGGCCTCAGCGCCTCTATTGTCATGGGCATAATGATATTGCCGATGGTATCGAGCCTCAGCGAAGACGCCATGCGGTCCGTTCCCCGCTCCCTGCGCGAAGGGGCCTATGCCCTGGGCGCCACCCGGTTGGAGGTGGCCACTCGGGTGGTGATTCCGGCGGCCCTCTCCGGCATTGTGGCCGCCTTCATTCTCGCCACTTCCCGGGCCATCGGGGAGACGATGATCGTAACTATTGCGGCCGGGCAGAATCCCACCTTCACCTTCAATCCCTTCGTGCCCATTGAAACCATGACGGCCTACATCGTCCAGGTGAGCCTGGGCGACACCCCCACCGGAACGTTGGAATTCAAGACAATATTCGCGGTTGGTCTGAGCCTTTTTGTTATCACCCTGGGCATGAACCTGCTCAGCCAGTTCATTGTTCGCCGATTCCGGGAGGTTTACGAGTAATGGCTAACCTTGCGAAGGGCCAGTTTGACCGGCGGATGAACCGGCGCCGCCTGTATGGTCGGATTTTCCACGCCCTCTGTCTGCTTTCCATTCTGACTGGTCTCGCCATGCTGGCGGTTCTGCTGACCAACATTTTCCTGGATGGTTGGCAGCGGGTGAACTGGGATTTCCTGACCAGCTTCCCCTCCCGAAAGCCGGAACAGGCGGGCATCCGGGCAGCTCTGTTCGGCAGCATCTACGTCATATCATTGGCTGGCGCCCTGGCCTTTACTATCGGCGTGGCGGCCTCCATCTATCTGGAGGAGTATGCGGCTCGCAACTGGTTTGCCCGGGTCATCCAGATAAACATAGCCAACCTGGCGGGGGTGCCTTCCATCGTTTACGGCATTCTGGGCCTGGAGATTTTCGTGCGGTTCATGGCCCTGGGCAAGAGTGTGCTGGCCGGCAGTTTCACCCTGGCCCTCCTGGTGCTGCCCATTGTCATCATCGCGTCCCAGGAGGCGATACGCGCCGTTCCCCCTTCCATTCGCGAAGGCGGGTATGCCCTGGGCGCCACCCGATGGCAGACGATTTGGCGCCTGGTACTGCCTCAGGCGTTCCCCGGGATTCTGACCGGCGTGATCTTGGCGGTGAGCCGGGCCGTTGGCGAAACGGCGCCCCTGATTGTGATGGGCGCCCTTACCTTCGTCCCCTTCACTCCGGACGGCCCCCTGAGCCGGTTTACCGTCTTGCCCATTCAGATATTCAACTGGGTTTCCCGGCCCCAGGAAGGCTTCCACGAGGCCGCCGCGGCGGGAATTATCGTCCTGCTGGTGGCGCTACTGACCATGAACTCCCTGGCTGTTCTGCTCCGCAACAAGTTCCAGCGAAACACGGAGGGTTAGACCGTGGCAGGTATTGCTCCCATTCTGGAAACGAAGGACTTGAACGTCTTCTATGGCGCCAACCGGGTCATCGGCGGCGTGGACATGGAGATCGAGTCCCACAAGATTACCGCCATAATCGGGCCGTCCGGTTCCGGCAAGAGCACCCTGTTACGGTGCTACAATCGGATGAACGACCTGATACCCAGCTTCCACATGACCGGAACCGTTCAGTTCGATGGTCGGGACCTCTACGAGGACACCGTTGATCCTACGGAGATCCGCTACCAGATAGGAATGGTGTTCCAGCGGCCCAACCCCTTTCCCAAGTCCATTTTCGACAACGTGGCATTTGGGCCGCGGGTCAATGGATTCAAGGGCGACCTGAATGGACTGGTGGAACAGTCTATCAAGCGGGCGGCGTTATGGGATGAGGTAAAGGACCGATTGAAGGAGAGCGCGCTGTCCCTTTCCGGCGGCCAGCAGCAACGCCTCTGCATCGCCCGTGCCCTGGCGGTTAAGCCCCAGGTTATCCTCATGGACGAGCCCTGCTCTGCCCTGGACCCCATTTCCACCCAGGCTATCGAGGAACTGATGCGGGAGCTCTCCACCGAATATTCCATAGTCATCGTCACCCACAACATGCAGCAGGCGGCGCGGGTATCCGATTACACCGCCTTCCTCACGCCCCGGGAGGACAAGGTGAGCCAGCTCATAGAGTTCGGCGAGACTCGCCAGATTTTCACCAACCCAAAGGACGAGCGGACGGAAGCCTACATCACCGGCCGTTTCGGCTAATCCGCCATCACAGCTGCGACCCGTTGTGCGGAGCGGAGAGGGCCCCAGGTCCCGCCACCGCCAAAGCTTCCTTTCCCTTCCCAGGGGCAGTAGGGTCTGACGAGCAATGACGTTCATCGAAATCAACAATCTGCGGTGTTCCAAAAAGGGTGACTGCCGCCCATTGCTCCAACAGGAACTGGTACATATAATCTCCTGACTGGGACCGGTTGATGCCAAAAAATAAGGATGCCTGGCGAAGCTGCGGGTAAACCGCTGCCCTGTCGCCGTGGTGCGGAGAGTCAAACCATGCAATGGTCGGCTCGGTTCCTTAGCGAGTTTCCAACCCATCCACTCGTAACCCATTACGCGAAATTCTTTGCAGGAGCAAGAAGATAAAATGCCTGAAGTCAATAGCCATGTCCCCGGCACCTTTTGCTGGGTGGAGTTGGCCACCACCGACCCGGAAGCCTCCAAGAGCTTCTATTCCCAATTGCTGGGCTGGAACTGGTCAGATATGCCCATGAGCGAAACCATGGTCTATACCATGTTGCAGAAGAACGACCGGTTCGTGGGCGGCCTGTACCAGATGCACCAGGAGATGCTGGACCAGGGGATGCCTCCGGCCTGGTGGTGCTATATCTCCACCGACGACCTGGAGGCCGCCACCAACCGGGTCCGGGAGGCCGGCGGCGCCGTCTTCAACGGTCCCTTCGACGTTTTCGACGCGGGCAGCATGTCCATTGCGGCGGACCCCACCGGTGCAGCCTTCTGCATCTGGCAGGCCAAGGAACACGTTGGCGCTGGCCTAATCCATGAACCCGGATCCCTGGGCTGGAACGAACTCTACACCACCGATCCCGAGGCCGCCCACTCCTTCTATGCCAGTGTCTTCGGATGGACACGGGAAACCCACCAGGTGGGACCCGAAGCGGAGGATTACCACGAGTTCCGGTTGGGCGACGCCCATGTTGGGGGCATGATTCAGATTAAGCCATCCTGGGGAGAGGTTCCCCCCAATTGGGGAACCTACTTTTGCGTTGAAGATATTGATGCCAGCTTCCAGAAGGCCCAGGACCTGGGCGCAAAAGTGGTGGTACCAATCATGGCGGAATCGGACATTCGCTTCTGCTACCTCCAGGATCCCCAAGGAGTCCATGTCGGCCTGGTTCAGATGATGGGTTAGCGGAAGATTGCCGGACGCTTCCGCTCCACCAACATCCTTGCCCAATATTCCAACCCTCAGAGGCATTAGGCATCTGAGGGTTGAGTTTACCCCAAGCCGTCACCGATTGCCGGGCCGACTAGCCTCATTAGGCGGCTCGATTTGGCAGCCTCGAGCCCCTGATCTGACGGTCTAGTCCGGACGGCGCCCAATCCGTTCGGGGCGCCGTCCGTTGTTTGACGAAAGCAGGCCTATGGAGTAACTTAACCGCTAGAGTGACAGCCGTATTGACCGGGAGGCATTCCATGTTCGTCATGAGGTTCACGGAACGGGCGTATTTCAACTATACCGAAGCTGACGTCAAGAATAGTCCCAATGGGGCGCACCGCGTTACCTTTTCCAACACCCATTTCGATCCCTCGGTGGCTGCCGACCAGTACAATTATTACCTGGATGAATGGCAGTACTGCGAGGAAGTTGGCTTCGATGGCATGATGCTCAATGAGCACCACAGCACTCCCACCAGCCTCGGCGCCGCCATGAACCTGGAAGCAGCCATCCTGGCCCGTATTACCAAGAAACCCAAGATTGTACTGATGGGCAACCCCCTACCCATTCACGACAACCCGCTGCGCCTGGCCGAGGAGTTGGCGGAGATCGACTGCATTTCCCGGGGCCGTCTGGTTTCCGGGTTCGTGCGGGGCGGCGGTACGGAGAGCTGGGCCACCAACACCAATCCGGTCCACAACCGGGAGAGGTTCGAGGAGGCTCACGACCTGGTAATCAAGACCTGGACCACGCCTGGCCCGTTTCGCTGGGAGGGCAAGCACTACCATTTCCGCCACGTCAATCCCTTCCAGGTTCCCCTGCAAAAGCCGCACCCACCGGTATGGATTCCGGGCACGGGCAGCGCGGAGACGGCAGCCTGGTGCGCCGAACATCACTACCCCTACTTCTACCTGGGCATCGTGCCCTACACCTTCGGCTACATGCAGGACATCTACCGGGACGCGGCCCGAATGCATGGTTACGAGGCGGGGCCACAGAACTTCGGGTATATGCTGCCCATTCACGTGCAGGACACGGATGAAAAGGCCAAGGTGGCCGGCCGGGGTTTCCTGGAGGCGCTGGTTGGCGTGGGACGGGTGCCCATGCCCCGGGAATACTCCTTCCCGCCGGGCTACAATCGGACCACGCGGGATATGTGGGCCGACGACGAGCGGGAAGCCCAGGTGAGGGCCACCCGAGCCAATGATCCCTTCCGAACCGGCCCGGTGGACGACGAGACCTACCAGGCCATGATTGACGACAACCGAATGGTCATCGGCAGCCCGGATACGGTTATCCGCAAGGTTCGGGAGGTGCTGGAAATGGTGCGGCCAGGAATTCTGGCGGTGTGGACCAACGATGGCTCCATCACCCACAAGGATACCATGCGCTGCCTGCAGTTGATGGACCAGGAGGTGCTGCCCGCCATTCGCCAGATCGGCGACGAACTGGAACTCCCCGGCCCCTTCGACGTTGACCCCTAATGGTCGGTCAAGTTTAGAGTGGTAAGGAAGTAGGGGTAACTGTCAGCCCGAGCCTGTCGAGGAATCCAGGATGGGACAAGTAGGAAATGCCTGGGCATGGAAATGACGGTTTCCCACCTGGGTTGGCATTCCTCGACTCCGCTGGGAATGACGCCAGCCAGTTGACAGGCTGCCCTGCCTACAGGAGTAACTTGATTGGGCGCTCATATTGACAATGTAATTTGGCGTAGCATATATTGCCTTAACGTTTTGGGATGAGCATTGCGCGTGTTCCGCTTTAATTCTGGGACGATTGGGTTCAATCCAGAAATCGCCTTCGGGGGGCCTGGCTGGTCTGTAGCCCTCCAGGAAGAACCGAATGCAACGATTCATCATAGTCCGTCTGTTCCACTCGATAATCGCCCTGCTGGCGGTGAGCATTATCGTCTTCGGATTGGGCCGCCTCTCCGGAGATCCCCTCGATACCCTGCTGGATGTGGACGCCACGGCGGAGGATTACGCAAGGGTCCGGGCTTACTGGGGGCTGGACCAACCCATCCACATCCAATATCTCACCTACATTGGCAATTTCCTTACCGGCAAATTTGGCGAGTCCATCCGGTTCCCCGGCCAGGACGCGCGGGATCTGCTGTGGCAGAGGCTTCCGGCTACGATTGAACTTGCCTTGCTGGCCCTGGTGGTGAGCGCCGTCATCGCTGTGCCCCTGGGGGTTATTGTTGCGGTCAAGAAGGATACGGGAATAGACTTCGCCGGCAAGATAGTTGCCCTTCTGGGCCAGTCCCTGCCCAACTTCTGGATTGCCCTGATGCTGATGTGGGTTTTGGCGGTTCAGTTGGAATGGCTGCCCACCTCGGGACGGGGGACATGGAAGCACTTAATCATGCCGGGCGTGGCCCTCGGTTACTTCCAGGTAGCCGCCCTGATGCGGCTCACCCGGTCCTCCATGCTGGAAGTGCTGGACACCGAGTACGTTAAACTGGCGCGCATCAAGGGGCTGCGAGAGAGTTTGGTGATTTGGAAGCACTGCCTTCGTAACGCCCTGATAGCCCCCATTACCTACTTTGGCCTGGTCCTGGGCGGACTCATGACCGGTTCGGTGGTGATCGAGTCCATTTTCTCGTGGCCTGGAGTGGGTTTGCTCGCCATCGATGCCCTGCGAGCCAAGGACTTTTCGGTAGTGCAGTCGGTGGTGATCTTCTTTGCCGCAATCTACATTGCCGCGAACCTGTTGGTAGATGTTGCCTACGCATACCTGGACCCCCGAATTAGGTACACCCACTAGAGGCCGCTGGCCCAAGTTGGTAGCCTGATACGGGGCGCCGGTGGAGGAGAATTGATCCAATGGCAAACGTGGCGATAAGCGGTGGAATCCCCGGCGCTCGGGCCGCTACCAGCGTTTGGCGGGCCCTCGGTACAGCCCGCCGCTACCCGATTATTCCGGTCTCCATCCTAATGCTGGTGTTGGTGCTGCCGGCGATCTTCGCCCAGTGGGTAGCGCCCCATGATCCGGTGGTGGGCAGCCTGAGCGATAGGTTGGCCCCGCCCTTCTGGGTGGAGTCGGAAGGCGAGGGTATCTTTGCCACCAAGGCCGGCACCACCGATCATATCCTTGGAACGGACAAGCAGGGTAGGGACATTCTGAGCCGTATCATCTATGGGGCCAGGGTGTCTCTGACCGTCGCCGCCATCTCCATTTTCCTGGCCGGTACCATCGGCACAACCCTGGGCCTGATTGCCGGTTATTTCGGTGGCAACATTGACCACCTGGTAATGCGGGCGGTGGACATCTGCCTTTCCATGCCGGCAATTCTGTTTGCCCTGGTTTTGGCGGTGGTGCTGGGCCCCAGCTTCCAAACGGTCATCATTGTCATCGTATCTATCTTTTGGTCCCGGTATGCTCGCCTGGTGCGGGGTGAAACCCTGGGGATCAAGGCCCAGGACTTCGTGGCCCGAGCCCGGGTGGCCGGCGCCTCCAACTTCCGCATCATTGTCCGCCACGTCTTTCCCAACATCGTCAACACGATCATCGTGTTGGCCACCCTGGAAGTGGGGCAGGTTATCCTGCTGGAATCGACACTCAGCTTCCTGGGAGCCGGCCTGCCTCGCCCCACGCCGGCCTGGGGTCTGATGGTGGCCGATGGCCGGGAGCTTCTGGTTACCTCCTGGTGGCTGACCGTCTGGCCCGGCACGGCGATACTCCTTTCCGTGCTGTCGATGAACCTGCTTGGCGACTGGTTGCGGGACAGGCTGGACCCCAAGCTGCGAAACGTCTGATCCTCGATCCCCTGGCTTTTACCATTGCCCGACGGGACGCGCCCCCCCTTCACTTCCTTGAAGAATTGCGGGGGCGCTTCTGTGGCGCCCTGGGAATCGCCCAACTGGCCCTTGCGCCCTCCTTTCGGCTTCCATTATTCTGCGGGTATTCTGTAGTGGCGCCCCGCCGAGTGCGGCGCCCAGTCTGGTATTCTCGGGGGCGGGATTCTCAACCCGGCCCTGAATTGGAGGCGAATGCTTGAACCTGGAAGAAACAATGGGCCAACTGGAGGAGATGGGTACGGCCCAAAATCGGAAGGTTTACACCCGCCACGGGGTGCGGGACCAGATGTTTGGGGTCAGCTACGCCAACTTGAACCGTCTCGCTCGCACCATAAAACGAGACCACTCCCTGGCGTGCCAGCTATGGGAAACGGGCAATCACGACGCCCAGGTGCTGGCCACCAAGGTTGCCGACCCCGCCCTGGCCGATGGTAAATTGCTTGATGATTGGGTAGCCGACCTGGACAGCTACGTAATTTCCGATGCCTTCGCCGGGCTTGTGGGCAATTCCCCATTCGCGCGGGCGAAGGCCGAGGAGTGGTCGCCAGCGGACGGGGAATGGCGCGGCCGAGCCGGTTGGCTGCTGGTGGCTAATTTGGCCATGAAAGATACCGACCTGCCCGACGACTACTTCCTCGGAGTGTTGGAAACCATCCAGCAGGAGATTCACCAACGTCGGAATAGGGTGCGGGACGCCATGAATTGGGCGCTGATAGCCATCGGGATCCGAAACGATTCATTGGAGGCCGCCGCCCTTCAGACCGCTGCCCTCATCGGAAAGGTGGAAGTGGACCACGGACAGACCAACTGCAAAACTCCGGACGCCGCCGACTATATTCGCCGTACCCTCGACCGAAAGAAGGAGAAAGGCTCGAAGGGCAAGAGGCCGTGACCTCCTTCATGGTAGGACAGATACCTGCCTCCCGTGGCCCGTGGTTAAAGGTGGTTGCTAAGGCCGAGAGTAGTACCTGACCCTATGGTCGGCATTTTACGGTTCCCTACGAGTTGATGTTTCCCAGAGTGTGCAGTCCGGCGGCTCCTCCCTACCAAACAACTTCGTTCCAGTCTATAATCAATATGGGCCGACAATTGCGGGTAAGCGCTAATCCGATGCGCTTTACCCGACCCAGTACTGATGGGGGCCGTCATGTCGCGGTTGTTCTTTCCCATACTGATGATGCTATTGCCCCGAATGCTGCCGACGATTCTACGGTACGTATTGCTGGTGTGGCGGCTGACCTTTGACCGCCGGGTGAACATCGTCATACGCTCCCTGGTTCCCCTGGCCCTGGTATATCTACTGTGGCCCTTCGACCTGATCAAGGACAATATTCCCCTCATTGGCCGGGTGGACGACATAATCATTTTGGGCCTCGCGGTAATGCTGCTTGTCAAATTATCCCCGCCCCACGTGGTGGACGAACACCTGGGCCGGGCGGCGCCATCGGACGGTGATGGGGAGCCGCCTCCTTCCCAGGTGGTGGATGGGAAGGCCCGCTTCATAGATGATGAGTAGGTCGGGAATGGATAAGTCATGAACCGCGAAACCACCGTTCCGACCTACGCCCGCGCGTATCCAGTTTCTGAACCCGTCGGCAGTCTGGCAGAGTTGCAGAATACGGGTATCTCCCTGTACGTTCACGTACCCTTCTGCCAAACCAAATGCCCCTACTGCGACTTCAACACCTACCAGGGCATCGAGGGTCTGATGACGCCCTACCTGGAGGCGGCCCTGGCAGAGATAGACGCGTGGGGCGCTGCCCTGGGCCATCCGCCGGTCAATACCATCTTCTTTGGTGGCGGTACCCCTTCCTACCTGCCCGACGGTTCCCTGGGCCGAATATTGGAAGCCGTCGGCGATTCCTTTTCCATTGATTCGGAGGCAGAAATAACGGTCGAAGCCAACCCCGGCGATCTCAGCCCGGCCCGAGCGTCAAGCCTGCTGGCCCAGGGGATCAACCGGGTCAGCGTTGGAGTTCAGTCCCTGGACAACGATCTGCTCAATCTGCTGGGACGCCGCCACGACGCCGACCAGGCAGTGGCGGCCTATGGCAATCTGCGTGACGCCGGCTTTGAGAATGTCAACCTGGACCTGATTTACGGTCTTCCCTGCCAGACCATCGGTCAGTGGCAGGATACGTTGGTTCGCTTGACTGATTTGGATCCAGCCCACGTATCCCTCTATTGCCTCACCATCGAAGAGGGTACTCCCCTGCATCGTTGGGTAGAACAGGGCACGGTTTCCCACCCGGACCCCGACGTGGCGGCGGACATGTACCACCTGGCCCGGAAGCTTCTGTCGGAACGGGGATATCATCACTACGAAATCTCCAACTGGTGCAAGCCGGGTTTGGCCTCCCGGCACAACCTGGCATACTGGCGAAATCTGCCCTACCTGGGGGTGGGGCCAGGCGCCCATTCATCCCTGGCCGGCTTCCGGTTCTGGGATATGGATTCGCCCCGGGGCTACATTGCCGCCGCCCATGCCTGGGCCGACCAGGTTGTACCCTTGGCCAACGAATTGAGCGGCCCCTGGCTGGATTCGGTCGCGCCCGTGGCAGGTTGGGAGGCTATCGACCCAAACTTGGCCGCATCCGAAACCATGTTCCTGGGCCTGCGCCTGCTGGACGGATTGGACCTGGATGAGGCATCGTCCCGGTTGAGCTATGATCTGGCAGCCCGCTACCGGGGTGAGCTGGAAGAACTCCAGGACTTGGGGTTGCTGGTGCGGAACGGGTCAACCATTCGTTTGCACCCGGACGCCTACCTGATTGCCAACCAGGTTTTCACCCGGTTCCTGGATTAGAAGCCCTGGGAGCCGCCTGTTTCCCAGGCAGCGCGGTCCGCATAAGAAGAATGAGTCCGGTATATTTTTTTGTGGGAGAATAATCCACAGTGGAAAACGCCAGTCACAAACAGCGAAAATTCGTTCCCTCACCTTTCTCCAGGCCGTTAGCTGCTATTGTCCTGATCTTGGCCAGCCTTGTTCTTGCCCTGGGCTGCCAATCCCAGGAGGAGGTTGCACCACCGCCGGCGATGGCGCAAGCCACTCCCGACATCCAGGCAACTGTGGATGCGGCGGTGGCCGCCGCCGTCGGCGCCCTGGCCGAAGCGCCGGGAGCTTCTCCCTCGCTGGAGAACATGGAAGAGGACTCGGAAGAGGCGGGCGAGGAGTCCGACGAGGAATCGAGCGAAGATCAAACCGAAGAATCCATGGCGGAATCGACGGAAGAGCCGGGTTCCACCGGGGAACCTGAGCAGACGCCGGTACCTACCGCAACGGCGATAACCGCACCCGTGGGGACGCCAACGCCAGCGCTGCCGGCCACCGGCCCATCCCAACCAACTGCGACCCCCATGCCGGCGCCGCCCACAGTCCCTCCCCTGCCAACTTTCACGCCCACGCCTCCGCCACCCTCACCCACTCCAACCCCCGACGTGGTCAGAATTGCAGCGATTGATGCCAATGGCGACCATACCTGCATCATTTTTTCCGATGGCGCGGGACGCTGCTGGGGCTACAACGGCAACCTGCAACTGAATGTGCCCACCACGGTCACATTTTTGGACATCAGCGCCGGAGGGGACTTCACCTGCGCGGTTCAGTCCTCGGCGGGCCGGGAGAATGTGCCCATCTGTTGGGGGAGGGATCTCTTGGGAACCCTGTCTATCGAGCGAGGATTGCTCCTCAAGGCGATCAGCGCCGGATCCCTGCACGTGTGCGGCATTCGGATGGACGACTCGCCGTATTGCTGGGGCAACAACACCCGCGGCCAGGCCGACGCTCCGGCGCGGGAACGATTCTCTGCCATTGAGTCCGGTGGCGAATTTTCCTGTGGGCTGCGGCCGGACGGCTCTGTCACCTGCTGGGGCAGCAATACCAGCGGACAGTTGGATGTCCCCGAGGGGGAGCGTTTCACCGAAATTGCTGCGGGTGCGGCGCATGTCTGTGGTCTGCGGGAGAATGGCACGATGGTCTGCTGGGGCAGCAACAATGTGGGTGAAGGAAACCCGCCCGAGGATGAGGGGATTGCTGCTGTTGCCGGTGGCGACCAGGTTACCTGCGCGGTCATGCCCGATACCACCATAGGCTGTTGGGGAAGAGGTTCGGGTCGTTTCATGGAACCGCCGAAACTGGACGGCTTCGTAGCGATTGCCACCGGGAAGCAGCATGCCTGTGCCGTCAGATATAACGGCATGGTTGCCTGCTGGGGCCAGACCTTCCTGGGTCAGGGCAACGCCCCCGCCGACCTGGCCAGGCCCCTCTACTGACGTTTGGCGGCCAAAGTTTGATCAAGCCAGAAATGCCAGGATCGTAGGGGCAATTGTCATTCCGAGCGACAGTCGAGGAATCCCAACCGCAGGGGGCGAACATGCCCGGCCATGGTAAGGACGGTTGACCCGCACCGTTGGGATTCCTCGGCTGTCGCTCGGAATGACAGGGATGGTTGGCTTGGGGTAGGTGGAGTGGTTGCCCCAGTCGGTTTGGATTCCTCGACTGGCGCTCGGAATGACAGGGATGGTTGGCTTGGGCGGTGGCGCGGTGGATAGGTGTGGTGGGAATCCCGGACTTGGATCGGAATGGCAATTCTCAATTAAGCCCTTCAATTCAAGCTTAACAGCCCATTAGAACAGCTCCCGGCTGGCGATTGCGGCGCCTTCCCTCATGGCTTGCAGCTTTAGCCACACCACTTCTGGCACCACCCGGTTTGACCCGGCCGAGGTGTCGAACCCGCAGTCCGTACCGGCCAGCAGCCGGGTGGGGTCGCCACCCACGGCGTCCACCGCCTGGATAAGCCGGTCTGCCACCAACCTGGGGTGTTCCACATAATTGGTCTTGGTGTCTATCACGCCGGAGACCAACAGCATCCCCTCTGGCAGTGGCCGTTGCCGGTACACCCGGTGTTCATGTCCGTGCCTTGGGTTGGCCATTTCCATTACCAGCGCGCCAACGTTGGCCTCATAGAGCAGGTCTAGAATCTCTTCCAGGGGAACATCGTAAATGTGGGGGCCCTCGCTGTTGCCCCAACAGACGTGAAGTCGCACCTGGTCCGGGGGAATGTTCACCAGGGCGCGGTTGATGGCGCGGATGTGCAATGCAACCAAGTTCTGGAAGGCGGACAAAGGCTCGTCCTGGTAGGAGACGTGACGCTCCATGGCCAGGTCCGGGCAATCCAATTGCAGGGTCAGTCCGTGGGAAACGATGATTTCGTACTCCTTGCGCAATTCATCTGCGAGGGCGAAAACATAATCCTCATGGCTGTCGTAGTAGCGATTGCCCAGGGTGAGGGCGACAATGCCTGGGGAGGCTGCCGTCATGAAGAGATCCTCGGCCCGCCTTTCCGATCCCTCCACCGCAGCCAGAAACTGGCGGCACTCCTGCTCCACCAAGTCCGTCCTTTGGTAGGACACCGGGCCGATGCAGGCGGGAATGTTTCTAGTCAGGAGTATGCGTCGGGGACGTACCACGCCGGGGAACTCGTTCTGGTCTCGGTGCCCGCGCCTTTCCCAAGAACCGCCGAATCCCGACATACGCTGAGCGACGTAGGTGGAAAAACTGACCCGGGGCTGCTCGCCGTTGTTGATGACGTCAACCCCCGCCTCGAGCTGGCGGACGACCGCCTCATCAGTGGCATTGGCGGCGGCAGTTTCCAACTCGGCCGGGTCCACCGGATTGCCCTGGGATACGTGGGCCAGCATATCGACCAGACCATCCGGCCGGGGGAGGCTACCCGTGTGGGTCGTAAGGATGCGTGCTTCACTGCGCTTCATCAGCCGACTCCTCCCATTTGTGGAGGTTGCTTTGTCAGGGTGGGCGTTCCTCTTGACGGATCCCTAGCCCTCTGCCACATCCACGATAACGTTGCCGATGGCGTTTCCTTCCACCGCCCGGTGGGCTGCCACTGTCTCATCGAGGCTGAAGTGGGGGCCGATGAGGTGGGTGAGAGCGCCCTGTTCCAGCCAACGGGTAATGTCGGCTTTGGCTGCCTCTTTGGCTGGTTCCGGCATCTCGTACACCAGCACGTTGCGTACGGTGGTGTTGCTGTTGCGGAACTGGAGCGGCACCGGTGGCTGCTGCATGGTGCCCCAGGAATAGATGGCCACGACACCGTTGGTCTTCAAAACCTGGCTGGTAACTGGGAAATTACCGGCGAAGTCCACCTCTACTATTCTTTCCACGCCCTCGCCATCGGTGATTTCCATAATGCGGGACACAACATCCTCGGTGCGGTAGTTGATGATATGGTCTGCGCCGGCGGCGGTGGCAATGTCAGCCTTCTCGTCGGAGCTGACGGTGCTGATGACCGTGGCCCCGGCCAGCTTGGCCTCCTGGACCGCATAGTTGCCGACGGCGCCGGCGCCCCCTGGCACGAGAACCATCAAACCCTCCACCGGTCCGTCGGCGAAGAGGCAGCGATGGGCGGTCATGGTCGGAACACCTAGGCAAGCCCCCTGTTCAAAGGTGATGGTGTCGGGCAGTCGCACGGCATGGTTGGCGGGTTGAACGGTGTACTCCGCCGCCGTGCCGAAGGGTCGGCCGAACTGGGCTTCGAACAGCCAAACCCTCTCCCCGATTCGCGACTGGGGCACTCCCGCGCCCACCCGATCGATAATGCCAGAACCGTCCTGATGGGGGATGACCCGGGGAAAGGCGATGGGGGCGCTCATGCCCAGCCGCCGCTTCCAGTCCGAGGGGTTAACGCCGGACTTGATGACCCGGACCCGAACCTCACCGGGCCCCGGTTCCGGTTCGGGCATTTCGCCCACCTGCATCACCTCGGCGGGGCCATTCTGTTCAAACCAAACAGCTTTCATCGGAGTACCTGCTATCTATGAGCGTTGAAGGCGCAATTGTCATTCCTAGGCAAGCGCGGAATTACATGTAAATCGCAATTCAACGTGTCCAACATCAGACAAGAGCATAGGCAATAGGTTTACCTACTGCCTAACAATGTCTGTTTGGTCCGCTTTAGGGAGCGTCGTACTGCTTCTCGCGCTGCTGTGGTCATCTCCGAGGTTACCCTGTTAGGCTTAACGGACTTGAAAGAGCGGACGGTTTTCCTGAAGTTAGGCCTGCTCTTCGCAGAATTCTCCTGATTCATCCTCAAACTCCTCTCCTTCGATTAGCCGACATTGCCCGAGAGTTTCCAAGTCATCGAAGTTCCCGGCTTCCGGCAAAGCAGCCACAACGAAGGGTTCTTCAATGCGAACCAAGTCGTACAGAAGGCTCTCCAAGCGTAGATCCAAATACGATACGTTGGTCAATCCAATGCGAAGACACTCCTCAACGTCGATAATGTGACCATGATCAGGATACTCCCACACCAGATGTTCCACAACTGAATCAGTTGCATCCTCACTTAACGGGCTCCATCGGCGCATGGCCTCTCTTGCATATTTCTCCCCCACTGCCAACCTCTGGACTGCCTCTCCTAAGTCTCTATGATTTACAGGACGGTATAGTGACTCTGCTAATGCCGCAGACGCTCGCGTCGCATATTCCACAGCGTGAGCGATGTCCATCCCTGCAGATCTTCTTAAGTAGTTGACAACCATATCAAAAGCCTCCAAATAATGCGCCCGCAAGAATTCTACACCCTTAACGCTCTCTAATGGAGACCTCAGGCTGGAACCTCCTGCCGGATTGCGAACCTGAGGGTCCAGCGGTCCTAACTCGCCAATCTGCCCCAAATATATCCTACTGGCGGTCAGCGCGATAAGCGTAGCTGCACTCTTGGCCCTGTCATGAACCAAAACGTTCATTTCATCGCAGCGCCCTCTGATATATTTGGCAATCCAAAATGCGTACTCAATCTCGCCGCCCAAAGAATTCAGTACAACCCATATTTCCCGCTGGTGTCCGAATTCTTCCAGAGCTTCGATCACCTCCCGAAGCGAGTCAACGTTAATGTCAGAATTCAGCACCAAGATTGGGAGGTTTACATCACAAGCAAATTGAGCAACGGACCTCTGGAAATCGGAAATTCCATCCACTTTCGGTATAGTCATTAAACCCTCCGCTATTGACAAGATCAGCCCAGCCCTGATCCAACCCCACCTCCCTAAAACACGCACCGCACCGATAGTTCGGCGCAGGTGTCGCGTACCCATTGGACTACCTCCGGGTGCAGGGGTATGCCCTCCTTGCGGCGGATGGCTTCCATCTCTGCTTCGGGTTGGCCGGCCACCAGCACCCGGTCGTGGCCGGGGGCCGGCTTGGTGCTCTTCATCATCTGCAGCCAGCCGTCCATCTCGTCCTTGAAGTGATCCGGGTCGTCGAAACCGGCGATGTTGTACGCCGCCACGTAATGCCCGAAGTTGGGACGGCCGGGGACGGCCCCATAGCCAAACCCCGTCAGCACCCCAGCGAAGATGTCCACCACGCAGGCCAGCCCGTAGCCTTTGTGGGACCCCAATTCCCGGGTGGCGCCCACCGGGAGGAGATGATAGTTCTCCGGCACCGGAACTTCTTCCATGATGGGCGTGCCATCCTCCGTGGCCAGCCAGCCCGGTTCCAGGTCGGCCCCCAGTCGGCGGGCGATTTCAATCTTGTTCTGAGCCACAGAACTGGTGGCGGCATCGAATACGAAGGGCGGCTCATTGCGGGCCGGCACGGCAACCGCGATGGGATTGGTGCCCAGGCGCGGCTCGGCGCCGAAGGTGGGCACCATACGGGGCGGCGCGCTGGTCATGCAGACGCCAATCATGTCGTGCTCCACGGCCCGCATGGCATGGTACGAGGCCATGCCCAGGTGCCGCGAATTTCCGATGGTCACCATGCCCACCCCTGACTCGGCGGCCTTGCGAATGGCGATGTCCATGGCCTTGGGGGTTACGATAGTACCCAGGCCCCGGTCGGAGTCCAGGCTGGCGGTGCTGGCGGTTTCCCGCACGATGCTGATGTTGGGTCTGGGATTGATTTCCCCCCGCTGATACCCTCCCAGGTAGCTGCGGAGCATATTGGAAACCCCGTGGCTGTCCACTCCCCGCAGGTCGGCCAGCACCAGCACGTCAGCGCCCAGTTCAGCGTCCTCCGGAGGCACCCCCACCTTTTCGAATATGGAAGCGACAGTGGACTTGAGGTCGTCGCCGGATACGTTTATGGCTTCGTCCGTGCTTACGCGAAATCGTGGCAGCAAATCTTTCCTCCAATTGCAATGAGGTGAATATTCCGAACCAGTTTGGTGAGGGCGCTGCACCGGATGGCGCGGTCATGGCCTGGGCGCTCCCGGTCTCATTGCCCTTACCCGGACAATGTTCTTGAGACTACAGGAACGACGAGGCCGCCTGGAGAAACTCGTCCGTCTTCTCCATCTGGGGCAGATGGCCGCAGTTATCGATGATTACCAGGTCGGAACCGGGTATGGCCTGCCGGAACAGTTCGCCGCATTCCACCGGGGCCAGTTGGTCGTTGCGGCCCCAGACAATGCGGGTGGGGATGTTCACCCTGGCCAGCCGGTCCGCCAGGCTCAGGTCGTGCATGTAAGGTTTCCAGCAGATGCGAACCGCCATCTCCCGGTTGCGCTCCAAAATTGCCATCAGCTCTGGAGTGGGCGTCTGACCGAAGGTCTGTTCGTATTCGGGAGTCTGGGATGGATCATGGAACAGCAGGTCAATCACCTGGGCGGGAGTGATGATGAATACGTCGGCGATTTCTCCCTCGCGGGGCTTGATTCCCACCGGAGCCACCAGCATCAGTTTGCTGAAGACGGGTCCGGCCGCCGCGACCATTTCCGATGCCAACCAGCCTCCCATGGAGAAGCCCATGGCCCGGCAGCCCTGGAGGCCCTGGATTTCCACGAACCAGTTGTAGAAGCAGGCCATGTCGTGCATCGATTCCAGCCATTCGGGCCGGTCCGATTCATCGAAACCGGGGTGAGACGGCAGATAGACGGTAAACCGTTCCGCCAATTCGTCTAGGTACCGCAACCAGCCGCCGCTTCCGCCGGCGCCGTGCAGCACCAGCAGCGGATCGCCGGAACCTCCCTTCCGCAATTGGATCCTGGACCCGCCGACCTCGACAAATTCCTCGGTGTAATTTTCGGGCATACGTACCTGGCCTCCAACTTGCCTAGTGAGTAGCACAATCCTACCCGCAGCCAAGCCGTGGGTCAAGGAACCGAGGGCCTGGGCAGGGGTGCACAAGCCAGGGCAGGTGGCGGACGCTGCCCCCTGCGCGGCCCTGTCCCATCATTCCGGTCACTTGGCGGCGGGACAGTGACACCCCGGCTTCCAGCCAGGACGGGATTGTCGGTTGGCCCCAACAGTGGACTACGATTGCCCTGACCCTGCATCAAATGTCGGTGTAAGTATCCGCTCCTTCTGCTATAGTTTCTGGGTAGTCCTAAATCCTGGGGGAAAACAACATCATGCTGAATCAGGCGAACAACCGGGCCCGTTTCTTGATAGTCGTCCTATCGGCGGCGCTACTGGTGGTTTGGGGGGCTTGTACTCCAGAACCGGAACCGATGGAACCCACTGTGGCCCCGGAGCCGGATATACCTGCCACAGTGCAAGCGGAGGTGGCCGAATTCCTGGCTGCCGCTCCCAGCGCCACTCCCTGGCCCACCTATACGCCATATCCCGTGGTGATAGCAGTTCCCACCAATGCTCCCTTACCCACCGCTACCGCGCAGCCCGCCGCGGCGCAACCCACTGCTGCGCCGTTACCCACCCATACGCCGTATCCCACCGCAACGGCCTATCCGACCTACACTCCATACCCAACGCCCACAATGGGAGCGGTTGAAGCGGCCCAGGCAATTGACACGCCCCTACCGGAGCCGGTCCAGGGCGCCGGACAGTCGGTAGCGCCCAGAGTGGTGGCGGCCACGCCAATGCCCGCTCCTTCCCCGACTCCGGGCATCTTCGCTGCCCTGGATTCAACGGACCGGGCAGACCAAATTCTGCGCAGCCACACCCTGGGCGGGGGAAATTGCGATCGGGTGGCCGAACTCAGCAAAGAACTAAGCAAGGACCATGACGTTGCGATCTTGAAGATTTACGACCTCAGGGTTGTGGTTAGCAATTCCACTCGGGTGGAGTGTTTCGGCACTGCCCGATGGAGCCAGGGCGAGAACTCTCAAGTGACAGTGTTCGTGGAGCACGACCGGGACTTGGATGCCGAGGGAGACTACGACCGATTCTACGGTTACCGGTTGCGCTAACCCTAGGATGAACGTGGTCATGGTGATAGAGGACTGACCGCGCGGAGTAACTTTATTCGGATAAGGGTAATCTGGAGAGAGGAACAATAGAGAGGCCAGCATCCACACGATGCTGGCCTCTTCTGGTTCCCTGCCTTAATTCTGGCGGGTATGGGGCGAACACCCCGGGGCTAGATGTAGTCGGCGTCCTCGTCCATCATGCCCACGTTATCCGTGGCCTGGAACAGGGACTTCAGGATGCCGTCCTTCAGTTCCTGCAACATTTCATCGGAAACCTCACCGCCGGTAGCCAGGGCCTGCTTCTTGAAGCTCTCGAAGGCATGCTCGTCGGTGCTGCCGTGGGGCATGTCGAAGAAACCGGCGTCGAAGACCGGCATTTCGCCGGGGCCGAAGTAGCCCTTCCCTTCCAGCGTGTAGCCTTCCAGGTCGTGGGTGCCCTTGCCCAGTACCTGACCGGTCTCGGCATAGTGCTCCATGACGTTCTTCAGACCATACTTCTGGATGGGGCAGACCTTCATGCAGATGCCGCAGCCCAGGTAGCGGGCCATGACGGGGCGGCAGCGCTTGAAGTAGAGCTTGTTCTTCTCGATACCGCGCCACCAGATCTTGTCGCGCATCAGGGCGCGGCCGGGGCAGCGGTTCACGCACACCTGGCAAACCTGGCAGAAGGCATGGATGCCATAGTCCACGGGCTTGTCGTAGGTGACATTGGCGTCGGTGGTCAGGCCGACCAGGCGGCAGCGGGAGCCGACGTGGGGGGTCAGCAGGTAGCCGCAAGCGCCCAACTGGCCGGTGCCAGCAGCGACGTGCATGGGGATGTAGGGGCCGGCCGCATCGCCGGAACCCATCACCTGGGCGCGATAGCCGAGGCTGCGGATGTAGTTGCCCAGTTCCAAAGCGGCGGCGCCTTCGGTCCGGTAGGTGCTGGAGTGGACGATCTCGGCGTCAACGCTGGGGATGGTCTGGGTCGGCTCGAAGTCCTGCTCGTAGGCCAGGGCAACGAAGTGAGGATAGTAGGTGGTGCTGCCCTTCTTGCTCTGGAAAGTGTAGCGGTGGTCGAAAGAGGTGATGCCCACTTCAACAAAGCCAAGTTCGCGGGCCTTGGTCTTGATCAGTTCGCTGACGTCTTCACCGGTGGGTTCCGCGGTGGGTTCCATATCGGCGGTCATCCGGCAGGCCATGATCAAAGGACGGTTCAGCTTCTCGTGTTCCTTGCGGATTTCCCGCATCTCGGCATGCTGGTCGCGAAGGGAATTGGCCCAATCGCGGGAGGCCCGCTCGGTTACGTTGATGGATTCCAGGGGATACTCCCTGGCATACCAGTCAACTTCGCGCTGGGTGTTGGGGATACCGGGGACGGTTTCCAATTCCTCTGGAACGGGAATGGTAACTTCGGGCTCGCCCAAGTTCCTCCCAGGACGGATTACCTCGTGCCCAATTTTCAGCATGGCTCCTCCTCCTACAAACATTTTGCCAATCTAGCAAGCTAATGATCGTTAGCCAAATTTACTGCTTCCCTTGCCAATTGTCAACAATCCGGGCGTATTCCTACAACCATTGCGCTTATGGGGTAAAAGGGTACGAAAGTCGTAGTTTAAGTCGTCTTGTATGGCCTATACCCTGCACGGCTGGGTAACCAGGGGTTCACCGGCAGCAGGGCCGCAACCGGCGCCGGGCGGCCACTAAGCTTCGCCAGCTTCTCCGCTGCCACCCGGCCCAGAGTCTGGCCGACCTTCGGTTCCAGCCTCATGGGGGTCGAACTGCCCCTGCTGCCGACCGGGCCCGGGTCTAATTCCAGTGGGTTCGCTGGCGGGCATATTGCCGGAGGCTCGGAACCGAATTTCGTCCAAGGCCGGCTCTCTTCGGTCGAAGTTGATGGTGCGCATTGGGTAGTTGATGACAATGCCCTCATCTCTGAACCGGTCGTGCACCATTCGGATGAGTTCCGATTGTACCTCGAAGCTGGCCAGGCGATCCCTTGCCTGAATGAATAGATAGAAGGAAATGTTTGAGTCGTCGAAAGACTGGTACGCGAAGTAGGAACCGTATTCCTTGACGGCCCGGGGATCCGTATCCAGCAATTCTTCCATCACCTCCCGGCAGACCCGCTCCACCAGGTGAAGGTCACTCTGCAGGCTGACACCGCAGACGAGATAGATGTTCACTGCGGGAATGGGGCCCTGGTAGTTGGTGATGATGGTCTCGGCAAAGCGGGAGTTGGGGACGACCACCAGGTTGTTGGTCCAGGTGCGAAGGCGGGTGCTTCGCCAGCCCACGTCAACCACATAGCCGGCTACCCCGCTCTCCAGCTCAATGTAATCTCCCTGGGTGACCACCCCTTCGGTCATAACGTAGGTGCCGGCAAACAGGTTGGAAAGGGTCGGCTGCAGGGCCAGCGCCACCGCCAGCCCGCCCAGTCCCAGACCGGCAATCAATGGGCTGATGTTGATGTTCAGCAAGTCCAGCGCCAACAGTCCGCCCAAGGCGAAAATCAGCACATTGGCAAAGCGGCGCAGCATGGGCATCAGTCGGTCGTCCAGGGTTGACGATGTATGATGGGAGATTTCCTCGTAGTACCATTCGAACAGGTTGGACACCGCCCCGGAGACGGCAAAAACGCCGATGAGCAACGCGAGGATGGCCGCGCCCCGGTCCAGAAGGTGCCTGATTGAGGGGTCGAATTCGAAGGGTAGGACCAGAGCGAAGTATGCGCCCGCCAGGAGCGTCGCCAATGTCGCCGGACGCCGGAAGCACCTCACCAGCCTGACGTCCAGGTGGGTTGGGGTGAAGTTGGTAAACCGCAAGATCAGCGGAAATACGACCTTGTTCAGAAGGATGGCCAGAATGATGGCTCCGACGAAAAGGGAAAGGGAAGTTATGGGATGCCAAAACTGGCTCTCCAAACCCAGTTGATTCAACCAGAGGTCAAGGAAGTCCATAGCTTTGCTCTGTCTGCTTCAATGAACGGGGCGCCGGTTGTTGCGCGGCATTGCTGGAAGGGGTAATTTTTCCCCCGCCAATCCCTCGAAAATTATACCACCCGGATTAAACCTGATTGGCGGCTGCCGAGAACGACGGCAGTTCCTGCTGGGGAGTATTCATCAGGAATCGCCCATCGGTGTAACCGCACCGTCGGACACCCGCAGGTAGCTGGCCCGACTGCCGAAGAACCGCTGCAACTGGTCCACATCGGTGGTGGTAATCAGCGATTGGCCGTAGCCGGCGATCTTTTCCAACACCCTCTGGCGGCGTTCTTCGTCCATTTCGGACAGCACATCGTCCAGCAGAACCACCGGTTCGTCCTGGCGCACCTGGGCCAGGTATGAGGCCTCGGCCAGTCGCAGGGAAAGGGCCAGCGTGCGCGCCTGCCCGCGGGACGCAAAGGTTCCCATATCCACCCCGTCCACCAACAGCTTGAAGTCGTCGCGGTGAGGGCCGACGGTGGTTGTGCCGGTGGCCACCTCCCGCGGCCGACGATCGGTGAGGGCCTGGCGAAAGAGATGCGCCGATTCCGCTGGGTCGTCTTTGGCGGGAACATTGGGTAGGTGCTGCAGGGTAAGAACCTCCCCCGGATTGCCCAGGTCTCGGTTATGCTCGGCGCAAAGGGAGGACAGAATCGCCATTGCCTGCGACCTCTGGCAGCCCAGCCAGACTCCCTCGGTAACCAACTGGTCGTCCCAAAACTCCAGTTCATCCGCCTGTGCCCGCCCGTCCCGGAGCATTCGCAGCAACCGGTTGCGTTGGCGCAATACCTGGGTGTAACGCTGCAACGCCTTCAGGTATGGGGGGGTTCCTTGGGAAATCAGGATGTCCAGGAAACGCCGGCGGACGGCCGGGGGCCCCTGCACCAGCTCGATGTCTTCGGCATTGAAAAGGACTGCGCCCATGGTACCCACCAAATCAGCGGCGGTCCGTCGAATCCGGTTTACCCGAATCGACTTCCGGACCGAGTATCTCATGGAGGCCGCTCCCCCCTCCTGATTGCCACCGGCGCTGCCAGAAACATCGCAGGTGTAACCGACGTAGATCTGGATTCGTTCGCCATCCCTTTCCAGGGAACCACCCACCAACGCCGGTTCACCCAGGCCGGCGGCGGCGAAGTTGACCACCTCCCGCTCATTCTCCGCCCGGAAGGAACGGGCAATGGCCAGCAGATAGACCGCTTCCAGCAGGGCGCTCTTGCCCTGGGCGTTCGCGCCCCATATCGCCACCACGCCCTGCGGCAGGGCCAGGTCCAGCGACAGAAAATTGCGGAAATTGGTCAGTGTCAAACGGGTGAGGACGGCCAATCTCTGGTCCACCTCTTCTTGGCGTTCGAGGACAGGCCACCTTTGGAGTTCCCGCGTTGCATCGGGCCTGTTGAGTACCATTGTACCAAGTGAGTGCAGCAACGTAGGCCGGCGCATTGCTTGCCGCATGGGGAGTACGGCTGGTGCGGTGAGGGGATTATCAATGTATTATGTGGGCAGTACCGGTTCCGAATCCAGCGCCTCTCCGTTGACGAGTTCCGGTTGCCAAACCGGGAAGGACGGGGACAGGCGAAATCAACCAGGAAGGGAGAAAGGAAAATGACTACGGAACAAAAAAGTGGCCTGAAACCCTACGTGGTACACGCCGTGGGCGATGCGGCGGAGACTGCCCAGACTCCCGGCATGGTGCGGCAGCCGGCAGTTATGCCCGCCAAGGGGGACACAACCAAGATATGGATGGGCAAGGTGACGGCGGCGCCCCGCGAGAAGGGCCCGCCCCACACCCATCTGGAGGCGGAAACCGCCGCCTACGTGCTGCAGGGTCGAGTGAGGGTTCTGTTCGGCGAAGACTTCTCGGAATGGATAGAAGCCGGCCCCGGCGACTTTCTGTTCGTGCCGGCCCACACGCCTCACATCGAGGAGAACCCCTACGACGAGGAGATGGTCGCCATACTCTGCCGCGCCCCGGACAACATAGTTCAGAATTTGTAAGGCGCCGGCCCTACGGTTTGCTCGCCCAGTCCAGGGCCAGCCTGTTCGTGTCTGCTTGTACCGGTCAACCCAGACTTGTCGTGCTGAAAAGAGCGAGAACAATGGGAAACAGTGGGCGCTAACCGTAGGGGCGCACGGCTGTGGGCCCCTACCCGACCAAGCAACCATCTATTCCATTTCTAGCTGTAATTCCTGGCTTGACCAACTATTAGCTTGTGCCGAAGATCCCACGCCCCGGACAAACATGTGAAGAAGCTGAAGGGGAGATAAACCTGGACGGTTGAGGCTCCGGGAGTTTCTGAAGAGGGACTTCCTGTCGAACATTCTGCTCCGTCAGCCTGCGCCATTCATGGGATAACCTCGAACTCCACCTGGGCGACTTTGCGCCCCTCGTGGTGAACGTAGATCCAATGATGACCAATTGCCCAGTCGCGGCCCGGCCCTGGTCCCACCGAAATCCACCGGACGCCACCGGCGTGCCGTCGGTCAGCCTCCACGATAAGGGGGGTGCGCCGGTATGGGAAACCGTCTTCAAAGTACTCGACAACCTCGAAGGTCAGGTCTATGGGCGGCCCGGCATAGTCGTGGGAATACTCAAGGGCAAGCCAAGCCCAGGTCCCCACATCGGAAGCCGCCATCGTACCGACCGGCGCTTCCCCCTCCGCCGGGGAGACATAGGCTCGGTTAATCCAGCCGCCCACCTCGGGTAGTTCCGCCACCACGGGCCGGTTGTCGGGCCCATGCAGCCCTACTTCCGGATGCCCCCGGTACCACCGGTTCAGCGCCCGGTCGAGAACGTTGGGCGGCCCAATGTTGGCGGAGTTCGCTGTTTCGCCGAAAGCGTCCATCAATAACTCGAAACCCTTGGGCTGCTCATCCAGGCCCTTTGAGTCCTGCAACCGGTGGTAAAGGCGTCGGAACCCTTCCCGGAAGGCCGCGTCGTCCAGGCTGTAGTACAGATCCAGGAACAGCCTTTCTCCCAGGGCATAGTTGCAGGCGTATCCTGCCGGGGAGCGGTTGAAATTCTGGGCCTCAATTGCCGCCAGCCCACCGGACGCTGGGCAGGGATAATTCCGGGGTTCGGGAGGCTGGCCGGTTCTGGCGTACTCCGAAACCGCGGCCATGAGCTGGGCGGCCCCCTCGTCCAGCCAGGTTTCGCCGGCATTCCAATAGTGGTGGGCCACCTCGTGGGCAATGATGCTCCCGGCGTTTCCCGACTCGGGCATACCCTGGGGCGCATCGTACTTGGTGAGAATGGTGGAGTGGGTGCCGAAGTTGGCGCCGGCGTGGTGACCTATCGCCGCATCCTCGAAGTAGAGAGCCACGAATTGAACCGGGAAGGCCGCTCCCAGCAGCCCTTCTGCGGTGCGCACAGCATGTTCCAACAGTTCCATGCTGCGGGTTGCCCCATCCTGGGTACGGAGAATGGCGAGAGTGACTGGGCCAGCCATTGGCAGGATAATTCTGCGTTCTTCCACAGTTATCTGGGACTCCAGCGCCTTTGCGACCAGCGCAGGGTTGGCCTGGTTAACCCCGGACAGTATTGAGACCAACGGTGCCTCCTCATTGGATATGCCGTCGCGTATTCTTGGGTGATCCATAACCCGCCGGAATGCCCCGAAGTCCTGTAAGGCCATTCGGGACAGGGACTCCACCGCCGGAAGGTCTGCGGGTTCCAGGCTATCGAGAAAGGGCATGGATACCAGATTTCGGGCCGAATCTGGGTCCAGCATCAGTATGGTATCCAGGTAGCCGAGAATCCTGACCAAGTCCGCCGGCTTCCCCGTGTCTAGCCAACTCTTCTCCATAAGGATCTGGAAGACTTCACTGTTGGTCAGGGCGAAGTAAACGAGGAACTGGGCGGCTTCCCGTTCCTCATGGCTCACCCCGTCGCCTATCCATTTCAACCGGTGAATGGAGGTGGCCGCTGCCGGATCGGCTTCGACCAACTCTAGGGCGTTGTCCAGGTCGCCGAAACCCTGGGGCGAATCACGAAGGAGGTTGGGGATACTCCCCGTGGACGCTGTATCAGCCGCCGATTCTGGACTGCCGGTACCCACCAATTGGAGCGACAAGTCATCGCCCGCCGGCGGGGAGGCTACCGGAGAGTTGGCAGACGGCTTCGTTGACCGGGCCGAGGAAGAGTCGGGCAGCAGATAATGGGATGCCACCATGTAGCCGGTCACAGCTGCCACCGTGGCAATCAGGAGAGGCAGGAACGTGTTGAAAAGTCGGCGCTTGGACATGAGATGCCCGGCAAAAGGGTGCAGTTTCAGGGGACGCTGGGATATTGCTAAAGGATCTGGGACAAGAACTGCTGGGCCCGTTCATTTTGGGGATTGTTGAAGAACTCGTTGGGCGCCGCTTCTTCCACGATGAGGCCCTCGTCCATCATTATCACCCGGTCGGCCACTTCTCGGGCGAAGCCAATTTCGTGACTTACCGTTAGCATGGTCATGCCGGTGCTGGCCAGCTCGCGCATCACGTCCAGAACCTCCTTGATCATTTCCGGGTCCAGAGCAGAAGTCGGCTCGTCGAAGAGCATTATTCTGGGCTGCATGGCCAGGGCCCGGGCAATGGCCACCCGCTGCTGCTGGCCGCCGGAGAGTTCTGCTGGGAACTTCTGGGATTGTTCTGGAATTCCCACCCGATTTAGTAACTCCATGGCCACCTCTTCCGCCTGGTCCTTGCTCCAGTGGCGAACCTTGATGGGAGCCAGGGTGATGTTCTGCATCACCGTCAAATGGGGGAACAGATTGAATGATTGGAACACCATGCCCACTTCTCTCCGGATGGCGTCGATGTTGCGGATGTCCTCCGTCAATTCGATGCCGTCAACAATAATGTCGCCCCGCTGATGATGTTCCAACCGATTGATGGTGCGGATGAACGTGGACTTGCCCGACCCGGAGGGGCCCAGGATGACCACCACTTCGCCCCGGCGGACGGAAGTGGTGACTCCCTTCAGGGCGTGAAAACTGCCGTACCATTTGTGCACATCCCGGCAAATTATGATGTCCTCGACTTCTTGCTCTGGGGAATTTTCTACAACTGCCATGGAAACCTCCAAAGCTGTTTCGGGGTTCGGCTGGGACATTCTATAACCGGCCCACAATGCCATTAACTTGCCGGGCCTTCGGCCCAACGAGTACTTACAATTGCTCGGACGGACTGACCCGACCGGCTTTATCTGGTCGAACCGTTAACGGATCCCCACTCCCAGGTGTTCTTCCACCTTGCCGCTGACGTAGGACATTCCATAAGTGAACACCCAGAATACGGCGGCCAGGAATACGAAGAGTTCCCGGGCGTTTGGCAGGAATTCCGGGTTGCTCTGAATGAATGCTCGCCCCATGGCCACCACGTCAAGCATGCCGATGATGTAAACCAGGCTGGTGTCTTTGAACAGGCCAATGAACTGTCCCACAATGGCGGGTATCACGTTCCTTATGGCCTGGGGCAAGGAAATCAGTAGGGTGGTCTGCCAGCCGGCCAAGCCCAACGCCCGGGCTGCCTCCTCCTGGCCCCGATGCAGCGCCTGCAGCCCACCCCGGATGTTCTCGGCCATGTAGGCAGAGCTGAAAAGGGTAATGACCACCGCCGCTCGAAACAGGGAATTCTGGGGCATATCCTCCGGGAAGGCGAGGGGTACCAGGGTTTGGGACATGAACAGCAGGGTAATGAGGGGAACCCCGCGAAAAACCTCAATGAAGAAAACGCACAGCGCCTTTACGACGGGCAAGTGGCTTCTTCGCCCCAGGGCCAGGGCAATGCCAATCGGCAGGCTGAGAGTAATCCCACCCACGGCCAGGATCAGGTTCAGCGACAGTCCACCCCAGTAAATGACCGAAACGGGTTCCAGGAAGGGAATGCCCGCTACGCCCCGCATCAGCGCCAGGGTAAACAGAAAGATTGCCACGCCCAGGAAAGTGACCCGGGCGCTGGTGCCCAGGGGGGTGTGGCGGGCCAGAGCCCAACCCAGCGGCACGGCGGGCAAATTCAATAGGAGCAACAACCGCACGTCCATTCCCATGGTTTCCAGGCTGTACGGCAACAGTGCGAAGGCCGCTGACAAACCGCCCACAAGCCAGGCAACGGCGCGGGCAACCCGGTTGTTCCTCAGGCCCCAGGCGGCCCCCAGCAGCACGTTGACCAGGATAAGCGCCACTTGCGGGCGCCAGAAGCAGTTCATATCCGGACAGGCGGCCGCGGTGTTATAGCGCCCAAGCAGGAAGCGACCGCCCAAATCGGACACGATTGTCCAGTCGGCCGTCAGGAATACCCATTTGAGGGAGAACCATAATCCCAGCGTCAGGGCCACGCCCACCACCAGGGTCAGCAAAGTGTTCAACCAATTGCTGAACAGGTTGGCATGGAACCAACCGATCACTCCCACCTCGGTGCGGGGAGGGAGGACGTTTTCCGGAGCGTTGGCAAGTTGGGATGCCATGCCTCAGCCCCCCACGAAGCGGATTCGCCGGTTGTATAGGTTGCCAATCAGGGACCAGGTTAGGCTCATTGCCAAGTACGCCGCCATAATGAGAAGGAATATGGATACTGCCGGCGCGGTCTGGGTCATTGTGATGGCTACGCTGGTCAGGTCACTGTAGGCCACCGCTCCGCCCAGGCTGCTATTCTTGGTCAGGTTGAGGAATTGGCTGATCAGGGGCGGGATGATTACCCGCAGCGCCTGGGGAAAGGTAATGTTTCGCAGCGTATTCATGGGGGACAATCCCAGGGCGCGGGCCGCCTCGGTCTGGCCTCGCCCTACGGACTGTATGCCGGCCCGGACTATTTCTGCGATGAAGCTGGCGGTGTAGATTACCAGGCCGGTGAGCAGGACCAGCAGGCCGGCCCGGGCAGTGAAACCGCCGGCAATGTTGCCGAATCGACCCTGAGGCTCGGGAACTGAAATGTAGAAGGGTGCGCTCCCGAAGGAGAGACTCAGGGCAACCCACGAGAAAACGACGATGACAAGGGCAACAAGGGTTCCCATAATCAGCGGGTAACCCGGGCGACCGGTCAGCAGTTCCATGCGATCCCGCCAGCGATAGACCAGCACGCCGGCAACCGCCCCCACTGCTACCATCCCCAGCCAGAGGAAAGCCACCATGTAGTCTGTGGACTTGGGCCAGGGCATGGAAAAGCCGCGATTACTCAGGTAGAAAGTGTCCAGCAGAACGAAGCTCTCTCTGACTGAGGGAAGTTCCAATGCGATATAGAACCAGAAGAATAACTGCACCAGCAAGGGCACATTTCGGAAGAACTCGATATACACCAGCGCCAGCTTGGCTACCATCCAATTGGTAGAAAGGCGGGCCACCCCAATTACGATCCCCAAAGCGGTGGCCAATACGACGCCCGCCACGGCAACTATGGCGGTGTTGGTTGCACCCACCAATAGCGCGTACAGAAAGGAGTCGGATGACTCATAAGGGATGAAATGTTCCCCGATCGGGGTCTGATACTCGCGGGACAGGAAGCCAAACCCAGAGGGTATGTCTCTTTCCTGGATGGCGTTGACCATGTTGGCGAAGAACCACGCCACCAAGACCACTATGAAGATTCCAGAAACGATCTGAACGGCCCACTGAATGATTTCGGCGTGCCGCCAGACCGGAACCCCCTGGTAAGTCAAAATTCTGGAAGTGATACCCAAGCCTCCGTCCTTAACCTCGTCCTGGGCGATGCTGCCTGTTGGGGAACGCATAGATTCTAGCGCATTTTCCATGAGTGTGCCCGTTGCCCAAGGTAGGGGAGCAATTTCGCACCCAAAAACTAGGCGCTATTGGACAGGGCGGTTCTCTCAATCGGAGTTGCTCCCTGGGTCGGAAGATGGACATTGCTTCAGGACATCAACCGTCCCTGCTGACATTTCTTCCTTGTTAGGCTGGGTGGCTTGTGCTACGCTTGTCAAGCTATGAAGAGCTTGAACGAGAACCGGGTTGTGGTCGCCATGAGCGGTGGGGTGGACTCGTCGGTGGCCGCCTTGCTTCTACAGCGGCAGGGTTACGACGTGGTGGGAGTAACCATGAAGCTGTACGGCCTGGACCAGACTCGGCTGCCGGAGAGCTACCGGGGTTGCTGTACGGTTGATGACGTTGAGGACGCCCGCGCCGTCTGCCGGCGCCTGGGAGTTCCCCACTATGTGCTGAACGTTCAGCAGGAATTCCAAGACCACGTGATTGACTATTTTCTTTCAGAGTATCAGCAGGGGCGTACTCCCCATCCCTGCATCGCCTGCAACGACAAGGTCAAGTTCAACTTCCTGGCACACCGCGCCACGATACTGGACGCCAGGTATTTGGCTACGGGGCACTACGCTCGTATCGAAGGTGATAGGGGCGGGTTCACCCTGAGAAAGGGAATGGACGACGGCAAGGATCAGTCCTACGTGCTATTTGGCATGGGACAAGAGGAATTGGCTCGCACTCTCATGCCCGTGGGTGAATATTCCAAGGAGGAGATCCGACAACTAGCTCTGGAGGCTGATTTTCCCAACGCCGAAAAGCCGGATAGCCAGGACATTTGCTTCATTCCTTTTGGCGACTACAAATCCTTTCTGCAGGATCGCCTAACCACCACTCCTGGGGAAATTGTGGACCAGGGCGGCCAGGTTTTGGCCCATCACAAGGGCATAGAGTTCTTTACCGTTGGCCAGCGTCGGGGTCTGGGTTTAGGCGGCGGCGACCCTCGTTACGTCATCCGATTGGAGCCCAATGCCAACCGGGTGGTGGTGGGGCCTGAAGAAGCCCTTTACCGGGATACTTTCACCGTTTCCAGGGTCAATTACGTTTCGGGCCAGCCACCAACTGAACCTGTCTCAGTCAGGGTGAAGATTCGCTACAAGTTCGAAGATGCTCAGGCTACCCTGGAAAACCGGGATGCAGGGGCCCTCGTCCGCTTCCATGACCCTCAACGGGCCATCACGCCAGGACAGGCAGCTGTCTTCTACCAGGGTGACTCCGTGTTGGGAGGGGGATTCATTGACTGATTCCAGAACAGGCCAATCTGCCAAGTCTTGGTTGAACGTTTGCAGGCCGGCATACCTTGCCAGATTTCTCCCACGAACTTAACCTCCGCCGCCAGGGCTGGCGGACCGTGGTGGGGGTGGACGAGGCTGGAAGGGGGCCGTTGGCGGGTCCTGTGGTAGCAGCTGCCGTCATACTGCCGGCAGAACTGTCGGGCGAAGAGGCCTGGTTGGAGTCGGTTGACGATAGTAAACGCCTGACGGCAGGCCAGCGCGCAACGGCCTACGATTTGATTAACCGCTTTGCGCTTGAAGTGTCGGTGGCTGAGGAGCCGCCTGATGAAATCGATCGACTTGGAATTGGACCGGCAGCAATAAAGGCCATGCTGGCTGCTGTTCAAGGACTGAAGGTTGCCCCTGATTACCTGCTGCTGGACTATGTGCCACTGCGGCAGTGTCCCTACCCCTTTGAAGCTTTGATCAAGGGGGACTCCCGCAGTTACTCCATAGCTGCGGCTTCCATAATCGCAAAAGTCACCAGGGACCGCATAATGCAGGAAGCGGAGGCCACCTACCCAGGTTACGACTTTGCCCTGAATAAGGGCTACGGTACAGCAGCACACAGGGAGCGACTGGCACGATTGGGGCCCTGCCCAATGCATCGTCGTTCCTTTTCTCCGCTAAGGCAGGGGCTTCTACCTATGGGAGGTGATTGAAATGTCAATGTCGCGAGTCCGATTGGGAAGGCGTGGTGAAGAAATGGCGGCAGGCTTTCTAAAGTCCTCCGGGTGTGGCATCCTGGAATCCAATTATCGGTCCCCCTGGGGCGAAATTGATCTGGTAGCCACGGATGGGGAAGAACTCGCCTTTATTGAAGTCCGCACTCGCCGTTCTCTCGCCTTTGGCTCCCCCCAGGAATCAATCACCCAGAAGAAGGCCGACCACTTGGTGGCAACAGCTCAGCACTATCTGCAGAATCGAGCGCCAGAAAACGATGGTGAGGAAATGCCGTGGCGTATAGACCTGGTCAGCGTCTGCCTGGAGGGCGACCAAAACACTCCCCTGATTGACCACGTCAAGTATGCAATCCAGGGCTAAGGGCACGTGACCCTCTATCGTCGTATTCGGGGCAAGACTCCGCTGCTTCCTTACCACCATCGCACAGCCCAAGGTTTTGGTTTGTTCGGGAGGCGCTGAAGCCATGAAGGCATCGTATTTTGGCTGCATGGGTTACCTGGAGCGGGAGAAGTTTCCCCCTGGCTGGCCGGTTCCGCCCGCGTTCTATGATCCGGACGTTGCCATGCAGTCATACCGCGACGGCATGGCCGAATGCCGCCTTGCGGAGGACGTGGGGTTCGACTGGGTGAGCCTGTCGGAGCACCACTTTTCCGGGAACCGTACCACGCCCAATCCGGCAGTCATGGCGGCTGCGGTGGCCCAGCAGTGCCGGCGCGTCCGGATAGCGCTCTTGGGCCAGTTGCTGCCCATCCTCAACCCGGTGCGTGCCGCCGAGGAAATCGGCATGCTGGATAACCTTACCGAGGGGAGACTGGTCATAGCATTCATGCGTGGCACCCTGAGCGAAGACCAAGTGTATGACCTGAACCCCCAGGAGGGCCGGGACAAGTTGCTGGAAGGCATGGAACTGGTCCTGCGAGCCTTGACTGAACCTCAGCCCTTTTCCTGGGAGGGACGCCATTACAAGTTTCGCACTGTGTCGGTCTGGCCCAAACCGGTGCAGAGTCCCTTGCCCCCAGCTATTGTGGCAACCCGAAGCGATGAAACCATAAAGTTTGCCGCCGACAATCACCTGGGCCTGGGCATCGCCTACGAGTCAATGGACAATACTTTCGGCATCGTGGAAAAGTATCGGGCCTGGTGCCGGGCGGCCGGATGGCAGCCTTCCCCCGATAACATAGTTTACCGTGGCGGCATCTGCCTGTCGGAAACTGACGAAAGGGCTCACGACTTCTTGAACAGCCTCCATGCCAGAGGAGTGGAGAGAGGACTGTCCATCAGTTCATCTCTGGCCCGGGCGGTTCTGGCGGCCCGGGCAGGGGCAAGGTTCGACTCGCGTGCCCATGTTGATCCAAGTCCGACGTCAAGCCGCCCGCCCCGGGGCCAACTGAACTTTGTAGGGGGACCCGAATCGGTTTCCGCCCAAATTGAAGACCTTTACCATCGTTGCGGTGTCGGCGTAGTGGATTTGGCATTCCAGCAACCCGGAATGTCCCACGAGGGAGTTATGGAACAGGTGGAACTCTTCGGGAGTCGGGTGCTGCCGCGAATCAAGGAATTAAACCACAATTAGCCAAGGGCGCTTCCCTTTCGCCATGAGACTTTTCCCATTGAGTGGGTCGCGGTAGACCCGTCAGGGGCGTACTCTATGGGGGCCCTCGTTAGTCTCCAGTCCATTCAAAGCCCAGGTATGCGTATCTGAGAAAAACAGTTCCAAAGGGTAAACCCAGCGGACCGTTGGTGGCCAGTACGGCGATAGTATGCTGCCGCCCCGGTTCGGCGCTCAAGGTCAGGGGGACCCGCTGCGGAACGTTGAATCCTTGGATGGCCCCCCGGTCCCGGTTGCATTCCCCGTCTATCCAGATTTCGCCGTAATCGTCCACGCACGTCTCGAACTGGACCCGCATTCCGTTGGTAGGATGGCCCTCCACCGTGTCGGGTATGGTCACTTTGGTGCGATACCATACGAAAGTAAATCCGCCCGAATTGCGCTGCGGAAGGTCAATGATGCTATCCCAACCCGAGTCGTCGTAATCGGGAAGCCGGGCCGGGCTACCTCCATCCCTTTCGTACACCAGCCCCCCGTTTTCCTCACCTGGAATATAACCATAGGCATACCGCCACGCGGCGCCAGTGGCCGTTCGGCCCGATTCTTCACCCAAATTGACGGTTACTCTTGGCATTGTTCCCTCCTGCAACCTGTTGGTTGGCTTCGGTTGGTGTTCCCGGTCCTACATAGTCCCCAACGGCATTGAATGCCATGTTCGGTCAGTTCAGCCAATTGCTCCTTGTCAGAGGTGTAGGCGGTACCGCCTTATCCCTCTTGCCAATAGGGCTCTTCCCACAATTCGTAGCCGGTCAACCCGTCACGCAATACAAACCCCATTGCTGGGCAGTTCCAGCGCTAGTGCTGGCTGATAAATTCCAGAACCAGGCCATTCCACAGGTGGGGCCGTTCCCAAAATCCCGCGTGACCGGCGTCAGGCAGCGACACGAAGGTACTGGTGGGTATGTGATCGGCCAGGAGTTTCATCAAGGCCGGGGGTGACAAGAGGTCCGCGTCCCCCGACAGTACCATCACCGGGGGTTTCATGGATGCCAGGCGCTGGTAGGTTATTGGTTCCCGAAGGGGTTGGGCAGGTACCGTTCCGTAAGGGCGGCTGCTCATCTCAATCTCCAGCCAACGGGCGGCGCCCAACGGGTCCCTGCCCCGGTATGATGGTCCCAACTCCCGGAGTTCGACCGGTAAATCCTGAATTTGGGACGGACGAACCCGGCGCTGCAACTCCAGGTATTCCTCCTCCTGAACGCCGCCAATGGAGTTGGCGGCCACCAGGCTGCGTACTCGCTCAGGGTGGCTGAGGGCATAATCAATGGCGGGGATAGCTCCGGCCGCCGTGCCAACCAGGTGCACCCGACCCAAACCTAGAGCTTCCAACAGGGCATGGAGGTCGTCGCCAGCAAATCCGGGCTGGGCGCCGGACTCAGTGGGACGCGAACGCCCCCAGGTGCGGCGGTCGTAGGAAATGCAGCGATAACCGGCGGCCACGAAAGTGGGCAGTTGGGACGTCCAGCAATCGCAGGTACCAGAAGCGGCGTGGAGCAGAACCACGGGAGTTCCGGCGCCGCCCGTGTCCTGGTACCAAAGGTCAACCCCGGGCAGGGATAGATATGGCATCCGTCTTATTCCTGGCGCAAAGCAATACTTGGGGCCCCGAATTTCTCCGTGGATTGTACAACATTGAAAAGCAACGTGGCGGCCCTGTTTCTGTCCCAGCAGGTACAGGGTGACCTGCATCGCGATGGTATATACTGATTGGAATTTCCTTGGGAAGGGTGCAGCTGGTGATGATAGCGGGCGTAATTTTCCTGGTTGCCTTGATGCTGGTGGTGCTTCTGATTTCCCGCGATCCCCGGCGGGTCTTTTGGCGTGATGCCCGCCGGCGGGATAGCCGGGGATCCCACCTGCCTATCCGCTTCTTCTGGTGGTAGCTGGGGACGGAATTTCCCAACCCGATTTTGCTGGCTGAAGTTCGTTTTACCCACCCTTTCTCTGGTTTAAGCCCTCGATAAGGAGAATCCATTGACCATCGGCAAGGTGAAGAACCTGCCAGCGTCGGAGCGTCGGATAATCCGGGCCTGGTGCATGTACGACTGGGCAAATTCCGGGTATGCCACATCCGGCGGGGCCGCCATATTCCCGGTCTATTTCGTCTTCCTCTTCAAGGATGCCCTGGGCGAATCGGTTACGTTCCTGGGATTCACCTTCACCGGCAGTTCAACCTGGAGCCTGGGCATCGCCTTGGCCACTGCCTTTGTAGCCCTGTCCAGCCCCGTGCTGGGAGTGCTGGCCGACCGGGTGGCCATCAAGAAGGTTCTGCTCTGGATCTATACCATCGTTGGCTCCCTGTTCACTCTCCTGATGTTCTTCTCCGCGTACACCGGGCAGCCCTGGCTGTGGTTCCTGGGAATGTTTATCCTGGCGAACATCGGCTTTGCCGGGTGCCTGGTTTTCTACAATGCACTGCTGCCCCACATTGCCCCCAGGAACTTGTTGGATGAGGTGAGCAGCCGGGGATTCGCCTACGGCTACATTGGCGGCGGGCTGCTGCTGGCCGTTCACCTGGTAATGATTGTTGCCACGGAAGATACGGCTTGGGCCGACTTGGTAACCCGTCTGGCGATAGCCTCCGTTGGTCTCTGGTGGTTTGGCTGGGCGCTGTGGACTCTCAAGGTTGTGCCCGAACCCCCCATTCCTGACGAGACCCATGGTCTCAGCCCGGGTCGGGCGGTGACGTTGGCTTTCCGCGAATTGGCCCATACCTTTGGGCAAATACGGGGCTTTCGGGTGGTTGCCATCTATCTTGTCGCCTACCTGCTCTTCAACGACGGATTGCAGACGGTGCTGAACGTGGCCGGCGCCTATGGCGCCGACACCATCGGTATTCCCCTGGTGTTCAACATGGCCACGATCCTCATCATTCAGTTCGTGGGGGCAGCCGGCGCCATGGGCTTCTCCTGGTTGGCTGGTCGCACCACAACCAAAGCGGCGCTGGCCGTGAGCCTGGCCGGTTGGTCGGTCGTGGTGCTTCTTGGTGTGGGAGTGGCCCCGCTTGAACCCAAGGACCATGAGCACTTCGACTATCAGCTGACCTACGTTCAGGAAGAATCCAGGTACCTGGCAACAGCGGCTCCACCTCCGGAGGATTCGGCACAGAACCGGGCCTGGAGGAATCAGTTGCACCTGGCTGGTCTGGCGGTCGAATCCGGGGATGGATTGGTCGAGGGGGACGCCCTTTCCGGTGAGGAGACCGCCCTATTGCTGGCCCTGGTGGCGGAGTACGAGGACTCTGCCTTTGGTGTGTCAGTGCGGGGCGGGGAACTGGACGGTCGTAACGAAGTGGGACGGGGGCATCCGTCGGTTCTGGGTGATGGCCCCATCGACTGGTGGCCGGAGACGGTACGCCGTCTGTTGTGGGCTCCCCTGGGTTTGGCGGCAGGGTACCAGTGGCTGCTGCTGGGCGTGGGCGTGGGACTGGTGATGGGCGGCAGCCAAGCCCTGGCCCGCAGTCTCTTCGCCCAGATTGTCCCCCATGCCCGCAGTGGCGAGTTCTTTTCCTTCTTCGGCTTCATGGGCCGGGTGTCGTCGATATTTGGCCCCCTGACCTACGTGGTGGTGGCCGGTCTGGTGGACACCCGGGTTGCAATTCTCTCCATCCTGATTCTGATAGTGGCTGGGGGGATAGTCCTGAAGTGGGTGAACGTTCTGGAGGGGGCCAGGGTGGCCGACGAAGAGGATGCCCGCCACACAGCTCAGTCAGCCCAGCCAGCGGCGGGGTGAGGGCAGGGGAAGAACATCTGGACGCCGAACCTGTCGCCAATGGGAAGGCCGTTTCTTGAGGTGACAGCGCCAACGATATAGAATTCAATCATGGCGAAGGCAACCGTCAAGGAAAGGAACTGGATCTTCTACTACGATAGAGAGTGCGGGTTTTGCACCCTTTCGGTTCGGTTGCTGGCCCTTGCTGACCTATTCCGTCAGGTTCGCTGGGTAGCCTTTCAGGACCTGGCGGCGCCACCCATCGGCCTGTCGTGGGAAGACCTGGCGGCGGCCGCTTACCTGGAGGTGCGGTCCGGCCCCAAAGCCGCCGGTGACGATGCCAGAAAGGGCAAGTTGTACCGGGGCTTCTACGCTGTTCGGATGCTTGCCCTGGTTTTGCCACCCCTGTGGCCCTTAACCCCGCTGCTATGGTTGCCGGGCGCCGCTCATGTTGGCACCCGGTTCTATGGTTGGGTGGCGGCCAATCGTTACCGCATCAGCCGGCGATGCCGCTTGCGGGCGGGCAAGTAGATGTTCCCGCTCTAGCGCAGCGTGGCCACGAACAGGTGTCCTCCATAGCCGCCTTCGTACCCGGGAAGATTGATCAGTTCGGCCTGAAACCCCGCCTCTTCCAGCAACTCCAGCCAACACTCCTGGGAGAAGAGGCCGGTGACGTGCCGGTCCTGCTCCACTCTGATACCCCCATCCTCGGGCAGCATAAAAAAGAAAATCGACTCGATGGTGGTGTCGGACGCGTCCGGGTCGTGGCAGTATTCGATGACCGTAAAGGGATGTTGACCACCGTCGCAAATCCAGTGAAGCACCCTTGGCCCGGTGTAGGTTTCCTTGAGGTAGTCTGGGGTAAGTAGCAGAACACCGCCCGGCCGCAGGTGAGCGCGGGCCGTCGCAAAGGTTGCCAGTAGGTCGTCCTCGGTCAGCAGGTAGCAGACCGCGTCGTGGATCGCCACGGCGTCAAATGTGCTTCCCAGGCGCACGTACCGCATATCGCCCTGGTGGTGTGGAACCTCGGGGTTTAATTCCTGGGATAGGGCCAGCATTTGCGGCGAGAGGTCCACCGCCGTCATGGCGAATTCGCCGGTCAGGTGGCTGAGGACGTGGCCGCCGCCGGACCCCAGTTCCAGCACGGCGTGACGCCCCGGCCCCAGCTTCCGGCGCAAGGCCTGGCGCCAGTGGTCGGCGTCATCGGCATAGTCTTCCGGTGGACTGAAAGTGGGCCACAAATGGGCCAGGTCAGCGTACATGCGGTGAGCGTCGGTCACTGTGCTATTATACGAAAATTCCACCCGGATGGAGGAAGGCGGCAGGAGCATGGGCAAGCTGGATGGCAAGGTAGCGGTGGTAACCGGGGCCAGTCGGGGAATCGGGGCGGCAATCGCAGCCCGGTTCGCCGCCGAGGGAGCCAGAGTGATCTGCGCGGCTCGAACCCTGCGGGAGGGCGACCATCCAATGGAAGGTTCGCTGGAGAGTACGGTGGCCCGAATTCGAGAAGCCGGCGGAGAGGCTACCGCCGTGGCGGTGAACTTGGCCCGTCCCGAGGAGTGCGAGGGGCTGATCGAGGAAGCCAGGGAAATCTACGGCCCGGTGGATGTGCTGGTCAACAACGCCGCTCTAACCTACTTCATGCCGGTCAAGGACTTCCCCACCAGCAGGTGGCTGCGGTCCTGGGAGGTCAACTTCCACGCCCCCTTCATCCTCAGCAAGGCTGTGCTGGGCCAGATGATACCTCGTGGTTCCGGCAGCATCGTCAACATCTCCTCGGGCGCGGCGGTGGGGCCGGGGCGGGGTCCCTACGGCCCAAATACCGGCATTACCGGGGGCGCCTGCTACGGGGCCGAAAAGGCCGCCCTGGAACGGTTCACCCAGGGGCTGGCCAGCGAGGTTTACGAGTACGGCATTTCGGTGACATGTGTCTCGCCCTCGCTGGTGGTACCCACCCCTGGCACCATCTACCACAACCTGGTGACGGGCATGGATGACCCCAAGGGCGAACCCCCTTCGCTGATGGCCGACGCCGTTCTGCTCCTGGCCACCGAGCCGCTGGATGCGGTTACGGGTCGGGTTACCTACAGCCAGCAGATACTGCAGGAGTTTGGATGGATTAGCGAAGCCCAGGGCAGGGGGGTAACCATGCCGGGTACCGGATTCAGCGAAATCTGACTGGGTGGACTTTGGGGTTCAAACACCCCAGAAGTGTTGTCTCCGGGAAAGGGGCAATAACCTGCCAACTCGACGAAACAATGACCCTGGGAGGGACTCCCTCCCAGGGTCATTTCATTCACTGGGGATTAGTTTAGGGGTCGGAAGCCTAGTGGCCGCCGCAACCGCCTCCTCCGCAGCCGCCCCCGCCACAACCACCGCCACCACAGCCACATCCGCCGCTGCCGCAACCACCGCCGGCGCTGGCGTACATGGGGTTGTTGATCACGAACCCCACCTGTCCCCCGAACTCCTCCACGTAATCAATGGTCGCTTCTTCCAGGAAGGGGGCGCTGTCCGAATCCATCAGGAAGCTCAGCCCCTCCAGGCTCAAAATGGTGTCGTCGGGCTGGGTTTCCTTTTCCATGGTGAGCATGTACTGCAGGCCGGCGCCGGAGGGCATGGCAATAACCCTCAGGGAACTGTTGGTTTCCTGTTCCTGGTCCAGCACTTCCTTCAGCTTTTCGATAGCCAGGGCGGTTACTTCCATTGCGCTACACTCCAATTTCAATTACCAGAGTACAGAGGTTCAATTGGATTTCTGATTAACGTAGCCTAGCATATCCCGAAATGGGTAGTCAAATGACCCCTGTTGCCGCAAGCGCTCAAAGTTGACTGTCCGCCTAATGAATAGTTAAACTCCCTTCCGTTATTCGGACACGTTCATTCAATCACCGGGCAAGGAGAATCCACCCATGAAGTTTGGCCTTTTCTACGAATGGCCCAATCCCAATCTGCGCAACTGGAAGACCCTCTTCGAGGAGGGCGTGGAGCAGATCCAATATTCGGAGCAGATGGGGTTCGACTACTGCCTAATCGCGGAGCACCATTTCTCCAACTACGGCAACTCCCCGGCGCCGCTGATGCAGGCGCTCTACATTGGACAGCGCACCCGTCGACTACAGATCGCCACCGGCATTTTGGTGGTACCCATCTGGGATGTCCTGCGGTTGGCGGAAGAGGTGGCGGTGCTGGACAATCTGATTGATGGCCGCTTCATCTGCGGCGTGGGACGGGGCTACCAGCCTCATGAAATGTCCCGTTTCGGCGTGACTCTGGAGGATTCGCGCCAAAAGTTCAACGAGAGCATGGACGTGCTGGTCAAGGCCTGGACCCAGGACGAGTCCTTCACCTATGACGGCGAATTCGTCAACATCGCCAACGCCACCACGGTATGGCCCAAGCCCATGCAGAAGCCCCATCCGCCCTTCTGGATTGCCGGCACCAGCGTCGAGTCCATGCAGATGGCGGCCCAGTGGGACATGATGCCCCTGACCACCGGTCTGCTGGGCGGGGCCGGCGTCCGCACCCACTACGCCTCGCTGATTCACGCCCGCAAAGATCTGGGCAAGTCCTACCACGGGCTGGAACTGGGTCTCCAGGCCATTACCCACGTGGCGGAAACCGATGATGAGGCGCGCAAGCAACTGCCCTACGCCCGTTGGCAGAATCGCGCCGGCCGCGCACTCAACCGCCTGGAGGTGGTCGACGGCCGGGTGCAGGTGGGTCCCTACGAGGGCGAACTGGACGACGACGGCTTCATGCAGCGACTCTACTTTGGCAGCCCCGATTCGGTGATCGAGAAGTTCACGGCGGCGGCGGAACTGGGCGTCACCAACGTCAGCAACTGGATGATGTTCGGGGGCCTGGAACACGAGAAGATCATGAAGTCCATCCGCCTGATGGGGGAGGAGGTCATACCGGCGCTGAAGGACGTGGAACCGCCGGCGGGTTTGGCCGACGAACTGGCGGAAACACCCCCGGCCACCTCGGACCAACTACAGGCGGCCCGCTTCGGCGCCACCCCCTCGGATGTAACCGCGACGTAGGGGGGTGGAGGGTTTCCCTCTTTCAATGGAGGTCATTAGGCTATGCGTCGGAGAGGAAGTTTCTGGGAACAGGAGATACTTGCTGCACTGACGGCGTTGGGAGGGGCAGGTTCACTCCAAGACATTTATCAATGGTTGGAAGGTAACGGCAGCCTTGCTGACAAGGACTTGTCGGACTGGGGCGGGGTCGGACCCATGTATCAGCATACGGTGCGAGGTTACCTTACCAACATGTGCCGGAGTGGGCAGGTGGTTCGGGTTGGGAGAGGCCAGTACCGCATTCCTGGCCTTTCACGGAGATAGAAGGCATTGACGTTGCGCCGCTAGGGGTGTTTTGTCAGGACACTCTTCGTTCCGATCGGAGTCGAGAAATCCCAACCTACCCCATTAATCATCCACCCCACCTCAAGCCAACCTTATCTGTCATTCCGAGCGACAGTCGAGGAATCCCAACGTTCCGGGGTCAAGGCGTTACGGGTGGGAAGCCCGGTGCCATACCCAAGGTTGGGATTCCTCGACTGCCGCTCGGAATGACACTTGGTGGTTGACACGGTACTGTTGCTTGCAAAACCAGCTTAACTGACTACAGTTATTCCGATTCAGTCCGCACCACCCTCCCGAAAACCCCCCACCCTGACCAGCCCAACGCCGCCACCAAACCCAGCGTCAGGCCAATGGTGTGGCCCAGGTCCGACAATGTAGCGCTTTGGTCGATTTCCACGCCTTGGAAGAGCGCCGACCCTATCAAATTAACCAACAGGGCTACTTCGTCCTTGACTATTATGTAGGCCAATACCAGCATGATGGCCTGATATGCCAGAGGCGACCAGTATCTGGGTCTGGGCCCTCCCTGTCTCCACACTCTTGCCGGAAATTCCAGGAGCTTCCTGTAGCCAATGCTCCGAAATTCTGCCATGAAACGACCAACGAGAAAGTAAACGAACATAATTGAGATGGCATTCCCAACTATGCTGAAGCCAATAAGATTTTCGTCAGTCTCCAGGGGAAAATGAACCAGTTGAGGGACGATATGGGTCAGGCCATAGCCGCCAGCGATTGCCGTTAAAGGCAGAAGCAGGATATAGGCGACTTTCCCGAATTTCTGTTCCACGTAGCTGCCGAAAAGCAGGAGCGACAGGAAATTTCCGAGAAAATGCTTGAAGTCTTCGTGAATAACGGCGTATAAGATATACGCCCATTCCAAATCTGCCAAAAGTCCCAAGTTCTGTCGGGCCGGCTGCCTCAAGTCCGTGGCAGCGAGGAATATGTCAATACCCAGCAGCAGGGCCGCCACCAGCAGGGTTACGGGGCCGGAAAGAAGATACTCCCGAATGTTCCTGCGGAAGTGAATCTCCCCATCCGCCGGTCGGTTCAACGAGCACCCTGCCACCAGGAACAGGAGCCCCGAATAGAGTATGACCTGAAATATATTGAAGAGAACTATTGCGCTGGCCATATAATTGTCCGAAATAAGCCGAACAGCTTCTGGTTGACCTTCGAACCAGGCTACCCCTTGTTTCAAATGATGAAAGTTACATCTGCATGATACAGGAACGGAGTTTCACCATGCCCAACCAAGCTCCCCTGCCCCTTTCCGACATTCGCGTCCTGGACGCCACCCACATCGTCGCCGGGCCCTTCTGTTCCCAGATTCTGGCTGACATGGGCGCCGAGGTCATCAAGATTGAACGGCCCCGTACCGGCGACCTGGTACGGGGAAGGGGCCCATACGTCACCAAGGAGGACGGGCGGCAGATAAGCTCCCGTTACATTGGCCTGAACCGCAACAAGAAGAGCGTCACCCTGGACCTGCGCAACTCCACCTGCAAGGCGGCCTTCGAGGAGATGGTCAAGGTCTCCGACGTTCTGCTGGACAACTGGGGTCCGGGGGCATTTCAGAGACTGGGGTTGGGATACGAACATCTGCGGGAAATGAACCCCGGCCTGATCTACGCCAGCATCACCGGCTACGGCGACAGCGACCAGCTGCGCGGCCCCTACTCCAACTGGCCAGCCAACAACCTGGCCATCCAGGCCATGGCCGGTTGGATGGAACTGACCGGCGAACCGGGGCGCCCTCCCCAGAGCGTGGGGGACAACATCGGCGACTCCATCCCCGGCGTATGGGCGGCCCTGGGAGTTGTCCTGGCCCTCCGCAGCCGGGAACAGACGGGACAGGGGCAGCACGTGGATCTGTCGATGTACGAGTGCATGGCAGTCCACACCCTCAGCAACATGTACGGCTACCAGGCCACCGGGGAGGTCTATACCCGGGACTGGAGCCGGTTGGCCCAAGCGGGCATTACCCTGCGGGCCAGCGACGGCTACGTGGTCATGGCCGGGGCGCGGGTTCGGGAGCGGTGGAGCAACCTGTGGCGGCTGGTGGGTCGGGAGGATTTGGCCGACAACCCGAACTACCTGGCCCCCGGCGACGGGGATTTCATCCACGACCATGTTGTTCCCGCCCTGGAGGAATGGAGCCGGAACCTGCCCAAATGGGAGGTAGCCGGCCGGATTACGGAACTGGGTTTTTCCATGGGAGTGGCCCAGGACACCAGCGACATGACCAATTGTCCGCAACTGGAGGTGCGTGAAATGTTCGTGGAGACGGGAGACACCGCCGGTGGAACCTTCCGTTCCCTACGGACGCCCGTCCGGCTTTTGGGCTGTGCGGACATTGACCCGGAAACGGCTCCGGCCCTGGGCCAGCACAATCGAGAAATACTGTGCACTCTGGGTGGCCTTACGGAAGAGGACCTGTCAGCCCTGGAGGAAGAGGGGGCGGTGTAGGGGCGGCCGGCTTTGGGAATTTCCACCGGCCAGACCCTGTTGGATTGCCAACTGCTGTTGTGTTAGGCTGGTGCCGGCAAGTGGCAATCCATGAACGCCGGACATGCAAAAAATAAACCCCGGGGTCATCACCAACTGAACGTTGGGAGGGGAGTACCCGGGGACTGCCTCTACCCATAATGGCTCCCCCAGCTCTTCTTGTCAAGTAAGAGTTGGAGAGCCCACTTTGATTCATATCAGTCGGCGGCAAATTGAAACTGTGGGGTGCGCCATGAAGCTCCAGGTTTCTTACTACAAAGATACGGATACCCTGTCCTTTTGGAATGGGGAGCCGTCTAGCACTGCTGACGATGTGGCGGATGACCTCCTGGTTGATTACAATGCCAACGGGGAGGCGGTGGGCTTCACCCTGGAACATGCCGCCGAAACCCTACTGCCTCTGCTGAAGGCAGTTGCCGAGGCGGCAGAAGTAGCCAGAGAATCCACGTAGACCATCGTACCCAAGAAGGTATGATTCGCAGGTCCAAGTGTGACTCGAAAGAATCAGGAAGAGTCATTCTGCCACAGATTGGATTCACGGAGGTTCAACGTTGCCTGTTAACGGAATGGGTGTAATTTCCAGGGTGGCCGGTCAGCCGGCGCTGCTGGAGGAGATTGTCGTCGATGACCCGGGGCCGGGCGAGGTATTGGTTCGCATCCAGGCCAGCGGCGTTTGCCATACCGACCTGCACTACAAGCTGGGCAGGATAACCGATGAGTTCCCCTTCCTGCTGGGCCACGAGGGTTCCGGCATTGTGCAGGCCGTGGGCGAGGGTGTAACCGATCCCCAGGTCGGCGACTACGTGGTGCTGGCCTGGCGCGCTCCCTGTGGGTACTGCCGCTTCTGCAGCCTGGGACAACCGAACCTCTGCTCTGCCAGCCTCAATGCCCAACCCCGTATGACCGCCAAGCGGGATGGGGCCGTTCTCAATCCGGCCCTCGGCATTGGCACCTTCTGCACCCATACCGTGGTGGCGGCCCGGCAGGCCGTGCCGGTTCCCACCGCCTGCCCTCCAGAACAATCCAGCCTGCTGGGGTGTGGCGTCACCACCGGCGTGGGCGCAGTCCTGTACACGGCCGGCGTCCGCCGGGGAGGCACGGTGGCCGTCTTTGGCTGTGGGGGCATCGGCTCCAGCGTCATTATGGGCGCCAAGTTGGCCCGGGCTTCCCGGATCATCGGTGTGGACATCGCCGAGCACAAGCTGGCCTGGGCAAGGGAGTTTGGCGCCACGGATACGGTCAACGCCGTCAATACCGATCCGGTCGAGGCGATCAAGGAATTGACGGGCGGAAATGGAGTCGACTACTCCTTCGAGTGCGTGGGAATGCCTCAAACGCTGCTCCAGGCCCTCTGGTCCCGCGACCTAGCCGGAACCTGCGTCCTGATTGGTGTTCCCGACCCCACCATGGTGGCGGAACTGCCCATGCTCCAGTTCTTCGGCCTGGGAGGGTCTTTGCGGGTGAGCTGGTATGGAGACAACCTGCCTTCCCGCGATTTTCCCCTGTTGGCCAACTACTATTTGTCGGGTGAGCTGGATTTGGACCGGGTGGTATCCGCCGTAATCGGGCTGGACGAGACGGAAGCAGCCTTCGAGGCCATGGAACGAGGCGAAACCCTGCGCTCGGTGATAAGGATTCCCGATGCCTAACTCCTTTCCCAACTCTTGATAAATTATCGTATCCCCCATGATTCACCAAATGGCAAGGAGGTATGGGTATGCCTGGCAACATCAAGGACCGCTATGGAATGACCCTCTCGACAAATTCACCGGAGGCCGCCGAGCGCTGGCAGGAGGGCGTTGACCTGCTTCTGTCCCAGTCCTACGGTGCCGAGGAGAAGCTCCAGGAAGCCATTGATTTGGATGAGGGCTTCGCCATCGCCCATGGTTGCGCCGCCTTCCTGCACATGACCCGCGCCCGGCCCGACCAGGCTAGGGAAAGCGTCAAGCGGGGCATGGAACTGGCCGACGGTATTACCAGCCGCGAGCGGCGTCACATCGAGGCGGTCAATCTGTGGGCCAATGGGCAGGGTCCCAACGCCCTCAAGCTGGTCAAGGAGCACCTGGCCGAATTCCCCAGGGACGCGGTGCTTCAGCGCCTGGCCCAGAGGCTCTACATGCTCGGTTGCAGCGGCGCCGGAGATCCCACCTTCCCACCTTCTCTGCTGGCGCTGATGAATGAAGTGGCCCCCCATTGTGGCGATGACTGGGCCTTCCTGGGGCAATATGCTTTCGCTCACCATGAGATGGGCATCCTCGACAAGGCCCTGAAACTGGCCGAGCGGTCCCTGGAATTGAATCCGGGCAACGCCGTCGCCGCCCATTCGGTGACCCACTCCTATTTCGAGTACGGCGACCCGGCCACCGGTGGCAATTTCCTGGGTAACTGGCTGGAGGGCTTCGATGCCCGCGCCCATTACCACACCCATCTTTCTTGGCACCAGGCCCTGTTCGAGTTGGCCCTGGGGCGTTACGGTGAGGCGCTGCAACTCTACGAGGACTGGATACGTCCAACCGCCATTGCCAAGAACATATCTGGTTTGTCGGACACCGCCTCACTGATGTGGCGGCTGACCATCTACGGTGGGGAAGCCCCTCCCGTGCCCTGGGAAGAGGTGAAGGAGCAGGCGGCGCCCGCAGCCACCACCCCCGGCGCGGCCTTCCGCGATGCCCACGCCGCCCTGGCCTTTGCCGCCAGTGGCGACCGGGACCTGATGGACAAGATGATTGACCGGCTCAGGACGAACGCTGAGAACGGGAACATCTTTGCCAGGGAGATTATCCTGCCCCTGGCCCAGGGCATTGACGCCTTTGCCCAGGAGGACTACTCCGCCGCCGTCGAGTATCTGGAACCCGTCTTTCCCCAGCTGACCCGGATAGGCGGCAGCCACGCCCAGCGGGAGGTATTCGAGGATACTCTGCTTGAAGCCTACCTGCGGGCCCAACAGTTCGACCGGGCGGAGGAGATGCTCCGGGAACGCCTGGGACGCCGTGACACTCCCCGGGATACCTTCTGGTTGGGCCGGGTAATGGCCGGCAAGGGCGAGGCAACATCGGCGAAGGAAAACTTGGCCAAGGCCGCCCAGGTATGGCAAAGGGATGGCGACGCCGAAACACCGGAAATCAGTAATCTGAGAAGATTGGCCTCCACCCTGGCATAGCCTCGTACCCCGACAGGCCAGTACTCAGTCAAGTCTGAATCGACAGGGTTGGTTGGTTTGGGGCGGGATGACTGCCTATGGAGGGTTGCCCGAGGATGTACATTGGGGCGCATGGCTGTGCGCCCCCTATGTTTGGAGTAAATTACCATTGCTCACGCCATCTTTGTTCCCCGCTTCGCAGTTGAGGTTATTCGGCTTCGGCAGGCATTGCAGGAACCAGAACATTCATGCAATCGCCACAAGGTATTTTCGCAACGTGGCCGGTGAAATTCGTTCCTGATTGTGCTAACATTGTTAGGTTGACTTGACTACTCAAGGGCCGGTTGAACTCTTTGACTGACTCCAACCCACATGGCTGCTAACCCTCCTCGCTCAGAATCAGCTGAGGAGGCCCCTCCCCGTAGGCGGTTGGCCGGACTCGATGCCATCTCCACCGCCAAGCTGTACAAAGACTTCCGCTACGTATGGGCCGGCAACTTTGTGGCCATTGGCGCCCAATGGCTGCAGCTGTTTACCATTGGCTGGCTGGTCCATCACCTGACCGACGGCAACGCTGTGCTTACCGGTACAGTTGTTGGAATTCGTACTCTTCCAGTATTGCTGATTGGCCCCTGGGCCGGAGTTCTTGGCGACCGGCTGGACCGCCGCAAACTGGTCATGGTTACGCAGTCGGTGATGGCGATGGCTGCTGCCATATTTGCCGTGCTGGTAATTGCCACGGACCTGGATGACCCCACGCGCCCCGGCCCCCTGCAATGGTGGCATCCCTTCGTCTATATGACAATCGCCGGCATTGCCCACTCGCTGATTCAACCAGTGCGGCAGGCAATGGTAGCCAACACTGTGCCGAGAAACGCCCTGGCCAGCGCCTTTGCCCTCAACGGCATGGTATATCCCGGCACCCGCATCATCTCCCCAGCCATTGGGGGTCTGATGGTGGCGGCCTTGGGTTTCAAGTGGAACTTCTTCATCGAGGCGGTGCTTTACGTTGTCATTGTGCTGCTGCTGATACCGGTAAAGCTGCCCTACCGCACCGAGGGAGGCCGGGGTGGGCACGATTCCGCCCTGAGCAGCCTGGTCTCCGGCCTGCGCTACGTTAAGAACGAGAAGAGCATTCTCCAGCTCATAATTATGTCATTGATTCCCAACCTGGTGTTTCAACCGCTGATATTCGTCCTGCCCATATTTACGACCGATGTGCTGGGCCGGGAAATTGGAGCCGGTGGAGCTTTGGCCTCGGCGGTTGGGGTGGGCGGTATCGCCGCAGCCATCTTCATCGCCGGAATTGGCTACGTGATGAGGAAGGGTGTGGCAATCTTTATAGGCCTGACCGCGGGATGTGTGTTTGTCCTGCTGTTTGCCCAATCGGAAATATTCTGGTTGTCCTTCGCCATGCTTACCGGCCTGGGAATTGCCCAGTACGTCTTCCGGGTGGCCAACGGCACCCTGATTCAAACGGTGGTTCCCGATTCCTTCCGCAGCCGGGTGATGAGCATATACATGCTGGACCATGGCATAACCCCACTGGCGACTATGGTCATCGGGTTCGCCATCGAGCTATGGAGCCCTTCGGGAGCTTTCACGGTTATAGGGGTGGTTGCGCTCTTGCTGGCGCTGGTGCAGGCGGCGGCATTCAAAAGCGTCCGAAGTTTGGAGTAGGTCCGATCAGATGGTTCCGAAGTCCCTATGATAGCGGCAGTTCAAACGAGTGTGAACTACAAGTGGTGGGCCTTCGTGGCCGTGGCCATCGGAACCTTTGCGTCGGTGGCGGACCAGGTCAGCGTGAACGTGGCCCTTCATCCGGTGGCCCGCCACTTCAACAGCGATATTCCCACCGTCCAGTGGGTGATCATCAGCTACACCTTGACCATCAGCGCCCTGCTGCTGCCCATGGGACGGCTGTCCGACATCATTGGGTTGAAGAAGGTATATATCATCGGCTCCCTGGTGTTCGCCCTGTTCGCCCTGGGGGCCGGACTTTCGGCCAACCTGGGCCTCCTCATAACCTCCCGGGTGCTGCAGGGCGCCGGCGCGGCTATGACCCAGGGCACGGGTATGGCCATCATCGCCGCTGCGTTTCCACCCAATGAAAGGGGCAAGGCCATCGGACTGATGATGGGAGTGGTCAGCAGCGGGGCCATAGTTGGCCCGGCGCTGGGCGGGTTCCTGCTGGACCTGTTCGGTTGGCGGGCAGTCTTCCTGGTGAACATCCCCATGGTGTCTCTGTCCATAGGACTGGGTTTGGCCGTGCTGGCCGGGCACGTCAGTGACCGCTCCTCCGGCGAACCGGGGCAGCGACGCGCCGGCTTCGATTGGCAGGGGGCCACCATGTCAACGGGGATGCTCCTGCTACTGCTCCTGTCCGTTACCTATGCCCACCGATTTGGGTGGACCTCCCCAGCTATAGTTTCGGGCCTGATCGGCTTCGTCATCCTGCTCGCGGGGTTCGTTTGGTGGGAACTCAAGACCCCTAACCCCATGTTGGACCTGCGCTACTTCCGGGTCGGAGTATTTTCCTGCGGAACCTCCGCCGCCTTTCTGACCTTCATGGGAGGAATTTCCATTTTCTTCCTTACGCCCTTCTATTTGCAGGGCGTACTGGGCTACAGTCCCACCGAAACGGGGCTGGCCCTGGTGCCCGGCGCCGTATGTATGCTGTTCCTGGGCCCGCTGAGCGGCCGCCTGTCCGACCGTTACGGTTGGCGGGCCCTGACGGTCAGCGGCCTGGCCCTCTCTGCCGTTAGCCTGTTCATCCTTTCCCGGCTGACCGCCGAGTCCTCCTTGTGGGCGGTGCTGCCGGGCTTGATTCTGCAAAGTTGTGGCATGGGGCTTTTCTTCTCGCCCAACGCCAGTTCGGTTTTGAGTTCGGTGAGTCGGGAGAGCTATGGGGTCATATCCGCATTCCTGAACCTCATCCGCAACGCGGGTAATGTGGTGAGCATTGCGGTTGCAACGGCCATAGTAACGGCAACCATGGGTTCCATGGGGTATGAACCGAGCTTAGCCGCGGTCCAGGTGGGTGGGGCCGCCGGGGTGGGCCATGCTTTCACGGTAGGGCTGCGGTACACCTTCCTAACCATGACCGGCCTGATGCTGCTGGCCATGGTCATTTCGGCCCTGCGCGGCCGCCCAAAGCCGGAGTAGGTACTGCTTTGGGCTATCCTGGAAGATTTGCTGTTCACGACGCGGAAAGGATACGAGGCTGGTAGTTGGACAAGATGGGAATTGAAGGGGCGATTGGGATAGAAGGCTGCCTTGTCGAGTAGGGGCGCACAGCCGTGCGCCCCTACGGCAAATGTCCACCCTTCCCCATAATTCCCTCTCTCTTATGCCTGATAGACCTAGATTGACTGACTACTGGATCTACAGGAGGGCAGGCCATCTGACACTGCCGAGTTGACACTGCCGGGGGCCTCAAGCATACTTCCGGCGGGTTGCGTCGGTGGGTATGGGCCGATGGGCTTCAAGGGAGCCTGTTTCCACCGCCCGATCTGCCAGGAGATGAATTCGCGCTCCGGCCCAGTGCGATTGCGTCCTGTGATGAGACCTGGACTGCCCCTCGGAAATGCCCCCAATCCCGCCGGTCAATCCGGCTCTCCCCGGAGACGATATTTTTCAGGCTCCCAACTCGTTACGCTACCGGCTGGCCCATTCCCTGCCCTTCTACTATGGGTGGGTTATTCTTTCCATAGGAGCATTGGCCAGTTACTCGTCCCGGCCGCTCATGGCGGTGGCCACCCTGTCGGTGTTCGCGGTCCCCATGACCCGGGAGTTTGGCTGGTCCTACGGCCTGTTCTCCGGCGTCGTCAGCCTGGGGGGAGTGGCCGCCATCGGTGTCTCACCCATCGTGGGAAGGCTGATTGACCGCTACGGTTCGGGCGTGATTCTGGCGGTTACCTCGGCCGTGGTGGGGTGCTGCGCCATCGGACTGTCGATGATTGGCCAGGCATGGGCCTTCTACGCCCTGTACGTGCCGGGGCGGATGGCCTTTGCCAGCCCCCTGGAATTGGGAACCACCACTGCCGTCAACAACTGGTTCATCCGGCGTCGTCCCCTGGCCCTCTACCTGCTGACATTGACTCAGGGGACGGGCCTGGCCGCCATGCCCCTGGCGGCCCAGTTCCTGATCGGCGGCTGGGACGGAATCGGCGGTTGGGGCTGGCGCAATGCCTGGGCCTGGCTGGGCATGTTCACCCTGGCGGTGGGCATATTGCCGGCCCTGCTGCTGGTGGCCCGCCGGCCGGAGGACATGGGCCTGAAGGCCGACCCCGCCAGGGGTGAAGCTCGTACCCTGAACCACCAAGAGGAACCCGCACGGCCAGGACGGGCGCCGGGTCGGGAGGGGAGTCCTGCTGGAGCGACGGGTCATGACCCCGCGCCGTCCGTTGCTGCCCGCCCTGCAGCCGACTTGGGAGAGAGGAATTACTCCGTTTCCCGGGCCCTTCGAACCCGGTCCTTCTACGTGATGGCCGTCTTTTCCGGCGCCGGATTCATGGTGCAGGCGGGGGTCAGCCTCCACCAGGTCTCCCACTTCATCAACCAGGGGCTGGAACCATCGCTGGCCGCGCTGACCGCCGGCGCATTCGCCTTCTGCCAGGTTTTGGGGGGACTGGTCTGGTCTGCCCTGGCCTCCTGGCGAGTGCCGATCAGGTTTCTGCTGGCCATGTCGGCCCTGTGCGTTTCGGGCGGGGCCCTGGGGGTGCAGGCCAGCGAGACCCTGGGATGGGGCCTGCCGGCGGCTTCGGTACTGGGGGCGGGTGTGGGCGGGCTGCACCTGCTATTGCGGCTGGCCTGGGCAGAGTACTACGGTCGGCAACACCTGGGAAGCATCACCGGAATCACCCTGCCCGTCCAGGTTGGGGGGCAGGCCCTGGGGCCGGTTATCGCGGGATTCCTGTACGACCATACCGGGAGCTACCTGGTTCCCTTCCGTATCTTCGCCATAGCCGTATTCATTGCCGGCCTGCTGGTGCTGACGGCAACCCCGCCAAAAGACCGGGAGTAGCCGAACGGGCTTACCGAACGCCCACTTGGGACGACGGGCCTACTCCCCTGGTTTGTTGGCTACCACGGCGAAGAGGGGGTCTCCCGGCGGGCTGGTTTCCGGGTTGGTGAACCCGCCCCGAACGTTCTCGAAGTTCCCCGCTTCCTCCATATAGGCGGCCACCAGGTCCAAATGCCCCCGGTCGGTGGAGTAACGCCAGATTCGGACGGCCTTGGTGGGAAACATCCGGTTGGAAAAGGTCACGATGAAAATGCCGCCAGGCTTGAGTATCCGGTTAACCTGCCCAAACACCTCAATGGGCCGGGTCAGGTACTGAACCGAAACGGTTATGACCACGGCGTCGAAGGAGTCATCCTCGTAGGGAAGGACCGGATTCTGGTTTATGTCCTGGATTACATAATCATCCAGGTCCGGGTTTTCCGCCATTTCCACGGAATTCATGCCCAGGCCGGCCAGCCGGGCCCGGGGGTGGCCCTCCGGCCAATGGGTGCGCCAACTGCTCATCAGGTCCAGTACCGCTGAATTCGGGGGAATCAGGCTGCGGAATACGTCTCCAACGGCGGCAATCGCCGCGTCGTCGATGTGGACCACCAACCGGGGCTGGGTGTAGAAGAAGCTATCGTCGGTTTCGTCCTCCCGCCCAAAGTATTCGGGTGGAAAGGGAGGGAAGGTGGGGAATGGCGAGCTCGTAGCGTTCCTCCTGGTGCAGCTCCCATGACAGCCGGGGGTTGGCGTGTCCCGCCGGGCGGCTGGGATGGTGCAGGGGAATTGTACCACGCCGGTAGGGAGTGGCACTGGAAGCCGATGAATTCGGCCATTGGGGAATTGGCATGGGTGAAGTTCGTAACGAATCTCTTGCTGGATTCGGTGGCCGCCCCGGATGTTATGCCGACCATCTTTCGTGTATATTCTTGGCGGGAAAACCACTTCACAACGGGAAAGGTATCGCATGACGCTCCAACAGGAAATCCGACGGGAACACCCCTATTTCATGTACGACTCCATTATCGCCCAGCCGGAAGCGCTGTCCCGGATGCTGGAAGCCCAGTCAGTATCCGAGGTAGCGGCCAATTTGGCAGGGAAGCAGCGCATCCATATCGTAGGTATCGGCACCTCGTGGCACGCAACGCTGGTGGCAGAGCATTGGTTTCAGCGCTTTGCCGGCCGCCACATCCAGGTGCGGGGGTGGCACTCCTTCGAGTTCTGTTCCTATCCCCCGCCCTTGGGGCCGGAGGATGCCGTCATCGTCATCAGCCACCGAGGAACCAAGACCTACTCCTTCCTGGGACTGGAACTGGCCAGGGAGAAGGGAGCCTATACTGTGGCGGTGACGTCCACCGACCCCGGCCCACGTTTGCGGGAGGCCGACGCATTCTTCCATACCGTCAGCCCAGAACGTTCTTCCGCCTTTACCATCAGCTACACCACGGCCTTGTTGGTTCTGGCAATGATTGCCTCCGAGTTGGGCGTTGCCCTGGGGGGTGAAGGGGATGCCTCCCAGATGCGTGACCGGCTGGCGGAGGTTCCGGGGGTGGTGGCCCACGTGATTGACCGGGAGGAGGCCATTGCGGAACTGGCGGTGGAACAGGGCGACCGCCAACGGTTCATCTCGGTGGGCTGGGGGCCAAATACGGCTAACGCCTACGAGGTGGCGCTGAAAATCAAGGAGACCAGCGCCGCCGATTGTGAGGGGCTGCAACTGGAGCAACTGCTTCACGGCCCCTTCTGTTCGGTGGATGACCGGTGTCTGGTCACGTTGATCGCGCCCCAGGGGCCCGGGTACCAGCGTTCCCTGGACGTGGCGAGGGCCTCGGCGGCGGCCGGCGCGCCGGTTTGGGCGTTGGTGCAGGAGGGTGATGAAGAACTCTCCGCCCTGGCCTCGGCGAGCTTTGCCCTGCCACCAATGCCGGAAGTCTGGAGTCCCCTGGCCTATGTGGTTCCGTTGCAGCTGTTCACATACCACCTGGCCCTGCACCGGAAGACGCACCCGGATCTGTTTCAACAGGACAATCCGAAGCAGGCGGCTGCCCGCGCCCATTACGACCTGTAGCATGTACAATCCGTACCCAGCAAGATTAGGAGCGAATCATGTCCACCGATGAAACCCAGGCATTCCTCGATTCCCAGGCCCAGGGCCGGGGCTACTCGCTGGAGATGCACCGGATCATGGCCGAGGTTGACCTGGAATGGGCGAGGAAGTACGGCGAGTTTATCGAGGCAACCTACACGGGCCAGCGAACCCTGGACAGAAAGACGAAAGAACTGCTGCAGATCGTCGTCGAGGCGGCGCTCAAGGCCGACGTGGAACAGATTCAGGCCCACGTTCGGGTTGCCCTGGAAGCTGGGGCAACACCCACGGAGATTCTGGAGGCGTTGCAGGCGGTAATCGCGCCCATGGGCGCCCTGGCATTTCGGAGGGGAGTGCAGGCGTGGGCCAGGGAGACCGGGCATCTGCCTCAAGAGTAGGGGAACGCCACGGGAATGCTGTTCAAAGCTAACCAATGTGGCGTAGTCACCCGTCTGCCTCGCGCGAATCGTACCGCCAAGCAAAAACCAACGCCACCATGTATAATGGCCGAAAGTGGCCGCAAAATCCGTACAGGAGGGTCAGCATGACGGAGATAGGCAGATTGATAACGGCTATGGCAACTCCCTTCGACGATCAGGGACGAGTGGATTATGACCAGGCCAAGCGTCTTGCCAATGCCCTGCTGGATTCGGGCAGCGACGGCGTGATTGTGTCTGGCACCACCGGCGAATCCCCGACCCTCACCACCGAAGAGAAGATACGGCTGTATGGGGAAATCAAGGACGCCGTGGGCGACCGGGGCGCCGTGGTGGCGGGTACCGGCAACTACAGCACCGCCGAAAGCGTGGAATTGAGCCAGGAAGCAGAGCGGGCCGGTGTCGATGGCGTCCTCCTGGTGGTGCCCTACTACAACAAGCCTCCCCAGGAAGGCCTGTACCAGCACTTCAAGGCTATCGCTGGCAGCGTCAATCTGCCTTGCATGTTGTACAACGTCACCAGCCGCACCAGCCTGAACATGTCGGACGAAACCACCATCCGGCTCAGCCATGTGGACAACATCGTGGGGGTCAAGGAAGCGGGCAGCGACATGGACCAGATTACCCGCATCATCGATGGCGCCCGGGACGGCTTTCGCGTGTGGAGCGGCAACGACAACGAAACCTTCTACATAATGGCCACCGGGGGCTATGGGGTGGTTAGCGTGGCCTCACACCTGGTGGGCAACCAGATCAAGCAGATGATGGGTCTGCTGCTGGAGGGTGAAGTTGAGCAGGCCGCCGCCGAGCATCGCCGCCTGCTAGAAATCTTCAAGGTGTTGTTCATCGTGTCCAACCCCATTCCCGTAAAGCACGCCCTGAACCATGTAGGGTTCCGAGTGGGGAACCCCCGCCTGCCCCTGGTGCCAGCCGACGAGAAGTCCGCCGCCCAGATAGAGGAAGTGTTGGCCCGCTACGACATTGACATTATGGCCCCGGCATAGCTGGCGGCTTTCATGGCTTCAGCAAGGTTAGGGGGCGGATGATGGTAGTCCGCCCCTTTGTCTATGCTCCCTCTTATTGAACGCCCCCTCCCTCTTGCTCGTCACTCCGAGCAGCAGCCGAGGAATCCCAACCGTAGCGGGGGAAAATGCCACCCACCACAGGCTACCCAAGCCCGTCATTCCGAGCGTCAGCCGAGGAATCCCAACCGTAGCGGGACGAAAATGTCACCCACCACAGGCCACCCAAGCCTGTCATTCCGAGCGTCAGCCGAGGAATCCCAACGGTACTGGGAACCATAATTGAAATGCTCAGGTGCTCTGGCCTCGTCCCCGGAACAGGGAGCGTTGGTTAGCGGTGGGAACGACGGCTGCCCCGCACCGTTGGGATTCCTCGACTGCCGCTCGGAATGACAATCAAGGGGTCTGGGCGTGGCAAGGAAGGTCACCGTTGGGATTCCTCGACTGCCGCTCGGAATGACAGGCTTGGGTGGCTTGTGGCGTGGTTGCCCCGCACGGTTGGGATTCCTCGGCTGCCGCTCGGAATGACAGGGAAGGATGGTTGTTGGCAGGGGTGTTGGTTGCCCCGCACGGTATGGATTCCTCGGCTGCCGCTCGGAATGACAGGGAAGGATGGTTGGTGGCAGGGGTGTTGGCTGCCCCGCACGATTGGGATTCCTCGGCTGACGCTCGGCATGACAGGGAAGAGGGGCTGGGCATGGTGTTCACGGTTTCCCAATGTCGTCGGGATTCCCCGAATGCCCTCGAACTGGCAGCTCTCCTAATGTCCTATCATTCCTAGCTGGACTGACGCCTAGGATTCCCCCTGCTTCTCGAACTCGTACCTGCCCCGGTACTCAGGGGGCAGTTGCATTGCGATTCGTCGCATGATTATTTCCAGAACCGCGTTGGCTGACTCCCTGGTTTGGCCGCCCTCCAGCACTGGCGGGGTGAAAGCCGGCCCGATATTCACCTGGAAGCGGCAGAGGGGGAAGGGCATGCGCTGGTGCGGGAATTTTTCGGTTCCCGTGATGCCGACGGGCAAAACCGGCGCCTGGGATTTCATCGCCATGTAGGCGGCGCCGGCCAGACCCTGAATGAGCGCGCCTTCTGGGCTGCGGCGGCCTTCCGGGAAAATGACCACGGCCTGATCCCGTTCAAGCAGGTTCAGGGCGGTGCGCATGGCGCCGATACCCAGGGAGCGGTCCACGGGGTGGACTCTCAGGGAATGGAAGAGCCATCCCTTGGCGCGGGGTTCGAACAGGTCCTGCTTGCCAAGGAACGTAACGGGCCTGGGCATTGCGGCTGCCAGGGAGGGGGAGTCATTGTAGGAAATATGGTTCGCCACCACAATCAGAGGCCCAAAGGGAGGGACATTCTCCCGTCCCGTCACCTCCATTCTCCCGAAGACGTTGAAGCAGAATCGGGTCAGGGCCCGGCCGGGGTAGTACAGGACGCTCATCGGGATCGGTCCTCTTTCGGAGAATCCAGCTTTGCCAATATCCGGTCCACCACCTGGTCAATGGACGAGTTGTCCGTGTCAATAAGGTGGGCATCAGCGGCCTGCGCCAGGGGTGAATCCTCCCGCTGGGAGTCTATCCGGTCCCTGGCGAGGGCGTTGGCCAACACCTCCTGGTATGCCACGGTCTTTCCCTGGGCCACCAACTCCCGGTGACGACGGGAGGCCCGCACCTCGGGAGATGCGACCAGGAAAACTTTCAGTCCAGCGTCGGGCAGAACCACGGTGCCGATGTCCCGTCCAACCATTACAATTCCCCCCGGATCCTGGCTGGCGGCTTCGGCAATTTCCCGCTGGCGGCTCACCAATGCCGCGCGCACGCCGGAAATTCGGGCCACCAGGGAAACGCAATCGTCCACCTCCGGCGCCCGCAGTTCAACCCCCAGGACCTCGCCGTTCACCCGGACGGTACCACCCTCCCTGTCCTCCAATTGCATTAGTGCTGTCTCAGCCAGCGCAGTCAGGGCGGAGTCGTCGCTCACCGGTACCGATTCCCGGAGGGCCAGCCAGGCAATGGCCCGGTACATGATGCCCGTGTCCAGGAAGGCATAACCCAGCCGTCGGGCCAAGGTGCGTCCCACCACCGTCTTGCCGGCGGCGGCCTGGCCGTCAATGGCGATTATGCGGGACCAGTGCTGCAAAGGTTGCTCTCCAATGCCGCTGGGCGGCTGGCACCTTGTTCAAGTGATCGTGCGACTGGGGGTACGACTGAAGGGAATGAAACCCCGGTTGCGTTTGGGCGTCTCCTTCCCAGTCAACAGCGAAGGGACGGCAACAGGTTGGGAATGACCACCTTAAATCGCGCCTCCAAACCGCGAATGCCAAGCCTTATCCCAGGGCCCGGTCCAGTCCTCCATGCCAGGCGCTGGCGATGTCCTGAAGGGCCAGGTCAACGGCCCGGCCCAGGCGGAATCTGTTTCCTCCCGTGCGCCCCAGTTCCATCAAGGGAACACCGGCTCCTTTTGCCAGCCGGATCAGCTCCGGGGCGGCTTCGGGACGTATCGTAACCACAATCCTGGACTGGCGTTCCCCGAAGAGGGCGCAGTCCCACCGTTGCGGCTGCCGGTTCAGTGGCGACCCGGCGCGAAATCCCACGCCTCCCTGAATTGAACATTCCGCCAGGGCGACGGCGAGGCCTCCTTCCGAACAGTCGTGGGCGGAGGCGACTATGCCCAGAGCAATGGCTTGGCGGCAGAGCTGCTGCACCCGTGGTTCCAGATTCAGGTCGAAGGCAGGGCGGCCGGCAACCTTCCCGTGGAACTCGTGCAGAAATTCACTGCCGGCCAGGTCGGAGGCGCGGGAATTGAGTCTTCTCTGCCCCAGCAGGTACACCCTCATCCCCTCCTCGGGGAAGGCCGATACCAAGTGGCGGGAAACATCCTCAATCAATCCCAGGCCGCCCACTATGGGCGTGGGAAGGATCGCCTGTCCCTGGGACTCGTTGTAGAGGCTGACGTTGCCACTGACCACGGGAACTTCCAATACCCGGCAGGCCCGGGCCATGCCGCGAATGCACATTTCCAGTTGGAAGTAGATTTCCGGTCGTTCCGGGTTGCCGAAGTTCAGGCAATCGGTCAGGGCCAGCGGTTCCGCGCCTACGCAGGAAAGGTTGCGGCACACTTCGGCGACGGCAATCTGGCCGCCCCGGTAGGGGTCCAGGTAGCAGTAACGGCTGTTGCAATCGATGCTGACCGCGATGGCCCTGGGCGTACCCTTGATGCGTATTACCGCGGCATCGCTGCCCGGGCTCACCACCGTGTTGGTTTGCACCTGGTGGTCGTACTGCTGATAAGCGGGTAGCTTGCTGGCGATGTTGGGAGCCGCCAGCATCTGAAGTAACGTTCCGGCCACCCCAGAGGAGGGCAGGGGAAGGTCTGCGAGGGACAGGCGCTGGCGTTCCAGCTGATCGGTGGAAGGTTTGCCCTTCAGGCGGTACCTGGGAGCCTCGGTCAGGGGCTTGATGGGTAGCCGGGCGATGGCTTCGTCGCCGTCCAGGATGTAGGCATTCGAATCGCGAATTACCTGGCCAATTTCCCGGCAGGGAACGTTCCACTTCTGGAACACCTGGCGCACCGGTTCCACGCTCTCCGGGGCGGTCACCAGCAGCATCCGCTCCTGGGACTCGGAGAGCATTACCTCGTAGCCGCTCATGCCGGGTTCGCGGCGGTGAACCTGGCTGATGTCCAGGATGATTCCCCGGCGGCCTCGGTACGCTGACTCGATGGCCGCGCTGGTCAGCCCGGCAGCCCCCAGGTCCTGTATTCCGGTAACCAGCCCGGTGTCCAGGGCCTCCAGGCAGGCCTCGATTAGCACCTTTTCCAGGAAGGGGTTGCCAACCTGCACGGTGGGACGAAGTTCCTGTTCCTCCTCGAAGGTTCGGGAAGCCAGGCCAGAAGCGCCGTGGATGCCGTCCCTGCCGGTTTCGGCTCCCACCAGCAGCAGGACGCTCCCCGGCGGGCCAACGGCGGCCGAGGCTATCTTGTCCACGGGCGCCAACCCGACGCACATGGCGTTGACCAGGGGGTTCTGGGAATAGGACTCATCAAAGTATATTTCGCCGCCCACGTCGGGGACGCCGATGCAGTTGCCGTACCAGGAGATGCCTTCCACCACGCCGCGATACAGGCGCCGGTTATGGGGTGAACTGAGGGGGCCGAACCGGAGGGAGTTGAGCAGGGCTATGGGTCTTGCGCCCATGGCCAGAATGTCCCGTACTATGCCGCCGACCCCGGTGGCCGCCCCCTGCAGGGGTTCGACGGCAGAGGGGTGGTTGTGCGACTCCACCTTGAACACAACTGCCAGGCCATCGCCGATGTCCACCGCCCCCGCATTCTCGGCGCCGGACTGGGATAGCACCCTGGGTGAGCGGCTGGGGAAAAATTTCAACAGGGGACGGGAGTGCTTGTACCCGCAATGTTCACTCCAAAGGGCGCCGAACATCCCCAGTTCCACGGAATTGGGTTCCCGGTCCAGGCGGCCCACTATCATGTCGTACTCGGCCTGGCTCAGGGCTATTTCGGCAAGGGTTTCTTTGGTTACGGGCATGGGAGGTATGAGTCCATGGGGCGTTTGCTCCATTATAGCCAGCGGGGGCGGGGCTGGGTAGCTAATTGGGCAGGCCCGCTCCCTCATCCAGGTCCAGCATCAGGTTCAGGTTCTGAATGGCGGCGCCGCAGGCCCCCTTGCCCAGGTTGTCCAACAGGGCCACCAGCAGTACGTGGCCGGAAGGATGCGGGGCGACGTGCAACTGAATCTGGTTGGTTTCGTTGCAGACCTCCGGATTGTAGCTGCGCTCGTTGAAATTCCCCGCTTCGGGCAGGTGGGCCACGCTTACGAACCTCTCTCCCTGGTAGCGGTCGTACAGGATTTCCCAAACCTGATCTCCGGTGGCGTTCCCCTGGAGCATGGAGGCGTGGATCGGCACCTGTACCCGCATTCCACACCGGAAAGGCCCCACCGCTGGGATGAACTGGGGTTCGGCGGAAACCCCGCCGTACCGCATCATCTCCGGAATGTGCTTGTGCTGCTGGAAAAGGGAATAAGGGGCTTCGTAGGGCAAACGGTCCAGCCCGTTATCCGGGTCTTCCCACTTGCCAATCAGCGAATTGCCTCCGCCGGAGTACCCGGACAGGGCGTTCACGGAAAGGGGCGCGTCGGGGGCCAGCAGACCCGCTTCAACCAGGGGGCGAACCAGCAGGGTGAAGCCGGTGGGATAGCACCCGGGATTGGAAACCAGCTTGGAATCATGGATTGCCTGCCTTTGCCCCGGTTCCAGCTCGGGAAGACCGTAGGCCCAGCCGTCGGCGACCCGGTGGGCGGTGCTGGCGTCAACCAGGCGGGTGCCGGTGTTCGCAACCCAGCCGGCCACCTCCCTCGCGGCGTCGTCGGGCAGACAGAGGACCGCAACGTCGGCCTCCAATACCTGCGCCCGCCGTTCTTCGGGATTGCGGCGCAATTCCTCGGGGAGGGTCAGCAGTTCAATGTCGTCGCGACCGTCCATCCACTGGTGAATCCTCAATCCCGTGGTGCCCGTGTGGCCGTCAATGAAAACTCTCGGAGGCATGGTCACATCCTGTTCCAGTATTCCCATGATTGGGAGTGGGAAGCGTGGGAAGAGTTTAATGCGGAAGCGGTGGGGTACGCAACGCCTGGGCTGGTAAGGACAAGGCAATCGAGGGAGAGTTGGCTGGCCCGTGTCGGCGAACCGACGATCCGCTGGTATCCGGGAACTACCGTAAGCTGTCGATGATGGATTGAAAGATCAGGTTTCCATCGTCGCTGCCCAGCAGCTTCTCGCAACTGCGCTCCGGGTGGGGCATCATACCCAGCACGTTGCCTGCCTCGTTGACGATACCGGCGATGTTGCGGGCCGAACCGTTGGGGTTGGCGCCTTCGGTAACGTTGCCCGCCGCGTCGCAATACCGGAACAGGACCTGGCCGTTGCCCTCCAGCCGGTCCAGGGTAGCGGTTTCGGCGTAGTAGTTGCCCTCACCGTGGGAAACCGGTATTTGCAAAGGTTGTTCGGTCTGGCATCGGGTGGTAAAGGGCGTATCGGTGCGGGAAGGTAGTAGGTTGGTCCATTTGCAGCGATACTCCAAATGGGCGTTCCGCATCAATGCCCCGGGCAGCAATCCCGCCTCGCAAAGAATCTGAAACCCGTTGCAAATGCCCACCACCAACCCCCCGTCCCGGGCGAAATCGGCAACGGCTGTCATCACCGGCGCAAAACGGGCGATGGCTCCGGCACGAAGGTAGTCGCCATAGGAAAAACCGCCCGGAAGTATAACGCAATCATATCCGGCCAGGGATGTCTCCTGGTGCCACACGTAGTCAGCCTCCTGGCCCAGGACACTGGCCACCTGATAATGGCAGTCGGTATCGCTCCAGGTGCCGGGAAAAACTAGAATGCCAAAACGCATAGTGATGATTGGGGAAGCAGTCGATCGGTGATGAAAAGGGTTGGTGGCGGAAATAATGGTTAAGGGATGCTGAAGGCAATCAGCTACGGTGCGCCCTGGCCCTCCAGGATCTGGGTTACGATGGCATTCACCTGCTGGCCGTCGGCCTTGCCCTGCACCTGGGGCATCAAGCGGCCCATAACCTTGCCCTTGTCCCGCAGGGACTCGGCCCCTACTTGAACAATGGTTTCCTGGATCAGGGAAAGGAGTTCTTCCTCTCCAATCTGGGGCGGCATGTACTCTTCAAGAATGGCCAGATCGGCCGACTCCTTGGCTACCAGGTCGCTGCGATTAGCTTCTTCGAACATTCGGATGCTGTCGCGGCGGTCCTTCACCTGGCGAACGACCACTTCGGTTATCCCTTCGTCGTCCAGGGTGGTGCGCCGGTCGATTTCAACCCGGTTGATGGCGCTCTTAAGGTAACGCAGGGCGTCCAGCCGCTGTTGGTTGCGGACCCGCATTGCCGCCTGAATGTCGGCTTCCAACCTTTCCCTGATGGACATGGCTGCCTACCACCGGAGGGGATGAATCTGCGGGGAGGGCCTTGCCTCTCCCCGATTGAATTATATTGGCCCCAACGGAAGGGTGTCAATTTGCAGGCTGATGTTCACCTTCGCATTGGTAGGCCCTTGTAACCAGAGCTTCCCGACTTAAACCATCGGCGGCGGATGTATAAATGTTCAGAGGGAGGATGGCGGTGCAATTCCACTTGGGTCGGGGCGGGCCAACCGGGTAAAGAGCCCGTTCGGGGATTGGCGGAAATTCGCCCCAATCTGCCGGTTTACAGCAGTGAAGCCGGTCGTCCCCAACTGGTACCATCATTGGGCTTAATCTACTGGAGTGTGTAGCCAATGGAAGTCCTGAGAATGCTGGCAGCAATTGTCTTGGCCTTCTGCGCCGTGGCTGTATCAATGCAGTTCGTGCTGGGACCCCTCTACAGCCATTTCGGAAACGCCGAAATTGCCGTTTGGTACTACCTGGATATGCTGATGGCCGTTTCCATAACGATCACGGTGGTGGTGCAGTTGCAACGAAAGCGGGCTGCGGACCGGATTCGGGGCGGTGGACTGAGCCGGGAACAGCTGGAAGCCAACGTGATGTTCTTCCTTTCCCTGTTGGTGGCGATCTGGTTCTTCCGAAACTGGTTCGGGTTCCTGATGTCCGACCCCATCGGGGACCAATCCCAGGCCACAATGGTAATCTGGTTCATCTTGGATCCTCTCTTGGCTATCCTGGTGGGTCTGACCGGCATTCGCCTTTGGCGGAACTCGGCGCCTCATCCCGCCAGTTCCTGAGGGCAAGGGAAGGTAGGAGGATTCATGGCAGCATTGAGAAGACTCTTGGCCGTCCTGCTGGGCCTGACCGCCCTGGCCCTAGCGCTGCATTTCATCGCCGGGGTATTCTACGACGGTTACCTGGAGCGCCCGCACCTCCTGTGGGACACCCTGAACATCCTTTCCGCCGCCGGGCTGGTGGTAGTCCTGGTTTGCCAGTTCCGGCGTAAGCGGGCCTTCGATCGCCGGCATCAGGACGATAGCGTCAGCTTCGAGTACCTGGCCATAAATGGCGTGGTGTTGATGGCGGTGTTCCTCTCCCTCTGGTTCTTCGCCAACTGGTTCGAGGAACTGAACACCCTGAACGAATCGGGCGGCATGCCGGTGAGCTTCGTCTGGATCGCCTTCAACGCCGCATTCCCCGTCCTGGCAGGGGCAACGGCCTTTCAGATGTGGCGGGCAAGGGTCGATCCGGTTTCCGATTCTAACCGTATGGTTTCATCGGGGACGGAATCAACCACATCACCCACGGAGGAGTCCTGGTCTGGGCGGGAGCAATAGACCGCGAGGGCCGCAGGTCCTGCTTCATTTCAAACAAGGTATTGCAAACCCCATGGTTCTGGAAGTCGGCTGGTGGCAAGCCACAAGTAAAGGGGCCTACGGGGACTGGGAGTTGGAGGATTTCCGGGTTGTGGCATTGTGGGCCGGTTCAGGATAAACTTTCACCAATCGAACTTAAGGGTTTTCCGACATGACGGTGATTCCCTGAGTTTTTCTATCTAGCTGGACATACGAACTGGCCGCCCAACCGCGCCTTTTGGGGACTCAGCCGAAGTTCAAGCAAGGACTCGGCGCCTGCCATTGCCCGTTCCTAAGCTTCGGCGGTCATGGCAGGGGGCGCTTGAAGGAACCCGATGGCTCCGGGTTGGAGGACGGGTGCAGCCTCACGCCAAAAGCGTGATAGAATGAGCCTAATTCCTTGAATACGCATCTGGAATCGGTGAACCGGGCGCCGACCAGAACATTCGGGTTCAGGCCGAGGGGCCAAACCCGGAGGATAGCAGATGACCAGAAGACTATTTGAAGACAGCTCCAATCGAGCGCTGCTGGACTTTACCACCATGTTCGGCGCGCTGACTCCGGAGTACCGGCTGTCCCTGGTTATCCGTTCGCTGCGGGCCAGGGATCATGTCTCCACGGAGGCCGGGCGCGCCTTGGATTCTGCCATTCGGGGCAGCATTCGGCTGGTGGGATATTCCAATCCAGCCCTGGCAATCTCCTCAGCCCTGCTCGAACCGGTGAACGCCGCCATTGTGAAGTCCGAAAAATTGGCTTCGGCCTCCCTGCGTGTGTGGGCCGAGTCCCTGGAGGAGTTGGAAAAGCTGGTCGCCGGTCACCTGTCTTCTCAAGGGTATCCCACGGATTATCCCGACTTTGAAAACAACCGGTTCCGCGGGCTTTGGGACCAGGATGAATGGCAACGGCAACTGGACTGGATAATCGAGCTGTCGGAGGCCTGGACCGAGGAAGACGTAGCCCTGATGCTGTGCTATGTGTCGGGGCGAACCATCGATGTGGAGGGAGAGGAGGACTATGACGATGAGGAGGAAGAGGCCCCGGTGACGGAATTGGCCAACCTTCTTAGCGAACCAGAAGCGGGTGAACCCGAAGAGGTTGCAGAGGAGGAGGTTCCGGCGTCCCCCCAGTACGACGGGGTGCAGCCGACGGAATCGCCCATTCCCGAACCGGCGCGGCCCGCTGCAACCCTGGCGCCTCCGCCCAGGGAGCCTCGCATCCCTTCAGAGATAGCAGAGATAGATGGTCCTTCCATCCTGAATCACTGTATTGAGTTCCTTTCGTCGCTGAGCCCCGAGGACAGCAATTGGAACGATTCGGTGCCCTCCTTCCTGGAGGCGGTCAGTAGCATACGAACCCTGAAATCTGCCCAGCGGCAACGGAGAGCCAGCCTGGTAGAGGCCCACGGTGAGATTATCCATGAGTTCTCCGCGGACCTGGACTTCCTCGAACAGGATACCTCCTTCTGGAACCCCCAGGACCTGACTGAACTCTCCGAACTGGACCGGACCCTGGACTTGGCTGGCAGCTTGAAGAGCCTGTTGCATGAATACCGGGACGTCAGGCGTCCGGGGAACACCCTGACCGAGGAGTTGGGGCGTCGAGAACGACGCTTTGCCCTGGAACCGCGCATAATAGACACCATGGCCCTGATGCGCCAGGCCATGTCCGGCGGCCGGCGTGGCCGCTCTTCCGCCAATCCCGAGGGTGAGTCCCTGCCCGACAATCTTGATTCTTCGAATCTATCCTTCGGTCGCTCCCCAGGCGCCCCGTCCTCCGAGGGACCCCGGGGCGGCAATGGCGCACTTGAGGAACAGTTCTTTGGGCAGCTGGGCGAGGCCCCGCAACCCGATCCCTCCTAACCTGGGTCAAGCCAGGAGTGAGAGCGATGAATGGGGTAGATGGTTGCCTGGTCGGGTTGGGGCGCACAGCTGTGCTCCCTTACGAGTAACGTCCACCCTTCCCTATTGTTGCCACTCTCCATTTCCTGACAGACCGGGCTTGACTGACTATCAGTATCGAGTCAACAATTCCAGTACGTGACCGTCCGGGTCTCGGAAGTAAACGCCCCGTCCACCGAGGCGGTGGTTAATGTCCATGTCCTCCAGGCTGCGGGGGCCGCTGCCCCAGGGTATGGCCTCCGCCTTGATCCGCTGGAAGATGGTGTCGAAGTCCTCCTCGCTCACGTGGAAAGCGTAGTGGTGGCTCTCGAACTCCTCCCGGTCGTCGAAGTCAAGGGTCAGGGAATCATTGACTTTCACCGGGGCGAAATGGCCATGCGGCCCGGCGTATTCAAGCCCGAACACCCGGGCAAAGAACCTGGCCCCGGCCTCCTTATCCCGCGAGGGTACGATGGTATGGTTCAGTTCGATAGCCATGGTGCACCTCCGTAGAATGTGTAACACTCAGGGAAGGGTTCTTGGGTAGGGTTTCTGCCATTGGAATGCAAGGTTCTATCGCTTCCATAGGGCCCTGGAGGGTTCGGAAAGGGATGGCATGCGCCGCCAAACCGGTTACCGTCCTTCCTCTTCCAGGACACGCTTCAACTCCTCCTCGTCCACCCGCACCTCCGTTCCGGCCCGTTCTTCCTGCAGCAGCATGGCCACCCGGGAATCCCGGTGGCCCCAGCCCCGGTTGATGGCCTCCGTCATTTCCGCCAGCGTAATATTGGCCAGCCGCATGGGCACGTTGAACTCCCGTCCCACGCCAACAGCCAGGTCTACGTCCTTGCGGGCCAGTTGCAGGGCGAAGTCGGGCGGATCGAAGTTGCCTGTCAGCAGGTGTTCCGCCAACCCCTCGAAGGGTCCACGGCGTCCCTGCGCTCCTCGCCGCACCGCCTGCCACAGGGCCAGAGGCTCCACGCCCGCCTTCACGCCCATGGTGAAGGTTTCGGCCAGGGCCGTTTGGATGATGTAGCCGGAGCAGTTGTGAACCAGCTTGGCCACGGAACCGCAGCCGATGGGCCCCACGTAGTAGGCCTTGTCCCCAATGGAATCCAACACCGCCTTGTACTGGTCGAACAGGTCCCGGTCGCCACCAACCCAGATGGCCAGATTCCGCGACCGTGCCCCCCGCGGGCCGCCGCTGACCGGGGCGTCCAGCATGGATACGCCCTGTTCGGCATAGACCTGGTGTATCTTCCGAATGACGGTGGGGGAGTTGGTGCTGAGGTCGAAATAGACCTTGCCGGGGCTGAATCCCTCCAACAGGCCATCTTCTCCCAGGGCCACCGCCTCCACCTCCACCGGGCCGGGCAGGGAGGTGAACACCACGTCGGCGGCCTGGGCCACTTCCATGGGTGAGTCGGCCCAGACGGCGCCCGCCTCCAGGTGGGGCGTGGCCGCCTCGCGGCGGATGTCGTGGACTACCATTTCGTTGCCACCCTGCAGGCAGTTGAACGCCATGCTGCCACCCATGGTTCCCAGGCCGATGAATCCTACCTTCATTGGTTCCTCCGAAGTTCCAGAATTGGCCGGCTGTTCGAAAGTCGCCCTGAATTTGTCCCATTATCTGCCCGGCGCCGGGACACCGCAAGGGTATCGAGTACCCGGTCCAGTTCTCGGCCCAATGGGCTGACTGTTGCCATTATCGTTTGAATCGGGCTTAATCCTGACCAATTGGGCAAAGCCATTGGCATTGATGTGGCGGTTTTCCCTCTTCATTCGTTGGGCTGGACCCCGGCAATGGGGTAGAATTGTAAGGAATATTGTTTCATGGTTTTGTGCCGCGAAAGTTTGGAAACGGAGCCTCCCATGACCTCATTTGCTCAAGAGTTGACCCGCACCGACAGGAACCTGTGGAGCGCCATTGCCGGCGAAGCCCTGGCCCACCTGAAATACAACGCCTTTGCCCACAAGGCCCTGGAGGAGGGGTATCCGGAGGTGGCCCAGGTGTTCCAGGAGGTGGCCGGCGCCGAAACCATCCACGGGCTTAACCACCTGAACGTGGCCGGCGCGGTGGATGAGACTCTGGAAAACCTGCGGGCCGTTGTCGAGGGGGAATCCCGCGAGTTCAGCGTCATGTACCCCCGCATGATCAGGGATGCCATTGACGACGGGAGGCAGGACGCCGCCGATTCCTTCGCGATGGCGTTGGAGCGGGAGCAACACCACCAGGCTATCTTTTCCCGTGCCCTGGAACAGCTGGAGGCCCGCCAGGAGCGCGCGGCCCGTTCCCGACCGGCCGCCCCGAGCCAATCCCTGGAGGCCATTGCCGGTGCCAGCCAGAGCCCAGGGGAGGCCATGGCAGCGCCGGAGAGGGATGATTACCCGGCCGAGCCCGTAACGGTGGCGTCGGACCTGGTAGTTGGTACCGAAGAGTCGCAAATTGACCTGAACACCTACGTTTCCGCCACCATCGAGGTGGACAAGGAGCGGTTCCGGGTGGCCAACCTGGGCCGCCTGAGGGAGGTGGTCTTCGGCGCCCAGGATGGGTTGCTCAGCACGGTGGCGCTGGTAACTTCAGTGGCCGTGGCCATCGGCGACGGTTCCACCGTACTGGTTGCGGGTTTGGCCGCCGCCCTGGCGGGAATGATCTCCATGGCCACCGGCGCCTACCTGGGATCCCGGGCGGAACAGGACGTGCAGCGCGCGGAAATTGCCCGGGAAGCCCAGGAGCTGGAGGAGAATCCGGCGGAGGAGTTCGCCGAGCTGGTGGTGGTGCTGCAACGGGAGGGTAGAAGCTTCCAGGAGGCCAACGATTTAGCCGCAGAAATTGCCCAGGACAAAGAGGCTTGGCTGCGTACCCTGGTGGAGAAGGAACTGGGCATCAGTTCCGAAGAGACCACCAGTCCGGTGAAGGACGCGCTGGTAATGGGCGTGTCCTTCGTGGCTGCGGCCATGATTCCCATCGTACCCTACCTGTTCCTGGCGGGGGCTACGGCCATCACCGTGTCCATCGCGGTGGCGCTGGCGGGTCTGTTCCTGTTGGGAATGGGCAAGGGGCGAATGGTCAAGAAGTCGCCGCTACTGCAGGGACTGGAAATCCTGGTAATCGGCGCCGTGTCCGCCACCATCGGTTACGCCCTGGGGTACCTGGTGCCGCAACTGCTGGGCTAGGGTTGGTCAATCCCGCAAACGTGGGGTAGCAATTGGGGAAGGAAAGAAGCCTGGTGAAGTAGGGGCGCACGGCTGTGCGCCCTTAGGGGTCCTGGGGCGATGAAGCAGTAGCCGCGGCCATCCCCCAACCTCAGGCCAGGGAATCGTAGAAGCTGCGGACGGCCGCCAGGAAATCCACCGGATTGTCCCCGGCTACCAGGTGCCCAGCGTCGGGAACTGTCACTATTTCGCAACTGGGAATCACCTGCTGCATCCGGCGCATGGTATCGTCGGCAAAGATGTCACTGTTGCCACCTCGCACCACCAGGGTGGGGCACTCTATCTTCGAGACTGCTTCCCATAGTTGCTCTTCCGACCATGCCGGACCCTGGCGGCCCGGCGTCCGCAGGAGCTTGTCATACTTCCAAGTCCACTTGCCATCGGCCCGTTGGCGGATGCTGTACTTCAGGGCGCCCAGGGTCTGCTCCCGGGAGCGACCGGTATATTCCTGCACCCTGTCGGCGAACTCATCGAAACTGTCCAACTCATCGGGCAGTTCGCGGAAACCCTGGATGCGACTGCGTCCCCGGCTCTGCGCCACTGGGCCGGTATCCACAATGACCAGGGAACGCAGCTTTTGGGAGTTCCGCGAGGCCCAGACGTAGCTGTTGCGGCCGCCCATGGAGTGGCCAATCAGGTGGAATCCGCTCAAGCCCAGGGCATCCACCACCCCGTCGATGTCTCCCTGGTGGGCTTCAAGGGAGTAGTCCCCGTCGGAAGCCCAGTCGCTGTCGCCATGGCCCCGTTGGTCCAGGGCGATGATGTGGTAGTCCTCGGAAAGGGGCAGGCTGACGAAGTCCCAACTGTGGGCCTGCTGGGAACCGCCGTGGAGCATAACAATCAGGGGATTGCCGGGCTGGCCCCATTCCAGGTAGTGGAAGGTCATGCCATTGGCCTGGACGGTCCGGTCCAGGGGTTCATTCTCCTGGGTGAAGGCAACGCCCTTCTGCCGCGCCGCCTGGTGCAGGGTGAGTCCCAGGGAATGAGAAGCCATGGCCGATACCTCCGAATGTCAAGGGTAACCAGCCCCAATCATAACCCGCTTGGGCGGCGTGTCAAGCGGAGAGGCGTTCCATGATTTGCGGTGATGACAGAATGCTGATAATGTTCACCCCAAGGGTCAGGGCGGCTATTTCACTGCCGAAAATCTCAATGTAGTAAGAAAACCAAAGTAAGGAGGAACAATCATGGTAGAAGTTAGAACCGCGAACCAATTGGAGGACTTGAAGGAACTGCTGAAGTCGGGCGGGGAAATTAGTATTGCGGTGGCGTATGTTACCAAGCCGGGACTTGGCCTGATAAAGGACGAGTTGGAGGCGGCGATTGAGAAAGGGAAGGAAAAGGAGAAGGTTAGGCTACTTATTGCGCTGGACGGCAGGACTACTACGCCAGAGGCTGTTCAAGAGCTATTGGAATTGCAAGAAAAGGGACTGTCGCTAAAGTACTTCGACATCCCTCGCTCCAAGCCCAAAATATTCCACCCAAAGCTCTTCATAGCTTGCACTTCGGAGACGACTACCTTCCTTACTGGTTCCTATAATTTGACGGAGGCCGCATTGTGCCGCAACAAGGAGCATGGAGTTCGCATATCCTGCGGGAACTCCGAAAAGGAAGGCCAGGAAGCCCTTGAAGCTTTCGATAAGCTCTGGAGTCACAAGTGGGCCAAGTGTCTGACCCAGAAGGTGGCGGACAATTACAAGCAGGTGTACAAGAGACGGGGTATCGTTCCTTCCCACGAAGAGTTGCCAAATAGGAATTACTGGTTGCTCAAGTGTGATCCCGGGCGCTTCACCTTTGACGAAATGTGGTCCATAGTCGATCGTACCGAACCCTGGGGCGAGAATATAGTGCATCCCCTTGCTGTGAAATACCTCAAGAGGATGAAGCTTGGAGACAAGGTGGTCATATACCATCAGTATCCAATGAAGCTGAGTGGTGAAGGGCGAGTAAAGGTTAGGATGAATAGAGCCGAAATCGAAGCTTCGTTTCGAAGTCGTAACCTTCTCCTAACTAGGTGGCCCTCTTTCAGCGCTGTAGTGGGCACTGGTGAGATTGTCGAAGAGGCTGAATGGCGAGCGGAGCCGGTGAACAGATGGATAGTCAGGGTCAGGGCGAATTCGAGACTCCTTAATGGCTCGAGCCTGACGGAGTGTAAGGACATCATGACGGATTGTGGCGTAAAGGCACCAGGCTTCCAGGTTCCAATTTGGAAACTTTCAGATGAAGTGTACCGAAGGATTTGTGATGCGGGGTAAGGGTGTAGAGGGGATCAATATAAGGAGGTTCGATACTTTCCCCACCCCTGTCATTCCTCGGCTGCCGCTCGGAAAGACAGACAAGGGGGGCTGGTCGTAGGGAGGGCGGTTCCCCCGCACCGTTGGGATTTCTCGAAGGGCTAGGAATTCCAAGCAAGCGGGCCTGAGTAGCTGTCTATGACAGTTTCCGGTTGACACTCCCAACGCCCTGACACTAAACTCAACGCAACCCAAAGCTATGAATGCCCGCGTTGGCTAGGAGTTGACTGGACTATGACGGCTACTAAGGAACACACCCACGGCATCCGACACGCGCACTATCACGGACACAAGCAGGCCGCAGGCGAAATGGCCGAAGCCTGCCGCAAATGGCTGGCCAGCCTCGATCCGGAGCAACGGGCCAAGGCAACCTTCCACTACCTGGACGGGGAGCGGCAGTTCTGGTACTACCCGCCCATGAATCGCCACGGCCTACCCCTGCGCGATATGAACGAAGGTCAGCGTGAGTTGGCCTTTGCAATCATGGAAAGTTCGCTGGAACTCCAGGCCTACCAGCAGGCCCGCGCCATCATTGAGCACGAACTGATTCTCGGTCCCCTGGAAGAGGAACGGAATATCGTCACCTTTGTTCGGGACCCGGAACTTTACTACTGGACCGTCTTCGGCGAGCCGGGCGGTGAGGAACCCTGGGGTTGGCGCGCCGAGGGACACCATATTTCCCTGCATTTCAGCGTGTGGGGCGACGAGGTAACTGCGGTGACGCCCTTCTTCTTCGGCGCCAATCCCGCCGAGGTACCCCACGGCCCCAAGCAGGGCCTGCGCATCCTGGGTCAGCGGGAGGACCTGGCCATTGAACTGATGGCCTCCCTCACCGACGCGCAGCGCGCCCAGGCGGTCATCCATGAGAATGCCCCCTGGGACATCCTGACCTACAATACCACCAAGGCTCCGGTGCACGAGGGCGAGGGCCTGGCCGCCGCCGACATGACCGGCGAACAGAAGGAGATTCTGCTGGCCCTGGTCACCGAGTACGTCAACCAGGTGCGAACCGACGTGGCCCGGGAGAGGTTGGCGGAAATCAACGAGAAGGGTCTGGACCACTTCCGAATCGTATGGGCCGGCGCCACCGACCGCAGCCGCGACCACTACTACCGGATCCACGGCGGCACTTTCCTCATCGAGTTCGACAACATCCAGGACGGGGCCAACCACATTCACTCGGTATGGCGGGACGTGGAAAACGACTTCGCCGCCGATGTGTTGCGCGACCATCGCCTGATGTACCATGTTCTCTAGTTAAGTCTTGCCGGCAACCAGTCTCGAACAAGCGTCGTTCCGGCGACTGACTTTCGAGACCGGTCGCCGGTGGTCATGCTACCCACCGGCCAAGGCAATAGCGCCATCTCCCCTTGGGCGTCCTTTCAACGCCGACGGAGGTTCTTCGATGACCAACGCCCGAACCATCACCAATGCCTGGGTGCACCGCACCCTGCCGGACATCTTCTACGAAGAGCCCGAACCCATCGAGGACGGAATGCAGCAGGAAATGGCGTTGGAACGCCTGGTTCAACTCCTCCGCCAACGCTACCGGGACGACCCCTCAGTTTTCATGTCGGGCGCGGTCTTTGTCAGTTACGACATAACCAACGGAAATCGACGGGTGGCGCCGGACCTGTTCATCGCTTTTGGCGTCGATAGCGAGGCAATAAGGGAAAACCTGCCTAACTATTGGATGTGGGAAGTGGGAAAGGCGCCGGATTTCGTGATGGAAGTGGCCTCGGATAGTACCGCCTCCCGCGACCTGAACGAGAAGCGGGAACTGTACCGGTCATTGGGCATCGCCGAGTATTGGCGGTTCGATCCCAAGAACGGCGAGAGATACGGTCACATCATCGCCGGGGAGAGGCTGGTTGACGGCGTCTATGAGTCCTACGACGTTCGGGAATGGACCGACGGCAGCCTCACTTGCCATAGCGACCTCCTGAACTTGGACTTCTATTGGGAAGAGCAGCGGGGGTTTGATGTGCTGGACCCGGCCACCGGCAGAACTATAGATGTGCTGGAGGCTGAGCGCACTTCCCGATTGGTGGCTGAAGCCCAGTTGGAAGCGGAGCGGGCCGCCAGGCAGGCGGCAGAAGAGCGGGTCCATGCGAAGAGAGAGACTGTGGGGGAAGAGAGGTCTGCCAGGCAGGCCGCGGAGGAGCGGGCCGAGGCGGAGCAAGCTGCCAGACTGGCGGCGGAAGCAAGACTGCAGGAATTGGAAGCAGAGCTGCGACGCCTAAGAGACTCGTAACATCCATTGCCGGTGGCCCATACCGGCCCCATCCCTTCGGTCCGACTCATTTCGCCATTGGCGCCGAGTAACGTCCCCGGCCCGACTGCACACCAGAATCTTGACAGTATCGGCAATCTGAAACAATCGGTGGAGAAGACTATACCCAGGTCTAGCGAGGAGCCTTACATGACTACCCTTTCCGTTGTAGGCCAGAACGTTACCCGTCGGGACTTTCCCGAAAAATTGGTGGGGCAGGCTCGCTATTCAGCTGACCTAAAATTGCCGGGCATGCTTTATGGTCATGTACTGCGGAGCCCCCATCCTCACGCCAACATTGTCAGCATCGACACCAGCGAGGCGGCGCAGTTGCCTGGCGTGATGGCCATACTGACACCCTTTGATGTCCCCCATCGGGCAATTGCCCCCATTGCCCAGGATACTAGCGTACTGGATTCGAGGGTGCGCTTCGTGGGCGATGAAGTGGCTGCGGTCGCTGCCGTGGATGACGATGTAGCTCGCCAGGCCCTGGCCCTGATCAAGGTGGAGTACGAAGTCCTGCCCTTCTATACCGACCCGGACTCGGCCCTGGCGCCCGACGCAGTAGATATTCACCCCGGAGGCAACTTGGCCATCAATCCACCCCTATCCATTGGTCGGGGCGACGTGGACCGGGGATTCGCCGAGGCCGACCTGGTCAGGGAGGAAACCTACACCATTGCCTGCCACTCGGCAACCCCCATGGAACCCCGTGCGGCCCTCGCCAGTTGGGAAGGGGACTCGGTGACTGTGTGGAAATCGACCAGGGGGGTCCACGTGGACAAGGTAGCCCTGGCTGGCGCCCTGGAGATACCCGAAGAGAAGGTCACCATGATCGGTCCGTTTCTGGGGGGCGGGTTTGGCAACAAGGATGAATCCCGCCTCGCGGCCATCGCCGCCCTGCTTTCGCGAAGGGCGGGGAGCCCGGTTCGGATCGAGTTCTCCCGGGAGGATGAGTTTGTGGCCGGGCGCACTCGGCACGCTGGGCGAATCCACCTCAAGGTGGGCGTGAAGCGGGACGGAACCATAACGGCCATTCACGGTACCTCCACCCTGAATACCGGCGCCTATGCCGCATCGGGTCCGGGAGTGGCTCGCCGGGCGGGCCAGGGAATCATCTACCTGTACAACTGCCCCAACGTGCGCTACGAATCCTATCTTGCCTACACGAACTGCCCTTCCGCCGGTTCCTACCGCGCCCTGGGGGCGCCCCAGGGTCACTTTGCCCTGGAAACCCTCATGGATAGAATCGCCGAAGAATTGGGGTTCGACCAGTTGGAGTTTCGCCTGAAGAATCGGGTCCCACCGGAAGGCCAGCCTGGGCCCCGTCTGTCGCCGCCGGACCAGATAATTGACAGCCAACCCATCGAGGGCGGCATTCCCTTTTCCAGCAACGGTCTGGACGAATGCCTCACCCGGGGCGCCGAGGCCTTCGGTTGGAGTGACCCTCTTGCAACACCGGCCAACCCGTCCCGGCGACGTGGCAAAGGGATGAGTATGATGATCTACCGAGGTGGGCCAGGTTCAACTTCCGCCGCGACTGTCAGCGTGACCCGGACGGGAGAGATTTCGTTGCTCAGTGGCCTGATGGACGTGGGTGAAGGAGCAACCACCGTCCTGCCCCAGATGGCCGCCGAAATCCTGGGCGTCAATCCGGAAGATATTGGGACAGTCTTTGGCGACTCCACGAGCACCCCGGAAGCGCCGATAACCGCCGGATCCACCGCCACCTTTTCCACCGGCACCGCCCTGGTTCAGGCTGCCGTGGAGGTGCGGCGACAGTTGCTGGACCTGGCGTCCGATGGCCTGGAAGCGCCGGTGATGGAACTGGACATCCGAGATGGTCGAGTCTATGTCACCAGCGACCCATCCCGCAGTATGGCCCTTTCCGATGTGGCCGCCCGCATGGATGGAGAGGCCATTACGGAGGAGGTTACCATCCAGGTGCCGGGCAGCCCGGACTATATCGTCAATTCCTTCGGCGCCCACTTTTGCGAGGTAGAAGTGGATACGGACACGGGCCGGGTTAGAGTGGTCCGCTACGTGGCGGCTCAGGATTCGGGCAGAATCATGAACCCCCGCATGGCTCTGAACCAGGTGGAAGGGGCCATATCCCAGATGCTGGGCTTCGCCCTCTCCGAGGAACTGGTTACCGATGGGCCGACGGGAGTCACCCTGAACGGCAGTTACCTGGAACACAAGAGCCCCACAATTATGGACTACCCGGACTTGCAGGTGATTTTCGCGGACATCGTGGACCCGGTGGGCCCCATGGGCGCCAAGGGCCTGGGTGAGGTGCCCTGCCCCGGTGTGGCCCCGGCCATCGCCAACGCCGTGTACGACGCCCTCGGCATCCGCCTGACCGAACTGCCCATCACCCCCGACCGGGTGATAAGGGCGCTGGGGCAGTAGAACTGAATGCCGGCAGGCCTGAAACTTATTGCTGGCCTGGAATATGGGGAAGTTGACTGCCGTACCGGAAGGTTAATTCCATTGCCCCTTGTGCCGTACTTTGAACTTCCGTCCTGTACATAGATCTCGGCAACCCGCAACAGGAGAAGACCCATGCACCCCTTTCAATACCTTCAGCCTCAGAGCCTTGCCGAGGCGACCGCCCTGCTGTCTGCCGAGCCGGCGGCGGAGGCACGGATATTCGCCGGCGGTTCCGACCTGCTGGATGAGATCAAGGAAGGTCTCATCAGTCCAAGCCGGGTGGTTAGCCTTGCTTCGGTACCTGGGTTGGCCGGCATTGTAGAGACAAGCGATGGATTGAGCATCGGTGCGATGACTACGATTGCCGACATTGCTGCCCATCCGATAATTCGCACTGCCTACACGGCTTTGGCAGAGGCGGCCGGTGGGTTGGCCACGCCCCAAATCCGCAATGTCGGTACCCTGGGGGGCAACCTCAACCAGCGACCCCGTTGCTGGTACTACCGGCATCCGCTGATACCCTGCCTGAAGAAGGGCGGCGACCGTTGCTATGCCCTGGCCGGCAACACCAAGTATCTCTGTGTAACCGGAGGCGACCGATGCTTCATCGTCCATCCTTCGGACACGGCCGTGGCGCTTTCCGTGTTCGGAGCCTCCGTGGAAATTGCAAATGGCAATGATACCCGCAGCATTCCCATTGGAGACCTCTTTGCAGGTCCAGGTACGGACGTTACGAGGGAGACAATCCTTGAGTCCGGGGAGGTGGTAACGTCGGTCACATTGCCCCGACCCGATGGGGAAGGGGACAACGGTCAGCAGACCCGAAGCCTATACCTCAAGGCCCGGGAGCGGGAGGCGGGAGACTTCGCCCTGGTGAGTGTCGCGGTTAGGTTGACTTTGGCCGGTGAGGCAATTACACAGGCGGCCGTAGCTCTGGGTGGTGTCGCCCCGGTTCCCTATCGAGCTTTTGCGGTGGAAGAATACCTGTCTGGGCGTCCCCTAGCTGATGTGGATGCGTCTCACGCCGGAACTCTTTCTGTTCCCGATGCCCGGCCCATGACCGACAACGGCTACAAGGTGGTCATGGCAAACAACTTGGTGAAACAAGGGATTGCGCAGCTAATGGCGGCATAGTACAAGGTAGAGGAGAGTCAGACTTAGCAGTAGAAGGGGCCAAATCATGGTAAAGGCACTGAAAATCCTCTCCCTCTCCTTCGTGGTTCTTGCCCTGGCGTGTCAACAGCCGGCGGCTACCGTACCCCCTCAATCCCAGGTGGATGCTCCTGAGGCGGCTGCGGCCATGGTGGAACTCCCATCCGAGTCGCTGCCCACCGATGGGATGAGCGGTACGCCTGGTCCCACCCCAGATATAGATGCCACGGTGGACGCTCGCGTTTCGAGTATCCTCGCTCGCGCGTTGCAGGAAGCCGGTCGTGAACTCAACCAATCCGGCCAATCCGGCCCAGTCGGATCGATGCCCGCGGCAGTCCCCGCCCCGTCATCTCCGGGCGCTGAGGCCCTTTCGTCAACGCCGGCCCCGGCTCCTATGATTGGCGCTCCCCAATTGGTTCCCGCGCCTGCCCTGAACCAGACGACGCCCAGCCCAACGCGTCAGATAGACTCTACGGTTTCCAGGTACCCAACCAGGACTCCCGAACCCCGCAGTGTACCGACCACCACACCCGGCAACGACTACTATTCGGGTAACTGGGTCGAGATTGAGGGATTGGTCGCGGCCATCCATGGAGAATCGTCATCCTTTGAGGTTGAGGTGCATGAATCTGAAGGCCTCGGCAGGCTCACCAACCTTCGTACTGTTGTCGTAACCCATCCCCCTGCCGGTCGGATCGTGGCTCGCCTCGAGCTGGGCGCCTACGTTGAGGTCGAAGGCTACTACGAAGTCCAGTCCAATACCCTCGCCGCGGTGTACGTGGAATTGTATAGGTACCCCAACGACGATCGAGTAGATTACACGAAAAACGACGAGACCTATTACGGGGACGACTACGAAGACGAAGACCGGGATGATGATCGGTACGAAGACCGGGACGATGATCGGGATGACGATAGGGACGGTGACCGGGACGATGACGATAGGGACGATGATCGGGATGACGACCGGGATGACGACCGGGATGACGATAGGGACGATTATCGGGATGACGACCGGGATGACGACCGGGACGATGATCGGGATGACGACCGGGACGGTCGATGAAGGGAGGTTGTGGGTTGGAGGGCTGAGGCGTAGGGTGCTAAATGTACAAGTCGTCTCAACCCATTAACCCGCGGATTGTTCCCGTAACCTCCCCCAACGCCCCGTTAATCCCCCAGGCCTGCCATTCTTCGCATTACCGTGTATAGCACCGCGAAGTCTTGGTCGGACAGGCCTTGGGCGCGGGTGGCATTCAGGTATTCGTTGGTGACGGCGCTGGTGGGCATGGGAACCTCCAGCTCTCTCCCCATGTCCAGGGCAAGGGTCAGGTCCTTCTGGATCATCGTAACGTCGAACAGGGGTTCCTCCGGCGGGTCAAAGGCCAGGGGAAATCGATACTTCAGGGCCGGCGAGGCCACCACGCTGTTCAGCAGCGCCGTTATTGCCGCCTCCCGGGGAATGCCGCTCTTCTCCGCCAGCAGCAGGCTCTCGCAGAAGGATAAAATCTGAATGGGCAGGCTCAGGTTGACCGCCACCTTCATGGTGGCCGCCAGGCCGTTCTCCCCCACGTAGTCCACCGTGGGGCCGATGTCCTGGAGGATGGGCTTCATCGCCTCAAAGACCTCGTAGTCTCCCCCAACCATGACCGATAGCTGCCCGGCATCCAGGGTAACGGCGCTGCCCGATACCGGAGCATCCAGCATCTGGGCTCCCAGTTCCTTGACCCGAACCGAAAGGGTGCGGCTGGCCGCCGGACTGACGGTGCTCATGTCAATGTACACCTTGCCGGGGACAAGGGCAGCCAACACTCCGTCGGGGCCGCCGGTCACCGCCTCCAACGCCTGGGTGTTACTCACCATGGTGAAGGTAACGTCGGCGGCCTCCGCCACCTGCCTGGGAGTTTCGCCCCAGAGCATGCCCATGTCCAACAGCCAATCGGCGCGGGACTTGGTCCGGTTGTAACCCGTAACTGTGTGGCCAGCGTTCAACAGACGCCGCACCATTTTCCCACCCATCGTACCCAAGCCAATGAATCCCAGGTTAGCCATGTCCTACCTGCCCCTTATTGATGTATGATTTCGCCGCAGGAATGTTATCACAAGTCAGGCCGACAGGGGACGCCGGTACGGTCCAAATCCGACCCATCAGGTATAGTCGCGATTGGCTCAAACGAATGGTGCCAACATCCGATGCGTTGTCAGGTTCGTAAACTCTGGCAGTACACCTATTGGATCATTTGCTGCTGAAAGGAGGGCCTTGTGAGCCTCATTCGACGCTTGCTACTTGCCACCAAGGTTTGGCAGAAGAAGCCGCTTCCGGTCATGGCCGTCCTGGCGGCTCTGGTCATCGCCTCTTCGGCGTTGGCATGTGGAAGTGACTCATCCCCCCTGCCGTCGAATGCGGCTCCGGCAGGCGCCGCCTCTGCCCTTTCCGAGAATGTGGAGGGCGCCAAGAGTGTAGGAAACGCAACTGCCCCGTCAGCTTCAGAAATTCAGTCGCCCGCGGAGCCGGAATCAGTTCAACCCCTGCAAACCGGAGAAGGGGCGACAGCCGACGCGGTGTCACCAGTGAGTCGGGCACAGGATGGCGTTCCGGTATCAACGCGAGCTGCTGGCCTCAACAGTTCAACTGCCACCGGCAGCCCCGCTTCATCCGACGAAGAGGAACCCGAACCGACCGAAGCCTCGGGAGTAGCCAGCTCCAGTCTGGTGGAAGAATCCCTCGTCGCCGAAGGCCCCCTGGCCGCCAACCCGGTAGGAATCGAATCCTGGATCAACAGCGACCCACTTTCCCTCGAAGAACTGCGGGGCAGAGTGGTTCTGGTGGATTTCTGGACCTACACCTGTGTTAACTGCATTCGTACCTTTCCCTACCTGAAGTTGTGGCATTCGCGATACGCCGACGATGGGTTGGTGATTCTGGGAATCCACACCCCCGAGTTTGAATTCGAGAAGTTCCATGACAACGTCCTGGAGGCGACCCGCCAAAACGGGATCGCCTGGCCGGTGGCCCTGGACAACGACTACCAGACCTGGCGGGCCTACAACAACCGCTACTGGCCAGCCAAGTATCTGATTGACGGCAACGGGATAATCCGGTACACCCATTTTGGAGAAGGGGCCTACGCCGAAACCGAAATGGAAATTCGGAAGTTGCTGACCGAGGCCGGCGCCGACCTCTCTGACGATCGGGCCTTGCCCCAGGATCAGACTCTTGACCCCACCTACCTGAACTCTCTGTCCGCGGAGGTTACGCCGGAACTCTATGCCGGCTACCACCGTAATTTCACCTCCTTGATGAGTGGCATGCATCCCTATGTCGTCCAGGAGGTGTACTATGACAGCGCAGAGGAGATGGGCAACTTTGCCGCCCCGCCGGAACTGGAACCTCACTTCATCTACTTTCATGGCCCCTGGCTGGTGGCAAGAGAGAGCGCCCAACATGGCCGCCGCTCCCACAACTATGAGGACTACCTGGCCGTTCGATACTCGGCCAAGAGCGTCAACGCCGTCCTGACCTCGGATTCGGGAGAGCCGTACCGGGTTCGCGTGACTCTGGACGGCGATTATCTGACCGAGAACAACGCCGGCGCCGACATTCAGTTTGGCAGCGACGGGGAGAGCTTCCTGTTGGTTGAGCAGCCCCGCCTGTACGAGGTGATTGACTCCCCAGGCTACACCCAGCGGCAGGAATTGAGAATGAGCTCGAATTCGCCAAACTTTGGGCTTTTTGCCTTCACCTTTGGGGTTTACGCGGAGGGACCGTAATGACTGGCCTCGTTCCGTCGCTGGCGGGGTTGCGCCGCTCCGTCCGGCTTGCCGTGTTTGTTGTCCTGGCGGGGTTGTCTGTCCTGATCGGGTGCGCCCCGTCGCCAAACTCGTCGGAGGAACCTGGGACTGGTCGGTCAGATGTCGCCCCAGAAGCCGGCGCTGTCTCATCAAGTTCCGACATGGGCTTTTCTGCCCGAAATCGGGGCAATCCCATGGTCGGCGGAGGCGACATAACCCCCATCCTGGCCACCACGGTACTCAATCCCGGAGAGCAACGAGTATCCTTCCTGCTGGCCGGCCCGAGGGCAATCATAAAGGCTCCCACCGCCCAGGTTACCGCCACCTTCCTGGATGGGTCGGAAAACCCAGGCTCAACTACCCAACAGGCGCAGGCCGTCTTCCACGGCTGGCCCTTTGGCATCCGGGGGGCATACACCACCCGGCTGAACTTCGATCAACCTGGGCATTGGCAGCTTGAAGTTTCTGTGGACGACGGGGAATTTAACGGCAGCGCAGTCATTGACCTTGAGGTGCTGGAGAATGCTCCCATTCCGGCCATTGGCCAGCGTCCGCCCGCCAGCGTCACCAAGACCCTGGCCGACGTGGCGTCGGTGGAAGAACTAACCACCGACTACCGGGCCGATGAGGACCTTTACCGGCTGACCGTGGCAGAGGCGATTGATGGCACCCGTCCAGCGGTGATTGTGTTCGCCTCTCCCACCTTTTGCACCAGCCCCACCTGCGGCCCCCAGGTGGACACGGTGAAGGAGTTGAAGGCCGACTATCAGGAACGGGTCGGTTTCGTTCACGTGGAGATCTACGACAATCCCCAGGAAATTCAGGGAGACCTGGATCGGGCAGAGGTGGTACCGGCCGTAGCAGAGTGGGGCTTTACCCAACTGCCCCACTGGACCAACGAATCCTGGGTGTACGTGGTGAACGATGAGGGACTGGTCGTGGAACGGTTCGAGGGATACGTGACCCGGATTGAACTGGAAGAAACTCTGCGGGAGTTGCTGGAGGAGATCTGACCACCTGCCCCAGGTTCGGTCACTTGCTCACCGCACCAACCTGGGGTAGGATAAGCCAAATCCCAGCCGTCAGGAGTTTGCTTCATGCCAGGCGCCGGAGAATTCCACACCGCTGACCTGACCCTCAATGTGAACGGCCAAAGCCGCAATCTCCAGGTTCGCCACCACTGGACATTGCTGGATGTTCTGCGGGAGCAGCTGGATTTGATTGGCTCGAAGAAGGGCTGCGACCGGGGCGAGTGTGGTTCATGCACCGTGCTGCTGGGTGGTAAGCCCGTGTATTCTTGCCAGATATTGGCGGTTCAGGTGGGTGACCGGCCCGTGGTTACCATCGAGGGGCTGGGTGACGGCGCCCCCAACCCCGAGGGCATGGACCCGGTGCAACAGGCTTTCCTGGAGAATGACGGCGGGCAGTGCGGCTTCTGCACCCCCGGCTTTGTCATGTCCACCCGCGCCCTGCTGAACGAAAACCCCAACCCCACCGATGAAGAAATCCGGCAGGCGTTGTCCGGCAACCTGTGCCGCTGCAACGCCTACGGGCGCATCCTTGAATCGGTTAGGGCAGCCAGGCAGGGGTAGGCCGACGGGCCATTGGCAGTGCAGGTTAGCGCCTTCCCAGCGTCGGTTTGAACCAATCTGCGGGTTAAAGTTGAGCCGAGGTTGGTTCCTGCGTAGGGGGCAGTTGGCATTCTCTGATGCTATGCGTCGCAAGGGACGGCCACGTTTCTACCCTTGACCTGTTCCTTTTCCTCACAAATCTGGTTCGCCAGGTTATCTTCACCATTGGCAATGGCGCCGGTTGCGGATTGACTAAATCACCACTTACCCCGTAATCTAGGCACACGGTGATTCAGGCCCAACTACGTTTGAGGAGGCAGGCATGACCATCAGTAAGCAGACCACCTACGAAGTCAAGATTGAGGACGTGGAATACCTCCGGCATGGCGACAAGCCCTTCCTGGCCAAACTGTTCAAGCCCCAGGGAACCGGCCCCTTCCCGGTCATGATCGAGTTGCACGGCGGCGCCTGGGTGAACGGCACCCGGGAAAACGGCAACGTGGGTAACGAAGCCATTGCCAGGAACGGCGTAATCGTCGCCGCCCTGGATTTTCGCGTCCCCCCGGAAGCATCCTATCCCGCTTCCCTGGCCGACATTCACTACGGCATCCGGTGGGCCAAGGCCCATGCCGCCGAGTGGAACGGCAACTCCGCCCGTATCGGCGCGATGGGTACCTCCAGCGGCGCCCACCAGGCCATGCTGTTGGGGATGCGTCCCTTCGACTCCCGATACGCTTCCCTGTCCATGACCAACGGCGCCTCGGAACAGGACGGGACCTTGGGCTGCGTGATCATGGTGTCTCCGGTGATCGATCCCCTGGGACGCTACCACTATGCCAAGGGGATACGAGAAGATGTAAAGCCCCCCGAATCGGTGGGTGAGCGCACCGTGCAGATGCACGATATGTACTGGGTGACGGAAGAGGCCATGGCGGAGGCGGCTCCCGCCCGCATTTTGGCCCGCGGCGAAAAGACCGAAACCTCTCCCACCCTGTGCTTGGCTCGCGAGTACGAAGCGGCCCACCCCCGTCCCGACCTGAACGAGTTCATTTCGCAGTACCGCAAGGCCGGCGGGCAGATTGACGTGTCCATCTTTGAAGGCGAGGGAGAAGGCGTCCTGCGGGACCTTTCGACCGATGTGGCCCAGAGGGCCCTGGAGCAGATGACCAGTTTCATCTACCAGCACCTGGGCTAAACCTGTTCTGGCAGCACGAGGAGTTCAGCCCCCAGAATCCAGTGGTGGGAGCGGCAATGTCGCCGCTCCCACCACTCCTTTCCCCAGGGTCATCTGGACTTCCGTCAGGTCTGGCCGGGAAGGGTAATTGGAGGAATTGCCATTTCCAGCCCCTCGAGGAATCCCAACCGCACCCATCATCCGTGCCACCCACCCCAAATCAACCAAGCCTGTGATTCCGACCTTGTGGAGGAATCCCAACCGTGCGGGGGAACCCCGACACCCACCGCCAGCCAACCAAGCCTGTCATTCCGACCTTGTGGAGGAATCCCAACCGTGCGGGGCAGCCGTCATTGCCATGCCCAGACTTCTCGCCCACTACGGTTGGGATTCCTCCACAAGGTCGGAATCACAGACAAGGGGGGCTGGGCATAGGAAGCTCGGTTCCATCCCTACGGTTGGGATTCCTCCACAAGGTCGGAATGACAATAGCTGGTTGACAGGCTTCCAGGCTCACGGCGCCAGCTTGTCTGAATACTAGCTGTCCTACTTTCCCAGCAATTGCTCCGGTACACCGGACAGGAGCGACGTAATGCGGGGCCGAAGCTCCTGGTGGCTGAGGTTCAGATGCAGGGGGGTGACGGAAATGCTATTGTTTCGGTTGGCCCACATGTCGGTTCCCTCTCCGTTGTCGGCCATGACCGGGCGGTTGCGCGCAATCCAGTACCGTTTCTGGTGGCCCGTCCCCTCTTCCCGCACCGACTCGCCGTAGGAACGTCCGCCCGGGCGGGTTATCTCCACGCCGGTAATCTGGTCCGGGGCCAGGCTGGGGACATTGATATTCAGGAGAAAGCCACCCCTATTGGACTCCCCCTCCTGCTCCAGTTTCCGTGCTATCAGGCGCAGCAAACCGGCGGCGCCATCGAAACGGGGATTCTGCACCGACCCCACGGAAATGGCTATGGTGGGATAGCCGCGAAAGTAACCCTGGAAGGCGGCGCCCACGGTGCCGGAAACCAAGACGTCCCAGCCCAGGTTGGAACCCCGGTTGATGCCGGATACCACCAGGTCAACCGGGCCAACCAGCTTCTCCAGGGCCAGGATGCAACTGTCGGCGGGAGTTCCCTCCACCGAAAAAGCCGTAACCCGGTGGCGAATTTCGGCCTGCTGGTCGTCAGCCGATGCCGCCTCCTCGTTGGCGGCGGCGCTCAACCGTTCCAGGGCAGGAATCTCCAGGGACCTGGCCACCACCGGCGCATGCAAGGTCAGGGAAGCGCCCACCCCACTCTGTTCCCGGTCGGGGGCAACCACGAAAAGCTCGCCCACCTGGGCCAGGGCCTGGGCGGCGGCCCAGAGACCGGGGGCATGAATACCATCATCGTTGGTCAGCAGAATCTTCAGGGTCTTAACTCCTTTCCCGAGTTGGGGACTAATTGGTCGAGGCGGGGATAATCTGGAATGAACGTACCGGGTGGGGTAGGGGTGCACAGCCGTGCGCCCCTACGGGTAATGACAACCCCCTTTGCTCTCACCCGTCGATGCAATCCTTCTTCCCTAACAAACCTCCGCCAATCCTCGGGGCGACGGGCCGAAACATGAACAGGGGGCGGGTGGAAGCCCGCCCCACAATTCTATAGTCAGTCCGGCGCCCGCTCCAATCGAGCGGTCAGTGGTGGGCCAGGCCGATGGCGTGGAGCATGGCGTGTTTGACTTCCACGGGGGCAATGGCTCGACGGAAGTCTGCCGAGGCATAAACGTCACCGATGATTTCGTCGCCCAAATCGTTGGGCAACTGATTGGTGGCAGCGGTGATGTTGTCCGCGGTTAGTTCCTGTCCTGCCAACGCCGCTTCCACCGAGGGGGCGCGCACCGGGCTGGGAACCAACCCGCCCACCGCCACCCGGGCCGAGATGCAGCGGCCGCCCTCGGCGTTGATGACCACCGCGCCACCGATTACCGGGTAGAAGGAGGCGGGATGGGCCATTTTCGCATACTCGCCCACCTCGCCGTTGATGCTGGCGGCGCCATGTTCGTGTCCGTGACCATGATCATGGCCGTGGTCATGCCCATGTCCATTTCCGTGCTGCACCAGGGCTGGAACCGTAATCCCGGTGACCATCTCGTTGTCCGCCAGGGCGGTATCGAAGGCGCCCCGGAAGAAGTCGTTGATGGCAATGGTACGAGTTCCATTCGGACCCTGGGCGGTGATGCTGGCTTCCATCACGGTGAGAACGGTGCCCCAGTCCGACGCGGGGTCGGCGTGGGCAATGTTGCCGCCGATGGTTCCCCGATTCCGCACCTGGGGGTCGCCGATGCCACCGGCAACTTCGGCCACCAGCGGGTTGGCGTGCTGGATGTCGTGAGACCGGGCTATCTCCCCGTGGGTGGTCAACGCGCCGATGTGAATGTGGCCGTCGTGGACGCGGATGCCCCGCAGGTCATCCAGGCCGCCGATGTCGATCAGCGTTGCCGGGCGCGCCAGCCGCAACCGCATCAATGGGAGCAGACTGTGGCCGCCGGCCAGTAGCCTGGAGTCGTCGTGGGAGGCCAACATCTCGACGGCCTCGGACACCGAAGCTGCCTTGTGGTAGTGAAATTCAGGCGTGAACATATCTCTTTTCCTCCCTGACCCGGCTAATGTCCGTGACCATGGTCATGCCCGTGTCCATGTCCATGGTCGTGTCCGTGACCGTGACCGTGGCTGCCGCCAGCCTCCTGGATGGCCCGCCACACCCTTTCGGGAGTCAGGGGCATCTCCAGGCGGGTTACCCCCAGCGGCCGTAGGGCGTCTATAACCGCGTTATAGATTGTCACCGTTGAAGCGATGGTTCCGGTCTCGCCTATTCCCTTAACGCCCAGGGGGTTGTGGGGCGACGGCGTGACGGTGGACAGGGTTTCGATGTCCGGCAGCAGGTGGGCGCGGGGCAGGGCATAGTCCAGCATGGAGCCGGTCAGCAACTGCCCGTTGTCGTCATAGACCGCCCCTTCCCAAAGGGCCTGGCCGGCTCCCTGAACCACGCCGCCGTGAACTTGGCCCTCGACGATCATGGGGTTGATCTGGGGGCCGCAGTCGTCAACTGCCACGTACCGCACCAGGTCAATATGTCCATTGTCCGGGTCCACGCTGACGACGGCCACGTGGGCGCCGAAGGGATAGGAGAAGTTGGGCGGGTCGTAGAAGGTCGTGGCTTCCAGCCCCGGCTCCATTCCCTCGGGCATATTCCAGGCCACGTTGGCCATCAGGGCGATCTCCTGGATGGACTTGCCCTGGTCGGGGGCGCCCCGAACGAAGAAATTGCCGTCCTCGTACTCGATGTCCGCCTCGGCCGCCTCCAGCAGGTGGGCTGCCAGGGTAATGGCCTTGGCCTTAATCTTGCGGGCGCTGAGGGCCAGCGCGCCGCCGCCTACCACCGTGGTCCGGCTGCCGTAGGTGCCCCAGCCCATGGGGGTGGTGTCCGTGTCGCCGTGGATAACCTCCACGTCGTCCACGGGGACGCCCAGCTCTTCAGACATAATCTGGGCAAAGGTGGTCTCTTCCCCCTGACCGTGAGGGGAAGTGCCGATGAAGACGTTGACCTTGCCGGTGGCGTAGAAGCGGACAGTGGCGCTTTCCCAGAGACCTCCGCCGAAGCCGACGGCGCCCGCCACCTGGGAGGGCCCCAGGCCGCAGATTTCGCAGTAGCAGCTCACGCCGATACCGGTGTAGCGACCGTGGGCCCTATCGTGGGCCTGGTCTTCCCGCAGCTTGCCGTAGTTGACGTGATCCAACGCCACGTTGAGAGTATTCTCATAATCGCCGCTGTCGTAGGTGAGGCCAATGGCCACGTCGTGCCCATCTTCAAACTTGGGTATCAGGTTCAGGCGTCGGACCTCCACCGGGTCCTTGCCCGTTTCCGCCGCCAGCAGGTCGATGAGCCGTTCCAACAGGAAGGTGGCTTCAGGGCGACCAGCGCCGCGGTAGGCTTCAACGGGGGTGGAGTTGGTGAAGACCCCGTAGATGTCGGCCTTAATGTTGGGAATGTCGTAGGGACCCGAGTACATCAGCCCGTGGAGGATGGTCGGGATGCCCGGGGCCGCCGTCGAGAGATATGCGCCCATACCCGCATAGACCACGCTGCGGACGCCGGTGATCCGGCCCTCGCTGGTGGCGGCCATTTCCACGTGCTCCACGTGGTCGCGGCCATGGGTGGTGGACGTGAAATTCTCGGTGCGGGTCTCGGTCCACTTGACGGGACGGCCCAGCTTGATGGCGCAGAAGGCCGTAATCATATCCCAGGCATAGACGGCTATCTTGGCGCCGAAGCCGCCGCCCACTTCGGGGGCAATAACCCGAATCTTATGCTCCGGCAGGCCCGTAACCAGACAGGTTACGAAACGGGCGATGTGGGGATTCTGGGTGGTGTTCCACAGGGTCAACTCGCCCATGGACGGAACGTAACTGGCCACGGCGGAACGGGGTTCCATCGGGTTGGGAATGAGCTTCTGCTGGATGATGGTATCCCGCACCACCACTTCGGCGTTATCAAAGGCGGCGTCGGTGTCGCCGCCGGCGGCCACCCAGTGAAAGGCCTGGTTTCCCGGAGCATCTTCGTGCAGCTGAGGGGCGCCCTCCTGTAGGGCTGCCTCCGGATTGACCAACGCGGGCAGGGGACTGTAGGCCACGTTGATCAGTTCCAGGGCGTCCTCGGCCTGGTAGCGGTCATCGGCAACCACCACGGCCACGGCGTCACCAACGTACCGGACCACATCCTTGGCGATTGGCAGGTAGGGAACGGCCTTCACGTCGGAATCGGGTATTACCCAGGCGCAGGGCATGGGATTCAGCACACCCTCGATATCGGCGCCGGTATATACGGCAATCACTCCCGGGGCCGCCGCCGCCGCAGAGGTGTCGATGCTGTTGATGCGGGCATGGCCGTGGGGACTGCGAAGGATGGCCGCGTGAACCATACCATTCAGCTTGATGTCGTCGGTGTACGAGGCTTGACCGGTGATGAGCCGGGGATCCTCCCGGCGTCGAATGCCGGAACCGAACAGTCGGGTAGTCATTGCTTAACCTCCCATTGCTTCGGCGGCGGCCAGGGCTGCCTTGACGATATTCTGGTATCCGGTGCAGCGGCAGATGTTGCCCTCCAGACCGGAGCGAACCTCAGCTGGGCTGGGATTGGGATTTCGTTCCAGCAACTCAGTGACCGTCATGATCATGCCGGCGGTGCAGTAGCCGCACTGGAGGCCGTGGCTGTTCCAGAAGGCTTCCTGGACTGGGTGGAGGTCACCATTCTGAGCCAGGCCCTCAATGGTGGTTACTTCGGCCCCGTCGGCCTGGACGGCCAGGCAGGTGCAGGACTTGACGGTGGCGCCGTTCATGCGGACGACGCAGGCGCCGCACTGGCTGGTGTCGCAGCCGATCTTGGTGCCGGTAAGGCCCAGCTCCTCCCGTAGGTAATGCACGAGAAGGGTCCGCGCTTCCACTTCCGATTCATGACTTCTGCCGTTGACCGTTAGCTTTATCGGAACTTTCATACCATGCCTCCCAACGGAAAGATTAACTGAGCCACAGGACCAGACCACAGGCCCCGGGAGCTATGCCGGCAGTATATACGTGGGAATGGGAAAGGGTCAACGGATTGGGCGGCGAGGGGGTGGTATGCGGAAACAACCTCTGTTGGTTTGAAGACGCCCCAAATTGACACAGTTACCTTGCATCGTTATAATGCCGCAAACTTTCCTCAAGGGGTTGCTGGCCGGGTTTACGAAAGTTCGCCTGCATATTGCCGCAGTAGGGGAATGGTATGTCGGTTAACCTTCAACGAAAGTGGGCTAGGAATAGATAATCTTGTAATGGATGAACGGAATTCGTCAAAGCGCCTACGCTATACACTATTTGGGGAGATGCAAAGCATGAGGGTACCGTTGCTAATTTTGGGATGCCTGGTCTGTCTGACCTTGATGGTGGCCTGCGGGCCTGCCCAGCCGGAAGTGGTGGAGGTGCCGGTTGAGGTGCCGGTGGAAGTGGAAACCATCCGGGAGGTGGAGGTCGAAAAGGAAGTGCCGGTTGAAGTGGAGACGATTGTCGTCGCCACGCCCACTCCGGTCCAGATCCCCGAATCGGGCAGTCTGCCGGGACGGGTGGACCCGGTGGGTTCCATCATCTCGGTGAGTTCCTATTTGGGCTTCCAAGGAGTGGACACCAATATCTCTCAGGACAGCGCCACCAAGGTCTATTATGACGAGGTGTTCGACTACGCCATTGGGCAGAACCCGGACGGCACTCTCACTCCGGGCTTTGCCACCAAGTGGGAGGTGTCGCCGGACCAACTGACCTGGACCTTCACCATTCGGGAAGGCATGAAGTTCCATAACGGCGACGACATAACCCCGGAAGACGTGGCATGGACCTGGAATCGGGCCGTGGGTGAGGACTCGCTGGGCGGCTTTGCCCTGGAAGTGGGGCCCCTGCTGAGTTCCGGGTTTGAAGTGGTGGACAATACGGTCACCGTATCGACCCTTGAGCCCCAGTCCACCCTACCCCTGTTCTTCGCCTCCGCCTCCCCGCCGCGCTCCGTGGTGTTCCCCCAGGCCCATTTCGAGAGCGTGGGCGGAATCGATAACTTCCGCGAAGCTCCGGTAGGCTCCGGCCCCTACAAGTGGGCCGACCGCGTGCCCGGCCAATACATCCAGATGGAGGCCTTCGAGGATCACTACGAGAAGAATCCCGGTTACAAGATTCTGCAGATTTGGGACGTGGCCGAGCTCAACACCCGCATGGCCATGCTCAAGAGCGGCAATGCCGACCTGATTACCGCCTCGGTGCGCAGCGTCGAGGAGTTGCAGGGGGCCGATCTGCAGGTGTTGCAATCACCCTCGGCGAACATTTCCTGGATCTGGTACAACTATGCCTGGGTACCGGGCCATCCCTTCAACGACAAGCGCTTCCGGGAAGCCATTTCCATCGCCATTGACCGGGAAGCCATTGGCAAGGGTCTCTACGCCGACCAGACCACCCCCGCCTGCTGCTACTGGGTGGTGGAAGGCAACATAGGCTACCCCGGGGACGTGGAACCCCATCCCTATGACCCGGCTCGCGCCATGCAGTTGCTCCAGGAAGGTGGGTACGAGGGCGCCGAGATTGAGATCATCACCTTCTCCGGCGACGCCGACTTCGTTGACCAGCCCGGTCTGTCCGAGGCGATTGCCGGATACCTGGAGGCCATTGGCCTTAGCACATTCGTTTCCGTGGTGGACGGCCCAGTACTGCGGGAGACCTTCGACAACGCCATCAAGACCGATGACGAGATCGAGGCCATTGTAGAGGGGCAGCCGCCGTACCAGATCGCAGTTCGCGGCAGCGACACGCGCCTGCATTCCTATCGGGGCGCCCATATCTACTACCATTCCGAGGGTCGGCGGCAGATGATGCGGCTTCCGGATATTCTGGACCCGCTGCTGGACAAGGCCGGCTCCTCCTTCGAGTTGCAGGACCAGCACGACGCCATGGCCGAGTTCCACCGGGTGGTAAACAGCGAGTTCTACGCCGGTCCGTTGCTGGAGGCGGGAGCCGTGTTCGGCGCCAGCGACAAGGTGGGCAGTTGGACGCCAATTACCGGCAAGCCCTACCCGCATAATCACTGGACCATCAGGCCGTAGGCGGCGCCCTTCGCAGTAGCGATATGCAATCGTGGCAAGGGTCTGCCGGGCTTCCGAATGGTGACCGGCAGACCTCGCGGTTCGAGGACTGACCCATGCTCAAATACATAGGGTTTCGCATTTTCCAAGCCCTGCTGGGCCTGTGGTTCATCGCAACCCTGGTGTTCATTCTGTCCCGCTCCATTGGCGACCCGGCGGAGGTGTTCACCGCCCGCAATTCCGGCGTGGATGCCCGCGAAATCATGGCCGCCAAGCTGGGCCTGGACCGGCCCATCCACGAGCAGTACCTGAAGTTCATCGGCCAATTGGCCAGGCTCGACCTGGGCGAGTCGGTAAGCAACGGCATTCCGGTAATGCAGATTCTGGCGGAGCGGCTGCCGGCCACCTTCACCCTGGGCCTGGTGGCGCTGGTGTTTGCACTGCTATTCTCCCTACCTTTAGGAGTGCTGGGCGCGGTTTACCGGGACTCGCCAATAGACTGGTTGGCCAAGGTGTTGGCCTTCCTCGGTCAATCCATGCCCCCCTTCTGGTCGGGGATCATGCTGATCATCCTCTTTGCCGTGGTGTGGGAGTTGCTTCCCCCTGCCGGCAAGGGAGGTTGGCAGTCCTACATACTTCCGGGCTTTACCCTGGGCTGGGGAGTGATGGCTGGCATGGTACGCCTGGTGCGTTCCAGCATGATGGACGTGCTGGATAGTGACTACGTGGCCATGGCCCGGGCGAAGGGATTGCCCGAATTCGTGGTCATCAGCAAACACGCCTTGCGGAATGCCCTCCTGCCCGTTCTCACCTACAGTAGCCTGGTGCTGGGCGCGTTCATGAATGGTTCGGTGGTGGTGGAGCAGGTCTTTGCCTGGCCTGGCATTGGCACTTCCGCCGTGCAGAGCGTGGTGCGTCGGGACTTCCCGGTGGTTCAGGGCATAGTGGTGGTGTTCGGCAGCTTCTTCATACTCATAAACCTATTCGTTGACATTCTCTATGCGGTGATCGACCCCCGCATAAAGTACACCCAATAGCAGGTAATCCATGGCTGACACGACAATGCAATTGGCTCCCTCCGCTTCCGCGTGGACCGTTCGGGTTCGTTCGGCCCTGGGAACGGCCCGGCGAGTCCCCAAGATTCCCTCGGCGGTGCTTTTGGTGCTGCTGATTTTCGCCGCCTTTGGCCAGTGGATAGCGCCCTACAGCCCGGTGGCCGTGGATATGGCCAACTCCTTCGCGCCCCCCGTTTGGCACGAGGAGGGTAGTTCCGCCAACCTGCTGGGCACGGACAAGTTGGGACGCGACATTCTTAGCCGTCTGATACGGGGCGCACGGGTATCCCTTTCCCTGTCCCTGTTCGTTATTGCCCTGGGTGGGGGCGTCGGCGTGGTGCTGGGGCTGGTTTCCGGTTACGCCGGCGGCAAGGTGGATGCCGTAATGCAGCGGGGCATCGAGGTGATTCTCGCCATGCCCACCATCCTGGTGGCGCTGGTGTTCGTGTTCGCCGTGGGCCGCAGCTTTGAGAGCGTCATCCTGATACTGTCGCCCTTCCTGGCGGCCCGGTTCGCCCGCATCGTTCGGGGCGAAACCCTCAGTGTTCGGGAGCGGGATTTCGTGGCCATCGCCAAGGTGATTGGCACCCCGGCCTGGATGATACTGCTGCGACACATCCTGCCCAACGTGTTCAACACAATCATCGTCCTGGCAACGCTGGAAGTGGGCCACTTGATACTGCTGGAATCCTCGCTGAGCTTCCTGGGCGTGGGTGTTCCCCCGCCCCAGCCGGCATGGGGGCTGATGGTTGCCGATGGCCGGGAGTTCCTGACCTCCGCCTATTGGATCACCCTCTTCCCGGGACTGTGTATCCTGGCGGCGGTGCTTTCCCTGAATCTGTTCGGCGACTGGTTGCGGGATACGCTGGACCCCCGCCGCCGTCAACTGTAGAAACCGGCCAGCGCCAACCGTGGTGTACGGCCAGAATTGGGCAACATTTCGAGGGTAATGGTTAATCAAGATTTTGGCAGCGATAGCCTGCTTCGGGTGGAGGGGCTGAGAACCTACTTCTTCCAGCGCAATGCAGTGTTGAAGGCGGTGGATGGCGTGAGCTTCACCGTGGCCCAGGGGGAAGCGGTGGGTCTGGTGGGCGAGTCGGGCAGCGGCAAGACCATGACCTGCCTGTCCCTCATGCGCCTGGTGCCCCAGCCCGGCGCCCGCATCGTCGAAGGGGAGATTTGGTTCAAGGACGAGAATCTCCTGGAAATTTCCGAACAGGAGATGCGGGCCTACCGGGGGCATCGCATGGCCATCATCATGCAGGACCCCCAAACTTCGTTGAACCCGGTCTATCCCATTGGTGAACAGGTGGCTGAACCAGTGCGCCTGCACCTGAAGGAGCGGGGCCAGCAGGCAATGAACCGGGTGCTGGACTCATTGCGGGCGGTGCGTATCCCCCGACCAGAGCTTCGCCTGGGGCAGTACCCCCACCAGTTCAGCGGTGGCATGAGGCAGAGGGTGGTGGCGGCCATGGGACTGACCACCCAGCCAGAGCTCCTGATTGCCGACGAGCCCACCACATCGTTGGACGTAACCATCCAGGCCCAGTTCCTGCGGTTGATTCGTGAGTTGCAGCAGGAGAGCGGCACCAGCGTCATTTGGGTTACCCACGACTTGGGGATAGTGGCCCAGATGTGCGACCGGGTAAACGTGATGTATGCTGGCCGCATCGTCGAGAGCGGCCGGGTACGCCAGATTTACAAGGAACCTCAGCACCCCTATACCCGGGCCCTGCTGGACTCCGTTCCCCTGATGGGCTCCAGGCGGGAGAAGCTGTACCAGATTGACGGGCAGCCCCCCGACCTGCGAAGCATTCCCCAGGGTTGCCCCTTCTGGCCCCGTTGCCCCGAGGCGATGGATAAGTGCAAGGAACAGTATCCGCCCCGAACTTCGTTGGGCGGACAGGACTACGTGCATTGCTGGCTGAGCGAGGAGGGATAGTAGCGTGGCCGAGCGGCTGTTGGAAGTAAACGAACTGGCCAAGCACTTTCGCGGCGGCGGCAACTGGCTCAGCCGAGGCGGAGACGTCATTCGTGCCGTGGATGGCATCAGCTTCCATGTGGAAGAGGGGGAGACCTTCGCCCTGGTGGGCGAAAGTGGCTGCGGCAAAACCACCGTCGCCAAGATGATTCTCCTTCTGGAGCGCCCCACCAGGGGCAGCATATCCTTCCAGGGCAGGGATGTCAGGAGCATCCGGGGCGGGGGACTGCGGGATTACAAACGGCTGGTACAGGCGGTTTTCCAGGACCCCTACAGTTCGTTGAATCCCAGGATGCAGGTTCGGGATATTATCGGCGAACCCCTGCGGGTGCACCAGGGCTTGCGTGGGCGCGACCTGCGGATGAGGGTGGGCGACCTCCTGGAGAACGTGGGGCTGAATCCGGTCACCGCTTCCTTCTTTCCTCACCAGTTCAGCGGCGGCCAGCGCCAGCGGATCGCCATCGCCCGCGCTTTGGCCCTGCGGCCCCGCCTCATCGTCCTGGACGAACCCGTGTCCGGCCTGGACGTTTCCATCCGCGCCCAGATTTTGAATTTGCTGGTGGACCTGCAACGGGATTTGGGCCTCAGCTACCTGCTGATTTCCCACGACCTGGCCATTGTCGAGCACATGAGCCACCGGGTTGGGGTGATGTACGTGGGAAAGATGGTGGAGTTGGCGACCCGGGACGATTTCTACGGCAATACCCTGCACCCCTACAGCAACGCCCTGCTGGCCTCGGTGCCCAAGCCAGACCCGGACGTTCCCATGGGGGCCACCATCGGCGGCGAAGTGGCCAGCCCCATCAACCCTCCCAGTGGCTGCCGATTCCACACTCGCTGCCCCATATACCAGGAAACGGAAATGTGCCGCGAGGTGGAGCCGGAATGGCGGCAGGTCATTGCAAATCATTTGACCGCCTGCCACAAGGTGGAACCGGCGGTGGCTTAGTCCTCCCCTCCCAGTTGGCGCTCCGTCAGTAAGCTGATTGCCAATTCAGATTTCCCGTCTTTAACCTTTGACCAATTGGACAGTCAGGCCTGCCAAATGGCATAATATGGCCGGCTTCAAACAGTCAGCGAGGAGATGAAATATGTCTGCAAGAGTTAATGGTCTTGGCCATGTCGGGTTCTACGTCAAGGACCTGGAAGTAATGAAGGAGTTCTACGCCAACTTCATGGGCATGAAGCTCACCAAGGTGGGTCCGTTGGGCGCCTTCTTCAGCGCCGACCCGGAGGGCGTGGACCACGAGATCGCCCTGATCAATGGCCGAACCTCCCTGGAAGATCCCCAGTGGTGCCAGCAGATTTCTCTGCGGGTGGACTCCCTTGATGACCTGCGGGATTTCAAGGCTCGCATCCTGGAGCGGGGCTACCAGTTGGACCGAATTGTGTCCCACGCCAGCGCCATCGGCTGTTACTTCCGGGACCCGGAGAACAATCCTACCGAGGTGTTCTGGCTGACGGGCTACACCTCCTGGGCGCAGATTGGCATTCCCATCGACATCGACCAGTCCGACGAGCAGGTGATGGAAGAGGTGCGCCGGTCTTGGGATGTGGCCAAGAACGTGGAGATGGGCAAGGCTCCCACCCCGGAGACGGCGACGGCCATCCGAGAATTGGGTGCGGTGGTAGCCGGCGCGCGTTAGCAAATGGCTGGGGAAGGAACCCTTCCCCTTTGGGGGTTTCCACCCCCAAAGGATAGACCTTCGGAAACGGAAATAGGCGCCAATGACGATTACAGTCATTGGCGCCTATTTTTGTACTCGTCCCCCACCCTCCTTGCATTAAGGTATAATTCTTGCCAGCGATTGCTGGGTGAAGAGTCCATTGCAGAATTTGCGAGGTTTGTTGAAGGCCGACACAGAGCAAACTATAGACCTGGGTTCCCATGCGCTCACCAAGGAATGGGTGCAGTCCTACTTGGTCGCGGTGGGCGACGACCTGTCTGTTTACGAAGAATCGGGATTGGCGCCCCCGTTGGCCCTGTGCGCCTGGGCATTGGGGGCAATGCTGGAAAAACTGTCCCTGCCAGCCGGCACGATTCACAGCATCCAGGAAATGGAGGCAGTAGCGGCGGTTTCCATGGGCAGCACTGTTCGGGGCGTGGCTGAGAGGGAACGACCCAGGACCAGGGGTGGACTGAGTTTCGTGTCGGTCTCCTACTCCATAGAGGATGACTCTGGCAACCTGGTGCAAAGGGGCAAGACCACTGTGTTGACGCCCACGAGTGATGGTGGTGACGGAAATAGCTAACGATCCTTTCACGCAAGAGTCCCTGCCGGAAATGACCCTGGAGATTACCAGGGAACGGCTTTTGGCGTATTGTGCCGCATCTGGCGACCATAATCCCCTGCACTGGGACGCAGAATTTGCTTCTACTACTCAGTTTGGCGGCATAATCGCCCACGGAATGCTGACCCTGGCCCTGGTTTCCCGCATGATGGCCGCTGCCTACGGTGAAGACTGGCTGCAATCGGGCAACCTGCGAACCCGGTTCAAGGGCGCGGCCCACCTGGGGGATAGGGTGAAAACCCGGGGAAGGGTAACCAGGGAAACCGAGGAAGATGGTCAACGGCTGGTAACCTGTTCGGTGGCCGTGGTCAACTCTAACACGGATGAAGAACTGGTAACGGGTACTGCCACGGTGTCGCTGAACCGATGACCGCCGGGTAGTCCCGGACCAATATTCAAGGAACGGAAATATGCAACTCAACGATTCGCCGCCGTCGCCCGACCGAGGTACCGTTCGGGTGGCGGTGGATGCCATGGGCGGCGATTATGCCCCCCACGAAACGGTCAAGGGCGCGGTCATGGCCCTGGAGGGTCGCAACATCGAACTGCTTCTGGTGGGCGACGAGGCGGCGGTGGCAGCGGAACTGGACCGCTATGACCTGAACGGCAAGTCAGTCAGGGTAGTGCCTTCCGTGGGCCGGATAGGAGACGACGAACATCCCCTGCACGCCCTTCGCCAGAAGCCGGAAGCCTCGATTATCGTGGGCACCAAGTTGGTGAAGGGTGGTCAGGCCGATGTGCTGGTCTCCCTGGGCTCAACCGGAGCATCCATGGCGGCGGGAGCATTGGTGCTGGGGCTGATGGATGGGCTGGAGCGCCCCTGCATCGGCGGCCCCTTCCTGGGGTTGGCGCCGCGCACGGTGCTGATGGATCTCGGCAGCAATGTAGATTGCCGGCCTTCCCAGCTGCTGAACTTCGCCGCTCTGGGCTCGGTGTTTGCCCACCGGTTCCTGGGCACCGAGAATCCGCGAGTTGCCCTCCTCAGCGTGGGAGCCGAGAAGTCCAAGGGGAACCGACAGGTTCAGGAAAGCTATTCGGCCTTCGAGCAGAGTCACCTGAATTTCGTGGGCAACGTGGAGGGCATGGACTTTTTCACCGACAAGGCCGACGTCATTGTCTGCGACGGTTTCGTCGGGAACATTCTCATCAAGTTCACCGAGGGTATGGGCGCCGCCCTGGGCGGCTATTTGGCGAAGCAACTTTCTCCCTACATGTCCGAGGAACAGATGCAGGCTGTCTTCAGCGACCTTTGGCAGACCACCAACTTGCCCCGGACCATGGGCGGCCCGCTCTTCGGCGTGAATGGTCCGGTTATAGTGGGCCACGGCTCTTCCCGCGCCGATGGCGTGGCCGGCGCCATCAATACCGCCGTCCGCTACGTGGAAATGGGACTGTTGGAAAGCATGAGGGAAGAGCTTGCGACGCTGGCCCAGGCCGCCCCGCGAACCGGGGGCAACTGATGGGTGAACCTAAACTGGCGGAACAGGTGGCCCTGGTAACGGGAGCATCCCGTGGCATTGGCGCCGTCATTGCCCAGAGGCTGGCGGCCGACGGGGCCACGGTGGCGGTGAATTACCAGGCTTCCGAAACGGCTGCCCTCCAGGTAACCCAGGAGATTAACCAGGCCGGCGGCCATGCGGAGGCCATTGCCGGGGATGTATCCAGAGAAGATGATGCCGATGCGCTGGTCAAGGCCGTCATCTCCCAGTGGGGCCGGATAGACATTCTGGTGAACAATGCGGGCATAACCAGGGACCGGCTGCTGCTTAGGATGACCCCCGAGGATTGGGACCGGGTATTGGAGGTCAACCTTAGGGGCGCATTCCTGTGCACCAAGTACGTTATGCCCCACCTTATTCGCCGCCGCCAGGGAAGGGTGGTGAACATCTCCTCTGTTGTGGGTCTGGGTGGTAACCCGGGCCAGGCCAACTACGCCGCCTCCAAGGCGGGCCTCATCGGCTTCACCAAGGCGGTGGCCAGGGAAGTGGCCTCCCGCAACATTACCGTGAATGCCCTGGCCCCCGGATTCATCGATACGGGCGGCATGGTGGACCAGATGACCGAGGAGGCGCGCCGTACCGTGCTGGGCCGAATCCCCATGGAGCGGTTCGGCAGCGCGGAAGACGTGGCTGAGGCCGTGTCCTTCCTGTGTGGGCCCGGCGCCGGTTACATCACCGGCCAGGTAATTACCATCGATGGTGGGATGGTGGTTTAACTCACTCCCAATTGGCGAGGCTTCGGAGGCGCCCATGCGACCCACTACCAGACTGCGGAAATTGCTGCGGGAGCCGGGCATCATCATGGCCCCCGGCGCCTACGATTGTTTGACGGCTAGGACTATTGAGTTCGCCGGGTTTCCGGCCGTTTATATGACCGGCGCCGGCACCTCCGTGGCCACCCTGGGCTACCCCGACCTGGCCCTGGCGACCATGGGCGAGATGGTGGAAAACGCCTCCAGAATCGCGTCCACCGTGTCCGTTCCCGTTATTGCCGATGCTGATACCGGATACGGCGGCATCCTGAACATCCAACGAACGATTGGCCAGTACCAGCGGGCCGGCGTGGCCGGGGTGCACCTGGAGGACCAGGAGTTTCCCAAGCGGTGCGGCCACCTGGACAACAAGCGAGTCATCCCGACTGAAGATATGGTGGGCAAGATACGGGCCGCCGTGGACGCTCGCGACGACGAGGACTTCGTGATTATCGTCCGAACCGATGCCCTGGCGGTGACGGGCTGGGACGATACGATGCGCCGCTGCGAGGCCTACACCAAGGCTGGGGCGGACGTTCTCTTCGTGGAAGCCATCCGGTCGCGGGAGGAGGCGGAGACTTTGGTGGGTTCGGTAGAACTGCCCCTCCTCTACAACTACGTTGAGTCGGGTAAGTCCCCTCTTTTCACGGCGGACGAGCTTGCCGCCATGGGCTTCAAAATTGTCATATACCCGGCCAGCGCCCTGCTCACCGTCAGCAAGATGGTCGCCGACCTGATGGCGGAACTGAAGGACAAGGGAACCACGGCCCACCGGTTGAATGACATGACCACGCTGCAACAGTGCTTTGAAATCATGGGTCTCTCGGAAATGCTGGCCACGGACGAAAGCTACTCCCCTCTGCCGGCAGAGGTGATCCGATGAACGAAGAATTGCGGCAGTTCATCAAGGAATCCCTGGAACGGGGGCAGGCCCGGGAGTCCATTCGCGACGTTCTGGTTCAGGCTGGTTGGGAAGAAAGGGAAGTGGCCAGTAACCTGGCGGCCTTCGCCGATGTGGACTTTCCCGTTGCAGTACCTCGTCCCCGTCCCAACATCTACGCCCGGGAGGCGTTCCTCTACCTGATTTCCTTCATTGCCCTCTACGCGTTCGCCTACAGCCTGGGGGCCGTGTTCTTTGGGCTGATAGACCACTACTTCTCTCCCTCCCTGGACCGGTTCGCCTCCGGTCCTCCGAGGATACAGACCACCGCCATGGCTGCGGTGATTGTGGCCTATCCCCTATACCTGCTCATGATGCGACGGCTGCATTCGGTAGTGGCCGTGGATCCGGAGCGGCGACGTTCATTGATTCGGCGTTGGCTGACTTACCTGACCCTGGTGGCGGGGGCGGCGATAATCTTGGGGGACGTTATCGTCCTCCTGGCCCGCCTGTTGGCCGGCGACCCAACGGCTGGCTTCCTTTTGAAGGTGGGGGCCATCCTGCTGGTGACCGGACCAATCTTCGGCTACTACCTCTGGGATATGCGCCAAACCGAGGAGGAAGTCTCCCAATCCCTCCATAGAGCCGCCCCAATTCTGCGGGGTCTGGTTATTGTCGTTTCGCTGGTGGTGGTTGTGACCGTCGCCTTTTCCATCTACCTGGTCGGAACGCCCGGCCAGCAAAGGGATACCAGGCTGGACGATCGGCGCGTCAGTAATTTGAGGAACATTGCCGATAACATAGATACTTATCATGAGTTGAACGACGCAATGCCCGAGAAGCTGGAGGATTTGTCCGGCCCCCGCTACTTCGTGGAATCCATAAGGGATCCCGATACAGGCGCCCCCTATGAGTACCGGGTGGTTGCTGACACCACTTATGAACTGTGCGCCGTCTTCTCCACCGACACGGCTGGGCAGCAGGAAAGCCGCCGTCCCTTCTCGGAGCGAGTCTGGGACCATGGCGTTGGCCGACACTGCTTCCAATTGAAGGCTACCCACAATCCTGGCTGACCCCCGTGAGGGAGAATTCTGGCGAGAATAGGGCCCGTTGTACTTCTGCTACAAGCGCCTTGGAAGTTTCCGGCCCAATTCCGATTGAAGGGCCTGATGTGAAACATTGATGGGAGGGTCCTCATGGCCAACGTCGTACTGGTTATTGACATGGTGCGGGGATTCCTGGAGCCGGGCCACAACCTCTATTGTGAGGGCTATCGCCCTCTCATTCCCCGGATTCAATCCCTGCTGGAACGGGAGACGGCGGCTGGTTCCTCCGTCCTCTTCATCTCCGACCACCACGACCCAGACGACCTGGAGTTTCAGCTGTTCCCGGTGCATTGCGTGAAAGGCACGGAGGAACCGGAGGTCATACCCGAACTGGCCGGCTTTCTCAACGAGGGGAACCTGGTTCCGAAGAATCGTTACTCCGGGTTCTTCAACACCGATCTGGAAGCGCGGCTGGCCACCCTCAAGCCGGACAAGCTCATCGTTTGCGGAGTCTGTACCGACATCTGCGTATTGCACACCACCTCCGATGCTCGCAACCGGGACTATCCGGTCGAGATACCGGCCGAGTGCGTGGCAACCTTTGATCCGGCGGCCCACACCTGGGCATTGGGACACCTGGAAAAGATTCTGGGAGCCAAGATCGTATAGGGACTGGGAAGAGCCGGACTTACCAGCAGGGGGAAAGGCACCGGTCCCCACGCCAACAGCCAACCACCCTTCCATGGGATTCCTGGCTTGGCCGGCTGTCAGCACGCTGCCCTGTGCTATACTGGGCTACCAACAAGGCTGCGTGTCCCCAAGCCGGGGCGCTCCCGCCGTACCGGCAACCACCAAACTCATGGCCCTAGGTTCTCCCGGCAGGCCCATCCACCGACCAGGGAGGCTGTAATGCCCTTCTACCAAACCTACCGCTACTCCCAATGGGACGGTACCCAGGAATTGTTCGACATCGACGCCGACGAGTTGATGGACCGGCTGGCTGACGAGTTGCTGAAGCAGGGCGACGTGATGCAAGCCCTCCGCGAGTTGCTGCGAAATGGCATGCAGGACCGGGAAGGCCGTCAGATGCCCGGGCTTCGCGAACTGATGGACATGTTGCGGGACCGGCGCCGGGAACAGCTCCAGCAGCACAACATGGATTCGGTGGTGGACGACCTGAAGGAGCGTTTGGAGGAAATCCTGCGCACCGAGCGAGAGGGCATTGACCGCCGCATGGGCGAAGCCCAGGAACAGGTGAATCAGGCATCGGAAGAAGACCGTTCCACGCAGGAAGACCTGCTGGACCTCCTGAAGCAGCGCGCCGACCGCAACCGGGAGAAGTTGGACGGCCTGCCCGATGGTCTGGGCGGCCAGATTCAGGAATTGATGGAATACGATTTCATGGATCCGGATGCCCAGCAGATGTTCCAGGAGCTGCTGGACATGCTGAAGCAGCAGATGGCGCAGAACATGGGCCAGCAAATGCAGCAGCAGCTCCAGGATATGTCGCCGGAGCAAATGGCGGCCATGCAGGAAATGATGCGCCAGCTCAACGAGATGATGCGCGACAAGTTGGAGGGGCGGGAGCCGGACTTCGACAATTTCATGCAGCAGTTCGGCGGGATGTTTGGCCCCAATCCGCCCCAGTCCTTCGAAGAATTGATGGATATGCTCCAGCAGCAACTGGCTCAGATGCAGTCCATGCTGGACAGTATGTCTCCCGAAGCGCGGCGGGAGTTGGAGGACGCTCTGCAGTCAGCCCTAGCTCCCGGTATGCAGCAGCAGATGGCGGAATTCGCTTCGTTGATGGAGCAGTTGATGCCCATGGACGACCTGCGTCGCCAGTACCCCTTCCTGGGTGACGACAGCCTGACCCTGGAGCAGGCCATGGAGATGATGAGCCAGTTCCAGGATTTGGACCAACTGGAGCAAATGCTGCAGCAGGCCCTGCGCACCGGCGACCTGGACAATATCGACCCGGACAAGCTGGCCGAACTCCTAGGCGATGAGGCCCGCCGGGCCTGGGAGGAAATGGACCGGCTGCGACAAATGCTGAAGGAGGCCGGCTACATCACCGGAGACGACGACCTGCAGCTGACGGCCCGCGGCATCCGACGCATTGGGCAGAAGGCGTTGCGGGAGGTTTTCATCCACCTGAAGAAGGACCGGTCTGGCAACCATGAAATGGATACGCGGGGCGCCGGCGGAGACCTGCTGGGTGATACCAAGCCCTACGAATTCGGCGACCCCTTCCAGCTGGACCTGCAATCGACGGTCAAGAATGCCATCGTGCGGGGCGGGCCCCAGGTTCCGGTGAAGATCAGCCCCCAAGACTTTGAGATTTACCGCAACGAGCACATGACCAGGGCCGCTACCATAGTGCTGCTGGACCAGAGCCGCAGCATGGGGTTGTTCAACAATTGGCAGGCGGCCAAGAAGGTGACCCTGGCCCTATTCGCCTTGATTCGCACCCAGTACCCACGGGATACCCTGCACGTGGTCGGTTTCTCCGATTACGCCAGGGAAATCAAGGAAGAGGACCTGGCCTCCCTGAGTTGGAACGCCTGGGTTTCGGGAACGAACCTGCACCATGCCCTGATGCTGTCTCGCAACCTGCTGGCCAAGGAGAAAGGGGGTACGCGACAAATCTTAGTCATTACCGATGGGGAGCCCACATCCCACCTGGAAAATGGCCGCTCCTACTTCTCCTATCCGCCCAGCTACCGCACCGAACTGGAAACCCTCAAGGAGGTGAGGCGGTGTACCCAGGAGGGCATCGTCATCAACACCTTCATGCTGGAGAACAACTATCAGTTGGTAAACTTCGTTGACCGGATGACCCGCATCAATCGGGGCCGGGCCTTCTACAGCAGTTCGGAAAACCTGGGGGAGTATATTCTGGTGGACTACATGAACAACCGCAAGAAACGGGTGGCGGCGTAACTGGGTTGAGGTCTGGGACGCACCGGCTTGGCCTGCAGAGAATTGCGTCCCTCCCTGTCGGAAGGCGTTGTACGGTTACCAGGATTCGGTACATGGTGGTATAATAGCAACGAATTCTCTGGGGGCGCACCACTGACCGGCTTATGGGCGCCCTGCAAACAAAATCGAATGTGCTCTCTGGCCACGGATCGTCTGCTCCTGCAGGCGGCCGTCTTTTAAGCAGTCCCGTGAGGCTGGCAAAGTGTTAGGCCCGGTTCAGCAGTGGCCGACGGCGGCGATGAGCGCCGTTTCGGTCGGCTGTGGCCCCTTGCCAGCTGGGCAAGGGGTATTGTTTTGTCGGCCCCAAGCGCTGGTTGGCGCTGCGGGACAGACTTGACAGCGAGTACCGCCGGGGCGCAATCGGCCGAAAGGGTAGTCCCTCTCCAACGGAAGGAGGCGGAAGGGTGAAGATAGTCAGTATTGTCGGCAGCCTCAGGCAGGACTCCTGGAACCACAAGCTCTCCCGTGCGGCTGCCAACATTCTCCGGGACAGGGGAGTGGCCGTTGAAGAGGCGAGCCTGGCTGGGCTTCCATTGTTCAATGGCGACCTGGACGATGGAACCTTTCCCGAACCGGTGGCCGCGCTGCGAAACGCCATGCACCAGGCCGATGGTCTGCTGGTAGCCGCACCCGAATACAACCATTCCATACCGGCAGTGCTCAAGAATGCCATAGAATGGACCTGCCGCCCGCCCAATTGCTGGACCAACAAGGTGGTCTTCGGCATGGGGGCTACGCCGGGTCGCTCCGGTGGGATAAGGATGCACCTGCACCTCACCGATTGTCTTCAGTGCGAGGGGGCATGGCTAATCCCCAGGCCCATGGTGCTGGTGCCCAACGCTCCCACCGCTTTTGGGCCAGATGGCGAACTACTGGACCAGGACGTGGCAAACCTGCTGGAAGAGGCCATGGGCAATCTGGTGGAAACGGTAACAGTGATGAACGAGACGGCCGCCTGAACTGGAGGCGGATATTTCTGAAATGGCTTCAACGGAAGTGTACAAACCGCATAGGCGGATAATGGATTCGGAGGAAATCAACCGCTCCCTGTCCCGCATGGCCCACGAAATTCTGGAACGAAACCGGGGCGTGGAGGATTTGGTGCTGGTGGGAATTCACACCAGGGGGGTAATTCTGTCCCAGCGGTTGGGACGGAATATGTCCCGCTTCGAGGGTGGCGCAACCCCCCTGGCCGAGCTGGACATCAACCTGTACCGCGATGACCTGCAGGCCCGGGAGAGTCCCGTGGTCCGGCCCACCAAGTTTCCGGTGGATATTGGCGGCAAGCGGGTGGTGCTGGTGGACGATGTGCTCTTCACCGGACGCACTATTCGCGCCGCGCTGGACGCCATCAGCGATCTGGGCCGTCCCAGGCAGGTGCAGTTGGCCATTCTGGTGGACCGGGGGCACCGGGAGTTGCCCATACGGGCCGACTACGTGGGCAAAAATGTCCCCACCAGCCTGGACGAGGAGGTAAAGGTGCGGCTGTCGGAGACGGACGGGAGTGAAGAGGTGCTAATCGTAAACTTGGGGCGGGAAGCGAGATGACGACTCCCGATGCGCTGGCGCCAGGCCGGGGGGATCAGGAGGTAATCCTGTCGCCGCCGACCGGTCACCGCCGCCACGTGCTGGACCTGGACGATTTCTCCGCTGAGGAAATCACCTCCGTGCTGGACGATACGGGGGCGATGGTGGAGGTTTTGGGCCGGGACATCAAGAAGGTGCCGACCCTGCGCGGCCGGGTTATCGTCACCATGTTCTACGAGTCCAGCACCCGCACCCGCATTTCCTTCGAGGAAGCGGGCAAGGTGCTCAGCGCCGATGTCATCAATATGTCCAGTTCCGGCAGCAGCGTGGATAAGGGGGAGTCCCTCCTGAACACCGGCCTGACCCTCCAGGCCATGAACGTTGACGCGGTGGTTGTCCGCCATCCCCACTCCGGGGCGCCCTACCTGTTGGCTCGTCACCTGCCCCGGGTTTCGGTGATAAATGCTGGCGATGGCCTGCATGCCCATCCGACCCAGGCCTTGCTGGACCTGTACACCATGCGCGAGAGGTTGGGTACCCTATCCGGGGCCCGGGTGGTCATCGTGGGGGATGTACTGCACAGCCGGGTGGCTCGCTCGAATCTGTGGGGACTGACCAGGATGGGCGCCCAGGTTGTCCTGTCCGGTCCCACCACCCTCATGCCCCTGGACCTGCTGGGCGGCAGGGAAGAACTGGATGAGGACCATCCCTTTGCCCAGGTGGAAGTGGATACGGACCTGGACCGGGCCATTACCGGCGCCGACGCGGTGATGGTACTGCGGCTCCAGTCGGAGCGCCAACACAGCGGCTTTCTGCCCAGCCTGCGGGAGTATATTCGCCGGTGGCAGGTGACCGAGGAGCGAATGGCCAGGGCCAATGCCAATGCCCTGGTGATGCACCCCGGCCCCATGAACGAAGGGGTAGAAATCAGCACCAGCCTGGCCCATGGTGACAGTTCGGTCATCGAGGAACAGGTTACCAACGGAGTGGCCGTCCGGATGGCCCTGCTGTATCGCCTGTGCGCCAGCCGCGGCAACCGGACCGATGTGGCGGCAATTTGAAGGTTAAATGAACGCACTCACTGCTGCAAACCATTACCGTCCCGTCCTGATCAAGGGGGCAAGAATAGTTGACCCCGGCAGGGGTGTGGACGCCGTCGGCGATGTGCTGACCAGGGATGGACGCATTGTTTCTGCGGGCCCGGTACTCTCCCCTTCTGACCTTCCCGATGGGACCCACTCAATCCCGGCCAATGGCCTGGTGGTGACGCCCGGATTCATAGACCTGCATACCCATCTACGGGAACCGGGGTTCGAGTACAAGGAGACCATCGCAACCGGTACCCAGGCAGCGGCCAGGGGTGGCTTCACCACCCTCTGTTGTATGCCCAACACCCTTCCGGCCATCGACAATGAGGCGGTGGTCGATCTGGTAAAGGGTCGGGCGGAAGCGGAGGGGGTTGTTCGGGTGTTCCCCATCGGTTGTGTAACCAAGGGCCGGCAGGGCAAGGAACTGGCCGAAATGGAAGAACTGGCCGCCGCCGGGGTGGTGGCCTACAGCGATGACGGGGACCCGGTGGCAGATGCCAACCTGATGCGGCTGGCTTTGACCTATACGCTGGACCTGGCCATGCCCATCATCAACCATTGCCAGGAACATAGCCTGTGCTCCGGCGGCGTCATGGCTGAAGGCTGGGCGGCCACCCGCCTGGGTCTGCCCGGAATCCCCGCCGCCGCGGAAGAAGCCATGATTTCCCGGGATTTGGCCCTGGCCGAGATGACCGGCGGTTTCCTGCACCTGGCCCACCTGAGTACCGCCGGCTCGGTTGACCTGGTTCGGCAGGCCCGCAGGAGGGGAGTGTCGGTTACCTGCGAGGTTTGCCCCCAGCATCTGGTCCTTACGGACGACTGGGTTCTTGGCTACGGGGGCGACCCGCAGCGCACCGCCGGGCCGCTCAATTACGATACGTCCACCAAGGTTTATCCCCCTTTGCGAAGCCGAAGCGACGTTGAAGCGCTTATCGAGGGTCTGGCCGAGGGGGTTATCGATTGCATTGCCACCGACCACGCGCCCCACGAGATTGCCAGCAAGCGGGTGACCTACGAGGAAGCCTCCTTCGGCATCAGTGTCCTGGAAACTGCCCTCGGTTCGCTGATGTCCCTGGTCCATGAGGGGCGCATTTCCCTCAACACCCTGGTTGAACGGCTGACGGTGGGACCCTCCAAGGTCCTGGGGCCAAGTTTCGAGCAGTTCGCCACCCTGGAACCGGGATCGCCGGCAGACCTGGCGCTTCTTGACCCCAACGCGGAATGGACGGTGGATACGCGCCTGTTCGCTTCCAAGGGCCGGAATACGCCCCTGGACGGCGCGACACTGAAGGGTCGGGTAGTGGCCACGATGGTCGAGGGGAGACTGGTTTATCAAGATTATGGCTTATGATGAATTCCGCAGCCATCAAGGTGCGGAAGGACAGTCAGTACTTGAGGATGGCCGGCGACATTTCCAGAGTCAGCAGGGGAACAAAACAGTCAAAGGGGATTTGAACATTGGCAGCATCCTATAGCGATTCTTCTGTTCCGGCCTACCTGGTGCTGGAGGATGGGTCAATACACCGGGGCGAGTCTATGGGGGCTACTGTTTCTGGCCATGGTGAGGTGGTATTCAATACCAGCATGACCGGTTACCAGGAGGTGCTCACCGATCCGTCCTATGCTGGTCAACTGGTTACCTTGACTTATCCTCTCGTGGGCAATTACGGTATCAATCCCCAGGACATTGAATCGGCAAAGATACGGGTGGCTGGTTTCATCGTGCGGGAGCATTGCGACCGGCCCAGCCACGGTCGCAGTGAACGCACCCTGGCCGATTTCCTGAAGTCCCAGGGTATTCCCGGAATATGCGGGGTGGATACTCGGGCCATCACCCGTCGCCTGCGGGAGGGCGGGGTGATGATGGGTTTGATAACGACTGAATCTCCGGAGGCGGCCCTGGCCAGGCTGGCCGAAATGCCCCGGTACGACGATCAGGACCTGGTGCGAACGGTAACGGCGGAGGAGAGGTATAGCTGGAGTATCGAGGGCGCACGATTTGGCGAGCAACCGGTGGGGAGGGGCGACGTTGGCGAACCCCGACGCCGTATCCTGGTGACCGATGTGGGCCTCAAGTACAACATTTTGCGCCTGTTGCAGCAGCGGGGTTGTGAGGTCATAGCCGTTCCTGCCGAGACCTCCGCCCAGGATATGCTGGCCATGAATCCTTCCGGCATTCTGTTGTCTCCCGGTCCGGGAGACCCCCAGCTGCTGGACTACGTAGTGGGCAACGTGCGGCAAATCCTGGGGCGTGTGCCGGTGATGGGCATTTGCCTGGGACACCAACTGGTGGCCCGCGCCCTGGGAGCCAGTACTTTCAAGCTGAAGTTCGGCCACCGGGGTGGCAACCATCCGGTGCAGGACTTGAACTCCGGGCGGGTTTACATAACCGCCCAGAACCATGGATTCGCTGTGGACCCTGACACCCTGCCCTTGGGGCTGGAGGTGTCCCACGTTAATCTCAACGATGGCACAGTCGAGGGAACCCGCCACCGGGATATGCCCCTGTTTACCATCCAGTACCATTCGGAGGCATCGCCCGGACCCAGAGACAACGAGTACATATTCGATGAATTTCTGGAGATGATTAGCCAGTTCAGCCACTAACCTGGGGAGGAGGAGGTGATAGGGGGTGAGTGTTGCGCCAGCGCCGGTTTTCCCCGAGGGGGCGACGGGCGTAGGCGCGGGTTGGTTCAAATTCTGATCGCACTAATCGGAGGGTTACGATGTCCACTTTTTCGATGGTCTTGCTGGAAGAAGGGGTCGAGGCGGATCTGCCCATCAATTTGTCCGACATGCTGGGGCTGCTGGACCAGGTGGTGCCCCGCATTGAACACAACAATTTTGGTTACCAGTTGGCGTCGGTCAGCCGGGCCCGGCTGGGCAGCCAATGGGAGTTGAACGTAAAGCTGGTGGACCGGAGCAATGGCCGGGTGTACGAGGAGCCGGTGGGCTGCGTTTCGATTCAGAAGACCGGCGCCGACTCGGTGAATTTTCGGGTGCCGCCCCGGGCCGAGCAGGACTTCCCCGGCATGGCCCAGCTGGACTGGGACGGCGCCTACTACGGTTCTTTCTGCTACCAGATGATCAACGCCCTGTATGACCGGGGCCTGATGCAATTGCCGGGCCGGTTGCCCACCTTCTAGGCAACCGAGCTGGGTTGAGGGCAACTTGCAGGGTTGCCCTTACTCTTGCCCGACGTGGCAGTTGCTTGGCGGGGTAGCTCTTGAGGCCGGCTTCGGCTCACCCTTCGATGGCTTCAATCTCCCTGGGCGCTAAAATTCGGAAAAACTTATGCGAGGTTGCAAGGTCAAGTTGAGCAGCGATACTCCCAAGCTGGACAAGGTATTGGTAATCGGTTCGGGGCCCATTGTCATCGGCCAGGCCGCCGAGTTTGACTATGCGGGAACCCAGGCCTGCAAGGCCCTCCGTGAAGAGGGAATATCGGTAGTCCTGATTAATTCCAACCCGGCCACCATAATGACCGATACCGACATCGCAGACCATGTTTACATCGAACCCCTCACCGTCGAGGTAATCGAGCGCATCATCGCCAAAGAACGTCCCCAGGGCGTTCTTCCCACCCTGGGCGGGCAGACCGGCCTGAACTTGGCCGTGGCGCTCTCCGATGCCGGAGTGCTGGATCGCTACAACGTGCGGCTGCTGGGCACTCCCCTGGAAACCATCCGAAAGGCGGAAGACCGGGAGTTCTTCCGCAATTTCCTGCATGACATTGGGGAACCGGAACCGCCCAACCGTACTGTTTCCACCATCGAGGAGGCGCGGGCCTACCGGGACGAAATGGGCTTGCCGCTGGTGAGCCGTCCCGCCTACACCCTGGGCGGCACCGGCGGCGGCATTGCCTATACCAACGAACAGTTCGAAGAGATTGTCAGTACCGGTCTGGCGCTCAGTCCCATTTCCCAGGTGTTGTTGGAACGCTCCCTGGTGGGATGGAAGGAGATTGAGTACGAGGTCATCCGGGACGGCGACGATAACTGCATCACCGTCTGCAACATGGAGAACCTTGACCCCATGGGCGCCCACACCGGCGACAGCATCGTGGTCGCTCCCAGCCAAACCCTGACCGACAAGGAGTACCAGATGCTCCGCTCGGCCAGCCTGAAGATTATCCGGGGTCTGGGCATCGAGGGAGGCTGCAACATCCAGATGGCCCTGCGTCCTCATCCCGAGGTGGCGGAGGCCCTGCAGTCCCATTGGGAACCCGATTCTGAATACTACATCATCGAGGTGAATCCCCGGGTCAGCCGCAGTTCGGCCCTGGCCAGCAAGGCCACCGGATACCCCATTGCCCGGGTTTCGGCCAAGATTGCCGTGGGCAAGCGGCTGCACGAAATCCCCAACGCCGTCACCGGCAAGACGGGCGCGGCCTTCGAGCCGGCCCTGGACTATTGTGTGGTCAAGATTCCCCGCTGGCCCTTTGACAAGTTTCCCAACGGCGACCGGCAGATAACCACCCAGATGAAGGCCACCGGCGAGGTGATGGCCATCGACCGGAGCTTCGAGGCGGCCCTCCAGAAGGCCGTCCGTTCCCTGGAGGTGGGAAATCGCACTCTGCTCTGGGGGGGCGCGGCCGACGAGGCCCAGGCGGCAGGAAAGCAATCGGAATCCCTGCTGGAACCCAACGACCTGCGCCTGTGGGCCATGATGTCCGCCCTGCGACAGAACGCCACCGCCAGTGAATTGATTGGCAAGACTTACGTCGATCCCTGGTTCGTCAGCGCGATGCAGCGCATAGTCAGCATGGAACGCCGCCTGCTGGGGGAGACATTAACCCCGGACCTGCTCCACCGGGCCAAGCGCCTGGGCTTCTCTGACCGCCAGGTGGGCACCCTGGCGGACATGCTGCCCGAACAGGTGCGGGATCTGCGCCAACGGTGGGATTTACGCCCGGTGTACAAGATGGTTGATACCTGCGCGGCCGAGTTCGAGGCGGTTACTCCTTACTATTACAGCACCTACGAGCAGGAGAACGAGGCCCCGCCCCTGCCCGGCAAGAAGGCCATCGTCATCGGGAGCGGTCCCATACGCATCGGCCAGGGCATTGAGTTTGACTATTGCAGCGTCCACGCGGCCTGGGCGCTGTCCGAGGCCGGCGTATCCAGCGTCATGATCAATTCCAATCCTGAGACGGTGTCCACGGACTTCGACACCAGCGACCGCCTCTATTTCGAGCCGCTGGACGAGGAGGCGGTGAGGGACGTCATAGACAATGAAACGGTGGACGACGCACCGCCGCCTTCCGTAGTCCAGTTCGGCGGCCAGACCGCGATCAACCTGTCCCAGGCGCTGGCCCACGCCGGCCTGCCAATTCTGGGTTCCAGCGCCGACGCCATAGATATAGCATCGGACCGGCAGCGGTTCGAGGAGTTCCTGTCCCGGCTCGGCATACCCCAGCCCCCTGGGGCCTCGGTGGCCTCCGTGTCCGAGGCTTTGCAGGTGGCCCAGAACATCGGCTACCCAGTTGTAGTGCGGCCCAGTTACGTGCTGGGCGGCCGGGCCATGGAAATAGTCAAGAACGCCTCGGAATTGGTGCGCTACTTGACGGTGGCCACCGAGGTTACGCCGGAGCGAAAGGTGCTGGTGGACCATTACATGGAGGGCAAGGAGTGCGAGGTTGACGCCATCTGCGATGGGGAGCAGGTGCTGATCCCCGGCATCATGGAGCATATCGAGCGGGCCGGCGTCCACAGTGGCGACTCCATGGCCATCTACCCAGGCCTGAACCTGACCGAGCAGGAGGTGGACACCCTGGTGGATTACACCACCCGCATTGGTCTGGCCATGGGGGTTCGGGGCCTTATGAATATCCAGTTCGTCATCCAGGGTGGCGGCCCCTACCGCAGTCCCCGTTCCCCTTCCGATGACTCGGAAACGACCGTCTATATCATCGAGGTGAATCCCCGGGGCAGCCGCACCATTCCCTTCATTTCCAAGGTGACCAGTGTGCCGGTGGCCAGCCTGGCCACCAGGGTGATGCTGGGCGAGACCCTGGCCAGCATGGGTTACTCCGGCGGCCTGTGGCCCCGGCAGAAGCTGGCGGCGATCAAGGCGCCCGTCTTCTCCATGTCCAAGTTGGTGGGCGTCGATTCCTACCTGGGGCCGGAAATGAAGTCCACCGGCGAGGTGATGGGCATTGACCGGGACTTCCCCGGCGCCCTGTCCAAGGCCCTGCTGGCGGCCAGCCTGAGCCTGAAGCGGGGCGATGGAGTGCTGCTGAGCATTGCCGATCAACATAAGGCGGAGGCCCTGCCCCTGATTCGTCAACTACTGGAGGCGGACTGTAAGCTGTACGCCACCGAGGGAACGGCGGCGATGATCCAGGCCACGGGGATGCCGGCTAGCATGGTTACCAAGCTGCTTACCGAGTCCTACCCCAACGTGGTGGACGTGATAAACGATGGTACGGTGGCGGCGGTAGTGAATACCCTGTCCGGCGATACTTCGGTGCTGCGGGACGGCTACTACATTCGCCGGGCGGCGGTGGACCGGCGCATACCGTGCTTCACATCCCTTGACACGGCCCGCGCCGCCGTAGAAGCTCTGCTAATGCAAGAGGGCAATTACAACGTGGAGCAGGTGGACGCCTACCTACGCCCGCCAGGGGGGTAGGTAGGAGCGGGTACCGGAGAGCTATCTCCGGATGAAACTGTTAGCCATTTGCGTCAATATTGTGTCGAATTCTGCTATAGAGTGTCGGCAATAGGACACACTAAGATAGTGCGCCTTCAAGTCTTTCACCCACACCCAAACCTTTATTTCTTCAACACAATTGTCCGCACTGGCCTGGATTCGGTAGTGAACATGGCCAACTTCAGGCCACACAGGTCGGTTGCCATCCGGTTCGTACAGAACGTGAACCTGCCCTGGGTGTTCTTGCTGCATCCATTCCAAGTAATATTTCGCTAACGACGTAGGGCTTGAATAAACTTGGTACCCAACAGCCACCCAAGCGCCAGCAAAGTTATCCGGTTCGTCGAAGGTGACGAAATAGGGATCTGAATCGTCAATTTTCCAGTTTGAGGGTACATTAATGGAGAACTCGAACACCTTGCTTTGGTAGTTTACCCAAGTTACTTGAGGCGTTGGCGTCGGCCACGGTGTTCTAGTTGCAGTTGGAGCGGGAAACCCCACCCGCTTTCCCAACCTCATTTCTTCCAGTACGCCCCTAATGGTCTGCTCAGATAAGGCAAAGCCCACACCTTGTATGGGATCCCCCGACGCCGATGAATTTAGGATGTAAGTGTTGATTCCCAGAACCTCTCCACTGACGGAAAGTAATGGTCCACCGCTGTTGCCCGGATTTATCGGCGCGTCGGTCTGGATAACCCATGACTTGAAGCCGGGGTCATAACGCACCGCCGACACTATGCCACTGGTTACCGTTGCCGGTCCGGCCAGACCAAGGGGATAACCGACGGCGATAACCTCCGTTCCGGACTTAACCGTAGTCGCATCGGTAAAGGGCAACGACCTGAAACGCCCACAGCATATTTCAAGGACTGCCAGGTCCTTCACCGCATCGTATCCCTTCAGAGTAGCCCTGTAAGTGGCTCCATTACTGGTCTGGACTTCAACCCCCGTCGCACCCTCTACGACATGGTAATTGGTCAGGATGTACCCCGTCCCATTGCCGGTGGTTTGGAAGATGACCCCGCTACCATTACCGAGGAGTGTGTTTACCCGCACTACTCCTTGAGTTGCATCTTGAACCATCGTTGCCAAATTCGGTGTGGGCGAAGCCGTGGGCCTGGGAATGGCGGTGGGAGACGGGGAAGGAATGGAAGTTGGGGTTGAGGTGGGAGGAGGCGTCTCCGTCGGCGTTGCTTCTTGGGTGGGAGTGGGAATGGGGGTATCCGAAGGTTGTGGCGCCAAGGTTGAGGTGGGGTTCGCTGCCAGAGTAGCCCGCACCTCGGCTTCCACCGTCGCCCGAATGTCTGGGGTTGGCGTTGAAGTTGGCGAAGGGATGGCCCGTTCTACCGCAGCGACAACCGTGGCGGCAATGTCCGGCGTGGGCGCGGAGGGAGCAGCCCCGCCGCAGGCCACTACCGCTATTCCCAGAAGCAACGCTCCGGCAACTCTAAACAATTACAATCTGGCCTCCACCTGCATTATCCCTTACAGAAAATGGGGCTTGGTGGGGTCCGAAATTTTGCCCCCACCCCACCTCTTACAGGCACCGCTCCGCTTCGGAGCGGATGTAGTCCCGGAACTGCTGGGGCAGGTTGGCGGCCTGGGCGGCCTGGGCGTTTTCCTCAATGCGCTCCGGCCGGGAGGTGGTGGGTATGGCTGAACTGACCCGAGGGTCGGAGATGACCCACGCCAGCAGAGCCTGGGCCCAGGTGTTGATGCCGTAATCCCGCAGCGGGGTTATATCGGGCTGCTGCTTCAGCTCCAGCACGTATCGGCCCTTTTGCAGGGGTTCCATTACCAGAATCCCCACTCCCAGGTCCTCCGCAAGGGGCAGCAATTCCTCATCCACGCTCCGGTTCAAAACGTTGTAGGGTATTTGAACCGCGTCCACCCGGCCCTGGCGCATCAGGTCCATGATGGTCGGGTAGGCCTCCTTCACCATGGCCGATACCCCCACCATCCCTATCTTTCCCTCGCCCTTCAGCCTTTCCAGGGTGGGTAGCTGGGTCTGCCAGTCAACCATGTTGTGAATTTGGAACAGGTCAACATAGTCGGTCTTCAGATTCTCGAAGGACTGAGCAATTTGGGCCTCGCCGGCCTCCTTGCCTTCGGTGCGGACCTTGGTGGCGATGTAGAATCGGTCCCGCATACCATCGGTGATGTCGCCGACCACCGCTTCGGCCTGGCCATACCAGGCTGCCGTGTCGATCAGGTTGATGTCGTTGCCCAGGCAATTGTCCACAATCTGGCGGCGCACGCCAATCTCCTCGTTGTCGGTAACGTCGAAGGTTCGCAGGGTTCCCAGCCCGATGGCCGAAACATCCAGGTTGCCTAGTTTACGGTATTCCATAGTCATTCCTCGTCCTTAGAATTTACTCTGTTTCTCCAAGATTGACTGATATTAGCTCAGGATGCCCGCCCTCGCAGGCTGCAATTGAAGTCTCCCTAGCATGGGTTGGATGTATAGGGCGTCGGCTGAAGTCCTCCTGGCTTACAGGAAATCCATCAGAGCCGCAATAGCCCAAGTAGAAGGGTAACAGGGTCACCTGCATTAGGGCAATCCCGCCTAGGAATGAGTCCAACATGGGCGACTTGCTCCACCGTCAAGCCATCTCCAAATTTCACCTGGCAGATAACCCTGGCCGCAGCCACCCAGATGGGTAAGGCTATCTTCAGCAAGGCCTACTTCGATGATGTGGGCCCCGACGAGGCCGGCACCTCCCAGGCTGTGGGAACCAGTCCGTGGCGCAGCATCAACCACGAAACCAGCGGCGTATGGAAGATTGAAGCGGTTCCAAACCACTAGCGCAAGACGCCCAACTTCGCCGAATTGGACTACATAGAAATTCAGAAAGAATCCACCCGTTTGGCGAATTTCCAGTCGGGACAATGGGATACTGCCAAGTTCAACCTGGAATCCATCGCGGTTCTTGAGAACCCTGGGCTTGGGCGGCACCACCGGCACCGTGCTGGGATTGCTGGCCGGTTGGTACGGCAAGTGGATCGACGAAATCATCATGCGTATCGTGGACATTGCCCTAGCCATACCATTGGTCCTGGTGGCGCTGGTAATGGTGGTGTCGGTGGGCCATTCCTTCCCTTCGGAGTTGGGCGGGCAAACGGGGCTGATTATCTTGGTGCTGGCCAGTTTCTTCTGGGTGCGCTTCGCCCGGCTGGTGAGGGGAGAGGTGCTGCAACTGAAAACCCTGGATTATGTAGCTCTGGCCAAGGTGGCTGGCGCCTCGGTGCCCAGGATACTCTTTGTCCACATTTTCCCGGGGGTGATCAACACCCTGATAGTGCTGGCCACTCTTCAGGTGGGGTTCGTCATTCTGGTGGAATCCACCCTCAGCTTCCTGGGCGCCGGGGTTCCGCCGCCCACCCCGGCCTGGGGATCCATGGTTGCAGAGGGACGCGATTTCCTGGCCGGGGCCTGGTGGATTTCTACAATGCCCGGCCTGGCCATCCTGCTGACGGTCATGTCGCTAAACCTGTTCGGGGACTGGCTTCGGGATACGCTGGACCCGCGATTGAGGCAGTTGGCAACCAACTAGGCGGTAAACCCGCCGCCACGGAAATTACCGGCCTGACTGTTAATCGCCTTCGTATTCCCCATCCACGCTGACCGCGGGGCGGGTCAGGGGTAGCTCAATCACCATTTCGGTGAATTCCCCGGGTTCCGAGGTGACACTGATCGACCCGCCGTGTTCCCGGATGATGTCATTGGAGATGGCCAGACCCAAGCCGGTGCCCTGGTCCGTGGGCTTGGTGGTGAAGAAGGGGTTGAATATCTTGTCTATTACTTCGGGGGGCATGCCGCTGCCGTTATCGCGGATGCTGATTTCTATCGAATCTGTGAGGCGGCGAGTGGAGAGTTTGAGGGACGGGAAGTAGTTTTGGCCATTGTCTGCCAACTTCTTGCGCTTCTCATTGGTGGCATAGCAGGAATTGCTAACCATATTCAGGAATACCCGGCCCAGGTCCTGGGAAATAACTTCCAACTCCCCGGTTTCGGGGTCCAGGTCATACTGTAAGTCCAGCTGAAAATCTATGTCGGTGGCGCGGGCGCTGTGGAAGGCCAAACGCGAATGTTCGTCCACCAGCCGGTTGATGTCAGTCATCTGGAACTCTCCGGAGCCCCGGCTCATCATCAGCATATCGTGGACGATGCGATTGGCCCGGTCGCCGTGGGTACTGATCCGCTCCATGTTGTCTTTAAGGTCGTCGGAAATTTCCTGGATGAGAACTCGTTCATTCTCCTCCAGGTTTGACTCCATATTTTCCAGCGCCTCCTGAAGCTCGGCGAGCAGGTCCACCGATGATTCAGAGAAGTTCTTGACAAAGTTCAGGGGATTGCGGATTTCGTGGGCGACGCCGGCGGTCAGTTCACCCAGGCTGGCCAGTTTCTGTTGGGTGATAATCTGGTCCTGGGCGTGCCGCAGGTCTTCGAAGGCTGCCTGAAGTTCGTCATTCTTTACCTGCAGGTCGTTGGCCAGCAACTCCACCAGGTTGAGTCGCTGGACTTCCAGGGCATGGCGGCGGAAGACTTCCACGGCAGCGGCCATGTCGGACACCTCGTCTCGACCGCCCACGTCCACCTCGATTTCCAAGTTGCCGGCGGCCATACGGCGCATCCATGCCGACACCATGCCGATGCGTCGCAATAGAATCCGGCCCACCAGCAGCCAGGCCACCAAGCCGGCAACGATAACGCTGGTAAAGCTGATTATCAGCAGCAGGGAGCGTCCGGCCAGAATGGCCTGGAGGGAAGCTTCCGTGGCGTCCTGGGCGCGCAAACGGGCCGATTCCACCAGATTATCCACATTGCCGACCAGGTTAACGGCGGCTACCTGGTTGCTGTCCAGCAATTCCTGCTGCGACTGGGAAAGCTGCAATTCCTCGTAGAAGAGGTTGAATCCCGTTCCCTCGCCAACGCCTATTTCCCCCAGCCGTTGGAATGCCGGGGCAGTTTCTTCATGGATCTGGGTGCCCTCCAGGAGGTTCAGATTGAAGGCAATGCGATTCATGGCCGCTTCAAATCTCTCTTTGAGGGGTTCCAGGGAAGCGGGTTCGGTTACGGAGAAGGCATTCCCCAACAACTCGGTGGCGATGTTGGCGTCAACCAGAAGCTCGTTCAGCAACCGGTAGTTTCGGAGTTCCCGCGGGGAGAGGTGGGCGCTGGGGGGGTCGGCCTCCTGGTCCAAATCCCGGTAGCCGGTAACCACGTAGAACAGCTGGTCATCCAGCGCCTGAATCAACGCCCCCTCCAGGTCGCCACGGACACTTGCCAGATCGCGCCGCAAAACGGCCTGGTATTCCGATTGAACAATCAGCTGGGAACGCTGGTTACGGAGGGTCTTGATATTGTCGGTCAGGGTTTGCGCGCCGGCCTGCATCCCATCAAAGGTGAGGTGACTTGAGCCGGGGTCAGTTTCAGCTACGTGTACTTTCAGGGTTTCCAACGTTGCTTCAAGGGAATTGCTGGCCATCGCCATGTCGGCATAGATCTCGTCCAGGTCGATGATGGTCTGGGCGGTTACGATTTCGGGGGCGGCGGTCACCAGCCGATTGCTGTACTGGGCCACTTCGAATGCGGTCACCAACTCGGGGACGCTCTCGTCATTCACATAACGTTGGGCGGTGGCCACCCGGTCGAAGGAATACCAGCCCACCAGGGTGGCCAGCAGGGTAAGGGCCACGATAACGGCAAAGGCCAGGTAGAGTTGTGTGGAGATCTTCCGCCGGCTTTGGGCCAATCTCGGGTACAGGCCGATGATATAGGCGCGAACAGACTCGAACTCGTCGGCACTCAGGGGTTGGCTGAGCCGCTGCTTCAGGGTTGCCCCCAGGCTGCGTCGTTGACCTGACTCGCGGGCGTGCGGTGCGGTGTCTGGACTGTTGGCCGGGCCGCCGTTCGATTTGTCCATCCCATTCGTTTCGTCCCGGCCATTCGTTTGATCCATCATGGAAAGACTTCCCGCATGTCGTCGATCGCCCGGTAATCGCCGTCGGCGCCAATGACGGTCAGGAACACCTGGTCGGACCCCTGGTTGTCGGCAAATCCATATTGGAGCTCGAACCCGCCCAGGTCTAAGGAGTCGGAATTGCGTATCGATTCAAGCAGGCATTCCCGGCCCGCATCCTGGCCGCAGGCCCGCAGGCTTTCAATTACCAGCCGACCGGCCAGGTAGCCTTCCAGAGAAACCCACCCGGGCCGGGCCTGGGGGTCGTGGGAACGCAGGGCCCGAAGGTACTCCCCAACAACTGGGATGGAGCTGTCCGTGGGGAAGGGTACCACCTGGGTAACGAAGACATTCTCGCCCTCTCTACCCAGGAAACCGGCCAGGGCATTGCTCCCGGCGAAGGAGGTAGTGATGAAGATGGCGTCCATGCCTATCTTTCTGGCCCACTTGATGAAGGTTGCCACCTGCTGGTAGGCGCCGATGATCACCACCGCCTCCGGGTCAGCGGTCTGGATGTTCAGGAGCGCCGACTTGACGGCCAGGGTGTTTCGGGGATAGAAGCCGATGGCAACGGGTTCCATGTTCCGCCGGTGCAGAGCGTCCGTGGCCCCATTCAGCCCAGCCAGGCCGAAGGAATCGTCCTGGTACAGGATGGCAATCCTCTCGATCCCCAGGTCATCGATCAGGCGGGCCACCATCTCTTCGGTTTCCTGGTTGTAGGAGGCGCGCAGATTAACCACGTTGCTCTGGGAAATTCCCCGCAGGAACGGCGCCCCGGTGAATGGGGCAATGTAGGGTACGCCCGCTCTTGAAGCCACCGGTACGGCCGAACGGGACGTGGGGGTGCCAACCGCGCCGATGAGGGCGAAAACCTCATGGTCCTCGATCAGCGTGAAGGTGTTGTCGATGGCTGCTTCGGGTTCGTAGGCGTCGTCCAAGGCTACCAGTTCCAGGCGCCGGCCGTGGACACCTCCCTGGGCGTTGGTCTCCTGAAATGCGGCCAGGATGCCCAGGCGCATGTTGTTGCCCAACTCCCACGCCGGGCCGCTGAAGGCCGCCGACTGCCCGAAGAGAATCCGGTTCTGGCTGACGCCCATGGTGTCCGATGAGGTTGGGGCAATGCCGGAGGCGGTGGTGGCGAGGGGTTCCGTCAAAACGGAATGGTTGGCGGAATCGGAACGGCAGGCCAACGAAGCAAGCCCTAACGCCACTACAAGGGCCAGGAGAAGTATCCTGATGGTGGATGGGGTTCCCTTCATTGCGTACCCGTAATCTCGCGCAGCGCCGGCCGTCGGGCCAAGGCTGAGGAATTTGGGTTACCTTTGAATCCGAACCTCCGGGATTCATCACCCTGCAACATCTGCGCGCTTCCAGCCCTGCAAGGAACGGTGTCGGCCAAATCCGACAGCTCTATTATGGACGAAAGCTATTCGGACTTGCGAATTACCATGGTGGAACGATTTTTGGAATTTTCTCGCCGATAACGAAAGTCTTCGGTCATCTCCATGACAAAATGTATGCCCAGCCCGCCGATGGGCCGGTCTGCGATGGCTCCCTCAACTACCGGGGCGTTGCGGTCCTCCAGCGGATTGAAGGGACGGCCGTCGTCAACGAACTCGATGGTTATGAAACTGGGATCAGAGACAAGGGAAATCTCGAAGGAGTGGATTCCCTCGTCATAACCGTAGTTCATGATATTCAGCCCGAACTCCTCAAGGACCAGGTTGGTCTTGTAGGTAAGGGCCGGCGACCATTCTTCTTCTTCCGCCAGTTTTTCCACGGAAGCGAAAATGCGCTGGAGTTCTTCCGGGCGGGTTTCCACGGTTAGCTCGATCCTGCTACTCATGGCGCCTTTACCCCCCGGCAAAGGGTCAGGCAGGTGATGTCGTCCGATTGGGGGGTGTTGCCGGCAAATTCCCTTACCGCCGCAAACATGGCCTCGGTGACCACTTCCGGGTCGCTCGAGGGCACACTGCCCAGAATCTCGGCCATCCGCTTCAGGCCAAACTCCTCGCCCGAACGGTTCATGGCTTCCGAAACTCCGTCGGAGTAGAGGAATATCGTGTCTCCCGGCAAAACGTTGAATGTCTCCTGGGTGTATTCAAGCCCGTCCAGAATACCCAAGGCCACCCCTCCGGTCAGGGGAAGGGCGATAACGCTGCCATCGGCCCGACGGACATAGGGAGTGGTATGACCGCCGTTGGCATAGGTGAATTTGCCGGTGTTGAGGTCATATACGGCGTAAAGCAGGGTAACGAACATCATCGATTCGTTGCCCTCGCAGAGAAGTTCGTTAACCTCCTTTAGCACATCGCCCGGCTCGTAGGTGCCGATGGCCGACCCCTTGAGCAGGGTGCGGCTGGACATCATGAACAGGGCTGCCGGTACCCCCTTGTCGGAAACGTCGGCGATGGCCATGCCGATGCGGTCGGGGCCCAGGTTGATAACATCGTAGAAGTCCCCGCCAATCTCCCTGGCCGGTTCCATGCTGGCGTAGATGGCATAGTCCTCACCCTCGGGAAACTCGGTAGGCAGGATTGACTGCTGAATCTTGCCGGCGACGTTCAGCTCGTTTTCCAGGGTAACCAGCCGGTCCCGGGATGATAGCGCTTCCCGCCACTCCACCAGGTGGGCCAGGGTCCGGTCAATGGTGATTTGCAAATCCTCGAAGTCGAGGGGCTTGGTGACGAAATCAAAGGCGCCACGATTCATCGCAGTGCGGATGTTCTTCATGTCACCATAGGCGGAAATGATGATTGACCTCACGTTCGGGTCAACCTTGGGAATCTGCTCCAGCAGGGTGAGCCCGTCCATCTGAGGCATGTTGATGTCCGAGATCACCATGTCAATGTCGTCGTGTTTGCGGAGCACATCCAGGGCTTCCAGCCCATTGTGGGCAAATACGAAGCTGTAGTGACCCGACCGGATGCGGCGCCGCATTCGCTGCAGAACCAGCGGCTCCAGGTCCGGCTCGTCATCCACGACCAGAATTTTGAAGGCCTCAGGCATTGGTTCCTTTCACCCCACGCTGGGATTCTGAAATTATGGTCCCAACCCGGGTCTCGTATGGGGGGCTGCGACCAGCCTGGTTGCCACCACGGGCCTAACCCAAGGAGCCAATTGCGGTTTCCTGCGAGTCGTGAATGGGGATGATCTTGTCGAAGCCGCTGATGACAAACACTTCCTTGACTGGTTCGGAAAGGGAACAGGCGGCAATCTTGGCGCCCTGACGCTGCAGGTCCTTGGCGATGAGCAGAACAACCCTCAAGCCCGCGCTGCTGATGTAGGTCAGGTCGGACAGATCAAGTATGACTCCCCGGTCGCCCGCGTCGATTTCGGCTTTCATGGCGTCCTGGAATTCATGAGCGTTGGTGCCGTCCACGCGTCCCCCTGCTTTCAGAACCAGGTTGGTACCTTCACGACGAGACTCGATGTCCATTGTTCATGGCCTCCTAATTCAATCTCTTGCCTTAATCGAGTGATGCCGGTTCAAGTGGCCCAGGCCCGTACTTGACAATACGGAACGGCCATCAGAAATCTACATAACCAATAATAAACTATTGAAACCGATGTAACAAACCCCCAGGAGCAAATTTGGGTTGGGCTGTTCAATCTAAGCTGGCGCCGGTCGTGGGTTGGGTTGACCGGTGTGGGAGCCCCCAGAGGAACACCCTTGCTGGGGCGGTTATGTCCGGGGACGCTCTGATGCTAGGAAGCCAACCGATAGCTGGGAAGGCGGCCCCGCCGGTGGGTTAAACCGGTATCCTATCCTGAATCCCCATACCTTCCATCAGTAAACTCCAGCAGTCAACGGTCAACCAGCCTGGAACGAATGACGGACCCTCTGGGTCGTCCTGCCGAGGCTTGGACATTGCCGACAAGCGGAAAAAGGAAGGCCCCCGCTGCCCCTGGGCCATGGTTCCTCGGCCCAGGGGCATAGCGGATCAACCTATACACCGTTCCGGCCAATGCCCCTGGACTCTAGGGGGGAGATACTCCCAACGAACTGGCCGGGCTCGCGTCAAATTAGGAAGGGCGTTTCCGACCTGGCCTGGCAATGCCAACTAAAATATCCGGACAGGTCCCCTTGCCCCAGGGCGAGAGCAATGCAATATCGGCGTATCTAAGTGCCGATCCAGCCGGAGCCCGAAACATCGATAACCTGTTCGTCGGGGCCGCGATACTTTTCCTCATAGTAGCCCCGTCCGTCCCCAGCGTGGCCGCCCACGTTGATGCGCATATTCATGGGGCGGGCGCCTTCGGCCTCCAACTTGGCCTGGATTTCCTCCATGTCCTCTACCATGAAGCCGAGATGGTCGATGCCCGCATAGCCCGCCTCGTCCCGGACGGTTTCCCCGCTTCCTTCATCGATGGACTTGAGGATTGCCAGGTTTATGTAGCCGTCGGACAGGTAGAGGCCCGACCCCGCCTTGCCAACCTCTTCCAGGCCGAAGACGTTAACGTAGAACTGGGCCGTCTTTTCCGGGTCTGGGGTGCGAATGGCGATGTGCTTAATTCTGGGCATAATTTCCTCCACGATGCTGACTTGATACGTGGGTTTTCCCATGTTCCAGGGTGACCGGATTATAGTTGGGGCCAAACCCTTTTTCAACTTTCGACCAGATAGTACTGACACGTCGCCATTGGGATTTTTCGGCGTCGCAGGGAGAGCTGATGGCTGCCCGATTTCCTTCAACTGGCAACGGTCTAGAGCGGACCCACGGGTGGCCCGATCCTTCCCATTTGTGCGACAATCCACGTCGGCGGAAGCTGGCAAATCCTACCGCCGCAAAATCGATTATCAGGAGGGCAGGCATGGACCTGGTGGAAGAGCAGCTGAGGAACAGTAAGACGATTGCCGTGGTTGGCCTTTCCGACAATCCAGAACGGCCCAGTTACGGCGTTTCCCGCTACATGCAGGAACAAGGGTATCGCATCATTCCGGTCAACCCCACCATTGAGGAAGCCCTGGGTGAGAAGAGCTATCCGGATCTGAAGTCTGTACCGGAACCGATCGATATGGTGGACATATTTCGCCGTTCCGAGCTGGTGGGCCCCGTGGTGGACGAGGCCATAGAAGTGGGCGCCAAGTACATCTGGATGCAGGATGGGGTGGTGGATGAGGCGGCGGCGGCCCGAGCCGAGGCCGCCGGCATCCCCGTCATCATGAACGATTGAACCCTGCGCCAGCATCGCCGCCGGTTCGGCGGCAATCAGGCTTCGGGAAACAGCTAACCGGGAGCGCAGTAATGGAGAAGCTCACCCGGTAGATAGTTCAATTCCCCGGTCACCTGTCCGGTCGGACGGCGATGGCCAACACCCGCCGGCCGGCATCTCTTCATCCCTCACCTTTATGGCGTCTGTGGGCCTTAAGGCCACGCTGCGATTTTCGTTGTCGCTGGGTGCAATAATTGCTGGATTAGGCAGAAAGCGGAACTTGATGGATGGTGATTTGGGCTTGCTTGACACAAAATTGCAGCCTGCCTAATATGGAGCCACCAACCTCAGGAAACCCCGAATTACTTTTCAAAGGCGAAAAAAGCGCGATTCGCGCCATTTAGATATACCGAGGAGGAAGGGGCATGGCGAGTAACGACATTGCATTGATGGCCCACCTGATGCGGAGGGCCGGTTTTGGAGCCTCCTACGATGAGCTGGAACGAAGGGCCGCCGCGGGCTACGAGGCTACGGTGGAGGACCTGCTGAATCCGGCCAAGAATCCCAGGCTGGAAATGGATGTGCTGGAACGCCGGTTCATCGACTGGAAGGAGCTGAATGCCTTGGAGGTGAACCAGGCCTTCTGGACCTACGCCATGATCAATACCCAGCGGCCTCTGGAGGAGAAGATCGCCCTCTTCTGGCACGGCATCTTCTGCACCGGCAACTCCAAGTGCGAACATGGTCGCCAGATCAAGCTCCAGATCGACATGTTCCGAGAGCACGGTCTGGGCAGCTTCCGCGACCTGCTGCTGGGGCTGGCCAGCGATCCCTCCATGGTCTTCTACCTGGACAATTGCATGAGCCATAAGGACGCTATCAACGAGAACTGGGGTCGGGAACTCCTGGAACTCTTCTCTATGGGCGTCGGCATGGATGGCCAGCCCAACTATTCCGAGGATGACGTGAAGGAATGCGCCCGGGCTTTCACGGGCTGGACCATCACCAACGCCATTCCTCGCTATCCCTACGGCCGGTACGAGGCCGGGTTCATCTTCAACCCCGGCGACCACGACGAGGAGAACAAGACCTTCCTGGGCGAGACCGGCAACTTCAACGGCGAGGACGTCATTGACATAATCGCCAGGCAGCCCGCCACCGCCCGGTTTATCTCCCGCCACATGTACAACTTCTTCGTTGCCGACGATGTTCAGGTGCCCGCCTGGCAGGACACCCCGCCCCGGGACATGGACACCATCGAGCTATTGGAGAAAGAGTACTTCCGGTCCGGGTACAACATTGGCGCCATGCTCCGGGTCCTCTTCAACTCGGATGCCTTCAAGGAGGCGCGCTTTGCCAAGGTGAAGAGTCCTGCCGAAGCCGTAATTGGCACCATGCGAGTGGTCAAGGACTTCACCACTCCCAAGCCGGGACTGCACGGGCTGGCCAGCACCATTCGCTACATGGGCCAGGACCTGATGAATCCCCCCACCGTGGAGGGCTGGCACACCGGTGGTGAGTGGATTGACAGCGGCACCCTGGTGGAGCGTATCAACTTTGCTGCCGACCAGGTTGGCAACCTGGAGTTGCCCGGCGTCCGGGACATGGTGTCAAGGGTCGGCTCAGTTGGCAATGCCATTTCACCGGAGGCGCTGGTCGATCGCTGCCTGGAACTCCTGGGCGGCTATGAACTGGCGGACGAGACTCGCGGCCAGCTGGTATCCCACGTCGGCCGGGACGGTGACCTCATCCCCGGCGCTCCGGAATTTTCCCAGCGGGTGGGGCAGACCCTTCAGCTGATAGTGTCCACCCAGGAGTACCAGTTCGCCTAGATAACTCCGGCAACCGTAGCCGCGCTCCACGAGCCTTAGGAGGATAGGAAATGACTTCCAACAAGAAAGATCCGGTGCTGGTTGTCCTGCAGTTGTCCGGGGGCAATGACGCGCTCAACACCGTTGTACCTCACGGAGACCCTCTCTATGCCGACAACCGGCCCTCGGTGCGCGTTCCCGATGACCAGGTACTGAAGATCGACGACTACGTGGGCCTGAACCCCAACATGGGTCCCATGAAGCGCCTCTTCGACGAGGGGAAGATGGCCATCATCCAGGGGGTGGGCTACCCCAATCCCAACAGGTCACATTTCCGGTCCATGGACATCTGGCATACCTGCGAGCCCGACAAGGTGGGCACCGAGGGTTGGTTGGGCCGGGCCATTAAAGAGATTGACCCCGACGCGCAGAACGTGCTTACCGGCGTCAACTTTGGCCGCGGCCTGCCCCGGGCCCTGGCCATGCCCGGCGTTCCCGTAGCATCCGTTGGGAACCTGGCTTCCTACGGGGTGCTCACCGGCATCGAGGAAGAGGACCAGCGGGCCGAGGCCCTGGACGTATTCTCTCGCATCTACTCGCCGGCCGTAGGCCGGGCCGGGGTGGTGGACTACCTGTCCCGCACCGGCATGGACGCCCTGAAGGGCGCCGACATCCTCAGCACTGCCCCGGAGACCTATTCCTCTTCCATCGAATACGGGACCGACGTTGTCGGGCAGTACATGCGAAACATCGCCCAAACCCACCTGGCGGGATTTGGGACTCGGATTCTCTACACCACGGCTCCCTACAACAGCTTCGACACCCACGCCGGGGAGTTGCAGGCCCATGCCAAGTTGTGGAGTGAGACTTCCCAGGCCGTCGGCGACTTTATGGATGACCTTAGAGACCATGACGCCGCCGATAACGTGACCCTGCTGGTGTTCACCGAGTTCGGGCGCCGGGTCCACGACAATGGTTCCGGCACCGACCACGGTTCCGGCGGGATGGCCTTCGTGATCGGCGATAACGTGAAGGGCGGACTCTACGGCGAGTATCCCTCCCTGGAGCCGGACAAGCTGCTGGAGGGCGATCTGCACTTCAACAACGACTTCCGCAGCATCTACACCACCCTGCTGGAAAACTGGATGGGTCTCGATGCTCAGCCCCTGGTCAACGGAAGCTTCGAGAAGTTCGATTTCATTTAGCCCGTTCATCTGTTCGGGCCGGCATGATGCTTGAAATGGTGGGGCGGGCATCCCTGTCCGCCTCGCCCACAGCGCTACTGACAGGGAGGGCAGCATGACCACACGAGTTGTTGGCATTACACTCCAGCCCAGCCACACCATCGGACGGGCGGAGTTTTCCGGGCCCGGGTTCCGTAATCCCGTGGCCATGGTGCGGGGCGAGGACGACACCATGTATGTCGTCAGCCGTTCCTACGACTACCGGCCCGACGGCAAACGGGTAACCATCTGCACCATTGACGAGGACTACATCGGCGAGTTTGCCCGGGGTGTCACCACCGCCGGCGAAGGCGAACCCTCCGATGCCGACGGTTCCCTCATCTGGCCCACGGCCATTGCCAGGGATGCATCGGGCAATGTTTACGTGGCCGATGAGTGGTTGAATCGCATTTCCATTTTCGACGCGGACGGCGCCTACCTCAGGAAATGGGGTACGCCCGGCTCCGGCGATGGGGAGATCAGCAGTCCCTCGGGTTTGATTTTCGACCAGGACGATAACCTGCTTCTGGTGGATTGCGACAACCACCGGATTCAGAAGTTTACCAGGGAGGGCCGCTACATCTCCCAGTTTGGCGGCATGGGAGACGGCGACGGGGAATTCAACATGCCCTGGGGCATTACCGTTGACCAGCATGGCGACATTTACGTTGCCGACTGGCGCAACGACCGAATCCAGAAATTCGATCGGCAGGGCAACTTCCTGATGAAGTTCGGGGTTTCCGGTTCGGGCGATGGCCAACTGAACCGTCCCACCGGCGTGGCGGTGGACCGGGACGGGAACATCTACGTAACCGACTGGGGCAATGACCGCCTCCAGGTGTTCACCCAGGAGGGCGAATACATCACCCAGACCAGCGGCGACGGCGCCCTGTCCAAGTGGGGCCGGGAAAAGCTGGATGCCAACTCGGAAATGTGGCAGGAACGGGACATTGCCCAGGGCCTGGACCGGGAGCGGCAGTTCTGGGGCCCGATTGCGGTGGCGGTTGATGACGATGACAACGTGTTCGTCGTGGAGTCGGCTCGCTCCCGCATCCAGGTTTACCGACGGCAGGCCCCCGTCTTCTTCGGCGGCCGGTTGTAGCAAATCCCCGTCAGCAGATGGGAGCAATGGGGCCGGGCCATGCCACCCGGCCCCTTTTCTTCTTGTCCCAGCGCCAATGGTCGGCTTCCCTACGTCCGCGGGCCAAGGGTATGTGGGCCTGCCAATTTGGGGGCTGTGCTATAATGACGCCGTTATCGGGTAGCATTGCCCGTTGGCGCGATGTCCCGCCCCTATTACCTAACCGGAGCAGGAATTGACCACTCAGGAAGAACTGGTCGCCAAGCTGAAGCCCCTGGGCATGCGATTGACCCCGCAGCGTCTGGCCATTGCTGAGGTGGTGGTCAACTCTGCCGACCATCCCTCGGTGCGGGACATATACGAAAGGGTGCGGGATTTCTTCCCATACGTGACCATTGCCACAGTCTATTCCACTCTGGATGTTCTGGAGGAGTTGGGGATAGTGCGCGAGCTTCCCTTTCAGCGGCTGTCGCGATACGATGCAAACCTGTCGCCCCACGCCAACCTCGTTTGTGTTGGCTGCGGCATGGTAGTCGATGCCGAGGTGGGTCAGGATGTGGTGTCGGAACTCACCGACATCATCGCCTCCGGCGCTGATTTCCAAGTCTCCTCGCAAAGGGTGGACTTCTACGGCTGGTGTACCGGCTGCGGAACCTTGGTCGTAGATCAGTAGAGCAGCAATGGCTGCAGAGCTGGAGCAGCCGACCCCTGACGGCTCACCTGGTCCCACCAGGCTCCCACCAAATTCGCCCACCCGTACTTTCCGCCTTCTCATCTTCGCAGACCGTTTCCCACCATGGGCGCCCTTGCCCTTCTTCGGGGTATTGCCCTACAATCACCCTGCTATGACTACAAACGCCGACTTTGCGCACCCTGAATTTCTGGCCGATCCCGCCTGGCTGAACGACCACCTGGATGACCCGGACCTGGTTGTAGTTGACCTGGACGCCGAAGCGGGGTACAACCGGGGTCATATCCCCGGCGCCCTCTTTCTGGACAACAACTACGAGCGCAATCCGGAAACGGGTTGGGTTAACACCTTTCCGCCCGACCGCTTTGCCGAAGCCTGCCAGAGCCTGGGCATTGGCGACGATACCCTGGTAGTGGCCTACGACAATAATATGAGCCTCCACGCTGCCCGGTTCTGGTGGACCCTGAGTTACTATGGCCATCGCCAGGTACGGGTACTGGACGGCGGCTGGCGCAGGTGGGTATCCGAGGGCGGCGCCGTGGCCTTCGACCGGAGCGTCCCCAAGGAGGGGCAAGTTTTCACTCCGGCCGCCGATCCCTCCCTGATTGTGGGGTTGGAAGAGGTACAAGCCGGGTGCGCCATTGGCGGCGCCAACGCGGGCGACACCGTCATCTGGGACACTCGCACGACAGCCGAGTACTCGGGGGCGGTTTCCCGCAATCTTCGCCCCGGCCACGTGGCCGGCGCAGTCCACCTGGATTGGATGGACCTGATGGACCGGGCCACCCATCGTTTCCGGCGGCCGGAAGAAATGCGAGAGTTGTTGGCCTCGGCCGGAATCACACCCGACAAGGCCGTGTTTGCCTATTGACAGGCCGGGCTCCGTGCGGCGCACGGCGTGTTTCTGCTGAACCTTCTGGGCTACCAACGAGCCCGCAACTACGATAGCTCCATGTACGAATGGGCGAACTTGCCCGAAGAGGTTGCGCCCATGCGGGCCACGGCCCAGCAGTAACCATTGGGCAAGGGTAGGGTGGCCGCATTTGCCCCGCAAGAACTTCCCAAGACTGGACTATTACCAAGAGTGGAGGATGTATGACGACCGGAGAAGGATTCGCCCGCCCCGATTTGCTGGTGGATGCGGCATGGGTGGCCGAACATTTGGATGACCCGAACGTGGTGGTGCTTGATGGCGACGTGGAAGCCGGTTACCTGAGAGGGCACATTCCCGGGGCGGCGCTGGTGCCGGACAACTACGCCAAAGACCCGGACACGCGGCGGGTGCACATACTGCCGCCGGACAAGTTCGCCGCCTTTTGCCAGAACCTGGGCATCGGCGACGATACCCTGGTAGTTGTGTATGACAATAACCAGAGCCTCTATTCGGGTCGTCTCTGGTGGTGCCTGAATTATTACGGGCATACCAACGTAAAGGTGCTGGACGGCGGTTGGCGTACCTGGGTCAACGAGGGCCGTCCCGTCAGTTTCGATCGGGTAACCCCCAGGTCGGGGGACACATTCACCCCGAAAACGGACGAATCCATCATGGTCAAGGTCGATGAGTTGAAGGCCGCCTGCAACCTGGACGACGCGGTTATTTGGGACGTTCGCAGCGATGGCGAGTTCACCGGCGCCAACGATCGGGGAAACAGCCGAGCGGGTCACGTTCCGGGAGCGGTTCACCTGGAATGGTTCAACGTCATGGAACGGGACTCCCACAAGTTCAAGCCCGCCGCCGAAATACGGCAGATGCTAAACGAGAAGGGAATAACGCCAGACAAGGCTGTATTCGCCTATTGACAGGGCGGCATCCGTGCGGCGCACGGCACGTTCCTGCTCAAGCTCCTGGGCTACGACCGGGCCAAGAACTATGATGGTTCCATGGGCGAATGGGCCAATCGGGAGGACACCCCCCTGGAGATGTAGGCGGAGCTGCCAGGGCTCAGGATCGCCCCTTACCCCCAAATGGATGGACAACCGAAACGGGGCCCCGGACCAATCCGGGACCCCGTTTGTATGACTTGGCCGAAATGGGAGATGGGTGGAGTATCAGGCCTCCACCGGTTGGGCGATGGAAACCTCTTCGATGGGCACCACGTGGGACAGGATGAACTGGGCCACGTCCCGGCGCATCGGGTCATCCAGGTCGCAGTCCTTCAGGTAGCTGAAGTTCGGGAAGGTTTCGTCCATCATCTTCTTGACCCGCGCGAACCCGTGACGGGAGGCGATGAGGTACTCGAGGCTGCTGGGGTCCCGGCCCAATTCCACCTGTTCCGCCTCCAGGTCCGTCAACTCCGCCTCGTAGTCCACCCGGTCGATGATGGCCATCTGTTCCAGGGCCTCCCGGCGCTGGGCGTCGATTTCCTTGAAGACCTGGTATAGAGCGGAAACCATGGTGGAGACCTCTTCGAGCAGCTGGGGCACTCGCGCCTGCTTCTCGCTCACCATCTCCATCTTGCGCTTGCACTCTTCCATGGCGTTCTTGCGGGCGCGTTCCCAACCCTGTTCCCGCTGCGCGCGGGCCAGTTCCTGCCGCAGAACCGGGGCCTCCGCGGCCAGGTTGCCCAGGCGCTGTACCGCGTTTTCCGCCTCTTCCGCCTTCCGAAGTCGTTCCTGAAGTTCGTTGTTCGTGCGAGTCGTCATCTGTGCCGCTCCTCATCGTTTTCGATTGGGGTGTTGAAATTGATTCCACGGCCCTTTCTGGCCGGGCAATTCAGATAAGGTGGGTCTGGTGAGACCCGGGGCACGGCGGGGCTGATTGGTTTCCCAGGCAGAAAGCTGGCAAGGAGAACCGCTATGGTTGCCAGAAGAGGGGGAAGAAAAGGATTCGGCAGTGACCGCCCCGGTCAGGCCGGGAGCGCTCCCGGATAAGTAAGAAAGATAATTCCTGAAACAACTCGCCGGTTTCCTAAAGCTTCCGCGGCCTCGTTGGCGACTTTGGGTTACCAGGCCGGGCTTCCAGCCTTTCAGCCGCTGTGCCATGCTCTTAAACTATTCCGTCTTCCGGCGCCGGCCTGGGCCGGGCCGATACAAACGGATTGAATCTCCGATATGTTGCAATAGGCAAAGGCCTCCCGTCATTTGAGATTGGGCGGTTGCGCTGGCGAATATGAAGGGGTATATGAACTGGATTGTATCTTCTCGCCCCTCGCCCTTCCGTTGAACCATTAAATCCCATTGCCTCCGGCACCTGCAAGGAGAACCAAAACCAATATTGGGCAAAATTCGGGAAACTGTTCAATTTTGTATTGGGGGTATCACCGAGCACAGGGTTGGGACGATGCGCTGACATGTCATTCACCGGCCCCATCCGGCGTTGTGCGACTGGTGGCATGAATCCCGTCTCCCTATCTCGTATAATGCGCAGGTGGCCAAAACCCGGCCACTTGCCTGAACGCTGCAAATATTGGCAACAGGAGGACAAGAACGTGGCCATTGAGCAATTTGCTCCTGAACTGGAGCATATAATAGACCTGAACGCGGAAATCCGGGAATTGGGCAGCGGCTACGGCGGCGCAAACGGACCGGCGGAAGGGCCCCTGTGGTGGCACGAAGGCAATTACCTGCTGTTCAGCGACATCCACAACGACCGCCGGATGAAGTGGGCCGAGGGCGAGGGAGTCACCCTGTTCTCCGAACCCACCAACCGGGCCAACGGCCTGACCCGCGATCTTCAGGGCCGTCTGCTGGCCGCCGAACACGATGGTCGCCGGGTTTCCCGGCTCAGCCGGGACGGCGAACGCATCACCGTCATTGCCAACAGCTTCCAGGGTCGGCAACTCAACCGGCCCAACGACGTTATCGTCAAGTCCGATGGCAGCATCTATTTCACCGACCCCTGGACCTTCCCGCGGGTGGCCAACCAGTGGGAGCAGACGATTTCTGGCGTTTACCGGGTCTCGCCGGACCTGGGGACGCTGACCCTATTGGTGGCCGACTTCACCCTGCCCAACGGGCTGGCCTTCTCCCCTGATGAGAGCATCCTCTACGTCAATGACTCCCGCCGCCGCCACATTCGCGCCTTCGACGTGCTACCCACCGGCGGTTTGGCCCTGTCCTCCGACCGGGTATTCGCCGACCTGGGCGGGGAACGGCCCGGCGTCCCCGATGGGATGAAAGTGGATGTGGAGGGCAACGTTTACTGCGGCGGCTCCGGCGGCCTGTGGATCCTCGATTCCGCCGGCAAGCACCTGGGCACCGTGGTCCACGGGTACGAAGCCACCACCAACCTGTGCATGGGTGGCGCGGACTGGAAGACCCTATTCTTCACAACCCGCAACACCCTCGGCAGCGTTCAAATTAAGGTGGCCGGAATCCCCGTACCAACGGACAGGTAGCCCCGCCGGCGACAAGTTCCCAAACCGAAGCCTGGGGGCAGATCGCAGACCATCGGCGACCGGCGCGGCAACCGTGAGGGGCGCCGGCATCTTTGCCGAATCGCGAAAGAGGCCTTGATTGAGGAGGAATTCCATGCCTATCGAAGTAGTGTCATCCGATCTGGAGAGAATAGTCTCTCCCAATGCGCCCATAACGGAATTGGGCGATGGCTACGGCGGCGCCAACGGGCCGGCGGAGGGGCCTTTGTGGTGGCACGAGGGCAATTACCTGCTGTTCAGCGACATTCACAACAACCGCCGCATGAAGTGGACGGCCGAAGAGGGCGTCAGTCTGTTCCTGGAACCCACCAACCGGGCCAATGGGCTTACCCGCGACCCCAGTGGCCGTCTGCTGGCCTGCGAGCACGACACCCGTCGGGTTACCCGCCAGGAACCCGATGGCAGCATTACCGTCGTGGCCAGCAACTACCGGGGCCGCCGGCTCAATCGCCCCAATGATGTCATTGTCAGTTCACGGGGCGACATCTACTTCACCGACCCCGGCTTTCCCACGCCGGGTCTGGACCTGGACTGGAACGGGGTCTATCACGTCACGCCGGACCTGGGAACCATAACCCTGGTGGTTTGGGACTTCAGCCGGCCCAACGGCCTGGCCCTGTCGCCCGACGAGAGCGTCCTCTATATCAACGACACCCGCCGCCGCCACATCCGGGCCTTCGACCTGGAGGCCAATGGGATGCCCCTGATTGCCACCGACCGCATCTTCTGCGACCTGGGTGGCGAAAGGGAGGGCAACCCGGATGGAATGAAGGTGGACAGCCAGGGCAATGTCTATTGCGGTGGCTCCGGCGGCATATGGGTGATGGACCCAACGGGCCGGCATCTGGGAACCATCGTACACGGCGCCCCGACCACCACCAACATGGCCTTCGGCGGGGTGGACTGGAAAACCCTCTTCTACACCACCCGCCATACCTTTGGTTGGGTGCCGGTAAACATAGCCGGCCTGCCGGTACCCGCCGGACGCTAATGGAACTTCATGACTAATGGAAATGGGAGCGTTGCCAAAGGACGCTTTTGGAGGGTAAGAGGATGCCGCCACCGGAACGATACAATACCAACTACAACCTGGGCGTGGGTGGCGCCGTCATCAGGGACGGCAAATTGCTGATGGTGCGCCGGGCGTCGCGCCGGGGTCGGGGCAACTGGCAGATTCCCGGCGGCTTCGTCGAACAGGACGAAACCATGGAGCAGGCGGTGGTTCGCGAGGTGGCCGAGGAAGCCGGCGTAAACGCCGAGGTGGTTGGGGTTCTGGGCATTCGCAACCGCTACGACCCGGACAACGGCAACAGTACCTACGTCATCCTTGCCCTCCGGCCCCTTTCCGGTGAACCAACGCCGGATGAACACGAGGTGGACATGGCGGCCTACTTCTCCCTGGAAGAAATCGACGCCCTGGAACAGGTGCCGCCCATCAATCGGGAGGTGGCCCGCCGCGCCCTGGACCCGGGCCGAAACATCCTGGACCCCCAGGACGTAACCCAGCCGACCGGGTTGACCTACACTCTGTTCATCGGTTGAGGCGGCCCCGGCAGTGTTGGTGATGAGTGGGGAATCAACCCTGAATCAACGTGGTGTTGAAACATATTGGGCGTCAATACAGCGCCCAAGGATAGACGCATGAACAGCCTAGTATCCGGATTCTCTGGCCCCATGGTACGTGCAATGGGTCGCCCCCTTGCTCGCCACTTCCTTATCTTCGTTTCGATGGTTATGGCCGTGGTCGTCCTGGCCTGCCAACCGGGGGAAACCACGGTTCCCGTCCAACCACTCCCTACCTCGCCTATCACCATTGATTCATCGACTACGGTGAGCCAGGCCAACATTGCCGACGATGCGGTGACCGGAACCATCGCTTACCGGGAGGATGTTCTCCTGCCCCCCGGCGCCAGGCTGGAGGTGGAACTGCGGGACGTGTCCCTGACCGACGTGGCTTCCACCCTGATCGCTCAAAACCAGTATGCGGTCGAAGGGAAAGGGCCATTCCCCTTCCGGGTGGAATACGACGGGTCGCTGATTGAACCGGGGGCAGTTTATGCTGTTGAGGCCCGTATCGTCTATGAGAGCGGCGCCCTGGGATTTGCCACCGACACGGCCTACGAGGTGATAACCGGGGGCCGCCCCGACGAAGTGGACATGGTTCTCGTCATGGTGAGTCCTCCCCAGGCTTCCCCGCCCGAAGTAACTCCCCTGGCCGGAGGATGGCAGGTTGTCCCCGCCCGCATTGGAAAGGTGGAGACCAAGCCCTTGGATGGAGGTTATCTGCTCATAGTTACCTTCCTATTGCCGGGTGGAGAGGACTGCTCGGAACTTCACCGCAAGTCCGTCGAAATGGTTGACACAAACATAGACATCAGGGTCACGAGCCGCGAGAAACTGGGTGAAGACGGCGCGCCGGCATGCGCCACGCCACCCCAGCAGGTGGATGTCGAGGTTCTCATGGACGGGCCATACACTCCCGGCCAACGCCACATCGTGAGGGTCAATGGAGTGATTGCCAGTTCATTCACCCCGCCGCCCGCCGGATACGAGAATCCCACAGTGGCGCCGTCGCCCGTCGAAGAAGCGGACTTGATGATCCTGGAGAAGTTCCCGCCGGCCTACCAGGTGCGGGTGGTGAGCGCCCTGCCCTTGGGCAGTAGCTGTTCTTCCTTCAACGGCTATGCCATCGACCGCAGCGTAGAGGGCGCCATCAAAATACAGATTACCCACCACGAAGACCGCAACCCCAACGCGGCCTGCACCCGCGACCGGCCCCTGGTGGATACCACAGTTCCCCTGGGCGAGGATGTCGAGTCGGGTAGGGAATACAGCGTTGACGTGAACGGTCGCATGCTAACGCTGCGGGGGCAGTAACGGGGGGGACGAGAGCGGTCGGCGGGGCATTCCTGGTTGCGTCGGGCGCCTCCCATTAGCTGAGGGGATATTTCAAACATTTGTGCGATTGCCGTTTCAAACCATAGAAAGCCTTGATTTCCGGGAGCACAAGAATGCAGGATGAACAGCAAACAGTAAGTTCAACCAATAGTTTTCGGTTAGGTGTTGAACATACCACATTCTTGATTGTCCCGGGATTTGCGGTCTTTGTAGCGTTTGCAACGCTATTTGGACGAATATATTTCCAGACTTACGCTGAGGGCTTGCGAGTCCCCGAATCAGAGTTTGACCTGAGTGCCATTGACTATCCCGTAATGTCACCCGATCTAGCAATCGCCGGTTTTGGTGTGGCAGCCTCTCTAGTGGCTTTAGCCATCGTACTTTCGATAAGGTGGAATGCCGTCACCGGAAATCACTGGTTAACTCTGTGTTCCGGAATTGTGCTGATAGCGTTGGTGGCTATTATGGTCTCTCAGCCAGAATGGGTAGCCAAGTGGTTTGGTAAACTTGGCCCCGGCCTATTGGGCCTTTGGTCTCTCCTTCCCCTGGTTCTATGGACAATTGGCACCGCACTATTAATGGTCTGGCTGTTTTCCTGGGGCACAGATGGTGCAACTGCCAAACAAGAGACTGGAAGCGGTCGAAAAGCAAGAGAAAGAGCCAATTCTCCCGCAACTAGGAAATGGAAGCCGCTCGCTAAATTGTTTGCAACCATCTTGGGAGGATCAACGATAGTTCAGTTGTTTTATTTCGGGCTTCTCTTGTCTGAGACATTCGGGAGGACGGATGCCGAGCTGGCGATTCTCGAGGCGCCTTATGTGAGAATTCAACTGGATTCCTCTGAAAACCCGTATTTCCTCCAGCCCGAAGATGGAGACGAAGGCGAAGATACAACCCCTTCCACTGTCAAGCTGGTTCATGTTGGCGAGAAGTTCGTGTATATTCGCACATCGGAGTGCCCTTCCAGCTGTCCGGGGGAGAGGGTTGTCGCTCCCGGACAACCGTTTCAATACGCTATTCCCGTTGGTGACATCAAGACCATCACCTACATAGAGGACCCATAGGCTCCTTAAGGCCCAATAGTCAAGGCCCCAACTGTAGTCGCTACATTACTCTTCAAGAAATGCCGTAGGCCCCTGTCCTTATCTTCCCCATTAACCTTACTCCCCACTTCCCCCAGCGGCCATAGCCTTCCCTTCATGCTTTCGTCCTCGACGGGTCTTCTGGCTTTGGCCGCTTGGTCTATTGCATTTTCGGTGGTTCTTTGCTTCTGAAACTTGGCAGCTAATACGCGAGAGCCATCGCGCAAATATTGGGCGCCCTCCAAAAAGGGGTAGGCCAATGAAAATATTCGAAGATAGACACCGCTACCTGTCCAGGAACCGCGGCAGACATCGGGCCAGGTCAGGGCGGGCAACCCGCGCCGGGGGGCGATTACACAGCATCGTCGGAAGGTGCCATGCCCACGCCGGCCCCGTTGCCATTGGTGTTGCATCCCGAACCCGGGCCGGAGGCTCCCTTGTCCATAGGCACGGCGTCCCAGACTCGGGGCAGTAGTGGCAGATGGAATACCGTATGGCTCGTGGCAGCCCTGGCAGTGGCAGCCCTGGTCGCCATCGGTGGAATCGGGTACCTGGCTCTGCCCCAGGGAAGGTAGCGGCAATGGGTGAACGGGCGGCACGCCCGGGTCATCAGTTGGGGGCGCCCTTTCGATCCCTGGCCGAGGCGCCCCCACCCGAGACTCCCCAACGGGAAAGGACAATGGTCCTTGGCGAATGCGATGGGGGCTGCCCCCGGACGGTTAAGTTCTCCTTCTCCTGGCGATGACCGGGCTTGCCGACGGCCCATCCATCGCGAAGGGCAGCAGCCCGATGCCAAATCCCGTTCAGCGACCGGGTTTGTGCTAATATACGCCTGTACATATCCGCCCATGGCGGTACAGGGAGGTTTTCGAATGGCGACAATGATCGACGGTGAATCTTACTTGGGACGTGTCATGGTTCGGCCGCTCAGCCAGCAGGGTGACGTAACCATGTACCTGTGGCCCCTGCGCTGCCTGAAGGGCAAGTTCGGCGGCCCCACCTTTGGCGTGGACGTTAAGGGCGTGGAGATTATCCGCTTTGACCCCCATGGAGCCCGCGGCCACTGGCACAAGGGCGGTTACGACAAGCTGGGCGCTGGCGGATCCCACGTAAACTTTCCCGAGGGGATGATGGAAAGTGAGGCCCAACTCGCCTGGTCGCTGAATGAGTTTCGCGAGCAGACGGCCGCCTACTTGACCGAGGCCGGCTATGGCGACGAGGCGGCCAACCTGGACCCGGAGCTGGTCGGCGCCGCTGCCGACGCCATAATGGGTCATCTGGAATCCCAGGGCGATCTGAGGGCGGACGCCATCGCCAAAGACCTCATTTCCGCCTAGCGCCGTTTCAATCCGGCATGCGTAGGGGCGCGGAATCGGGCGCCCCTACGCCCAATGTCCCCCACTTCGAACTCGGCCGGGAAATCCCCAACGGCAGGGGGTATGGACAATTGGGGTAAGGCAGGATGGCTGTCCCCAATTGTTGGCTATCCCCGGTCGCCAGTTGGAAGTCGAGGCTTTACAGTAATAATCGACCTGGGGTAGCTGACTTGCAAGGCGTTACTCTATTTCTAACCACAGTACCGGTTTGGGGTGTGGAAAAAGGGCCCTAATCGTGCGATAATATATGGCGTCTCGCAGGGGCTGGTGAGTTGGGCGGATTTACCTACGCAGGCAATGGACTCCTGACATTGATCGGTCGGCTTCGGATACCTTGGTAGATAATAGTCTTTCCCCCCACGGCGGAGTCTTGGTGGAACGGGTTGCCCCCCTCTCTCAAGGTGACCTTCACCGGGTTTCGCACCTGCCGCGCATCCCCGTTCGTGACCAGATTGCCCGGGAATGCGTGAACCTCGCTTATGGGTTTTTCTCCCCCTTGCAGGGGTTCATGGGAGCAGCCGATTTGGATTCGGTTGTCCGCAACATGAGCCTTGCCTCCGGCTACGTCTGGAGCATTCCCATCGTCTTCGATTTGTCCGCAGAGGAAGTCTCCCAAAGGGGCCTACAACCGGGCGACACCGTGCTCCTTACCTACCAAGGTCAACCTCTGGCTACCCTGGAAGTTGACGAGATCTATTCCTATGACCGGGAGTTTCTCGCCTCCAAGGTGTACGGAACCAGCGACGAGGCCCACCCCGGCGTCCAGCGTACCCTGGCCTATCAGGACCGGTTCCTCTCCGGCCCGGTTACCCTGGTCAACCCGCCCGTAATCAACCCTCCATTTGACCGGTATTGGCAGACGCCCCGGCAACTCCGCAGAAACCTGGAAGAGCAGGGTTGGAACCGGGTGGTTGCTCACCAGAGCCGCAACGTTCCCCACGCCGGCCATGAATGGCTGATGAAGGGCGCCTGGTTCGCCTCCGAGGCCGACGGTGTTCTGGTCAGCGCGGTCATCGGGGAGAAGAAGCCCGGCGACTATATTGACGAGGCCATCGTCCTGACCCACGACCTGCTGGGGCAGGCCGGCTTCTTCCGGGAGGGAACCCACCTGACCTCTACCCTGATGTGGGACATGCGCTACGCCGGGCCGCGGGAGGCGGTGTTTCATGCGCTGGTGCGCAAGAACCTGGGTTGCACTCACCACATGTTTGGTCGGGACCATGCCGGAGTGGGCAGCTACTATGACACCTACGCCGCCCACCGGATATTCGACGACCTGCCAGATTTGGGTATCAAGTCCGTACTGACCTTGGAATGGTGGTACTGCCCCGTCTGTGGCTGCGTCACCTACGAAGGCCTATGCGGCCACGGCGACCAAAAGCAGGACTTGGCCGGAACCCTAATACGCCGGATTATCCAGGGCGGCGAGGAACCGGCTCCCACGACCCTGCGCGCCGAGGTGCTGGCGGTGGTTCGGGAGTGCGCCGACAAGTACGGCTTCGGTTCTCCCTTCGTGGAGGAGCGCTACCTGGAAAACCGCACGCCGGTTATGTCCATGCCCGAGTTGGAGGACGCCTGTACCTGTACGAGCAGGATATGATATTTTTGCCCCCGGTTCGTCAGTCCGGGGGTATTTTTTTGGGCCGATAAGTATAAATTCAAGGAGGTATATATGCCCACATTCGTAAATCCCCACGCCTGTAACGCCTGCGCCGGCGAGCATTTGGGGCCGCTCTGCGTTTACATTTGCCCCAACGACCTGATGGCCCTTGACGAGGATGCAAACAAGGGGTTCAACCAGGAGCCGCAGCTTTGTTCCGAGTGCTATGCCTGCGTTAAGCTGTGCCCCCAGGATGCCATCGAGGTTCGGGGTTACTCCGATTTCATCCCCCTGGGAGCTTCGGTGCAGCCCCGTCGGGTGGAGGGAGGCTTGACGTGGACCGTTACCTTCCGCAACGGGAAGGTTCTGGAGTTCACCTATCCCTCCCGCAGCACCCCAGTGGGTTCCAGCGAACCCTACGCGAACTTCACTGAAGACCCGGTGGGCGACCTGAGCGGTCAGGGCCTGGCCGGTGAGTCGTTGTGGCTTGGTGTGGACACCCTGCCCACTCCGCAAGGCAGAAACTAGAGGAGGCCTCAAGTAAATGACGTTCCCCGTTGAAACCGTAGAAAGCGACATCCTGATTATTGGGGGCGGTATGTCCGGCTGCGGAGCCGCCTTCGAATCCAAGTTCTGGGGCAGCGACCTGAAGGTGGTGGTTGTTGAAAAGGCCGTACTGGAGCGCAGCGGCGCCACCGGCGAGGGCCTCTCGGCCATCAATTGCTATATGGGTCAACGCTACGGGTGGAACACGCCGGAAGACTACGTCAATTACGTGGTCAACGACATGATGGGCCTGGCCCGGGAGGACCTGGTCTATGACGTGGGCCGCCACGTGGATTCCACGGTCCATCTCCTGGAAGAGTGGGGCCTCCCGGTATGGAAGAAGGACGATGGCACCTACGAGCGCATCGGCCGCTGGCAGATCCCCATCCATGGCGAGTCCATCAAGCCCATCACCGCCGAACCGGCCAGGAAAGCCATCGGCCAGGAAAACATATACGAGCGGGTTTCCATCACCCACCTGCTCACCGACGCCAACGACCCTAACCGTATCGCCGGCGCCGTGGGATTCGGGGTGCGCGAAGACAAGCTCTACGTCTTCAAGGCCAAGGCGGTCATCATCACCTGCGGCGGCGCTTCCAACGTCTTCCGGCCCCGCTCCGTCAATGAGGGTATCGGACGTACCTGGTATTCGGTGTTTGCCACCGGCTCCGCCTATGGACTGATGATTCCCACCGGCGCCGAAATGACCCAGATGGAGCACCGATTCGTGCCCACTCGCTTCAAGGATGGCTACGGCCCCGTGGGTATGTGGTTCCAGTACTTCCACGCCCGCATCACCAACGCCATGGGCGAGGACTACACGGTCACCCGGGACGACGAGTTGGACAAATACCCTCCCTATGGCCGAGCCGTGCCCACGCCCACTCCCCTGCGGAACCACCAGATGTTCCTGGACATTCAGGCTGGCCTGGGCCCCATGTATATGCGCACCGAAGAGGCCATGCAGAAGCTGGCCCAGGGCGACCCCGCCAAGATGGACAAGGTTCGGGAGGAGGCTTGGGAGGACTTCCTGGACATGACCATCGCCCAGGCCCTGACCTGGGCTTCCCAGAACATCGAGCCCGAGGTTACTCCCTCGGAGGTCAACCTGGCCGAGCCCTACATCATGGGTTCCCATTCCGGTGAAGCCGGCGCCTGGGTGAGCGGGCCGGAAGACCTGTCCCCGCCCGAGTACTTCTGGGGCTACAACAAGATGACCACCATCCGAGGTCTCTTCACCGCCGGTGACGGGGTGGGCGCCGCGCCCCACAAGTTCTCCTCCGGTTCCATGACCGAAGGTCGCCTGGCCGCCAAGTCGGCGGTGAGGTTCATCCGGGACAACGGAGAAATGCCCACGGTCAACGATGAGCAGGTACGCCAGTTGCACCAGGCTATCCTGGCTCCCATGAACACCTTCGACACGCACAAGGGCGCCTCCACCGCGGAGGATGTCAACCCCAACTATATCAACCCCACTCAGGCTCTGGTGCGGCTGCAGAAGATCATGGATGAGTACGCCGGTGGCGCCTCGTCCTGGTACACCACCAACGGGCCGACGCTGGAGAGGGGCATTGCCCTGATCGAGATGCTGCGGGAAGACCTGAAGCAGCTGGCCGCCCGCAATCGTCACGAGCTTCTGCGCTGCTGGGAGGTGGTCCACCGTACCTGGGTTGGCGAGGCTCACATGCGCCACCTGTTGCATCGCCAGGAGACCCGGTGGCCCGGCTACTACTACCGGGCCGATTACCCGAAACTGGACGATGAGAACTGGCGTGTTTTCGTCAATTCCACCTACGATGCCTCCAAGGACCAGTGGAGCCTGCGCACCAGGCCGTTCCTCAACGTGGTGACCAGTATCTAGCGGCCACCACCAATTCCCAGGCCATCCATTTGGGGCGGCCCCGGTGAATTCACCGGGGCCGCTTTGGCGTAGGTTCGGTCCCTCAACGCCAGGGGCGCTCTTCAAACATGGCGAGGGCCCGGCCCCACCCTGTGCGCTGGTTTACCGAAATGGCGCCCGTCCTCTCAACTAAGAACTGCTATGATAGCCCGGCCCGTTATCCGTCCTGAAATGCAGTTGGACGCTGCCGAATGCTATAATCACCGCCGTAGCATCCCCCTCTATCAACAGCAAATTCTAGCTGTCATTCAAGGAGACACTGGCATGAAAGTTGGATTCATCGGTTTGGGGAACATGGGCAATCCCATGGCGACCAACCTGGTCAAGGCAGGACACCAGTTGACCGTCCATGACCTGCGGCGGGAGGCGGCGACCAACCTGCTGGAGATGGGAGCGGAATGGGCCGACACTCCGGCGGATTGCGTTCCGGGTAACGACCTGGTACTGACCTCCCTGCCCGTGCCGAGGGACGTGGAGGCCGTGGTGCTGGGTGAGAACGGCATCATGGAGGGAGCGTCCGCCGGCGATGTTTACATGGACCTTTCCACCAATTCCCCCACCATGATTCGGCGCATCCACGGCATCTGCGCCGAAAAGGGAGTCAACGTGCTGGACGCCCCCGTCAGCGGCGGCGTTTACGGAGCTGAAGCGGCTACCCTGGCGGTGATGGTTGGCGGTGACGAGGCCATCTTCAATCGGATGAAGCCCACCCTGGACGCCATCGGCAGTCACGTGGTCTATTGTGGTCCCATTGGCAACGGCATGGTGTGCAAGATCTGCAACAACACCCTGAGCATGGGCATCGGCGTGCTGATGACCGAGGTGTTGACCCTGGGCGTGAAGGCAGGAGTGGACCTGGCCGTCCTCGCCGACGTGATTGCCAACAGTTCCGGCGGTAACCGCCGGCTGACCGAGAAGTTTCCCCGTTACCTCTTCAAAGGCAACTTTGAACCCGGATTCGCCACCGCCCTTGCCGCCAAGGACGTGCGTTTGGGCACGGACCTGGCCCGCGAGTACGGTATTCCCATGGACCTGTCCAACCTGGTGGATATGCGCCACGTGGAGGCCATGCACCGGGGCTGGGGCCCGGAGGATTCCGACGCCGTGTCCAAATTGCAGGAGGAAAAGGCGGGAGTGCAGCTGCGCTTGCCGGAGGCTTAGTGCTGCGTTAGCTCGGCATCCGTAGGCGCGGCACGGCCGGGCGCCCCTACGCCACCAGTTGCCATTCCGAGTGGGCTCGGGGAATTCCAACCACCATTGGGGTAGTGTCATCGCCGCGCATGGCCCCCTGTTTGTCATTCCGAGCGACAGCCGAGGAATCCAAACGGTGAGGGGCAACGTCGTCTTGCAGTAGGAAGATCGGTTCCCTCCCTAAGGTAGGGATTCCTTGTTCGTCGCTTGGAATTGCACCTGAAGATGTTGGCTTGAAGCGCCACTGGGTCGAAGCTAAACCTCAATGGAGTCAGGATATGACCTTCGGCGGTCGTTCATTTGGCGTTCGCGCCAAGCTAACCAGAATGGCCGCCGTCCTGCGGTGGGCCCTTACTCTGCCCGTACTGCCGGCCCTGAGGTTGGCGGATCCAGGTCAGGCGCCCCGACCTTCCGGCAAACCCGTTGCCTGGGGATACTGGGGGCCGGTCGCCCCAAACCATTGGGGGGAACTCTCCCCGGACTTCGCCCTCTGCTCCACCGGAACCCGCCAGTCCCCCATTGACCTGGCCGACTATACCGAAGACTCCGGCGCGCCGCCCCTGGCGCTTGAGTACTCCAGCGAACCCCGGCGGGTGGAACATAACGGCATTGTGGCCCACGTGGAATATGGGAATGGCGACACCCTCGCGGTGGGCGAGAGCGTGTACAACCTGCTTTCCATGCACATCCACGTCCATGCCGAGCACCAGGTCGATGGTCAACTCTATCCGGCGGAAATGCACCTGGTTCACGCCACTGTCGAAGGTAGCCTGGCCGTTGTTGGGCAAATTTTCCGTTTGGGGGTTGCGGACCCGGTGGTACAGGCCCTGATCGATGCCTACCCGCGTCCGGGAGAGGCTGTAACTTCCGGGCTAAATTTGAATGCCTCCAGATTCGTTCCCGGTGACCTGGGCTACTATCACTATGAGGGATCCCTCACCACGCCCCCCGGCGCCGAAGGGGTGGACTGGTACGTGCTGCGGGAAACGCGGACCATCTCCCAGGAACAGGTCAACCGCATTGCCGCCCTGCACAACGGGTTTAATCACCGGCCCATCCAGGCCAGGAACGGGAGGCCGATAATCTACACCGGCCCCAGGCCCGCCTGCTGACCTGACCGAACCCCGTCTCGTGCTTTCAGAGCAGGGTCAGCATGGCAATGCCGCCAAGCACCATGACCACCGCCACCAGCTTTACCGATAGAGTCTTCCATTCCAGGGGTTCCTCCAGCATTGGTAACCACCTGGTGCTGAACAGTGTGCCGAAGATGAACACGGACAGGGGGCGGGTGGCCGTGGCGGTTGCCACCAGGGAAACCGGCCCCAGGCCAATCGCCAACACGTTCAACCATACGGCCAGGGGCGCCAGGGTGAATTCCGCCGCCACCATGAGCAGGAAGGTACGCCAGTCGCGCATGGCCTGGAAGAACTGGCCCCAGGCGCCCGGCCTCCAGAGGGTAAGAAAGACAACTCCCATGCCGTAGTTCCGCATGGAATAGACCACCCAGACGGGCAACTCGTTCAGGGCCTGCTTGCCCAGTACGATGGCAAGGGCGGTCATCAGGCTGGCGCCAATCAGTATGGGCAACGCCCGGTTGAGCCGGAGGGCGATGCCGCCCTGAGATCCCCAGATGGAAATCAGAAAGGCCCCGCCGACCACCACGAAGATCCCGGCCCACTGGCCCGGGGATAATGTCTCTCCCAGGAAGAACACGCCCATGAAGGCCACAAACACCGGAAAGGTGTGGATTATGGCCGAGGAACGGGAAACCTCCTCCATGGTGTAGGCCCAGAACATCATGGCCAAGGCCCCACCCCAGCACAGGCCCGAAGCTACTGCATAGGCCAGGGAAGAAGGTGTGGCGTTGGAAGGAATGCCGGCAATGAACAGGGCAATGGTTCCATGGGCTATCAGGCAGACGGCCATCCCAGCGTAGAGGGAGGGAAGGCTGGGCATATTGTAGGCCGCCAGCCGCTTGTCCATGACGGTGACCATCCCCAGGATGGCCGCGCTGCCCAGCGCCGCCCATAGGTAGAACGGGATCAAGTCACTACCCTTGCTGAGGCTCGCGTCGCCCCAATTGGCTGGCAACCCGCCGGGCGGCCCGCCGGGAGATGGGTTCGTCTTGCCATTGGTTCGCCCCGCCTACTCGGCATCGGGGTGGGTGGAAATAAACCGGCCGGATTTAGCCGGGTCGATGTGGGGAGCACGTACTTCCACGCCTGCCTGTTCCTCCTGCAGGAGCACGGTTACGCTGCTGTCCCGATCTTTCCAACCCCGGTTGATGGCCTGCATGGCCACCTGCTCGGCCAATGTTGCCATGGGCATGGGTACCGAGTACTCCCGAGCCAACTCCGTGGCCAGGGATATGTCCTTGTGGGCCAACTCCAGTGCAAAGCTGGCCGGTTCGAACTCCCCCCGGAACATGGTGCGCACCAACCCCTCGTGCAGGATTCGCATCCGGCCCAGGGAACCCCGCCGCATTCCCTCCCACAGAACTTCCGGCTCAACCCCCGCCTTGACGCCCAGGGTTAGACCCTCGGCGATCGCCTGTCGGACACTGTGGCCTACCATGTTGTGAACCAGTTTGCAGACCGACCCGGCGCCAATCTCGCCGGCGTAGAACACCTTGTCCCCGAAGGAATCCAGGACGGGCTTGATGCGTTCGTAGATTTCCCGATCTCCGCCCACCATCACTGCCAGGTTGCCACTTTGGGCGCCAGTCTTGCCACCGCTGACGGGAGCGTCCAGCACATGGGCGCCCTTGCGGCGGAACAGTGGCTCAATTTCCCGGATGAGCGTCGGTCGGCTGGAGGACAGGTCCACGTATATGCCGCCGGGCCGTATGCCTTCCAGCACCCCCGAATCCCCCAGGGCCACCTGCTCGACTTCCTTCGGCCCCGGCAGGGAGGTGAAGACAATGTCGCTGGATTCGGCCACCTCCGCCGGGGTATTGGCCAGGCGAGCGCCCCCTTCCAGCAGGGGCAATGCCGCCTCTTCCCGCAAATCGGACACCACCAAGGGGTAGCCGGCCCTCTGGATGTTCAGCGACATTCCTCCGCCCATGTTGCCCAGTCCAATGAATCCGATGGTTTCCATAGTTACTCCTTCCGTGGAACAGTATTCTTGCAGCAACTGCCATGCAAGAGGAGACAAATGAATTGCGACCTACCGGCTGGCGCTTTCGTGGTAGCTTAACGACGGGGACATTCTATGGAGTTCCCAGGCAGGGGTCAACGCGAATGTGTCAGAAGGCGAGGCCGCACTGACCAGGCGCTGGGAGCGGCTCTCCTGGCTAATGCCTCTTCCAGACACTATGCAAATCCCATTTGCAGATTGGAAGTACACCGGCCCTGAAAGGCTCTCCTTGTACCCGCTATTGCCCCCGTGTAGAATGGGCGAAAATCGGAAAGCTGGAGCCTAGCCGGCCATGGACCTATGGCGGTCTCGTGCCAGTGCAGTTCATTCATGGACATCTGGCCTTGAGCGCCAGGGGCCGGCTCTATATGACTCGTCCCAACCGCAAATACCCAGGAGGAACAATGGCTAATCCCCGCGCCGACTATTCGCCCATCTTTCACCGGCCACCCCTGAAGCTGCCCGGCAATGCCCGTGTAGCGGTGTGGGTGGTGATCAACGTGGAGGAATGGGACATCAACGAGCCCATGGCCCGCACCGTGCTGCCCACGCCCCAAGGGGTTGAGGTTATCCCCGATGTTCCCAACTTTGGCTGGTTCGATTATGGTCTGCGGGTGGGGTTCTGGCGCATGAAACGGGCGCTGGACCGCCGGGGCATCCGGGGCACTGTGAGCCTCAATGCTTCGGTATGCAACAGCTATCCCTTCCTGGTGCAGGACTGCCTCGATTCCGGCTGGGAACTGATGGGACACAGCTACATCCAGCGGGTGATCAATCGGGAGCCCGACGAACGGGAGGCCATTCGACGTACCATAGACACCATCCGGGACTTCAGCGGCACGGCGCCTCGGGGCTGGATGGGGCCTGGTCTGGCCGAGACTTTCGACACTCCCGACATCCTGGCGGAGGAGGGTATTGAGTATGTCTGCGACTGGTGCAACGACGACCAGCCCTACCCTTTTAAGGTGAAGGATGGCAGCCTCATCTCCGTGCCCTACACCGTGGAGCTGAACGACATACCCATCTACCTGGTCCAGCACCACCAATCGCCCGAGATTTTCAACCGGGCCAAGGACCAGTTCGATACCCTGTATGCAGAGGGCGCGGAGAGCGCGCGCATATTCTGCGTTTCCACCCACCCATACATAACCGGCGCGGCCCACCGCATCAAGTACTACGAGCAGATTTTCGAGTACATCAGCAGCTTCGAGGGCGTGCTGTTTATGACCGGGAGCGAAATCCTGGACTGGTACAAGTCGGTCATGTAGTAGGTAGTAGGGGGGCAGGGCAGGAGAGTTCCTGAAATTCACAGGGGGGAGGCCTTATCGCCTCCCCCTACGTTTTGGTCCAACAACTGTTCAGTCAAGCCCGGTTCCGAAGGACAATCCTTCCAATACCGGTCAGTCATCCTCGGCGAAATTGCCGCTGCCGGCCATGGCGGCGCTGGCCAGAGTACTGCCGGCCAGCATGTCGATACCCTTGCGAATGCTGCCACCAAGTCCGTTAATCTCTCGTTCCAGGGACCGTAGCGTCCGCAGCGCGTAGGCATCGGCCTCGGTGCGGCGGGACTGGGCCTCCGCTTCGGCCAATTGGAGGATGCGCGAGGCTCTTTCCTGGGCATCTTCCAGGAGCTGCTCGGCCCGGCGATGCTGTTCCGTTTCGGTCAGTTGCTTGCTGAACTCGTCCTCTGCCTTTGCCCTGGCTCGGCGGGCGTCGGCCATGGCGACGTTCATAATCTGTTCCTTTTGGGACAGGACCTCTTCGGCCGCCTTGATCTCCTGCGGGACGCCCAGCCTGAGTTGGTCCACCAGTTCGGTCAGCTTGGCTTTATCCATCATAAGGGCGCCGGTGATGGGCATTACCTTGCTGTTGTTGATGAGAATCTCCAACCGGTCGATTGTAATTGTAATATCCATGTTTTCCTCCCCTCTCCGGCATCCCCGCTATGGCGCCGGCAATCCGAATTTCTCGTATACGGCGTCGGCGACCCGTGGCGTAACCATTCCCGTGATGTCGCCGCCCAGCCGGGCCACCTCTTTCAACAGGCTGGAACTGACGAACATGTGCTCCTGGGAGGTCATGAACGACACCATGTCCACATCGGGAGCGAGCTTGCGATTCATGAACGCCATCTCGTACTCGTACTCGAAGTCCGAGCCGCTTCGCAGCCCCCGCACTATGACCGCCGCGTTGATTTCCTGGGCAAACCGCACCACCAGCCCCTCGAACCTCAGTACCTTGACGTTGGGCAGGTGACAGACCGCATCCTGGAACAGGTCAACCCGCTCGTCGGTGGTGAAGAGCAGGTTCTTGGAGGGAGTGGCATAGATGGCCACCACGACCTCGTCGAAGAGGGCCGCCGCCCGGGCCGCCACATCTATATGCCCCCGGGTGACCGGATCAAAGCTCCCCGGGTAGAGAGCCGTTACCATCAATCCCCTCCTCTCTGGTAGAAGGCCAACAGGTTATCCCCGTAGCGCCGGTTGGACTGAAGGACCAGGTTCCCGTACTGGGAACGCAGGGTGACGTGTCTGGAATGTCCCACCACCACCATGCCCTCCTCTTCCACCAACTCCGCCGTCAGGCCCAAGGACTCCATGAACTCGTCCAGGGTCTCCAGCTTGTACGGCGGGTCCAGCAGCGCCAACCGGTACGGACCCGGGAGGCTTGCCAGCATTTTCACCGCGTCGCCCCGGTAGGCGCGGGAACGGTCGCGGAAGCCAGCGGACTCCAGGTTGTCCCGCAATGCCTGATGCTGCCTGGGGTTTCGCTCCACGAAATCTGCCCATGCAGCCCCCCGGCTGAGGGCTTCGATGCCCAGACTGCCGGTACCGGCAAAAAGGTCCAGCACGCGGGCGTCCTGCAGAATGCTGGGAGGCAGTACGTTGAAGATAGCGGCCCTCGCCCTTTCGGAGGTGGGCCTGACACCTGGAACGACGGCTCCCTTCAGACGGAGTCCTCGGGCATTGCCTCCCGCAATACGCATGTTGCCGATGGGAGACATTATAATTCAGGCCCTTGCCAAAAATGCCAGTGGATTTTTGGTTGAAATTTAAGCATTTTCCAACAAATGCTCCCCCAACGGATTGAAATGGAGGTTAATAGGGCCAAATTAGCGGGGCCCCGGTGGCGGTCGTGAAGCCCAGGGCAGCCCGTTCCGGGCCTTCAGCTTTGGCCTGAATCGCAGTTGGGAGCGGTGGCGCTCCCAGGCCGGCCGATGGTCCGTCCCCCCGCCTGTTCCCTGTTCCGAAAGCAGGTTCGGGAGAAGGGTAAACCATTCCTGTTGACATATTTTTTGCGAGAGTCATAATGTTTTTTGTAGGGTTCAGGGCATCACACGGAGGCGGCGGTCATGCTAAGAATGTCGATTGATAGCATAAGAGTAAGCCCAATGAATTATCAACGGGTGGTCATTCTAAAAGAGGATGATTCAGACCGCTATTTGCCTATATGGATAGGGCCGGCGGAGGCCGACGCCATCGCCGTCAAGCTCCAGGACCTGAGCGTGCCTCGACCCCTGACCCACGACCTCCTTCGCACCGTCATCGATACGCTGGGCGGTTCGGTAGTCCATATCCTGGTTAGCGATCTCCACAACGACACCTTCTACGCCAAGATAGTTATCGACGTTAACGGCGACACCAAGGAGATTGATTCCCGACCCAGCGACGCCATGGCCCTGGCGGTCCGGGCCCAGGTTCCCATCTTTGCCGAAGAGTCGGTCATAGACAAGGCCGGTATCCTGCTGGACAAGGAGACGGGCAAGCCCATAACGCCGGAGAGGGAGGTGGGTGAACCTACCGGCCAGGTGGACGAAGAGGAATTGCGCAGAATGTCGGCCTTTACCGACTTCATCAACGACCTGGACCTGGAGGGGTTCGGACGGGAGCAGTCGGACCGGTAGTCATTCTATGCCGATGAACAGCAGTCCTTCGGGTCGGAAGTAGCAATCTGGGCTGCCGGGGTTCCAGGACTGTGATTTCTTACCCGGCTTTTCGAAACCCCTTCCCGGTCGATTGACTTTTCGTAACCCGAATGCTAACATCCTGTGCGTTTGGTGAACGGCATGTCCTGGTGGGTAGTTGCCCTGCGCCTCACCGGCCTGGGCTGGTACATCGCCTTCTGTGTGGTAGCCGGGATTGCCTCGGGGATAGCTCTGGATCGGGTTACCGGATTGGCTCCCCTGTTCGCCATCGTCGGTGTACTCCTAGGGAGCTTCCTGGCTTTCTATGGGGTTTACCGGATGATCGTACCGATAATATATGGAACCCGTAGAACGGATTCCGCCAAACGAGGGAGAGAAGAATAGTGCCGTCGGGTGCCGCTGCCAAGAGGATGCTGTTGCTGGCCGGAGTGGTCGTAACGGCGCTATTGATAGCAGGATTTGTCGTTGGCGCCATTGGCTCCCAGATGTTTAACACCCCTCGGTTCCTTGCCCAGCCTGAGATTCACCTTCCTCCCCAGCCCATATTCCCCTTCTCCGCCGTAAAGACCAGCCTGGGCTATTCCTCCGACTACCCCGCCAAAGAGCCAAAGGAGGAGGCGGCCGCCGATGCCGAGCATCCCCCGGCGGAAGGCGCGGGCGAATATGGCGAGGCGGAGGAAGAGCATCACTTCGTGCCCATGGGAGTAACCCAAATCGCCATAACTAACACCCTGTTATCGGCGTGGGTGGCCAGCGCTGTCATTGTCCTGTTCTTCGTTCTTGGCGCCCGCAAACGGGCCATGGTTCCGGGCCGCTTTCAGTCGGTGGTGGAGAGCATATTTGAAGGGGTGCTGAGTTTCGCTGCGAGTGTCTTGGGGCAGGAGATGGCCCGTAAAGCATTCCCCGTGGTGGCTACCATCTTCTTTTTTGTACTGTTCAACGCCTGGATTGCCCTGTTCCTGGTGCCGCTGTACCAGGCGGTGGGGTTTGGGTCCGGCGGCCTGTGGGATTTTGAACTGAAGGCCCACCTGATTCGGCCGGCCGGTACCGACGTTAACATGCCCTTGGCGCTGGCCCTGGTTTCCTTCGTCTTCGTGGAGTATTGGGGTATTCGGGTGCTGGGACTGGGCTATTTCAAGAAGTTCTTTGCCTTTGGCAACCTGTTCCGAGGGCGCCCCAGTGGCCTGATTGATGTCTTTGTGGGCATACTGGAGCTCATCAGCGAGCTGGTTCGCATCGTGAGTTTCACCTTCCGCCTGTTCGGAAACATGACCGCCGGCGAGATTCTGGTGGTGATGATAACCTTCCTGGTGCCCTTTGTTGCCAATGTCTTCGTATTTGGACTGGAGTTGTTGGTGGGCCTGATACAGGCGGTGATCTTTGCCGGGTTGACCCTGGTGTTCCTGTCCCTGGCGGTTCACCACGAGGAACATTAGGCCGACCATTCGGTTTGCCCGATTAATCCTTCCCGTCGTGGGAGGGCCTGACCCAAACCGGTCAGCAAGACTACATCACATGGAGGACTAGCGGAAATGGAGCTACTACCGATTCTATTGGCGTTGGAGGCCGAAGCGGCCAAGTTCCTGGGCGCCGGTTTGGCCATCGCGATTGGCGTAATTGGCCCCGGTGTTGGTATTGGCATTCTGGGCGCCGGCGCAATGGGGGCCATCGGCCGAAACCCGGAGGCCGCCGGTTCCATTACCACCAACATGATCCTGGCCATCGCCTTCGCGGAAGCGTTGGGCATCTACTCTCTGATCGTTGCCGTAATTCTGCTGTTCGTGGTCTAAAGATATGGTCGAACTAGGAATCAACCTTCCCCTGCTGATTGCCTACCTGGTAACCTTCGTCATCCTGTTGGCGATTCTATACCAGTTCGCCTACAAACCCCTGATGGGAGCCATGGACCAGCGAACGGAGCGCATCCAGGAAGGCCTGTCCGCCGCCGAGCGGGCGCGGGAGGAGGCAGCCAGTTCCCAGGCGGCTATCGAGGAGCAGTTGAACGAAGCCCGGCGGGAGGGTCAGCGGTTGATGGACCAGGCCCGCGAGGCCTCCCAACGATTCCGGGAGTCCGAAATGGAACGGGCGCGGCAGGAAGCCGAGGCCTTCGCCGAACGAGCCAGGGCCGACATACAGCGGGAACGCGATGCCGCCCTGGAAGAGTTGCGGGCTGGCTTTGGCGACCTGGCAATCACGGCCGCCGAACGGGTCATCCGACGCTCATTGGACCGCCAAGCCCACGAGGAGCTCATCACCCAGGTCTTGGATGAGGGTGAGAGCCTGCGGCGAGGGTAGCCCATGGCTGGACAAGTGGGTGGTCAGAGGTATGCCCGGGCCCTGTTCGAGTTGGCCGTGGCCCGGGATGCAATCGAGCCGTGGTCGTCGGACCTGGCCCAGATGGCCGAGGCCATGGGAGACGAGCAGTTCAACCTCTTCCTGAAACATGCGGAGGTTCCCCTGGAAAGGAAGATAGAGTCCCTCGCCACCGTGCTGGCCGAGGTTGACCCGATGGTCCGCAATCTGGGTTCGCTGCTGATCAGTCGTGGCTCGGTTGATACTGTGGGTGATGTTTCCGTTGCCTACAACCGGCTGGTGGATGAACGCCTGGGCCGGCAGCAGATTGAGGTTACGACCGCAGTTGATTTGACGCCGGAAGAGGCCGAGCGGATACGCCAGTTTGCCGCCGCTTTGGTTCGCAGCGAGGTGGTGATGTCCAGCCGGGTGGACGAGTCCATCCTGGGTGGCATGGTCATTCAGATAGGAGACCGGCTCCTGGATGGCAGTACCCGCTCCAAGCTGGAAGGAATGCGAAGACAGATACGAACCGAGGCCGCCCTGGACAAATAGAGGGTGTTAGCCGATGTGTTGGGCTGCCGCCCAGCGTAGATCTCGTCGTAAGGAGATTCCCCAATGGCGATTAGGGGTCAGGAAATTGTTTCTTTAATTCGACGCCAAATTGAAGAATTTGGTGGCGATTTGAGCATGGTGGATGTGGGCACCGTGGTCCAGGTGGGTGACGGTATTGCCAGCATTCAGGGTCTCCAGGGGGTGCGCTCCAACGAGTTGCTCGATTTTGGCAATAACATCCTGGGCCTGGCCCTCAACCTGGAGTCCGACCTGGTTGGCGCAGCCATCCTGGGCGATGCCACCGTAGTCAAAGAGGGCGACCAGGTTCGTTCGACGGGCCAGATTATCGAGATTCCCGTGGGCGATGCCCTGATCGGCCGGGTAGTGGACCCTTTGGGTCGGCCCCTGGACGGCCGGGGCCCCATCAATACCACCTCCACCCGCCCCGTGGAACAGGTCGCCCCCAACGTGGTGGTGCGCCAGTCCGTGGATACGCCGGTGCAGACCGGTATCAAGGCAATCGACGCCATGATTCCCATCGGACGGGGACAGCGGGAGTTGATCATCGGTGACCGCTCTACCGGCAAGACCGCCATTGCGCTGGATACTATCATCAACCAGCGGGGCGGTGACCTGATTTGCGTCTATGTGGCCGTTGGCCAGAAGCAGGGCAAGGTGGCCCAGGTGGTCGGCATCCTTGAAGAGCATGACGCCATGGGCCATACCATCGTGGTCAATGCTGGCGCCTCGGACTCGGCTCCCCTGCAGTTCATCGCCCCCTACGCCGGCTGCGCCATGGCTGAGGAGTTCATGGACCAGGGCAAGGATGTGCTGGTCGTTTACGACGACCTGACCAAGCACGCCTGGGCCTACCGCCAAATGTCGCTGCTGTTGCGCCGGCCCGCCGGCCGTGAAGCCTACCCCGGCGATGTCTTCTACCTGCACAGCCGTCTGCTGGAACGGGCAGCGAAGCTGGACCAGGAGCATGGCGGCGGTTCCATCACCGCTTTGCCCATCATCGAAACCCAGGCCGGAGACGTTTCGGCCTACATTCCCACCAACGTAATTTCCATCACCGACGGGCAGATTTACCTGGAGCCGGAACTGTTCAACATCGGTATTCGTCCGGCGGTTAACGTGGGCCTGTCCGTTTCCCGCGTGGGCGGCGCCGCCCAGACCCGGGCCATTCGCCAGGTGGCGGGACGCCTGCGCCTGGATTTGGCTCAGTATCGGGAGTTGGCCAGCTTTGCCCAGTTCGGCACCTCCGATCTGGACGCCGCAACCCGCGCCCAGTTGGCCCGTGGCCAGCTCTCAACCGAGGCGCTCAAGCAGCCCCAGTACCGGCCCCTGCGGTTGGACCAGGAGGTTATGATCCTTTTCGCGGTCAACGCCGGCCTCACCGACGATGTGGCGCTGGATCGGGTGTCCGCCTTCGAGGACCAGCTGCTGGACTACCTGGCCAGTGGTCACCCGGAGATTGGCCAGGCCATAAATGACAGTGGTAACCTGCCCGAAGAAGTGGCCCAGCAATTGACGGAAGCCATCAATAATTTCAAGGCTACCTTCAGTTAGGTCCTGTATCAGAGAGATAACTTAACGAAACGTGATGGTTCAGCGAGTCTAGGAGGAACATCACGGTTCCAGCAAGATTGCGGCCCAAGTTGGAAGTATAGGCTATGCCAAGCGTAAGGGACATACGGCGCCGAATTCGCAGCGTGGAGAATACCGGCAAGGTTACCAACGCCATGTCGTTGATTGCCGCCTCCAAGATGCGCCGCGCCCAAAACTCGGTGCTACAGGGGCGCCCCTTCGCCGAAAAGATTTACGAGGTCATCGCCCACCTGGCCGCCCAGCCTTCGGAGGATGGCGGGCCGTTGCATCCCCTGCTGGAGGTGCGACCGGTCAACCGCATTGGCCTGCTGGCCATCACCCCGGACCGGGGCCTGGCCGGCGGCATGCACTCGAACATCAACCGGCGGGTGGCCCAGTTCATTCTGAACCAGACGGTGCCCACCCGCAGCATCGCGGTGGGTCGCAAGGGCAGGGACTTCATGGCCCGGTATGGCCAGGACCTGCTGGCCGTCTTTGCCGACCTGGGTGACAGACCCTTGGTGGTGGATACGTTGCCCATCTCGCGTCTGCTGATCGACAATTTTCTCGACGGGGAGATGGACGAGGTTTATATCGTCTATACCAAGTTTGTGTCCACCATGTCCCAGGAGCCGGTGGTTCAGAAGCTGTTGCCCGTTACCCCGGCGGAGCTTTCCGGTTCGGACCGGTCGGGTTACATCTACGAGCCGGATACCATGACTGTGCTGGGGTCCCTATTGCCCCAGTTCGTGGACATGGAAGTCTATCACGCCATGCTGGAATCCATTGCCAGCGAACAGTCGGCCCGCATGGTGGCCATGCGCAATGCCACCGATAACGCCAAGTCCCTGGCCGACGACCTGACCCTGGTTATGAACAAGCTGCGCCAGGACAGCATTACCAACGAACTATTGGATCTGGTGGGTGGCCAAATCGCCTTGGAAGGCTAGGGAAGCCGCCCCAGGTCATTCATCCTGAGGTTGCCGGAGGTCACTATATGCCCGGAAAAATCGTACAGGTAATCGGTACCGTGGTGGACGTGGAGTTCCCTCCGGACCAGTTGCCCAACCTCTTCGACGCCCTGGAGCTGGATAACAACGGCGAACGGCTGGTGCTGGAAGTCCAGCAGCACATTGGCAACAACTGGGCCCGCTGCCTGGCGTTGGGTTCCACCGACGGCCTGGCCCGGGGCGCCGAGGTCACCGATACCGGCGATAAGGTGCTGGTGCCAGTGGGGCCGGAAACCCTGGGCCGCCTCTTCGACGTTACCGGCACTCCCCTGGACAACTTGGGACTGGTTGAAGCGGGGCAGCGGTGGCCCATTCACCGGCCAGCCCCTGCCTTCGACGACCAGAACCCGGAGATTGAAATTCTGGAGACCGGCATCAAGGTGTTCGACCTGATTACCCCCTTCCCCAAGGGCGGCAAGGTGGGAGCCTACGGCGGCGCCGGTGTGGGCAAGACGGTAATCATCCAGGAACTCATCCGTAACATCGGCGCCGTTCACCAGGGAGTATCGGTGTTCGCCGGCGTGGGTGAGCGTTCCCGGGAAGGCAACGACCTCTGGCATGAAATGCAGGACTCCGGCGTGCTGGACAGCACGGTGCTGGTCTTCGGGCAAATGAACGAAACCCCGGGCGTCCGCGCCAGGATAGGGCTGACCGGCCTCACCATGGCGGAGTATTTCCGGGAGGAGCAGCACCAGGACGTGCTTCTGTTCGTGGACAATATTTATCGCTACATTCTGGCCGGCATGGAAGTATCCGCCCTACTTGGTCGGATGCCGTCTGCGGTGGGTTATCAGCCGACCCTCGGCACTGAGATGGGCGCTCTCCAGGAGCGGATTACCTCCACCAAGTCCGGTTCCATTACCTCCTTCCAGGCCATCTACGTGCCCGCCGATGACTACACCGACCCGGGTATTGTCACTACCTTCGGCCACTTGGACGCGGTGGTTTCCCTTGAGCGGTCTCTGGCGGCTCAGGGCCTGTATCCCGCGGTGGATCCGCTGGCATCCTTTGCCCGTATTCTCGAACCCCGCATCGTGGGGGAGGAACACTACGCCGCGGCCAGAGGTGTGCAGCAGGTGCTTCAGCGTTACCGGGACCTGCAGGACATCATCGCCATTCTGGGCATTGAGGAGCTCTCCGAGGAAGACCGTCAGGCCGTGTTCCGCGCCCGCAAGATTCAGCGTTTCCTGACCCAACCCTTCTTCGTGGCTGAGGCCTTCACCAACCAGCCTGGCAAATACGTGCCCCTGCGGGAAACGGTTCGCGGTTTCGTGGAAATCCTGGAGGGTAAACACGACGAACTGCCGGAGCAGGCCTTCTATATGGTCGGCACCATCGACGAAGCCATCGAAAAGGCCGAACAGATGGCCGCCACAGCGGCCTAGTCGGCGGCGGTAAGTAAACTAGGAGCGGTTTGGCCATGGCCCCAATGCTGCTGGAAATAATCACCGCCGAGCGCGAGGTCTATTCCGACGAGGTGGACATAGTTGTCGCGCCCGGGGTGGAGGGACAACTGGGGATTCTGCCCCATCATGCCCCTTTGATGACGGCTCTGCAGCCTGGAGAGATTCTCGTTCGCAAGAATGGGGAGCCTTCCTATCTGGCAGTCACCGGCGGATTCATGGAGGTTATCGCCAACCGGGTGACCATCCTGGCCGAAGCTTGCGAGTATTCTGAGGAAATCAACGAGGAGCGGGCCCAGGCCGCCATGGAAAGGGCGCAGGAGCGTATCCAAACCCGTGCCAGCGAGGAAGAGTTGGCCGAGGCGTTGAGGTCGTTCCGCCGGGCTCAGGTTCGCTTGAACATCGCCCGCCGCCGGCGTCCCCGGGGAGATATGCGAGCCACCGTTGGCAGCCAGCCGGGCGGCTAGACCCGACATCACCGAGGCTTTTGTCAATAAGCGTGGGGGCGCCCAATCCGGCGCCCCCAGTGTTTTGGAATACTCTCTAACTGCCTATTCCTGGCCCGGTTCCAACCCGTTGGCCAGGTAGTAGGTCATCGATTGGAGGGAGAGCAGCGGATCCACGCTGCGGACATTCACTCCCTCCGGCACCTGGGGCATGATGGGAGCGTAATTCAGGATTGCCCTTACGCCGCACTCCACCAGCCGATCCACCACCGATTGGGTATGGGCGATGGGTACTGCCACGATGGCAATGCTGACGTGGTGTCGGTCAACCAGGGTGGCCAGGTGCGAAACCGGCTGAACCGTTAGCCCCCCCACCTGCTGGCCGACGACTTCGGGGTTATCGTCCACTGCGGCGACCAGCTGGAATCCATCAGGAGAAAAACCCGGGTAGTTCAAAATGGCCCGTCCCAGGCGGCCGACACCCACCACCGCCACGTTCCAGGTTACGTTCAACCCCAGAATTTGCTTCAGTTCTTCCAGTAGATGGTCAACCCGATAGCCCCGGCCCTGCTTGCCGAATCTGCCAAAGTAACTGAGGTCCTTCCGAATCTGGGCGGGGGTAATCTGCAGTTTCTCGCCCAACTGCTGGGAGTTGGCAATCTGTACGCCTTCCATCAACAATTGGCTCAATGTACGAACATATTGGGGCAGACGAGCTACCACCACATCGGGAACTGCGGCCCTGCCTGAATCCTCTTGGTGGAAATTGCTCGCCATGCCTGAATGCCTATATCATGGTTTAGAGTGGCAACTGGACTATAGAATCCCCGTGTCCGCCTCGATTGAAGGATTGCAAAACGCATTGGGACGCTGGCGGAGCAATCCAAATTTCCTATATGAAGTTACAATCTATATTGTCCCTGCAAATGAGTCAATACTGGTGACAAGGTTAGCCTACCTTTCATATCATCCTCCCATCAGGGTTGGCCGAAGCTGGCCCTGCCAACCATGGACAAGGTGACACCGTGCATATCTGCGCCGGTCGGCTGGTCCTGCACTTGCCCGACTCCCAGAGTCTCAAAGCCAGGCGGCAGGTGGCCCGGTCGCTAACATCCCGAATAAGGAACAGGTTCAACGTGTCGGTGGCTGAGGACCCCAACGGGGACCGGTGGCAAAGCCTGACTTTGGTGGTTTGCGCTACCAGCAATGACGCCTCCCAGGCCGACGCCCTGGTCGCGCAGGTGGCGGATTTTGTGACGGAATTGAGGCCGGACCTGGAATTGGTGGACTTCCAGGTGGAAGTTATTTCCGGTATATAGACCGGCATCGGCAAGGTGGAAAATGGTCTTGCGGCAGCCACCTTGCCCCAAAAGGGTACTATGCCGCTACTCCTAGCGCAGCGTAAGGAGAAAGTCTCGCAACCCGGCCCACATTTCCGTTCCGGCATCGCCCAGGTTATCGTTGTGGCTGGCGCCCCTTATCAGGTGAAAGGACTTGGGGGAGTTGGCAGCCATGAACAAGGCACGCCCCTGGGCCAGCGGCACGATTTCATCCTGCTCGCCATGAACTACCAGCAGCGGCCCATGGTATCGCCCGATGCGGGACAGGGAATCGAAACGGTTTCCTGCCAGCAGGGGCAATGGGGAATGAGGATGCAACGACCGCCCCATTTCGGCGATGCTGGTGAAGGGAGAATGTAGGATCATGCCTGGGGGCTGCCGGTGCAACGCCAGTTCAACGGCCACCGCCGCGCCGAGGGACCGGCCGAAGAACACCACCTGTTCCGGGTGAACGTCGCTGCGAGTAGCCAGGTACGCGAGGGCGGCGCGGGAGTCCAGGTAAACGCCCTTCGCCGAAGGCTTGCCCTGACTGTTGCCGTACCCCCGGTAGTCGAACAGGAAGACATTGACTCCCAACAGGTGGTGGAACAGGGCCAGGTCGTCAACCCGGTGGCTAATGTTGCCCCCATTGCCGTGCATCCAAAGGATAGTGACCGAGGCGTTGCCCATGTCACTGGCAGTTTCCGAGGCCGGCGCGGGAACAAACCAACCATTGAGGGTCAGCCCGTCCCCAGTCTCGAAGTAAACATCCTCGAAGAAAAGCCCCAGGTCGGACGGAGTTCTCTCAATCGGCGAGGTCGGGAAGAAGATGAACTGGCGTTCCAGTATGTCCAGTATGCCCATCTTTACGCCGGCCAGGATGGCAATGAGGGCAACGACGTCAAATGCTGCAACGAACTTGCCCATAATCGTTGCAACTGTTCAATAGTTGACCGGACGCTAATCCCCCAGGCTATCCGCCAGAATTTCAAGTACGTCCTTGGCCTGCTTGGATTGGTCCTCGCCCTTGGCCTGGATGCCTTCAGTCATCATCTGCAGGCAGAAGGGGCAGGAAACGCCCACCGTGTCGGCATTGGTTTCCAGGAAGTGGTCGGTACGGGCGTGGTTGATGCGCTCTCCCTGGCTTTCCTCGATCCACATGTGGCCGCCGCCGGCGCCGCAGCAGAACCCTCGCTCCCGGCAACGGGGTGACATCTCTACCAGCCTTAGTCCGGGAATGGCCCGGGCAATGTTGCGGGGCTGGTCGTAGATACCGTTATGCCGTCCCAGGAAGCAGGAGTCGTGGTAGGCCATGTCCACGGACATCATCTTGATGGGCTTGATGCGCCCCTGCTGAATCAGCTCGTCCACGAACTGGCTGTAGTGCAGCACCTCGTATTCACCGCCGAACTGGGGATATTCGTTGCGCATGGTGTTGAAGCAATGGGGGCAGATGGTCACTATCTTCTTGACGTTGTACCCGTTCAGCGTCTCGATGTTCTGCGCCGCCAGCATCTGGAACAGGTACTCGTTCCCCATGCGGCGGGCAGGGTCGCCGGTGCAGGTCTCCTCCTCGCCCAGGATGGCAAAGTCCACGCCCGCGGCCTTCAGCACCTTGACCATGGAGCGGGCAGTTCCCTGGCTGCGCTGTTCCAGGGCGGCGGTGCAGCCCACCCAGAACAGAATGCTCGCGTCGGGTTTTTCGGCCAGCGTGGGAACGTCCAGACCCTCGGCCCAATCAGTGCGGGAAAACTGGGTGCCGCGCCAGGGGTGTCCGCGTTGCTCCATGCTGAGCAGGGCATTCATGCCCGTCTCCGGTATCTTGGATTCCTCCAAAACCAGGTTGCGGCGCAGGTCCATGATGGTGGGGATATGCTCCACCACCACCGGGCACTCTTCCATACACGCCCCACAGGAAACGCAATCCCAAACCATTTGCTCCGGGATGGCATGGTCCAGGATGGGCGTCGGCTCCACGTGTTCCGGATCTCTGGCCCCCTGGTGGCCGATGGAAATCATGTGTTCCTTCAGGTTCTCCACGATGTGCATGGGGGAGAGAATCTTCCCCGTAGTGTTCGCGGGGCAGGCGTCGGTGCAGCGGCCGCAAACGGCGCAGGCGTACCCGTCCAGCAGCTGCTTCCAGGTGAAGTCCTGCACCCGGCTGGCCCCGAATCGCTCCGCATTCTCCAGGTCAATGGCTTCCAGGGCTCCCCGGGGTTCCAGGGAGCGGAAATAGGCATTAAGGGGAGCGCCAATCATGTGTATGTGCTTGGACATGGGAACATAGATGCCAAAGCCCAGGATGATTGCCAGGTGAACCCACCAGAATATAGCGTGGAGGACTGTGGCGGCGCCGGCTTCCAGCCCCATAGCCGTGAAGGCATTGGCCAGGGCGCCTCCCACCGGCACGGCGGCCTCGGGCCCACTGCCGCCGGAAGCCACGTACATGGCGTGTACCAGCAGGGTCGCCACCATCAACCCAGCCGTCAGCCCGACCACAATCACTGCGTCCACGTTTCGGGTCAGGTCGAAGCTCAGCCGGTAGGGTTTGGCGGCCCACCGTCGCACCAGCATCCACGCCAACACTGCCAGGATGAGAACCGCGTACAGGTCCAGGTAGATGCTGTAAATCTTGACGCCGGTGGAGGTGAGCAGCCACTGGGGGAAGGAGTGCCATAACGAGCCAAGGAAGATGAAGACCAGGTAGCTGAGGGAAAAGGACAGGAAACCCCAGAAGACGAAGGCGTGACCCAGGCCGGCCAAGTCCAGGTTCCCGCTTCGCGCGTCCGTGGAACCCACCCGTTGCAAAACCCTTCGCTGCCCCACCACTATGGCGATGGCCCCGGTCAGCCTTTCCCACGGCCGGTCGAAGCGGGCAACGCTGCGTCCCTGACGGATGAGGTGAATCACCCGCCGGTAGGCCAGCCAGCCGGCCAGGGACTGAGTGATGAGCAGCGCAGCGTAAACGCCTACCCAGACGGGCAAGATGCCAAGTATATCGCCAGGTGGAACCATCGTGGTGGACTCCCGCAGTGAAGTTGGCCCCTGCTTCAGGGACAGGGACAGTTTAACATACGGGTTGCCGATACACTGGCGGTGGCAACCAGGTGCGACGATTCAGGTTCAAGGGAAAAACGTTAGCCTACCTTCGCGTCCTATGGCGTCCTTCGTATCTCTTCGGAAGGGAAGCCCCGCCGAACCGACTGCTGCCGTAGCGGTATCGCTGTGGGGCAAGTGGGCGTATTGACTGCCTTTCGCCTTTCCGATAAAGTGTTTCCGACGTAAGGAAATCGACCAACCGGAGGATGGAACCATGCCTATCAACCTTTCCCGAATTGGACACGCCGCCGTGCGCGTCCGCGACATTGAGCGCGCCAAGAAGTTCTACACCGAAGTACTGGGATTCGTCATTGAAGAGGAAGACCCGGAACACGGCGGCGTATTCATGAGCCTGGGCCGGGACGATACCCACGAAGGTCACGTTTTCGACCTGTCTCCCGTGGAGAACCCGGACACCGCCCTGGAGGCCCCGGAGCGCAACCAGGTGGGCGTGGCTCACATAGCCATTAAGGTGGACAGCCATCAGGACATGAAAGACGCCTACGACCACCTGCTGGCCAATGGCGTGACCGTGGATCGGCTGGTGGAGCACGCTAACCAGCGCAGCATGTACTTCGCCGACTCCGAGGGCAACCGCCTGGAGATCTATTTTGAGTACCCCACCTCCAAGGAGCTGTTCAAGCGTGGCCGCGGCGACCGGGACTTTGTGTTCAGCTTCGAGGATCCGGTTCCCCCCTGGGCCTCCGACGTTCCGGACGACTGGGATCCGGATACCACCGTGGACCGGTACCACCGGGGCACGGTTAGGACCATGGGCGACTAGCCGCCGGCACCCCTCCGAACCAACGAAAACGGGCCGATGTCAATCGGCCCGTTTTGCTTTCGCAGCTTCCTAGGAACTCGGCAGGCTGGAGTGAAAGGCGCTGGCCTCTCTTGCACTTCCTACCTGTTTCTCAAGGAGCCATCAGTTATCTCCAAAGGCTACCCGGCAGTTGTCGCCCGACCGGTAAACTTCACGGGGCACCCCGTTAACTTCAAACGTTCCTCCGCAGTAGCCAGCTGGGTATTCCAGGAGAAAATTCCGGATCCTTGTTGTATCTGCCAACAGTGCGGCTGGTGGCCGAGTGTCAGTGCGGATGCGTAGGGTGTGCAGATTCCTGAAACCGTCCAAGTCTCCAGCCTTCAATGGGGAGGAGACCGAAAGATCGGTAATGCCGAGCAAGTCCCTGCTGGAAACCTTTGAACAACTGGTCAAGTGGAAAACGTCATCAAGAAGCTTTTTCTGAATGGCCGGGCTCCGTTCGCAAATGTCATCTGGGTGGTCAGCCATCTGGATGGCATTCAACTCCAAAGCAGCCAAACGAACTGACTGCCTCTCTACCACCCCTTCCAAACGCTCAATAGAAGCCTTGTGCTGTGCATTGGTCTCCGCTTGGCCTAAATTAGTCAAGAGTGACAGCAGTATTATTCCCAATGCCAGGCCACCCCAAACCCCTGCCCAGGCTGTGATTCCCAGCTTCCGTGCAATTTCAATAGTCCGGTCCATTTATCTCTCTCCAGGCCCACATTGGTAGAGCGCAAGGGTGAACGCCGTCGAGGCAGGGCCTTCAGCCAATGGGTTGGAAGTCTCCCCGCCACCGCGTTGAGCCTATGGGCAAATGGATAATGGCATAACTGACCACTACTGCTGGCGGATTCCGCCCCAAGCATTCACCTTGCCCCAGCCCCGATGTCCTCCCTCTGCCGGTCCCGGCCCCGGTTTCGCTGCTTTTGGCGTTCGCCCGTGGCCAGAACCTTCTTTCTCAGCCGGTAATTCAGGGGCGTAACCTCCACCAGTTCATCCGAGGAGATGAACTCCAGGGCCTCTTCCAGGCTCATCTTGACCGGCGGACTCAACCGCCGGGCAATGTCGGCGGTGGAAGAGCGCATGTTGGTCAGCTTCTTCTCCCGGCAAACGTTGATGACGATGTCGTCCTCCTTGGGGTGGGCGCCGATGATCATGCCTTCATATACGGGAGCGCCAGGTTCAATGAAGGTGGAACCCCGGCCCTGGGCGTTCAGTAGCCCGTAGGTGACGGCGACTCCCGGTTCCGACGCCACCAGGGACTGGCTGCTGGCGTGCTTCAACTCTCCCGTCATGGGCCGGTATTCGACGAACTGGCTGTTGGTCACCCCGTTTCCCCGGGTGATGCGCAGGAAGAAGGAGCGAAACCCGATCAGTCCCCTGGTGGGCGCCAGGTACTCCAGCCTGACATTGCCCATGCCATCGTTGTTCATGTCCGTCAGTTGTCCCAGCCGGTTGGCCAGGCTTTCCGAAAGCGGTCCCACGTACTCCTCCCGGGTGTGGACCGTCAGGCGCTCGTAGGGTTCATGAACCTTGCCGTTGATGACCCTGGTAACCGGCACCGGGCGGGATACCTGGAACTCATAACCCTCCCGCCGCATATTCTCGACCAGTATGGCCAGGTGCAGTTCCCCCCGGCCTGATACCAGGAACTCGTCGGGGCTGGAAGTCTCCTCCACCCGCAGGCTAACGTTGGAGCGCAATTCTCGAAACAGGCGATCCCGCAGCATTCGGGAGGTGCAACGGGAACCCTCCTTGCCCATGAATGGGGAGGAGTTGACGCCGAAGGTCATCATCACGGTCGGCTCGTCGATTTCAATGGAGGGCAGCGCCTCCGGGCTTTCGGCCGAGGCAATGGTGTCGCCGATGGAAATGTCAGCAATGCCCGTAACGGCCACGATGTCACCGGCGTAAGCTGCCTCGGTGCGTATGCGCTCCAGCCCCTTGAAGACGAACACCTGCTCCAGATTTTCCGCCCTGGCAGCGCCATCCCGCCCAATCACGGTTACCGGCTCCCTGAAGTGAGCGGCGCCCCGAAAGACTCGGCCAATGGCGATTTGCCCCAGGTAGTTGTCATAATCCAGTGTCGTTACCAGCAATTGCAGGGGCCCGTGTGGGTCATCGGAGGGGGCCGGTATGGCCTGGAGAATAGCCTCGAAGAGGGGCTGCATATCGCCCGAGCCGGCATCGGGGCTGGTGGAGGCAAAGCCCTGCTTGGCGGAGGCGTACAGCACCGGAAAATCCAACTGCTCGGGCTGGGTCGCCAGTTCCAGGAACAGGTCCTGAACCATTTCTTCCACCTCAGCCACCCGGGCTTCGGGCCGGTCGATCTTGTTGATTACAACCATGGGAGTAACCTGCCGGCGGAGGGCCTGTTCCAGCACGTAGCGAGTCTGGGGCATTGGCCCGTCCACGGCATCCACGAGGAGCAGACACCCGTCGGCCATGTTCATCACCCGCTCGACCTCGCCGCTGAAATCGGCGTGGCCGGGCGTGTCGATAATGTTTATCTTGATTCCCCGGTACTCCACCGCCGTATTCTTGGCGAGAATGGTTATGCCGCGTTCCCGTTCCAGGGGATCGCTGTCCATGATCAGTTCGCCCACTTCCTGGTGTTCCCGAAACACTTTTCCCTGTTTCAGGAGGGCATCGACCAATGTGGTCTTGCCGTGGTCAACGTGGGCGATGATGGCCAGGTTACGAATGTTTTGAGAGGGGGTGGTTGCCATATACCTCCGTGGTGTGGGACGGATTATTCCTGGGCCGAACGTGGACTGAGCCGCTTACCCGCGCGCCCACGGCCAAACTGGTGAGAGAACGCTTTGCAGGTGGCGCGGGGCAGCAAACCCCTACAATTCTAGCAATATTTTCGTTGGGATGATATTGGTTTGTGCGCTGAATGCGGCGCCCCGGTGGTTAATTGCGGCAAGACGGATGTTTCGGGCAGCCCTGCAACTGTCAGATGGATATTGCCGCCAAACCTGCCGTTGTGTAGAATCCAGAAACTTGGTAACCAGGGTCGAGTTCCCGTCAGACAAGAGGGGCTCGCCAGGAGGATGTGAGATGGATTTTGGACTTGAGGGTAAGAAAGCCTTTGTCGCCGGAGGGGGACGGGGCATAGGAAAGGCCATAGCCAGGGTGCTGGCCCAGGAGGGCTGCGACGTGGTGATCGCCTCCCGCTCCATGGAACAGTTGGAAGCCGCCGCCAGGGAGATTTCCGATGCCACCGGTCGCACCGTTATTCCCATGCAGATGGATGCCACGAAGACCGACCAGGTAAACAGCGTCGTGAACTCCGCCGTGGAACGGTTGGGTGGCCTGCATATCATGGTCAACAGCGCGTCCCTGCCCGGCGGGTCCGACGACGCCGTGGGCTACGTGGAGACGGTCAACGAGGATTCGCTGATGGCCGACTTTGATGTGAAGTTCGTGGGCGCCCTGCGCTGCTCCAAGGCCGCCATTCCCCACCTGAAGGAACAGGGGTACGGACGCATCATCAACATCAGTGGCGGTAACGCCCGAAACGCCGGCAATCTCAGCGGTGGCGCGAGAAACGTCTCCATGGTGCACATGACCAAGACCCTTTCCAACGACCTGGGGCGCTACGGCATTACGGTCAATTGCATCCATCCGGGTACCACCCGCACCGAGCGCACGGCGGGAATGCTGGAGTCACGGGCCGCGCAGCAAGGAGTTACCGCTGGCGAGGTGGAACAGCAGGACTTTGCCCCAGGCTCCGGTCGTGGCAACGCCATCTGCCGCATGGTGGATGCCGAGGAAATCGGGTTTCTGACCGCTTTCCTGGCTTCGGACAAGGCCTGGGCCGTGACCGGCGAGGTGATTGCCGCCGGCGGCGGGGTGGGGACGGCGGTCTTCTACTGATAGCCGGTCAGCTCGGAAAGCCAATTCTGAGCGCGTTGAGGATTCCCGACAGGTACAGGGTCAGGTAGCCCCGGCTTGCCCAAGACTGCCCCCCTGCAATGTCGGGATTCCTCGCACTTCCTCTTGATGCCATTGCCCCATTCGAGGTGACGCCCTTCCGCTGGTCGGGCCTTAGTTTGGAGGCCGGCTGGCTGGTGGTTGTAATGGCGGAGAACTTTGGCGCCAAGCCAGAGCATTGCCCCATGCCCGGGCATACCTTACCGGAGCGTTCTCGGCCTTCCTTCAGGGCCGGGCATTGCTGCAACCGCTACTGGTCAAGCAAGAACCCCCGAATCTGCTGACTGAAACGCTGGTAGAGAAATCCTCCTGACAGCAGAAGCGCCCCCAATCCAATGAAGGCGGCAACACGGTATTCCTGCTCCAGCTGGAAGGAATCGTAGAGAAACAGCTTCAGCACCGGCAATGCCAGCAGCGCCAGTCCCCCCAGCCGTAGCAATTGCTGCTTCCGAATTATTCCCAAGACGATGGCGGCAGCGGCGTAGGCGGCCCAAAGAAAACTGAGGGACAGGCTGATGGTGTTTCCCTGGTCCCACGTCATCCAGTTCGATTCTTCGGCCAGGTAGAATACGCCAATCGCTATCTGCAAACTCAGGGTCCAAAGGGCCACCAGGTTGGCGGCTCCCAGGAGGAAAGTCGGAATGTGTTCCTCGGTCGGGTAGGGCGTGAAGTCCAGCGGCCCCCGCCGCCACAGGAATGCGGCCAGGCTGGTGGCGACGATAACCACAACATGGGAAAGGAATTCGGCGTTCAGGAAGGGTGTAACCGGGCCTGCGGCGTTCCTGGATTGCAGGCCGTCGAAGTCGCTGATATATACCCCGTAAACCAGCGCAGCGGCCGCAGCGACAAAGGCGACGATGGCAAAGCCGCGCATGGGGGGAATATTCAGGGTGAAGGAAAGCCACACCAGCGCGGCGCCCTGGACCGCCCAGGCAGAAGCCACCCAAGGCGCGTCCAACTGCAAACTCAGGGTCCACAGGATGACCAGGTTGGCGGCGCCCACGAGGAGGGTCGGGACGTGTTCCTCAGCCTGGTATGGCGTTTCGACCAGGTTGCCCCGCCGCCATAGGAAGGCGGCCAGGCTGATGGCGACGATGACCATGAAATGAGAAAGGAACTCGGCGTTCAGGAAGGGTGTAACCGGGACGGCGGTGTCCCCGGATAGGAGGCCGTCGAGGTCGCTGAGATATACCCCGTAAACCAGGGCAACGGCGGCGGCGGCAAGGGCGAGGACAGCAAAGCCGCGCATGGCGGGCATTCGCAGGGTGAAGGAAAGCCACACCAGCACGGCGCCCTGCACCGCCCAGGCGGGAGCCACCCAGGGCGCGTCCAACTGTACCGGTACCGCGATGGCCACCAGCGTCACCGCTATGCCCAGGGCGAAGAGGCTCAGGTGGGCCTGATCTCGGTGTCGGGTGAAAATGCCGTAGGCCAGAATCCCATAGAACAGGGCCAGCAACAGGGTGAATGCTCCCATCCAGGGTCGGAATTCATCCCACATAACCTGGTAGCTGAAGCCCAGGTATCCGGCGGCGTTTACCACGGTCAGCCCGTGGTCAAAGATTTCAGGAGTCCGGCGCCAAACAATGTGAAAGAGGGTGGTGGCCGCCACGAAGATGAGGAATATGGCCGTGATGCCCGCCTGTTTAAGCCAAATTGGTGTGTCGGGGTTGAGGGTTTCCCAGTAGGCGAACAGGAACAATGACCCGAACAGCGCCAGCAGGGTGAACCAGCGCCAGTTGCGGAAGGTGGACAGGGCCAGCACTCCCACATCCAGAACCAGCACGTAACCCAGCAGCGCTTCCTGCCGGCCAATATCGTCGGCCAGGAATGGAGGCGTGGCAAACCCTCCCAGGATGCCCAGGATTGCTATGGACTTGGCCTCGCTGCGAAGGGCCAAGCCGGCTGCCAATACCGTTACCAGGAAGGAAAACCCCAGGGCTGCCCAGGGAGAGATCAGTCCATAGAGGGAATATGCAGCAAATACGGAGAGGTAAAGGACCGCTAAGCCGCCACCGGAAACTGCCTGAGACCAAACCGGATACCTGACCCGCCAGTACTCGCCGGCGCCCAGCAGGGCAATTCCCGCCACCAGCCCCAGGGCCACCCGCCCCATTTCGCCAATCCAATCGTTGTCGAATGCCAGCTTCAGGAAGAAGCCAATGCCAATGATCAGGGCAACTATGCCAATGCGAGCCAGCCAGTTGCCGCCCACCAGCCATTCCCAATTCCAAGTAGAGAGGTTGGTGAGCGAGTCTGGGGGAGGGGATCCCACGTGACGTCCCCCTGGCGCCGATGCCGGGGGTTGGCCAGGAGGAGTCGCCGCCGGTGGGGCTGTTCCCGTCCGTAACCCGGTAGAAGCTGGAGGGACGGAACCTGCCGGTCTGATCCGTTCAACCTCCACGTTGGAAGTCACCCGTGGGGGAGCTGAGGGCGGTGAAGGTACCGGTGGGGGGGCCGCCGCCGCTGTTTCCAGCGACGCAATCCTTGCAGTGAGCATCCGTACCTGCTGCTGCAAGGCTGCAACCGCCGCCCGCAGGTCGATTTCGCCAGCGCCAGCGCCACCGCCGGCGGAAGGTGATTCCGTCCCGCCGGATTCCGGTGTCACCACCGGCGCGCCGCAGTGCCGACAAAAATTGGCGCCTACTGCCACTTCCCTACCGCAGGTGCCGCAGATCATCTCCTACTCCGAACTATGGACCTGAATCATTTCGTGAACGCCCCAGAGGGTTGACGCTGGATGAAACGGGGTAGCAATCTGGCGAACTCCAACGTACCCGCCACCCCGTTACTGCCAACACTAGTGGGGATGGGCGTGACCACCGTGCCCCGACCCGGTTCCGTGTTCGCCTTCCGGCCTAGAATCGCCGGGATGGTCGTGTCCGTGTCCGTGGTCGTGCTGATGCCCATGGCCATGACCTGGGTGGTCGTGGTGGTCGTCATCGCCACCCGATGCCACCGGCGGCGCCGGACGGGGCAGGTTGATGAACAACAGTATGACCACGCCGGCCACGTAGAGGGCGGCGGTGTAGTAGAAAATGTACTCCGGGTCTATGCCGTAGAGCCAGGCCGCGATCAGGGGCGAGGCGGCGCTGAACACGAACCGGGCGGAGGACAGCAGGCCGAGGGTCGTGGCGGCCGTCCCTTCCCGGATGATGTCCATCGCCGTGGCCGTGAGGATGGGCTGGTCGCTGTAAAGGAAGAGTCCCAGTCCGCCCAGCAGCAATACCATGACGGCCAAATTGGTGCCCCAAATGGCCATCAGAAAGGTCAGCACGGCCAAGACGCACATACCGGGAATCAGGACTAGCTTGCGTCCGAACCGGTCCGACAGGTAGCCCATCACCGGGCTGGCAAATATACCCACCAGCACCAGCAGTCCTATCAGGGAGCCCCGAATGAAGGTTCCCGAAGAGAAGAAGCTGAACATATTCTCGTAGCCGCCGCCCTGATCCTGGCTGACCGTCAGGCCCAGCACGTCGTTCAGGTACTGGGGAAGGATGGTGATGAACCCGAGGTAGGCCATGCCCCTGAGGGCGGCGACCGCCGTAATTCCCCAGATGCGACCATTCCGCAGTAATATTCCGGTTTCGCGCAGTTGGTCCCGCATGGTGGAACCGGTGTGGCCCTGGGCTTCTGCGGCTCGCTGGGCCCGTTGCCCAATGTCCCGGAAGGCCCAGAAGACCAGGAAGGCCAGGAATATGGGCACCGCAGCGTAGATTGATAGAATGGATTGCCAGGTCAGGGAAATGAGCAGCAGCCCCGTAAGCACGGGGCCGATGACATCGCCCACGTTGCCGCCCACGCCGTGGAAGGACAATACCGAGGCGCGGCGGTGGGTGAACTGGGAGGCCAGCACCGCCACCGCCGGTAAATGCCAGAAGGAGGCGGCCATGCCCACTATGGTCATTCCCGCCAACAGCAGGATGAACCCCAACACGTTCAGCGAGCCATCGCCTCCTGCCGTCGCCTGGTTGTCGGTGAACCAGGAACTACCCGGCACGGCCCAACCGGCGGATGCCATCAGCAGCCACCCGATGCCGAAAAGGGCCATGCAGACGGCCATCACCCAGCCCCAGTGCCGGCGCAGCGCGTCGGTCAGTACCCCGCCCGGCAGGGAAATTACCCCTGACGCGATCTCCCGGGTGGTTTGGATGGAGTTGACTGCCACCACGCTGCCGCCCAGGATTTCGTTCCGGACCTCGGGAAGCACCACAATGAAACTCTGGGTCAACCAATGGAAGACCCCATGCCCCCCGGTGAGGCCCCCAATGATGAACGCCGCCTTTCGCCGAAGGCCCTGATGTTCTTCCCCAACCTGCATGGGAGCGTGGTGGTGGTGAGCATGAGCCATGTCGGTCCCTCCTGATGGGGGCTGCGAGGAAAGAGGTTACGGATGGGTTTCGTAGCCTCTTCGAATCATGGTTTTCTATTCAGGAGACAGCCGGGCGCCGGACCCGGAGGGCAGGATTCCCTTGAAATTGCTGTAGATGAGCGTTGCCAGGAACAGGGCCGAGGAGAATATGACCACGCTGGCGCCCGTGGATATGTCCAGCACCCAGCTGACGTAAACGCCTCCGAACCCGCACCCGGCCCCGGTAACGGTGGAAAGAATCATCATCGTCCTGAACCGGTTGGTCAATAGCCGGGCGATTATGGGCGGGATGACGATGGCCGCCGCAATCATGGTGACGCCCAGCACGTCCAGGGAGGCGACTATGGTCGCCGCGAGTACCAGGGAAAAAATGGTATCAGTCGTCCAGGTTGGAACACCGTAGAAGCCGGCAACATCGGGTTCAAATGCGGAGAAGAGAAACTGTTTGTACCAAACCAGGAATACGGCGCCGGTGACCACGCTAACCGTCAGTATGGTTATCAAATCGGCGCTGGTGACACCCAAAATGTTGCCGAAGAGCTGGGCCTCGAAGTCTCGGAAGCTGCGTGTGTAGCTGATCAGGGCAATGCCCACGGCAAAGCTGGCAGTGGTGATGATGCCAATGGCGGCATCGGCGCCGATGATACGCAGCCGCGAAACCAGGGTAATGGCCAGCGCGGTGAGGAATCCCCAGACAATGGCGCCCAGGAACAGGTAGGTCTCGCCCAGGCCCTCCCGGCCCAGGGAACCGACCGCCGCGCCGGCGAATAGGACATTGAATACGACGAAGTGGCTCACCACCGCGCCACCAAATACGGAGTGGGCCAAGCCGTGCCCAATGTAGGCCATGTGTCTCAGCACCACATAAACGCCCACCAGGCCGCACAGCCCTCCGGCCAGGGTGGCGGCGATTACCCCGTTTACGAAAAACTCATAGCTGAATGGCTCCAGCATTGCCGGTTTACCCCTGGTCCTGGGCGGCGCCACTGTGCACGCCCACCGGGTGGTTGTGGTCTTCCCCGTGGGAATGGGGTTTCTCGCCATCTTCGGGGCCGGACTCCAACTCCAGCTTTCGGCCCTTCCCGTTGGATGCGGCGCCCTGAAGGTCTGGGCCGCCATTATTGTTCCACTCAAAGTGATGAGGACTCTCCGCCACCAGCGTCATGCCGTGGTACTCGATGACCGGCATTTCGGCGCCGTAGGTGAGGCTCAAAACTTCGGGCGATATAACTTGGGAGGGCGGCCCCTCCGCCAGGACATGGCCGTTGATGCACACCAGCCAGGGCAGGTGCGCGGCCACCGCGTTGATCTCGTGGGTGGTCATGGCGATGGTTATGCCCTGGTGGTTCAACTCGTGCAGCAGGTGCATCACCTCGTCCCTGGTCTTGATGTCCACGCCGCTGGTGGGTTCGTCCAGCAGCAATAGGGAGGGATTGCTGACCAGAGCCCGGGCCAGGAATACCCGTTGCTGCTGCCCACCGGACAACTGGCGGATGTGACGGCCCTCCAGGTGGGCGATTCCCAGTCGCTCCATGATCTTGCGGGCGGCCTGCCAATCACCCCTCCGGTGCCAGGGGAACAGGGGGTTGCTGCGGGTGTAACCCATCATAACCACCTCCTCCACCGTTACCGGGAAGTTCCAGTCGATGGTTTCCAGTTGGGGAACGTAACCCGCCCGGGTTCGCTTTCCGGCGACCTTCTGGCCGTGGACGCGGGCTTGGCCCTGGTAAACCCTTGCCGCTCCCAGAATCGTCCTGAGCAGGGTGGTCTTGCCGGAACCGCTGGGGCCCAGGAACCCCACGAAGTCGCCGGGCATGATGCGCAGGTCAACGTCGGAGAGTACCACCTGGCCGTCGTAGCCGGCAGATACCCCCTGGAACTCTACAATTGGCTGCCCCGAACCTCGATGGTGGGGAAAGGGATGTAACATTGATAATCCTTAATGGGTGTCTTCAAGGGCCCTAGGAAAGCCCTTTGAGAGGCTACAGGCTATTGGGCATATACGGCGCCGCTATCCCCGTCAAAAACGGGGCCGGGATCAAATCCTTCCAGGGCAGAAGCTTCGCCGCCCAGGGCCGTGGTCATTATTCGCACGTCCTCCAGAATCAGGCCCATGTAGGTATGTTCCGGGTCCCCCGGCTGGCCGGGCAGGTCGTCGTCTCGCAGCTGGTCCACAAACTCGGCGCCGCTCTCCCGGGCAATTTGAGCCAAGACGGGACTGGGGAAGACCTCGGAACCGAAGATGGCCGGCACTCCCGACTCCCGTACCTGGTCGATGAGGGAGGCCACCTCGCGGGGAGAGGGCTCGGTGAAGTCCGAGGGCTGAATTGCCCCGATTATCTCAAAGCCGTACCGGGGAGCAAAATAGGGAAAGGAATCGTGGTAGGTCAGCAGTTTCCGGTTTTCCGGCGGAATGGTTTGAACGGCTGCCACGATGCGTTGGTCCAGATCCATTATCTTTGCTGACAGCTTTTCGTAGTTCTCCCGGTAGTATTCGCCGTTATCCGGGTCCAAGCTTACCAATTCATCCCGGATGTGTTCCGCGTACTTCAGCCCCAGGTGGGGGTCGGTCCAAAGGTGCGGGTTGGGGTTGCCGCCCTCTTCGGGGAAGGAGAAGTCAAACACCCATTCCTCCTCGGTGACGGTCTTTGGCCCCAGTATGAGGTGAACCGCTCCATCCTTCCGGTTGGCTTCCGCCATGCTGATGGAGGGTTCCTCCAGGAACAGCCCGTTGGCGATGAACAGGTCTGCTGCACCTACAATCGCGGCCACCGAAGGGGCCGGCTCGAAGGTGTGAGAGTTAGTGCCTTCGGGTACAATGCCGGTCAGTTGAATGCGATCGCCGCCGATGTTCTCTGCCAGGCTGGTGATGGGAGAAACGGTGGCTACCACATTCAGTTTGGCAGGGCCAGATTGGGAAGCGCCCTGTTCGGAGGAAGGTGAGGCTTCACCATTTCCGGAACATGCGGCCATCGCGAGCAATGCCAGCGCCAGGAATGCAAGAATGGGAAAAGCGGGAAACGCGGCGTTTAGCCGAAGAACAACAGGTACGGGCCTCAACTTGGTTGAACTCCTTCCGATACAGCGCGCCGAGGCTCAGAACCCTCGGGACGGCAGTTAACGCAAACACCAGTGATGGTAAAGTGGTCCAGGTCGGGAACAAATCCGAACTCGTTAATCAGAGTTCCGTTGAACTCCTCCAGGTAGTGGGGGCTGAGATTGAAGGCCCCGTGGCAAAGGCGGCAAACCATGTGGTGGTGCCGGTCCTCCGGGTGAGTCAACTCGTAGTGCAGTCGGTCGCCAATGGCCACTTCCGTAACCAACCCAACTTGCTTGAACAGGCGCAGAGTACGATACACAGTGGCCAGGTCCATGAACGGGTAGGCGATCTGGGCCTCCCGGAACACCTCGTCAACGCCCATGTGCTGCTGCCCTTCTGCCACCACCCTCAGCACGATCAGCCGCTGGGGTGTCAGCCGGTGGCCCTGGTCCCTGAGATATTGCAGAAGATGCTCGTAGCTGGTCATAACATTCCCAGTTGTTGCAATCGATTGCAAGTAATAATGTAGGGCGTAGGCAACCTTTTGTCAACTGCCCTCCTGTAACCGGCGTTGACAGTCCCCCAGGCTGAACATAAACTACAGCCAAAGGGGCGCCAAGCCGAAGAAAGTCCAGGTTTTCCCCTTCCCCTACCGATTCCGCCCGAGCCGTCAATTCTGTGAGGAGAGCTATGAAGGCATCCTATTTGGGCGCAATGGGTTACGCCGAGCGACACCTGTTCCCCGAATCCTGGCCCATTCCCCCGGCCTACCACGACCCCCGGTTGTCGGTCAGAAGCTACCAGGAAGGTATGGAGGAGTGCGAGTTCGCTGAAGAAATGGGGTTCGAGTGGGTCAGTTTTTCCGAACACCATTACTCTGGTCGCATCGCCACCGGCAATCCGGCGGTCATGGCGGCGGCGGTGGCCGAGCGGTGCAAGAAGGTCAAGCTGGCCATGCTGGGCCCGCTGCTTCCCCTGAACAACCCGGTCCGGATCGCCGAAGAAATGGGCATGCTGGACAACATCTCCGATGGCCGCCTCATCATGGGTTTTCTGCGGGGCACCCCAAACGAAGACCAAGTTTATGGCGTGAACCCTGCCGAAGGGCGGGAACGGCTCTTCGAGGGCATGGATCTCATCCGCAAGGCCCTGACCGAAGAGCAGCCCTTCTCCTGGGAGGGACGCTATTACCAGTTCCGAACCGTGTCGGTGTGGCCACGACCGGTGCAGCAGCCCCTGCCGCCGTGCATAATGGCCACCCGAAGCGACGATACCGTAAGGTACGCCGCCGAGAATGGCATGGGCCTGGGCGTTTCCTTCATTCCGGTGGAAATGATGGAGCCGATCACCCAGAAGTACGTGAACTGGTGCAATGAGGCGGGTTGGCAGCCCACCCCCGATGACATTGTCTTCCGGGGCAATATCTACCTGGCCGAAACGGATCAGGACGCGCAGGATTGGATGAACGCCCTGCCCGGTGGGCAGCCTCGCCCCGCCATCCAATTGCAGCGGTCGGTGGCCCAGGTGGTTCAGGCCGCCCGGTCCGGCGAGGAGTTCGACCTGCGCCGCATTTTGGCCGGCAGTCCCCAGGGCGATGTTGTGGGCAGGTCTTTGGGACTGAACTTCCTGGGCGGGCCGGACACGGTGGCCCGGAAGATTCGGGAATACCAGGAGCGTTGCGGCGTGGGGGTGGTGGACCTGTTCTTCCAGCAACCCGGCCTGTCCCACGGCGAGGTTATGGAGGAACTGGCCCTGTTTGGCAAGGAAGTACTACCCCAGATAAAGGAGTACTAGGTCGGCCAGAGGTCCCACACCCGGGCCGCCTAATCCACAAAATGGTTCCTCACGAGAATCTGGTACATTTCAGGGAATACCAGCGCCAGGCCGGCCGCTTTCTCATCAATTGTCGGGAGGCGGGGGAGGGCCTGCCCGTTATTTTCCTGCAAACCATGGGGTGGGGCGCCGACGATTTATACGATGCCCTGGCCCGTCAATTCCACCTGTTTGTGCTTGACCTGGAGAATGTTGGGATAGCTGAGGACGGGTTGGAGTCGGCGATCCGGGAGGTGGCCGCTTCCCTGGCCGGTGAGGCCTACAACTTGGTCGGCGCATCCCAGGGGGCAAACCTGGCCCTGCGCACGATATTGGGGGCGCCAATGGATCCGGAACCGGTGGAAGCCCTGGCGTTGCTTTCACCCAACGCCGTCCGGCCTGCCCCTGACCTGTTCGACCTTGACAATGAAGGGTGGGCGCAGCGACTGGTGGCTCATCCCGACCGGCTTGCCGACCTGGGTGGACTGCCCCAGTACCCGGACATGGGGAGCCGTTTCCTGCCTCTGGAATCGGACAGAGAGTTGGAGGCGCGCCTGGCGGCGGTCGGCTGTCCCACGGTGGCGGCCTTTGGAACCCGGGACCGCCTGGTTGCCAGGGAAGCGCCTTCCACCTACCGGGCGAATATCCCCAATTGCCATGTTTCGCTAATCTACGACGCGGGTCACCTGGCCTGGGTCGAGCGTCCCGCCGCCGTGGCCAAGGTGGTTGCCGACTTCATCGAGAACCGGGAAACCTTCGTGGTGAACCGGGAGCGGAGCGTGATAAGCCCCTAGAGTATCTTCGGCCCCCCAACTTTCACCGCAGGCCTGTCGAGGAACCGCATTTGTGGGGAACAACAATAGTTCCCAATTCCAGCCCCCCAAGTCTGTCATTCCGAGCCCTTCGAGGAATCCCAACGGTACGGGATAGCAGTCATGGCCATTCCGAGGCATTCCATCCCCTTCCCCCCAAAGGGGAGCGTATGTTCGCAGTAGGAAGGTTGCTTGTCGGGTGCGGTTGGGATTCCTCGACAAGCTCGGAATGACAATCTAGTCCTCTGGGGCAACGCCAAAGCTCCCGGAGCCAACGCTCCGGGAGCTTTGACATCCTTTACTGCCTTCCAAGACTTACGCCTTGGACAACACGGGCTGGTGGGCCTTCAGAAACTCCCGAACCTGCTCAATGGTCCTGGCCTTGAGGTCCGGATCCTCCTTCCAGGGGTATGCGGTGACCTGGGCCTTGGGGGCCAGTTCCGCCATGGCCATGGCCGCCTCGTAGGAATGGGAGGGCGTGTCGTCGGGCATCACCAGCAATGGAGTCTGGCACTGGCGGGCAAAGTCGCGAGACACGGTGTACATGAAGTCCGGCTGCAACCGATAGAGGTTGTGAAGATACTGCTCCACGATCTCCATGGTAACGTCGGGCCGGGTCTTCATCAGTTCCGGCGCCCATACCTCGATGCCCGAGTTGTACATGGAATCGGGTGTCTTGTCCGAATGGCCCACCGGCTGGCAAAGGACGGCGGCCAGCACCCGTTCTGGGGCCCGGTCTATGAGCTTCATGGCAAAGGGGCCACCGATGCAGTAGCCGATAAACAGGAACTCGTTGATGCCCAAGTGGTCCATCAGGCCCAGCTGATCGTCGGCGAACGCGCCCCAAGGGTCTTCCACCTGGACGGGGCCGGTGGACTGGCCGCCGTTGGCGTTCCGCTGGTCCATGGTGATGCACCGGAAGTCGTTCTTGAAGGTCTCGAAGCCATCGAAAACCTGGCGGGGCCAGCCGGCGGCAATGGAATTCAGACCACCGCCGGGGGTCAGCAGCAACGGGAACCCGGAACCCTGTTCTTCATAATAGATGCGGACGTCTCCTCTCTCGTAGAACGGCATTGCCTCTCTCCTCTCTCTGGTTCGGATGGTGTATTCAAGGGGAATTGTAACTTGGCGCAATGGTATGTCAAGAAACAGGGGGAATTCGTTACTCTGGCGGTATGACAGCTTACCTCGAAATCTGAATTGGCAGCCCACTGTCTGTTTTGCTTGACCGCCCTTGCTTCCTGTGGTATCTTCCCCGCACAATCGAATACAGTTTTGGCGGGAGCTTGGTTATGCCAGGCTGAGAGGGCGGCCAAATGATGCCGCCGACCGTAGAACCTGAACCGGGTAATGCCGGCGTAGGAACGGGATGTTGCTCTTTATTTTCCGCCAAGTAAAAGGACTTGGCGGTTTTTTTGTTGCCCTTCCGGGTTCCTTATCCGGTTCCTTCCCCGGCAGCAGTTGAGAAGTGAGGGATTTCGTCATGCTGGATTCCACCCTGGGCATCACCACCCTGATTATCGTTTGCCTGGCCTTCCTGGTGTTGGGTTTGGCCTACTCCTGGCGCCGGCGGGGGCAGAGCGTGGAGGACTACACCGTTTCCCGGAATCACGCCCCGGTTAACGTGGGTGTTGCCACCCTGGTCGCCTCCATGTTCGGCACCTGGGTGCTGCTCAGCCCCGGCGAATCCGGCGCCAACTTCGGCATTATTTCCCTGGTGGGTTACGCTATAGGCATGGCCGGCATTCCGATAATGTACATGCTGGTCGGGCCGCGCATCCGGCAGTTGATGCCCAACGGCCACTCGCTGACGGAATTTGTCCGGCACCGTTTCGGTATGGTTCCCTTCGTGGTTATTTTCCTGTCCATAATTTTCATCATGGGCATATTCATAACCGCGGAACTGACGGCCATAACTGCGGCGGTCGGCAACCTGACCGGCTCGCCCCTGTGGGCGACGGCCCTGGCCGTGGGCGTGGTGGTAATCGCCTACACCGCCTACGGTGGCCTGCGAACCTCAATCTACACCGACCGAATCCAGTTTTGGATATTGATACCCGTACTGCTGTTGCTGGTGGTGGTCGCTGCGGTTCACCTGGGCGACACCGACGCCTGGGCCACTGCGGGCAGCGCCGGCCTTCTGTCCGCCAATACCCCGGGCAGTTACTTCTTCGCGGTGGTGCTGATCATTGGCATCGTCGCTTCCAATGCCTTCCACCCCGGTATGTGGCAGCGGGTTTACACGGTCAGGGATCAGCGAGCCCTGATTCGCAGCCTGTGGGGCGCGGTGGCCATCGCCATTCCCCTGACCTTCCTGATGGGTATGGCTGGCATCGCGGCCGTGGGCAACGGTTCAGTCACGCCCTTCACCTACCCGGAAGTGGCCGCGGCCCTGTTCGCCCTGGCCAGGGACGTGTTTCCCCTGTGGATGCACATCCTGATTCTGGTTTGCGCCCTGATGCTGGCCATGAGCACCCTGGATACGCTGATGAACGGCATAGCCAGCGGGGTTGCCGCCGACCTGGCCGGACTGGGTGTGGACCGGGGCGCCCTGATGGGCCTGGCCCGGGCGGTGACGGTAATCGTGGCAATTCCCGCGATAATCGTGGCCTCCCAGGGCTTCAGCGTCCTGTACGTGTTCCTGATCGCCGACCTGCTGGGGGCTGCCATTGTGACTCCGGTGCTGGTGGGCCTCTACTCTCGCCGAATGCCCGGCTGGGGGGTGCTGGTTGCCGGCGCCATCGGCGCCCTGGTCGGCGCCCTCTACTACCCGCAGCCGGACCTGATTAGCCCCTGGGCTTTGACGGCGCCCCTGGGCGGCCAGATGTTCTGGGCCTTCGCCTCGGCCCTGGTCGTCTCTTCCCTAATCACTGCGGTAATAGTCTTCGCCCGGCGCATTGCCTCCACCGGCGATGAGTTTGACTTCACCGCCCTCGATACCAACGTGAGGCTCATAGACAGCCCCGGCATGTCGGACGACTGACCCCTGTTCAACCCGGGTTTGCCAGGAAGGAGAGTGTGGGGGAAATGGGGGAGGGTGGACGTTACTCGTAGGGGCGCACAGCCGTGCGCCCCTACCCTACCAGGCAACAATCTGCCCCATTCATCCCCTTATTCTTGGCTTGCCTGACTATTTGCCTCATTCGGCTACGGGGTCTGGAGGGAGATCAATGTTCGGCCCAGTCAACGGGGGACGACGGCCCTGCCTCATCGGTTTACGGGCGCACCCCAACTCATTTGGTGCTATCATGTCGGGGAGGGCAATGGCCCTTCCCGACAGACTTTCCCTGACCGCCATTTGGCTGGGCAATAATACTCTGGAGAAGACCGGAGCCTTTGCTTCGCCTGGCTGGAAAGCTGTTGGGGAGGTGACGCCCCCAGCCCGTCAATAGGAGTTTCATCCATGCAGAAACAGGAACTGGGCGTCGCCGTTGTGGGTTCGGGCCGCATCGGCACCCTGCGCGCGAACATGGTTACCCGCCATCCCTCGGTACGGTTCTTGGCGGTGTCCGACATTGATCCGGAGCGGGCCGGCCTCCTGGGCCAGCAGGTCAACGCCGACCTAACCTCCAGCGACAACTACCGGATCATCTCCGACCCCCAGGTCAATACCGTCATAGTCTCCACGCCGGAGCATGAGCACGTGGAGCCCATCCTCCAGGCATTGGAGTTGGGAAAACCGGTCTTCGTGGAGAAGCCCCTAGCCTTGACCCTGGAGGACACGGACCGGATAGTCGAAGCCGTGGACCGGACCGGTGTTGAATTGCGCATCGGCTACTCCCGCCGCCACGACCGCCGCTGGATGCTGGCGAAAGAACAGTTGGCCCAGGGGCGTCTGGGAGAAGTAATGGGCATCCAATCCCGAGTTTACAACTCCCGTGCCCACATGATGGAAATCCTGAAGCGGTCGCCAGAGGCCACGCCCGTTCTCGATTCCCTGACCTACTATGTGGACATGGCCTGCTGGTACTTGGACGATGTGCGCCCCGTCGAAGTGGTGGCCCGGGGCAAGTTTGGCCTGTACAAGGAGATGGGGCACGACATCCACGACGTTACCTGGGCAATCATCACATTCGAGAACGGCTGCCTGGTCAACTTGGGAATCTGCTATACCCTGCCGGCCCGCTATCCCTCCTATGGGCAGAGCGCCCGTTTCGAGGTGCTGGGCGAGGACGGCGTGATGGTTCTGGACATGGACAACAAGGACAGCTTCCTGTTCACCGACAAGGGCGTTCCCCACGCCTACGTACCCGACCACTACGTCGATGCCCTGTTCATGCAGAGCAACTCCTCCGGCGATTGGGCCATGGGCGAATACTGGGGGCCCATCGCCAACGAAACCCGCTCCTGGCTGGACCACCTGGCCGCCGGAACCCCCTGCTCCCATACCACGGTGCGGGAGGGAAGGCGCACGGTGGAGGTGACCTTGGCCATAGAGGAGGCGGCGCGCACCGGCAAGACGGTCAAGCTGTCCGGTCGGTATTAGACGGCCAGGTTGGGAGTGGCAGGGAAGGAAGGTTTGGTGACGAGGTAGGGGCGCACAGCTGTGCGCCCCTACGGATTAGGGTAGCCTGTTCGGTCAATTCCGTCCTTTATCCCCGTTGTCTTTCCGAGCGCTCCGCTGTTGTGATTCCGAGACGAGTTGGGGAATCTCAGCTATGAAGCTCCACCATGCCACCCACTCCAAGCCAACCACACCTGTCATTCCGAGCGACAGCAGAGGAATCCCAACCGCAAGGGGCAGCCCTGTCTCAAATCCCAACGCGCGACGTTCCGGTCCCGCTGGTTTTTCCCGCCTAGGCCCGGAGAGGAAGTTGGCAGAACCTCGTTACTGAAGCCGGTCCACAGTCTGGTCTTCAATCCCCGGCATAATCCAGATGGGCCTAGGGGCAAAGTCGAAGGTGATGTTGGGATCCTCCGGATCCATGCCCGCCACCGTCATCTTCACCTCGGCCAGGTACTCGATTTCCCCGTTGACCACGTGGAAGGGACGGTCGTGGCCTGGGTAGATGACATCCGCCTGGCCCACGATTCGGTCAATGCTCTGGGTGGCATCCTTTTCGTTCCAAAAAACCAGGGGATTCTTCCGGGTCAGGGCCACCGTCGAATAGTGCAGCACGTCCCCGGTAACGGCGCACAATCCCTCTGAAGTTTCCACCATTACAGAGATGCTGCCCGGCGAGTGGCCCGGCGTGTGAATCAAGGTAACCCCCGGCTCGATGACGTGGCCTTCTTCCACCTCTTCAACAGTGGGCTGGAACTCAATCATCGCGCCGGACCAGGCGGGGGTTGCCCAGTCGTTGCGATGGGGCTTGTGGGCGTACTTTCGTTCCAGGGGGTGCACCAGCATGGGGGCGTGCTGGAACAGGTCGTAATTCTGGCTGTGGTCCCAATGGGCGTGGCTCATAATGGTAATGTCAATGTCCTCGGGAGTGAGCCCCCGGGCCTTGAGGGCATTCTCCAGGGCGGTCCTCCTGCCTACATGTCCCACGTCCACCAGGATGCGTTTTTCGCCCTCGATCAACACCACCGAACAGAACCCCACCACGCCCACATCGGTGCGCAGGGGGCTGCCTTGCAGCAAAACGGTAATTTCCGGCATGGTCATCTCCTCCGGTTTCCAGGGTGGCAGAGCGCCAGAATTCTATGAGAACAAGTCGGCGTTGTCAATTTGATATAGCTGCCATAAAGCTGGGAGCGGGAGCGAGAGGCTGGCCAACCTCGCGCCTGTTTGGTCTGCTTTCATCGTCCAGGGCCGGGGTATGCTTTGCCGTATGCCCATTAAGGGGAATTCCGGTTGACTGTTTTGGGTCATGGTGCTAATGTTCAGCCGAAAATCCAGTGGAATCAAAGGGAGGGCGAGCTATGCCAACAATGTCCGGCGCCCGGTTCGTGGCGGAGACTTTCAAGGGTTACGGTTTGACTCACGTCTTCTACGTCCCGTCCATCGCCCGCCGCATACTGGCGGAATTGGAGATAGCAGGCATCGAGCGAATAGTTACCCACGGCGAGAAGGCGGCGGTTTACATGGCTGACGGCTACGCCCGCGCCTCCAATGGCCCCGCCGTCTGCATGGCCCAGTCGGTGGGGGCGGCAAACCTGGCTGCCGGCCTGCAGGACCCCTTCCTGGGACTCTCTCCGGTCATTGCCATCACCGGACATCGGCCCCTGTCCCACCAATATCGCAACTCCTACCAGGAGATCGACCATTTCCGGCCCTTCAGTTCCACCACCAAGTACAGCGTGGCGGTGGACACGGTGGAGCAGCTGCCCCACCTGCTGCGCCAGGCCTTCCGTGAGGCAACCTCCGGCGCGCCCGGGCCGGTCCACATGGATTTCATGGGCATTCAGGGGGAGGTCATCGAGAACGGGGAGGCCGACATGGAGGTCATCGTCGAGGAGGACTTCAAGAAGCGCTCCTCACTGCGCCCCGAACCCAGCCCCGATCAGATTCGAAGAACGGTACAGGTATTGGCGGAAGCCCGGCGACCGGTTATTGTCGCCGGCGGGGGGGTAACGTCCTCCGGCGCGCAGGAAGAGGTGGTGAAGCTGGCGGAGATGCTCAACATTCCGGTAGCAACCTCGTTGAACGCCAAGGGCGCCATCCTGGAGAACCATCCCCTGTCCGTGGGGGTTTGCGGGGCCTACTCCCGGTGGTGCGCCAATCGGGTGGTGGCCGAAGCCGACCTGGCCATTTTCATCGGCAGCCAGACGGGCAGCCAGGTAACCCTGGACTGGCGCATTCCCCTGCCCGGCACGAAGGTAATCCAGATAGACATCGACCCGTCGGAATTGGGGCGCAGCTTCCCCACGACCGTGGCGATCCAGGGTGATGCCAAGGCAACCGTATCCCGCCTGGTGGAGGCCCTGGAACCCGTATCCCGGACCGAGTGGGTGGAACGGGCCCAGCAATTGGTGCAGGAGTTCCGCGATGAGGTGGCTCCGGACTGGCATTCCGACGCCCAGCCCATCCGGCCCGAACGCATCTGCCAGGAATTCACCGACAACCTCCCCTCGGACGCCATGCTGGTTTCCGACACCGGGCATTCTGGCATTTGGACCGGCGCGTACATAGAACTGCACCACCAGGAGCAGGAATTCATGCGGGCCGCCGGTTCGTTGGGATGGGCCTTGCCCGCCGCCCTGGGCGCCAAGTGCGCGCTGCCCGACCGTCCGGTGGTGGCCTTCACCGGAGACGGCGGCTTCTGGTACCACGTTTCCGAGTTGGAAACGGCAACCCGCTACGGCATAAATGCGGTCATCGTAGTGAACGACAACCGCTCTCTGAACCAATGCCGGGTGGGGGATGAACGGGTGGTGAACGCCAATTACCCCGGCATGAGCGCCGATGCCATGTGGCAATTTACCGATGTTGACCTGGCCAAGGTGGCCGAATCCATGGGTTGCTTTGGCATAAGGGTCACCGACCCGGCCAATATTTCCTCTGCCATTGAGGAGGCGCTGGCCTCCAACCGGCCCGCGGTGGTGGACGTGGTTTCCGACTGGGATGTGGTTGCGCCGCCGCCCTGGGGCCCCAGCAGTTCCGAACGGGTTCGGTACGATTAACGCTGCGTGAAGCCTAGAATAAAGGGTGAAGAGCAAAGGCCAGGATCATTCCCTGGTGGTGTAGGGGCGCACAGCCGTGCGCCCCTACGGTTTACGCCTGACCGTCCCCGTAACTCCTACCCCTGCCACCTTAATAACACACAACGGATACAGGAAATGGCATTCTTGAGTTGACGGCGCTAATTCGCGGAAGGCAACCCGCGGTTGGTCAGGACTTTTCGGACAGGTCAGGGCCGAGGCCGGGGTCGGCCAAATCTTCCAGACCTTCGATTTCGGTGGGTTGGCGGCGTTTCTTCGCCAGATGAGGGGCGCGCATGCGGTGTATTAGTACATTGTGGAAGATGACCAGCAACGCCAGCACGGACAATTCCATGGCAAAGAGGCGCTGGTCGTAGAAGAGTGGGAAGACTTGGCTGAGCGCCAGCAGCAACGAGTAGCAGGCCGCAATTCCCACGGATGAGCGGAAGGCCGACCGGCGGGTCAGCAGCACCGCCACCACGCCCACTACTATACCCAATATGGACAGTAGGGGAGTCAGGGCGACGGTAACCCCCACCAAGGTAACCATGCCGTCCCCACCCCGGAATCGGGTGAAGATCGACTTCCAATGTCCGGCTACCGCAGCCCCGCCGGCCAGGATGAGGCCGTCAGCCGGCACGCCCAGCAGACCGGCGAACTTCACCGCCAGAAACCCTTTGGCGGCATCCCCGGCGAATACCAATATTCCGTTGCGGCGGCTGATGTTCCAGAAAACGTTGGCCGTTCCGGCGCGGGTGCTTCCCGTGTTGAAAATATCGATTCCCCGGCGCCTGGCAACTATGTGGGCCAGGGGTATGGAACCAAGCAGGTATCCCACCACAATTGCCGCTACCACACTTTGAACCAACTCGAAGTCTGAACTCACTACTGCCGGTACCTTTTCGTTATTTTCGCAAACCAATGCCGAGGGCACAGTTGGGATGTAAGCTAATATAGCATCCCTTCAACCCGAATTACAGTGTCAAACCATGTACGTCGCCCCAATATGTAGGGGAATATCTTCGTCGCAATCCCTTTTTCAGGATTCACCGACGGACTCCCATGGACGGTGGCTGCCATCGGATGAACCGGTGATATAATTGGCCGGCTTCATCTCCTGGATAGGTTGCCCCAAAGCGGATTGAACTGAACCGGTGAGGAGAATGTATGAAGAAGGTCCGTATCGCCCTCCTCCATCTGGCGCCCATTACCAGCCACATCGAGCATAACCGAGAGCTGGTGGAGAAGGGCACCCGGGCGGCAGCGGAAGCAGGCGCCAACTGGGTGGTAACCCCGGAACTGTGCATTCCAGGGTACATGTTCATGAAGCAAATCGGCACGGATTGGATTCTCCCCCAGCCGGACCCGTGGATGACGGCCTACTGTTGCTTGGTACGCCAACTGGGCCTGACCGTGTTTCTCTCCCACCCCGAACGGGAACCGGCGACGGATAGGCTCTTCAACACCGCATTCGTCATTGGAAGAGACGGCACAATTGTGGGCAAGCACAGCAAGGTAAAGGCGCTGCGGGGCGCAGAGGGCTGGTCCACCGGTGGCTCGGTCATCGAACCCGTCGAGTGCGACGGGGTGAAGGTGGGCATACTGGTCTGCGCCGACGCCTACCGGAACGAGGTGGCCGGCGAGTTGAAAGACAAGGGGGCCGAGATATACGTGTCGCCGGTTTCATGGGGGCCGGGCCAGTGTGCCCCCGACGGGGAATGGGAGCAGCGGTCGCTGGATAATGACCTGCCAATTATTGTCTGCAATCGCTCCGGCCAGGAGGATGAGGAACTGGACTACCGGCGGGCGGAGAGCGTGGTGGCCAAGGATGGGAAGCGGTTGCTGGAGGCCACGTCGGAGGTTTCCGTAGCGCTGCTCTTCGATTGGGACCTGGAAGCAATGGAGTGCCTGTCCGAAGAGTTTCACCGCATTTACTTGTAATCCCCTCCGGCAGCCAGGAACCGCTCCAGTATCAGCACGGCGGCGGCGGCATCCACCGCGCCCCGGCTACGGGAGGGCTGGACGCCAGCGTCCCGCAGCAGGCCCTCCGCCTCCACTGAAGTGAACCGTTCGTCCACCAGGTAAACGGGCAAGTCGGTGCGCTTCTGCAACTCCCGCACGAAGCCCCGGGCCAACTTGGCCTGGGCGCCCTCCTCCCCGGTCGGGGTATAGGGAATTCCCACCACGAAAGCCTCAACTCCCCGTTGGTCGGCTGCCGCCAGCACAGAGGCCAGGTCGCTGCGTAAGGTCTTACGCTCCAGGAACCCGGCGGGCACTACCGGCGTTCCCGGTTCGCCGCCGGCGGCCAAGCCAATGCGCCGGTTTCCCAGGTCCAGGGCCAGGTATTTCATGCCAGGCCGCCCCGTTCCTGCAGGTTATTTCTGAACCGCATCCCGGATCAGTTCGGCGATGCGGCGCAGGGCATCATCCAATTTTTCCGCCTGCCGACCACCGGCCTGGGCCAGCTCCGGTTGGCCACCGCCCCCGCCGCCCATGACCCGGGCGGCATCGCGCACCAGGTTGCCGGCATGGAGGCCGCGCTCCACCAGGTCGGGCGTGACCATCACCACCATAAGCGGATTGCCGTTCACCACCGCGCCCAGGCAGATGGTTGCGCTGGGCAATCGGGTCTTGATGAAGTCCCCCATTTCCCGCATGGCTTCCGGGCCGTTGGCCGACGTGCGGCCAGAGACCAGTTTCACCCCGTCAATGTCCTGAACTCCTTCCAGCAGGGCCTCGGCTTCCGCCCGCAATGCCCGCTGTTCCAGGGTAGCCAGGCGGCGGCGCAAATCGTCAGTGTCCTGGAGGAATGTTTCCAAGCGGGATTCCAGGTCCGCAACCGGCGTTTGAAGGCGATGGGCTAGGGCATTAAGCCGGCTCGCCTGTTCGACGAAGAGCTGTTCGGCAGCCCTTCCGGTAACGGCCTCAATGCGGCGCATTCCGCCACCGATGCCGGACTCGCCCAGCACGAACAGTGTGCCAACCTGGCCGGTGGCGCCCACGTGAGTGCCACCACACACCTCCACGCTGAAGGCCTCGCCATTGGCCATTCGCACTACCCGGACCGTGTCACCGTAGCGGTCGCCAAAGAAGGCCAACGCTCCATCCCGCACCGCCTCGGCGTAGGTGCTTTCCTGGGTGACAACCTCCAGGTTTTCGCGAACCTTGGCGTTGGCCAGGCTTTGGACATTCAGCTGCTCCTCCGGAGACAAAGGCCCCACGTGGCTGAAGTCGAACCGCAACCGGTCTGCCGTGACCATGGAACCGGCCTGCCTGACGTGGTGACCCAGCACGGACCGCAGGGAGGCGTGGAGCAGGTGGGTACCGCTGTGATTCCGGGCGGCGTCCAGCCGGCGGCCGGCGTCAACCCTGGCGGAAACCACCTCTCCCAGGGAAATATCGCCGACCTCCACCACTCCCGAATGGACGATAAGGCCAGCCACCGGGCTCTGGGTATCCTCCACCCGCACTGTTCCATTGGGTCCGGAAATGTGGCCCTGGTCGCCCACCTGGCCGCCGCTTTCCGCGTAGAAGGGGGTGCCTTCCAGCAGAACCTCCACCCTTTGCCCCTGGCTGGCATGGCCGGCCGACCCGCCATCAACCAGGAGCGCCGCCACCCGGGTATCCTGCTCCAGTTGCCGGTAACCAACGAAGTGGGTGGCGTCAATGCCCAGGTTCTCGTAGGCGGTCAGTATTTCCATGCTACCCGTAAAGCCCTGGGCGGACCTGGACTGCTCCCGTTGCTTTTCCATCTCCCGCTCGAAACCCTCGGTATCCACGTCCAGGCCCTGTTCGCGGGCCATTTCTGCGGTCAACTCAGGCGGAAAACCGTAGGTGTCGTAGAGGATGAAGGCTTCCCTTCCGGTAATGGCGCCGGACCACTGTGGAATACTGGATTCGACGGCGTCCGTGGGTCCGTTGGTGGACTCGGAAGATACCTCGGCCAAAAGCGCCTCGCAGGCCAGGGCGGCGCCCATGTTCTCCGATTCGTTGGCGCCCAGGTGGTCATCCGGCAGGGCATCGGCCAGAGAAACGGCGGCAGTCAACTGCCCCTGGACTTCCAGCGTCCTGCCCCGGTAAGCCACCATGCCTCGGAGAATGTCATTTCCCCGTTCAAAGGTTCTGCCGAACCGCTCTTCCTCCAGGCCAATTACCCGGAGAATAAAATCATTGTTTTCTGCCAACTCCCCATAAACGGGGGCAAAGCTGGCCAGCACCTCGGCGGCTACCTGGGTCAGGAAGGGCTGGTTCAGGCCCAGGCGGCGTCCGTAGCGAATCGCCCGGCGCACAACCCTCCGCAGCACGTAGCCCCGGCCCTCGTTGCCCGGTACAACCCCATCGCCGATCAGGAAGCTGGCGGCCCGGGCGTGTTCGGCCACCACCCGCAGGGCATAATCGATGTCTTGGTCTTGACCGTAGGACTTGCCGCTCAGTTCGCAAGTCTTGTCGATGATGGGGCGAAACAGGTCGGTTTCATAGACATTGGGCTTGTTCTGTAGGACGGCGGCGGCCCGTTCCAGGCCCATGCCCGTATCGACGCTGGGGGCCGGCAGGGGAGTCCTGTTTCGCTCCGGGTCCTGGTAGAACTGCATGAAAACCAAGTTCCACAGTTCGACGAACCGGAGGCAGTCGCAGTTGGGATGACAGCCTGGAATCTCCTCCTCCTGTCCTGTCTCCCGAACCCGACGGAAGATGCCGGTCAGCTCAGCCGTAGGTACTATGGAACCACAGCCCTTTTCCGCCCCGCCGTCATAGTGGATTTCGGAGCAGGGCCCGGTGGGTCCTTCGGTGCCGGCCGGCCCCCACCAGTTATCGCTGTCACCGTAGCGGTAAATTCGTTCTTCCGGAACGCCGATGCTGTCCCGCCAAATCAGGTGTGCCTCATCGTCGTCCAGGTGGATGGTGACGTACAGCCGTTCCGGTGGCAATTTGAACAGGGTGGTAACCAGTTCCCAGGCAAAGGCAATGGCATCCTGCTTGAAATAGTCGCCGATGCTGAAATTGCCCAGCATTTCAAAAAAGGTGAGGTGCTTGTGGTCTCCCACCTCGTCGATGTCGGTGGTGCGAAAGCTCTTTTGGTAGCTGGTCAACCTTCTGTTGGGGGGAGTCTGCTCTCCCATGAAGAAGGGCTTGAAGGGCACCATTCCTGCGCTGGTGAATAGCAGGGTCGGGTCGCCGGCTGGTATGAGGGAAGCGCTGGGCATGTGCAGATGCCCCTTTCCCTCAAAGAATTGGATGTAGGAACTCCTGATTTCATCACCGGTCATCAAAGCGGTTCACCTGTTTAAGTGGCAAGGCTCTTTGGCCGGCGGCGTAGGCAAGGTAGGTGCGGGCCGGCAGGTAGGATTGTATTCCAGCCCTCTGGCGCCGGTCAAATACAGGACGGCGAAAAAACCCGCGTTTTCTGCACTGGCGAGCTTGCCTTGAGGAAGCCGTGGAATGCCTTGACCCGGAATAAGGGGGACTTTACAATTTAATCCGTCCTTAATGAAGGCTATTTCCATTGGGTTTGGCCTTCGTTCGGCGGTTGTACCCACCCTGGCAGACTAGGAGGGCTGAATGAATTCCGGCTTCATTGGGAAGATAGACAAGGCCAAAAAGTACGCGGAAGAGAAGGAACGGGTTCACATCAACAGCTTCCACGCCACTTTCGAGGGCAATCACAGCACCTACCAGGTGAAGTTCGAGTCCGGCAAGTGGCATTGCGAGTGCCTGTTTTTCTACACCAGGGGCGTGTGCAGCCACACCATGGCCTTGCAGCGAATTCTCGATGACGTTCTGGCCCAGGGGGAGAATGCCGTCGAGACCACTTAGCTCCGCGAACCGGGCGCCTACGCCACAATCCGCACAGCCAATTGAGCCGGGAGCGTCATCGCTCCCGGCTCAATTTGTGGCTCGTATGGGGGTTGTGGCTGCAACGGCCCTGACCGTGCCCCCAAGCCGAAGGAAAGTTAGCGATGCCTCGTTTGCGGCGCTATTGCTCGAACCTGCGAAACACGATGCAGGCGTTTTGCCCGCCGAACCCAAAGGCGTTGGAAAGGGCGACCCTAACGTCCTTCTTCCTGGATTGGTTCGGCACATAGTCCAGGTCGCAGGCCGGGTCGGGGGTTTGGTAATTGATTGTCGGGTGAATCTGGCCGGAGGTGATGGTGGCGATGCAGGCCGCCGCCTCCAGTGAACCGGAGGCTCCCAGGGAGTGCCCGGTCATGGACTTGGTGGAACTGATGGGGATGTGGTACGCCCGGTCACCGAAAAGCCGCTTGATGGCCACCGTTTCCACGGCGTCGTTCAATGGGGTGGATGTGCCGTGGGCGTTGATGTAATCCACCTCATCAAGGCCAACCCCAGCATCCTCCAGGGCGCGGCGCATCGCCTCGGCTGCGCTGCTTCCGGTTTCCTCGGGCTGAACCAGGTGGCTGGCATCGGCGGTGCATCCGAAACCCGCCACCTCCGCCAGCGGGGGTGCGCCCCGTCGGATGGCGTGATCGAGAGATTCCAACGCCAGAATTACCGAACCCTCGGCGGGAACGAACCCGTCCCGGTCCCGGTCGAAGGGCCGGCTGGCGCCCGGGGGGTCGTCGTTTCGGGTGCTGAGGGCGCGCATGGTCGCGAAACCGGCCAGCCCCAGTTGACTGATGCCGGCTTCGGCTCCCCCAGTGAACACCACGTCCGCTTCGCCCCGTTGAATCAGGCGCAGGGCCTCGCCGATGGCCTGGTTGGAGGCGGCGCAGGCAGTGGTGGCTGTGGAGTTATAGCCTTTGGCCCCCAGGTAGTGGCTCATGTTGGCCGCAGCCATATTTGGCAGCACCATGGGGAAGAAGAAGGGAGACATTCGCATACCGCCCCGCGCAGCCAGCACCCGGCAGTTTTCCTCCAGGGTGGGAAAGCCCCCGTTGCCGTTGCCAATGACCACGCCAACCCGGTAGGGATCCTCCTGGTCTATGTGGAAGTCCGCCGCCGCAACTGCCTGTAGCCCGGCTGCCACCGCCAGTTGGGAAAATCGGGCCATACGCCGGGCCTCCCGTGAGGGAATGTACTCCAGCGGGTCAAAGTCGGTGGCTTCGCCCGCAATCCGGCACGGGTAATCGGTGGGGTCGCAGAGGGTCATGGGACCAAGGCCCGAGTTGCCGGCAACCAGGTTTTCCCAGAAGGTTTCCGCCGACAGGCCCAGGGGTGTTATGGCGCCCACCCCGGTGATTACTGCTCTTCTATCTTCCATGGTGTTTCTCGGTTACAGGGCCTGGGATTCTCCTTCCATTGGCATAATGGCCCTTGCCGGCAGTTTAATCGATTGCTGCTTTGGTCAGCCGTCCCCGGCCTACCGCAGGTCCGCAGGCAGCAGATCTGGGTAGAGTTCCGGTTCTATGCCCAGAACCGCCTCCCGCGCCTCCGCTGCCACGAAAAGGGACCCGGTTGCCAGAATCAGGTCCCTCTCGCCGGCCTCGTTCATGGCCAGTTCCAGGGCCGATGCAACCGTGTCTGCCTGCCCGATCTGTTTGACTCCACTGTCTCGCATCAGCTCGGAGAGGGCTGTCGGGGCCATGGACCGGGGATGGCGGGAACGGGTAGCCACCGCGCCATCGGCCAAGTCTGATATGGCTTCCAACATGCCGGCGGCGGTCTTGTCCCGGGAGAAACCGAGCACCAGCAAGAGGCGGCTAAAGTCGAAATACTCCTTCAGGGAAGCAAGCATAGTCTCGACGGAATAGACATTGTGGGCGCCATCGCACACCACCAGAGGGGCGCGACCCAGCACTTCAAGCCGGCAGGGCCACCGCACTGTTCGCAGACCCTCGATGATTGCCGGCTTTCCGATTCGGAAGCCATTCTCCTCCAGGGCCTCGGCGACGGCGATGGCGACGGCGACATTCTCCAACTGATGTCGGCCCAGCATGGGGGTGGTCACCTGGTAGTAATCCCGCCGCCCGCAAATATCGGCGGACTGGCCCTCCGGCCCACAACTGACGCGATTCCAGGTCACGTCCCGGCCAACCAACGTTACGGGAGCCTGCTTCTCCGCCGCTACGTCCAGCAGAACTTTCAGCGCGCCCGGCCTCTGTGGGGCCACCACCAGGGGGACTTCTGTCTTGATTATTCCCGCCTTGTCGGCGGCAATTTCTTCTACCGTATCCCCCAGGATGGCCATGTGGTCCAAGCTGATGGAGGTAATGGCGCAAGCCTCAGGGTGTACCACGTTGGTGGCGTCAAGGCGGCCGCCCAGCCCCACCTCGATGGTTTGAAAGTCCACGGAGCATCGGGCGTAATGCTGGAAGGCCATGGCGGTTAGGAATTCAAACAGCGTCACCGGCCCCAACTCCGTTACCCGTTCCAGTTCTGCCGCCGAATCGGCCACCGATGAAACCAGGTCGGCAAAATCCGATTCCATCACCGGCTTGCCATCCAGGCGGATACGTTCCCGAAAGGTGTGCAGGTGGGGGGATGAGTAGAACCCGGTACGGTAGCCGGCAGCAGCCAGGATCGAATCGACCATGGCGGCGGTACTGCCCTTACCCTTGGTTCCGGCGATGTGAATCGTCGGCTGGGACAGGTGAGGGTTGCCCATGACTTGGAGGAGGGCGGTCACCCGTTCCAGGTCGTAGATGCGCTTTTGGCGGGGTACGACAGGAGACTGCCTTTCGTGGTCCACCAGTTTCAACAGGTAGTCCACGGCCTGCCCATACGCGGAATCCGGGTTCATGGCGTTCATTACTCTAGTGATCCCTGATGTGGGCGGGCATCTGGCCCAGGTTAATCCGCAGGGCGTCGCCAAGGGTAACCTTGTTGACGAATCCGATGTTGCCATCCATGGGGTTGGGTCTGAACCCGAAGGTCTGCTCCACCATGCCCGGGTCAGCCACATTGCGAACCCGGAGCATCTTCAGCATTTCCGAGTTTATCGGTGGCCTGGACATCACCAATTCCATCAGGGCCACGTTCATGCGCATCAACCATATCGGCAAATGAACCCGCGCCCGCCGCTTGCCCATGGTCCTGGAAATAATTGCCACGATCTGGTTGTAGCTGAGCTGTTCCGGGCCGCCCAGCTCCAGGGTGTGACCATGGAGGTCATGGCGGCTGAGGGATAGGGCAAGGCACTGGGCCAGATCTTCCACCCAGATGGGTTGGAGGCGGTTGCGGCCGCCGGCGACTACAGGAACCAGGGGGAAGAGCCGCACCAGGGCCGCCAGCGAGTTGGTGAATTCGTCGCCTTCGCCAAAGATCAGCGAGGGCCGGACAATGGTGTATGGCAGGCCACTGTTGATGATGGCCTGTTCCGCCTGCCACTTGCTGCGCAGGTAGGGCAGGCCCGGGTCGTTCAGGGCGCCCACGACGCTCACAAAGACGAACTGGCTCAATCCACCGGCGTTCTGGGCCACATTGACCAGGGTTTCCGTGCCGACCCGGTTTATGGTGTCGTAGGTTGCCCCGCCGCTCTCCCGTATGACGGCCACCAGGTGCACCACCTGGTCTATTCCCTGAATGGCGCTTTCCAGAACCTCCGGATCACCGATCGAACCGTAATGAATGTCCACCGCCCGCTGGTCGAACATTCGCTCCCGGCCGGGAGTGTGAACCAGGCAGCGCACCTGGTAGTTGTGGTCGATCAGCTTCTGTACCACCCGGCGGCCCAAGAACCCGGTGGCGCCCGTAACCAACACCGTCATTCATTTTCTCCCGGCAGCGCGGGGCTTTCGGCCAGCGTAATCATTCGGCATCGATTCCCTTGTCTCTCCAATATTGTAATATAAACGGCGTTCAGTTGTCCGCCAATGTTCCTGAGGCCGAAGTCGGGCCGTAACGCAACCGCGCCAGGCCGCACTCCTCTGACGGCAATGGCAAGACAGAAACCTGGAGGCCAGACCCATGAGCGATTCCCGTCTTCATTTTGGGGCCAGCGCCGTGCTGGGAGCCGCCGAAATTGCGGCGGAAGCCAGGTGGTTGGAAGACCTGGGTTTCGAGTACCTGTCGGTGGGGGAGCATTTCATGCGGGGTAGCCCTCCGGGCCCTTCCCATGCCTCCATACCTCTGTTGGGGGTGGCGGCCGGATCCACGGAAAGGATCAGGCTCCTGACCTCCATCCTGCTGGTTCCCTTCTACCAACCCCTGACGCTTGCCCGCATGACCGCATCGCTGGACATTGCCTCCGGTGGGCGGCTGACCCTGGGGGTGGGCATTGGCGGTGAGTTTCCCGTGGAGTTCGAGGCCGCCGGCCTGAATCCCCGTCACCGGGGCCGGCTAACCGATGAATGTCTGGAAGCGGTTCGAAGGCTGTGGACTGGAGATTCCGTATCCTTCCAGGGAAGGCACTTTTCCTTTCAGGATGCGGCGCTGAATCCACCCCCGACCCAGAAGCCCAACCCCCCGGTATGGGTGGCGGGCCGAAGGGATGCCGCCATGCGCCGGGCGGTGAGATTTGGCGAGGGCTGGTTCCCCTATTTTTACAGCCCGGAGCGGTACCGGGACAGCGTTGACAAGATCAGGGCGATGGCCGAGGAAGAGTCCAGGGACTTGTCCGATTTTCAGTGGGCCTACTTTCCCTACATTTCTATATATGACACGGAACAGGAGGCGGCGGAAGTAGCGGCGGAAGCCCTGGGAGGCAGGTACGTGTACGGCGGCGACTTTCTGAACATTGTTCGCAACTATTGCCTTTTGGGCACCCCGGAAATGTGCTGCCGGCGCCTGGAAGAGTACATCGAGGCCGGGGCGAGGCACATCGTCTTCAGCGTGGCCGGCCCCAGGGAAGACCGGGTGCGCCAGATTGACGCCATCGCCTCGGAGATTCTTCCCCGGTTTGCTTGAGGGGAATTCCTCCCCAATGGGAACCATGACTGGAGGAAATGAGGGACGCCCCGGCTGACTGGAACTGGCAAGGCTTGCATCCTATGGTCAGCGGGCATCTGACATAACATCCGTCTAATGGTGATGTTGTTTATTGTATAACGGCCCAAAATAGGATAATATCTATTACCTGAATAGACTGATAAAGCCAGCGCTCTTGCCCTCATGGGGCAACAAGGTGAAGAAATGGTTGCGACAGCCTCCAGGATCAAGCGGGTAGTCCTAGTGCAGCCGGCTTCCGCCGGTGGGAACTTCGAATATATGGCTATTCCCCGCCAGGGGATGCTGTTCCTCTCGACAGCTTTGGGGCAATGGGAGGAGGGGCCATTCTTCTACGAGCGGGAGATATGGTTTGAAGACCGCAGCGGCCTGATGGATCCCGACAAGGATCTGGAAGGGGTTGACGTTCTTCTGGTTACGGCCCTGATTAACGAAGCTCCCAGGGCCTATCAGCTCGCCCGCCTGGCCAAGATGTACCACCCGGACCTGATTACCATCGGCGGTGGCCCCCAGATGAGTCCCCTGCCGGAAGAGGCCTTCGCCCTGGGGAACTTCGACGTTGTGGTGCAGCGGGAAGGGGAAGACATTATCGCCCCTCTATGCGACCTGTTGCTGACTCACCCTGCCGAAACCAGGGAATCTTACCTGGACAATATCCCCGGCATCAGCTATCGCAAGGATGGCCAGGTGGTACAGACGCGACGGCGCGGCCTGGTGGACCCTGCCTTCGCCGAGTTGCCCGATTACCGTTCCATCAAGGACCTGTCCCCTCAGCACCCCATGCCGGGCGGAGTGCTGGAAACGGTGCGGGGTTGCACCGAGAACTGCACCTACTGCCAGGTCATTCAGCAGTTCTTGGGCTATCGGATGATACCCAGGGAGACGGAAATCAAGCGCCTCCAGCAGTTGCAGGAACTGGCCGATGAGGGCCTGCTCCATACCTCGCGCAATGGCCGCTTCAACGTGTTCATTTCCGACGACCTGCACACTCCGCCCCTGAGGGCCGTGAAGTTCCGGAACGAGCGTCTCGAACGGCTGAAGAACTGGAAGGGCCACACGGACAATATGTACATGATCTGCCAGGCCAGGGCAGAGATTGGGCAGGACCCGGAATTGGCCACGGCCATGGCCGAAGCCAACATCAAGATGCTCTACCTGGGGGTCGAGTCGAACAACGCCGAAAACCTGCTGGCCGTCAACAAGCGGCAGGAACCCGGCCAGATGGAGCAGGACCTGCGAACCCTGAACTCCATGGCCTTTTCGGTGGTCGCCATGACCATAATTGGCCTCCCCTTCGACCGGGAAGAGGACATTATGAACCTGGCGGAATGGGTGACACAGCATAGCCGGTACCAGACGGCGAATTTGCTTACCCCATTGCCGGCTACCTCCAACTGGACGGACCTGCAGCCTCTGAACGAGCATGGGGAATTGCTCCAGGAGGGCGAGATTCGTCCCTATCACCTCTACACGGGCCGCCAGTTCGTCCACTATGACAAGCGCTGGACCATGCAGGAAAGCAGGGAGCTTTTCGACAACTACGCCGCCAAGCTGGTGTCCATCGATGACTTGTACGGCCGTATTTTCCGAATACTCCGCTCCTACAAGCTGCGGGTGGCCACCTCCGGCAGCGAAATGGGGGACAGCATCAGCTCCCGCATAGCGGAAGCGTCCCAGCACTTGCAGACCTGGGCCGACCCGGTTTCCGTGGCGGGAAAGGAGTTCGGCCATAACATTTCCCAGCGCGTTGACGAGTTGGCCGAGACCCTTAGGGGCATGTCACAACCCCTCGCCAACGCCCGCCGGGACCTGGCCGACAATATTAACGCCCAGGTCAATGAGCTTACCGAGACTCTCAAGACCATGTCGGACCCGGTGAGCGCCAGCAGCAAGGAACTGGCGGACCACGTGTCGCTGAAGATTTCCGAAATTTACGACATGATTAACAGCGTCGTCACGGAGTCTTCCACCCGTCGGCGTCCCGTAAAGGAATAGCCTGCGCCGAGTCGGGCGTCCCTATTGGTAATGCCGGATTTCTGCCAGCGTTTTTTCGCCCAGCCGCAAGCCCCACGGGAGCTATGGGCTGGCCGGGCCGTGGGGACGGCAAAGGCGCGGGTCTCCGAGGATGATGGCGGTTGAATCAATCGGCCATCGCATAGCGGTTGATATGGTTGAACTGCTAACCCGGCACCGCCACTGGCTGTCGCCGGAACAAAGGATAGAATGAGCGATACCTCGCAAAGAGTAATGGTGACCGGGTTGGGAGTTATCAGCCCGTTGGGACTGGATATTCAATCCACCTGGGAAGCCATAATTGCGGGAAAATCTGGCATTGATTTCATAACTGCCTTCGATACTGCCGGCTTCGACACCACCTTTGCCGCCGAGGTTAGGGGATTTGAGCCCGAGGCATACCTTGAACGCAAGGAAAGCCGGCGCATGGATCGATTCGCCCAGTTCGCCGCCGTCGCCGCCCAGGAAGCCTGTCGCCAGGCAGGACTGGACCTCTCCAAGGAAGACCCCTTCCGGGTGGGCGCCATCATCGGCAGCGGCATTGGCGGCATCCTGACCCTTTCCCAACAGTTTGACGTGCTTCGAGACCGGGGTCCCCGTAGAGTAACCCCCTTCCTCATACCGATGATGCTGGGCGACATGGCCTCGGCCCAGGTGTCCATGGTTACCGGCTCCATGGGCGCCAACTATTGCGTGGTGTCCTCCTGCTCCAGCGGCGCCGATGCTCTGGGCCAGGGGTGGCAGATGATCCGGCGGGGCCAGGCCGACATTGTGCTTGCCGGGGGCAGCGAAGCGCCCATAGTTCCCGTGGCGGTGGCCGGGTTCAATTCCCTCCGCGCCCTGTCCCGCTTCAACGAGGACCCGCCCCGGGCCAGCAAGCCCTTCAACCGAGACCGGGACGGCTTCGTCATGGGCGAGGGTTCGGCGGTCCTGGTTCTGGAGAGCGAGGAGCGGGTAAGGCAGCGGGGAGCCACGGCCCTGGCAGAACTCCGAGGCTACGGCGCTACATCGGACGCCCATCACCTTACGGAACCAAACCCCACGGGCCAGAGCGCCGCAAACGCCATCCGGCTTGCCTTGGCCGCCGCCTCAGTGGACGTTTCCGAGGTTGACTACCTGAACGCCCATGGCACTTCCACCCCCCTCAACGACTGGCAGGAAACCAAGGCCATCAAGCTGGCCATGGGGGAAGAGGCGTACCGGGTTCCCATCAGTTCCACCAAGTCCATGACTGGTCACCTGCTGGGCGCGGGTGGAGCATTGGAAGCGGCCCTGTGCGTCAAGTCCATTCAGCACGACACGATTCCCCCCACCATAAATCTGGTGGACCCGGATCCTGAGTGCGACCTGGATTACACTCCCCTTTCGGCCCGCAACGCCCGGGTGAATGTGGCCATGAGCAATTCCTTCGGATTTGGCGGCCATAATTCAGTGCTGGTATTCACCGACCCCGGCTGGGCCTCCTAGCAGGGCTGGATGTTCCATGTTTCGCCGCCATCTTCCTCAACCCGATGAAGAGCTGCCGGTCTTCACCAAGAAGGAACGAATAGCAGCCACCATCGCCCACGCTGCCCCTTTGCTGTGCCTTTCGCTCTTTCCCCTCCTGGGCCACATTGGATTCGCGATTCTGCCCAGCCCCGTAATTGCCTACGTTGTGTCCCGGTCTTTTCGTAGAAGCCAATCCATCTGGGGCGCATTCCAGGGGATGCAGGCCACGCTGGTTCACCTGATCTTGGTGGTTCTGGTTTTCGTGTTCCACTTCACTATAGAATCCGCTGGCGGGGAGGGTGGCATACCGTCGCAAGTTGCCCTGGTGGCCTTTGTGTCGGCATTCCTGCTGTTCCTCTACACTCTGTGGGCGGCCTGGGACACGGCTTGGGGTTACGACTTCCGGTACATCTTCATCAGCAATTTTGTTGATCGTATAACCGCCGCCAACCTGGACCGGCAGGAAACGCGCCGGCGCCGCAGCGAGGCCCGCGAACCGGGAAACTCACCTCCCCCTTCCAACCCACCAGCCTCCAACCCGCCGACCGACCAGACTCACTGACACTTGCCCGTAGCCGGCAATCCCCTCCATGGTATAACCTGCAACTGCTTTAGGGCCGGCCACCGGGAACCGCTCGGTTAGGTCAAGCGGGTGGCCAAATGCCGGACTTGGCCTTACCCGACTCAATCGAGGGTTCTTGGCAGTTAATTGGTCGGCTGCCGCGCAAATGTCGCCTTAAGGTGGTGAGTACCTTTCATGCAGCGTACCGCCTCAAAACAATGGGTATGGAAAGTATCCTCCAACAGCTCGCAATCATTTTGGGCAGCGGGGGGAGCGCCTCCGGCCCTTGCCCGGGTTCTCGAAAATCGGGGTATTTTCGATGAGCAACAACTCCGCTTCTTTCTGCAGCCGCCCCACCGCTTGCCCTATTGTCCCCTCCGGCTGAGTGGGATGGAACCGGCTCTCCGGAGGCTGCTACAGGCGGTGGAAATGCCCCAGTCGGTTAACGGTCCCACACGGGTTGGCATTGTGGGAGATTTTGACGTGGACGGGATCACCGGGGCCGCCATACTGGTGGAGGGCCTGTCCAACCTCAACGTGGCTACAGTTCCCTACATCCCCCATCGGGTGGCCGAGGGCCATGGTCTTTCGGAGGAGTCGGTCCGGTACCTTTCGGCCCACCAGGCAGACCTGATCATAACCGTGGATTGCGGGGTATCCTCCCATCGCGAGGTGGACCTGGCCCAGTCTCTGGGCATGCGGGTGATAGTAACGGACCACCATGCACCGCCAGCAGTCCTACCGAATGCCCTGGCCCTCATTGATCCCTGCTTGCCGGGCAACGAATATCCCTTTCCCAAACTGTGCGGGGCGGGGCTTGCCCTCAAGCTGATGCAGGGTCTATATGAGTGGCTGGGTCAGCCCATGCCCCGTTCCCTGCTGGAACTTGCTGCCCTCGGTACCATTGCCGACATGGTGCCCCTGGTGGACGAAAACCGGTTTCTGGTTCAGGAAGGCTTAGCGGAACTTTCGCTGACCCGGCGACCCGGACTTAAGGCCATCTATCGGTACGCCGGGCTGGAAGGTTCGCCCATTACCGCCGAAACCGTTGCGTTCCAGTTGGCTCCCCGGCTGAATGCTGCTGGTCGTATGGGCCACGCCGGGGACAGCCTGCGCCTGCTCACGACCAGCGATGAGGCGGAGGCTGAGGAGTTGGCGGCCCGGCTGGAGGAGCAGAATCTACGGCGTCGGGAACTGACAGGTTCTGCCATCGCCGGGGTGGAGAGCCGCATGCAGGAAATGGACGGCCCACCATCATTCATCCTGGCGGAGGATGCCAGCGTTACCCCAGGCATAGCGGGACTGGTAGCAGCCCGGCTATCTCGAACCTTCCACCGGCCGGCAGTGGCGCTGGCTTCCATCGACGACAATACGCTGATGGGAAGCGGCAGGAGCATTCCCGAGTTCAACCTGGTTGAATCACTGGGAAACTGCGCCGACCTTCTCGTGAGGTTTGGGGGCCACTCGCAGGCTGCCGGTTTTACCATCAGGCCGGATAATGTGGCAGAGTTGCGGTCCAGGCTGGTCACGCTGGCGGAGGGGAAACTCATGGGGGCTGAGGCGGAACCCACCGTTGAGATAGATGCCGAAGTACAGCCGGAGGAACTTTCCCGGGAGTTCCAGGCAAGACTGGAGGAACTTGAACCCTTCGGAGTGGGGAACCCCCGTCCAACTTTCCTTGCCCGCCAACTGCCGGTGGTGGAGAGCCATCATCTGGGCGAATCCGGGCAGCATCTCAAATTGCTGGTGGGCAACGAGGGTTGCCGGATGCCCGCCATGCTCTTCAACCGGGCCGATGAATGGGACTGCAACGCCGAAGCGGTGGACCTGGTTTACACCGTGAGGTCGGACTCCTGGAGGGGAAGGCGGCAGTTGAGCCTGGTCGTCGAGGACTTTCGCCCGGCTGGTGCAACGGGTCCATGATGATGCTCATAGGCGGGGCGGCGAACTTGGCTGCCTGACAATGTAGGGGCGCACAGCCGTGCGCCCCTACGCATAAGACCAGCGCTCTCTCCGTCACCGCTTCCCCTTTGACCTTTCGAACCTGCATTCGCAGGCCTGGCCGGGCGCTAGGCCCTCTCCCACGGGAATTGCTGCCAGGTGGAGTCGTTCAGGAAATAGGGTTCGGACTTCAGGTAGAAATCGGCCGTGAAACTGGAAGTGTGCCTGGTGTAGAGGACGGCGTAGCGAACGTCCAAAGAGTCGTTGGGAGGGCGACCAAACACCTGGTTTTGGATGCGGTGGAAGGCGCTGCCAGTGTCGTTGATTTCATCAACCACCAATATGCGCTGGTGACCATCCAACCGGTCCAGCAGGATGTCGTTGTAAATGAAGAAAATGGGGCAGTTAAAGTAGTGGCAAACGTGGGTCGCCGGCACCAGACCACCCCGAACCACGGCGACGACAGCGTCGGGCTGCCAGCCTTCGGGATTCCGCGCCACCAAATCGCAGAGGGCTTCAATGCCCCGACAGACTTCTGCATAGTCCACCACCCGCAACGGGGTGTCCTGCGGCCTTCGCGACGTATCGTGGACACTGGTTCCGTGGAAATTCATGGGCTGACTGCTACTCCCCTGCCGAACCGGCGCCGCTCTGATTGGCCGTTCCCCGCTGCCGGGGAGCGCGCACAAATTGAGCCTTGTACACTAGCAGCGGTACGGCGATTACGATAACCGCCAGCGAAACCAGCTGCGCTTCATTCAGGACGCCGCCAAAGTAGGTATTTTGCTCCACCCTCAGGAAACTGATGAAGAACCGGCCGATGGAGTAGAGGACGCCATACAATAGAAATACCATGCCGTGGGGACGCAAACGATTGCGCAGGGGCCAAATGGCCGCAAAGATGATCAAGTCCATTATCAGTTCGTAGGCTACCGCCGGATGGCTGGCCGCCCGAAAGGCCCCGGGGCTGTCCAGGTGGGAGTAAACCACCCCCCAGGGCAGGTCGGTGAACTTGGCCCAGTGTTCACCATTGATAATGTCTCCCAGCCGTCCGATGGCCATGGCCAACAGCAGGGCCGGAGCCGCCACGTCGGCCAGGTGCCCCACACCGGGCAGGGGCGCCCGGTTGGGTTCGCCAGCAAAGCGCAGGCACTTGCCCCAAAAGCGCAGGAACCAGTCGGAATTTCTTATGAGGATGTACCCAGCCCCGGCAAAGAATCCGCCGATGATTGCCCCGAAGATGGCTATGCCCCCCTGCCATACCATGAATATGCGCGCCGGGTCGGCGGAATATACTTCCCAGAAATCCACCACGTGCAGCAGACGGGCTCCAATGATGCCACCAATAATGCACCACACCGACACGGAAAGGATGGCGTCTCCGTCCAAACCCTCCCGCCGCCCCCAGCGGACGGTCAGGATTACGGCTGTCGCCACGGCAACGAAGGTGAAGAACCCATGCCAGGACAGCAGAAAGGGGCCGAAGTCAATAATGTAGGGGCTCAGCGGGATGTTGATTGCGCCCATAATGTTCATGGGTTTCTTCTCACAGTATGGAAAGTAAAGATGATGGTCTCGAAAATGATCGCATGGAACATGGCGGCGGCGCTACTTCGCCGGCGGAACCGCCTTGGCCGCCGACTGGTATGTGCCGATGGTCTGTACAAAATACGCCTGCGCTGGGTAGGGTTGCAAGGCCCTGGTTACTGCCGCGTGTTCCAATTCTGTTGACGGCAGCAGAAATGTGGCGGGCCCAGTGCCGGTCAAGTTGGGTCGGCGGCCCGTGGCGCGCTCGATGGCTTGCATTATCTCCCCCAATCCTGGGAACTCCCGCACGGCCAGGTCATGGAAGGCGTTGTAAGGGAGGTCGTCGCTCCAGCAACCGGCCATGGAGTTTTGGACCAGGCGCCGGGTCACGCCGCCGTCGCTGTAGTGGAAGTTGCTCAGTTGCCGGTACATGTGGCTTGTCTTGTCCGAAACGGACTCCCCCGGACATACCAGGGTTAACGGCGCCCCTGCCCGGGTCGGTAGCGGTTCGATTACCTCCCCGCGGCCGGTAGCCAGGGCGCAGCCGCCCCAAAGGAAGAAGGGTACATCCGAGCCCAGCCGGGCTGCGATGACGGCCAATTCCCCCAGGGGCAGTTTCGTCCCCCACAGATCGTTCAGGGCCAGGAGGGCCGCCGCCGCGTCGCTGCTGCCCCCGCCCAGGCCCATGGCCAGGGGAATGTTCTTCCTGACCGTGATCTCTGCCAGGGGCAGGCGACCGGCAGCCCTCGCCAGTTCCGTAGCCGCTCGCCAAACCAGGTTGTTCTCTCCATCCAGTCCGGGAAGGTCGCACTCCACCCGCAGGGACGATGCGGGCTTGACCTCCAGTTCATCCCACAGGTCAATGGTCTGCATGACGCTGCGTATCTCGTGATAGCCGTCGTCTCGCCTTCCCAGTACTTCCAGGCAGAGGTTCAGCTTGGCATACGCCCTAACCCGCAACCCGATCCTCCTTGCCAACCCTTTCCCCGCTGCCAATGCCGGCAAATTCGTGGCTTTCGGCGACCCGGAACAGGGCCAGCCATTCCTCCAGGGCCAGGGTTTCCGCGCGCCGGCCGGCGTCCACGCCGGCGGAGGCCAGCAATTGGGCCACTTCGGGGCCGGGCCGGCCCAGGCCGTGGCCCAGGGAGTTGCGCAACTGCTTGCGGGGCGCGGAAAATCCCGCCCTGACCAGGCTGAAGAAGGACGGGGCCTCGTGCGGTGAAACGACGGGTTGGGGGAGAACATCCATGCGCACCACCGCCGAATGCACCTTGGGCGATGGTCGAAAGGCCGCCGGCGGTACTTGGCAAACTATCCTGGCTTGGGCGTAAACCTGGGTGGCCACGGACAACAGGGACATCTTCCCGGGGCTGGCCGTCATGCCCTCGGCAACCTCCCGCTGCACCATTACAACCATCCGGCTGGGCGGCCTGGGGGATTCAAGAAAACGGCGAATGATGGGGTTGGCCGCGTAGTAGGGCAGGTTGGCCATTACCTTGTATTGCTCGGTGACTCCGAGGAATGGCGCCAAGTCCACGGTCCGGGCGTCGGCGGCCACAACCGTCAGGTTCTCCGGATTGCCCAGTCTGGCCGGCAGGGCCGAGGCCAGATCAGCATCCAGTTCGAGGGCCAGCAGGCGAGCGACCTGGGGAAGCAGCTTGCGGGTCAGCGCCCCCCTTCCCGGGCCAATTTCCACCACGAAGTCGTCGCCGTCCAAGTCTCCGGCGGCAAGTATCCTGCCCAGAATGCGCTGGTCAACCAGAAAATATTGGCCGAGAGACTTTCGCGGTCCGGCGGGAGGGGGAAGGGATGATGGGGCGGTGGCAGTCACGATGTATCGAAAGCACCTCAGGTGAGAGACCGCGCACCCCCCGTTGACAGAGACCCATTGGACATTACCAGGGCTGCAACTCAAGCCAGGCATTCCCACGGCACCCGCAGGGACCTGCTTACCGTTGCTTCCTCTCGGACCTGGCGGGGTTCACAAGCCTGCGCCGCGTGGGACCCGGCCATCAACACTGCAAGCCTCGGCCAGTGGTCAACAGGTACGGCCGAAGGGGGGAATTACACCCCGCTATAGCGGATTGCGGGTCGAGGGCACCGCTAGCTCCCCGTCTAGCACGGTCTCACCACAAATGTTAGGGTAGTCCAGCTACCCTGTCAACGCCGCCTCGCCAAATGGATGATTGGGCCCAGTCAAGGTTCACAGCCACTGGGAAAAGGGAAATATCCGTCTCGCGGTAAGGTGGCCGGGGCTGGGTGGCCGCCGCCCGGGCGCCGTCGCTGCCATGGGGAAGGTTGCCCCCTTGTGGCCCAAGTTGGCGCCCCTGTGAATCCGGGTGTTATCATAGTTCTGGATAAACGGAGGCAAACGTGCAGGTAAGAAAGGCCGTCATTCCCGCCGCAGGATTGGGTACCCGTTTTCTTCCCATCACCAAGTCGGTCCCCAAGGAGCTATTGCCCATCCTGGACCGACCCATGCTCCAGTACGTGGTGGAGGAGGCAGCCGAAGCCGGGATAGAAGAAGTAATCGTGGTCACTGCCCGGGGGAAGGAATCCATCGCCGCCTACTTTCAGCCCCGGCTCGACCTGGAAGAGCGGTTGGCGGAAACGGGAGAAACGGCCCTCCTGGCTTCCATCCAACACGCGTCCAGCCTGGCCCGGGTGTCCTTCGTCATTCAGGAAGAACCCAGGGGATTGGGCCATGCCGTCCTCACCGCCAGGGACGCCGTGGGGGATGAGCCGTTTGCTGTCATACTGCCGGACGACATCATAGACCATCAGCCGGGGGCGCTTTCCCAAATGCTGGCCGTGGCTGGGGAATACGGTGAAGGCGTGATTGCGGTGGAACCGGTCCCCTGGTCCTTGGTGCAAAGCTACGGCGTGGTGGAATCCGATGCCGTTGATTCCGGCATCCATAGGGTCAAGGACCTGGTGGAAAAGCCGGCCCTGGAGGCGGCCCCCTCCAACCTTGCCATCGTGGGTCGATATATTCTGCCACCGGAGATTTTCGACTGCCTGGAACATACCCCGCCCGGGGCCAAGGGGGAGATTCAGCTTACCGACGGCATACGGAGTCTCCTGCAGCATCGGGACGTCTATGCCTATGAGTTCCAGGGTGTTCGCCATGATGGGGGTTCGCCCCTTGGATTGCTCCGTGCTTCGCTGGAGTTTGCCCTGGCCAGGGAGGATACCCGACAGCCGGGGCGGGACTTGATTAGGCAATTGAACGAGCGGTTGAATTGCGAGTGACGATCAGGAGCTCCCCATGAACGCCAGCCCTGCCATTCCCAATAACACCTCTTCTCTCTTCTCCCATCGGAGCGTGGCACGATTGACCGCCGTTGCGATTGTCCTCTACGGCGTCTTCCAGGTGGCTACCATCGTTACCAGGCTGATGAGCGGCTCCGACCAGCCGGATGCGTTGGACGCCGCGGCCATGATTGCCGCAAACCATGGCTGGTACCTTGCCAGCAAGATATCGAACCTGGCAGCGGCGCTCTTTCTCCTGGTTGCCGCCGTGGGCATTTGTCGGGTGTTTCGGGAGTTGGACCCGTTTCTGTCGTTGGCGGCGGCAACCTTTCTGGGCGTGGCGGCGATCTTTTGGATGTTCTCCAGCATGATGGGACTGGCGGTGGCAGAGGTAGTCGGGGCAGCCACTGCCGCCGCCGGCGTCTTGACCGGTCAATCACCGGAAGTTGTAACCTTCCACGCCCTGGAACCGGTTCGGGCCATGGCCGGAAGGGTGGGATTCACCGCCGCCGCCCTCGGCCTCCTGCCATTGAGCGCCATTATCGGCCGGTGGAATATGTTGCCCCGATGGGTTCGTTGGTTTGGCTGGACCGGCTGGGTGGTCGCTGCTGCCATGTTCTTCATCTGGGATCCGGGGGCCACGGCGATGCACCGGCTGGGAGGCACGGGATTGCTGGTGTGGCTTTTGCTCCTGGCCGGCTTGCTCTGCTGGCGGAGCCCCTCCGGACATCGGTAACTTGGTCGGGAACTTGGCGAAGATGCTGAGATGCCTGGCGCTTAGCACGTCCGTGCAACCGTTGGCTGGCGGCGGCGGGTGGCTTGCCAAGTTACGGTGGCCTGCCCAGATTCTACGTCGTAACTTGACAATAACTGCCCATTTCGGGAGTTTTTGACCTGAAAATGCCTAGAAATTCCTGGCAATGGTATTTACCATAAGTTGGCGTAACCTCCTCAAATTACCCTGATGAGGTGTCCATCAGGTAATCTCAGTCTTCCTCTGGAGAATTAATCGGTACCTTCCCGGCATAGTGGGAAGCGAATCTAGCTGGCGCCCCTGATCCATTCTAAAGCGCAACGATCCACAACTTCACGTCAGAACATCAGATAGATCAAAGTAGTGGGTAACAGGTGAAAATTCGGGAAAGACTTGCAATTGAAGGGCGCTTTTTCAGTTAATGGTTCACCCTGGTAAATGGGGAGATTGCAAATAGTTCTGGAATGTGTGGTAACATTTAACTTGGAAAAGTGTATATCGCATGAAAGGGGTATCCTGGCTGTGCCGGCAGACGGCCTTCGAACCGATTGTGGCCAGAGGACATCTGACCCTGGTTTGATACTGTTGATTGGTCAAGCCATGCTCCTGCTTAATCCGAGGGTTGCCATGGGGTCACTTAGGTGACAAAGAGTCCTTACCCAGCCCTGGTGGTAATTGCCGTTCTTGCGGCTGTTGCATACCTCATTTTTGCCCTTCCCCTGAGGGCCGAGCAAACTGCGCCCGGCCTACCTCAGCCCCGCGGGCCCATGCAGGTTGCCGTCGACTATGACAGTGACGACGACGGACTGATTGATGTCGCCAATCTCGCCCAGTTGAACGGCATTCGTTGGGACCTGGATGGGGATGGCTCCGTTGATGATGCGCAGAACAGCGCGAATTACGCTGCCGCCTTCCCCAACGCAGCAAACGGTATGGGCTGCAACGAGGACGAGGCGCTGTTGGTTGACCGGGTGTGCGAGGGCTACGAGCTCACCGCCGACCTGAACTTCGATACCAACGATAATGGAATGGCCGATGCTGGCGACACCTACTGGAACGGTGGCGCGGGCTGGTTGCCCATTGGCGAATACGTGGACGGTACCAACGACCTGCCCTTCATGGCGAGGTTCGACGGGGGCCGCCACACTATCAGCAATCTGTTCATCAATCGTCCCAGCGCCGATGACGTGGGACTCTTCGGGTTTGCCCGCACTGGCAGCTCATTCCAGAAACTGGGCTTGGAAGATGTAGATGTGACCGGCGGCGAGGACACGGGTTCGTTGGCGGGTGATGTCCAGAATGGGTACATCAAGCACGTCTATGCCACCGGCGAGGTCGCCAACAATAGCTCGTTCCCCAACGGCCCATACGCTGGCGGTTTGGTGGGGAAGCTCGCGGGCAGCGAATTATACGAGAGCTACACCGACGTAGAAGTTTCTTCCGACGGGTATTCAGGCGGACTGGTCGGCTACCTGTCGGTATTGTCCGACATCAGAGTCAGCTACGCATTAGGCGACGTGGAGGGGGAATACCACAGTGGCGGTCTGGTAGGTTTCATGCACGGCAGCGAGATAATCAACACCTACGCCACCGGAACCGTGACCGCCCTGGGTACGCAAAGTCCCGGCGGTTTTGTCGGTCACGTCGATAGTGTTGAACTACGCAACAGCTACGCCGCAAACCAAGTTATGGGTCCTTTGGCCAGCTTACTGTTGGGAGTGGCCGGGTCCTGGAACTTCAACGAACAGGTCGCCAGTGTGCATGAAGAAGTGTACTGGGACACGACCATCGGCCCTCAAACCAGTATCCTGGGTACGGGTCTAACCACTGCGGAAATGCAGTCTCCCGGACTTAACACGCACAACTTCTGGAGCGCCTCCATTTGGGACTTCGGGACAGCCAGCGAGTACCCGGTACTGAAAGCCGACCTGGACGGAGATGGCACGGCAACCTGGCAGGAATTCGGCGACCAGCGGCCTACCCAGACTCCTACCCCGACGCCCACGCCGACTTCGACTCCGACGGACACGCCGACACCGGTTCCGACGGACACGCCCACACCGGTTCCGACGGACACGCCGACACCGGTTCCGACGGACACGCCGACACCGGTTCCGACGGACACGCCGACACCGGTTCCGACGGACACGCCGACACCGGTTCCGACGGACACGCCGACACCGGTTCCGACGGACACGCCGACACCGGTTCCGACGGACACGCCGACACCGGTTCCGACGGACACGCCAACACCGGTTCCGACGGACACGCCGACACCGGTTCCGACGGACACGCCGACACCGGTTCCGACGGACACGCCAACACCGGCGCCGACAGCGGCGCCTACAGTCACGCCGGTACCCACTGCCACGCCAACGCCAACTACGCCGACCAGCGCCGACTTCACGCGGGAGGTTAAACGGGAGTACACGTGGCTGCGGGTTAGTTGGACACCGAGCCAGAGCGCCTTCCCCTTCACCCCTGGTGGTGGGACGACCCAGTTGTATGGAGTGAAGATAGTAACGCTGCCCTTGGAAGGGACCCTGCGGCTGAGACCGGTATCCGGCTCTGGGGCATTGGAGAGGAACGTAATAGCGGACGAGACGGTGCCGGTGGAAGAGGTCCAGAGCGGCATTAACAGGAGAGGATTGGCGTACTACCCGCCCTCGGACGTGACCAGTTCTACATGGACCAGTTTCACATTCAAGGTGGTGGGTTCAAACAGTGGTGGATCTGGAACCCAGGTGGAGTCTGCTGCCACTTACACTGCCACCCTGACCTTCGATGATGAGATCATAGACTCGCGTCCGGTGTTCAACGCGTTGTCGATAGCAAAGCAGACGTTCACAGTGGGACAGGCGGTGAACGACGAATTCGTGTGGTCGAACAGTGGCAACGGGAAGCTGAAGTACTCGATAACCCCAACATTGCCCAGTGGGTTGATCTACGACGGGGACGGTCCTGATGACAGTGGAGTGGACCAGGGACGGACATCAGCGCCCAGGTTCACGGGAACGCCGTTGGTGGCCTCGGCAGAGGCGACGTACACGGTCAGGGTCGATGACACGGACAGCAACACCAGCGATGCGGACTCATTCTCGGTGAGTTTCCAGTTGGAGGTCCTGGCAGCGCCGACTCCGGTACCCACCGCCACACCGGTTCCGACGGACACGCCAACACCGGTTCCGACGGACACGCCCACCCCGGTTCCGACGGACACGCCCACCCCGGTCCCGACGGACACGCCCACGCCGACGCCAACGGACACGCCAACACCGGTCCCGACGGACACGCCAACACCGGTTCCGACGGACACGCCGACACCGGTTCCGACGGACACGCCAACACCGGTCCCGACGGACACGCCCACCCCCACGCCAACCCTGGCGCCGACGGACACGCCCACGCCCACGCCCACCACGAGCCTGGACACCGACAAAGAGGCTTTGCGGGCTCTTTACAACGCAACCGACGGAGACAATTGGACGAACAACAGCGGGTGGGATTTCAACACACCCCTCAGCTCCGCCTGGCATGGGGTAACCGTAAGCAATGGGCGGGTAACCAAGCTGGAGCTTATAAACAATAGTCTGGACGGGTCGCTTCCCGCGAAGTTGGGTGACCTCTCCAAACTAGAGCTTTTGGATCTCTCCGTAAACGACGTGAGCGGGTCGATTCCCTCCGAGTTGGGTAACCTCTCAGCTCTCGAGGATTTGATACTGCGACACAACGATTTCACTGGGTCTATTCCAACCGAGCTGGGCAATCTCTCCAATCTCGATTATCTGGGCCTCGACTCCAACCACTTCAGTGGGTCAATACCCGAAGAGATTGGCAACCTGAGCAACCTGAGAGAAATTTTCCTCGCGCACAACGACTTCAGTGGCCCAATTCCCGCCAGGCTGGGCGATCTGTCAGAGTTGTTCATTCTTACTCTGAACCACACCGATTTATCCGGATCGTTGCCGCCGCAACTCAGTAATTTGACCAAGTTGAACACCTTGTTCGTGCAGGTCACCCAACTTTCCGGCCCGATTCCTGCCACGTACACAAACTTGACCGCACTATCAAACTTCCACATTGTCAACACCGGCATCTGCATTCCCCCCGGGGATACGGCCCTGACCACATGGTATTCGGGCATCTTCTTTGTTCAGCCGACCACTGCCCCCATTTGCGGCCAGGTGACACCCACCCCGACGCCAACGGCAACGCCGGTACCTACGGACACGCCCACGCCAACCCTGGCGCCGGTACCTACGGATACGCCAACACCATCCCCGGTACCTACGGACACGCCAACACCATCCCCGGTACCTACAGACACGCCCACGCCGGCTCCGACAGCGACTCCGGCCCCGACGGCCACGCCGACTCCGACAGGCACGCTCACGCCCACCCCCACGCCGGCGGCGCCAACGAGCGCGGACTTCACGGAGACGGTGAATAGAGAGTACACGTGGCTACTGGTGAGTCAGTATCCGAGTCTGAGCGTATTCCCGTTTACGGCAGGAGGCGGAGCGACGCAGTTGTACCAGGTGGTGATCGAGACGCTGCCGGACAAGGGTACGCTGAGGCTGCGACCGGTTGCGGGGTCCCGGGCGATTGAGCGAGACGTGGGGCTGAACGAAGCCGTGGTGGTGGAAGAGGTTCAGAACAGCCGCAACCGACGGGGCCTGGCGTACTACCCGCCGGAAGATCCAGAGGGATCGACGGGAACGAGTTTCACGTTCAAGGTGATAGGGTCGAACAGCAGCTACGGGAACTTGGTAACGTCTGTAGATACGTACACGGCGACGCTGGTGTATGGCAATAGTGTGACCGACTCGAGGCCGGTGTTCAACACGTTCTCGATAGCGAAGCAGACGTTCACGGTGGGACAGGCGGAGGACCGGGAGTTTGTGTGGTCGAACAGTGGCAACGGGAAGCTGAAGTACAGCATCACGCCGGCATTGCCCAGTGGCCTGATTTACGATGGTGACGGACCTGACGACACGGGAGTGGACCAGGGACAGGCATCGGCGCCGAGGTTCACGGGAACGCCATTGGTGGCATCGGCGGAGGCCACGTACACGGTTAAGGTAGAGGACACGGACAGCAACACCAGCGACGCGGACAGTCATTCGATTAGTTTCCAGTTGGAGGTATTGCCAGGGCCGACGCCGACACCGACAGCTACGCCCACGCCGACGCCCACACCGACGGTTACTCCCGCGCCAACACCGACAGACACGCCAACGCCGGCGCCCACACCTGCGCCGACCAATACGCCGACGCCGGTACCTACAGTCACGCCTACGCCTACCATCACGCCAACCCCGACGCCGGCTACGCCCACCAGCGAGGACTTCACGTGGCAGGTGAGCAGGCCCTTCACGTGGTTGCCGGTGAAGCGCGGCGGTGGCGCCTTCCCCTTCACCCCGGCGCCGGGCAGCCCAGCTGACCTCCTGTTTGCCGTCGTCATCGTGGATCTGCCGGCGGAGGGAAAGCTGACGAAGCGGGCCCTTGGCGATGAATCCGTTTTTGTCGAATACGACATTGAGGCCGGTCATTTCGAGAGAGGGCTTGTGAGGGTGGAAGATCTCCAAAGCATCCCGTTGAGGAGAGGCCTGGCTTACTACCCGCCTGACGTGTCCACATCGACCAGTACGACCTTCAACTTCAGGGTCATAGCCGCCGACCTTTATTGGCAGTACCAAACTTGGTCTGCTGAAACTTATACCGTTACGTTGGAGTTCACGGATACTGCTACGCCCACGCCCACTCCGACGGATACCCCGACGCCGACGCTGACGCCAATACCTACGGATACGCCAACGCCCACGCCGACGCCGGTACCGACAGACACACCCACGCCCACTCCGACACTGGTACCGACGGCAACGCCAACGCTCACACCCACACCCACGCCGGCCACGCCCATCAGCGCGGACTTCGAGAAGGAGGTGAGGCGGGAGTACACTTGGCTACCGGTGAGTTGGACACCGTCCAACAGCGCCTTCCCCTTCACCGCTGGTGGTGGGACCACCCAGTTGTATGGGGTGAAGATAGTAACCCTGCCGTCGGAGGGCTCGCTGAAGCGGAGGCCGTTACCCGGATCTAGGGCGTCGGTAAGGGATGTCGCGGTGGGAGATGTGGTGCCGGTGGTGGAGGTGCAGAGCAGGCTTTCCCGGAGGGACCTGGCGTACTACCCGCCGGCGGACGTGAGCAGTTTGACGGGGACGAGCTTCACGTTCAAGGTGGTGGGTTCGGGCAGTGGTGGGTCGGGGAACCGGGTGGAGTCGGCGGCTACCTACACGGCGACGCTGAATTACCATTCTGACATCATAGACTCCCGTCCCGTACTGAACACGTTCTCAATAGCGAAGCAGACGTTCACGGTGGGACAGGCGGAGGACCGGGAGTTTGTGTGGTCCACCAGTGGCAACGGGAAGCTGAAGTACAGCATCACCTCGGCGTTGCCCAGTGGCCTGATTTACGACGGGGATGGACCTGACGACACGGGAGTTGACCAGGGACAGGCATCGGCGCCGAGGTTCACGGGAACGCCATTGGTGGCCTCGGCGGAGTCAACGTACACGGTGAAGGTGGAGGACACGGACAGCAACACCAGCGACGCAGACAGTCATTCGATTAGTTTCCAGTTGGAGGTATTGCCTGCTCCTCCGCCGACGCCCACGCCGACGCCCACCGCTACGGCAACCCCCACGCCGACGCCGACGCCGGTACCGAACGACTATGACCGCGATGACGATGGTTACATCGAAGTCGCCAACCTCGCCCAGCTGAACGCCATTCGTTGGGATCTGGACGGCGACGGGGTGGTGGACGATACAGCCAACAGTTCCCTTTACGCCGCCGCATATCCCAATCCCAAGTCTGGCATGGGCTGCAACGAGGACGAGACGCAGGTGTCCAGGCAGGTGTGCGAAGGCTACGAGCTCACCACCAACATGGACTTCGACACCAATGGCGACGGCAGGACCGACATAGCGGGTGATACCTATTGGAATGGTGGCGCGGGCTGGTTGCCCATCGGCGACTACGTGGATGGGACCGACGATCACCCCTTCGAGGCGGTATTTGACGGCAACCGCCACACCATCAGCAATCTGTACATCAACCGTCCCACTCGGAAGGACGTCGGGCTATTCGGGTTGGTTAAAGGTGGATTCCAGGCGTTCTTAAACCTGGGGTTGGAAGACGTCAATGTAGTTGGCGGCCAGCACACGGGCTCATTGGCCGGCGATGTAGAAGGTGGCTACATTAAGCACATCTATGCCACCGGTCAGGTTGAGAGCAAGGGTTCGTTCACCGATGGTTCTTACGCTGGCGGCCTGGTGGGGAAGCACTCGGGCAGCGAACTGATCGAAAGCTATTCCGAGGTCGATGTCGTTTCTGAGGGTGGCTCGGGCGGTCTGGTGGGCTACCTCCTGGGGTTCTCAACGATTCGGGGCAGTTACGCCGTTGGCAGTGTGGAAGGAGACTCCCATAGCGGCGGTCTGGTGGGAGACATCGAACAGAGCTTCATCGAACATAGCTATGCCACCGGTACCGTTACGGTCACCGGTTCGGACCAATACGCCGGTGGCATGGCCGGCCTAACAGACGGATCCGAGTTCAATTACGGCTACGCAGCTGGCGGAAGCTCCGGCACCCGGGCCGGAGGGGCAATAGGACTGCGATCCAGCAGTGAACAGAAGACAAGCCTGGCGCGCCTGCTCTACTGGGATACCGACTTGGGTCCCAAAACCAGCGCCCTGGGCAGTGGCAAAACCACCACGCAACTTCAGACGCCCACGTCGGCCACGGACATTTATACTACTTGGAACAGCCAGGGCGACAGGTGGGACTTCGGGACAACCACCGAGTATCCGGTTTTGAAGGCGGACCTGAACGGTGATGGTACGGCGACCTGGCAGGAATTCGGCGACCAGAGGCGTGCGCCCACACCGACGCCCACGCCCACGCCCACGGCCACGCCTACGCAGACCCCAACAGTAACGCCGGCGCCGACCGCCACTCCAGTACCGACGCCCACGGCAACGCCGGCCCCGACAGCGACTCCGGCCCCGACGGCTACGCTCACGCCTACACCTACGCCGGCGACGCCCAGCAGCGCGGACTTCGAGAAGGAGGTGAGGCGGGAGTACACCTGGTTGCCGGTGAGTTGGACGCCGTCCAACAGCGCCTTCCCCTTCACGCCTGGCGGTGGAACGACCCAGTTGTATGGAGTGAAGATAGTAACGCTGCCGGATGAGGGGTCGTTGAAGCGGAGACCGGTACCCGGATCAAGGGCGTCGGTGGTTGATGTTTCCGTGGGCGATACGGTGGTGGTGTTGGAGTTTCAGAGCCGGCTTGCCCGGAGGGACCTGGCGTACTACCCGCCGGCGGACGTGAGCAGTTCAACTGGGACGAGTTTCACGTTCAAGGTGGTGGGATCGGGCAGTAATGGATTGGGGAACAAGGTGGAGTCGGCGGATACTTACACGGCAACGCTGAAGTACCATTCTGACATCATAGACTCGAGGCCGGTGTTCAACACGTTCTCGATAGCGAAGCAGACGTTCACGGTGGGACAGGCGGAGGACCGGGAGTTCGTGTGGTCCACCAGTGGCAACGGGAAGCTGAAGTACAGCATCACGCCGGCGTTGCCCAGTGGCCTGATTTACGATGGTGACGGGCCTGACGACACCGGAGTTGATCAGGGACAGGCATCGTCGCCCAGGTTCACGGGAACGCCATTGGTGGCATCGGCAGAGTCAACGTACACGGTGAAGGTGGAGGACACGGACAGCAACACCAGCGACGCAGACAGTCATTCCATTAGTTTCCAGTTGGAGGTATTGCCAGGGCCTACGCCAACACCCACGAACACGCCAGAGCCGACCAACACGCCGGTACCGACTGCCACGCCAACCGATACACCCACGCCCACGCCTACGGACACTCCGACGCCATCGCCAACCCCGACGGATACGCCAACCCCGACGGCCACGCCAGTACCGACCGCGACGCCGACGGATACGCCCACGCCCACGCCGGCGACGCCCAGCAGTGCGGACTTTGAGAAGGAGGTGAGGCGGGAGTACACGTGGCTGCCGGTGAGTTGGACGCCGTCCAACAGCGCCTTCCCCTTCACGCCTGGCGGTGGAACGACCCAGTTGTATGGAGTGAAGATAGTAACGCTGCCGGATGAGGGGTCGTTGAAGCGGAGACCGGTACCCGGATCAAGGGCGTCGGTGGTTGATGTTTCCGTGGGCGATACGGTGGTGGTGTTGGAGTTTCAGAGCCGGCTTGCCCGGAGGGACCTGGCCTACTACCCGCCGGCGGACGTGAGCAGTTCAACTGGGACTAGTTTCACCTTCAAGGTGGTGGGATCGGGCAGTGGTGGATCGGGGAACAAGGTGGAGTCGGCGGATACGTACACGGCGACGCTGAAGTACCATTCTGACATAATAGACTCGCGTCCGTTGTTCAACACGTTCTCAATAGCGAAGCAGACGTTCACGGTGGGGCAGGCGGAGGACCGGGAGTTCGTGTGGTCGAACAGTGGCAACGGGAAACTGAAGTACAGCATCACGCCGGCATTGCCCAGTGGGCTGATTTACGACGGGGACGGACCTGACGACACCGGAGTGGATCAGGGACAGGCATCGTCGCCGAGGTTCACGGGAACGCCATTGGTGGCATCGGCGGAGTCAACGTACACGGTGAAGGTGGAGGACACGGACAGCAACACCAGCGACGCGGACAGCCATTCCATTAGTTTCCAGTTGGAGGTATTGCCAGGGCCGACCCCGACACCCACGAACACGCCAGAGCCGACCAACACGCCGGTACCGACTGCCACGCCAACCGATACACCCACGCCAACGCCGACGGATACTCCGACGCCGACTCCGACGGATACGCCCACGCCGACTCCGACGGATACGCCCACGCCGACTCCGACGGATACGCCCACGCCGACGCCGACGGATACTCCGACGCCGACTCCGACGGATACGCCCACGCCGACTCCGACGGATACGCCCACGCCGACGCCGACGGATACGCCCACGCCGACGCCGACGGATACGCCCACGCCGACTCCGACGGATACGCCCACGCCGACGCCGACGGATACGCCCACGCCGACGCCGACGGATACGCCCACGCCGACTCCGACGGATACTCCGACGCCGACGCCAACGGATACCCCGACGCCAACGCCGACGGATACCCCGACGCCAACGCCGACGGATACGCCCACGCCAACACCGACGGATACTCCGACGCCGACTCCGACGGATACGCCCACGCCGACTCCGACGGATACGCCGACGCCGACACCGACGGATACGCCGACGCCGACACCGACGGATACGCCGACGCCGACACCGACGGATACGCCGACGCCAACGCCGACGGATACGCCGACGCCAACGCCGACGGATACTCCGACGCCAACGCCGACGGATACTCCGACACCAACGCCGACGGATACCCCGACGCCGACACCGACGGATACTCCGACGCCAACGCCGACGGATGCGCCGACTGCGACGCCGGAGCCGACGGTACCCCCGACAGCGACGCCGGAGCCGACGGTACCCCCGACAGCGACGCCGGAGCCGACGGTACCCCCGACGGCCACGCCGGAGCCGACGGTACCCCCGACGGCCACGCCGGAGCCGACGGTACCCCCGACGAACACGCCGGCACCGACTGCGACGCCAGATCCGACGAACACGCCGGCACCGACTGCGACACCTGATCCGACGAACACGCCGGCACCGACTGCGACGCCTGATCCGACGAACACGCCGGCACCGACTGTGACACCTGATCCGACGAACACGCCGGCACCGACTGCGACGCCTGATCCGACGAACACGCCGGCACCGACTGCGACGCCTGATCCGACGAACACGCCGGCACCGACTGCGACGCCTGATCCGACGAACACGCCGGCACCGACTGCGACACCTGATCCGACGAACACGCCGGCACCGACTGCGACACCTGATCCGACGAACACGCCGGCACCGACTGCGACACCTGATCCGACGAACACGCCGGCACCGACTGCGACGCCTGATCCGACGAACACGCCGGCACCGACTGCGACGCCTGATCCGACGAACACGCCCGCACCCACGGCCACACCGGCACCCACTTCGGCGCCGACGGCCACGCCTGGCTCGGGGTCGCCTGATCCGACGAACACGCCGGTGCCGACGAACACGCCCGCACCCACAGCCACTAACGTGCCGACGCCGACGCCGGACGACGACGATGATGATGACCGCAGAGACCCACCAACAAGGCCCGGTCCCATATCGCCGCCGGTATCGCAGCCTACCAGCACGCCACGTCCTGCGCCGTCGGTCGTTCCGACGCCAACCAGCCTGGTTCCTACGGCCACGCCCGCCAGCGTAGCCCCGACGACTACGCCGACCGGTCAGTCGCCCACACCTCCGGCCACGGCGGGACTGACGCCAACACCAACCCAGGTGGGGCAACCGGTGACGGCTGAGCCTCCGGTGACGTTGGCGCCAACCGATAACACCCCCACTCCCACGGGAGACGGTAGCGGTAACGGAGGCGTTGGCACCGTCACGCCAACCCCAACGCCAACTCCAATCCCGTCCTCCTTGGGAGTCGAAATTACGACGCCCGTACCCATGCCCGCCATAACCGTAATCGTTCCGCCGAATGTCCGGGCAACTGAACTGACATCGTCAGCCACCCTTGCCCAAACGCCGACGGCAACTGTTACTCCCACACCGGCCATTCCGGCGCCGCCAACAATTGCAATTTCGCCCATACAGACTCCGGGCCCACCGGCCCAAACGCCCAGCATATTGCTGCCGGACATTCCTCTGATTGGCGCAGCCGTGGAACGGGGACGAGAGACCATCCGGTCCGCCGTGGCAACGCCACGTCAACGCATCACGCTGGTCACTTCCCTTCTCATCATGGGCTTGCTGGCGGCAATAGTGTTCGCGTACCTGGTCTGGCGCCGACGTTAGCGCGGCATCAAGCCAGGAAAGCCAGGGAGGCTGAAGGGGCGAATGCAGAACACCGAAGAGGGTTCGATAAGCCTGCATAGACAGGATCTCGAACCCTCTTCAGCTTCGGGTCTGGATTGGATTGGGGGAAGCCGGTTACCTACAGCCCTCCGCCGTATTCAGCTGGGCGGCAGGTTAGAAGCGGCGGCAGGATCCCAGGCTGGCCGGTGGTGACGGGTCGGTGGTGGTAGGTCTGAATTGGTTGGTTGGTGGCGCTTGGCCGGCGAAGCCCGACTTTACTGGTTCTCTCCGGCGGCCAACCGGTGGCCGTCCAGGTATCTTCTCACCGAAGCTAGAACCAGGTCAGGATACTCCATGGCCACAAAGTGGGAACCTGTTGGCAGCGTTTCCATGGTCGCCCCCTGAACCTCCTGCAGGAAGTATCCGATTTCCTCACTGGCGCGGGCGGTCTCATCCGGGTAGTTTCCCGTATCTCCCAGCAACAGCAGGTATTGCCCCGAAAGCCCCTTGAGATAGGGCGTGGGGTCCAGGGCATGCCGGGCCTCGTAGTAGATGGCTTCCACCTCGGTGGGACATTTGAGCTCGGCCCGGCCATCTTCCAGCAGGCGAGTCCCGCCATCGATGTAATCCCTGACGGAATCGTCGGTCCAGGTGCTGAAGACCCGTCGGTTGCGATAGGCATCGTACATAACCTGGCGCGAGTCCCATATTGCCCGCTTATTGCGGGTCCGGTTCATCCTTTCCTCCCGCACCTCGGGACTGTAAACCTCCAGGGCCGGCCCGACTCTGGTATCCACCAGCACCGCCGGGCCAATGAGGCCGGGGGCCATGCAATTGGCGATCATCAGGGTCATGCCACCGGCCGAATGGCCGACAGCGTAGGGCGGCTGCGGGGAGTCCAGGGTTTTGACCAACCCAACCACGTCCTCGGCCATCTTCTCGAAGGTGTAATCGCCTGGCTTGTCGCTATCGCCATGCCCCCGCAGGTCCAGGGAGAAGACGTAGTAGTCGCGGGCCAGGTCCTCGGCCAGCGGCCGCCATACCATCGAGCATAGGCCGATGCCATGGGTCATCAGCAATAGGGGATTGTCCGGGTTGCCCCAGGTGAGGCCGTGCAGGGTAATGCCGTTGCTCTGGACGTATCTGCTGGTTGGTTCCAAGTATTCCTCCGTTGGTTGGCGACGGCCAGGGGTGACCGGCTGCGAATGGTCTGCAAGTAGTCTAAAGGATGTTCCACCGTGGATTCCCGGCGGCGGCGGACTCCAGGTAGTCAACGAGCCACTCCCTGACCGAGGGGTCAATGTAGAAGGTGGGGCGAATCAACTCGCTCTCATCGGCTACCAACCCTTCTTCCACCGCCAGTTGGGCTTCCCTGGTGCCGGGCATGATGCTGACACCCACCCGCAGGTTGGCCATGGATGGATTGATGCCGTTCAGGAAGGCAATCTTTTCCTCCACCGATTCCCGGGTTTCACCGGGCTCGCCGAAACGCTGGGCAATGGTGTAGTTGAGGCCGCCTTCCTCACAGACCCGGCATGTCTCCAGCAGGGCGGCCCTTCGCTCAAGTCGGGTATCGCCGTCGTGGCTGTCCCCACCGCCGTTGCCCATCATTACCAGTACACAGCCGGCCCGCTTCATCAGCGAGACCAGCTCCGAATCGCAACTGTAAGGGGCCATGCCGGTGGTCCAGTGAACCCCGACTTGGGCGTCAACCAAAGAGCGGCACAATTCCTTGGCGTGGGCCAGCGGGACGTTGAAGCCGTTGTCGATGAAGTGGACTTTGCGCAGGTTGAACCGGGCCTCCATTTCCTTGACTTCCTGCACCACCTCCTCAATGGGGCGAATGACCCGCCAGGCGCTACGGTCCGCCGGTTCGGAGGAAGCGGAAGTGGGGTAGTTGAAGTCCCCCAGCTTGGTGATTATGCCGATTCCAAATCCGGCCAGCCGGTACTTCTCCATATCCAATTCGTCGAACCGGGGCGGTTTGGAGAACTCCGACCGGCAACGGGCGCCGTTGAAGTGGATTCCTGCCTCGTCCCGGTACACCAGGCCGGGCAGGTTAAGCCAGGATGGCTCCCCAATTTCAACGCGGGCGGCCAATTCAGCGAAGGTTTCACCGGCGTCTCCGGCTAGACCCAGGTCCGGCTCCAGGTAGGCAAAGCACTCCTCGGGTAGAAGGCTGAAGGCGGGCCCGCCGCATACGATGGGAGCTGTGGAAAGTTCCCGCACCCGGTCTATGACCTCCCTGGTTATGGGCAGGGCCCATTGGGGGTCCATGTAGCTGTGGTTGCTCAGGTTGCGGAGGGAGATACCCACCAGTTCGGGGCGAAAGTCCAGTACGGCTGACTCCACGTCGGCCAGGTAATCGTCGGAAAACATCAGGTCCAGCACCTTCAATTGGTGCCGTTGCGGGTCCAGATGGCCAGCCACATAGGCCAGGCCGATGGGCAGGGGCTGGGCATTCATGCGGCTCACCAGGCGCCCGTGCCGGTTGGTGGCGATCAACAATATTCTCAAGGCAGGACCTCCTGACCTCCGACTATAACCGATGGTTGCGTTGAACGCGCCAAGCGGTTCCGTCTGTCCGATGGGCCAATACCGACCTGGTGTTGCGGGGCAGTTCAAACCCAATATACGTTATCTGTACCGTAAGGGCAATTGGCGGCTGGCGTCGGCCATACATGGTTGATAGCTGCGTGTCCCCAATGGCAGAAAACGGGTGAAACTTGAGGCATGGGATGACGGGAAATGCCAGTTTCGCCCAATTCGCACACTGGTCCGTACCAAATTGACAGGCCGTTACCCTTGTGCTACGTTTGCCAGAATATTGGAGATAGCCGGAAACCCTACCAGTGCGACTCCTCCTCTCCATCCAATCGGCGCCAGGTTAACCATAATCGGGGGATTACACAGCGATGCGCAGTATCGACATTCATGCCCACCTTACTCCCCAATGCTTTTGGAAGGCCACGGAAAACGGCGGCAACTGGCACACCCTCCGCCGGGTAAAGGACGCCCGGGGACGCCAGATTGCCGTTGTCGGCGACCGACGCGGAGGTCTTCCGCCCAAGGCCCGTTGGACTCCGGAGGAACGGATGGCGGACATGGATTCGCTGGGTGTTGACATGCACGTCCTGTCCCCCTTCTCCGGCTTCTACAACTACGGCCTGGACGCCTCGGTTGCTATTGCCACGTCCCGTGATTCCAACAACGAAATAGCGGAAATGGTGCGGGCCTGGCCCGACCGTTTCGCGGGCCTGGGCACCCTCCCCATGCAGGATGTGAACGCGGCCATCGCAGAGTTGGAGCGCATAATGACAACCATGGGCTTCAAGGGGGCCATGATTGACGACAAGGTGAACGAGAAGCTGCTGGACGAGCCTGAGTTCCTGCCCTTTTGGAAGGCCGCCGAGCAGATGGGAGCGCTGATCCTGTTCCACCAGGGCGATGGCACCCTGGTGGATTTCCGAACGGACCGGTTCCACCTGCCCAACTCCATCGGTAACCTGGCGGACCGCACCATAACCTTCTGCTCCCTGGTTATGGGCGGTGTTATGGACGCCTGTCCCGACCTGAAGATTTGCCTGTCTCATGGTGGAGGCTATACCTGCTACAACATCGGCCGCATCGATCGGGGTTGGCAGGGTTTGCCGGAGTCGCCCACCAAGCCAACGCTGCCGCCGAGCGAATACCTGCGCCGCTTCCACTACGATTGCATCGTCTATACCGAGGAGTCCCTCCGCTTCCTGATTGATACGGTGGGCGCCGACCGGGTGCTGTTTGGCACCGACTGGCCCTACGACATGGAGTTCGACTGGCCCGTTTCCTGGATTCTTGGCTTGAATAACATAACCCAGGAAGAGAAAGAACTAATACTCTGGAAGAACCTGGAGAGCCTGCTGGGACTGTAGTGAATCCGGCGCTGGGCGCCCCATTGGCCTTGCTTCCACCCAATTCCCGACGGAGGTTGACGGATGCGCAGTATCGACATCCACGCCCACACCTTTACGCCTACCATGTTGAAGACCATGGCCGCGGGCCAGGAATGGTACGGCATGAAATACACGGACGCCGACCAGCGTACCATCTTCGTTCGCGATGGCAAGCTGGTGGCGGTGAACCCCAAGTGCCGGTACACCCCGGAGGAACGGGTGGCGGACATGGACCAGCTGGGTACCGAGGTTCAGGTGGTGGCCATTCATACCCCCGTCTTCGGCTACCATCTCTCTCCCGCCGACGGCGTGGCCCAGGCGCGGGAGGTTAACGACGACATTGCCGGCTTCGTGCGGGAGGCGCCAACCAGGTTCGCCGGAATGGCAACCCTGCCCATGCAGGACGTGAACGCCGCCATCGCCGAACTGGACCGGGCCGTCAACACCCTGGGATTGAAGGGCGCGGAACTGGACACAGTGGTGAACGGCAAGACCTGGGACGAGCCGGAGTTTCTCCCCTTCTTCAAGGCCGCGGAGTCCATGGGCGCCACCCTGTTCTACCATCCCCAGCCCCAGCATAATCTGATGCTGGAGCGTACCAACAAGTACGGGCTGAACAACTCCGTGGGCGTGCCGGTGGAGGATACACTCCTGGTGGCGGCCCTGATCTACGGCGGGGTGATGGAAAACTGCCCCGACCTGAAGGTGTGCGTAGCCCATGGTGGCGGTCCCGCCTGCTTCGGCATGGGCCGCATGGACCGGGGTTGGCAGGTAAGGTCCGAGGCGCGGGTTAACATAACCCGCCCTCCCAGCTACTACCAGAGCCGCCTCTACTACGACATCGTGGTTATGAGCGAGCGGTCTCTGCGGTTCCTGATCGACCAGGTGGGCATCGAGAGGGTGGTTCTGGGCAGCGACTATCCCTTTGTCGGCTGGGATCCCTCTCCAACGGGTTGGCTCCAGAGTCTGGAGAGCATCACCCAGGAAGAAAAGGACATGATACTGTGGAAGAACCTGGAAAAGCTACTGGGCATCGAAACCAGCGGAACTTAGTACGCCATCAAACCTGCATTTGGCAGGTTTGATGGCGCCTTTCTCATTGAACCGGTTGGCAGGTTGGGGAACTTAACATGAACAATCTCTGGTCGGATAGCGAAGTCCAGTCCCTCGATGAACTGGACAAACTGGTCTATATGAGCCGCCTCATCGGGGCCGACCCGTCTCTGGTGGTTTGGGGTGGCGGCAACACCTCCATAAAGATCACGGAGCAGGATTTCCTGGGCCGGGACGTCCAGGTCATGCGTATCAAGGGCTCCGGGTCGGACCTGAAGTCCATGGAACGCTGGCAGTTCCCCCGGTTGGAACTGGAGAAGGTGTTGCCGGTCTTTGAGCGGGAGCAAATGTCCGACGAGGAAATGGTGGACTACCTGGACCGATGCGTTCTCGACCCCAACTCGCCCCGCCCTTCCATCGAAACTCTGCTCCATGCCTTCCTGCCGTTTCACAGTGTGGCCCACTCCCACGCCGATGCAGTGGTTGGCCTGACCAACAACCGGGACGCGGACGCCATCCTACGGCGGGTTTACGGCGACAATGTGGGAATCGTGGAGTACCTGCGACCTGGATTCCAACTCTCCAAGCTGGTGGGAATGGCCGTCAAGGAAGCGCCCGGCCTCGACGGGGTGGTGCTGGTTAACCATGGTCTGTTCACCTGGGGCAACGACGCCAAGGAGGCTTATGACCGGCACATAGACCTGGTTAGTAAGGCGGAAGAATTCGCCGCCGCCGGCACGGGTCGCGGGTTTGGTGGCTGGCAGCGCAATCCCTTGGCCGCGGACCGGCGTAGGGAAATCGCCGCGGCCGTGGCCCCAACCCTGCGGGGGCTGGTCAGTCAGCAGCGCCGGTCCGTGCTCCGGTTCGACGATGCCGAGGACGTGCTGGAATTCACCGGGTCTGAGGAGGGCCAGCGACTGAGCGCCATCGGCCCGGCCACGCCGGACCATCTGATTCACACCAAGCGCCGGCCCCTGTGGCTGGCAGTGGACGATCCGGAGGATGTGGATGGGGTTAAGGCAGAACTGCGCCGGGGCATGGCGGCCTATGCCGAAGAGTATGCCTCCTGGTACCAGCAGCACACCACCGGCGAAGACTCCATGCTGGACCCCTACCCCCGCGTAATCCTGCTGCCCGGCGTGGGCATGTGGACCACCGGTCGCGACGCGCGGGCCTCGCTGATCACTAACGACATCTATCACCACACGATTAACGTTCTGCGCACTGCCCAGGCCGTCAGCGACTACACCTCCCTCACTCCGAAGGACGCCTACGATGCCGAATACTGGCCCCTGGAGCTTTACAAGCTGACCCTGGCCCCGCCGGAGAAGGAACTGGCCCGCCGAGTTGCTCTGGTTACCGGGGCCGCCAGTGGCATTGGCAAGGTTATCGCCGAGACGCTGGCCAACCAGGGAGCCCACGTTATCGTCACCGACCGGGACGCGGAGGGGGCGCAGGATGTGGCCGCCGGCATCAACCGCGCCGCTGGGCCCGAGCGGGCCGCCGCCTTTCCTATGGACGTGGCGAACCCGGATCACGTGGGCCGGGTGTTCCAGTCCCTGCGCCAAACCTATGGCGGGCTGGACATCCTGGTTTCCAACGCGGGTATTGCCCCGGTGGGCGCCATCGACCAGCTTTCCCTGGAGGAGTGGCAGCGGTCCCTGGACATCAATACCACCGGCCACTTCCTGGTTTCCGCCGAAGCCGTGAAGCTGATGAAGGAACAGGGAATCGGAGGCAGCCTGGTTTTCATCGGCACCAAGAACGTGCCGGCGCCGGGGGCCGAGTTTGGCGCCTACAGTGTGTCCAAGGCCGCCGAGGTCCAGTTGGCGCGGGTCCTGGCCCTGGAGAACGGGCAGCACGGTATTCGGGTGAATGTGGTCAATCCCGATGCCATCTTTCAGGGTTCCCAACTATGGTCCCAGGAGTTGCGGGAGGAACGCGCCGCCGCCCACGGGGTTACCGTGGATGGACTGGAGGACTTCTACCGCCAGCGAAACCTGCTCAAAGCCCGGGTCTTGGCGGAGGACGTGGCGGAGACGGTTTTGTTCCTGGCCTCAGACCGCTCGGCCAAGACCACCGGCGCCATGATTCCGGTGGATGGCGGCGTGCGGGAGGCTTTTCCCCGATAGCCAATGTTCGTAGCCCGTTAAGACGGACGGAAAGAACCGTTCGTAAAGCAAGAAAGGGGCGCCTAACTTGGGCGCCCCTTCAGGTTTTCAATGAACCTGGCAGCTCACCGTTTCACGTACTTATCGACGCTCATGGCGCCGGTCAGGGCCAGGTAAACGTTGTCTTGGCTGTCAACCCACAGGCCGTGGGCCGAACGAGAATCCCACCGGGCTTGGGTTCGACCGTCCTTATCCCGGATGCTCACCCCCGGTGTCGAGCCCTCCAGGGAAGACTCGGCGATGTAAAAGCTGCGGTCCCTGGCCTGAGAAATGTCGTTGGGGCGGGTCATATCGGTCCACATTTGCAGGAACTCCCCCTCGCCGGTGAAGACCTGCACCCGGCTGTTCTCCCGGTCGCAGACGTAGATCAGCCCCTCCTCGTCAATCAACAGGCTGTGGGGGAGATGAAACTCTCCGGGCCCGCCATTACCGGGCTGTCCCCACGATGCAATCAGGCGGCCATCGCCGCTGAACCGGTGCACCCGGCTGTTGCGGTAGCCGTCGGAAACGTACAGGTCACCGGAGGGAGAGGGATACATTTCCGACGGAAAATTGAAGGGACCGGCCGCCCTCGGTACCAGCGCCCCCGCTTCCTCGCAGCCCGTGTCAGAGTGAACGCCCCGCTCCCCGATTACCATCAGCGGCTTTCCGTCCAGGGTGTACTTGAGGCATACGGAATCTTCCCGGTCGGTGAGGTACACGATGTCGTCAACGATGCAAAAGCCGTGGGGCAAGGTGAAGGCGCCGATTCCCCAGGAGTGGAGGTAATTGCCCTCGTTGTCGAAGACCACGATGGGCGGGTCCTTGCGCTGGTACACATACACCCGATCCTGGGAATCCGTGGCGACCGAGCTCACCACGCCGAAGGTCCAGCCCTCGGGCAGGCGGGCCCAGTCCTGGATGAGTTCGTAATCGTGCTTGTCGGTGCTGATGGTGGTCATAATCGCAAACCTCCTTGATGTGCCCGGCCGGGCACAAGTGCGATTTTGGCGAGGCAGAGGCAATCTTGCCCCATATACTAGGGAAGGCCTCTTTCCGCCACTACCTCTGGCGCACCCACTTGTCCACACTGTGATTGGTGGTGAGGCCCAGGTAGATGTCCCCTTTGGAGTCAACCCAAAGGCCATGGGCGTGGCGGATTTCCCACCGGGTTATCAGGGTGCCGTCGGGTTCCCAAATGCTGACGTGGGGCGGCCCGCCGTCCACCTCCTGCTCGGCGATGTAGAAAATACCGTCCGCGTCCCGGGAGATGTCGTCGGGGCCGCCCATGCCGCTGGTCCACTCCGTGAGGTACTCGCCGTCTGGAGAGAACACCTGAACCCGGCGATTGGCCCGGTCGCAGATGTACACCTTGCCGTCCGGGTCCACCAGGCAGCTGTGGGGCAGGTGGAAATGGCCCGGCTCAGTCTTGCCCGGCTGCCCCCAGGAGGAAATGAGCTGGCCGTCTGCAGTGAAGCGGTGAACCCGGGCGTTGCGGTAGCCGTCGGAGATGTAGATGTCGCCCGATGGGCTGGGCGCCATTTCCGTGGGGTAGTTGAAGGGGCCGGCTGCCCGAGGCACCAGATCCCCCGGTCGTTCACACCCGGTATCGGAGAATACTCCCCGCTCCCCAATCACCTGCAGGGGCTTGCCGTCCAGGGTGAACTTGACCGCCACCTGGTCGGAGCGGTCGGTAATGTAAACAATGTCGTTAACTATGTTGATGCCGTGGGGGTCGGCAATGGCGCCGATTCCCCAGCAGTTCAGGTAGTTGCCATCGGAATCGAAGACCATGACCGGCGGGTCCTGGCGCTGAAACACGTAAACCCGGTCCTGGGAATCGGTTGCCACGGCGCTGACGACGCCCAGGGATTCCCCTTCAGGCAGCTTGGGCCAGTCCTGGATGAGTTGGTAGGTATATTTGCCGGAGCCGGCGGTGGTCATATCGCTGTTACCCCCTTCGCTTTGGTGTTGGCTATTGGGCTGCACGTTCTGGCGGAAGTGTAAGTGGGGCCAGATATGGTGTCAAACGGCAATGAACATGGGAACAGCCAATGGTCGGGCGCCTTTGGCCGACGGGTGGGCATTATTCCAGGAATCCGGACAGAATGCCCTGTCGAATGGTTTCTGCCACCAGGTCGGGGCGCTGCACCGGAACGTCGTGGATGCTGTCCTCCAGCCAAACCACCTGCACCCGGGGCAGCAACCGATGGGCCTTGGCCACCGATTCCTGGCGACGGAAGGTGCGCTCGGACACTGAGTCGTCGTTGGCCATGCGAGCCGGCATCATCAGCACGGGACAGGGTACCTGGGGATACAGTTGGGTGGGGTAGTGTTCCCAGAGGGCGTCAATGATGCGGAGATGGTTCTCCCGACTGAGGCGGGTGCGGACGGTGCCGTCCTCAAGTATTTCGAAGTTGGAAAACAGTATCTGGTCGAATTCCGGAGGCAGGGGGAAGGGGCGAACCCGGTTGTGGAACCGTTCCCGCAACGCCTGGGAGGTCATCCCGGCAAATTGAGGCGGCGCCATCTCCTCCCGCGCCTTTTCCCTGGTCATGCCGGGGCGGGAGGACGGTTCGATCATGCCACCGTCCACGAAGCAGATACCGGCAGCCATCTCCGGGTGGGCTACGGCAAACTCCAGCGCAACGTCCGCCCCCCAGGAATGCCCCACAATGATTGGCCGGTCCAGGTTACGCGCCCGGATCACACCCAGCAGGTCGCGGCCTACGGAATCAAAATCGTAGCCCGATTCGGGTTTGTCGCTGAGGCCGTGGCCCCGCTGGTCAACGGCTATGACGGAAAAATCCTCCGCCAACTGGGGCGCCACCAAATCCCAGATGTGGCAGGAGGAGGCCAAACCATGCAACAGGACCACCTGTTTTCCGTCTCCGCCCCAGTCACGATAATGCAGATTGATGCCGTTGGTGGCCACGTAACCGTCTATCGCCGCTTGAACCATCCTGCCTCCTGGGATTGACGCTGGCTATTGTCGTCGCCACTGCCAAACTGCATTAATGCCCGTTCCTGGTCAGAAGGATGTTACCCCGGCAAAGGGTTATTGACAACCGAAACCCGGCCCTGGGCGCCAGGTTGCGCCGGTAATGCTCAAGTGGACAAGAAACCACGCCTCCATTAGGATAAGTCGATAAATCTGACTCAGGGCGGAACAGCGAGGGTGCATCATGGCGGAAGTGGGGCAACAGTCCGGGGGTGGTGATCGCTCCGGGGCTTACCTGAGGGTGGAAGTGAAGGAAGTGCGCTCCATCCCCTTGCCCGATGGAGATGTGGGTGAGGGTATTGCCGTGGTCACCGAGCGGGGCGAAATTCCTGGAGCGCTGCACACCGCGCCCGGAACTCGAAAAGGAATAATCTGGGTTTGCGGGGCCAGGGGTGGGTTCACCGGGCCTGGCCCCGGACTGTACGCCCAACTGGCCCAGGAATTAACTTCCCGGGGAATAACCTCTCTTCGCCTGGATTACCGGCTGCCCAACGTGCTGCCCGAGTGTGCCATGGACGTGATGGCCGGCGTCACCTGCCTGGAGGAAATGGGCCTGGAAAGGATGGTTGCGGTGGGCCATTCCTTTGGGGGTGCGGTGGTAATTGCCGCCGGTGCCGTTTGCCGGGGCATAGCCGGTGTGGTGTCCCTTTCGCCCCAAACCTACGGCGCCAACATGGCCGGGCTGGTTGCCCCCCGTCCCTTGCTGGTAGTTCATGGCAAGGCGGATACCCGGCTGCCCTACTCCTGTGGGATGCAGGTTTACCAGTGGGCCAACGAACCCAAACGCCTGGTCTTGTACGAGGGCGCCGAGCACCGGCTGCAGGAATGCCGGGATGAGTTGGCCACCCTGTTGACGGAGTGGATACCCGCCACGCTGAACGGGAATGAGGATGAGGGAGCCAATGGTGGCGATCCATGACCGCTTGTCCCACTAGGTAATGGCTCTGGCGTTGCCAGACAACCCCAACTGGGACTCTCGCTGAAAGGATGAAGAATTGGCTACATTGAGAGATCGAATCGGCTACGATGCGGGGGCCACCCGCCTGGAAGACGCGTTGGCGACGGCGGCGGAGCATGGCTTCCACTACCTGGATTTCAACGCCGACGAAGGGCCTAATCGCCTGGACAATTGGGACGATGCCAGGGTGAGGGCGGTGGTTGACTCCGCGGGCCGGGCCAGCGTCACCCTCACGCTGCATACGGCCTCTTCGGTCAACATTGCCGAGTTTTCGCCCCAAGTGGATGAGGCCGTTGACCGTTACCTGGAGGCCAATATCGACCTGGCCCGTCGCATGGGCTGCCATGGGGTGGTAACCCACGGCGGGTATCACTTCAGCAGTTCTGAGGAGCTGCGGTTTCAGGCCTCCCTGGAGCGACTCAAGCGGGCAACGGCATACGCCGAGCGTCAGGGCGTCACCCTCTTCCTGGAAAACCTGAACTTCGAGCCCGACGACGCCGAGATTCACTACATGGCCCACACCGTCGAAGAGTGTCGTTTCTACTTCGACGCCATTTCCTCAGAGCGATTTGGTTGGGCCTTTACCGTAAACCACGCCAACCTGGTTCCGGAGGGGGTGCACGGTTTTCTCGACGCCTTCGGCATTGACCAGATCGGCGAGGTTCGGCTTGCCGATAACCTGGGGGACAAAGAAGTGCATCTCAACCCGGGAGAGGGCAATATCGACTTTCCGTCCGTGTTCGGTCGGCTGGTATCTTCGGGTTATGAGGGCTTCTACACCATGGCCTTCGGCAGCCTGCAGGACAAGGTGGCGGCCCGGGAATACTTCCTCACCTGCGTTTAGTAGTCTGTGGATTGAGAATTGTCGAGGGGCATAAAGGGAGCAACGAGGGGGAAGGAGGCGTTACCCGTAGGGGCGCACGGCTGTGCGCCCCTACCCAACCAGGCAACAATTCATACTATCCATTCCCCTAATTCCCGGCTTGTCAGACCACTTGGGGCAGCGCAGGCCTCGGATCAGCTGCCCTGTTCTTCCGTCCAATTTATGACGTACAGGCACTGGCCGGCGGTCTCCGGCGAACGAATCCACGCTGACTTGGGGCAATCCTCCCACAGCTTCGATAATCGTTCCAGGGCATTCGGTCCCGACCTTTCGTGCCTGGCCAACCAACAGCCAACAATGGTTCCGGTGCGGCCAATGCCCCCGTGGCAATGCAGGTAAACCAGCCGGCCTTCGCCGATGTGACCGTCAATGGCGTCGAGAATTGATGTGGTAAACCCCGGCGAGGCCGGGGTGCCTGCATCCCGAATCGGGAAACGTTCGTGGGTATGGCTCTCCGGGTCCAGCCATTGGGTGTAGGGAGCTAGCTCCCCCTCCTCGGTCAGGTCCACAAAGGCATTTACGCCAAAGTCGGTCAGGGCGGCGACCTTATCGGAGGAGGTCAGGTCGCCGTGGTTGCGGGGATATTCCCCTGCCAGGAAAAGTCCGGGAACAACCCAGTAGCAGTTATCTATGGGCTTCTGATTCGGCATCTTCTGCTATTCCTCAGCCAAGTTTACCGGAACAATATACACTCCCTTGGCCCGGGGCATCAGGGAGCTTTCGTAGTTGTAGTGGGTCTCCACCAGCATCCGGTATTCGGCGCCGGAGAGCCTTTGCCAACCGAAGGGTACGGGGTTCCAGCCCACCATCTGCAGCAGCCTCTCGGACCTCTCCACGGAAGAATTCAGCCCGTCCTCCCGGATGCGGATAACATTGGCAGTCATCGCAAAGTCGTCGGCCACCTCCTTGCCGGTCATGAACAGGTGGAGCGTTGGCGAATCCCGTTCAGGGCCATCCAGGGGCAGCCAACTCAGGGTGTGGTCCCAGGAGACAATGCGGGCAAAGTTGGCTGGGTCGGCATGGAAGTCCGGTGACGACAGGTCCACCGCCCAGATGCCGCCGCCCTCGTCCCTGAAACCGTACAGGGTATTGAACAGGAATTCACCCCTGGAACTGATCCGAGGGGAGGCGCCGTACAGGCCGGCTTCAGGCGCCCTGGGAAACCGGTCGATGGGATACCGAACCTTGACGAACTCCCCGGGGTTATCCAGATCAACCAGGTAAACTGCCTGCCACCGGGGGTCTGCCGGCAGGTCTCCCTGGGCGGGGTTCCAACCTTCGGCGCTGAGCAGCCATAAACGGTGGTTGTAGGGGAGAGGCAGGGCCATGAGCATGATTCCTGGAGCAACGTACAGTTCGGTGGCGGCGCCGAATTCGTCCACCTCCATCAGCCGGTAACGCTGGGTTTTGTCCGGTTCCAGGGAGCGGCGGACGGTGAGATAGCTGCTGGGGGAACCATCTGCAACGGCAGGGTAGGGGCGAAGGCCGCCAGCCGTGTCGCAGTCTCCCAGCCAGGTAACGCCTTCACTCCGGAGCACGTCGGCAATCCACGAGCTGTTATAACCGTAGTACCGCACACCCTCGCCGGCTCCATCCCCCATGAGGGACTCGATTCGCGAACTGAAGGACACGCCCTCGTCGAGAGTGTCGGTGACGTGGGAAGGGGTGTACCGGAAGCCAACCGATTGCAGTACGTTCCTGTAGTCGTTTGCGGCAAGGCTCTGACGATAGACTTCACACTGCTGCCGGGCCAGGGCCGCCGGAGGGTAGCGCTGGTCCTCGAAGGGAAGGGAAAGCATCTCAAATTCGAACTGGCGCGCCAGCAGGGAGGACCCGCCGCTGAATGCCAGGGGAGTCAAATGCAGGTGTGTGGGGGATGCAATCCGGTCGTCGGCGCTCTGCCAGATGGGCGGTATTTCAAAGGGGATTACCAGTAGCGTCCCGTCCAGGAACACCTCGGCAACCACGCCGGAGGAATACTGCCGCCGCTGAAACTCAAACTCCACCGTCGCAAACAGGTCTCCGGCGGTCTGTGAATCAAGTCTGTCGCGGACTCCTTGACCTAGAGGAATGCCCATTTCCGCCAGCCGATACACCTTGTGGATGGGGTGCTCGCCCACCAGTTCCGATTCCAACGCCAGCAGGTCCAGGTAGAGGAACCCGTTCTCGCCGGCCAGCCTGACCCGCAGCCGCTCGCCATGCTCCACTATCAGGTCCGGTTCGGCGGAGACGGGCGTCAACTCTCCTTCCGGCGTCAAGGCGTAGAAGTGGGGTTTGACCAGCTCGGAAAAGGGCTTGTCCGTCCTGTATCGTTCCCGCCGTTCCACCATCTCCTGGGGCATTGAGCCACCTGTTCCTTCCAATATGCCCTCCGTTGTTGGCGCGGGTGGCATGGTCGGTTCCGTGGTAGCGGGGGCCGACGATGCCCGGCTTAATTGAGAACCACCCCCGGCTCCGTTGGATTCCGACCCCACAGAAGGGCTCTTGGTTTCGGCAAGGCGGTTAGCTTCACTGCCCTGAGGGAGAAGGGCGGTGGGAGGAGCGGGGGAATCGGCCGGGGACGAACGGGCCGAGTCGGTACAGGAGACCGCCATGGCAATGACCAGGAGCGCAACAGTCCACAGGCCATACTTCCATCGGCAGCCCACCAGTCCAGCCATCAGCTGCCCGATGCAAAGGGTTTCAGCGCCGCATAGATTACATCGTTGATTGGCGTGGGGATGCCAGCCAATCTGCCGGCCCGGATAACGGCGCCGTTGAGCGCTTCCAATTCCAGCGGCCGCCCGGCCATGATGTCGGCGTGCATGGAGGCGTGCATATCCTCCAGCTCGCCCTCTATGTAGGCCAAAGTATTTTCGACAACTCCCTCGGCCAGGGAGACGCCGCTGGCCTGGGCCACCGCTTCGATCTCACGCATGCAGTTGACAATGACGTGCCGCCACTCTGGGCGGGGAAATATCTGGGCCATGGATTCCCGCGAAAGACTGGTCACCCCGGCCATGGTTGCAATGAACAGGAACTTGGTCCACAGAACCTGTTGAATGCTGCGGCTGAACTCCGAATTGATTCCCGCCGCTCGCCAGGTTTCGTCAATGCGGCGACCGCGCTGGCTGTCGCTGCCATCAACCTCGCCGAATACCACCCTTACCACGCTGCCGCTCTGGCGAACCACGCCGGGAGCAAGACGGTCGGCCTCGATGTAGGCGGCGCCGGGAATAATCCGTCCATTTCCGAGAACCTCCTCGGCGGCGCGGTAGCTGTCCACACCGTTCTGAAGGCACAGAACCGTCGTGCTGGGTCCCACCAGGGGCTGCATTGCTGGAAGGGCAAGGTCATTCTGGTACGTCTTCACCGTCAGCAGGGCCAATTCCACCGGGCCAACCTCCGCCGGGTCGTCGGTGGCATTGAGAGCATCCCCGCAGGGAACGGTGAGGGTTTCCGAGTCCGCCTGTATCTGCAGGCCCTGTTCCCGTATGGCTGTCAGGTGGTCGCCGCGGGCAATGAGGGTTACCCGATTGCCGGCGAGGGCCAGCACCCCACCGAAGTAACTGCCGATGCTTCCGGCGCCCATAACGGCAATTTCCATGATTGTCCCGTTGCTCCTTGCAATCGTGTGAAGGTTGAGGCAACGATAAACCCAATTGACGGGAAAGACAACCGGTCCGCCCGGTTAAGTCCGGTGTCAGCGAAACCAGGACAGCCCTCCACCCCGGTTGAGAATGTTGGCCGAAATGAAGTGAGACACCTTGGAGTATGGAGCGGCCGAGTTCTCCACGATCCTGAACCAACAGCTCAAGGCAGGTTTGCTTGACGCCCAATGGTTTTCTACTTATGCTGGGTTTGCCCCAGGCGGGTTTCCTTTACACTGTAACTACGAAGAGATGTCCGGGCCGGCAATTGGCCCAAAGAAGGAAATATAGATGACTCAGCAGAACCAGGCAGCCCCCCCGATTACACCCCCCGTGCCCCAGCCCGAGTCGGACTTCTACTGGGAGAAGTGCAAGGAGCGGGAGTTGTGGCTGCGTCACTGCATGGACTGTGGCAACACCTACTTCTACCCCAGGGACATCTGTCCAAATTGCTTCTCCCGCAATACGGACTGGATCAAGAGCAGCGGGAGGGGCACGGTGCATACCTTTTGCATCGTTCACCGGGCGCCGACGCCAGCCTTCCGGGACATGGTTCCCTATGTGCCGGTCATTGTTGACCTGGAAGAGGGGGCGCGCATCATTTCCCACCTGATTGGCATTGAACCCGACCCGGAAGTGATCAAGTGCGGCATGGCGGTGCAGGTTGACTTCGACGAACTGACCGACACCATCACCCTGCCCAAGTTCCGCCCGGCGTCCTGAGGATTCGCGAGTGGATTTGACCGGCAAGGTTGCCATTGTCACCGGCGGCAGCCGGGGCATTGGACGTGCCGTCAGTCAGGGCATGGCTCAAGCCGGCGCCATGGTTGTGGTGGCTTCCCGCACCGAGGCCGAGACGCCCCCTGGCGCTGAATACCAGCGCTATGCCGCCGGAAACATCCACGATACCGTTCGGAGCATTCGCGAAGCGGGAGGCGAAGCCCTGGCAGTGCGGTGCGACGTATCCAACCCCCAGGACATTCAGGGACTGGTAGATGCCGCCCAGTCCCACTATGGCGGCATCGACATCCTGTTCTCCAACGCGGGCATAGATTGCGAATCCCCTGTCGTTGATCTGGACCCGGAACTGTTGGACCATACCCTGGCGGTGAACGTGCGAGCGCCCTTGCTGCTTTGCAAGTTTGCCCTACCTTCCATCATGGCCCGCGGGTCGGGTTCCATCATTGGCGTTACTTCCGGTTCGGCGCGGGCATACCGGGAAGGGCGGGTGGGATATTCCATGAGCAAGGCTGCCCTGGAGCGTATGCTCTTGAGCCTGGCGGAAGAAGTGCGACCCAACAACATCGCCGTTAATGTCTTCAGCCCCGGCCGGGTGGACACCTGGATGAACCGCAGGGGTGATTGGCCCGGCACTGCTCACATTCCTATGGTTCAGCCCGACGAGGTGACGGAGGCGGCGGTTTGGCTGGCAGGGCAGACTGCGCAAACCTTCACTGCCCAGGTGGTGGAAAGGGCCGACTTTCGCCTGACCTGGGGCGAAGGCGTGGCGCCCTGACCGCATGCGGGTGGCGCCATTTTGCCTTTTGACCTTCGGGGCCAGGTGAACCCTTGTTCATCCGAAAAACTGGTTAGGAGGAATGACCATGACTACGCCCAATCCGGCCAACGAAGTTGCCCCCAAGATGGCGGAACTCAGCGCAAACGTGCTGTTCGGAGACGTTTGGGAACGGCCCGATCTCTCCAAGCGCGACCGCAGCATGATAACCGTGGCCACCCTGGTCGCCCTGTACCGCACCGACCAGTTGCGGGGCCACATCAACCGCGCCCTGGACAATGGCGTGACGAAAGAGGAAATCGGCGAGATCATTACCCACATGGCCTTCTACGCCGGTTGGCCCACGGCGGCCAACGCCGTCCGCGTGGCCAAGGAAGTCTTCGATTCGCGGCAGTAACCTGCCCGACCAGGCCGGAACCCAAAAACCTGGCGATTCGTCACTCAAAGCGCCAGGTTGTTCCGTGCTGGGCTTTTCCTTGATGGACGCAATCAACCCATGCTCCGCGCCGCCTGGATGAATTCCTGGGCCGCTTCGTAATCGCGCTCGCCGCCCTGGCGAATGGGTGGCAGCAGGTAGATGTTTCGCATGGAGCTCTCTTGGAAGCTCTCGAAGAGTTCCAGCGCCAGGTTCACCCCACTTCTTCCTTTCTCCAGCTCCCGCCGTACCCGCTCCGGTACCTGACCGAAGGACACGCTCCCTCGCTCCAGCATTTGCAAACCCCAGTATATGGGAACCGGGCAATAGCCGCCCCACTCGGCGCGAAACTCCGCCTCGAAGTTGTCCCTTACCGCCGGGTCGAATATCGGCTGGGTAACCAGGAAACGGGCGCCGGCATGGATTTTGGCTGCCGTCAAAGCCGCTTGCCGGCCCACGGGTTGAGCCAAATCCAGGGTTGCCCCGACACAGAATGAGGTGGGCGAATCCAGCCGTCGGCCGCGGAAATCCCGGCCTCGGTTGAGTTCCCCAATGTCGGCGATCAGTTCGGTGGGGCGGTAGCCGCTCCCAGCCGCTACTTTACCCCTGTCCGCTGCGGAGAAGGGGTCCCCCTGGGCCACAACCACGTTTTCCAAACCCAGCATCTGCGCCCCCAGCAGGTAGGAGTGGATGGCCAGGCGGTTCATGTCGCGGGTAAGCAGGGCGAAGACCACCTCCTTGCCCGTAGCTTGGCGCAAATGGGAGGCGAGCATGGCCGAATCTGCCCGCACCGCCCGGCCCGGATTGCGGTTGACCAACAGAAAATCGGCGTCGGGAATGCAGGTGGCAATGTGCGATGGGTCCCCGGAGCGGGGTGGCGAAAAGTCGCAAATGATGGTGGTATTGCCGGACACCTCAAATCCGGAGGCGGTCACACTGGTCATCGGAGCACCGTCAAGGCCCGGCAAGGGGTGGGGGAAGGGGGTGAGTAGCCGATCCGGCAGGATATGGGAAACCTACCTGGACTCCATTTGTTCCAGGTAATCCCGGAAGGTTCGGATGGACTTCTGCTCGGTCATGCCCAGGTAGAACCGGATGCCCTGGACATACTCCACCACGTCCCGGGGCAGCATTAGCAGGTTTTCCCGGGGCTCGGAGATGTGGTAGAGGTGGTCCACCCCGTCCTCCAGCCCAACGTACAGAGTATCTTCCAGCACCGCCAATCGCTGCGGGTCGATTCCCTGCCGGGCCATCCACCGCGCATAGACGAAGGGCAACCTGGTCCAGCCATACCACTCTTCGCCCAGGTCGTAGCGATGGTCGTAGCCCCGTGCGCCCCGGCGTTGGCGCAGTCCCCGGTCGCCCATTACCAGGAAAGCATCGTTATCGTCCCGGGGGCCAACGTATTCACCAGCTTGAACGCCGTACTTGAGCTTCAGCAGCACTTCCATGAGCTTGGTGGAACTCCTCGATTCCTCCAGCAGGGCTATCCTGGCGCCGTCCAGTTCTTCCACGGGCGCTTTGGAATAGAGCAGCACGCTGCCCGAGCGGTCGGTGCTGGCAATGCAGAACCCCCCGACTGGCTGCAAAACATCCTCCTTGCCAAAGGTGTCCACCAGGGGTACCAGGGCCGCGTCAATGTTCCCCTGTTCAATATCGTGGACGGCTTGGTGGGGCATGGTATCCACCAGTTGCATACCCCTCCGCTCCGTATCGAAATAGAAGGGTTCGCAGATCATGTATGGAATCCTGCCCACTTTAAGCGACATACTTCTTGCTCACTTCCGTCTCTTGTCTTGCGCCAGTCGGTGTGCCCACCCGGATTGGCTTCACCAAATACCGATTTTAGGCGGGGGCCATTGTCCAGTCAAGGCGGGCCAATACCATTTGATGGTTCGGCATGCCGCTTTAGGAAACTGGGGCGTTCGCCCGCTTCCCCTTCAACCAGACAGTTGTGAGGGAGCGGCCGTTTGAAAGAGTAACGGCAGGACGCTAAACTGGGAGGCAACGAGTCAAGACCTGTACACAGTTGAAGGAGGAAAGGCATGGCCAGAATTCCGATGGTAACCAGGGAGAGCGTTGCTGAGGAACTGAGGGGTGTATTCGACGAACTTGACGCCGCTCCGGGTGGTATTGGCACGGGGCCGATGTCAATTCTGAAGCACAGCCCCGAAATGGCCCGCCGCGCCACTCCCTTCTGGGAGTACGTGCGCAACGAGTCCACGGTGCCCCACGCCATGCGGGAACTGGCCATGCTGGTCACGGCCCGAGCCAAGGATTGCGTGTACATTTGGGATCGCCACGTGCCGATAGCCCGCCAGTCTGGCCTGAGTAACGAGTTGATCGACTCCCTGCGGGACAGGAAGCCCCTTCCGTCCCTCAGTCCGTCCGAAGCGGCGGTAATCAACTTGGCCAATGAGTTCTTCACTTCTAACCGGGTCAGCGAGGCCACCTTCAAGGCCGCCCACGACCAGTTCGGAACCCAGGCCCTGGTGGAACTGGTCACTCTCATGGGATACTACGCCATGCTGGCCTTCAACGCCAATACGGTGGACCTTCAGTTGACCCATGAGTCCGATGAACCGGTCCTGCCCGTCCAATAGGCAGTCAAGCCAGGACTAGGAGGGATGAATGGGGCAGATGGTTGCCTGTTAGGGTAGGGGCGCACAGCCGTGCGCCCCTACGAGCAACATCCACACTCCCTCATTTTCCACTCTATTCTTTCTGGCAAACCCGGGTTGAACAGGTACTAGAACAGGTTTCAGTCTAGAATGGGGGCGATGGGGGGTACCTAGCAATAGAGTGGGGCGCCGGGTTTACTTCCCAACGCAACCGTCGCGGCTGCACTTGACAGGGGAAAGGGGGAGTCTTAACATTTGAAAAGGTGCCACTGCGGCCTCCCCTGACGTTTTTGCCACGGCAGATAGGGTTCCGGGGCGAATCCGCGGTTCGGGGGGAATAGTTCGGGGATATAGCTCAACTGGGAGAGCGCGGCGTTCGCAATGCCGAGGTTGGGGGTTCGAGCCCCCCTATCTCCACCAACCTGCCCCTGTAGCTCAGAGGATAGAGCGGCGGCGTCCTAAGTCGCGCGTCGGGGGTTCGAGTCCCTCCAGGGGTACCACCATTAACCTAAGCAGTCGCAGGAGCGTAGCTCAGTCTGGTCAGAGCGCTGGTCTCCAAAACCAGTGGTCGGGGGTTCGAATCCTCCCGCTCCTGCCAACCTCCTCCTACCACCAACATCTCTATCTTTCCCATCTGATGGAGGGTCGCCGGGCCCTCTATTTCTTTTTCGACAGCCGGGCGCCATCACGACAACAGGAGGCCCAACTGTGAGTAGCCCCCTCAACCCCGAAATGGTTCGTAATTTAACCTCGGTGGCCGACCCATCCCTGTCACCCGACGGGAATCGGGTCGCCTTTACCTATGGTTGGGTTGACGAAAGTTCACTGGAAGCCCGCTCCAGCCTTCGGGTAATTTCCCTGAAGCCGGAAGCCAATGGGGCTTTGGAGGACTTCACCCGGGGTTCCAGGGACAGCTCGCCCAAGTTCTCTCCCGATGGACGTACCCTGGCCTTCCTGCGCCCCGATGATGGAGGACGCCGCCAGATTTGGTTGATTCGTGTCGATGGGGGCGAGGCATGGCAGCTCACCCACGCTGCGGGCAATGTGGCGGACCTGGCTTGGGCGCCCGACTCCTCGCGGTTGGTTTTCGCTGCCGACGTGGATCCCGACAATGATCTGGCAGAGGATAGAGGGACGGATGGCCTGCCCCGGGTCAGCGTTGCCCGGCGCATAAAGTACCGGTACGACGGAATGGGATGGCGTGGTGATGCCCATTTCCACCTCTTTCTGCTGGACGTGGAGGGTGGCGGCTGTCACCAGGTCACCGATGGCGATTGGGACGACCTGCTGCCCACCTGGTCTCCCGACGGCGCCCGGATTGCCTTCATATCCAGCCGCCGGGATGACCGGGACATAACAGGCAAGTCTGAGGCCTACGTCATTCCCGATGACCCAACCGGCGCCCGCGAACCGGAAAAATGGTCGGCAGATCTGGAAACCGTGGGGGCTTTGGCATGGTCGCCGGATGGCCAGCGATTGGTTGCCGCCGGGTCCGGCGAGGGTCACGGCTTGGGGCTATGGCAGAGCTGGCTCTACATGCTGGAACCGGGCCGGGAACCTTTGCGACTCACCGACGATTCGGTGCGGCCAACCCTCGGCATTCCCGGCATCAGCCCAACATCGGAAATTCGTTGGCTGGAGAATGGCCGCATACTGTTCCTGGCAGAAGCCCGGGGCCAGTCTTACCTGATGGAAACCAGCGCCGAGGGCGGCGATGCCCGTAGGGTGGCCGGCGGAGAAATGCTCGCGTCCATGCTTTCCCTGGACAAATTGGGCCACACCGCGGTCATGTCGGTCAATTCACCCACTTCTCCGGCCAACCTGGTGGCTGTCGATGTAGAATCGGGCCGTATCAGCCAACTCACCGACTACAACCGGGCCTACCTGGAGGAACATCCTCCGGCCCGGCAGGAAAAGTTCACCATCCATCGGGCCGGCATGGAAATCGAATGCCGCCTCTACTTCCCGCCAGACTTCGACGAAACTGGCAAGTACCCCCTGGTTCTGGAGATTCATGGTGGCCCCAACGGAGCATTCTATGACTCCTTCGTGCCAGTTCAGCAAGTGCTGACAACCAACGGGTACCTCACCCTGGCGGTGAATCCCCGGGGGTCGTCAACCTACGGTGAGGACTTCATGACGGCGGTGCTGAGCGATTGGGGCGGCGAGGACTATGCCGACCTGATGGCGGCGGTGGATGAAGTGGTCTCCCGTCCTTACGTGGATGGCCAGCGCCTGGGGGTCCACGGCTACAGCTACGGGGGGTTCATGTCCAGTTGGATAATGGGCCACAACCGAAGGTTCCGCGCCGCCGTGGTGGGCGCTCCCTGCACCGACCTGGTCAGCATGTACGGAACGTCAGATATTGGGGTCAGTTTTGGCGAAGTTCAATGGGGCGGCGAAATCGGAGAGGCCTACCAGGAACTGGTTGACCGCTCTCCAATTACTTATGCGCATAACGTGGAGGCCCCGGTTCTTTTGCTTCACGGGGAGGCCGATGTCCGCTGCCCGATAGGCCAGAGTGAAGCCTACTTCGTCCGGTTGAAGCGGCTGGGCAAGGTGGTTGAGATGGTGCGCTTTCCCAACTCCTCCCACTCCTTCCCCAGGCAGGGACACCCTGCCCTGAGAGAGGAGTATCTCAAACGTACCCTGGACTGGTTCAACCGGTACGTCTAACGGCCACTTCCCGTGCGCCCTACCCCTTCCAGCCACCCAAAGTATTAGCCTGGCCATTTGGACCATGGCCGCCACTCCGTTGGTCGTCTGAGCGGTCAATCCCGCAGGGGCGGCAGCGCCCCCGTGAGCCATGGCTGCAGGTCCCGGATTACCTCGAAGGGTATCTCGTGGCCCATCCCGTACTCCCGGTACTCCGGCTGAAACCCCTCGGCTTGAAGGAAAGACCGGGTGGCGCGGGCAGTGTCCACCGCTATTTGCATATCGCCGGTGCCGTGAGCCACGAAGATGGGCTGGTTCCTGGTGTTCGGCAGCTTGGGCCTGAGAATCTCCGGATCGAATATGGCCGCGCTCAAGGCCACCAGGCCGGCGAAGACTTCGGGCCTGGGAAGGCCGCACCGGTAGGTCATTGCGCCTCCCTGGGAGAAGCCCAATAGCGCCACTCTGCCGGGCGTGGCGTTCAACTTCTCGAACACCTCGTCAAAGAAACCGGCCAGGAGAGTTTCCGAATTTTCCCGCGCTGCCTCCACCTCTTCCGGGGGCGCCGCATTCTGCCGGGGCATCCAGCCGTAACCAACGTGCCCCCCGCCAAAATCAAAGGCAAGGGGGGCGTTGGGACAGGCATAAACATAGCCCCGGTCCTCGATGGCGGGGGCCAAGCCGGCCAGGTCGCCCATGTGCGCGCCAAAGCCATGCAGCATTATCACCAATGGATAGCTGACGCCGGGATTGTAGTCGTCAGGCGTGACGGTCAAGAAAGGAAGGCTGCCGCCTTCGTGACGTTCGGTTTTCATTCCCTATCTCCTCGGAACCCTTTGGGATGGACACATCCTACCATTTCGGCCGTCTGATGCGAAACGGATTCAACCATAGCCAACGTCGAAACCCTCTCGGAAGGGCGTCACGATGCCGGGTCCCAGACGTCTCGCCGCCAACGCCAGACCTTCCTCCATGAATCGCCGGTCCCGGGCCAGGATGTCTTCTACGGGAATAGATTCCAGCTTCCGGCGGTATTGGGAGAGGAAACTGCTCATTTCACTGCCGGCCATGCCCATCCGGCTGAGGAGTTGAAACTCGGGCATGACTCTGACCAGGTTATAGACCTCTTCCAGTTCCAGGTTGGGAAATTTGTCCAGAATAGTCGAAATGCCAAAATCGATCAGTCGCAACTGGGGCGCCGCTTGTCCAACAGACCCCGCGACGAGGCTTACCATCAGATGGGACCGGCCTTCCGGGTCGGACAGGGTGGCATCGTTGTAGCAAATCCGCTCACCGTGCAGCCGGCCCAATAGTTCGCCAAACCTACGGCCCGCCTGGTGCATGAACCTGTCATCTACCACCTCAGCCGACAGTTCAGGGAAGAAGGCTCCAGCGATGATTTCCTCTACGATGAAACCCTCCAGCGTTTCAAACTGGTGAGGCCCGGCGCCCAGCTCTCCGGCCAGGCGGGCAATGCGGTCCTCCTTCCTGCTTTGCAGCGGTTTGACTACCACGCCGGTTCCATCTTCAAAGTGTAGCAGCGCCACCCGTCCCCGGCTTCGCCCCGAAAAGGCCATTTCTGGACGTTGGCCCGCCAGGCAAATCCGGCGGTAAACTTCGGGAAAGAAAAGGTAGAAGGAATATGATTCCACCAGGGGATCCGTTGACAGCGCTCGGAAGAGGCTCTTGGCGGAGGAGTCGCTGTCCTGGCCAGCCATGCTCCAGAAGGGGGCCAGATGGGCTGGGCAATGCCCTTCGGATACTGCCCGCGCCATGTCCTGGGCTTCATCACCCGTCATGTGGCGCAACCGGGCGATGCACCGCCGCAGCAGGGCCAGCTCCGCTTCAGAGTAACCGCCGACCATACCGGCTAACCTCCCCCTGGCGCTTCAGGATGCCCGCTCATCCAATGCACGGGTTAGCTGCCGGGCGAAAAAGTACAGTCGCCATTGTCGTCGGGCCGAACCTGCCAGACAGCGGCAACCGCGTCCAAGTTTAGCGGGCCATAGATGTGGGGGTAAATCTCGCCCGAACGGCTGGGTTCCCGGACGACCTGCGCCTGCAATTGCCCGGTTTCCACCTCCAGGACCAACATGTCAGTTCGACCCGGATAGAGGCGGCGGACAACCCCGCGCACCTGGTTCCAGTCCTCGGAGCAGTGGATGAAGCCTTCAGCCTCCAGGCTGGGTGGGCGCCAATCAAGGCCGTTGCGGGCGGACGCCCAGTCCTGGTCAGTAATCAGGTGCAGTATCCGGGTCATTTGCGTTTCTCCCACTAACTCTTTTCCTTCAGCCCTATGGGGGTGAAAATACCAGGGGGCTTGCCTTCCACCATATCAGGAACGGCAAGACCGCCCGAAACTTCGGGCGGTCAGCAGCCTTAAACTATTCAGATTCTACCGGCGTCAATGAGCCGGGGTTGTGGGTTACCCTATTTCTGCTCCAGCAGGAATGCGACCAGTTCGTCCACGTCATTATCGGTCAGGCCCGCCGTGATGGATGAGAGCATCAGGCCCGGCAATGCCCGTTCAACCCCTTCCGCCACGAAGGCTTCCGGCGCAACGATGGACTCCCGCAGGTATTCCTCTGCAGACACTCCCGGTTTGCGAGTCGCCGCGTCAGTCCCAATGTTTGACAGATCCGGTCCCAGCAGGCCCACGGCTTCGGGCACCCCTTCGATGACGTGACAGGTTACGCAAGGTGTGGCTGCGCCCTCGCCAGCTCCGGTAATGAAGATTTGCCTTCCGACGCTGGCGGTGGAGGAAGCAGGTGGAGCGGGCGCCACTGCTGCCGGCTCTTGCTGACCTTCATTTCCTTCTGGAGGCGTTTCGGGCGCTTCAGTTATCGGGGATGGAGTCGGCAGACAACCGCCGTTCTCATGGTCAAATGTGCAGGGTACACCGTTGTCCTCAGCCCAGGCCCTCGGCGAGGGAGTCCAGGAAGAAAACAGGGCAACCAGCGCCATTACCACGGCGAAGCCCAATGCCAGGCCGCCCAGGAAAATCCAGGTTAGCAGCCGATTATCAAACTTCAGGTGCATGTAGAAGAAAATAACGGCGGCAAACTTGATGGCAGACAGAATGGCCAACGGCGCAATCGTCCAGCCCTCGCCCCGGAAGTCCTCAGGGAGAATGATAACGAACTCGACGATCGTTACTACAAACAGGAATATCGCTATTCCCACGTACTGTTTGAGGGTTGGGTGACGGGCTTCGTGCACCCCGGGGTCGCTGCTCATCAGCCGATTCTCCTTAGAACAATCCGAGGACGCCGCCTATGGTATGGGGAACCAGGGACGGGTCACCGGCAGGCCCGGTATCGAACCCGCCAATCAGGTAAACCAGGGTGAAGATCACAATCCACACAATATCTACGAAATGCCAATACAGACCGGCCAACTCCACGTCCTGGGCGGTCTTCGGCCCCAGGCGCCCCTTTCGAGCGACCCAGGCCAATCCCAGCAGCCATACGATACCGAGGGTAACGTGGGCGCCGTGGAAGCCGGTCAAAGTGAAGAAGGTGCTACCAAAAAGATTGGTGTCGATCTTCAGTCCTTCCGTCCGGAACAGGTTGAACTCATACACCTGGAACCCGATGAAAATGGCCCCAAGAAACGCGGTCATCAGCAGCCAGAAGAGTATGGCGCCCTGCCGGTCCTCGTTGGTGGCCGCAAGGGCACGAACCATGGCGAAGCTACTGCACAACAGCACGAAGGTGCTGATGGTGGTTATCGGCACATCGATGATGTCCACGGGATAGGGCCCCACGAGGCTTTGGCCCCGGTACACCATATAGGTAGCGATGAGAGTGCCGAAAAAGAGGCAGTCAGATGATAGGAACACCCACATCAACAACTTGCGATTGTCGATGCCCGTGGAGGTGGGATGCTCTGCCCCATGTTCCGCCGCCGGGGGATGGTGCATTTCCGTTTGGTGGGCCAACTCTACCCCTCCTGCTGGTTAGGATCACCCGGATCCTGGACCGATCCGCCGCAATAGGGGCAGAACCGGAAACTTGACGACAGGTAATTTCCACAATTGGAGCATACCAACCGGACGCTGGTAACGGCCTGACCCGAGGGTCGGGCGGCTACGGCGGCAGTGGCAGGAAGGACTGCCATCCCGTGACCATCGCCATCGGAGTGATGCCCCTCCCCGTGCTCCTTGGCCGCTGGTTCATTGGACCAGGCCACAATGCCCAGGAAGCAGATTATGCCGCCAATTATGGGTATGGGGAACCGAATATAGTCCCAACCCACGTCAACCAGCATTCCGGCGGCCAAGACCAGCACCCCAACTGCGGTTACCAGGGGCCAATATGACGGGCTGGGCATGTGGATGCTATCCGGGTCCACCGGCGCCTCCGGCTCCGTGATGGGGCGGCCCTCCGCCTCAGCCCGGCGCTTCACTATCCAGTAATGGTCAAGCCCCTCCACCTGGGGAATTGTGGCAAAGTTATAAACCGGTGGCGGGGAGGAAATGCTCCACTCAAGCCCGGGAGCATCCCAGGGGTCATGGCCCGCATCGGGTTGCTTGCGCAGGCTGATCAGGACATTCACCATGAAGACCAGAGTGCCAACGAACAGAACCAGGTAGCCCAGGGAGGCCAACAAGTTCAGGCCGTCCCAGCCAAACTCGCTGGCGTAGGTGTAGATGCGGCGGGGCATACCATTCAGACCCAGGTAGTGCATCGGGAAGAAGGTGATGTTCATCCCGATGAAGTAGAGCCAGAAATGCAGCTTGCCCAACCCTTCATTCAGGAGCCGCCCCGTGAGTTTGGGGAACCAGTAGAAAACACCGGCGAAAATGCCGAACAGCGCGCCGCCAAACAGGACATAATGTATGTGGGCAACAATGTAATAGGTGTCCTGCTGCTGGTTATCCGAGGGCGCCACAGCATGGGAGACACCGCTCAAGCCGCCCACGATAAACAGGGCAACAAATCCTAGGGCGAAGAGCATCGCCGTCTTGAGGTCAATGGAACCGCCCCAAAGGGTGCCGATCCAATTGAAAATCTTCACTCCGGTCGGTACCGCGATCAACATGGTGGTAATCATGAACACGGACACCGCCACCGGCCCCAATCCCACCGTAAACATGTGGTGGCTCCACACGGCCCAGCCCATGATTCCAATCACCACGCCGGAGAATACCACCACCGGGTATCCGAACAAGGGCTTTCGGGAATAGGTGGGCAACACCTCGGAGACGATACCCATCGCCGGTAGAATCAGAATATAGACCTCGGGATGGCCGAAAACCCAGAACAGGTGCTGCCACAACACGGGGTCTCCGCCGCCCTCCGGCACGAAGAAATTGGTGCCGAAATTGCGGTCGAAGGTCAACTCAATCAAGCCAACGGTAATGACGGGAAAAGCCAAAACCAGCAGGATTGAAGTCACCAACGTCATCCAGACGAACAGGGGCATCCGCATCAGGCTCATGCCCGGCGCCCGCATATTCACGATAGTGACGATGAAGTTGAAGGCTGCGGCCAGGGAGGACACTCCCAGGACCTGCAGGCCCAGGGCCCAATAATCCAGACCCTGGTTGGCGCTGAAGGGCTTTTCAGTCAGGTTGGCATAGCTAAACCAACCGGCATCGGGCGCCTGGTTGGAAAGGAAACTGGCGTTGAGCAACAGGCCACCAAAGAGGAAAACCCAGTAGCTGAAGGCGTTCAGCCTGGGGAATGCCACATCCCTGGCTCCGATGGCCAAAGGTATTACGAAATTGAAGAAACTGGCGCTCAGGGGCATAACCACCAGGAAAATCATGGTGGTGCCGTGCATGGTGAACATCTGGTTGAAGGTGTCCGGGTCAATGAGGGTATTGTCCGGCACCGCCAACTGCAGGCGAATTACTCCCGCTTCAATCCCGCCCAACAACAGGAAGATGAAGGCGGTAACCCCGTACAGGACGCCTATTCGCTTGTGGTCAACCGTCGTAATCCAGCTCCACAGCCCTGATTGGCTGGCTGGCCGTTCAATTACATCGGTCAATGTGGCCATTTTCGATGCCTCCGCGGCTTTGTCCCACCCCTAGGATTCAGTAAAGGTCAACGCGCTATTTCAGGCTGAGCAGGTATTCCAGCAACAGCGAAATATCGCCTTCGCTCAAGTTTGCCCGGCCATCGGCGGTCTGATAGATGGCGGCCCGTTCGGACATGTAATTGCCCGGCTTGATGTCTTCAGGATTCCTCAGCCACTGCCGCAGGTTCTGCCGGTTCAATTCCACCAAGCCGGCGCCGAACCGCTCGCGGGTGGCCAGATCAGTCAAATTGGGACCCGGGGCGATTCCGGTGTCACTGGTCATAAAGCCCTGCACCCGTCCGGCCATCACCTCCGGCGAATCGGATCCGCCGGCCGTGTGGCACACCACACAACCCCCGGTGCTGTTGAACACCAACTGACCAGCCTGGGCCTGGGCCGACAGAGTTGGCGGCTCACCAAACCCCTGCGCCCATGCCAGGTAGTCCTCCCTGGGTACCGCATGCACCAGGAACTTCATCTGGGCGTGGGCGGTTCCGCAGAACTCTGCGCACTGCCCGTAGTAGGTGCCCGGCTCATCGGCCTGGAACCACATGTAATTCTCCCGGGTCGGAACCACGTCAACCTTTCCGGCCAACTTGGGAACCCAGAAGCTATGAATAATGTCATCGCTGCGCAAGTTGATGAAAATGGGTTGCCCCACCGGTATGCGCATCTCATTGGCGGTGGTTATGTACTTGCCGTTACCGTCGGCATCGGGATACTCGAACTCCCACCACCACTGATGCCCCACGGCCGTAACTTCCAGAGCGGGAACGTTGGCGGGGGGCCGGTCCAATTCGAACAGTGTGATTGTTGACCAAATTCCCAGGGCCAGAATCAATATGGTGGGTATGACCGTCCAGGTTATTTCCAGAGCGGTGTGGCCATGGGTTTGGGGAGGCAACTCGTTCTGACCGGGGCGCCGGCGGAACTTGATGATTGCGTAGAGCAACACACCTTCCACCAGAACAAACACGACCACCATGACCCAAAGGAGAACATCGAAGAGCAGCAGTTGCCGCTCTGCAACCGGGCCGGCGGTGCCAAAGGTGGATTGCTTGGCGTCCGGGGCGCATGCCAAAACGAATAGCAGTAAAGCCGAAAGCCCCAGGTAGAGGATGAATCTTGGTGAGATGGTTAGCCGCTTGGACATAAGAGTGGTCTTGCCTTTGTTATCCCCGGCCCGGAGGGTCTGGGAATCTGCGCCTCGGAAGGGCAAAAGCCCCATTTGCCAACTCCCTTTTCCTGCCTCCCCGCTATCTCGACGGCGGAGTGTGTGCAAAATTTCACTAGTGCTAGACATTACCACAGGCTCCATTCACTGTCAACGAGAAGTGAACCCGACTCAAGCTCGTTAGCCCCCATTTTGCGGGTTGTTTCAGAGCGCCCTTCGACGTTCTCATCATGCCCAAAGTGTCCATGTCCCTTCGTATTCCCAGTGGCATTCGGGAATTCTTGCGCGTGGTTGCAGATATGAGCCGTTTCCTTCCTGCTGGCAGGGCATTTGCTCGGAGTTTCGCTTACCTAATACCCGGTGGCAGCGCCCACCATAATTGCCAGGAACAGCAGTCCCAGGTAGAGCAGAGAAAAGAGGTAAAGCCGTTTGGCATTTTCCCGACTTTCAACCTGCCGCAAACGCCAGGCCATGCCCACGAAAATGGCTCCCAGAATCACAGCAGTAGAACCGTACACCCACGCAACCGCCTGGGTCACGGCGAACATCAGGGTCAAACCCACCAGGGCCAGGGTATAGAGGAAGATGGTGGAAACCGTAAAGTTCGTCGAGGACACCACGGGCAGCATGGGAACCTTGGCCAGCTCATAATCCTTTTGAATCAAGAGCGACAATGCCCAGAAGTGGGGTGGTGTCCAGAAGAACACGATGGCGAAAAGATATACGGCCGGCAGGTCCAACCCGTTCGTAACCGCCGCCCAACCCACCAGGGGAGGAATGGCCCCGGCCGCGCCACCGATGACGATATTGTGGGGGGTGGTTCGCTTCAGCCACCGGGTGTAAACCAGGACGTAAAACAGGGTGGCTCCAAGGGTCAGTGCCGCCGAGAGCAGGTTAACCCCCAGGGCCAGTATCAGGAACGCCACCACGTTCAGCGCTACACCAAAAGTCAGGGCCTTGTTGGGGGAGATGCGATTGCTGGCGACCGGGCGTTGCCGGGTGCGCTGCATGACCAGGTCAATATCCCGGTCGTAATGGTGATTGAGGGCATTGGCTCCGCCCGAAGCCAGAGCGCCCCCCAGCCAAACCAACGCCAGCAGGGTCAGGGAAGGTATGCCTCCGCCCGCGGTGTGGGCTTGGGCCAGGAACGCTCCGCCCGCCGCCGTCACCAACAGCAGGAGAATGATGGGAGGCTTGGTGAGTGTTACATAGTCGTTGACTACGGCTACAAAACCATTCCTCCGGGGTTCAGCGACCGATTCCTCGGGCGCTTCCACCCTAGATCCGGGCTGCTGTTCGGTCATGGCCATCAGGTTGACACTCCCGTCATGGGCCCGTCTCCCATTTGCTGAGGGTTCTGCTACTGAGGGTTCGGCGCAGCATCGGATCCCGCTACCGCATAGCCCCTGCGCGCCACCACCTGATTCTCGGACACTCGTGGCCTTGCCAGCAACGCCACCGCGAAAACCACGCCCCACACGGCGGTCGCCAACCCGATGTGGTAAACCCGAATCACCACCGGAAAATTGGTCCAGATGGCCACCGCGCCGATGAATATCTGGGTTGCCAAAAGGACAATACCAATGAATGACAAGATCAGCAAGGCCATGCCGCCGACGGATATGCCCTCCATTCCCAATCTATGGCCCCGGTACATGGTGTATATGATCAGCAGGCCCACCACCGCCGCAAACAGCCGGTGCAGCATGTGAACCGCCTCCAGCTGGTCTGTGGGTAGGAAGGAACCATCGCACATGGGCCATTGGGGACAGGCGGCCAGGGCGCCGGGGGTGGCCGTTACGTAAGAGCCTGAAAGCAGGAGGGCGTAGGTCAATGCAGCCGTCACGCCAGCCAACAGGGGGAACCGGTTGGGTCTGACGAGCGATTCTGAATCAGTTACGAACGGCGTGTCCCCAGCGAAAGGCCTTGCCCGGTCCGGGTCATCGGAAGCCGAACGCGCCCCGTCCGATGGTCGGAGCCTGAGGGAGTTTACCGCCACGACGATGAGGCAGGCCAACAATGCCTGGGCCAGGGCCATGTGGGCTGCCACCAAGTGGCCGGGCAATTCGGTGAGTACTGTTACGCCACCCAGCCCTGCCTGAGCCAGCAGCAATACCAACGACAATGCCGAGGGAACCACCACCGACCTCACCCGCCAATACCGGAAAACAGCGATTAGGAACGTGGTGGCTACCAATGGCCCCACGATTCCCGAAGCCACCAGCCGGTGACTGTACTCGATAATGTCCGCCGCGGTCATGGCGGGCAGGAGGCTGCCGTCGCACAGGGGCCACTCGCCGCCGCAGCCCAGGCCGGACCCGGTGGTTCGTACCACGCCCCCCAGAACAATCAGGGCAAAGGTTGCAACTACGGAGGTCAAGGCGAACCCCTTCAACCACCGTCCGGATCTACCATACGGGGATGAGATAGCAGGAAAGACGTCACCGGGGCTGCCAGTCTCACCGGGACTTGTTCTGTGGGCTACCTCTTCACCCGAGCCCGTTGAGGCCATTGTTCCTCGAATCTCCTTAAGTTGTGATATTATTCACTAACTTATCTTAACATGGCGGCGACAATTCGGGTAGAAGCTATTCGGGGAGTAAATTGCTCAGAATTGTCGTGAAGCTGGCAAGCCCAGTCGTTGAGAACGAGAATCGCTGGATTGGGGGCGCACGACCATGCGCCCCTGCTGTTTCAGGGCAGTTGCCATTCCCGATGGTGGCTGCGGCGTCCACCCGTGGGTCGAGATTCTTGGCGCCCGGTCAGATTGGGCATGCCGTACTTGTGCAGAGCCGAAATGGATGGAAAACGGCCCGCCTCAGCAGCGGGTTCCTCTCTGCTTCTGGCTCTACTGCTGGCGTTCCTCGCCTTGCTTCTCATCGCCTGCGATTCGGGGGAGGGACTCACCGTGCGCGGCCAGGTGGTGGAGTTCACCCCCCGCAGCTTCTCTGAATTGGAGCATCTGAAAATCAGGGATGACGAGGGACGTGAGTTCGTCTTCGAGACCGACGGGTTCGTGGGGTTTACTCCCTCCCACGTGGGGGAGCACCAGTTACTGGGCCAGTCCCTCCTGGTCACCTACGAAAAGAGGGGCGGCAGGCTGGTGGCCACCATGCTGGAGGACTGAGACCTGCCCTTCCGTGTCGAAACAAGCGCCCAGCTTCAGAAAGTCTCCAGCAGGGAAGCCTCCAGAACCTCGGACGGGGTGAACTGCTCGAACTTGGCATGGATCAACCCCTCGCCATCCACAATGAAGGTCCAGGGTTCCGTGGGCAGTCCCCATTCCGCAACCGCTGGCACCTGTTGGGCCGCGAATCGATTGCCCCCAATCAGGTGGGGATCCTCGAAAACCTCCACGTGAATGAAGTTGGCCCGGTCGCCATACTGTTCCTTCAATTGCCTCATTACCTCCAGTTGGGGGCCGCAGGTAGCGCTGACGCAGAAGGCCGGGGTGGAGAACAGCGCCATCAGGGGTTTGCCCTCTTCCAGGGCCTCGTGAACCGACAGGGCATAGAGTTCCGGATCCGGGTTGGGGTCGCTGCTGATGTGCGACAGGTCGGGCACCTGGTCCGCCCTGGGGGTGACGCTGCGGGGAGCCGGGTCGCCAATTGCCGGAGTGGAAGGAACCGGCGCAACCCTCACCGCCGTCCGGGTTTCGACCGTGGCGCCTTCCGAAGACTCGGCAACTATTTGGAGTTCCCACAGACCGGGATTGTCTCGGGTGGCATCGCCAGCCACGTCAAACTCCACCTCTGCAACGAATGCTCCCCGACCGCTGCCCTCCGGCGGCCAGGGCGTGAACCGGGCGATTACGGCAGGCCGGAATTTCGGTTCTGAGCCACCGGGGGGTGTGTAGATTGGGGTTACGGTGGCCGTGGACGCCCCAATGGGCAGGTTGTCCCGGGTAACCAGGGCAAAGGCCAATCGGTTGGGTCCCCTGGCCAGATCGGAACTTATCATCAGGGCGCTGTATTCCGGCCCTCCCATCTGGAGGGGTGACTGGTCTCCTCCAGGCCGTACCAGACTGCAGCCGGCGAAGGCCAGCAAAAGCAGCGCCAGGCCGAGGAGCGCCAGGAAAAGATGTCGGCCGGGGAATGCCAAAGCAATGGCGCGGAAAGAAGGAAGTGTCCTAATCATGATTTTCAATGAAGCAAGCCCATGGTATGTCGCGGGTGGGCGAGCGCCTCGGTGAGTTTCGCTTCACTCCAGCTTGATGCACTGGGCAATCAAATGGTCAATGCGTTGCTCTATCTCCAGCCCGGAAATTATCTGGACAATGTTTTCCAGGTTTTCGCGGGGCCAGGGCATTTCGTCGAACAGGGGCCGGACCCGACCCAGTTCCGTGGTCAGGTTCCATTCCAGTTCGTTTCCTCGGTATTCGCCCATGTACTCGGTGCCGCCGGCAAGGGAGACAGTGATACGGGGAGCGAAGGCCGGTCGGTTGCGGTGCCCCACCACCTTCACCTTTTTCATCAGGTTCAAGACGGCGGCATCGTCCTCCGTCGAACCATCTCCCGGATCCATGCGCCGGCGAAGAGGCGGATAGTTTCCGTGGACGCACACATACGCCGTGAAGTAGTGGGTGCTGCCCACTGTGGGAGGGCCGTCGGAGCTGCGTTCCGGGTTGGGAAATGCCGGTGAGGGGTAGGTAGTCTCCAGCCAGTTCATATCGACTTCAATCTTCTCGATTTCGTCAATGGGCAGGTTGTGGGAGGAGCGCATATCCGACATCAGCTCGATTACCGGGCAGTTGTAACCGGCCGTCGGGTACAGTTTGGGAGTCACGTGGAGCAACTCCCACCGCTGGCCCAAATCGGCAACCACGCCCTCGAGGGGAACGTGCTGGTCGCCATCGAACACATAGGACAGGTCGCCCCGGTTATTGCCGGTAAAGGCGTTGTAAAAGCCGGCGTCTCCCTCCAGGGCGGTTTCCGAACCCTTCAACTGCTCCCGGGCCAGCAGGGCTGCCATGATACCGTTGCGGGTCGCGTTGGGTTCGTGGAACAGCATTTCCCGTCCCCCCGAACGGGGGCCCTCGGTGGTGCCGCCGGTGAAGGTGCAGGCCAAGGCGATGGCCGTGACCAACTGGTCCACGTTGAGCCGAAGCAGCTTGCCGGTGGTCACGGCGGCCCCCAGGGTTCCATAGACGGGACTGGAACGAAATCCCCTGGCCTGGGTGGAGGGAATGAAGTCGCCGGCAATGCGGGCCTCAACCTCGTAGCCGGCGGCCAGCGCGGTGATTAGCTCCCGCCCGGTTCGGCGCTCCAATTGCACCGTGGCCAACGCCGCCGGAATTATGCACGGGCCCGGATGTATCAGCATCCGGTAGGAATCCGACTGGTTGGTGGCGTGCATCAGCTTGCTGTTGGCAAAGGCGGCTCCGCAACGGGTTGCCCGGGAGCCGTCCACCAGGATGGAAGCCCCATCTGTCCGGCCCTCTTCCACCTTCACCAGCTCCATGGACGCCTTGGCATGAGCAGTCTCCGCACCTAGAAACGCTCCCAACAGCCCATGGAGCAGGGAGGTCTTCATCTTGTCGGGTACTTCGGAGGGAAGCGTTTCGTACTGAACGTTGTCCACGAATTGGGCAAATCTGCGGCTCAGGGATTCTGCCATGGTTCAATGTCCTCTAGTTGGGGTGCAGTGCAAATTCCAGCCAAACCCGAGCGCAAGGTACGGGCAACACGTGCTGAACAAACCCGGTAACGCCGGGAAAAACCACCCGCCGCCCATTGGGGAATAGGTCGGCCGCATCCCTGAAGTCTCCCAAAACCTCCTCCCGCAGGCTGGCGGCGGCCAGAATCAGGGTGGGAGTACTCACATGGGGCAACAGGGGCCGAAGGTTGCCGGCGGCGTTCCGCTGAAAGCCTCCCACGACGTGGGCGGGGGTCGCCGCCATTTGGGAGGCGTACCACCGGGTGTATTCCGGCGGCACAATCTGCGGGTCGAGGCGGCGGCCAATGGTACTTTCAACCCACGCCGACACACCTTCCCGCTCTATCAGGTCCGCGCTTTCCCCGTGATGAGGGTCGTCAAAGCTGGTGGGGGAAGTGCAGGCCGTCAGGGTCAACAAGCGTTCCTGGTGGAGCGTGGCGAAGCGCATCCCTATGGAGCCGCCCACCGTTTCGCCAACCAGGTGCACCCGGTCCAGTTGCAAACTGTCCAGCAACTGCCTGAGGTCCTCGGCAAAATTGTCCACCGACCAGGGGTAGCCCGGTTCTGGCACGGATGACTGGCCCATCCCCCGCATGTCGAACCGAACCACCCGGAAGTGGCGAGCGATTATGGGAATCCAGGCGTACCAGAGCTTATGATTCTTGGCCATCCCGTGATGGAGGACCACCGTCTCCGGTTCCTTCCAGGGATCGGTGAAGTCATCCACCCGGTAGAAGATCTGGCACCCATCCTCAAGGGTGGCGTACATTGTTTCCTCACTGTTGGCAATGGATGTTGGCGCGTCCCGCAGCGCTGGAGAAATAGTGGCAAGACGGCCAATCGCCCATATCGAGGCATCCCTTGGTCAACCTTGCGGCCGTCGGTCGGTTCGGCGCTGGCCCGGTCAGCCGGCCTGGGTGGAACTTCCCCACAGGGCCGGCAGGGCCTAGCCGTGACTGCTTAGCCTTCCACCCCTTCCTCGCTGAAGACGGAGCGGGCAATCCGCATGGCGGTACGGGTATTGAAGTAGCCGCCATATAGGGTCAATTGGATGAATACCTCCATGATTTGCGCCGGGGACATTCCCACTCGCAGGGCGCCCGAAATGCGCCGGCGCAGTTGGCGGTCATAGTGACCCTGGACCGTAATTGCCACCAGGGCAATCATCGACCGAGTCCGGGCATCCAGGTGGGGGCGGCCGTAAATGGCGCCCCAATTGTACTCGTCGATGAGACGTTCCAACTCCATCTCCGGCGAGTTTGGGTCATCGGTATGGTAGATGGTGATGTCGCCCATGTGATCCTCGTGAATCCGGCTGCCGGTCCTATGGAGTTCATCCGGGTCCAACTCGGTGTCATAGACGCGGGACGGGGTGAATTCAATCCCTCGTTCCTCGAAGATTTCTTTGGCGATTCCCATGGCCGACTCAACGGCTGGCACGCCGGCGTAGAAGGTCATCTGGATGAAGACTTCCACCACCTGGCTCGGGGAAACGCCCACGTTCAGGGCGCGCTCGATGTGGCGGCGAAGCAGAGGCAGATGGCCCAGGGTGAGCAGCGCGGACAGGGTGCACATGCACCGCTCCTGTATTGTCAGGTGATCCCTGGTCCAAATTGAACCAAACAGGGCCTCGTCCACTATGCGTTTGAGGTCCGGCGCCAACTGGTCTATGCCGGGCAGAGTGAAGTGCCGGAAATCTCCCGCCGCCATCGTTTCCCGCATTTCGAGACCCCGGCTATATCGATCCTGGAGAGAGGACATACTTGCTCCTTGTAATCTTCCGGTACGCAGCCACAGGAGGGCCGCCCGATTTGTTTGTAGCTGCCATTATAGCGCAATAGGGCCCTCTGAATAGCTAGAAATCAGCGTTCCCTCCAATTTTGCAACCAGCAACCTGTTCCTGCAACAGAAAACCAGCCGCGATGGACGGCCCATGCCGGGATTTCAGCCCCGGCCCATAACTTCTTCCGAGAACCAGTCCAGCCTTTCCAGCGAGCGGGTCAGGTCCTCGCCGCGTATGTCGAAAATTATGCAGGACACTCCCACGCCTTCGTAGGACGCTATGTCCTCCAGCATCTGCTCGGCGCCACCAGAGAAACGGCGGCGGGAAGCGCCCGCCGGCGCAGATCCCTCGTCGTACAGGGGCGCTTTCATGGACACCTCCAGTTCCGATGGGTCACGCCCCGCCTGCTCGGCGTACCGGTGCAGCAGGGCAACGTTGCCGGCCAGTTCCTTGGGTTCCAGGGGAGCGGCGGGAATGTTTCCCACCGGATGCCAGCCATTGCCCAGTCTGGCGGCCCGTCGCATGGCCGGGCGGCTCTGCCCTCCCACCCAGATGGGTGGATGGGGTGATTGAGCCGGCTTGGGCAAGAAGTGAATGTTACTAAAGTGGCAATACTTACCCTCGAAAGTTGGCTGGTCGCTGGTCCAAAGTTCCTTGAAGGCCAGCAGGTACTCGTCCGTGACCGCGCCCCGCTCGGCGAAGGGGGGCGCATCCAGCGCTTCAAACTCCTCTTCCATCCAGCCCACTCCCACGCCCAGGGTCAGGCGTCCCCCTGAAAGCACGTCCAGGGTGGCTAACATTTTCGCCGCCAGCAGGGGGTTGCGGTAGGGGACGATCATCACGCTGGGAACCAGCCGAATGTTTCGGGTGATGCCGGCGAGATAGGTCAACAGGGTCAATTGCTCCAGGTACTCTGCGGCTCCGCCACCATGAAACCGGCCGTCGGCAGTGTAGGGATAGATGGAATTTACCTCTCGCGGCACAAGGATATGGTCCCCGGCAACCATGCAGTAGAAACCAAGTTCGTCGCCCCTGGTGGCAATGGCCGCCAGCGGCTCGGGCCTGGCGGTGGGGCCACTGTTTGGAATATAGAATCCGAAACGCATCTGGCGCCTCCCTGAGCCGGCTTTGGAAGAACTATAACCCCACTCAAGGAAGGTGTCCATTTGGCAAATGGGGTGGCCTTCGCCAATGAACGCTTAAACTGATGAGCACGGGCGAGAATAGATTCGGTCCAATGCCGGCCTCGTCCAGACCAAACATAAGGCCCGGTCTGAAAGGACCGGGCCGGAAAACCGACAATTATCATGGCAATCGGTCAGGCAGATTGCTCGTCGGAAGAACTGATTTCAAAGTGCTTGACCCAGTATTCCCCCCGATACAGGTGTTCCATCTCCCGGGCCGCGTTCTGACGGAATTCCCCGGTTTCGTAGGCCCGCAGGTCATCCAGGGTCTCCCAGATGCTGACGCTTATTCCCTCATCCGGGTCCTCGGTGCTGCGAAGCAGTTGCCGTTCTCTCAAGCCATCTATGTGGCTGGTAGAAGCGGCCAATCGCTCGTGGTAGTGACGCTCGTATTCTTCCCAACTGCCGGGGCGCAACTTGCCCCAAACCATTCTGATGAACATGAAACCTACTCCTTATCCCGGTACAGATCTTTCCGGTTCCATCCGGCCTGCGTGCACTTACATCATACATGATACCGGGTCCGGCGTTCACTCCCTTTCCGGCAACGGTCGTCAAACCCAACACCGGCCTCCGGGCGGCCGCCCATATTGGGAGTATTTCAGGCGAGGACTCGGTAGCGATACCTGGAGAGCACCAGGTCGTTTTCCTCAAAGCGGCTGAAGCGCAGGGGTGACAGGTCTAAGGACGTTGCCTGTCCATCCAGTATCATCTCGGCCATGGCCTGTCCGATGGCCGGCGCCAGCTTGAAGCCGTGGCCGCTGAATCCCACCATGCAGAACAGACCCTCCACGCCCGGCACCCGGTCGAGAATGGGATGCCAGTCCGGCGTGGTGGTGAACAGCCCCGACCAGCCGCCCCGGTAGTAGGACTGGTTCATTGCCGGCATTCGGCGGACAAGCCGCGTCATGGCGTCTTCGGCATCGGCCTGGCTGATCCCCTCGTCGTAGTTGTCCAGTTCCACCTCATCCTCCCCATAGCCCACCATGGTCAGCGTGGGGCTTTCCGGACGGAAGGAGAAGGATTGGGCAATATCCCCGACAATGGGATGGTCCGGCAGCAACCCCGGAGGGCGGGTTGCCAACGCCACCTGGTGACGCACGGGTACCAGGGGAAACTCCACACCGGTTTCTCCCATCAGACTGTTGGCCCAGGGGCCGGCCGCAACTACGGCTACCTCCGTCGCCACCCGTCCCTTATCGGTCAGCACCGCCTGAACCCTACCATTGGTGATTTCGATGCCGGTAACCCGGTTCCTGGTGGAGATTTCGCTCCCCAATTCCTGGGAGCGATTCGCGTAGGAGGTGGTTACCAGGTAGGGGTTGGCGTAGCCCGAGGAGGGTTCCCAGGCCAGGCCCTCACCCTCCTGGCTGGAAATCATGGGGGCCAGTTCCCGCAGTTCTGCCGGCGTGATCAGCCCCACGTCCATGCCCAGCTCCTGCTGCATGGCGATGTTCAATTCCATGCTGGGACGGTCTATTTCCTCAACGACTACCAGGTATCCGGTTCTGACAAAACCGGCGTCGCCGCCCACCCGTTCGGCAAAATTGGAATAGACCTGGAGACTGCTCCAGGCCATGGCGGCCGTGATGGGGTTGGAGTAGTGCATCCGGCAGATCGCCTGGGAGCGGCCGGTGGAGCCGGCGCCAAGGACGTTGCGCTCGACCAGCAGGGTGCGGGTGGTACCCCGCTGGGCCAGGTGGTACAGCAGGCTGCATCCCATAACGCCGCCGCCGATAACCACCACGTCGGCGGTTCTACTGATCATTGGGGCGCCTCCTTTCGTGTTCGCTAAGCTCCGGCTGCTGGCTCTGTTGGGTTCGGTGGCGACCCGCACTAGGGAAGGCGCCAGGGACGGCAAAATCCAACACCCCCCGGTTCCAAACCGGAGGGTGTGACTGAGCCAGCAAACGAATGCCGATTCCGTTGCCCCGTGGATGAGATCCCCGGGTTAGCGATAGTTGCTTTCCCGCATGGAACTAAAGCAATCGCTGCAATAGACCGGACGATCGCCCCGAGGGCGGAAGGGAACCATGGTGTCCACGCCGCACTGGGCGCAGACGGCCGGGTGCATCTCCCGGGGGCCACCCTCAAAGGAGCGCTGGGACTTTCGGGTCTGCCTGCACTCCGGGCAGCGACGAGGCTCGTTGGTAAAACCGCGAGAGGCAAAGAACTCCTGCTCCCCAACGGTAAATATGAATTCGGCTGCGCATTCCGCACAAACCAAGGTCTTATCTGACAGCGCCAACTGCCGACCTCCACAATAAAAAGATTTGGCCTGGTCGAGGTCATCCGGCGACAGCGCAACAGAGGCAACTACCCACGGGACGCAACCTTAACGCATTCCATGACTGATTATAGCAGATGGATTTACTTTGTCTAACGAATGGAATTTGGCGGATTCTGTCCGGTTTTTGGGGACTGGCCGGCCAAGGAAATTGGGCCGCCGGAAGGCGCTCCTGCCGGCCAGCTAGAGGCCGGGCGTTGGCTGGAGACCGGGCGATGGTTGGCGCGTTGCCATTTCCCGATCCAAAATCAGCAGGTCGCTGCGACTATCGCCGATCATCCTCAGTTGGGCGATGATATCCGCCGCCGTCTTTTCCTCTTCCACCTGCTCGGTTATGAAGGCCTGCAGGTGAACCTGGGTGGCGTAGTCATTCTCTCCCCTGGCCAGTTCGTAGAGTTGGCCAATGAGCCGGCTCACATTCTGCTCGTGGGTCAAGGTCGTTTCCATAACCTCAAGCGCCGAGCCGAACTCGATTGCCGGCTGCGCGATGGGCAGCAACCTTACCCGTCCCTGCCGGTCCTGCACGTAGTCCACCAGTGTCATGGCGTGAGAATACTCTTCCTGGCTCTGTACCCGGAGCCAATGGGAGAAGCCCGGCAGGTCTGCCGACTCGCAGTAGGCCGACATGGATAGGTATAGATAGGAGGCGTAGAATTCCTCGTTGATGTGGCCATTCAAGGCATCCAGCATTGCGTCACTCAAAGCCATGGCAACCGCTCCGAACAATATTATTGCAATTGACTAGTGTACCTTACTTGCAGGTGGCTTATCCTGCCCGCCGAAATGCAGGCGAACCGGCAAGGCCCGGCGCGTGGGGCTGCCCCACAGTATCGGGGACATACCCTGTAGATCATTGTATAGGAAGGCCAGGGCGGAAAAATCAGGGCAACGCATCCCGCAAAACCTCGACCAGGTGCCGAGCCGGGCGACCCGTCCCGTGTTCCACCTGTTGGCGACAGGAAACGCCGCTAACGGCAACCTCCCAGTCATCCCCCTTCTCCCGGATTGTTGGGAAAAGAACCTGTTCACCGATGGCCATGGAAATATCATAGTGTTCCGCTTCAAAGCCAAAGGAACCGGCCATGCCACAGCAGCCCGAATTGATCAACTCCACCTGGTAGCCCGGCGGCAATCGCAGGGCCGCCAGCGAGGGTCCGTTTCCAACCAGGGACTTCTGATGACAATGACCGTGGAAAAGCACCTTCTTCTCCAAACCGGAGAATTCCAGGTCCAGATTGCCTTCCTGGTGCAGTTTCGCCAGGAACTCATCAATCATGAAGCTGTTCTCGGCAACTTTCGCCGCGCGCTCGTTTCTGCAGAATTCCGGGTATTCGTCTCGGAAAGTAAGGACGCAACTTGGTTCGCAGCCAATGATGGGTACACCCTGGTCGGCGAAGGGGAACAGCCGATCCACATTGAAGCTGGCCTGGGCGGCCGCATCGTCCAGCATTCCCTTGGAAATCATGGTTCGCCCGCAGCAATCGGCGTTGGCCAACTGCACCCGGTAACCCGCCGCCTCCAGCACTTCAACGGCGGCGATTCCAATTGATGGATAGTTGTAGTTCATAAAGGTGTCGTTGAACAGGGCGACGGTGCCTTTGGGAGTTCCCTTGAGCATGGAGGTTTGCCGCCCGGTGAACCACTGCTGGAAGGTGGTAGTGGCCAAAGTCGGCAATTCCCGGTTGGGATGCACTCCCAATACGGTACGGGCCAGCAGGCGCCCGATGGGGCTGGCAGCTCCCCAGTTCGCCAGGGATGCCAACCGGCTGCCCTTCCTGCTGTAATCGGCTATGTGGGCAAAGAATCTGCTGCGGAAGGGTCGCTTGTTGGCCCTGTAGTAGTTATCCAGAAACTCGTACTTGAGCTTGGCCATGTCCACGCCGGACTCACACTCAGACTTGCAGGCCTTGCACTCCAGGCAAAGGTCCATGGCCTGGTAGAGTCGCTCGTTGGTGATGGTTCCCTCGGGCAGGTTGCCCGAAAGGGCGGCTCGCAGCAGGTTGGCCCGACCACGGGTGGAATGCTCCTCATCCCGGGTGGCCATGAATGAGGGGCACATGGTGCCGGTGAGCTTGCGGCAGGCCCCCATTCCATTGCACATCTCCACCGCCCCGGCATAGTTGGCGTCCAACGAAAAGTCCAGGGTGGCCGGCAGCGAGTCCGCGTGGTAATCGGGCCCGTAACGAAGGTTCTCCCGCATGGGAGGGCAGTCGATAATCTTGCCGGGATTCATGATGCCCTGGGGGTCGAAGGTGCTCTTCAGGTCCCGGAAGGCCTGGTATATTTCCGGTCCGAACATCTTCTCGGTCCACACCCCCCGGACAATGCCGTCGCCGTGCTCCCCGCTCATGGAGCCGCCGAACTCCTTCACCAGGTCGCTGATCTGCTCCCCGATGGAAAACATCTTTTCGATGCCCTCTTCATTCTTCAGGCTGATCAGCGGGCGGATGTGCAGGCAACCCACGCTTGCGTGGCCGTAATAGCCGGCGGTGGTGTTGTGGTTTCGGACCACCTCGTCGAAACGGCGAACGAACTCCCCCAGGTTTTCCGGATCCACCGCCGGGTCCTCGACGAAGGGAATGGGCTTGGCATCTCCGCGAATGCTCATCAGCAGGCCCAAACCGCCCTTGCGAACGTTCCAAACCATATCCTGGTCGGCCTGGGTGAGCATGTTCACGCAGGCGTAGGCCAACCGGCGGCCTTCCATGTCCTGCTTCAACTTATCCATCTTGTCAACCAACTCGGCCTCGGACTCGCCGTAGAACTCCACCAGCAGCATGGCCCCCGGGTCGCCCTGGACAAAGGCCAGGTTGCGGGACTGGCCCATGGACTCCCGAGACCGGTCCAGCACCATCTTGTCCAGCACTTCCACCGAAGAGGGGCCGTGCTTCAGCACCTCAACGGTGGCCTCGCTGGCCCGGAATATGTCCTGGAAGTGCAGCACCGAAAGGCAGGTCATCGTGGGTCGTGGTACCAGGTTTACCTTGGCCTCGGTAACCACGCAAAGGGTACCCTCGGACCCAACGACCATTTTGGTCAGGTTGACCGGCTCCTCGCCGAGGAAGGAATCCAGGTTGTAGCCGCTAACCCGGCGCATTATCTTGGGGTATCGGGCCTCGATTTCGGTCAGGTGGTCCTGGGCAATTCGCAGTACCCCCCGGTAGATGTCCGACTCCAGGCCTTCGCCACGAAGCTTGGCCTCAAGTTCGTGGGGCTCCAGGGTGTCGAAGTGAGCCATTGTTGCGTCGGAAAGAACCACGTCCACTTCCTTGATGTGGTCCAGGGTCTTGCCGTAGATGACGGAATGGGCGCCGCAGGTGTTGTTGCCGATGCCACCACCTACGCAGGCCCGGTTGGAGGTGGTGGGGTCTGGCGCATATTGCAGGCCGTGGGGCGCCAGGTAGCGATTCAATTGGTCCAGGACGATCCCCGGCTGAACCTTAACCCAGCTCTCTTCCCGATTCAGTTCCACCACCTGGTTCAGGTACTTGCTGAAGTCCATGACGATGGCATGGTTGACCGATTGACCGGCCAGCCCGGTTCCACCGGCTCGGGGCAGAACCGGCACTCGGTTGTCCCTGGCGATCTCCGTAACCGCCAACACATCCTCATAGTTGCGGGGAATTACCACGCCCACCGGTTCCATCTGGTAGATGCTGGCATCGGTGCTGTAAAGCACCCGGGAGAAGGGGTCAAAACGCACCTCGCCCGACACCCGCTTCCGCAGTTCTTCGGCCAGTTCGGCCCGCTCCCGTCCCTGGATTCGGCGCGCCGCTTCGGTGGTAGCCATGCTCTTTCCTCGCTGGGGTTTATGACGTTGGGGAAAAGGCTTGATGGGTAAGTTTAACACAGCGTCGCCCATTGGCATGACCATTGGGAGGCGCCACCCATTGTTAGTCCCATTGAGCCAATGCTAAACTGGCTGGGTTCCATTTGTAGGCAATGGATTCAAGGCTCCGAAGCGCTGGATTAACCTGGAGGAAGAGATGACGACTCAAAGCGAAAGGGAAATGGAGGGTCTGCAGAGAACCGCCCTGGAAAACCTCTGGGTTTACCTGCGGGAACCCAGCGACATGGCGGAAAAGGGCGAGCCCCAGATTTTCGTCGAAGGCAAGGGCTGCCAGGTTACCGATGCCATGGGCAATACCTACATCGATGCAATGTCGGGCCTTTGGCTGAAAAACGTGGGCTACGGCCAAAAGGAAATCGCCGATGCCGCCTACGAACAGATGCTCAAGATTACCTACATGCCCATGGGCACCACCACTGAGCCGACTATCCTGCTGTCCGAAAAGGTTGCCTCCCTGACTCCCGGAGACCTCTCTCGCTGCTTCTTCACCAGCGGCGGCTCTGAATCGGTGGAAACGGCCCTGAAGCTCACCCGCGCCTATTTCAAGCGTACCGGCGAACCCCAGCGTACCAAGTTCATCAGCCGCAAGGACTCCTACCACGGGGCAACCATGGGCGCATTGTCCCTGGGCGGCAACTTCCTCTACCCAAAGGACGACTACGAGCCCCTGATGCCCAACTCCTTCCATGCGCCCCAGCCCAATTTCTACCATTGCGAGTTCAACAGCAGCACTCCTGAAGAGTGCGGGCAGCGCGCGGTTGACGCCATCGAGAACATTATCAAGTTCCAGGGGCCGGAGACCATCGCTGCCGTGGTAGCCGAACCGGTGTCCAGCCCCATGGGGTCGGTGGTGCCGCCGGACAACTATTGGCCCCTGCTGCGGGAGCTCTGCGACAAGTACGGGTGCCTGCTCATTGCCGATGAGGTGATCACCGGTTTCGGGCGCACGGGCAAATGGTTCGCCTGCGAACATTGGGGAATTACCCCGGATATGATGACCGTGGCCAAGGGCATTACCAGCGGTTACATCCCCATGGGCGGGGCCATCCTGCGCAAGCCCATCGCCGATGCCTTCGTCGGCAGCCCCCGGGCCGCCTTCCGGCACGTCATTACCTTTGGGGGCCATCCGGTGGCGGCGGCGGCATCCCTCAAGAACCTGGAAATCATGGAACGGGAAGGCATGATCGAGAACTCCGCCAGGATGGGCAAGTACCTGCTGGACGGGCTGGAAGAAGTGAAGGAAAAACACCCCATCGTCGGGATGGTACGGGGGCTGGGCCTGATGTGCGGCATGGAACTGGTCAAGGATCGGGAAACCAAGGAACACTTCCCCGCCGATGTCAATCTGGGACCGCGCCTGACCCAGGCCTTCGCGGACAAGGGCCTGTTCCTGCGGGGCGGCGACATAATAAACATTATGCCCCCGCTGTGTGTCACTCCGGGCGAAATTGAGCAGATCGTATCCACCATGGACGAGGTGATCGGCCAGGTTTCCCAGGACATAGGGGTGGAATAGGCGAGGCGACGGGGTGAGTAACTCTAATCGTTTGTCCTGCCCGCAATGATCTACCTGCTCGTGGCCCTGGGGGGCGCTGTTGGTTCAGTCCTCCGGTTTGCCGTCGGCCGGGCAGCCATCCAGATTTTCGGGCCCGGCGCCCTGTGGGGTACGTTGTTCGTCAACGTTTCGGGTTCCTTCGCCCTGGGGTTCTTCCTGGGGTTTGACATACAACGAAGTGTCATCTCCGCCGACGTTCGCGCCATGGTAGCCGTGGGTTTGCTGGGAGGCTACACCACCTTTTCCACCCTCAGTTACGACACCATTCGCCTGCTGGAAACTGGAGAATTCACCCGGGCCGGGGTGAACGTTCTTGCCAATCTGGCCCTGGGCCTGGCGGCTGCCTACCTGGGCATACTGGCCGGGCGGGCCGTGTGACCGACATGTCCCAGGGGGATTCGGGGCATGGCCCCATACCCAGGCGCGGCAGTAATTGCTCCATCGTAGAAGAGTATGACCGTTGCAACTGGATGAGAGGGTGAAGGGGGCCAAGGGGGGCTGCACAAGCCGCCAATCGGGGTTTTGGTGGGGCCATAGGGGTTCTTGTTTGGGGATGAGCAGGGTGTTACACTTGGTTGTGAAATGATTCACCTTCTATTTCTCCCCGATCGACCGACCCTTTCCTCACCTCTGATGTCCTGACCCGCACTGACGGGAATCTTTCATGGGGGCCGGGCTATGAATCATCTTATCGTTCACCAGAAGCCGGAAGCCAAGTTTGATTACCTCATAGTTGCCTTTGCCGGGTGGCCTGACGCCGGTGAGAGCGCGACATCAACCCTGAAGTACGTACTGCGGCAATTGGGCGGCGAAAAATTTGCCGAAATCGACCCGGAAGAGTTCTACGACTTCTCCCAGGAGCGGCCCCGATCATACCGGCTCAAGGACGGCCGTCGGCGGGTTCGCTGGCCGGAGAACGAGTTCTACAGTTGGCAGGCTCCCCAACCCGTGGAATCCGGCAGCGCGCGGGGCGCTCTCTTCTTCATCGGCGTGGAACCCAACCTGAAGTGGCGGACATTCTCGGAGACCATCGCCAACCTGGCCCTGGAAATGGGAGTCAAGACCGTCGTTCATCTGGGAGCGTTGCTGGACGCCGTACCCCACACCCGCCAGGTTAAGCTGACCGGTTCCTCCACCCTGCCCCTGTTGCAGGAAGCCCTGGAGTCTTCCAACATTGGCACATCCAACTACCAGGGTCCCACAGGTATCAGCACGGCAGTTATGGAGACTTGCACCAGGAAAGGAATGAGCTACGCTTCCCTGTGGGGGCATACCTCCCATTACCTTCAGGCGGCGCCCAACTATCGGGTGTGCTACACGCTGGCCGAGACCCTCTCGCGCCTGCTGAGGCTAAATTTCAGCCTGGGCGAACTGCGTTCTGCGGCGGAGAATTTCGATCAAGAAGTGGTTCAGGCCATCAGTAAGGATGAGCAACTGGCCAACTACGTCCGCAAGCTGGAAGCGCGCTACGATGAATCGGTGGCCGAAACGCCCATGCCCGAACCGGCGGACGTGGTGCGGGAACTGGAGCAGTTCCTGCGTTCCGAACAGCGCCGCAACTTTGGCGGCGCTGACTGAGCCAACCTCGACCACACGAAAGGGTAGCCTCTCCGGCCCGTGGCCCTAGCTGCCCGGGTATTGTGTTTTCGATTCCATTCATTGGAGCGAAAGGTTGACCACCCGAACTTCTCAAGCGGAAACTGGTTCTCCGGTCAAGGCTACGTCCCAGGCCGAACCCCGCCGCCGGGGACGGCGGAAGGGCGTTGAACCAATCGCAGTGGCCGAGGCCATCCGGCTGATGACCGAGGCCTACGGCCCTTTCCCCGAGGAGCCGAGGCTTGACCCGGTTCACGAACTGACCTTCACCATCCTTTCCCAGCACACGTCAGACACTAACTCCGAGCGAGCATTTCGCAGCCTGATGCAGCGGTTTGGCTCTCTGGATGCGGTGGCCCGGGCAGACGTGGCCGCAATCGAGGCAGCCATTAGCGGCGGCGGACTGGCAAAGGTCAAGGCCCCCCGAATCAAAGAGGTGCTCAACCGCATTATCGAGCTGAACGGTTCGCTGGACCTGACCTTCCTGCGGGAAATGCCCCTGGCCGATGCCAAGGCCTGGTTGAGGCAGTTGCCGGGGATCGGCCCCAAGTCGGCGGGAATCATCCTGAGTTTTTCCCTGGGAATGCCCGCCATGGCCATAGACACCCACATATACCGGGTTTCCCAACGGTTGGCCTTGATTGGCCCAAAGGTAACGGCGGACAAGGCGCACGACCTCTTGGAGGAGCAGGTTGAACCCTCCCAGGTTTACCCCTTCCACCAGGCCTTCATAAACCACGGGCGGTTGGTATGCAAGGCTCAGAGGCCCCGTTGCCCCGAATGCGTGGTGGCGGCCGGTTGCCCCTCCCGGGACCGGCTGATGAAGGAAGCGGAAAAGCAGGCAAGGGCCGCGGAGCGAAACCGGGCCAAGGTTGCCAGGAAGGCGAAAACGTCCAAGGCTTCCAGCCCTCACCGTACCACCGCAAAACAGGCGCCCCACGCCTATCCGGAAGTATAGGCTCGCGGTACTGCGGGCGATTGTCCGGCTGACCTTTGACACTGGCACTCGGCGCCAATCAGTGCCGGTTGCACAATTGGCCCAATGTAGTACAATGAAATTGCGTGCCCCGGTCGTCTAGCCAGGTTAGGACGCCACCCTTTCAAGGTGGAGATCATGGGATCGAAGCCCATCCGGGGTACCACTCTATCGAACCCTCGGCCTCTCCCCAACCCGGCTACCCCACTACTTGCATCTATTGCTCGGAATGCCAGCCGGGTATATTCTGGCGGGAAGGCGGAAGCTTCGCCCACTTGCAACTATGACGTCAAAGATTGGGTTCTGGCCACTTAACAGACTTCTCAGCAGAGGATCTACTGCTGCCGAATCGGGCGCCGCTCCTTCGGAGGTAAATTGTCCCCATTGCGGGACCATGGTTCGCCCTTCCCGTCGGTGTTCCAACTGCAACCAGCCGATCTTCTCCCTGCCCGGCTGGGCTCGCGACAGCCGGGACCGGCCATTGATCACCCGCCGCCGCGTCACCTTTGCCGGCGTCGCTTTGGCCCTCCTTATCTTCATCCTCTGGCTCAACTACCCGTTTCTGCCCAATTACGGCATCCTGTTGTTCAACCGGCCCACCACTGACATTACCTCCAATTCAACGTATGCCCGGTGGAACATGGCTGGTGGCGATCTGGCCCAGCGGAACGTGGTTCGCGCTCCGGGGGAGGGTGTTTCGTTGCCGGTGGGACGGTTGAAATGGTCCGCGCCCACGGGGGAGGGAACCCGCGCCGGACCCATCGCCGCTGATGGAATGGTTTACCAGGGCGCCTACTTCCGGGTTGAGGCCCTCGACGCCAATACCGGGGCATCGGTCTGGAGTCAGCCAGCCTCCGGTCCGGTTCAGGCAACCCTGGCCTTGGCTGGCGACTATCTGTATGCCGGTTTCCTGGACCACAGGTTGCGGGCCTTGGACCCCGAATCGGGCCAGGTAATTTGGGAATTCAAGGCTGGGGACATCATCACCACGCCCCCTTCCGCGCAGGATGGGATACTGTACTTTGGGGCTTGGGATAACATCCAGTATGCCCTGGACGCCGCCACCGGCGAGGTTATCTGGACCTACGAAGCATCGGACAAGATCGGCTCCAGTGCGGCCGTGTCCGATGGCGTCATGGCGCTGGCGGACAAGGGAGGACGGATTCACCTGCTCGATGCCAGAACCGGCCAGAACCGCCTTGTCTTTCGAATCCCCAAGTCCGCCAATTCCTCCCCGGTAATTGCCCATGACCAGGTGTACTTCGCGGCCGGCGGTCGCCTGTATGCCATAGATGCAACCGTGAAGGAGGTGCCGGGGCAGTACCAGTTCAAACGGGTTTGGGCGCAACTCTGGCTCTGGCAGATTCCCGGAGTTCCCAGGCCCGCCAGCCAGCAGGGCAGCAGGTGGCGTTTTTCTCCTAAAGGCGCCGATTCCAACATTGTGGGAGCGCCGGCGGTGACCAATTCCCGCGTCTATGTGGGGGACTTGGATGGTGGCCTGTACGCTCTTGCCCCGGCCACGGGCGATACAATATGGCGATTCCAGGCGGAAGGCGGGATATATGCTTCGCCCCTGGTGGTGGCAGACACGGTCTTCGTTGCCACTCAGGAAGGAAAGATTCACGCCGTGGACGCCGATTCAGGCGAGGAAAGGTGGGTTCTGGAAGTTGGCTCCCCGGTGAACGAGCCTCTGGCCTTTGCCGATGGTGTGCTCTACCTGCGTACTGCCGAGGGCACAGTCCACGCCGTTGAGTAATGCCTGGGAAGCAACCCAGTGGCCACCGCCAGTAGGGAGTCTGAATTTTGACCAACAACGATGCAACCATCGAGGAACTGACCCGGGCTGTGCGACAATTGGAAGAGGGCCAGCGACGGCTTCAGGCTGAAGTGGCCAACCTCCAAAAGCAGGTCCGGCAGCGGGAGCTGGACACCGCCTACATCTACATCCATTCCAACTGGCTCTGGATCCGGTGGTTCCTGGTTCGAGACCAGGATCGGGCTGGCGACGACGTTGCCCTCTTCGACCGGGCGAAGGCCTCCGAGACTATTATTCGCGACAATCTGCCCCGGAGCCTTCGCGCCGTGCAATTCGAGCCGGAACCCATGGCGGCAGCCCACCGTTGGCGTATCGAGACCACCGTCATCCTCAACCGGCACGGGTACACCTTCTTCGACTGACCCATCTCCCTTCCTCCAATTCGCCTCTTCGGTTAGGGTCCGTCTGTTGAACCGGATGCCCCGTTTGGCTATCATCTACACCAGAACCAGTTGCCCCCCAGGCCTTCATTGGGCCGGAGAGGGAACCGGGCCGGTGTTTGGAATTTTGTTGCCTGGAAATTGTTGAAGGAGTTACTACATGGCGGGGGACAAGCAGACTTTCGAACTGGACCTGAATCCGGACCAGATGGCCTTCGTGACGGCGATGAAGGAAAAGTACAGCCTGCCCGACGAAGGCAAGGCCATGCGGGTCATCATGGACTATTTGATCACCAACGCAGAAGTCCACGACACCGTTTTTGGGCAGGTGCGCTGCCTGCGTTGCGGTTAGCTTCTGCGAGGCTATAGTGGGGGTTAAGTGTGGCGGGCAACCGAGGATTGAATGGTGTCGCTTCGGGCGAGGGCCGAGGTAATCCAACGGTTCGGGCAAGTTAGTTTCCAGGGATGCGAAAATTGTTTGCTCCTTGCCCCTGCCGTTGCGATCGCTCGGCCCCGCTCGAATTGGCCATCTTGAATTGATGGAACCTGGGCGCGAGGCCGCCCCTACCCGTTTAGTTGCTGCTTCAAGCCTTCCAGGGCCAGGTAGTAGCCGTACACTCCAAACCCATATACCGAACCCTTGCACACGGGCTGGACGGCGGAGACCGCCCCCCGGGCGGTGGGATTGGAGGCATGAACCTCGATTACCGGATACCGCACCTGGGCGATGGCGGCCCTGAGTACGCCGTTCAATGAGGTGTACCCGGCGGGATTGATAACCGCCCCATCCACATCTCCATCGTGGCCGGCATATATGGCGTCCGCCACCTCTCCCTCCACGTTGGAATGGACAAATTCCACGTCCAGTTCCAGCTTTTGGGCGTAGCCCTTGACCTGCTCGTTAATCTCCTCCAGGGTCAGGGGGCCGAAAATCTCCACCTGAACCTTGCCCCTCATGTTCATGCCCGCGCCCTGAATCACCAGAATCTTGGCCATTACAAACTCCCCAAATGTGAATTGTCCGATTGTGGCAACGGGGCCTGAGCCGGTTCCAATGCCACTATCCGAATATACGCCCTCAGCTGTACCCAGGCAAGAAGCGGTTCCCCTCGTATTGGTTCACGGCGGGCTGGGCGCGCGGCCAGCTGGGTCAGTCTCTTGCCCGCCCGGTCGCCTCCCTGGTCTGGGCCCAGGCCAATGGCGTGAAAATTAGCGATGGGGCCAGGAGTATCAGTCCTATCAGAGCGTTTACGGTAATTGCCCATGATGTTCCCAGGGCCTCTGCCATGATACCTAGGGCCAGGCCTCCCAGGGGTGTGCCAATGCCAATACAGACGCTCATCAACCCCACCATGCGTCCTCGCATTTCGTGGGGGGCGGCCAGCATGGTTATCGTGCTTTGCATGGTGCCGAACCCCGATTGTCCTATTCCCCCCAACAGAAGCAGGAGGAAGGCCAACGCGTACCAGGGTGACCAGACGAATAGTATGCCCATAACCAGCACGCCCGTCGAACCCGCCAGGAAGACCATGCCGTGACGTTCCAGGCCACGGGTCAGGGCCATTGCGCCGGCCCCGGCCAGTTGACCAATCCCCTCGGCCGCGACCAGCAATCCCACCAGGGTAGCTCCCACCCCCAGGTTGTTGGCGCCGATGTCCGGGATGAACTGCTGCAGGGGGAAGGCCAGGGCGTTCATCACAATGGTTACGTAGAGCATTCCCCACAGGATGGGAGTGGCCAGGGCGTAGCGAACCCCGTTGCCCAGGCCGCGCCACATGGGTTCCATGGCGCCGCTTCGCTCCCGGTTCGGTATGCGCACACGGGTCATAACCAGCAGATCCGCCAAGTGCACCAGGAGGATCAGGCTTGCCGCTCCCACGAATCCCCCGGTTTCGACGGATATGCCATCCAACCAGCCTGAGAAGAGCGGCCCGGAGGTGTCGATCATTATTCCGCCCAGGAGAGGGCCCAGCATCTTTCCGGCGGTATTGCTGATGTTGTCCAGGGACAGAGCGTTTACCAGCCGGCGCTCCCCCACAATGTCCAGGATGCCCGTCCTCCGGGAGGGGTCTTCCAACGCCTTCGTTGCCCCCTGGATGAAGACGGCCAGGTAAACGTGCCATGCTGCGATGCTGTCCGTGGCTATCAGTCCCAGCAGCCCGCCGGCAACCAGGGTGTTGATGAACTGGGAAGCCATCAGGACCCGCCAACGGTTGAACCGGTCGGCGACCAGCCCGGTGAACATCGAAAGCGCCGGCCTCGGCAGGTTATTGAACACCAGTACCAGGCCGAGCTGAAAGGGAGATTGGGTTGCTTGAAGTATCAGCCAGCTCAGGACCAGCAGTTCCATCCGGCGTGACAGTTCCCGCAGCGACCCCACGTACCAGAGGGCGCGAAAGTCCCGGTTCTGCAGTACCGAAAGGGCAGGTGAATCCCGGCCCGGAGCCAGCCTTACCACGCCGTCATCTCTACCAAGTTGTCCTCTCCTGGGGGTGGATGCAGCCAACTATACCCTGTTGGGCGATGCAACCCCAACTTCAGGCGGCACAGGTTGTCGTCACATTCTCTCCCGACCAGGCAAATATTCCCTCGAATCGCAACCCTGGCGTCTTTGGGGCCAATACCGCCAATCTTGCCATTTGGATCTGCCTGGTGGTGCAGCAACCGATTTGGGAGCCAAAGCAGTGGGCAAAGGCCCCGTTGCAGGCTTGCTTCACGAGAATTGCGACTTTCGTAATAATGTGGCAAAAGCGTTAAATATTACGACATTTTCTTGCTTATTGCCCTACTTTGGTTGCAATTTGGCGATTTGGCGGTATATATTGTCCCAAAAGGCAGGAGTCAAACCCTGTCGGTCAAGCGATGTCCCCATTCCGGGTGTAATGGTAGTTGGATTCGGTAGGCTTGGTCTCTTGCCATGACGTTCCCTTAAGGAGGAGATTCGGTGGCACTTTCGGACAAGACGCTGGTTTGCGTAGATTGCGGTTCTGAGTTCATATTCACGGTGGGAGAGCAGGAGTTCTTCAACTCCCGTGGATTCGTTAACGACCCCAAACGGTGCCAGTCCTGCCGGTCTGCGCGCCGTACCGACCAGCGGGGCGGCTTTTCGGCCGGTCCCCGTGAGATGTTCCAAATTGAATGCGCTGAATGCGGGACTGAAGCCACGGTGCCCTTCCGGCCCCGGGGCGACCGGCCCGTGTACTGCAGCGATTGCTTTAGCAGGAACCGGAATACCATGTCCCAGTTCTAGGACGTAATTCAGGACGGCGGAAGGGGTGGGCAACGGCCCGCCCCTTTTTCAACCCCGAAACTAAAGCCGGGCCTTGCCCCAGCAACCCCACTTTGCTCTAGTGTTCGAGGCGGTTCAGCGACTGACATTGGCGGTCATTGAGTGCCGGGATCGAAATTGATGCCGGCCTCGGGCTACTCCGGTGGGCCGCTGGCTGCGCCCGGTTGCCCCGATCAACGGTGCCATAATTGGGTGGCATTATCCGGACCTCCGGCGTAGCGGGGATTAGATATACGTCGCCACCTGTTTTTCCCAGACATGACGGAGTTCCGAGCCCCCACTCTGTACTATGTTGATGGGACGCCCGCTCCGCCCCAACCCCCACCTCTTCAGGCCACTGCCCCGTTGCGGCTCCCAATGACTGCAGCGTTGGAGTTGCCCCGTTGGTCTCCCACCTATAGAATTTCTACTAAACGGTGCGACTTGGCCGGGGCCGGAAAAGCCGAAACCGGGCCTGCAGCGCCGGCCACCCTTTGACTCAACCCCAATGCCAAGTAAGGACATCCGATGAACTACCGGGACCTGCGGGACTTCATAGCCTTCCTGGAGCAGCGCGGACAGTTGCACCGCATAACCGTGCCGGTGGACTGCGAACTGGAGATGACGGAAATAGCCCACCGTATGGTGAGGGCCGACGGGCCGGCGCTGCTGTTCGAGAATGTGGTTGGCTACGATATGCCCGTGCTGATGAATATCTTCTGCTCTGACCGGCGCATGGCCTGGGCCCTGGGCGTGGAGCGGGTGGACGACCTGGTTGCCAGGCTGGAGTCCATGCTGCAACTCACCCAGGGCGCCCCAGAAGGGCTGATGAACAAGGTACGAACCCTGGGGCAGCTGGTCAAGATGGGTCGGTTCCAGCCCCGGACCGTCAGCCGCGCCCCATGCCAGGAGGTGGTCCTCCAGGGTTCCGAGGTTGACCTTTTCAAGTTTCCCATCCTGAAGTGTTGGCCTATGGATGGGGGCAGGTACATTACCCTTCCCCTGGTGATTACGCGGAACCCGGAAACCGGCGGCCAGAACTACGGCATGTACCGCATGCAGGTGTATGACAAGTGCACCACGGGTATGCACTGGCAGACCCACAAGGTGGGCGCCCACCACTTCAGGGTAAGCCAGGAGCGGGAGGACGACCGGCTGGAGGTAGCGGTTGCCATCGGCGCCGACCCGACCACCATCTGGACCGGGTCAGCTCCCCTGCCGCCGGACATGGATGAGATGGCTCTGGCGGGGTTCATTAGGGAGGAGGGGGTGGACCTGGTAAGGGCCAAGTCCGTTGACTTGCTGGTGCCCGCCCAGGCGGAGATAGTGCTGGAAGGGTACGTCCTGACCGACGAACTCCGGCTGGAAGGTCCCTTCGGCGATCATACCGGCTACTACTCCATGCCGGAGGAGTACCCGGTCTTCCACGTCACCACCATCACCCACCGGCGCAATCCCATCTACCCGGCCACCGTGGTGGGCCGTCCGCCCATGGAAGATTACTGGATGGGCAAGGTAACCGAGCGTTTCTTCATGCCCATCATCAGGGTGATTCTACCGGAAATTGTGGACATGAACATGCCGGCCGAAGGTATCTTCCACAACTTGGCCCTGGTATCCATCAAGAAGGAGTACCCGGGCCAGGCCCGCAAGGTCATGTATGGCCTTTGGGGCCTGGGCCTGATGAACCTGACCAAGGCCATCATCGTGGTGGACGACTTCGTGGACGTGCAGAATCCTTCAGAGGTGGCCTGGCGGGTGGCCAACAACATCGACCCCAGCAGGGATATTGTGGTGGTGGAGGGTCCGCTGGACGACCTGGAAGTTGGTTCGCCAACCCCCAGGTTTGGCGGCAAGGTGGGCATAGACGCCACCCGCAAGGGGCCAATGGAAGGTTACACCCGCGGCTGGCCGCCGGACATCGAAATGTCGCCGGACATTCGAGACCTGGTTGATAGCAAGTGGAAGGAATACGGTTTCGTTTAGGTGGCGCCCACCCCCATGCCGTCCCCCTGGCGCTAGCGGCTAGTCCCGTCCCCCACCAATGCCCTTCCTGTTATAATTTGATGGTCATCATGCAGGGGACGGGAATCAACCGCAGCGCTTCATCGGCCCTGATGGGCAGAATTTCCCATTACTTCAGTTCCATTCGTATTTGGGAATCTCTCTTTGCCCTGCCCTTTGCCTACATTGGAATGTTCCTCGCATCCCAGTGGCTGAATGGCTCCCCGTGGCCGGGGTGGTCGGCATTTGTGTGGATCAACGTGGCCATGTTTGGGGCGCGAACCCTCGGCATGTCCGCAAATCGTCTGGCCCACGCCAGCGAAGACGCGGCCAACCCGCGCACAAAAGACCGGCACCTCCCCGGAGGATTGCTCAAGGCTTGGGAAGTCCTGATTATGGCGGCCCTGGGGCTGGCGATCCTGATGGTTGCATCCTTCCAACTGAATCCCCTGACGACGCTGCTTGCTCCCGTGGCCGCGGCCTATGTGGTCTTCTACTCCTACGCCAAGTACTTCACCTGGCTGTGCAATTTCTGCCTGGGATGGGCCTTGGCCATCGCACCCACTGCCGCCTGGATAGGGGTGACCGGTCAATTGTCCTACGAACCGGTCCTCATCAGCTTTGCCGTAGCCATGTGGGCGGGCGGCTTCGACCTCATTTATGCCTGCACCGATTACGATTTCGACCGCCAGTTCGGTATAAACTCTGTACCCAGCCGGATAGGCATTGCCGAGACTCTGTGGTTGGCCCGCTGCATGCATTTCATGGCGGCCGCAGCCCTCCTCGGCCTGGGAATCCTGCTGGAACTCAGCTGGCCCTTCTACGTGGGGTGGGGAATTGCGGCGCTGCTCCTCATTTATGAGAATGCCCAGGTGAGGCCCGACGACCTTTCCCGTATTGGCGCGGTGTTCTTCCGGGTCAACGGCTATATGTCCGTGCAATTGATGGCCTTCACTTTGCTGGCCCTGGTGATTTAACTTGACCTCGCAGGGGGATACGTTGGCAACCTTGCCCCGTCCAATCAAACCCGTCATCGTGGGAATTTCAGGCGCCAGCGGTTCTATTCTGGCCCGCGCCACGGTTGACGAACTCCTCGCGCGGGATGTGCCGACCATCCTGGTATGCACCAACGCCGCCCGGCTGGTTTGGCAGGAGGAAATGGACCGAACCTTTCAGGAAACCCTGTCGGAATGGCAGGAGCACCCCGGTTTCACCCATTACGCGCTTGGAGATATGCGCGCCTCCATCGCCAGCGGCACCTTTGCCACTGCCGGCATGGTTGTGGTTCCTTGCAGTATGAACAGCATTGCCGCCATCAACAGCGGCCTGGCCAACAACCTCCTGCTGCGAGCTGCCGATGTCTGCCTGAAGGAACGCCGGAAGCTGGTGCTGGTACCCCGGGAAACTCCCCTCCACACCACTCACCTGGAGAACATGCTCTCCCTGACCCGGAATGGGGCACTGATACTGCCTCCTGAACCAGCCTTCTACCTGAAGCCCCAGGGAGTGGATGACATCGCCCGGTTTGTGGCGCAACGGGTTCTGGTGGCCCTGGACGTGCTGGAAGAACTGCCCCCAGAGTCGCAGTACCAGGAGGCCAACCTGCCCGAATGATGGGATCTAGACGGAAGGGAACGCAGGCAGGGCCATGGCCAATCTGAGCGGGGATGCCAAGCAGACCTACGTTGCCGACCTGTTCGCCCGAATTGCCGGTCGCTACGACTTGATGAACTCCCTAATGACCGGCGGCATGCATCATCACTGGAAGGGAGTGACCGCCAGGCTGACTGCTGACGGACTGGCCGGCCCAGCCCTGGACGTGGCCACCGGGATCGGCGACCTGGCCCTCGCCCTGGCCCAGCAGCCGGGTATTGCTCCCTCGGTGGGCCTGGACCTGCTGCCCGAAATGATTGCCCTGGCCAACGCCAAGGCCGCCGGGCGGGGGAGGGCGCCGGGAACCCAGTCCGCCAGCTTCCTGCTGGGCGATGCCGTATGCCTCCCCTTCCCCGACAATTCCTTCGCCTGCGTCACTGCCGGGTTCAGTTTACGCAATATGCCCGACCTTCCCAGGGCCATAAACGAAATGGCTCGCGTCGTCCGGCCGGGAGGACGGGTTACCACCCTGGAGTTGACGCCCATGGAGCCGGGCATGAGGACGGTCCCGTTCCGCTTTTATTTTCACCGAATCGTTCCCCTGGTAGGGCAACTGGTGGCCGGAGACCGGACGGCTTACACCTACTTGCCCCAATCGGTGGACTACTTCCTGCAGGCCGACCGCCTGGCTGCGCTCTTCGAGGAAGCCGGCCTGCACAATGTGGGTTACCGAAAACTGGGCTTTGGCGCCGTTGCCATTCATTTTGGAACCAAACCCTGACCCATGCCGGGCCGTTGGCAGGGGATTGGCAGTCCAACGGCGCAGGCTCCAGCAGGGCTTAATCTGCCCTAGTGAACCTGTACTACTTTAGGGCGGGCATGCAGGCTATCTGGGAAAGGGTATGGAACGGGGAGCGGGCGAGGGCATTCAGACGAGTAGAGTCAGCATTTGAACCTGGGTGCGAGGACCGGGTTTGGTGGCCCATCATCAATTCTGCATTGTTGCCGTGAAAATAGCCTTGTTGCATTGCGTTAACTGGTATAGACTAACGTATAAGGATTAATCTCACTTTACAATCTTTCCTACCATTTTTTATTGAGAAGTGCGATGGTTTCCATATTTGACAAATTAGACGCCATCCTGAAGCGGAACCAGGAAATTGAGGAAGCCATGGGTCGGCCCGAAGTGGCGGCCGACTTCGACCAGATCCAGGTGCTCGCCAAGGAAAGGGCCGGCCTGGAAGACCTGGTCGAAATAGCCCACCGCCATCAGGCGTTGCTTGGCGAGCAGGCCGACCTGCGGGCCCTGGTAACCGAGGGTGGCGACCCGGAAATCGTGCAAATGGCCCGGGAAGAACTGGATACGGTGGAGGAGAGCCTGGAAGCCCTGGCCCAGGAGCTGAAAATTGCCCTGTTGCCCAAGGACCCCAACGATGAGCGGGACGTAATCGTCGAGATTAGGGCCGGCGCCGGCGGTCAGGAGGCCGGCCTTTTCGCCGGTGACCTGGCCCGCCTCTATACTCGCTATGCCCAGTTGCAGCACTGGAAGGTTGATGTAATGGACTCCAACCCTTCCGACCTGGGTGGGTACAACAAGATAGTGTTGGAGATTCAGGGGCGCGGTGCTTTCAGCCGCCTCAAGTATGAACGGGGCGTTCATCGGGTGCAGCGGGTGCCGGAAACCGAGGCTCAGGGTCGGATTCACACCTCCACTGCCACGGTGGCCGTCCTGCCCCAGGCCGACGAGGTGGAGATTCGGGTGAACCAGGATGACCTGCGGATCGACATTTTCCACGCCGGCGGCCACGGCGGACAGAACGTCAACAAGGTGGCCACGGCGGTTCGTATCGTCCACGAACCCACCGGCTTGGTGGTTGTCTGTCAGGACGAACGGTCGCAGCACAAGAACAAGCAGAAGGCCATGGCCATGCTCCGCGCCCGCCTGTTCGAGGCGGAGCAGGAGCGGCATGACGCCGAAATCTCCCAGAACCGCCGCTCCCAGGTGGGCAATGCGGAAAGGTCGGAGAAGATTCGCACCTACAACTACCCTCAGGACCGGATTACCGACCACCGCATTTCCAGCAGCTTCCACGGAATCCCCCACATAATGGATGGACAGGGGCTGGGCGACATAATCAACGAACTGGTTTCCTGGGAGCAGGGCCTCCTACTGGAAGAGGTGACGGCCTAGGGCCGTCCTGACCCGCCATGCCCCTCCTTCGCGAAGCCGTCCAGCAGACCCACCGGACTCTGGAAGCCAGCCACATCCCCGATGCTCGCCTGGAAGCCGAGGTCATGTTGATGAACGTGATGCGGATGCAGCGTCACGATCTCTTCTCCCAGCAGGAAACTGAACTATCCCCCCAGCAGGAACAGGCCCTGGCCCAGATAATGGAGCGTCGCCTCCTGCGGGAGCCGCTGGCCTACATTCTCCAGTACAAGGAGTTCTACGGCATCAATCTCCTCGTCAACCCGGACGTTCTGATTCCCAGGCCGGAAACGGAGTGTATGGTAGAACATGCCCTCTTCATGGCCCTGATGGGGATGGAAACGCCGGAACTGGTGGTGGCGGATGTGGGCACTGGGACGGGGGCCATTGCCATCAACCTGGCGATTCACCTGCCGGCGGCTCGCATCTTTGCCGTGGACTGTGAGGATGGGGTACTGGACGTGGCCGCCTACAATATCCGCGCGCACAACGTGGTTGACCGGGTGCACCTGGGCAAGGGCGATCTGCTGGAGCCGGTACCAGAGCCGGTGGATCTAATCCTGGCCAACCTGCCCTACATTCCTACCGACAGGCTGCCCATCCTTCAGCCGGAGGTCCGGCGGGAACCCCAATTGGCCTTGGACGGGGGGCCCCAGGGTCTGGACCTGATTCAGCGTCTGCTGGAACAGGCTCCCGCCAAGCTGAAGGAGCATGGGGTTATCCTGCTGGAGTTGGACCCGGAACAGGTTCCGGCGGTGGAAGCCATGGCCCAGGCTGCTTTTCCCGGGGCGGAACTGTCGGTGGAAAAGGACTTGTCCCAGCGAGACCGCATCTTCGTCATCAACCGGGGAATGGCGTGATGCTGACCATCAACCCAAGGCCGCCCACTCTGCCTGGCATTCCTCGGTAGGGCGCCAACGGGTCACCTACCCTCAATCCCTCTTCCAAAGCCGTTCGGGGTTAATCCGGCCACTGCATTTCCAGTGTGGCGACTTCCCAGGTCTCCATGTCAACCAGGCGGATGACATGGTTGTTGGTGTCGGCCACGTATAGCGTGGCGCCGGCAATGCTCAGGCCCCCAGGTTCGGAGAAAGTTGCCTCGGCCTTGCCACCGTCGGTGTAGCCGGCCGTACCGGTACCGACCATGGTCCTAGCGGTGCGCTGAACTGGGTGGATCAGCTTTATCCTGTGGTTGTAGGTATCGGCCACGTACAGGTTCCCGTCTCTCATGGCGACACCCAGAGGATGCTGAAGCCGGACCAGGTGTCCCTCCCCATCCCGGTCTCCAAACTCGAACAGGCCAAGGCCCACAATGGTGCGAACCCGTCCGGACGGGTCCAGTTCCGCCGACCTTATCGCGCTGGTCTCGCTGTCAGCGAAGTAGAGACGGTTGCCGTCGGTGGTTATGCCGCTGGGTTGCGCCAGGGTCGCGGTCAACAGTGGGCCGTCGCTGATGGACTCCGCCCCCGTGCCGGCGTAGGGGCCCACAGTCTCCGCCAACAGGTCCAATACCCAAAGCTGGTGGCTGCCAGCCATGGCGATGTAAAGCCTGTCGTCGTGGCAGACCAGGTCCCAGGGCGAATTCAGTTCAACGTCCAGCGCCGGCCCGTGACCCTCTCGCCTCCGTCCCTGTCGGCCATTGCCGGCAATGGTGGTTACGGTCCTCGCCGCCAGGTCCACCCGGCGCAGGGCATGGTTCTCAGTATCGGCAACGTAGAGAGAGTCGCCACCAATGGTCAGTCCCTGGGGATGGTTGAACTGGGCCGAACCATAACTGCCATCGACCAAACCCTCTTCCCCGGAGCCAACAACCTCCAGCACATGCCCGTCCAGGGACGAAACAACGATGCGGTTATGGTTGGTGTCAGCTATGAAGAGGCGGTTGCTGTTCTCGTCGGCCAAAACCTTGCCCGGGAAGGAAAGGGGCGAATCCGGCTCCAACTGCCGGTCAAAGGCCATGGGCCGGCGGTTAAGGATCCCCGCGCTGTCGAACTCCGCCACCATTTCGCCCAGCAGCCGGTCCAAGTCCTCGAAGGCTATTTCCCCTTCGTGCTTGCCGATAACCTTGCCCTGGGGGTCGATGAACATCATCGTTGGCCACGCCCGGCAGGCATATTCCTGCCAAACGCGAAAGTCGGCGTCGTTGACCACCGGGTGCTGCAGTTCACACCGTTTTACGGCCTTGTAGAGGTTCTCCTGCTCCTGCTCGTTGGGGAACTTGGCCGAGTGAACCCCAATCACCACCAGTTCGTTAGCGTATTTCTGCTCCAGCTTCCGCAACTGCGGAAAGATGTGCATGCAATTGATTCAACAGTAGGTCCAGAAGTCCAGAAGGACGATCTTGCCCCGCAGTTCGGCCAGGGTCAACGGACGGTCTGAATTGACCCACTCCATGCCCTGGGGAAACTCCGGAGCGTTGACCTTTCCTGCGTAGGACTGACTGGCCATTGCCACCTCTCCGTTGCTGCGAAAGCTGGAACCCGGTCATTTCCCGGCTAACGGGGCGCTTCTTCGAAGGCCAGCGTTGCGTGCCGGAAGAAGATTGCCCCCACCGGGTCTCCCAGGGGAGCGTTGCCCACCAGCACGGCAACCACGTGGCGCTTGCCGGGTTCGGCGGAATCGGTCAGAACCACCCGCTTGGGGGTGTTGTTGCCCGTTATGACGCCAATGTTGCGGTCGATGGCGCCGTCCACATAGACCTCGCCGTAGTTGTCCACGTTGCACTCAAAGAAGACCCGATTGCCGGCGACGGCCTGCCCCTTGACGGATTCGGGCATGGTGAAGGCCAGACGGTACCAGGCAAAGGTAAACCCCACGGAAAGGCGCTCCTGAATTGTGGCGGGCTGTTCCCAGTCCGAATCTTCATACTCAGGCAGGCGGGCCGCAACCCCCCGCATTTCGGCCACCAGGCCCTGGTTGGGTTCTCCGGGCACCATGCCCATGGCCCGCCGCCACCCGGTGGCGCCCACCACTGCCAGGTCAGCCTTGTCGTCCAGGTCAAGAGAAACTCTTGCCATAACTTTTACCTCCTTAAGCTTTAGAGGCCAGCCCTACGCGGCCCCAATCCATCTAATCTTGTAACTTTGCTCTTACCCTACGGAGCCGGGCGTCCGGATTACGCGCCCAAGTGGGTCGCGAAGAAATCCAGGGTGCGCGGCCAGGATGCTTCCGATGCCTCCCGTTGGTAACGACCGGCGGTGAAGTCCATGAAGGCATGGTCGGCGCCGGGGTAGGTGTAGAACTGGTGCGGCTTGCCCAACCGGGTCAGTTCCTGGTCGAACTTCCGCATGTCATCCTGGGAAGGATTCTCGTCCACCTCCCCAAAGTGGAACAGGATCGGGCAGTTGATGTTATCGGCCAGCTCGTAGGGTGGAACCTCCCCGGCTCCCCAGGTTACCATAAGGTTGCCGCCGTAGTAGGGAGCCAGCGCCTTGATGTGCGGATTGGTGGCGGCGCCTAGCCAGGCCACCCGGCCGCCCATGCAAAATCCGGTAATGCCAATTTTGTCGCCGTCTATGGCCGGATGCCCTCGCAGGAAATCCACGGTGGCATTGATGTCGGCCACGATGTCCGGGTCGCTCAGTATGTCCCAGGGACGGGGGCGAGGCTCGGCGTTTCGGACCTCGTCCGGCACCCGGTGATAGAGGTTCGGAGCAACGGCGGCATAGCCCGCTTCTGCAAACCGGTCGCAAATGGTTTGGATGAACTGGTCCACCCCGCCCCCATGCTGGCCGACTATGATAGCGCTGAAGGGGCCGGAGCCACTGGGGACGCTGGCGTAGGTGTCCATGTTCTGCCCATCAACGGAAATATTCTCCCAAAAAGATGGCATATTGTTACCTCCCAACGGATCGCTTCAACACCTCGGTTCCATCTGGGGCTTTGTTCTAATGCCTCGTTCGATGGGCCTCCTACAGCAGGCCCTCGGCCCGAACTTCGGCCAGGGACTTTTCCACGGCGGCCAGGGTCTTGTCAATCTCCACTTCCGTGTGGGTCGCGGAAACCAGGAAGGCGTCCCTGCCCATGATGTCAACGCCATTGTTCTGCAGGCTGCGCTTCAGGGCCGTGACGGAAGGCGATGCTGTTGCCCGCTTAATTTCCTGGTGGGACATGGTGCAGATTTCCCGGTCGCAGTCGCAATCGGCCAGGACCAGGTGAATCATGGATGCCACGCCATGAGCATGGCCGTCCACTTCCATTTTGCCCAGCACTTCGTTCAGGCCCTGCTTGAGCCGACGGGCCATGGCGTCCGCCTGCTGGTTTATCGGCTCGCTGGCGATCATTTCCAGGCACACCGCGCCGGCAACCGCCGATAGCGGGTTGCCATTGAAGGTGCCGGGGTGGTACACGCGCCGCTGGTTGTCCCATTCCGGGTCGCCCCGGTGGGCAATCATGTCCACAATTTCCGCCTTTCCGCCAACGGCGCCGCCGGGCAGGGCCCCGGCAACAATCTTGGCCATGGTGGTTAAATCGGGGGTCACGTCGTACAGAACCTGGGCGCCGCCGGCGGAGGCGCGAAAGCCGGTTACCACCTCGTCGAAAATGAGGACTACCCCGTGCTGCGTGGTCAATTCCCTCAGTCCCTTCAGGTAGTTGGGAGTATCGAAGGGGAGCTGACCGTAATGGGCGCCGGTGGGTTCCAGGATAAGCGCGGCGATGTCGTCATCTCTTTGCAGCACATCCTCCACCGCTCCCAGGTCCCCCGATGGAACGATGACCATGCTGCCCCAGCTTTCCTGGGGTATGCCCGGCGCCGGCCGGTCGGAACCGGCCATGGCGTAATCGTGCCAACCGTGGAAATGGTCCTGCAGCTTGATGACCTTGTTCCTGCCGGTGTAGGCCCGGGCCAGGCGCATGGCCATCAACGTGGCCTCGGTGCCGGAACTATGGAATCGCACCCTTTCGATGGAGGGCATCAGGGCCATGATGGCCTTGGCCCACCGCAACTCCTCCTCCGTGCAGGCGCCAAGGTGGGTGCCCCATTTGATCTGCTCGGAAACGGCGGCGGCGATGGCCGGGTGGGAGTGGCCCAGGATCAGGGCGCCGTGGCCGGAAACATAGTCAATGTACTCATGGCCGTCCACGTCCCATTTGAGGGGGCCGGTACCATGGGTGATGTACAGGGGAAAGGGTTCGGCGTAGCGGTTGTCGTGGGTCACCCCGCCCGGGAAAATTCCCGTAGCCTCCGCATAACGTTGGGCCGACCCGGCATGCCTTGCAATATACTCTTCCAGAATGGTGGCCATGGTGACACTCCTAGGACACAGAGCTGATTGGGCTATGATATACCATCGGCCGGTGTAAGGCTATGACGGCGAATTCGGGCAGCTAAGCGGCGACCCGTTGTTCCGGTTCTTCCGCCACGGTGAGTTGGGGCGGTCGCTTGATGGCCAGGAATGAGATGCTGGCTATTGCCGCGCAAACCGCCGCAGGTATCAACGCCCAGTCGTAGTTGCCGAAATGGTCGAACACCCAGCCAACGTAAACGGGAGAAGCCACCAGCGCCCAACTGTGGGAAAAGGTAATGTACCCCCGCAGGGTGGCGAACCGGTCCCGACCAAAGTAGTCACCCAGGGCGGCCCAAACGATGATTCCAGCCCCGTCGCCGAATCCCTCCAGAGCCACGAAGGCCAGTATCAGGCCCACCCCGATTACGCCCGCATCCCAGTCGCCGAAGTACAGGAAGCAGAGGGCTACCGCCTCGGCGGCCAGGGTCGCGGCCAGGATCATGGACTTGGACCATTGGTCGCCAAAGTAGCCCAGCGCCAACCGGGACAGGAAATTGATGCCGAACATCAGCCCCGTCAAATTGGCTGCCATCTGCCGGCTAACGCCCTTGTCCTCCAGGATGGGGATAATGCTGACGAGGATGCCCAGGGTGGCAATCATGCGCAGGCCGGCGCCCAGCATCAGCAGCCAGTAGGCCTGGGTTCTTATGGCCTCCCTGACCGTGTAGTCCCGCAGGATTCGGCGGCGTCCGCCGCCCCGGGCTGCTGCCGAGGGCGGGGCGCTGTCCCCGTCGGGCAGCAATCCCATATCCTCCGGCTTGTCCCGAAAGAAGAAGCACAGGGGGAATAGGAAGACCAGGTAGGCCACGCCGGCCAACAGGGAAGCGGTTTCCCAGCCCCACCGCTCAATCACGCCGTTCATCGAAGGAACAATGAAGAGTCCGCCGAGGGATGATACGGCGGCCAAAATTGAAATGGCCAGAGAACGGCGGCGCCGGAACCATTGGTTGATGCCGGCAAACATGGCGTGCTGGAAGGCAATGCTGTTGCCCAGGGATACCATTAGCAGGTAAACCAGGGCAAAGCTCCAGAACCCGTCCACGAACTGGGAGAGGGCAAAGTAACCGGTCACCGCCAGCAACACGGTGGGAATCAACAGGTTGCGGTTGCCGAACTTATCAATCAACCAGCCGGCGAAGGGCCCTTCCAAACCGCCTTCGGCCCGGGCCAGGGAAAAGATGAGATTGGTCTGGGCCTGGCTAATTCCCAGGGAGTCCCGCATCGCCGGAACGAACACCGTGAATCCCCGGAAAAAGATGCCACTGGCGAAGAAGGCCATCCACGAGGTGATGGCAACCATCCACCAACCGTAGAAGACGCGCGGGCGCCCCGCCCGGGTGGGACCTTCCTGGGAAGTACCGGTGTGAGAAGAGGGTTGCTGCAAAGGGGATTGCCTCTGGCGAAGATTCTTGCTGGCGACAAAACACCCGCCAGTACGAGCAATCCTCCATTGGATGACCGCACAAGTGTGATACTAAAGGCGGGACAATATCGAAGGGTTTGGTGCTAGTCTAATGGCAGCAGCCCGATTCGGCAACGCCCCCACGGCAGGGTTCGGTTCCGGTAGGCCGGCCCTTCGCTCCTTGGGCCAATCGGAGCGCGGAAGAAGATGCTACTGACACTTGCCGCTTGGACGCCGCGCAGGAAAGGGCTACAATTGGTGCAATAGGTTGGGACAGCGCCGGGGATTGGGTAACGCTGTCGCCAAGGGACGGTCCGGTCCATGCGTCACATAATGCACGCCGACCTGGATGCCTTCTACGCAGCCGTGGAACAGATGGATAATCCCGAGTTGCGGGGCAAACCCGTGCTGGTGGGCGGCAGCCCCACCGGCAGAGGCGTAGTCGCCACCGCCTCCTACGAAGCCCGAGCCTTTGGCGTCCACTCCGCCATGCCCATGGCCACGGCGGTGCGCCTTTGCCCAACGGGGATCGTCGTTCCGCCCCGCTTCGAACGCTACCGGGACATGTCCCGCCGGGTTATGGATATTTTCCTTGACCTGACCGACCTGGTGGAACCTCTCTCCCTCGATGAAGCCTACCTGGACGTAACTGCCAGGGTTGAGGAAGGCACACCGCCCCTGGGCGTGGCCATTGACCTGAAGCGCCGAGTGTTAGGTGAGACGGGGTTAAACATCTCCATCGGCGTTGGGGTCAGCAAATCGGTGGCCAAGATCGCCTCGGACCTGGAGAAGCCCGACGGACTGGTGGTGGTTGCGCCAGGAGAGGAACGGGAATTCCTCGCCCCGCTGGCCGTCGGAAAGCTATTTGGCATCGGCCCCAAGACTGCGGAGAAACTACAGCAGGAGGGAGTTTCAACTATTGGAGACCTGGCTGCCCTTCCCTCGGAGTGGTTTACCCGGAAGTTTGGCAAGCGGGCTGCCGGAATTCAGGCCAAGGCCATTGGCCAGGATGACGAACCGGTTAAAACGGAGCGCAACCCCAAGTCGGTCAGTGCGGAGACCACCTTTGCCGTCGACCTGAGCGATCGGGAAGAACTGCGCCAGGCGTTGAGCAAGTTGTCCGCCAGTGTTGCCCGGCGCCTGGCGGGCAAGGAAGTTAGGGGCCGCACGGTTACCGTCAAACTCCGGCTTTCCAACTTCAAGACCCTGACCCGCCGCACCACCCTATCGAATCCTACGGCTGACGCGGGGGAGATAATGGAAACCGGATGGCGGTTAATGTCGGAGGAACTGGCGCCGGGCCGCTCCTTCCGCCTGCTGGGCATTGGGGTTTCGGGGTTTGAAGACACGGAAGCCAGCGACCGGCCCAGGCAATTGCACCTTCCCCTGGGGGACGTGTTCGACTGAGGCTAGCGGAAAAGGTCCTTGTCCGGGTCGCGAATGAGGGCCTGGTTGCTGGCGTTTTCCAGGGTTTCGTAGGCGTAACCCCGGATGATAGCCACCGGTACCCCCAGTACCTTGCCGGTGACGAGTTCGGCAGTTGCCGCCAGTTCGTCAGCCACGTTTATGACCGTGGTGTACATCATGTTGCCGTGGGAATCCTCCTGGCCCACGTAGCTGAGCAGAGGGTTGATGCCGGCAACCCCGATGGCCACGTTGACGGCAGCGCTCCGCCAGGGCCGGCCAAAGGTATCGGAGATGATTACGGCCACGTCCGACCCCGTGCGTTCCCGTACCGCCTGGCGAATACCCCGAGCGGAGGCGTCGGGATCCACCGGAAGCAGGGCAACTGTTTCTTCGCCCGGAATGTTGGAGGCGTCGATGCCGGCGTTAGCGCAGTTGAAGCCGTGGTGGGTTTCACTGATGATGACGCCCCGGTCCATGCGCACGATGCGGCGACTTTCCCGCAGGATTAGCTCGGTGTGGCGTGGGTCGCGCCGGTGCCCCTCGGTAATTGCCACCGCCAGTGGCGAGGCTTCAATTCCCTCTATTGAGATTACGCGCCCCTCCGCCTTGGAAACTATCTTCTGGGTGACCACCAGCACGTCTCCCGATTCCACCGGAGTGCCCTGGCCCCTGGCCCCATCCAGTATTTGAGCCGCCAGGTCATCACCCGGCTGGACTTCCGGCATTCCTTCAATTCCGATAACGCTGAATTGGGGCGGCATGGTCGGCGCTCCTCGATTTGTTCTCTTGTGCCGGATTGTGGCGCTGAACTGTATTGGCGGTTCAAATCCAGTATAGCCCGTAGTAAGGCCCTATGCTACAATGCCGACACCCACCAACGCCGCCCATGCGACCCCGGTGGGCCTGTTGAATCACGATACATCACTGGCAAGGACGGCCGACGTTGACTTCATCATCGTCTTCCTACCGGAAACGGGTCTATACCAAGTTCGGCGACAAGGGGGAAACCAGCCTGCTCTACGGCGGTCGGGTCTCGAAGAACGACCCCCATACCGAGGCCTACGGCATAACCGATGAGGCCGTTTCGGTGATGGGGCTGGCCCGATCCCTTTCGGAGGATCAAAAGGTCAAGGACATTCTCCGGGACTTGCAGAGGGAGCTCTTCACCATTGCCGCGGAATTGGCTACGGAGCCTGACAAGTACGAACTGTTTCAGCAGCATTTCGCCCCAGTGACGGCTGAGATGGTAGAGAATCTGGAGAACACCATCGACACCCTGGAAGAGGAATTCCAGATGCCAACGGTCTTCGTCCTGCCCGGCGGCTCTCCCGCGTCCTCCGCTATCGATATGTCCCGCACCTCAATTCGGACGGCGGAACGCCGGGTCGTGGCCCTGGCCGAGGCGGGGCGCCTCACCAACGAATTGATCATTCACTACCTGAACCGTCTGGGCGACCTGCTGTTCGTCCTCGCCAGGTACCAGGACCGGGACATTCCCATCGAACGGGCCACCGGGGAGCGCAGCTAGATTGTCAGCCAACGGAAGCGAAGGATATGGGCGAAGGAAGGGTGGCCTGAAGGTTGTCGTGATTGACTACCAGTCGGGTAACCTGCGCAGCGTGGCCAAGGCCCTGGAGGCTGTGGGCGCAGCGCCCCTGGTAACGGAAGACCCTTCGGAATTGGAGGACGCCGACGCCGTGGTTTTGCCGGGGGTAGGCTCCGGGCCGGCGGCGATGCGGGCCCTCACCGCCAGGAAGCTGGTCGAACCCATCCGAAGTTACGTGCAGGAACAGCGGCCTTTCCTGGGAGTTTGCCTGGGCCTGCAATTGCTGCTGGAGATGACCGAAGAGGGTGATGCCCCCTGTCTCAACATCGTTCCGGGACGGGTCAGGCGTCTGCCATCGAGCTTGAAAGTGCCTCACATGGGCTGGAACAGCGTGGAATTTCGAGCCGAACACCCGGTGTTTCGGTCAATCCCCCCGTACAGCCATTTCTATTTCGTACACAGCTATTACGCCGACCCGGAAAATCCGGAGGTCATTGCCGGTTTGACGGACTACGGCATCCCCTTCTGCAGCGCCTACGCCTCCGGTAACCTGGTGGCAACCCAGTTCCACCCGGAAAAGAGCGGCGCCGTGGGACTTCAGATCTACCGTAACTTCCTGTCTTTTGCCCGCAGCGCCAAGGCCGGGTGAAGTTCGCCTCGGGACGGCCAATGGAAGTCATTCCCTCCATAGACCTGAAGGCGGGTAGGTGTGTCCGCTTATTCCAGGGCGATTTCAGCCAGGAGACTGTCTTTTCCGAAGACCCGGTTGCTGTCGCCAGGCGCTGGCAGGCCGACGGCGGATGCCGACTGCACCTGGTGGACCTGGACGGAGCCAGGGATGGCTCCCCTGCCAACTTGGCAACGATAGAGGCGATTGTAGAAGCTCTCACCATTCCGGTTCAGGTGGGTGGCGGGATACGTTCCCGGGAAACGGCCGATTCCCTGCTGTCAGCCGGCGTGGACCGGGTGGTATTGGGCACCGTTGCCGTGGAATGCCCAGACCTGGTGGAGGCCCTTTGCCGGGACTATGGCAGCTACCGGGTGGTGGTGGCCGTGGACGCCAGGGATGGCATGGTGGCCGTCAGGGGATGGACGGAAGCCAGCCAGGTTTCGGCCCTGGACCTGGGCAGGAGCATGGCTGGATTGGGGGTGGTCCGCCTGCTATACACCGACGTGTCGCGGGATGGGACCCTCACCTCACCCAACTTTGCCGCCAACTCGGAACTGGCGCAGGAAACGGGCCTATTCGTACAGGCTTCGGGCGGGGTTTCAACGCTGGAACACATTCGGAGATTGGCCGCGACCGGGGTTGAGGGGGTAATCGTGGGGACTGCCCTGTACCGGGAATCATTCACCCTGCAACAGGCGATTGAGGCATCGGGAGGTTAACCGTGCCGCGTGGTAACCCCGCCTAATCGGACTGGACCACTTCCGAGGGCCACCTCTGGGCCAGCCTTTCGTCCTCATTGGCCAACCAATCAGCCCGCAAGACTTCCATTAGGATGAAGTCTCGCCCCATGCGGCGCACGGGACGAACCGGGCAAAAGCCGCACTTGTTGAAACTGCGCTGCGCCCGATGGTTCCATTCCAGGGTGTGCAGATATACTCGCTTCAGGTTGCGCTGGTTGAACATGAACTCCAGGAGAGTCACCACGGCATCATAGCCGTATGAATTGTTCCAGTAGTCCCGGTCGCCGATTACAATGCCCAACTCAGCTTCCAGGTTGATGGTGTCCAGGTCATAGTACATACAGTTGCCGATCAGCTTGCCACCCTCTACGTCAATGCCAAAGTGGTGGGAACCTGGGGTGGGGTAGCGCAACTGGTCCTGGAACATCTTGAGATACCGGTCGTAGTTCATGGTGAGGGGGTAGGTGGCATCCAACTGGGCCAGTTCCGGGTCGCATCGCCAAATATAATCCTGCTCTGCGTCCTCCAGTTTCTTGTCCCGAAGGGTCACCCGGGCGCCTCTCAATTCCGGCATATCAGAAAGTCTTCTCCTGCCGCGAAATAATGCAGTGGGCCTCGCGCAGAACCTGGGCCTCATTGGGGTAGGCGAGCTTTTCGACCGCCACCTCGTAGGGGAACCATTGGACGACGTCGAATTCGGGGTCATGGAGGCTTACATCGCCTCCCACGCTCTTCATCAGGTAGAAGTGCACCGTTTTGTGAAACCGGACCTCGTTGTCCTTGTCGGAAAACCAGTAGTCAATGCTTCGGATGCGGTCTTCAATTACCGGAACCAGCCCGGTTTCCTCCTGAACCTCCCGTAGGGCCGTCTCTTCCAGGGTTTCCCCCGGGTCCGGCGTTCCCTTGGCCAGGCTCCATCGCACCGGCTCGTCCCGGCCACAAAGTACAACCTCCAGTCTGTCATCCGTCCAGCGGTACACGACGCCGCCGGAAGATACGGGCTCCTTCACCCGGGGCCTCTTGCCGCCGGGGGCCTTATGCTTCGCCATTGCCTCCCCTTGAATCAATTGAGTCGCGCCCCGCAGCAGACTCAAAGCAGAGTTCCAGTCAAGGAACCTATTTTAGGGTTGCTTGGAAGGGTAGTCAATTGCCCGGTTGCGCACCAACCCCTGGAAGGAATACGGGAAGGGTCGAGGAACAGGGTTGGCCCTCAGCTATTCCAATCGTGGGGGGTGGGCCGGTCTGCTCCCTGGTGGATAAACCTAAGCAACAAGAAGGCCGCCATTGACAACTATCCGCCACTGATGGCGGGAACGAAATGGACCTCGCTGTTCTCCCCTACCCGTTCCAGCAGGCCCATTCGAGCCACTTCACCATCGATGGAAACGGCCAAATTTGACCGGACCTGATTGTCTTCCACCAGCTTCTCTCGTATGCCGGGGAACTGCTCGTCCAGGGCGTTTATCAGCTGCCTGACGTTGCGGGCTTCCACCTGAGTCTGCTTTACTCCGCCGGTAATTGGCAGGAGCATGGTGGGTATGTGTACGTTTGCCACTTCTGTTGCTCCCAAGTGACCAAACTGTTGGGCCGAACCGGGCTTGCCCGAAGACCTAGTCAACGTCGCCGGGGCGCGGGGAGCGCCAGCCGGCGACGTTATGTTCAACCTGGGAAATATGGCCTTGAAGGCCGACCAGCGCCTTCGCTAAGCCTTCATTTTCTCTTCAGCATCCAGTACCGCGCGGACAATCTTGTCGTAGCCGGTACATCGGCAAAGATTGCCGGCCAGCCAGTGGCGGATTCGGCCTTCGTCAGCGTCGGGCTCCCTATCCAGCAGGGCCTTGGAAGCTACGATGAATCCCGGGGTGCAGATGCCGCACTGCAATGCGGCATTCTCCAGGAAGGCCTGCTGTACCGGGTGCAGCCCCTCAGGAGAAGCCACGCCCTCGATGGTGCTGATTTCCTTGCCCTGGGCTTCCACCCCAAGGACCAAGCAGGACGTTACGATGCGGCCATCAAAGACCACGGTACAGGCGCCGCAGTTGCCGTCGTTGCAGCCCTCCTTGGTGCCCGTCATACCCAACACGTCCCGCAGCACTTCCAGAAGGCTCTGACGGGGTTCGCAGAGAAAATCGGTGGGATTGCCGTTGATTGTGGTACTTACGTGTACAAGTCCAGGCATGTTTACTCCTCTCCCCTGGCGCGCGCGATGGCGTTGTTCAAAGTGCGGCGCGTTAGTACGCCAACCAAATGGACCCGCTGGCGAATCGTCCCACGCATATCGGTGATGGGCTTTGCGTCCTCCATGGCCAGGCGGGCCGCTTCCTCGATAGCCTCTTCGGTTACAGCCTTGCCGGCCAGGCTATCCCCGGCTGCCCTGCTGAACACGGGGGTGGGAGCGACGGATGCCAGGGCAATGCGGGCGGATACAAAGCTCTGTCCCGACTGGTCCAGAACCACCGCGCTGCCCACGCCGGCAACTGCGATGTCCATTTCGTTTCGGGGTATGAACCGGAGATAGTTGGCGCCGGAACCGGCGGCAGGCGCGGGAACATTAATCGAAACCAGGATTTCGCCAGGCTCCAAAACGTTACGGCCTGGGCCGGTGCAAAAATCTTCCACCGCTACCTGACGGGAGCCATTGGGCCCCACGATGTTGGCGACGGCGCCCAGGGCGATCATGGGAGGAATGGCGTCGGCGCTGGGTGCGGAATTACAGAGGTTGCCGCCCAGGCTGGCGCGACCCTGAATCTGAATGCTGCCAATCAGCGAGGCCGAATCGACCAACCCAGGATAGTTGGCTGCCACGTCTTTGTTGGCGTAGATGCGGTGGCAAGGGGCTGCGCCGCCGATGGTCAGGCCCCCCTGGGGACTGTAGCTAATTTCGTTCAACTCGGGAATGTCTTTGACGTCCACCACCAGGTCGGCGCTGCGGCGTCCGCCACGAAGCTGCACCAAGAGGTCGGTGCCACCGGCTAATGCCCGGGCGCGGTCTCCTTTGGATGCCATCGCCTGGACTGCCTCATCAATGGTTTTCGGTGTGGTATATTCAATTGCTTCCAACTGCCCACCTCCTTTCCTGCTGAATTATAGCACTCCTCCCAATGGGTGTCAGCTATCGTGCAAGCTGACCGGCGCCCCAATATCAAGCCCCGGATTCCCTTCAGGCCTACCCATTTGACGGGCCCATCGATTTGCCTGTGGTTGAAGCGCTTCGACTCGCCACGGCAGCCAGTGCCCCTCTTGGGGGAAGGCCTCTGGTTCCCCCGCCATGTTGGTGAGTCCCCCTGCCCATATGGCTTCAAATTGACAGCGTATATCCTCCGCCATAGACTTATGGCGGTTGCCAAACTGGCTGGCATTCTGGATTGGAGAGAGAACATGGCATCGCTGGAAGAGAGATACTTGGCCAGCTACCCGGTGCTCGTTAGGTTGGGGCGAGCCGACTCGGAAGGCGTTCCTGTGCCAAGCCCCATGATTAGCCGGGTGGCGCCGGACCTGTGGCGAATGATTGGGGAGGCCTGTTTCGGCGTTATCTGGAACCGCCCCGGCCTCACCACCGAGCAGCGCAGCATGGCCACCATTTCCGTCATATCGGCCCTCAGGCGCGATGACAATCTGAAGGGCCACGTCGAGAGTGGCCTGGACATCGGCTTCACTCCAACGGAAATAGTGGAGATGATCATTCAGATTTTCTACTACGTGGGGGCGCCCATCGCCAACACCGCCCTCGGCATCGCCAACGACGTGTTTGAAGAACGGGGCCTTCAGGTGGAGCCAATTCGGGTGTTCGACTCCGCCGAAGACCCGGAATCCATGCTGGCGCGGGGACAGGCCAAGCGGCTGGAGGTGCTGGGAGAGATAGGCCCCAGCAGCGAGCATGCGGTGGACCGGGAGTGGGACCGGTATATGCTGGAGTATCTCTGGGCTTCGGTATGGAGCCGCCCGGGGTTGGATACGACTAGCCGCATGATCTGCACCCTGTCGGTGCTGCCCCTGGTGGGCACCAACCGTTCCCTGCGGGACCACATCCGGGGAGCGTTACGCATCGGAATGACGGAGGAACAGATTAACGAGCTTTTCTTTCATCTGACATTTTACACCGGCGAGTCCATCGCCAGGCACGCGAGGGTAATTGCCCGGGAGGTCTTCTCCCGGAGCCAGGACACGCCCTCATCTTCCAGTTAGATTCTACGGGGGTGGCGCTATGCCAAGAGAGTACTTCAAGGGGGATGCTGAGGAGGATCGGGCTTATTCGCCGGCCATCAAGGTTACCGGTGGAACCACCGTTTACCTGGCCGGTGTGGGCGCCACGACCGATGCCAACGGGAAGTCCCTGGGTGGCGACTTTGAGGGACAGGTCCGGGCTTCTTTCGAGCGTATACGGGCCAACCTGGCGCGGGCCGGGGGAGACCTGGACGACATAGTTACCATGACCGTGTTCATCAAGGATATGCAGTACGGTACCCACTTCACCCAGGTCAGAAAAGAGTATTTCTCGCGGGGATACCCCTGCAGCGCGCTCATCGGCATCAGTGAGCTGGCCCGTCCGGAGATGATGGTGGAGATTCAGGCCGTGGCCGTGGTTGGGGATTAGCAGTTAGTCAAGTCGGGAATGATTGTTTATGGGACACTTGTCATTCCGAGCGACAGCCGAGGAATCCCAACGGTGCGGGAGAGCCGTCATTGCCATGCCCAACCTTTCTCGCCTTTTCTCCGGAAAAGGGAGCGTATGCTGGCCGCGGGATTGTTGGTTGTTGGGTGCGGTTGGGATTCCTCGACAGGCTCGGAATGACAGTTACTTCTACTACCCTATCATGCCTAACTTGACTGACTACTTGCGACGCTTGAAGGTAGGGTCATGATCGCGCCCTGGCGAAACCGTTATTCAAACATCGCCGGCAGCGCCTTCCCAAATTGGGAATGGCCTCAAGCCAGTTGAGGAACCACCTCTTCGTTGAACAGGCGCAAGGAATTGAGCTGAAGGTTGAGGGGCAGCTGATTGCCCAGGTCAACCTCGTAAATCAATTGCGTCAACCCCAGGTCATCCCGAAGTTGGCGAATTCGCTGGGCCACCGTATCGGGTGCGCCGTAGGCTACCTTGTCCCGCAGCCAATCGTCATATTCCATTTCCAGGATGCGGTCACCCTCGGCCTGCCAGTTTCCGGTAGTTGCCCCATATTCGGCATAGCTCCGTACCCGATTGCCCAGTCGCTGGTACATGAACTCGGCGCCTTCGCGAGGGTCGGAGTAGGCCCGCTCTTCCGTTTCTGCCACATAGACGGGCACCCGGAGGCCAACCTCCGGCTCCCCTTGGTGGCCGGCCTCGCGCCACGCCCGGCGATAGGCACCTATGGGTTCGGCCAATTCGTCAAGGGAAAACACCCGCGAGGGGTTGATGAGAATGGGATAGCCCATTCGTCCGGTGATGGGGAATGATTCGGCGGAGGTTATTCCAACCCGGATGGGTGGATGGGGTTCCTGCAGGGGTTTGGGTTCGACGCACAGATCTCTAATCTGGTAGAACTCTCCCTCAAATGAGAACGTGTCCTCCGTCCAGGCCTTCTTGATAATTTCCAGGCTCTCCTCGAACCGACCGCGACTTTCGGAAAAAGGGGTGTTGAAGCCTTCATGCACGTTGGGGAAGGTTCCCCGTCCCACGCCGTATTCCAGGCGGCCGTTGCTCAGCTGGTCCAGGGTTGCCGCCTCCTCTGCCAAGCGCACCGGGTGTCCCAGGGGCAGGCACTGTACCGCCAGGCCCATCCTGATGCGTTCCGTCCGGGCGGCTATGGCGGTGGCCACCAGCATCGGTGAGGACAATACCCGTCCGGGGTTGAAATGGTACTCCGCCAGCCAAACCGAATCCACGCCCAGCCGTTCCGCCTCATCAACCAGGGTGAAGGAGGCGTTGAAAGCCTCCTGGTATGTGGCTTCGGCCGGTCGGGGAAACTCCAGGAACAACCCTAACTGCATTTGGGAAACTCCAAACAAGAAAGGTTGGCGCTCCCTCCCCGCTAACGAGGAGGGATGCCGGCCTATTGGGTTTGTGGCCGTACTGGGCCGGAACCAGAGTTGCACCCAGGACGGGAACCGGGGAGGTACTTCAGGCGCTAGGCTCTCTGTGAGCCAGCCTGCTCAAAGGCGTCGCGGCGTTCCACGGTGGCGTTCAGCATTTCCCTGGGTATCGGCTTGGCGCCGCCGATGGTGGATGCCTGGGCCGCCAATTGGGCCGCGGCTTCCACCAGCGAGACGGACCGCGCCGCCTCCGCCGGGGTGGAACCGAAGGCCAGGATACCGTGATGTTCCATCAGGACGGCGCGAATATCCTGGGCGCTGTTAAGGGCATCGGCGATGTACTGAATCGAAAGGTCGGAACCCCGGGGGCCGTACTTGGCCAGGGGAATGCCATCGGTCATGTTGAACCGGGCCATGGCTTCGTAGCTGCACTCAATGGGCTGGCTGGCCACCGCAAAGGTGGTACCCCAGGTGGAATGGACGTGGACGGCCGCCCCCGCTTCCGGGCGGTTCTGGTAGATGACGGTGTGGAGGTGAACGATTTCCGCCTCCCTGGCGGTCATGTTCCCTTCGACGAGATGACCTTCCAAGTCCACCAGCACGAAATCGTCCTTGCGAACGCTGTCCATATCCCCGCCAATGAGCAGGAAGGCGCCGCCGCCGGGAACGAGGGCGCTGAAGTTGCCGTGCTGTCCAATGCCCATGACGCCGGCCTTTTCGATGGCGTCAATGGCCTTCAACACCGCTTCCTTTTCCACATCCAGGTCTCTCAGGGCCATACTCTAACTCCTTCGAATCACCAGGGCCGGTTAACGATTTCGCAGTTTGGGGTCCAGCTTGTCGCGCAGCCAGTCACCCGACAGGTTCATGGACAACACTACCAGCAGGATGGCCAGGCCGGGGAACAGGGAAACCCACCAGCCGTTGCCGCCTACTATCAAATCCCTGCCGTCGGCGACCATCAGGCCCCATGCGGGGATGGGCCGGGGTATGCCCGCGCCCAGGAAGCTGAGGGTTGCTTCCAGCAATATCACGTGGCCCACCTCCAGCGTCACCAGCACCACCAGGGGATTCACCACGTTGGGAAAGATGTGCCGCAGCATGATCCGGGTATCGGTACAACCGGAGACCTTGGCCCGGCTGACGAAATCCCGGCTCCTCATGCTGAGGGTTTCCGCCCGGGCCATACGGGCAAAGCGCGGCCATAAGATTACTGCCACGACCAGCACTATGGTGCTGAAGCTGGGCCCCAGGACAATGGCCAGGACCAGGGCGAACAACAGCCCCGGTATGGTTATGAACACGTCCACCAGCCGCATGACGAGGTGATCCAGCAGGCCGCCAAAGTACCCTGCCAGCACTCCGAGGCCGCTTCCAACCACACCGCCGGCGAGGATGGCCAGCAAGGAGATGCTCAGGGAGTAACGGGCGCCGTGCATAATTCGGCTGAGAACGTCCCTTCCCAACTTGTCGGTACCCAGGATGTTTTCCCAGGACCCGGCCGGTCGCACTTCCACCCCGTTGAGGTACTGGGGGCCGCTCCAGGCCGGCGGCGTCAGCCGCTCCCGCGGGTTTACCTTGTAGGGGTCATGGGGAGCCAACCACTGGGCGGTTACTGCCGGAAAAACCAGCAGTACCACCAGGATGAACATGGGAATCAGGGGGTATCGCCGTGCCTCGGCAATTAACTTCCCCAATCCCACCTGGGATGCAGCCGGCGCAACTGCGCCAATCCTGCTTATGTCCATAATCTGCCTCTCAACTATACCAGGGCTAGGCGTAGCGAATGCGCGGGTCAATGTAGGCGTAAATGATGTCCACGAACAGGTTGATGCCAACGAAAATTATCGCAAACACCAGGACGATCGTCTGCATCACCTGGAAGTCCCGGTTTCGTATGGCATCCACCGCCAGCAGTCCCACGCCGGGGTAGGAGAATACGGTCTCGGTGACCACGGTTCCGGTAACCAATTGGGCCACCAGCAATCCTAGCAAGGTGACCGGAGCAATTGAGGCGTTGCGGAGGGCGTGCTTCCACACCACTTTGGCCTCAGAAACGCCCTTCACCCTGGCCAACTTTACGAATTCGCTGTCCAGCACTTCCAGCATCGAAGACCGGACCAGACGCATCAGCGCCGCCACCTGGTACCAGCCAATGGCGAAGGCCGGCAGGATCAGGTGAAGCAGCATATCCCAACCGGGGTCGCCCCGACCGGACGTGGGCAACCAACGCAGCTGCACGGCAAATACCCACATTAGCATGATGGCAACCCAGAATGAGGGCGCAGATTGACCCAACAGGGCAAAGGTCTTTGCCAGGTAGTCGGGCATGGTGTCCTTCTTGACCGCAGACAGTACGCCAACGGGGAAGGCAATTACGATGGAAATCAACAGGGCCAACCCGGCCAACACCAGGGTGGCGGGGAATCGCTTGATCACCAGGTCCAGCGCCTCCCGTGTGGGGTGCTGCACCGAGCGGCCGAAATCGCCCACCATGGCATTGCGGATGAAGGTGAAATATTGGACATAAACCGGCTTGTCCAGTCCCCATTTCTGCTGCATCAGCTGGAACTCTTCGGGGCCGGCGTCCTCCGGCAGCAGCACGTCCATTGGGTCGCCGGAGAGGCGGGCGAGGAGAAAGATAATCACGCTGACGGCAAGCAGCACTATCAGGCTCTGGAACAGACGCACAATAATGTATCGTTGCATTGCTAACCTACATTAAAGTTGGCGCCGACTCCGGTTGGCGCCAACCCTTTGTCAACCAGCCAGGCTGTCCATGGTGGACTTGCCTGGCTGGACTTCAAACGGGATTTGGCGGGTGGACTGTCCCTCCACTACGGCTGGTCAAAGCCTATCGCGCCGCCTTGACGTACTCAAAGTCGCGAACCCCGAACACGCCGGGAGTCAGCCACTCTTCGATATAGGCAGGATTGATCATGAACTCGAAGGGCACCCAATGCAGGGGAATAGAGCAGTAGGTCGTGTAGCACTCCTCGCCCATTTCCCGTATCAGGTTATCCCGTTCCTCGGCGGTGGAAGCAACTTCCAGGGCCTCGTACTTTTCCGTGAAGAAGGGTGATTCGTACCGTGGGCTAACCGCGCCGCTGTAGTGGTACACGAAGATGGCCCTGGTCGGTTCGGTGAAGCTGCCCGTGTGCAGCCAGGCGGTGTTGTTGACCTCCTTGGCCCTCAGTTGTGACTGGTAAACCGCCCCTTCCACTGGCTTGAAGTTCACATCAATGCCGATTTCCCGCCAGTAATCCGCCACCAGTTCGCCAATGTCCAGCGCCTCCGGCAGGCCGGGGCGGGGGTAGGAAAGCTGAGTAATCTCGAAGCCATTGGGGAAACCGGCCTCGGCCAACTGAGCCCTGGCCTTCTCCGGGTCATATCCGTAATCGGCTTCGAAGGTATCCAGCCAGCTGGGCTGCCAGCCGGGGAACTTGGCATGGGAATGGGTTTGCATCATCAGTTCGGCCCTTCCGCCAAAGAAGACGTCGTTGATTTCCTGGCGGTCAATGGCCCGGTTCATGGCCTCGCGAACCAGGGGTATGGTCATTGGTTCGGTCGGGTCGTAGTTGGCGTGGTCCGGCAGGTAGTTGCCGCCGAAGAACCCCACCAAGCGAATAGCCGGCGTCGTCCCAAGGATTACTTCCATGCCGCGACCAAGAGCGCCCACCTGCAGGTCTCGCGGAATCTCCGCCGCGTGGACTTCCTCCGTCACCAGCATGGCCAACTGGGTCGATGGCTCGGAAACGAAGAAGATCTGCAATTCTGGGAAGTCGGGCGTCTTGCGCCAGTGGTCGAAATCAGGCGCCTCATAGCGGAGGTACTGGGCCTCGGCGTGTTCGCCGAACTGGTAGGGCCCCGTACCGATGGGGTCATTAGCCATCAGCCGGATGCCTTCGTCATTGGCGTCGAAGCCGTCCATCACACCGCCGTTCTGATCCCAGTGGTTCTTGCTGCGAATCACGGAGGTGTAGTTGGTGCTAACGTAGGTGGTCATAATGGGTTCGGGCTTGTTGAGGTGAAGTTCCACCGTGTAGCCATCGGGGCCATCGGGCATTACCACCTCCTTGAGCAGGTCCCTCCAGGTGGCGGCCCGGCCGTCGAAATGGTCGTTGCGGCGTTCCTGCCACATGGAATGCTCAATATCCTTGGCGGTCATCTCGCCGTAGCCCTTGTGGAATTGGACGCCCTCCCGCAACTGGAAGGTCCAAACGGTGAAGTCCTCGTTGGCCGACCAGTCGGGGGCCAGCATTGGTACGGAGTCGGTGTACTGGTCGAACTGGACCAACCCCTCGAACATGGGGAGAACTATGGGAAGATCGCCCCTGCCGGCCACGGGGTCCGCCAGGTCGCGGGTTGTGGGGCCCCTGGCCACCCGCAACTGGACCACCGCCGGTTCGGCATCGGCCATTGCATCACCGGAGGTTACGGGGGCCGGCTCCGGCGTGGGAGTGGCTTCCCTGGCGCCCACACCGATGGCGCCCTGTCCGACCACGGCGCTTACCGTGGCCTGCGGCTCGGGCTGGGCGGGTTGGGCATCCGTTGATGGGGTGTCAGCTGCATCGGTAGCGGCGGGCTGGGCCGGAGCGGCCGGCTGGGCGGGCGACGACCCGCCATCGGAACTGGTGGGAGCTTCCGGCGCTGCCGGGCCGCAGGCAACCATGGCCAGCAGACCCACGGCTGCAATTATGCTCAATAACCAACGAGGCGCAATAATTCCAGAAAATGTCATTGTCCCCTCTCCTAGGTTGGTTTGGGCCGCCGCGGGCCGAATCAATTCTCTTGTTCGGCCTTTACGCTTTCCCTGGATGTTTTGCACGGAAAGGAACTCAATCCTCTACATTCCGGTTGGCAAACGTACCTTGTTGTTCCCTTCCTCCGGCGGCCAATTTGGGGAAGTCTATTATTGAGTACCCCAAATGTCAAGAAATTTCGCTTTGGCTGACAAGGTATAGCGCCGTTGCAAAAGTGCTAGAGTTAAATAGTATTTTCTTTATTCCATTTTCGTTTGTGGGAGGGGTTATGGGACCAAGAGTACGACAACGGGTCGCCTGGAGGAGAAGCAACAACCACATCATCGAAAACGCCATGATTCCGACGCGGAGCGGGCTGAATCTGGCTACGGATATCCATCGGCCCCAGGTGGATGGCAAACCGGTGGAAACGCCCCTGCCCGTTCTGCTGCAGCGAACCCCATACGACAAGGCCTCGGCGGCCAGGCTGGAGGAAGCGGCCTTCTATACCAACCGGGGCTACGTGACCGTAATGCAGGACTGCCGGGGTCGATACGACTCGGAAGGAGATTTCAGCAAGTACGTGGATGAGGGCCAGGACGGTTACGATACCGTGGAATGGCTGGCCGAGCAGCCCTGGTGCAACGGGAAAATAGGAACCTTCGGCCTGTCCTATGCCGCGCATACCCAGGCGGCCCTTGCCTCTTTGAATCCGCCCCATCTGGCGGCCATGTGGCTGGAGTGCGGCGGGTTTGCCAGCGCCTACCATAGCGGCTGTCGCAACGGGGGCGCCTTCGAACTCAGGCAACTGACCTGGGCCTTCCGCGAGGCCATGGAAAGCCCGGAGGCGCGGAACAATCCGGACACCACCAGAACTGCCATGTCCCGCCAGAGCATGCACGACTGGTTCGCCCGTCTTCCCTGGAAGCCCGGCCACTCACCCCTGAGCTGGACGCCCAACTATGAAGACTACCTGATGGAGATTTGGGGGCACGACACCTACGATGAATACTGGGAACAGGTGGGGCTCTGCGCCTTGGCCCATTATGGCCCCTTCGCCGATGTTCCGCAGGTCCACCAGTGCAGTTGGTATGATCCCTATTCCGCCAGCACCGTAAAGAACTACGAAGCCTTGCGGGAGATAAAATCCAGCAGCATTCACCTGATAATGGGCCCCTGGACTCATGGCTCCCGCTCCGTTACCTACGCCGGAAACGTGGATTTCGGACCCAACGCCACCCTGGACGACCGCAAGCTGGGAACCTTCAACGAGCAACGGCTGGCCTTCTTCGATCACTGGTTGAAGGATGAAGAGAACGGTTGGAGCCATCAGGCTCCGGTCAAGCTGTTTGTCATGGGGGGTGGCAGTGGACGCCGCAACCCGGAGGGAAGACTTGATCACGGGGGCAGGTGGATGGACGAGGAATCCTGGCCGCCCGCCAGGGTGAAGGAAACCACCCTCTACCTGCACCAGGGAGGGCGGCTTTCGCTGTCGTTGCCCGAATTGAACGGCCAGGCCAGCAGCTATTGCTACGACCCCAACCACCCGGTGCCTACGATTGGGGGGAACATCTCCTCCGGGTTGCCCATCATGGAACCGGGCGGGTTCGACCAGCGGGAATCGGAGGAATTCTACGGCAGCCAGGCTCCCTACCTTCCCCTGGCATCCCGGCAGGACGTTCTTGTGTTCCAGACCGACCATTTGCCCGACGCGGTGGAGGTAACGGGTCCAGTGGTGGTCAATCTATGGGTGTCATCCAGCGCCGTGGATACTGACTTCACGGCAAAATTGATTGACGTTTACCCTCCATCCCGCGACTACCCGGAGGGATATGCCCTTAACCTGACCGACGGAATCTTGCGAACCAAGTTCCGGGAATCCTGGTCTGAGCCCACATTGATGGAACCGGGGCAGGTCTATCCCATTTCCATTGAGCTCTACCCAACCAGCAACCTCTTCGCCCCAGGGCACCGAATTCGGGTAGATGTATCCTCCAGCAATTTCCCGCGGCTGGACGTAAACGGGAACACGGGAGTGAATCCCGCCCTTTCGCCCATCAAGATCACAGCCATCAACAGCGTTTACCACGACCGGGAGCGACCGTCTCACCTGGTACTGTGGTTGTCCGGGTCAGAATGTTAACCCCAAGCCCCTGAACGTCCCCGTAGTATTCAGTTTCCTTTCCAAAGGGGGCGAGCCATGGCTCGCCCCTTCCTTCTTTGTGGGCGTGGGCAGACGTAGCCTCGCATCGCCCGGTAAACAGGGCTGGGATTACTCGCCAGTGAAGAACTTACGTGGATTCACCACCATCAACTGGTTGATGTCCTCTTCCGACGCGCCCAGTTCCCGCAATCGAGGCAAGACCTTCCTTGGAATGAAGTTATAGCCGTCGGGATTGGCTCTTCGCCGTTCTTCCTGCACCTGCGCGCCGTGACGGGCCTTGGGAACCGAATAGTCGTGGGAGAGCATAATCCTGTTCGTGTAGCCGGCATCCATCAACTTCTTCGCAACCTCCGTTCGGACTTCCCAATCGGGCGTGCCGGCCACCCGTCCGCCGGGGTATCGGTCCAGACCCAGCCATACGCCCTTGTCCAGCAGCCTAAACAGGTAATCCATGTCTGTATCGTCGTTACTGTGTCCGATATATACCCGCTCCAGGTCAACCCCTTCTTCTTCCAGTATGGCCACCTGCTGGTCTCCCACGTGGTCCGGCGACCAGGTATGGGTCGATATGGGGGCGCCCGTCTCCCGGTGGGCGCGAGCGGCAGCCCTTAGGACGACCTCCTGTGGCTGGGTAATTCCGCCCCGGTCGCTGGCTACCTTGATGACGGCCGCCTTCACGCCGGTGCCCTCAATCCCTGCGACTATCTCCCTAACGAACATCGGCGCGATTACGTCCGGGGAAACCTCGCCAAAAGGCCGGGGCACGGCCAGGTGGTTACCGGTGGCGACGACGATATTGACTCCACTTTGGCGCGAAACCTGGGCAATCATTTCGATGTCCCGCCCCAGGTCAAAGGTACTCACGTCAATGATGGTCCGAAGCCCGGCTTCCTCCCGTGCCTCTACCAGGGCGCTGGTGGACTGCTCAATGATGCCGTCCCGGTCTATGATCTCCGGGTAGGTGTGGCGCAGTCCCGCGGCGTTGGTTCCGACGTGTTCGTGGCTGAGCGTAAAGCCCAGTTCTTCCCCCAATACGGGGCCCAGGACGGTTTCCAGTGCCGACATGGTTTTCCCTCCAGTCTTTTGCTGTTTCCGGTAGGCTACGGAACGAGGTTCCCAATGCCCCGTCACCCAGTTATTCTATACCCAACTCACCCTGCGAGGACGGACTAAGGTCGGTGAGGGGCTGATCGCGGCCCACACCCCAAGAGGAACGGAGGAGCTGATGTTTGAGGGTTTTGAAGAGCGAAAGGTTAGCACAAGTGGCGCAGCCATAAACCTGGTGATGGGCGGAAGCGGACCGCCGTTGTTGCTGCTTCACGGCTACCCCCAGTCCCATGCTATGTGGCACAAGGTCGCCCCTCGCCTGGCCGAACAGTTCACCGTGGTAGCGGCAGACCTGAGGGGGTATGGCGACAGTGACAAGCCGGCCGGCGACCCGGAACACCTGACCTACTCCAAGCGGGCCATGGCCCGGGACCAGGCGGAGGTCATGGAGAGCCTGGGGTTCTCTTCCTTCTTCCTGGCCGGCCATGACCGGGGGGCCCGGGTTTCCCACAGACTGACCAAAGACTACCCGGAGCGGGTTCTGAAACTGGCCACCCTGGACATCATTCCCACCCACCGGATGTTCCAGATTGTGAACAAAGAAATGGCATCCAACACCTTCCACTGGTTCTTCCTAATCCAGCCTCATGACTTTCCAGAGCGGGTGATTGGGGCCGATGCGGACTACTTCATACGCCACAGCTTCCAGCGAGGCGCAAACTGGGAGGCCATTTTCCCGCCGGAAGCCCTGGCGGAGTACCTGCGCTGTTCCACTGATCCGGCCACGATACACGCCATCTGCGAGGATTACCGGGCCGGCGCAAGTATCGACCTGGTCCACGATGAGGAGGACTTCGCGAACAAGGTGGAGTGTCCTCACCTGGTTCTGTGGAGCGACCGGGGTTACGTGGGCCGTACCCAGGATGTGCTGACCGTCTGGCGGGACTACTCTATCCAGCCCAGGGGCCACTCCATGCCCTCCGGCCACTACATAGCCGAGGAATTGCCGGACGAAACCTACCGGGAACTGAGGGATTTCTTCCTGGAGTAGAAAAGCGCTGGGAGGGGGGACGACCGGGGGAGCTTCAGGCTTGAGGCTCTCGGGTCGACTCCCCCGTCGCCGAGCCCGCCTCGCCATCCTGACGCAAATGTGTGGGGGTGGCCGGGGCGCTACCGGTTGGCGCTAGGGTTGGCCTGGGGAAGGCCCTGCTCCATGGCCCGCATCTGGCACTCCAGGCACAGCGTTTCCTGCAGCAATTCCGGGGCGGCCCAGATGTTATCGCCAACTTCACCACACAGGAACTGGGGCACCGTTTCTTCCCAGGATGAGGCGGAAAGGGATTGCACGTAGTGAACGTAGCCGGTCCTGTCCGCGGTGCCCCACCACCAGGGGGAGAATTCCCGGCTGAGTTCCAGGGCGGTGGCTTCCGATACCCATCCATCCTCGGGCAATTCCACCACCCAGGAGACCCTGCCGTCGGGCTGGCTCTCTCGGTATGCCTTCAATTCACCGCCCCGGATGCAGTCCCTAACCATGGCCGTGGATATCTTCAACTTTTGGGAGGCTTCCCGAATGCTCACCTTTTCCAATACTGATGCCCCCTGACTGTACCGGTTGACTGGATGAGTGAAAAACGAGTGATTGAGGGCCATTATGGGGAATTCTGAGGAAAAGTAAAGGCCCCCGACCGATTATTGGGCGGTCGGGGGCTTAAGTTGGCGTTGGGATTATCGATTAACTTACGGCGCCTAGCTTACGCCGGCCTCCTTGGCTTCCTTGGTAGCCTTGAGCCAGCGCCACCTCTGGAGGGGGTCGCTGACGGCCCTCATCCAAACCCCGAACAGGTTGAAGGAAAGGGCCGTGAGGAAGATAGCCGTTCCCGGAACCACCACTACCCACCAAGCGGTGACGATGTAGTCGCGGCCCTGGGAGAGCATCAGGCCCCAGGAGGATTCGGGGGGCTGGATGCCGAAACCCAGGAAGCTGAGGGTTGACTCGGTAAGGATGTTTCGCGGCACTTCCAGGGCGGCCAGGGTAAGGAGCGGGGTGATCAGGTTCGGCAGCACGTGGCGGCCGATAATCCGGCCGTCGCTGGCGCCGATGGCCCGCGCTGCGTCCACAAAGGCCTGTTCACGCAGGGAAAGGACCACGCCCCTGGTTATCCGGCAGAAGAGCATCCAACGGGCCACCGCGAAGACGATGATGATATTGGTAAAGCTGGGCCCCAGGATGAACAACACCATCAGGGCCAGCAATAACAGCGGCACGGACATGAAAATGTCCACCGCCCTCATAATGATGTCGTCCAGGATTCCCCGATAGTACCCAGCCGTGATGCCCAGGAACACGCCGATGACGCTGGAAACGAGCACGCCCAGCAGTCCCACGGAGATGGATATCCGGCCCCCGTAAATCAGGCGGCTGAGGTAGTCACGCCCCAGGTGATCGGTGCCCAGCAGGAAGAAGCGGTTTTCCTGTAGGGTCTGGCCGTCGGCGCGAATGTTGGCGACACCCGTTGCCAAAGGACCCTGGTGCCGCAATCTCAACTGCTGGTTCTGGGGATCATAGGGGGCCACGAAGGGAGCGAAGACCGCGGCCATCACGATGACAAACAGGAACAACGCTGACAACAACGTGATCGGGTCGTTCAGGAAGGCCTGAACCAGCGCATTGTTCCATATCGCGACGATGGGGTTAGGCTTCTGAGTTACGGTCGAAAGTTCACTTTGCATTTTGAAACCAAATCCTCAGAGCAGTGTGAATACCTGGGCAAATGCTGATTTCCCAATAACAGCGCAATTTGAAACGCTGCCAAAGTCCTTAAGGAACCCTAACCGTAGGATATTCTTGGGTCCAGCCAGGTGTAGATCAGGTCAACGCAGAGGTTGATAAACATGACCATCAACGCAACCACGAACACGGAGGCGGTGACGATAGGAAGGTCACGGGCGTTGATGCCATCAATAAGCAGTTTGCCGATACCAGGCCAGCCAAAAATAATCTCCACCACGGTGGAACCGTTCATGAAGCCGGCCAGTTCGTCTCCCATCAGGGTTACGATGGAAATTGAAGCATTCTTAAGAACGTGGCCGTAGAGGATCGTAGTTTCACCCAACCCCTTCGACCTGGCAGTTGAAACGTACTGCTTGGCAATTTCCTCGATCATCGTGGACCGGGTGATCTGGGCATTGCGCCCCATCACCAGGGGACAGAGGGCCATGGCGGGCAGGATCATGTACTTCCAGCCGGCGGGGCCCAGTCCGTTGAAGCCGGAGGTGGGCAACAGGTCCAGTTGCACTGAAATCAACAGGATCAACATCAGCGCCAGCCAAAATTGGGGTACCGAAATCACCGCAAAGGATAAGATGTTGACAATTCGGTCAATGAACCCTCGCGGCCTTCTGGCCGCCAGCATTCCCAGGGGAATGCCCAGCATGCCTACCGTCCAGGCAAATATGGCGAGGGCGGCAGTGTTGGGCAGCCGGTCGAAGATCATTTCGCTGGCGTCGATTCGGTGCCTCAATGACTTGCCGAAGTCAAGCCGGGCCAGGTCCCAATAGAAGTCGGCGAACCGAACGTAGAGGGGCCGGTCCAGACCAAACTTGGCCCGCAATGCGTCAATAGTCTCTTGGGATGCGTCCTCGTCAACCATCAATTCCACCGGGTCGCCCAGCACGTTGATGGCGAGGAACAGCAACCCCATAAGCCCGGCCACAATGAAAATTGAATGGCCTACGCGCCGAATCATGTAGTTACGCACTTTACTACCCCGTCAAGTCAGTTTCGCCGCTAGGGTTGGCCTTGGGTCGAACTCAACCTATTCCAAATTCCGGTTGAAGGATATTATAGGTAAATTGCCATATCGTCAATGATTTCAAGAATTGCGAAAGAAATGCCGTAGAAGAACCAAATTACAAGAATGCTATGGCATGCGGCCCGAATGTTGCCGTTACCTTTCGGATTTTATCAACTGAGGGCTATAAGTCAATGCTCCGACCCAAAATGCAGGATTGGCCAGCATCGTCCGGTTGAAGCGCAGTCCCAAAGAGGAGATATAGGGCAAGTATAAATTTCCTGGGCGCCTGTTCTTCATCTTCCATCTGCATGGCAAAGTTGCGCCTCGAAAACCAATGCCGGCGCCGGCGATGGGTTTCCGAGGCGCGTGAAGGGGTTCAGGTCCAGGTTACTGGGTGAACCTCATGGTATTGAGCCGGATTCTGGGGTCGTAGCGCGGTTCCCATTCCAGGTTCGGCGCCAGGCCATATACCTGTACCGACACGAAGAAGGGCAGGAACCAGTATTCGTCATGGATGGTCTGGGCCAACGCCTCCATCTTCCGCTGCCGTTCCGGTCCCAGGTCAGTCGCGATGGCATCGGCGACACTTTCCTGGAAGGTCATGCCGTCAAGTCCGGGGGCCAGATTGCACACCCGGCTGTTGACGTTGTGGCAGCTGTTCCGTAGGAGAAGCTGGCGCTGCATGTCCAGCATCTCGTTGGACGTGGCCGTCTCGTAGTAGTGGGTGGAAGAACCTATCCCGGGCGGGTCCTGGTTGGCGCAGTCAAGCTGCAGTTCCGGACCGTCCAGGGCGCCGCAACCGGAGCGGCGGACTTCCCTGGCCTTCGAGGGTTCCAGCACCACCAACTCGGCGTTCACGCCCAGGTCCCGCCACCCGGCAACCACGGACTCGAACATTTCCAGCCCGCGGTAAACGCGGTCGGCCCGGGTGTGAATCTTGATGTTGGGGTTGGCGTCGAAGTTGTTGGAGTTGCTGTCGTATTCGGAGCTGTAGTAGCCGCTGGACGCGAGCAACTCGCGGGACATTTCAGGATTGTACTCGTAGGGGGCGAAATTGCTCTCGTTGATGCCGACGGTGCCCCACTGGGAAATGTTGCCAATGCACTCCTGAAGGCCATCGTAGAGAACCTCCATAAGGGTCTGGCAATCCACGGCGTGGGCCAGCGCCCTCCTGACATCCTTGTTCTGCAACTGGGGATGCCAGATGTTGTCCGCCACCAGCGTGAATACCTCGTTATTGGTGCCGGTCTTGGCAACCGGGACGGCGCCGATGTTTTCGAAACCGATGTCAACGGCCCAGTGGCCCTCGCCGGATTCAATCATCGCCGCCCTGACCAGGGGTTCGGAACGCCAGACCTGCCTGGCGGTGGTAACGGCTGGCGCCTGGGCGTCAAAGGCATTGTTGGCCTTGTACTCCGGGTAGGCCTCCAGCTGCACCTCCACACCGGGCACGTGCTCGACGATGCGGTAGGGACCCAGGCCCACGGTCATGGTTGCCTGGTCGTCCTCGCTGGCGTTGTTCCACCATTCGGGGGCCTGGAAGGTGGTGAAAATGGCCGAGCGGGGGAAGATGGGGCAGGCTACCTCGCAAATCACATCTACGGTGAGTTCGTCCACCACTTCACCGGAGATGACGCCGTGGAATCCAAAGGCGCCGCGGCCATGGCCGGAGGTTTCCTTGTCTCCCATGTAGTCGATGCCCATCTTGGCTGCTTCAGAGTTCCAGGGTTCGCCATTGTGGAAGGTTACGCCCTCGCGCAGGCTGAACCGCCACCGGTTGGGTTCCTGTTGGGCCCAGCTTTCCACACCGGTCAGGGGAACGACCTCGAAGGTTGTGCTGTCGATCCAGGTGAGGGGATCGGAAGCTATTTCTTCACAAATAGTGCTGGGGACATTTCCGCTGCAGCCGGCGCTCCAAGTACTCAGGGAATCCGGTTCTTCCTGAGTAACGAAGATTATCTCGTCGGATGCGGTAAATGCGGCGCCAGGGGTCGGAGTGGGTACGGGGGTGGCGGTCGCGGCCGCCGTGTCCGCCGCCGGGGTGGGGGTGGACTGGAACCGGTTTTCAAGAGAGGTATCGGTGTTTATCGCCGTGGTGGGGGCCGCAGACTGGCTGGGTTCTTCACCCGAACCGGCCGGCTCCTGAGACTGAGGAGCCGATGACCCACAGGCAACCGCCACCAGGGCCAGGAGGGCGGCAACGCCGATCAAATACCTCCGCCAAAGGATCGAGAAATTGCGTGGTACCATGGTTGGTGAAAACCTCCGCGCTTCTGAATTATCTCACGCCATACCCAGGGAAAGGCGTGACACGGCGGATTTGACACCAATATCATGGGCCCATGAACCTGGTTGAGAACCGATCAACTGCCTGCCCTTGGGCAGGGCGAAAGATTGGGAAAAGTTATACATGGCCCGCCCTGCAATGTCAACAGCCCCTGTAGCCTCTGGCATGGTTCAGGTATGGCCGGAAACAGGCAAGCCCACCTCGTGCTTTTGCCAGGTCAATATTATCCTGGCTGGTAGGCACACAAAGTCGCCCGGCAGACTCTACCCTTTTCCCGTCCCTTTCCACCCGGTTCCTGCTCAAGGCAGACCTCGCCGGGGCCTGCCAACGGTGCGGGGCCAGTCTTCCGCCGCCGCGTACTGTGACGAAAAAGCCCCGGCCCACTCGAAAGCGGGCCGGGGCGTCCATGGCATAGGGCCAACCAAATCTACTGGGTAAACCGCATGGAATTCACGCGGGTGCGAGGATCGTAGCGGGGTTCCCATTCAAGGTTCTCCGCCATACCGTACACCTGCACCGACACGAAGAAGGGCAGGAACCAGTACTCATCGTGGATGATCTGGGCCATCGCCTCCATCTTGCGGGTCCGCTCCGGGCCCAGGGGAGTTTCGATGGCGTCGGTGATGCTCTCCTCAAATGTCATGCCGTCCAGGCCGGGCACCAGGTTGCAAACCCGGCTGTTGACGTTGAAGCAACTGTTCCGCAGCACCAATTGGCGTTGCATGTCCAGGGCTTCGTTGGAAGTTGCCGTTTCGTAGTAGTGAGTCGAGGAACCGAAAGGAGCGGGGGGCTGCTGCTCCGCGCAGGCCAGTGCCCCGGAGCGATCCTGGCTCCCGTCGTCGTTCACCACGATGAACTTGCCGCATCCCGACCGCCGAGCCTCGCGGGCCCGGTTGGGTTCCAGAACCACCACGTGGGCGTTCACGCCCAGGTCCCGCCAGGTGGAAACCACCGACTCAAACATTTCGAGGCCCCGGTACACCCTCGCGGCGCGGGTGTGAATGCGGATTTCCTCGTTCACGTCGTAGTTGTTCTCGGCTGGATCGTAATCAGGCTTGTAGTAGCCGGAAGAGGCCAGCAGTTCACGGGACTTATCCGGATCGAAGCCGTAGTCCGCGTAGTTGCTTTCGTTGATTCCCACGGTTCCCCACTGGGAAATGTTTCCGATGCACTCCTGCAGGCCGTCATAGAGGACTTCCATCAAGGTCTGGCAGTCCACCCCCAGGTTTAGAGCCTGTCGGACTTCCTTCTTCCTCAGTTCCGGGTGCCAAATGTTGTCGGCCACCAGGGTGAAAACCTCATTGTTGGTGCCGCTCTTGGCCACCGGAACGGCTTCGATGTTCTCGAAACCAATGTCCACCGCCCAGTCAGCTTCCCCCGCCTGAATCATGGCGGCGCGGACCAGGGGTTCGGGACGCCAAACTTGGAAGGCGCTGCGGATTGATGGGGCCTGGGCGTCGAAGGCAGAATTGGCCTTGTAGTCTTCGTAGGCCTCGATTTCAACCTCAACCCCAGGACGCCACTCGACTATCTTATAGGGGCCGATACCGATGGTATTGCGCTCCCGGTCATCTTCATCGGCGCTCTGGTACCACTGGGGCGCCTGGAAGACGGTGAAAATAGCGGTGCGCGGGAAGATGGGGCAGGGGCCATCACAGATCACGTCCACCGTCAGTTCATCGACGGCTTCCCCGCTGATCTTCTGGTGGAAGCTGTAGCCGCCGCCAATGTCGGGGCGACCATTCTGGTCCAAGTTCCACGCCACGGCATCGGCGTTCCAGGGTTCCCCATTGTGGAACGCCACGCCCTCCCGCAGGTTGAACCGCCACCTTACCGGGTCAATCTGGGACCAGGACTCCACCCCGCTCAGCGGAACCACTTCGAAGTTGCTGCTGTCAATCCACGTGAAGGGATCAGTGGCAATCTCCTCGCAAATCATGGAGGGGACGTTACCGCTGCAACCGTCGCTGAAGGTTCCCAGGGACGTGGGTTCCTCCTGGGTAACCAGAATGATGGTGTCCTTTGCCGAAAATGCCGCGCCTGGCGTGGGCGTGGGCGCCGCCGTAGGAACGGCATCACCCATGGACGCAGACGGCGTGGGTGTTGATGCGAATTGCCGTGTCTCGGTCAGAGCCCTGGCGTCCGTGGGTACGGCGGGGGCTTCGGCCGGCTGCTCGACCGCCGCCGGCTGGGCCGGGTCCGCCGGAGCAGAGGAACCCGATGGCTCGGAGGCCGGAGCCTGGGTCTCTGTTGGACCGCAGGCCACCGCCAAGATGGTGACGATTATCGTTGAAAGTAGCATGGCTCTTCGCCATGAAATAACTCCGAAAAACCTCATTCTCCTCAATCCTCCTGCAAACGTTGAACAGTCACTTCGAGGGAAATCTACGCCTTTCCTCTATGCCGATTGGCGGGGGCCCGGCCCAAACGAGCTGCCATGTAAAAATTCCGAAGACGAGACGGTCGAAGGTGCCTGCCCGCCAATTCCCGAAACTTATACTCTTAAACGATTTGTTTGTCAATATTGTGTAACATACTATGCGAGAGTTGCTATTTGGCTATTAGCGTTACGAAAAGATTATTGATAACCCTAAATATTGACGTATACGAGAATAGTGGGGAAGGAATCCAGTACGGACAACTTTCGTAGTGATTACGATTTCCTGCACCCGAAACAGTTGCCCGCAATCTCCTGACACTGACGGCCTCCTTTCAGCAGGGACACTTGTTGCCAAACGGAAAAAACCTAGTACCATGTAAATGGGGAACAGAATTTCCTGGCCGATCGACCTCCCAACTGCGGGATTGGTTGTGCCAGCGGTTAAAGTAGGGTTAATGATGCTGGTGCGCCCGGCTCCGGTATCGTCATTCCTGAGGTCGGTATTCCCGGAAGGCCTATTGCTATTTTGTTTGGGTGCAAATAATGAAGCTGCCAGTTTCGTTGGTTGAAGGCGGAATCTACGGCTACGTCATTCCGTTGGCAAGAACCATTGCCGGCCTGTTCGTGGGCATGATGCTGGGGATACTCGGGGGATGGGCGGCGCTTACCTTTAACGCCATGGTTGGCTATCCGTGGAATGCCGGTGTGCACCTTTCCATATATATCCTCGGCATCGGCCTGGGGGCGGGCATCGGCGCCTACGTGGGCTGGATCAACCTCAGCCTGAGGTGGTACGCCATAGCTATCATGGTCGTCCTGGTCGTCGCAGCGGGCGTCGTAGGCAGCGCCGTGGGAAATCTCTATTGGAACGTATTCACCGATGCCACCTACATGGGCGCCCGGGACACCAGGGTCAACGTCACCCACTTCGGCGCGGCCCTGTCCGCCGCCGCCGTTGCAACCCTGTTCGGCCTCTACTACCACTTCCGCACCCGCGGTTAGAGCCCCTTCCCAAACCGGGGCCCAGCGCTTGCACCGGAAGCCGGTGGCCGCTTGACCCGGCCCTGGGAGGGTGACGCTCTCCTGCCCATACCAATACCTTGAGGTGGCTCGTCTTGACTTCTACCGACATCACCGGACAACTGGCTCGCTACATGGCGGCGGCCAAGGACCGGCCGTTGCCTGCCGATGTGGCCATGGCCGGCAAGCATCGCATCCTTGACACCCTGGGGGCCGTCATTTCCGGCGCCCGTCTGAAGCCGGGAGAAATGACCATCAACTACATTCGCCGGCAGGGGGGCTACCCGGAATCGTCGGTGCTGGCCACAGACATCAGGACCTCTGCGGTCAACGCGGCCCTGGCCAACGGCATGTTCGGCCATGCCGACGAAACCGACGATTTTGAACCGGTTACCAAATCCCATCCCGGCTGTTCGGTGGTGCCGGCGGCCCTGGCCATGGCGGAACGGGCCGGCAGTTCCGGCGAGGCCCTGCTGCGGGCGGTGACGTTGGGTTACGACCTGTGTTGCCGGTTCCTTTTGGCGCTGGATCCGGATGCAGTCCGGGGCGGCCATCGCAGCGCCGAGGGTACCAGTTCCACCATGGGCAGCGTTGGGGCCGCATCGTCAATCGCCGGATTGGACGAGGCCGGGATGCGGTACGCCCTCTCCTATGCTGCCCAGCAGGTATCGGGTATCTGGAGTTGGGTGCGAGATGCCGAGCATGTGGAAAAGGCCTTCGACTTCTCCGGCATGGGCGCTCGGAACGGCGTAACGGCGGCGACCATGGCCGAGGCCGGGTTGACTGGGGTTTGGGACGTGCTGGAAGGAGAACACAACGTATTGCAGGCGTTGTCCCTCGACCCCCGTCCCCAGGAAATGGTGAAGGATTTAGGGAGCAGGTTCTTCGTAACCGAAACGGCCATCAAGCCCTATTCGGTGGGTTATCCGATTCAGGCGGCATTGGACGCCTTCTTCACCCTCCAACGCGCCCATGGTCTGACGGTGGACAATGTGGAGAGCATTACCGTTCGCCTGCCGCGGGACGGGGCCAACGTGGTGAACAACCGGTCAATGCCCGACGTGAACTGCCAGCACATGATCGCAGTTGCCCTGATGGATGGCGAAGTTACCTTCCTTTCAACTCACGACTATGACCGAATGTTTGACCCGGCTACCCTGGAGGTAAAGGAACGGGTCACGCTGATACCTGATGAAGAATTGATGGATCCGTTGGCGCCCCGCAGCGGCAAGGTCGCGGCGACTCTAACCGGTGGCGCCTCAGTCGAGCATTTCACGCCCCACGCCTACGGAACCAAGGAGAACCCCATGTCCACCGAGGATGTGAACGCCAAGGTGCAGTCCCTGCTGGAACCGGTACTGGGGCCAAGGAGGGCGGGCGCCGTTATCGATAGGGTGAACGACCTGGAAAACCTGGCGGACGTTCGGGAACTGGTTCCCTACCTGACGGTTTCTGCCCAGGAGATGCGGAACCTGCCGTCGTTACATTAGGCCCGGAAACAAGGGCAAACTTAGGGGCTGCCGCGAAAATTGCGGCAGCCCCGTTTTCATTCGGTCGTTCTGTTACCTATAGTCGGGCGCTGGCGGCCCTGAGCTATCGAACCGTTACCACTGGACGAACATGGGCATGACCACGTGCACGTAGTCTTCCGAACCAACGGGCTTGAACACTCCAGGGCTGGACGAAGTGGTGGTTTCCAGAGCAACCTGGCCCCGCTCCAGCACCGTCAGCACATCCTGCAGGTAGCGGCTGTTGAAGGCAATTTTCGACTCACCCCCCTCAACGGCTTCCGCATCCACCTCGCCATGGTTTTCGCCCACCTCCTCGGAGCGGGCGGATACGATGGCCTTGCCGGCCAGCCCCTCCTCTTCCGCGGGCGTCATCTGCAACCGGATAATGTTGCTGCCGTCCCGGGCGAAGATGGCGGCCGTTCGGGTTGCTCCCAGGAGCTTCTGCAGGTCGAAGACGCTCCGGTTGTCATAATTCTGCGGGATAAGCTGGTCGTAATTTGGGAAGGTTCCCTGCAGCAACTGGGATACTACTTCCACCCCGCCAACCTTGAACAGAACCTGACCCCGGGCGGGTACCATCATTATTTCCACCGGCGTGTCCTGGTCGCCCAATAGTCGGGTCAACTCGTTGAGGGTTCGGGCCGGCACTATAACGTCAATGTCCTCCGCCACCGGCTCGGCCAATGCTCCGTGCTGGACCGCCAGCCGGAACCCGTCGGCGGCGGCGAGGGTGTACCGGTCGCCGGACAGTTTGGCTTCTACGCCCGTCAGCACGGGGCGGGACTCCTCCGTGGCCGCCGCAAAGACCACCCGGGAAATGGCGGCCTTGAACTCTTGAGCGGCGATCTGAGCGCTGATACCCTCCTCCACCTGGGGTATGGGCGGAAAATCATCGGAGCTGGCCCCGTGAATCCGGGCCTGGGCCCGGCCACACGTCAAATCCATAACGCCGCTGCCCGCCTCCAAATCCAGGTCGATGCGATCGCTGGGCAGCGAGTTCACAAACTCTGTAAGAAGGCGAGCTGGCAGGGTAATCGATCCCTCCTCCTCGATCATCGCCCCGATCCAGGTGGTAATGGCAATCTCAAGGTTGGTTGCCGACAGCTTCAGCATGGAACGGTCGGTTTCCAGCAGTACGTTCTGGGTTATGGGTAACGTTGCCCGGCTGGCAACGGCCCGGCCAACGACGGCCAGTCCACGACTGAGGTTTTCCTGGAGGCATGAAAGTTTCATGGAAGGGTCACCTTTTCAAGGATGGGTTGTGCTGGAATCTTCCCGGTTGGCCAGGGTAAGTGGATTTTAAGCCATAAAGCCCCTATGCGCAAAGGCGGAGTGTCAGTAAATCCTTCGTTCGGTAATCGTGCAGGTAATTCCTGCAACGCCTCGCTAAGTCTAATGGCCCGGGCTTCATGGGATTTGATGGAATCGTCAGCCCGTGCCGCCCAAGCCCTGTCTGCTATAATGCTTGCATCACTCGGTTACCTGCAATCAGGTAGCCGCTACCGGGGTGGTTTCGACATGACGGAGCTTCTGGCTCAGCTCGATGCCTACGCGCAGGAATTCTCGGCAACCGTCCTCGAGGTACTGGAGGAAGGGGTAGTCCTGGACCGGACCGCCTTCTATATTGGGGGTGGCGGCCAACCCTGCGATACCGGAATCCTCTCCGACGGTGGGAACACCTACGAAGTCAAAGGGGTGCGCCGGGTCGATGGCAAGGTAGTTCACCAGATGGACGGCGTCATGCCGGCCCAAGGAAGCGCCGTAACCGGGCAGATCGACTGGGAAACTCGGTACCGGCTCATGCGAACCCACACTGCCCTGCACATTCTCTGCGGCGTGGTGTGGCGGGACTACGGCGCGAAAGTTACGGGCGGGGACATGCGTCCCGGCGAGGCCCGCATGGACTTTGAGCTGGAGCAGATGAGCAGCGAGTTTGCTCATGAGGTAGAGGAAAAGGTTAACGCCGAGGTGGCCGCATCCCGGCCCATCCACGTCAACGTATTGACTCGCTCCGAAGCGGAGGCGACCCCCGACCTGATTCGGACCAAGATTAACTTGCTTCCCGCCAACATTCAGGAAGTGCGAACCATAGATATATCTGGTCTGGATCTGCAGGCTGACGGGGGCACCCACGTTGCCAACACCTCCGAGGTGGGAACCATCCGGGTGGTGGGCCACGAAAGCAAGGGAAGAATCAACAAGCGGCTGAGAATAGCGCTGGTGGATTAAGGCCCGATATGAACCAACCCGGCGCATTGAAAGCCGCCGCAAATGCTACCCGCACCCGCTTGGGCAGTTTTGCCCATGTCCTGGCGAAAGTCACGGCCACGAAAAAATCACTCCTCCCTCCACGGTAGAAGTCCCATGTCTCAAACCATTGTCGGCATTGATGTCGGCGGCACGTTCACCGACATTGCCATTCTCCGGGACGGCAGCCTGTCCGTTCACAAATTGCCGTCCACCCCGGCCAATCCCTCCCTGGGGGTGCGCCAGGGCATCGAGGAAATTGATGCCGGGCCCGCTGATTACGTGCACGGCTCCACGGTGGCCACCAATGCCCTGCTGGAGGGCAAAGGTGGCAGGACTGCCCTGGTAACCACCCTCGGCTTTGAAGATGTCCTGGAGATTGGCCGCCAAAGCAGGTCTGACCTCTACAACCTGAACCTGGACCGGCCGCCTGCCCTGGCGCCCTGGGACTTGCGGTTCGGCCTGCCGGAGCGGGTGGATTACAAGGGGGAAATCCTGGAAGACCTGCAGGATGATGCCCTGGCCACCCTGGTCAGGCTGCTGGAGGAATCGGGGGTGGACGGCGTCGCGGTCTCGTTTCTGTTTTCCTTCTTGAACCCCCTGCACGAAGAGAAGCTGCGGGATGCCCTGCTCCGGTTGCCGAACCCGCCCTTTATATCCATATCCTCCCAGGTGATTCCCGAATTTCGGGAATACGAGCGCACCAGCACGGTGGTGGTCAACTCCTACGTGGGGCCGGTGATGGCCAGTTACCTGGGCGAACTGGAACAGTCCCTGGGCAGCAACCTGCGAATCATGCAGTCCTCCGGCGGCAGTATTACCGCTCGGTTGGCGGCGGAGCAACCCGTTCGCACCATCTTGAGCGGGCCAGCCGGCGGTGTGGTGGGCGCCTTCCACACCGGTCAGCAGGCCGGATACACCGACATTATCACGCTGGACATGGGCGGCACCTCCACCGATGTATCCCTGTGCCCCGGCCGCATCAAAGAAACCACCTCGGCCACGCTGGGAGGCTACCCCATTAGCGTTGCCATGATTGAAATTCACACGGTGGGCGCCGGCGGCGGGTCGATTGCCCGGCTGGACGCCGGCGGCGCGCTGGTGGTTGGCCCGGAGTCGGCCGGCGCCGACCCGGGGCCCGCCTGCTACGGTAAGGGAGACCAAATTTCGGTTACGGACGCCAACCTGGCCCTGGGACGATTGCGGCCCAATCAGTTCCTGGGCGGCCGCATGACCCTGGACCGGGAACGCTCCCTCCGGCTGCTTGAGGCCATGGCGAAGGAAGTGGGCGCCACCGCCATCGAAACGGCCCAGGGGATAGTGCGGGTGGTAAACGCCAACATGGAAAGGGCAATCCGCACCATTTCCCTGGAAAGAGGCTACGACCCCCGTCTTTTCACCCTGGTGCCCTTCGGCGGCGCCGGTCCCATGCACAGCTGCGAACTGGCCCAGGAATTGGGCATACCCCGGGTCCTGGTTCCCAACCATCCGGGAATTCTCTCAGCCCTGGGGGTTGCCATTGCCGATGTGGTCAAGGACTACTCCCGGACGGTAATGCTGCGGGGCGAGGACATCAACCCAGTTCGTCTGGAGGAGGAGTTCCTCGGGATGGAAGGACAGGCCCGCCGGGAATTGGGTCAGGAGGGGCTTCCCCCGGAACGAATGGTTTCCCGCCGCTTCGTGGATGCCCGGTACGTGGGGCAATCCTTTGAACTCACGATAGACTACCCGGAAGTTTCCGGGCAGGCGGGGCTGGCGCGAGCCATCGCCAACAGCTTCTACCGAGCGCACCTGCAGCGATTTGGCTACGCCGACCGCAATGAAGCGGTGGAGATAGTTAACTTGCGGTTGAAGCTGGAACTGACCACCGACAAACCTTTGTCCCCCCCGCAGCCGTCGGAGGGTCCGGACGCCACCGCCGCCCTGGTTGAGCAGCAACAGGTGGTATTTGCCGAGGGAGCGCTGATGGCCAATCTCTACGATAGAGACCTGCTGCGGACGGGCAATGTAATCGAGGGGCCGGCGTTGCTGCTCCAGCTGGATACCACCATCCTGGTCCCACCGGGCTGGCGGGGGACGGTGGACCCCCACGCCAACTTGATCCTGGAAATGGCATAGCGCCAATATTTCGCAGACCAACCGACTAAACCGAGAAAAGGATGTCTCATCTATGACCTCAAGCGCCCAGGATCTGGCCCACCTCCGGCTCCTTGCCGCCTTCGCCCACCCGGACGATGAGGGTTTTGGCAGTGGCGGTACCCTGGCCATGCTGGTGGCCCGAGGCGCCCACGTAACCCTGGTTTGCGCGACCAACGGAGATGTGGGCGAAATCAGTGACCCTTCCCTGGCTACGCCCGAAACCCTGGCCCAGGTGCGCCAGCAGGAACTGCGGGATGCAATGTCGGTTACTGGCGTCCCCGACGTGCGCTTCCTCAACTATCGGGATTCGGGTATGGCGGGGACTGAGGACAACGACCATCCGAATTCCCTTCACCAGGCCAGCCCTGTAGATGTGGTGGCAACCCTGAACCAAATAATCAGAGAGGTCAGGCCCCACGTAGTTATCACCCACGACCCAACCGGAGGGTATGGCCACCCGGACCACCGGGCCATGTCGCGCCATACCACGGAAGCCGTCCGGTTGGCCGGCATTGCCGAACACCCTGCCTGCCCACAAAGCATCGAACTGGAGCCCTGGCAAACCTCCTGTTTCTACTACGTTTGCTTTCCTCGCAGCAACTTTCAACGGATATGGCGCAAGATGGTGGAGATGGACATTACGCCCCCCTTCGCCAACCGGGATATTGACCTGGTTGGCACTTCGGACGAAGAGGTAACCACCATCTTGAACGTTGGCGACTACGTGGATACGAAGATAGCCTCCCTGAATTGCCACCGTACTCAGATAGACTCCAACGGCCCCTTTGCCCAGCTTCCCGAGGAAATGATGCGCGAAATCATGGGCATGGAGTACTATTCCCTGGAGACGGTCGGCGATAGGGTGGCCGAGACCGATATTCTGGCCGGTTTGTAGGGAATGCGGCAAACGGGACTCAGCAGGGTCGCCTCCCCTCTGTATCTGTTTCGTCACCGGAACCAGAAAGGATTGCAGTAACGCCATGCCGGTAGATGCCATAAGCCTGGAAGTCTTCAAAAACATGTTCATCTCGGTGTCGGAGGAGATGGGCGTCGCGCTGCTGCGGACATCCTACTCCCCCAACATCAAGGAACGCCGCGACTTCTCCTGCGCGATATTCGATATCGACGGCCAGATGGTGGCCCAGGCGGCGCACCAGCCCGTCCACCTGGGGGCCATGCCCGCCTCGGTTCAGGCGGCCCTGGATACCTTCCCCGGCGCCCTCCGGCCCGGCGACATGGTTATCCTGAACGACCCGTACCTGGGGGGGACCCATCTCCCCGACATCACCCTGGTGGCGCCAGTCTTCGTGGATGCAGATGGGGGTAAGACCTTGGTTGGTTTCGTATCCAACCGGGGCCACCACGCCGACGTGGGCGGCATGACGCCCGGTTCCCTTCCCCTTTCGACCGAACTCTACCAGGAAGGAATGATTCTGCCCCCGATAAAGCTGGCCCGGGGCGGCCGGCTCAATCAGGAGGTGATACAGATAATTTGCCGCAACTCCCGTACCCCCGAAGAGCGACGGGGAGACCTGGCCGCCCAGATTGCCTCCATAAGGGTGGGTGAGAAGCGGCTGCGGGAAGTGGTGGAGCGATACGGCACGGAGGCAACCCACGAGCACATGGCCGCGCTCCTGGACTATTCGGAAAGGGTGACCCGACAGGCGATTAGCCAGATTCCCGACGGGCTTTACCGGGTTGTGGACTACATGGACGACGATGGTCTGACCGATGAGCCGGTTCCCATTGCCGTATCCATTGCGGTGGCTGGCGACTCGATGACCATTGACTTTACCGGGACATCGCCGCAGCGGCCGGGCTGCATAAACGCTCCCCAGGCCGTAACCATGTCGGCCAGCCTGTACATGGTGCGGTGCGTGGTTGGGGAGGGAGCGCCGGCCAACCAGGGTTGCTTGCGTCCGGTGGAGATAATCACCCCCAGGGGTACGTTGGTGAACCCGGAACCCCAACGAGGTGTGGCCGGCGGCAATGTCGAGACCTCCCAGCGGATCACCGATGTGCTGCTGGCCGCCATGGCCCAGGCCCTGCCGGAACTGATACCGGCGGCAAGCCAGGGCACCATGAACAACCTGCTAATCGGGGGGCACGACCTGGATCGGGACCGGCCCTTCGTCTATTACGAAACCATCGGCGGGGGCATGGGGGCCCGCCCCGACAAAGATGGTATTTCCGGGATTCATACCCACATGACCAACACCATGAACACCCCCATTGAAGCGTTGGAGTTCGCCTTCCCCCTGCGCCTGAAGCGGTATGCCCTGCGTCGGGGATCTGGTGGCGCTGGCCAAAGTCAGGGCGGCGATGGATTGGTCAGGGACGTGGAATTCCTGAGCCCGGCACGGGTGACCATTCTGTCCGAGAGGAGGAAATTTTCGCCTCCGGGCTATCACGGCGGCCACCACGGGCATACGGGGGAGAATGTTCTGCTGAAGGGTGGCTACGAGGAAGTTCACCTGGCCGGCAAGGAAACCCTGGACGTGGAACCGGGCGACATCCTGAGCATCCGTACTCCCGGCGGCGGAGGTTGGGGAGTTCCGCCCCATGAGGAGAGTTAGCGACTGGGCGCCCAATGAATAGCGGCAAACGGTAGGATTTGGTTGCCAGTGGTTGCAGGGCTGGCCCGGGTTGTCACGACTTTGAACCGGAGCCGCCCTGCCTTCCGCATTGTCAGCCCAGCCCGCATTGACAACCCAGCTTGGGTTAGTGTATAGATTTCTTGTTGCAAATCGGCTTTTGGATGGCAAGGGCGAAATCAATGGCGAACATGGAGGAGAAGTCATGCCAGATGTTTACTATGTCAGGCCAAGTAATTTCCTGTCCGACTCCCGGGACAAGACCATAATCACCGGGGAGTCCGAGGACGAGGTTCTTGGGAAGGTTTATGAATACCTTCGCAGCCCCCAGGGACGGGAGCGATACCCGGCAGTGGAAGATCCCACCGACTTGGAAAACAACATCCGCCGTTGCATTTTCGTGAAAGGCAACAAGGTGTTCGGGACCCGCGCGCCGGAGTCTGAGTAACCCTTGTTCAACGGCTGAAAGGCCAGTCCGACAGAATGGGGACCCGGTTCAACCGGGTCCCCAATTTTCTTGCCCATGCCTGAATGGGGGAAACGGGAGAATAATGGGCCTCCTTAAGGCAGTTGGCGGTAACTCTCCAGCGGGAGACGCGCTATTTCCCATCGTCAAAGCTGACGATGACGATAGCGTTGGCGATAAGAGTCCCGTCCGTCCCCTCGTCGTTCAGCACTTGCAGGCCGCCGTTCACCACGTTGATGTAACCGGTGCCGTGGGGCAGGGTGGCGATGACGGCATCCCCGTCCACCTTGCCGGGTTCTGGGACGCCAATGGTCACGTCAACCCGCATATCATCGGCGGTCTTGCCAATCAGCCGCTGGAATCCCAGGCTGCTGTGGTGCAGGGCATCGAATACGGCTCGCTTAGCCGCATTGGTGTAGTCCAGGCCATGAACGTCCACGCCCATTCCCATTTCGGTAACGCATCGTACCAGCGCCATGTCAATCCTCCTACTCCAATACCTTCAAACATATAACTTGATTGGTTGAGTCCAGCCCTCCTGTTGACCTGCCGGCGAAGTTTGCAACCCATCCGGCATGGCCACCGGAACCTCTAGCCACCACCGCCCCGAACCTCGAGGCTGGGCCTGGTCATTTCCTCCGGGTTCAGCAGTTCGGCCAGTTGATCTTCGGTAATGTCGGTGCGCAATTTGGCCACCTCCCGGATGGTACCGCCGGTAGCGGAGGCCTCCTTGGCTATGGCCGCTGCGGCATCGTAGCCGATGGCCGGCGCCAGGGCCGTCCCCAGCATCAAACCCTTCTCCACCATGGCCGGTCCCACGTCGGTGGCCTCGATGCCCTTGACGCACTGTTCCGCGAAATTGTTGGCGGAGGCCGCCAGCAGGGAAATGGACTGCAACAGGTTATAGGCGGCAACGGGCATCATGGTATTCAACTCGAAATAGCCACCCTGCCCAGCCAGAGTCACCGCCGCGTCGTTGCCCACCACGTGGGCCGCCACCTGAATTACCGATTCGGAGATGACCGGGTTCACCTTGCCGGGCATGATGGAACTTCCCGGCTGCACCTCCGGAACCATGATTTCGCCCAGGCCGGCCCTGGGGCCACAGGCCAGGAAGCGAATGTCGTTGGCAATCTTGTGCAGGCTGATGGCGATGGTCTTGAGTTCCCCGCTGGCTTCGACTATCCCATCCAGGGCAGCCTGGGCCTGGAAGTGGTTGTCGGTCTCCCTCACTTGAACGCCGGCCGCTTCGGAAATTGCTCGGCAGGTACGGGCGGAAAATTCGGGATGGGTGTTAACGCCGGTTCCAACGGCGGTACCGCCCAGGGCAACCTCCGCCAGGGCTTCCTGGGCCCGCCAGAGCCGGCGAATGCCGTTCTCCGCCTGGCCGGCATAGCCCGAAAATTCCTGCCCCAACCTGATGGGAGTGGCGTCCTGGAGATGGGTTCGGCCCGTCTTAATTACCGGCCAGAACTCATCGGCCTTCTTCTGCAATTCGTCGCGTAGGAATACCAGGCCCGGAATAAGGTCCTCGCTGATGGCAATCAAAGCAGCTACGTGGATGGTGGTGGGAATGACATCGTTGGAAGACTGTCCCAAGTTAACGTGGTCGTTGGGGTGAACAATGCGGGAACCCAGGTCGCCACCCAGGATCTGGGAGGCCCGGTTGGCAATCACCTCATTGGCGTTGGTGTTGGTGGAAGTACCCGATCCCGTCTGAAAGACGTCCAGGACGAAGTGTTCATCCAGTTTCCCATCGATTACTTCCTGGGCAGCTTCCACGATGGCGTTGCCCAGGGTTTCGTCCAATACGCCCAGGGACATGTTGGTCTTGGCCGCAGACTGCTTGACCAGGCCCAGGGCACGGATGAATGTGCGCGGGAAGCGGAGGTCACTGATTGGGAAGTTCAGCACCGCCCGCATCGTTGAGGCTCCGTAGAGGGCATCGGCCGGCACCTCCATCTGCCCCATGGAGTCCCGTTCAATCCTGATATTAGGTTTGCTGGTAGTCATGCTTGATTTACCGTCCTGATGATGCTGCCCGATTATTGCTGCCCCCGGTTAAGGGGCCGAATGCTGCCGGCCCACTGTACGGCAGCCCTACTTTCCCTCCCGGATCCAGTCGGCCACCCTTTCGCCGATCATTATGGTGGTGGCATTGGTATTGGCCCGAATAACGTCGGGCATCACCGAAGCGTCCACCACCCGGAGGTTCTGCAAACCGTGAACCCGGCAATACTGGTCCACAACGGCCATTGGGTCATCCGCCGGTCCCATCTTGCAGGTGCCGGAGGAGTGGTGTTGGGTTCCCACGTTGCGGAGCATCCAGTTGTCCAGCGCCTCATCCGAAGCCAAGTCGGCGTCGGTGGGGTTCAATCGTTCCTCGATTATGTTGCTAAACAGGGGATGGTCTGCGATGCGCAACCCGAGTCGAATGGCGCCCCGCATGCGGTCCCGGTCATAGGGACTGGAAAGCCAGTCGTAGTTGAGGTCGGGTTGAACCCTGGGGTCGGTGGAAGCCAGACGCAACCGACCGGCGGTGACGGCGTTCTGAATGGCCGCGCTGAACCCGAAGTGAAAATCGTCGCTTTCGATGGTGACGTTGGCCGGCCGGTGTTCGCTGTTCATCAGAATGGGCGCCAGCTGCACGTCCCCCGTGGTTGGCGACCCCTCCAGGCTGAACCGCAGTCCCACCTGAATGCTGGGTTCCAGGTCATCGGGAGCTTCACCCCTGCCCCGGAAAAGGGTGAAGCAGGAAGGGTGGTCCCGCAGATTTTCCCCCACGCCGGCCAGGTTGTGAACCACCGGAATGCCAAACTCCTGCAGGTGCTCGGCCGGCCCGACCCCCGACAGCAACAAAATCTGGGGGGAGGCGATTGCCCCGCTGCTGACAATAATCTGGTCTCCCTCCAACAGAAACACGTCGCCACCGCTTTCCGCTTCCACACCGACGGCCTGCTTCCCTTCAAAGACGACCCGGCGCACGGTGACGTTGCCCCGCACGGTCAGGTTCAGGCGGTTGCGCACCGGGTTCAGGTAGGTGATGGCGGTGCTCATGCGCACGCCGTCAATGTTGTTGAGCGGACGGGCAGCTATACCGCTGGAATCGGGGTGATTCTGGTCCGGGTCCTGGCGGAAGCCCAGGTCAACACAGGCATCGTAGAAGGCGGTGGCGTGGGGGAGCCACTCCTCGCGCTTGTAGCGCCGCACCGGAATGGGACCGTCGCTGCCGTGAAAATCGTCGCCGGGGAAGTCCAGGTCGGCTTCCAGCTTTCTGAAGTAGGGCAATACCTTCAGGTAGTCCCATTCGTCGTTGCCCCAGGCGGCCCAATTGTCATAATCTCCTGGTACCCCCCTGAAAAGAACCTGGCCGTTGATGGAGGTTGAACCGCCAATGGCCCGACCTCGGGGAATCTGCACCGACTCGGTTTGAATGGGGGTTCCCGTAGCGGTGTAACCCCAGTTGTGGGGACCGTAGGCCGACCGCCACATGTTGTTGCCCTCCTTCAGGTCCACGGGCAACTCATCGAAGTCCGGATAGTCGGGGCCGGCCTCCAGCAACAGCACCGACCGGTCAGCATCTTCCGAAAGCCTGGAAGCCAGAACACAGCCGGCCGCGCCGGCTCCCACAATAATCACGTCGTACTTCATTGCCGTATTCCTCGCAACAGATTGCGATGGGCGAAAACCATACCATGTTATACCATAAACTACGGGCCCGGTGAATTCGTTTCCCACTGATGCCAGGTTGGGAAGCTTCATTCCCCCTGGCGCCCTTTTGCTTCATATTGAATTTCCGCGCTTGCAATGACAGTTGCCAGTTGACACAGGCAACGCCGTTTGAGCATCATATTGAAGCGTCGGGCATTGGGTCGGGTACAAGAAGGAGAGGGTAAGACCATGGCGACATTGACCGGGGCGCAGGCCCTGATTCAGTCCCTTTTGCGAGAGGGCGTCGAGGTGGTTTTTGGCCTTCCCGGCGTCCAGATAATGGAGGCCTACGATGCCCTGTACGAACAGCCCGGCATTCGCCTCATAACCGTCCGCCACGAGCAATCGGCGGCGTACATGGCGGATGGTTACGCCCGCACTACGGGACGGGTTGGTGTGGCCCTGGTGGTACCGGGCCCCGGCGCCCTGAATGCGGCGGCGGCCGTTGGCACGGCATACGCGGCATCCTCTCCAGTACTCTTGATTTCCGGGCAGATTGACAGTTCACTGATTGGCCAGAACCGGGGAGCCCTGCACGAAATAGACGATCAACTGGACGTGTTCAAGCCCATCACCAAGTGGAATGGCCGGGTCGCCAGGCCGGAGGAAATCCCCAACCTGGTTCACGTTGCCATGCAACAGGCCCTGGACGGCCGGCCCCGTCCTGTGGAAATTGAGGTCCCCTTCGATACTCTCCTGGCTTCCGCCGATGTTGAACTGCTGGAACGGGAGGGTCCCGTTAAGCAATTCCCCGACCCTGAGAAGGTGAAACAGGCGGCGGAACTTCTGGCCCGAGCCGAGCGACCCCTGATCTGGGCCGGGGGCGGCTGCCGGGAAGCGGACATATCAACTGAAATAGCGGCCCTTGCCGAAGCCTTGAACGCGCCCGTCATAACCACCCCCGAAGGGAAGGGCGCCATTCCCGAAAACCATCCGATGTCGTTGGGCGTCTTCTACTATGGGCATGGCCCGGCCTACTACGCGCTTCCCCAGGCTGACGTTATCCTGGCCATCGGCAGTCGCATGAACATGAATCCCCGTACTCCCTGGTCGTTGCATTCGGGACAGAGGGTCATCCGTATCGATGCTGATCCGGAAGAGGTGAGCCGAACTATTGATCCTGAGGTGGGCATAGTTGCGGACGCCAAGTTGGGTTCACTTGAATTGTTGGCTGAAATGGATGGCGCGAACCGCGTCAGTCAATGGACTGACCGGGAACTGGAGGAAATCCGGAGAAAGACAAACGAGGACTTGCGAGCGTTGGCGCCTCTTCAGATGGACATAATCGAAACCATGCGGGCAGAACTGGACGATGACGCCATCATGGTCGCCGGTACCACGGAGGTCGCATACTGGGGACATTTGCATTTTCCGGTCTTGGCGCCCCGTTCCTATTTGACCTCCAGCTACTTCGCCACCTTGGGCTACGCCTTCCCCACGGCTTTGGGTGCCAAGGTGGGCAACCCAAATCGGCAGGTGGTGGCAACCATCGGCGACGGTGGTTTCATGTATGCCAACAGCGAGCTCTCCACGGCGGTTCAGGAGGGAATTAACGTCGTCACTCTTGTGTTCAACAACGGCTTGTACGGGGCATCCCGAGCCGACCAGATGCACCGCTACCAGGGTAGGACAATCGGAACCGAATTGCGCAATCCCGACTTCGCCCAATTGGCCGAAGTTTACGGCGCCCTGGGCATCAAACTGGAAGACCGCCAGGAACTGGGGCCTGCCTTGCGCGATGCCCTGAGAGCCGAAAGGCCGGCCGTGATCGAGGTGCCCATGCCCAACCTCCGTCCGCCCTTTCAGACACCCCCTCACGGATTGGACGCGGTTATCGGTTAAGGCCAGGCTACGCCGGCAAGACCGTAGAGTGGGTTTCAGGCCAGGCGACCGGCTGGACTCAGTCTGTCTAGGTCCTCACAACTGAAATGAAAACTGGAGAGCAATGGCCAGTAACCCGGTGAATTCCCGCATCGACCGGTACCGCAGCCAGAGTCTGAGGTTGCTGGAAAGCGCCATGACGGAATTGAGGAGCGGACGCTGGAACCGGACGGAAGAACTCTTGTGGGGCAGCCTGACCCTCGCCGTAAAGGGTGCGGCCCTCAGCCGGGGCGATTCCGTGGAAGAGGCGGACTCGGTTCGCGACTATGCCCAGAGGCTGGGCGCTGAACTGCGGGACCGGCGGATAAGGGATGCCTTTGCCAGCCTCTCCGAACTCAGCGACACCCTGGAAAGGGCGCGGGAGTCTCGCCGCCGAGTTGAGGGGGTTTTTCGGTCCCTGGACGACATCACCGGCGCAGTTGAGGGCCTCTGGGACTTGGTTGACTCCAATTTGGCCGGCCACATTCAAGGTGATTCATAGCGCATGGAGTCTCGTATTCTCATGGAACCCAGTTCCCCGTTGATGGCCGGTTCTGCACGCCCATCCGAACCGAACTACGCCGGTACCGTAGTCGTCCATACCCACGGCTGCAAGCTGAACCAGGCGGACAGCAGCGAGCTGGTGCGGCAGTTCCGCCAGTCGGGCTACCGAGTTGTGCAGGATGTGAGGGAGGCTGACATTTTTGTCCTGAACTCCTGCACCGTTACCGCTGAGGCAGACGCGAAGGCCAGGCAGTCGCTGCGGGCCGCCCGCCGGGCCAATCCCAACGCCGTGGTGGTTGCCGCCGGCTGCTATCCCCAGCGTGCAGAGCAGGAGTTGGCCGAGATGGGGGAAGTCACCCTGGTTGTGGGCAACGAAGAAAAGCCCCGGCTTCCGTCCCTCGCTATTGCAGCCCACCGGAAGCAGGCGGGACTGGGCGAACCGGAGGATTTCTCTCCGGGTTCTCTCCTGAAGGCCACGGGCAACCTGCTCGGACGAACCAGGGCCATGGTCAAGATTCAGGAGGGATGCGATCAGGTTTGCGCCTATTGCATTGTCCCGAAGGTTCGTGGACGGGAACGCAGCATTCCACCGCAGGAGATCATTGGCCAGATAAGCAGGCGGACGGAAGAGGGCTGCCGGGAGGTGGTCCTGACCGGTACGCAACTGGGTACCTATGGCTTTGACCTGCCGGGAGTGAATCTGAAGCGGCTCATTGCCATGATCCTGGAGAGATCCGACGTTGATCGATTGAGGGTTTCTTCGCTTCAACCCCAGGAAATTGACCGGGAACTGCTGGCGCTATGGCTGCAGGACGCCCGGCTCTGTCCCCATTTCCATATCCCCCTGCAAAGCGGGAGCAACGCCGTCCTGAAGGCCATGCGCCGCCGGTACGATACGGACCAATTCGAACGGACGGTCAATGTGGTTCGCCACGCCCTGCCCGACGCCGGCGTTACGGCAGACCTGATAGTGGGCTTTCCCGGCGAGAGCGCCGATAATTTCGACGAGGGCCTGGCTTTTGCCGAGAGGATGGCCTTCAGCGACGTGCACATCTTTCCCTATTCCGTGCGACCGGGGACGACTGCGGCGCATTTGGGGAACCAGGTAGAACCCGTGCTGAAGCGTGAGCGGATGGTTCGGGCGCTGGACATGAGACGCCGCTCCTTCGAGGCCTTCCGGAAGGGACTCCTGGGCGCGGTGCTTCCGATACTCTGGGAAGGCAGTCTCCGTATGGGGGATGGACTGCGCATCCAGGGGTTGACCGACAACTACGTGCGGGTAACGACTCCGTTGCACCACGCATCGGAACAACAGCCCAGTTTGGCGAATTCCATCACGCCCGCCCGTCTGCTGGAGCTGGTCGGGGACGTGGTAACCGCGGAGATACCGGAGGTCGGAAGGCCGGCAGCACAAGGCGATGCCGGGGAATAGTACCTATCGCCGGCGGCCGCAGCAGGCGGCAAGGAACAAGCCCCGGCAATGCGCCGGGGCCCAAAGTTCCAGGTTACGTGCCTTCCAAAGGAGAGGGTCTGGCTGAGTAGTTTTAGCCCGCTGGCCCGCCTATCAGACTTGGGACATGCTTCCGATGGACAGGTCCACGGGAGTGACGTAAACCATGTCGCCTCTTCGCTGCAGGTAGCCGCTCTTCAGGTCGTTTCCGTGGGAAAAGCCCAACAGCCAACCCTGGTTCTCGGCGTCGGTGAGTATTTCCTTCTTCTGCTCCAGGGTGCCCTGGGGCGAGTAATCAAAGGCGGAAATCACCGAAAGGTTCAGGTGGAAGGGCGTCGGGACCAGGTCGCCCAGGATAACCAGGCGTTCGCCGCCGTGGTTGAACAGCACCAACTGGTGTCCCCTTGCCGGCCCATCGCAGGATATTACCTGCAGGCCAGGCAGAATTTCGGTGTCGCCATCCAGTAGCTCCAACTGGCCACGTTCTGCCACCGGGGCAAACTGCTGGGACCGGTAGGCGTGCTTCCCCCTTTCGCTGGGGTTCTGCGCCTCCTCCCACGATTCCCGCTGCACGTAGTAGGTGGCTCGAGAAAAGGTGGGAACAATGGCCCCGGACCGATCCATTCGGGTGCACCCGCCGCTGTGGTCGAACTGAAGGTGGGTCAATATAACCCTGCTGATGTCCTTCGGGGTGAGCCCGATGAGTTTGAGTTCCTTGAACAGCCGGCTGGAACCCAGTCCATAGAGGTCACGGGTTTTCTCGTCGTGGTTATTTCCCGTTCCCGTGTCCACCAGGATCCACTCGCCGGATACGTTGAGCAGCCATGTGTTGAGGCCAAGGGTAACCCGGTTCTTGCGGTCCGTCGGGGTCATGGTTTCCCAGAACACCTTGGCCAGCTGCCCAAAGAGGGCGCCGCCATCCACCTTAAAGGTTCCATCGCAAAGAATGTTTGCTCGTGTACCGCCCATGTGCCCACCTCCCCTCACTAAATTGACTCAAACCGAATCTTCCCGATGGTGTCTTCCTTCCGTTTTTCAGGTAGTATCATTGGACATACCTCAAGCCCGGTGTTGCCCATGGAGTCTGCAGGTGGTTAGTCATTCGGTGCCGGTCTCCATGCTTTTCAGGGCTAATCGCCAAGTCTCACATTGATGGCGCATGGGTCGAAATGGGGTTCGCCCAAGATGAAGCCGTCAAATGCCAGGGTACGTTGCCATCTAAATGCGCAAGGGCCCTTCGCCCCCTGCCGGCTGGCGCAGACGTCAGCAGGGGCCCGGCAACGAAACTTGAACAGTCCGGGTACGCCCACGATCTGCCCTGCATTAAGAGGTTAAGAGATTATCCATTGGGCATTGTCAAGGCATTTTTGTACACATTTGAGAAAAAGGCTAACTATTTTTTAAGAAATGACCTACAACCAGGCGCTTTGGCTGCCCGGGATTGACCCCTTTGGATACCCATTGATGGGCTGGAGGCCAGATTATTTCGTCACTTACGAGGATTCGAGCTCGCACCCACCAGCTATTGGAGGTTGGACAGGCCGGCGACCCTCTGGGGAAGGCCCTGGACTACTTCATAATCTCCTTGATTGTCGTCAACACCGCCGCTCAAATCCTCGAAACGGTGCAGTCGGTCTATGAAGTTGCCCCCCGAGCCTTCCAGGTCTTCGAGATATTTTCCGTGGTTGTGTTCACCGTGGAATACGTGCTTCGCCTCTGGTCCTGTACTGCTGAAGAACGATACCGTCATCCTCTGTGGGGACGCCTCCGCTTCGCGGTCACGCCGCTGCTGTTAATCGACCTGGTGGCCCTGGTGCCCTTCTACCTGCCATTCCTGGGATTGGGAGACCTGCGGACGCTCCGGGCCCTGAGACTACTGGCCTGGGCCGCCCGGCTGGGCCGTTACTTCCAGGGTATCCGCACCATTGGAACGGTGCTGAGAAGCAAGGTGGAGGAACTCCTGACCGTGGTGCTGGTGCTGGCGGTGATGCTAATTCTGGCTTCGGCGGTAATGTATTACGCCGAGCACGAGGCGCAGCCGGACTCCTTTTCCAGCATACCCGAGGCCATGTGGTGGAGCATCATAACCCTGACCACCGTGGGGTACGGAGACGTTTCCCCGGTCACCCCCTTGGGCAAGGTGATGGCGGGCGTAATTGCTGTGCTGGGGATCGGTATGTTCGCTTTGCCGGCCGGCATCCTGGGGTCGGGCTTCCTGGACGAAATTCAGCGGCGAGGTCGGGACCAGCGGGTATGTCCTCACTGCGGGGAACAGATTGACATGGATGGGTGAGTGCCTTCTCCCTGTTTTCGGCAGATGGAAGGCCGAGCATGGCCGAGTATCGAGAAGGCGACGGCGTGGGGCCTCTGGTCGCCTGGTTTCCCCGGTAGAACACCTACTGGCGTTTGGTCAACTGGGCCAGTGCCCACCCAAACCGCGCCATCACCCGGTGCTTTCCCAGTACCTCCATGGTCTCGAAGAGGGGCGGGGATACGTTTCTACCGGTGGCGGCCCAGCGCAAGGTTCCAAAAAAACGACGGGGTGTCAGTTCCAGTCTTTCCCCCAACTCCCGCAGTTCCTCTTCCAGGCGATGGGCCGAAAAGTCCGACTGGTCCAGTACCGCGATAGACTCTTGGAGGGCACGAACGGTATCCCCTTCGGTCATCCCCCGCTGAACCAGGTTGGCAGGGTCGTAGGTGGGCTGATCCTCGAAGAAGTAGGTCAACATATCGGGAGCTTCCGTCAGGGTTTTCAGCCTTTCCTGAACCAGCGGTACCACTTGCAACAGGTAGTCCCGGTCCACCGGCAAAAGGTTGTCCGGTAGCCCTCGGTCTAGGAATGGCAGCAGGGCATCGGCCAGGGCCTCCGGCGTCATTTCCCGAAGGTAAACGCCGTTCATCCACATCAATTTCTCCCGGTCGAAGATGGCCGCCGGCTTGCCCACCCGTTCCAGGGAGAAGTTTTCGATGATGGTTTCAATGGGCATCACTTCCGTATGGTCGTCGAGGGACCAGCCCAACAGAACCATGAAGTTCCGGAGAGCATCGGGCAGGAAGCCGTCGTCCCGGTATTCCAGGATCGATGTGGCCCCATGTCGCTTGGACAGCTTGGACCGGTCGGGCCCCAGAATCATGGGCAGGTGGCCATGTTCCGGGGGAGCGTAGCCCAGGGCGCGATATAGCTGGAGGTGGCGGGGAGCGCTCGACAGCCATTCTTCGGCCCGCAGGACATGGCTGATCTGCATCAGGTGGTCATCGGTCACCACGGCTAGGTGGTAGGTGGGAAAACCGTCGGATTTGAGCAGGACGAAATCGTCGATCAGTTCGTTCTGCCATTCCACCTCGTCGCGGATCAGGTCGTGAAGGATGGTGATGCCGGTGTCCGGCATGGCGAACCTCACCACGAAGGGGGCGCCCTCATCCTCCAGGACCCGTTGTTCGGCTTCGCTTAAGGACTTGCACCGTCCATCGTAGCCCAGCGCTTCCCGATTGCTCTCCTGCCGAGAGCGCAGTTCGGCGAGCCGCTCGCGGGTACAATAGCAACGGTAGGCGTCGCCCTGCCCGATGAGGCGTTCCGCTTCCGCGTGGTACAGGGGCAGGCGCTCCGACTGGAAGTAAGAGCCAAAGTCGCCACCAACCCGGGGGCCCTCGTCCCAGTCAATGTCCAGCCACTCCAACCCGTCCAGGATACCGTCAACCGCGCCGGGCACCAGTCTTTCCTGGTCGGTGTCTTCAATGCGGACAATGAACTTGCCGCCATGGCGCCGTGCAAAGAGCCAGTTGAACAGGGCCGTGCGAATGTTGCCGATGTGGGGCAATCCCGTGGGGCTGGGGGCATATCTGACGCGTACTTCGTTGTCCATTTAGCAGTCCTGAAAGTTTCAATGCTCGCTGATTGCAGTTCCACCGCCGCCGTTCAAACCAGGCAGTGGACACAGCTCCTTTGCGACCGTAGAACCGCGTCCCCATTTCTAGCCGCCGGAATTGGCCTGGGCCTGCTCGATCCTGGCCCAGGAATCCCGGAGGGAAACGGTGCGATTGAAGACTGGAGCGCCGGGTTGGGAATCCTTGGTGTCAACACAGAAATAGCCCTGTCGCTCGAACTGGTAGCGGCATCCGGGGGCAGCCTGGGCAAGGCTGGGTTCCACCCGGCAGCCCGCCAAAACCCGTAGGGATTCGGGGTTCAGGAGGGAGACGAAGTCGGCTCCTTCCCCTTCCCCGTCCTGCGCCAAGTCCTCGTCGCGGAGCAGGTTGTCATAGAGGCGAACCTCCACTTCCGATGAATGGGGAGCGGAAACCCAGTGCAGGGTGCCCCGTACCCGGCGGCCATCGGGAGCGGAGCCTCCCAGCGACTCAGGGTCATAGGTGCAGCGTAATTCAACGATTTCGCCGGTCTCCGGGTCCTTCACCACCTCCTGACAGGTGATGTAGCAGGCGTACCTCAGCCGGACTTCCCGACCGGGCGCCAGGCGAAAGAAGCGGGACGGCGGATCCTCCCTGAAATCGTCCCGCTCGATATAGACCTCCCTGGAGAATGGCACCTTGCGGGCGCCCATGGCAGGATCCTCCGGATTATTGGCCGCGTCGAACTCGATAACCTGGCCTTCCGGGAAGTTGTCGATTACCACCTTCAGGGGGTTCAGCACCGCCATGGCCCGGGGCGCCCGTTGGTTCAAGTCCTCCCGAACGCAGTGTTCCAGCAGAGCCACATTCACCACCGTGTCCCGCTTGGAAATACCAACCTCTTCGCAGAAGGCGCGGATGGCCTCCGGGGTATAGCCCCGGCGGCGCAAGCCGCTGATGGTAGGCATTCGGGGATCGTCCCAGCCGGAAACATGGCCACCCTCAACCAGCTGGAGCAGGCGCCGCTTGCTCATCATGGTATTGGTCAGGTTGAGGCGGGCAAACTCGATCTGCTGGGACCGGTAAACGTCCAGGGTTTCCAGCGTCCAGTCGTACAGGGGACGGTGGTCCTCGAACTCCAGGGTGCAAAGGGAGTGGGTTATCCGCTCAATGGAATCGGAAAGGGCGTGGGCGAAGTCGTACATCGGATAGATGCACCACTGGTCACCCGTCCGGTGGTGGGTGGCCCGCCGTATCCGGTAGAGGGTGGGATCGCGCATGTTCAGGTTGGGGGAGGTCATGTCGATTTTCGCCCGCAAGACGTGGGCCCCATCCTCAAATTCCCCGTCCCGCATTCGCCGGAACATATCCAGGTTTTCTTCCACGGAACGGTTGCGGAAGGGACTCTCCCTGCCAGGTTCGGTGAGAGTGCCGCGATACTCCCGAATCTGTTCGGCCGTCAGGCTGTCCACATAGGCCTTCCCCTTCAGTATCAGCTCTTCGGCAAACTCATACAGCGCCTCGAAATAGTCGGAGGCATAGTAGAGGTGGTTCCCCCAGTCAAATCCCAGCCAACGCACATCCTCCTGGATTGCATTGATGTATTCCACGTTTTCCCGCAGGGGATTGGTGTCGTCGAATCGCAGGTGGCAGATGCCACCCTCATGCTCGGAAGCCACCCCGAAATTCAGGCAAATGGACTTGGCGTGCCCAATGTGTAGGTAGCCGTTGGGTTCGGGAGGGAAGCGGGTGACCACCCTTCCGCCATACTTGTCGCAAGCCAGGTCCTCCTGGACTATGGCGCGTATAAAGTCGGTGGAGGGCCGTTTGGGGGAGGTCATGCTGCAAGTATCCTCTGGTATTTGCCTCGTATTGGGGCAACGGGTTCCTGGCTACATTCTAGCACGTCAATCATGGTTGCAGGTAAAGAGCGGCGGCAGCCATGGGCCTAACGTAGTCACAGAGGCCAAAAGCTATGTTAGAATCTGGGACGCTTGAGTTGTTGACCACTGGCAGAGGTTGCGCATGATAGTTGGGGCGCTGGTTGGACTGGTAATCATGGTGGGCTGTTTTCTCATCCCCATCGCTCACCTTGTGCTGGCGCCGGCCGGGCCCTTCATTGCCGGCTATTGGGGAATACAGTTCGCACAGAATCCGGGTCGACATTATGCGGTGCATGGCCTCATGTTCGGTTCCCTGCTGGCCTTGGTGATGGCGATTGCTTTGGCCTTGGCAGCCCTGGTGATTACCTCCCTCTTCGACGACGCGCGGGTCGCCATTCTGGCCTGGCTTGGCGTTGCAGTATTCACCCTGTACACGGGTAGCATGGGCACCATGGGGGCCATGTTCTATACCCTGCGGGAACAGCAGAAGGCGGCCAGGAACGCCGATCGAGAGGAAGAAGACGCGGTGAGCGACGCGGTCAACGTGTCTTCCGTAGGACGGTAGGTATGTTCTCCATGGCGACCAGCCAGTTTCAGGACCGACACGGGGATTAGCGGTCAAATGCGAAGGTTTACGGGGATGCTGGTGGACCTGGATGGTACCCTCATGGCTCAGGATACAATCTCCCCCAGAGTGGCGGCGGCGGTGAAACGGGTCGAATCGGTAATACCAGTTTCCATCGCCACGGGGCGCCGGGTATCCGATGCAATCGCTTACGCGCGGGCGTTGCAGTTGCGGTCGCCCCAGATATGCAATGGTGGGGCCACCCTGGTTGACCCCACCTCTGGGCAGCACCTCTGGAACAGCCATCTCCAACCCGACACCGCCAGGGAGATTATCGACCGGCTGGATCGGGAACAGATTCCCTACATTGCCACCCACCCGACGGGAGACGCCGAAACCAAATCCGAGATTGGAAGCTGGGATCTGACCCGTATCTCGGCCATGGACATTACCGAGCATCGGGCCGAAGAGCTAATCTCCAAGTACCAGGCCGTTGAGGGCCTCTACGTGGTTAAGGTATATCTCCACTACAATGGGTGGTGGGCCGTGGACTTCACCGCCACCGGAGTCCACAAGGGGCGGGCAGCCAAGGAACTGGCCAGAATGACGGGAACCCAACCGGCATCTTTCATCGCCGCCGGCGATAGTTTCAACGACCTGCCAATGCTGCGGCTGGCCGGCTACCGGATTGTCATGGCCGCGTCACCGGAAGAGTTAAAGCAGGAGGCGGATTTTTTGGCTCCCCCGGTGGAAGTGGACGGGTTGGCTGTCGCCATCGAAGAGGTGGTGCTGCCCCAATTGCTTGGCGTTACCGGGTAGCCTTTCAGATGACGGCGGCGATTCAATCCCAATCGTTATGCAGACCGGGCGTGGTTTCTGAGCCAACCCGGTTGTCCTGACCTGTTCCGGTACAGATTGGAATGACTTCTTCTGACCTGATACGGCGATTGGAAGGGTTGCGTAGGGGAGACGTTAGCGTCGACGAAGTGGTTGAGTACCTGCGGGACTTTCCCTACCAGGACCTGAACTTCGCCAAGATAGACCATCACCGTCCCCTTCGTACCGGCTTTCCTGAGGTGGTGTTGGGACAGGGAAAGACTCCGGACCAGGTGGCGGAGATAGTGGCGTCTTTGGCCGGCAGGGGCAACCCGGTAATGGTGACACGGACCGATGAGACGACCTTCAGCGCCGTATCAAGAGCGGTTCCTGAGGCCAACCACTTCGCGGACGCCCGCGCCATAGTGGTTTACGGGGAGCAGGAACCACCGGTCGTCCCGGGGGTGGCTGTGGTTACGGCCGGTACCGCCGACCTTCCCGTGGCGGCGGAGGCGGCCCTCACCGCAACCCTCATGGGCTGCCCACCCTTGCGGATCAACGATGTTGGCGTCGCGGGCCTGCATCGCTTGCTGGCTTCCCTGGAGGAATTGCGTTCGGCGCGGGTGATAGTAGTGGTTGCCGGAATGGAGGCGGCATTGGCCAGCGTTGTGGCGGGCCTGGTTGCCGCGCCGGTGATTGCAACCCCCACCAGCGTGGGCTACGGGGCCAGTTTTGAGGGCCTGGCGGCCCTGCTGGGGATGTTAAACAGTTGCGCACCGGGAGTGGCCACCGTGAATATCGATAACGGCTTTGGCGCCGGTTACCTGGCAGCGCAAATCAACCTCATGGGACGATGAAGTGATGGCGGGACATCGCAAGCTGTTGCTGGTTGTTTTTCTGGGCTGCCTGGTGGCAGTTGGGCTGGCCGGCTTTGGAGATTTCCGGGAGGTTGGACGCCACATTGTACTGTTCCCGCCGCATTACCTGCTCGCCGCCATCGGGCTGGCCCTGGCGAATTACGCCATTCGGTTCCTGCGCTGGGCTTACTACCTTAAGCTGTTGGGGATACGGGCCCCTTTGTCCGTCAGTCTGCTGACATTCTTGGCGGGGTTGGCAATGACAATAACCCCCGGCAAGGTGGGTGAACTGCTCAAGAGCTATCTCCTGAGGGACAAAGCCGGAATACCGGTGGCAACCTCGGCGCCGGTTGTGCTCATGGAGAGGTTGACTGACCTGGTTTCCGTGGCTGCCATGGGATTGGTGGGGTTGGCGCTGCTGCCGCGGCCCGTATCCCTTGCCCTGATGGGGGTTCTGGTCGCAGCGTTAGCCTTCCTGTACTTCCTGACCACCCGCCGCACCGAGTGGGTTACCAACCTGCCCCTGGTGCGCCGGTGGGCGGAACAGGTACGCGAGGCCCGACAGGGCATGCGAATGTTATCCGGCCCCAGCGCCCTGCTGGTGGCCGTTGGCCTTGGGCTGGCGGCGTGGGTGTGCGAGGGGGTCGCCCTCTGGATAGCGCTCGAGGGCTTGGGAGCCGACTTCAGCCTGCTTCTCTCCCTGCCCATCTATGGTGGGGCGACGCTGGTGGGGGCGGCGACCGCCCTGCCCGGCGGGTTGGTGGGAACCGAGGGGGCAATGGCGGCCATGCTGCACCGAGCCGGCATGGCGCCGGATGTGGCTGCCGCGGGAACTCTGTTGGTCCGATTGGCCACCCTCTGGCTTGCGGTCGGCATCGGCATGGCGGCGCTGGCATGGTTGCAGCGATTGCCCCGCTTCCGGGGAGCTACCGCTACCCCGGCCGAAGAGGAAAGCCGAACCCCGGCCCTGACTTCTAACGAAGGCGGATTTGACGGGTAACATGAAGGGCGACACTTCGGCACCGGTAACTCCGGGAGCAACGGGCGCCGCCATTGCTCTGGTTATGGCCCTGCGCCCTCGGCAATGGGTCAAGAACGGGCTGGTGTTCCTTCCCTTAGTCTTTGCCATAAACTTGGCCTGGTCGCCGGCAGACTTGGCGGCTGTTCCGTCGGTACTGTTCAAGGTGGCGCTGGCTGCCGTCGCCTTTTGCGCCCTCTCCGGAGCCGTTTACCTGTTCAACGACCTTCTTGATCGTGAGGCGGACCGCCGCCATCCCGTCAAGCGAGGCCGGCCTCTGGCCTCGGGAAGAGTCACTGCTCCCGTGGCGGTGGCAGTTATGGCGGTCTGCGGAGTCGCCGGGGTGGCAATGTTGGGGTGGATGGCCCCCTCCATTGGGGCAATTGGCCTCCTGTACCTGGCCCTGAATGGGGCCTACTCGCTGGGGTTGAAGCGGGTGGCGGTTGTTGACGTGCTGCTGGTGGCCAGTGGGTACGTCATCAGGACGGTAACCGGGGCGCTGGCCGTGGGCGTAGTCCCATCCCCCTGGCTGTACACAACCACCGGGGCGGCGGCCCTGTTCATCGTGCTGGGAAAGCGTTTTGCCGAGGCGCGGCTGGCTGGAGACAACCAGGGCGAACAACGGCCGGTTTTGCTCAAGTATCCCATCCCCTTTGCGGGGCAACTGCTGAATATCTCAGCGGCCACGGCCCTGGTGAGTTACGCCCTTTACACCATAGAAGCTGCCAACCTGCCGGACAACAATGCCATGCTGCTGACCATTCCCCTGGTGACTTTCGGTTTGTTCCGGTTTCTCTTCCTTTTGCACACCAGTCCCGAAGCCGAGTACCCGGAGATACTGATAGTCAAAGACCTGCCCATGCTGATTTCAATCGTCGCATGGCTGGCCCTGGCCGGCGTTATACTGGTATGGGATGGCATGGTTTAGGGCCATAGAGTCAGAGAGGACGACAATGCAGGAAAATCGAATTCCCGGTACAGATACGGCGCCAATGGCTTCGTCTCAGGGAGCGAATAGTAGGGGCAAGTCTGTGGTCGCGGTGGTTGCCACCAGCCCGGAAACGGCCCTGGAGGACGTTGCCCGGGCCATGAGGCTGGCCGGCGCGGAACAGACCCTTTCCCCCGACTTGGCAACCCTGTTGAAGATCAATATTTCCTGGCAGCACTGGTACCCCGGCTGTTCCACCACCCCGTGGCAGTTGGAAGGTGTAGTCAAGGGGTTGCAGGCGATGGGCCACCGGGACTTGATTGCCGCCCACAACGGTACTGTGGTGGTCGATTCCTACGAGGGGGAGGTTAACAACAAGCATAAAGCGGTGCAGGACCGTTACAGTTTGCCCACGGTTCACTTGGACTCCCCGCCAAACGTATGGATCGACTATAAGCCCAGGGCAGAAATGCTGGTACTGGACGATATTTTCCCGGAAGGCATCCAAATTCCAGAGATATTCCCGGGGAAGAATATCGTGCAGTTGCCAACCATGAAAACCCATGTTTTCACCACCATGACCGGGGCCATGAAGAATGCCTTTGGCGGCCTGTTGCACCGGAAGCGGCACTGGACCCATTCAGTAATCCACGAAACGCTGGTGGACCTGCTGGCAATTCAGCAGGAAATTCATCCGGGGATATTCGCGGTGATGGACGGCACCTTTGCCGGCGACGGGCCCGGGCCGCGGGCCATGCGTTGGCACATCAAGAACCGCTTTCTTGCCAGCGCCGACCAGGTGGCAATCGATGCGGTGGCCGCCCACATGATGGGCTTTGACCCCATGAGCCTGAAATTCATTCGGCTGGCCCACGAACGTGGGTTGGGGTGCGGCGACCTGACCCAGATTGAAGTGGTGGGCGAGGACATTAGCGGGGTGAACTGGGGCTTTTCCGGTGTGGAGAATACCTTCGCCAGCCGGGGGCAAAAGCTGATCTACTGGGGGCCGTTGAAGCCCCTGGAAAACTTCCTGCTCCGCAGTCCCCTGGCTTCCTGGGCCTACCTTGCATCCAACATTTATCACAATGGGTACTGGTTGAACACCCACGGCAAGGGTCGCATCAACGCGGCCTTGCAGTCGGAATGGGGGAAGTTGTTCCAGTCCTATTGATTAGCGGAAGCGTCAAGAGGGTCGGTTAGATAGCGCGCCCGCGCCTCGGCCAACCCGTAAATTTCCCGCAGCGGCCGTCCGGTCCCCAGGGCGATTCGGCGGCAGTCCTCGTACTCTGGCGCAGCAGCTACCACCCTGTCCCCCAGGTACTTCAGCTTGACCTGCACCGGCCCCCATTCGGTTTCGATGGAAACCACATCTCGCCGGACGGCGTAGCGTTCTACCGGCCGGCTCCGCACCCCAAGGGTGGGTGACTCCCGGAGAATCAACTCCACGGCGGCCGATTCCAATCTGTCGGGCAGCAGTGCGGACAGTAACACCCCCGGCCGGTTCTTCTTCATCTGTATTGGCGTGTGCCAAACATCCAGAGCGCCCAGGGCGAAGAGCCGCTCCTGGACATACCCCAGAACCTCACCAGTGGCGTCGTCAATGTTGGTCTCCAGCAGTACAATACCCTGTTGTTTCTGCGCAATTGTCGAGGATACCTGCGCGCTTTCGGCAGTTTCCCCCAGCCAGATACGAACCACGTTGGGAAAGCCCTCCGGGTCTTTGCCTCCCAGTCCCACGCCGATCCCCTCCACCGTCATTGGCGGCCGCTCGAAGGTGGACAGGGAGGTTATGATAGCCGCCCCGGTGGGGGTGGTCAGTTCCCCTGCTCCCTGGTGAAGGGCCAATTCAGCAGCTACGGGGGCGTTCTTTGCGGCCACCAGTTCCAGGGTGGCCGGCGCGGGATTGGAGTAACCACCGGGCCAGCGGGGTGGCGTGGCCGAACCCAGGACTAGGGGGGAGGCGTAGGTGCGGGAAACATTCAGCAGGTACAGGCCATGGACGAACCCCACCACGTCCACCAGGGTGTCCAGGGTTCCCAGTTCTTCCAATTCCAGGGCCTCTGTCCCTTGCCCGTGCACTCGGCCCTCGGCCCTCCACAAACTCTCCAGAATCTGGGAGACCTGGCCTTTGACCGGTTCTGGCAACCTGCTTTCGGTCACAAGCGTCGACAGCTCCAGCGGTGAACGCCGACGTCCATCGTCCAGCTTAACTTCCAGCTTGGTACCGCGCACCTCGCAACGAGTGTCCTGCATCGCCGACAGGCTCCAGCCTGGAACGCCCAGCAGGGAAAGGCCATCCTCCAGAGCCGGCAGGGAAAGCCCCAAGTCGATGAGGGCGCCCAGAAGCATATCGCCGCTGGCTCCCCCGATAGATTGGATGTAGGCAACTTTCATAAGGAGGATTGCGGCTGGGGATTACGCGGGTGTGCTGGACTGGGTTGACCGAGTTACGGGCCTAATGGTAGCTTGCGGCCCCAACTGGTCGTTCAGGCTGCCGGAGCGGAGTCCGGATAGGTCGAGGGAAACCCACAGGTAACCCAACCCCTTGAGATGGGCTGAAATCTCGCTGCGATGGGTGAAGGCCAATTCCATTTCGGCCTCCCCCACCTCCACGCGGCATTGATTGCCGTGGTGGCGAGCCCGGACCTCGCGCAAACCCAGGCCCTTCAGAAAGTCCTCCGCCTGCTCTATCTTGGACAGAGTTTCAAGGGTCACGGGAGCGCCGTAGGGGATTCGGGATGACAGGCAAGGCTGGGCGGGTTTGTCCCAAATGGGCAGTCCCAGTTCCCTGGCGGCGGCCCGGACGGCGTTCTTGTCAAACCCCGCCTCAACCAGGGGGCTGCGGACGCTCGACTCCGTAGCAGCCTTGAGTCCGGGCCGGTAGTCGCCCAGGTCGTCCAGGTTGGCGCCGTTGGCGACCCATTGGAAGCCCTCATCAGCCGCCAACTGGCACAGGTGGGAATACAGTTCGCTCTTGCAGAAATAGCATCGGTCGGGACCGTTGGCAACGTAGCCGGGCCGGTCCATCTCGGCAGTATGAATGACCCGGTGACTAAACCCCTGGCTGCGGGCCAGGTCCACCGCCCCGTCCAACTCCCTGGCTGCCAGGGCCGGAGAAACCGCCGTGATGGCCAGCGCCCGATCTCCCAGGGCCCGGTGGGCGACCGCGGCCACCAGAGCGCTATCAACTCCTCCAGAATAAGCGACGACTACCGAACCCATTTCCTTCAGCACGGATTCCAGGTGGGTAGCGGTTCCCTTTGACGGGGTTTCTGGATTCGTTTCAGCTTTTGCCATAGCTTCGGCCCATTTGCTACCATAGGTTAAATTGGTTCAGGACAGGTTGAGTCGTCCTGGCCATTATACCAGCCAACGGCAATGGGAAGATAAGGTTGACTGTCGAAAGCATCAGCGCCGTAACCCTGGCGGTGCGGGACATGGCCCGCTCGGTGGCCTTCTACCGGGACGGCATTGGGCTGTCCCTGCTGTACGGCGGCGAGGGTGCCGACTTCACCAGTTTCCGGGTGGGCGGCGGTTACCTGAACCTGACCCTAACCAATGGGGAGGTGAATTGGTGGGGGCGAGCCATCTTCTACGTGGACAACGTGGACCAGATGTACGTCCGGGTAGTTGCGGCAGGCCTGGCGCCGGATATGGCCCCGGCGGATGCTCCCTGGGGGGAACGGTACTTTCACATCACCGACCCGGACGGTCATGAATTGAGCTTTGCCCGTCCATTGGGGAGTTCACCATCCTGAACCAGGGCCCTGGTAGGCTAGACGTTTATCAGGAAGTTGATCACGTCCCCGTCCTTCACCTGGTAGGTCTTGCCCTCGGACCGAAGGGCTCCTTCCTTGCGTCCCTGGGCCATATTCCCACACCGGCACAGGTCATCGTAGGGAATCACTTCCGCTCGGATGAACCCCCGGATGAAATCGGAGTGAATCGTGCCGGAAGCCTCCTGCGCCCCTATACCCCGGGGAATACTCCACGCCCGAACCTCGTCGGGGCCAACGGTCAGGAAGGAAATCAGGTTCAGGGTTTCATAGCTGCATCGGATGACCCGGTTCATTGCTGACTCGTCCAGGCCCAGGTCGGCCCTGAACTCCTCCGCTTCCTCCCAGGGCATCAGAGCCAGTTCCGCTTCCAGCCGGGCGGAGAGGCAAACCTCACCCAAGTGAACACCCTCCGGCAATTCCAGGTTTAACGAGGCCAGGGAAGGCTCGGGCCCGTCCTCGTTGGTGTTGAAGGCGATAATCACCGGCTTCTCGGTGAGTAACTGGTAGTTGGCCAGTATTGCCGCCTCGGATTCGGTCAACGGCTGGACCCGAACGGGGATGCCGGCCTCCAGCCCTTCCTTCACCTTGCGCACGGTTTCCAATTGGCGGGTGAGCGCCGGCCGCTCGGCCGGCTTGGCCTTCTTCATACCGTCTTCGAGACGGTCCACCGCCCGGTCCATTACCTCCAGGTCGGCGAATACCAGCTCGCCCAGCATGGCTTCCACGTCCCTGCCCGGATTCACGGTCTCCATCGGGTGGGGAACCGCCGGGTTGTCGAAGGCCCGGATGACCACCAGGAAGGCGTCAGCGCTCTGAAGAATGTTCCGGTACTTGCCAACTATGCCCTGGGACTTGGCCAACGACTCAGGGCCGGGCACGTCCCAGTACTTGATCTCCGCCGGCACCACCCGCTTGGGGTTGTACATGCCGGAAAGCACTTCCAACCTGGGGTCGGGCACCTTGACCACCCCCAGGTGCATTTCGGTGGCCGAACCGCTGGCGCCGCTGGTATCGGCATTGCCGCGGGTAAGGGCGTTGAACACTGTGGTCTTTCCCGACAGGGGAAGGCCGATAATTCCTATGTCCATGGGCTAAAGCATCCTGCCTGGCAATGAAATGGAGGTGACCGCTAGTCGCGGGCCAAAATTACCGTACCCGTGGAAGATAGGGAGCCGCCCGTTCCGTTTACCAGGGAAATCTTCGGGGCGTCGCTACCATCTTTGGCCTTCACCTGGCGGTCACCGGCCTCGCCGCGAAGTTGGCGTACCGACTCCACCAGCAGGAAACTGCCATACATCCCGGGATGGGTGTAGGACAGGCCGCCCCCGGCAGTATTGAGAGGGAAGTCGCCACCGGGCGCGGTTCGCTGCCCAGCCACGAAGTCCGGAGCCTCGCCGGGGCCGCAGAAACCCAGGCCCTCCAGGGACAGCATCACCGTGTAGGTGAAGGAATCGTAGATGAGGGTGACATCGATGTTGTCGTGAGTAACGCCGGCCCGCTCCAGGGCTTTGGGTCCTGTCTCCCGCGCCACCAGGGAAGTGTAGGAGGGCATCTGGCTGATCAGGTTGTGGTCGTGGGCCTCGGCGGCGCCCAACAGCCAGACAGGCGCTTTGCGGCAGTTGGCCGCCTTCTCCGCCGTGGTGACAACTATGGCCGCGCCGGAGTCGGTTACCAGGCAGCAATCGAATAGGTGGAAGGGCCAGGAAACCCAGCGGGAATCGTGATAGTCGTCAAAGGACATGGGGGTTTCGTGCATCACCGCCTTGGGGTTCAGGTTGGCCCACTTGCGGGTGGAAACGGCAATCTCCGCCATGGCCTGGCGGGTGCGATCTTCCCCGTATTCATGCATGTATCGGGTGCAGGCCATGGAGTAATTTATGGGCTGCCCGATCAGGCCGTATGGCGATTCGTACTGGGCCACGGGCAAGTTGGGGTCGGCCGGCACTCGGGCCCTGGTGGAGCGTCCGGCCTGGCCGTGGGTGATCAGCACGGTATCGCAGTACCCCGCGCGTATGGCAGCGGCGGCGTGGGCCACGTGAATTACGAAGGAAGAGCCACCCACCGAGGTATTGTCGGTGAAACCGGGCTGGATGCCCATGTACTCGGCAGTCGCCAGCGTGGAGAATCCCGCCGTTAGCAGGCCGTTGACCTCGGATTTGGGGATGCCGGCGTCGTCCAAGGCGTTGAATGCCGCCTCGGCATGGTGTTGCAGGGATGACTTGTTGGGCACGGTACCCATTTCGTCGGATTCCGCGACGCCGACAATTGCTATGTCTCTTTCTCGGGTGGAACTGGTCGTCATGGTCGAATAATCCTCCTGGCCCGCCTCAAGTCCTTGAACGGGCGCTGTTCGGGGCAATGTTACACCAATTCACTCCCATTGGCCAACGGAAACGGTGCGCTGGGGCATTTGCGCTAGGCCCTTGACGGCCTCCTACGGGCAGGGGCCAACCCGGGGAAGTGGTAAAATGGGTTAATCAGGCCACATCCCGTTCGGTGATAGGCAGCGTGAGGAGCATTATGCCCCGCAACTTTTGGATGATTACCTGCAACGAAGAGAACTTCAACATTACGCGAAGCATGAATTTCACTTTGCAGGGATTGAAGTCGGAATACCGGCGCAAGGTTCAACGGGTAGAAAAGGAGGACCGGTTACTCTACTACGTCATGGGAATTCGGAAGTTCACGGCGACGGCCACCGTCACCGCCTCCTATCGTGAGGAGGATGCCGGCCATTGGAAGAATGAGGGGTCGGCAACCTGGCCCTTCCTTATCGAAATTGAGCCGGCCCTGGTACTGGACGAGGAGCAGTACATAGAGGCTGGTCTGCTGGCCCACCGGCTGGATTACATTCGGCGCTGGCCCCCGGAAAATTGGTACATGGCCTTCCAGGGCAACTTGCACCTGCTGCCCAAGGGCGACTTTTTCCTCATTGAAGAGGAAATGAAGAAGCTCAAGTTCGGTCGGGGCTACCTTGACGAAGTCCAGGCTCCATCTGCCCCGCCTACGCGCAACCGGAAACCTCGCCGGTCGAACACCCGCAGGGAGGGACAGGCCAAGGCAACTTCTACCCCCTCCCAACCGCAATAGCCAGCTGGTGGATGGCTGCCGGTTTTCCGATGGTCCTGAAGTCGGCAGTCAGGTGGCGAGGGTCATTTCTGAGCCGACATGGTCGTGGTTCTCTCAACCTCCAGGGCCGCCGCCACCTCTGCCAGAACGTCCGGGTCACCCTCGGTGTTCAGCGTCTCTTCAAGGGCCGAAATTGCGTCGGCGCCACCGATTTGGCCCAGCGCCCAGGCCGCATGGCATCGAACCAGCGCTGCCCCTTCTCGAAAGGCTCGGACCAGGGCGGGGATGGCAGCCGGGTCTTTGGCGTTGCCCAGGGCTACGCAGGCGTTCCGCTGCATGCCGGTCAATTTCGCCCGCATGATGGGAGTGCCGGCGAACCGCTCCAGGAATTGGGCCTCCGACATTTCAAGAAGCTCGATCAGGTCCAACGACGCCAGGCCCTGGCGCTGAAAGGCGTGGGTGGAAGTGGGTCGCGACTTGCGATTGACCGGGCAAACCTCCTGGCAGATGTCGCAGCCAAATACCCAATCCAGCATGAGCGGCCTGAGTTCCAGGGGTATGGGGCCCCGGTTCTCGATGGTTTGGTAGGAAATGCACCGGGCATTGTCCACCACGTAGGGCGCGACTATGGCCCCGGTGGGGCAGGCGTCAATACACCGGACACAACTGCCGCAGGACTTCTGCAGAGGCGCATCGGGAATCAAGGGTAGATCGGTGATCACCTGCCCCAGGAATACCCATGAACCCAGCTCCGGCGTCAGGATGTTGGTGTTCTTGCCGAACCAGCCCAGGCCAGCGCGAGCGGCTGCGGCCCGGTCCAGCATGGGGCCGTCGTCCACGTACCACCGGGCAGAAATGACTGCGCCGGTGTCCTCCTCCAGGTCAGCTACCAGGGCCCGCATCATGCGCTTGATTACCCGGTGGTAGTCCGCGCCCCGGGCGTACCGGGCCACCTGGCCCGACGTAGCCTGGGTGTGTTGAAGCTGGGGAGTTGAACTTGGTTCGGTGGTGGATATTCCTGCACTTTCATCAGCGTCGGGGAAGTAGTTGAGCGCCAGGCAAATTATGGATTGGGCGCCGGGGAGCAGCTCTCGGGGTGAAGCGCCCCGGTTCACCCGGCCCTCGTGAAACCAGGGCAAGCCATCCATATATCCCTGGTCAATGCGCTGCAATGCCACCTTTCTGTCTGAGTCAAAGTCTTCGGCCGTAGTGATGCGCACCAGGTCGAACCCGAGGCCCAGGGCCCGTTTCTTGACCCTTGCCGTGAGCGGCCCCATTGCCATGCTGCTGGTCAAGGCATCTCCCCCTGGTAACGGCCCCGATAACCCTCCCCCGTGGGATTGACCAGACGAAACCAGACCAATTGAATCAACCTCGCGTCTCGCTGCACGTCGAATCCGTCCCGGTTATGGACGGTCAACAGGACCTGGGACCGTCCCCGATAGCCGGGGTCCCAAACCGAGGTGTGTGCGGAGATGCCGCTGCGGCCCAGGGTGGATCGGGGGCTGGCCAGGGCCATCATATCCATCGGCACGTTGACGATCTCGTTGAGGGTGACCAGGTATGGGCCTGGTGGCAAATGCAGCCAGCCATCGGAGTCAAACTCCCTGGTCACGTAATCGGGCAGAACCCGGTCGTCGGGCTGCCGCCCCAAGCGACCAGCGGAAGTCATGGCGTCAACCCGATTCAGGGTCAGGTCGAGGCCGCAGGGTTGGAGTTGTTCCTCCAGGGAAACCATATCTTCCACCAGGGGCGGGCGCCCCGGCGCAGGGTTGGCAATGAGCTGGCGGAGGGTTTCCCGGTTCAGCACGGCGCCCTGAAGCATGTGGATTCACCAAAAGAAGAGCAGGGAGCCTGACCAGGGGCCGGCTCCCCGCCTTTGTGCGTTGTCCGATAGATTGGGTACGCCGAAATGAAGCACCGGGCTAGTCGTGCATGAAATCCTGCACGTCGGCCGGCAGGGGCTTGTACTCGGGGATCTCGGCCACCACCGCCTGGGTGGTAAGCAGCATACCGGCGATGCTCCCGGCGTTCTGCAGGGCGGACCGGGTGACCTTGGCCGGATCGATGATGCCCGCCTGGATCAGGTGGGTAAATTCACCCTTCTCGGCATCGAATCCCCAATCGCCCTCTCCTTGTCGTACCTTGTCGAGGACAACCAGGCCGGGATGGCCGGCATTCTCGGAAATCAGGCCCAGGGGAGCGGAGAGAGCATGGTGAATCAAACGGGCGCCCAAGGCCTCATCTCCCCGGAGACCATCCTCCAGTTCGGCCACGACCCGCTCGGCCCGCACCAGGGTAACTCCGCCGCCGGGAACGATTCCCTCCTCCACGGCGGCCCTGGTAGCGGAAAGGGCATCCTCGGTGCGGGATTTGCGTTCGTTCATCTCGGGTTCGGTGGCCGCGCCAATGCGAATCACCGCCACGCCGCCCACCAGGGCAGCCAGTCGTTCCTGCAGCTTTTCCCGGTCATAGTCGGACGTGGTCTCTTCCACCTGCACCCGAATCTGGGCAACCCGGTCTTCGGTGTTCTCCGGGGCGCCCCGACCCTCCACGATGGTGGTTTCGTCCTTGAGGGCCAAAACCCGGCGGGCCGATCCCAGGTGGTCGACTTCCACCGCATCCAGCCCGAGGCCGACATCCTGGCTGATTACGGTGGCGCCGGTCATAATGGCGATGTCTTCCAGCAGGGCCTTGCGGCGGTCACCAAAGCCGGGCGCCTTGACCGCCAGGCAGTTGATGGTTCCCCGCAGCTTGTTGACTACCAGGGTGGCCAGGGCTTCGCCGTCCACATCCTCGGCGATGATTACCAGGGGACGGCCACCGGCCTGGGACACCTTTTCCAGGGTGGGTACGATGTCGTTGACCGAGGAAATCTTGGTGTCGGTTATCAGGATTAGAGGCTCATCCAGGCTCACTTCCATCCGGTCGGCGTCGGTAACGAAGTGAGGGGACAGGTAGCCCCGGTCCAGCCGCATTCCCTCGACGAAATCCAGTTCGTCGGTCATGCTCTTGGACTCCTCAATGGTTATGACCCCTTCGCGCCCCACCTTGTCCATGGCCTCGGCGATCAGTTCCGCGATACTCTCTTCGTGGGCCGAGAGGGCGGCGACGCGGGCGATCTGCTCCCGGTTCTCCACGGGGATGGCGATACGGCCGATTTCTTCCACCACCGCCGCGACGGCCTTGTCGATTCCCGACTTGAGGCTCATGCCATTGGCGCCGGCCGCAATATTCATGAAGCCTTCCCGTACCATTTCCCTGGCCAGCACCACGGAAGTCGTGGTGCCGTCGCCAACCACGTCATTGGTCTTGGAGGCGGCCTCCTTCACCAATTGCGCTCCCATGTTTTCGTAAACGTCGGGAAGCTCGACCTCCTTGGCGATGGTTACCCCGTCGCTGCACACCACGGGAAGCGACCACATCCGGTTGAGCAGCACGTTGCGGCCGCTGGGGCCCAGGGTAAGTCCCACGACTCGGCCAAGTTCTTCAACGCCCCGCATCAGGCTGGAGCGGGCCTGGTCGTCAAAAATCAGCTGTTTATCTGCCATTTCCTGCCATAACCTCCGCTATTCTGAACGTCCTTCGCCAAGGGCGACGACATTTAATCTCATGGGGTAAAGGGTGGGCGTGAAAAAACGCCCCTCGCCGGAAGGCATTTTCCAGCGTACTAAAAATATGCGATAGAAGCGGCTGATTGTCAACTGCCAAGGGGCGGTAACGGGGTTGCCGTGGCTACCTGACGGGATTGAAGCGGCCCCAAAATTTCACCCCCGCCTTCCCGTCAACGGCAGAGGCCAACTCCTCTACCGTCCGGTTGACTATCGGGTGGGTAACGTTGCCAGCGATTTCAGCCAGGGGTACCAGCACAAAGGCGCGGCAAGCCATCCGAGGATGGGGAATCTGTAGGTCCGGTATATCCATGTCGATTGCCAGCGCGCCCATCAGCAGGATGTCGATGTCAATCGACCGGGGGCCATACCTGGCAGCTGGGACCCGGCCCATTTGATGTTCAATTTCCTTGACCGCAGCCAGGAGCGCTGCCGGCTCCAGGGTTGTTTCGACCTGAACGGCGCAGTTCAGGAAGGAGGGTTGTTCCAGCAAGCCCCAAGGTTCGGTCTCGTAAATCGAGGAGACCTCGCCCACCGCAATTCCCCCGGTACCGGCCAGGAATTGTAGGGCAGCATCCAGGTTGGCAATCCGGTCGCCCAGGTTGCTGCCCAGGCCGAGAAAAGCCGTTACGTTGCGGGCCTCTAGTTGCCCCAATGCGCAGGCCTCCACCCCCGAACAATGGCATCCGTCATCCGGCAGACTCGCGCCATTTCCCTAACATCGTGAACCCGCACAATGTCCGCGCCCCCGGCGATGGAAAGAGCTACGGTGGCGGCGGTGCCCTCCAATCGCTGGTCCACTTCCAGGTTCAAAACCAGCCCGATGGTGGATTTGCGGGAGGTTCCCACCAGTAGGGGGAATCCCAGGGAAGTGAATTCGCTCAAGCGGTTCAGCACTTCCAGGTTGTGGTCGGGGGTTTTGCCGAACCCGATTCCGGGGTCAAGGATAATGTTATCGGCGCTGACGCCGGCGGCGATGGCCGCATCCGCGCTGGAACGAAGTCTGGCAATAATGTCGGGCAGGAGGTTGTCATAATGGCGGGTAGGCTGGTTGTGCATGAGGATTAAGGGGGCGCCGAACTCGGCCGCAACATCCGCAACGCCCGGTTCCGCCTTCAACCCCCACACATCGTTGACGATGTGCGCCCCGGCAGCCAGGGCCTGCCGCGCCACCTCCGCCTTGTAGGTGTCCACGCTGATGGGAACCGTGGCCACGCCCGACAGCGCCTCCAGGGCGGGAACCAGCAGGCGCGTCTCTTCTTGCGGGCTTATGGGGACTGACCCGGGTCGGGTGGACTCGGCTCCCACGTCAAGAAAGTCCGCGCCCTCCTCCTGCATGCGCAGGGCCTGTTCCACCACCCGAGGAATGTCCGTGCCCAGCCCATCGCCGGAGAAGGAATCCGTGCTGAGGTTGATTATCCCCATTACGTAGGTGCGCCGTCCCCATACCAGGGGTTCCCCGGATGCTACCTTAATGTCGCCAAGGGAGGGAATCTTCAAGTTAGTCAAGCGTCCCGACCGGTCCCGTCCATGTCTTCCGTACCATTGCCGTACCGGCTGGGTTGCTTTCCCTGGATATGCCCCGGCGGTGATGGTACGGCAAACCATTATATACGGTGATGGGATATAATGGGCGCGCCGATACGGCCTCAACCAACCACCCCCTCCAGGAGCGGCAGTGACTACAGAAAAGCGGATAATCGACCAGAAGATTGAGAACCTCCAGGAAATGCGGGGCAGTTCCCGGCAGGGCGGCGGTCAGCAGCGCATCGAGCAACAGCATAACCGGGGCAAGTTGACCGCCAGGGAAAGGTTGGCCCGGCTGATGGATGAGGGTACCTTCCAGGAAATAGACTCCTTCGTAACTCACCGTACCACCGATTTTGGCCTTGCCGACCGCAAGTTCCTGGGAGACGCGGTGGTAACGGGCTACGGACGGGTCAACGGGCGACAGGTGTTCGCCTATGCCCAGGATTTCACGGTTTTTGGTGGCTCTCTTTCTGAAGTAGTTGGCCAGAAGATTTGCAAGGTAATGGACATGGCCGGCAAGACCGGGTGCCCGGTGGTGGGAATCAACGACTCCGGCGGCGCCCGTATCCAGGAAGGGGTCATCAGCCTCGGCGCCTACGGCGACATCTTCCTGCGCAACACCCTCTATTCGGGCGTGGTGCCGCAGATTTCCGTCATCATGGGGCCCTCCGCCGGTGGGGCGGTATATTCCCCAGCCATCACCGATTTTATTTTCATGGTGCGGGGAACCGGCCAGATGTACATAACCGGTCCGGATGTGGTGAAGGCGGTCACTGGGGCCGACGTGACCCACGAGGAACTGGGCGGGGCCGTCTCCCACGCCACCCGCAGCGGAGTCGCCCACTTCGTGTATGACAGCGAGAATGAATGCCTGGCCGAAGTGCGCCGCCTGCTGGGTTACCTGCCCTCCAACAACCTGGTTGATCCTCCTCTACTGCCCCTGGGCGACCCGGTGAACCGGATTGACCCGGATCTGCGCTACTTGGCGCCCGATGAGCCCAACCGTCCCTACGATATTCGGGACATCATCTACCGCATTGTGGACATTGGCGGGGAGGAGGAACTGGAAGAGGTTCCCATCGAGGAGTTCATGGAGGTGCAGGCCGACTTTGCTCCCAACGTGGTGGTTGGTTTCGGTAGGCTCAATGGCGCCACGGTGGGCATAGTCGGCAACCAGCCCTCCTACCTGGCTGGGGTGCTGGATATCGACGCTTCGGCCAAGGCGGCCCGGTTTGTCCGGTTCTGCGATTGTTTCAATATACCCCTGGTTACCCTGGTGGACGTGCCAGGATTCATGCCCGGCGTGGACCAGGAGTACGGCGGCATCATCCGTCACGGGGCCAAGCTGATCTACGCCTATGCAGAGGCAACCGTTCCCAAGGTAAGCGTTATCATCCGCAAGGCCTACGGGGGCGCCTACATTGTGATGAGCAGCAAGCATCTGCGGTCGGACATAAACTTGGCGTGGCCGTCGGCGGAAATAGCCGTCATGGGCCCGGACGGCGCGGTCAATATCATTTTCCGGGAGGAAATCGCCAACGCCGCCGATGGGGATGCCCTCCGCCAGGAACTGATCGCGGATTACCAGGAGAAGTTCACCAATCCCTACATCGCTGCGGGGCAGGGGTTCCTGGATGACGTGATAGACCCGGCGGAAACCAGGGCCCGAATCATAGACGCCCTGGAGATGTTGAAGAACAAACGGGACAATCTGCCGGCCAAGAAGCACGGCAATATACCCTTGTAGGCAGGCCTGGAGCAGAGCATCGACAACGGGTTCTGGCCGTATCCCTCTTCTGTTTTTGCAACGCCAACCGGTACGAGGACCAAGGCAATCCACGGCCTCTGAGGAAGGGAGTCAAATACCAATCAGGAGCCTGGCATGGAATTCGGAATCTTCTACCAACTACCCTGCGCCGACGACCAGTCCCCCGCAGACCGGTACGCCGACACCATTTCCCAGGCCCAATTGGCAGATGCAGCAGGATTTGATTCGGTTTGGCTCGCTGAAGTCCATTTCAACCCCCGATTTTCCATACTACCCGCGCCGCTGCTGCTGGGGTCCGCCATCGCCCAGACCACCAGGAATATCAAGATTGCCACCGCCGTCAACCTGATGCCCCTCCACCACCCAGTTCGGCTGGCCGAGGAATTTGCCACCCTGGATGTTCTCTCCCGTGGGCGCGCCATTCTGGGCACCGGTCGTGGCGCCATGCTTCGCCAGTACCAGGGCTACGGCGTGGAAGTGGAAGAGGGACGGGAGCGGTTCGTAGAGGGTCTGGACATCGTCCTTCAGGCCTGGCAGAACGAGGAGCTGGATTACCCGGGCAAGTATTACCAGGTTTCCGGTGTTCGGGTGGTTCCGAAGCCCTACCAGCAGCCCCATCCGCCGGTGTACATCGCCTCCAACAGCGTGGATACCTTTCCCCTGGTTGGTGAACTGGGCCACAACATCCTGGTGGCGCCCATCGTAGTTACCCTGGAAGGGGCCAGGTCGGGTTTGAGCGACTACCGGGAACATCTGGCAGCCCACGGACACAATCCAAAGGAAAAGCGGGTCAACGTCAACGTGCTGGTTCACGCCACCCAAAACGAAGGGGGCAGTTCCAGCGAGGGATACGCCAACAGCGTTAAGAACTATCTCTCGAACCTGCAAAACAACCGGTCGAGGGTCATCACCGGGCGCACGCGGGACCTCAGCTACGAGCACGTCTCCACCGAGCTTTCCGCCATCGGCAGCCCGGAACGAATCATCGATAAGCTGGAGTCCATCATCGAACTGCTGGGCGCCGACGAGGTAATGTGCTGGTTTGCCACCGGCGGCCTGCTGCCCAACGAGGATGTCCACGCCTCCATGCGGCTGTTCGCCGACAAGGTAATTCCCCACTTCAAGTAGGGCAGGGATATACCGACGTGGCAGACAGTAACTCACTGTTCGAATTTGGACGCCAGCAACGGGCCGGCGCGCTGGCTCCGCTGGCGGAACGGATGCGCCCCCAAACCTTTGAGGAGTTTGTGGGCCAGCAGCACGTGCTGGGTCAAGACCGGGTATTGCGCCGTTCCATCACGGCGGACAGGACGCCTTCGATAATACTCTGGGGGCCGCCCGGCAGCGGCAAGACCACCCTGGCCCGCCTGGTGGCCACGGTGACCAGGGGCCATTTTGACTCCGTAAGCGCCGTTACCTCCGGAGTGGCCGACCTCCGCCGGGTGGTCAAGGAAGCGCAGGACCGCCAGGGCCTGTACCAGCAACGTACCATTCTGTTCGTTGACGAAATCCACCGCTTCAACAAGGCACAGCAGGACGTGGTTCTTCCCTACGTGGAGGACGGAACCGTCACCTTCATCGGGGCAACTACGGAGAACCCCTCCTTCGAGGTCAATGCGCCCCTGTTATCCCGGTGCCGAGTCTATACCCTGGAAGCGTTGACGGCGGATCAGGTGGCCGAAATAGTGGCCAGAGCGGTTACCGACCGGGATAAGGGACTCGGCAACCTGGGGCTGGAACTGGAGCCGGACGCCCTGGACCTGTTGGTGAACATGGCCAATGGCGACGCCCGGGTGGCGTTGAACGCGCTGGAAACGGCGGCCGGAGCCATGACCGGAGGCGAGGCAGGGGGTAAGCGGGTCTCGGTGGAACTGATCGCCGATGCCCTGCAGCGCCGGTCGCCCATTTACGACAGGGCGGGCGACGGCCACTACGATACCATATCCGCTTTCATCAAGTCCGTCCGTGGTTCTTCCCCCGATGGCGCCCTTTACTGGCTGGCTCGAATGCTGGAAGCGGGGGAAGATCCCCTGTTCATCGCCCGCCGGCTGGTCATACTGGCCTCGGAGGACATTGGTCTGGCGGAACCCCAGGCATTGCCCCTGGCGGTGGCGGCCCAACAGGCGGTCCACTTTCTCGGTATGCCCGAAGCCCGAATCCCCTTGGCCGAGGCCACCGTTTTCCTGGCGACGGCGCCAAAGAGCAACACCGCCTACATGGCCCTGGAAAGGGCCCTGAAGGAAGTGAGGAACAGCCCCAACGAGCCGGTTCCCCTTCACCTTCGCAACGCGGTGACCGGGCTGATGCGCGACATGAACTACGGCAAGGATTACCGCTATTCCCACGATTACCCGAATCACTTCGTGGAGCAGGAATACCTGCCCCCTTCGTCCAGGGGGTCAAGATTCTACTATCCGGCGCGCCAGGGAAGGGAGGAGGAAATCGAGGAGAGAATGCGCGGCTGGTGGGGTAGTTCTGGGGAGAGTCAGGCGGATAATGCCTGAATAACGTCCGCAGACTGAACCAGGTCCGCCTGACGGGGGAAGATGCGCTGGGTGAGGAAGTCGTGAACCTCCGGGTCCTGGTCGGCGCAGCAGTCCTCAACTATGAACAGCCGGAAATCGGCATCGGCGGCGTAGCGGGTGGTGGACAGCACCACGCCACTGGTGGCATAGCCCAGGATGAACAGAGTATCGATGTTCTGGGCCCTGAGGGCCATCTCCAGGTCGGTGCCGAACATGGCGTTCACCCGATGCTTGCCGACCACCACCTCTCCATCCGCCGGCCGCACCGCTTCATGGATCAACTGCACCGGGTCGCTGATGGCCGGCTGGCCGGAGGCTTTGCGCTGGCTGAAGGTTTTGTTGCGGTCGCTGATTTCCGGGTATCCGGTCCGGAACACGGTGGCGGAGTAGCACACCATGATTCCCGCCCTACGGGCCGCCTGCTGCAGAGCCTGGGTCCTGGCCACCACTCCTCGCTCCACGGCATGGGGAATGGTACTCATCATGTCGGCATAGAAGTCGGCGATGAGCAGCGCGGTGGTGGATCGGTTCAGTGACATTTCGGCCATGGCGAAGCCTCCCAGACTGGATTCCCCACGCGGACAGTGGCGGGCGGTTACCGGTCCCGAAGGGCTGCGGCGACCCGTTCCACCCTCGCCAGGGCATCTTCCACGTCAGCCCGGTCAACCTGCCGGTGGGTAACCATTCGCAGGGTTTGGGCGCGGGAAGGGGTAACCTTGACGCCCGCCTCGGCCAGGGCGTCCAGAACCTCCGGAGCCGTGCCCAGGGAGGGGTCAACCTCGAAAATCACGATGTTGGTCTGGATGCTCTCCGGGTCCACCTGGAATCCCTCGATTTCGGACAGGCCCTGGGCCAGGCGGCGGGCATTGGCATGGTCATCGGCCAGCCGTTCGATCATGGTGTCCAGGGCCACCAGGCCGGCAGCGGCCAGCACCCCGGCCTGACGCATTCCGCCGCCAATCATCTTGCGCCACCGCCGGGCTCCGGCGATGAACTCCTCGGAACCGCACAGCACCGAACCAACGGGACAGCTGAGGGCCTTGGAGAGACAGAAGGAAACCGAATCCACATCCCGCACCAACTCGGCGGGCGGAACTTCCAGGGCAACTGCCGCGTTGAATATTCGGGCGCCGTCCAGGTGCACCCTTGCTCCGGCGGCGTGGGCCACGTCTGCCACCTGCCTGGTATCCTGAGGCGTAAGGGCGGCCCCACTGCACCGGTTGTGGGTGTTCTCCAGGCAAACCAGCGCGGTAGGCGGCATGTGAACATTGCCCCGGGGTCGGATGGCGTCGGCGAGGTCCTGCGTATCGATGCGACCCTGCTCGTCGTTGGGGACCAGTCGCACCTGGGCGCCGGCCAAAGCCGACACCCCCGCCGATTCGTTCCAAAAGATATGGGCCTGGTCGCCCATGATTACTTCGTCACCCCGCTGACAAAAGGTTAGGGCCGCCACCAGGTTGCTCATGGTGCCGCTGGCGGTCAACAGTCCGGCTTCCTTGCCCAGCAGTTGGGCCGCCTGACTCTCCAGCCGGTTGATGGACGGGTCTTCCCCGTAAACGTCGTCGCCCACCTCCGCCTCGGCCATGGCCCGCCGCATCTCTTCCGTGGGGTGGGTAACGGTATCGCTGCGCAAGTCGATAACGTCCATCGGTTTCCTCCGTTGGGTTTGTGCGTTGGGTTTGTGTGGTCTGCTGTCAGTCCCTCGACCGCGGACTTCTATCGTCAGGACAATGTCGAGGGGCTAATTCTTCCTACAACGAGATTGGGTAACGCTGGTATTCTAGCAGGTATCCTTGCCAAACTCTATTGAGTCTTCTAATATTGGTTTGGGTTCATGCCGGCGACACGGGAGGTAGGCGTATGCGGCAAAGCGCGGTCAGCTTCAAGGCCAAGGGGCTGAATTTCGAGGGCATCGTAGCCACCCCGGACGATGTGGACAGTTCGGTTCCGGGCATCGTCATCTGCCATCCCCACCCCCTGTTTGGGGGCAACATGGACAACAACGTGGTTGTGGCCCTCTCGTTTCACCTGGTGGACCAAGGCTTTGCCACCATTCGCTTCAATTTTCGTGGCGTGGGCAATAGCGAAGGCGAGCATTCCAAGGGAGAACAGGAAGATCAGGAGGTTCTCGGCGCGTTCGAGTTGTTGAAGGCATGGAAGGGCGTGGATGGCCGCCGGCTGGGGCTGGTTGGCTATTCCTTTGGTACCTCGGTCATCCTGGGCAGCAAGGACGCTCAGAAGAAGGCGAAGGCCATTGCCCTGGTTTCGCCTAACATCCGCGCTCTGTCCGACACGCCCTTGAAGGGAGCCAAGACCCCCTCATTCATCATTACCGGCAGCCGGGACAAACTGGTAGAGGCGGAGAACCTCCAGTCTCACCTGGACGAGTTTAGCCGGAAGCCCCAGTTTGAGGTCATCGACGGGGCCGACCATTTCTGGGGCGGGATGGAACGCCAGGCGGTGGCGCCCGTGGCCGAGTTCTTCGCCGAAACCTTGAAGTAACTCACTTATGGCCCGACAGGAACACTTTGAACAGGAAAACTTCGAGGATGAGGCAGAATCGTCATCGGCCCGGCTTCAGGCTGGCGAGCAAGAGGAGACAGTTCAATCTGCCCTGATTCCCCCGGGCGCTGAGTACAGAGGGAAGGACGGTGAGCCAACCCCCGCCGGGGTAAATGGCTCCCTTCCGGAGAGCTCGCAGTCTGCCCCACTTCCCCCACCTGCCCCAGGTGGCTGGGGCGTTTTTCGCAAACGACCTATCTTCCTGGACTTTGACCTTTTGCAGTTGGCGGGAATCTTCTTCCTGCTGGACCAGCTTACCAAGTTCCTGGTTCTGTCCTACCTGCCCTTGGGCTACTCCTATCCCCCCACGGGCCTTTTCCGGCTGACCCACGCCCAAAATACGGGCAGCGCCTTCGGGATTTTGCAGGGCCAGAATACGCCGCTGATTGTGGCGTCCGTGGTTGGCATTATCGTTCTGAGCCTCATCTACCACAGCCAGCCTCGCATAACCAACCTGTTGCGGTTGAGCCTGAGTCTGCAGATAGGTGGAGCCTTAGGCAACCTGGTGGATCGCCTTCGATTGGGGGCGGTAACGGACTTCATAGACGTTGGGATCTGGCCCATTTTCAACTTGGCCGACGCGTCAATTGTAACTGGAATGGCCCTGCTGGGGTGGATTTTTATTCGGCCCGGCGGAAGGGGGACGGCAACCGCCCCTCGGAAAAGGGCTTATTCCCTCAGGCGGCGGGGACGCTGCCTCCAATGCCGCCGTCTTCGTTCCGGCCGACTAGGTGGACGCCAAGCCCCGATTTACTGCTACCCCCGTCGAAGAGCCTCCCGGCGAGGCCCATACAGGTAGGGGCGCCATGTCCCAGGCTCGCGAGGAAAGGGTCAAGGAAAAGTTGACAATTTACGTTGCTGCCCGGGACTGGATCCGGCTGGACCGGTTCCTGGCCGACCACGAGAACGGACTTACCCGCAGCCGTATCCACTCCCTGATCAGCGAGGGCTGGGTTCGGGTCAACGGGGTGGATGCCAAGCCGGCCCAGCGAGTGCGGGCGGGAGATAGGGTGGAGCTGGTGGTGCCACCCCTGCGCGAACCCAACGTTGAACCCCAGGACATTCCCGTCAACGTGGTTTATCAGGATGGGGATTTGGTGGTCGTGGACAAGCAGGCTGGCCTTCCGGTGCATCCGGGGCCGGGCCACCCGGACGGAACCCTGGTCAACGCCCTCCTGGCCCGGTGCCCCGACATCGCCGGCATCGGGGGAGTGCTGCGTCCCGGGATTGTCCACCGTTTGGACAAGGATACTTCCGGGTTGATGGTGGTGGCGAAGACGGAATCGGCTCACCACAGCCTGACCGACCAAATCAAGGCCAGAGAGGTCCACAAGGGCTATCTGGGGCTGGCCAGGGGCAGCCTGCCCCAGGATGAGGGAGTCATCGACGCCCCCATCGGCCGAGACCCCCGCCATCGCCAGCGCATGGCAGTGGTTCTGGACGGGAGGCATTCCCGCACCGCCTACCGGGTCATTGAGCGTTTGCCGGGCCATACTCTGCTGGATTTGGTCCTGGAAACGGGCCGTACCCACCAGATCCGTGTGCATCTATCCCACCTGGGTTATCCCCTCCACGGGGATGAGGTATATGGCAGCCGCCAACCCGGTGGCGCCCGTCACTTCCTTCACGCGGCTGCCCTGGCCTTCCGGCACCCCACTACCGGTAGCGCCATGTCATTCGAGTCGGAACTGCCCGGGGAACTGGCACAGGTATTGGAGGAACTGCGGCAAGATTCTTGAACCAGCCAGGAAGCCCTGACAATTGGAATGTCAGTCCAAAGCCGGAGGAATGCCCTCTCCCCAGCCCCGGTTCTGGGCAAGTTTTCTTCCCCCTGTATCGAGAATGGTGCTATAATCGCAATTGCCGTTGCGGTTTGGAGGTTGGCGTCATGAGAATCCCGATGAAGGTGGACTATGGCGTGAGGGCGCTGGTAGAGCTGGCAATGCACTACGGCGGTGGGCCGGTACAAACGTCTGAAATTGCCTACCGGCAGGGTATTCCCGAAGCTTATTTGGTTCAATTAATGAATACCCTCAATCGTTGCGGGTTGGTCCAAAGTCGAAGGGGTCCCCAGGGCGGCCATTCGTTGGCGGACGACCCGGCGTCGATAAACCTGCACAAGATAATGACAACCCTCGATGGCAATGCTTCGCCGCTGGATTGCCTGACCTATGCCTCGGACTGTATATTCGCCGATTGCTGCGCCCAGCAGGAAATCTGGAAGTCCGTGGAAGAGGCGATAGAGGGTGTTCTGACCAATATTACCTTGGAACATCTGGCCCAGCGGCAGAGGTACCTGTCCGCTCACAACGTTTGAGCGTTGTGGAAGGGACGGGGCTTGAGCGCCGGGAGCCGTTTGGGGTGATAGTCCATCGGCATCAGCTTGACATCTCCAAGGCCCAAGCATAGACTCTAGCCTAGCCATGAATGTTAGTGAAATCCAGTTGAATTGCGACTGCTCCTGTCCTCACACATAGGGGGCGGGCAGAGTCAGTCACTTTCAGCCTGCACCCACCCGGGAAGGGTAGCCCAATGGGGGGTGTGGGTTTTTTGTTGGAATACGCGTGCAGTCTCCCGACGCCAGGAGCGACCCCAGGGCAGGACGAGTTTAGCAAGGAGGAACCTTTCCAGATGACTCAACAACCTCTGGCATTGACGCCCGAACAGGTGAAACGATACAGCCGCCACATTATCATGGGCGACGTGGGCAGCGCGGGGCAGCGCAAGCTAATGCAGTCGAAGGCCCTCATAGTAGGAGCCGGGGGGCTGGGTTCTCCCTCCGCCATCTACCTGGCCCTGGCGGGCGTGGGTACGGTTGGTATCGTGGATTTCGACGTGGTCGAAATTTCCAATCTCCAACGGCAGATTCTTCACCACTCCAGCGACATCGGTCGGCCCAAGCTCCAGTCGGCCATTGATAACATACATGCCTACAACCCGGATGTCACCGTCGTTCCCCATGAGGTGCGGCTGGAATCTGATAACGCCATGGAAATCATCAGCCAGTACGATCTGGTGATCAATGGCGCCGACAACTTCGCCACCCGCTACCTGGTCAACGACGCCTGCTATTTGCTGAACAAACCCCTGGTTGATGGCAGCATCCTCATCTTCGACGGCCAGGCCACCGTGTTCCTGCCGGGGCAGGGGTGCTACCGGTGCCTCTTCCCGTCGCCGCCCCCTCCGGGAATGGTGCCCAACTGCGCCGAGGCAGGCGTACTGGGCGCGCTTACCGGCCTTGTGGGCAGCATCCAGGCCACGGAAGCCCTGAAGTATTTCCTGGGCATTGGGGAAAGCCTGTGTTCCCGGCTGCTATTGATCGATGCGCTGAGCATGACCTTCCGGGAAGTGAAACTCAAGCGCAACCCCTCCTGCCCGCTCTGCGGCGACAATCCTACGGTGACCGAGTTGATAGACTACGAAATCTTCTGCGGGCTTGCGGCTCCGGAAGTGGCCGGGGTGGCCGACAACTAGCAGCCGGGCGGGCGTTTGATCCTCAGGCGCTTGCTCAGGCAATTGCAGTGGAATTAGATGGTGTAAATGGGTACGAGGCGGCCATATAAGGGCATATTGGCGACCATCGGCAACACCCCCTTGGTGGAGTTGCAGCACCTCAGTCCCAACCCGGAAGTGAGGCTGTTCGCCAAGCTGGAGGGGCAGAATCCCACGGGCAGCGTGAAAGACCGTATTGCCCTGAAGATGATTGAGCGCGCCGAGTCCGACGGCGAGATTTCCGCCAACCGCACCATCCTGGAACCAACCAGCGGCAACACCGGCATTTCCCTGGCCATGATTGGCAAGCTGAAGGGGTACAGGGTAAAGGTGGTGATGCCGGAGAATGTCAGTGAGGAGCGAAGCCTGTTGCTGCAGGCATACGGCGCCGAAATTGTCTTTTCCGATGGTGAGAAGGGCAGCAACGGCTCCATTGAAGTGGCCCAGAGCATGGCGGAAAAGAACCCAGACGACTACTTGATGATGTACCAGTATGGGAACAGCGGCAATCCCGACGCCCACTACGAGACAACGGGGCCTGAAATTGTCGATGCGCTTCCCGAAGTGACCACCTTCGTGGCTGGGCTGGGCACTGGCGGTACCCTGATGGGCGTGGCCAGAAGCCTGCGGGAGCACAACCCGGAGGTCCGCATCGTTGCCGTTGCGCCGGAACCGGACGACTTCATCTCCGGTCTCCGCCGTCTGGAGGACGGGTTCATACCCCCCATCCTGAATATCGATATGCTGGATGCCCGGTTATTGGTGGGCAGCCTGCCCGCTTTCCGTACCACCAAGGAGTTGCTTCATCAGGAAGGAATTTTCGCCGGCATATCCTCGGGGTCCGTGGTTTACGGAGCCATGCGGCAGGCGGATCGTATGGAGAGCGGGAACATTGTTTGTCTGCTGGCCGACGGCGGATGGAAGTACCTCAGCACCAGCCTGTGGAACCGCGATTACGAGGAAATGGAGAAGGATATTCAGGGCAAGATATGGTGGTGAAAGAGCGGCGGCCTTGATTTGCCCGTGCTCCAGGTTAGCCATCGGGCCGCCATTGGTCCCCACGATAGGGCTATGGCGAATCTGTTCCAGCAACGACCAATACTGAATCTAACCGGGAAGGGTGCGGCACAATCGCCGCACCCTTTTCTGTTTTTTGGAGTTGGCGCTACCCATTCCTGCAAATGGCGAGGCAGGGGCGAACAGCCGTGGGCCCTAGAAGTGGGGTAGATGGAGCAAATGACTCGGGTTTACTAACTGAGCGCTGACCCTCCTTGAATCGTCGTGCTGTCACCCAAGGTTGGTCAAGTTGAAAGGGAAAGGGGTCAATGTTATACTGACGCCAGGCTTGTTGCAGAGAGCGGGGAAACCCGCTTTCTTGTTGACGGGCTTGATTCATAAGTGCTTATTATCGAAATCTGCGGAAGCTTGGGAGGATGGCTGTGAAAAGCGACTTTTTGATTGCGCTGACCCAGTTGGCCGCCGAACGGCATTTGCCCAAGGAGCAGGTGCTCCAGGCCATTGAAGTTGCCCTGGCATCTGCGTTCAAGAAAGACAATCCCGTCTCAGGTCAGAACATTACAGTGACGCTCAACCCCAACACCGGGGACGTGAGTGTATTCGCCCTGAAGACCGTTGTCGAAGATGTTGAAGATCCGGCCCGGGAGATTTCCCTACAGGACGCCCTGGCAATCAGGAAGAATGCGGAGGTGGGTGAAGAGGTGGCCGCCGCCGAACCCCTTCCTCACAACGCCAGCAGAATCGCAGCACAGACCGCCAAACAGGTGGTTCTCCAACGCCTCCGGGAAGCCGAAAGGGAGTTGCTCTACGAAGAGTTCCTCCAGCACCGCCAGGACATTATCACCGGCGTGGTGGAGCAGATGGAGCCCAACCGCACCATTACCCTGGACATGGGCAGAGCCCAGGCCATCATGCCCTCCGATGAACAGGTTCCCACCGAAAGGTACAAGAAGGGTCAGCGAATTAAGGTCTACGTCCTCGACGTGCGGAACGGCCCCAAGGGGCCGGAGATTCTGGTGTCCCGCAGCGACCGCAACATGTTGAAGCGGTTATTCGAGATAGAAGTCCCTGAAGTCTATAACGGAACGGTGGAAATAAAGGCCATATCCAGAGATGCCGGTTTCCGCAGCAAGGTCGCCGTGTATTCCACCCAGGAAGGGGTGGACCCGGTGGGCGCCTGCATCGGGCTCCGAGGAAACAGGATCCAGAGCATCGTCAATGAACTCCAGGGCGAAAAGATAGACGTGGTGCCCTGGGATCCCGACCCCAAGGGATTCATCGCCAGGGCCATCAGTCCCTCCGAGGTGTCCCACGTGGAGTTGAATCCCCAGGAACAGACGGCCATCGTGGTTGTTCCCGACCGCCAATTGTCCCTGGCCATCGGCAAGGAGGGGCAGAACGCCCGTCTGGCCGCCCGGTTGGTGGGCTGGCGCCTGGACATCAAGGGTCTGGCGGAATGGGAGGAAATCAAGGAGGTCCGGCAGCGGGAGCTGGAAGAGCAGCGCCGCCAGGCCGCCCTTGAGGCTGCTTCCGCTGCCAGGGAGTCCGCGGAAGCCCAGACCGAGGCGCAGGATGCGGTTGCCGAGGCGGAGGCAATTGTCGCCGGGGCCGAGACCCTGGAGGAGGCAACCACCGAGGCGGTGGAAGCGACCGCCGTTGATTCCGTGGTGGAGGTTGCCGAAACCACCGGAGAGGTTGCGGCCGATATTGACGCCATCGATGAGGATTCGTTGCTGGAGGCCCTGATACAGGAGGAAGAGGCCGTCAGCTCCGTCACCGAAGAGGCGGCAGCCTCCATCAGCGTCGAAGACCTGGCCTCGTTCACCCTGGAAGAAGTATTCGATGATGAAGAAGAGGAAGAAGGTGAAGAGTTCTTCCCCGAGTTGCCGGAAGTGCCCATACTGACGCCGGATGCTGGAAAGATTCGGTTCGCCGAGGACTTGGTTGGTGAAACCCGTGGTGGGGGTCGCGGTGGGCGCCGTGGCCGCCGGAACACGGGGGGCAATAACAACAGGGGCCCGAGGCGCGGTGGGGGCAGATAGCCACAACGCCTTTCCGATGATTCCCGTTCCCGGCGGGAAGGGAGGCGAGTTTTGCCCAAAGCCAGGCACGTCCCCGAACGCAGGTGTATCGCCTGCGGTCAACATGCGCCAAAGAGGCAGTTGACCCGTATTGTACGCACTCCCCAGGGTTTGGTACGCGCCGACGAAACCGGCAAGTTGTCGGGACGGGGCGCTTACTTGTGCCATTCTATGGACTGCTGGGAAAGGGGAGTCAGCAGGGGCAGCCTGGAACGTAGCCTAAAGGTGACGATTTCCGCCAGTGAACGCGAAACCCTTTTGAATTACTTCAGAGAGCGCGTCTCTCAAGCATTTCAAGGGGAGGGATGATATGACAACAGAAGGACAGACCAGAAGCGGCCGTCGTGGCCCTTCCCGCACTCTAGTATTGCCGCAGACTCTGACCGTTAAACACCTCTCTGAACTGGTGGACCAGAGTCCCGTTGATGTAATCAAGCAGTTGATGCGCAACGGCATTATGGTTTCAATGAACCAGGTGATCGACCATGAAGTAGCCTCCCTGGTAACCACCGCCTATGGCATTCGCACCCGGGTGGCCGAAGATGTTGCTGAAACCGGCGCATTGGACAGCACTTCGGCTATTAAGGGCCTTCCGTCCGAAAGTGAGGCCGACCTGGTTAGCCGCCCGCCCGTGGTTACCATTCTGGGCCACGTGGACCATGGCAAGACCAGCCTGCTGGACTCCATCCGCAACGCCCATGTGGCGGACCGCGAGATCGGGGGAATTACCCAGCACATCGGCGCCTACCAGGTGGAACGCGACGGACGAAAGATTACCTTCCTCGACACGCCAGGCCATGAGGCCTTCACCTCCATCCGGTCCCGCGGGGCCAGGGTGACGGATATTGCCATCCTGGTGGTCGCCGCCGACGATGGAATTATGCCCCAGACCGAAGAGGCCATTGACCATGCCCGGGCCGCCGAGGTGCCGATCGTGGTGGCCATCAACAAGATGGACCTGCCTGGCGCGGACCCTGAACGGGTCAAGCGCCAGCTGAGCCAGCACAATCTCCTTGTGGAAGACTGGGGTGGCGACATTATCTCGGTGCCAGTTTCGGCTCGCAACGGGGATGGAATTGACGACCTGCTCGAAAACATTCTCATCCTGGCCGAGGTTTCGGAACTGAAGGCCAATCCCAATCGGCCCGCCAGTGGCGTAATCGTTGAGGCCAAACTGGATCGAAAACGGGGTCCGGTGGCTACTGTGCTGATCCAGAGCGGCACCCTAAAGGTGGGCGATTACGTGGTGGCCGGCACGGCCTGGGGCCGGGTCAAGGCCATCACAGACGATTTGGGCGCAGCCATAACTACGGTCACTCCGGCGGCTCCCGCAGAGATACTGGGTTTTGGCGCACTGCCCGAGGCCGGCGATTTGATGACAGTTACGCCCAACGAACGAACCAGTCGGGCGCTGGCCCAGGACCGGGACCGGGCCAGGTCGAGCCAGCAATCCCAGATGCGGGCCCTCACCCTGGAGGAAGTGGTCAAGCAGATCGATGCCGGGGACATCAAGGAACTGAACCTGGTGTTGAAGGCCGATGTCCAGGGAAGCGTGGAGGCGGTTCGGCAATCCCTGGAACGTCTGACCGATGCCGATGCCAGGGTGCGCATCCTCCACGCCGGAAGCGGCAACATAACCGAGTCTGACGTGCTGTTGGCCAGCGCTTCCGGCGCCATCATTGTGGGCTTCTCCGTCGGCGAGGAAATCGGTGTGGAACGGGTCGCCGAACGGATGGGCGTCGAGGTTCGGCACTATTCGATCATCTACCAGCTGATCGATGACATCAGTCAGGCCCTCCACGGAATGTTGGAACCCGCCTTCACCGATGTGGTTCTTGGCGAAGCTGAAATTCGCGAAATCTTCCCGTCCCGGCGGGGCATCAACATTGCCGGTTGCCGCGTGACCAGTGGACGAATGAATCGGGGCGTTTCCATCAGGGTGCTGCGGGAAGGAGAACTCTTGGGCGATACCAGTCTGTCCAGCCTGAGGCACTTCCGCGACGAGGTTAACGAAGTGACCAACGGCATGGACTGCGGCATTCTCCTGGAGGACTTCAACGAGTTTGAAGTGGGGGATGTCTTGCAGGCCCACCGCCAGGAACGGGCTACAAGATAGCAGAACAGCCATCCACCCAGCCTGACTTTTCCGGCCGGCCATCCTGGACCTGCCAGCCGGAGATGTCCCAGTTCCAGCCTCAATTCGCCAACCCCGGAGTTTCCTATGAGCCGTCGCTCCGACCGTATCAACGTCCTCCTGCGCCAGGAAATTAGCGTACTGCTGTCCCGGGAAATCAAGGACCCGCGCCTGAACGGCATCATCAGCATCACCAAGGTGGAGACCTCGTCCGACCTGCGCAATGCCCGGGTTTACGTCAGCGTGCTGGGCGAGCAGGAGGACAAGGACCAGGCGCTGGACGGAATCCAGTCTGCCGCTACGTTTCTGCGCAGATCCCTGCGGGACCGGCTCAAGCTGCGGTATGTGCCCTTCCTCAAGTTCAATCTGGACGAAAGTATTGAGGACGGGGAGGCCCTGCTCAGGTTGATGGACGACCTGCAACCCGAAGAAGGCGGTCCGGCGGAGACGGAAGTCACGCCCAACTACGCGGGCCCCCTGCGATTCTTTGGCCGGAGTTAGCCGCTGTGTCACCGGGAAACTCCCCCACGCGCCAGGTCTCGCGGGCAACGGTCAACGGGTTTCTGAACCTGTACAAGCCCGTTGGCATGACCTCCATGGAGGCCCTGCGCCAGGTGAAGCGCATCACGGGCCAGAGGAAGAAGGTCGGCCACGCCGGCACCATGGATCCGCTGGCGCGAGGGGTGTTGCCCGTCTGTTTCGGTCAAGCCACCCGACTGATGGAATACGTTGTCGGTGGCTCTAAGCGGTACCGCATGGTGGTAAGGCTGGGCGCAACCACCCAGACCTACGATGCCGAGGGAGACCCCGTTCCCGGCCGAGACCCCGGATACGTCACTGAGGAAATGGTAGTCGGGGCAAGCAGGGAATTCATCGGCGCCATCGCCCAGAAGCCGCCCATGTACAGCGCCGTTAAGGTGGATGGGCAGCGGCTTTACAAGCTGGCCCGTGCCGGAGTGGAGGTGGAGAGAGAAGCCCGTCCCGTGGACATTTTCGACATTAGCCTGGTGGAATTTGACCTGCCCTCCATTACCCTGGATGTGGAATGCGGCCGGGGGGTTTATATGCGGACTCTGGCTCACGACTTGGGACAGGCCCTGGGTTGTGGTGGCTACGTCACCGACCTGGAACGCCAATACTGCGCCGGGTTTGCTTCCGAACAGGCCATAACTCCGGAAGAGCTGGAGGACCAAGTCAGGGTTTCTGGGAATGACGACAATTGGCTGGACTACATTCATCCGCTTGATCACGTGTTGCGACGCTTTCGGGCGATTACGGTTAGCGGCTCAGCGGCCAAGTCATTGGCCAATGGCCAGGCCGTTGCGGCCGGTCGCCTACCGTTCAACCCGTCCTACCTGGAGCAATTTCGCGCCTACGGTATCGATGGACGGTTCCTGGCCCTGGTGACCCATGACCGCCAGGGAAACTCGTGGCAGCCGGTCAAGGTGTTTCAACTGGAGGAGCCTTCCCCCTTTGCGCAAGATTCGCTGTAGCCGGGAGGGAGCGAAAGAGAGACCACACCGGAGGCTCGGTTTAGTCGAACCCCTTCCAGGCTTGGGAATGCGTCCTTTGGGATGCGTGGCTGGGCAGGGCCTCTGTTCCGTAATTTTGGCCCCCTGTTTCTGTCGCAACTGGCGCGGGGTCGAGAGATTGCGGTGGCAGGTCGGCGAAAGGCAGGGCTGGAATTTACGGGTGAGCCTTGAGGATTGGGATGGGAGTTGGTGGCTGTGTCGTGGACCAAGAGGCGCCGGGTAAACAACGACCTGTAGTAAGCGCCACGCAGCCATGCTGCTTCGGGTATGGGGTTCAGTACCGGGCCGACCGGTATCCCGTCAGGGCTTTTCCCAGCGAAAATGGGCAAATTCTGGCCAATCTGGCCAATAGTCGGCTATCTGCCTTGACAAAGGCCTATTGGATTCTGTATTACATAAAGTAGCAGAAACTTGAACACCTTCAGAACGCCTTCCGCCCTCCCTGGGGGAAAAGCAACGCTGAAGACTCGGGCCTACTGCTTCACCAAATTGGAGCCCGTCGCCTCTCAGTAGCGACAGAGGATTGCCAGCGGGGGAATGCTGAGTCCTCGACCAAACAAACTTTTTTTCGGAGGAGAAGGAGGATGGAAGCGTATTGCTTCAAGTGCCGCAGCAAGCGGGAGATCAACAACCCGGAAGAGGTTACTCTGAAGAACGGAAGGCCCGCCACCCACGGCACCTGCCCTGAATGTGGAACCAAGGTCTTCCGAATCGGCAAGTCCAGCTAACGACGATTCATAGCCTGGGGGATCTGGCTGGTTCCCCTTTCTCGGTCAATATGACCGGCCAGTTGCAAGTAGAGCATTGTGAAGCGAACTAAGGTCGGCAAGTTCTGTTACGGCGCAACTTCTTGACATGGAAGTTGCGCTTTCTTCTGTTGCCGCTCACAGTTTGGCGACAGGCAGGCGGCTTCTGGAGACAGCAGGGCAGCAGGGTCAACGATGGGCTCCCTTGGATATACTTCCCAATTGTGTGCGAAGGAAAATCGGGAAATGCCAATTGAAACGACCCAAACTGTTTCCTGCGACCGTTGCCGACGGAACCTGATTGGGGGGCCAGCCTTCGTCTTTCGGGCGAACAGGAAGGCGTCGGTTGGGGAGGGAATTGTCCCGGACCCCATGACCAAGTGTTTGCCCTGCGCGCTGGTGCATTGGCCAATGTTGAAGAGGTCGTTGGTTGCAGCGGTAGTGGTGGGAACGGTCCTCACCGGCTTGAACCAGGGGGACTTGCTTTTGACGGGCCAGTGGAGCGGGGCGCTCCTTTGGAAGGTACCGCTCACCTACTGTGTGCCCTTCGTGGTGGCCACCTATGGGGCCCTAACCAACAGTCGCCGGTAGCCGGCCCGGTCGCCGGTAGTAAACCTTCATCCCGGGCCAGCCGTATTCCACCCGTCAAACCGTGGAGGTAAGAGCGGGGCTACTAGCCGTACTTCCGGATAACGCTCACGACCTTTCCCCGAATTTCCACGTTTTCGGCTTCGGCGAAGATGGGGTCCATAGTGGAATTGGCCGGCTGAAGACGTACCTGGCTGCCCTCTGAGTAGAACCTCTTGAGGGTGGCTTCCTGTTCTTCCTTGAGCCAGGCTACTACCATTTCGCCGTGTTCCGCCTGCTGGGTGGGCTTGATTATTACCACGTCGCCATCGTCAATGAAGGCATCGATCATCGACTGACCCTGAACCTCCAGGGCGAAAAGGCGGCCGTGCCTACGGGTCAATTCAGGCGTCACTTCGATGGTTTCGAATTCCTCGCTGGCGGTGTTGCCCTCGCTGGAAAAGGCGGGGAGGGGAGAACCGGCGGCGATTCTGCCGACTATGTGCACTTTCGGCGCCGTGCTCATGGGCTGGCCCATCTCGTCCAGTAGTTCAATGCCACGGGCCACATCGGGCCGGCGGTTCAGGTAACCATCCCGGTCCAGTATCCTCAGGTTGTAGTCCACCACCGAGGTGGAACTTATCTCACAGGCCTTTTGGATGTCCCGGACTGTGGGAGGCAGTCCATTTTCTTCGATAAAGGTTCCAATGAATTCCAGTATTCGCCGGCGGCGAGGAGGTAGTTTCTTTTCTGTGGTCATGCTGCACCTGTAAAACTAATGTTCTTCAAAGAGTACCAGAGTTTGCCTGGCAAGTCAATTTCGGCGCGCCCGCAGAGATTGGTTGTGGGCGATGCTGTCCCAAGGTTTGTTGTTTTGGGGGCGTATGGCGGAGTGGCCCTTGGACATGGCGCCGAAGGTTCAACCCAAAAACGCCGAGGGAATGTGGGTAATGCCGAGGCAGGTTGATAAACAAGAAAAAGCGTGAACGCTAGGTTGTTCACGCTTGCAATGCACCCTGAAAGAATGGGAATCAGTTTTGCATTTGGTTTAGGCGGGCAGCCAGCCGGGACTTCCGGCGAGAGGCATTGTTCTTGTGGAGGATACCCTTCTTGACAGCTCGGTCCAGCAGGCTTTCGGCGTGGCGAACTGCCGGCTCGGCTGCTTCAACATCACCCGAGGCCATGGCCCGACGGGCGCCGGTTATGGCGGTTCTGGTCGAGCGGCGAACGCTTTGGTTTCGGCTGTATCGCTTGACGGACTTTCGGGCGGACTTTTTGGCTGGCAAGAGGTTCCTCCAAATACTTGATGCCGATTTGGCGTCCAACGGTTCAAGGACGCTTCAGGAAGGTCATTATAAGCCAAATGGCGAAATAATCCAATCCTGGAAGAGAGTGTCCTAGACATCCAGGTTCCTCACACTGCGGGCGTGGGACTGAATGAAGGACTTTCGGGGGGCGACAGCCTCGCTCATCAGGGTGGTGAAAACATCGTCAACCTCGATCTGGTCTTCGATGTTTACCTGGAGCATCTGCCGGCTTTCCGGGTTCATGGTAGTCTCCCAGAGCTGCTCTGGGTTCATCTCGCCCAGGCCCTTGTATCGTTGGAGCTGCACGTTGCGCCGCCCCTCCATTGTGGCCAGCAAGCTGTCCTTTTCCTCTTCGGTATAGACGTACTGGGGAGCGGCGCGACCGGCCTGGATGCGATACAGGGGCGGCTGGGCAATGTAGAGGTACCCATTGTCGATCAACCCCTGCATACGGCGGAAGAAGAAGGTAAGCACCAGGGTGCGGATATGGGAACCATCCACGTCGGCATCGGTCATAATGATGACCTTCTGGTAGCGAACCTTGGTGGGGTCGAACTCGTCCCCTTCACCGGCTCCGACGGCGGCGATGATCGATCGAATTTCTTCGTGGCCGAGAATTTTGTCCGGCTGCTGGAGCACCCGTTCCACGTTCAGAATCTTACCTTTGAGGGGGAGAATCGCCTGGAAACTGCGGTCCCGGCCCATCTTGGCCGACCCTCCCGCCGACTCGCCCTCCACGATGTACAGTTCCGATTTTGCCGGGTCCCGCTCGGCGCAGTCGGCCAACTTCCCGGGGAGGGAGGTACCGTCCAGGGCGTTCTTGCGGATCACCAGTTCCCGGGCTTTCTTGGCGGCTTCCCGCGCCCGCTGGGAGGTCAGGCATTTTTCGACGATCTGCTTGCCCTCGACGGGATGTTCCTCCAGGTAGCGGCTCAACCCTTCGCTGACCACCGAGTCCACCACGCTGCGGACTTCGGCATTGCCCAGCTTGGTCTTGGTTTGGCCTTCGAACTGGGGGTTGGTCAATTTTACGCTGATCACCGCCGCCAATCCTTCCCGCACGTCCTCGCCGGTGAGGTTGGGCTGATCATCCTTGATGAAGTTGTTCTTGCGGGTATAGTCGTTGATTACCCGAGTCAGCGCGGTGCGGAACCCGGTCAGGTGGCTGCCACCCTCCTGGGTGTTGATACAGTTGGCGAAGGAAATCACCGACTCGGAAAAACTGTCGTTGTACTGAACCGCCACTTCTACGGAGGTTTCATCCACAGTCTTCTCGTAGTAGAAGGGGCTCTGCTGGAAAACCCTCCGATGCTTGTTGACGTTTCGGACCAGATTGGCAATGCCGCCGTCGAAGTAGTAGGTTCTTTCGATGTCCCCCCGCCGCGACTGGAGGTGCCAGGGGCACACGAACCGGATCTCCAGACCCTTGTTGAGATAGGCGATTTCCTTGAAGTGGCTGGCCAGAACCTCGAAGTCGTACTCTATGTCAGGAAAAATCTCCGGGTCGGGACGGAAGGAAATGGCGGTGCCGTGCCGGCTGGTACGCTTGCCCTTGATGACCTCCGTCGTGGGAATTCCCTGGGAGTACTCCTGGTGATGGATGTGGCCGTCCCGGTGGACTTCCGCCCTCAAATGGGAGGAGAGTCCATTGACCACGGAACCGCCCACGCCGTGCAAACCACCGGTCACCTTGTAGGCGCCACCGCCAAATTTGCCACCGGCGTGCAGGGTTGTCATTACCGTTTCCAGGCCCGACTTTCCCGTGGAAGGGTGGATGTCCACGGGAATGCCCCGGCCGTCGTCTGAAACGGTAATCAGGCCGTCTTCAGCCAGGGTCACGTCAACTCGGGTGCAGAAGCCGGCCATGGCTTCGTCCACCGCGTTGTCCAGAATTTCGTAGATCAGGTGATGCAGGCCCCGCTGGTCGGTGCTGCCGATGTACATTCCGGGACGCACCCGAACGGCCTCCAGTCCTTCCAGGACCTGAATGTCCTTGGCGGTGTACTCCGCCCCTTGCTCATTGAGAGTCGCGGTAGATGCTTCCGCCGCCTGCTCGTTGATTTCCGCCACCACCGAGGGCAAGCTGGGCGTGTTACTGTCCTGGTCGGCCATCAGTCTTACCTGCATCTGAAATCCTTCCCCTATTGTTTGTTTCTCAACCATTGCGCCGGTTGTTGCCCTAACCCAGGGCCGTAACTTCACTTCCACGCTCCCCGAAGCCAAACATAATCCTGCTGCGGTAAAGGCGGGCTAACCTTGGGGGATACTGGAGCGGCGTAGGGAGCAACCCAAGGCTGGAACGAGTCTTGTTCACATAAGACATTATACCAGATTCGTAGCTGAATTGCCCGGCGCCAGATAGGAGCGGCATCCTGTCATCCTTTGACCAGGCAGGTGCGGGGCCACCTTCTTCTGGGATAGTCCAACTCTCCTGGCTCGGTCCTTCCCTTCGGCGCCCTGCTGAACCTGTCCACGGCGAGGCGCCCCACCCGAACAGGCGTGGTCAAACGTCAGGTAGGCTACGTTAGAGGCGAAACAACCCGGGAAGTACACGGGAGCGCTTCAGCGATCCGAGGACAACGGATTCTCTCCGGGGTAGTAGTGATTGCCGGTAAGGTAGCTGTCCAGCGCATTACGGGCCGCAACGAACAGTGGCTGGGGCAATTCTTCCAGGGGAAACCAACCCGACTCGGAAAAAGCCTCCGGCTCCGCGATCCTCGGTTCCTGATTGCCGATGTCCCCGAGGAACTCCACGTCCAGGTAATGGCGGTCGTAAGCGATGATATTGCTGAAGCAGAGGAAATGCAGGTTACCCACCGTCACACCCAACTCTTCCATTGCCTCTCGCCGAGCGCACTCCTCCAGAGTCTCGCCCCATTCGAGGTGCCCGCCGGCCGACGCCCAGGTTTCCTCTCCGTGGGCGCCCTGACGCTTGGCGAGGAAAACCGTCCCGTCCCGCACCAGTACTACACCCACGCCCACCAGTGGCCTTCCCTGTTCCTGCGTCACGGGGACAGTATATATGAGGGGCGGGCGAACATAAAGGCGCTGGGCGTCATGGTTTCGGCGAAAATCATTGCTGCGCCCGGGGCCTGAGGTGATGGGGGGCTCCGGGCGGCCGGGGTACGACCTCGGCGTCTATTCCACCCTTAGCCGCCGCCCTTCCCATATGTATTGAACGAATACACCTTGTTGCCCTTGGCTTTGTTGACGTGCTAGACTTGCGTTTGCCAGGTTGCGAAAATCGTAATCCGGTTAGCGCCTGAGTCCGGCGCAACTACGCTGCATTGGGTACGAACTTATGGTTTCAGAAGGCGGCTCAACTCCGGTGCGGGGTACCATTCTTTCCGGCATGCGTCCCACGGGCAAGCTTCATTTGGGCAACTACCTGGGCGCACTGGACAATTGGGTCAAGCTCCAGGATGAATATCGCTGCATCTACAGCATCGTTGATGTTCACGCCCTGACGACGGTTGAGGACCCGTCAGACGTGGCCAACATTCAACCCAACATCTATGAAATGGCCCTGGACTGGCTGGCGGCCGGCGTTGACCCGGAACAGAGCATCGTTTTCATCCAGTCGCACGTGCCGGAAGTCATGATTCTGCACACCCTGCTCAGCATGGTGACCCCCCTGGGTTGGCTATTGAGGGTTCCCACCTTCAAGGAGAAGGTGCGGCAGATGGACGAGACAGAGGAGAGTGTCAACTACGGGTTGGTGGGGTATCCGGTGCTCCAGACGGCGGACATCATCATCTACAAGGCGGACACCGTGCCGGTGGGTCAGGACCAACTGCCCCACCTGGAGTTGGCCCGGGAAATAGTGCGCCGGTTCAACTACCGGTTCGGTGACACCTTCCCGGAACCCCAGGCGCGTCTTACCGAGGCGCCATTAATCCTGGGGTTGGAGGGCCAGCAGAAGATGAGCAAGTCGCTGGACAACCACATAGACTTGGCCTCCACTCCGGAGGAGACGACCCAGCGGGTCTTGACGGCATTCACCGACCCCCAGCGCCAACGTCGCAGTGACCCCGGCAGGCCGGAGGTCTGCAACGTGTACTCCCTGCACAAGATCTTCAGTCCGGCGCAGGACCTGGGGCAGGTGTACGACGAGTGCACCGGGGCTAGTCGGGGTTGCGTGGATTGCAAACGCCACCTGGCCGGCAGCATCAACGGGTTCCTGGAACCCCTGCGGGAACGGCGGCGAGAGCTGGAAGAACGGCCCGAGTACGTGCGGGAAGTCTTGTGGGAGGGCGGCAAGAAGGCTCGCGCCATCGCCCGGGAAACGGTCTCCGAGGTCTATGAAAAGATGGGTTTGGGCCAGTTGGTATAGCCCGGGCGAATCATGGCGCCCCGCGCCGCATGAGCCTGACCTGGTGGATTAAATGGACGAAAACGACGCCAGCTTCATTCCTCCTTCCGTGAGTGGACGCACCGCCCTGGATGTCTCTATCGAGGCGGCACAAAGGGCAGGGGAGATAATTCGCCAGCGCTTCCAGACGGACAAGGAAGTCCGTTTCAAAGGCAGGGCGGACATCGTAACCGATGTGGATCTGGCGGCGGAGCGGGTAATCCTGGACCTGGTGCGGGAGGAGTTTCCCCAGTTCAGCATCCTGTCGGAGGAATCAAGCCCAGTGGAGACCGGTTCGCCCTTCACCTGGGTGGTGGACCCCATTGATGGCACCCGCAATTTTGCCGAGGGTATCCCCCACTTCTGCGTGGTGGTAGCATTGGCCAGGGGCAGCGAAACGGTGATGGGGGTTACCTACGACCCCATAAAGGATGAAACCTTCACTGCCCAGGTGGGTCGGGGCGCCTTCCTCAATGGGGAACGGATTGCCGTCTCCGAACGGCAGGAGATACCCGACTGTGTTATCAGTTTCGACCTGGGCTACTACGACGAAAAGGCGGCCACGGCGCTGGACATGATTCGGAGTCTGTGGCCCGGGTTTCAAACCATGCGACTCCTGGGCTCTTCCGCCCTGGGCATGGCCTACGCCGCAGCCGGCCGGGTGGACCTGTATTTTCACCATTCCCTTTCGCCTTGGGACAGCGCGGCGGGACTGCTCCTGGCCCGGGAGGCGGGAGGTAACGTGGTGGACCGGCAGGGGAATGATGCCAACCTCTTCACCCCCAGTGTCATCGTATCGAGCCAGCGCCTCATTGACCGGTTCTTGGCCGCCACCGAAGGTCTGGCGTGGCGTCAAGGTTAATGGCCGCCCCGGCCGACCGACGCCAGACCGGGGTGAGCATTAGCTCCCTATCCCGGCTCCCATTGCCACAGGAAGCCTCAGGGAAATAACTTACTGGCAAACGACCACGCCGTTGGCCGCCAGGGCATCGATCTCTTTCGGCCGAAACCCGGCCTCCTCCAGCACTTCCCTGCTGTGTTCCCCCAGGGCCGGCGCTCGGCGCCTGATGCCCCCGGGCGTTGCCGAGAGCTTTACCGGCACTCCGATGTGGGGCAGAGTTCCCAGTTCCGAATCCTCCAGCTCCACCACCATTTCCCTGGCCCGCACCTGGGGATCGTCGTAAACCTGCTCCATGTTGTAGATGGGGCCGGCCACCACCCCGGCCTGCTCCAGTAATTCAAGCCAATAGTCGGTCTTCTGGCCCATCAGGGTGGCTTCCAGCAGCCCAGCCAATTCGACCTCCCGCGCCTTGCGGTCGCCAGGCAACCGGAACCTTTCATCCTCAATGAGGCGCTCCAGCCCCGTGGCCCGGCAGAATTGTTCCCAGGTGGATTGGGTGGCGGCGCCAATGTTGATGTAACCGTCGGCGGTGCGCAGGGCCTGGTATGGGGCCGATACCCGGTGGGCCGAGCCCAGTGGGCCCGGTATCTCTCCCTCCGAAAAGTACAGGGCTGATTCCCAAATGGTGTAGAAGATGCCGGCTTCCATCAGGGAAGCATCCACCATCTGGCCCTTTCCTGTCTTGAGGGCGTGGACATAGGCGCACATTATGCCAAAGGCGGCCTGGGTACCGGCGGAAATGTCCGTTATGGGTACTCCCACCTTGGCCGGCGGCCCATCGGGGAACCCGGTGACACTCATCAGCCCGCTCATACCCTGGGCCACCAGGTCGAAGCCTCCCCGATTGCGGTAGGGGCCGGTGGCGCCGAAGCCGGAGATGGAACAATAGACCAGGCTGGGGCGCAAACTGGCAAGCTCTTCATAGCCCAGCCCCAGCCGGTCCATGACGCCGGGACGGAAGTTCTCCACGACTACATCGGATTCCATAAGGAGCCGCCGGAATACCTGCCGGCCCTCCTCCTCTCGAAGGTTGAGGCAGAGGCTGCGCTTGTTGCGATTGAGGGCCAGAAAGCCCGATGCCCAAGCGCCGGTGAAGGGTGGGCCCATGCGCCGAGTATCATCGCCACCGTCGGGCTTTTCCACCTTGACCACGTTGGCTCCCATGTCTGCCAGCAGCATCGTGCAGACCGGCCCGGCCATGATCTGCGTGAGGTCAAGGACCTTCATGCCCTCCAGGGGCAGCTTGTTGGCGCTCATTCCCGTTTTTCTGCCTCCGCCAATTCATCCTGGTACATCGTCAATCCACCCATGCCATTTCCAGCTTCAGTACATTGCCGGCGCTGTCACTCCTCGGCCCCACCCTGGCTGCCAAACCCGCCGCGCCGGATTCAGTTCAAATGACGGGTGGACGGTGGTGAGACCAGGGTTGTGCCCGTTCGAAGGCCGCACAGGCCCGAAGCACGCGCGCCTCCGACCCACGGGGGCCGATCACGTGCAAGCCTATGGGCATACCCCGACTATCCGGCGCTTCGGAAAAACCGCAGAGAAGGCTGGCCGCCGTCTGGCCCGTCATGTTGATCGGAAAGGTGAAAGGCAGAAATCCCCAGAAAGGTTCGACCTCCTTTCCGCCTATAACCGTTGGCCTGGCTTCGATGGGGAATGCAGGAACCGCCATGGTGGGGGTGATGAGCAGGTCGTAGTCGTCGAAGAACGTCTCCATTTGCCTGCGCAACTGGTCAACCCGCAGCAGGGCGCGGGACAGGTCGGCGCCCGTGACCGTGGCTCCATGTTCCAGCGCCCTCAGGCCGTAGTTGGTAAGCTGATCTCCTTGCTCCTCCAGCAGGTTCCCGTATGAGGTGTAGGAGGCGGTGGCGAAGACGTCCCAAAAGGCCGGGAAGGGGTCCTCCAGCGCCAGATTGGAGGTCTCCACCTTCGCCCCCAGGCTTTGGAAGACGTGGAGGGCCCGTTCAGTAACCCGTACCACCTCCGGATCCACCCCGGCATAGCCCAGGTCGGCGCTCCAGGCAATGCGCCAGCCCGCGACGCCCTCCTGCAACCCGGCAGAAAAATCGGGCGGAGTTTCCCTCATGGAGGTGGGGTCCCGCTGGTCTGGGCCGCTCAGCGCCTGCAGCAGCAGGGCGGTATCGGCCACCGACCTGGACATGGGCCCCGACTGGGAGAAATGGTTGGCCGAGGGTGATCCATAACCCCCGAACCGGGGTACCCGTCCCTGGGTGGGCTTGATGCCGAAGACGCCGCTGAAGCTGGCCGGAATTCGGATGGAACCCCCGCCGTCGCTGCCCGTGGCCAGAGTGCACAACCCTGCCGCCAGGGCCGATGCCGCTCCGCCACTGGAACCCCCGGGCGTGCGGTCCAAATCCCAGGGATTGCGGCAGGCGTCCCCCAGCCGATTCTCGGTGGTTCCCGAAAGCCCGAACTCCGGGGTGTTGGTCTTGCCCAGGATGATTGCTCCGGCGGCCCTGACCCGCTCCACAACCACCGAATCGAAGTCGGGTACGCGGTCCCGAAAGACGGCGCAACCCAGGGTGGTCGGGATGCCCCGAGTGAGTTCCAGGTCTTTGACGGATACTGGAATGCCGTGTAAGGGCCCCAACTCCGCTCCCGCCTGCACCTGTTCCTGGGCAACTCTGGCCGCTTCCAGCGCTTCCTCGGCGCAGACGGCC